>CAVSRR010000010.1:0-190438 GCA_963730465.1 uncultured beta proteobacterium | reverse complement strand
AGGACAAGGTCTGACGGGCGCTGCCCTCTTGGGGCGAGTTGGATTCGATGCGAAGCACCTCACCGCCACGACCCTGCGCCCGGGGTCACAACCATCCAGCGCACGCGCTGTATTCGGCGCCGACATCAGCGGGTCGGCGAAGACATGGCCGCTTCCCAGATTCCGGCATAAGCGGCGAGCGCGACCGCCAATCCTGGATCGCGCGCTGCTTCGGCCATCTGCGCGCGGCATCAGCCATTTGCGCGCACGCCATCCGCCGGCGAAGGCTCGCCCGGCCGCTGATTGTGATCTGCGACGGCCGCGACGATTGTCTCCCTGCTCGGCCTTGCTCAGAGCGGCGGACCGTTCTACGACTTTGTCGCGATGCCGCGCCCCGCGGCTCATGTCCTCGACCCTTTTCTCGCCGACCTCGAGCACCGCACCTTCAGCTTCTTCTGGGACACGGCCAACCCGAAGAATGGCCTGATCCCGGATCGCTATCCGACGCCGTCGTACTCGAGCATCGCCGCAGTGGGATTCGGACTGACCACCTACCCTATCGGCGTCGAGCGCGGCTACGTCACGCGCGAGGACGCCCGGCAGCGGGTCCTCGCGACGCTGCGCTTCTTTCGCAATGCTCCGCAGAATGAAGGCGCTCGCGGCGCGGCCGGGTACAAGGGATTTTTCTACCACTTCCTCGACATGAAAACGGGAGAGCGGTTCGAGGACTCGGAGCTTTCGACCGTCGATACCGCCATCCTGCTGGCGGGCGTGCTCTTCTGCCAGTCGTACTTCACCGAGGCGAATCCGGAGGAAGTCGAAATCCGCGCGCTGGCCGAGGAAATCTATCGACGCGTCGACTGGCGCTGGGCGCAGGTGCACGCGCCCGCCATCAGCCACGGCTGGACGCCGGAAGACGGCTTTCTCGAATACGACTGGCGAGGCTATAACGAGGCCATGCTGGTGTACCTGCTCGCGCTGGGTTCGCCGACCTATCCCGTCGGGCAAAAGGCATGGACCGAGTGGACCAGCACCTACGACAAGACCTGGCGCAAGGAATTCGGGCAGGAGTACCTGGGCTTCGCGCCGCTTTTCGGGCACCAGTACACGCACGTATGGATGGATTTTCGCAAGATCCAGGACGACTACATGCGTAAGCGCGGGCTCGACTACTTCGAGAACAGCCGCAGGGCGATCTATGCGCAGCAGGCCTATGCGATCGCCAATCCCCGGCGCTGCACGGACTATGGCGCGACGGTCTGGGGCATCACGGCAAGCGACGGGCCGGCCGATGTCGAGGTCGAATACAACGGCAGGAGCCGGGTCTACCGCAGTTACGCGGCCCGCGGCACGGACAATCACGACGATTGCACGCTCGCGCTGACCGCGACGGTGGCATCGATTCCCTTCGCGCCCGAACTCGCGATTCCCGCGGTGCTCGACATGAACCGCCGCTTTGGCGAATATATCTACTCGAAATATGGTTTTGTCGATGCCTTCAATCCGAGCTTCCATTCCGACGTTCCGCTCAGCCACGGTCACGACATCCCGGGCTTCGGGTGGGTCGACGGCGATTATCTGGGGATCGATCAGGGGCCGATTTGCGCGATGATCGAAAACCAGCGCAGCGAGCTGATCTGGCGCGTGATGGCGAAAGAACCCGCACCTGCGCCTCGGCCTCGAGCGCGCGGGATTCTCCGGAGGCTGGCTCACGGCGTCGAAGTGAGTCGGTCGGGCGCCGCCGCCCGCGGAGGTGGGCGCCGGCGCCCGCGTTCGCCGTCCTGCGCGGTCGCCGTCCTGGCGCTCGCCGCGCTGCAGCAGATCTTCGACGGACCCGACGGTGCTCCGCTTCTGGGCCATGGGCCGCGAAGGCGAGGTTGTCGCCGAGCTGTTGCCCGAGTTCGAGCGTACGCATCCCGGAATCCGCGTCCAGGTCCAGCAGCTTCCGTGGAGCGCGGCGCACGAAAAGCTTCTCACCGCGATCGCCGGAGACGCGACCCCCGACATCTGCCAGGTGGGAAACACCTGGATTCCGGAATTCGTGGCGCTGAATGCGCTCCAACCGATGGACTCCTACGTTGCGGGGTCCACGACGGTGGACCACGGCGATTACTTCGCCGGCATCTGGGACACCAACGTCATGGGTGGCAAGCTCTACGGCGTGCCGTGGTACGTCGACACGCGCCTTCTGTTTTACCGTCGCGACCTGCTGGCGCAGGCCGGCTTCTCCGCGCCGCCCGCGTCGTGGCCGGAGTGGTCGCGGATGCTCGCCGCGATCAAGGCGCACGCGGGGCCCGATCGCTACGCGATCCTGCTGCCGCTCAACGAATTCGAGCCGCTGCTCATGCTCGCGCTGCAGCAACCCGATCCGCTCCTGCGCGAAGACGGGCGCTGGGGTAACTTCGAGAGCGATGGATTCCGGCGCGCGCTCGCGTTCTACCTCGAGATGTTCCGCCGGGGCTGGGCGCCGCCACTGACCAATGCCGAAGTATCCAACGTGTGGAACGAATTCGGTCGCGGCTATTTTTCGTTCTACATCTCCGGCCCGTGGAACATCGGCGAATTCAAGCGCCGCTTGCCCGCGGACAAGCAGGATGCCTGGATGACCGCACCGCTGCCCGGACCGACCGGCCCCGGCGCCTCGGTCGCCGGCGGCTCGAGCCTGGCGATATTCAGCGCGGCGCGCGACAAGGCCGCCGCGTGGCAGTTGATCGAGTATCTTTCGCAGCCCGACATCCAGCGGCGCTTTCACGAGCTGACCGGCGACCTGCCGCCGCGGCGCGCCTCCTGGACCGGGCCGCCACTCGCCGACGACATCTACGCGCGCGCCTTCCGCGAGCAGCTCGAGCGCGTCAAGCCGGTGCCCAAGGTGCCCGAATGGGAGCGCATCGCCAACGAGATTCGCATCGTCGCCGAGCGCGCGGTGCACGGAGAGCTCTCGGTGGACCAGGCCGTGAAGGAGCTCGACGCGCGCGCCGACAGGATTCTCGAAAAGCGCCGCTGGCTTCTCGATCACCGGACCGGCGATTGAGAATCGAACGCGCCGCGTGGTGGTTCGTCGCGCCGGCGCTGCTCGTCATCGGCGTGTTCTTTTTCCTGCCGGTCGGCGCCGCGTTGCTGATGAGCCTGACCGATTTCGACATCTATGCGCTGGCTGACATTCGGAATCTGCGCTTCGTCGGCTTGAGCAACTACGTCTCGCTCGTGCAAACGCCGCTTTTCTGGCAGGCGTTCGGCAACACGCTCTACTTCGTCGTCGTCGGGGTGCCGCTCTCGATCGGCGTCTCGCTCGGCGCGGCGCTGCTGCTGCATTCGAGGCTTGCGCGATTCAAGCCCTTTTTCCGCACCGCGCTGTTCGCTCCGGTCGTCACCACCCTGGTGGCGGTCGCCGTCATCTGGCGCTATCTGTTCAACACCCGCTACGGCTTGCTCAACTATGCGCTGTCCGGCGTGGGGATCTCGCCCATCGATTGGCTGGGCGATCCGCACTGGGCGATGCCCGCGATCATCGTCTTCGCGGTGTGGAAGAATTTCGGCTACAACATGATCATCCTGCTCGCCGGCCTGCAGAACATTCCGGAGGACCTCTACGAGGCGGCGCGGCTCGACGGCGCATCGGTCTGGCAGCAGATTCCGCTATGTGACGCTGCCGATGCTCTCACCCATTCTGCTGCTGGTCAGCATCCTCACCATCGCCGGCTACTTCCAGCTCTTTGCCGAGCCCTACGTGATGACGCAGGGCGGCCCGCTGCAAAGCACCGTCAGCGTCCTCTACTTCATGTACGAGGAAGGCTTCAAGTGGTGGAACCTGGGCTCGGCATCCGCCGTGGCCTTCGTGCTCTTCCTCGTCATTTTCGCCATCACCGCCCTGCAAATGCGCTACGCGCGGCGGCCCGAAGGCTGGACATGAAGCGCACGCTCGCCGCGCCGATCGTCAACGGGCTGCTGATCGCCGCCGCGGCGATCACGCTATTTCCCCTCTTCTGGATGGTGTCGACATCGCTGATGCCGCCCGGCGAGTCGACCACGTTTCCGCCGCCGCTTCTTCCGAGTCACGCGACGCTTGGCAACTACCGCGAGCTCTTCGCGCACGCGGGGCTCGGCCGGTACCTCGCCAACAGCGTTCTCCTCGCCACGGTCGCGACCCTCGTCTCGCTGGTGTTCAACGTCTCGGCAGGCTACGCTTTTGCGAAGCTGCGATTCGCCGGTCGCGACCGCATTTTCAAGGTGCTGCTCGGCGCGCTGGTGATCCCCGGCCAGGTGGCCATGGTGCCGCTCTTCCTGCTCCTCAAGCACATGGGCCTGGTCAACAGCTACGGCGGCGTGATCGTTCCGGCGATGGCGAGCATCTTCGGCATCTTCCTCGTGCGCCAGTACGCGCTGTCGATCCCCAACGAGCTGCTCGAGGCGGCGCGCATCGACGGCGCCAGCGAGTTTCGGATCTTCCGTATGATCGTGGTGCCGCTGCTGAAGCCCATCATCGTGACGCTCGCGGTCTTTACGCTGCTCGCGACATGGAACGACTTCATGTGGCCGCTGATCGTGCTCACCGACAAGGATCTCTACACCTTGCCCGTGGCCCTCGCCAGTCTGTCGCGCGAGCACGTCCAGGATGACGAGATGATGATGGCCGGCTCCGTGGTGACGATCCTTCCCGTGCTGGTCGTCTTCCTTTCGCTGCAGCGCTATTACCTCCAGGGGCTGATGGCGGGCAGCGTCAAGGGATGACCAGCGCCGTCGTAACTGCCAGCATTGGCGCCGCGCGGACGTCTGCGTTCGTCCGCGCTCGGAATCGCCGTCGTCCTCTGCGCCTTCCCGATCCTCGCGCAGTGCGCCGACCTGCCGATGACGCGCGTGCTGGACTATTTCGGCGCGCTGGCAGCGTGGGCGCCGTTGGCATCCGATGACGTCAGCGCCTCGATCGCGTCCGCCGAGGGACCGCACGGGCCCGCCATGCGCCTGGACTTCGACCTTGCCGGCACGGCGGGCTATGCGATCGCCCGCCGCGCGCTGCCGCTCGACCTGCCGCCGAACTACGAAATCTCGTTCTATCTGCGTGCCGACGCGCCGGTGAACAATTTCCAGTTCAAGCTCGTCGACGCGAGCGGCGATAATGTGTGGTGGTTCAATCGCCCCAACGTTGCTTTCCCGCGCGAGTGGCAGCTCGTGACCATCGAGAAGCGGCAAATTGCATTCGCATGGGGACCGACGAAGGATCGAACGCTCAACCACGTGGCGGCGATCGAGTTCGTCGTAAGCGCCGGACGCGGCGGCGGACGCGGCTCGGTCTATTTGAGCGAGCTCCGGTTGCGCGAGCTTCCGTCGGAGGCGATCGCTCCGGCGCTGACCGTGCGACCGCCGTCGCAGATGTCGGTGCGCGCAACCGCCGCTCGCGGTGGACGGAACTCTTGTCACCGAAGATGCCTGCCCTCGGCTCTTCTCCCAATGCCTTCTTCGAAAGCCTGGCGCGCGACATCGCCGCGCGGGACGTACCCGCGCGGGTTCCTGGCGGAGGCATCGAACTGGACGCTCGTCGGCGTCGATGGCGGCAGCGAAACCGGCCTTCTCTCCGAGGACGGCGCCCTCGAAGTCGCCAAAGGCGGATTCTCGATCGAGCCCTTCGTCGTCACCGATTCGCAGGTGGTCACCTGGGCCGACGTCACGACGGAGCCTTTCCTCGTCGGGGACTACCTGCCGATGCCCGGCGTCACCTGGCATCGGCCGCAATGGGATCTGCGCGTTTCGTCTTTCGCATCCGGCTCGCGCGCGGAATCCCAACTCGTCGCGCGCTACGAGCTGACCAACCATACCGCGCAACCGCTGAAGCTCACGCTCGTTCTCGCCGCGCGACCGTTTCAGGTCAACCCTCCGGTCCAGTTCCTGAATACCGTCGGTGGCGTCAGCCCCATCCACGACGCCGCGTGGACCGGCTCGGCGCTTGTCGTGAACGGCACGCGCGAGATCTTCCCGCTGCAGCCGCCCGATCGCGCAGGCGTTTTTTCGTTCAAGGACGGCCCGATGCCGCGCATCCTGGCCGAGCGGACATTGGACCGGCGCACAAGCGCTGCACGATCCTGCCGGTTATGCATCGGCTGCGCTTGCCTACGAGCTTACGTTGCCGCCGCACGGAGCCACGACCGTAGGCCTCGTCATCCCACTCTCAGGATCGGCGACGCCACCGGCTCTTGGCGCGCTTTCCGCGAAGCAATGGATCGCGCGGCAGCAGGATGCCGTGGCCGCCGCGTGGCGCGCGAAGCTCAATCGCGTCTCTCTGCGCGTTCCGGCTGCAGGCGCGGCCGCTGGTCGATACGATGCGAACGGCGCTGGCGCATCTGCTCATCACGCGCGACGGCCCCGTGCTCCGCCCCGGGACGCGGTCCTACGCGCGCTCCTGGATCCGTGACGGCGCGATGATCTCCGAATCGCTCCTTCGGCTCGGCTACGCGGACGTCGCCGCGGACTATCTGCGGTGGTATGCGCCGCACCAGTTCAAGAGCGGCAAGGTGCCCTGCTGCGTCGACGAGCGCGGCGCCGATCCCGTAGCCGAGAACGACAGTCCGGGAGAGTTCATTTTCCTGGTGGAGGAAATCTATCGCTACACGCACGACCGGGTGCTGCTCGAAGCGATGTGGCCGCATGTCGAGGCCGCCATTCGATACGCCGAGACGCTGCGCCAGTCCGAGCGCACGGACGCGAACCTCGCGCCGGCGACGCGCGCCTTCTATGGCCTCATGCCGGCGTCGATCAGTCACGAAGGGCTATTCCGAGAAGCCGATGCATTCGTACTGGGACGATTTCTGGATGCTGAAAGGCTACGAGGATGCGGTGTCGATCGCGACGGCGCTGGGCCACGCGGACACGGCGGCACGAATCGCGGCGCAGCGCGACGAGTTCCGGCGCGATCTGTCCGCTTCGTTGCAAGCTTCCGCCGCGATGCACGGCATCGCGTACCTTCCAGGCTCGGCCGAGCTCGGCGACTTCGATCCGACGTCGACGACCATCGCCTTCGCGCCGCGTGGAGACGTGCGCGATCTTCCTCCGGCATGGGTGCAATCGACGTACGAGCGCTATTGGCGTGAATTCACCGAACGCCGTGATGGCAACTCGGCGTGGGACGCCTACACGCCGTATGAGCTTCGCAACGTCGGCACGTTCGTACGCCTCGGATGGCGCGACCGCGCGCAGGAGCTGCTCGCGTTCTTCCTCGAGGACATGCGCCCCTCCGCGTGGCACCAATGGCCCGAGGTGATCGGGCGCGATCCGAACAAAAGCGCGCTTCGTCGGCGACATGCCGCACGCGTGGATCGCGTCGGATTTCATCGACTCGGCGCTCGACCTCTTCGCCTACGAGCGCAATGCCGATCAGGCTATCGTGCTCGCTGCCGGCATTCCACCGGCGTGGCTCGACGGTCGCCGGCATCGGCGTCCGCAATCTGCGCACTGCCGTACGGCTTGCTGAGCTATTCGCTGAGGAAGGAACGCAGGCGGACGGTGCTGACCCTGGAGGCGGGATCGCGACCGCCCGGGCATTTTGTCTTTGTCTGGCCATGGGAAGAGCCGCCGGGCGCGACGCTCGTCAATGGCCGTACCGCGCACTGGCAAGGCAACGAGCTTCACATCGACGAACTCCCGGCGCGAGTCGTCGTCGAAGGACTCGATGGAAGGAGCGCGCGCGACTCGGGCAAAACGCATTCGCCGAGCCGTTCGGCCGATGCGCACGCTCGGCCGGGCTAGACCCACGTTTTCCGAGCGCACGAATCAACAAGAACAGAAAGAACCGCGATGACCGCAAAAATCGAGTTTCCCTCGAACTTCCTCTGGGGGAGCGCAACGTCGGCATATCAGATCGAGGGCTCTCCCTTGGCCGACGGCGCCGGGCCGAGTATCTGGCAGCGCTTCGCACACACGCCCGGCATGATTCGCGACGGCGAGACCGGCGACATCGCATGCGATCACTACCGGCGCTACGCCGACGACGTGGCGCTGATGCGCCGCCTCGGGATGAACGCATACCGCTTCAGCATCTCGTGGAGCCGGGTGCTGCCACGAGGCCGCGGCCCGGTGAATGCCGCCGGCCTGGATTTCTACGACCGGCTGGTCGATGAGCTGCTGAAGAACGGCATCGAGCCGTCGGTCACCCTCTTTCACTGGGATCTCCCGGCGGCGCTCGATGATCTGGGAGGCTGGCTCAATCCCGACATCGCCGATTGGTTCGCCGATTACGCCTCGATCATGTTTCGCAAGCTCGACGACCGGGTCAAGATGTGGGCGACGCTGAACGAGCCGTGGGTGGTGACCGACGGCGGCTATCTTCACGGCGCGATCGCGCCCGGGCACCGCAACCGGTTCGAAGCACCCATCGCCGCCCACCACCTGCTACGCGCCCATGGCGCCGCCGTGCGCGCGTATCGCGGCGAAGGCCGGCATCGCATCGGTCTGGTGGTCAATCTCGAGCCCAAGTATTCCGCGTCCGATGACGCGGCCGACCTCGCGGCCACCGCGCGCGCCGACGCCTACATGAACCGGCAGTTTCTCGATCCGGTATTCCTGGGCCGCTATCCCGAGGAGCTCGCAGAGATCTTCGGCGAGGCATGGCCCGCGTGGCCGGCGGAGGACCTTGCGCTCATCGCGCAGCCGATCGATTTTATCGGCGTCAACTATTACACGCGCAGCGTGGTGCGATGCGAACCCGAGGCATGGCTGCTTGGCGCAGCGCGGGTCCTGCAAAAACGCGCGACTCACACCGAGACGGGCTGGGAGGTCTACGCACAGGGGCTGACCGACACGCTCGTCTGGGTCAAGGAACGTTATGGAAACCCGCCCGTGTACATCACCGAGAATGGCGCCGCGTTCTTCGATCCTCCGACCGTGGAAGGCGACCGCGTCGAGGATCCTCTACGCGTGGACTACTTTCGCAAACATATCAAGGCGATCCATGCCGCCATGCAACGCGGCGTCGACTTGCGTGGCTACTTCGCGTGGTCGCTTCTCGACAATCTCGAGTGGTCGCATGGATTTGCCAAGCGCTTCGGCATCGTGCATGTCGACTTCGACACTCTCAAGCGGACGCCGAAGGACAGTGCGGTCTTCTACTCCAAGGTGATCGCCACGCAGGGACGCATCCTGAACGACTCCGCGGCGACCCCGCCCTGAAGTCACGGGGCGCGGCAATCGCGTTGGCGCCGCATTCGCACCACGCGGCGAACTGCCGCGCGATGCGAAGGTCCAACACACTATTCGGCGGACGGCGAGCTGGACGTGAGCGAGCCGGGCATCGGAACTTTGTAATAGTTGCCCGGCGTCTCGCGCTCCGCTATCGGCAGGACGAGTGCCACCCAGGGGAGCTGCGCCATGCCCATGCTTGCGGGATACGAAGACTTCGATGTCCCGCGCGTGGGTCCATGTCCTACAGCCGACCTCGACGAGCTCGGTGCGTGCCGCGGATACGTCGATCGCCTTTCACTCTTGCCCGACGAGCGTCGCGAGCTTCTCGAGGGTCTCACCCAGCCATCCGCGAACCACGGCGACGGACACCGCGGCGCCATGGCGGCGCTGCACCAGGCACTTTCCGTCGAAGCGCTCGCGGGCGCGAGCGATCGCCCCGACAACGCGGCGTATCCCTCGATTCAACGCCGACTCGAACTGGCGTACGCGCGACAGGATGCTCCGGCCCCCAAGGTCGAGAAAGATGCCTTCGGGCGCGAGCGCCTGGTGACGAGCCCGCCGGTCGCGCGAACCTCCATGGCAGCCCCGCGGTGGCCGCGCGGCCTGCTCGGTCGTTGGCTGCGGCGTGCGCCAGCCTCCAAAGGCCCGGCGGATGCGTCACCGCGCGCGTCGTCTTCGCCAAGCGCCGAGATCGTATCGGATTCACCCGATCCCGTCGGCCGCTGGCATGGAGCCGCGGCATTCCGTCGCATCGTAATCGCGGGCCTGGTCGTCTCCCAGACCTACATTGCCGCCAGCTTCATGAGCGCCGTGCTGCCCTACCATGGCACGCGCGTCCTCGAAGTTGCGATCCTGATCTTTTTCACCATCCTCTTCGGATGGATCTCGGCTGGCTTCTGGACCGCAATGGCGGGTTTCGTGTTGCTGCTGTTCGGCGGCGACCGTTTCGCCATTTCCCGGAGCGCTCCGCGGGACGCACCCATCGACCCGGGCGCACGCGTCGCGATCGTCATGCCGATCTGCAATGAAAATGTCCCGCGCGTCTACGCCGGACTGCGCGCGACCTACGACTCGTTGCAGCGCACGGGTGAGCTCGATCACTTCGATTTCTTCGTGCTCTCCGACAGCAACGACCCCGATGTACGCGTCGCCGAAATCGCCGCCTGGGTCGACTTGTGCCGCGCCATCGGCGGCTTCGGCCGGGTCTTCTATCGATGGCGCCAGCATCGGATCAAGCGCAAGAGCGGCAACGTCGCCGACTTCTGCCGGCGCTGGGGCAGGAATTACCGCTACATGGTCGTGCTGGACGCAGACAGCGTGATGAGCGGTGAATGCCTGACTGCGCTCGTTCGGTTGATCGAAGCCAATCCCAACGCAGGCATTATCCAGACCGCGCCGCGCGCTGCGGGACGCGAGACCTTCTATGCCCGGATGCAGCAATTCGCGACACGCGTCTATGGTCCGTTGTTCACCGCGGGACTGCATTTCTGGCAGCTCGGCGAATCACACTACTGGGGGCATAACGCGATCATTCGCATCGCGCCGTTCATGCGTCACTGCGCCCTGCGCCGCCTGCCGGGCCGCGGCATGCTGTCGGGGGACATTCTGTCGCATGACTTTGTCGAAGCCGCCCTGATGCGCCGCGCAGGCTGGGCCGTGTGGATCGCCTACGACCTGCCCGGCAGCTACGAGGAAATGCCTCCCAATCTCATCGATGAGCTCACGCGCGACCGGCGGTGGTGTCTGGGCAATCTGATGAACTTCCGCCTGTTCATGATGAAAGGCCTGCACGCGGCGCACCGCGCGGTTTTCATGAGCGGCGTCATGGCTTACCTCTCGGCGCTGTTGTGGTTCACCTTCCTGATCCTGTCGACGGCGCTGGTCGCGGTTCACACCTTGAGCGAGCCGGAATACTTCGTGCAGCCTTTCCAGCTCTTCCCGCTGTGGCCCGAATGGCATCCCGAATGGGCCATCGCCCTGTTCAGCGCGACCGCCGTTCTACTGTTTCTTCCCAAGATACTGGCGGTGACGCTACTCTGGGTGAGAGGCGCGAAGCACTACGGCGGCCCCTTGCATCTGGGCGCGAGCATGCTCTGCGAATTCGCGCTCTCGGCAATGCTCGCGCCAATCAGGATGCTCTTCCATACCCAGTTCGTGCTTGCAGCATTCTCCCGCTGGACGCTTCAATGGAAATCTCCCCAGCGCGAAGACGCCGAGACGACCTGGGGCGAAGCCGCGAGGCGGCACGGCGGGCACACGCTGCTCGGCGTGCTCTGGGCCGGCGGCGTGTACTGGCTCAATCCATCGTATCTGTGGTGGCTGTTGCCGGTCGTCGGGGCGTTGATGGTGTCGATCCCGCTCTCAGTGTTGACCAGCCGCGTTTCGCTCGGCCGCCGCCTGCGGAGCGCGCGCCTGTTCGTGATCCCCGAGGAGTTGCGTCCTCCGCAGGAAATACACTCCGTGACGCAAAACGTGAACGCTGCCCCCAGGCCTCCGGGCTTCATCGAAGCCGTCGTGGATCCGGTTGTCAATGCGCTGATGTGCGCTTCCGGCGTTGCGCGCTTCAGTGAAGACACCGCGCTGCGAAGCGGACGTCAGCAGCTGGTGCGCTTGGCGATGGAGAATGGCCCTGCGCAATTGACCGCGGCGCAGAAGGTCCGCCTGTTGAACGATCCGGTCGCGTTGTCTCAACTGCATCTCGACGTGTGGACTTCGCCCCAATCGCACGCGCAATGGCGCGATGCGATTGCATCGTCAGAAGTGGCCGGCGGGATCATTGGACGGGTTGCGCCCACCTTCGCCAACGAGCTTGAGCGCTCCGCGGTCGCTGCGTGACCAACTCCGGCTCGCGCCACGCAGGATGTCGGTTCAGCTGTCGCACATCTCTATCGACGGAGCTTTTTCGTCCCATTTTGGTTCCATTCGGCTCCGGCTTGGTTTAGTCTCTCCGACTTCGCCCGCTCAAATCCATCGTCCCCGCGACAGGGACAACACGGTCTCGTAAGGAGCAGCCATGCGCAATCACATCGTTGGCTCGATTTTCATATTGGCGGCAGCCTGCTCTGCGGCGCTCGCCCAGCCCGTCAAGATCACCCCCCTGGGTTCGCACGCGGGCGAGCTCTGCGCACGCGATCGCGCGACCATTTTCGAAGATCCGACCGGCCTGCGCATTCTCTACGATCCGGGTCAATCGGTGCTGGGCGGGGACGATGCGCGCCTCGGCCGGATCGATGTCGTGATCCTGAGTCATGCTCACGGCGACCACATCGGCGACATGAGGCTGAAAACACTCGAGGGCGGCACCTGCGACAACGTGCCCGTCGTGTCGGCGGCGCCCAACTCGACCACCGCCGAGATCGCCGCGGCCAAGAATGCGGCCGTCATCATGGTCGTGCCGCTCGCCAACTTCATCGGTCGCAAGATCGAGACGATCAAGGGCAAGCCGACCGCTGCCTGCCCGCAGACCGGCGCCGACATCGTAGCGCCCTTCGCCACGGCCTGCCTCGCCACCGCACAGACCGGCGGCTCACGTACGGTGAAGGCATCGCCCACAGCCAAGGCCGTCGAGATCACGATCGTTCCAGCCGCACACGACAGCACCGTGCCGATCGCGTTGCTCGGCGATGCGGCGCGCAAGGATCTGGACCCCGACAACGTCAGCGTCTCGCTCGGGCCGCCCAGCGGCTACGTCATCCGCTTCACCAACGGCCTCACCGCGTATCTCACCGGCGACAGTGGCATACATTCCGAGATGCAGACGCTCGATCGCGATTTCTTTCACGCCAACCTGATGCAAATCAATTACGGGTCGAGCGCGCTCACGCCCGAGGCCGCCGCCTACGTGGTCAACACCCTGGTGCAACCGACCTCGGTGATCGTCTCCCACGTTAACGAAGCCGCGACCGCCGGCGGCAAGATACGCCCGACCTCCCGCACGGCCGCGTTCATCGCGCTGGTCAAGGGAACGCCGGTGTATCCCGCACTGAGCGGCAAGACGATGGAATTCGACGGCACGGGGAAGTGCACGGCCGGATGTTAGCGGTGTCCGACGGATGCGTGACGGTGCGTCATAGGAGCTCGCACGTACCGCGTGCGGTCATTCGAACGCTCGCGCGATCGATCGCCGCCTCGCTGGTGGTGTGTTTTCAGCTTGCGTATGCGGACATCCCTGCAAGTGCCGTCGAGCCGCCACCCAACGCGGCCCTCGCCGCGCTCTTCGATCGCGAGTTCCAGTACGGCCTCGAGGAATTTCCGGAAAACGCGACCTACCTCGGCATAGAGGGCTACAACGACCGTTTGCACGACGGCTCGGCGGAAGCCGCGGCGCGGCGCAAGGCACACGTCAAGTCGGTGCTCGTCGAGCTTGCGACATTCGATCCGGCGAAACTGTCCGTACAGGATCGTGTCTCCCTGGCGATGATGACCGACCGGCTTCGCCGTCAGGATGAGCTCGATGCGCTCTACGGTGACCTTCGCTTCGGTGACGGCAGCGATACCTGGCTGCAAGTAACGCCTTCGGGCGGTCCACACGTAGCCTTTCAGTCGCTCGCCAAGGCGACGCCGTTTCGCAACGCGAGCGATTATGACAACTACCTCGAACGGCTCGATGCGCTTCCGCGCGCGATCGAGCAGTCGAGAGAGATCATGCAGGCGGGCATGCAATCCGGCTGGATGCCGCCGCGCGTGGCGATGGTGCGCGTGCCGCAGCAGATCGCGCCCTTCGCCGTGGCGGACGTTACGGCGTCACCGCTCTACGCACCATTCACTCGCTTTCCGGCCAGCGTGTCGGCGGACGAGCGAAATCGTATTACCGTCGCCGGAGCGAAGATGCTCAAGGATCGAGTCCAGCCTGCATTCGCCTCGTTCCAACGGTTTGTCGAGACCCAGTACCTCCCCGCGTGCAGCAACGAGCTCGCGTCGTCCAAGCTTCCCGGCGGCCGGCGCTACTACGACCTGAAGATCGCGTCGGCGACGACGACAGACCTCACGGCGGAGGAGATTCACGCCATCGGCCTGGCGGAGGTCGCGCGCATCGGCGTAGAGATGAACAAGGTGATCGCGTCGACCGGCTTCAAGGGCACATTCGCCGAATTCGTCCAGTCGATCCGGAACGATCCGAAGTTCTTCCACAAGAGCGCGGACGAGATGCTCATGCACTATCGCGACATCGCGAAGCGCGCGGATGCGGCCCTGCCGCCGCTTTTTGCCGAGCTGCCGCGCTTGCCGTACGGCATCCGCCCGATGGAGCCTTACGAGGGCGATAACGCCGAGCACTACACACGCGGCGCGATCGACGGCAGTCGCGCCGGCTTCTTCGAGGCCAATACCAACAACCTGCAGCGCCGCGCCACCTATGAGATGGAAGCAGTGCTGCTGCACGAGGCCGTCCCCGGGCACCACATCCAGACGGCGCGCGCGCTCGAGATCAAAGGGCTTCCGCGGTTTCGTCGGAGCGCCTTTTACGTGGCCTATGGAGAAGGCTGGGCGCTCTACGCGGAGAGCCTCGGCGACGAGATGGGCATGTACCGCGACCCTTATAGCAAGTTCGGACAGCTCTCCGCGGAAATGTGGCGCGCGTGCCGGCTGGTGGTGGACACGGGACTGCACGCGCTCGGATGGACGCGCGAGCAGTCGATCCGCTATCTCGTCGACAACGCCGGCATCGCAGAGAGCGCCGCCGTCGCGGAGACCGACCGCTACATCCTCAATCCCGGACAGGCGCTCGGCTACAAGATCGGGGAGCTCAAGATCAAGGCGCTACGCGCCAAGGCGCAAGCTGCGCTCGGCGACAAATTCGACATCCGCCGTTTTCACAATGCGCTGCTCGACGATGGTCCGCTGCCGCTGACGCTGCTCGAGGCACGCATCGACGAATGGATTGCGGCTGAGAAGGCAAAGCGGTAGGTGCGAAGGTCGCAAGTCCTGGCTGTACGGCGCGTCTGACGGGATTCCGGACGCACTCAGATTGTCGCGGCGCTCAGCACCTGCTCGTACACCCGCGCGTAATTTCCGCCGAGAACGAGCGACGCCTCGTCCGTCGTGAATCCCGCGCGGACCAGCGCGTCCGCTAGCAGCGGCAGATGCCTGTAGGTCGCGAAGGCCGATGGAACGAGCAAGCCAAGCATGTCGCTGCCGACCCCGACGTGCTCCGCGCCGACCACCTTGGCGAGCTCGCGCATGCCGCGCGCCATCGCGTCCAGGTCCGGATAGATCGACGTGGGCGGCCAAACGCCGATCACGCCGCCCGTGTCGGCGATGACGCGCGCGTGCTCCGGGCTGATGGTGCGGCTGCGTGGGCGCGGCGCCGGATTGAGCGACGTGTGCGAGAGGATCAGCGGCAACGTGCTTTCACGCGCCGCGCGCTGCACCAGCGTCAGGGGCCCATGCGCGACGTCTACGACGATGCCAAGCTTGTTGCAGCGGTGTATGACTTCGGCGCCGAAGTCAGTCAGGCCGTTGTGCACCGGCGCCGCGGTCTGGATGTCGCCCAGCTCGTTGACGCGGTAATGCGTGAGCTGCAGGTGACGCAAGTGATGTTCGTGCCACGCCTCGTCGACGCGATCGACCTGCCCTTCGAGAAAGTCGGCGCCCTCGGACGCGACGATGATCGATGGCAGTCCCGACCGCGCGGCGCGGAACGACGCGGCGTCGGTGATCACGCGTAGCGACTCGCGTTCGATCAGGCCGTGCACGCGGCCGAATTCGATCTGTGACAGGCCGTAAAGCTCGCCCGGCTCAGGACTGCGGTAGGCCTCGATGCGACGATCGGGCGTCACGTGCGTGGTGTAGGTGTCCGTGACGATCGCGAGGCAGATGATGTTCATGCCGCCCTCGCGCATCGCGCTGGCAAAGGGCAGGAACGGCCGCTCGGCCGCACCCTTCGGCGCCGCGATCACACGACCGGAGTGGCTGTGCATGTCGATGGTGGGGCCCTGCGTGAGCCAGTTCGGGCGATGGATCGCGCTATCGGGTGTCCTGCCACGCTCGTCGTTCGCGATGGGAGCGGTGCACGCGGTCAGCGCGACCGCCGCGGCGGAAGCGAGAAAGGCGCGGCGGCTAACAGGCGTATAGGGCGGCGGCGATGGACGCGCGGTTGCCGCGGCCAGTCGATACCGCCATCCCGTGCTGTCATTCGTGAGGCGTTGCCACGTGCCGATGAGATCGGCGTAGCGCACTGACGCCGCCACCGGATGCGATGTCATGACTTCGATGCACGTGGACGGATCGCCGGGGAGGCAACCCGCGCAGCACGGCGCCTCTGCGACGAACAGGAAGTATGTGCTCTCGGCGTCGTCCCCGACCGGCACCAGCCAGCCGGAGATCGCGACGGTGCTGCCATCCCATCGATCCGCCGCGCCCGATTCGACGCACGGCCAGTCGATCACCGTTTCGCCCCCTGCGCCCCCATCGGCGCGACCCCGCTCGCCGGCATCATGGCGCGCGCCGCGCCGCGAAGCGAGGCGGGTCCTCCGCAAGCGCTCAGCGAAGAATCGTTCCATCCTTTCCGATCACGGTCAGCTCCACGAATTTCGACCCCGCGTGGTTGGCGTGCGAGAAGTCGACGCGGAAGCCGCCGAAGTCGACGTCGTGCATCGTCTCCAGCGCCGTCATCAGCTTCTCACGCGTCAGATCGTGGCCGGCGCGCTTCAGGCCCTCGACCAGGACGCGCGCGTAGAGGTAGCTCTCCAGGGTCAGGAACGAGTAGTCGCTCTTGCCCGTCTCTTCCTTCATCACCGCCTGGTATTCCTTGACGATGGGGATGCCGGTATTCCAGGGGAAGGGAACGACCTGCGACACGCCGATGCCGCGCGCGTCGTTGCCGAGCTCCTTGGCGAGCGCGGTGGTGCCGACGATCGACAGGTTCATGTACTGCGCGTAGAGCTGCGACTTGCGCATGGCGCGCACGAATTCCGCGCTCGCCTTGTAGCTCGCGTACATCACGATCGCCTGCGGCTGGATCTTGGCGATGGCTGCCACGGCGGCGGTCACGTCGCTGCTGTTCGGCTCGACTGTTCCCACCGCGGAAATGGCGAGGTCGTACTTCTTCACCGCCGCCTCGGCCGCGGCCTTGCCTTCCTTGCCGTAGCCGTCGTTCTGGTAGAACACGCCGATGCGGTTGAGCTTGAGCTCGGCGAGCTGCTTGAAGACCGCATCTGTCTCGTCGCCGTAGCTCGAGCGCACGTGAAAGATATAGCGGTTGAACGGCTCGCGCAGCGACTGCGCGCCGGAAAACGTGCCGAACAGCGGAACCTGCGCGGGCGTGAAAATCTTGGCCGCGGCGTTGGTATGCGCGGTGCCGCGCAGGCCGAACAGCAAGAACACATTGTCCTTCTCGATCAGCGTCTTGACGTTGGCAACCGTCTTGTCGACCTCATACGCGTCGTCGAGGGTCTTGAGAACGATGGCGCGGCCGTTGACGCCGCCGTGCTTGTTCACATGATTGAAATACGCCAGCGCTCCGGCCTGCATCTCCTGACCGAGCGTTCCGGTCGGGCCGCTCAAGCTCACCGATTGCCCGATCACGATCGTCGTCGGCGTCACGCCGGGCTCCGCCCGCGCCGCGGACCACGGCAAAGCCATCAGTAGTGCAACAACCCCTATCCACGATCGAAAGTTCATCGCAGCTCCTGTATTTGACGCGCGTCGTTGTAGGCTAGACCTTGGCCGTCGGACAGGGCCTGCCGGGTGGCGCGTTTGTGCGGGATTCTACGCTCAAGTACGCAGCCGGTCGGAAATCGCATCACGAGCGATTTCAAGGGGCTACGAGCTGTAGCGTACTTGACCGAGCGGAAGGGGCAGTCCACACTGCGCGGCATTGCCACCGGTAGGGGAGACGGAAACAATGATTCGTCGCGTCGGTTTGTCAGCTGCACAACGCAGCGTCGCGCTGCGCGCCTCTCTGGCACTGGCCGGCACGGGCATCACGACCAGCGCCTTCGCGCAAACCGTCACCCAAAGCCTCACTATCAACTTCAGCGGCGGGACGCCGGTGCCGATCGGTGGTTGGGCGGCAATTGGCATCGCCTTGCTCGTGGCTGCTGCTGCCGGGTTCGTCCTTCGCCGCAGCGCATCGACCCGCGCGTGGGTCTGGTTCGCAACGCTGATCGGCACTGCCGCACTCCTGGCGCTGCAGCCCGTTCGCGAGGCCGAGGCTGCGTTTCCACCGACGTCCCTCGACCTCGTCACCAACCCCGCGATGGTCGTATTCACGTTTCCGGGGGCGCCGGTCCAGACCGAGGTCACAGTCACCAACAAGAGCGGCGGACCGACGACGATACTGGCGATCACGCTCGCGCCCGGGCCGTACGGCATCTTTACGGTCGGGGTTCCATGTACCGTCGGCATGGTGCTGCCCGCCAATGGCACCTGCAACATCGGCTTGGGAGAGAGCTAGCCGGCGCCCGAGCGCATTGCGGCGGACGATGGGGTCAGCGCAGGCTGGCCCCATTTTCATGGACCGACACGCTGGCCGATTCGCCCTCTGACATCGTGAATCCGCCTTCCTCCATCCACCACCCTTCACACGGAGTTGCGTGCCCCGCCCTAGATTGCTTTCCGAGCTGGTCGAGACATCGCGTGGCGTCGGCGAGCACGCGTCACGTCATTCCAAGATCGCGCGCATCGCGGAATTCCTGCGTGGGCTCGCAGCCGACGAAATCGATATCGGAGTGTCCTACCTGTCCGGCGCGACCCGACAGGGGCGCAGCGGCGTCGGCTACGCGCTCGTGCGCGACGCGCGGCCTTCCGCCTATGCAGAAACACCCGCGCTGACGCTGATCGAGGTCGACCAGACGTTGCAGCGGATCGCGCGATCCAGCGGACGCGGATCGATCGGCGAGCGCACGGCGCTCCTGTCCTCCCTCTTCGCAACAGCCACCGAGGACGAGCAGTCGTTCCTGGCGCGGCTCCTGTTGGGCGAGCTTCGCCAGGGCGCACTCGAGGGACTGATGATCGAGGCGGTCGCCGCCGCGGCCGACCTTCCAGCCGCGAGCGTGCGCCGCGCGGCGATGGTCGCCGGCGGTATCGCGCGCGTCGCGGCGCCCGCGCTCACCGAGGGCGCGGCGGCCTTGGAGCGTTTCACCGTCGCGCTCTTTCAACCGCTCGCGCCGATGCTGGCGCAACCGGCGGACGACATCGCCGATGCGATGGCACGCATCCCGATGGCCGCGCTCGAATGGAAGCTCGACGGCGCGCGCGTGCAGGTGCACAAGAGCGACGACGAGGTTCGCATCTACACACGCACTGGCAACGACGTCACCGCCGCCGCGCCGGAAATCGTGTCGACGGTGCAGGGGCTGCCAGCGCAGACGCTGATTCTCGACGGCGAGGCCATCGTTCTCAGGCGTGACGGATCGCCCTACCCCTTTCAGGATACGATGCGCCGCTTCGGGCGCGTGCTCGACATCGAGGCCATGCGCAAGACGATGCCACTTTCAGTGTCCTTCTTCGACTGCCTGCGTCGGAATGACTCGGACCTCGTGTCGCTGGCGACGTCCGAGCGTTTCGAGGCGTTGACTGCCGCGCTGCCCCCGGAGCTGCTGATCCCGCGCCTTGTCACCAGCGACATCGCCGCCGCGCAGGCGTTCTACGACGATGCGGTCGAGCGCGGGCACGAAGGCGTGATGGTCAAGGCACTCGACGTGCCCTACGAGCCGGGCGCGCGCAGCGCCGCATGGCTCAAGGTCAAGCGCGCGCATACGCTCGATCTCGTGATCCTCGCCGCCGAATGGGGACACGGACGGCGCAAGGGATGGCTCTCCAACCTTCACCTTGGCGCGATCGATCCAGCCACCGGCGAATATGTCATGCTCGGCAAGACCTTCAAGGGCATGACCGACGCCATGCTGGCCTGGCAGACCGAGGAGCTCCTGAAACGCGAAGTCGACCGCGACGCGTGGACGGTGCACGTGCGTCCTGAGATCGTCGTCGAGGTCACGTTCAACGATCTGCAAGCGAGCCCGCGCTATCCGGGCAAGCTCGCGCTTCGCTTCGCGCGGGTCAAGGGCTATCGCCCCGACAAGAAGGCGCAGGATGCCGACACCATGGATGCCGTGCGCGCGATTTACGCGCAACAGGCGCGAGAGGCGCTTCGCCCGAATGCTGCTGACGAGGTCGCTCCGAAATGACTACAATGCGTGCGCGGCGCCTCGGCTCGCGACCGGCGACGGGTGGCACGGGTCGCAGGTGATCACCCAAGCCATGATCATTTCCAATCGCGCCAAATGCATTTTCGTGCACATCCAGAAGACGGGTGGTGCTTCGATCGAGCAGCGGCTGCGAGACAATGACCCGGACATCCGGGATAACTCGCTTCAAGGACGGCGGCACGCGTCGGCGGCAGAGCTCCGGTCGCTCGTGTCGCCCGAGGTATGGAGCGGCTACTTCAAGTTCGCCTTCGTGCGCAATCCCTGGGACAGGCTGGTTTCCTGGTATCACATGTGCGTCCAGACGCCGACCGCCAATCCCTTTGCCCGCTATATCAAGGAGAACGCTCCGACGTTCGACGACTTCCTGACCAGGACGACGACCGGCATGGGCGAGCGCACGACCCGAAATCAGCTCGACTATGTCACGGATGAGAGCGGTGCAATCATCGTGGATTTCGTGGGCCGCTACGAAGAGATCGGCGAAGAGTTCGCGCGCGTCGCCGAGCGGCTCGGACTCGTTGCGGAGTTGCCCCACGTGAACCAATCGACGCACGACAGCTACCGGAAATACTATACGGATGAAACGCGGGACATCGTAGCGCGGCGGTTCGCAAAGGACATCGTGCACTTTGGCTATGCATTTTGACGACTCTCGCGGCGGCGCTGAAGCACGGACGCGCCGATTCGGCGCCTCGCGTTGTATGTCGCATCGCCTGGTGGAGGAGATATAAGTGCGGGTGATCATCGCGGGTCTGGGCAAGTCGGGCACCACTGCGGCGCTCTATGCCGTCCGCTCGGCCATGCCGGCCGACACGCAGATCCTGTTCGAGCCCCGGAGGTTCATCGCGGTGCAAGCCGTGAACGCGGTCGCCAAAGTGCTGCTCAATCCGCGGTTTTCGATCGAAGACGCGTTCTATCGGCAGTTCGACAAGATGGTGCTGCTGGTGCGCGATCCGCGCGACGTGCTGATCAGCAAGCTGCTCTATCGCACCTTCGGCTCCCGGGCGCTGCATGACGACCCTGCGAAGCTGGATCAATACCTCGATTTGTTGCGCGCCAAGGAAGCGAATCCGCGTGCCGTGCCGCTGCTTCGCATCAACGCGCTCTACGAAAAGCTGTCCGGCCCGACGCAGCATTCCGACGAGGGCCGTGAGCGCCTGCTGAGCGGCGCCACGAGTTTCCACGACGCCTTCCCCGATGCCTTTGTATTCAAGTACGAGACGATGGTGGCCGGCCAGTTCGAGCCTCTCGCACACTATCTCGCATTGCCGGTCGCAGCGATGAGGCCGGAAGTCCCCGTGCAATTCAACCGCGTGGTACGTTCGCGCCGCGCCGGAAACTGGCGTGACTGGTTCTGCACGGAGGACGTCGCGCACTACCGTCCCTTGCTATCGGCCTACATGGAGCGCTATGGCTACGACGACGATTGGGAACTGGCGAGTGAGCCGATCGTCCGGCCCGAGGAGTGCAGCGGTTACGTCTTGCGGCTCATCCACGAGCGGCGCACGGGGACGCCCGCCGCGGTGGGCTAGACGCACGACGAGCCGCAATCGCGCTCGTCATCGATGACCCGGCCGATGCCATCAGCGCGCGACGATTCCGCGGCCATCGAGCGTCCCTCGTGGATTTGCCCGAGTTGCGGGGCGCCGTCGACCGATCTTTATTGCGCCCACTGCGGCGAACGTGCGCTGGCGATCGGAGGCCGGACCGTTCAACGCCAGGGCGCTCGCTCCTACCTCGGGCGGCTGAGCGCGAGCCTGCGCGCGCTTGCGTCGCCGCCTGGCCGTCTGACCGCCGACTGGATTCGTGGTCGCCGCGTTGGCTATCTTCCGCCGTTTTCGCTGTTCCTCTGGATCAACGTCGCGTTTTTCCTCGTGCAGTCGGCAAGCGGCCTCGGCATCCTGACCTGGCCCTTGCAGACTCACCTGGAGGACGACTCCATCGCCTGGCTCACGACGCGCCTGTTCGCACTGCGCCGGCCGGACATGGCCGTTCCCACCGACACCTACGCCAACATCTTCAATGTGCTCGAATCGGTGCACGCCAAGTCGCTGGTGATCGTGATGGTGCCGGCATTTGCCGCCGTGCTCGGGGTACTGGTCATCGATCGCCGCCGCGCCTTTATCGACTCACTGACGTTCGCGACGCACTTTTTCACCTTCTCCCTCATCTGGCTGTGCGCGCTCTTTCCGACGGCCGCGGTGGTTTTGAGCCTGATGACGGTCGCCGGATTTTCTCCGTCGCATCAAAGCATGGATCTCGACGATCACCGCGCTCGAAGCCGGCATGCTCGCGTGGTACCTCTACGTCGCCCTCGACACGGTCTTCGGCCTCTCGATGCTCCGCCGCCTGCTCACGGTTCCCGTGCTCGTTTGGGCGCTGCTCGTCATCCTCAAGGCGTATCACGTGGTCGTCTTTGCAACGACGCTGTATTCGATTTGAGGCCCCGGAGCCCGTCGACTCGGGAGCGATATCGCCACGCGCGCGTGGGATGGCAGCGGACGTTACTCCGCTTGCGTTACGTCTGCGTTGCAGCGAGCCTTTAGTTCCAGCCTTGCTTGGCAACCTGCTTGGTATATGCCGCGATGAACCGGGCCCAGCCGCTCCTCTTCGCGAAGTCGAGCTCGGAATAGAGCGCGCATACCTTGTGCTTTGGAAAGTAGATCGATACGCCGTGAGAGCGCGCCACGCCGACACCCTTCGCTTCGCTCGCCAGCACCATCTTCGCCGCCGCCTGCTTGACCGTCGCGCAGGCCTTTGTGACCGCGGCATCGCCAAGCAGCCGCTGCAATCCGTCGCACAGATCGACCAGGTCGACGTAGTCGTCGTAAGGAGCCGTATATTCCTGCACCTTCGCGCGCACCGCGCTCAGTAGCGTCCTCTTGGAACGATTGCGGGCGGCGGCCAGCAGCGCCTGGCCGAGCTTGTTGACGGAAGCCGCGACGCTAGCGCTCTGATCGAGCTCGACAGCTGCGAGGGTCACGCCATCGCCGGCGCCGTATGACGCGGCGTACTGCGTGACCGCCGCGCGCGAGAGTTGCTCCGGGCTCATTCCCGGATTCTTCCCCAGCGCCTTGAGTATGCGGTCGTACGGCCAGCCGTTGCCAGGCTCTTCTTCTTCCGAGCCCACCGCGTAGCTCGCAGCGCTCATGATCTGATAGTCGATCTCCAGCATCGACATGAGGCAGGCGTCGAAGCCGATGATGTCGAGCGGGCGTCCCAGAAGCTTCTTGAACGAGACCAGCGCACGCTTGAGCTCCATGTTGTCCAGAAAATCCTTTGCCTGGTCGTCGAAGGCGATGGCGCGCGTCTTGACCATGGTGTCGACGGTCGAGGAGAAGAGCGCGCGATGCGCGTGACGCACGGCCGATCGCGCCTGCGCCATGGGCACGGCACGCGCCTTCCTGCGCGCCTTCTGGACCTTGGCGACGCTGCCTTCCTTGTTCATGACCATGCCTCTGCGCGCAATCGGCGGCGGATCGCCGCTGAAGTAATCGCCGTGCGCCGCGTAGAGATTGGAGTCGTCCCATCCGGCACCATGATTCCAGATGACGAGCATGTAGTGGCGAGCCGGATACTGCTTCACGCCCCAGGTGAAGAACTGGCGCAAGACCTTGGGATCGCCGGTGTCCGTTTCGCCCAGGTCGTGCAAGGCGTCCTTCGCAAGGTCCGTGCCTTTGCGCAGGTAGAAGCGCTTGGTCGTTCCGCGCGTGCCGGCGCGATCGAACTGGGCGATCACGTTGACCGATGCACTCGAGCCAACTTTTTTCATCTCGCGCAGGTCCGCCACCCCGGCGCCATCGAGATTGTTGTCGCCCGCGAGGTAGACCATGATCGTCCAGTCGGCCTGTTTGCCCGCGGTCTTGCGCGGCTTGCCCCCGCTGCTGCGCGATTTTGCATGTGCCATGTCTGCTCCTCTTCGATGGTCCGCGGAGATTGAGCCGAAGCCGCTATCGGCCGCGTTTCTTCGCCTTGCGCGACGCCGGCGTTGCGCTCTTGCGGCGTCCGGGCGCCTTCGGTGGCCTGCTCCACGGCAAGTCCTCCGTCAGCAATTTCTTGGCACCGACCAGAGATGGGGTCTGTTGGTAGTCGAGCCGATGCAGTTTCTCCGTCGTCAGCTGCGAGAGCTCGCTGTAGCTCAGGTTCCGATTGGCCTCGCGATTCTCGTGAAGGACCAGCGCAAGGCTGAACGTGTAGGCGCCGTACGAGGTTGCGCCATGCCGATATTCATACGAGAACCCATCCTCCTGACACGCCTCCATCAGGATCGGAAGGTACGGACCGAAGTGCCCGAACGCGGCGCGCGTGCTGTTGTACTTGGCTTGCGGCAGCGTGCGCAGCGTCGCGCCGCGTCCCAGGCGGTGGACCCATCCGCCCTGGCCGAGGTACGCGCGGCCTTCCCTCGAATCCGCGAGGCTTTCATTGACGGACGGAAACTTCCGCGGGATCCACATGCGCTCGGTGACGCTCCACTGCAACGCGCGGTGCCGGATGTCGTCGGGTGGCGTCAGGCCGCGGATGCGTGGACCGCCGTCGCGGGTCATGCCACCTGCGTGGCAACAGTCGAACACCGCGACAAAATGGCTGCCGTAGGGCAGTTGCGAATAGAGCTCGCAAAACTGCTTGTCGGTGATCGCATGCGCGGGCGACCAATCGAAGTCGTACGGCACCAGGCACTCGTCGACGTGGTCCGGCTCGCCCTGTGCTCCATATTCCGGAATCTGCGCACCATGGCCCGAGTAGAAGAGCATGCGCTCGTCGCCGTCGTGGACGTCGTCGAGCAGCCAGTGAAGCCTGTCCATGATGGCGTCGGTCGTCGCGCGCTCGTTCAACACCAGCCGGATCTCGCCTGCCTCGAAGCCGCACTCCTGCAGGACCGAGCTCATGAGGAAGGCATCGTTGACGCATCCTTCCAGCTTGTTGCGCGGATCGGGGTAATCGTTGATGCCTATCATCAGGGCCCGCCGCGTCGGGGTGGCAACGACGCGCTTGACGCCACGCGCGATGGATGTGAAAGACTTCGGCTGCGGTCCGCCGACGAGATCCTTCCACACGGTCGCGACGGCATTCGGATGGTCGAGGTAGTACGTCGCATCGTGATTGAGGATATCGTTGGGGATGTCGAACTCCGTCGTGACCTGCTCGAAGTTGGACGCGCTGAGACTGATCGGGTACGTGAGGACGTGGTCGTCCGGATTGAAAAGGTGGTACCACTGGCGCGCGTCGAGCGCGACGATGCGTCCCGCGAAAACGTCGCGCACCGCCGGGTTGCCGATCTGCGACCCGAGGCTTACAAAGACCTTGCCCGCGATCGCGTCGGGGTTCTGGGCGAACGTGTCGTAGCCGATCAGAGAGCCGAGGCTGTGGCAGCAGACGACGTCGTAATCCCTGCTTTTCATCTGAGTGAGAATCGCGTTGCGCGTTTGCGCCCGCAGAGCATCCTCGGTCGACCACTGCGCGATCATTCCCGCTGTCCATTTGACTTTTTCCGGCAGGTCGCCGAAGGCGCGTGTCGGCTCGACCAGGTCACCGATACCGTGTACGACCGCGCTGGCGAGGAGCTTGCCCATCGCCAGGCCGTAGGTCACGAGATTGAGCGGCGCGTGGTCGAAGAGCTCGTCGTAGTCGACGAAATCGATGGTTGGCTGGAGGGTCGCATCCCAGGCGCGGACAGCCGAGATAATGGATTGCTGCCACGCGGATCGAAAGTTCGGATCGAGCTCCTGGTGGCCGATGCCGTGCACGCAAAGGACCGCGAGCGATCGTGCCATAAGTTCCTCCCTCGGATGTCGGACGACGGATGCGACCGGTCAATACAACGATTTCATTTTCGCTGATTGGGCGCTTTTGTCGATGGCCGCGCCACCGAATATTCGACAGGCGGCCCCAGAATGTTCATGGAAGACGCGATGGCCTCCGGCGTGGATCGACGGGTAAGCTTATTTGCAATGGGCTCAATCCGTCGACCCAAAAAAAAGCGGCCCCGAAGGGCCGCTCGTCGTTGCATCCCCGACTCTACTTCATGACTCTACTTCACTTCAGCCACGTGGCTCACCGTTGCCATTGACGGTCACCGTGGGTCCTGGGGGCGCGCTCATCTGCATCCGGTGCTGCACGCCGCGGAAGGTGTACGTCACATCCCAGTAATCTGGCGGCCCTTGATTGGCGACGGTCTCGCAACGCTGCACATCCTGGCCATACACCGGCGGTCTGCCGGCGGCATTGGCGCCGATCGCTGCGCCGGCAACGGCGCCGCCCGCCGTGGCGACATCACGGCCGGCCCCGCTGCCGACCTGGTGGCCCAGTACGCCGCCGATGATGGCGCCCAGCACTGCTCCACCGACGTTGGCGCTTCGGTCCACGTACTGCTGTTGTTCGACCCAGCAGCGCTGCTGCGGCGGGCCCACCACGGCATGCACCCATGTCACGGGCGCCTGGAAGAGCTGCTCATTGGGGCGTTGCCGGTATGCGTAGTCGGGCTCGGGAGCCGGGGGCGGTGGCACCTCCGCGACATGCACTGCCCCGCCGACCGGTCGCACCGAGGAAATGAGGCGGTCGAATCCAATGGAGCCAAGCGTCCAGTAGTTACCCGGCCGGAGGACGGTGCACCTGCCGCGGAAATAGGCGTCCTCGCAAACTTCCCAGCGTCCCGCCGTGACCACCGCCGACTTGGCACGATCGTTGAATCCCAGCGGAGCGAAGTTCTCGATAGTCCTGTCGACGGTAAACGCGCGCCCGCGATATCCATCGCCGTCGTAGAACGTAATCTGCGCCCCTGCCTGCGTGGCCCAAGCGGCACCCAAACCGATCGCCGCCACACCTGCGATAGTCCTTAGCGTCCGTTGCATGCTTTCCTCCGCATTTTTCCCGCTGAAACAAGCGGTCTATAAACCATACTAACGCTTGGCGCCGGAATTGGTTGTCAGCGATCGGCCGAAACATTTGTAGGACGCGGATCACCGCGTGCACGGCCCCGCGTCGCAGCGTTGACGCTGCATCGCCCATCTGACAGTCGGATCATGAATGAATCGCGAGCCATGGCAGCTTGCAGTCGAGTGCAAATAGGGGGACGACAAAAAACCGCGTCGCATGACGCGACGCGGTCCATCGCGGGCATCGTGCTCCGCGCGTGTCCTGTTTGCGGTGCTACTTGATGGCGGCGCGCAGCTTCTTGATCGTATCGGGATCGACCGTCCCGCTGGGGGTCAGCTTGTTATCGGTCTGGTACTTCTTGAGCTGCTCCACTGTCCTCGGGCCCAGAACGCCATCGACGTTCCCGACCTTGTAGCCCAACTCGTTCAATCGCTCCTGCAATTCGAAGACGGTCATACCCTCGGGGTTGGTCGCCGAGGCGTCGGGTTGCATCGGTCGAGGCGGGGGCGGCGGCGCGGGTGCCGGTTTCGCGGGCGGCGGCGGTGCTGCCTTCTGCGCGTCGCTGCTGGTTTCCGGAGCCCCTGCGCATCCGGCGAGGAACAAGACCCCTGCGAACAACACTCCCATTGGCTTTTGAAGCTGTCTCATGATTGGCTCGCTCTTTTAGTGGCGGAAGGAGACGGCGGATGATTCTACACCCAAATTGTGTGCGTCCGGATATACCTCTTGTCGTAATGCGACCCGACGCCAGCGATCGAATCGCTCACGTCCGATCGAGCCACATCACTTCGCAAGCTGTTGCTCGATCCGCGGATCCGGAACGAGCCACATGACGGCGACCACAATATAGATCGCGCCGGCAATCCACGGTGCGACAAACGCGAGCGCGATTGCGATCACATAGAGGACCATCGATACGATGCCCTTGATGTCCCTGCCAAACGCGCGCGCGAGCAGCGAGTTCTCCCCGTGCTGAGCAACCAGGATGCGAGCGAGGATGTAGTATGCAACGCCGGACATCAGCAGCACCACGCCGTAGCACGCGACGGGAAGGGTGGCGAAGTGGTTTTCGCTCATCCAATCGGTGACGAAGGGCACCAGCGACAACCAGAATAGCAGGTGCAGGTTGGCCCAGAGCACGCCGCCCGACACGTGCTCAACCGCATGCATCATGTGATGGTGATTGTTCCAGTAGATGCCGACATAGACATAGCTCAGTACATAGCTCAGGAACACCGGTATCGAAGGCACGAGCGCCGGCAGGTCCACTCCGTGGGGCGCTTTCAATTCGAGCACCATGATGGTGATGATGACCGCGATCACGCCATCGCTGAATGCCTCCAGCCGTCCCTTGTTCATAAGATCCCCCGTCAGCGCCGCTTTAACCTCGGCAATGTAGCGGAAATGCAGCGGGCGCGGTGCTGCGCGCTCCCTGGCGAGCCGCCGATCTGGCGCGAACATGGCGCGTTGTTGCATACTCCGCCGTTGCATCGACCCCGACTCCGCACCCAGGCCCCCATGAGTACGCAGCAACTGATGTCCGCCATTTCGACCCTATGGGACAGCGAGATCGTCCCCGAGTTGACCGAGTACATCCGCATTCCGGCCAAGTCGCCGCATTTCGATCCGCAGTGGGAATCGCATGGTCACATCGAGCGCGCGATACAACTCGCACACGCGTGGGTAAAGAAGCAGCCGGTGCGCGGCTTGACGCTCGAGATCGTCCGCCTTCCGGGTCGCACGCCGCTCTTGTACTTTGATATCGCGGGGAGCGGCAATCACACCGTGCTGCTGTACGGACACCTGGACAAGCAGCCCGAGATGATTGGATGGCGCGACGGCTTCGGCCCCTGGGACCCGCTCTACGAAAACGGCAGGCTCTACGGGCGTGGCAGCGCCGACGATGGCTACGCGGTGTTCGCGGCGTTTGCCGCGATCGGCGCGCTGCAGGCGCAAGGAATTGCGCATTCCCGCTGCGTGGGCATGATCGAGACCTGCGAGGAAAGCGGAAGCTACGACCTCCCGGCGTACCTCGATGCGCTGGCGCCACGGATGGGCGCCGTCGATTTCGTCGTCGGACTCGACTCGGGTTGCGGCGACTACGAGCGCCTGTGGGCGACGACATCGCTGCGCGGGTTGGCCGGCGGCAAGCTGACGGTGAAAGTCCTGACCGAGGGCGTCCATTCCGGCGACGCGAGCGGCGTGGTTCCGTCGTCATTTCGCATCGCGCGCAGACTTCTCGATCGCATCGAAGACTCGGCCACGGGGCGCGTCATCGGGCCGGAATTTCACGCGGCGATTCCGGCGGAGCGCGTCGAGCAGGCGCGGCGCGCGGCCGAAATTCTCGGCGACATCGTCATTCGCAAGTATCCTTTTGCTGACGGGACGCAATCGATGATCGCCGACCGCGCCGAGGCGCTCCTCAACCGAACGTGGCGTCCGGCCCTTTCGGTAACCGGTGCCGATGGCCTGCCGCCTATCGCCGACGCAGGCAACGTGCTCCGCCCCCAGACCTCGTTCAAGCTGTCGCTGCGCCTGCCGCCTCCGATCGACGGCGACGTGGCCTCCCGTCACCTGAAAAAAGTGCTCGAGGCCGATCCTCCGCACGGCGCGACAGTACGCTTCGAAAGCGAGTCCGACGCGACGGGGTGGAACGCACCGGCGACGGCGGCGTGGCTCAACCGGGCGATCGACGACGCTTCCTCGCAGTGCTACGGCAAGCCCGCGGCTGCGATGGGCGAAGGCGGGACGATCCCGTTCATGGCTATGCTGGGAAAGCACTTCCCCGACTCGCAGTTTCTGATCACCGGGGTCCTCGGCCCGCACGCCAACGCGCATGGCCCCAACGAATTCCTGGACGTCCCCTACGCCAAGAAACTGACCGCTTGCGTTGCTTTGGTTCTTGCGGCACACGCTCGACGCTGACAGCCGATGCCGACGCGACGAGCACAAACATGATCACGATCTATCACCTCGACACCTCACGCTCCGAGCGCATCGTCTGGCTGATGGAGGAGCTCGGCCTGGAGTACAAGCTGGAGCTCTTCGAGCGCAACGCGAACGGCTCGGCGCCCGATGCGATGAAGGCGATTCACGCGCTGGGCAAGGCGCCACTGATTCGCGACGGCGACACCGTGCTGGCGGAGTCCGGCGCGATCGTCGACTACATCGTGCATCGCCACGCCGGCGATCGCCTCGCCATCGCGCCTGCCGCAGCCGAATATGCGCGTTACATTTACTGGTTCCATTTCGCCGAGGGCAGCCTGATGTCACTGCTGATCCTGGCGCTGGTGCTGAGCCGACTGCCCGAGGCCGAAGGCGGCCCCGTGAAGGCGCGTGTCCTCGAGCGCGTAAAGCAGACGCTTTCCTTCATCGACTCGGAGCTCGCCCAGGCGACGTACTTCGCCGGCCCTGTGTTCAGTGCGGCGGATATCATGATGACGTTTCCGTTTACGACGATGCGCCACTTTCTGAACTACGACCTTGCGCCCTACGCGAACATCCTCGCTTACCTTCAGCGCATCGAGGCGCGCCCGGCCTATCGCAAGGCGATGGCCCTGGCGGGCCCGAAGGAGAAGTGAAGCGCGGCGTTCACGCGACCGGCCTCGCCCGCGTCACATCGAGCGGGTGATCGATCAGCGGCTCGACGCGTTCGAGGAAGCGAACCGTGTGCGGAAGGATTGCGTGGAGGTCGAACGCCGCTTCGTCGATCCATCGTGAGTGCACGTAGAACAGGCGCGAATCGCGGATCGAGCGGTAGTAGTCGATGCCAAGACAGCCGGCTTCCGCCCGAACCGGACCGCGCATGTCACGCATCGCTTCGGCGACCGCTTCTTCCTTGCCTTCGCGCGCATGAAACCGGGCGAAGATGAAGAGCTCCATGTCCACTCCGCCTACACCGGCTTGCTTCGAGGCGACGCCGGTCAGCCTACAGGTTGATGGTGCGTCCCGTTTCGGACGACTCGCGCACCGCGTCGAGCACCTCCTGACAACGCAGTCCGTCGGTGAAGTTGGGCGCGGGTGAGCGACCCTCCTCGACACCCCGCGTGAAATCGCGGACCAGGAGCCGGAACGCCATCAGGCGATGATCGCGCTCGTCGGTGAACGGCGCGTATTGCGCGGGCGTCGTCAGCGCCTGTAACGCCGCACCGTCTCGGCTTGCTACGACGATTCCGTTTTCCAGCGGATTGGGGCCGGGTTGCTCGGCCATGAGCGTTCCCCGATCGCCCATGACCGCGATCTTTGCGCCACGCGAGGGCGTCACGGCGAAGGACGAAGTCATGGTCGCCACGCCGCCGTTGCGGAAGGTCACCGCCAGCGAAAAGGTGTCGTCCGTCTCGGCCTTGACGATCTTGCCCGTCGCCGCGTCGGCCACATCCGGGCGCAAGCCCGCGAGCCAGCCTTTCACGGTAGCGATCTCACCGAACCAGAATCGCAAGCCATCGATATAGTGCGAGCCCAGCGCGCCGAGCAGTCCTCCGCCTTCCGCCTTGTACGCGTTCCAGGTAAGGGCGCGCGGTTGCGCCGTCACGTATCGGTCGAGAAAGAGCTCCATCGTGCAGAGCTGAAACTTGCCGATGTAGCCGTCGGCGACAAGCTGCTTGATGTACGCGCGCTGGGGCGTGTGGCGGAATTCGTGCGCGATCATCGCCGTTCTGCGCGATTTGTCCGCGGCGGCGAGCATCTCGGCTCCCTGCCTCGCATCGAGCGCGAAAGGCTTCTCGCAGAGCACGTGCTTGCCCGCCTCGAGCGCCGCGATCGCAAGCCGGTGATGAGCACCTGGCGGGGTGATGATGGCAACGGCGTCGAGATCGTCGCGGCGGATGAGCTCCATCGGATCGGTATGGACGCCGGTGATGCCAGCCTCGGTCGCGGCCTTCTGCGCCTTGTCGCGATTCCGGCTGCAGATGGCCGTGACATTCCACCCTTCGGAGCGAAATCCCGGGACGTGAACAGCCGCGCCGAAACCGACGCCGATGATGCCGATGTTTTTTCTCGCTGATGGCATGAGGTTTCCGTTGAGCAGCCAGTCGATCGGCAAATACTACCGGAGTCCCAGGGCGCCGGTATATCCTTCGCGCTCGCCAAACCATGGGTACCTGCTCCGGAGCGCACGCTTATGTAGCTGCATCCCAAGGCGGCGCGTCAGGATCCTGCGGTATCAGTGGTCGGGAATCCCAAGGACCGCCTGAGGCGTAACATCATCGTTCGATACCGACCCGACACTTCCAGCCATCGCCGCCCATGAACAACCCCTGGCCTCCCCTGCCCTATGACGCATGGAAAGACACCTGCGCGACGTTGCATATGTGGACGCAGATCGTCGGAAAGATACGCCTGGTGCAATCGCCCTGGGTCAATCACTCATGGCATGTGCCGCTCTACCTCACGGCACGAGGCCTGACCACGACCCCGATCCGCTACGATCCGCGCATGTTCCAGATCGACTTCGACTTTATCGATCATCGTCTTCTGATCCAGGCGAGCGATGGAGCTACAAGATCGGTCGCGCTGAAGCCGCGCTCGGTGGCGGATTTTTATCGCGAGGTTCTCGCCCAGCTCGCCGAGCTGGACATCGTCGTTTCCATCAACACAATGCCCTGCGAGCTGGCCGACTGCATACCCTTCGAGCGCGACGAGCAGCATCACTCCTACGACGCCGAATACGCGAACCGATTCTGGCGCGCGCTGGCGCAGTCCGATCGTGTCCTGAAGGAATTCCGCGCGCGCTTCAAGGGCAAATGCAGTCCCGTACACTTTTTCTGGGGCAGCTTCGACCTCGCGGTCACGCGCTTTTCGGGGCGTCCGGCGCCGGCGCATCCTGGCGGCGTGCCTCACCTGCCGGATTGGGTCGCGCGGGAGGCATATTCCCACGAAGTCAGCAGCTGCGGATTCTGGCCCGGCAACGCGATGCTCCCCTACGCCGCGTTCTACGCGTACGCCTACCCCGAGCCCGCCGGATTCGACAAGGCGCCTGTCGGCCCGGCCGCAGCGGCCTACAACACGTCCCTACATGAGTTCATCCTGCCGTACGACACGGTGCGCGACGCGGTTTCCCCCGACGCGACGCTGCTCGAGTTCCTGCAAAGCAGCTACGACGCGACGGCGGAGCTTGCAAAGTGGGATCGGCCGGCGCTCGAATAGCGCCGTCTCAGCGCACAAGGATCGCGGCGACGAACAGTGCGACCGACGCCAGAAGAAGCAGGACGGCGTAAGCGATCAGGACGAAGAAGCCGCGAACGAAGCCGCCCACTCGGGAGCCGCCGTAGATCGTCCGCTTGGCGCGATAGAGGTAATACACCACCCACGCTCCGAGCAGCCACCCGATCCACGAATCGAGTGCGATGGCGACTGCCGCCGCCAGAAACAGAAACGTGTGTATGTGCGCCGCGTAGACGAGATGCTCGACGTACTTGCGCGGTCGCCCGGGATAGCGGCGCGCCCTGCCGAGATAGGCGATCTGCTGCAGCCATGCGTACGCCGGCAGGATCACGAACATCGCGTAAGGACCGTAGCGAAGCATGCCGGCGGAGATCTGCTCGCCTTTTTCCGCGGTCGACAGCGCGTTGAAGTGGTTGACGCGCTCGCGCAGAGCCTTCGGCAGGGGGTCCCTGGACCCTTCTCCGACGACGACGTTGTGGTCCTTGTCGAGCGTAATGTTGAAGTCGGGCTCGACCGGGTGCCCGGCGGACCTTGTGGACTCCGGCGATTTTCCGGATCGATCCTTCTGTGCGGGTCTTGTGGCGGGCGACGTCGCGGCCTTGCCGGCGTTGTCTTCGTCCCCCTTGTAGATGACGATGCCCCGGTCGTCGAAGTACAGCGGCGGCGTTACCAGTCGCAAGACCGCGAAGAGCAGCAGCGACATGACGAGGTACAGTCGCGTGGGCCGCAGATACCGCTTGCGGCGCCCGTCGAGGTACTCTCGCGTCAGAAACCCGGGCTTTGCGACCAGCGCGAAGAGGGTGCGCCACATCCGACTGTCGAAGGACACCAGCCGGCCCGTTGCATCGTGCATGAACTTGCGCAGCGTCGGCAGCCGCGTGTCGGTTTCCTGCCCGCAGTCGGGGCAGAATGTCCCGGGTGCGCCGGCGCCGCAGTTGCGGCAAAGATCGATGTCGACAGGAAGCGCTTCGGCGGACATGGCAAATTATAAGCGGCCCGACTGTCGCTCATGACCCGCGCGGAGGCGGTGCGCGAGCCGAAGGGCGGAGGCATCACCCACGCGACGATTCGCATCGCAGCCGAAAGCGATGTGAGCCTGTTCGGCTGCGGTCGGGCGAATCTTCCTCGCGCGACCGCGATGTCGGGACGCGCGCTTGCGGTCCTAGCCGCGCGCTTCCTGCGAGGTCGACGCGCTTCTGTCCCGGCTGTCACCATCGGCGCGGGCCGTAGGCCTTGCGCCAGCCCTGTGAGACGTGTCGGCCTCGGGCCCGATGTCGGCCTCGTCGAGCCGGTCGAGCAGCGCTTTCGCGCGACGGAACGAGTGTGCCGCAACCCAGGCGCACCCGACGATCAGCGCAAGCCCCTCCAGGAAGTCGGGCCCGGCGCCGCGGAGCCTGGTCAGCCCGAACACGACGCACCCCGCCGCGATCACCGTCAAGCGTAGCCAGAAGGTGCTCGCGAACAGCAGCCACGGTGCGTTGCCTCGTAGCGTTCCACCGGGGTAGAAATCATTACCGTTCATACGATGCCTTTCGGGTGATTGCTGCACTGCAACAATCGTAAACCAATTTCGACCGCACGCATAGTCCAATCGTTGTTTGCGATCGCCGCGATCGTGTCTAGCGATCCCGGGGAGACGGGCCCTCGGCTGAGCGGATCGATGACACCCGCGACCGCCGGTTTTGGGTAAGATGTTTGCCGCCCCGGTCAACGCACGTCCGTAGAATAAAACCCGGGCTCCGGCTGTTTGCGTCACGCTTTCGAGCGGTACCGCAAGGCCACTCACAACTCTAGGAGGAACACCATGCAGTCGAAACCCGTGTTGCGCATCGCCGTCCTCGGTTCCGCCCTGTTCGCGGCCACGCTGGTTTGCGCGCAACAACCGGCGCCGACCCCGCCGCCGAATCCACTCGATACGGTGCCCGACAAGATGCCGTTCGATATTCCCTATGGGACACCCATCGGCCTCGATCGCGCGCAGGGGCTCATCGCCGCGACGATCGCGGAGGCCAAGAAGCACGATTGGAAGTTCAACGTCGCCGTCGTCGATTCGGGCGGCAACCTCGTCGCGTTTCAACGTATGGACGGTGCGCAGCTTGCATCGATCCAGATTTCCGAGCACAAGGCGCGCTCGGCTGCCATCTACCGCCGCGAAACCAAGGTCTTCGAGAACGGCATTCAGCTCAATAACCTTCTCTACACCATGACCCTGGACGGCATGATCGCGTCGCGGGGCGGCATCCCGCTGGTCGAGAACGGCAAGCTGATCGGCGCGATCGGCTGCTCCGGCGGCAGCGGATCGCAGGATGAGGTTGTCTGCAAGGCCGGCGCCGCGGCCCTCAAGTAAGAGCGTCCGATGGCGTATCGCGGGCGCCGTACGCCCGCGATACGCGTGGCCGGGGCGCCCTCGGCTCAGAGACGCGGCCCCGCGAGGCGCGCTCTGTCGCGCTCGCCGGTGTTGCCACTGACGGCGTAGGTCCGCCGCGTCCGATTTCTGCGAAAATCGGGCTGCCGCCGCGCTTTGATCCAGCTTCGCCTGCTCGTCCGGGACAAAGCGTTGGTCGAACCCCTTTCGTTCGGTTCCGATGCCCCGCAAATCCCCTCGTCCGCTCGACGTACTGCGCGATACCTTCGGCTATGCATCGTTTCGCGATGCGCAGGGCGACGTCGTCGACCATGTGGTGAACGGCGGGGACGCGCTGGTGCTCATGCCCACCGGCGGCGGCAAGTCGCTGTGCTACCAGATCCCTTCGCTGGTGCGCGAGGGCACCGGCATCGTCATCTCTCCGCTGATCGCATTGATGCAGGACCAGGTCGCGGCGCTGACCCAGCTCGGCGTGCGCGCGGCGTTCCTAAATTCGACGCAGGACGCCGAGACCGCGCGTGCCACCGAGCGCGCGCTCCTCGCAGGCGACCTCGATCTCCTCTACGTGGCGCCCGAGCGGCTGACGACTGCGCGTTGCCTGGACCTGCTCGATAGGATCCAGCCGGCCTTGTTCGCCATCGATGAAGCGCACTGTGTTTCGCAATGGGGACACGACTTCCGACCGGAGTACCTGCAGCTGTCGCTGCTGCACGAGCGTTATCCACACGTGCCCCGCATCGCGCTGACGGCAACCGCCGATCCGCAAACGCGTGAAGAGGTCATCGCTCGCCTGGCCCTCGGCGGCGCGCGCGTTTTCATCTCCAGCTTCGACCGACCCAACATTCGCTACACGATCGTCGACAAAGACGATGCGCGCAGGCAATTGTTGCGCTTCATCACGGACGAGCATCCCGGAGAAGCCGGCATCGTCTATTGCCTGTCGCGTCGCAAGGTCGACGAGACCGCCGCGTGGCTCGCCGGCGAAGGCATTCCAGCTCTGCCTTACCACGCTGGCATGGACACCGCCTCACGTAACGAGCACCAGGCGCGCTTCCAGCGTGAGGAAGGCGTGGTGATGGTGGCGACAATCGCCTTCGGCATGGGCATCGACAAGCCGGACGTCCGCTTCGTGGCGCACCTCGACTTGCCGAAGAGTGTCGAGGGCTACTACCAGGAGACCGGACGCGCCGGACGCGATGGCGCGCCGGCCGATGCATGGATGGCGTACGGCCTTGCCGACGTCGTGCAGCAGCGACGTTTGATCGATCTGTCGGAAGCGAGCGAGGAGTACAAGCGCGTCTCGGCCACCAAGCTCGATGCCCTGCTAGGCCTTTGCGAGACCGCCGGGTGCCGCCGCGTACGCCTGCTCGGGTATTTCGGCGAGTCGAGCACGCCGTGCGGCAACTGTGACACTTGCCTCGCTCCCCCCGAAACCTACGATGCGACCTCCGCGGCGCAGAAGGCGCTGTCGACGATCTATCGCACGGGCCAGCGCTTCGGCGCAGTGCACCTCATCGACGTGCTGCGTGGCAAGGACAGTGAGCGCATCACACGCTGGGACCACGACAAGCTCTCGGTCTTCGGCATCGGCGAAGACATCGACGAAGCCGCATGGCGCGGCGTGTTCAGGCAGCTCGTCGCCCTCGGATTCGCGCGCGTCGACCACGAGGCGCACGGCGCGCTGCGCCTGACCGAGGCCAGCCGTCCGGTACTCAAAGGCACGCAAACCGTTTCGATGCGTCGCACCGTGGCACGCGCGCGACCGCCGAGGCGCTCGCTTCGCTCGAACGTTTCGGACGCGGGCCTTTCGAGCGCGGACGGCGCCTTGCTCGATCGCCTCAAGGCATGGCGATTGACGGAATCGAGAGCGCAATCGGTCCCGGCGTTCGTGATCCTGCACGACAAGACCCTCGCCGAAATCGCGCGGCAGCGGCCGCCGGATCTTTCGGCGCTGCGCGGCATCGCCGGCATCGGCGCGGTGAAGCTCGAGCGCTACGGCCCGGCGCTGGTCGGCATCGTTGCGGGTCGCGCCGAAGCGTAGCCCACTGCGGTCGCGGTCGTAGTGCGACCGACGCTGTCCGCGGCCGTGAGTTGCCAGCGCGGGTCGCTTCGCGCGACCGTTTCCTCGTTTATCGATCGCGCATGCGCAAAGCGTGTAGAGTTCGCTGCGCCATCGCGCGACGCAGCCACCCGGCCGCGAGCGCAATTCCAAAAAACAAAACTGGGGAGCCCGCCATGAGGAAAAATATTGTCCGAGCGCGAGTCGCGCAGATCGCCGCCCTGGGAGCAAGCGCGCTCCTGATCGCGCCTGCCTCGGCGCAGAACCACGCCGAAGGCAAGTTGATCGTCGACGGCAAGCCGATCGCGATCACGCAGGCGTATGCCTACGCGCAGGAAGGCTTCTTCGACAAGAAGAAGCAGGACGTCGTGGTCTTGTTGTGCGACACCGCCGTGCCGGCAAAAACGGCACGCGATGTGTTCGCGCGCCACGACCTGTTCGTGGCCGGCAAAGCGCACTGCGTGCAGCAAACCATCAACACCGACAAGCAGGTCATCAATTTCGAAGTCGGGCATGAGCGTTTTGGCCGCAAGGGCGAGGGCGGCGGATCGACCGAGCAGGTCTTCGAAGCCACGACGTTCGACGGCAAGATCATCGCCGGCCGCGCGCGCACCAAAAGCCCGCAGAAATCGTTCGACGACGTGCCGTACAGCTACGACATCACCTTCAGCGCGGCAATCGAGCCGAAGAAGTAGCGCCCGCGCCGTCGCACGGCGACGAAACGGTGGCTAGATAGGCGGGACGCTCGATGCGAACGTCCCGTCGCCGCTAAACCAGCTTCGCGTTTTTCAGCGGCAGACTGCGAACGGGCTTGCCCGTCGCGGCGAATATGGCATTGAGCACCGAAGGCGTCACGACGCAGATCGTGGGCTCGCCGACGCCGCCCCAGAAATCAAAGGTCGGGACGATCACCGTCTCGACCTTGGGCATCTCGTTGATACGCATGATCTGGTAGGTATTGAAGTTCTGCTGGACGATGCGGCCCTTGTCGACGGTGGCTTCGCCGTAGAGCGCGGCAGCAAGGCCGTATGCGACCGATCCTTCGACTTGCGCCGCGATCTGATCCGGATTGACGGCGTGTCCGCAGTTGAGCGCCAGCACCATGCGGTGGACTTTGAGCACGCCCTGATCGCTCACCGAAACCTCCGCGACCGCGGCGGAGTAGCTTCCGTATCCCATGAACTGCGCGATGCCGCGATATACGCCGGGCGCCAAGGGCGTGCCCCACCCCGCCTTTTCGGCGGCGGCGTTCAACACGGCCAGATGCTTGGGGTGATCCTTCATCAAGCCGCGGCGGAACTCGAGCGAATCGACGCCCGCGGCGCGCGCAACTTCCTCCATGAAGCATTCCATGTACACAGCGTTCTGATTGGTGTTGACGCCGCGCCACGCGCCGACCGGAACGTGGGTGTTGCGCATCGCGTATTCGATGAGCAGGTTCGGGACGGTGTAGCCAAGCTGGGCGTCGCCGGGCTTTTCGTAGTAGCCCTGAAGCTGCCGATCGTCGTTGCCGTCCTTCGCCGCCGGCGAGTTCAGAAACGCGTTGATCGACTGCCCCGACACGCGCACGTGCAGCCCCACGAGCTTGCCGGCATCGTCGAGTCCCGCTTCGAGTCGGCATTGCGAGATCGGCCGGTAGAAGTCGTGGGTCATGTCCTCTTCGCGCGACCAGATGAGCTTGATCGGCACGCCGGGAAACTGCTTCGCGATCGCAGTGGCCTGGCGCACGTAATCCTGGGAGCCCCCGCGGCGGCCGAAACCGCCACCCAGCGGGTGCTTGTAGACATCGCATTTCTCGAGCGGCAAGCCGGATTCTTCCGCCACGGCCGCCAAGGCCGCCTCAGCGTTCTGCGTCGGTACCCAGACTTCAGCGCGATCCGCGGAGACTTTCACCGTGCAGTTCATCGGCTCCATGGTGGCGTGCGCGAGGAACGGCGTGCTGTAGACGGCTTCGACTTTTTTCGCTGCACCGGCGATTGCCTTCGCCGCGTCGCCTTCGGTGCGGTACGCGTAGGCAGTGGTCGCGGTCAGCCCCTCCTTGAGCTGGTCGGCGATCATGGCGCTCGTACGCGTTGCATTGGGGCCTTCGTCCCAGACGATGGGCAGCACATCGAGCGCGGTCTTGGCGTGCCACCACGTATCCGCCACGACCGCCACCGTGCTGCCGTTCACCCTGACTACTTTGCGTACGCCGGGACGGTGCGCGACCTTCGAGTCGTCGTAGCTGACAAGCTTGCCGCCGAAAACCGGGCAATCCTTGATCGCGGCACAGAGCATGCCGGGGAGCTTGACGTCGATGGCATAGACGAGATCGCCGTTCAGCTTCTCGGCAGTGTCGAGCCGCTTCATAGGCTTGCCGGCGATCTTCCAGTCCTTCGGGTCCTTGAGCGTGATGCTCTTCGGATCCGGCGGTGACAGCTTCGCCGCGGCGGGCGCGACTTTGCCGTAGGTGGTCGTGCGCTGCGTCGGCGTATGCGTAATCACGCCCTCCGAGACGGTGAGCTCGCTGACCGGTACCCTCCATTCGTCCGCCGCCGCTTGCATCAGCATGATGCGCGCCGCGGCGCCACCGCGGCGCACGTAGTCCTCGGAAGTGCGGATGCCGCGGCTCCCACCGGTCCCCATCTCGCCCCAGACGCGCTTGCGCGACAGATTCTGGCCCGGCGTCGGCGACTCCGTGGTGACGTTCTTCCAGTTGCACTCGAGCTCCTCGGCGACGAGTTGCGCGAGACCGGTGAGCGTCCCCTGCCCCATTTCCGAGCGCGCGATGCGAACGGCGCAGGTTTCGTCGGGCCGGACCACCACCCACGCGTTGATCTCCGCGGTTGCGGCCGCCGTACTCTGCGCCTGTGCGGGCTCAATGCCGAACGGGAACTGGAAACCGAGCGTCAGGCCTCCGCCGGCCGCGGCCGCGGAGCCGACGATGAACTTGCGCCGGGACAGGTTGGTCGAACCAATTTCCCTCGATGTTTTCGTGCCCTCGTTCATTGCGTTGCGAGTCATCGTGCCCCGAATCGTCTTCATGACCGGCCCCTACGCCTTGGCTTTGCGATCGGCCGGCGCGGCGCTTGCCGCCGCCATCTCGGAAGCCGCCAGATGCACACCCGCGCGGATCCTCTGATACGTCCCGCAACGGCAGATGTTAGTCATCGCCAGGTCGATGTCCGCGTCGCTGGGGTTGGGAATCTTGTGCAGAAGCGCTGCCGCCGCCATGATCTGTCCCGACTGGCAGTAGCCGCACTGGGGCACGTCGAGCGCGGCCCACGCTTTTTGTACCGGATGCGAGCTCTTGATCGAAAGGCCTTCGATCGTCACGATCCGGTCGCCGGCCTTGATGGCGTCGACGGGAATCGAGCAGGACCTAAGCACTTCGCCGTTGATGTGCACCGAGCACGCGCCACATTGGGCAATGCCGCACCCGTACTTGGTGCCGGTCAGACCGACCTGCTCCCGAATGACCCACAGCAGGGGCGTGCCGTTCTCCGCTTGCACATCGTGGATCTTGCCGTTGATGTTGATCTTTGCCATTCGCTACCTCTCGGGTCTGCCTGCGATGAATTTGGAGCACGGTTCCCGGTTCGACCCAAGCGGCGCCGGAACGAGCGGAGTTACGGATGCTTTCCAGCTTACCATCTGCTCGCGGCCAGAAGCCCAGGCACCGTGTCAGGGTGCTGATTTTGCGGTTAACATGTTCTCGTGATTTCGCCTGCGCACGCTTCCCTTTCAGCATTCGGTCGCCGTGATGCGGCATCAGCGCAAGCGTGAGACCGTCATCCCGAAGACTGGTTCGATGGATTGCAGTATTGGCAGCCGCGGCTGCGATGGAAGTCGTCGGCGCCGGATCGCAACCCACGGTCGCGAGCCCTCTCCGGGTGATAGGGGACACGATCCCGGAAGCGATCGGCGGGGCGAAAGGAGACGCCGCCCGCGGACGCGCGCTGATCGTGGCACGGGAATCGGCCAACTGCATTCTCTGCCACGCACTGCCGGGTCCGGATGTGCGCTTCTCCGGCAACGTGGGACCATCGCTTGCCGGTATCGCGCGCACGCTGTCGATCGCGCAACTGCGCCTCCGCGTAGTCGACGACATGCGCGTGAACCCCGACACGATCATGCCGAGCTACTACCGCGTGGAAGGATTCGATCGCGTCGCCAGCGCCTATCGCGGCAAACCCATCCTCGACGCGCAGCAGATCGAGGATATCGTCGCCTATCTCGGGACCTTGAAATGAGCGTGACGCGATGAGCGGCCCGCCCCGGCCCGCTCTCTCACGGCGACGCCTGCTGCAAAGCGCCGGCGCGTGGGCGCTGACCGCCCCGCTGCTTGCCTCGCGTGATGCGGTGGCACAGGCGGCGCAAACGATGCCGGACATCCCCCCACTGACAGCGTTGCTGTCCGGGCGGATTCCGCGCTGGGAACGCGTGCGTCTGGACCTTCCCGCGCTCGCCGACAACGGGCAGGCCGTGCCGATGCGCCTCACCATGGAAGGGCCGTTCACCTCCGGCCCGGCGCTGCAGGCGATTCACCTGTTCTCGGAGGTCAATCCGGTTCCCGAAATGGCCGTATTCGAGTTTCCGGCGCCGCCGCCGAAGGTCGAGATCGATTCGCGCGTGAGGCTCGCCGGCTCGCAACACGTTGTCGCGCTCGCGATCATGAGCGACGGCACGCTTTTCGCGTCGATGGCCGAGGTTATCGTCACCATCGCGGCATGTCTCGACGGAAGCTGAAGCGGAGCTGATCTCGTGGCCGATTCGCGCGTCATAGTGCCGCCTTCGACCCGTCGCGGCGATGCGATAGAGGTTCGCATCCTGATCCGTCATGCGATGGAGACCGGGTATCGCACCGACGAAAGCGGCAAGCCCGTTCCGCGCAACGTGATTCGCAGCTTCGCCTGCCGCTACAACGGCGACCCGGTGTTCGCGGTGCGCATGAGCTCGGGCATCGCCGCCAATCCGTACCTGCGCTTTTTCGTCACCGCCCGCGAATCCGGGACGCTGGATTTCGAATGGGTCGACGATGCCGGCGCTCGCGGAACGGCGCAGGCGGCGGTGAAAGTCGCCTGATGCCGAGCAGGCTGCCGCAAACGACTCGTCGTGCGCGGCTGCCGACGCTTCTCCTGCTCGCGGGCGCTCTCTCTCCCCTCATCGCGTCGGCCCAGGACCGGGCCCTGCCACTGAGCGCGCTGCGTTCGGGCATCGATTTCGCCGGGCCAGATGTGCGCGCGATGCAGTCCGACGACCTGGCCAATCCGGGATTTCTGTGGGTCGAGCGCGGGGAGAAACTCTGGAGCGACGCCTCGGGAGGCGCAAGTTGCGCGTCGTGTCACGGCGATGCAAAGAGCTCCATGCGCGGCGTCGCCGCCCGCTATCCCGCGTTCGATGCAACGTCGGGAACGGTATTTGACCTCGAGGCGCGCATCAACGATTGCCGCGTGCGCCGGCAGAAGGCGGCTCCGCTCGAGCGCGAATCGGATGACCTGCTCGGTCTCACTGCCTATGTCGCATATCAGTCGAAGGGACTGCCGATGGCGACGCGCATCGACGGGGCCGCCAAGGGCGCATTCGATCGCGGCCGTGCGTTTTATTACCAACGCCACGGTCAGATGAACCTCTCATGCGCGCAATGCCACGAGCAGAACTGGGGCAAGCGGCTTTATGCGGAGACGCTGAGCCAGGGTCAGAGCAACGCGTTTCCGGCCTACAAGCTGGAATGGCAAACGCTCGGCTCCCTGCAGCGGCGCATTCGTGCCTGCCTCTACGGAGTTCGCGCCGAGATGCCTCTCGCGGGAGCGCCTGAGCTTACCGACGTCGAGCTGTTTCTCGCCTGGCGCGCGCAAGGGCTCCCGGTCGAGACGCCCGGCGTACGTCGCTAGGCGCGCCACCGCCGCGGGCGCCTCGGCGGTGCGGCCGGGGCGAACCTTCAGCCGTTTCGGCGCCCGCTACTTCCGCTTCGCCAGGATCGCTTCGATCTCGTCCATGATCGCGTTCATGTTCGCGACCAGCGCTTGATAAGGCGCCGGCGACGCGAGATCGACGCCGGCTTTCTTGACGAGCTCGTACGGATAGTCCGACCCTCCGGAGCGCAGCAGCTCGAGGTAGCGCTCGAGCGCGCCCGGCTCGCCGCTGGTGACTTTCTGCGCGAACAGCGAGCTCGCCGCAAGCGAGGTTGCGTACTGATAGACATAGAACGGATTGTAGAAGTGCGGGATGTACTCCCACTCGACGCAGTAGTTGTCGTCGATCGCGACGACGCCCTCGGCAGCGCCGTGGTAGCGCTTGAGGATATCGCAGTAAATCTTGGTCATCCCGTCACCTGCAAGCGGCTCGCCCTTGTCGACGCGCGCGTGTATCGCGCGCTCGAACTCCGCGAACATGGCCTGGCGGAAGAACGTTCCGCGCAGCTGCTCGAGTGCGGAACCCAGGTAGAACAGACGCTCGTCGTCGTTCTTGGCGGTCTTCAGCACGCGCTTGAGGAGCATCGCCTCGTTGAAGGTCGAGGCGATTTCACCGACGAATATCGCATATCGGGCGTTGACGAACGGCTGCGTGTGATTGGACAGGTACGAGTGCATCGCGTGTCCCCACTCGTGCGCGACCGTCGTGACGGACTCGTAGTCGTCGTTGTAGTTCATCAGCACGTAGGGGTGCACGTCGTAGGCGATACCCGCCATGTGAGCGCCCGACTGCTTGTTCTTGCGCGGATAGGCATCCATCCACCGGTTCCTGAAGCCGCGATCCATGGTCGCGACATAGTCCGGGCCCAGCGGAGCGACGGCTTCGAGAACGAGCTGCTTCGCGGTCGCAAGGGGAAACTTGATGTCGCTGTGCACCAGCGGGGGATAGATGTCGTAGTACCGCATCTGCGGGACCCCAAGCATCCGGGCGCGCAGGCGAAAGTAGCGATACAGCGTCGGCAGGCTGGCGTTGGTTTGGGCGATGAGGGTGTCGATCACCGCGACAGGGACGTTCCTCGCGTCCAGCGCTCGCGTGATGGAGTCCGGATACTTGCGGACCTTGGCGAAAACCGAGCCTTCCTTGAGCTGCGAATACAGCGTCACGCCCAGCGTGCGCTCGTAGGTCTTGAAGGTCGCGAAAAACGCGTCCATGACGAGCTTGCGATCATCGCGGTTCGGCTCGGCACGGTACTTGGTGTAGGCGCTGGCATCGATGACGACCTGCTCGCCCGTCGACAATTTGACGGTTGGCCAGGGGATGTCGGCATTGGTGAGGATCGAATACGCCGACGCGCCCGCGTCGCTCATCAATCCGAACTGCGCGATCAGCGCTTCGCCTTCGCCGTCGAGCGTGTGCGGCGCCATCCGCAGGATATCGTCCAGCGGATGGCGGTAGATCGCAAGCGCCTTGTCCTGTGCGAGGAAACCGGCGATCTTCTGCTTGCCCAGCCGCAGAATCTCCGGATTCATGAACGAGCTTGCCTCGTTCACCTTCGCCTCGACCACGTCGGTCCGCTGCAGCAGCTCGAGATTCGCCGGCGAACCGGTGTCGCCCGAATATTGCTCCGATGAATAGACGGCCATCCGGAGATAGCGCTTCTGCATGTCCGTCTGAAGATCGAGGCACTTCTTGAACGTGGCAGCGCTGTCACCGAGGTGACCCTTGCAGGCGGCAAGGTCCTTGATCTGCGCGTCGAGCTTGGCGCCATCCGCGTTCCACGCCTCGACCGAGGGATAGATCTCGGTCAGATTCCACGTGTCGTCGATCGCATCGGCGCGCGCGAGATTGAATCCGATCGACGAGACGAGCAGAAGGGCAAGGCGAAGATGCATGACCAGACTCCGGAGCGATGACATCGGTGGGCCTAATTCTACGTCGAGGCAGGCGCGCCGTGTCGCGCGATCATTTTCCCCAGCGAAGCGCAAGCGGACCGGCCTCCGACGCCAGCTCGAGCAAGCCCGCCAGTGTCGCGGGATGCAGCGCCTCCAGCGGATGGCGGACCGCGTCGCTGTTGATGACGCCACCGGCGGCCATCACCGCCTTGGTCGCCCGCAACCCGCATTGGCGGTTCTCGAAGTTGATCAACGGAAGGATGCGCGCATACGCAGCGGCCGCCTCCTTGCGCAGGCCCGCGCGGTGATGCGCCAGCACGGGCTTGACCAGGTCCGGGAGAAGCGCACTCGGCATTGTGCCGGTCGCGCCTGCATCGAGATCGGCCATGAGGGTAATCGACTCCTCTCCGTCGAACGGCCCCTCGATCGCTTCACCGCCGGCCTCGATCAGGCCGCGAAGCTTCGCTGCCGCACCCGGCACTTCGACCTTGAAATAGCGAACCGACGGAATCTCGCGAGCAAGCCTGACCAGAAACGGCACCGACAGGGAGACGCCGGAGAGCGGTGCGTCCTGCACCATGATCGGAATCGGCGCTGCGTCGGCCACGCGCGCAAAATGTTCCAGCATCCGGACCTCGTCGGCGCGCAGGCCGGTGCCGTGGTAGGGCGGCATCAGCATCAGCATCGCGGCGCCGGCCGCGCGGGCCATGCGCGCTCGCTCGGCCGCGATCCGCGTGCTGAAGTGACTGCAGGTGACGATGACGGGCACCCGGCCGGCGACATGCGAGAGGCAGACGTCGAGGAGGACATTGCGCTCGTCATCGGCGAGCAGAAATTGCTCCGAATAGTTGGCCAGGATGCAGATGCCGTCGACGCCCTGGTCGATCATGCAGTCGAGCACGCGACGCTGGCCGGCGAGGTCGAGCTCGCCGGAGTCAGTAAAGGGCGTCGGTGCAATGGGGAAGACTCCACTGAACGACGTCGTCCGAGCCTTTGAAGTTGAAGCGCTCACGTTGGGCGTTCCTTCAGTGGTTGACTGCGGCGATACCCGGGCTGGGTGAGTCGCGAGGTCGCCGCGCGCGGAAATCGTGCCTCGCGGCTAGTTGAGACCCGCGATCTCGCGATCCTTCTTCCGACGCATATCTTCGGGCGTCGCCGCGCGCGCGGCGGCTGCGTCCCGCTCGGCCAGGAATTGATGGATGAAGGCGATCGCCATGCTGCCCTCGCCGACGCCCGACGCCACGCGCTTGATCGAGCCGTGGCGGACGTCTCCGACCGCGAAGATGCCCGGCACGCTGGTTTCCAGCAGATAGGGGTCGCGATCGAGCGGCCACGAGCCCTGCTGCTTCGCGACCAGATCCGTGACGTCCCGGCCGGTGCAGATATACCCGCGCGCGTCGCGGATCAGCGCAGGCGGAAGCCAATCCGTCTCGGCGTCCGCGCCGATGAAGACGAACAGCGCATCCGTGGCCTCGCGCCGGCGCTCCCCGCTGCGGCGGTCCTCGATGATGATCGCTTCGAGGTGATCGGTGCCTTCGACGCCTACCACCTGGCTCAGGACCTCGATTTTGACGTTGGCCTTGGTCCCGAGTTGTTCGATCAGATAATGCGACATGGTCGACGCCAGCGACGGGCCGCGCACCAGCAGCGTGACGGTGCGCGCATAGTTGGCGAAAAACATCGCCGCCTGTCCGGCGGAGTTGCCTCCGCCGATCAGGAAGATGTCGCGGCCGCGAGTGTCGAGCGCCTCGGTTCGGGCGGCGCCATAGTAGATGCCGCGGCCGACCATCGTGTCGGCTCCGACGATTTCGAGCGCGCGCCAGGCCACTCCGCTCGCAATGATGACGGATCGGGTCGCGACGCGATCACCTCCGTCGAGCATGACAGCGAGCGTCTTGCCCTTCGAATCGGTCTCGATGCCGACCACGTCGCGCGCGACGATGATTTCGACACCGAATCGCGTGGCCTGCTTCAACGCACGCAGTCCCAGGTCATCGCCGGAAATTCCGGTCGGAAAGCCGAGATAGTTCTCGATCCGGGACGACGTGCCCGCCTGGCCGCCCGGCGCCTCGCGCTCGATCAGCAGCGTGCACAACCCCTCGGATGCGCCGTACACGGCTGCGGCCAGCCCGGCCGGACCGCCGCCGATGATGATCACATCGTAACTTGCCTGCGCGGGGACCGTACCCAAGCCCAGGTGTTCGGCGACTTCACGAAACGAGGGTGTGATCAGCCGCGAGCCATCGGGCAGCACCACCACCGGGTACGCCTCGTCGGGTTGCGGTTCTGGAGCCATGCCCACTCTCGCTTCGGGATCGCGTGGATCGTGCCAGCGGAACAGCACCCGATTGCGCGCGAGAAAGTCGCGCAGATCGTGACATGCAAGGTCGAGGCGATGGCCGATGATGGTCACCGTCGCGACCGGCGTATCGAGCGCCGCCTGCTGCAGATAGCCGAGGCGGGTGGCCATGGTGCGCAGCAGCTCCGCATTGAGCTTCGGACACGCGGCGATCAGTTGCCGGAAATCGTGTTCGTCGAGCCGGAACACGCGCGATGCTTCGGTCGCTTGCATGCCCGCGATCGCGGGCGACCCGAGCAGCAGGGGAATCTCTCCCGCAAACATCCCCGGCGTGTAGGTGTTGATCCGTCGGTCGCTGCCGCCGTAGGACTTGAAGACCTCGATGCGGCCCGACAGGAGGATGAAAAATGCGGGCGCTTCGCCCTCGTGAATGAGCCATTCGCCGGTGCGCAGGCTGATGTCCGCTGCGCGCGCCGCAATCGTGGAGAGCTCGGCGGCAGGCACCTCGGCGAAGAGCGGAACGTCCTTGAGCAGATCGGGAGTAATCATCAGCTTGTCCTAGCCCGCCGGATTCGGGTACGTCGTCTGGATCGCTGCGATCGCGGCCAGCGTCTCCGCGTCGAGCTCGAGTTGCGCGGCCGCGATGTCCTCCTCGAGCTGCTGCATGGAGGTCGCGCCGATAATGGATGCGCCGACGTGCCAGCGGCTTTTGACATAACCGAGCGCGAGTTGCACCAGCGTGAGCCCACGCTCCCGGGCGAGCGCCGCGTACGCCTCCACGGCCTTGTGCACCATGGGCTTGCGAAAGCGCAAGCCGATGCCGTCGAAGAGGGTGTAGCGCGCGGTCGCGGGTTGCGAGCCGCCCATATATTTTCCGGACAGGGTTCCGCCCGCGAGAGGGCTGTACGCGAGGAGCGACATTTTTTCCCTGAACAGGACTTCGGCGAGATCGTTGTCCACGCCGCGCGAGACCAGGCTGTAGCTGTTCTGGATCGTGACCGGGCCGGTGACGCCGAGTTCCCCCGCCACGCGCTGGAACTCGCAGACGCCCCACGCCGTCTCGTTCGACAAACCGTAGTAGCGGATCTTGCCCGCCTTGATCATCGCAGCCATGCCCTCGACCTGCTCGCGAATCGACGGCCCGTCCTTTTCCTTCGAACGATCGAATTCGGTCGCACCGAACATCGGAACATTACGCTGCGGCCAATGGATCTGGTAGAGGTCGATGACGTCGGTCCGCAGCCTTGCGAGGCTCGTGTCGACGGCCTCGGCTATGACCTCGCGCGTCAGGTCAGTACGACCCTGGCGTATCCAGTCGCGGCGCCCCGGCCCGGCGACCTTGGTGGCGATAATGAGATCCTGACGCCGCTGCCGCGCGAGCCAGCTTCCGAGGAACGTCTCCGTACGTCCCTGCGTCGTGCCATTCGGCGGCACCGGATACATCTCCGCGGTGTCGATGAAATTGATGCCCTGTCCCATCGCATAGTCGAGCTGCTCATGAGCCTCGGCCTCGCTGTTCTGCTCGCCCCACGTCATGGTGCCCAGACATACCTCCGAGACCTTGAGCTCGGTCGCGGGAAGGGTTCGAAATTGCATGGAGTTGCCGTCCAGGAAGAATGCGTCGATCGAATTGTACGACGGCGGGCGGCGCTCGCTATGGCAGAATGTTTTGGCAGCGCCTGAAATGACGGAGGATCCATGAACCCAGTGCTCACGCTCGTCACTCTTGTCACACTCCTCTGCTGCGGGCCGCTGTTCGCTCAGGGAACCGGCGGCAGCGTGGTCCCGGGTGGGCCAGAGTCAAGCAACATGGTCCTCGCCGGCTACAACGACCTGCAGGCGCGAAGCGCTTACCAGCCCGTGGTGCGCGAGCAGAATGGCCGCTGGATCGCCTACATCGGCCACCATGGTGGAACGGAAAAAGCTCCGAAGCCAATCAATCCGCTGACGGGCAAGGCCGAATTCAACGGAACGTCGATTCTGGATGTGACCGACGTCAGCAGCCCGCGCTACCTCGCGCACATTCCCGGCGAGGAAGGCCTGGGCGAAAGCGGAGGCGCGCAAATGGTGCGCGTCTGCGCCGGCAAGGACCTGCCCAAGGGAGATCCGGGCAAGTTCTATCTTCTGCGGACCTTTGGCAATTCTGCGCACGAAATATGGGATGTCACGGATCCCGCGAAGCCCGTCATCGTGTCGCGCATCGGTCCACTCAAGGGCACGCACAAGAACTGGTGGGAATGTGACACCGGCATTGCCTACCTCGTGTCCGGCGTCGAGGGCTGGCGCACGCGTCGGATGACCCAGATCTATGACCTGAGTGACCCGGCACATCCGCGCTTTATCCGCAACTTCGGTCTGCCGGGTCAACAGCCGGGTGCCACGGGCGACGCGCCGGTCGAGCTGCACGGCCCGATCTCGACCGGACCGGCGTCGAACAGGGTGTATTTCGGCTACGGGACCGACAAGGACGGCATCATGCAAATCGTCGACCGGCAGAAATTGCTGACCGGACCGTCCGAGCCCACGGACGCGAATCTGCGCTTTCCCGAAGTCGGGCGTCTGACGATGCCGCCCAACGTCGGAGCGCATACGGCATTTCCGCTGCTGAAAATGAATGTCGACGAGTTCGCCCACGACAGGGACGGACACACGCGCGATTTTGTGGCGATCGTCGACGAGTCGCTCGTGAACGAATGCGCCGAGGCGCGGCAAATGCTCTGGATCGCGGACATCACCCACGAATCGCGCCCGATGGGGGTTGCAAGCTGGACCGTGCCCGAGAGCAGCGGAAGCTTCTGTGCCCGCGGCGGGCGCTTCGGGACGCATTCGTCCAATGAAAACATGACGCCGATCTACTACAGGCGCGTCCTCTTTCTCGCGCACTTCAATGCCGGCGTGCGCGCGCTCGACATACGCGATCCATATCATCCGCGCGAAGTGGCGTACTACATCCCGGCGGTCACCGCCAACACCGAACCGCGTTGCGTGAAAGTCGACGGCGTCGATCGCTGCAGGACCGCGATCCAGACCAACAACGTCGAGGTCGACGATCGCGGATACATCTACGCCGTCGACCGCGCGAACACCGGCTTGCACATCCTGTCCCTGACCGGCGACGCCCGCGCAGTAGCCAATTTTTCGCGCTGAGGTCGACGAGCCGGGGCGTCGTCACTGCGCAATCAGCGCATCGACAATCGACGCCATGGCCACCTGATCGAGGGCGAAATAGTGCGTATGTGCGCCGGCGCCCACGCTGACGTCCTTCTCCGTGGCTCCGCTCATGAGCGTTCTCCAGTCGCGCGAATCGATTTGCGTCGGTGCGTACGTGTCGCGATCCCGGATCTCGTCGATCTCCGAGATCGGATATTCGCCGGGCTGCGAGACGCGCGACCATAGCCATCGCCCAACGTAGTCTCCCGTCGCATAGACATTCACCCAGAGGCCGACGCCGACGTCCGCGGCGCGCGGACCCATGGTTCCGCCATGCTCGCACAAGACCCAGTCGTACATCTCCGGGAAGCGCGCGCCGTAAAGCTGGCGCAAGGGACACCCTGCCGTGACCAGCATGATGCGGCCGCTGATGTCGTTCCAGAGAGTTGAAACGCCGTCGTGCCGCCCGCTGACGGCCGCGTCCGCCGCCCGCTCTTTCATGTAACGCAGCAGGTCCGCGGAGATGACCGTGCCTTGACTGTGCGAGACGATCACGATGCGGTCGTAGTCCTGCGCGGCGATGTGCTTCAGGACCGCGACGTAGCGCGAGACGATGCGCGCCCTCGGAATGGCGCGGCGCGGAAATTCGCGAAAGTGGTTGTCGACGTCGAGCGCGGCGTCCAGCGGGCCGCGCAGCCACGGCACGTAACGCGACAAAAGGCCGCCGGCGGCCGTGAAGGCCAGCATCGCGGTGCCGGCGCTGATGACAAAATATTTGAGCCAGTCCTTGGAGATGCCACCCAGGGATGACGAGATCTCGCCGAGCCAGGTCGGAGAAAGATCGATGCCCACGTGCGGCGCGACGAACACCACCGCCACCAGCAGCGCCGTAACGACCCCGACGCCAACGAAGCAGGCCGAGACGAGATCGAGCTTGCGGTACCCCCCTGTGAGCCACCGCCCGAGCAGCCCGAACTGCTGGGCAATGACTCCCAACTCGGCGAGAACGCTCGGCAACAGCATGAGGACGAGATAGAGCACGACCGGCGAAAGCAGAAATGCGATTACCGAGAAACCCGACGTGCTGTTGACGAAACGCTCGTCGAGAAAAAGCTCCGCCGTCGTCTGTCCCGGCGACGTCGCGTCGCCCTCGACAGGCTTTAGTGACTGCGTAAACAGGAACGGAAGATAGGGAACGTGCTCGACGGATCGCTCGACGCCCGTGTTGACGAGCGCCCACGAGGTCATGGTCACGATGATAAAGAAGCCGAGTGAAACGAACAGGCCGACGCGCCCCGTGGCGACGCTGGACTTGGCGTGAACGTTGACCGGCGCCCCTGCCGGCGCCCCGGCACCGCGCCGTCGCGAGGCGGTCAAGGTCGCGCAAAACCATACGAGCATGACCGGCGCCACGATCACCCACCATCCAAGGATCAGCGCCAGGACGACCTCGAGCGCTCTCAACGCGCCCCACACCCACATGGCCAGGTCGTTCGATGCCGCGCGGCCGGCGAATACGATCAGCACCGTGCCCGAGATCGCCCAGAGAACCCAGCCGACCACGCGCACCAGGGGAAACCGCTCCTCGCATACCCGCAGCCACCAGTCATAGATCACGCTCAGGAATGCGACCCAGACCAAGCCGTCCACCCAGACAGCGGGCGCCGCGAGCAACGCGAAGGCGACCACCGCGCCGGCGCCGACGGCCATCGCAACATTGCGATAGCGATAGAGCACCCAAACCAGGGCCGACAGTCCCGCCAGCGCGCCGATGACCGTCTGCAACGGACGCGCGTCGGAGGCCAGAAGACCGAACGGCACGAGAACGAGCGCGACCATCACGAGCTGGAGGAAGAGCAGCGCCAGCACGCGCGAATAAGCGAAATCGAGGAACGTTTGCAGTCGTGCCAGCAGACCCCAGGCGGGATCTTTCGCATAAGCGGTCGCGGCGCGCTGATACTGGACCGTGTCGCGCCCGAGAGCGGAAAGACGAAACAGCAGCGTGAACAGCTCGGTCAGGATGCGCGGAACGGAGCCCGCCAGGCGCGACAGGTCCGCCCAATACATCTCGTGAATATCGACCTCGTCCGCGACCGCGCCCTTTCGTCGTGTCATCGAAATGCGCGGCGCCGTATACGTTTCGATGGGATCGCCGTGAAGCGCCGCATGGGCTAGGGTGTAGTCGGTGAAATCCGCGCCCTTGGAAAGCGGCGCCCGAGGCGAAGCCAGCGAGCGCTTCTTGCCTGCAGCGCTTCCACCCTCGCGCAAAAAGTCGGATCCGGTCGACTGTCTGAACTTCTTGAGCAATCCGTCGGGCGACGGCTGCGCGGCTTCGATCGGCGGGACCAGGTCGACGTGGAGGATTTCGTCCTGACCTACACCAGGCTCGTAGACGAATCCATTGGGCGCTCGGGCGATGAGCAGCTCCGCCAGCGTCTGGCCAGTTTCGCCGAGCTTTTGATCGGCGACGCCATGAACCGCAATCACCGCGACGCGGCGACGCTTCGCGACGCGCAGTCCTCCGTCAACACCGGTGTCAGGAGAAGCAGGATTCTCGGTCTGCATTTGTCGCTCCCGTTGTCGCGGCTATCGGCTTTCCATTATCATCCCATGATGGCTGACGGCACGCTTTCCCACCGACGTCGGGCGTCGATCCCCCGCAATGCGTTGCTTGCCGCGGCGCTTTGTTGCGTTGCGGGCGCTGCGCTGACCCTGGCCGGCTGCAACAACGACGCTGACCGCAAAGCCAAGGAAACGGCTGCCCTGCAGGCACGTTTCAATGAGCAACTGAAGACCGAGAACGCCGCCACGGCCCGGGCTTTGGCGGAACGCGCGCGGACGGACCAGGAGGCGTCGAAACAGAGAGAAGTCGATATTCACGCGGAAAGCGAGGCCGCGTTCGCCCAATACCTGCGCGAGCGCCCGTCGATGACCGAATCCGAGGAGGCGACCGCCACCGACCTCGGCGTCGCGCGACTGCGGGCGCGCATGAGCGAGCCGGACGCGATGCAACTACGTAACCAGCATCTCAATGCTGCGAAGAACACTTTGTGCGCGGAAGTGAATTACACCGACTCGGGCAAGTACGTCGGCTTTCGCCGGGCATTCGTCACGGCGGACGTGATCTGGGTCGAGCCCGCGCCGGATGATCCCACCCATCGCGTGTTCGAGCAGAATCTCAAGCGCGCGGGCTGCGATCAGCCTGGCTAGTCTTCAATCCGGCGGCGAAGTCGCGGCAACGCGCGCCGGTGAGCCGATGTACGATCCATTTCGCCGCTGCCTCGCTTCCGTGTTTGTCGCGCTGGCCGCAGCGAGTGCGACGGCGCTTGCCGCGCCCCGCACCACTGCGACGCCGATCGAGCACCTGATCGTCGTCGTCGGTGAGAATTTGACTTTCGACAATCTGTTCGCGACCTATCGCCCTGGCGCCGGGCAAATCGTGGGCAACCTGCTTTCGCGCGGCATCGTCAATGCGGATGGCAGCCCGGGACTCCGTTTCGCGGACGCCGTTCAGCGCCAGGCGAGCGTCGTCGATCGCTATTCCGTGATTCCCGTGACAGGTGCGCCATTCGCCGTGCTGCCGCAACCGGGAACGACGTACGCCACGGGTCTGCCCCAGCACGTGCCGGACATGCGGTTTCCGGCGGATCTGCCCAACGGACCCTACCGCATCACGCGATACGCGCCCTACACCGCTGCCGTCGGCGATCCCGTCCATCGCTTTTTCCAGATGTGGCAACAGCTGGACGGCGGAAAGAAGGACCTGTTCACCTGGGTCGCCGTCACTTCCGGCGAAGGTTCACTCAAGCGCGACGATCCCACTTCGGGAACCAACCAGGGTGGTGTCGCGATGGGCTTCTACAGCATGAGCCAAGGCGACGCGCCGTTCCTGCGCGAATTGGCGCAGACCTACGCCATCGCCGACAACTACCATCAGGCGGTCATGGGAGGGACGGGCGCGAATTTCGTCGCACTCAGCACCGGGGACGCCCTGGTCTTCCTCGAGGGAGGGCGGCCCTCGGCTCCGCCGCCCTCGCAGATCGAAAACCCGGATCCGCGTCCCGGCACCAACAACTGGTACACGCAGTCGGGATATCGCAGCGGATCGTATGTCGCTTGCGCCGACGCGAGCCAACCGGGCGTTGCGGCGATCCGGAACTATCTTTCCTCATTGCCCTACAAGACCTTGAACGACGGCAACTGTGCGCCCGGCAGCTACTATTTGGTCAACAACTACGACACCGGCTACACCTTCGACGGCAAGCCGAAGGAACTTGGCAGCTCGAGGTTCGTCGCACCACCGCAGATCGCCCCCAATATCGGAACCGCGCTCGCCAAGGCGAACGTATCGTGGAAATGGTACAGCGGCGGACGCACCGCGCGTGGAATCGACCGGGAGTTGTACTGCTCGATCTGCGATCCGCTCACACACTCGACCGCGGTGATGACGTCTTCGCTGCGCAACAACCTGCAAAGCATCGACATGCTGTTTCGCGATCTGGGCGACGAGCGCTCCTTGCCGGCGGTATCGTTTGTCATTCCACCGAACCCGGAGTCCGGCCACCCCGCCTACTCGACGGTGTCGGCGCTCGAGAAGTTCCTGGCGCCGCTCGTTGCCAAGGTCAAGGCCGATCCCGCCATCTGGAGCAAAACCGCGATCCTCGTCACGACCGACGAAGGCGGAGGCTACTACGACAGCGGCTACATCCAGATCCTCGACTTCTTTGGCGACGGAACGCGCATTCCCCTGATCGTCATCTCACCGTTCGCGAAAAGCGGATACGTCGATCACACCTACTACGATCACGTCTCGGTGCTCAAGTTCATCGAGCGCAACTGGCACCTTCCGCCCTTGTCGGATCGCAGCCGCGACAATCTGCCCAATCCGGAAATGACCAAGGGCGACCCCTACGTGCCGGCCAATCGTCCCGCGATCGGGGACCTGATGAACCTGTTCCAGTTCTGATTCGGTGTCCGGGCACTGCGGCCGGCGTCTGCCGCCGAACCGCGCGCTGCCGTTTCCGCGGGAGCACGGCTGCATCCAAATGGGCGCCTCGCCCGTAAGTGGGAGGGGCTGTCGCTGGTTCCGCGAGTCCGTGCGAGCGCTTGCCGGCAACTCGCTTTGCCGGGCCCCGGCTGATTCGCGACGCAAGTCTGGCCGCCCGGGCGATTCGGCGGCAGTTGGCCCGCGACAGGTGGGCGGTGGTATCGTACGGGCACGCGGACAGACCGGTAGCACGCACCGCGGAATTCAACGCAACTCAAGGAGGTTCCAAATGCAAGACTTGCACCAGAAACGTAGCGCCACGGCCGCGTGGTCGGGAGCGCTGGCGATTGTAGCCGCCTGCATATCGATGGCCGCGACGTCCGAAACGCTGACCCTTACCGGCGCCAACGAAGTCCCGCCGGTCATGTCGTCCGCAAAGGGCACGGCCATGATCACCATCGGCGCCGACAAGAGCGTCAAGGCCGACGTCTCCGTCAGCGGCATGACCGCGACCGCTTCGCACATCCACATGGGCGCAGCGGGCAGCAACGGACCTGTGATCGTTCCTTTCACGAAGACCGGCGACAACAAGTTCGCCGCGGCCCCGGATGCCAAGCTGACCGACGAGCAGTACGCTGCGTACAAGGCCGGTAATCTGTACGTGAATGTGCACAGCGCCGCGAATCCGGGTGGCGAGATTCGCGCCCAGATCAAGTAACTGACGCGGTCTCACATCGGATCGCGCCCGCGGTCCGATGCAATTGAGCTTGTCCCGCTGCCGGGGCGCCACCTTGCGGCGCCCCGGCAGCGCGATGTTCTCGAGCGGGGTGACGGGTGAGCTTTCCTTCGCCGAGTGTCCTGTTCGCCTCGCTTCTGTTCGGGGCGATCGGAATGGGAGCGCTCGTCTACGCCAGGAAAATGTCGGTCTTCAAGCCGGCGATCATCGGCGTCGCGCTCATGGCGTTTCCCTACTTCGTGTCGGACAACCTGCTGGTCTGGGTGATCGGCATCGCGTTGACGATCTCCCTCTTCGTCTTCAACGGCTAAGGCCGCTCCTGACCGCCGTGCGAGCCAGCGCGCCTGCGCGCATCGCGTGCAGCTCGGATTCGAGCGCCTCGATTTTCTCGACGAATCCCAGCAGCACGGAGACCGCGTGCGCGTCCAGTTCGAAGTCGCTGCGCAGCCGTCGAGCCTTGCGCGCCAGAACCACGCAGTAGGACGTGAACGTCCACGAGCTCGCGCTCGGATCGACCGGCGTCAGTGCGCCGTGATCGACGAGCTCGCGCACATCCTCGTCGGAGAGCCCGGAAAGAACCACGAGCTGGGAGAACGAAACCTGGCTGTATTCATCGAGGCGCAGCGCCTCCGCGATGTCGTCATTCATGCTCAAGCTCCTTGCTTGAAGTGGGCGCGAGGATCGAATTTTGAGGTCTCGGAGAGCTCGCGGAACAGCGCCTGCTCCTTGTCGTGCACGACAGTCGGCACCACGATAACCACGATGGCGAAGAGATCGCCCGCTTTTTCGCCCGGACGTGACAGGCCGCGACCGCCGAGGCGCAACTGCTGGCCGGCGCGCGTTCCCGGGGGCACCTTGAGCGAAACGGCGCCCGCGAGCGTCGGCAGCTCGACGCTCGTTCCCAGCACAGCTTCCCAGGGCGCGAGCGGCAGGTCGACGTAGAGGTCCTGCCCGCTGGCCCGAAATAGCGCGTGGCTCTGGACCTGAATGTCGAGATACAGATCACCCGCGCGACCGCCCCGCAAGCCCTTGCCGCCCTTGCCCGGCACGCGCAGCTTCTGGCCATCGGTCACTCCCTTGGGGATGCGAACCTTGGCCCGATGCGGAACCCGATGGGCAAAACCGCGTTCGTCGTATTCAGGCATGCTCAGGTCGAGGTCGATCTCGGTGCCGTGAAACGCTTGCTCCAGCGTGATGCTGACCATCGCCTCGTAGTCCGAGCCGGCGATCGGACCGTCCCGGGCCGACGAACGTCCGCCGGCGCGCGCCCGGCCGCCCGCCAGGCCGGCGAGAAGGTCGGCGAGGTCGATATCGTCGAAGGCACCCTGTCCTGCTTGCTCGAACGGCGCGCCGGAGCCGAAGTGCTGCCCCCAGTCCGGCGGGGGACGGAATTCCTGGCCGGAGGCATGGCTTCCGAGCTGATCGTAGGCGGCGCGCTTTTCGGGATCCTTGAGCGTCTCGTACGCCTCGGCCATTTCCTTGAAGCGCTCCTCGGCATTGGCTTCCTTGGAGACGTCGGGGTGGTATTTGCGCGCCAGCTTTCGATACGCCTTCTTGATGTCGTCGGCACCGGCGTCGCGCGCGACACCCAGAATCTTGTAGTAGTCCTTGTATTTCATGAAGTGGTCGGAGAGTCGGGATGGACAGCCGCGTGGACAACCGCGTGGACAACTTCGGGATCACTGCCGGGGTCATTGCGCCTGACGTTGCCGGCTCGCGTCCGCGAAACGGAGTCTAGCAGCGTTAGGGCAATCCCGAGTATCTGAGCCCCGCGTGTGAGGGCGTCAACGCGCCGCCCCCCGCTCCTTTTCGCCGCGAAAATCTGTTCGCGGCACTGCGGGCGCGGTATGCTCCGCTGGCTTTGAAATGCGCACGTGACGCTTCGCTGGTGCAACAGTCGACAACCGTGGTGAAGATGTGCGAGACAACCCTGTAAAGAAAACACTGTCCGCCGGCGGCCGCGCTCGCGGAACCATGGTCTTCGAATGCTTTTCGCCCGGAATGCCGCAAATCGTGAGCAACGCCGGCGCCGAGTTCGCGCTCTACGACATGGAGCACACCGGCCTCGGATTCGAGACCCTCAAGTCCCAGTTCGCGTCGTGTCGAGGGCTCGACCTCGTGCCGATGGTTCGCGTGCCGCGCGGCGAGTACCACTTCATCGCGCGGGCACTCGACATCGGCGCGCTTGGCGTGATGGTGCCGATGGTGGCGAACCGCGCCGAGGCCGAGTTTCATGTTTCGTGCGCGCGCTATCCGCCACAAGGCCGCAGGGGCGCCGCGTTCGGCTTTGCGCACGACGACTATCAAGGCGGCGACGTCGCAGCCAAGATGGCGGCCGCGCATTCCCGCACCCTCATGATCGCCCAGATCGAGACCGACGAAGGCCTGCGCAACGTCGAGGCGATCGCCGCGGTGCCCGGCATCGACGCGCTGTGGATCGGCCAGTTCGACCTCACCAACTTCATGGGCATACCCGCGCAGTTTCAGCATCGCGACTACCTGGCCGCGGTCGATCGGATCGTCGCCGCGTGCGCGACCCACGGCAAAGCGGCCGCGATTCTTGCCACCGACGAGGCTTGGGCGCGCGACTATGCGGCCAAGGGATTTCGGCTGATGGCTTTCGGCATCGATCAACTCCTGTTGCAAAACGCGTTGCGCCATGGCCTCGACGTTCTTCGCGATGCCTTCAGCGCCGCGCAAACGGACAAAGGACGGCCCAAGTGAGCAAGAAATTCCGTGTCGGACTGACGCGCGACATTCTCGACAGCCGCGGCGAGCCCGCGTTCGGCCGCGCCGCGCTGGAAATTCTTACGCGGGATCCGAATCTGGAATGGGAATATCTGCCGGCGATCGTGCCTGCAATCGGTCCTGAGATCGCCTCCCAATACGATGCGCTCTACGTCAACATCGCGCGCGTGCCCGCAGCAGCGGTCGAGCGTCCCGATTACCGCCTGCGCGTCGTCGCGCGCCACGGCGTGGGCTACGACCAGGTCGACGTTCCGGCGATGACCCGCGCCGGCGTGCTGGTCACCAACACACCGACCTCGATGCCGAGGCCCGTGGCGACAACCGCATTGACCTTTGTGCTGGCGCTCGCCGGCAAGCTCTTCCTCAAGGACAAGCTCACCCGCAGCGGCCGCTGGCACGAGCGGATGGATAACATGGGAATGGGGCTCTCCGGCCGCACCCTGGGAGTGGTCGGCGCCGGCGGCATCGGCAAGGAGCTGCTGCGCATGGCGCGCGTCTTCGACCTGAAATTACTGGCGAGCGACCCCGTCGCCAACGATGTCGAGCTCGGCTATCTCGGGGCACGCAAGGTCGATCTCGCCACGCTCATGCGCGAATCGGACTTTGTCGTCATCTGCTGTCTCCTGAACGAGGAGACGCGTCACCTCATCAACGCGGACGCGCTCGCGAAGATGAAGCCGACCGCCTACCTGATCAATGTCGCCCGCGGGCCGATCATCGACGAAGCTGCCCTGATCGACACCCTGCGCAAGGGTCGCATCGCCGGAGCGGCGCTCGATGTCTTCGACCAGGAGCCGGTCGATCCTGCCAATCCGCTGCTTGCCATGGACAACGTCATCGTCACGCCGCATTCCCTGTGCTGGACCGACGAGTGCTTCCACAACATGGCGTCGACAGGCTTGCGCAGCATCGTCGAGGTCCTGAACGGACGCGTCCCCGAATTCGTCGTCAACCGCGCGGTACTGCAGCATGCCCGCGCCGCTGCGTGGTTCCGCTGATCGCACGGCGTTCGTGAGAGCGACGGTGGGATACAACTTGGTACGCGATTTGCACTATCGAGCACAGACACCGATTCATGCGGGATAAGTGCCTGTGAGCGTCGGCTTTTTCCGACGCGCGTCACTTCGCACCTATTACGTGCGGCGAGCGAGCGGCGATAAGCCGCGGCGATGCACGCCTTCACCTTACGATGGAGTCCGAGATGTTCAGGGTTTGGATGCAACGGTTACTTGTGGCCTCGATCCCGGCGCTGCTGTCTGTGCCGTCGCTCGTGTTCGCTGCCGATTCGTCAGGACGCGGCGCGAGCTCGGGCGTGGTGGTCTTGGACAATCAGGGGCGCGTGGTCAAGACGCTTCAGGCGCCCGCGACCCGTGAGGAGCTCGCCGCCAAGGCAGCCGAGGAAGAGCGCCTTCGCGACAAGGCCAAGGCGGATGCGGAACAGGCGCGCAAGGACAAGATACTGCTCGATTCCTACACCACCGAAGGCGAGATCGACCTTGCCCGCAACCGCGCGAGCCACGCGCTCGAGCAGCAGATGGAAATCGGCCGCAACTACATCGCGCCCCTGAGCAGGCGCATTGCGGAGCTGCAAAAGCGCAAGACGGACCTCGGCGCCAAGGGACTACCGCCTGCCGAAGCGGACGAGCTTGCGAAAACCCAGGCCGAGTTCACCGCGCAGGATGCGTTGCTCGCACAGAAGAAGCAGGACCTCGATCGCATCAACGCGCGCTATGCCGCCGACAAGCGCCGCTGGGAGGAGATCGTCCCGAAGCAGAACGCGGCGACTGCGGGCGCGACAGCCGCGCCGACCGCGACCGCCGCGAAATAAGGCCGGATCGCGCTCTAGAAGCGCGTATTGCGCCTTCGCATCGCGGCCCAGGCGCGCCAGTAGCGGAGCATGATGAAGCCACCGATCATGCCTCCCAGATGCGCGAAATGCGCCACGCCCGCCTGGCTGCCCGTGACACCCAGATAGAGCTCGATCACGGCGTAGACGACCACAAATACGCGCGCCGGCATCGGGATCGGAGGGAACAGCAGCATGACCCGGTTGTTGGGGAAATACATCCCGTAGGCCAGCAGAAGTCCGAATACCCCGCCCGACGCACCCACTGTCGGGTAGATGCCACCCATCAATGCGGCGACGGCGAGTTGCGATAACGCCGCCGACAGCACGCAGACCAGGTAGTAGATCAGGTAACGGCGCGGACCGAACACCTGCTCGATCGCCCCGCCGAACATGTATAACGCGAACATGTTGAAGGCAAGATGAACGAGGCCTCCGTGCAGAAACGCATAGGTCAGTAGTTGCCACGGGGCAAAGCTCGCCCCGACTCCGCTCGCCGATGAAGCAAGCGGCCACAACGCAAGCGGCACGACTATTCCGGGCGCAATGCCCTGAAGCAGGTAGACGGCGACGTTGGCGACGATCAGTGCGGTGGTGACGGGAGGCATGGCTCGCAGATGGGGCCGCTGCGGCCCGCGATCAATGGCGACTCACGCGATTGTGCCCCTGACAAAGCCTCGAGTGGCGGAATTTCACCGTCCATGACATCGTCATGTTACCCGGTTGCGCCCAACTCTATGATTCGGCGTCCGGAGGCCGCGTCGGCGGTCCGATCAGGCCGGGTGCGAGTTGTCGCTTCGAATGCGCGCAGGCCACGCGGCGCGTCGCCGTGACGCGCCCGACATGCTTAGTGCGGGTGGACGGATTGGCAGTCGAGCCACATGCAAACGGCTTCCTTCAGCGCCACTCCCGCGCGCTCGAAGCCCGGCGACTGCGGATTCAGATGTCCGGCGTGATCGACGATCAGCCCGAAAGCGCGCTTGATTTCCTCCGCGCTGCATGACGGATTGGCAATTCTTTCCCGAAATGCGTGCACTTCCGAGACCAGGCTCGTGGGAGTAAGTGCGTTGTCGAATTCGTGCACGTCCATCGCGTTTCCTTCCGCTACAGCGCATCTGGCGGGTCAAGCGAATCGACGGCCGCCGTGCGGCAATCCCCGCACAGACTGCTACGCAAAGACCATACCAATCTGCATTTCGGTGGCGCGAAGCGCCGGGAGACGCGGTATCGCGGCCGTCGGCCCAAAGCGCCGGCGCAGGATCGTCAGAGCCGCCGTGGGAGAGCGATCGGACGACGGGAAACGTCGGCCGACGTGACGTGCTTCGTCCACCGCTAAATCCGCCTCGCGATCGCGAAGGCCGTGCCGGCGCAGCGAGAGCTCAGTGGGCCTTTGGTCCTCCGGCGTCGGCACACTTCAGGGTGCTGGCCCAGTACGCGCTGCCTGATCCATAGAACGCCGCGAGCTTCGCTTCGACCGCAGGCCCAGCCCGGCCTGCGGCGCGCATGTCCACAAGCCCGGCGCAATTGGCCTGGACTTCGTCGATGGTCGGAACGCGCGCGTGGGCGCACTCGTGAAAAAAGATGTAGTCGTGCACGTCCGGCGGCAAGGCATTGAGCTTGGCGGAATTCCAGATGATCTGAAATCCCGACGAGGTGCGCTCTGTCTTGCCGGTAAATGGCACAGCGCCGTGGCTTGCATCGGCCTCGACTTCCGGCAGGCTCTGGCCGGCGGCCACGCAGGTCATCGACTTTCCGTCCGTGAACGTGAATGCGGCGGCGGACCACGATGCGCTTAGCAACGCCGCGGCGAACGCTGCGATGCAAGAGCCACGGCCGCGGAATGATCTTGACTGCATCCTGTCTCCTTGGGATCCCCGACGCTGTGTACAGGTCAGGGGCGCGGCGGCGCGCGAGGCGACGCCGGGGGCACGCTCAGAACCTCAAGGCGCACCTTCGTAACGCCGGTGCGCAAACCGAGCGAGCTCGCGGCGCGACGCGACAAATCGATGATCCGATCGGGAACGTTTGGACCGCGATCGTTGATTCTAACGCGCACCGATTTGCCGTTGTCCAGGCGCGTGACTTTGACGTCGGCGCCCAGTGGCAGGGTCCGATGCGCAGCGGTCAGCGCGTCAGCTTCATAGGACTCGCCGCTTGCCGTGCGCCTCCCGTTGAGTTCGTCGCTGTAGACCGACGCCAGTCCCGTTTGTGGCCCCGGGACGGCGCCGTGCACGATGGCCGCAGCCGATAGGAAGCCGAGGAGCATCAGCCATGCGGCGGGGCGCGGGCCGCGGAAGGTTCGAGGGATCGCCACGCCGTACGCTCGCACCAATCGCGGACCGACGCAAGGCTGCGGCGGCGATGCCGACCAAAAGCGCGTCGGCGTGGGTCCTACAAAGATCATCCACCCCGCCGATTTTCTGTCGTGCGCCCGCGTGACACACTGCTCCGGTCCGACGCGTGCGATCGATCGCCGGTGCTCAACATGGCATACAACCCGTCGCAGGGAACGCTCCTCTCGCAGCGGCGCCGCTTCGGCGCCCGTACTGCGCATGTTCTGCGCAACCCGGGAGCGTTCGCGCTGGGCGCGCTCAATGCGTTCCGGAAGAACCAGGGCCTGCTCCTCGCCGGCGCCGTCGCCTACTACACGCTCCTGTCGCTGATTCCCTTGCTGATCCTGATGCTGATCGCGCTTTCGCACGTCATCGCCCAGTCGCAACTGCTGGCTACGATGACCGAATACCTGGAGTTCATCGTACCGGGACAGTCCGAGGCGCTCGTCGAAGAGCTCCGCGCGTTCCTCGATCACGGCCAGGCGATCGGAGGTGTCCTGCTCGTCACCATGATATTCTTCAGCGCACTCGCGTTCACCGTGCTCGAGAACGCGATGTCGGTGATCTTCTACCACCGCGTCGCACTGCGGCACCGGCATTTCATCGTTTCGGTGCTGTTGCCCTATCTCTTCGTCCTGTTCCTGGGAGTCGGCCTCCTGGTGGTCACCGTTGTATCGGGCAAGCTCAGCGCGCTGGCGACGCACAACATCATGGTGTTCGGCGTCCCCCACTCGCTGAGTGATCTGTCCCAGTACCTCCTCTATCTCGTCGGCGTCGTCGGCGAAATCCTGATCCTGACCGCGATCTATCTGGTCATGCCCGTGGGGCGACTGTCGTTGCGCCACGCGCTCATCGGCGGCGTCACCGCGGGCCTGCTGTGGGAGGTCACCCGCCACGTGCTGGCCTGGTACTACGGCACCATGTCGCAGGTTCGCGTGGTTTACGGCTCACTCACGACTGCGATCCTCGCGCTGCTCTCGGTGGAGATCGGCGCCATACTCCTGCTCTTCGGCGCGCAGGTCATAGCCGAGTATGAGCGAATCGGTCACGCACCTGCCCCGTCGTCGCAAAAATCGCTGGTCGCCGACCCACGCACCACGCCGCGCAGGCGTGTCGCCTGACGGGAAGCGGCGGCGAACTTGTCGCTGTCCGCGTCCGCAACCGCCGCTCGCCGGCCCGTGACGAATTGGCTCGCTGCCGTGGCGGCCGCTACGCTGCTCAGCGGCTGTGCCACGCTGACCGTGGAGCCGCACGCGGTCGTCTTCCTTCCAGGCTCCGATCCGCGGATCACATCGCTGAAATGCGAAGACGTCGCCCGCGTGCTGCAAGGCGCCGCGGACAACGAGGCGACGAAGAGCCTCGACAGCAAGCCTTTTCGCCTCCTGATCTGGAACATACACAAGGAAGGCGACTCCGGCTGGCAGCAGGACCTATCCGCGCTCGCGGGAGAGAGCGACCTCGTCCTGTTGCAGGAAACGGTGTTGCAAGCCCCGCTGCGCGACATTCTGAGCGCTGCCGGCTTCTCCTGGGTAATGGCAAGCTCGTTCGTCTACGACGCGAACGACGTCGGCGTCCTCACGGCGACGCGCGTCGCGCCGCTGGCCAGCTGCACGCAAAGCGCCATCGAGCCGTGGATACGGATCCCCAAATCCGCCGTGATCAGCTGGCTGCCGATCGGGCGCGCGCGACACCGACGCGCCGGGTGGAGCGCGGCAGACGCTCGCGATCGTCAATATCCATGCGATCAACTTCGAATTATCGCCCGACACCTATCGCGCCCAGCTCGGAGCGCTCGCGGATGCGCTGCGCGATCATCGAGGGCCGATCATTTTCGCCGGCGACTTCAACACCTGGAGCGACACGCGCGACGGCATCGTCGCCGGGATTGCCGCTCGATTGGGTCTGACTGAGCTGGTCCTGCGGGACGACCGGCGGGCGCTTTTCTACGGGCACCACCTCGACCATATTTTTGTCCGCGGGCTTCGCCTGGTCGAAGTCGGTGCCACGCCCGTCACATCGTCCGATCACAACCCTGTGACGGCGACTCTCGCAATACCCTAGTGACGGACGCCAGCGGGAAGCCAGACTCCGGCCATAGTCTTATTGGATGGTTCTCATACATTAAATACATTTGAATTATGTTGCGATCGGCACGATCATAGGGCCGTTAGCAACTCATCCGTTTAGGAGCCCAGCATGTCCGAACACAGCCTTCCCAACCGCGAGGGACAGCGCGTCCCCGAAGTCAGCTTCCGCATACGCCGTAACGGCGAGTGGGCGACGGTCACCAGCGACGAAATCTTTGCGCGCAGGAACGTCGTCGTATTTTCACTCCCGGGCGCTTTCACACCGACCTGCTCGTCGACCCACCTGCCGCGATTCAACGAGCTCGCGCCAGCGTTCAAGGCGCAGGGCATCGACGCGATCGTCTGCATCTCCGTCAACGATCCTTTCGTCATGGAGGAATGGGGCCGCGACCAGGAAGCCCAGAACGTGGTCCTGCTGCCCGACGGGAACGGCAAATTTACCGAGCAGATGGGATTGCTCGTCGACAAGTCCGATCTCAATTTCGGCAAGCGCTCGTGGCGCTATTCGATGCTCGTCCGCGACAAGGTGATCGAGAAAATGTTCATCGAGCCCGACGAGGCCGGAGATCCATTCAAGGTCTCGGATGCGGACACGATGCTCGCGTATCTCAATCCCAACGCGATCAAACCCGATCAGGTCGCAATCCTCACTCGCGAGGGCTGCTCGTTCTGCGCCAAGGCCAAGCGTCTGCTCGCGGACGCGGGATATGATTTTGCCGAAGTGCCGCTGCCGCATACCGTACGGACCAAAGCGCTCGGGGCGATCGCATCTGCCGGCACGGTGCCGCAGGTCTTCATCAACGGACGCCGGATCGGCGGACTGGAAGCGCTGGCCGAATTCCTGAAGAAGGCGGCGTAAGCGCGTACGCTCTGAGCGCGACCAATGCCGCAACGAGCCCGGAGCGCAAAGGCAGATCAATGGCAACGCAAACCACCATCGACACCGACGTAGCGATCATCGGCGCGGGCAGCGCCGGTCTCGCGGCCTACCGCGCGTCCAAGGCGGCAGGAAAACGTACGCTGCTGATCGAAGGCGGCAAGCATGGCACGACCTGCGCCAGGGTGGGCTGCATGCCGAGCAAGCTGCTGATCGCACCCGCGGAGGCCGCGCACGCGGTGGAGCGGTTTTCCGCTTTCGGCATCGCTCCCGTTGCAGTGCAGGTCGACCGCAGGGCGATCATGGAGCGCGTGCGTGCCGAGCGCGATCGTTTCGTAAGCTTTGTCACCGACGACATCGATGCCCTTCCCGAGTCCGACAAGCTGCGCGGCAACGCGGCGTTCGTCGACGACAGGACCCTGCGGATCGATGACAGGGCACTTGTCAGTGCGGCCGGCATCGTCATCGCCACGGGCTCGGCTCCCTCTTATCCGGCGGCCTGGCGAAATCTTGGCAACCGGCTCGCGACCAACGAGGATGTTTTCGAGTGGGAGCGCCTGCCAGAGAGCGTCGCCGTTTTCGGTCCCGGGGTTGTCGGACTCGAGCTCGGCCAGGCCTTACACCGCCTCGGTGTCCGCGTGAAGGTATTCGGCCGCGGCGGCGGAGTCGGTCCTCTGTCGCACCCCGCGCTGATCGACACAGCCCGCAGAATTTTCGGGCAGGAGCTCTACCTCGACACCAACGCAAACGCCGAGGTCGTCCGCGACGGCGATGACGTCGTCGTCACCTATCGCGCATTGGACGCCAGCTCGCGCACCGAGCGTTTCGAGTATCTCGTCGCCGCGACGGGACGCACGCCCAACGTCGGAAGGCTCGCGCTCGAAAACACCACACTGTCGCTCGATGCCCGCGGCGTTCCCCTCTTCGATCGCACGACGCTGCAATGCGGCAGCACGTCGATCTTCATTGCCGGCGACGCGAGCGATGATGCGCCGTTGCTCCACGAGGCCGCCGACGAGGGGCGCATCGCCGGCGACAACGCGGCGCGCTACCCCGTCGTCACGAGCGGTCTGCGCCGTGCCTTGCTGAGCGTGGTTTTTACCGACCCGCAGATCTGCATCGTCGGCGGCGGCTTCGCGGCTGTTCAGAAAGCGGCACCCGTGATCGGCGAAGTATCCTTCGAGAATCAGGGCCGTGCCCGCGTCATGCTGCGCAATCAGGGAGCCTTGCAGGTCTACGCCGACAGCACGACGGGGTTGTTCCTCGGCGCGGAGATGATCGGTCCGGACGCGGAGCACATCGGCCATTTGCTCGCGTGGGCGCTGCAGATGCGTCTCACCGTCGAGCAAATGCTGGAGATGCCCTTTTACCATCCGGTCGTCGAAGAGGGCCTGCGCAGCGCGTTGCGCGATGCACGAAACAAGCTGGCGTCGATCGCCCGCGCGCTCCGGGCAGCGTAACCTCCTCGACGACGCGTTCGACGCGTGCCCTCCGGCGCCCGGAAGGAATCCTATCCCTGCGCGAGACGCTGACCGTGCTCGCGGGTGGTGTGAAAGCCGACCTTGCCCCAGCGTTCCATGGTGACCTGCAGAATGTACTTGTTGGCCGCCAGGAACACGGGGTTGCCGTCGACATCGGTGGCCATCGAAGCGGAGGTCTCGTTCTCGAAGCTGCGATGCGTCGCGGCGTCGGGAAAGGTCAGCCAGCGCGCCGTCGCGATGTTCGCCGCATCGTAGAGCGCGTCGACCTTGTATTCGCGCGCCAGACGGTCCGCCACGACGTCGAATTGCAGCTCGCCCACGGCGCCCAGCAGGAGCGTGTTGTTCCACGTGCGCTCGAAGACCTGAATCGCCCCCTCCTCGCCCAGCTCCTGCAATCCCTTCTGCAGCTGTTTCGCCTTGAAGGGATCGCGCGGCCGCGTGACGCGGAAGAGCTCCGGAGCAAAATATGGAATGCCCTTGAAGGAAAGCGCCTCGCCTTCGGTCAGCGTGTCGCCGATCTGCAGCTGCCCGTGGTTGTGGATGCCGATGATGTCGCCGGCGACGGCATCGTCGCTGGCAACGCGCTCGTTGGCCATGAAGGTAATCACGTTGCCGAGCTTCATCTCGCGGTCGATGCGCAGATGGCGGACCTTCATCGCCGGCCGGTATCGCCCGGAGCACACGCGAAAAAACGCGATGCGATCGCGATGACGAGGGTCCATGTTCGCCTGTATCTTGAAGACGAATCCGGTGAAAGGCGGTTCCATCGGCTCGACAGCGCGCCGGGTTCCGTCGCGTGGCTGCGGCGGCGGCGCCCATTCCACCAGCGCCTGCAGAATTTCCTGCACCCCGAAATTGTTGATGCCCGAGCCGAAGAAGACCGGCGACTGGCGGCCGGCGAGAAACGAATCCAGGTCGAAGGGCGAGCTGGCGGTTCGTATCAGCTCAACGTCGTGGCGCAATGCCGCCGTCTCGTCGGGAAACAGCTCGTCGAGACGCGGATTCCCGAGACCTTCGATCAGCTCGCCGTCGTCGCGTATGCGCTCCTCGCCCGGCGTGAATCGCACCAGGCGATCGCGTCTCAAATCGAAGACTCCCTGGAAACGCTTGCCCATGCCGATCGGCCAGGTGATCGGCGCGCAATCGATCTTGAGGACCGACTCGATTTCCTCGAGCAGTGCCACCGGCTCGCGCACCTCGCGATCCATCTTGTTCACAAACGTGATGATCGGCGTGTCGCGCAGGCGGCACACTTCGAGCAGCTTGATCGTCTGCGCCTCGACGCCCTTGGCGGCATCGATGACCATCACTGCCGCATCGACTGCGGTCAGGACGCGATAGGTGTCCTCGGAGAAGTCCTCGTGTCCGGGCGTGTCGAGCAGATTGATGGTGTGATCGGCGTAAGCGAATTGCATCACCGAACTCGTGACAGAGATGCCGCGCTGCTTCTCGATCTCCATCCAGTCCGATGTCGCATGGCGCGAGCTCTTGCGCGCCTTGACCGTGCCTGCCATCTGAATTGCTCCGCCGAAGAGAAGCAATTTCTCGGTCAGCGTCGTTTTGCCCGCGTCCGGGTGAGAGATAATGGCGAACGTGCGGCGTCGCGCGACATCGCGGACGAGATCCGGCGGAAACGCAGTTGGATTCATCGTTGCTCCGCGCCGCTCAACGCGAGACTGACGTCCTTTTTCAGGTCGGCGAAAATGTCGGTGGCGATGCCTCCGAGCGTGGCGCTGAGCGGATTCGGATCGCCGCGCAGCTGTATGCACGCAAGGGCGCCTGCGCGCGTGGGGTTCGCGAGGAGGCGAAGCGTACATCCTTTCGGCTCCAGCATGATCGCGGATGCCGGAACGATCGCAACGCCAAGGCCCGCGCCGACAAGATTGAGCACGCCGTAGATCGTGCCCGCTTCGTAACGCATGTGCGGGCTGAACCCCGCATCGCTGCAAAGGCCCAGCGCCTGGTCGTAATAGGCGGGGGCGCGCTGGCGCGCCGAGCTGATGAACGTGCAGTGCGCGGCCGTGCGGAGGTCGATCGGCCCGCTGCCCGCGAGGGCGTGTCCCACTGGAACGGCGAGGCAAAACGGATCATCGAGCTCGGCCACAGCCACGACGCGTCCCGACGTGATCGGCGCACGGGCGAGGCCCAGGTCGATCTCTCCGCTGCCGAGCGCATGCACCTGCTGCGGGGTGATCAGCTCGGCGACGTCGATCTCGGCATCGGGACGGACCTCGCGGATGCGGCGAAGCATGCGCGGGAGCGCCGCATGGCCCGCGGAAGGAACATATCCGATGCGCACGACACCGCCGGTCGCCGCGTTGCTGTGACGGGCCAGCCGCTTCGCCCGCTCGGACCGCGCCAGCAGATCCTTGGCTTCCGTGAGAAATGCTGATCCTGCATCGGTCAGACGCACGCCGCGCGGGTAACGCACCAGCAGCTTCACGCCAATCTCGTCTTCCAACTGCTTGATTTGTGTCGAAAGAGGCGGTTGCGCAATGAACAGCTTCTCGGCGGCGCGGGAGACGCTGCCCAGTTCCGCGACGGCCACGAAGTAGCGCAAATGCCGAAGTTCCATGGCCGCGTACGATATACGAAATCAGTCGATATATCAAAAAGGTATGGCATCGAATACCTAAACAATATCGCTCGTCGAATTTCGTTGGCGCAATATTACATACCAAATACCACGACCCGAAATATCCGGACGTCTGCCGGATCGAAGAGGTCGCCAATGACGCGACGAGCGGCTTCAACGACCCCGGCGCGTGCGAGGAGAAACGATGGAACGGTTAGACCGTGCCGCAATGGCATCGGCGCTTGCATCTCCATCACCGTACTGGCGACGCCACGTCCTGGCGGCGCATCGCATCAAGGCATCACTGCATGGGTAAAGGCCGGCACGTCGCGGCTCAATGCCGCTCGCGCGTCGAAACAAGCTCACCTGGAGGAGAAAGATTCATGAACGGAAGAAAACAGCGTCAGATCCATCCACGTACCCCGGGCGGCTTTCGCCGGACCCTTGTCAGCGTCGGCGTCGCGTGCGCTTTAGGCACAACCGCTTCGATGCTCGTCTCGACCAGTGCCGATGCGCGTCTGACGAAGCTGCAGATCATCACGCGGACGACCGCATTCGGCGGCTACTCCTTCGCGGGCATCGGCACGTACGAAAAGATCTATGGCAAGTATTTCGGCGAGCTGAATCCCAAGGATCCTCGCAACGCGCTGATCACCGACATCTCGCTTGCACCGGTCAACGCGAACGGCAATGTCGAATACTCCGCCGACTTCTACATTCTGAAGCCGACCGATTTGTCGATGGGCGCGCACAAGGTCATGTATGAGCCGCCGAACCGCGGCGGCAAGACTTATGGCACGCTGAACCGGACGTCGGGCAATACGAACGATCCCGCTGCCATCACCGACACCACGATGCTGGCGCAGTCGTTCCTCTGGGCACGCGGCTACACGACGATGTGGACCGGCTGGGACTTCGCCGCCGGCACCGACAACTCGAACTTCGTGTCGACGATTGCGCTGCCAGTGGCGCACAATGCCGACGGTTCGTCGATCACAGGCCCTGCCTACGAATACATCGTGAGTCCGGGCGCATCGTACGCGCTCAACTATCCCGCCGCGACGATGGACCAGACCCAGGCCACGCTGACGCATCGCGTGCACCTCGATGATCCGCCGGTGGTGGTGCCGGCGACGGGATGGGCCTATAACTCGACGGGAACCGCGATCAGCCTCCTTCCCGCGGGAACATCCTTCGTCGCCAACGACATCTACGAATTCTCGTATACGGCGAAGGATCCGACGGTTAACGGCGTGGGCTTCGCGGCGATACGCGACTTCAATTCGTTCATGCGTTATGGAACGGCCGACGATGCGGGCACGCCCAACCCGATGGCCGGGGACATCAGGCGCATCTACACCGAGATCTCGTCGCAGCCCGGTCGCATGCTCAATGATTTCGTGAATCTCGGGTTCAACGGCGACGAGAACAATAAGCTCGTCTTCGACGGTCTCATGCAATGGGTCGCGGCCTTCGACGGCATCGACATGAACTACCGTTTCTCGCAACCCGGGCGCACCGAGCGCAATCGCCAGGAGCACCTGTTCGCCGAGGGCAACTTCCCGTTTGCACAGGCGTCGATGACCGATCCCATCAGCGGCAAGACCGCCGGCCGCTACGATCGCTGCTCGGCGACCGGCACCTGTCCCTTCGGGATGGAGATTTATTCGGCGAACGAATACTGGGTCAAGGGCGGGTCGCTCGGACATACGGATCCGATGGGCAAGGTCGACTTGCCCGACTACCCGCTGACGCGCAATTATTTCGTTTCGAGCCATCAGCACGGCGGCGCCGGCAACGCGACCTCCAAGGGCCTTTGCCAGCAGCTCGGCGATCCGCTGAACTCTGCGCCGATTCAGCGTGCCATGTTCATCGCGCTGGATCAGTGGGCGGACCAGGGCATCGCACCTCCGCCGAGCCAGGTACCGAAGCTTTCGGACGGAACGTTGGTTCCGCCGCTGCCGCAAAGTGGCATGGGCTTCCCCAGCATTCCGGGCGTCACTTACACCGGCCTGAAGACCACGCGGTATCTGTTCAACTGGGGGTCCAGGTTCGACGGCGCCGGCATCAAGGACAACAATCCACCGACAACGCTCGTCCCGCTGGAAGACAACGCGGGCATCGGTCCGATCTATCCGACCTATGTTCCCAAGACCGACGCTGACGGCAACGACATTGCCGGCATCCGTTTGCCCGAGGTTACCGTGCCGCTCGCAACGTATGCGGGCTGGTCGCTGAGGTCGGGCGTCTGGGCCAATGACGGCTGCGAGGGCTCGGGGCAATCCGTTCCGTTCGCACAGACCAAGGCCGCCAGAACAGCGTCCGGGGACCCGAGGCTTTCCATCGAGGAGCGTTACCCCAGCTTCTCGGCGTACTACTTCGAGTTGCTGTCCGCGATCGACAACATGGTCCAGCAGCGTTACATGCTGCCGGAAGATGCGCCGGCATCGTTCATCGGGGACCTGCAAAAGGTGCTGGTCCCCGGCTCGGTGCTGGCCCCGAAGGCATCCGAGATCCCGCTTCTGCTGGAGTAGGAAGACACCAGGGCCGCGATGACCGCGGCCCTGTTTTCGCTGAATCGTTGGCCACAGGCGCGGTTCCGGATGACGGGACCGCGTTTTTTTTCGCCTCTCCGATCGTCGCTTCGCGGTGCGCCGTCGCCGACGGCGGAGTCGGAGCACCCGGGGCGGATCGTGGAATAATGCCGCGTGCGCAATTGCTTCCACTTCGATCTTCCGCGCGAACGAGCGGTCAAGGCACCCCGCTTCGCAATCCTCATCGTTCTTGCCGTCGGCTGTGCGCTCGGTGCGTCGTCCGCGCGCGCACAGAGCTACCCGAATCGGCCCATCCGCGTTGTCGTTCCGTTTTCACCCGGCGGCGCCGTCGACGGACCGATGCGCGTGATCGCGGACGAGCTGTCGAGGCGCCTCGGTCAGGGCATCGTCGTGGACAACAAGCCCGGTGCCGGTGCAACGATCGGCGCGGACATCGTCGCCAAGTCGCCCGCCGACGGCTACACCCTGCTGCTCGCTTCGCAGACCAACGCGATCAGCGCGACTTTGTACCCTCAGCTGTCCTTCGATCCGGTCGAGGACTTCGCGCCGGTGTCGTTGATCGCGCGGGAGCCCGGCGTGCTGGTCGTCAATCCGGCGCTGCCCGTCAAGAACCTCCAGGAGTTCATCGCCTACGTGAAGGCGCGCCCCGGTCAGGTCGACTACGCATCGTCGGGCAACGGCAGCGGCCAGCATCTTTTTGCCGCGCTGCTTGCCTCGATGACCGGCATCAAAATGAACCACATTCCGTATCGCGGCAGCGGCCAGGCCACCACGGACCTCATCGGTGGGCGCGTTCAGATGTCGATACCGGGCATGGCGGGCATGCTCGGCCACATCCGCGCGGGAAGGCTGCGTGCGCTCGCCGTGACAGGCGCGACAAGGGCGCCTCAGTTGCCCGATGTGCCAACCATTGCCGAGGCGGGGGTGCCGGGTTACGAGGCATATGTCTGGATGGGACTGCTGGCGCCGAAGGGAACTCCCGCTGCGGTTGTCGACCGGCTCAACCGCGAGTTGCTCGCCGTGCTCGCCACCGACGAAGTGAAGCGATACATGGCCAATGCCAGCATCGAAGTCGTCGGATCGACGCCGGCACAATTTGGAATATTTTTCCGACAGGAAAAGGATCGTTGGGCCAAGGTCGTCCGCGAGACGGGCGCGAAGATCGACTAGGCTGCTCAGCGGTGCCCGCGCGGCCGAACACTCACCGGACCATTCCGTTCGCAGGCCCACGCACCAAAGCGCTATCGCGTCGAGCCATGAGATAAAATTCACCATGACCCAGACCCGAACGAGCCAAGCCCCCGCGCAGTCAGACGAGTCGCTTCACGAGGCGCCTGTCCCGGGCGTCGAGCACTGGACGCACAAGGATGGTGTGCGCCTGTTCCTGTGGCAAAAATTCGTCGACTCGACCGCGGGCAAGCCGACCATCGTCTTCGTGCACGGCTCGTCGATGGCTTCGCAGCCGACTTTCGACCTGCACGTGCCTGGACGGCCGGATTCGTCCGTGATGGACTGGTTCGCGCGACGCGGCTTCGTCTGCTGGAGCGTTGACATGGAAGGCTACGGGCGCTCCGACAAGTCGCGGGACATCACCTGCGACATCGCCAACGGCGCGGACGACCTCGCCGCCGCGACCGACTACATCGCGGCGAACGGCGATCACCGCGATGTATTGATGTACGGCATTTCATCCGGGGCGCTGCGCGCAGCGCTTTTCGCGCAGCAATATCCGGGGCGCGTGTCGCGCCTCGCCCTCGATGCATTCGTGTGGACGGGAGAAGGCGCGCCGACGCTCGAGCAGCGGCGCAAGAAGCTGCCGCAGTTCCTGTCGCAGAACCGCCGCCCGATCGACCGCGCTTTCGTCTATTCGATATTCGAGCGCGACCATCCGGACACGGCCGAGAAGCGCGTGGTCGATGCTTTCGCCGATGCCATCCTTGCCCTCGACGATTCCATCCCCAACGGAACCTACATCGACATGTGCTCGCGGCTGCCCGTCGTCGATCCGGCCCTGATCACCGCGCCGACCCTCATCCTGCGCGGACAGTACGACGGAATCGCGGCTTTCGACGACCTGATCGAATTCTTCAAGCGACTCCCCAATCCGGACAAGCAGTTCACCGTGATGCCGGGCATTTCCCACGCGAGCTTTCAACAAAAGAACTACGTCATGGTCTATCACCTGCTGCACGCGTGGTTCTCCCGACCCGATCCGGTTTACCTCGGCGAGACGGCGTAGCGGCTCGACGCACCTCACAGCCATCCGTGCCCGCCCCAGACTCCGAATCGCCGTCCGAGCTCGACAGACTCGTCCGGGAGCTCGAAAGCGCGGAAGCGTACGAGATGAAGCTGCGCCAGATCATCGTCGATGTCAGGGACGCGCTGGCTGCCGGGCACACGGAGAACGCGCTTTCGATGCTCAACCAGGCGTTGAGCTACATCGACGATGCGACCGACGTCGTGACATCCACGCCGGGTCCCAGGGAACCCGCCCGATGAACCCTATCACCATCGAGGCGCGCGTCATCGATCCATTGCGGGCGCTCTCAGCCCTGCGCGCTTGACGCCCCGCGACAGTCGCGTGCACCCGAAGCTTCAGCCGGAGGACGTGAGCGCGATCGTCGCGCGCACGCTCGATCACTATGCCGAACGCGCGGAAGCATTTTGGGAGGGGACGCGTGATCACGATGTCAGTCAGAATATCCGCGCACTTCTGGACAGCATCGAGGGCACGCCACCGTTCACGATCCTCGACCTGGGCTGCGGACCCGGCCGTGACCTAAGGACGCTGACCGCGCTCGGCCACCACGCGATCGGCCTTGAAGGCGCCGGCCGATTCGCATCCATGGCGCGCGCGCACTCGGACTGCGAGGTGTGGCAGCAGGATTTCCTCGACATGCATCTTCCGGCCGCATACTTCGACGCCATATTCGCCAATGCAGCGCTGTTTCACGTTCCGTCGCAGGAGCTGCCTCGCGTGCTTGGCGAGCTGCACGCGACGCTCAAGCCGCGCGGCGTCCTTTTCAGCTCGAATCCTCATGGCAACGACGAGGAGGGATGGAATCGGGGCCGCTACGGCGCGTACCATCGCCTCGAAACCTGGCGGCGCTTCGTGTCGGAGGCCGGGTTTGCGGAGCTTGCGCACTACTACCGCCCGGAAGGAGTGCCCCGCGAAGAGCAGCCGTGGCTCGCGACGGTATGGCGAAGAATCGAGTCGCCGCAGCGCGCCGCGCGGTCAGCGCCGTGAGCGCGAACCTGTCGCCCCTGGAAATCGCAGCCGCGCTGGACGACACTCGCCGCTGGATCGAGAAGGCGGTCATAGGACTCGAACTCTGTCCGTTCGCCCGAGCCGTCTACATCGCTGATCGCATTCGTTATCGCGTCAGCTCCGCCGCGGATGAGGAAACCCTGCGTGCGGACCTGGCCCAGGAGCTCACGGCCCTGGCTGCCGCGCCGGAAAACGCGTGCGAGACGACGCTGCTGATTCATCCGCGGGCGCTGGCCGACTTCGCGGCCTACAACGCGTTTCTCGACACGGCCGATCGCGAGGTCGACGCGCTTGGACTCCGGGGCGAAATCCAGATCGCGAGCTTTCACCCGCGCTATCAGTTCGCAGGAACGGCGTCGGACGACATAGGCAACTACACGAACCGATCACCGCATCCGATGCTGCATCTGCTTCGAGAAGCGAGCGTCGAGCGCGCGGTCGCGGCGAATCCCAACGCCTCCGCGATCTACGCGCGCAACATTGATACCTTGCGCCGTCTCGGCATCGAAGGCTGGCGTCGGATGTTTCCGCTCACGTGATCGCCATCGCACCGGCCGAGATCGAGTGGACCGCGATCCGTTCGCAGGGTGCCGGCGGACAAAACGTCAACAAAGTGTCGAGCGCGGCGCAGCTCCGCTTCGACATTCCGGCCTCGACATTGCCGGGGCCGGTCAAAGACAGGCTCCTCGCCAGCAAGGATCGGCGCATCACAGTCCAAGGTGTGATCGTCATCAAGGCGCAGCGCCACCGCAGCCTCGACCAGAATCGGGACGATGCGCTCGCAAGGCTGCAGGCGCTGGTGGACAGCGTTGCGGTCGCGCCCCGCGTGCGCAAGGCTACGCGCCCGACGAAGGGATCTCAGCGACGGCGCGTCGAGGGCAAGGTGCGACGCGGCCAGATCAAGGCGGCGCGCGCCAAGGTCGATGAAGAATAGGGTCCGGAGATTGAAACCACGCGCCACTGCGCGACCCCGGCACGCGAACGCCTACGCGCCAGGCAGGTGCGCCACGTCGACCCATTTGCCGGACGCCTGCGATGCGAGGCAAGCCTCGATGAAAGCCATCGTGTGTGCGGCGTCCTCGATGCGCGGATACGGATATGCCGGGGCAGGATCGCCGAGGTTACGTGCCATGCGCTCCTGCGCCGCTTCCGCATAGATATTGGCAAACGCCTCACGCAGTCCCTCGGGATGCCCACGCGGCGTACGCCCGGCGCCGATGATCTCCGGCGGCAGGAACGCATCCCCGCGGCCGATCATGCGCACGGCCTCACCCTGAAGCGCGAGTCGCAGGTAGCTTGCGTCGCGGTGCGACCAATCGAGCATGCCTTTGTCGCCATAGATCCGTAGCCGTATGTCGTTCTCGCCGCCCGCGGCAGCCTGCGTGACGGTGAACGTTCCACGCGCTCCGCCGTTGAACTCGAGCAATGCCGAAACGTAGTCGATGACCTTGCGCCCCGGCAGAAGCGCGCGGACATCGGCGACGACGCGGGACACGTTGCGCTCGACGGCGAAGCAGGCCAGGTGCTGTGCGTGACAGCCGATGGCGCTCATGACCAACGCCAGTCCGCTGCGCTGTGGATCGAGGATCCATCGGAAGCGATTGTTGTGGGGACCCTCTTCCACGCGCGTCGCCATGCCGCTCTGGATATATTCGATCTGCACCAGCCGCACCGTACCGAGCGTTCCGTCATGAACAAGGCGGCGTGCGTAGCGCGTCATCGGATAGGAGGAATACGCGTGCGCGACGGCAAAGATGCGCTTGCCGTGCCGCGCGCGCGCCACGAGATCGCAGGCTTCCTGGAAATCGTGCGTGACCGGCTTGTCCCCCACCACATCCAGTCCGGCATCGAGCGCGGCCGCGGCGAACCGGTAATGCGTGTCGTTGGGGGTCATGATCGCAACCGCATCGATGCCATCGGGACGCTGCGCTTCGCGGCGCAGCATTTCGTCGACATCGCCGTAGCTGCGCTCGGAATCGAAGCCCATCGCCGCGCCGGCGGCGCGCGAGCGTGCCGCATCACTCGAAAAGACGCCGGCGACCGCGCGCCACCATCCGTCCATTTCGGCGGCGCCGCGATGCATGCGACCGATCCATGCGTCGGGCCCGCCGCCAATGATCCCGAGCCGCAGCGGTCTGCCGAATCGCTCCCTCAGTCCGGGCATTCTGCTTTTCCTCAATTCGTTCGTGGTTTTGCAGCGGGTTCGTCACTCTCCATCTCGCGGCGCCTCCGCCGCTCGTCGGGCCGCGCGCAGACGCGACCGCGGAGACTGCCGGCTGCGTCGCGGTCATGGATCATAACGGATAGAATTGAGCCGTGACACATCGGGAGCACGCCATGCAACTGGATTCGGAGCAACGATTGCGGCTGGATCGCGAGGGCTACCTTTTTTTCCCGGGTCTGTTCACACCGGTCGAGATCGCCGTCCTGCTCGACGAGGTGCCGCGTCTTTACGCCCAGCGGCGCCAGGAAAACGTGCGCGAGAAGGATAGCGACGCCGTTCGCACCAACTTCGCCGCGCATATGTACAGCGAGCCCTTCGCGCGGCTCGCGCGGCATCCGCGAATGGTCGAGCCGGCGATGCAGGTCTTCGGCGAGCCGGTATACATGCATCAGTTCAAGATCAACGGCAAGATGGCTTTTGACGGCGACGTCTGGCAATGGCACCAGGATTTCGGTACATGGAAGAACGACGACGACATGCCCGAGCCGCGGGCGATGAACGTGGCCATTTTTCTGGACGAGGTGAACGAGTTCAATGGACCGTTGATGTTCATCCCGGGGAGCCATAAGCTCGGCGTGATCGATGCCGAGCATGACACGTCGACCACGAGCTACCCGCTGTGGACTATCAGCCACGACACCATCTCGCGCCTGGTCGCCCGCGGAGGTATCGTCGCGCCGAAAGGTCCCGCGGGGTCGATGATCCTGTTTCATTCGTGTCTCGTGCACGCGTCGACCGCCAACCTGTCGCCGTGGAATCGGGTGAGCGTCTACCTGAGCTTGTGCGCGGTCTCCAATCACATACGCAGATTCAAGCGCCCCGAGTACATCGCCCATCGCGATTTCGCGCCGATCGAGTGTCTCCCGGACGATTGCCTTCTGAAGGATTACGACGTCGCGCTGCCGTGGAAGAATCAGACGCCGCAGCACGCGGGCGAGAGCAGTCTCGCCGCCTGACCGATCCGAGCCGCAATGAGCCTCTACGCCGGACTCCGGAAGCGCGCCGCCGAGGGCCGTCCGATTCGCGTCGGACTGATCGGCGCCGGCAAATTCGGCGCGATGTACCTCGCGCAGGTGCCCAAGACACCGGGAGTCCATCTCGCCGCGATCGCCGACCTCTCGCCTTCGAGCGCCATAGTCAATCTTGAGCGCGTCGGCTGGACGCCGGAGCGCCTTGGCGCGGTGTCGATCGACGATGCCTTGCATCGCGGAAGCACCTACGTCGGCGAGGACTGGAAGACCATGGTTGCGCACCCCGCGATCGACATCGTGGTGGAATGCACGGGCAACCCGATTGCGGCGGTCGAGCACTGCCTTGAGGCATTTCGCCACGGCAAGAACGTGGTCAACGTCACCGTCGAGGCCGATGCGTTTTGCGGACCGCTCCTGGCTCGCAAGGCCGCCGAGTCGGGCGTCATCTACAGCCTGGCGTTCGGGGACCAGCCCGCGCTGATCTGCGACCTGATCGATTGGGCGCGTGCCGCGGGCTTCGGCGTCGTCGCCGCGGGACGCGGCCACAAGTGGCTGCCGCATTTTGCGCAGTCGACGCCGGAAACGGTGTGGGGTCACTACGGCCTGACGCCCGAGCAGGCGCGCGTCGGCGGCCTCAATCCCAAGATGTTCAATTCCTTTCTCGACGGATCGAAGCCCTCGATCGAGAGTACCGCGGTCTGCAATGCGACAGGCCTGACCGCACCGGCGGATGGGCTCTCCTATCCGCCCGGCTCGATCGACGACATCCCGTCGATATGCCGCCCCCGCGCGGAAGGCGGACTCCTCGATCAGAAGGGCCAGGTCGAGGTGATCTCCTCGCTTCGACGCGACGGCAGCGCCATCGGATACGACATCCGCTTCGGCGTGTTCGTCGTCTTCGAGGGCGACACCGAGTACATCCGCAATTGCTTCAAGGAGTACATGGTGCGCACCGACGACAGCGGGCGCTACGCGTGCCTCTACAAGCGATGGCACCTGATCGGACTCGAGGTCGGCATCTCGGTGGCATCGATTGCACTACGTGGTGAAGCGACCGGCGCGGCGACTTGCTTCAACGCGGACGTGGTCGCGACCGCCAAGCGCGATCTCGCGGCGGGTGATTTGCTCGACGGCGAAGGCGGATATACCGTCTGGGGCAAGCTGCTGCCCGCATCCACTTCGCTCGCGCTGGGCGGCCTTCCCCTGGGCCTGGCGCACAACGTCAGGATGGCGCGCGCGGTGCGACAAGGCGATACGCTCGCATGGAGCGATGTCATCATCGATGCGAGCCTCCCTGCTTATCGGACCCGCCGGGAGATGGAGGCTCTCTTCGCGGCGCCGAGCTCGGCGCGCGGATCGTCCGGCCGCCCTGCGCAGGCTGCGCAGCCGCCCGTCGGAGACGTCGCCGGTGCGAGCGCGTTCGCGCTCAGCAAGCGGTAGCGACGGCGACTCGCCCGCCGAGCATCTCGCCATGGAAGTCATCATCGTTGGCGCCGGCATCGGCGGATTGACCCTCGCGCTGACCCTCCACGAAGCAGGCATCTCTTCGCGCGTCTTCGAGTCCGCCACCGAGATCAGACCCGTCGGCGTGGGCGTCAACATCCTCCCGCACGCATCGAAAGAGCTATGCCGTCTCGGTTTGGAGGATGCGCTTGCGAGCGTCGCGGTAACCACCCGCGAATCGGTCTTTTTCAACCGATTCGGACAACGCATCTACGGCGAGCCCGCGGGCCGATTCGCCGGCTACGACTGGCCGCAGTTCTCGATTCACCGCGGCGACCTGCAGCGGATTCTGCTCGAGGCGTTCAACCAGCGTGTTGGCGCGGACCGCCTCTTCACCGGATCCCGATGCGTCGGCTTCGAGCAAACCGACGCGGGAGTGCGCGCGGTCTTCGCCGACCCCGGCGGAACTGCGCCGACCGAGCGCGAGGGCGATATGCTCATCGCATGCGATGGCCTGCACTCGATCATCCGCAAGCAGCTGCATCCGCACGAAGGCGAACCGCTGTATTCCGGCGTCAACATGTGGCGGGGTGTCACCCGATGGGAGCCCATCCTTTCCGGTGCGAGCATGGTCCGCGCGGGTTGGCTCGCGACCGGCAAGCTCGTGCTCTATCCGATTCGCGATCGCATCGATCCAGAAGGGCGCCAACTCGTGAACTGGGTCGCCGAGCTGGAAACTCCGAGGCACACGCAGCGTGACTGGAATCGCCGTGGAGCGCTCTCCGACTTTATCGCCGCGTATGAGGATTGGCACTTCGATTGGCTCGACGTTCCGGCGTTCATGCGCGCCGCCGACGCGATCCTCGAGTTCCCGATGATCGACCAGGACCCGCTGCCATGGTGGAGCCGGGGGCGCGTGACGCTGCTCGGCGATGCGGCGCACCCGATGTATCCGCGCGGCTCCAACGGCGCAGGTCAGGCGATTCTGGATGCGCGATCGCTGGCCGATTGCCTCTCCACGCACGGTGACGTCGTGCAAGCCCTTCAGGCATATGAAAGCGCGCGACTCGAAGCAACGTCGAACGTTGTGAAGGCCAATCGCGCCAACCCTCCGGATGCGATACTGCGGGAAGTTTTCGAGCGCACGGGAGACAGGCCGTTTACGCACATCGACGATGTCATCAGCGCGCAGGAGCTTGTCGCGCTTTCGGACGGCTATAAACGGATCGCCGGTTACCATCGTGAGGCTCTGACGGATGCGAAGTGACGAGCGCGGCACAGCATGTCGAGATCGATGCGCAAGCGCCGGGGAAACGCGCAGGGCACGCGCAACACCGACCAAATCCGGGAGTACAACAATGCGAACCTTCAAGGAAGCGGCAGCGCGGATACTGGCGTTGGCGTGCCTCGCCCTCCTCGCCTGCGGCGCGTCGGCGCAAGCGCCGTCCAGAAGCAGCGCCGCGTCCTATCCGAGCAGGCCAGTCCAAATCGTCGTGCCCTTCACGCCAGGTACCGGGATGGACATCCTCGCCCGCATCGTCGGACAGAAACTTTCCGAGCGCTGGGGTCAGCCGGTCATCGTCGACAATCGGCCCGGCGCGAGCGGCAACATCGGCACCGACCTTGTGGTGAAAGCCGCGCCGGACGGATACACGCTTCTTCTGACCGCAAACACTCTGGTCATGACGGTAAGCTTGTACAGCAACGTGCCCTATGATCCGATCAAGGATCTGGCACCCATCGAGAAGATGGCGGTGGGAACCATGGCGATCACGCTGAATCCGGCCGTTCCGGCGCACTCGCTGAGGGAATTCGTCGCCTACGCGAAGGCCAATCCCGGGAAGCTCGCTTACGGCTCACCGGGCGTCGGAACACCGCAGCACCTCGCCACGGAGCTGCTCAAATCGCAGGCCGGCATCGACATGCTGCACGTTCCGTACAAAGGATCGGCCGGAGCGATTACCGGGCTCATGACCGGAGACATCGCGATGATGTCCAACGCGCTGCACGCGGTGCTGCCGCAAGTGCGGGCGGGCAAGATCAACGCGATCGCCGTCGGCGGATCGAAGCGCTCGCGTCTCGCACCCGACATACCCACGTTTGCTGAATCGGGCTATCCGGACCTGGACGTCGATTTCTGGTACGGACTGCTCGCGCCGGCCGGAACGCCGAAGGACATCATCGCCAAGCTCAACGAAGACGTCGCGCAGGTGCTCAACGCGCCGGAAATGCGCGAGACGCTTCAGGCGCAAGGTCTCGAGCCGGTCACGGGCACGCCGGAGCAATTTGCCGAACTCATCCGCACCGACCTCGCGCGATGGGCAAAGGTCATCAAGGCCGCCGGTATCAAGGCGGAGTAACAGGAACGAAGCGCGGTCCGGGCGCAGCTTGCTATGATGTGCGCACGCGAGCGCAGCCTTGAGCGCCGCGTGCCTCGCGGCCAGTCGGACGCGCATCTTCGCCGCCCGATTTGAGCGAAACAACACAACATGAACACGCAACAGCGTGCGATCAACCATACTAGGGAGGGCCCATGCACTTGCTCCAATCGCGCTTTGCCACCGCCTTGTTTCTATGCGTAAGTCTCACGACCGCACCGGCGATGTGCGCCGACCTCGTCGTATCGGCGCAGGACGGCAAGTTCGTGCGCGTCGAGGGCCGCGCGACCTTTCCGCAGCCCGCACCTTCGGACAGCCTGGTCGTCATCGACATGTCCGTGTCCCCGCCGGTCATCAAGGGCACCGTCGAAGGCCTGGAGCATACGGTCCAAGGGCCGCCGCAAGCGGTCGCCATTACGCCGGACGGCAAGCTCGCGATCGTCGCCGCCCCGACGCGCTACGACTACGCGGCCAAGAAAGAGCTGTTCGACACCTTCATTCAGATCGTCGATATCGAGGCGTCTCCGCCAAAGATGATCGCGAAGCTGGACGTGGGCGCGCACACCAATGGCCTGTCGATCAATCGCGATGGCACGCTGCTCCTCGCCGCGGGGCATGACGGAACAGTCAAGGTGCTCGCCATCGACGGCAAGAACGTCAGGATGATCGACCAGGTCAAGGTCGCCGACAAGCGCCTTTCCGGCATCTCGTTCACGCATGACGGAAAGGCAGCGATCGTCGCGCAACGCGACGAAAATGGCGCCGCGGTCCTGAGTGTCGACGGCACCTCGGTCAGGCTCACCAAGGAACGGATCTCCACCGGCGTCAACCCCTATGCGGTCGACATCTCCAGCGACGGCAAGTGGGCCATTATCGGCAACACCGGCGTCGGTGGACGCATCGTCGCCGACGCCGACGTCGTGACGCTGGTCGATGTCTCCTCGCGGCCGTTCCGTGCGGTGCAGCAGATTTCCGTTCCGTCGACGCCGGAAGGCGTCGCCATTTCTCCCGACGGCCGCTGGATTGCCGTATCGTCGATGGCGGGATCGAGCCTGACTCCGGACGATCCGGGCCGCAACAAAATCGGCAAGCTGGTGCTGTTCGAGATCAAGGACGGCTCGGCTACCAAGGTCAACGAGGTCCCGGGCGCCGAGGCCGCGCAAGGCGTCGTGTTCAGCCAGGACAGCAAGCAGATCCTGCTGCAGATGGACGTGGAGCGTGCCATCGGTGTATTCGCGGTGCGCGACGGGAAGCTCGTCGACACGGGCGCGCGACTGAGCCTCGCGGCCGGACCTGTGTCGATTCGCTCGATGCCTCGATGAGCGTGCGGAAAAAGATGCCATGACGCGCATCCTTGTCGCCTATGCGGCAACGCTCATTGTTTTCTGCTGTTGCGATTTCGTATGGCTGGGGTGGGTCGCCAAGGACTATTACCAATCGCAGATCGGCGGGCTTCTCCTCGGCCAGCCGAATTGGGCCGCGGCGGTGGCTTTCTACGCGATCTTCGCGGGAGGGGTTTGCCTCTTCTGCATCGTCCCGGCGTTGGACACCGCCTCGATCCGCAAGGCGGCGTTGCTGGGGGCTCTGCTCGGCGCCCTCGCCTACGCCACTTACGATCTGTCCAATCTCGCGACTCTCAAGGGCTGGTCCACCGCGCTCTCGCTCGCGGACATCGCGTGGGGCGCGTTCGTCACGGCCGTCTCCGCGAGTGCGGGCTACTGGGCGGCAAGTCTGCTCGGCGATGCGATTTAAGCGTCGTCGAGCAGCGTTCGTTCATCAGGTCGGCGTCTCCGCAAGCTCATAGCTTGCATTTCGCGCGGAGGTCCATCGTTTGCTGCCGCACCGCGGCGTATTCCGGTGACGATGGCTGGATGTATTTCGACAGCTCCTGTATCCGCGGCTGATTCGACTGCAGGCGCTTCACTACGAGCTCCATCTGCGCGTTGAGCTCCTGTCGCTTCACGAGGTCGCCCGCCCGCTGCGCAGCGGCCGCCTGGGTGCTCAGATGCTGCAGCTCGCACTGATCGGGTGCCATCCTGCTCTGGATCGCCATGAACTCCTGGGCTTCCTTGCTCATCGCCCCCCGGGCATTGCCGGCGACGAGCATGAAAACGAGCATGCCAGCCGCGAGTCGGGATTGCCGTCGCATGATCATGCTCCACGCGTATTCGAAGCGCGTAGCTTACCGCAACGATTCGCTCGACGATCGCCTTCCTGATCGATGGTCTCGAATGTGCGAATCGAGCGTCCCCCAATCATCCACGCCCGGATTTGTCGCGTATAAGCAACCGATGCTGAAGCTCCTGCCTCGTTGGGCACGCGTAACCGCGACGGTCTTCGCTGCGCTGATCGTGATTGGCTACGGCGGCGCCCTGGCGGCGCTGTACCTGATGCAGGAGAAGATCATCTTTCCTGCAACGAAGCTGTCCGCGGACTACCGCTTCCAGTTTGACCAGCCGTTCAGCGAAGTATGGATCCCTGTGTCCGGCGCGACCCTGCACGCCCTGCACTTCAGACAACCCCATCCGCGCGGCGTCGTCTTCTTCCTTCATGGCAACGCCGGTAATCTCGTCACATGGACGACCGGCGTGGATTTCTATCAGCGCGTCAACTACGACTTGTTCATCGTCGATTACCGGGGATACGGCAAGAGCACCGGCCGTGTCGAAAGCGAGGCACAGCTTCATGCCGATGCTCGCGCAGCCTATGACGCGATGGCCGCGCTCTATCGCGACACCCCGATCGTGATCTATGGCCGCTCGCTAGGCACGGCGCTCGCCGCGTCGCTGGCGCGCGACGTCAACCCGCGCCTCCTGGTGCTGGTCTCGGCATTCACGAGTCTCGAGGCCGCTGCGGCGCGCGAATATCCGTGGGCGCCGGCATGGATCCTCGAGTTTCCAATGCACACCGACGCAGTCATCGGCGAAGTGAAGAGTCCCGTTCTTCTGATCCACGGATCCGAAGACAAGCTCATCCCTCCGGGTGACAGCGAGCGACTCAGGGCGCTCGCGCGCTCCCCGGCCGAGCTCCTGATCGTTCCGGGGGCCGGCCACAACGACATTCACAAGTTTCCGGCATACCTCGACGGGCTGGCGGCGAGACTGATCGCTGCCGCGGGTGGCTGAGCCGAGCCGCAACACCAGGGAGCACAAACCGACGGGCGGATTGCGGGCCTCGGCTTTAGGGCATAGGATGCGCCAAACCCAGTGGAGGTCTGACATGCGTCATCGCCTGATATCGGTCGCCATCGCCGCGTCGCTCAGTTGCGCGGCAACGGCCCATGCCGTGACCTGCAATATCGTTCTCGATCGCAACGACAACGTCATCTACCGCGATGTCGTGCCGCCCGTGGATCTTAGCGACCGTGGAAAGGCCGAGCGCGCCGCAATGCGTCAGCGTGGCGAGTACCTGCTGATGATGGATGCCGATCAGTGCCCTGCGTTCGTCGCAACATCGACCGCGTCGGGCGCCGCGGGCGCCAGCGTGGATGAAATCGTAGCCGGGCTGCGATCGTATTCCGGCGCGGGCACGCTGCCGACCGGCCGCGCGAGAGGGACAGCGCCGGCGACCCCGTCGGCCCCCGCCGCACCTGTGGCTACGAGCACCGCACGCCGCGGGTATTGAGCAAGGGACGAATCCGTCTCGATCGCAGTCGCGGCTCGCCCGCGATCGCGACGGAGTGACACGAACGGTTGTCTAACCCTCGTACTTGAACGACAGCGCGACGCGAGCCCGATAAGCGACCACCTTGCCGCCGTCGACCTTGACGTCGAGCTTGACGATGTCCGCCACGCGCAAGTCCCGCAAGGACCCGGCCGCGGTTTCGACGGCGCGCCTCGCAGCGTCCTCCCACGAAACCGTGCTAGTTCCGACAAGCTCCGTGATCCGGTAAACGCTCTCACCCGCACGTGCTTTCTTGCTTTTCGCCTTGGCCATCTTGTTCCTCCGGGTTGATGTTGGCTGGGATGCTTCGCTGGGGGGCCTATCGCCGTCCTGCGACTCCGTCGGGAGACTCGTATCGATCTCTTTTTAAGCCCGGTTGAAAGGGTTGTCAATGCAGCGCCCAAGGCTCGGGCGGGAAGCATCCTATTTCGTCCATACGGGCTTGGGAACGGTGCGCGCGATCAACGCGCCTGATGCGGTAACAACCGCGAGCACCACGAAAATAACGCGATAGGCTCGGTCGAGGCTTCCCGTCAATGCCGCACGCTCGCTGTCACTCAGGCGATCGACGAAGGCAGGGCCTCCTTCGATGACGTTGTGCACCGCAGCCGAAATCGTGCCGTCGGGCGTGGCAAGCATGCTGAAGAGTATGGCGCCGGCGATGGCCACACCGATCGCGCCTCCCACTGCCCGTGACACCGAGATCGTCGCGGTCGCCGCGCCGAGCGCTTCGCGTCCCGCCGCGTACTGAACCGCCACCTGCGTCGGCGGCATGACCATGCCGAGTCCGGCGCCGACCGCGAGCGTCAGGCCCAGAACAAGCGCCGTCGAGCCGCGCGTGACAAAAGTTGCGAGCAGCAGGAAAGCCAGTGCCGCGACAGCAAGCCCGAGCTGCGGAAACAACTTCACCTCGCCCGTGCGCGTTATCAGGCGTCCGATGATCGCGGAGGAAGTGACCATCGACAGCGTGATCGGCAGCAACAATAGCCCCGATTGGCCGATGCCGAGCCCGCGCCCCAGCTGGAGATAGAGCGGCAGATAGAGAATCGTCGAAAACAAGGCGGCCGCAAAACAGATCACCACCGCATCGGAGCGGACGATGGCGGGAATGCCGAAGAATCGGATCGGAATCACCGGATCCGCGGCATGCCGCTCCCAAAGCGCGAGCAACGCAAAACCAATCAGCGCGCCTCCCATCAGCGCGGCCATCTGCCACGAGCTCCAGCCAAAGCGATGGCCGCCCGATGACAAGGCGAATAGCAAGGCGAGCGCCGAAAGCGTGAACAGGAGCGCACCGACGAGGTCCGGGCGAAAGCGACCCTGCGCTGCCCCGGGCGGTTGCGGAATGCGCATCGCGAGGAGCGCGGCGAGAAGACCGAGGGGCAGATTGACGGCGAACACCGCTCTCCAGCTCCAGTGCTCGGTGAGATAGGCGCCGAGCACCGGGCCGGACGTGCTCGCCAGCGCGAATACCGTCGCGAAATACCCGGAGAAGCGTCCGCGCTCGCGCGGTGACACGTGCTCCCCGATGAGCGCTTGCGCGAGCGTCATGAGGCCGCCGCCACCAAGACCTTGAATGGCGCGAGCCGCGATCAACAAGAGCAAAGTCGGCGCGACGGCGCAAGCGAGCGACGCGACGGTGAAAATGGCGAGCGCGCCGAGCAGCATGCGACGCCGACCGAAGCGATCACCGAGATGCCCATACAGCGGTGCCGCGATGGTCGCGGCCAGCAGGTAAGAGATAACGACCCATGACAAATCGGCCAAGCCGCCGAGGGAGCCGGCGATCGTCGGCAATGCGCTGGCCAATATCGTCTGATCCGCGGCGGCGAGGAACATCGCCACCATGACGCCCGGAAATACCTTGAAGAATGCTTGACGCGACGTCATCGAGGCGCCCTCTGCCGGCGCGGCATCGATGGGGCGTGCCTCGGTGTTTCCCTGGGACGGCATGAAGAATCGGGGCTTGAAGAGAAGGGTCTTTGGCGCTGGCTCGGCGCCGCGCATCATCGACACGATGCGAAGAGTCGTCGCTTCGACAGCATCGTCTCCTGGAACGATGGTAGCAGAATGCGTTCGACGCATCGCCTGTCCGTTAAGCCCGGCGGCCGCTCGGCGCGCATTCGCGCCGGTGCTACACTCGCCCGCTGCGCCATCGCACGTTTGAAACCCGCTCGTTCTGCAGTCGGAGCACGATCATGTTCAAGGTCGCCGTCATCCAAGAGCCCCCGGTCGTCCTCGATCGGACCCAGTCGCTGAAGCGTGCCGCGGCCCACATCGCGGAAGCTGCGTCGGCGGGCGCCACGCTGGCGGTGTTTCCTGAAACGTTCATCCCCTGCTATCCGGTGTGGATATGGCGCCTTCGTCCCGGGACGGACGCGGCGGTGACGTCGGCGCTGCATGCCCGGCTGCTCATGAACGCGGTCAGCGTGGTACGCGGCGACCTCGCACCCCTGTGCGAGGCGGCGAAGAAGCACGCAGTCACCGTCGTCTGCGGCATCAATGAGCGCGACGAGACGGTCAGCCGCAGCACGCTCTATAACGCGGTCGTCGTGATCGGCGCCGATGGAACGATCCTCAACAAGCATCGCAAGCTGATGCCAACCAATCCGGAGCGCATGGTGTGGGGCTTCGGCGACGGCTCGAGCCTGAAGGTGGTGGATACGCCCTGCGGCCGCATCGGATCCCTGATCTGCTGGGAGAATTACATGCCGCTCGCGCGCTACTCGCTCTACGCGCAGGGCGTCGAGGTGTACGTCGCGCCGACGTACGACAGCGGCGACGGGTGGATCGGAACGCTGCAGCACATCGCGCGCGAAGCGTGCTGCTGGGTGATCGGCAGCGGAACCGTCATGCGCGCGAGCGACCTGCCCGCGGATTTTCCGGAGCGCGAGCGCATCTACGCCGACGCGGACGAGTGGATCAACAACGGCGACTCGGTGGTCGTCGCGCCGGGCGGCTCGATCGTCGCCGGTCCGATGCGCAAGGCGACCGGCATGCTGATCGCCGAGATCGACCTCGATGCCGTCGCAGTGGCCCGCCGCAGGATCGACGTCGCCGGGCATTACGCGCGCCCCGACATATTTCAGCTGCACGTCAACCGCGAAGCGCAATCGCCGGTGCGATTTTCGTGAACTGTTTCGCGGAACACGATGCCGATTGAATTCCGGCCCGCGCGCGCGCCGCAATCCCGTAAGGCTCGCGCCTGATGGCAATCGCCGAAGACACGCTCGACGCCTTAAAAGAGCGCGCCCGCGAAGCCTCAACGCATGCGTACGCTCCGTACTCGGGCTTTGCCGTCGGCGCCGCGGTGCTCACCGGGGACGGCACTATCCACAGCAGCGCCAACGTCGAGAACGCGTCGTTCGGCCTGTCGAATTGCGCGGAGCGCAACGCGATTTTCCAGGCGGTGGCGCAAGGGGCGCGCAGGATCGAAGCACTCGCCGTGTTCACCGCCACGGCAGCGGCGACGACACCCTGCGGCGCGTGCCGGCAGGTGCTCTCTGAATTCGGCGCCGGCGCGACGGTGATCTGCTTCACCGCAGACGGTCCGGTCGAGCGGCGCTACACGCTCGATGATCTGCTGCCCGACGCGTTCGGACCGTCGAGCTTGTGAGTCCGAGCGCCGCACTCGTTGCGAACGCAGTCCGAGCGCAACGCCGGAGGCAAGCTGGTTCACTTCCGTCGAGCTCGGTTCCATCTCGTTGACCTTCAGCCACCAACCGCAAGGAGTGAAGCGCATGGCATCTCCCACGAAAAACGCAGTCGTCACCGGCGCAGGGTCGGGCATCGGCAAAGCCGTCGCCCTGGGATTGCTGAAAGCGGGCTACAACGTCGCTCTCGCCGGACGGCGGCGCGACCGGCTCGAAGAGGTCGTTGCCGAATCGGGCGCGCCCGGCACGCGCGCGCTCGCGGTACCCACCGATGTCGCCGACCCGCGGTCGGTGACCGAGCTCTTTGACAAGGCGAAGGCCGCCTTCGGGCGACTCGACCTGCTGTTCAACAACGCCGGCGTCGGCGCGCCACCCGTCGACCTCGACGAGCTTTCCTTTGATCAATGGAAGAATGTCGTCGACATCAACCTCACCGGCTCGTTCCTGTGCACGCAGCAGGCGTTCAAAATGATGAAGACCCAGGTACCGATGGGGGGCGCATCATCAACAACGGCTCGATCTCGGCGCACGCGCCGCGGCCCAATTCAGCACCCTATACCGCGACCAAGCACGCCATCACGGGACTCACCCGGTCGACGTCGCTCGACGGACGAAAATACGACATCGCCTGCGGCCAGATCGATATCGGCAATGCGCACACGGACCTCGCCGCGAGAATGGCCAAGGGAGTCCCGCAGGCAAACGGAACCGTGGCGGTCGAGCCGCTGATGGACGTTGTGCACGTCGCGAACTCCGTGCTGTTCATGGCCAGTCTGCCGCTCGATGCCAACGTGCAATTCCTGACCGTCATGGCCACGAAAATGCCCTTCGTCGGTCGAGGATAACGGCGAAGGAATCCGTCCGCGATAAAAGCGGCCGCCGGGTTCGACGGCCGCTTACGATCCGTGATCGACGTACGGAATGCTGGCGCACTGTGGCACCTCGCCCCAGTGCCCCTCGCAGTATTGCGCGCGCAGGCGCTGCTCGCAGGACGCCCGCGCGGAGAAGTCGCGTGGACAACGCGCGATCGCATCGCTCATGATTTGAAATGGATCGAGACGCGGCGCTTCACGGATGACAGGAGGCGGCGCTGGCGGCGCGACCGCGACAGCCGGCGGAGGCGGCGGCGGTTCCGGCACAGGCGGGGGCGGCGCGATCTTTTCCTGGCGCGCCTTCAAAGGAGCCCTTTTGAGGTCGGGCTTCGGCTGCGGCTCTTCGACGCCCGCGGCACCGCCGGTGCTCGGCACGACAGCCGTCGGTGAAGGAGCCGGAATCGCAGTGCTTGCGCCGGCCTGGGCTCCCGACGACGCTGCCGAACTCTCGAGGTTCGATCGATCGGGAACCGCGGCGACGCTGTCGGATTTGCCGCTGTTGACCGAGTGCCCGATGTATCCGATAACAACCGCGATCGCCAACACTGCACCTACGACCATCGGCCAGCGCGCGGCACTCCGCGGCGCAACTTCCGGTGTCTCGTTTGCGGCTTCGATGCGAGCCTGCGCCGCGAGTGCCATTTTGGCGGCACGCCGTGCGGCGTCGGGCACCGACTGTCCGGGCTTCAGCAGCCGCGGCGTGACGGCCGTACGCCGGGTCGCCCCAGCCGCTGCAAGCAGAGGTTGGGTGACCGTCGCATCAAAAGCGCGTTTGCGTGCGGATTTGCAGTCCAGGCACAACTTGGCGCCCGGAAGACTGAGTCGTCCGCAGATGAGGCATTTCATGGCGTATGGTGCACACTTCTCCGTGTTAGCCGTTCCCAAAAGCGGGGCAGCCCGCAGGCCGCCAAACCCCGCGGCCCAAGCGATATGATAACGGCATAATGCGCGCTTGTCCCAGTCTAATCTTCGCCCCGCCCGCCTGGCGATGCAAGAACCACGCCGCGATCGTGGCGGCAAGGCTCGGCGGCGTATCATGAGCCCGCGCGTCGCCCCTGAACAACACACTCGGAGCACACCCATGCGCTCGAGATCGAGAAACTGGATCAAACGTGCTGTTTTGGTTCTGATAGCCCTGATCGGCCTGACTCTTTCCGTGGCCGCGGCAGCCGCCGAGGCGAACTCGACTTCGTTCTGGTGACTTGGCGACTATCAGTTCGTTGATGTACGTAGTGTAGTCTACGAACCCTCGCAGATCGGACACGTTTGCATTAACAGAAAACAGACCGGCGCGAGGCCGGTTCGATACGGGAGCACGCGATGCAGACTTACGTCATCTCATTGGAGGAGGCCCTCTGGGGCAGCGTCCTGGTGGCGATCACCATGGTGGTCCACGGAACGGGCATGTTCTCGATCCTGAGAGTCGTCCGAGCGGTCAAAGCCCGCTTTGCGTCCACGCAGTCCTTCTTTGGTGGACTCAGCGTAGTGATTCTTTCGAGTCTGCTCATTATCTTCACCAACGTTGTCGAGGTCATTGCGTGGGCGGCGTTTTTCATGCTGCAGGGCGCGCAACCCAGCCACAGCGTCGCCTTCTATAACGCATTGTTGAACTATACGACCGTGCAGGCGGGTTACCTGCCGCAACACTGGCATTTGCTCGAACCCTTGCTCGCCATGGCGGGGCTTCTTACCGGCGCCTGGTCGACCGGCATCCTCTATATGCTCGCGAAGGATTTCCAGGATGCTCAGATGCGCAGAGAGTTGGACGTAACGGGGTAGCAGGACGCGCCGCGTTTGGCGCTCAGTGGTTTGCGAGGTGGCGCTGCGGCAATGCGGCGCACCGGGTACCTTCGCGCGGCGTGGAAAATCAAGCGCGCAGCTGCGAGCGCTGATCGCGAACAGCGGCGTCGGAGGCAGTTTCGCCGACAAAGATTCCCTGCATGAAAACACGACAACAACTCGAGCTCTGATCGTCGCGGCCGTAACTAGAGCCGACCCCACCGCACGTCGCGTCATCAGCCTCAAAACGCATCGCCCTCACGCCTGAACTCCCACTGCAGGCGCCGCCGCGCCTTGGCATGAAATTCGCTCGTCGTACGTAAACAAGCCCGTACAGAGTACGGCAGATATGCGATGACGCCCGAAGTCAGCGACGAGAAAACGGCACCGGTGACGCCGCACGACGACCCGGCCGGGGTGAGCGCGTTGCTCACGCTTGCCCGGCGATTGAGTGCAGCCGGCACGGCGGGGCGCGCGCTGGAGCTCGCGACCGAAGCACTCGCCGCAGCGCGCCGCAATCGCGATCCGGCGCAGCTCGCCGAGGCCGCCGAAGTCGCGGCAGCGTCACATCTGGCCGCATCCGCGTATCCGGAAGCACTCGCTCTTTATCTCGAAGGGCTGGCCTTGTGGAAGAGCCTCGGCGTCGCGTCCGGACAGATCCAGTGCCTCAACGGAATCGCCGCCGTCGATCTGCAGATCGGCGACTATGCCGCGTCGCTGGGCAGACTCGAGGAAGCGCTCGCCCTGATCCAGGCACATCCCGACGATGCTGCGGAAGCCATGCTCTACACCGGTCTGGGCAAAGTGTACATGCGACTCGGCGAGCTCTCCAAGAGCCGCGAATTCCACGAGCTTGCGCTCACGCGCCGTCGCAGGCTCGGTGACGAGGCCGGCATCGCGACCAGCCTCAACAGCCTTGGCGTCGTGCGCTTGCGCACGGGCGAGCAGCGCAAGGCAACCGACGCCGCCGCGGCGAGCGCGGATTTTCAGCTCGCACGGACCTTATTCGAGGAAGCCGAAGTCCTCGCCGCGAAGTCCGGCGACTTCCATATGCAGGCGCTCGCGCTCGGCAACATCGGCAGCGCCGTCGCATTCGACGGCGACCTCGATCAGGCGATGCCGATTTTCCGGCGCCAGCTCGACTCGGTACGGGCCATGCACGATCGCCAAAACGAGGCGCTATGCCTGACCAACATCGGCGAAGCGCACCGGCTTGCGGGTAACTGCGACGAGGCCGTCGAGTCGCTGACAGCGGCGCTCGCCATCGGTGAGGAGCTGCAATCCAAGGCGCGCGTGATGCGCGCGCACCTCGAGCTGTCGCATTGCCGCGAAGCGCAGGGAGACCCGGCCTCAGCACTCGCCCACTTCAAGCGGTATCACGCGCTCGAGGGAGAGTTGCGTTCCGAGGAAGCAGAAGAAAAAGCGCGAAACCTGGTCGTGCAGATGGCGGTGCGCAAGGTTCGCGAGGAAGCCGAAACCTATCGTCTCGAGCGCGACAAACTTGCGGCCGCGAATGTCGAGCTGGTCGAAGCGGTTCACGTCGACGTGCTGACCGGACTGGCCAATCGACGCTATCTCGAAGCGCACCTGCCCGCGCTGTTCGAGCAGATGCGCGCGGAGAACCGCGGTCTCGGCATAGCGCTCGCCGATATCGATCACTTCAAGGACATCAACGACCGCCACTCGCACACGATCGGCGACGAAGTCCTGCGCACCGTGGGCAAGATCTTGCGCGCTACGTGCCGGCCGTCGGACATGGCAGTCCGCTACGGCGGCGAGGAGTTCGTGCTCATGCTTCCGGACACCCGGTTGGCGCACGCCCGCGCGGCGTGCCAGCGCTTGCGCGCCGCGGTTGCGGGCTATCCATGGGGTGAAATACAGGCCGGCCTGAAGGTCACCGTCAGCATCGGCGTCACCGACGATCAGGATTGGACGACTACGGCCGAGATGCTGTCCAGCGCGGACCGACAGCTCTACGAAGCAAAGCGAGCCGGTCGCAACTGCGTGCGCTAAGCGGCGCGGCGCCGCATTGCACGTCGCGCGCATTGCGGCACGACCGAGGTGCGGGCTCGGTCCCTCAGCGCTCGTGAAACGCGCGGGTGGTGTTACTGGCCGTGATCCTTCGGAGGCCCGCTGGGACACTGCGGCACCCTGCCCCAATACCCCTCGCAATATTGCAGTCCGACCGCCTGCTCGCACGCCACGCGCTTGAAGAAGGTCTCGCCCGAGCATTTGGACATCGCGTCCTTCATCTGCCGCCAGCGATCGGGCGGCGCGGATTGAGCCGGGTTGGTGCCCTGCGCAACCGTCTTCGGAGCATCGGTGGCCGGGGTCGCCGGCGCGGATCCGGGTGCCGCCGCAGGCGCTGTGCCCGCCTTTGTTGCAGCAGCCTTGCCTGAATCCTTGGTCGACCCGGTCGTGCTCGACATCTTGCTCGAGTCCGCGGTGGCAGCGGCGGCCTTGCTCATGTCCGAGCCTGCCGCGGACTTACCCGTGTCCGACGTTGCCGGCTTGGCCTCCGAATCAGGCGGCATCGCGGGCGGCGTCTGCATCGACGACGTATCCTGCGAGGACGACTGCGACGTTTGCGCGGAATCCTTGGGCGGCTCGGCGGGTGCGGCTGCCGGGGCCGACGACGTCGTGTCGCTGCTCGCGACATGGCTGCCAGACCCGCTCCCAAACAGCATGCGATAGCCGAAGTAGCCGCAGATCGCCAGCGCAGCGACGCCACCGATGATGGCTCCAACGATCATGCCCGTGCGACTGGCACCCGCTGGGGGCGGCGTCACGGGCGGTGTGGACACGGTGATTGCGGGCCGCGACATCGTCGTCGAGCCGGGCCCCGTTGAACCGACCGGCGTAGTCGCGCTTGCCGGAATCGAGACCGCCGGGCGTGACATCGTCGACGACGCAGAAGGCGCGGAAGGCGCCGCCGGCATGGCTGGGCGCATTCCCGTCGTCGACGCTGGCGAAGGCGCGGCGCCCGCGGCCGCACGCATGCCGGTGGAGGAGTCGGATCCGGTTGCCGACTTCGACGGAGCGGCAGCGGACGCGGTCGGCGGCATGGCGGGAGAAGCGGCAGGGGCGGTCGCGGGCCCGCCGGCCGACACCAATGTCGTTCCGCATTGCACGCAGAACTTCGCGCCGGTCTGGGTATCGTAACCGCAAGTCGTGCACTTCATTGAGAACCCTCCGTTGGCATTGTGTCGCCGGACGCTCTGCGCACGATCCAGGGGCAGATCGCCCCTCGCTCGCGTCCCGCAGCGATGCAGCCGTGCATTGTCATTTCGAGCCGCGGACGTCCTCTGAGCTGTCCCCGCGTCAATGGACGCAAGTTTACATGCTGGGCGCCGGGTTGGGGATGCCGGGGGATCCGGTCCGCTGCCCTACAGGGCGAGCGACCAGGTTTCCGCTACAAGATCGCGCCCGAAGCTGTGATGAGCTTCCTCCGCCACGCGCTTGAAACCGCGTTGCTCGTAGACGCGCCGCGCCGCGACCAACTCGCTTTGGGTCCAAAGCACAATCTTGCGGTATCCGGCGTGCCGGGCGAAGGCGATGCACTCATCGACCAGCCTGCCGCCGAGTCCGAGACCGCGGGCGCCAGGCTCGACCAGCAGCAGCCGCAGCTTGGCGACGGTTCGCGACTTCTTGACGAGGAACACGCAGCCGAGGATTTCGCCGTTTCGCTCGGCGATCCAGCAACGCTCCCGCTCGGCGTCGAACTGCTGCACGAAACGCGCTGCGATTTCGCCGACAAGAGCCTCGAAGGATTCATCGTAGCCGTACTCCTCGGCATAGAGCGCGCCGTGCCGATGAGTTACCCAGCCGATGTCTCCGGGCCGAAGCGACCGCAACGACAAGGGCGGCTCGGCGCGCGGCGTCGCCGGCGAGAGCAACTGCTCGATCGTCGCCATCGCGGCGGTGAGGCGCGACCGGTCGCTTTCGCCAAGCGGCGCGAGCAGCGCCGCGACCCATTCGCGCGAGCGCTCGTCGAGCGGCGTGAACGCCTTTCGCCCCTGTGACGTCAACGCCAGCACGTATTCGCGCCCGTCGGCGGAGGAAGGCTTTCGCGCGATCATGCGCTGTTTCTGGAAGCTGGAGAGGATGCGGCTCAGGTAGCCTTCGTCGAGATCCAGACGCGAGGCGAGCCGGGTCGCCGTCAGCGTTTCGCGGGGCGGCGCACTCGCGCCATCGCGCCAGTGCGCGAGCTCATAGAGGACGCGCGCCTCCGCCAGGGAAAACACGCTTCCCAGCAGACCTTCATCCACGACACCGATCTTCTGGGTGTAGAAGCGATTGAAGCGCCTTATGAGGGCGATGCGGGCGGCAGTGCGTCGATCGGATGTGCGAGCCGGCGGAGAGATCATCGTCGAGGCCTTCATTCGACACTCCCGGCTACTTTCCGCAAATTAGTTGCTTTTGTCAACCATATACCTCCAACACCGCGGTGGGCCCCTCAGGCGGGGAACGAAGCATCGCTGCGACGGTCTTTAGCGAATATGAGTGTCCACGCAACCGGGATCTCGCGACTGCTTCGCCGCGTCGCTGCGGCGGGGTGCCTTCTCGCATCGATGATCGCCTGGGAACCGGCGCTGGCCGCGCCGGGCGATCTGCTCGACGCCGTCGAGTATTACAACGCCACCCTCGATCACTATTTCATGACCGCCAGTGCAAGCGACAAGCAACTCCTTGACAGCGGTGTCTTCGCCGGTTGGCAACGTACCGGACTGAGCTTCAAGGTCCTCGATCCGGCGACGACCGTCCCGGGCATCTCGCCGGTCTGTCGCTTCTATGGAGTCCCCGCGGCGGGGCTCGATTCGCATTTCTATTCTGCCTCGCCCGTCGAGTGCAACGAAGTCTTGCAGCGTTTTCCCGGCGAGTGGATTCTCGAATCCAGCGATGTTTTCGAAGTTGGCCTTCCCGATCCGACGACCGGCGTCTGCGCGTCCGGCACCGTGCCGATCTATCGTGCATGGAACCATCGCACTGACGCCAATCACCGCTACACGACCGACCCCAACGTGGAACTGGCGATGATTGCGCGTGGCTACATCGCGGAAGGATACGGGCCTCCTCCGCTGCCTGTCGCGATGTGCTCGCCCGGGACCGCATCCGGACCGCCTTCGTGCACGCTCGTGACGAGCGATTCCGCGCCCATCGTCGGAAGTAGTATTACGCTGACCGCGCTTTGCGACGCCAGCACGACCGGCTACTCGTGGACGGGCTGCACAAGCACCGGCTCGACGTGCACGGCAACGTCCGCGACCGTCGGATTCCAGACCTACAGCGTGGCCGGGGTCAACGCACTGGGAGCCGGCGCGCCCGCAACCGTCGGCGTATCCTGGTCCGAGCTTCCGCCGGCGCCGGTATGCAACGTCAGCGTGACGACGGACAGCGATCGCCCCGTCGTCGGATCGCTCGCGTTGCTGACCGCTTCGTGCGCGGGCAATCCGACCAGCTATCAATGGAGCGGATGCACCAGCAGCACAGAGACTTGCCTGGTGCGGGGAAGCGCTGCGGGCGCACAGACTTATTCAGTGGTCGCGAGCAACGCCGGCGGCGCCGGCACGCCGGCCACGGGCACGGTCAACTGGCAGTCGAGCGCGTCATCGCCGCCGGGATTCTGCTCGCAGTATCCGAGCTTTCTTTTTTCCGCGCTCGACTGGGCATCGATCAATGTCTACACAAGCCCTTATGTCGATCTCCCGGCGTTCGCCTGGAACGGCGTATGGGTCATCAAGTTCACCGTCGATCCGAGCGCGATACGCGGCAACGGAGGGCGCCTGACCGTCTCCGAATTCGCGGGACCGTCGACCAGCCGCGATTCGACGCTGTCCACGCTTCCGTGCGACTTTCGCCCCACCGATCCCACCGGCGCGAGCGGACCGCTGTCGCGCAGCAACGGCACGACGACCACCAACGCCTTCGTCATCGGGTCGTCAATTCCCGGCACGCCGGGACTCCAGCCCGGGCAGACGTACTATCTCAACGTTCGCAACTTCACCATCGAAAACGGGACGATCTCGTGTAGCCAGGCGCTGCAGCGCTGCGACGCGATCGTCACGCTGGTCCCGTGATCATTCCCGCGCGCCCCGCATTGCGCGCCCGCGATCAGCCGAGATAGCGCTCGAAGTGCTTCAGCGAGCGCTCGCGTGCGAGCGACGCCGAGGCCGCATCGTACGACCCTCGCTGATCGCAATTGAAGCCGTGGTCCGCGGGGTAGATAAATACCTGAACGTCAGGATGCGCGGCAGCGAAGCGCTTGACGCCATCCACCGGAATGTGGGAATCGCGCTCGCCAAAGTGAGCCATGACAGGGCATTTGGGCGTCTCGGCCACGGCCTCGAGCATGCCTCCGCCGTAATAGGCGACGGCGCAGCTGAAGCCGCTCAGGCGGCAGGCGCTCATCCATGCGATGAACCCGCCCCAGCAATAGCCGACGATGCCCACCTTGCCCGCGCCGCTCAGCGCATCCTTCGCCGCGGCAACATCCTGCAGCGCCGCGTCGGTGGTGGATTTAGCCTTCAAGTCCCGGCCGCGCGCGATGTCGTCGGCGGTATAACCGATGTCGACACCACGCTCGCCGCGATCGAACAGCGCGGGCGCGATGGCGGCATAGCCATCCGCCGCGTATCCGTCGCACACGCTCCTGATGTGGCTGTTGACGCCGAAGATTTCCTGCGTCACGACAATTGCGCCGCGCACGCGTCCTGCCGGATCCGCTCGGTACGCGGCGAGCCGAAATCCGTCGGCCGCGGTCAGCTCGATCACTTTGCCCATGAAGATTGACTCCTGTTGATTGGCATCAGGCGCCAATTATGACATTCCGGGCCGCCGCCCTCTTGCACGCGGCGGGTCCGACATCGGAATCGTTGCGCGTGGGATAATGCGCACATGACCTTGAAAACCTCAACGGGCAAGAAATCCGGCGCAAGCGTGGACCGCGGCAAGATCGAGTCGTTGATTCGCCAGCTGCTGATCGAAATCGGAGAGGATCCCGAGCGGGAGGGCCTGCTGCGCACGCCGAAGCGAGTCGCCGAGGCGATCGAGTTCCTCACTTCCGGCAAGCGCATGGACCTCGAGCGCCTGATCAACGGCGCCGTGTTCACGCAGGAAACCAACAGCATGGTGATCGTGAAGAACATCGAGGTGTACAGCCTCTGCGAGCATCACATGCTGCCTTTCTTCGGGCGTTGTCACATCGGCTACATACCGAGCGGCAAGGTGTTCGGCGTGTCCAAGCTGGCGCGACTGGTGGACATGTACGCGCGCAGATTGCAGCTCCAGGAGCGTCTCACAGAGCAGATCTCGAAGGAGGTCATGGATTCCGTCGGCGCCAAGGGCGTCGGCGTCATGATCGAGGCGCGCCACCTGTGCATGATGATGCGCGGCGTCGAAAAACAGAATTCGGTAATGATCACTTCGTCGGTCCTCGGAACATTTCGCGAGTCGACCGCGACGCGCGAGGAGTTCCTCGCCTTGATCGGCAGCCGCGCATCTTGACGAGCATCGCACCGCGACGCTGACGCCGCGGCGGCGTCGGCTTCGCCGCAGGAATTGCCGGTTCCCACGGTCCGCGCAGTGAGCTGACCTTTCCCACAGAGCACACAGATGTCATTCGCAAAACTCGGTCTGTCCCCGGAGCTGGTTCGAGCAGTCGCCGAGCACGGCTACACGGTGCCGACCCCGATACAGGTGCAGGCGATACCGGCCGTGCTCGCAGGCGGCGACCTGCTCGCAGGAGCGCAGACCGGAACCGGCAAAACCGCGGGATTCGTGCTTCCTATCCTGCAGCGCCTGATGACGCAACGCGTCGCCGCGAATGCCGGCGGACGCCGTCCTGTGCGCGTGCTGATTCTGACGCCGACACGCGAGCTCGCGGCGCAAGTCGCGGAGAGCGTGCGCGTGTACGGAAAGTACGCCAAGCAGGCTTGCGCCGTTGTTTACGGCGGCGTCGGCATCCAGCCGCAGATCGCGGAGCTCAGGCGCGGCGTCGACGTTCTCGTCGCGACACCCGGGCGCCTGATCGACCTGCACGGACAGCGCTGCGTCGATCTGTCGCGCGTCGAGATCCTCGTGCTCGACGAGGCCGATCGCATGCTCGACATGGGCTTCATCCGCGACATACGGCGTATCCTCGCGATGCTGCCCAAGGTTCGCCAGAACCTGCTCTTTTCGGCTACCTTCTCCGACGAGATCAAGGCGTTAGCCGACACGCTGCTCGACCGCCCGGCGATGATCGAGGTCGCGCGCCGGAACTCCACCGTCGAAGCGACGACGCAGCGCGTTCACCCCGTCGACCGCGACCGCAAGCGCGAATTGCTCTCGCACCTGATCAAGACCCGCAACTGGTTTCAGGTGCTGGTATTCACGCGCACCAAGCACGGCGCCAACAAGCTCGCCGAGCAGCTCAACAAGGACGGCATCACCGCGCTCGCAATTCACGGCAACAAGAGCCAGGGCGCGCGGACCCGCGCGCTTTCGGAATTCAAGACCGCGACGCTGCAAGTGCTGGTCGCGACCGACATCGCCGCGCGCGGCATCGACATCGAAGAATTGCCACACGTCGTGAACTATGATCTTCCGAACGTGCCCGAGGATTACGTCCATCGCATCGGGCGCACCGGCCGCGCCGGCGCCCTCGGCGAGGCGGTCTCGCTGGTCTGCGTCGACGAGCATGCGTTCCTCCGCGACATCGAGCGGCTGATCAAGCGGGAAATTCCGACCGAGATCGTGCCCGGATTCGAGCCCGATCGGAGGGCGGTCGCGCAGCCGATTCAGCAGCGCGCTCAACGCGGAGCGCGAACGGGTGAATCCGCGCGCGGCCAATCGCATCGCAAGCCGAACGCAGGCAGCGGAGGCCGCGCAAAGGCGGCCGGCAACGCGGGCGCATCGCAAGGACGCGCCGCCCCGAAGTCCTCTGCGCCGCGGACGCCGCAAGCGAAGCCATCCCCGGCGCAGCCGCGGAGCGCCACGCCACAATCGCGTCCCGCGGCACGCACGCCTTCCCAGCCGGCCAAGCCCGGCGTGCGACGCTTCGGCGGACGGTACAAGTAGCGGCAAAAATGGCGCTCAAGGCAACCATTTGCAAAGCGGCGCTGCGAATCGCGAACGTCGACAGTCACTACTACCACGATCACGCACTGACGCTCGCGCGGCACCCTTCGGAGACCGACGAGCGCATGATGTTGCGCATTCTCGCCTTTGCGCTCCACGCCGACGAGGCTCTGCAGTTCGGGCGCGGAATCAGCACCGACGACGAGCCCGACCTCTGGCAAAAGGACATGACCGGAACGATCCTGCAATGGATCGACGTCGGTCAGCCCGACGAAAAACTGATGCGCAAAGCGTGCGGTCGCGCGCGGCAGGTCTTCGTCTACAGCTACGGTGGCCGCGACGCCGGCAAGTGGTGGCAGCGAGTCGGCGCAGGCGCCGAGCGTTGCGACAATCTGACGGTGCGTCACGTGAGTCCTGACACTTGCACCGCGCTGGCCGGCTTGGCCGGACGCAGCATGGACCTCCAATGCACCATCCAGGACGGCCACGCCTGGATGGCGAGCGACCAGACGAGCTTCGAGGTGGAGCTGGCGTCGCTGAAGACCGCGGAGGCCTAGGACTCGTCGCTGGCACGCGTGTCCGCTCACGGACAGCGCCGCGACCCGGCTCAGTCAGGATTCAGGGATCCGGGCATTCGCCCGTCGGATTCGAGCATTCGCCCTTCGGCGGGCTGCGTCGGCTGGAGCGCCATCAGGCTCCTCGGGCCATGCGTCTTCAGGCGTGCAGCCACCAGCGGTAGAGGGTGCGGGCGACCGCCTTTGCGCCCGTCAGCGCCGGCGCTGGCAGCTGGAGAGGCTTCAACAGCATGTCGACCGGCAACTCGCGCGGGGCATGGTGCCGAGCCAAGCCGCCGACGCGGTCGAGAAAGGCCTGGTAGTCGCGCTCGACCGAACGCCCCTCGTTTGCCCCGCCCCGCCAGACGTGGCGATAGGAGCAGTACCCATCATCGTCGCGCGATGCGAACATCCGCTTGGCCAGTGTCCGGCCGACGCGCCATCGCCCGTGCGGCGCGCGCTGCTGATAGCGACGAAAGTAGCGGTAGAAGTGCTTGTAGTGGCGTACCTCGTCGGCATAGATGCGCGCCGCAAGGTCCTTGAGCACCGGCTCCTGCGCGTAGTCGTGTATCGAGCTGTACAGCGTCGCCGTTCCCATCTCGACCACGCAGCGCGCCGCCAGCTCGAGGCCGTGCGTGGGCTCGAGGTCGGGCAAGGTACAGCTCTTGGAGTACTCCTCGAGAAAGCCGTCGTACAAGGACTGCCACTTGAACTCGGGCCACGCGTGCTCGACGTACGTGCGTAGCGCGAGGCCATGTTGCACCTCCTCGTGCTCCCACGATTGCGAGAGCCACTCCGCAACTTCGGGATCGTGACCGAAGTAGGAGACCAGGACATGCGCGTACAAATCCGAACCGGTTTCGGTAAAGGATGCCATCGGAATCAGCATGCGCAGAACCGGGTCGTCGACGACTCGCTTGCGGTCGATCGACGCATAGTCGATATCGGACAGTCGCCAAGGCGCCGCCGCTCGCACCGGAGTCGGCGGACGCGCAGGCCGGCGAATAACGTCCTGTTCAGGCAAGACTTTTTCTCCCTGTCACGCCGATAAGACAGCGTTGACTCGAAAAGATGCCATTTTTGTGCGCGGCGCCCGAACCCTTGCGGCACATCCTTGCGTCCACGGATCCTAATGTGCCACAAAAAGCGCGCCCGCGAACAGGTAACAAGGTCCTACAAGCGTAACGCGATGTTAGCGGCGGGCGTTCGCCGAGCGCAATGGCCCGATGAGTAGAATGCGGCATTCCGCGAAGGGCGGCCTCATGCAAACGTTCGAACATATCGTCGCCCTGACGGCGCCGCTGTTCATCCTGGTGCTGCTCGGTTACGGGCTGACGCGCTGGGCGGGATGGCCCAAGCCGGTCTCGGATGCATTGACGCGCTTCGTTTTCGCGGTCGCCATTCCGGCGTTGCTGTTTCGCCTGATGAGCGATTTCTCGCGCCTGCCGCCCGTGGACCCGCGGCTTCTGATCGCTTACTTCGGCAGCTGCTTTGTCGTCTTTGCGGTCGGCCGTTTCATCGCCAATCGCATCTTTCGCTTGGACGGCGTATCGCAATCCGTCTTCGCGCTGGGAGGGATCTTCGCCAACGTCGTGCTGTTGGGGGTGCCGCTCGCCAAGATCACGCTCGGGGAAGCATCGATACCCGTCGTGTCTCTGGTCGTCGTATTCAATTCACTGACGCTGTGGACGCTGGTGACGGTCTCCGTCGAATGGGCCCGTCATCGGAAGATGTCGTGGGCCGGTTACATGCAAGCCGCCAAGGCGGTGCTGACCAATCCCGTCGTCGCCAGCATACTGCTCGGAACCGCCTGGGGTTTGACCGCGATTCCGCTGCCGGCAATCGCCGACGGGACGCTCGAGCTGATCGGCCAGGCCGCGATCCCCTTGTCGTTGATCGCGCTGGGGATGGGCCTGGCCGAATATCCCATCGGCGAAGGATGGCGCGTGAGCACAACCATGTGCGCGCTCAAGCTCATCCTGCAACCGGCGATCGTCTATTTCCTCGCGCGATGGCTGGCCTTGCCGCCCCTGGAAACGCAGGCGATCGTGATGCTGGCCTCGCTTCCTGTCGGCGCCAACGTCTATCTCATGAGCCGCCAGTTCAATACGCTCGGCGGGCCCGTGGCCGCCAGCCTGGTAATCTCCACGGCGCTCTCGGCCGTCACGACGCCGCTGATCCTGGCCTTCACGGCCAGAGGATAATCAGCGTCCGGAACATCGATCGCGCAGGAGGGTCCCGTCATGGCCAGTGATTCGCGTCGCGTCGGCATCGTCGGCAGCATCCGCATCCCGTTCGCCCGCAGCAACGGCGCCTACAGCACGCTGGGCAATCAGGAGATGCTGACCGCGACCTTTCGCGCGCTGGTAAGCAAGTTCGCACTCGATGGGGAGAAGCTCGGCGAAGTCGCCGCCGGCGCGGTCATCAAGCATTCACGCGACTGGAACCTCACTCGCGAGGCGGCCCTCGGCTCCGGCCTCCATCCGCATACTCCCGCCTACGACGTGCAGCGCGCGTGTGGTACGAGTCTGACCGCCGCGGTCCAACTTGCTGCGCAGGATCGCTTCCGGCGAAATCGAGTGCGCGATCGCCGGTGGGGTCGATACCGTAAGCGACGTGCCGGTCGTCTACAGTCCGGCATTGAAGAATATCGTCCTCGAAAGCGCGCGCGGGCGCTCGCTCGGCCAACGCGTGAGGCCCTGGCTGGGATTGCGACCGCGTCACCTCAAGCCTTCCGTTCCCTCGGTGACAGAGCCGCGCACCGGCCTGTCGATGGGCGAGCATTGCGAGCTCATGGCGAAGGAATGGGGGATCAGTCGCGCCGAGCAAGATGAGATCGCGCTGCGAAGCCATATGAACGGCGCAAAGGCATGGCAGGAGGGTTTCTATGACGACCTCGTCGTGCCGATGGCGGGTCTGGCGCGCGACAACAACCTGCGGCCCGACACGAGTCTGGAAAAGCTCGCCGCGCTCAAGCCGGTTTACGACCATAGCGGAAGCGGAACGCTCACCGCCGGCAACAGCACGCCGCTCACCGACGGCGCTTCGTGCGTATTGCTCGCGAGCGAAGCGTGGGCGAGCGCGCGCGGTCTTCCCATCCAGGCATATCTGACGCACTCGGCATCGGCGGCAGTCGATTTCGCCGGAATCGCGGGGCCGCGGGAGGGACTGCTGATGGCACCGACCTACGCAGTGCCGGCGATGCTGGACCGCGCTGGCATAGCGCTTCAGGACTTCGACATCTACGAAATTCACGAGGCATTCGCTGCCCAGGTGCTGTGCACGCTGAAGGCCTGGGAATCGGCCGATTATTGCCGCGAAAAGCTTCATCGTGCGGCGCCACTCGGGTCGATCGATCGCGGGAGGATGAATCTGAAGGGCGGAAGCGTCGCCCTGGGACACCCTTTCGCCGCGACCGGCACACGTATCCTGGGCACCTTGGCCAAGCAACTTCAGGAGCGAGGGTCGGGACGCGGATTGATCTCGATCTGCACCGCAGGCGGCTTGGGCGTGACGGCTATCGTCGAACGCTGAGGCCTCGTCGCACAGGGCGCGATCTTCAGTCGTCTGCCATGCGATCGATGCACGCGCGCAGAAAATGCAGCCGGTGATCGTCCGGATCCGCAGGCTGCTCGAATACCACGCGCGCCTGCTCGGCAAGAAACTGCTCGTCGCTCTCGTCGTGCACGAACCAGCGGAGGTCGGTGGGAAAGGCGCGGATGGCGACAAAGTCGCCCTGCATCCGACTCATGAAGGCATCGGCTCCCATTCCGGCGTCGCGTGACAGCGCGGCGTTGCGGATAAAGTCGGAGCCTTCAAGGCACTCGTCCATCGTCGGCCGACCGGCAAACACCGGAATCGCGCTAACGGCGACCAGGATTGCGAGGCCGACCCGCTGCACCGCCCTAGCTTTACCGGTCATGACGCCCCCTTTGCGAAACTGCCCTCGGCCTTGCCGGACCGATGGCAAGTGTTCTCACGCGCCGGACGCCGGTGAGACCGCCGCGGTCGCGCATGCGTTCCCGGCATCGGCCAGCCACGCGATGCGGGCCTTCGAGCGCGAGGGGCGCGCTACAATGCGCCCTCGCTTCACCCTGAGGAAAGTATGGCACTCAAGCGGTCCAAGGCCCCTCGCGGCCGGTTGGTCGTGCTGGAGCACACGTCCCGCGTTCTGAAGGACAACGCGCTCGGCGATCCGCACGTGCGCAAGCTCGGCGTCTGGCTGCCCGAGGAGTATGACCAGCACGCCGGACGCGGCCTCGGGAAGCGTTTTCCGGCTCTCTGGGACATGGTCGGCTTCACCGGCTCCGGCCTCGCGCACGCCAACTGGAAGCCGTTCTCCGACAACGTCCCCGAGCGCCTCGCCCGCCTCATACACGAGCGAAAGATGGGTCCCGCGCTGATGGTCTTCCCCGATTGCTTCACTGCGCTCGGCGGCAACCAGTACGTCAACTCGTCCGCGATCGGCAACTACGCGGACTACCTCACACGCGAGCTGATTCCCTTCGTGGACCGTGAATTCCGGACGCTCGCGTCGCGCGATCATCGGGGATGCTTCGGCAAGTCCTCGGGAGGCTACGGCGCCATCATTCACGGAATGAAATACGCGCAGCATTGGGGTGCGATCGCCGATCATTCGGGTGACTCTTATTTCGATTTCGTCTACGGACACGACTGGCCCAACACGCTCGAGGAGCTCACGCGCTTTCGTAACCCCAAGCGCAAGGCGGGGAAGTACGACGCCTTGCGCGAAAGCAGCCGCAAGGGGCTCGCCGAAGGGCTCGACGACGGGCGTGTCAAGCGCTTTCTCGAGCACGTATGGGAAAAGGAAAAGCTGTCGATGGCCGAGGGGCACGCCATCATGAACCTGTGCATGGCGGCGACCTACGATCCGGACCGGCACGCGCCGCTCGGTTTCCGACTGCCCTTCAATCTCGAAAGCGGCGAGATGATCGACAAGCGCTGGCAGCGCTGGCGCGAGCACGATCCCGTCAATCTCGTCGACAAGTACAAGGCCAACCTCAAGAGCCTGCGCGGGATCTATATCGACTGCGGCTGGCGGGACCAGTATCACATTCACTTCGGCACGAGACTGCTTTCCAGGCGACTGGCGTCCGCCGGCATCAAGCACACTTACGAGGAGTTCGATGACAACCACTCCGACGTCGACTATAGGATGGACGTCAGCCTCCCGTTTCTCTACAGGGCGCTCAAACCCTGAAGCGTCGCGTCACTCCAGCAGCGCCGGCAACGCCGTCGCGAGCGCGGGGAAACGCCAGAGCATCGCGACGACCGCGAGCTGTATCACGATGAACGGAAGCGCGCCCTTGTAGATGTCGCGGGTGGCTATCTCGCGCGTCGCGATCGAGCGCAGGAAGAAGAGCGCGAATCCCGATGGCGGCATCAGGAAGCTCGTTTGCACCGTCAACGCCATCAGCGCGGTCATCCAGAGCGGCGATGCGCCGAGTGCCAGCAAAGGCGGCATCGCGATGGGCACGACCAGGAGAACGATCTCGAGCGCGTCGAGAAAAAACCCGAAGCAAAACGTCACCGCGAAGACCGCGAATACGGCGAAATTGAGCCCGCCCGGCAGCATGGCGAGCAGCCCATGCACCGTCTGCGTCCCGTTCAGCCCGCGAAAAACCAGGGTGAACGTCGATGCGCCCATGAGGAGGAGAAACATCATCCCGGTGAGCCGCATCACCATGCGCACGGTTTCGGCCCAGCGCTGCCAGTTGAGCTCACCGCGCGCCCGGGCGTAGACGGTCGCCACGATGGCGCCGAGCGCTGCCGCTTCGACGGTGTAAATCCTCCCGGTCACGATCGATGCGAGCAGGAACACGATGAACGCGAGCGGCCCGATCACGACGACGAAGAGCCTCGTCAAGGGCAGGCGTGGACGGTGCTCGGCAGGCGGCGGGCACCACGAAGGCCTGAAGATCGCCACGCCGATCACGTACAGCAGGTACATCGCCAGCAGGATGCCCACGGGGCCGAGCATGGCGACGTAGATGTCGCGGATGATCAGCGCGCCGTGGACGTCCTCGCCGCGCATGATCTGCGCCTCGGCATTGGCGCCGCGCATGAGGTCGGCGAGGACGATGAGAATGATCGACGGCGGCAGCACGGTGCCCAGCGTTCCCGCGCTGCACACCACACCGCACGCCAGGCTCTTGCGGTAGTTCGCGGCGAGCATCGCCGGTAGCGCGAGGAGTCCCAGCGTCAGCACAGAGGCGCCGACCGCGCCCGTCGTCGGTGCGAGCAGGGCCCCGAGAATCACGGTCGAAATCGAAAGGCCGCCAGCGCGCGATCCGAACAGGCTGCTCATGGCCTCGAGGAGCTCCGCCGCGAGGGTCGTCCTCTGCATGATGACGCCGAGATAGACGAACAGCGGAATCGCCTGAAGCAAATCGTTTTCCATCAGGCCGATCAGTCGCTGCGGCAATGCGGTGAGCAGCGGCAGGTCGAATGCGCCGAGCAAATTCCCGATCACCGAAAAAAGGAGCGCGACGCCCATCAGCGTGAAGCCCACCGGAAATCCCAGCGGCAGCAGCAGAAACACCGCGCCGAACATGATGAGGCCCAGCGCGGGGATCAGTACGCTCACAGCCGTGGCGAGCTTGCTGTCGCGGCTGGGTCCGCAGTCGCGGGACCGCCGTCGATGAGTCCCGCCACGTCGCGAGCAATGTGTCCGAGCGCCTGCAGGGAAACCAGCACGCCGAACACGATCAGAAGGACCTTGAAGAGCCAGTAGCCCGGCGACCACGTCTCGGGAAATTTTTCGAACACCGCCACCGAGCGCACCGTGGTTGCCCAGCTGAACCACAGCACGATTCCGATCCAGGGCGCGACAAAGAGGAGCGTTCCACCGAGGTCGACCAGAAGCCGCGCCCGCCGCGACATGCGCTGGTAGAACACGTCGAGACGAACGTGTCCATCCCAGCGCATCGCGTAGGCGACGCCGACCATGAACACCGTGGCGTGCGCGATCTGGCCGTAGTCGTTCGCGAGGATGTGCCCGGCCCCGACCCATTCGCGCAGCGGAAGCTGGCCGAAGAGCATGGCGATGACCGCCAGCACAAGCCACGCGGTGACGCGCCCTACGGCATCGACGACTCCATCCGCCGCGCGTGCGAACCATTGAAGGAACCGAAGCAAGGAGATCGCCGCCAGGTCATCACCAATTGAACCGCGAGAGCATACCGCAATGACGGCAGCGCACGACAACTACGAGTGCCTGGCTTCGGAGGGGCGTTCGCGCGGAGGAGACGGCGCGGCCGGCAACTCGGACCCGTTATCATGTCGAGCATGAGCGTTTCGATGGCTCCCGACCGGCCGCCCCTGCACGCTCCGACCAAGCGCAGCCTTTTCCTGAGCTTCCTCGCCGTCGGTCTTCAGGGCTTCGGCGGAGTGCTGCCGTTTGCGCGCCGCATGCTGGTCGAGCAGCGGGCGTGGCTCACCGAGCGCGAGTTCACCGAGGTCCTCTCGCTTTCGCAATTCCTTCCCGGGCCCAATATCGTCAACGTGTCCATCATCGTCGGCAACCGCTTCCGCGGTCCGCTCGGCGCGGCTATGGCGACGCTGGGCCTGATGCTGATGCCGTTCATCATCGTGCTCGCACTCGCAGCGCTCTATGCGAGATTTGCCGACGTGGCTGCGGTCCGCGGCGCCACCAACGGCGTCTCGGCGGCGGCCACCGGGTTGATCCTCGCGACGGGATTCCGGATGGCGCGTCTGCTCAAGGGCATTCCGTGGCATATCGCCATGTGCGGCCTGACCTTCATCGCAATCGCGATCCTCAGAGTGCCGCTGCTTTGGGTACTGGCCGCCTTGGCGCCCATATCGATCGCGCTGGCGTGGTGGATGATGCGGCGATGATCACGTCGGCTCTGAGCGAGCTCGCCTGGCAGTTCTCGCTCCTTTCGTTCCTCGCCATCGGCGGCGTCAACGCGCTCATACCCGAGATTCACCGGCGCGTCGTCGACATGGAGCACTGGATGACCGACGCCGATTTCGCCCAGGCGTTTGCGATCGCCCAGGCGGCGCCCGGTCCCAACATGCTCATCGTCAGCGTGATCGGCTGGAAGGTTTCGGGCGTGCTCGGCGCGTTGGTGGCGACTATCGCGATCTGCCTTCCATCCTCGGCTCTGACATTTGCGGTCGCCCACATCTGGGATCGGTTTCGCGAGGCTCCGCTGCGCAAGGCGATCCAGCACGGGCTCGCACCGGTGACAGTCGGTCTGGTGCTTGCCAGCGGTTACATCCTCGCTCGCACGGTCGACCAATCCTGGACGTCATTCGCCATCACCGGCGCTACCCTCGCGTTAACGCTGACCACGCGGCTGCATCCGCTCGTGCTTTTGGGAATCGGCGCGGCGCTGGGCATTGCCGGCATCGTCTAGCGAACGCCCGTGCCCGAGCTGCCGGACGTCGTTGTCTACGTCGAGAGTCTCGAGCGGCGCATCGTCGGCCATGTCCTGGAACAGATCCGGCTGACCAGTCCTTTTGTGCTGCGCACCGCCGTGCCGCCTCCGAGCGAGGTCGTTGGCAAGCGCGTCGTCGCCGTCACGCGCCTGGGCAAGCGCATCGTCCTGGCCATGGAAGACAGGTTCTTCATCGTGATGCATCTGATGATCGCCGGGCGCCTGCGCTGGATCGAGCCGGGTGCGCACCGCAAGGGGCCGCGCACGACGCTGGCCGCGCTCGAGTTCGCGACCGGAACGCTGGTCTTCACCGAAGCCGGGACGCGAAAGCGCGCGTCGCTGCACATCGTTCGCGGCAAGGACGCGCTGGCGGCATTCGACATGGGTGGCCTAGAAGTCCTCGACGCGGATGTCGATGCGTTCCGCGAGAGGCTCATTCGCGAAAACCACACGCTCAAGCGAGCGCTGACCGATCCTCACCTGTTCAGTGGAATCGGGAACGCCTATTCGGACGAGATTCTGCACCGCGCCCGCCTTTCGCCGATCGCGCTCACGCACAAGCTCGCTCCGGGCGAGATCCTGCGGCTCTTTGCGTCGACGCGCGCGGTCCTGACCGAGTGGACGTCGCGGCTGCGCGCAGATGCGGAACGCGAGTTCCCCAAGCACGTTACTGCCTTCCGACCGCAGATGGCGGTGCATGGGCGCTTTGGGATGCCCTGTCCCGAGTGCGGCGCACCGGTGCAAAGAATCGTGTACGCCGAAAACGAAACCAACTACTGTGCCCGTTGCCAGACCGGCGGCACGATTCTCGCCGACCGTGCCCTGTCGCGCCTGCTCAAATCGAGCTGGCCGCGCTCAATCGACGAGTTGGGGTGATTGGAGATCGGCACCGGCAATGCGCGCTAGAATGCATTGCTTACTCGAGGAGGCCGCGATGCGCTGGCAAGACTTTCGTCGTAGCGACAACGTAGAAGAAAGCACCGGCGGCGGATCGTCCGGGATCGGCGGCATACACCTGGGGGTGGGCGGCATCCTCGCTGTCGTCGTCATCAGCCTGCTGCTCGGAAAGAACCCGCTCGACTTCCTCGCCCTGCTGACCGACACCGGCGGCCCGCCGCAGACCCAGCAATCAGTGGCGCTGCCGTCAAGTCCGCAGGGCGCGGGCGGACAGCGGGATCCCCAAACGGAATTCGTGGCGCGCGTCCTGGGCGACACCGAAGATGTCTGGGGCGGCGTGTTTCAGCAGCAGGGCAGCCGCTACGAACCGCCGAAGCTGGTCCTTTTCAGGGGACAGGCCGCGTCGGCCTGCGGCCTCGCCAGCACCGCGGTCGGACCGTTCTACTGTCCCGGCGACAGAAAAGTCTATCTCGATCTGGCGTTTTTCCAGGAGCTGTCGACACGCTTCGGTGCGCCCGGGGATTTCGCCCGTGCCTACGTGATCGCGCACGAAGTCGGTCACCACGTCCAGAATCAGCTCGGTCTGATGGAGAAGGTGGAGCAGAGGCGCGCGAATGCCTCCGACGCGGTGCGCAACGAATTATCGGTGCGCCAGGAACTCCAGGCCGACTGCCTCGCCGGGGTCTGGGGCCATTCGGCGCAGCAGCGCGGCCTGATCGACGCCAAGGACGTCGAATCGGGCATTGGCGCGGCAGCGGCGGTCGGCGATGACCGATTGCAGAAGCAGACGCGCGGCTACGTCGTTCCAGAGTCCTTTACGCACGGAACGTCGGCCCAGCGAGTGCGATGGTTCAGAGCAGGGCTCGACAGCGGCGACCTGCGGCGCTGCGACACCTTCGGGGCACGCGACCTCTGACCACCCAACGCCACCGTGCGGGACGCCGTCATCCGCTTCCGGCGGAATTTCCCGCACTGTCGCGCTGTTTGCGAGTGCAAGGCACGCGGCCCGTGCTCGCCGGAGCAAAACACAATGAATCGACGGATCCAGTGCGTCGCCATCGCGTTCCTCGCCGCGACGTCGGGTTGGGCGCTCGCCGCGGGCGACAGCAGTGGCACCGGCGGCCGCGACGCGGCGTACGACGCAGGCGTCAAGGCGATCGAGCACCAGGATTGGGCGGGGGCAATCAGGCAATTGAAGACCTCGATTGCGCGCGACCGCTTCAATGCCGACGCGCACAACTGGCTTGGATATGCCTATCGCAACTCGGGGGATCTTACCCACGCATTCGCCGAATACGAGGAAGCGCTGAGGCTCGATCCCCAGCACCGAGGCGCCCACGAGTACGTCGGCGAGGCCTACGTCATGGCCAAGAACATTCCCAAGGCGCGAGAGCATCTGGCCGCGTTGGAGAAGCTGTGCGGCCGGAATTGTCCGGAGTACAAGGAGCTGGACGAGGCGATCACCAAGGCCGGGACGGGCGGATAGTGCAATGCTTCGGCGCCGCAGCGCGAATTGCCTGAAGCGGGCTGCCTTTTGCTGTTGGTGAAGGCCAGCGTCCCGCGATTAACGTCCCCGCACCACCTGTACAGTCCGCCCGTGGCGCGCTGCCGTCGCTTCTACCGAGGTGCGCAGCGCTGCGATGAGTGTTCCCCTAGCCCGGAAATGCGCCCGCTCGAGCGCGGCCGTCCATTCCACCGCCAATCTTGGTCGTCGAGAAGCCCGGGGACTCCAGCCCTTCCGTGCGGCGCTGCGGCAGCATAAAATGCGCGCTCTGTCTTTACGCCTCCGAGGCCATCCATGACCGTCCGCCGGTTGCACGCCCCGCTGTTTGCCATTTCGCTCGTCCTCGCGGCCGGCGACGCGTTCGCTCAGACTGCCGCGGCGCCGCCTCCTTCTACCCCGACCGTCGCGATACCGACCATCAAGTGTGTCAAGCCGGACTACCCCGGCAGGTTTGCATCCCCTCCGAGGCTCGTGACGTTCAACAAGGACTCAACGGCCTACGGAGAGTGCGTCAGAAAATACGTCGAGGAGGCCCGGACGATCGCCAATGCGGCGGCAGCAGCCGCCAACGGGGCGATCGACGACTACAACAAGTTCATGAACGACATCAAGGCACAGGACGAGGCCGCGAAGAATTAACGGCACCAGCGCGGCGGCGAGCTCGCAGGCAATCGCCCAGGCGACCCTCGAAGGATTCAATCGCCACTACGAGCTGTTCAGGGACTGCGCGAGGCTGGCCAAGGGTTATTTCGAGACCGCCAACTGGCTTGCGATCAGCCACGTCTCGCGCGACCGTATCGACTTTTACGACCGTCGTGTTGCCGAGACGGTCGTCCGGCTGCAGCAGGACTTCGGCTGCGCGAGCATCGACGATTCGCGCTGGGCTGACGTCAAGCGCCACTACATCGCGCTGCTGATCGACCACAAGCAACCCGAATGCGCGGAGACCTTCTTCAATTCGGTCTCGTGCAAGATCCTTCAGCGCACGTACTTCCACAACCGTTGTCTTTTCGTCCGCCCCGCCGTTTCCACCGAGCATATCGACGCCGAACCGCCGTCCTACCGTTCGTACTACGTGCGGCAGAACGGGCTGCGCCAGGCCCTGATCGACATCGTCCTCGACTTCCGGCTCGAGCGCCGCTTCGCTGATTTCCGCGGCGACCTCGCCAACCTGCTGGCCGCGGTCCGCCGGCGCTTTCCCCGTCCGCTGCGTCTCGAGGCTAATCACCAGATCCAGGTGCTGTCGAGCCTCTTCTTCCGCAACCGGACCGCCTATGTGGTGGGCCGCATCGTCAATGGCTATCAAGCACATCCGTTCGTCGTGCCGATCAAGCACGACGCGGAAGGCAACCTCTACGCCGATGCGCTGCTGATGGACGCCGAGCAGCTTGCGCTGCTGTTCTCGGCGAACCGTGCATACTTTCTCGTGGACATGGAAGTCCCGTCGGCGTATGTCACGTTCCTGCGTCACATCGCGCCGGAGCGAACCGAGGCCGAGCTCTACACCATGGTCGGCCTGCAGAAGCAGGGCAAGACGCTTTTCTTCCGCGATTTTCTGCACCATCTCAAGCACTCGAGCGACGATTTCGTCGTCGCGCCGGGCATCAAAGGACTGGTGATGGCGGTTTTCACGCTGCCGTCCTATCCCTATGTGTTCAAGGTGATCAAGGACCGCATCTCGCCCTCGAAGGACACGACGCGCGAGAAGGTCAAGGACAAGTACATCCTCGTCAAGCATCACGATCGCGTGGGACGCATGGCGGACACGCTCGAATATTCGGATGTCGCGTTTCCGCGCAAGCGCTTCTCGGCCGGGCTCATCGCCGAGCTCGAGGCCGTCGCGCCCTCGACGATCGAATTCGACGGCGAGATGATCGTCGTCAAGCACCTTTACATCGAGCGGCGCATGACCCCGCTCAATATTTTCCTCGAGCGCGCGACGCCGGCGCAACGCGAGCGCGCGATGCAGGACTATGGCGATGCGCTGCGGCAGCTCGCGGCCGTGAACATTTTCGCCGGCGACCTGCTGTTCAAGAATTTCGGCGTGACCCGCTACGGGCGCGTCGTGTTCTACGATTACGACGAGATCGAATACATGACGGCATGCCGTTTCCGCCGCATCCCGCAGCTTCCGCCGGGCCAGGACGATATGTCGGGCGACGTGTGGTACCCGGTGGGACAGAACGATGTCTTTCCCGAGGAATTCGCGACCTTCCTCCTCACCGACGGCGCGGTGCGCGCGGACTTCCTGAAGCGGCACGCGGACCTTCTCGATGCGCAATGGTGGCAGGCGGTCCAGGCAACGCCTCGCCCGGGGCGAGCTGCCCGAGGTGCTGTCCTATCCTGAGGCGTTGCGCTTCCGGCGTGCTCCGTCATCGTCGGCGTCGCAACGCCGCGCCGCCGCACGCGAACCCGGCGAATCGGCGCGCGTCTCGCGCTGATAGCCTCCGATGCGCCGTTTTCAGGGCGCGCGCGGCGTGGCGGAGAGCCGTCGAGCGACGTCCTTTGCCTGAGCGGCGGCCCCGATGTCCCCTTGGCGCGCTGCCTCGACGTACCACGCGAGCGCCTTGTTCAGATCCTGTGGGACGCCGTCTCCGTGCTCGTAGAAGCTGCCGATGATGTATTGCGCGCCCGAATCGCCGTTCTCCGCGGCCGCTTCATACCACTTCGCCGCGAGCGTCCAATCCTTGGGCGCGCCTCGGCCGAGAAAATATTGCGTCGCGAGCTGCACCTGTGCGTCGGCGTGACCCTGCTCCGCGGCCTTGCTCCACCACGCTGTTGCCGCGGTCAGGGACTTGTCAACGCCGACGCCATTTTCGTACATCAGACCCAGGTTGTACTGGGCTTGCGCCAAACCAGCGTCGGCGGCGCGTTGCAGCCAGACGAGCCCGCCCGCGACGTCCACTGGTCCGGCCTCGCCGCGCATCAGCATCATCGCGAGGTTGAACTGGGCGACGCGATCGCCCGCGCGAGCGCGCCTTCGTAATCTGCCAGCGCCGCGGCATAGTCGTGCTTCTGGTACGCGCGCCATCCGGCGTCGGGAGGCGCGGCTGCAGCCATTCACCGAAACGACGAGCAGCACCGCCGTCGTAGCCGGGAGCAGATGTATCGCGGATCGCCATGCCATTCGCGCACTCCGGGGTACAATGCGGTCCAGTCTACCATTCGCATTCGGCGATGTTTGTCAGCGCATTCGATCTGTTCAAGATCGGCCTCGGGCCGTCGAGCTCGCACACGGTCGGGCCGATGCGTGCCGCCGGGCGATTCGTCAAGGAGCTGGCTGGAAGCGGCAAACTTGAAGCGACCGCGCGCGTCGTCGTCGACCTCTACGGTTCGCTTGCGCTCACCGGCCGCGGACACTGTACCGACCGGGCAATTCTCCTCGGCCTGGCCGGCGAGGCGCCGGATCGCATCGATCCCGAAACGGTAGAGCCCAAAGTCCGGCGCATACGCGAGCAGCAGATGATTTCGCTCGACGGGCGTCACGCGATCCTGTTTCACGAGGAAGGCGACCTGCGCTTTCGCGTCGACAAGACGCTGTCCTTCCACAGCAACGGCATGCGCTTCGTTGCCTCGGATGCAGCGGGCGTCCCACTCCTGCGCAAGATCTACTTTTCGGTTGGCGGCGGATTCGTCGTCGACGAGGACGAGATCGACCAGCTCGCCGAGGCGCCGCCCCGGCTGCACGTGCCCTACCCCTTCACGAGTGCGCGCGAGCTGTTGGCGCATGGGGAGACCGCGCACAAGCGCATTCCGGACATGATGCGCATCAACGAGCTGGCGTTGCGCAGTCCCGAGCAGGTCCGCTCCGGCCTGGTCGAGCGCTGGTCCATCATGAACGCGAGCATCGACCGCGGCATGAAGGCGGACGGCGTTCTTCCCGGGGGACTCGATGTCCGGCGACGCGCCAAGTCTCTCGCTGAGGCATTGCGCGACAAGCGCTTGCTGAACGAAAGAAATCCAACCGAGGCGACCGATTGGGTCAGCGTCTATGCGATTGCCGTCAACGAGGAGAACGCCGCGGGCGGAAGGGTGGTCACCGCGCCGACCAACGGCGCGGCCGGCGTCATCCCTGCAGTGATCCGCTACTACCGCGAGTTCTACGAAGAAGCCAACGAGGACGGCATCGTGAACTTCCTCCTGACCGCGGCCGCGATCGGCGGGCTGTGCAAGCGAAATGCCTCGTTGTCCGGCGCGGAAGTCGGCTGCCAGGGCGAAGTCGGCGTCGCCTGCTCGATGGCGGCGGCCGGACTCGCGGCCGCGCTCGGCGGCAGCAACGCGCAGATCGAGAACGCAGCCGAGATCGGCATCGAGCATCACCTCGGGATGAGCTGCGACCCCGTCGCCGGGTTGGTGCAGATTCCCTGCATCGAGCGCAATGCCATGGGCGCGGTGAAGGCCATCAACGCCGCGTCGCTCGCGCTGCGCGGCGACGGCAGCCACCGCGTATCGCTCGATACCGTGATCAAGACCATGTACGAAACCGGACGCGACATGATGACCAAGTACAAGGAGACGTCGCTCGGCGGCCTGGCCGTCAACGTCGTGGATTGCTGAACGATGCGGCGGCGAAAATCGAGGGCCGGCCGATGCGCTCGGGCTCATCGTGCTTCTGGGGTTCAGCTGGATTCCGGCGGCGTCGGCGCTTACGCCGGTCGTCGGATTCGAGCTCGATCGCTATCTCGGAACCTGGTACGAGATCGCGGCGATCCCGGGATTTCTGCAGAGCCGCTGCGCCCGCGACACTCGCGCCGAGTACAGCGCGGCGGAGAACGGCGCCATCGCCATCAAAAACCAGTGCGTGCGCGGCGACGGCGCGGCGGAGTTCAGCGAGGCCCGCGCCCGCGCGCTCGAGCCGACCCTGCCGTCGGTGCTCAAGGTGACGGCGGTGCACTTCCTCGGCATCTGGTGGTATCCGTTCGGTCGCGAGTCGATCATCGTGGCATTCGATCCCGCGTATCGATGGGTCGCCAGCGCCCATCCATCGCTGCGTTATGGACGCATCCTGTCGCGCGATCCCTCCTTGTCGCAGGAGACGCTCAGGACCATCGCGACCGCCCTCGGTCGACGAGGGCTTCGACCTGTGCACTTTCGTCCTGACGCCGCAAACGGGAGGACAGGACCGCCCAGTAAAGCTTTGCGAAGTCCTTCGATAGGATTTCCTGGATGAAGGGCGACGAAGCACCCGCACGTGCACACAGACGCGTGCCGTCTCATTGTCCGGGAGAACCTGATGCGTCTCGAAGGTATCTGTTTCGCCGCAGCACTGGCGCTGATCACGACCGGTTGCGAGCACAAGCCGAGCAAGGAAGAGGAAGAGGCTGCCAAGAATACGATTACCTGTCAGCTGTCGGGCGAGCGTCTGGTCATCCGCTTCGACGTCGGCGAGGTGCGCATGCTCACGCCGACCGCGGAGACGATCAACCTCTATCAGATTCCGTCGGGTCCGGTCATGCGCTACAGCAACGGCAATCTCGAGTTGCGGGGCAAGGGCATGGAGTGGACGCTTTCCGATGCGAGCAGTCTGGGCACCCCGGTCACGCTCGAGTCCTGCACGCGCTACACGGCGCCCAAGCCCTAGAGCGCCGTGTCCGTCGCCCGGCCCGCGTCGGGGTCATCGGCACCGGCGCGATGGGCCTCGGTGTTGTGCAAAGCCTCGTGCGCGGCGGTTTCGCAGTGGGTGCGCGCGACATCCTTCCACGCGCTGAAGCGTCCGCCGTCGCGGCAGGAGCGGTCGCATACCCCACTCCGGCCGCGATCGCGCGCGAATGCCGGACGCTGATCGTGCTGGTCGTCGACGCGGCGCAGATCGAGGATGTGCTGTTCGGTGAGCATGGCGCCGCGACGGAATGGACGCCAGGCGACGTCCTGATGGTCTCCTCGACGGTCCCGCCGTCCTACGTCGCGTCGCTTGCGCAGCGCGCGGTGCGCGCTCGGCGCGCGCGTAATCGACGCGCCCGTGTCGGGCGGCCCGCGGCGCGCTCGCGACGGAGGATGACGATCATGTTATCCGGCGACGAACAGGCGATCGCCGACTGCGCGGCCGTGTTCGATGCGATTGCAGGACGGCGCTTCGTGGTCGGCGCGCGAGCCGGCGATGCCGCGACGTTCAAGGTGCTCAACAACCAGCTCGCGGCAGCGAACCTGGCCGCCGGCGCCGAGGCGATGGCGATCGCGATGCGAGCAGGACTCGATCCGCGCCTTTTCGTCGACGTGGTCGGCGTCAAGCTCGGGGGCGAGCTGGATCTTCGCCGATCGCATGGCGCGCGTTCTCGAAGATGACTATCGTCCGCGAGCGGCGACGACGCTGCTGCAAAAAGACGTCACGCATCGCCCTGACCAACGCCGAGTCCCTGGGTTGCGACGCCCCGATCGCCCGCGCGGCGCGCGACGCCTTCGATGCCGCGGTTGCCGCGGGCCATGGCGCCGAGGATGACGCCGCCTTGGTCAAGTACTACGCGACCCGCGCGCGGAAGACGTGACCACGCCGGGGCGCGTTACTTCGCCGCGTCCACGTCGACGTATTGCCATACCTCCGTCAGCATGGGATGCGGCTTGTAGTCCCTGACGCGGGCCTGCATCAACGGGTCTTCGAGCTGGTGGTCGGACAGGAGCCAGGGTGCGTAGGCGAAGACCAGCTCGGTCATCTTGTCGAAGAGCTTCGTACGCTCAGGCGAATCCGGCAGCTTTCGCGCCTCGTCGTAGAGCGCGTCGAACGCCGGCAGCTTGAATCGCGCATTGTTTTCGCCGCCGCTATTCGGGCCGTAGAGGAGCTGCATGAAATTCTCGGCGTCGGGATAGTCCGCGTTCCAGCCGTCGTAGCGCATGGGAATCTTGCCCAGCCGTGCCATCTTGCGTAGCTCCGCGACGCGGTCTTTCTTGAACACGATTCTGAGTCCGATCGCATCCATGTTCTTTTTCCACAACTCGTCCGCCTGACGCCGCGCCGAAGTCGGCTGCGACCACATTTCGATCGTGAGCGGCTTTCCGTCTGGAGTTTCGCGATACCCGTCGCCGTCGCGATCCTTGTAGCCGAAGCGATCCAGCAACGCCCGGGCCGCGACGGGATTGTACGGATCCTGTTGAGGCTTCAGCGCCGGATCGTAGCCAGCGATGTCCGGCGGCACGATGCCGCGCGCCGGGACTGCGCGCCCCTTGAGGATCACGCGGATGTAGTCGGCGACGTTGTAGCCCATGCCGATCGCGCGCCTCAGCGCGATCTTTTCCGGCGTGTAGCCGCCGACGACCGGGTCCTCCATGTTGAAATAGGTCCACCACGTATTCGGACGAATCAGGCGCTCGTGCTGGATGCCCTTCGCCGCCAGCGCCGGGCGCAGCTCTCCGTTGACAAGCGCCTCGTCGACAAACTCGGACGGCAACAGGTCCAGGATGTCGAGCTCCCGGTTGAGAAACGCAAGCCACCTCGCCTGTCCCTCTTCGATGACGCTGATCTCGATGTGCCCTATCAGCGGTAACCGCCGCCCCTTGAGCGCTGTGGCGATCGTCTGCGACTCGGCGGGGATCGTACCGGCGGGCACATACGTCTGCTCGCGAAATCCCGGGTTCGCGTCGAGCATGATCTTCGCGCTGCGGTTGTAGGTACCGAGCACGTAGGGGCCGGTGCCGACGGGATGCGCGCCGAAGTCAATCCCGTACGCTTCGACGACTTCGTGCGCGACCGCCGACACGTTGGGAATGGCGAGCACGTAGATGAAACGCAGGTCCGGTTGCGTCAGGCGGATCTTCAGGGTGTAGCGGTCGACGACCTCGAGGCCCGGCATTGGCGCCGCGTAGTCGAAGCGGCCGGACTTGGCTGCCTGCGCGATCGCCTCGGAGCTGCCGATGATTTTGCCTTCGACGAGCCAGATCCACGGGCTCTTGACGCCGGGGTCGAGCAAACGCTTGATGCCGTACGCGTAGTCGGCCGCGGTCAGCTCGCGCGGCTTGCCCTTGAACGCGGCGTCCGGCGTAAAGAAGATGCCTTTGCGTACGTGGCATACATAGGTCTTGCCGCCGTCCTCGATCAGCGGCATCGCTTCCAGCGTGCGCGGGATAAGCTTCACCGGCCGCGCGAGATAGTCGTAGGTGAGCATCGACTCGTAGATGTTCGAGATCACGCCATCGGATGCCGCATCCGATGCGAACTGGGGATCGAAGCTCGTTTCCGCAATCGAGAACACCACGTGCAGCGTCTTCGTTGCATCCGCCGCGTGGCCCGAAGGCGTCGCGCTAGCGAAGATCAGTGCGGTCACGACGCTTAGCCAGGAGAGCTTTCGGGGCGCGCGCGCGATTCGCGGTCGATGGATGAATCTCACGCTGTGGTCATCCCGCTTGCGCGTGTTCCGGTGGCGGCGCGTTGTGCAGAGGAGTTTATAATCCCAGCCCTCATGTTCTCGTGCATGCGTCCGCCGGACCGCCGACAGACCGCGCCGACGCCCCTCCCCATGGAAATGAAACGCCTGACCGGCGGCAATCTGCGCTCCGCCGGCTACGATGACAAGAGCCGGTCGCTGGTGGTCGAGCTTTCGTCCGGGACCTTCCAATACTCGGGCGTGACTGCCGAGACATGGCGCCGCTTCGCGGGCGCATCGTCACCGTGGAGCTTCTTCCGCGATAACATCGAAGAAGAGTATCCCGCAAAACGAATTCGTTAGCCGACGAGGCGGCAGCGGCGCCGCTAGCGCCGTCCGCGCCGCGCCGCCCCGGGCGCGGCATAGCGCTTGATCCAGCCGAAGAACTCGCGATACCACAACTTCGAATTCTGCGGCTTCAATATCCAGTGGTTCTCGTCCGGGAAATAGACCAGCCTCGTCGGCACATTCTTGGCGTGCAAGGTGTTGTAGTACTGCAGCGCCTGCGTCGCCGGCACACGGTAGTCGAGCTCGCCGTGGATGATCAGGGTGGGCGTCTTGAATCTGCGCGCGTAGTGGTGCGGCGACTGCTTCATCACCCGGGCCGGATTGTCCCAGTGGAACGCACCCAGCTCCTTGGCGAAAAACAGGTAGCCATCGGTGGCCATCATGCTCACCCAGTCGTAGCAGCCCGCGTGGCACACGTAGGTCTTGTATCGATCGGTGTGGCCGTTCATATAGGCAACCATGTAGCCGCCGTAGCTCCCGCCGCTCGCGACCAGCCGATCGCGATCGATGTAGCCCTGGCGCAGCATGTAATCGGTCGCGGCCTCGGTGTCGGCATATTCCTTGGTGCCGTACATCCCGGTGATCGTCTCCAGCCATCGCTGGCCAAATCCGGATGAGCCATGGTAGTTGACGCCGACGACGACGTAGCCCTGCGCAGCGAAGACCTGTGCGTTCCAGCGGAAGTGCCAGCCGTCGGTGTGAGCGGAGTGCGGCCCTCCATGAATATTCTGCAGCAGCGGCCACTTCTTCGCAGGATCGAAATTCGGCGGATAGGTGACCCAGACCTGGACGGACTCGCCGCCCCACCCCTTGACCGTCAACTCGCGCGCTGTGCCGGTGGTCACGCGCGACATCAGCAGCCTGTTGGGCGATTCCAGCGAGCGCTCTCCCTGGCCGTCGCTGCCGATGGTGAACAGCGTCGGAGGATAAGTCAGCGACGAGCGCGCGAAAACGACGCGCCTGCCGTCACGTGACAACGCAAACTGAGCGATTGTGCCGCCGGCCGCGATCCGCCCCGGCATCGCATCCTTCAGTCCCAGGCGAAATAGCTCGTGCCGGCCGCGATGCTCGATGAGGAAGTACAGGGCCGCGCCGTCCGGCGACCAGCAGTGATGCCCCGTCGCGCGATCGAGCCGCGGCATCAGCCGGCGCGTGCGCGCGCCCTTGCGCTCGAACAGCGTCAAGTGGCCCTGGTCGTTGAAAGCGCGCTTGAGATTGTACGAATGCCAGACGATGTGCGCGCCGTCCGGAGAATAACGGGGATGCTCGTCCGAGAATCCGCTTTGCGACGTCAGGACGCGATGGCGCCCGCCGTCGACGCTCACCACTGCGATGTCGGCCGCGTTCATCATTCGCGGCTCGGCCGCGAGGTCGACCGTCAGCGCGAGCTCGCGCCCGTCCGGACTGATGTCGTAATGCTCCGACGTCGGATCCCATGGCTGCAGCGAGAGCCCGGTGCCCGCGAGAAGGTCGCGCGAGCGTCCCGAGCCGACATCCGCGGCAAAGATGTGGGGCTCGCGGCCGTCAGAGAGCCAATGATCCCAGTAGCGATATTCGGACCGCTCAGTCACATGTGCCTTGACCTTGGAATCCTTGCGCTCCTTCCGCCGCGCCGCCTGCTCCTTGTCGGTCTTCAGGTCCGGCCAGACCCACGACACGAACGCAATGCTCTTGCTGTCGGGAAACCAGCGCAGCGCCATCGCACCGGTCGCGAGCGTAGTCAGGCGCACCGCCTCGCCTCCATCCGGCGCGATGACGTAAATCTGCGACTCCTCGTCATCCTTGCGCTTGGCGGTAAACGCAATCCACTTGCCGTCAGGCGACCACTGCGGCTCGGAATCCTTGTCGCCCGATGTCAGGCGGCGGGCCTTGCTGCCGTCGATGGGAAAGAGCCAGAGCTCTGTGTGGCCCTCGTTCTTTTCCATGTCATAGGCGGTCACCGGCGCGCACGCCGCGCGTCCGTCGGGCGAGATCGTCGGCGTGCCGACGCGTTTCATCGACCAGAGATCGTCGACGGTCAGGAATTGCTTTTTGCGCGGCATGCGGTGGCCCGAAATAGAATGACGAGATGTTGGCGCCGGCGCTTCGACGAGTCGCGGCCGGCGACCCGCGGGATTGTACCCGCTCATGCGCCCGGGCACTCGCTGCGATGCGGTAGAATGTGCCCTTCCCGGCGCGTTCCCCGCTTCGCGTCTCCTGTACTCCATCCGCATTCGAAGAGGCCACCATGAACTACCGCCGGCTCGGCAATTCCGGGCTCAAGTTGAGCGAGCTTTCGTTCGGCTCCTGGGTAACCTACGGCGCACAACTCGGCGACGACACGGCGCGTGAATGCATGGCCGCCGCGCACGATGCGGGCGTCAATTTCTTCGACAACGCCGAGGTGTATGCCAAGGGCAAGTCCGAGACCATCATGGGCAACGTCCTCAAGAAGCTCGCCTGGCGGCGCGAATCCTATGTCGTGTCGACGAAATTCTTCTGGGGACTGAACGACGGGCCGAACGAAAAGAACACCCTCAACCGGAAGTACCTGATGCAGGCGATCGATGCATCGCTGCGCCGCCTGCAGCTCGATCACGTCGATCTCGTGTTTTGCCACCGCGCCGACCCCGACACGCCGATCGAGGAGACGGTCTGGGCGATGCACGACATGATTCGCGTCCGGAAAGGCGCACTACTGGGGAACATCGGAGTGGAGCGCCGCCGAGATCATGGCCGCCTGGCAGATCGCGGAGCGACACCACCTCGCCAAGCCGGTGATGGAGCAGCCGCAGTACAACCTGTTCCATCGCGAGCGCGTGGAGAACGAATATGCGCGCCTGTATCGCGATATCGGACTCGGAACCACGATCTGGAGCCCTCTCGCGTCCGGACTCTTGAGCGGCAAGTACAACGATGGCATCCCCGCGGACTCGCGCGCCGCGCTCAAGGGTTACGAGTGGCTGTCCGAGCGGATCCTCGATCCGGTCCGGCTGAAGCAGGTCCGCCTTCTGGCCCCGCTCGCCGGAGATCTCGGGCTGCACGATGTCGCAGCTCGCGCTCGCCTGGTGCCTGAAGAACCCCAACGTCAGCAGCGTCATCACCGGAGCGAGCCGAGCGTCGCAAGTCGTCGAGAACATGAAGGCGCTCGATGTCGTGCCGAAGCTTGTCCCCGAGATCCTGTCGAAGATCGACGCGATCGTCGGAACGACGACGTGACGCTTCGATGAGCGTGCCGGCCGCCGTGCCCGCAAGCCCGCCGTGAGCAACCCGCTCGAAAGCTGGATCGAGGAGCAGCGCTCGGCGTTCCTGTACCGGGCGTGCGCCGATGCGGAGGCCGGAACCCCCCGCGCCGACTTGTTCACGCGCCTCGCCGGCGAAGCCGAGGCGCAGGCCGCGATCTGGCGCGCGCAGCTGACGGCGAGCGGCAAGCCCGCGCCGAAGCCGTTCGTGCCGGAGTTGCGCACGCGCCTGGTCGCGCGATTGGTGGGATTGGTCGGACCGCGGCCATTGCGCGCGATTCTCGCCGCGATGAAGGTTCGCGGCATGGTGCTCTACAGCGGGCGCGCGCCCGGCGGGCACGTCCATGCCGCGGTCGGCAGCATCGAGCGGCGCCACCGGGGATTGAGCGGCGGCGGCAACTCTGCGCGCGGCGGTATTCGGCGTCAACGACGGCCTGGTGTCGAACGCCAGCCTCATCTTCGGCGTCGCCGGCGCGAGCAGCAGTGCGTCGATCGTGTTGCTGACCGGCGTCGCCGGCCTCACCGCCGGCGCATTTGCGATGGCGGCCGGCGAGTTCGTCTCGGTGCGCTCGCAGCGTGAGCTTTTCGAATATCAGATCGGCCTCGAGCGAGACGAGCTTGCCGAATATCCCGACGCCGAAGCGCAGGAGCTGGCGCTGATCTATCGCGCCAAGGGCCTGAGCGCGGCCGAAGCGGGCCGCATCGCCAAGCAGCTCGTCTCGGACCCGGAGCACGCGCTGGATACGCTCGCGCGCGAAGAGCTCGGGCTCAATCCCGATGAGCTGGGCTCGCCCTGGGGCGCGGCGGTCTCGTCGTTCCTCTCCTTCGCCGTCGGCGCGGCGGTTCCGCTGTTGCCTTTCGTCTTCGGCGCGGGCGCGCGCGCGCTGCCGATCAGCGGCGCGCTCACTGCGCTCGCCCTGTTCGGCGTCGGCGCTACGCTGTCGCTTTTCACCGGACGCGGCGCCTTCTATCTCGGGCGCGCGCATGATGCTGCTCGGAGCGGTAGCGGCGGCCGTTACCTTTGGCGTCGGGCGCCTGTTCGGCGTCAGCGCCGGCTAAGCCGCAGCTCCCCGGCATCACGTGACGCGCCTGGCACAGGAGTCGAGCTGATGACCCTTGCGCGCGTGACATTGCAGCCCGGACGCGAGAAGTCGCTCGCGCAATGGCACCCGTGGATCTTTTCCGGGTCGATCGCGACGGTCGAGGGCACTCCTGCGGCGGGCGAGACCGTGATCATCCACGACTCGTCGGGAGCGCCTCTGGCGAGCGCGGCGTGGAGTCCTGAATCGAAGATTCGCGCGCGTGTCTGGAGTTTCGATCCCGGCGAACCGATCGATGCCGCATTTTTCGCCAGGCGCGTCGGCTGCCGCCGTTCACGCGCGCGACACGTTGCTCGACGACTCGCACAACGCGTGCCGCCTGATCCATGGCGAGTCGGACGGCATCCCCGGGTTCGTCGCCGACCGTTATGGAGACGTCGTCGTGGTGCAGGCGCTCGCCGCCGGCGCCGAGCGATGGCGTGACGCGCTCATCGATGCGCTCGTCGATGCGACGCAGTGCGCGGCGGTATACGAACGCTCGAATGTCGACGTGCGCGAGCTCGAAGGCATGCTGCCGCGCGAGGGGCCGGTCCGCGGAACGATGCCGGAGAGCATCGTCCTGATGGAGGACGGGCTGCGCTTCACCGTCGACGTCGCCCAGGGCCAGAAGACCGGCTTCTACCTCGATCAGCGCGACAATCGCAAGCGAGTCCGCGCACTCGCGTCCGGGCGCGAAGTGTTGAACTGCTTTTGCTACACCGGCGGCTTTACGGTCGCTGCGTTGGCCGGGGGCGCGAAATCGGTGCTGTCGATCGACAGCTCCGCCGAGGCGCTGGCGCTCGGGCGCGCCAACGTCGCCGCGAATGCTCTCGATCCGGCGCGCGCCGAGTGGCGTGACGCCGACGTCTTCGCCGAGTTGCGCAAGCTTCGCGACGGAGCGCGAAGCTTCGATCTGATCGTGCTGGATCCGCCGAAGTTCGCGCCGACCGCGCAGCACGCGGAAAAGGCATCGCGCGCGTACAAGGACATCAACCTGCTGGCGCTCAAGTTGCTCCGACCCGGCGGCCTGTTGGCAACCTTCTCGTGCTCGGGCGGCATATCGGCGGATCTGTTTCAGAAAATCGTCGCGGGCGCCGCGCTGGATGCCAGGGCGAACGCGGCGGTCATCGGACGCTTCGAGGCCTCGGCCGACCATCCGGTCGCTCTGAGCTTCCCCCAAGGCGATTATCTGAAAGGACTGCTCGTCCGCAAGCCGTCCCCGTGATTCGAGAGCGCGGCAAGCGAGCCAGCGAAGCGTACGATTCGCCGGCTGCCTGCGCGAGACGCCTCCGTCGCCTCCTACGCCTTCTTGCTGGACAGGCAAGTCTTCATGAATGCCTTGCGCTCGGCGCCCTTCTTGCCCGTTGCCTGTTTCGAGCACGCTCGCATCTTGTCCTGCTGGGATACCTTCTCCGGTGCAGGTGACGTGATTGCGCCCTGCGTCTTGGTGGCCGCGGACTTGCCGGTCGTCGGTGTATCCGCGCTCGCGACGGTGCTCGACAGGCCAAGCAAGCCTGCGAGCAACAACATGGTGAGAACTTTCATTTTGAATCTCCTCGGTTGAACTGCGTTAAGTGACATGCGTCGGTGACCTGTGTCGTCGGTCACCTGCGGCCGGACAAATCGTCCGAGACCACGCCGTCATTAACGCCGGAGGAAATCGTGCGTCTTTCAGACCGATGGATGATGCGAAAGCGCGAGTCGCGACGACCCTGCGTGCGATCACGCGGGCAGCGCTCGATCGCACCGGGCAGATATCGATGGAATTCAGGAACGGCCGCGCGTCACCGCTGCGGTCGCGTGCGCGATGTCACTCCGCGCAGGATCGCTGCGCCGGCCTTTTGCCGATTCACGGACCGCACACAAAACAAGGCCGCATCCGGTTGCCCGGTGCGGCCTTGTCAGTGCGTCCGGGTGGACAGGAATCACCCGGACGTATTCTGCAACTCGTTTGTGGCTGTTACCCCTTCATGCATTCGCTGCGGGTCTTGTCCGCCTGTTCCTTGGTCATGCCCTTGGTCTTCTCGTTGCACATCGCCATCTTGCTCTGCGTCTTTTCCGGGGCCGGCTTGGCTTTCAGGCAATTGTTCACATAGTCCTGGCGAGCCTTGCCCTCGAGCTTCTTGTCGCCGGCCTGAGATTGGCACATCGACATCTTGTTCTGTTGCGAGTTGGTCGTCTTGGTATCCGCTGCCTTGGCGTCGGTGGCCTTGGTATCGGTGGCCTTGGTGGCTGCAGGCGTGGCGGTGTCGGCCGCGAACGCGGGCGCGCACGCGAACAACGCGACCAGACTGATTGTCAGTGCTTTTTTCATGGGAGTCTCGGAGTATTTGGAGAGTTTGTGGCTATGGAGGAATCGGTCCGGAGCCAGTCTACGACACCGCGATTGCCCGAAGCAACGATTTCGACGATTGCGCGTCCGAAGCTGTGGCATATTGTTGTTGTGCAGTGCAGCGGAAGGCGCTCGGCGTTTCGCGCTAAAATGCTCCCAAATTTCTGAATTTTCACGGAAAAGACCGTTTTGAAGCCCTACTCATGATCCTCATTCTCGAACCCAACGCAAAGCAGGACAGCACCGAATACAAGGTCTTGACCGGCCAGCTCGACCGGCTCCCGGGGATTTCCTACCGCATTCACCGCGAGGTCGGGGCCGAGGTCACGCTGACCGAGATCTACCTTATCGGCAATACGGGCGCACTGACGCTGGAGCAGATGCAGGTGCTGCCGTGTGTCGAGAAGGCCGTTCGCGTGTCCGAAGCGTATCGCGTCCTGGGCCGCCACAAGCAAGGGGACGATCGCCCCTCGTCCTTCGAGTACAACGGCGTCAAGTTCGGGCAGGACAGCCTTCACGTGTTCGCGGGCCTGTGCGCGGTCGATTCCCCGGAGTCGGTCGACGAGATGATGAAAGCGCTGCGCGACAACGGCCAGGTATGCACGCGCATGGGCGCGTACAAGCCGCGCACCAATCCCTACGCATTTCAGGGATTCGGCGCCAAGTGTCTTCCGTATGTGTTCGAGCTCGCCGGGAAATACGGGATCAAAGTCATTTCCATGGAAGTGACGCACGAGTCGCATGTCGACGAAATCCGCGCGGCGCTTGCAGGCAACGGGCAACCCCACGGGCGTAATGTTGCAGATTGGAACGCGCAACACGCAGAATTTCGAGCTGCTGAAGCTCGTCGGCAAGCAGCAGGAGTTTCCGGTGCTGATCAAGCGCGGATTCGGTATCACGCTGGACGAATCGCTGAACGCGGCGGAGTATCTCGCCTCGGAGGGCAACCGCAAGGTCATCTTCTGCCTGCGCGGCATGAAGACCAACATGGGCGATCCCGCACCGGAACTTCGTCGACTTTTCGCACGTGCCCGCGGTCAAGCGATTGACGCGCATGCCCGTGGGAATCGATCCCTCGCACTCAGTCGGAAGCCGGTCGGCAGCACCCGACGGCATCCTCGACCTGTTTCACGTTGCCGCCCAGGGTGTCATTGCCGGCGCCAACATGGTGCTGGTCGATTTTCATCCCAATCCGGCCAAGGCGCTCGTCGATGGCCCGCAGGCGCTGCTCCTTGGCGAGTTGCCGCATTTTCTCGAAGACATCGCGCTCGCGCGTCAGGCGTACCTGCAGCGCGCCGCGCTGGCGTCGCGACATCGCGCAGCCAACTAGCCCAAGCGCATCCATGGACGCCGGCTAAGCGCATCATGGCCTCGGAGATCGAGCTCAAACTGACGACGGATCCCGCAGTCGCTGGCAAAGGTACGCGAGCATCCCGCCGTGGCAGCCGTGCTTGACGGAGAGCCGCACAGGAGCGAGACCGTCAGCACGTACTACGACACCCGGGCACAGGATCTGCGCAAAGCCGGGGTCGCCCTGCGCATGCGCAGGAGCGGGCAGCGCTGGATGCAGACGGTCAAGGGCGCGGGAGAGCGCGTCGGCGCGCTGCACCGCCGACCGGAATATGAATGGCCGACTCCCAACTCGCGCATCGACGCGCAAAAACTGGCGACGACGCCATGGCACGATGTGTTCGACGAAACCGCCGGTCACCTGCGGCCCGTATTCGTGACGGACGTCGATCGCACCGAGCACGCGCTGGCCTTCGCTGACGGGACGAGAGCCATGCTTTGCCTGGATCACGGCGAGATCCGATCCGGCCGCAGGCGCGCGCCGTTGACTGAGATCGAATTCGAGTTGGTCGAGGGCGAGCCGCGCGTTCTGTACGCGCTGGCGCTGTCGCTGGCATCGGACCTGCCGATCACCGTGTCGCAATCCAGCAAGGCCGAGCGCGGCTACGCACTCGCGAGCCGCGCGCCGCGCAAGCCCTTGCGCGCCGGAAAAATCACGCTCGCGCCGGACATCTCCGTCGGCGCCGCGCTGGCGCGGGTCGGAAGCGATTGCCTGACCCAGATCGGTGCCAATGCGCCGAGCGTCGGAGCATCGGACGGCGAATTCGTGCATCAAGCACGAGTAGGAACGCGACGCCTGCGCTCGCTTCTCAAGATCGTCGCGGACCTGAGAGGCACAGACACCGTCGCTGCCCCTGCTGGAGGAGCTTCAATGGCTGTCGTCGTCGCTCGGCGCGGCGCGCGATTGGGACGTGCTTGCGAGCGAGACGCTGGGGTCGGTGGCGCAGGCATTGAGGCATCCGCAGGCACGACGCGACGTCGGCACTCTGCGTGGGCGCGCCACGCGACAGCGCAACATCCATTTCGCCGAGGCGGCGGCAGCCGCGGTGTCGCCGCGAGCGCAGCGTCTGCAGCTCGGCTTCGGTGCACTCTTGGCCGAGCTGGAATCGTCTGCGGCGGATCCGCGCCTGCGTGCACCGGCACGGACCCTGGCCAAGGACATTCTCGAGCGCCGCGCGCGGCGCCTGGGCAAGCGTGCGGCGCATCTGCAGCGCGTTTCGCCCGACGAGCGCCATGAGGCGCGCATCGCGGCCAAGAAGCTTCGTTATGTGGCCGAGGTGTTTGCTCCCCTGTTTCCCGGCGCCCGCACCCGGGATTATCTTTCCGCGCTGGGCAAGCTGCAGTCTGAGCTGGGCCGTCTGAACGACCTGGCGACCGGCGAGCGCCTTCTCGACGAAATCGAGAAACTCACGCACGCGCACCGGCTTGTTCACGGTGCCGGTATTGCGCGCGGGTGGCTCGCCGGGGCCGAAGCGTCCGCGGTCGCCGATGCCGCGCGCGCCTGGCGCAAACTCACCAAGCTCAAGCCTTCTGGCGCTAGAGAGCATCGGGGATATTTCATGCTCGAATCGGCGGAAATCGGTCACAAGATCTCCAAGCAGGCGTACGCGCGCCAGGAGCCTGCCTTGCGACAGGCACTGCTGAACGCGCAATACGATCTCTCGCAGACCGCGCGCGGTCCGGTGCTGATCATCCTCTCCGGTGTCTATGCGGCCGGCCGTGGCGAGACCGCTAACAAGCTCACTGAATGGATGGACCCGCGGCACATCCGCGTAGTCGCATTCGGTCCCCGCACGCCGGAGGAGGAGGATCGGCCTCCGGCGTGGCGCTACTGGCGGGCGCTTCCACCCAAGGGAAGGGTCGGCATTTTCTTCAACGCCTGGTACAACGAGGCAACGCAGGCGCGTGCAAGCCGCAGAATCGACGAAGACCAGTTCCACTCGCACGTCCAGACCATTCGCGAGGTCGAGCAGATGCTCGCCGACGAGGGAACGCTTCTCCTCAAGTTCTGGATCCACCTCTCCAAGGCGGAGCAGAAAAAACGCCTCGAGGCACTCGAAGAGGATCCGCGCACGAGTTGGCGCGTGACTCGCGACGACTGGGACGCGTATCGCCTCTACAACAAGTCGCACGTGCTCTGGGAACACATTCTGCGCGAGACATCGAGCGGCGAAGCGCCTTGGTATGTCGTCGAAGGCGCGGACGAGCGCTATCGAAATCTCACCGTAGGCAAGATCCTGCTCGACCTCATGCAATCGGTCGTGCGCGCGAAACCCGCGATGGGGAGAGCGCCCGCGAGGCACGCTGTCGCGCCGACGCCGCCGTCGGTACTCGATAACCTGAAACTCATTCGCGACCTCGATCTGTCGAAGAAACTGTCGCGCGCCGACTACAAGCGCGATCTGGACAAGTATCAAGGCAAGCTCGCGAGGCTGACGCGGCATAAGCGCTTCGCCCGACATTCACTGGTTCTCGCTTTCGAGGGATCCGACGCCGCCGGCAAGGGCGGTGCGATTCGCCGCGTTACCGGAGCGCTGGATGCGCGGCAGTACGTCACCGTACCCGTCGCCGCACCGACCGAGGAAGAGCGCGCGCAACCGTATCTGTGGCGCTTCTGGCGTCATGTCCCGCCGCTCGGCGGGATCACCATCTATGATCGCTCGTGGTACGGGCGGGTACTGGTCGAGCGTGTGGAAGGCCTTTGCACAGCGAGCGAATGGATGCGCTCCTACGATGAGATCAACCAATTCGAGGAGCAGCTGACCAATGGAAACGCGATCGTCGTGAAGTTCTGGCTCCAGATCAGCAAGGACGAGCAGCTGCGCCGGTTCAGGGCGCGGGAGCACACGCCTTTCAAGCGCTTCAAGATCACGCCCGAGGACTGGCGCAACCGCAAGAAATGGAATCAGTACGAGGCGGCGGTCTGCGACATGGTCGATCGGACCAGCACCGAAATCGCGCCGTGGACGCTGGTCGAGGCGGAGGACAAGAACTACGCCCGCATCAAGGTGCTGCGCACCATCGTCGAGCGCCTCGAACACGCATTGAAATCGTGACGGCGGCCTATCGAGCGCCTCCCTGGCTCGTCGGCTCGCACGCGCAGACGATCTATCCGGCCCTTGTTCAAGGGGCGGACCGCCCGTCCTGCGGCGCCAGCGCGTGCAGACGTTCGACGGCGATTTCATCGACTTCGACTGGCTCGATGCGCCGGACGCCAGCTCGCGCGACGGCCCGCTGGTGGTGCTCTTTCACGGCCTCGAAGGCGACTCCTCGTCGCACTACGCGCGCGCCCTGATGCGCCACCTGGAGGCGATCGGATGGCGCGGCGTCGTGCCTCATTTTCGCGGCTGCAGCGGCGAGCCGAATCGTCTGCCGCGTGCTTATCACTCCGGCGACTTTGCCGAGATCGAGTGGATGCTGTCCGCGATCCAGGGACTCGAGCCGTCGGCGACGCTTTACGCGGTCGGTGTCTCGCTCGGCGGAAGCGCGCTGCTGAACTGGCTGGGTCGCGAAGGCGATCGCGCCGCTCCCCGCGTGACGGCCGCGGCGGCGGTCTCGGCGCCACTCGATCTGACGAGCGCGGGTGTCGCCATCGGCCAGGGATTCAATCGGATCTATGCTGCGCACTTTCTGCAGACGCTGAAGCCGAAGGCGGTGGCGATGGCGCGACGCTTTCCGGGATTGATCGACGAGGCGTCGATCCGCGACGCAAACTCCATGTATGTATTCGACGACGTGGTCACCGCGCCGCTGCATGGCTTCGATGGCGTCGATGATTATTGGACGCGCGCCAGCAGCAAGCCCTGGCTGCGCGACATCGCGATACCGACGCTGGTTCTCAATGCTCTCAACGATCCATTTATTCCCGCCGCGTCGCTTCCTGCGCGAGCCGAGGTCAGCAAGAGCGTTACGCTGGAGCAGCCCGCAGCACGGCGGACACGCCGGATTCGCCGGCGCCTTCTACCCCGGACGCTCGGATTGGCTTCCTCGCCGGCTGGTACAATTCTTCGCATCCGCGCGGAAGCATGCTCCGACGAGCGACGCGTCGGCCGTGCCATGAAACCGTAGCGTCAGCCTCCGGGCGCTGCGACTTCCATCCAACCCATCGATCCCGATGCCCTTACCCGCCGACATCTTCAAGGCTTATGACATCCGTGGTGTCGTCGGCAAGACACTGACCAGCGAAATCGTTCGCGACGTCGGCCAAGCCTTGGGCTCGCTCGCGATCGCGCGTGGTCGCGACACCCTGGTCGTCGGTCGCGACGGCCGACTGTCCGGCCCCGACCTCGCGTCCGCGCTGTCCGAGGGCATACGCTCGAGCGGCGCAAACGTCATCGACGTCGGCATGGTGACCACGCCAATGTGCTACTTCGCCGCGCAGCACCTCCGCACCGAGTGCTGCGTCATGGTGACAGGCAGTCACAACCCGCCCGACTACAACGGGCTGAAGATGGTGATCGCGGGCACCACACTCGCCGAGGCTGACATTCAGGGCCTGAGGACAAGCATCGAGAGCGGTCGACTCGCTGTTGGCATGGGCCAGGCGAGCGCGGCGGACATCGCGGCGGCATACCTCGATCGCATCGCCGGTGACGTGAGGCTGGCGCGACCCATGAAGATCGCCATCGATTGCGGCAACGGCGTTGCAGGCGCGTACGCACCGCAACTCTTCCGCCGCCTGGGGTGCGATGTGACCGAGCTTTTCTGTGAGGTCGATGGCCGATTTCCGAACCACCATCCGGACCCCTCGCAACCGAGGAATCTGTTGGACCTGGTTCGGTGCCTCGCGACGACCGACAACGAGCTCGGCATCGCCTTCGACGGCGACGGTGACCGGCTGGGCGTCGTCGCCAGGGACGGAACCATCATCTACCCCGACCGGCAGCTGATGCTTTTCGCGGCCGACATGCTCTCGCGCAACCCGGGCGCGACGGTGATCTACGACGTCAAGTCGACCCGCAATCTGAGACCATGGATCGAACGCCACGGCGGCACGCCGCTGTTGTGGAAGACGGGGCACTCGCTGATCAAAGCCAAGATCAAGGAAACCGGTGCATTGCTCGCGGGCGAAATGAGCGGCCATACCTTTTTCGCGGAGCGATGGTACGGGTTCGACGACGGACTAGTACGCGGGCGCGCGCCTGCTCGAAATCCTGTCGAAGCACGCCGATGCCTCGGCGACGTTGCAGGCGCTGCCCGACAGCTTGTCGACCCCCGAGCTCAACGTCGCCGTCGCGGATACGTCCGCCCACGCGTTGATTGCGCGGCTCGCCGAGCGCGCAAGCTTTCCGGGTGCCGTCGACATCATTCGCATCGACGGTCTTCGCGTCGAATACAACGATGGCTTCGGTCTTGCGCGCGCCTCGAACACGACCCCCGTGATCGTCCTGCGCTTCGAGGCCGACGACACGAATGCCCTCGAGCGCATTCAGGGGGAGTTCCGACGGGTGTTCAACGAGTCCGCGCCCGGACAGGCGCTGCCGTTCTGATGCCGATCGCCTACTCCACGTCCCACGAGGGAATCGACTGGATCGCGCTCAAGGCGGCGCTCGCCGCGGATCGCTTCGACAACGGTCGGAGCGCGCCGCAGATGGAGCGCTCATTCCGCGCCAGCTTTCGCTGCGTCTACGCCCTCGACGGGACACACGTCATCGGGACCGCGCGCGCATTGTCCGATGGTGTCTGCAATGCCTACATCGTCGACATGTGGACGCAATCCAAGCATCGCCGGCGCGGCGTCGGCCGCAGAATGATGGATATCCTCTGCGAGGCGCTGGTCGGACAGCACGTCTACCTGTTCACCGACGACCAGGAGGCGTTCTACGCATCGTGCGGATTCAGCCGGCGCAGGCGTCGGGCTGGAAAGAGTCGTCGGCACCTGGCTTCAGAACGACGAGACATAGCGCACACGACGCCGCGCTAGTACGCGACGCCGATCCGCCGATAGACAAACGCAAGTACCCACGCCGGACCGATCAGGAGCGAGCGCAGGTCCTCGAGGAACGCAGGTTTTCGGCCCTCGACCCGGTGGCCGACGAACTGCCCGATCCACGCGAGGACGAAGACCGTCGCGGACACGGCCAGCAGGCCGCTGCCGATCAGACTTGCCGCGTACACCATGACGGCGATGACTGCCGCCATCCCCAGCGCCAAGCGCGGCGACAGCCATGCGTAGAATGCCAGCGACGCTGCGATCGCGATCGCGGTGCAGCAGCGGCGAGCCCGCCCATAGCATGCCGACTGCGCTCCAGGTGATAAGCGGCACGCAAATCCAGTGAATCGACTTCGTTGGTCGCGTTGCGGTGAAATTCGCCGTAACGCCGGAACATCTCATCGACGGGTCGCATCTCTTCTTCTCTCAGTGAGCCAACAGTGTCGATCCGCGGAACGCAGCGTCCAGGAAACGAATCCCGTACGCTATACTTTACGCCAGAGACCGCTTCGCGCGGCTTACAAAAGATCGGCATGCGGTCGATCGAATTGTCCTTTGGAGGATGCATGAAAACGTTGTTTGCGCGCTGTCTGCTTTGCTTCGCATTTGCCGCCGCCCCGGCGCTTGCCGCCGATCAGTTCATCAACGTGCTGACCGGCGGAACGAGCGGCGTCTACTATCCTCTCGGCGTCGCGCTCGCCAACAGCATCGGCAAGGCGATTCCGGCCGCCAAGACTTCGGTTCAGGCGACCAAGGCGTCGGTCGAGAACCTGAACCTGCTGCAGGCGGGGCGCGGCGAAATCGCGTTCACGCTCGGCGACTCGCTGTCCGACGCCTGGAAAGGCAACGAGGACGCGGGCTTCAAGACCCCGCTGAAGAAGTTGCGCGGCATCGCGGCGATCTATCCGAACTACATCCAGATCGTGGCGCGGGCCGACTCGGGCATCAAGACGCTCGCCGATCTGAAGGGCAAGAGCGTCTCGGTCGGCGCGCCGAAGTCCGGCACCGAGCTCAACGCGCGCGCCATCTTCGCCGCGGCGGGCCTGACCTACAAGGATTTCTCCAAGGTCGAATACCTGCCCTTCGGCGAGAGCGTCGAGCTGATGAAGAACCGCCAGATCGACGTCACGCTGCAGTCGGCCGGCCTTGGCGTTTCCGCGTTGCGCGATCTGGCGACTTCGGTCGACATCGTCGTCGTGCCGATTCCGCCGGACGTGGTGAAAAAGACCAACGATCCGGCCTACCTTCCGGCGATGATTCCCGCCAACACCTATCGCGGCCAGACCACCGACGTGCCGGCGGCCGCGGTGCAGAATTATCTGGTCACGCACGACGGCGTGAGCAACGACACCGTGTACGCGATGACCAAGGCGCTGTGGACGAGCCTCGATCAGCTCACTGCCGCGCATTCGGCGGCGAAGGCGATCGACTTGAAGCATGCGCTGGACGGCATGCCGGTGCCGCTTCATCCGGGCGCGGAGAAGTACTACAAGGAAGTCGGCCTGCATCAAATGAGCGTCGCGGCGATCGCGCGCCGAGTGTGCCGTGAGCCACGCCTGAAATCGCCGGCCGCGACCGCGGCCTCCGACGCCGCGTTCGACGAAACCGGCGTCAAGCGCGAGCTGACCGGGCTCGCGTGGAAGGTCGTCGCCGGGCGTCGCGCTCGCGTTCTCGACCTATCAGCTCGTGATCGCCGCGTTCAGCCCGCTGTCGAGCCTGGTGACGCGCTCGCTGCACGTCGGGTTCCTGCTGCTGCTCGCATTCCTGATCTATCCGATCAGCGCAGGGCCAATCGCACCAGCATCGCCTGGTTCGACGCCGCTGCTCGGCGTGCTGGCGTTCGCGCTCGCGTTCTATCACTGGGTGTTCGAGGGAGACCTGATTCAACGCTCGGGCGACGCCGACCATGCTCGACCTCGCCGTCGGGCACGGTCGTCATCGTGCTGCTGTTCGAGGCGGCGCGCCGCGTGCTGGGACTCGCGCTGCCGATCGTCTGCGCCATGTTTCTCGCCTACGGCCTGTTCGGCCAGTATCTGCCGTCCGCGATCGCGCATCGCGGCTACGGCTTCGACCAGATCATCGGCCAGCTCTATCTCGGCAGCGAAGGCATCTACGGCATCCCGACGCTCGTATCGGCGACCTACATCTTCCTCTTCATCCTGTTCGGCTCGTTCCTGGAGCACGCGGGGATGATCGCCTTGTTCAACAACATCGCGCTCGGCTTCGTCGGCCACGCACGCGGCGGTCCGGCGAAGGTCGCGGTCATCTCGTCGGGCATGATGGGCATGATCAGCGGTTCCGGCGTGGCCAACGTGCTGACCGTCGGCCAGTTCACGATTCCGCTGATGAAGCGCTTCGGCTATTCGTCGATCTTCGCCGGCGCGGTCGAGGCGACCTCGTCGCATGGGAGGCCAGATCATGCCGCCGGTGATGGGCGCGGTGGCGTTCATCATGGCCGAGACCCTGAACGTGCCGTACGTCACGATCGTCAAGGCCGCGGTCATTCCGGCGATCCTCTACTACCTGACCGCGTTCTGCATGGTGCATCTGGAAGCCGGCCGCAAGGGCCTGCACGGCATGCCCAAGGCCGACTGCCCCAATCCCTGGCGGGCGATGCGCGACAACTGGTACCTGATGCTGCCGCTGGCGGTGCTCGTGTTCATGCTCTTCGACGGCTTCACGCCGATGTTCTCCGGCATCGTCGGGCTCGCGCTCACGGCGGTGCTGATCGTCGGCGCCGCGCTCGCCGCCGCGCTTCGGCCTGCAAAGCTTCCGCTACGCGTTCTGGATCGCCACCGGCATCGCCCTCTACGGATGCGCGCGCGTCGCGGATTCCGACGTGCAGGCTCGCCGATCGCGCTCATGGTCGGGTTGATCCTGCTCATGTGCGCCGTATGCTTCTTCATCAACGGCGGGCGCGAGACGCTCGCGATCATGCGCAACAGCCTCATCGACGGCGCGCAGGCAGGCGCTTCCGGTCGGCATCGCCTGCGCCATCGTCGGCGTCATCATCGGCGTGCTCACGCTCACCGGCGCGGCATCCAATTTCGCCAGCTTCGTGCTCGACATCGGCTCCAAGAGCCTGTTCCTGTCGCTGTTCCTGACCATGGCGGTGTGCCTGGTTCTGGGCATGGGCATCCCGACGATTCCCAACTACATCATCACCAGCGCGATCGCGGCGCCGGCGCTGCTGACGCTGAAGGTCCCGCTGATCGTGTCGCACATGTTCGTGTTCTATTTCGGCATCATGGCCGACCTGACGCCGCCGGTCGCGCTGGCCGCGTTCGCCGCGGCATCGATCGCCAAGGCGTCGCCGATGAAGATCGGCTGGAAGGCGACGCATATCGCCATCGCCGGCTTCGTCATTCCCTACATGGCGGTCTACGATCCGTCGCTCATGCTGCAGGGCGGCACGTGGCTGGACACCGCCTACGTCGTGTTCAAGGCGGTGATCGCGATCGTGCTGTGGGGAGCGGCGTCGATCGGCTACCTGCGCGCGCCGATCAACTGGCCGGAGCGCATCGTCGCCACCGTCGCCGCATTCCTGCTGGTCGTGGCGATTCCGTGGACCGACGAAGCGGGCTTCGCGCTCGCGGCGGCTTTCGTCGCCTGGCACTGGCTGCGCAGCCGCGCCGTCAAGCCCGTCGCGAGCGCATAGCGACGTCGGACGCGAAGCGTTGAGCGCCGTCTGCCTGATCGTCGCCGGCGTGGTCAGCGCCACGTTGCCGACGGAGCAATTCACGCTCGCCTGGACACACTCGGTCGCAAAGACGCGTTGGGAGGAAACGTATCGCGTCGACGCGGCGACCGGCTGGCGCTGATCGAGGCGCGCATCCAGGGCATCGGCGCGGGAATGGAGCCGCCGCCCGGCGCGCGTCTCGCCAACGGCTGGTGGATCTGGCGGCCGGCGGTGCCGCCGCTTGCCGGCGCTCGAGCTGTCGCGCTCGCCCTACACCAGCGACTACGATATTTGCTTCGCTTCGCGCTGCGCCGAGCTCGGGACGCTCATCGGGCGCGACCATGCAACGCTGACGTCGTCACGGTGAAACCCTGTCCCGGTAGCCGGTTGAGCGCGACCGTCAGCCTGCGGCCGCCAGCGAGGGCTCGCGCACCGGAGCGCCTGTCGAGCGCGCTGACGTGCACCGGAAACTCGCCGAGCTTGCGATCCAGATAATAAGTTGCGCAGCGTTCGGGTGATGGTGCGAAACGCGAGCTGATCCCAGGGAACGTCCTCTTCCTCGAACAGCCTGACCTCGAGGCTCTCCGGCCCCGGGGCGAAGTCGAGATCGACGCAGCCGCGCGCGAAACATCACGTAGACCTGGCTGATGTGCGGCAGGCTGATCATGGTGTAGAGCGCGCCGATTTCGACGCGCGCGCCCGCTTCCTCGGCGGTTTCGCGCAGCGCGCCGGCGACCAGCGTCTCGCCGTTCTCGAGGAATCCCGCGGGCAGCGTCCACAGCCCGAGCCGCGGCTCGATCGCGCGCTTGCACAGCAGCACGCGGTCCTCCCACACCGGCAGGCAGCCGACCACGACCTTCGGATTCTGATAGTGGATCGTCGCGCACGCGGCGCACACGTAGCGCTTCAGCGTGTCGCCGTCGGGGACCCTGAAGATCGAGCTGCGCCGAGCCGCAGTGGCTGCAGAATTTCACGACGCGCGGCGCCTTGATGAAATGCTCGCGGTAATACTTGAGCTCGTCGATCGATTCGTAGATGTCGGCGAGCGCCTCGTGCTTGCCCTGCTTGGTCCAGCCTTGGCGATGTCGGGCTGCCAGCGCTTGCAAAGCTCCTTCAACGTCGACACGTCGAGGTTGCGGTAGTGGAAGTAATCCTCGAGCGCCGGCATCCAGCGGGCCAGGAATCGACGATCCTGGCAGATGGTGTTGCCGCACATCGGCGAGACCTTGGGAGGGACGTGCTCGCGCAGGAACGCGAGCATGCGCTCCTCGACGTCCGTCTCGGTCAGGGTCGACGCCTTCACCTTGTCGATGAGCCCGCTGCGGGCGTGCGTCGACTGATTCCACGAGTCCATCCCGGCGAGCGTGGCGTCGTCCTGGTGGACGACCAGTACCTGCGCCTCGGCGACGACGGCGAGCGCCGGCGTCGGTCACGACCAATGCCACCTCGATGATGCGGTCGCTGTCCGGCTTGAGGCCGGTCATCTCCATGTCGATCCAGATCAGGCGGGTCGCATCCTGCGGCATCGGCTGTTTTTCGAGTTGGCGTAAAATGGAGCTTCATTGTCGCATAACGAAACGGCCGAACCGGCTCGAGCCTCGCGCTCGACTAACCCACGCTCCCTCGCCAATGTTCAGCTCCGCCAACCTCTTCACCCTGCTCTTCCTGCTGGCCCTCGGCGTCTCCGTTGCCCTGCAGCTCTGGCTCGCGCGGCGCCAGGTGCGTCATGTCACGTGCGCACCGGGCCGCGGTGCCCGCCCACTTCGCGGGACGCATCGCGCTCGCCGCGCATCAAAAAGCCGCCGACTACACCGTCGCGCGCACCCGGCTTGTCGACCATCGACGTCGTCATCGACACCTGCGTGCTGTTGACGCTGACGCTGGGCGGCGGCACTTTGGGCGGCCGCGGCATGGACCTCGACGCTGCCGCTCAGCCCGTTGTGGCAGGACGTCCTGCTGATCGTCGTGCGTGACCGTCGCTCACCGGCCTTATCGCGCTGCCGCTTTCCTGGTATCGGACCTTCGTCGTCGAGCAGCGCTTCGGCTTCAACCGGATGACGCTCGGACTGTGGCTCAAAGACCTGGTCAAGGCAGCGCTGCTCGGCGCGCGTGCTCGGCCTGCCGCTGGTCACGCTCGTGCTGTGGCTGATGGCGCGCGCCGGGTCGCTGTGGTGGCTGTACGCCTGGTTCGCGTGGGTCGGCTTCCAGGCGCTGCTGCTCGCGCTCTATCCGACGGTCATCGCGCCGCTGTTCAACAAGTTCCGGCCGCTCGCCGATGTCGACGCTCAAGGAGCGCGTGGAGCGCCTTGCTCGCGCGATGCGGGTTCGCGGCCAAGGGCCTGTTCGTGATGGACGGCTCGACCCGCTCGAGCCACGGCAACGCCTATTTCACCGGGTTCGGCGCGGCGCGGCGCATCGTGTTTTTCGATACGCTGCTCGAAAGGCTCCAGCCGGAGGAGGTCGAGGCGGTGCTCGCCCACGAGCTCGGACATTTCAAGCTCCGGCACGTGCTCAAGCGCACGCTGTGGTTCGCCGCGGGAAGCCTCGCGTTCCTGGCGCTGCTGGGCTGGCTGACCCACGAGCCGTGGTTCTATGCCGGTCTGGGCGTGCCCGGCGACGCCCCGCGTTACGGTGTGGCGCTGGTCCTGTTCATGCTGGCGCTGCCGGTGTTTACGTTCGTCGCCGCGCCGCTCGCGTCCCTGTATTCGCGCAGGCACGAATTCGAGGCCGATGCCTACGCGGCCAAGAACGCGTCAGCGAGCGCGCTGGTTGCTGCGTTAGTCAAGCTGTACGAAGACAATGCCAGCACCCTGACCCCTGACCCTTTACACTCCGCGTTTTATGACTCTCACCCGCCCGCCGCCGCGCGCATCGCGCGGCTCGACACGGCAAGCCCCTGAAGGGAGGTTCCGAGATGAATATCCTGCATCTGTCTCGCGTCGCTTTCGTCGGAGTCGGGCTGGCGCTCGCGGCGGCGTTCCGGTCCACGCCGCGGTAGTCATGGCGCGCGCTGCCGCGCGTCCGGAGTCGCCGACTGGCAAGTCATTCAAGGACAAGGATTGCATCGATTGCCAGGGGCAGCCGCAACGGCGGCGATTCGGCCAGAATCTACTTCCGCGGCGAGCGCCGCGTGCATCCTCCGATCGCAATTGCTGGCGCAGGTCAGCTACTGCAGCCCGGAGCTCGGCGCCAGCTACTTCCCTGAAGAGGAAGAGCACATCGCGGCGTACCTCAACAAGCAATACTATCGCTTCAAATGAAGGCTGTGTCCCCGGCAACGAGCCGGGATGCGCCGAGGCAACGGCACTCGGTGCCAACGATCATGACCCGGGAGCTGCACGCTCTGTCGGCGCTCAACTGCCGCGCCGGCGCGCCGATGCTTCATGGTCTCGGAATTGATGCTGCGCCTTCACGCGCTGCCGGGCTGGGACTACGCCGACAACCGGATCTCCAAGACGTTTCGGTTTGCCAACTATTACGAGACGATCGCGTTCGTGAATGCGATCGCGTATCGTGGCGAACCGGCAGGACCATCATCCCGATCTGTCCGTGCACTACGACCGGGTCATCGTGTCCTTCGCGACGCACGACGTCGGCGGAGTGACCCTCAACGATTGCATTTGCGCGGCGAAGATCGAGGAGCTCGTAGCCTAGTCTTGTCGAAGCCCGGCGAAGCTTGCATGACCGAGCGCGGGACCGGTCGAACCGAGTGCATCACGAAAAGGGTGTGAGGACGCCATGACGGGCAATCCCCGGGGGCTGGTGACCGCAACCCATCGCCGCCACTATGCGGTTCGGCTCGACGACGGCGAAACGCTTTCGTGCATCGTGCGCGGGCGCGGCGTCGCGATCGCATGCGGCGACCGCGTCGAGGTCGCACGCTCGCCGTCGAACGAGGGCACCATCGTGTCGGTGGCGCCGCGAACGACGCTCTTCTTCCGCTCGGACATACAGCGCGACAAGCTTCTCGCCGCGAACGTAACGCAGGTGCTGGGCTTCGTGGCGCCCGATCCTCCGTATGACGACGAGCTCGTCCATCGCTGGATCATCGCCGCGGAGAGCAACGGCTGCCGCTTCGTGCTCATCGCCAACAAGCAGGACCTCCCCGCGTTCGCGTTGATCGCCGATCGGCTCGGCCAGTTCGCGGCGCTCGGCTATCCGGTCGTTCCCATGTGCGCCAACCGCGACGTGAGCGCGATCGTCCCGTTCCTGGAAGGCGAGCGCAGCGTGCTCATCGGTCAATCGGGAATGGGCAAGTCGACGCTCATCAACACCCTGCTTCCCGATGCCGGCGCGCGCGTCGGAGAATTGTCGCGCGCGCTCCAGACCGGACGCCACACGACAACCGAGGCGACGCTCTACGAGCTCGACGATGAAAGCTGGATCGTCGATTCCCCCGGCATGAAGGAGTTCGGCCTGGGGCACCTCGACGCCGATGCCCTCGAAAGCGCGTTCGTGGAGTTGCGGCCGCTTCTTGGCACGTGCCGCTTCCGCAATTGCCGGCACGATGCCGAGCCCGGATGCGCGGTGCAGGACGCGGTCGCGCGCGGCGTGGTCAAGCCCTGGCGCGCCGCGCTGCTGCTGCAGTTGCGCGCCGAAAGCGAGCGCCGCACCCGGACCTGGGCGTAGGCGCCGCTAGCTGATCCCCAGGTTTCCAGCCCGGCGCCCAGTACGCGAGGGTCAGCAGAAGCAGCACCACGAGCCACACCAGCAGCGCGCGCCAGACGAGGCCGATCGCGCTCGGCAGGATGTCGGCGTCGGCGACCTCGCCCATTCCGAGCTCGGGCCGGAACTCCGGCTCTCCGCTCGAGTCCGTAACTACGCCGCCGATCCGGATGCCCAGGGCGCCCGCCCCGCTCGCAAGCAGTATGCCTTCATGGTATCGACGGCCATTGCTTGGCCTGCACGCGCCAGCAGTAGATCGCGTCCTCGAAATCGCCGACCACCGCGAAGGTCAGCGCCGTCAGGCGCACCGGGATCCAATCCAGCCAGTACAGCAGGCGCTGAACGGGACGGCCGAACGCAGCGAGCTGGTGCCCCATGGGCGTGACCGCGACGCCCTGCCATTGCCGCGGCGAGCAGCACCGTCAGCCGGTAGAGGACCGCGCCCGCCGGCCCCGGGAGCACCAGGAACCAGAAGAGCGTACCGAAGACGTGACGATACGAGTCTTCGATCCCCTGCTCGACGGCGAGCTTCGGAATCTCCTCCGCGGTCGCGGAGCTCGCGTCGGCTGCCGCGCCATGCGACCAGGCGCTTGCGCGCCGTGATCGCATCGCCCGTTCGGAGCGCGGTGCCGATCGCGGTAAACGCGTGGCTGAACTGGCGAAAGCCGACCAGGAGATACAGGATCGCACACGTTCCAGATCAGACCGAGCACCGGATGCACCGCGTCGAGCGCCCAGTAGACAGCCACGGCGATCACGACCGGCGGACCCATGGCAAGCAGCGCCGTCAGCGCTGCCCTGCTCCTCGGTGCCGGCGTTGAAGCGGCGCTCGAGGAAGCGCGCGTAGCGCGCGAACAGACGCTGCGCGCCGATGCGCCAACGGAACGCGCGCCACTGCTCGAGGCCGAGCGCGATCAGGATCGCGATGAGGTTCATTCGCGGATCACTTCAGAAATTCCTTGACCATGGACCTGAACAAGGGCGTGTCCGCCTCTCCGAGCCATTCGAAAGCGACCATCTCCCGCGACACGATGCGCACGCCTTCCTGGCGCATGCGCGCGATGGCCAGATCACGGTCGTACTCGTGCCGCGAGCCGATGCAATCGGCGACCACGTAGACCTCCTTGCCTTCGTGGTACAGGTCGAGCGCCGTCTGCAGAACGCACACGTGCGCCTCGATGCCGACGATGACCACCTGCGCACGATCGCTTCCGGGAAGATCGGCGAGGCACTTCGCGCTGACGCTGGAAAAGCGCGTCTTCGCCGCCACCGCGCCATCGGGCAGGAGGTCGCGGATCGCGGCTACGACAGGTCCCAGACCCTTGGGATATTGCTCGATGGCCGCGACCGGAACGCCGATCTTCTGCGCTACGCGAACCATCCATTCGCAGTCGCGCAGAAGCTCGCCATGGCCCCACACGGCGGGGAGCATCTTCTCCTGCAAGTCGATCGCGAGCAGCTGCGATCGCTGGGCGTCGAGCAGCATCAAGTGCTCCCGATAAGGGGGACGCGCCGGGCCGGTCGTGGCGCCGCGCGGGTCCTGCCGACGGAGCACCGCGTGAGCGCTCATGCGACGATCGCGAGCAGTTTCTCCGGCAGCGGCGTCGAGCGCAGCGTCTGCGGATCGACCCAGACGATGCGCGCGCTGCCCTCGGCGTACTTGCGATCGTTCATCCATAGCTCGTAATGCGTGTCGAAGCTCGAACGCCCCGGAGGGCCGACGAACATGCGCACTTCGACCGTGCCCGGATAGGAGAGCGGAAGAAGAAAGGTGCAGCTCGCGTTGACGATCACCGAACCGAGCCCGTCCTTGTCGTCATGGCCGATCTGCCTGCGCACGCCGTCAAGCCACTCGACGCGCGCCTGCTCCATATAGCGGAAGTAGAGCGTGTTGTTGACGTGGCCCTGTGCATCCATGTCGCCCCATCGGATGGGCACGGAAACGCTGTGCACGAGCTTTGTTCCCGGCGCCATCGGCTTGTTCCTCGCAAAACGTAATTATAATGGCTGGTCAACGGCTAAGAGGCGATTCGCCTTCGGGAGCACTGGCAATGCCGCGCGAAGTGATGGAGTACGACGTGGTCATCGTCGGTGGCGGCCCGGCCGGACTTGTCGGCCGCGATCAGGCTGAAGCAGCTTGCCGCCGAGCATCAGCGCGAGGTCAGCGTCTGCGTGCTCGAAAAAGGCTCCGAGATCGGCGCGCATATCCTGTCCGGCGCGGTGATCGATCCCAAGGCGATCAACGAGCTTGTTCCGGACTGGCAGGCCAAGGGCGCGCCGCTGAAGACGCCGGTCACGGACGACCGGTTCATGATGCTCACCGCCGATCAGTCGTACAGCATCCCCGGACTGGCTCCTGCCTCCGTTGATGAGCAATCACGGCAACTACATCATCAGCCTGGGGAACCTCTGTCGATGGCTTGCGCAGCACGCGGAGTCGCTCGGCGTGGAAGTCTACGCAGGATTCGCTGCAGCCGAGATTCTCCATGACGCAACGAGATACCGGCGGCGCGGTGCTCGGTGTCGCCACCGGCGACGTGGGCGTGGCGAAAGACGGCACGCACAAGCCGGATTATCAGCCAGGGATGGAGCTGCGCGCGAAATACACGCTCTTCGCTGAAGGCTGCCGCGGCTCGCTTTCGCAGGAGCTGATGTCGAAGTTCAATCTGCGCGACGGCATCGATCCGCAAAAGTACGGCATCGGCATCAAGGAGCTCTGGCAGGTCGCGCCGGACAAGCACCGGCCGGGCCTCGTGCTTCACAGCCAGGGCTGGCCGCTGGACAGCGCCACCGGCGGAGGATCGTTTCTCTATCACTTCGAGGAGCAGCTCGTCGCGGTGGGATTCGTCGTCCATTTGAACTACCAGAATCCGCACCTGTCGCCGTACGACGAATTCCAGCGCTTCAAGACTCACGCCGCGATTCGCGGAACGTTCGAAGGCGGCAAGCGCCTGTCATACGGCGCACGCGCGATCAACGAAGGCGGCCTGCAATCGGTGCCGCAGCTCGTCTTTCGCGGCGGAGCGCTGATCGGCTGCGCCGCGGGCTTCGTCAACCTGCCGCGCATCAAGGGCTCGCACAACGCGATGAAGACCGGCATGCTCGCGGCCGAGGCGGCATTTGCTGCATTGGGCGAAGGCCGAAAGCACGATGTGCTCACCGCGTATCCGCCGATGTTCAGGGAGTCGTGGGTGTACGAGGATCTATACAAGGTGCGCAATGTGAAGCCGGGGCTCAAGTGGGGACTGTGGGCGGGCACCGTTCACGGAGGCGCGCACATGTGGCTCAATGACCTGGGCCTCGGCGCGCTCGTGCCATGGACGCTGCGCCACGAAAAGCCCGACAACGAGTCGCTCAGGCCCGCGGCCGAGATGCCGAAAATCGACTACCCGAAATACGACGGCGTGCTGACCTTCGACAAGCTCTCGTCGGTCTTCGTGTCGAACACCAATCACGAGGAGAACCAGCCTTCGCACCTGCAGATCCGCGACCCCGCAATCCCGGTTGCCGTGAATCTCGCCGTGTACGACGGCCCGGAGCAACGCTACTGTCCGGCGGGCGTGTACGAGTTTGTCGCCGACGAGTCGGGAGTCGGCAAGCGCCTGCAGGTCAACGCCCAGAATTGCGTGCACTGCAAGACCTGCGACATCAAGGACCCCAGGCAGAACATCCACTGGGTTCCGCCCGAGGGCGGAGGCGGTCCGAACTATCCGAACATGTAGCGAAAGTGATATCTAGACCGCGACGCTGAAGTCACATCCGGTCTTGGCGCGGACGTCGTCGACGCTCACTCCGGGATGCAGCTCGGTGAGCACCAGCCCGGCGGGACCGACGTCGAACACGCAAAGATCGGTGATGATCATGTTGACCACGGCCTTGCCCGTGATCGGCAGGCTGCATTGCTTGAGTATCTTCGGCGCGCCGTCGCGCGCGGTGTGCTCCATCAGCACGATGACCCGCCGCACGCCGGAGACCAGGTCCATCGCGCCGCCGGGTCCCTTCACCATCTTGCCGGGCACCATCCAGTTCGCGAGGTCGCCGTTCTCGGCGACTTCGAGCGCGCCGAGGATCGACAGATCGATGTGGCCGCCGCGTATCATCGCGAACGAATCCGCGCTGGAGAAAAAGCTCGATCCCGGAAGCGTCGTGATAGTTTGCTTGCCCGCGTTGATCAGATCGGGATCGACGTGGTCCTCCGCCGGAAACGGGCCGATTCCCAGCAGGCCGTTCTCGGACTGCAGCGTGACCGTGATGTCTTTCGGGATGAAGTTGGCGACGAGCGTCGGGATGCCGATGCCGAGGTTCACGTAGTAGCCGTCGCGCAACTCCTTCGCGGCGCGACGTGCCATCAGCTCGCGTATGGGCGAGTCCTTCTTCGACGCCGCAGCGCCCGATACGGTGCGGAATTCGATTCGCTTCTCGTAGTGCGCTCCCTGGATGATTCGGTCGACATAGATCCCGGGCGTGTGCACCTGATCCGGGTCGAGCTCGCCCACCTCCACCAGCTCCTCGACTTCCGCGACGGTGACCTTGCCGCAGGTCGCGATCATCGGGTTGAAATTGCGCGACGTCATGCGGTACACGAGGTTGCCCGCCTTGTCGCCCTTCCAGGCCTTGACGATCGACAGGTCGGCGCGGATCGCGTCCTCGAGCACGTAGGACTTGCCGTCGAACATCCGCGTCTCTTTTTCGTCGGCGAGCTTGGTGCCGAATGCCGTGCGCGTATAAAAGCCCGGGATGCCGGCGCCTCCCGCGCGCAGCTTTTCGGCGAGTGTGCCCTGCGGCGTGAGGCGGAGCTCGAGCTCGCCCGCAAGCACCTGGCGCTCGAACTCCTTGTTCTCGCCGACATACGACGCGATGACTTTCTTCACCTGGCGCGTCTTCAGCAAGCAGTCCCATCCCGAAGTCGTCGACTCCGGCATTGTTGCCGACGATGGTAAGCCCCTTGACGCCGCTCGCGACCAACGCGCCGATCAGATTTTCGGGAATGCCGCAGAGACCGAAGCCTCCCGCGGCGATGGTCATGTCGTCGTGAAGAAGGTCGCCAAGCGCGGATTTGGCGTCAGCGTAGACTTTTTGCATGGATTGTTTTCACCGGAAGAGACTTGTGACGAAGTGATGGCAAGTGACATCTGCCCATATTCGACGCTGACGTAATTATACGACGCGCCCGGCGCGCCGCGGCAACAGCGGTGCCTGCTCAACCCGCGTCTGGCCACAGCCACGCGGCGCCGCGGACGCCGCTCGAATCGCCGTGAACGTTGCGTGCCAACGCAGTGTCCACGCGATCAGAAAAGACCCAGGGCGTCCACAGCGCCGGAACAGCTTCGTAGAAGCCGAGACGCGTTCGACATCCCGCCGCCGAGCACGATGACCTCTGGATCGAGGATGTTGATGACGTGCGCCAGCGCGCGTGCAAGGCGTTGCGCGTAGCGCCTCATCGCCTGCTCGCAGCCCACGTCTCCTGCATCGGCGCGGGCGTCGATGTCGACGGCGCTCAAACGTTGCCCGGTCGCCCCGAAATAGTCCCGCTCCAGGCCGGGGCCCGAAACGAATGTCTCGATGCAGCCGTCGCGCCCGCAGGAGCACCGCGGACCCGGTCTCTCGTTGTCTTCGGGCCACGGAAGCGGATTGTGTCCCCACTCGCCGGCGATGGCATTGCAGCCGACGAGGACGCTACCGCGCAACACGATGCCGCCGCCCACGCCGGTACCGAGAATGACGCCGAACACCGACTGCGCACCGCTGCCCGCGCCGTCGGTCGCTTCGGAAAGCGCAAAACAGTTGGCGTCGTTGGCGATGCGCACCTCGCGTCCCAGCGCAGCCTCGAAGTCGGCTTTCACCGGCTTGCCGTTGAGGCATACCGAGTTCGAGCCGCGGAGCAAGCCTGTCGCGCGCGAGATGGACCCGGGCGTGCCGATGCCCACGCTGGCGCTTGCCCCGAGATCGCGCTCGGCCTGCGTCACGAGAGCGGCAACACCGTCCAGGATCGCCCGATAGTCGTCGTGCGGCGTAGCGATCCGGTGGCGCAGCAACTCGCGTCCGTCGTGTGCGAGCGCAATGATCTCGATCTTGGTGCCTCCCAGATCGATGCCGAGACGGATGCGTCCGGGACCCATTGCATGTGCTCCAACGTGGCGACGATGAAATTGTAAGGCCTCACGCGTCATTCGCAGGACGCGGCATCGTAAATTCGCGCACCGGGCTTGAACGACGCCCGCGCCGCATACGACCAGTTGACGCCGGACACGCCTCGGACCGATGATTGCGGCGCGTCTTTCGCGGACCGACTGCGTTCGCCGCTACTTCTGGAGGAAGCATGAATGCGTGGGTTCGGGCTTGTGCGACGCTCGTCGTAGCGGCGAATGGCCTGCTCTGGGCGGCCGCGGGCTCGGCGCAACAGCTCAACGTCGTCTGCAGCGTGCAGGCGGAATGGTGCAGCGCCGCCGCGACCGAGTTTCAGCGCGAGACCGGCATCAAGGTTGCGCTGGTGCTCAAGGGCTCGGGCGAGTCGATGGCTCAGCTCGCGGCAGAAAAAGCGAACCCGAAGCTCGATGTCTGGTTCGGCGGCACGGGCGACCCGCACCTCCAGGCCGCGGAGCAGGACCTGACGCTGCCATACAAGTCTCCGATGCTCGACCAGCTCCGCCCCTGGGCGAAAAGTCAGGCCGAGCAATCCGGTTACCGCACGGTCGGCCTGTATCTGGGCGTGCTGGGCCTCGGCTACAACACCGAGCTGCTCGCGAAGAAAAAGCTCCCCGTCCCTGCTTGCTGGCGCGATCTGGGCAAGCCTGAATACGCCGGCGACGTGCAGATGGCCAATCCCAACGCCTCGGGCACGGCGTATACCGCGATCGCGACGCTGGTGCAGCTGTTCGGCGAGGAGGACGCGTTCAAGCTTCTCAAGGACATGCACAAGAACATCAGCTCCTACGCGCGTCAGGGTGTCGGTCCGATCAAGGCCACCGCGCGCGGCGAGAACATCGTCGCCGTGGCTTTCATCCACGACGTGATCACCGAGGCACAGGCCGGGTTCCCCGTGAAGAGCGTTGCGCCCTGCGAAGGCACCGGCTACGAGATCGGCTCGATCTCGATCGTCAAGGGAGCGCGCAATCTCGACGCCGCCAAGAAATTCGTCGATTGGGCCCTCACGCCCGCGGCGCAGAAGCTCGGTCAGGAAGCGAAGCAGTTTCAGCTGCCGTCGAATGTCAACACGCCCGTGTCGCCCTTGTCGCCCAAGCCGTCGGAAATCAAGCTGATCGACTACAACTTCGCCAAGTACGGCGCGTCGGCCGAGCGCAAGCGATTGCTGGAGCGCTGGGACCGCGAAGTGGCTGGCAGCCGCGCGGTGATGTTCAGGAGAACGACTCATGATTGGGCGCCTCGCTGCCGCCTCCGTTGCCAGCGTCGCCGCGGCATTGTGCGTTACCGCGGCGTCGGCTCAGAACACTTTGTCCATCTATTGCAGTTCGCCCAATACCGCGTGGTGCCAGGCGATGGCGAACGGCTTCGAGAAAGCCACGAAGATCAAGTCGACGGTGCTCCAGAAGGCCACGGGCGAGCTTTTCGCGCAAATCAAGGCCGAAGGCGCGAATCCGAAGGGTGACGTCTGGTGGGCCGGCCCGGGCGACGCCTTTCTGCAGGCCGCGGACGAAGGCTTGCTGGAGACGTACAAGTCGCCCAACCTGCCGCAATTGCAGGACTGGGCGCAGCGAGAAGCCGAGCTGTCGAAGTACCACGTGGTCGGCGTCTACGGCGGCATCCTCGCACTCGGCTACAACACGGAGCTGTTCGACAAGAAGAAGCTGCCGGTTCCGAAGTGCTGGAAGGATCTGCTCAACCCCGTGTACAAGGGCGAGGTGATGCTCTCCAACCCGAACTCGTCCGGCACCGGCTATCTGATGCTGGCGTCGCTGGTGCAGATCTTCGGCGAGGACGAGGCGTTCAAGTACATGAAGGCACTCAACGCCAACGTCAACCAGTATGCGCGCTCGGGCATCGGGCCGATGAGCGCGGTCATCCGCGGAGAAACCGCGATCGGCAGCACCGTCCTGCACGGTGTCATCAACGAGATCGTGCGTGGATTTCCGGTGAAGCCGATCCTGCCGTGCGAGGGTGTCGGCTATGAAGTCGGTTCCATGGCGATCATCAAGGGCGCCCGGCACCTCGACAACGCCAAGAAATTCTACGACTGGGCGCTCACGCCCGAAGCGCAGAAGATCGGTCTCGACCTGCAGGAATACGCCATCCCGACCAATCGCCGTGTCGTGCTGCCGCCGCAGGTCCCGAACCTGACCGACATCAAGCTCATCAGCTACGACACGGCCAAGTTCGGCTCGCCGGTGGAGCGCAAGCGCCTTCTCGGGCGTTGGGAGCGCGAAGTCAACACGGGAAGCGCTGCGGTCAAGTGAATCCCGCGACCAAGGCGATGCTGTTGTGGGTCGCCGTCGGTATCGCGGGCTTCGTGCTGCTGCCGTGGTATGCGTTGCAGGATTCGATCGCGTCGACGGCGTGGCTCGTCGACTATACGGCCAAGGATAACGCGCCGGCCCTCCTCCAGGCATTGAAGCACGGCCGGACCTGGCTCCTTCCCATCGGCGCTCTATTCGCCGTCGCGGCCGTGCTTTTGCGCGTTCCTCTGTCGAGGCGTGCGCGCGCCAACGCGCTGCTGATGATCGGCGCATGCGGCTTCGCGTACCTGCTCGCTCAAGGCTTCGCGATCGGAGCGCAAGGCTGGTCCTTCGAATCGCTCACGCTCATCTTTCGGTCCGCTCGCGGGCAATCAGTACGGCATGGGCTGGGGAGCGGCGCTGTCCGGCACTGCATTCACCATGTTGTTCGCGCTCGGGCTCGCGGAGCGCGGCTACTTCAACGGCGACGCTTTCATCGCCGGAGCGGTTGTCGGCATCGCGGTGTCGGTGGCCATCTTCACGTTCTACCCGGTCGTGCGCATCCTGCTGAGCGCGGTTCAGGATCAGGGCGGCGCATTTTCTCCCGCGTCCTTCATGGGCCGCATGTTCACCGAGAAAATCTGGGGCGTTTCCTGCGTCACCGGCGGCGGCCGCTGCGGCGTCGCCTGGAACACGCTGGTTCTGGCATTGCTCTGCGCCGCCGGCTGCACCTCGCTCGGACTTGCCTTCGCACTGATCGTCACGCGCACGGGCTTTCGTTACAAGCGTGCGCTGCGCGCGCTATCGGTGCTGCCGATCATCACGCCGCCGTTTGTCATCGGTCTCGGGTTGATCCTGATCTTCGGGCGCTCGGGGCTCGTCAACCACTTTCTCGAATGGGCCTTCGGCATCGCGCCGTCGCGCTGGATCTACGGCCTGCAGGGCGTCCTGACCGCGCAGATCTTTTCATTCACGCCTATCGCGTTTCTTGTCCTGATCGGCGTCGTCGAAGGCGTCTCGCCGAGCATGGAAGAGGCCGCGCAGACGCTGCGTGCCAACCGCTGGCGAACGTTCGTCGACGTGTCGCTGCCGCTGATGCGTCCAGGCCTCGCGAACGCGTTTCTCATCAGCTTCATCGAGTCGATCGCGGATTTCGGCAATCCGATCGTACTTGGCGGCAACTTCGGCGTCCTCTCGACCGAGGTGTTCTTTTCCGTCGTCGGCGCCCAGCTCGATCAGGGACGCGCCGCGACGCTGGGAATCCTGCTGCTGCTGTTCGCCCTGGCGGCGTTCTTCGCGCAGCGCCGGCTCCTCGGACGCAAGGTATACACGGCGCTCGCCGGCAAGGGCGACTCGGGACTGCCCACGCGCTTGCCGGACGGCGTAAGACGCCTGTGCTATTCGGTTGCGCTGCCCTGGGCGGCGCTGACGATCGTTATCTATGCCATGGCGCTCGTCGGCGGCTTCGTCGAGCAATGGGGCCGCGACTACACCCCCACGCTTAAGCATTACGTGAAAGCGTTCTCGGTCGAGCTCGGCCACGGCGGCGTCATCTGGACGGGCGCCGCCTGGAATTCCTTCTGGACAACGGTCGAGCTGTCGGCCATCGCGGCGCCGGTCACCGCGGTGATGGGCATCCTGACGGCGTACATCCTGACGCGGCACCGCTTTGTCGGGCGATCGGCGTTCGAGTTCGGAACGATGCTGTCCTTCGCGATCCCCGGCACCGTGATCGGCGTGTCCTACATCCTGGCCTTCAACGTGCCGCCGATCGAGATCACCGGCACGGCGCTGGTGCTGATCCTGTGCAACGTCTTCCGCAACATGCCGGTCGGCGTTCGCGCGGGCATCGCGGCGATGACGCAGATCGACAAGAGCCTCGACGAAGCCTCGACCACGCTGGGTGCGCGCGGGCTGACGACCCTGAGGCGCATCCTGCTGCCCTTGCTCAAGCCGGCGATGGTCGCGGCGCTGGTCTACAGCTTCGTGCGCGCCATGACGACGGTGTCGGCGATCATCTTCCTCGTCTCGGCCGAGTACGAGTGGGCGACGACCTACATCATCAATCGCGTCGTCAACGGCGACTACGGCGTGGCGCTCGCGTATTGCTCGGTGCTGATCGTGCTGATGCTGGCCGTGATCTGGCTGATCCAGCGGCTGGTCGGCGCGCGCACGGCTGGGCAGGCGGCAGGGACGACCGATCCCGCGGCGATCGACGCCGGCATGGCACAATTGGGCGGCACGGCGGCATGATTTAGGCCGCCCACGCGTTCATGAAAGCCGCCTCGATCGAATTCCGCAATGTGAGCAAGCTCTACGGCGCAAGTGCCGCCGTCAAGGACGTTTCGTTCACGATCGCCGAGGGAACCCTGGTCACGCTCCTCGGACCCTCGGGATGCGGCAAGACCACGACGCTGCGCATGATCGCCGGCCTCGAATTGCCGACGTCGGGGACGATCTCCATCGGCGGCAACGACGTTACCCGCGTCCCGCCGTCGGAGCGCGACGTATCGATGGTGTTCCAGAGCTATGCGCTGTTTCCGCACATGTCGGTGCTCGAGAACGTCGGCTACGGGCTGACGGTCGCGCGCCTGCCCAAGGCGGAAGTGCTCGAAAAAGCGCAGGCCGCGCTCGCCACCGTGGGGTTGACCGGTTTCGACGCGCGGCTGCCGTCGGAGCTGTCCGGCGGACAGCAGCAACGCGTCGCGGTCGCGCGCGCACTGGTGCTGGAGCCGGGCGTGCTGCTCTTCGACGAGCCGCTGTCGAACCTCGATGCGCGGCTTCGACGCCAGATGCGGGAGGAGATCCGCGACCTTCAACAGCGTCTCGTCGCTTACGGTCGTCTATGTCACCCACGATCAATCCGAGGCGATGGCGGTCTCGGATCGGATCATCGTCATGAACAAGGCCGTGGTGGCGCAGGAAGGCGCGCCGCGCGACCTCTACGAGCAGCCGAGCGATGTTTTCGTCGCGGGCTTCATGGGCGATGCCAATCGCGTGCGCGGCGTTCTGACCCGCGTCGATGATCGCATGGGCGACCTCGCCATCGGCCCGCTCTCGATTCGCCTTGCGCATCGCGGCCTCGGCAACGGCGCGGTCGATGTCGCGATCAGGCCCGAGGCCATCCAGATCGAAGTATCGGACGCCGACCGCCGGCCTGATCGGCAGCGTACGCAAAGCAACCTATGTCGGCGGATCGATGGAATACACCGTCGACACCGCTATCGGCCCGCTCTTCATCGTCACCATGGCGGTGGATCGTCCGCTCGCCGTGGGCGCGAAAGTCTCCCTCGCGCTTGCCAGGCACGGCGTCGTTCCCATCGCTGCCGCATGATCGCGGCTGAAATCGACGCGCGGGCTCGTTTCGCCCGCTCGCTCGCGCGCCAGGCGGGCGCGCTTGCGCAGCGCTATTTTCTGCGCGAGCTCGCGTACTCGCCGCAGGCCAAGGGGCCGCAGGACTGGGTCAGCGCCGCAGATCGCGGCGTCGAGGCGCTGATCCGCACAGAGCTCGCGCGCGCATTCCCGTCCGACAGCATGCTCGGCGAAGAGGACGGCGGCGCGCTCGGCGCAAATGCATGGATCGTCGATCCCATCGACGGGACGATCAATTTCATTCATGGCGTTCGCTACTGGTGCATCTCGATCGCCTTCCTCGTCGAGGGCGCTCGGCAGCATCGGCGTGATCTACGACCCTTCGCTCGATGAGCTGTTCTGGGCGGTGCGGGGTGCCGGTGCGTTTTGCGGGGACGCGCCCATCCGCGCGTCCTCATGCACGCGCGTCGACGAGTCGCTGCTCTGCGCGGGGTATGTCGCCCGGCACTCGCTCGACAGCTACCAGCAACTCCAGCGCAGGCTGTACGAATCGGGCGCGGCGGTGAAGGACATGGGCGCGGGCGCGCTGATGCTGGCGCATGTTGCCGCGGGACGCTTCGACGCATTCATCGAGCCGCACATGCACCCGTGGGACGCGCTGGCGGGCCTGCTGCTGGTCGAGGAAGCGGGAGGACGGGTCTATCCGTACCCCGGCGCGAGCGGACTGGCCGCAGGCGGCGCCGTGATCGCATCCGCCGCCGGCCTATTCGACGAGCTCCTTCGGCTGACCCAGTACCCCGCCGCGTAGATCGCCCGCAGCGCTGAGCGGCTCGAGGTCCGCTGTTCGCGAGCGCTATGGCGGAGAGCAGAAGACGATGCCTTCGATCAGCCAGCCCGTGAACGCCGTCGCATTGATTTCGCTGTGGCTCGTCAGAAAGCGGTGATTGACGGTGCCGCCCATGCTGTTGTTGTAGAGCCTCGTCACCGGAATCAGGTTCGCTGGGCAGTCCTGGTCGACGGGTGCCTGCTCGTTGAACGCAATGCCTTCGTACGTCCATTGCGGATCGGCAAGCAGCTTGTTGCATTCATCGGGATTGATGGAAAAGAAGTGCGTGTTCGGTCCCACGCCGGGCGTGCCGAAAAAGCGGCACGCGGGCAGCCCGATGCCGGAGTCCACCGTCCACGACTTGAAATCGAAGCCCGTCCGCGTCCATCCGGGAATCAGGCCCGTGTCGAGGATGGTGGCATCGGACGGGTCCGCGGTCATGAAGTAGTGCCCCAGAGAAGCGTTGAAGTACTCGATGGTGACGCGCTCGTCGGGATCGGGCGCGGCCGGCGCGGTGTAGTCGAGGATGAGGCGGTCGTCGCCGCCGCCGCGCACGCTGACCATGCGCGCGATCTTTGCCCGCGCGACGCGGTCGTCGAGCGCGTGCGCCGCGATGAACGTGAGCGACCAGGTGAAGATGTCGGGCGCGCTCGGAAAGTCGAAGTAGTGACCCACGCCTTCGAGGCCGAGCAATTCGCGCGAGCCATGCAGGCGCAGCACGCCCTGCGCCGTCACGGCGAGCGGCGCGATCGGATCGGAAAAGCCGCCGATGCCCAGAAACGGGCGTCGTGAACCCATCGAGGCCCTTCTGGTCGCGGCCGAACGCCGGATAAATGGGTTGCCCGAAATAGGGAACATACGTCGCGATCGCCTTCAGGCGCGTATCGTTGATGACCTGCTTGGATGACAAGCCGACCGTCGTGGTCAGCATCGCGCCCGGCCTGCAGCACCAGGGTCTCGCCGCCGAGGCTCGCCCCGAAGCCGGCGATCTGGTCGGCGTCGACGTGATCGCGGTATTGCGGACTGGCGAGCAGGAAGTCGAGCGCGGCCGAGGTTTCGAGCGGACGGATCGCCTGCATTTCGACGTACGTCGGAAAATGCAGCACTGCGTACAGATGCGTCGGAGAGGCTGTCGATCTTCACGTCGGCGAACTGCGGGTCGCCGTGGAATGGCGCGACGACGACGTAGCCGTAACTGGCAAGCACCGTCAGCGCAACGATGTAGTCGCTGGAAAGCGGGCTGCCGCCCAATCCGTGCGAGAACACCAGCACCGGCCAGTGCACGGTCGGGATCGCTCCAGATCGGCGCGTCCGCGCCGCGTTGCATGTGCGGCACCACATTGCCCGTCGGCAGCGGATAGTCGGACCGCGGATTGTCGGATGACGTCGGATAGCAGACCACGAGCGCCCTCGGCAGCTGTCTGCGACGCGTGGTTGACGAACAACTCGCGATCGTCCGGAACGTTGACGTTCACGCTCAGGGAATCGGCGGGATCGACCAGCAGCTGCGTCACGTAGCGCTGCCTCGATCCGTCGGGAACGCCCTCCCAGTAGTTCTGCGCAGTCTCACCCGGCATCAGGCGGCTGAAGTCCTGCTCGACGTTGCTGCAACCGACGGCATAGGGGCCCGGCGGCAGGGGATCGACGACGGCAAGGGAATCCGCCGCTTCCGCGGACGCAGCGATGATCGCGCACGCGAATGCCGCCGCGATCATGCTGACGCGCCGAATCGCAGCGCTTGAAATGGGACGTAGTGCGAAAGACATGCGCATGTTCATTGTCGCTGAGATTCGAGAACTAGAGAGACACCGTGCAGCTGCGAAGGTTTCGTGGGCGCGCGATCTTCCCGCGGCGCACGACATGCAGCGGAGGATCGGGTGGATTCGTGCGGGAGGCGCGCGGATTCGCGCGTGTCGGCACACAAGAGCGCGCAGCGTGCGCTTGCGTCTCTGCAATTTTTACAATGTGTCCGCGTCGCTGCATGCGCATCCGGCGATACGCGCCGGACACACGCCACCCTGTCCGTGGCCGGGTCGCCGCCCTCAGAACTGCTCGTCGGTCAACTCCAGCACCGACTCGCTGCCGACGGTGATGGCACGCGCGAGCGCGCCGGCCTGCGGCAGAAGGCACTCGGCGTAGAACCGCGCGGTGGCGATCTTGCCGTGATAGAAGTTTGCGTCGCCCTCGTTCGCCGCGAGCTTGCGCGCCGCGACTTGCGCTCCGCGCGCGAGCTGCCAGCCTCCTGCGACCAAGCCCCATAGCCGCAGATAAGGCACGGACGCGGCGTGCGCCGCGCGCGATGCCTTGCCGTAGGCGGGGACCACCCAATCGACGGCGCTGGCAAGCGCCGCGGCAGCGCTCTGGAGCTCGTTGCCGATCGGCGCCAGCATGCGATTGGCATCGTTGCTCAGCACGGTCGCCAGCGCGGCGATCTCGCGCGATGACCGAGCGCGCCACCGCGCCGCCGTCGCGCGCGGTCTTGCGTCCGATCAGATCGTTGGCCTGGATCGCGGTCGTGCCTTCGTAGATCGTGGTGATGCGCGCGTCGCGGTAGTGCTGGGCGGCGCCCGTCTCCTCGATGAAGCCCATGCCGCCGTGCACCTGCACGCCGAGGTAGGTCACCTCCTGCGCGGTCTCGGTGCTCCAGCCCTTGACGATGGGTATCATGAGCTCGACGAAAGCCTGGTGGCGCTTGCGCGCCTCGGCGTCGGGATGGCGGCGCGCGTTGTCGATCGCGGCGCCGGTGACGTAGGCCAGCGCGCGGATCGCCTCGGTCTGCGCCTTCATCGTGAGCAGCATGCGGCGCACGTCGGGGTGCTGCAGGATCGTCGCCGTCGGCACTGTCTTGTCGAGCCCCGGAGCCCTCCCCTGGACGCGATCGCGCGCGTAGTCGAGCGCGCGCTGATAGGCGCGCTCGGCGATGCCCACGCCTTCGATGCCGACCGAGAATCGCGCCAGGTTCATCATGATGAACATGTACTCGAGGCCGCGATTTTCCTCGCCCACCAGATAGCCGATGGCGCCGCCGTGGTCGCCGTAGGCGAGCACCGCGGTCGGGCTCGCGTGGATGCCGAGCTTGTGCTCGATCGACACGCAGAACACGTCGTTGCGCTCACCGAGGCTGCCGTCGTCGTTGACCAGCACCTTGGGCACGAGGAACAGCGAGATGCCCTTCACGCCCTCGGGTGCGGTCGGCGTGCGCGCGAGCACGAGATGGATGATGTTGTCGGTGTAGTCCTGCTCGCCGTAGGTGATGAAGATCTTCTGGCCGTAGAGCTTGTAGGCGCCGCCGGGCTTGTCGGAAACGGGCACTGCGCGCGTGCGCACCGCGGCAAGATCGGACCCGGCCTGCGGCTCGGTCAGGTTCATGGTGCCGGTCCACACGCCTTCGACCATCTTCGACAGGTATGTCGCCTTCAATGCTTCGGATCCGCAAAGCTCGAGAGCCTCGATCGCGCCCTGCGTCAGCAGCGGACACAAGCGCGAAAGCCATGTTGGCGCCGTGCCACATTTCCTCGACCGCGGTGGCCACCAGTTGCGGCAGTCCCTGGCCCCCGTGCTCCGGATTCTTGGTCAGGCCGTTCCAGCCGTTTTCGGCGAAGCGGCGATAGGCGTCCTTGAAGCCGGTCGCGGTCTTGACCTTTCCGCCCTCCTGCCAGGTCGCGCCTTCGCGATCGCCGACGATGTTGAGCGGGTCGAGCACTTCCGAGGCGAACTTCGATGCCTCCTCGAGGATCGCGGTCACCGTGTCGGGCGTAGCGTCCTCGTAACCGGGCAGCTTGGAAACCTGCTCGAGCCCGGCCAGCTCGTTCAGCACGAACTGTATTTCCCGCATCGGCGCGTGATAGCTGCCCATGTCATCAGCCCAATTCGGTGATCAGCTGCGGAACGATTTCGAACAGGTCGCCCACCAGTCCGTAATCCGCGATCTGAAAAATCGGCGCCTCGGCATCCTTGTTGATCGCCACGATCACCTTGCTGTCCTTCATGCCGGCGAGATGCTGGATCGCACCGGAGATGCCGATGGCGATGTAGAGGTCCGGCGCGACGATCTTGCCGGTCTGTCCGACCTGGTAGTCGTTGGGCACGAAGCCCGCATCGACCGCCGCACGCGAGGCCCCGATCGCGGCGTTGAGCTTGCCGGCCAGCGCCTCGAGCATCTTGAAGTTCTCGCCGTTCTGCATTCCGCGTCCGCCGGAGATGACGACCCGCGCGCTCGTAAGCTCGGGACGATCGGACTTCGTCAGCTCCTGGCCGAGCACCTGGACCTGCGCCGTATCCGCGGGGACCGCGACGCTCTCCACCGCGGCAGCTCCACCCGTCGCCGCAGCCGCGTCGAATCCGGTCGCGCGCACCGTGACGACCATCTTCGGATCCTTCGATTGCACCGTGGCAAACGCGTTGCCGGCGTAAATCGGGCGGACGAAGGTGTCGGCCGACTCGACCGCGATGATCTCCGAAATCTGCGCCACGTCGAGGAGCGCCGCGATCCGCGGCGCGGCATTTTTTCCGAAACCCGTGGCGGGCAGAAAAACGTGCGAGTACGGCGCCGCCAGCGCTGATGACCAGCGCCGCGAGATTTTCCGCAGTCTGGCTCGCCAGGTGGGCGGCGTCGGCGTGCAGCACCTTCGAGACCCCGGCAATGCTGGCTGCCGCCTTCGCCGCTCCGCCCGCTTCGTGGCCCGCGACCAGGACATGAATCTCGCCACCGACCTTTTGCGCGGCGGCGATGGTATGAAGCGTCGCGCTTTTCAGCGCGGCGTGATCGTGCTCGGCGACGACGAGTGTGGTCATGATCGGCGGGAATTAATGATCGAGCGCGCGAGTGATTGATGGGCTCGCGGGACGCCTGGATCCCGCTTTCGCGGGATGATTTGAGTGGCGCTGCGCTCGCGACGAACTGGATCCCCGCTTTCGCGGGGATGATTTGAGTGGCGCTGCGCGACACTCAAATCACCTTGGCTTCGTTGCGGAGCTTGGCCACGAGCTCCTTGGCGTCCGCGACCTTGCCGCCGCCCTTGCGCTTGGGCGGCTCGGCGACCTTGAGCGTCGTCAGCCGGGCGTGACGTCGACCCCAAGCGTTTCCGGCTTGGCGATGTCGAGCGGTTTTCTTTTTCGCCTTCATGATGTTCGGCAGCGTCGCATAGCGTGGCTCGTTCAGGCGCAGATCGGTGGTGACGACCGCCGGCAGCATCATCGAAAGCGTCTCGAGGCCGCCGTCGATCTCGCGCTTGACGGTAGCGCGCTTCCGCCCGCCCTCGTCGCTGATGTCGATCTTCGACGCAAACGTCGCCTGCGGCCATCCCAGAAGCGCCGCGAGCATCTGACCGACTTGATTGGCATCGTCGTCGATCGCCTGCTTGCCGAGAATCACCAGCTGCGGCGCCTCCTTGTCGACGATCGCCTTGAGCAGCTTGGCCACCGCGAGCGGCTGCAGGTCGACGGTCGACTCGACCAGGATCGCGCGGTCGGCGCCCATGGCCAGCGCGGTGCGCAAGGTTTCCTGGCAGGCGGTGACGCCGCACGAGACCGCGATGATTTCGGTCGCGACGCCTTTTTCCTTCAGCCGCACCGACTCCTCGACCGCGATCTCGTCGAACGGGTTCATCGACATCTTGACGTTGGCGGTGTCGACTCCGGAGCCGTCGGGCTTGACCCGAACCTTGACGTTGAAATCGACGACGCGTTTGACCGGAACGAGAACCTTCATCAGCGGATCCTGGAGGGGCTGGCGGCCGACGAAGGCCTTCGGCGGCGACTAAAGCGAGAGCGCGGAATTATAGACGATCGAGGGATCGTCCGGCGGCGGCGCGCGACTACAAGCGCCACCGCGCCTGGTCACGAGCGGGCCTTCGGGAACGGAGGAACGCGAACCTAGCGCTCTACGCTGCAGCCCGAGGTCGCCGAGTTCATCCGTCCCTGCCAGGTCAGGACGTTGTTGTCCCGCACCGGATCGGGAACGACTCGGTCGGGGTCCGCGACGACATCGATGCGCGTCACGTCATCGGCGTAGGCGCGCGTCGAATTGAGCGCGAGGGTAACGGTCGACGAGACGCGCAGCGGGACGATCTGCGAGCCACTGATACTTTCGGTCGAACCGTCGGCGCTCGTCACGATCGCGGCGACGCGGAAAAGCCGTGTCTCCCGCGAGCGGATTGGTGGTTATGATGTCGGCGCCCATGTTTTGCACCCTGGCGGTGACCACCAGCTTGCCATTGTCCAGGCGCGTGCAGCCGATCGCGCGCAGGTTCAGATCCGCGCGCGGCCCGGTGTCGGTCCAGATCGGATAGAAGAACATCGTCTCGTCCGGGAACGTTGCGATGATCGGAAAGCGCACCGGGCGTGGCGTGATGTCCACGTCCGACCAGGTGGTGAAACGCTGGCTCTGGGTATACGGGTTGATCTGGCAACCGGCGAGCAGGCCGGCTGCGGCAAAGAGGCCCCACTGAGCGATCGAGCGCATGTGCTTCTCCTTGAACATCGGTCCGCAGTCCCCTAATTTCCCTCGATTTTCCGGGAATGCGGCCGTCATAGCGCCATAATGGTCCGACCCCGGCGTCCGGTCAACTATTCTCGCCGGCCGGTCGGTATCAAGGGGGTGGACGGTGGCTGGCCTGCCTCGGCCGCCAAGCTATGAGCTCGCCGACGATCCCGCGCCTGAACGCCAGGACGCAGACGACGAAAATGCCCCCGGTGATCACCGTGACCCACTCCCCGAAGGACGAGAGGTAGTTTTCCAGGCCGATAATGATGAACGCGCCGACGACCGGCCCGAAGACCGTGCCCATGCCGCCGAGAAGCGTCATGAGCACGACCTCCCCGGACATGGTCCAGTGCACGTCGGTCAGCGACGCGAGCTGAAAGACGATCGCCTTGATGGCTCCGGCGAGCCCGGCCAGCGTCGCGGAAAGCAGGAAGGCGAGAAGCTTGTAGCGCTCCGCGTCGTAGCCGAGCGAGATCGCGCGAGGCTCATTTTCGCGGATCGCTTTCAGCACCTGCCCGAAAGGCGAATTGATGATGCGATAGATGAGCGCGAACGCGGCGATGAAGACGACCAGCACGAAGTAATACATCGTCAGCGTGTTCGACAGATCGAGCAGCCCGAACAGGCGCCCGCGCGGCACGGACTGGATTCCGTCCTCGCCGTGCGTGAACGGCGCCTGAAGAGCGAAGAAATAGATCATCTGCGCCAGTGCCAGCGTGATCATGGCGAAGTAGATGCCCTGACGGCGTATGGCGAGCAGCCCGGCGACGAGGCCGAGCGCCGCGGCGGCCCCCGTTCCGGCGAGGATCGCAGCTTCGGGCGGCCATCCCCACTACCTTCGCCGCGTGCGCGCAGACGTAGCCGGCGCTGCCGAGGAACATCGCGTGTCCGAACGACAGCAGGCCGCCGTATCCGATCAGGAGGTTGAATGCGCAGGCGAAGAGCGCGAAGCACAGCGCCTTCATCAGGAATACGGGGTAGACGCCGAGGAAGGGCATGGCCGCGAGCACTGCGCGCCATCATCCCGATGCAGAGCGCGATTCCCCGCCCGGAGCGCGGCGTCGCGGGAACTGCGGCGGCAGGCTCGGCCACGGACTAGCGCTCCTTGCCGAACAGACCCGCCGGCTTGATCAACAGCACGATGACCATGACCACGAAGATGACGGTGTTCGACGCCTCGGGATAGAAGACCTTGGTCAGGCCCTCGACGATGCCCAATCCGAAGCCGGTCAGAATGGCGCCCGAGGATCGAGCCCATGCCGCCGATCACGACCACCGCGAAGACGACGATGATCAGGTTCGCGCCCATCAGCGGATTGACCTGGTAGATCGGCGCCGCCATCACGCCGGCGAAGGCCGCCAGCCCGACGCCGAAGCCGTAGGTCAGCGTGACCATCCGCGGAACGTTGATGCCGAAAGCCTGAACGAGCGCCGGATTCTCCGTTGCCGCTCGCAGGTATGACCCGAGCTTGGTGCGCTCGATGACGTACCAGGTGCCAAAGCAGATGATCGCCGAGGCGGCGATCACCCACGCGCGGTATTTGGGCAGGAACATGAAGCCCAGATCGAACGCGCCGTTGAACTCCTCCGGCAGGCGATACGGCTGTCCGGCGCTTCCGTAGTAGTGCGTGAAAACGCCCTGGATCATGAGCGCGATGCCGAACGTCAACAACAAGTCCGTACAGATGGTCGAGCTTGTACAGCCTCGAAAGCATGGTGCGCTCGATGATGACGCCGGTCGCGGCCACCGCGAGCGGAGCGAGCAGGAGGGACCACCAATAGCCGATCCCCCACCGCTCCAGCAGAAACCACGCACAGAACGCGCCCAGCATGTATTGCGCGCCGTGCGTGAAATTGATGATGTTGAGCAGGCCGAAGATGACGGCCAGGCCCAGCGACAGCATGGCGTAGAACGCGCCGTTGATCAGCCCGATCAGGAGCTGGCCGAACAGGGCCTGGGTCGGAACGCCGAAGATTTCGGTCATTGCGCTTCAGTCATGCGAATCGAGATCGTGACGCCCTCGCAGCCTGCGGTCGCTGCTGCGCCTTGGCCGGTTCGCGGTCTGACCGCCGCTCGTGTCGCTTAACTGTCGTTCCAGCCACCAAGCCGTCGTTCCCGCGAAAGCGGGAACCCAGCAGCGCTCGTTCACTTTCGGCGAAAACAACGACGCTGGACCCCGCTTTCGCGGGAGTGACGCAGCTGTTTCCAATCGCCGCGACCCTTCGGTCTCGCTCTTGGACATCCGCGTCACTTGACCAGCGAGCATCGCCGTCGGCGAGCGGACGGAAAGCCTGGTCGGCAGGAATCGTCGCGAGCATCTTGTAGTAGTCCCACGGTGCCTTGGATTCCGCCGGCGTCTTCACCTGAACCAGGTACGCCGGATGAATCTTGCGACCGTCGACGCGGATCGTGCCCTTGCCGAACAGCGGATCGTCGGTCGGCATTTCCTTCATCTTGGCGATGACCTTGGTCCCGTCGTCGCTCTTGAGCGCTTCGACGGCCTTGAGGTAGTGCAGCACCGCCGCGTAGACGCCGGCGTGGACCATCGTCGGGTGGATGCCCTTGTCGGCGGGCGCGAACCGCTTCGCGAACGCGCGCGTCTGATCGTTCATGTCCCAGTAGAACGTCTCGGTGAACGTGAGCCCCTGCGCGGTCGGCAAGCCGAGCGCGTGGATGTCGGTCAGGAAGACCAGCAATCCGGCGAGCTTCTGTCCGCCCTTGACGATGCCGAACTCGGCCGCCTGCTTGATCGAATTGGTCGTGTCGCCGCCGGCGTTGGCGAGGCCGATGATCTTGGCCTTCGACGCCTGCGCCTGCAGCAGGAACGACGAGAAATCCTGCGTGTTGATCGGCGCCTTGACGCCGCCGATCACCTTTCCGCCGGCCTTTGATCACCGCGGCCGTCGGTATCGCGCTCCAGCGCGGCGCCGAACGCGTAGTCCGCGGTGATGAAGAACCAGGTGTCGCCGCCCTGCTTGGTGATCGCGGTGCCGGTGCCGTTGGCCAGCATCCAGGTGTCGTACGCCCAATGCACCGTGTTCGGCGAGCACGCCTTGCCGGTCAGGTCGGACGTGCCCGGTCCCACCGCCAGGAACGCCTTGCCCTTGTCCTTGGTGATCTGGTTGACGGCCAGCGCGACGCCGGAGTTCGGGACGTCGACGATGACGTCGACCTTGTCCACGTCGTACCACTGGCGCGCGATGTTGGAGCCGACGTCGGCCTTGTTCTGGTGGTCCGCCGAGACGATCTCGACCTTGTAGCCGCGCTTCTCGATGCCGGAGTCCTCGACCGCCATCTTGGCGGCGACGACCGAGCCGGCGCCGGCAAGGTCGGTATAGAGGCTCGACATGTCCGACAGGACGCCGATCTTGATCATGTTGTCGGAAATCTGCGCCTGCGCCGCGGTGGCGCCGACGCCGAGTGCCGCCGCGATGGCGAGGCCGATTGCGGTTCGTTTGACGATGTTCATGCTTTCTCCTCGTTGTGATTCAAGCGCGCCGATCGGGCGCGCGATGTCGCAAAATCGAAGGCTCGATCGCTCGGTCAGACACCGAGGTACTCGTGCAGCTTCGCCATGTTGGCATCGAGCTCGGCCGTTGGGGATCATGTCCACGACGCGCCCATTTTCCATGACGTAGTGCCGGTCCGCGACGGTAGCCGCGAAATGGAAATTCTGCTCGACCAGCAGGATCGTGAAGCCTTGCGCCTTCAGCTGCGCGATCGTCCTGCCGATCTGCTGGACGATCACCGGCGCGAGGCCCTCGGTCGGCTCGTCGAGCAGCAGCAGCCGCGCGCCGGTGCGCAGTATGCGCCCGATCGCCAGCATCTGCTGCTCGCCGCCGGAAAGCTTGGTGCCCTGGCTCGAGAGCCGCTCCTTCAGATTCGGAAACAGCGTGAAAATCTGCTCGACCGTCAGCCCGCCCTCCTGCACCTTGGGCGGCAGCAGCAGGTTTTCCTCGACGTTGAGGCTGGAGAAAATGCCGCGCTCCTCCGGGACAGAGCGCGATGCCGAGATGCGGCAATCCGGTTCGAGGGCAGAGCGGATCGTTTCCGCGCCGTCGAACGACGATCGACCCCTCGCGGCGCGCCGACGATGCCCATGATCGACTTCATCGTCGTCGTCTTGCCGGCGCCGTTGCGTCCCGAGCAGCGTCACCACCTCGCCGGCGGCGACGTCGAACGCGACGCCGTGCAGGATGTGCGACTCGCCGTACCAGGCGTTCAGCTCGCGCACGGCGAGCAGCGGAGCTCGGGCGCGGCCACGCTCAGGCATGCCCGGCTCCGAGATACGCCTGGATCACGTCCGGGTTCTTCGACACCGTCGCGTAGTCGCCCTGGGCGAGAATTTCGCCGCGCGCGAGCACCGTGATGTGGTCCGACAGCGTCGACACCACGGACAGGTTGTGCTCGACCATCAGCACGGTGCGATTGACGGCGACTTTCTTGATCAGCGCGGCGATGCGCTCGACATCCTCGTGCGTCATGCCCGCGGTGGGCTCGTCGAGCAGCATCATCTCCGGATCGAGCGCGAGCGTCGTCGCGATTTCCAGCGCGCGCTTGCGCCCGTACGGCGAGCTCGACCGCCGGGGTGGCCGCGAATCCGCTCGAGACCGACCGCGTCGATCAGCTCCGCCGCGCGCGCATTGAGCGCCGACAGCATGCCTTCCGAGCGCCAGAAATCGTAGGATGCCCGCGCTTCCGCTGAAGCGCGATGCGCACGTTCTCGAGCACGGTCAGGTGCGGAAACACCGCGGAGATCTGGAACGAGCGAACCAGCCCCATGCGCGCGATCGTCGCCGGCCGCAAGCCGGTGATCTCGCTGCCGTTGAAAAAGATCTGTCCGCGCGTCGGCATCAGAAAATGCGTGAGCAGATTGAAGCACGTTGTCTTGCCGGCGCCGTTGGGTCCGATCAGCGCATGTATCGTCCCGCGCCTGACCGAGAGATCGACGCCGTTGACGGCGACGAAGCCCTTGAACTCCTTGGTGAGGCCGCGCGTCTCGAGTATGGTGTCGTTGGCCATGCGGCGATTCCGGAAGCGACGCGCCCGCTGCCGTCCGCCGTTCGATATGTCGCGCGATTATCCGGTCCGCGCCGGCGCTTGGCAATGAAGTTCGACGCGTGCCGTCGCTCTCGGCGAGCCGGTCGTTCGCCCGTTGCGTAGCCGCTCGGCGTGGCTGGCCGCTTCGCGAGCGCTGCCGCCGGCCTAGCCGCTCCACTTCGGCGGCTGCTTGGCCAGGAACGCGTCGATGCCCTCGTGCGCGTCGGGATCGAGCATGTTGCCGGCCATCACGCCGCCCGCAAGCGCGTAGGCGCCCGCGATGTCGCGATCGACCTGACGGTAGAAGGCGCGCTTGCCAAGGGCGACCACGCTGGCGCTGCGGTTGCAGATGATGCCGGTGAAGCGCGCGATCGCGGCGTCGAGCTCGCTCGTCGCGACACGACCTGGTTGACCAGCCCCCAGTCGAGCGCCGTCCGGGCATCGATCATCTCGCCGGTCAGCAGCATTTCCATCGCGCGCTTGCGCGGCGATGTTGCGCGCCACGCCGACCGCCGGCGTGGTGCAGAAGATGCCGACATTGACGCCCGGCAAGCGCAAACCGCGCGCCTTCGGCCGCGACGGCGAGATCGCACATCGAAACGAGCTGGCACCCGGCGGCGGTCGCGATGCCGTGCACGCGCGCGATGACGGGCTGCGGCAGGCGCGTAAGCGTCATCATCATCGCGCTGCACGCGTCGAACATCTCCGCTGCCACGCCTGATCTGCGGGCTCGGCGTGCGCGCGCAGCTCCTTCAGATCGTGGCCGGCGCAGAAGCCCTTGCCTCGCCCGGCGATGACGACGACGCGCACCGCGGATCGGACGCGATCCGGTCCAGCTCCGTCTGCAGCGCGGCGATCATCGCCCGCGACAGCGGGTTGAAGCGATTGCCGCGGTTGAGCGTCAGCGTCGCGACGCCGCCGCGGCATTCGGCGCAGGACGAAGGGTTGCAGCTCGGCGTCCAGCGGTGCATTCATGTCTGTCGTCATTCGATCGCGCTCGTGGATCGCGCGCGTTCGCGAAGCAGGAATTTCTGGATCTTGCCGGTCGACGTCTTCGGCAGCTCGCCGAAAATCACTTTCTTCGGCGCCTTGAAGCGCGCGAGCATCGCTCGGCAGTGCTCGATGAGCTCCGCCTCGGTAACCTTCGCCCCGGGCTTGATCTCGACGAACGCGCACGGCGTCTCGCCCCACTTCGCGTCGGGCTGCGCGACGACCGCGGCGGCGAGCACCGCCGGATGGCGATACAGCGCTTCCTCGACCTCGAGCGAGCTGATGTTCTCGCCACCGGAAATGATCACGTCCTTCGACCGGTCCTTGATCTTCACGTAGCCGTCGGGCTGCATCACGGCGAGGTCGCCGGAGTGGAACCATCCGCCTGCGAATGTCTTCTCGGTCGTCGACGGATTCTTGAGATAGCCCTTCATCGTGATGTTGCCGCGGAACATGATCTCGCCCATCGTCTCGCCGTCCCACGGCACTGCCGTCATCGTCTCCGGGTCCATCACGGTCATCCCTTCCTGGCAGGTGTAGCGGACGCCCTGGCGCCCGTTGCGCTCGGTCCGGGCGCCGATGTCGAGCGCATTCCACTCGGCGTGCTTGGCGCATACCGCCGCCGGGCCGTAGGTCTCGGTCAGGCCGTAGACGTGCGTGATGTCGAAGCCCATCGCTTCCATGCCTTCGATCACCGACGCCGGCGGCGCCGCGGCGGCGACCAGGCCGCTCACCTTGTGCTCGATGCCTTTCTTCATGCTGTCCGGCGCGTTGATCAGCATCGCGTGCACGATCGGCGCGCCGCAGTAATGCGTGACCTTGTGCGTCCGGATCGCATCGAGGACCGCCTTCGCCTCGACCTTGCGCAGGCAGACGTTGGTCCCGGCGTTGGCGGCCATCGTCCACGGAAAGCACCAGCCGTTGCAGTGGAACATCGGCAGCGTCCACAGATAGACGGCGTGGCGCGGCATGCCCCAGTCGATGATGTTCGACAGCGCGTTGAGGTACGCGCCGCGATGGTGGTAGACGACACCCTTGGGATCGCCGGTCGTGCCCGAGGTGTAGTTGAGCGCGATCGCGTTCCACTCGTCCGCGGGGTGCGTCCATTCGAAATCGGGATCGCCGTCGGCGATGAATTGCTCGTAGTCGGCCGAACCGAGCGCCGTTCCTCCCGGGCCCGCAGCGTCGACGATGTCGATGACTTGGATTTTCTTTCGCAACCGCGCCAGCGCGTCCTCGATGATCGGGGAGAATTCCGTGTCGGTGATCAGCACCTTGGCGCCGCCGTGCTCGAGCATGAAAGCGATCGCCTCGGCGTCGAGCCGGGTGTTGAGCGTGTTGAGCACGGCGCCCGCCATCGGCACGCCGAAATGCGCCTCGATCATCTCGGGCGTATTGGCCGCCATCAGCGCGACCGTGTCGCCGCTGGCGATCATCGAGGCGCGGTCAGTGCCGACGCGAGGCGGCGCGAGCGCTCGTAGGTCTGCGCCCACGTATAGCGCCGCTCGCCATGCACGACCGCGGGCAGATCGGGATACACGTAGGCGGTTCGAGCGATGAACGACAGCGGCGACAGCGGCGTGTAGTTTGCCGCGTTCTTGTCCAGGTCGTGCTCGAATGGGCTGCGCTTGGCCATGGCTCGGCGATTCCTTGCAGCTCGAGCTCGACGGCATCGATCGAGCTGGCATGTTAACCAATACTCCCGAAAAGACACAGCGTGCGCGCGGGCGCTTGCCGTCAGTGTACCTTTTCACCTATGCTGGCCGCTCACTCAACCACGCGGCAACCGACCGTAATCTGCGCATGGGTCACAGGCTGTCCAAGATCGTCACCCGGACCGGCGATGCCGGAACCACCGGCCTTGGAGACGGCTCGCGCGTGGCCAAGGACTCGCAGCGCATCGAGGCCATCGGCGCCGTCGATGAGCTCAACTCGACCCTCGGCTGCTGCTGTCCGAGACTCTGCCCGCCGAGTGCGCAGTCGGTGCTGCTCGACGTGCAGCACGATCTGTTCGACCTTGGCGGCGAGCTGTCGATTCCCGGCTATGTCGCGGTGACGGATGCGCACGTCTGCGCGTCTCGAAGCCGCCGTCGAGCGCTTCAACGCGAATCTGCCGCCGCTGAAGGAGTTCATCCTTCCCGGCGGAACGCGCCCGGCGAGCGTGGCGCACGTCGCGCGCACGGTATGCCGTCGCGCGGAACGGGCGCTGGTGCGGCTCGCGCAAGGCGAGCCGGTGAGCGAGCAATCGCGCAAGTACGTCAATCGTCTTTCCGATCTCCTGTTCGTCCTGGCGCGCGTGTTGAACCGCGAAGCCAAGGTCGGCGACGTGCTGTGGCGCAAGGATCGCAATCGCGCCGCCTGATGACCAATGAGGCGCGGCGAGCGAGTCCTTCGCGCGCGGTAGCGCGTCGACCCCTACATGGCACTGGACCCTGACAAGCAGAGACAGCGCAGCGCGCTCCTGGCCGGGCTCCTGGCGCGCGTTGCACTCTCCGACCAGCAGGCGTTCGCCGAGCTCTATCGGCTGACGTCAGTCGCATCTATATGCCGTTGCGCTGCGTATATTGCGTGAATCGGGCGCTGCCGAGGAGGTGCTGCAGGAGAGCTTCGTGAATATCTGGCATCACGCGGGGTCGTACGTCGCCGCGAAAAGCCAACCGCTGACGTGGCTGACCAGCATCGTGCGCAACCGCTGCCTCGATCAAATGCGCCGGCGCGAGGTCGACACGGTGACCATCGACGATGAGGAACAAGGGATGATGCTTGCCGACGACCGCCCCAGCCCGATGGAGATGCTGCTCTCGAGCGCCGACGCGCTCGCCGTGAGGAAGTGCGTCGAGGGCCTCGAAGCCGGACAGAAGCAGGCGATCGCGCTCGCGTTCTACCAGGGCTTGTCGCATTCCGAGCTCGCGCGCCACCTCAGGCAGCCCCTGGGCACCGTCAAATCGTGGGTGCGGCGCGGTCTCGAGCGCCTGAAGGCATGCCTCGACGGCGTTGGGCTCGTGCGCTAGAGCCGCGCCGACGAACATCGACGATGAACTACCTCGATCCCGAACGCCTCGACGCATTGGCCGCCCAGTACGTGCTGGGTACGCTCTCGCGCCGCGCGCGCAACCGCCTGGATCGACTCGCGCGCAGCGACGAATCGGTCGCCGCTGCGATCCGATCGTGGCAGAACCGCCTGCTGCCGCTGGCGGAGAGCCTGCCGCCGGTAGAGCCGCCGGATCGCGTCTGGCCTGCGATCCTGCGCCGGATTCATGGCCGGCCGCGAGCCGGGCTCGGTCTGGGCGAATCTTGGCCTCTGGCGCGGCGCTGACGCTGGTCGGCTTCGCGACCGCGATGGCGCTGTCGGTGGTGCTCCTGACGCCGCGACCGGAAGCGCCGCAGGAAACGCTGGTGGTGGTTCTCGCGGGACAGGACGCACGACCGGCGCTGGTCGTTTCGGGGGAGCGCTCCGGCCGCGTCCTCACCGTCAAGGCGCTTGCGGCGGTGCAGCCGGCGCTCGGACCGCGCACTGCAGCTCTGGGCGCTGCCGGGTCAGGGCAATCCGCGCTCATTGGGCCTGCTGCCGGTCTCGGGCTCGGCGCTGGTGCGCGTGGACCTGCCGCAGCCGGTCGGACAGGCGCTGCAGAACATCCCCACGCTTGCCGTCAGCCTCGAGCCTCCCGGAGGATCGCCGACCGGCCTTCCGACCGGACCTGTGCTCTACACGGGGCCCGTCCAGCGACTGTATTGATTCGGGCCGAAGCTGGCATCGTCGCAGAGCGGACGCGCCGCAATGCCCGGTCGCGCGCTCGCCTGATGGGCGTGACCCTGAGACCGGGCGATGCGGGAACTAGGAGCGCGAGGCGACCACTTTGATCCGCAGTGGCGCCGCTTCCGCGACCACCGGCGAAGGCGCCGCGGCGACGAGTTGCGCGCATCGGCAGGCGCCGCGGCCGCGTAGCTCTGGGCCAGCGCGGAAAGGCCGATCATCACCGCCGTCGTGAACGTGGCTGCCAGGACCAGGGCCGGAAACCGGTGCGTATTTTCGCTCGTATACATTGCTTTCTCCTTTGTCACCCGGCGCACTCGCCGGACTCTGTTGGCTTGCGTCTAAATCTTCTTGCTGTCTCTAGGATGCGCCGACCGCTCGATTCGGATTCATTGCAGCGGCGTGCTGCGATCTGGCTGCACCTTAACGCCTCTCCGGGGCGGACCCCAGCGGGATGCGACGAAGCTCACAAAACGCGGTGTGAGCATGCATAGCGGCGGACAAACGGGGATGGCACGCACCTGCGCAAGACCGGCGCAGGCATTGCGGGTGCATGAGCCTCCGACCCTACGAGGACTTGCGTACGGACTGCTCGATGGCGCCGAAAATGGAGTGGCCGCCATCGTCCTCCATCTCGATGCGGACCCTGTCGCCGAAGCGCAGGAAGGGCGTCGATGGCTTTCCCTCGAGCAGCGTCTCGACGGTGCGCTGCTCGGCGATGCAGGCATAGCCCGCGCCGCCGCTGCGGCCGGGCGCCCGGGGCCGGCGTCTTCCTTGTTGGACACCGTGCCCGAGCCGACGATGGTGCCGGCGCCGAGCGCGCGCGTCTTCGCGGCGTGGGCGATCAGCTCGGGGAAGGCGAAGGTCATGTCGACGCCGGCATTCGGACGCCCGAACAGCGCGCCGTTCAGATGCGAGACCAGGGGCAGGTGCAGCTTGCCGTCGCGCCACGCGATGCCCAGCTCGTCGGGCGTGACCGCGACCGGCGAAAAGCTCGAGGCGGGCTTGCACTGAAAGAATCCGAAACCCTTGGCGAGCTCGGCCGGGATCAGGTTGCGCAGGCTCACGTCGTTGACCAGCATCAACAGCCGGACGTGCGACGCGGCGGCACCCGGCGCCACGCCCATCGGCACGTCGCCGGTGATCACCGCGACCTCGGCCTCGAAATCGATGCCCCATGCCTCGTCGGGGAAAACGATGTCGTCCATGGGCGCGAGGAAGCCATCCGAGCCGCCCTGGTACATCAGCGGGTCGGTCCAGAACTCTGCCGGCATCGCCGCCCCGCGCGCCCTGCGCACCAGCTCCACGTGATTGACGTAGGCGGAGCCGTCCGCCCACTGGTAGGCGCGAGGCAACGGCGACAGCGCGAGGCGCGGATCGAACGGAACAGCCGCCGCAGCCGGACCGTCGTTCAACCCCGCATAAAGCGCCTCCAGGCGCGGCGCGACGGTGTCCCATGCGTCGAGCGCCGCCTGCAGCGTGCGCGCGACGTCCGCAACGACCTGCGCGTGCTTGAGATCGCGGCTGACAAGTGCCAGCGCGCCATCGCGTGAGCCGTTCTTCAATGTCGCCAGCTTCACGTTCAGGACACCGTGATGCGCTTGAGCGCGTATCCGTCGGCGCGATCTTCCATTTCCCATCCGGCGGCGAGGATTTCGGCGCGCAGGCGATCGGCCTCCGCCCACTGCCGCGCTTGCGAGCCGCGCGCGCGCCTCGGCCAGCGCAGCGATCGCCTCGGGAATCGTCTCGGCCTTCGGTGTCCAGGCAGCCAGACCGAGTCCGAACACGCGGTCGAACTCGAGCAGCGTCGCCTTTTTCGTCGCCGGTTCCAGGTCGCCGCGCAGCACTTCCCACGCCAGCGCCAGCGCACGCGGCAGGTTCAGGTCGTCGTTGATCTCATCGGTGAACCGCTCGCGATAGCGGGCGTCCGCGGTGCCGCCCGCGGGAAGCGCGAAGATTCCGCCGCGAAGGCGCTCGAGGCCCTTCGCGGCGGCGTCGAGCGCGTCCCAGGTGAAATTGAGCTGCGTGCGGTAGTGCGCGGTGAGGCACAGATAGCGATATGCCAGCGGGTCGTAGCCGCGATCGATCAAGACCTGGAGGCGCAGGAATTCACCGGCCGACTTCGCCATCTTGGCATCGTTCGAGAGCAGGAAATACGCGTGCATCCAGAAGTTGGCGAGCCGCGTTCCGGTGCGCGCCTCGGTCTGGGCGATCTCGTTGGTGTGGTGGACGGGAATGTGATCTTCGCCGCCGCAATGGATGTCGAAGAAATCGCCGAGATACTTCTGCGCCATGGCCGAGCATTCGATGTGCCAGCCGGGAAAGCCCTTTCCCCACGGGCTCTCCCATTCCATCTGGCGCTGCTCCCCCGGCGCGGAGAATTTCCACAGCGCGAAATCGGTGATGCTTTTCTTCTCGCCGAGGTCAACCCGCTTGCCGGCTTCCAGTCCCGCGCGGTCGAGGCGCGCGAGGAAGCCGTAGTCCGGCTGCCGGCTGGTGTCGAAATAGATTCCGTCCGACGTCCGATAGGTAAATCCGTTTTTCTCGATGTCGGCGATGAACGCGATCTGCTCGGCGATGTGATCGGTCGCGCGGCAAAGGACCGAAGGCATTTCGATGTTCAAGAGCGCCATGTCGGCGATGAACGCCTCGGTATAGAGCTGCGCGATCTCCCACGCCGTCTTGCCGGTGCGGCGCGCGCCCTTCTCCATCTTGTCTTCGCCGGTATCGGCGTCCGACGTCAGATGCCCGACATCGGTGATGTTCATCACGTGCCGGACGGCGTAGCCGTTCCATTCCAGCACGCGCCTGAGCAGGTCCTCGAAGAGAAAGGTGCGAAAGTTGCCGATGTGCTGATAGTCGTACACCGTCGGACCGCAGGTGTAGAGGCCAACCGAGCCCGCCGCGAGCGGCTCGAATCGCCGCAGCTCGCGCTCGTAGTTGTCGTACAGCATCATCGGTGCTGCCATCATCCGTTCCAAAAAAAGAGCCGCCGGTGCGCTCGGGCGGCTCCATCGTGATTCGGATTACATCAACTCGATGATCGAACGCCGCGTACGGGTCGACAACCGCTCGCGCCGGCGCAGCAAAGGTCGCGGGCAGATGTCGTGCGCAGGTTCGGCATGCTTGAATGGTAGCGAATGCGCGATGGAGGGGCAAGGAGCAACAAATGCCATCACGCGGGCACCGAGCGCCTGAGACCCGAGAACACTGTAAAATCGCGCGCTTCCGCGATGCCCTCGTCCGCCTCTTCTATCGCTCCACCGCCGCTGCCCGGGTCGACCCGCCGCGGCGTCGCCGTGCTGCTGCTCGTTTTCGCGGCGGTCTGGTTTTGCAGTCTCGACTATCGCCGCCTCATCCATCCCGACGAGGGACGATACGCCGAAATTCCGCGCGAGATGGCGGCGAGCGGCGATTGGATTACGCCGCGCCTGAACAGCATCAAGTATTTCGAGAAGCCCGCCTTGCAGTACTGGATCACCGCGGCCGCCTATACGACCTTCGGCGTGCATCAGTGGACCGCACGCTCTTGGCCTGCGCTCTCGGGATTTCTGGGAGTTCTGTTCATCGGCTACGTCGGCCTGCGTCTGGGCGGCCCCCGTCTGGGCCTTTACAGCGCGGCGGTGCTCGCCAGCAGCGCCGCGTACGTCCTGAATGCGCAGATTCTCACCCTCGATGCGGGCGTGACCTTCTGGATGAGCCTCGGATTGGGAAGCCTGTTCATCGCCCAGCGCGACGATGCGACGCCCGGTGAGGAGCGCGGCTGGATGCTCGCTGCGTGGGCGGCGCTTGCGTTCGCTGTACTCTCAAAGGGGCTGATCGGGATTGTCCTGCCCGGCGCCGTGCTGGTGATCTACTCCCTCGTGCAGCGCGATGCGACCCTGTGGCGCAGGCTGCACTGGACGGGCGGCCTGCTGCTTTTCGCACTGATCTCCGTTCCGTGGTTCGTGATCGTTTCCTCGCGCAATCCCGAGTTCTTCGATTTCTTTTTTATCCACGAGCACTTCGCGCGTTACCTGACCCGCGAAGCACATCGCGAGGGGCGATGGTGGTACTTCATTCCCATCCTGCTCGCAGGCATGCTGCCGTGGATCACGGTTCTGTTGTGGAGCGTGCGCAGCGCCTGGTCGGATGCGCCCGCTACGCGCAAAGCATTCAGCTGGCAGCGTTTCGCGCTGGTGTGGTCCGCTTTCATCTTCCTGTTCTTCAGCGCATCGGATTCCAAGCTTCCCTGGTACATATTGCCGATCTTTCCGGCGCTGGCGCTGATCGTGGGATGGCAGTTGACCATTCTGCCCCAGGATCACTCTCGCAGCGCCTGCTCTTGCCGCTGGTCCTCCTTACCAGCCTCACCGCGCTGGTCCTGCTTGGCGCCTATTCGGTCATCGCGTCTCGATTCGCGAGTGCCAGCGAGCCACTCGAGCAGATCCTCGGATACGCACCGTGGCTCAAGACCGCGTGCGTGCTCGCTTCGGCGGGCGGCGCCCTGGCGCTCGCCGCCGTGCGCTCGGAGCGGCGGAGCGCCGCCGTGCTCGTCCTGTCACTGTCCACGCTCGTCTCGGTGCTGCTCGTGCTGGCCGGCTACGACGTCCTCGGGAGCGCGCGGTCGGCCAAGGGAATCGTTTCGCGCATCGTCGCGGACAATGGGCCGTTACGCGCCGACGTCCCGTTCTACAGCGTGAGGATGTACGATCAGACCTTGCCCTACTATCTCGGCCGCACCGTGACACAGGTGGAGCACGACGATGAGCTGGCGATGGGCATCGCCAGCGAGCCCGACAAGGCCATCGCGACCGAGGCGGAGTGGCAGCGTCGCTGGAGCGCAGCCGCAGACGGGTACGCGATCATGCAGCCGGACGAATACGATCGGCTGCGGCGCGAAGGAGTGCCCATGCGCGAGCTCGGGCACGACACGCGCCGCGTCATCGTCAGCAGGCAGTAGCAGGGCGACACATGCGATCAACGATTTTCACGACACCGATGCCGTCATGACCTGGTCCGGATTTTCGTTCCTGATGATCGGCGTGCTCCTGAACGCGGGCGCGCAATTGCTGCTCAAGGCGGGGACCAATTCGCTGGGCGTCATTACGCTCACGCGCGATACCTGGCTCGGCCGAATTCGGTCGCATGGCCACCGAGCCGCACTTCCTCGCCGGGGTCGCGTGCTACGGCATCAGCCTTATCGTATGGATACTGGGTTTGTCCCGGGTCCCGGTCTCGATCGCCTATCCGCTGCTCTCCCTGGGCTACATCGTCAACGCCATCGGCGCGCACTACCTGCTGGGCGAAGCGCTCACCGTGGCACGCTGGTCCGGCATCGGCTTCATCATCATCGGCGTTTGGCTCGTCGCGCGCAGCTGATCCGAGAATGGCGGAAGGGGCTCCCGTGACATATCTCAAGTTCGCCGGGCCGGTGCTCGACGAAGCGACGATTGAAGGAGTCACGGAGGTCTTGCGATCCGGGCAGCTCTCCAGCGGACCCTGGGTGCAGCGCTTTGAGCGCGATTTGTCGGCGTTCTGCGGCGAGAGGCCCGTGCGGGTGCTGACCTCGGCCACGGCGGCGATCGAGGTCGCGCTGCAACTGTGCGGCATCGGGCCCGGCGACGAGGTCATCACCGGAACACAGAGTTTTTTCACGGTGCTAAACATGATCGTCAAGGTCGGCGCGAAGCCGGTCTTCGTGGATTGCGATCTCGTCACGCGCAACATCGATCTCGCGCAAGTCGAAGCCGCGATCACACCCGCAACACGCGCCATTATTCCGACGCACTATCCAGGCGCAATGGTCGACATGGACGCTCTGCTGGCGCTCGCCCGCCGCCATCGCCTGCGCGTGATCGAGGACGCAGCGCTCGTCATCGGATCGCGGTGGAAGAATCGCAACGTCGGCGCCTTCGGCGACCTGGTGAGCTTCAGCTTCCATCCCAACAAGAACATGACCTCGATCGAGGGCGGAGCGCTGGTCGTCAACGATGCGTCCGAGGCCGCCAGAGTCGAGGTCCTTCGCTTCCACGGCATCGAGTATCTGAAGGATCGCACGCGCGACGTCTCGTTTCCAGGCGGAAAGTTCAACATGCCCGACGTCAACGCGCGCATCGGAGCGCACCAGCTCGGTCGCCTGCCCGAGTTTCTCGCGAAACGCCGCGCGCTTGCGAATCGATATTTCGCGCGATTGGCCACCGACTCCGTCATGTATCCTGCCGCCGATGCCGGCAACGCGGGACGACGAGGGCTATTCGTGGAACATGTTCTGCATCCTCCTGCCGCTCGACGCGCCTGTCGATCGATCGCAAGCAATTCCGCGATGCGCTCGAGGCACGCGGAATCGGCACCGGTGTCTCCTACGAAGCTCTCCACCTCTGCTCGCTCGGACGACAGATACGGCGGCCGCGAAGGCCAGTTCCCGAATGCCGAGCGCATCGCGCGTGAGACGGTATCGCTGCCCCTGCACGCGGGCATGACCGAAGCCGACGTCGACCGGGTCTGCGGCGCGGTCGCGGACGTCATTGCCGGTGCGGCGATCGCACCTGACCGGGGACGCTGAGATGGACACTGCCGTGAGCGCGCCAACGCCCAAGCTGTCGGTCGTCATCCCCGTCTACAACGAGGAGCCCGGCCTGCAGGCGCTGTTCGATCGCCTGTATCCGTCGCTCGACAAGCTCGGCGTCTCGTATGAAGTGCTGTTCATCAACGACGGCAGCCACGACCGCTCGGCGGCCATGCTCAAGGACCAGTTCCTGAAGCGTCCCGAGGTCACGCGCGTCATCCTGTTCAACGCCAACTACGGCCAGCACATGGCGATCGTCGCCGGCTTCGAGCACAGCCGGGGCGAGCGCATCGTCACGCTCGATGCCGACTTGCAGAATCCGCCCGAGGAGATCGTCAAGCTGCTGACCGCGATGGACGCCGGGCACGATTACGTCGGCGGCGTGCGCCGCACGCGCGAGGATTCATGGTGGCGTCGCGTCGCGTCCAAGGCGATGAATCGCGTCCGCCAGCGCATCACCCGCATCACGATGACGGACCAGGGCTGCATGCTTCGCGCCTACAGCCGCGACATCGTGCGCGCGGTCGCGGCGTCGCGCGAGGTCAGCACCTACATTCCGGCCCTCGCCTACACCTATGCGCACGATCCGACCGAGGTCGAAGTCGAGCACGAGGAGCGCACGGCGGGCGAATCGAAATATTCGCTCTACAAGCTCATGCGGCTCAACTTCGACCTCATCACCGGGTTCTCGCTGGTGCCGCTGCAGATGTTCTCGATGTTCGGGATGCTGGTCTCGCTCGGCGCGCTGGTGACCTATCTGATCGTGATCATCGAGCGGCTCATCCTCTCCGGCTGGCGCGAGGGAATGGCGACGCTCTGGGATCGCGACATCCTGGCCTTTTTTCTGCTCGGCATGGTTCTTTTCGGGCTCGGGCTGATCGGCGAATACGTCGGACGCATCTATCAGCAGGTGCGCGAGCGGCCGCGCTTCACCATCCAGGCCATCCTGGAGCAGCGTGACGACACAGTGCGCCCGCGATGAGCCGGGCGGTCGTGTTCGCCTACCACAACGTCGGTGTGCGTTGCCTGCGGGCGCTGGTCGAGTCGGGCTTCGACGTGCCGCTGGTGGTCACGCACGAAGACAATCCGGCCGAGGCCATCTGGTTCGACAGCGTCGCGCGCACCGCCGCGGAATACGGCATCGCGACGATTTCGCCCGCGGACCCCAACGCCGCGCGAGTCGTCGACGGGATTGCCGCCTGCAAGCCTGACTTCCTGTTCTCGTTCTACTACCGCTCGATGCTCAAGCCGCCGCTGCTCGAGCTCGCGCCGCGTGGCGCGCTGAACATGCACGGCTCGCTGTTGCCCAAGTATCGCGGCCGCGCGCCCGTCAACTGGGCGATCATCCATGGCGAGACCGAGACCGGCGCGACCCTGCACTACATGGACGTCAAGGCCGACAGCGGCGACATCGTGGCGCAGGCGGCCGTTCCCATCCTTCCCGATGACACTGCGCGGGAAGTCTTCGACAAGGTGACGGACGCCGCGGAGCGCGTGCTGCGCGGCGCTCTGCCGGCGCTCGTGGCCGGCCGCGCGCCGCGGATCCCGCAGGATGCCCGCGCCGCCACCTACTTCGGCGGCCGCACGCCCGAGGACGGAAGGATCGACTGGTCGAGGAGCGCGACATCGATTCACGACCTCGTGCGCGGCGTCGCGCCGCCCTATCCCGGCGCCCTGACGAGCGGTCGACGGCAGGAAGGCGCGCGTCCTGCGGACGCGCGTGCTGGATGCCGGCGACGCACCTGCGACGCCTCCGTCGATGAAGGTGGAGGGAAGCACGGTCGTGGCGCGATGCGGCGGCGGTGGCTCCCTCGCCATCCTCGAGCTGGAGATCGACGGCACGCCGGTATCGGCGAGCGATTTCGCCGCGCGACACGGCGACGCGCGCAGTTCCGCTCGGCTGAACCGACGGCGGTGGTCCGCCGGGCGCGGCACGGGTAGAATGCGCGGCTGCCCGGAGAATGCCAGCAAGCACATGGCCACCCGTGGCGAGGTCCGCTTCGTGCGAAAAATTCTCATCCTCGGCGTCAACGGCTTCATCGGCCACCATCTTTCGCAGCGCATCATCGCTGCGACGGATTGGGAAATCTACGGCATGGACATGCAGACCGATCGCATCGGCGATCTGCTGGCAGAGAAGCGCTTCCACTTCTTCGAAGGCGACATCACCATCAACCGGGAGTGGATCGAGTACCACATCAAGAAATGCGATACGGTCCTGCCGCTGGTGGCGATCGCCACGCCCGCGACTTACGTGCGCGAGCCGCTGCGCGTGTTCGAGCTCGATTTCGAAGCCAACCTTCCGATCGTGCGCGCCTGCGTCCGCCACAAGAGGCGCATCGTCTTCCCGTCGACCTCCGAGGTCTACGGCATGTCGCGCGATGCGGAGTTCGACTCCGAGCACTCGGAGCTCGTGCTCGGGCCGATCAACAAGCCGCGCTGGATCTATTCGTGCTCCAAGCAGCTCATGGACCGCGTGATCCACGCCTACGGCATGCAGGAAGGTCTCGACTACACGCTCTTTCGCCCGTTCAACTGGATCGGCGCGGGCCTCGACTCGATCAACACCGCCAAGGAAGGCTCGTCGCGCGTCATCACCCAGTTTTTGGGGCACATCGTGCGCGGCGAGCCGATCAAGCTCGTCGACGGCGGAACGCAAAAGCGCGCCTTCACCTATATCGACGACGGGATCGACGCCTTGCTCAAGATCATCGCCAACGACAAGGGCATCGCGAGCGGCAAGATCTACAACATCGGCAATCCGCGAAACAACTTCGCGGTCAGGGATCTCGCGACCATGATGCTCGAGCTGGCGCTGACCTATCCGGAGTATCGGGAGAACGCCGCACGCGTGACCCTGATCGACACCACCGCCGACGCGTACTACGGCAAGGGCTATCAGGACGTGCAGAATCGCGTGCCCAAGATCGACAACACCTGCGCCGACCTCGACTGGATGCCCACCGTCGGCATGCACGACGCGCTGAAGCGGATTTTCGACGCGTACCGTGGGCAGGTGGCGGAAGCGCGCCGGCTCGTCGACTAGCTCTTGCCGGGTACGCGCGGCTCCCATGCTCCTTGCACTGAAAATCGATGTCGACACCCTGCGCGGAACGCGCGAAGGCGTGCCGAACCTGGTCGAGCTCCTGCGCAAGCACCAGGCCGGCGCGACGTTTCTGTTCAGCCTCGGCCCCGATCACACCGGACGTGCGATCAAGCGCGTCTTTCGTCCGGGATTTTTCAGCAAGGTGCGTCGCACCTCGGTGCTGAAGCACTACGGCCTCAAAACGCTGCTCTATGGAACGCTGCTCCCCGGGCCCGACATCGGCAGGCGCGCCGGCGACGTCATGCGCGGCGTTCGCGACGAGGGCTTCGACGTCGGCGTCCATTGCTGGGATCACGTCAAGTGGCAGGACGGGCTGCACGACGCGAATGCCGAGTGGACGGCAACGCAGATGCAGCTCGCGTGCGAGCGCTTCACCGACATCTTCAAGGAGCCGCCGCGGACGCACGGCGCGGCGGGCTGGCAAATGAACGTTCACGCGCTTGCGGCTCTCGCAGATGCTGGGATTCGAGTTCTGCTCCGACGGCCGCGGCGCGTTTCCGCACTTGCCGGTGTGGAACGCGGAGCTGATCCGCTGCCCGCAGCTTCCGACCACCTTGCCCACGCTCGACGAGCTGATCGGCGGCGACGGCATCACGGAAGACAACGTCGCCGAGACCCTGCTGGCGATGACCGCGACGCCGCCGGTATCGCCTGTCGCCAAGGCCCATGTCTTCACGCTTCACGCGGAGCTCGAGGGCATGCGTCTCGCGCCGGTGCTGGAGACGCTCATGTCGGGATGGAAGGCGCAAGGCTATCGCATCACGTCGATGCGCGGGCTGTTCGACACGCTGCAACCCCTGGCGCTGCCGCGCTGCGAAGTCGCGCCCGGAGCGATCCCCGGCCGCAGCGGAACGGTGTTCCGTCAGGGAAGGGAATTCCTGGGCGACGTCGATCTCGCGGCGGCGGCATAGCGGCGGCCGGCGCAGCTCGCCACCGTCGCAGCCAGGCGCCGGAATTTCAACAATCACGGAGAGAACCATGGTCGGTGAAAAAATCGTCAACTTCACATCGCCCGGCACGGGCGGAGCATTCAAGCTTTCGGAGCAGAAGGGGCACCCGCTGGTGCTGTATTTCTATCCCAAGGACAACACGCCCGGCTGCACGATCGAAGGCGCCCAGTTCCGCGACCTGCACAAGCAGTTCGCGAAGCTGGGGCGATGGTCGTCGGCGTTTCCCGGGACAGCCTCAAGTCGCACGAGAACTTCAAGGCCAAGATGGATTTCCCGTTCGAGCTGCTCTCCGACGCCGACGAGGCGCTGTGCGCGCAGTTCGGTGTCATCAAAATGAAAAATATGTACGGCAAAAAAGTGCGCGGCATCGAGCGCAGCACCTTCGTCATCGACGGCAAGGGCAAGCTGGTGCGCGAATGGCGCGGCGTCAAAGTGCCCGGACACGCCCAGGAAGTGCTCGACTTCGTCAAGACGTTGTAGCCTTTCCACCACAACCCCTGCCCCGCGCGGCCGGCTCGGGCACACAATCCCTTGTGTTGCCGGGCCGCGTCGCTAGCATGAAGACGATCTCCACCCCATCGCCCTCAGGAGGCCCATGGTCGAGCGCAAAGTAAGGTCCGCGCTTCACGTCGACTCACCCGTCAAGACATCCACGCCGAAACTCTTCGTGCTCGACACCAATGTGCTGATGCACGATCCGACCAGTCTGTTCCGCTTCGAGGAACACGACATCTTCCTCCCGATGCTCACGCTGGAGGAGCTCGACAACAACAAGAAAGGCACCACCGAGGTCGCGCGCAACGCGCGCCAGGCTTCGCGCTTCCTGGACGAGCTGGTCAGCGCCGCCAGCGCGATCAGCCCCGGCAACATCAGCGCCGGCATCCCTCTCAAGCCGCGCAGCGGCGGCGCCGCGAGCGGCCGGCTGTTCGTGCAGACCGAGGCGATCACGACGGCGCTGCCGCCTTCGCTCGCCGGCGGCAAGGCCGACAACCAGATCATCGCCGTCGTCATGCACCTGCAGAAGGCGCATCCCAACCGCAGCGTCATCCTGGTGTCGAAAGACATCAACATGCGCATCAAGTCGCATGCGCTGGGGATCGCCGCCGAGGATTACTTCAACGACAAGGTGCTCGAGGACACCGACCTGCTCTACAGCGGGATGCGCGAGCTGCCGGCGGATTTCTGGGACCGCCACGGCAAGGGAATGGAGTCCTGGCAACAGGGCGGCCACACGTATTACCGCGTCACCGGGCCCTTGAGCGCGAGCCTCCTGGTCAACGAATTCCTCTATCTCGAAGGCAAGGGGCCGGGCGAGACGCCGTTGTACTCGATGGTCAAGGAGGTCTCCGGCCGCACCGCGCTGCTGCAGACGCTCAAGGACTACACCCACCAGAAGAACAACGTCTGGGGCATCACCGCGCGCAACCGCGAGCAGAATTTCGCGCTCAACCTGCTCATGAATCCGGATCTCGACTTCGTCACGCTGCTCGGCCAGGCGGGCACCGGCAAGACCCTGCTCACGCTCGCCGCGGGACTGATGCAGACGCTCGAGTTCAAGGTCTATTCCGAGATCATCATGACGCGCGTCACGGTGCCGGTCGGCGAGGACATCGGATTTCTCCCGGGCACCGAGGAAGAGAAGATGAACCCGTGGATGGGCGCGCTCGAGGACAATCTCGACGTGCTCAACAAGACCGACGACGAGGCCGGCGAATGGGGCCGCGCCGCGACGCGCGATCTCATCCGCTCGCGCATCAAGGTCAAGTCGCTCAACTTCATGCGCGGCCGCACCTTCATCAACAAGTACCTCATCATCGACGAGGCGCAGAACCTGACGCCGAAGCAGATGAAGACGCTCATCACGCGCGCGGGACCCGGCACCAAGGTCGTCTGCCTCGGCAACATCGCGCAGATCGACACGCCGTACCTGACCGAAGGAAGCTCCGGCCTCACCTACGTGGTCGATCGCTTCAAGGGCTGGTCGCACAGCGGGCACGTCACGCTGCAGCGTGGCGAGCGCTCGCGACTCGCCGATCACGCCGCCGAGGTGCTCTAGACTGCGCCGAGCGAGCGTCGCGCGCGCTGACCGCGAGAAGCCTTCGACACCGATGACGCCGCGCTAGAATGCGCGCGTGAACGTCCTCGCGCATCCGCTGCGGCTCGCTGGAATTCTGGCGCTGTGCGCTGCGCTCGTCGGCTGCGCCGAGGAGCCGGCGCGTCCGGACCTCGCGAGGCTCTACCGCGTCGGCAGCGAAGGGGCGGACACCACGCCCGTGATCGTCATCCCCGGCCTCTTCGGGTCGCGCCTGCGCGACCGCACCACGGGCGCGGAGATCTGGCCGGGTCCGCGCAGATGATCCTCTTCGACGACTACCGCTCGCTCGCGCTCGACTTCGACCGCGATACCCTGCAGGTGCGGCCCGACAACATCGAAGCCTTCGGCATCACCGACGCCGCGCTCGGCCGTGACTTCTACGGGCAGATCATCGAAGCCTTGCAGCGCTTCGGCGGCTACGTGAAAGCGACGCCGGGCACGCCCATGGTGCCGGGCGAGCGGCGGTACTACATCTACCCGTACGATTGGCGGCAGGACAACGTCGACTCCGCGCGCGGTCTCGACCAGCTGATCGAGACGATACGCCGCGACTACAACGATCCGGGCCTTCGCGTCGACATCATCGCCCACAGCATGGGCGGCATGGTGGCGCGCTATTACCTGCGCTACGGTCCGGTCGACGTGCTCGACGGCAGCGAGCAGATGGTTACGCTGTACGGCACGACGCGCGTGCGCAAGCTGATCCTTCTGGGCACGCCGAACATGGGCGCCGCCTCCGCGCTGCAGGCGTTCCTGGTCGGCGAGCCGATCGGGCTCAAGCGCATCCCGCAGGAAGTGCTGGCGACGCTTCCATCGGGGTACGAGCTGTTTCCGCATCCGCTGGTCACCTGGCTGATCGATACCTCGGGGGCGGCGCGCAACGACGATCTCTTCGACGGCGAAACCTGGCGCCGCTACCGCTGGTCGATCTTCGATCCCGCGGTCGAGGCGCGCATTCGCGCGCAGCACGGCGCGGACGCCGACGCGTACGTCGCGGCGCTGCGGCGATTTTTCGACTTCCGGCTGGAGCGCGCACGCCGATTTCTCTGGGCGCTGTCGACGCCCGAGCCGGCGACTCCGATTCGCTACGTGCTCTTCGGTGGCGACTGCACGCTCACGCCGGCGCGGCTAGCCCTCGAGAACGACGGCGGAACGCCCGCGGCGCGCCTGTATCCCGACGAGATCAGGCACCCTGTTCCCGGCGTCCGCTACGACCAAATCATGCTCGAGCCCGGGCGATGGGAAAGTCACCAAGCCGTCCCTCCTTGCGCGTGAAACGCTCGATCCCAGCGCACCACAGAACGAGGACAGCTTCATTCCCATTGCGTACTGGTTCTTTCTGTGCGAGCGCCACGATCGTCTGACCGGCAACATCAACTTCCAGGACAATCTGCTGAACGTGCTGCTGACCCGAAGCCTGCCGTGGGAGATGATCGGGCCGCCGCAGTGACGGGTTGGCTCGACGCGGTCTTGCGCATCCGGATATCGCGAATGGCGCCGCTCGCTTTTCGGCGCCTCTTCACGTTCGCCGTGCGCGACCGCTCTGGATCGCCGCGCTTAGTAGCTTCCCGAGCTGGCGAGATTCTCGAACCGCGTGTACTCGCCGAGGAATGCGAGGCGCACCGTGCCGGTCGGCCCGTTGCGCTGCTTGCTGATGATGATTTCGGCGATGCCTTTGTCCTGACTGTCCTCGTTGTAGACTTCGTCGCGATAGATGAACAGGATCACGTCCGCGTCCTGCTCGATCGCGCCCGATTCGCGAAGATCCGACATCACCGGACGCTTGTTCGGACGCTGCTCGAGGCTGCGGTTCAACTGCGATAGCGCGAGAACCGGAACCTTGAGCTCCTTGGCCAGCGCTTTCATCGAGCGCGAGATCTCGGAAATCTCGGTCGCGCGGTTTTCGCCGTCGCTGATCGCCTGCATCAGCTGCAGGTAGTCGACCACGATCGCGCCGAGCTTGCCGCCGTACTGCCTGGCGAGGCGGCGGGCGCGGGCGCGCAATTCCAGCGCGTTCAAAGCCGGCGTCTCGTCGATATGGATCGGCGCATCGTTGAGCTTGCCCGAGCGCGCCGGACAGCCGCTCCCAATCGTCGTTGCTCAAGCGCCCCGTGCGTATTTTCTGCTGGTCCAGGCGGCCGACCGAGCCCATCAGGCGCATCGCCAGCTGTGTCGCGCCCATTTCCATGCTGAACACCGCGACCGGCATTTTCAGCGTCAAGCGCGATGTGCTCGCTCGATATTGAGGGCAAGCGACGGACTTGCCCATGCTCGGACGCCCGGCGATGACGATGAGATCGCCCTCCTGCAGCCCGGACGTCATCCGGTCCAGATCGGTGAACCCGGTCGCGATGCCGGTGACGTCGGAAGGATTGTCGCGGTTGTACAGGAACTCGATCCGCTCCACGACCTGCGTCAGCAGCGGCCGGATTTCCTGGAACCCCTGCTGCCCGCGCGCGCCGTGCTCGGCGATCTCGAAGACCTTCGTTTCCGCCTGGTCGAGGATTTCCGCGGACACTGCGTCCAAGCGGATGAAACGCGTTCTCCGCGATTTCGCCGCCGGCGGCGGCGCAGGCGGCGCAATATCGCGCGCTCGTGCACGATCTCGGCGTAGCGGCGGATGTTCGCGGCGGTCGGAACGTTCTCGACGAGCGCGCCGAGATAAGCGCATGCCGCCGATGTATTCGAGCTTGTTGATCGAGCTTAAGCCTTCGGCGACGGTCACGACGTCGGCCGGCTTGTTGTCCGCGATGAGCTGCATGATCGCGTCGTAGATCGATCGATGCGCATCGCTGTAGAAGTCTCGCGCGCTGAGGAAGTCGCGCGATCCGGTCCGCGGCGTCGTTGTCGAGCAGCAAGCCGCCCAGCACCGATTGCTCGGCCTCCGATCGAGTGGGGCGGGACCTTCAGGGCTTCGACTTGGCTGTCGTTGGGCATGCTGGCGAGGTCGGCGGTGAAGCGGGAGCGGAGGACGTCAGGCAGGCGAGCTCAGGCCTGCTGGATGTCGAGCCCGAGACGCCGGTTTGCGGGCACCGCGACGTCGATCATCTTGGGCTTCGGCAAATGCAGCTCCGCCATGATCCGAATGAACATCCTCGCGGCTCTTTCCGGCAAGCCGGGGATTGGTCAGGCGCTCCTCGCCGATGGTCGATGTCGTGCGGCCGTGATAGTCGTGCGCAGGACAAACGATGGTCTCGGCCGGCAGGGTGAAGAGCCGTTGCGTGATGCTGTCGTAGAGCATCGATGAGTCGCCGTCCTGGAAGTCCGTCCGGCCGCAGCCGCCGATGAGCAGTGTGTCGCCGGTGAAAACCCGGTCGCGCCACAGATACGACATCGACCCCGCGGTGTGGCCGGGCGTATGAAGCGCGCGAACGCGTCTCGCCGCCGAATCGGAGCTCCGCGCCATCCTCGAGCTGCATGTCGGCGGGCAGGATCTCGCAATGGCACCGGCGCGGCCGCCTTGGCGCCCGTGCTCTGGCACAGCCGCCCCGCGGACGGTGATGTGATCGGCATGGGCATGCGTTTCGAGCACGTAGCGCAAGCGCAGCTTCTCGCGGCGCGAGCGCGTCCGAGATACTCGTCGAGCTGCGTGTCGACGGGATCGATCATCACCGCGTCGCGCGTCCCCGGATCGACGAGCACGTAGGTGAAGGTCGACGAAGTCGTGTCGAAGAATTGGCGAAATGCTTCCACTGTGAATCTCCCCTGGCGTTGCCGTCACGATAGCGCAAATTCCCGCGGCCGCGCCCCCAAAAGCACAAAGGGACCGTTGCCGATCCCTTTGCGTTCGAACCCTTCTTGACAGAACCGTCAGGCGGCCTGATTGCCGGTCGTGTCGCCCAGAACGCTGACCGTGATGTGCGCCGCGACGTCGCTGTGCAACGCGATCGTCAGTGGGAAGTCTCCCACGTGCTTCAGCGGTCCTTCGGGCATGCGCACCATGGATTTCTCGACGGTGTGGCCGAGCCCCTGCAGCGCCTCGACTACGTCGACGTTGGTGACCGAGCCGAACAGCCGCCCATCGACGCCCGCCTTCTGCGTCACCTGGATCGTGACACCCTCGAGCTTCTCGGCCTGTGCCTGAGCCTTCGCCAGCTTTTCGCCGGCGGTCTTTTCCAGCTCGCTGCGCTTTTCTTCCAGCAGCTTCAG
>CAVSRR010000009.1:0-229008 GCA_963730465.1 uncultured beta proteobacterium | reverse complement strand
TTGGATTTATATGCGTGGACAAGACGACAACCCTTACCGTGTATGGCGATGGTTATCTTGTCCCTGTCACCTGTGATCGAATACTACAATTCAAATCTCGACCACTATTTCATGACCCAGAGTTCCGATGAGATTGCCGCGCTCGATGCGGGTCTGTTCTCGGGTCGGGTCGGTACCGGACAGAGCTTTCTCGCGTATCTCCCTGCGGTGGGAGGGGGACTACCGGTTGCGCGGTACTACGGACTGCCAAGCGCTGGCTTGGATACCCACTTTTACACGTTCGACCTTAGTCCGGACCTAGCCGTTGTCGAAGGCAACCCCTCATGGGTATTGGAGACGGCCGACGCTTTCAATCTTGATGCGCCGAACAGCGTATTAACTGGCGCATGCCCGACGGGAGATATTCCGGTGTACAGGTTATGGAAATCACCGCGCCGACAGCGACCACCGCTATGCGACTAACCCCGCGATAAAGGCTCAAATGATCGCCAAGGGCTATATCGCAGAAGGCTACGGGCCGGATGCGGTGATGATGTGCGCACCTACGAAATAGGACGACTCGGGATCGCCAGCGAGACGCGCATACTCTTCTAACGCCTCAGCCGAGGATCTCTCGAGACAGCTGGTGTCACCCTACGAAGGCCCGTTATCAATCTCTGCAGCGCAACGTCAGAGGAACTATGAATCCAAAGCACCGCTACGTCGGGGTCTGCATGACGCTGTTCTCGGTTCTTCGGCTGCAGCCCTGTTCTCGACGGCGGCGAGAGGCTACATACCCACCTGCTCCTCGAGTTGGGGGGCACCGCATTCGTGACCGCGCATCCTCGAGCCACAGACCCGATAACGTTCATTGTGACGGTCTTTCGAGTCGTGCCGGATGGCGACCTTGTCCTAACCAATATTACATACGGACCCGGCAATGACATCGTGATGGACGTCGTGGCCGTGCCGCCTGACGCGACGTCGCTGTTTCCTGGGTATCAAAGCGATCCTGTCACGGGCGCGACCATAGCCACTGGGACGTTGGGGCCGCTGCCGGTTGGCCAGTACGCGGTGACAACTACATTTCGGGTCTACGATCCCGTTACCGGGTTCACTAGCCCGTGCCCCGGCGAAATGATTAGCATGCTCGTCGTTTATGCGGGTGACGGTCTGTCGCCGGTCATCGAATACTACAATTCGAACCTCGACCACTATTTCATCACGCAATATCCTGTTGAGATTGCCGCGCTCGACGCTGGCGCATTTTCGGGCTGGGTGCGCACCGGACAGAGTTTTCTCGCGTACCTCCCGAACCAAGGTTTGGGCACCTCCCGGTCCTGCGATACTACGGCTTGCCGAGCGCAGGGCTGGATACACACTTCGACACTTTCGACGGCGGCGAAATCTTCGACGTTAGACCCATTCTTCCAGAGTTGGAAGCTTGAAACTCCGGATGCGTTCGATCTTGATTTCCCCGTCGAGGATCTGAGCAGCCGCCGTCTCGGCACTTGCCCGCCAGCAGATATCCCGGTGTATCGGTTGTGGAATGGCCGCACCGACAGCGACCACCGCTATATGACCGACCCCCGATCAAGGCGGAGATGATTGCGAAGGGCTATATCGCTGAAGGCTACGGGCCGGACGCGATCGATGATGTGCGCGTTTACGAGAAGGACGCGCAGGATCAACCGCCTGTCGGTCTGTCGCTGCGCAACTGGACGCGGAGCCAGCAGTCGACGGAGATGACCGTATCGAGAAGCCGGACATCGGCTGATGTCCGTGACGGTGGCGATGGTGCGGGGCTCGGCAAGCGTCTCGGCGCACGGAAGATCCTCCCGGCGCAACCGCTATTATCTGCAGCCCGTATACCTCCGGTACGTATTCGGCAGTTTGGCGTACACATCTGTTCAAGGCGTGCAGGTGTCGATGCAGGGCAGTAACATCTTGGTCACTGTTCAGGCGACTCAGTGCTCGGATCTGTGCAGCTTTGGTATTGGCCGAGGACATTGAACTTGGAAGTGTTTCCTGCGGGCTCGAATACCGTGACCGTCAAGACCAACAGCGAGCCGCCTACCTCCATACCCTTCACGGTACCCGGACGGAGCGTCCCGCTCAATCTGCTCGATCATTCGGGCCTGTGGTGGGTGCCGTCGGAGCCAGGATGGGCATTGGGGGTCTGGCACGGCCCCACCAACATCGTCTTCGCGTCGTGGTTCGTATACGACGCCTCAGGAAACCCGACCTGGTACACACTGGAGGCGCAAGCTACCGGTAACGATGCCTCTTACTATCGCGGCCCGGTCTACAAGACGCGCGGACCCTACTTCGGCGGCGCGTTCGATCCTGCACGAGTGAGCTACGTTACCGCCGGCACCGGCTCGCTCGACTTCTACAATTCCAACGGGCTCGTGTTCAACTATACGGTCGATGGCGTAACCGGCATCAAGTACCTCTCTACACAGGCCATCGAGTAGCCGCCAAACGATCGCGCCGTTAAGCGTTCCTCTCTTGCGATCGCCCACGTTCCCACAGACCGTTCATTACCGAAGTACCTCGTTAGCCCGAACGAGCAGTGTGGGGGAATGGTAATTCCCAGCGCTTTCGCGGCCTTGAGATTGATTACGAGGTCAAAACGGGTGGGTTGTTCGATTGGTAGGTCGGCGGGTTTCGCGCCGCGGAGAATTCGGTCGACGAAGGCGGCATTGCGTTCCCGTTTCTCGGCAAGGGATGGACCATACAAGGCTAGCGCGCCGGCCTGGAGAATCTCTCTCGATTCGGTCACGATGGGCAGCCCGCGCTTTAGCGCGTCGCTCATGAGCGAAGCTCTGTTTTCGATAAATAGGTCCTCGTCTGGCACAACAAGAACCTTTGCTTGCCGCCGAACAATCTCCGAAATTGCGTTCGCTAGCTCGCTTGCAACCGCGACTTCGACAATAATCGGCTGCATGCCAACTGATTTGCACGCCTGCTCGAAGTCGTGGCGCACGGCGCGGTAATACGGGTTATCTGGATACTCGAGCACACCTACGCTATGCAGGCCCGGTAACAATTCGCGCAGAAGGGAGAGAAGTTTTTCGGAAACCTCTGGGCCGGCAAGGGAATATCCGGTGATATTTCCGCCAGGTCGAGCCAGGCTAGCAATCAGACCCGCGCGGACCGGGTCGCCCACAGACAACATAACGATGGGTATGGTAGTCGTCGCGCTCTTGGCTGCCAGCGCGCCGTCCGTGCCCCAAGTCAAAATCATTTCCACCTTGAGCCGTACGAGTTCTTCGGCGAGCGGTCGGAGCTGATCGGCTTTGCCGCCGGCATAGCGTCGTTCCACAACTAGGTTTGACCCTCCACCCAACCAAGTTCGCGCAACCGGGCAAATCCCTCCTGGACCTCGGCGGGTGTCTCAGGCGAATCGGGCGACAAAACGCCGATGTGCCGAACGGTTTTGGAGGATTGCGCGTATGCAGGCAACGATGCGGCAATCAACGCGGCCGTGACCGCGCAGGTAAAGATCCGTCGATCCAAGGCAGGCTCTTTTATCAGAAGTACATCTACAACGTACCACAACGCTTGGGACGTTTACGGGCACTAGTCGATGTCAAGGTATTCCGACCGTCCAACGTTCTTACGGTCATTAATATCAACTGGCGCCGAACCGAACCACGATGATGTGGCGCGGATCGTCCTCTGCAATGCCGTGCTGGCGTTTCGCGGCGGCGACTTTCTCCGCTGCCTCTGCATCTCCGTCCCCGTAGTCGGTGACAACCAGGATAGGGTTGCGGCCGTCGCCGAATGATGACTGTTCGAGCGTGGCCAGTCGCTTATCGAAGTAGTTGTGCATTCGCTGCTCCGGTGACTGTTGCCTCGTCCAGCGCGGCGAGGATCTCACGCTCCTCGGCGTCAAACGATGGGTCCTTCGTCCATTGCTGATAAATCGCCTCGCCTTCCTCGCTCCAGGCATGTGCTGGCAGCTTGCCAGTCCGACCTGGTGCCGTGTTTCGATCCCGATCAGGAAGAGGCGCATGCCTACCTCCTCCAGATATTTGTTGTGCTGGGGAGGCGGTTCGAGCCTGCTCAACCGCTGGCTAATGTTGCTCATCTGTTGTCCCTTCTTCCCGCGGCCTGTTCGAGCGCAGCAAGGCGCTTCTCGATCTCGTCCGCTTCGATGATTCGTACTTGGCTGGCGAGCGATTGCAGGATCGAGCTCGCCTCCTCGGGCGTAAGGTCTCCAGCCGCCAGCGCCTTGATGACCGCGCGCGAATTATCCGCAAGTGATTCCGTCAGACCGGGCAGCGACACGGGATCATCCTTCGCCTTCGCCGGCGGGATGAGACGATCCAAGCAGATCCGCAGCGCCGCCGCATCGCCTTCCTTGGCCATCTCCACCACCTTGGCGACCAGCTCCGGGGCGTGAGGTATCAGCAGATCGCGCATCGCCGTCCGCTTGTCTCGAATGCCCCGAGGCCGTCCGTCCGGGTTGCCGCTTTCGCCCTTCTCAAATGCCATAGTTCCTTGCTCTCTTCTTGATCAGATCAATTCCGCAAACTTGGGAAATGTGCCACTCAGGGGTACTGCCAAAACTGCCTAATGGTTGCGTACGCGCTGAGGTCATTTTTCTCAGGGGCCCCGACTGCAGAAAAGCGCTACCCGGAGGCGCTGTCTTAACTGCCATAAGATGCTCGCTTGCCTGACAAGCCCGAGACGCCTAGAGTGTTTGTCGTCTTAATAGACCAGCCTGAAGAAGTGCCATGATCCGCGTTCAAGCTGCCCAGCTTAATAATCCCCAGCAAATGACCGTGACCGTCGCCGGCCCCGATGGCGCGAACACGATGTACTTCTTGGACGGTCAAGTGAACACAATGGTTAGCGAGCTCAATGGCGGCTCGCTTACGCAGACCTATTCGGTTCTGCTTGGCCCGGTGCTGACACGAAAGCAGTTTGTTCAGGCGATAGCGACGGCGGCGATTACTGGCATTGAGTTTGGGGCAATGCAGGCCAATTCCCTGTTCAATTGGACCGTCAGTTTCGCGAATGTAGACGCAGATTGGGATGATGAGTCCGGGCAGATTGAACTGCGCATCGAGATCAACATTAATGCCGGTCCAAACTCGTCGACAGTACTGATGACGCTGGGCTATCACGTCACCGCGCTGGCGCAGATGTAGAGACCTTTTCATCGGACCGCGCTTGTTACGCCAGGTCCTACGTTGTCCGGCAGCGGAGTCAACCGAGCGTCCGGGTAGCAAGCTCGCATCGTCCGCCGTCTCTCCGGCAGACACAAATCTCCCTTGCGCGCCCAGTAGCATCGACGACCCGCCAGCGATAGCGCGGCAGAGCCGCCAGAAGTTCGAGCCGCTGCGAACGCACCGCAGCCCGCAGCTCATCGGTCAGCAGCTCGCGCGGCCGAATGACCAGCGACTCCCCGTCGGCCGCAACCTGTAACCCGGCCTCACGGAGCTTCGTCAGCAATCCGATCGTGGTCACTAGAAGACCTCCGCGTCGTCGGTAAGCGCCGAAGAAACGCCCGAAGATACCGAGGTGCCACTCCTGAAATGTTGGTATCTTCGGTATTCGGAGCGCTTTTGTATCTTCGGAGCGAGCCTCCACCGCCACCCGGCACCCATTCCGAGCTTGACCCGTTCAACGCCGAGACTCGTGGCCGCGTTGTCCGCATTTCCCTGGCGCTGGTTGTAACCGTAAGCGTTCGCCTTGTCGAATACGTCCTTGGTTAGCACCGGACCGCAGTCGAGAAGCTTGGCCAGGAAGTCTCTAGGTGTTTCTTGTGCCCCCGCCTGCTTGTCGTCCCCTTCGGCTTCGGCAAGTAACTCGCGAGCGGTACCGTCCAGCGCAGGCCCCCACAGAACCCGCGACGGACACACACCCGCCGAAGCCGTCAAGCTCGCGATAGTCGAGGTCGTATCCGAATCCGCCGCTGTCCGGTCCGATGTTGGACTTGGCTCGGGCAAGCATCCGCTGATGCGATTGGGAATCGCCGTCGACCTTCAACTTTGCCGTGACGAGCACGACGCCAGCGACAGCCCCGAAGGCCAGCGATCCCGTAACGCGCTCGATGGGCTCGCGGCCGATTGTCCCTTTGGAAGAAGCGACGCAATTCCAAGGACGGCGCAGTCTAGCTTGGTCGCCAACTCCACGACGGGTTGCAGCGATCGACGCGTCTCAGCGCTTTGTGACTGTCGCCGCTGATTGCCGACACTATCGGGTCGATGACTAGCAGGCCAACGCAACCGATACTGGACGCGCGGTTGAGGAGCGCGCCCATATCGCGAGCCGGATCAAAAGCCACTATCTCAGTGCCAACCCGCGACTCCCCGACAAAGTAGATGCTCATCATATCGGCGCCCATCGCTCGCAGTCGGGGGACAAGCGTGTCTTTGGCATCGTCTTCGCCGGACCAAACGAGGACGTTGGCCCGCGTCGCTTTGCTTCCATCTGGCCATCGGCCGCCTGATGAAGAACTGACCGGAGCAAACGCAAAGTGCAATCGTCGTCTTTCCTGTCCCAGGCTGCCCAGCTAGGACGTGGAATTTGCCGCAAGCGCAACCACTTTTCCCATCATCTGCACGGCCTCGGGTTCGATCCTGTCCCCACGGATGAGTGATACCTCATGGACGCTCAGATGGGCCGCTACTGCATTCGCGTCCATTGGTTGGTGCGCTAGTCTCGGCAGCGCCTCCAAATCGCATAGCGCTAGATTCTGATGGCTTCCCGCCCAATCGGCGGCATCGCCCTTCGGTGGGAGCGTCAATTGCGCTATGTCTATGCATGACAGCGAGCACCCAAACGCTGCAAGCGTGTTGCCCACCTCGCCGGCATAACTCTTTCCGGCGTCGTCATTGTCGGGCCACAAGCGACAGTCGCGGCCTCTAAGGGGCGTCCAATCCGCTCCCGCTGCGCTCTGCGCGCCTCCGCTTGTCGTTGCTATGGCCCCAAGAGCCGTCAACGCGTCGCAAGCCTTCTCCCCTTCGCAAATCCACACGGGTCCACTCGGGTCCGCACAGATGCGGTCGAGGTTGTAGATCGGCTTTCGCCCATCGGTGAATTTCGGCTCTCCCAGCTCGAAGTCGTGTCCGTTCTTGTGCATTGGACGAATCCACTTGTCGCCATCGTCGCGCTTAGCGCGAATGCGCCAGTACGCCGACGAACCATCGGCGTTGCGATATTCATGCAACCGCTCAGGTCTGTAGCCTTGTGCGATCGCTCCGGCCGCGAGCCGGCGCGCGGCTTCCTTCGGCGTCTCGGTGTGGGCTTCACTCATCGAAGCGCCCACCTAGATCCCGGACGGCATCGCGGAAACCCAATCCCGATACGAGGCGATGCAGGGCCAAAACGTCTCTCCCGCTGGCGCCGCAGGCGTGACACTTAAAGTGCCCGTCAGAGAGCGACACGCGCAAAGACGGATGGGTTTCGCTCCCGGACTTGTGCACGGGACAGCGTATCGACGCCCACTCTCCCTGCTTGCGACTCGTGGACATTTGCGCGACGAGAGATATTGGGCCGGAGTAGGCAGAGACGCATGGTTAGCGTCGGCGCCGACTTTTGGCGTGCTCAAAAAGGCGCTCGTAGTGACTAAGGCCGCCCGGTGCGTTCACTTGGGGGGGCCCGCTCGGTCGCCAGACAAACGCCCCCATGGCGTCGATGGCGAGGCCGGCTTCACTGACGGATCACGTTGAGCGGAGCGCCTCTCAGATTCAATGCCGCCGCAGCCCTGGCGTGGCGCAGACCAGCGCCTATGTGCTGTCCGATCGAGCGGCGCTCGTCGTCCACCGTCCGCTTCGACGTTGTCTGCGCAACTTCCTCCCGCGCGATCTTAGCGAAAGCGCCGTCCATTAACGTGCCCCCGCGTAGCTTCCATCGCGCGACGCCAGTCAGCGGCGGCGTCGATGGTCACTAGCGTGCGTCGTCCAACACGCATCAAGCGCGGGCCGTTGCCAGCCTTTTGCAGCAGATAAAAGAGCGCTCGCGAAATACGATGAGCGGCGCAGAACTCAGCGACGCTAAATGCGGCGGCGGGAAGTTGTGAGGGACGGCCCTCGCGATGATTGCTTATGAGTTCCATGGTCTTTTTGTCTCCGTGGACGTCAATCTGCGTCCGGCGCGAAACACGATAGACCGCGAAGGAACTGGATTGTAGGGTCGTAGAGCACATTTGGATTACTCGATCGTTCGTCGAATAATTTACGATGATCCGCCATGCTGTCGCGTAATCAACAGCAAGGCGTTTTTCTCATACCCCGCGACGAGGCGGCTTACTGTGGCGCGCGTGAGCGTGAGTTGGTAGTCCGGTCCACGGATTCGCTCGCAAACGTAATCGAGCACCTCCGGTTTTTTTGCCGACGGGTGGTCTCGCTTGTAGTAGGTTGCTAGCCTTAGGCACTGTCCTTGTTCCGCTTTTCTCTGTCTGGATTTCACACCCTCACTCTGGATGTTTTTCCATCGCTCTCGCTTTTGTTTCTCGTTATCATCGATGTGCCTGTGCGGCCTCCAGGGCGATTTGTTCCCAAGACCGGCAAGCGGCAGATACCCATTCCGAGAGAATACCGCTCAAGGTAATGATGGAAGCAGCCTCGCCCGTTTCTTGGCCGACGACGAGAAGCACCCCGAGGGTTAGCTCGGTCCCGTACTTAGCGGTCACGGAGACGAAAGGCGGAACTGTTTCTGTCCATAGTTTTATGGCGAGTTGTATCTCATCCGTGATGAACGGCCCGGCGCATTGCCACGGCTCCGCTTCGTCGGCACCGCCTTGCGGTCAACCGAGCCAAAAAACTCAAGACCTTCGTAGTTCGAGGTCTCGCCCCCGCCAAGCAAGCCCGTGCTTAGCCGAAGCAACCTCTATGGTACCTTCGGGCGAGGTCTTGCATTGCTTGAATGCATCGTATGCTTGGTTGAGATCAACAAGAAGCGCGCGCAACGTCTCTTCGGCAGCAGCCGCAACATAGTGCCAACCCGACGCAGTGAGTGCGTGTTGCTGCTAGTCGATCATCTGCATTCGTGCTCCTCACTGGTCTCTAACGTCGGTCGCCCTTTCGCGGCGTTTATGCTCACCGTTAAGCTGTTCGCTTTCCCGCCTTAGATCTCATCGGTACTACCTTCGCCCCGTCGCGAGCTGCAATAAGCGAATCCTCGTGCCACGCCATGAGCCCTACACGTCGCTCTAGTCGCTTTGCGCGGTCGTAGGCAGCTTTTACCTTCCTCCCGGTCACATGGTCTAGCTGCGCCTCGATCACGTCGGACTCCTCGCCGGCATCGTTCGCCCACGTCGAGAACACTGCGCGCCATGAGTGGGGAGAATGCTTGCCCGAGTTTCAGTGTGCGACGGTAGAACTTCTCGACGCCCTCTCGGGTCACTGGGCCGGGTCCGCGCGGGGCGGGCAACGCATATTCCGCCGTGTCGCCGTCCGCCCGGCGCCACTCACTTCACGAGTGCGATAAGCGGGGCGGGAGGGGTACGACGTGCGGGCCCCGCTCTGTGTCCTTGCGCTTCATCCGCTCGCGCGGGATCGACCAAAGCCCGGCTCCAAGTCGAACTCAGACCAGGTCGCTTCCACTATTTCGCCGATCCTCTGAGCGGTGAACGCGGCGAGCAGGTGAGCGCGCTTGACCCCCCGGCAGGCTTCGGCCGTATCGGCGGCGCGAAGGATGGCGCCGACGGCTTCCCGCTTCAGCACTGCCGGCAGATGGCGCCTTTCTTCCCTCCGCTTGCGCCGGCGGGAGCTGGCAGCGGATTGCCGGCGATGACGCCCTCTTCCATCGCGTAGTCCAAATCGAGCGTAGGCGTCGACGGACCTTGCCCCATCTCCGGGGCCGACTTCTGGACGCTGCGCGAAGCGGCGAGGCGACCGCAGCCGTTATCGCGCTCATGGGCAATTCATTAAGACGCGAAAGGTGGTTCGTCGAGGCTAGCGGCGACTTGGGCCCGATAGTTGGGTGTCCAGTTACCCTCCCGCGCCTCCTGCGCGATCCAGGCCTTCGCTACGACCGCGAACGTGCTGGCCGACTGTGCCCGCTTAGTGGCCTTTGTTATCCGCTTCGCTTGGGTCAGGTGGTCACCGGCAGCGGCTTGCGCTCGAAGCCCGTCAGCCTTCGCCCGCGCCTCGGCGAGCGACATATAGCTGAGCTTGCCAAGGGTTGGCCGTCTGAGGCTTGCCGTCGTGCCTGTACCGGTACTGCCAGGCCCTCACTCCCGACGGGGGGACATAAAAATACAGCCCGTCGCCGTCGGCCAGGCGGTACGTCCTTAACCTTCGGCCGGGCCTTCTCGACCTTCTTTGCGTCCAGTAAGTGCCTAGCCATTCCGCGTTACCTCCACCACGGTTTCGGTGGTAAGTGGCGACTTACCACCGGTGTTACCACCAGAATGATTGGATACTAGCGAACTCGCGTAGACAATGCAATACCCGTGTGTACTATGAGGCCGGAAAAGGAAACGGCCCCAGGTTGGGGCCGTCATAGGTGAGTTTGGTGCCGGCAGTAGGAATCGAACCCACGACCAACGGTTTACAAAACCGCTGCTCTACCAACTGAGCTATGCCGGCGCGTGAGGCGAAGTCGGCGACCTACTTGACGACCTGAAGATGCTTGGGCCGCTCACGCGGCTTCTTGTCCGACGCTGGATCGCCGTCGCCAGGTTCGATCGGCGCAGTCGCCGAGTGCAGCGAGCTCACCGGATCGGATGGAACCGTGAACGCAAAGCCATAGCCCGATTCCTTGGCGAACACGCCGGCGATCGCCGCGATGGGCACTGATACCTCCTGCGACGTGCCGCTGAAGCGCGCGGTGAACTGCACCCACTCGTTGTCGATGGTCAGGTGGCGCGTCGCGCCACGGCTGATGTTGAGCACGATCTCGCCATTCTTCACGAACGCGGCGGGCACGCGCGTCTGGTTGTTGACCTTGACGGCGATGTAGGGTGTCAGCCCGTTGTCGGCGCACCATTCGCAGATGGCGCGGATCAGATAGGGCTTTGCGGATTGCTCGGACATGGGGAAAGCATACTACAGGGCGTGCGCGGCGCAAACGAGCGCGGGAATTATGACGACGACTCCGTCAGGGCGTTGCAAGGCGTGACAACTCGTATCTGACAACACGACGCTTCGCCCGTCGTTCCCGCGAAAGCGGGGAACCCAGTGTCGTTCGTCGCTTGATGGCAGCCGGTCGACGACATGGATCCCCGCTTTCGCGGGGATGACACATCCGTTTACCAAGCGTTAGGGCGCACCGCGCCCTACGCTTGGACGGATGTGTCACTTGCGCATGCCGCGTTCGGCGCTCGTCAGGGCTTCGATGAACGCCGGGCGCGAGAAAAGACGCTCGGCATATTTCATCAGCGGCGCAGCGAGCTTCGGCAGCTGGATGCCGTAGTAGTCGAGGCGCCACAGGAGCGGCGTGATGGCCACGTCGAGCATCGAGAATTCCTCGCCGAGCATGTACTTGTGCTTGGCGAACACCGGCGCGATCTGCATCAAGCTGTCGCGCACAAGTCCGCGCGCCTTGTCGAGATGCCGCTGGTTGTTTCCCTCGAGCGTATCGATATGGGAAAAAAGCTCCTTCTCGAAGCGATGCAGGAACAGCCTGGCACGCGCCCGCATCACGGGATCGGCAGGCATCAGCTGCGGATGGGGAAACCGCTCGTCGATGTACTCGTTGATGATGTTCGACTCGTGCAGGACCAAGTCCCGCTCGACCAGCACCGGTACCTGGTTGTACGGATTCATCACCGCCAGATCCTCGGGCTTGTGGTCGAGGTCCACGTCGATGATCTGAAAGTCCATCCCCTTTTCGTGCAGCACGATGCGGCAGCGCTGGCTGAAGGGGTCCGTGGTCCCTGAGTAGAGTGTCATCATGTTTTTTCTCCCGTGGCAGCCCGGGTTGGGGCGTGCCCAAATGCAAGGGGCAGAAGCGTGGCTCCTGCCCCCGGCGGTTCCATGCAGCGGATACTGGCGTCAGTGAACGTCTTCCCAGTAAGCACGTTTCAATGCGTAGGCGAACAACAGCAGGATCCCGAGATAGATCAGGACGCCGATGCCGATATTGATTCTCTTGTTGCGCGCCGGCTCGCTGATGTAGTCCAGATAATTGACCAGATCGGCGACGAACGCCTTGTACTCGACCGGCTGCATCGTCCCCGGCGTGTCCAGCGCCAGGGTCTTGACGACATATTTGTGCTCGTTGACGCGCTCGGCCAGCGCGAGGCCCTTGGCCGCGATCACCGCCGCCTCGGCCTTTTCCTCATCGTCGTATTCGGTCTCGACCAGCCGCTGCACGCCGGAGCGCTCCCAGAGCACGTGCGGCATGCTGACGTTGTTGAAGACCAGGTTGTTCCATCCGGTCGCCGCCTTGTCGTCGCGGTAGAACGCGAGCAGGTAGCTGTACAGCCAATCCTTGCCGCGCACGCGCGCCTCGACGGAGAGATCCGGCGGCGCGGTGCCGAACCACGCCGCGCCGTCGGCCTTGCTGATCGTCGACGTCATGGTCGAGCCGATCTTGTCGGTCGAGAACATCAGGTTCTCGCTGATTTCCTTGTCGCTCAGTCCCAGGTCCGTCAGGCGGTTGTAACGCATGTACTGCGCGCCGTGGCACGTCTGGCAGTAGTTGGCGAAATTGCGCGCGCCGCGCTGCAGTGACTCCATGTCGAGCCGGTGCGCGGGCGCGGGCTCCAGGCGCAGGCCCGCTTCCTGGGCCGAGACACCCACCGCCGCCGCGAGCACGATGACACCCGCGAGCACGCGGATCGTCGCCAGATGTGCCTTCTTTGGCCCGCTTTTTGGCCTCATCACGCGGTCACCCTTTCCGGCACGGCCTTGGTCTTGTCGCGCGCCGTGTACCACGGCATGAGGATGAAGAAAAGGAAGTACACGACGGTGAGCACGCGCGCGATGACGGTCGCCTTGTCGGCGGTCGCCAGCACCGGGATCTTCTCGCTGAACTGGCCCCACACGGTCACCGGAACGACACCGAGATACCCGAGTATCAGGAAGCTGATGACAAAGGCGATGAGCCATCCCTTGTACAGCCCGCCGCGGTAGCGGATCGACTTGACCTTGCCGCGATCGAGCCACGGCAGGAAAAACAGCATCACCACCGCCGCGCCCATCACCAGCACGCCCCAGAACTGCGAGTTCATCATCGACGGCACGGCGCGCAACATGGCGTAGAAGGGCGTGAAGTACCACACCGGCGCGATGTGCTCGGGCGTCTGCAGCGGATTGGCCGGAATGAAGTTGTTCGCCTCGAGGAAGTAGCCGCCGACATCGGGCATGAAGAAGACGCACGATGGAAAAAATGATCAGGAACACGACCACGCCGACCAGATCCTTGACGGTGTAATACGGATGGAACGGAATGCCGTCGAGCGGATGCCCGGTCACCGGATCCTTCTTGTCCTTGATCTCGACGCCGTCCGGATTGTTGGAGCCGACTTCGTGCAGCGCCATCAGGTGCACGGCGACCAGGATCAGCAGCACCAGCGGAACCGCGATCACGTGAAAGGCGAAGAAGCGGTTCAGCGTGACGTCGGAGATCGTGTAGTCGCCGCGGATCCAGATTCCGAGATCGTCACCGACGATGGGTACGGTCGAGAACAGATTGACGATCACCTGCGCGCCCCAGTACGACATCTGTCCCCACGGAAGCAGATAGCCGAAGAACGCCTCCGCCATGAGCGCCAGGTAGATGAAGCAGCCGACGATCCACAGCAGCTCGCGCGGCCGCCGGTAGCTGCCGTAGAGCAAGGCGCGGAACATGTGCAGGTAGACGACGATGAAGAACGCCGATGCGCCGGTCGAGTGCGCGTAGCGGATGAACCACCCGCCCGCGACGTCGCGCATGATGTACTCGACCGACTCGAAGGCCTTGGTCGCGTCGGGCTTGTAGCTCATCGTCAGGAAGATGCCGGTGACGATCTGCATCACCAGCACGAACAGCGCGAGCGAGCCGAAGAAGTACCAGAAGTTGAAATTCTTCGGCGCGTAGTACTCCGATGACGTGCGACTTCCACAATGCGGTCAGCGGAAAACGGTCGTCGATCCAGTTCAGAATTTTTTCCATCGGTACCCGGCCTACGCCTTCTTGGTTTCGTCTTCGCCGATCACGACGCGGGTATCGCTCAAAAACCGATACGGCGGGATGATGAGGTTGGTGGGCGCGGGCACGCCTTTGAAGACGCGGCCTGCGAGATCGAACTTGGATTGGTGACACGGGCAGAAAAAGCCGCCGAGCCAGTCGGGACCCAAATCCGCCGGAGCGACCTCCGGCCGGTACGTCGGCGAGCAGCCGAGGTGCGTGCAGATGCCGACGGCGACGAAGATCTCCGGCTTCCGCGAGCGATCCTCGTTCTTGGCGTACGGGGGCTGATGGTCGACTTCGGAATTCGGATCGGCGACGCGATCGTCGAGCTTGGGCAAGGTCGCGAGCATCGCCGGCGTGCGATTGATGATCCACACGACCTTGCCGCGCCACTCGACCTTGATTTGCTGGCCCGGCTCGAGCTTGCTGATGTCTGCCTCGACCGGCGCGCCCGCCGCCTTTGCCCGCTCGCTCGGCACGAGGCTCCACGCAAAGGGGACCGCTGCCGCCACCGCGCCGATGCCGCCGACTACCGTCGTGGCGCCGATCAGGAAGCGGCGCTTCTTCTTATCCACACTCCCATACTCTGCCATGACGCGTCGAGGCCCTTCGCAGCGAAACTGCAAACCGCGCGATTATAAATGATTGGCCCCCTCGGTAGGAAGGCTTTCCTAAAAAATGTGCCGGAAAATCTCGCAAAAACAGGACATTAGCGACTCGACTTGTTTCCACGCGCAGGAGCGGCCGGCGAACGCTTATGCTGCGCCGCGACACGTGACGTCTATAATTGTTATCTCCCTTCCGTAGGCATCGATCCGGGCACAAGATGCTGCGCCGTTTCTGGTTGCTATTCGCGCAAGTCGCGACCGTCTGTCTCGCGGTGCTTTTTGTCGTCAGCACGCTGCGTCCGGACCTGCTCGCGCGCGTCACCGGCAAGAGCAACGTGGTGCTGACGCAGGAAGCGCCGCTCTCGGTCGTGCCCGTGACCAGGGGCGACAGCCTTGCCGATGCCGCAAAAAAAGCGATGCCGTCGGTGGTGAATGTCTACACCAGCAAGGAAATCCATCAGCGGCGCCCGCTGATGGACGATCCGGTGCTGCGGCGGTTTTTTCCCGGACTGGGCGAAGAGGAAACGCGCCGCGCCAACAGCCTCGGCTCCGGCGTCATCGTCAGCAGCGGCGGCTACGTGCTGACCAACAACCACGTGATCGAGGAAGCCGACGACATCCAGATCGTGCTCTCCGACGGCCGGCGCTTGCACGCGACCGTGCGCGGCAGCGATCCCGAATCCGATCTCGCCGTGCTGAAGACCGACGGCAAAGATCTGCCCGCGATCACGTTCGGCAAGCTCGACTCGGTGCAAGTCGGCGATACCGTGCTCGCGATCGGCAGCCCGTTCGGCTTCGGCAACACCGTCACGCACGGCATCATCAGCGCGCTGGGACGAAACCACCTCGGCATCAACCGCTTCGAGGATTTCATCCAGACCGACGCCGCCGTGAATCCGGGCAACTCCGGCGGCGCGCTGGTCGACACCGGCGGCAATCTGATCGGCATCAACAGCGCGATCTTCTCGCAAAGCGGCGGGTCGCAGGGCATCGGCTTCGCGATTCCCGTATCGCTCGCCAAGAGCGTGCTCGAGCAGATCATCCGCGACGGCGAGGTCACGCGCGGCTGGCTGGGCATCGAGCCGCAGGAGCTCACACCCGAGCTCGCGTCCGCGCTGACGCTGGAAAGCCCCGACGGAGTGCTGATCCGCGGCGTGATGAAGAGCGGTCCAGCCGATCGCGCCGGGCATGCAGCCGCGCGACGTCGTGCTCGAAATCGACGGCAAGCCGACGCACGACGTGACGGCCCTGCTGTCGCAGATCGCGGCGCTTACCCCGGGCAGTCAGGCCAAGCTCCGTGTGATGCGCGAGAAAAAGACGGTCGATCTTGAAGTGACCGTCGGCAAGCGGCCGAAAGCGCGCGCATCCTAGGTCGGACGAGGCCCGCGCGAGTCTGCGCGACCCTGCGAAGTGCCCAATCGTCATTCCCGCGAAAGCGGGAATCCAGCGTCTTTTTCACGAACGCCACTGGATCCCCGCTTTCGCGGGGATGACGAACTTGATCGCGTCTGCGTCGCGAACACGACATCGCCAATGAAGACGGAACCGAAGGCGCCGCTTACGTCGCCGCTTCGCCCTTGCTTGTCGTCCTTAGCGGAACCGATATGAAGCGCGCCGCCAGCAATCCAAGCTCGAACAGCAGCCATAACGGCACGGCGAGCATCACCTGCGACAGGATATCCGGTGGCGTGAAAACGGCGCCGACGATGAAGGCGCCGACGATCACGTAGCCGCGAATCGATCGCAGCTTGTCCAGGCTGACCACACCGAGGCGCACCAGCACGACGACCACGATCGGCACTTCGAAGGTGATGCCGAAGGCGATGAACATCGTCAGCACGAACGACAGATACTTGTCGATGTCGGTCATCATCTGCACGCCGGCGGGCGTGTAGTGGGCGAAAAAGCCGAACGCGATCGGGAACACGGCGAAATAAGCGAACGCCATTCCAAACGCGAAGAACACGACGCTGGAAAAGATCACGGGCAACGCGAGGCGCTTTTCGTTGTGGTAGAGCCCGGGGGCGACGAACGCCCACATCTGAAACAGCACGTACGGCAGCGCGATCAGAAATGCCGCCATCAGCGTCACCTTGAGCGGCACCAGAAACGTCCCGGTGACATCGGTGGCGATCATCGTTCCACCCGGGCGGCAGCGCCTTGAGCAGCGGCGCCGCGAGCAGCGCGTAGATGTTCTTCGCGAACGGAAACAGGCACAGCAGGACCACGAAGACGGCGATGATCGAGCGCATCAGCCGGCTCCTCAGCTCGATCAGATGCGAGATGAACGTGTCCTGCGTTCCTTCGGGGCCGGGTGTTTGTTCGCTCATGGATGGGCAGTGTACCGGGGCCGCTTCTCCCCTGGCGGCAGCGGGTCTTCGGCGTGTGGCGCGCCGCTTGCGTTGCGCGACGAGCACTCATTGTAGCGCGGTCGCTCGCGCGCCCAACGCCGGAAAACCGCGTCAGATGCGATCGAATCCCGGCAGCGCGGCCTGGCGCGGCGCGTCGCCCGCCGCACCGGTGACCGGCGTCGGAACCGGCGTAGCTTCGGGCACCGGCACCGACGCAGCGTCAGACGCGACGGCGTGCGGATCCGCGGGAATGCCGCCTTCGTTCAGTACCTTGGCGGCGTCGCTGCCGGCCGCGGCAACTGGGCTCGACGCGCCCTCGTTCAACTGCGACTCGATCGCGCGCGCGCCGCTTTCGAACCCGCGCGCGGCGTCGCTCATGGAGGTTTCGATGTCGCGCGCTGCGCTCTGCACTTCGCTTTTGAGCTTGCGCAGCTCGTCGAGCTCCATCTCGCGGCTGATGTCGGCCTTGACCTCGTTCACGTAGCGCTGCAGGCGGCCGAACATGTGGCCGAGCGTGCGCGCGACCTTCGGCAAGCGCTCGGGGCCGATCACCACCAGCGCCACCACGCCGATGACGACGATTTCGCTGAATGCTATGTCGAACACGGCTCGAACGGGACTGTGAATACCGCGTGCACGCGCGTGACGCGGGCGCGGCGCGAGGAATGAGAGCTCAGACCTTGGTCGAGGTTTCCTTGGTGACCTCGCCCTCGATGGTCTTGCCGCCGATCTGTCCGGACGATTGCGCCGAAGTTGCATCGGACGCCGGAGGAGTGTCGTCCTTCATGCCCTCCTTGAAGCCTTTCACCGCGCCACCGAGATCCTGTCCCATGTTGCGCAGCTTCTTGGTCCCGAATATCAAGACGACGACCAGCAGCACGATCAACCAGTGCCAGATGCTCAGTCCGCCCATGATGGTTCTCCTTCAAACATTGGTTTTGGACAGCATAGCGCCAAGCGGCTCCGGACCGCCGATGACGTGCACATGCAAATGCATCACATCCTGCCGCCCGATGCGTCCGGAGTTGACGATGACACGAAAGCCCTCGGGCGAGCCTTGCTCGCGCGCGAGCCTTCCGGACAGCGTCATGATGCGCCCGAGCACACCCGAATCTTCCGCCGTTGCGTCGGCGAGCGACGCAATGTGCTTTTTCGGCACCAGCATGAAATGCACCGGCGCCAGCGGTCGAATGTCCTGGAAGCCGAGGATTTCGGCGTCCTCGTAGACTTTTTTCGACGGCACCTCGCCGCGCACAATCTTGCAGAATATGCAGTCGTCCATTGCGTCGCCGGTTGTGGCGCGATTTTCGCGACCGGACAGTCGGGAGCGGTCGGCGGTCGCGCGTCAGGGCCGCGACGCTTTTTCGTCGAGGCCGGATACGCCCTCGCGCCGCGCGAGCTCCGCGAGCACGTCATCCGGTCCCATGCCGAAACGCTCCAGCAAAACAAGACAATGGAACCAAAGATCCGCGATCTCGGCCGTCAAGCGAATCTTATCACCATCCTTGGCGGCCATCACCGTCTCGGTCGCTTCCTCGCCGATCTTCTTGATGATCGCGTCGTCGCCTTTGACGAAAAGCGTCGCGACATAGGACTTCACCGGATCGGCGTCGCGGTGCTCGCGTATCGTCGTCGCAACGCGGCGGAGGATGTCTTCAGGTCTGGCCATAGATCGCCTTCGGGTCCTTGATGACGGGCTCGACCGCGTGCCAGGCACCGCCCTCGAGCCGCTGGAAAAAACACCGGCTCCTGCCGGTATGGCACGCGATGCCTCCTTCCTGATCGACCAGCAGCAGTATGGCGTCGTTGTCGCAGTCGAGGCGAATCTCGCGCACGCGCTGAACGTGACCCGAGCGCTCGCCCTTCTGCCAGAGACAGCGGCGCGAGCGCGACCAGTAATGCGCGAGATCGCGTCGCCGCGGTGCGCGAAAGCGCCTCGCGGTTCATCCACGCCAGCGTCAGCACAGCGCCGCCGTCCGCGTCCTGGGCGATGGCCGGCACCAGGCCGTCTGCATTCCAGAGCACGCTATCGAGCCAGTCGCTCATTGCTCTCTTTCGGTATAGACGTTCGACGCAACGGCCCAAGGATACTCGCACCGCCCCTTGCGATCACGTCAGCGCCGGGGCGGCGATACTAAAGCGCGCCAAATACGAATCGCTTCCGATGGAATGCGCCTTTGTTCGTCATTCCGCGGCCTTTAGTCCCCGCGAAAGCGGGAGTCCAGTGTCTTTGTACGAACGCCACTGGGTCCCCGCTTTCGCGGGGACGACGGTTCGGGCTAGTAAACGCGTGCGACGCTGGGCACAAGTGAGCGTCGCGCTGGCTCTGCCGGACGGATTGGCGGATCATCATTCGCGAATCTCGATCCCGGCGGCGCTCATCGCGTCCTTGGCCTGCCTGACCGTGAATTCGCCGTAGTGGAAAATCGAAGCGGCGAGCACGGCATCGGCGCCGCCGATCAGGACGCCGTCGACCAGGTCCTGCAGTCCGCCCACGCCGCCGGACGCGATCACCGGCACGTCGACCGCGTCAGCGACCGCGCGCGTGAGGCCAAGATCGAAGCCGCTGCGAACGCCATCGCGATCCATGCTGGTCAGCAGGATTTCGCCGACGCCGAGACGCACGACTTCGCGTGCCCAGGCAACCGCGTCGCGTCCGGTCGCGGTCCTGCCTCCGCGGGTGAAGACTTCCCAGCGTCCCGGCGCGACCTCCTTGGCGTCGATGGCGGCGACGATGCACTGCGCGCCGTAGCGGCCGGCGGCCTGCGCGAAGAGCTCCGGATGGTTGACGCCGGCGGTATTGATGCTCACCTTGTCGGCGCCGGCGTTGAGCAGCGCGCGAATGTCGTCGACGTGGCGAAACGCCTCCTCCGACCGTCAGCGGTATGAACACCTGGTCGGCGACCGCCCCGATCATGTCGTAGAGAAGGCCGCGCGTCTCGACGCTGGCGCGGATATCCAGGAACGCGATCTCGTCGGCGCCCTGACTGTCGTAGCGACGCGCGACCTCGACCGGATCGCCGGCATCGCGCAGATTGACGAAATTGACGCCCTTGACGACGCGGCCCTCGGCGACGTCGAGGCAGGGAATGATGCGCTTGGCGAGACCCATGGGTGGAGATGCGAGTCCGTCGGAAGGGTCAGTGCCCGCGTCCGAGGCCCGGAGTGACAGAACGGCGGAACGGAAAACGGGGCTGACCCTTGCTCGGCACTTTACTTTCCCTTGGCGGCCTTGAGCGCCGCCTTGAAATCGAGCGTGCCCTCGTAGATGGCGCGCCCGGCGATGGCGCCGATGACGCCTTCGCTCTCGAAGCTCGCGAGCTCCTTGATGTCCTTGAGGCTGTTGATGCCCCCGCTGGCGATCACCGGTATCCGGAGCTCGCGCGCCATCTTGGCGGTGCCCTCGATGTTGACGCCCGTCAGCATGCCGTCGCGGCCGATGTCGGTGTAGATCAGCGCCTCGACGCCGTAGTCCTCGAACTTCTTGGCCAGGTCGAGCACGTCGTGGCCGGTCATCTTCGACCAGCCGTCGGTGGCCACCTTCCCCTCGCGCGCGTCCAGCCCGACGATGATGTGCCCGGGAAAGGCGTAGCAGGCATCGTGCAGGAAGCCGGGATTCTTGACCGCGGCGGTGCCGATGACGATGTAGGTGATGCCGTCGTCGAGATAGCGCTCGATGGTGTCGAGATCGCGTATGCCGCCGCCGAGCTGTATGGGGATCTCCTCGCCGATGACGCTGACGATCTCGCGGATCGCCATCTCGTTCTTGGGCTTGCCGGCAAAGGCGCCGTTGAGATCGACCAGGTGCAGCCTCTCGGCGCCGAGGTCGAGCCAGTGGCGCGCCATCGCCGCCGGATCTTCGGAAAAAACGGTAGCGGACTGCATCTCGCCCTGCTTCAGGCGGACGCAGTTACCATCCTTGATATCGATCGCGGGAATGATCTGCATGTCGGCGGGTGGGCGACTGCTTCAGACGCCACCGTGGCAACGCGGGATTGAATCAGGCGCAGCCGTCCCAGGTGACGAAGTTGGCGAGCAACTGGAGACCGGCAGTGTGGCTTTTCTCGGGATGGAACTGCACGGCAAAGATATTAGCTCTTGCAATCGCGCAAGTAAACGCCGTCGGATAGTCGACCGACGCGGCGGTCATATCCCGGTCATCGGGCACCGGGTAGTAGCTGTGCGCGAAGTAGAACCTCGTGTGGTCCGCGACGCCGCGCCACAAGGGGTGGCGCTTCCGCTGGGCGACGGGGCTCCAGCCCATGTGCGGCACCTTCAGCCGCCCGCCCGGCGGGGTCCCGCATGCGCTCGTCGCGAAATCGCACGACATCTCCCTGCAGCAGACCGAGACCCGAAGTGGGCCCTTCCTCGCTGTCGTCGAAGAGCATCTGCAGGCCCAGGCAGATGCCCAGAAACGGGCGGTCGCGCGCGACCTCCGTGACGACCTCGCGCAGGCCGCTCTCGTCCAGCGCGCGCATGCAGTCGGGCATGGCGCTCTGACCCGGCAGGACGACGCGCTCCGCGCTGCGTATCGTGGCCGGATCGGCGCTCACCACGATGGTGCACGCCGGCGCGACGTGCACCAGCGCCTTGGCGACCGAGCGCAGGTTGCCCATTCCGTAGTCGACGACTGCAATGTCCGGCATCGGGAATCAGGGAGAGGGAATCGGAGCTTGGAGAAACAAGGAACTACGCTTTTTCGTCACCGCGGCACGATGCTGCCATGTCGTCCGATGCCGTCCGGCTATAGCGAGCCCTTGGTCGAGGGCACCTTGCCGCCGGCGCGCGGATCGAGCTCGATCGCCATGCGAAGCGCCCTGGCAAAGGCCTTGAATACGGTCTCCGCCTGATGGTGCGCATTGTCGCCGCGAAGGTTGTCGATATGCAGCGTCGCCAAGGCGTGATTGACGAAGCCCTGGAAAAATTCGTGCGTCAGATCGACGTCGAAGGCGCCGATCATCGGGCGCGTGAATGCAACGTGATATTCGAGCCCTGGCCGGCCGGAGAGATCGATGACGACCCGCGACAGCGCCTCGTCCAGCGGCACGTAGGCGTAGCCGTAGCGCGTCAACCCGGCCTTGTCGCCGAGCGCCTGCTTGAGCGCCTGGCCGAAGGTGATGCCGACGTCCTCGACGGTGTGATGGCCGTCGATGTGCAGATCGCCCTTCGCGGCGACGGTCAGGTCGATCATCCCGTGGCGCGCGACCTGGTCGAGCATGTGGTCGAGAAACGGAACGCCGGTGGCGAGGTCGGCGCGCCCGGAGCCGTCCAGATTGACCTCGACCGTGATCGACGTCTCCCGGGTCACGCGGTCGATGCGCGCCGTCCGCGCCGTGCCCGTTGCCTTTTTCGCGACGTCGTTCATTTCGACGGGTCGAGCTCCGCGATTGTCGAAAGCAGCAGGTCATTTTCCTGCCGGCGTGCCGACCGTGATGCGCAGGCAGTTCGCCAGCAGCGGATGCCAGGGGTGCAGGTTCTTGATCAAGATGCGTCGCGCCTTGAGCCCGTCGAAAATCCTGTTTGCGTCCTTCACGCGCGCGAGGACGAAATTGGTCTGCGTCGGATACACGCTCGCGCCCTGCATTTGCGCCAGCGCGGACTCGAGTCGCGCCCTCTCGCCGCGTATCGCCGCCGCCTGCTGGCTCGATCCAGCCCGCATCGGCAAGCAAGGCGCCGACCGCCGCCTGCGTCAGCACGTTCACATTATACGGCTGCCGGACTTTGTTCAATTCCGCGATCCACGCCGGTGCCGCCACCGCGTATCCCAGGCGGATGCCGGCCATGCCGACCTTCGACAGCGTGCGCAGCAGGAGCAGGTTCGGGAACTCGCGCACGCGAGGGAGAAAGCTCGCGTCGGCGAAGGCGGAGTACGCCTCGTCGATGACGACCAGTCCTCGCGATGCCGCGAGAATGGCTTCCATGTCGCGCGTCTGGAAAAGATTGCCGGTCGGATTGTTCGGATAGGCGAGAAACGTCACCGCCGGGGATTCGCGCTCGATCGCCGCGAGCATCGCGTCGCGGTCGAGGCCGAAATCGCGCGCGAGCGGCACGCCGACAAAACGCATCGACGCATACAAGGCGTCGGCGCGGTACATGACGAACGAGGGATCGGGCGCGAGGACCGCCGCGCCCGGCTTCGCGACGGCCGAAACGATGATCTGGATCAGCTCATCGGAGCCGTTGCCGAGCAGCAGCCCCGCGTCTTCGTCGATGCCGAGCGCGGATCGGAGCGTGCGCTTGGTGCCGTCGCCGCCCGCATCGGGGTAGCGATTGATCGCGACGCGCGAGAGCGCCTCCGACAGCCGCGCCCGGACAGGCTCCGGCAGCGGATACGGGTTCTCCATCGCATCGAGCTTCACCCACGGGCCGTCGGCCGCGCTGGCGACCGCGTAGGCGGAAAGGGCACGAATCTCCGGCCGGACGACGCGGGCAACGATCTCCTCGGCCGAAGCCGCGCGCCCGCCGTCGGTCATATCATTTCCGTGTCGGCGATGTACAGGTCGACGCCGCCGGTGGCGAAATTGCCGAGATCGGCCGCCGTCGCCTGGCCTTGCGGCGAGGCGAACGCGGCGTTGATCGCGGCCGCCGATGAGAATCCCAGCGCCGCGATCAGATGGTACGGCGTCGATGCTCCCCCCACGCCCGCGACGCTTCCGCGCGTCACCTCGTAGGACGTGAGCCCCGGGACCTTTTTCGCGATTGGCACGTGCACGCCGTAGTAGTAGCGATCGAATGCCGCAGGGTCGGTCGGATGCTTGTACATCGCGTAGAGCTTGGCCATGACTTCCTCCTCAAGTTATTTGTCGAGACGATGCTCGGCGCTCGCGGCATGCGCCGGAAGGCCTTCTCCGCGCGCGAGCGTCGATGCGAGCCTGCCGAGCGTCTGGGCGCCTTGCCGCGATACCGCGATCACGCTGGTGCGCTTCTGGAAATCGTAGACACCGAGCGGCGACGAAAAACGCGCGCTGCGCGCCGTCGGCAGCACGTGGTTCGGCCCGGCGCAATAGTCGCCCAGCGCCTCGGAGCTGAAATGGCCGAGAAAGATCGCGCCCGCATTGTGGATCCGCGCGACCAGACGGTCCGGGTCCGCGACGGCGAGCTCGAGGTGCTCGGGCGCGATCTCGTTGGCGATGGCGCACGCCTCGTCGAGATCGCGCACCAGGACCAGCGCGCCGCGGTTGGCGAGCGATGCGGCGATGATTTCCTTGCGTTGCATGCCCGGGAGCTGGCGCTCCATGCTCAGCGCGACCGCGTCGATCAGCTTCGGGTCCGGCGTGAGCAGGATCGCTCGCGCGATCTCGTCGTGCTCGGCCTGCGAAAAGAGGTCCATCGCGACCCAGTCCGGGTTCGCGCTGCTGTCGGCGATGACGATGATTTCCGACGGGCCGGCGATCATGTCGATGCCGACGACGCCGAACACCCTGCGCTTGGCGGCCGCGACATAGGCGTTGCCCGGTCCCACGATCTTGTCCACCGCCGGGAATCGTCGCTGTCCCGTAGGCGAGCGCGGCGATCGCCTGCGCCCCGCCGATGGTGAACGCGCGCGACACGCCGGCGACGTGCGCCGCGGCCAGCACCAGCGGATTGCGCGCGCCGCCGGGCGTCGGCACGACCATGACGATCTCGCGCACGCCGGCGACCTGCGCCGGCAGCGCGTTCATGAGCACCGATGACGGATACGCCGCCTTGCCGCCCGGAACGTAGATCCCGACGCGTTCCAGCGGCGTGACCTGCTGGCCCAGGCGCGTGCCGTCGGCCTCGGTGAACGACCACGATTCGGCGCGCTGGTGCTCGTGGTAGGCGCGAACGCGATCGCCGGCCGCGACGAGCGCATCGCGCTGCTCCGATCCCAATGAGTCGAAGGCGGCTTTGAACGCGCCGGCCCTAAGCTCCAGCGCGGCGACCGACGGCGCCTTGATGCGGTCGAACATGGCCGTGTATTCGAGCACCGCGGCGTCGCCGCGCGCGCGCACGTCGACGATGATGTTGGCGACCGACGTGTCGATCGCCTCGTCCTGCGCGGTGTTGACCGCCGTGAGGCGCGCAAGCGCCGCGGCGAAATCCGCGGACGATGAGTCGAGTCGGCGCATTTCAGTGGCCGACGTCAGGCGCTGCTCTCTTCCCGGACGATCGTGGCGCTGCCCGTGGCGGACTTCACGCCGGGCGCGCCGCGCGCAATCGCATCGAGCACCGGCTGCACCGCTTCGCGCTTGAGCTTGAGCGACGCCGGATTGACGATCAGCCGCGCGCTGATCGCCATGATGTCCTCGACCGCGACCAATCCGTTGGCCTTGAGCGTGTTGCCGCTGCTGACGAGATCGACGATCGCGTCGGCAAGGCCCACCAGCGGGGCAAGCTCCATCGATCCGTAAAGCTTGATCAGGTCGACATGCATTCCCTTGGCGCCGAAATGCTCGCGCGCGGTGACGACGTACTTGGTCGCGACGGAAAGGCGCGCGCCGCGCTTGAGCGCCCCGTCGTAGTCGAAGCTCGCCTTCGCCGCGACCACCATGCGGCAACGGCCGATGCCGAGATCGACCGGCTGGTACAGTCCTTCTCCGCCGTGCTCGAGCAGAACGTCCTTGCCGGCGACGCCCAGGTCCGCGGCGCCGTGCTGCACGTAGGTCGGCACATCGGACGCGCGAACGATGATGAATCGAACGTCGCGCCGGTTGCTGCCGATGATGAGCTTGCGCGAGGTGTCCGGATTCTCGGCCGGCGCGATGCCAGCCGCGGCGAGCAGCGGCAGGGTCTCATCGAAGATGCGACCCTTGGACAGCGCGATGGTGAGCATGGCCATGATCGTGGGTGCGGGGCTCGCACGCAAACGCGCATTCTAGCAGCCGCGCGAGGCCGCGCCTTGCGCCGGAACCTGAAAGCGTCAGGCGATCGCGTCGGATGCGCGCGCCGAGCGCCGAGAGCTTCTCCTCGATGCGCTCGTAGCCGCGGTCGAGGTGGTAGATGCGATCGATCACCGTTTCTCCCTCCGCGATGAGGCCGGCGATGACCAGGCACGCCGATGCGCGCAGATCGGTCGCCATGACCGTGGCGCCGGTGAGCGCGCTCACGCCCTTGACGATCGCGGTGTTGCCCTCGACCTCGATGTCCGCGCCGAGGCGCTTCAGCTCCTGCACGTGCATCATCCGGTTCTCGAAGATGGTCTCGGTGACGACCGAGGTGTCGTCGGCCACGGTCATCGGCGCCATCAGCTGCGCCTGCATGTCGGTCGGAAATCCCGGATAGGGCATCGTGCGCAGCGCCACCGACTTGAGCCGTCCGCGCCCTTCCCTTCGCATGATGCGTATTCGCGACGGCTCGGTCGCGATCTCGGCGCCGGCCTCGGACAACTTGTCGATCACGGCCTCGAGCGTGTCCGGGCGCACGCCCGAAAGCGAGACGTCTCCCCCGGCGGCCAGCGTCGCCGCGAGAAAGGTCCCTGTCTCGATTCTGTCGGGCATGATCGAGTGCCGGGCGCCATGAAGCGCCTCGAACGCCTTCGATGACGATGCGATCGCTGCCGGCGCCGGTGATGCTCGCGCCCATCGCGATGAGGCAGTCCGCGAGATCGACGATCTCGGGCTCGCGCGCCGCGTTTTCGAGAACCGTCGTTCCCGATGCCAGCGTCGCCGCCATCATCAGGTTTTCGGTGCCGGTCACGGTGGTGACGTCGAACACGAAGCGCGTGCCGGTCAGGCGCCTCGCCTTGGCGTCGATGTAGCCGTGGTCGAGGTCGATCTCGGCGCCCATCGCCTGCAGGCCCTTGATGTGCTGGTCGACGGGGCGCAAGCCGATCGCGCAGCCGCCGGGCAGCGACACGCGCGCCTCGCCGCAGCGCGCGAGCAGCGGACCCAGCGCGAGGATCGACGCTCGCATCGTCTTCACCATTTCGTAGGGCGCGAGCGGCCAGTCGACCTGCTTCGCCGACAGCGTCATCGAGCCGTCGTGCGACTCCGCGCGCACGCCCATTTGCGCGAGCAGCGAGCGCATGGTCCGAACGTCGTTGAGGAGCGGCACGTTGTCGAGCGTGAGCGGCTCGGGCGTGAGCAGCGCGGCGCAGAGAATCGGCAGAGCCGCGTTTTTCGCGCCGGAGACGGAAACCTCGCCCTTGAGAGCGAAGCCGCCCTCGATCGCCAGCTTGTCCACGTTATCGTCCGGCGGAGCCGTGCGCCGACCACTGCGCCGGCGTGAGCGTCTGCATCGACAGCGCGTGGATCTCCTCGCGCATCCTGTCGCCGAGCGCGGCGTAGACGAGCTGGTGCTGCTTGACCTTGGTCAGACCCGCGAAGGCGGCGCTGACGATCACGGCCTGAAAGTGCTGGCCGTCGCCGACAACTTCGACGTGCTCGCAGTCAAGCCCGGCTTGAATCGCGCGTTCGATGTATTCCGGGGTGACCACGGCGTGCTCCAGGGATGAGGCGAGGCGCTTCGGTTGATTGGAATGGCCGCAGTCGCGGCGGCGGCCTCGCGCAGTGACGCGATCAGCGACGTTCAGTCAGTGACGTACTCAGTGACGCAACTTATAGCCCCGCTCGAGCACCCACAGCGTCAACGCGCTCAGCGCGGCGCAGGCGACCGCTATGACGGCGAGGCTCCAGGCCGGCTCGATATCGGAAAGGCCGAAAAAGCCGTAACGGAAGCCGTCGATCATATAGAAGAACGGATTGAAGTGCGACAGCGCCTGCCAGAACGGCGGCAGCGTATGGATCGAGTAGAAAACGCCCGACAGAAACGTCAGCGGCATGATGAGGAAATTCTGGAAGGCCGCGAGCTGATCGAACTTGTCCGCCCAGATGCCGGCGAGGAGCCCCAGCACGCCGAGGATCATGCTGCCGAGCAAGGCGAACGCGAGCGCCCACAACGGATGCATCGGCGCGATCGGCGCGAACCACAGCGTGACGAGAAACACGCCCAGCCCCACCGATATGCCGCGCACCATCGCGCCGCCGACATACGCGGCGAAGAGATCGAGCGGCGACAGCGGCGGCAGCAGGACGAAGATCAGGTTGCCCGTGATCTTGGACTGGATCAGCGACGACGAGCTGTTGGCGAACGCGTTCTGCAGCACCGACATCATCACCAGGCCGGGGATCAGGAACGCGGTGTAGCGCACGCGCCCGTCGAACACCGACACGTGCGATTCCAGCACGTGCGAGAAAATCAGCAGGTACAGGAGCGACGTCAGCACCGGCGCGAGGATGGTCTGGAAGCTCACCTTCCAGAATCGCAGCAGCTCCTTGTAGAGGAGCGTCTGCCAGCCCGAGCCCGGTCGAGCGAGCTCCGCGCCGCCGACGGGCGCATCGACGAGGGTCTTCATGCAGCGCGCTTCATGATTCTCAGGAAGACCTGCTCCAGATCGGCCTCCTGCAGCGCAAGCTCGGCGATCGCGACACCCTGCTCGCGCAGCGCCGCGAGCAGCGTCTCGAGCTCGGCGTAGCTCGTCGAGCGACAGCAGGTAGGTCGCGTCTTCGTGCCTCAGCACGCGCTCGCGCCACGCCTCGGGCAGCGCCGGCGCGGTGAGGCGCACGGTCAGGCCCGCAAAGCTCGACAGCAGGTTCTGCGTCGTGTCGAGGGCGACGACCTTGCCCGCCTTCAGCATCGCGATCCTGGCGCACAGCGCCTCGGCCTCCTCCAGATAGTGCGTGGTGAGGATGATCGTGTGCCCGTCGCGGTTGAGCTTGCGGATGAATCCCCACAGGCTCTGCCGCAGCTCGACGTCGACGCCGGCGGTGGGCTCGTCCAGCACGATCACCGGCGGCTTGTGCACGAGCGCCTGGCCGACGAGCACCCGGCGCTTCATGCCGCCGGACAGCGCGCGCATGTTGGCGTCGGCCTTCGACGTCAGGTCCAGGTGATGCAGGATCTCGTCGATCCAGGCGTCGTTGTTGCGCATGCCGAAGTATCCCGCCTGAATCCTGAGCGTCTCGCGCACGGTGAAGAACGGATCGAACACGAGCTCCTGCGGCACCACGCCGAGGAGCCTTCGCGCACGCCGGTAGTCGGTGCGCACGTCGTGACCGAGCACGCGCGCGGTGCCGCGATCGGCGCGGGTAAGCCCGGCGAGAATCGAGATCAGGGTCGTCTTGCCCGCTCCGTTGGGACCGAGCAGACCGAAGAATTCGCCTTCGTCGACCGCGAGATCGACGCCCGCAAGCGCTTCCACCGCGCCGAAGCGGCGCGCCACATCGACGATTTCGACTGCGGCGCTCATCGAGCCAAAGCGACGCGGCCCGGGCGCTCGGTGCTGGTGAAAGGTCGGCGAGGAAATCAGGTCGGTTCCGCGACCAGGAGGTCCTCGACGCCATAGAGCTGCGCGAGCGATGCCAGATTGGCCGGAAGATGAGCGAAGACGCAGCGCCTTGCCTTCGGCGCCCGCGCGCCGTTTCCAGGCAAGCAGCAGCGCCACGCCCGCCGAATCGACGGCCTCGACACGGGCAAGGTCGATGACGCCGCTCGGCGGAAGCGGCACATCGGCGCTCGCGGCGAGCACGGTCGCGACGCTGTCCATGGTCAAGGACCCGGCGGGGGCCCAACGCTCGCCGTCGACCTCGAACCGCGCCGCGACATCGTTCACTTGGATGGCGCCTGCTGGCCCTTGTTCTTGGCATCGAGCGTCTTGATCAGGCCGTCGATGCCGGAGCTCTTGACGATGTCGTTGAACTCGTCGCGATAGTTGGTGACCAGGCTCACGCCGCCGACCACGACGTCGTAGGCCTTCCAGCCATCCGGCGTCTTGGCCATGCTGTAGTCGATCTGCACCGGCGCCAGTCCCGCCCGGCGCACCTCGGTGCGAACGATGACGTCGGTGTCGCCCGGGTTCATGCGCAGCGGCTTGTAGTCCATGGTGTTATCGCGGTAGCCCGTCAGCGCGCCGGAATAGGTGCGCACCAGCAGCGTGCGAAACTGATCGGTCAGCAGCTTTTGCTGCTCGGGCGTGGCCGTTCGCCAGTTGCGGCCCACCGCCAGCGCCGTCATGCGCGTGAAATCGAAGTTGGGCACAAGCTTGGACTCGATCAGCTCCTTGACCTTCGCCTGGTTGCCCGCCTGCAGATCCTTGTCGGAGCGAATCGTGGCGAGCACGTCCTCCGATACGCGCTTGACGAGCGCGTCGGGCGCCTCCTGCGCGAACGCAAGCTGCGCCGAAAATGCGATCGGCAGCAGTACCAGGGTCCGCAGCGACCTCTGCAAGGTGCATAACATGGTGATCCTTTTCGTATTCATGGCTTGGAACGCATGGACAGCTCAAACGGGGCTCGGTTCTTGGTCGAGCGACGCGGGTCCGCCGGCCGCGACCGACACTCCCCCCGAAGTGCCGCTACTCGTCCTCGTCCTCCGGCGGCGGCTTGCCGTCGTAGAGCTGATAGCGACGCGACCTCAGATACGCGTTGCGCAGAAAGCGGTACTTGTCGATGGCCGCGGTGTCGAGGACGCTTTCGTTCAGAAGCGCCTGCGAGCGCGCGTCCAGGTACCACAAACCCCACCACGTCCACTGGACCGTGTCGTTCTTGACGAACCTGCTGGGACTGACGAAGTAACGAACAACCTCGCCCGTGCCGTCGCGCACCGTCGTCGGACCGAAGAACGGCACGAAGAAATACGGACCATCGGGCACGCCCCACTTGCCGAACGTGATGCCGAAGTCATTCTTGTCCTTGGTGATGCCCATCATCGACGCGAGGTCGAGGATTCCGCCCATGCCGAAAGTCGTGTTCAGCAGCACGCGTCCCCAGGCATCGCCGGCGCGATTGCCGTTGCCCTGCAGCGCGTCGTTGACGCCGGCAAAAAAGTCGTCGATGTTGCCGAAGAAATTCGACAGTCCGGTCTGGAAGGGCTTCGGCGCGGTTTTCGACGTACGCCTCCGCGATCGGCTTGATCACCGCGGTGTCGACGCTCTCATGGAACGAGTACATCGCGCGATTCCACGGCTCGTACGGGTCGACCTTGGAGGGCGAAACCGCGCACCCGGCGAGCGCTGCCGCGGCGAGCGCGACTGCGATGCGGCTCATGGCATTCATTTCTTCGCTCCTGCGTCGGATGCCTTGTCGAAGAGGAACTGGCCGATCAGCTTCTCGATCACGACAGCGGACTGCGTCTTGGCGATGCGATCGCCGTCCTTGAGCATCGCCGGATCGCCGCCCGCGTCGAGCCCGATATAGACTTCGCCGAGCAATCCCGACGTGTTGATCGACGCGATCGTGTCCTTGGTGAACTCGACGGAATTGTCGATGCGCATGGTGACGACGGCTTCGTAGGTCTTCGGGTCGAGCCGCACGGACTCGACGCGGCCGACGACCACGCCGGCGGCCTTGACCGGCGCGCGGAGCTTCAAGCCGCCGATATTGTCGAAATGCGCCTGCAGATGATAGCCCGGCGTCCGGTCCAGCGTGAGGAGGTTGCCCACCTTCAGCGCCAGGAAAAGAATCGCGCCAAATCCGATCGCGACGAAGATGCCGACCCAGAGGTCGATCGTGGAGCGATTCACGAGCCAACTCCCCTGAACATGAACACCGTCAACACGAAATCGAGCGCGAGGATCGCCAGCGAGGACACCACGACGGTGCGCGTGGTCGCGCTCGAAACGCCTTCCGCGGTCGGCTTGGCATCATAACCGTCGAGCACCGCGATCAGCGAGACCGCGAAGCCGAACACGACGCTCTTGATGATGCCGTTGCTCACATCCGGCCATACTCTGACGCCGGCCTGCATCTGCCCCCAGAACGCCCCGGCGTCGACGCCGAGCAGCCTCACGCCGATGAGATAGGCGCCGAAGATGCCCAGCGCCGAAAACAGCGCCGCCAGCAGCGGCATCGAGATGACGCCTGCCCAGAAACGCGGCGCCACGACGCGCGCGATCGGATCGACCGCCATCATCTCCATCGCCGCGATCTGCTCCGTCGCCTTCATCAGTCCGATCTCGGCGGTGATGGCCGACCCCGCGCGGCTCGCGAACAGCAGCCCCGCGAGGACCGGGCCGAGTTCCTTGACCAGCGACAGCGCGACCAGGATGCCGAGCTGCTCGTCGGCGGCATAGCGCGCCAGCACTTCGTAACCCTGGAGCGAGAGCACCATGCCCACGAACAGGCCGGACGTCAGAATGATGACCAGCGACAGCACGCCCGAGAAATAAATCTCGCGCAGCGTCAGATGCATGCGCCGGAACGCCGCCGGCGAATGCCAGACGATCGCCGCGAAGAAGCGCGCCGCGTAGCCGAGCCATGCGATGCCGCCGGTCACCGCGCCGCCGAGGCGGCGCAGGCCGTGCCCTATCTCACCCGAGACCGCGTCGGACATCATGCCTCGACGTCTGCAAAGAGCGCTTGTCGATACGACCCGGCCGGATAATGGAAAGGAACCGGCCCGTCGGGAGCGCCGTCGACGAACTGGCGCACGTAGAGATCCGCCGACGCGCGCACCTCCGCCGGCGTACCGCTGGCGACGATCTTTCCCTCCGAAACGAAATAGAGGTAGTCGACGATTTTCAGCGACTCGTACACGTCGTGGGTCACGACCACCGACGTGATGCCGAGCGCGTCGTTCAACCGGCGGATGAGCTGCCCCACGACGCCCAGCGAAATCGGATCGAGCCCGGCGAATGGCTCGTCGTACATGACCAGCATCGGGTCGAGCGCGATCGAGCGCGCCAGCGCGACGCGACGTGCCATGCCCCCCGAAAGCTCCGCGGGCATGAGCTGCGCGGCGCCGCGCAAGCCGACGGCGTGCAGCTTCATCAGCACGAGGTCGCGAATCAGCTCCTCGGAAAGCTCCGTATGCTCGCGCATGGGGAACGCGATGTTCTCGAACACGCTCATGTCGGTGAACAGCGCGCCGAACTGAAACAGCATTCCGCAGCGCCGGCGCAATGCATACAGCGCCTCGGGTCGAGGTCGGGCACCGACTGGCCGCCGACGCGCACCTCGCCCGAGGCGGGCTTGAGCTGTCCGCCGATCAGGCGCAGGATGGTCGTCTTGCCGCTGCCGCTGGCACCCATGATCGCCACGATCTTCCCGCGAGGCACCGACATCGTGATGCCCTTGAGGATCTGCCGCCTGTCGTACGCGAAACGAACGTCGACGAGCTCGATGGCCGCGGCTGCGGGATCGAGGCGGCATGTCGGGGTCAGCGCGGCGTGCGAGGCCGCGGTGGTTGCAACTGACATCCTGGGGAGGGCCTGTTTCGGAAGGGTAGTAATTGTAGCGGGTTCACCCTCGGCCAACAACGACCTTGCCACGGCGAATCAACCGCGCAGAAGCCTCTTCTCGACGAGGACGAGATCCTCAGGACGGCCCAGCAGCACCAGGATGTCGCCGGCCTCGAACCGATACTCTGGCTGTGGCACCTCCGACCGCGCCCCGTGGCGGCGCACGCCGGTCACTTCGACCCTGGCGACCGAGTGCGACTTCGCCGAGCGACCTTCCGACGGCGTAGGAGCGTTCGGTGAGGCGCACCGAATGCAGTCGCGGCTGAACGTTCTCCGCCGCATCCGCGGCGTCGGTGGCGCCGTGAAAGAAACCGCGGAACAAGGCTGTAGCGCTCCTCGCGAATCGCCCGGATGCGGTGCAGCACGCGGTTGAGCGGCACGCCGACCAGCAGCAGCGAATGCGATGCCAGCATCAGGCTGCCCTCGAGCACTTCCGGGACGACTTCCGCCGCGCCGGCCTTGAGCAGTCGGTCGAGCTCGGTGTCGTCCAGCGTGCGCACGATCACCGGCAACTCGGGACGCGCCTCATGCACGTGGTGCAGGATCTTGAGCGCGGTCGGCGTGTCGGCGAAAGTCACGACCAGCGCGCGCGCCTTGGCGAGGCCGGCGGCCATGAGCGCCTCGCGCCGCCCCGCGTCGCCGTACACGACGCTGCCGCCGTCGGCCGCGGCCTCGCGCACGCGCTCGGGATCGGAATCGAGCGCGAGGAACGAGATGTCCTCCGCCTCGAGCAGCCGCGCGAGATTCTGCCCGCTGCGCCCGTATCCGCAGATGATCACGTGGTCCTGGCGCGCCAGCGTTCGCGCGGCGATCTTGGTGAGCTGCGCCGCGCGCGTGAGCCAGTCGTTGGCGGTCAGGCGGCGCACGATGGGCTCGGCGAACTGGATCACGAGCGGCGCGGACAACATCGACAGCACCATGGCCGCCAGCACCAGCTGCGACAGCGTCTTGTCGATGACACCGAGCTCCGCTGTCAACGCGAGCAGCACGATCGCGAACTCGCCCGCCTGCGCGAGATAGAAGCCGGTTCGCAGCGCCGTGCCGAGCGGCGCGCCGAACACCCTCGCCAGCACCACGACCAGCGCGAGCTTCGCGAGCACGGGGCCCAGCAGCAACAGGCAGACCCAGACGAAATGGTGCCCGACGACGGAAAGGTCGAGATACATGCCGACGGTGACGAAGAAGAGTCCCAGGAGAACGTCGCGAAACGGCTTGATGTCCTCCTCGACCTGGTAGCGATACTCGGTCTCGGCGATCAGCATGCCGGCGAGAAACGCGCCGAGCGCGAACGAAAGCCCCGCGAGCTGCGTCAGCGCGCGCGAGTCCGAGCGTGACCAGCAGGATGTTGAGCATGAAGAGCTCGGACGAACGCTGTCGCGCCACCAGGTGGAACCAGGCGCGCGTCGGCGCCTGGCCGAAAAACAGGATCACCGCCAGCGCCACGGCGGCCTTGGCGCCGGCGACGGCCAGCGCCTTCCAGAGATCGGCTCAGCCCTCGGCGATGGTGGGCACGGCGATCAGGAACGCGACCACGGCGAGATCCTGAAACAGCAGGATGCCCATGGCGTCGCGACCGTGCGCGGTGTTGAGCTCCGTGCGCTCGGCCAGCATCTTCGACACGATCGCGGTCGAGCTCATCGCCAGCGCGCCGCCGAGCGCGAGTCCCGCGAGCCACCGGTAGCCCATGAAGTGCAGCGCGACCATGACCGCCACCGTCGTGATCGCGACCTGCGCCAGGCCGAGTCCGAACACCGCGCGGCGCATCGCCTTCAACTGAGGCAGGCTGAATTCGAGGCCGATGGAGAACATCAGGAAGACGATGCCGAACTCGGCGAGGTCGCGCACGTCGGCGTTGTCCGGGACCCAGGCGAGCGCGTGCGGTCCGACTGCGATGCCGACGGCGAGATAGCCGAGGATCGGCGGCAGGCGCAGAAGCCGGCAGGCGACGACGACGACCACGGCGGCGGCGAGCAGCAACAGGATGAGCTGCAGTGTCTGTGGCATCGGGTGAGTCGTGCTGCGCCGTGAACCCGATGTCGAATGTAGCACAGCGCCCGGGCGGGTCGTCTCGCGGTTCGCGCTATACTTGTTTGCATGTCTGCGCCGATCCGAGCAGCCGAAGCGGTGCCTGCTGTCGGCATCGATCCCGAGCGCGTGCTGACGCTCGCGCGCGACGTGCTCGCGACCGAGGCCGCCGCCATCGTCGCGCTCGAAGGCCGGCTCGGCTCCGCTTTTCTTGCGGCGGCGCGCGCGCTGTTCGACTGCCGCGGACGCGTCGTCGTCACCGGCATCGGCAAGTCGGGCCATATCGCGCGCAAGCTCGCGGCGACGCTCGCATCGACCGGAACGCCGGCGTTTTTCGTGCACGCCGCCGAAGCCAGTCACGGCGACCTCGGCATGATCACTGCCGACGACGTCGTGCTGCTGCTGTCGAACTCGGGCGAGACCGACGAGCTCGTGACGCTCGTTCCGCATTTCAAGCGCCAGGGCGCGAGGCTCATCGCGCTCACCGGCAACGAGCAGTCCTCGCTCGCCTACGCCGCCGACGTGCATCTCGACGCCAGCGTCGACACCGAGGCCTGCCCGCTCGGACTCGCGCCGACCGCGAGCACCACCGCCGCGCTCGCGCTCGGCGACGCGCTGGCGCTCACCCTGCTCGACGCGCGCGGATTTTCGGTGGAGGACTTCGCGCGCTCGCATCCCGGCGGCTCGCTCGGCCGCAAGCTGCTCACGCACGTTCGCGACGTCATGCGCACCGGCGACGCGCTGCCGACGGTGCCGGCTGACGGCGACTTTCGCCGATGCGATCGTGGAGATGAGCGGCAAAGGCATGGGGATGACCGCGGTGGTCGATCAGGACGGCCGCGTCGCCGGCATCTTCACCGACGGCGACCTGCGGCGATGCCTCCCCAAGGATTCGCGATTTCGCCACGGCCGTCGTCGCCGACCTGATGACCGCGAATCCGCAGCACCATCGGCCCCGACCGGCTGGCGATCGATTGCGTCGAGCTGATGGAAGCGGCGCCGAAAGTGAGTCAGCTGCTGATCGTCGACGACGAGCGGCGGCTGGTCGGCGCGCTGCACCTGCACGATCTTTTCCGGGCGAAGGTCGTATGACGCGCCGCCGGAACGCGCGGTGACCGCGCCCGACCTGCTCGCACGAGCGCGCGCCGTGCGCATGCTGTCCTGCGATGTCGACGGCGTGCTTACCGACGGCAAGGATCTACTACGCCGATGACGGCAGCGAAATCAAGGCGTTTTCGACGCTCGACGGGCTCGGCCTGAAGATGCTGCACGAGGCCGGCATCGTCGTCGCCTGGATCACGGGCAGCTCCGCGCCCGCGGTGACGCGGCGCGCGAAGACGCTTTCCGTCGCGCATGTCGTGCTCGGCGCGGAGAACAAGCTTGCGCCGTGGGAGCGCCTGCGCGCGGAGCTCGGCATGGCCGCCGAGGAGTGCGCGCACATCGGCGACGACCTTCCCGACCTGCCGCTGCTCCTGCGCTGCGGATTGAGCGCAACGGTGCCGCACGCGCCCGAGGCGGTCAAGCGGCGTGCGCACTACGTCACCCGCGCGCGACGGAGGCGCCGGTGCGGTGCGGGAATCTGCGAGCTGATCCTGGGCGCGCGCGGCGATCTCGCGCAACGCGTCGCGCAGTTCGAATCATGACCCACGGCCGCACCTGGCTGGACCGGCTGATCGCGTGGTCTCCCGTGCTGCTGCTGGGAGCCTTCGCCGCGCTGACCTATTGGCTGAACGCGCAGGTGCAGCCCGGCGCGCGCCGTTCGACGGCTCCGGCCGCCACGACACCGACCTCTACATCGAGAATTTCAAGGCGGTGAGCCTCGACGAGGAAGGCCGCGTCCGGCAGTCGATCACGGCCAGGGTGGCGCGCCACTACCCCGACGACGACACGACCGAATTCGATCGCCGCTGATCACGTTCAGCGAACCCGACAAGCCGCCGGTGAGCATCGCGGCCGATCGCGCCACGATCACCGGCGACCAGCAAAACGCCTACTTCAACGGCAACGTCAGGGGCGTCCGCGCAGCGGCGGCCGACGACCGCGACAAAGGCGCCCGATCGTCGTGACCAGCGAGTACCTTCACGTCCTGCCGAAGGAGGACAAGATCGAGACCGACAAGCCGGTGACGATCTCGGACCCCCGTGGGATAATCAACGCGACCGGCATGGAATTCGACAACAAAGCCAAGACCTTCAAGTTCAATTCGCGCGTCAGCGGGCAGTTGCAACCGCAGCCGCAGCCGACCAAGTAGCGTGATTCCCCGCCCCGCTTTCCCGTTTTTCGCGCGCGCCGATCCTGCCGCTCTGCGCGGCGCTGTGCGCGCTCGCGCTTCACGCCCCGTGCGCGCTCGCCGAGAAAGCCGATCGCGACAAGCCGATCAATTTCCAGGGCGACACGCTGCGGCGGCAACACCGACACCAAGATCAGCGACCTGATCGGCAACGTCGTCATCACGCAGGGGACGCTGACGATCCACGCCGACCGGATCCAGTTCCACCAGAATCCGGATAACTCGGTGTCGGCGACCGCGTACGGCAACCCGGTCACGCTTTCGCGAAAAGCGCGACGGCGTCGACGAATACTACGAGGGCTTCGCGCAGCGCATCGTCTACGACGGCACCAAGCGCATCGTCGAGCTGTTCGATCGCGCGCTGCTGAAGAGAACGGGCGACGAGCTCCGCAGCAACTACATCCAGTACAACGCGGAGACCAACATGTTCAAGGCGGAAGGCCGCCCCGACACGCAAGCCGCCCGCCGCCGGCGAGCCCCGCTCGGTCCGCGCGTGCGCGGCGTGTTCCTGCCGCAGCCGAAAGACGGCAAGGACTCCAAGGACGGCAAAGCGGCTCCGGCGAAGTCGGACGACAAGGACGCCAAGGATTCGAAGGACCGAGGACAAGGACAAAGACAAGGATTCGAAGGACCAAGGCTGCCGCCGCAGAAGGCCGCGATCCCGTTCCGCTCAAGCCCGATTCGTCGATGAAGCCGGAGACGGCCAAGTGACGACGGCGACCGAGCACGCTTGTCGGTCGCCAAGCTGAACAAGCGCTACAAGTCCCGCATCGTCGTACACGACGTTTCGCTTCGGTGGGAAGCGGCGAAGTGATCGGCCTGCTCGGGCCCAACGGCGCGGGCAAGACGACCTGCTTCTACATGATCGTCGGCCTTGTCGCGACCGACGGCGGGACGCATCGAGCTCGACGGCGACGACCTGTCACGCGCATGCCGATCCACCTGCGCGCGCGCCTGGGCCTGTCGTACCTGCCGCAGGAAGCGTCGATATTCCGCAAGCTGACCGTCGCCGAGAACGTGCAGGCCATCCTCGAGCTGCAGGGCGTCGACGGCGACGAGATCGCCAATCGTCTCGACGCGCTGCTCGAGGACCTGTCGATCTCGCACCTCGCGCGACGCGCCCGCGATCAGCCTTTCCGGCGGCGAGCGCCGGCGGGTCGAGATCGCCCGCGCGCTGGCGACCCGGCCGCGGTTCATCCTGCTCGACGAGCCTTTCGCCGGCATCGACCCGATCGCGGTGCTCGACATCCAGAAGATCATCGGCTTCCTCAAGGAGCGCGGGATCGGCGTCCTGATCACCGACCACAACGTGCGCGAGACGCTCGGCATCTGCGACCGCGCGTACATCATCAACGAAGGGCCGGGTGCTTGCCTCCGGAACGCCGGACGAAATTGTCTATAATGAAAGCGTGAGAAAGGTCTATCTGGGGGAACATTTCCGGCTTTGATGTTGGCTGCGAAAACGCACGACCATGAAGCAAACCCTCCAGCTCAAGCTCTCGCAGCACCTGACGCTCACCCCGCAGTTGCAGCAGTCGATCCGGCTGCTGCAGCTTTCGACGCTCGAGCTCAACGCCGAGGTCGAGCGCCTGCTGCAGGAAAATCCGCTGCTCGAAAAAGCCGACGAGGACGAGACGCCGGCTGCCGCCGCCGGAATTCTCCGATGGAGGCGAGCACCGCGTCCGGCAGCAACCGAGTCGGCGTCGAGCGACGATCGCGACGACCGCACGTCGACCGAATTCGATCTGTCGACCAGCGCGCGGCGGCGACGGCGACTGGGGCTCGGCGCTCCGGCGACGAACGACGACGAGAATTTCTCGCCGCAGCAGGTCGCGACCAGCTCGCTGCGCGATCACCTGAACGCGCAGCTCGCGCTTTGCAACCTTCCGCTGCGCGACCGCCAGATCGTGTCGGCGCTGATCGACGCGCTCGACGAGGACGGCTACCTCGCAGACCTCGCTCGAGGAGCTCGTGGAATTGTTCCCGGAGGAGCTCGACATCGAGCCTGGACGAGCTCTCGATCGGCCTGCGCCGCCTGCAGAACTTGGAGCCGGCCGGCGTCGGCGCGCGCGACGCCGCCGAATGCCTGGCGCTGCAATTGAAGGCGCTGCCGGCGACGACGCCGTTCCGCGCCGAGGCGATGAAGCTCGTGGAGCAGCACCTGCCGCTGCTCGCCGCGCGCGACTTCGGCAAGCTGAAGCGCCTGCTGCACATCGACGACGCCGGACTGCGCGGCGTGCGCGCGCTGATCACGCAGCCTGAATCCGCGGCCCGGCGCGGAATTTTCGCAGGACCGAGGCGAACTATGTGATCCCGGACGTGGTCGTGCGAAAAGTAAGGGGCAAGTGGGTCGCGGCGCTCAACGAAGCGGCGATGCCCAAGCTGCGGCTGAACCGCATCTACGCCGACATCCTCACCCGCAACCGCGATTCGTCGAACCAGCAGCTCGCCGCGCAGCTGCAGGAGGCGAAATGGCTGATCCGCAACGTCCAGCAGCGCTTCGAGACCATCCTGCGCGTGTCGCAGGCGATCGTCGACCGGCAGCGGCATTTCTTCGACCATGGCGACGTGGCGATGCGGCCGATGGTGCTGCGCGAGATCGCCGAAATCCTGAGCCTGCACGAATCGACGATCTCGCGCGTCACCACGCAGAAATACATGCTCACCGCCGCGCGGCACCTACGAGCTCAAGTATTTCTTCGGCAGCCACGTCGCGACCGACACCGGCGGCGCGGCGTCGGCCACCGCCATCCGCGCGCTGATCAAGCAGCTGATCGCCGCCGAGGACCGCAACGCCCCGCTCACCGACAGCCGCATCGCGGACCTCCTCGGCGAGCAGGGGATCGTCGTCGCGCGGCGGACCATCGCCAAGTACCGCGAAGCGCTGCAGATTCCGCCCGTCAACCTGCGCAAGACGATGTAGCACTCCGCGCATCCGTCCACGGAGTCCGCAGCGCCAACAAGGAGGAGCGTCGAATGAACCTGAACCTGACCGGCCATCACCTGTTGATCACACCCGCCATCCGCGACTACCTGTCGACGAAGCTCGAGCGCGTGACGCGCCACTTCGACCACGTGATCGACGTGAATGTCGTGTTGTCGGTCGACAAGCTGCAGGCAGCAGGTCAACGCCAATCTGCACATCCGCGGCAAGGAGATTCACGCCGAATGCGTCGAGGCGGACATGTACGCCGCGATCGACGCGCTCGCCGACAAGCTCGACCGCCAGGTCCTGAGGCACAAGGAGAAGCGCAACGGGGCACCGGCACGCGCGCGGTCGGCGATCAAGCGCCGAAGGCGCGACGCACGCCGATCGCGCGCAAGACGCGCTCGCGCTAGCCCGTCGAACGCGACCGATGACCCATATCGCCGACCTCCTGCCCGAGAGCAACATCGCGCTCGACGTGGAAGCGACGAGCAAGAAGCGGCTGTTCGAGCAAATCGGCCAGCTGTTCGAGAACCACGCGCAGATCGCGCGCTCGGTCGTGTTCGACAGCCTCTTCGCGCGCGAGCGGCTCGGATCGACCGGTCTCGGACAGGGCATCGCCATTCCCCACGGCCGAATCAAGGGCCTCCCGCAGGCGCTCGGCGCGTTCGTCCGGCCGCTGCAGCCGATTCCGTTCGACGCGCCCGACGGCAAGCCGGTCGACCAGGTCTTCGTGCTGCTCGTGCCGGAGCAGGCGACCGAGGAGCATCTGCGAGCTCCTGTCCGAGCTCGCCCAGATGTTCAGCGAAAAGACCTTCCGCGACCAGCTCGCCACGGCGAGCGACGCCACGGGCATTCATCGTCTGTTTTCGACCTGGTCACCGGTCGCGCGATGAACGAAGCCAGCGCCATGCGCCAGGTGAGCTTCGAGCGCGTGTTCGAGGACAACCACGAGCGGCTCGGGCTCGAGTGGATCGCCGGACGCCAGGGCGGCAGCCGCGATCCTGACCGGCGAGGCCGCGCTGAAGCCGACCATCGGCCAGGTCGGGCACATGAATTTCATCCATCCGTTCCGCGTCCAGCTGATCGGCGCGGCGGAAGCCGCGCACCTGCGCGCGCTGCCCGAAGATGCGCTCCAGGCGTCGATCTCGCGGCTGTTCACGACCGAGCTGGTCGCGATCATCGTCGCCAACGGCGAAGACGTGCCGCCGCATCTGAAGGAAGAGTGCGACAAGCACAACGTCGCGCTGTTCACCTCGCCGCAGCCGTCGCCGCACATCGTCGACGTGATCCGCCTCTACCTCTCGCGCGTGCTCGCCGAATCGACGTCGCTGCACGGCGTCTTCCTCGACGTCCTGGAGATGGGCGTGCTGATCACCGGCGCGTCGGCGATCGGCAAGAGCGAGCTGGCGCTGGAGCTCATCTCGCGCGGCAACGGCCTCGTCGCCGACGACATCGTCGAGCTGTATCGCATCTCGCCCGACACGCTGGAGGGCCGCTGCCCGGCCGTGCTCAAGGATTTCCTCGAAGTGCGCGGCATCGGCGTGCTCAACATCCGCACGATTTTCGGCGAGACCGCCGTGCGTCCGCGCAAGCTGCTGAAGCTCATGGTGCATCTCGAGGACCACAGCAACGAGCAGTTTTCCGAGCTCGACCGCCTGCAGGTGAGCGCGACCTACCAGGAAATCCTCGCCGTGCCGATTCGCAAGGTGACCATTCCCGTCGCGGCCGGCCGAAACCTCGCGGTGCTGGTCGAGGCCGCGGTGCGCAACTTCGTCCTCAACCAGCGCGGCATCGACAGCACCAAGGAATTCATCGAGCGCCAGCAAAAGCTGATGGAAGACGGAATCTGACGCCGTTGCCGGATGATCTCCGCGGCTGCGGCGCGAACCCGCGTGCGCGAAGCCTGACGCAGGCGTCCCTGTCAACGATTTTGGAATGCAACGGCTGGACGGAACGACGATGGACCTGCTGCTGATCGGCGGCGTATCGGGTTCGGGCAAGAGCGTCGCGCTCGGCGCGCTCGAGGATAGCGGCTACTACGCCGTCTCGAATCTTCTGCTCTCGCAATTGCCGCCGCTGCTCGCGCAGCTCAAGGCGACGGCGGCAGCATCGCGTCGCGATCGTGCTCGACGTCAAGACCGAGCCGGGACTCGGCGGCCTGTCGGCCGCCATGGACGACGCTCGCGCGCAGGGCTGGACGGTGCGCTTTCTCTATCTCGACGCCAAGACCGACACGCTGGTCAAGCGCTTCTCCGAGACCCGGCGCAGGCATCCGTTCTCGAGCGACGAGCGCACGCTGACCGAGGCGATCGAGCTCGAGCGCGAGCGCCTGGAAGACGTGCGCCTGCTCGGCTACAGCTTCGACACCAGCGACCTTTCGGCGGCGGCGCTGCGCTCGTGGATCAAGGATTTCGTCAGCGTCGATCCGTCGCGGCTGACGGTGCTGTTCCAGTCCTTCGGCTACAAGCACGGCGTTCCGCTCGACGCCGATCTCGTGTTCGACGTCCGCTGCCTGCCCAACCCGCATTACGAGCCGAGCGCTCGCGCCGAAATCCGGCAAGGACGCCGCGGTCATCGAGTATCCTCGAGGGTCATCCCGAGGTCGAGCGGATGTACGCCGACATCCACCACTTCGTCTCCAGCTGGCTGCCCGATTACGCGCGCGACAATCGCAACTACCTGACCGTCGCCATCGGCTGCACCGGAGGCCAGCATCGCTCGGTGTATCTCGTCGAGCGCCTCGCGCGCGCGTTCACGCGACGGCTACCAGGTTCTGACGCGGCATCGCGAGCTTCGCTAAGCGCTCGCGTCGCGCTATGCGCCCGCTCGCGGCGTCTCGCGCACCGGGACCGCGCGTCGGATACGCTAGAATCCATCGCATGAATCGGACGCAGACAGCGCAGACCATCACGCTCGCATGGACCGGCGCGTCCGGCATGCCCTACGGTCTGCGCCTGCTCGAGTGCCTGCTCGCGGCGAAGGTGCGCGTGTACCTGATCTACTCCAGCGCGGCGCAGATCGTCGCCAAGCAGGAGCTCGATCTCACGCTGCCGGCGCAACCCGCATCAGCCGCGGCGCTGCTCGCCGAGCGCTTCGGCGCCGATCCGGGGCAGCTCACGGTGTTCGGCCGCGAGGACTGGATGTCGCCGGTCGCGTCCGGGCTCGAATCCCGCGGACGCGATGGCGATCTGCCCGTGCACGCTCGGCACGCTGGGCGCGATCGCGGCAGGGCTCGCCGACAACCTGATCGAGCGCGCCGCGGACGTCATGCTCAAGGAGCGCCGGCCGCTGGTTCTCGTTCCGCGCGAGACGCCGCTCTCGGCGATCCATCTCGAAAACATGCTCAAGCTTGCGCGCGCCGGCGCGGTGATCCTTCCGCCGTCGCCCGGCTTCTACGGGCGTCCGCAATCGATCGGCGAGCTGGTCGACTTCGTCGTCGCGCGGGTTCTCGACCAGCTGGGCGTCGACCACGCCCTGGGTCCGCGCTGGGGCGCACGCGACGACGGCCCGCCTCTCGACCGCGCCTGACGCGCGAGTCACGGCCCGCATGCCGAAGCTGTTTCCCTTCCTTCGCGCCGACCCGCGCTGCGCCGGCGACGCTGCCGCTGTTCCCGCTCAAGACCGTCCTGTTTCCGGGAGGCCTGCTGCCGCTCAAGGTCTTCGAGCAGCGCTACATCGACATGACCAAGGCCTGTCTCAAGGACGAGCAGCCGTTCGGCGTATGCCTTCTCACGCGCGGCGAGGAAGTGGCGCAGCGAAGCGCCGGCAATCCGCGCGCCGCGGGCGCAGCCGTCGACTTCGCGCTCGATCGGAACGCAGGCGCGCATCGTGTCGTGGGACATGCCGCAGCTCGGCATCCTGCATCTGAAGACCGAGGGCGGCACGCGGTTTCAGGTGCAATCGAGCAACGTCGGCGACGACGGGCTCGTCGTCGCGCAGGTGACGCATCTGCCGTCCGAGCCGACGGCTGGAGCTTCCGGAGCATTTCGCGCCGCTCGCCGGCCTCCTCGAGCTGATGATCAACCGCGCGGGGCCCGAGCATTTTTCCGCGCGCGCGCGCTGAGCGATGCGTCCTGGGTCGGCTACCGGCTCGCCGAATTGCTTCCGCTGCCGCTGCCGATCAAGCAGAGCATGCTCGAGATCAACGACAGCCGTGCGCTGAAGGCTTGCGCAATTCCTCAGCAGCAAGTTCCTGAGACGCAGCAAGGCTTGGCTCTTGCAGCGTCGATGCGCCGATCGCGTTCGCGGCGCCGATCGCAGGCGCTCATACCATTCGCTGCGCGAGCGACCTGGCTCGCTGCTCACGGCGCTATCGCACTTCATCGAGTGTCCGATCATGGCCGGCCACAGCAAGTGGGCGAACATCAAGCACAAGAAGGCCGCGACCGACGCCAAGCGCGGCAAGATCTTCACGCGCCTCATCCGTGAGATCACCGTCTCGGCGCAGCATGGGCGGCAGCGACGTCTCGACCAACCCGCGGCTGCGGCTCGCGGTCGACAAGGCCGCGGCCAACAACATGCCCAAGGACACGGTCGAGCGCGCGATCAAGCGCGGCGCCGGCGAGCTCGAAGGCATCAACTACGAGGAAGTCCGCTACGAGGGCTACGGCATCAACGGCGCCGCGGTGATCGTCGATTGCCTGACCGACAACCGCGTTCGCACCGTCGCCGACGTCCGCCATGCGTTCGCCAAATACGGCGGCAACCTCGGGACCGACGGCTCGGTCGCGTTTCTGTTCAAGCATTGCGGGCAGCTCGTCTTCGCGCCGGGCACCAACGAGGACAAGCTGATGGACGCGGCGCTGGAAGCCGGGGCCGACGACGTCATCGATCACGACGACGGCTCGCATCGAAGTGATCACCGCGCCCAACGATTTCGTCGCGGTCAAGGACGCGCTCGCCAAGGCGAAGCTCAAGCCCGAGTTCGCCGAGGTGACGATGAAGCCGGCGACGGAAATCGAGTTCGCCGGCGACGACGCGGCAAGAATGCAAAAGCTGCTCGACGCGCTCGAGGCGATCGACGACGTGCAGGACGTCTACACGACCGCGGTCATCGACAACGCATGAGCGCGCCACGCTCGCACGCGGCGCGACTCCGTTGATCGTCCGCCGCATCCTCGGCATCGATCCCGGGCCTGCGCGTCACCGGGTTCGGCGTCATCGTCGCTTCCGGCGGAAAGCTTGCGCTACGTCGCCAGCGGCTGCATCCGCAACGCCGCCGGCGAACTGCCCGCGCGGCTGGAGCTCATCCTGCGCGATCTGGCGAGCGTCATCGCCATGCACCAGCCCAGCGAAGTCGCCGTCGAGAAAGTGTTCGTGAACGTCAATCCGCATTCGACGCTGCTGCTCGGCCAGGCGCGCGGCGCCGCCATCTCCGCCGCCGTGCTCGCCCAGCTTGCCGGTCTCCGAATACACGGCCCTGCAGGTCAAGCAGGCGGTGGTGGGACACGGCAAGGCCGCCAAGGAGCAGGTGCAGGCAATGGTGATGCGGCTTCTGTCGCTGCCCGCCGCCCCGTCCGCCGACGCGGCCGACGCGCTCGCCTGCGCGATCTGCCATGCCCACGGCAGCGAAGGCATGGGCGGCTTGAGGCGGACGGGATATCGCGTGCGGCGCGGGACGCATCGTATGATCGGCCGCCTTGCCGGAACGCTGGTCGAGAAGAACCCGCCGCAGATTCTGCTCGACGTGCAGGGCGTCGCGTACGAAATCGACGTGCCGATGAGCACGTTCTACAACCTTCCCGAACGTCGGCGAGAAGGTTGCGCTGTTCACGCACCTGGTCGTGCGCGAGGACGCGCACCTGCTCTTCGGCTTCGGCTCGGAGAACGAGCGGCGCGCGTTCCGGCAGCTGATCAAGATCAGCGGCATCGGCGCGCGCATCGCGCTCTCGGTCCTCTCCGGCCTGTCCGTCGCCGAGCTCGCGCAGGCGGTCACGATGCAGGAGTCCGGGCGCCTCACCAAGATACCCGGGCATCGGCAAGAAGACCGCCGAGCGCCTGCTGCTGGAGCTCAAGGACAAGCTCGGCGCCGACCTCACGACCGGCTCGCCATCCACCGCGCCGCGCCGGTCGCGTCCGACGTGCTTCACGCCTTGATCTCGCTCGGCTACAGCGACAAGGAAGCGGTGAACGCGGTCAAGCAGCTGCCCGAGGGCATCGCGCTCTCCGACGGCATCCGCCAGGCGCTGAAGCTGCTGGCGAAGGCATAATAGTCCGATGATCGAAGCAGACCGCCTCGTCGCCGCGGCGCCCGTCAACCCGCAGGAGGAGGTGCTCGACCGCACGCTGCGGCCGCGCGCGCTCGACGAATACATCGGCCAGGAGAAAATCCGCGGCCAGTTCTCGATCTTCATCGAGGCCGCCAAGAAGCGCAAGGAATCGCTCGACCACGTGCTGCTGTTCGGTCCGCCGGGACTCGGCAAGACGACGCTCTCGCACATCATCGCGCACGAGCTCGGCGTCAACCTGCGCCAGACTTCGGGTCCGGTGCTGGAGCGCGCCGGCGACCTCGCGGCGCTCCTCACCAATCTCGAGCCCAACGACGTGCTGTTCATCGACGAGATCCATCGCCTGTCGCCGGTGGTCGAGGAAATCCTCTATCCCGCGCTGGAGGATTTCAAGATCGACATCATGATCGGCGAGGGGCCGAGCGCGCGCAGCGTCAAGCTCGATCTGCAGCCGTTCACGCTGGTCGGCGCGACCACGCGCGCCGGCATGCTCACCAATCCGCTGCGCGACCGCTTCGGCATCGTCGCGCGGCTCGAGTTCTACACCACCGAGGAGCTCACGCGCATCGTCACGCGCTCGGCGAAGCTGCTCGAGATCGCGATCGAGCCCGAGGGCGCGACCGAGATCGCGCGCCGCTCGCGCGGCACGCCGCGCATCGCCAACCGGCTGCTGCGCCGGGTGCGCGATTTCGCCGAGGTGCGCGCGGCCGGGCACGTCACGCGGCCGGTGGCCGATGCCGCGCTGAAGATGCTCGACGTCGACGGGTCGGGCCTCGACGTCATGGACCGCAAGCTCCTGCAATGCGTGCTCGAGAAGTTCGGCGGCGGCCCGGTCGGCATCGACAACCTCGCGGCGGCGATCGGCGAGGAGCGCGACACGATCGAGGACGTGCTCGAGCCGTTTCTCATCCAGCAGGGATTCCTGCAGCGGACCACGCGCGGCCGCATCGCGACGCCGCTCGTCGTACCGCCACTTCGGCGTCGTTCCTCCGGCCGCCGCGGGCGAGCTCTTCAGCGAATGAATGCGGCGGTCGACACAACCCTTCTTCTGGAACGTCCGCGTTTACTACGAAGATACCGACGCCGCCGGAGTCGTCTACTACGCGAACTATCTCAAGTTTCTCGAGCGCGCCCGCACCGAGTGGCTGGCGCAGCGGGCGTCGCGTTGACCGCGCTCGAGCGCGAACATAACGCGGTTTTCGTGGTCCATCGCGTGGAGATCGATTACCACAGGGCGGCGCGCCTCGGCGACTCGCTCACGGTCAGCCTCGAGCCGATCGAGCGAAGCCGCGTGCGCCTGGTCGTCGCGCAGGCCGTCGTGCGCGGCGACGAACCGATTGCGAATGCGCGCGTCGTCCTCGCCTGCCTCGATCCGCGGACCTGGCGGCCCGTCGCGATACCCGAATGCATCCCGGGGGCGGATCGCCGTGCGAATCGCTTCGGACCGGCAGCAAAAAGGGAGACACCGATTTGAACTTGCACCCCGATCTGTCGTTCGTGTCCATGGTCGCCCACGCCAGCGTCGTCGTGCAGGCGGTCATGGTGCTGCTGCTGCTGCTTTCGCTCTGGTCGTGGTGGCAGATCTTTCTCAAGATGTTCGCGCTCAAGCGCGCCGCGTCGAAGACCGACGCGTTCGAGGACGAGTTCTGGAAAGGCGGCGACCTGAACGCGCTCTTCCAGCAGCGCGAGCCAGAGTCGCGACAGCGGTGCGCTGGAGCGCATCTTCTCGGCGGGCTTTCGCGAATTCGCCAAGCACCGCAAGCAGGGCACGTCGTCGGCGGCGACCATGGACAGCGCGCGGCGCGCGATGCGCGCGTCCTACCAGCGCGAAATCGACGCGCTCGAGGCCAACCTGGCCGGACTGGCGACCGTCGGATCGGTGAGCCCCTACATCGGCCTGTTCGGCACGGTGTGGGGCATCATGAATGCGTTCCGGGGCCTGTCCAACGTGAGCCAGGCGACGCTGGCGCAGGTCGCGCCCGGCATCGCCGAGGCGCTGATCGCGACCGCCATCGGCCTGTTCGCGGCGATCCCCGCGGTCGTCGCGTATAACCGCTACACCCACGACGTCGATCGTCTGGCGACGCGCTTCGAGACCTTCATCGAAGAGTTCTCGAACATCCTGCAGCGGCAATGATCATCACGGCCGAGCCCTGACGATGCGACGCCCGCGCAAATCGATCAACCAGATCAACGTCGTTCCCTATATCGACGTGATGCTGGTGCTGCTGGTGATCTTCATGGTCACCGCGCCGCTGATCAATCCGGGCGAGATGCAGCTGCCGAGCGTCGGCAGCAAGCTCACCACGCCCGTCTCGCCGCTGGAGATCACGATCAACGCAGACCAGACGCTTCGTTCCACGAAGCGCCGTCGGGGCCGATCAAGATGTCGCGCGACGACCTCATCGCCCGCATCCACGACCGGCAGGCGAAGAATCCGGACCAGGCCGTGGTGATCTACGCCGACGGCTCGATACCTTACAAGGCGGTGATGGGCGTGCTCGACATGCTGCAGCGGAATCGCGTGCGAAAGTCGGGCTGATGGCGCGTCCGCCGTCCAACTGACGCTCGATGCCTCCGTCGCGAACTCCCACGCGCTGGTCGACCGGGAAAGTGGATCGCGGCCATCCTCGCGGTCACCGTTCACCTCGGTTTCATCGTCTTTCTGATCTTCAGCGTCACGTGGCAGAACCCCAAGCCCGAGCCGGTCAGCGTCGAGCTCTATGCGCCACCGGCCGAAAAGGCCGTGCCGCCGAAGCCCGCGCCGGAGCCAGCCTCCGCCCGAGCCGCCCAAGCCGCAACCCGAGCCGCCCAAACCGGCGCCCGAGCCGCCGAAGCCTGCCGCCCAAGGCTCGAGCCGCCGCAGCCGACCAAGGCCGAGATCGCGCTCAAGGAAAAGCAGGAGCGCGAGCGCCAGCTAAAGGAAGAAAAGGACCGCAAGGACGCCGAGAAGCGCGAAGCCGACAAGCGCGACGCGGACAAGAAAAAGCAGGAGGAAAAGCGACTCGCCGAAGTCCGCGAGCGGCAGGCGCGCGAGGCCGACGCGCTCAAGGCGCAGGCCGACCGCGAGAAGGCAATGCTGAAGCAGGCCGCGGACGCGGCGCGCAGCAAGGCCAACGACGCCTACATCAGAAGCATCCAGGCCAAGATCAAGGGCAACGTCAACGTGCCGCCCGACATCGCGGGCAATCCGGAGGCGATCTTCGAAGTGGTGCAGCTGCCGACCGGCGAGATCATCGACACGCAGCTCAGGAAATCGAGCGGAGTGCGCGCCTACGACGATGCGGTGTAGCGCGCGATCCTCAAATCGTCGCCGCTGCCGCGGCCGGAGACGCCTGATCTATTTCAGCGCAGCCTGACGCTCAGGTTCCGGCCGGTCGACCAGTAGACCACGGTCGCAAGCACGTCGAGCATCGGGACACTACGGGAGGCGCCGGATGGCCGGCACGGTGACTGCGCGATCGGCTGCTAGCCGTCGCGCGATTTCTTTTCGACGATCTGTATCGTCGCCCAGCTCCAGTCGGGCCGCTGCTCGACGAGATGGCGCAGCGACACGGTGTACACCGAATGCGCGGTGGTCAGGATGACGTTGCGCCCTCCGGCGTACTCGGACGTCGGCACGATGACCGTCTTCATCGCCAGCGGCTTGTCCGGCCGCGACGGCGGCGGCAGATACAAGCCCTCGAAGCGCTCGCCCATGGTCGACATGTCCAGGCCGTTGACGACGTAGCCCATGTCCTCGTTGGGACGGCGCTTCGCCGACAGCGTGACCGCGACCATGCGCTCGGCGATGATGTTGACGCCGGCTTCGACTTCCTCGTTCGATACCTTGTTCAGGCGGCGCACCACGCCGAGCAGCCAGCCCTCGACGTCGGACTGCCTGACGGCGACCAGCGCGCCGAGCGTGAGGCTCTGGCCGATGCCGCCGGTCGCGGCAATCCTCAGGCCCGCGACGCTGCGATCCTTGACCTCCCACATCGGATCGCTCCACGACGACAGGCTCGCGGCGAGCGAATCGTCCTCGACCGTGGCCTTGCGCTTGGGACGCGGCGCGCCGGCGACCGGATAGACTTCGATCTGCTCGGTCGACGTTTCCGGCGACGCGTCTTCGGCCTTGGCGCCGAGATCGACGCAGATGCGCGACAGTCCGATGCGCACCCGCGCCGATACGGTCACCGCGATGCGTGGATCGCGGCGCAATTCCGTGTGATAGGTGGGCGCCAGCGCCGGCTGAATCTTGCGCAGCACGGCGAGCCGCTGCTGATTGATCGCCGCGATCGGCCCCTGGTCAGTCATTTCCGCATCGCGAAGCGCATTGATGGCGCGGTCCATGCCTTCGGCCAGCGGCGTCGTGTCCAGATATCGCAGCATCGAGCCGCGATCGTTGCCGGTGCGCCGGACGATGCCCTCCCGTCCCGCGAGATCGACGAAAAATCCCTCCATCGACTTCGGGATCTGCTCCAGCGCCAGGCGGCGGCTCCACGCGCGCAACTGCGAGCTCGCCCAGTCGATCTCGGTCGGGCTCAGGTTGCCGGTATTGAGCTGATGCACCAGCAGGACGTAGAGGTATTCCTGCTCGACCGACCATGGCTGCGCTGCTGCGCCGGCCGCCGGCAGCGCCACCGTCTCACGGTCGCACTGCATCTCGCAGGCGCGCAGATACGTGCTGTGCAACTCGATCCACTTGGCCGGGGATCCAGCGCTCGTACTTGAACACGCGCAGCTTGGCGTCGGTGCCGTGGAAATGGACCAGGCGCACGAACAGCAACGGCAGCGCCGACTTCCAGCGCGCATTGTCGGACTCGTGCACGGCGGCCTCGAGCGCGGACTGATACGCGAGCATGAAAGCCTTGCTCATCTCCCACAGCGCCTGCCAGATGCGATCCGCGAGCTTGGGCGCGCTCTCGGAATTTTCGATGTATTGCTTGATCAGCTGGCGCCGGTCGGCGCCGAGTGCCGCGTCGACGAACTGGATGGCGGCGATGCGATTGAGGTCCGGGACGCGTTGCGTCTTGCGCATCGTGTCGAGGACGGCGATGACCTGTTGCTGCCTGCCGATCACGTCGAGCGTCGGCAACTGGCGCAGCCATGCCGCAGCCGCCTTTGCGTTCTGCAGCGGATCGGACAATTCTCTTGCCTGCGGTGTCAGAAATCCGAACATCGCTTTCATCGGTGCAGCCTGTCGGCGGTGAGTGGGACCGTGGCGCGCGCGTGAAACCGTGGTCATTTCGGCTCCATGGAATACCGGGTCGTCAGCGTTCGAACGAGCCCAAACTTATAGCCCAAAACCGGCTGCAGCGCAAAAACCTCCGCGGATTAGGTTACCATTTGCATCTCTTGAAACCAGCCCGCGCGGTAACGCTCGGCGCGGCTTCGATTGCACGAGGTGTAAATGACGATGAAAGCGATTGCCGGCCGGACGTGCCTGGTGGCGCTTGTGTGCGCCGCCGCTTGCCTCGGGCCCGTTCGAACCAGCGTACTCTCAACCGTCGGGTACTCCTCCCGCACCCACGTCAAGCAAATTGGATGCCAAAGGAAAAGAATTGCAAAAAATCGATGTGAAAGCCGGCTCCGGCGCAGAAGCGGTCAAAGGCAAGACTGTCGTTGTTCACTACACGGGATGGCTCTATGACCCGGCAACGAGCCAAAAAGGCGCCAAGTTCGATTCCTCGCGCGACCGCAACGAGCCCTTTGTCTTTCCCCTGGGCGGAGGCCGCGTGATCCGTGGCTGGGACGAAGGCGTGCAGGGGATGAAGGTCGGCGGCCAGCGGACGCTGATCATTCCGCCGGACATGGGCTACGGCGCGCGCGGCGCGGGCGGAGTCATCCCGCCCAATGCGACGCTGATTTTCGACGTCGAGCTGCTCGAGGTCAAAGGCTGAGTAGCCGTCGCTGCGGCTCAAGGCCTAGCCGACGAGCTGGTCGCTACCGCAGCGTCTTAATAGCGCTGATTACGTCAGAGAGTGAGCACTCACTATTGGAGGGTCGCGAGGACGGCGAAGACCGCGCTCGGAAGCGCGCTCACCAATACGTCTCCAGCGTGAAGTGACCGGGCTCGCGGCGGCGGTGCCGCTGCATGCCACGTCCCTCGAGCATGGCCTGCGTCTCGCGGACCATGTCCGGGTTTCCGCATAGCATGGCGTGGGCGTTCTCGGCGGTCAGCGGCACCCCTGCCCAAGCCTCCAGACGTCCGTCGCTGATCGCCGCGGGAATCCTGCCCTGTAGCGCGCCCTTGTGATGTTCCCTGCTCACAAAGGGGATGTAGGTGAAGCGGCCGGTATGAGCAGCGGCGATCGCGGCGATCTCCTCGGCGTAGGATAAGTCCCGCGCGTAGCGCACCGCGTGCACCAGCACCACGCGCTCGAATTTTTCCCAGGGATCCGCGGTGCGCAGAATCGACAGGAAAGGCCCCAATCCGGTGCCTGTGGCGAGGCACCACAGCGCCGCCGCGGACGGTACCTCCGGCATGCTGAAAAACCCGTTGGCCTTCTCCAGCAGCCACACGCGATCGCCTTCGTTCAGCGCGGCAAGCCTCGGCGAAAGCGGACCTTCGGGCAGCACGTTGAAGTAGAACTCGTGCGGGGCCTGCTGAGGCGCGTTGACGAACGAATAAGGGCGTCCGAGCATCGGCTCCTTGGACCCTTCCGGTGCGGGCAGGGCGAGGCGCGCGAATTGTCCCGCGACGAACGTGACTTCGGGCGCCGCGACCTGCAGCGAGAAAAGCCTTTCCGACCACTGCCGCTTGCCGGCGACGCGACCCTCCACCCATTTGCTCATCGTCGTGCTTGAAGTCCCCTTGTTGGAACGCTTGTTAGAATTGCGATCACTGACATTATGCCAGCGACTCGCACAGTGCTCGCCCGGGGCACCCTCGTCTATCTGCGCCGGCCGGTCCGGCGCGACGCCACGACGTTCCTGACTGCTGTCCAGTCGAGCAGGAAACTGCACGGCGCGTGGGTGCAGGCGCCCTCGACGCCCGCCCGATTCGCGAGCTACGTGCGAGCGCTTCTCCGGCGCGCAATCACGCAACTTCCAGGCGTGCGACGCACGTCGGCCTGCTCGTGTGCAGGCGAGCCGACGATGCGCCGGTCGGAGTATTCAATTTCAGCGAGATCGTCCGCGGCGCATTTCAAAGCGCGTACCTTGGCTACTACGGCTTCGCCGAGCACTCGGGCCGAGGTTACATGAGCGACGGCCTCTCGCTCGCGCTGCGGGTCGGCTTTCGCTCGCTGCGGCTGCATCGCATCGAGGCCAATGTTCAGCCCGCGAACGCGCCGTCGATCACGCTGGTGCGCCGCGGCGGCTTTACGCGCGAAGGCTACTCGCGCCGTTACGTCAAGATCGCCGGACGCTGGCGCGATCATGAGCGCTGGGCGCTGCTGGTCGGAGGACTGGCAGGCGGCCGCACGCGCAGGACGACGCGAAGCTAGGCCCTAGTGCCGACGCGCATCCGTCTTCGCGCGATGTGCGGCGCGGCGTTCGTCGGCCGCGATAGCGGGCGGGTGCGCTTCGCCCGGTCGCCTCGAAGCGCCCAAAACGGTTTCCGGTCTTCAGCTCGCGCCGTTTTCGACCGTCGAGGAATGTCTCTCGCTCGAAGCGGGCGAGCGCATCGACTTTCGCTTCGAAGCGCGCATTCCCGTGGCGTTCAATGTCCACTTCCGCGAAGGCAACGCGGTGATCATGCCGCTGACCCGCGACGGCGCGACATCCGAATCGGGCGATTTCACCGCCGATCGCAAGGAGGTCTACTGCCTCTCGTGGGAAGCGGGCGCCGAAGGAAGCGCGCTCGACTACCACCTGAGTCCCTGGCCGCCGCGCCGGTGAGGCGCAGCGCGTCACCACTCGCGGTAGTTGTACGTCCTGCCCTGCTCGACGTCGGCGAGCACGAGCTTGTCGATGATCTTGCCCGCGACCGTGTCCGGCGCGACGAGGCGCTGCTCGCGGTGAAATCCCTTGAAGAGATCGACGCTCGGCAGCGTGTCGGGCGATTGCGTAGCGCATGAAGGTCTGCATGTCCGTGTCGATGACGCCGGGACGGATGGTGATCGCGCGAAACGTCGGCGCGTCGTGCTCCTTGGCGAGCTGCCGGGTCAGCATTTCGAGTCCCGCCTTGGCGATCGAGTAGGGGCCGCCGCCAGGAAGCGGCGAGTCCGCCGCGCCGGACGAGACATTGATGATGCGCCTGACTGCCGTTGCGCCTGCGAACATGCGGCAGAACAGATTTGCGATGGCGACCGGCGCAACGAGGTTCACGGCGATCGATGCCGCCAATGCGGCGCCGTCGAGCGCGCCGATCGTCCCGACCGGTCCCGCGACGGCGGCATTGTTGATCAGGCAGACGAACTCGGGTCCGGCATCGGCGATCGCCTGAAACGCCGGCGCCAAGCGTCGGCGTCGATGGCGAGCACGTCCGCCAGATCGCATGCTACGAAGCGATAGTTCGGTCCAGTCGAGCGACGCGGCGCTGGCGCGCCCGATGCCCGTCACCGCGAAGCCGTGCGCCAGCAGACCGCGCGCAAGCGATTCACCGAGGCCGCGCGAAACACCCGTGACGATCGCAGTCTTCATTCGCATGCTCCGTCAGTGCCCCATGTCCGCGCGCGTCATCGATGGCTGCCGAGCGAGAGCGCGATGACGATCGCGACGATGACCGCCAGCACCAGCAACGTGACCTTGACCCAGCTCTTCGGGTACTCGCCGGCGACGGTCCCGGTGAAACCGTTCATGACCGCCTGAAACGCTTTGGCGCCGAAGTGATAGCTGAGCAGCCACACCGGCGCCAGAATGTGCTTGAAGGTCTGGCCCGAATATGTCGCGCTGACTTCCAGATTGCGGTAGGTGTCGCCGCGAACCTGCGCCGCGCACAACTGGCGCAGCTTGGCGTCCATGTCGTCGCGCGCGGCCTTCGCCGCGGTCACGAGGTCGATCTGGTATCGCTCGACGACCCATCCCGCGACGTAACCCGCGTCATAAGGCTTGAGCTCCGTCGTCGGAAACGGCTCGATGCCGCGCAGCAGCGGCGCGTGAACGCCGACCGAGGCGCAGATCAGATCGTCGTCGAAGAAATGCTGGAGCTGTCCCGACGCCGGCTCCCAGCGCACGTGCTGCACCTGGCGCGTCTGCGTGCGTCCGCTGCTGTCCGAGTAGGTTTCGGTCGTGTAGTAGTAGAACCCCGCCTCCGCGGTCCACGTCGCGTCGACGTGCGCATCGAAGGTCCAGTACGGCAGATAGATGCCCTTGACGGTGTCGGTGAGCGCCGAGCGCTTGAGCTTGTTCGGCGCGAGCCACAACCTGCCGTACCAGGCGCGAATACCGTCGCGCGCCTTGTCCTCGGAGACCTTGAACGGAAGCAGGCTCTCGGGGCGAAACGCGTCCTTGGTCTGCTCGTATGGCACGAGCTGCGCGGACCCGCAGAATTCGCAGCGCTGCGCCTGGCGTTGCGGATCGAGCACCGAGATCGCCTGGCAGCTCTGGCATTTGACGTAGCGCTTCTCGGTCTGCCAGCCGCGCTTGTCGTCGGTGATGCCGCGCAGCGCCGTGACCAGATCGTGCTCGACGATGCCGCCGGTGCTCGGCGTCGAGCTTTGCCGGCGACGTCGTACCGCAGAACGGGCAGACCAGCGCCTGCTTGGCGGGATTCCAGATCGCCTCCGCTCCGCACGCGGGACAGGCGAATTTCTGCTGGGCTAGTTCTTCCGCCATGGGCGCCGATGATAGCGCGATTCGCGCGACGGGCAGGCAATGCGCGCCTGCGACGACACTCTCCTACTGCTACGCTTCAGCGTAATGAAGTAGCCGATCACGCGCCAGGCGCCGTCGGCCTCGTGCTCCAGCGTGACCGTCTCGCGGCTGTCGATTTTCTTGGCGAAACTGGTGCGAAAAACGAGCAGCGCGTAGTCGCCGTCAGGCGCTCCCGGAAACGTCTTGGTGAATTGCGTCGACAGCATCGGAGCGCTCGACGAGCGCGCCCAGCGGAGGCCGGACCTTGCTCAGCGCTTCGCCCCACTTGTCGGCGGTGATCGCTTTCTGGAACTGCTTGCCCGCGGCGCCCCAGCTTCCCGCGGCATCGCCGCGCTCGGTCAGCGCGAGCCACGCGAGCGCGGCGCTTTGCGCGGCCGAGGCGCGCGGATCCTGCGCCGACGGCGGATCCGGGCAGCATCGCGGAGAGAAAGCACGTGACGGCGACAAGCGCCGGAATGATGCGACTCATGCGCATGTCGACTCCTACGAGTGCAGAAACTGGTCGACGGCGGTCTTGGTGACGCGCCACTGCGTGCCGATCTTCTTGCCCTTGAGGTCGCCCGAGTCGAGACTCGTGAGCACGTCGGATTCGGCAACGCCCAGCATCTGCGCGACCTGCGCCGGAGTCATCAAGTCCGCTGCGCCCGCCGGCGGCAGGCGCCGCGGGCGGGCCGGCGACGCCGGGCGTTGCCTGGCCGCCCATGATGCCGCCGGGCTGGTTCATCATCTGCTGCGCCATCGCCATGCCGACCGCCATCTCCGCTCCGACGCCTGCGAGACCGCCGCCACCGCCCTGCCCTCCCTGCGCGCCGAGGCCCTGCGCCAGCTGGAACTTGACGTAGTCGTTGAGATTGCCCACCGCGGCCATGCTCGAGCGCTTGTCGATCGCCTGCTCGACCTCCGGCGGGACCGAAACATTTTCGACGATGAAGCTCTGAACCTCGATGCCGTATTTCGACACCATCTGCGGGATTGATCAGCGGCCGCAGCGCTTCGCCCAATTCGCCATAACGCGCCGCGACGTCGAGCGCCGGAATCTTCGACTGCGCCAGCGCCTCGGAAAACACGCTGACCACGCGCGAGCGCATGGTGTCGCTGAATTCGTCCAGCCGGAAATGATCGTCGGTCCCGGCGACCTCCTTCAGGAAGAGCTTCGGGTCGACGATCTTGAAGTCGAAAATGCCGTACGCCCTCAGGCGCACGATGCCGAAGTCCTGGTCGCGCATCATGATCGGATTCGCGGTGCCCCACTTGTTGCCCGTGAAGACGCGCGTGATGACGTAGTAGACGTCGGCCTTGAACGGCGACTCCAGACCGTATTTCCAGCCCTTCAGATCGGAGAGGACCGGGATGTTGTCGGTGACCAGGTCGTATTTTCCGGGCCCGAAGGTGTCGCCGAACTGGCCGAGGTAGACAAACTGCGCAACCTGCGATTCGCGCACGATGAGCTGCGCGCCGCGCTTGATTTCCTTGTCCTCGTCCGGGAAGCGGAACGAGAGCGTGTCGCGCGAATCATCGGTCCACTCGATGATGTCGATGAATTGTTTTTTGATGAAATCGAGTATCGCCATGCGCGTCCCCCTGCGCTCAATCTGCTCGGTGCCGCGCTATTTGCTCGCGCTTGCCGACTTCTTGACTTCGGCCGCGGCCTGCTTCATCTCCACCTCGATCTGGTCCAGCGGAACGCGCCCGGGGTGATCGAGCCGTCCGCGAAGACCAGCGTCGGCGTCGCGCTGACGTGGTACTTCTGGCCGAGGAGCGCGGTCTGTGCGATCGGCGTCGCGCAGTCGCCCTTGTTGTCGGGCAGCTTTCCGGACGCGAACCAGTCGTCCCACGCCTTGGTCTTGTCCGGCGCGCACCAGATCATCGCCGACTTGTGCGCCGAGTCGGGATGCAGCTGATCGATCGGAAACAGGAAGGTGTAGATCGTGACGTTGTCGAGCCCCTTCATCTCGCTCTCGAGGCGCTTGCAATACGGGCAATCCGCGTCGGCAAAAACGGCCAGCTTGCGCGAGCCGTCACCCTTGACCTTCTTGATCGCCAGGTCGAGCGGCAACGAATCCCAGGCGACGCGGTTCAGCCGCTTCATGCGCTGCTCGGTGAGATTGGTCCGCGTCGCGGTGTCGTACACCGAGCCGACAAACACGTAGGTCACTTTGCCGTCGGTATAGACCATGCGGTCGTCGATCTGGGCCTCGAATAGACCGAAATAGGGTGATTTGGACACGTTGGTGACCGGCGCCCCGGGGAACTTCGCCTCCAGCGCCTGCTTGACGGCCGCAACGTCCTTGGGCACGGTCGCGTCCGACTTTGCATCCTGGGCCGACACGGGAGAGGCAACCGCCACAAGAGCGGCGACAATCAACAGCTTGCGCACAAGCGGACGCAACAGCGCTTGCGTCATAAGGACGTGCATTGCGGAAACTCGCATCGAGCTGCTCCGGATACGTGGGAATGGCTGTTGGACAGTTTACCGCAGCGCTGGTTGCGCCAGCAGCCTCTTCAGCGGGCCCAATCGATCCGACGAGGCTCATGCCTCGATTGCGCAACGCACGAGCCAGCGGCGAGCGGCTGCCGAACAGGCGCAGCAATCCATCGGTGACGCCCTGCATCGCGAACACCGGCTCGAGTCGCCGCCTTGCATAGCGCTGCAGCAGCAACGCCGCCCCGGCGTCACCGACGGCGCCGCGGTTGGCCAATATCGCGCACAACGCCGACGCATCGCCGAATCCGAGATTGACCCCTTGCCCGCGAGTGGATGCACGCCGTGCGCCGCGTCGCCCACCAGCGCCAGGCGATGCGCGATCACCGCCGGCAGTCTCAACAGCGACAGCGGAAAGGAAAGCGGCGCGGTGATCGTCGTCAGCGCGCCGAGCGCGCGAGCGCCCGTCGACGCGACGCGCTCGGCAAGCGCGCCGCCGTCGAGCGCGAGCAGCTCGGCAGCAAGCGCATCGGGCGCAGACCAGACCATCGAGATCCTGCGCCCGGGAAGCGGAAGCCACGCCAGCACACCACCGTCGGGAAGAAACCACTGAAATGCGCGTCCCCGATGCGCGTGCTCGCACGCGAAATTCGCCACGACCGCGGTCTGGGCATACGCCACGGGATCGTGACGCATCCCGGCCTGCGCACGCGTCCACGATCGAACGCCGTCCGCACCGACGATCAATCGCGCCGACAGCGCATCGCTGCCGTCGAAGCGCACCTCCGCGGCCGATGCGCTCCACGCGATACTCGCTGGCGTTCGCGGCGCCAGCACGTCGATGCCCTGACGTATCGCGAATGCAGGCGATCAGCGCGGCGTGGATCTCGCGGTTTTCCACGATCCACGCGAGCGAGCGCTCGCCGAGCTCGTAGGCCGAGAATGTAAGCTCTCCGCCGGCGTCGCCGCGAACGTGCATCGCTTCGATCGGGCATGTGCGGTCGCCGCGCAGTCGCTGCCAGGCACCGATGCTCTCGAGGAAGCGACGCTGCCCGGGCTGATGGCATAGACGCGAGCGTCCCAATCCTCCTCGGCGCCAGAGAGTGCCGGCGCGTCGACAGCCGCGCGATCGACGATGGCCACGCGCATGCCCGAGCGCGCCAGCGCCGCCGCGAGCGACAAGCCGACCAGCCCCGCGCCGAGAATGGCGACGTCGTAGTCGCGCGTGCCCTCGGCCATCAGCCGAGCACCTCGATGACGTGGTTCTGGTTGGTATAGATGCAGATCTCGCCGGCGATGGTCAGTGCCTCCTTGACGATGTCGGCCGCCGGGAGGCTCGGTGTGAGCGAGCAGGGCGCGCGCCGCCGCCTGCGCATAGGCGCCTCCGGAGCCGATGGCGACGATTCCGTGCTCGGGCTCGAGGACGTCGCCGGTGCCGGTGATGACCAGCGAAGAGGTATGGTCCGCCACGGCGAGCATCGCCTCGAGGCGGCGCAGGATGCGATCCGAGCGCCAGTCCTTGGCCAGCTCGACCGCCGCGCGCTGCAGCTGGCCCTGATGCTTGTCGAGCTTAGCCTCGAAGCGCTCGAACAGCGTGAACGCATCCGCGGTCGCGCCCGCGAACCCTGCGAGCACGCGATCGTTGAACAGCCGGCGCACCTTGCGCGCGGTCGACTTGACGACAACGTTGCCGAGCGTCACCTGGCCGTCGCCACCGAGCGCCACGCTGGCGCCGCGCCGAACCGACAGGATGGTCGTGCCGTGAAAGATTTCCATGATCGGAATGTCTGCCGAAGTTCGAAAGCGTCGGCGCCGCGGGAGCCTCAGTTGTCGTGCCGCCGAAAGGTCGCCGTGGTGAAGCGCGGGAGCATCCGTCAAGCTTTTCTCGCCCGGCGCGATGATGCGAGTCATCGGCCCTCTCGGCGCAGTCTCCGAATTGCCGCTACTGCGCCTTCTTGACGAAATGCCGCGGCGAAATGCCGATGAGCAGCAACAGCGCGCGAATGATCGGCGACGCTCCGACGATCTGCACACCCTTGCGCTGCGACTCCGCGCGAATGATCGCGTTGGAAAAAGCGCCGGCACAGACGAAGTCGATGCGGTCCACCGCGCTCATGTCGATCGGTATGGTGTGCGCGGCCTTCGCGAAACACGATGAACTTGGCGAGCTGCGGGTCCGACGCCCCGAGAAGCGTCCCCTGCCAGATCAGCAGATCCGCATTGTCAGGCGCGCGCGCGGCGGGCTCCTCGGCGGCGGCGGACGCAGTGTCCGGCGGAGGCTCCCACGACGGCGGCGAAACTTCGAACGCCACCGCGAACTCGATGGCGCGATCCTCGAACACCGCGTGGTCATGCTGCCACTGCAGCAGCTCCAGCAGCAGGATCCAGTATCCTTCCGCCGCCTCACGGCCCTGCGCCACCGATTGGTCGAGCGCGCGGCGTATTTTCTCGGGATGCTGCAGCACCAGCGGATAACGGCGCTTGCGAAGCTGCGCGAGCGCATCCGCGAGCAGCTTGGCGCCGGCATCGTCGGCGCCGGTGATCGAACCGAGATCGAGCCGCAACTGCGGCTGCTTCAGCGAAGACGCGACCATGCCGGCGATCTGCTGCGCATGGCCGGCCGCGAGCTTGCCGGTCAATCCGACATAGCCGCCGGCCGCGGGGCGCGCACCGGGCGGCACGCGTCCCGCGCGATCCTCCCATGCCGGAGCGGAGCGCTCGAACGCCACCACGAAACGCAACGCGAGCTGGTCGAATGCCGCACGATCGTTCGCGCGCTGCAACAGATCGAAGAGCGCAAGCCACGCCAAAGGCGAGGTCTTTGCATCGTTGTCGTTGACGATGCCGTCCTCGAGCACCTCACGCGCCAGCTGCGCCTGACCGTTCGCGTAGTTGAGCGCGGCATTTTCCAGGACCGCGCACAAGCCGGGATTGGCTTCGGCAACCTGGATCTTCTGCGCCGGCGTCGAGGTCCACTCGATCACGCTGTGCGGCCCCGTGACGGTGATTTCGCGCTCCCGCGCGGCGGCATTCGTCCGCCCCGGACGCAGGGGTCAGCACCGGCCTTCGACTTGACCGACGCGGCGAGCTCGCGTGCCGACGCCGGCCGCGCGACAGGTCTGGATCCTGGGTCCGGCTGGGCCGCGGGCTTGGCCTCGCCGGGCTTGCCCTTGATCGGAGGCTTGGGGAACAGGTTGAACGCCATCGTGGCCGATATCGCCTTGCGCCTTCAAAGGACGCAATTATGTTCCGATCGCCACGGGGCAACAAGCAGAGGGGCCCGCCGGCCCGCGCGATAGAGCGCTATGCCTTGCCCAGATTCTCCGCGGCGAAATCCCAGTTCAGCAATTTGTCGATCACGGCGTTGACATGGTCGGGCCGCCGATTCTGGTAGTCGAGGTAGTACGCGTGCTCCCATACATCGATGGTCAGCAACGGCGTCTGTCCCTTGGTCATCGGGTTTTCAGCATTGCCGGTCTTGACCAGCTTGACGGCGCCCGCCTCCGCGACCAGCCACGCCCAGCCGCTGCCGAACTGGGTCACCGCGGTGTTGGCGAACTCGGCCTTGAACTTGTCATAGCTGCCGAACGCGGCATCGATTTTCTGCGCCAGCGCGCCGCGAGCCGGGCCGCCCCCGTTGGCCTTGAGCGACTTCCAGTAGAACGTGTGGTTCCACGTCTGCGCGGCGTTGTTGAAGATGCCGGCCTTGTCCGGCTTTGCCCGCAGTGGCCTTGATGATCGCCTCCAGCGATTGCCCCTCGAATTCCGTCCCGGCGACCAGCTTGTTGAGGTTGTCGACGTAGGCCTTGTGGTGCTTTCCGTAGTGAAAGCCGATGGTCTGCGCCGAAATGACGGGCGCGAGCGCACCCTCGGCGAACGGAAGCGGCGGGAGCGCGAACGGTTGTGCCATGATGAATTCTCCTTGGGTTGCCGGCTGAGCCGGTAAAAACTACAATCGACTGCGTTTCGGGCGGCCGCGGACGAAATCATCGCGATCTTGATCCTTTGCCGTCCGCAATTCAACGACACTACAAACAAGACGAAAGTTTCAGCCACCCGGCCCTCGCCGGATGGCGGCGCACGGGGAGGAAGTCATGAAGAATCCGCTCGATTCCCTATGGGGAACGATCATTTGCGGCGTGGTGCTGACCGCAATCCTGTATTACGTCGTCAAGAGCATTCTCACTTAAAGGAGCCGACATGGATTGGGTCCCTGCGATTGCTCGATGGCTTCATTTCATGGCCGGTGTGATGTGGATCGGCCTCCTGTACTACTTCAATTTCGTTCAGGTTGCCGCCCTCAAAGCGGCTGCGGCCGACGGGACGGCGGCCGGCATCACCAAGCACGTAGCGCCGCGCGCCCTGCTGTTTTTCCGATGGTCCGCGCTCGTCACCTGGCTGGCGGGTGCGGCGTTGCTCGGCAATCAGTTCGGCAATGCGTTCACGCTCTCGCACGGCATGGCGGGGATCGGCGTCGGCGCATGGCTCGGGACGATCATGCTCATCAACGTGTGGGCGCTCATCTGGCCGAACCAGCAAAAAGTGCTCGGGCTGAAGCCCGCGACCGACGAAGAAAAGGGCAAGGCGCGCCGTATCGCCTTTCTCACGTCGCGGGTCAACACCATGCTCTCCATTCCGCTCCTGTTCTTCATGGCTGCGGGCTGGTCGCATCGCGGAACCTTCGGCCTGTAGCGGCGCGCCGAGCCGAGATCCGCGCCGCAGGGCGGACCGCAAAAGAAAATGGCCCGGCGATCAGCCGGGCCATTTTTCTGCGGAGCCGCGTTTCCTGCGCTCGAATCAATCCCCGTAGAGTTTCTGAACCCGCTCGCGCCGTTCCTGCGCTTCCAGCGACAGCGTCGCGGTCGGACGCGCGAGCAATCGCGGAACGCCGATCGGCTCGCCGGTTTCCTCGCAGTAGCCGTAGCTTCCGTCGTCGATCATCTTGAGCGATTTTTCGACCTTCTTGAGCAGCTTGCGCTCGCGGTCGCGCGTGCGCAGCTCGAGCGTGTATTCCTCTTCGAGGGTGGCGCGATCCGACGGATCGGTGGTCACCTCGTTTTCGCGCAGATGCTGGCCGGTGTCGTCGGCGTTGGTCAGCAACTGGGTCCGAAGCTCGAGCAGGCGCTGCTTGAAGAAGGCGAGTTGCGCTTCATTCATGTATTCCTTGTCAGGCGCCTTCAGAAGGTCCTGCTCGGTCAGCTCCTTGGCCGTTTTTTTCGCGGGAGTCTTCACTGCGACGGGCTTGGCAGCGGCGCTTTTCGCGCTCGCGCCTTTGGCCGGCGCACTCTTCGCCGCTGGGCTCTTGGTTGCTACACTTTTGGTTGCCACGCAGTCACCTTCCTGCAACGGTTTTACAACAGTTCGTTCGTACGGACTCGTTACACACAAGCCCGCCTCGTACCAGCCGATACAGACCCTCAACGCCGCGGAACGACTCGTGCGCCGCTCACGCTTGCGCCGCTCCTGGAAGATTCAGGGCACGCCACGCCGTCCGCCGCATCAAACCGCGCATTATATCTCGAATGCGGTCGGCGCAAGCCATTCCGATGTAGCGCCATCCGCGCAGGCCCGGCGCCCGCAGCGCGCGCCGTATAATGCGCCTAAAAACAAGCTGTTTGCACAGCGGTTTACATGACCGCATTGCGTCAATGACCCTCACGATTATTCGCCCCGACGATTGGCACCTGCACCTTCGCGACGGCGAGAGGATGCGCGCGGTCGTCGGCGCGACGGCGAGAACCTTCGCCCGCGCGGTCGTGATGCCCAACCTTTCGCCGCCGGTGACGACGGTCGCGGCGGCCGCCGCCTACAGGGATCGCATTCTCGCGGCGCTTCCGGCTGCCTCGACGTTCGCGCCGCTGATGACGCTGTACCTTACCGACAGCACGTCCACCGACGAAATCACCCGCGCGGCTGCGTCGGGCTTCGTCATCGGAGCCAAGTACTATCCCGCGGGCGCGACCACGCAATTCGGCATCCGGCGTTACCGACCTCACACGCGTGACCGCGACGATCGCGGCGATGGAGAAGCAGGGCCTGCCCCTTTTGGTGCACGGCGAGGTCACGGATCCCGACGTCGACATCTTCGATCGCGAGCGCGTGTTCGTCGACCGGCATCTCACGCGACTCGTTCGCGATTTCCCGGCGCTCAAGCTCGTGCTGGAGCACATCACGACGACCGAAGCGGCAGCGTTCATCGACGCGGCGCCCGCGAACGTCGGAGCGACGATTACGCCGCAGCATCTGGTGTGGTCGCGCAACGCCCTCCTCGCCGGCGGATTGCGTCCGCACTTCTATTGCATGCCGGTGCTGAAACGCGAGACGCATCGCCTGTCGCTGTTGCGCGCGGCCACGGGCGGAAGCCCGAAGTACTTCCTCGGCACCGATTCGGCGCCTCATGCACAAGGCGAGAAGGAAAGCGCGTGCGGATGCGCCGGTTGCTATTCCGCGCCGGCGGCGATCGAGCTCTACGCCGAAGCCTTCGAAGCCGCCGGCGCGCTCGATCGCCTCGAAGCCTTCGCGAGCTTTCACGGCGCTGACTTCTACGGCGTCCCGCGCAACAGCGCGACCATCACGCTGAAGCGCGAAACGTGGACCGTTCCGGCCTCGTATCCATTCGGTGACCGCGCCGTGGTGCCTCTGCGCGCTGGCGAAACCATGCATTGGCGCGTCGACGCGTAGGGAACACGAAGCCCGGCCGAATTGACTCGCATGCGCCGTGCTACCATTCGCGTCCGAAGTCAGCCAGACCGTCGCTGCCCGCAGGCGATGAGCCACAAGCGGGGAGAGGAAAGTCCGGGCTCCGCAGAGCAGGATGCTGGGTAACGCCCAGCCGCAATAAGTCGATCGCGCGAGCGGGCGATGAAGGCGAGGAACAGGGCCACAGAGACGAGTCGCCCCGGCTTGGTTAACGCCATGTCCGGAGCGGGTGAAACGCGGCAACCTCCATCCGGAGCAACACCAAGTAAGCGGACGCAAAGCTTCAATCAGGCTGCTCGCCGAGTCCGCGGGTAGGTGGCTCGAGCGTCGCGGTAACGCGACGCCTAGATGAATGACGGCCATAGGGCGCGCTCACGTGTGCCCCGTAACAGAACCCGGCTTATCGGCTGACTTCGACTTTATTTTGATCGCATCGCGCAATCAACGCGCGCATCGGATCCGATCCGGTGCGCGAGGTGTTCAGGATTTCATTCGCCGCCGCGCGTCGCGCAGGATCTCGCGCGCCGCATTGTGTCCCGGCACGCCGGTCACGCCTCCACCCGGATGCGTTCCGGCCCCGCACATGTAGAGGCCCTTCAACGGTCCGCGATAATGGCCGTGTCCCAGCACCGGGCGCGCCGAGAAAAGCTGGTCGAGCGCGAGCGAGCCGTGAAAGATGTCGCCACCGATCAGGCCGAACTCGCGCTCGAGATCGAGTGGCGACAGCGCGCGGCGGCCGATGACGCTTGCCGCAAAATTCGGTGCGTGGCGATTGACCGTCGCGATCATCAGCTCCTCGACTTGGTGCTTGGCGCTGTCCCACGATGCACCGGACGGCAACTCGGGATTCGCGTGCTGGCAGAAGAGACTCGCCACGTGCTTGCCGGCCGGCGCAAGCGATGCATCGACCAGCGATGGAATGAGCATCTCGACGATGGGCTCTCGCGACCATCCGGTGAGGCGCGCGTCGAAATACGCGCGCTCCATGTAGGCGAGGGTCGGCGCCATGATGATGCCCGACCTCAGATGCGGACCGTCGCCTCGAAGACAAGTGAACTCGGGCAGCGCATCGAGCGCGACGTTCATGCGGAAAGTCCCCGAAGCGCAGCGATAGGCCTCGATCCGCCGCACGAAATCATCGTCGAGCGCCTGCCGCTCGATGAGCCGCAGATAGAGCAGCCGGGGATTGACGTTCGAGACGACGCGCTCGGACAGGATTTCGCTGCCGTCATCGAGCACGACGCCGTACACGCGATCGTTGGCGCTCAGCACGCGCGCCACCGCGGCGTCGGTATGGAGCGCTACGCCGCGTGCCGTGGCTTCCGCCGCCATCGCCTGCGTGATGGCGCCCATGCCTCCGAGCGCGTGCCCCCATTGCCCGCGCTTGCCGTTGACCTCGCCGAAGACGTGGTGCAGGAGCACGTAGCCCGAGCCGGGCGTATAAGGACTGGCGAAATTGCCGACGATCGAGTCGAATCCCAGTGCGGCCTTGATCGGATCGGATTCGAACCAGCGATCGAGGATCTCGCCAGCGCTCTTGGTGAACAGATCCAGCACGTCGCGACGGCCCCGCAAGTCGAGCTTCCGCAGGCGTCCTCCGACCTTCCATGTCTGGAACAGATCGTGGATGCCGCCGCCGACGTTGGGCGGCGTCTCCAGCAGCAACGCCCGCAGCACGTCGGCGACGCGATCGAGCATCGCGTAATAATGCGGCAGGGCGTCGGCGTCCTTGGTCGAGAATCGCGCCACCTCGGCTTGCGTCGCGGACAAGCCGGCGAGCGCGTGACCACCGTCGACCGTCGGCGGATGTACCACCGACCTTCAGGTAGCTCTGCGCCGACAGCGGCAGAAAATTCGAGAGCGGACGCTCGACGATGCGCAGCCCATGCTGGGCGAGCTTCAGGTCACGGATGACGCGCGGATGAAGCAGGCTCACCGTGTAGCTCGCGGTGGAGTTGCGGAATCCGGGATGGAATTCCTCGGTGACCGCCGCTCCGCCCAGGATCGCGCGACGCTCGAAGACCGCCACGGAGAGACCTGCCTTGGCGAGGTAACAGGCGCATACGAGCCCGTTGTGACCGCCCCCGATGATGACGGCGTCGAAGCGTCCGATGACCCTTGCCATTCCGTTATTCCACGTGGGGCCGCGAAGCCGCAGGCGGGCTCGCGTCGGGTCCGAGAAGGAGGCGAAGCGCAGCGAACGGTCTCGCCGCTACTCCTCGTCCATGCCGGCGGCAACCGTCGAGAACCCGCCGTCGACATACGTAACTTCGCCGGTGATCGCGCTCGACAGGTCCGACAGGAGGAACGCGGCAACATTGCCGATCTCGTCGATGGTCACGTTGCGTCTCAAGGGTGCGTTTTTCTCGACGAAGTGCAGAATCTTGGAAAAGCCGGCGATGCCCGCCGCCGCGAGCGTCTTGATCGGTCCGGCGGAAATGCCGTTGACGCGGATGCCCTCGGGACCGAGGCATTGCGCGAGATAGCGCACGTTGGCCTCGAGGCTCGCCTTCGCCAGGCCCATCACGTTGTAGTTGGCGATGGCGCGAACCGCACCGAGATAAGTGAGGGTCACCATCGCTGCGTTTCTGCCCTGCATCAGCGGACGCGCTCCTTTTGCCAGCGCCGCAAGACTGTAGGAGCTGACGTCGTGGGCAATCGCAAAGGCCTGCCGGGAGAGTCCGTTGAGGTAATCGCCCGCGAGCGCCTCGCGCGGAGCGAATGCGATCGAATGCAGCATTCCGTCGAGGCCGCCCCATTCGCCGCGCGGAGCTGCTCGAACAGCGCGGCGATCTGATCGTCGCTGGTGACATCGCAACGCAAGACAGGCGCGGTGCCGAAGTCCGAGGCGAGCTTGCGCACGCGCTCGAACAGGTCGTCGTTGACGTAGGTGAATGCAAGTGTCGCGCCCTCGCGCTTGCACGCCTGGGCGATGCCGTACGCGATCGAGCGGCTCGATAGCAGGCCGGTGATCAGTATTTTGCGGTCGTTCAGGAATCCCATGCGCTGTCCGGCACTGTTCCCTCCGCAATGCAAGGGATCTCGACGATCGATCACCGACAATCGCTCATTGGCGCTGGCGCCCAATCATTGACGCTCGATGACGCCACACGCCAGCCACCCGTTTCTGACGCCGAATTCGGGCCGAGGATCGGGATCGAGGCCGCTGTGGACCACGACCGAATGGCCGACGATGTCCAGGGGAGTGCCGTCACCGATCGTGATTCCACGCAGCGTGGTGACGATACTGGCGTTGCCTTCGCTGTTTGCGACAAGCTCCGGCAGGTTTCCGACGCGAGCGCGGCCCGGAGCCGCGCCGACCAGTGCCCAGACCTTGCCCGCGCTTGCCGCATTCGATGAGCTGCAGTTGCCGACTTCATGGATGTACATGCTGTGCCGGCCCGGATCGAGGTTCTGCACCAGCGCCGCGATTTGGACCTTGTCGCCGCGCTGAGCGAAACTGATGGTTCCCGTGACCGTGCTGCCGTTCTTGTGCTCCAGCTTGGCGACCGCGCTGGCGTCGGCCTTCGGAAGAAGACTATCCATGCCAAAGTTCTTCGTGTTTGAGGAGCCGCACGAGGCGAGCATGCCCAGGAGAACGACGCGCGCGAGCTCGCGCGATACAAAACGGGTCGGCGTCATCGCGAGCCGCGTCAGCGCTTGGCGATCACGCCGCGTGCGACGCCCGCGCCTGAGTACGTCAGGGTATTCATCAAACCTCCTCGAGCCGACGGTGAACGATCGACAGACTTGTCGATGCATTGCATCATAAGCGAACGCCCGTACCTTGCCAAACGGCTCGCTTCGGCGAGCACCTTCGCGCACCGCAAGGCAGTCGTGTCCAGTCATGCGCGCTCAGATTCGGCAACGTCGTGCACAAGTCGGCAAATTCCTGTCAACCGGACGATGCCATGCGATACACTCCCGCGCTCGCCGGAAACGAACCCCACGGCCGCGATCCATTCGCTTCATCCCCGTACCGCGACGCTGCATGCCCGACGGTGTCGCGCCTATCGCGAAGCGCCGTGGACCGAAGGGAGGGTAATTCGATGGCTCGATACGTGCACGCCCTGCGAATAATTGCGACAGGAGCCGCTGGCATTCTCCTTGCCGGCTGCGCGGGCCGCGGCGGCATGCTTCCCAACGTCCGTCCCGACTTCATCGCCGGCGCGATCAGCATGCAAAGCTACGACGGCAGCAGCGACGATCTCGCGACCGGCGGCCTCGGCAAGAGCGGGTTGGCGGGCGCCTCGCCAACTGCCGCGGATCCCCTGAATCCGACGGCGGCGGAACTGCGCAGGATCGCGATCTACAACAATTACCGCGCCCTGGTGGACGTCAACAGCCCGAAGGGCGGCTACGGCACGCTCTACGGGCCCAATGTCGATGTCAACGGCGTCGCAACGAGCAACGAAGGAAAGATCGCCGGCAACGAATACCTGGCCTTCGCGGACGATGGAACCGGAATGCAGAACGTCACGCTGATGGTGCAGATTCCGTCGACGTTCGACAGGAACAATGCGTGCATCGTCACCGCGACCTCGAGCGGATCGCGCGGTATCTACGGCGCGATCGGCACCGCGGGCGAATGGGGCCTCAAGCACGGCTGCGTCGTCGCCTACGCCGACAAGGGCAGCGGCTCGGGAATCCACGATCTGGCAGGCAACACCGTGGACACGATCACGGGCGTCCGCCAGCTCGCGTCCGTCGCCGGCAGAAACTCGAACTTCACCGCCAAGGTTTCTCCCGCCGAGCTGGCGGCATTCAACGCCGCCACGCCGAACCGCTTCGCAGTCAAGCACGCGCATTCGCAGCAAAACCCGGAGAAGGATTGGGGACGCGATACCCTGCGTGCGATCAAGTTCGCTTTCTACGAGCTCAACGAGGAACGCGGCGACGCTGCTGTCGGAGGCGGCCACGTCGCCACGTTCACGCCGGCGAACACCATCGTCATCGCTTCGTCCGTGTCCAATGGCGCCGGCGCCGCGCTGCAGGCGGCGGAGCTCGACACGGAAAATCTGATCGGCGGCGTGGCAGTGAGCGAGCCCAGCATTCAGCTCCAGCCGAACCCCGCCCTCACGGTCAGGCGAGGTTCGACGACGTGGGTCGGCACGGGCAGGCCCTTGTACGACTACTTCACGCTAGCGAACCTGTATCAGCCTTGCGCGTCGCTGGCGCCGGCCGCGGCGGCGGGCCCCGGAGCGCCGCTTGTTTTCGTGGCGCTTGCGACCAACCGTTGCAAGTCGCTGAAGGCGAAGGGCTTGCTGACTGCGTCCGACACGGCCGCGCAGGCGCTCGAAGCCCTCGATATTCTGCACGCGACGGGATGGCAGGCGGATTCCGACGTGCTGCATCCCTCTCTCTATGCGCTCGCGACGCCGTCGATCGCGGCGACATACAGCAATACCTATGGGCGTTTCGGCGTGCTCGACAACCTGTGCGGACTCTCATTTGCCGCGACCGATGCGGAAAACAAGGCGACCGCCATCGCGCCGGCGACGCTGGCAACCAGCTTCGGCACCGCCAACGGCGTGCCCCCCGGCGGTGGCGTCAACATCGTCAACAACCTGAGCGTCGGAGGGCCGACTGCGCGACCCCGTGTCGATCTCGGCATCGACCGGCTTCGCCGACTACGACATCGATGCCGCGATCTGTCAGCGCAATTTGTTCACGGGCTCCGATGCCAACGCGATGCGCGTCAGGACCGGAATCAACGAGGTGCTGCGCACGGCCAATCTGCATGGCAAGCCGGCCATCATCGTCCACGGCCGCAACGACGGGCTGATCCCCGTGCCGTTCACTTCACGGCCCTACTTCGGCCAGAACAAGATCGTGGAGGGCGCAGCCAGCCAGCTGAGCTACATCGAAGTGACCAACGCACAGCATTTCGACACCTTCATCGACAACGCCGCGCTGCCCGGGTACGACAGCCGCTTCGTTCCCTTGCACTACTACTTCGTCAAGGCGATGGACGCGATGTACGCGAGGCTCAAGAACAACACCCCGCTTCCGCCCTCGCAGGTGGTGCGGACCATCCCGCGCGGAGGCACGCCCGGCGCGGCGCCCGCCCTCACGGCGGCGAACGTCCCCCCGATCAGTGCGACGCCCGCGGCAGGAGATCGGATCACGTTCTCCAACAACACCGTGACGATCCCCGACTAACGTATCCGTTAAAAATTTTGTCGCCCCGCGACAGCGGGGCCAGCGGCGTTCGCACAAAAGAGCTGGATTCCAGCTTACGCGGGGATGACGAGCGTGTTGGTGGTCCGTCGTTCCCGCACAGTTACCAAAAATGCGCGGGAACCCTGCGGCATTTGACCTGGTGGCGTTTGCAAAAAGGCGTCGGGCTCCCGCGCTCGATCAAAGCATTCGCTGGCAGGCCTTTCGCGGGAGTGACCGCGGTATTGGTAGAATACGATGGCCGTTCCCAGCGAACGGCCGTTTCTTTTGCGAGTCCGACGCGAGCCTCCATGTCGTTCATGACGCCCTCCGAAATTGTCCACGAGCTCGACAAGCACATCGTCGGGCAGCATGCCGCCAAGCGCGCGGTCGCGATCGCGCTTCGCAACCGCTGGCGCCGTCAGCAGGTAGCCGAGCCGTTGCGGCAGGAGATCACGCCGAAGAACATCCTGATGATCGGCCCGACCGGTGTCGGCAAGACCGAGATCGCGCGACGGCTGGCCAAGCTCGCCGACGCTCCCTTCATCAAGGTCGAGGCGACCAAGTTCACCGAAGTCGGATACGTCGGACGCGACGTCGATACCATCATCCGCGACCTCGCCGAAACTGCGATCAAGCAGACGCGCGAAGCCGAGACGCGCAAGGTGCGCGACCGCGCCGCCGAGGCGGCCGAAGAGCGCGTGCTCGATGCGCTCCTGCCGCCGGCGCGCGAAGTGAACTTTCACGACATGCAGCCGACCGACTCGGCAACGCGCCAGAAATTCCGCAAGATGCTGCGCGAGGGCAAGCTCGACGACAAGGAAATCGAAGTCGAGATAAGCGTGCTCCCCGCGCAGATGGAGATCCTCGCGCCGCCCGGGATGGAAGATCTGACCGGGCAGATCCAGGGCATGTTCCAGCAGATGTCGGGTGGCCGGAAGACCGTCAAGAAACTCAAGGTCGTCGACGCGCTGAAGGCGCTCATCGACGAGGAGGCCGCCAAGCTGATCAGCGACGACGACCTGAAGGCGAAGGCGCTGGCCAATGTCGAGCAGAACGGCATAGTGTTCCTCGACGAGATCGACAAGATCGCGAGCCGGCAGGATACCCAGGGCGCGGACGTCTCGCGCCAGGGCGTGCAGCGCGACCTGCTGCCGCTGGTCGAGGGCACCACGGTCGCGACCAAGTACGGCATGATCAAGACCGATCACATCCTGTTCATCGCCAGCGGCGCGTTCCACTTCGCCAAGCCGTCGGACCTGATCCCCGAGTTGCAGGGACGTTTCCCGATCCGTGTCGAGCTCGCCTCGCTTTCGGTCGCCGACTTCGAGCAGATCCTCACTGCGACGGACGCCTGCCTCACGCGCCAATACCAGGCGCTGCTCGCCACCGAACGCATCGATGTCGATTTTCTGCCCGACGGAGTGCGACGGCTGGCCGAGATCGCCTTCGCGGTCAACGAGCGCCAGGAGAACATCGGTGCGCGCAGGCTCTACACCGTCATGGAGCGGCTCCTCGACGACGTCTCCTTCGATGCGTCAAAGCTCCAGGGCGCGACCATTTGCATCGACGCAGCCTACGTCGACCAGCGCCTCGCCGGCATCGTCAAGGACGAAAACTTGTCGCAGTACATCCTCTAGGCGCGGCGTTGTTCCAGCGCGTCCTCGGCATCATCCTGCCGGTGTTCGGCATCATCATGCTGGGCTTCGTGTACGCGCGGCGCGAGAAACCCGACATGACGTGGGTCAATCGCATCAACGTGAATCTGCTCGCGCCCGCACTGATATTCACCGCGTTGGCGAGCAAGGACTTCGACCTCGCCTCGAATGCGAAACTGATTCTCGGTGCGATCGGGGTCGTTGTCGGCTCGGGCTTGCTGGCGTGGCCTTTCGCCAGGCTGCTGCACGCGGACCCGCGCACCTTCGTGCCGCCGATGATGTTCAACAATTGCGGCAACATGGGGCTTCCAATCGCCGCGCTGGCGTTCGGACCGGTCGGCTTGTCGGCGATGGTCGCCATCTTCACCATGTCGAATCTGCTGCACTTCACGGTCGGCGTGCATATCGTCAATCGTGACGCCGCGTTCTGGCCGGTATTCAGGAATCCGATGGTTGTCGCAACCTTCGCCGGATTCGCTTTCGCGCTGCTCCATCCGCCGGCCCCTGAATGGCTGATGCTGGCGATCAAGATCACCGGCGACGCAATGATTCCGCTGATGCTGATCTCGCTCGGCGTCCGCATGGCGACTGTTTCGTGGGGCGGCTGGAATCTCGGCGTCATCGGCGCGCTGGTATGCCCGCTGACGGGCATCGCCATGGCCGCCCTTCTGACACCTCTGCTGGGACTCGATCCGGTCCAGAGCGGGCTCTTGATTCTCTTCGGTTGCCTGCCGCCTGCGGTGCTCAACTTCATGGTCGCGGAGCAATACAACCAGGAACCGTCGAAGGTTGCGTCGATCGTGCTGATCGGGAACGCGGCCTCGATAATTTTCGTACCGCTGGGCTTGTCGCTCGCTTTGCGCTGAACGATCGCCGCTGGGTCGAACAGCGCGCTGTCGCACCCGAGACTGCGCCAGGCCTGCCGGGATGCGAGTCGCGGTACCGCGAGGCGACAAAAAAAGCCGGCGGCTGCACCCGCTGGCTTGATTGCGATGTCGAGAGAAAACGAGCGTCAGTATTGGATCGCGCACCCGTAAGGCGTGGTGTTCGCCGGATCGACGGCGGCGCCGCTGGTCGCTTCGTTGAGCGCAGTGCGAACGTAGTTCTTAGCCTTGCCGGTGTCCGCGGCCGACGCGCCCGGACGATCGTCGATCGCCCCTGCGTAAACGATACGGCCCTGCGGGTCGATGACGAACATGTGCGGAGTGGTCTTGGCTGCGTAGAGCTTGGCAGTCGTGCTGTCCGCGTCGATGAGGACCGCCTTTTGCGACCCATCGTGCGCACCCATCCAGGAGTTGAGTTGCGCCGCGGTCTTGAAGTCGCCGCCGTTGCGGTTGGACGAATCGATCGACAGCCAGGTAACGTCGCGCGCGCCCCATTCCTTTTGCAGACCCGGCATGTTGCGGGTGTTGTAGTGCCGCTGCACGAACGGGCATTCAGGATTGGTCCATTCCAGAACCACGTATTTGCCCCGCAGGTCGGCCAGGTGCACGGTGTTGCCATGCGTATCGGTAAGCGTGAAGTCCGGAGCGGTCTGGCCCGCGGCAGCGGCAAGCGCGGACGAGCTTGCGATGGCTGCCAGCGCGAGAGCGCTCGCGACGGCGAGGATCCGATGTTTCGTTTTCATGTCAGCCTCCGGTAGAGGAAACAACTTGCGGCAGGTCGACGGCGTCGAGAATGTCCTGCGTTCGTAGGACCTCCGGCAGAAGCATGGGTTCCTTGCCCGGCCTGTAGAAAACGTACACCGGAACCCCGTCGCGGCCAAGCGCCGCCAGCGCGGCGCCGATCGCAGGATCACGACGCGTCCAGTCTGCCTCCAGCAGTGCGACGTTCCGGCGCGCGAAGGCATCCTGCACTGCGCCGGTGTTGAGCACCAGCCTCTTGTTGACCTGGCACGTCACGCACCAGGCGGCCGTGAAGTCGACGAACACCGGACGGCCCGCGGCGACAAGCTCCGCCACGCGAGCGGGCGAGTATTCCTGCCATGCGCCGTCGGCGGGGAGTTTCGCCACGGCGCGCACTTCGGCGTCCGATGCCGATGTCGCCACGATCGGCGCGCCGACGACCAGCGCCACGACGATGCTCGCGACGGCCGCCACGCCCCAGCCGCGCGCGCCGCCCGTGCGCATGGTCTGCCACGCCCACAGGCCCAGCGCGATCAGCAGCAGCGTGACTAGCGAGCCTCAGCACGGCGTCGTTATCGAGTTGCGCACCGAGCACCCACAACAGCCACAGCACCGTGGCATACAGTGGAAAAGCGAGGAGCTGCTTGAGCCGCAGCATCCACGCGCCGGGCTTGGGAAGGCGCTTCAGCCAGGCTGGAAAATAGGCGAGCAGAACGTAGGGCAGCGCCATGCCGACCGCCAGCGCGGTGAAGACGATCCATGTCGAGAACACCGGTCCGCCGAGCGCATAGCCGAGCGCCGCGCCCATGAACGGCGCCGAGCACGGCGACGCGACCACGACCGCCAGCGCGCCTGACAGTGCATCGTTGAGAAGCGGATTCTTCGCATTCCACGACGCCACCGACGAGGGCACGAACTGGCGGACCTCGAAGACGCCGGACAGATTCAGCGCCAGCACGAAGAACAGCACGGCCAGCAGCGCGATCGTCGCAGGCGACTGCAGTTGGAATCCCCAGCCAAGCTGCGCGCCCGCTGCGCGAAATGCGATCAGCGCGCCGGCGAGCAACCAGAACGACACGATGACGCCCGCGCCGAACGCAAGTCCGTGGTGCCGCGCCGCCGCGCCGCTTTCCCGGTGCGCCGCGAAGCCGAGGACCTTGAGCGACAGAACCGGAAACACGCACGGCATCAGATTGAGAAGGAGTCCGCCGACGAGGGCGAACACGATCGCCGTGCCGAGCGACAAGGCTGTATCGCCGTCGGCGCGGAGCGGGGGCTGCAACGACCGGCGCCCTTGCCGCCGCTGCCGACGGACCGGCGACGACCGCTCCGCTCAACGGCACGTCGATGGCGACAGTGCCTTCGCGCCGGGATCGCCCGAGACCAGGACACCGGCGAGGCGCTTGAATTCCCCGACGCGCTGGCTCGCCACGGGCAAGCTCATCGTCCAATCCGCTCCCTGACGCGTGAGCGACTGGCGTCCCGAGGCCTCGATCTGGCCTTCCACATACGGGAAGAAATGCGCGCCGGCGATGCTCGCGCCCTCGTGCCCCGGCGCGGGCGCGAAGCGCACGTCGACGGTCGAGCCGTTCCCGGTTGCCGTCACGTTCCAGTCGTCGGCGGGTTTCGGCGCGCTCGCGCGAGCTTTGGCGATCGCCTCACCCCAGCGCGGATCGACCGTGACCCGCGCCGCGTCGGCATCGACCGGCAGGGTCAGCGAAAGGTCGGCGCCTTCGGGAATGCAGATTTCCTTGCACACCAGCCAATCGGCGCGCGCCGACAAGGTGACCGTCTTCCCGCTCAGAAAATCGGGCAGCGTCGTGACGTCGCTCGGCAACAGCACTTCGCCCTCGTAACCGTAGTTGACGAGCGGGCCGACCGGCAGCGCGCGCGGTGCGGGCCATTGAATCGGCGACGCCTGCAGTCCCGGCGGCAGCTTCCAGGTGAGCGTCGTGGGCAGTCCGGAGTCGCCCGCGTTCTGCCAGTAGGTGTGCCAGCCGCGCTCCATCACCAGCCGCAGCGCGACCGTGTTGGCGCGGCCCGGTATCAGCGCGGTTCGCTCGGCGACGAGCTCGGCCTCGACGTGAGCGGTGCGGACCGGAGCGGCGGCGGCGCCGATGCTCGCGCCTGCGGATGACGAGCAGGAGCAGCAGCCGAGGTGAGTAGGGTCGGGCGAGGCATGATAGGAGCGTGGGCAGGATCGGTGTCTGCGCGTTGCGTGCTTTGGTCGAGCTGCATCCATGCGAAGCACGATAGGCTTGAGCACGATTGCCGGTAGACTTGGAATTCTAGCAGTCTTGAGCGAGTCGCATCACCGGCTCGGACCGCCGCGGACGGCAAACGTTGCATGCGATCCGACGAAAGGACGCTGTGAGCGCCGCGACAGTCGGCGTCTTGTGTTGCCGAGCGTCCTCCGAGCGACGGCAACAGGGCATCCGCCTCCGGAGAAATATTCCATTTTTTTGATGAGTTTCGCTGACCCGCGCGTTCCCGTCCAAGAATCATGGAAGCATTCCTGGTATCGATGGTGGTGGTCGCGGTCGGCGAAATCGGCGACAAGACTCAGCTTCTCGCGCTGATGCTCGCAGCGCGCCTGAAGAAGCCGCTCCCGATCATCCTCGGCATCGTCGTGGCGATACTCTTCAACCACACGCTCGCGGGCCTCCTCGGCGGCTGGGTACGGCAGATGGTGCCGGCGGTGTATCTGAAATGGCTGCTGGCGATTTCGTTCCTGGCGGTCGCGGTGTGGGCGCTGAAGCCTGACAAGATCGACGACAGCGCGCCGGTATCGCACACCAATCTCGGCGCGTTCATGGTGACCGTCGTCGCCTTCTTCCTGGCCGAAATCGGAGACAAGACGCAGGTCGCGACGGTGATGCTCGCGGCGCGCTTCGACAATCTCGTCGCCGTCGTCGCCGGCACGACGCTGGGCATGTTGATCGCCGACGTGCCTGTCGTGCTTGTCGGCAAGCTCGCTGCGCGGACAAGATCCCGTTCCGCGTGGTGCGCATCGTCTCCGCGGGACTGTTCGCCGCGCTCGCGGTCCTCACGCTCGCCGCGGGCTGAGGTCGGCCCGCGCTCCAGCCGGTATAATCGTCTGTTTCGCCGCCACGCCATCGGAACGGACCCGCACCATGCAAGCGTACCGCCCCGCCGAAATCGAAGCCGCCGCGCAGGCGCACTGGACCTCGCGCAAGGCTTTTGTCGCCACCGAATCGTCGGAGGCGCCGAAGTTCTTTTGCGTCTCGATGCTGCCCTACCCGTCCGGCAAGCTGCACATGGGGCACGTTCGCAACTACACCATCAACGACATGATGTACCGGTATCTCGCGCATGAACGGCAAGAACGCGCTGATGCCGATGGGATGGGATGCGTTCGGCCTGCCGGCCGAGAACGCGGCGATCAAAAACGGCGTCGCTCCCGCGAAGTGGACGTACGAGAACATCGCCTACATGAAGCGGCAGTGTCTCCCCATGGGCTGGGCCATCGACTGGTCGCGCGAATTCGCGACCTGCTCGCCCGAGTACTACAAGTGGAACCAGTGGTTCTTCCTGAAGATGCTGGAGAAGGGCATCGCCTACCGCAAGAGCGGCATCGTCAACTGGGACCCGGTCGACCAGACCGTGCTCGCCAACGAGCAGGTGATCGACGGCAAGGGATGGCGCTCGGGCGCTCCCGTCGAGAAGCGCGAAATCCCGATGTACTACCTGCGCATCACGGACTACGCCGAGGAGCTGCTCGAGTATCTCGACAAGATGCCGGGCTGGCCCGAGCCGGTGAAGACCATGCAGGCCAACTGGATCGGCCGAAGCGAGGGCGTGCGCTTCGCGTTCACGCACGACATCAGGGGCGACGACGGCAAGCCGATCGGCGACGGCAGGATGTATGTCTTCACCACGCGCGCCGACACCATCATGGGCGTGACCTTCTGCGCCGTCGCCGCCGAGCATCCTCTCGCCGCGCACGCCGCGAAGTCGAATCCGAAGCTCGCCGCCTTCATCGAGGAATGCAAGCACGGATCGACCATCGAAGCCGACTTCGCGACCATGGAAAAGAAGGGGATGCCGACGGGCCTTTTCGTCACGCATCCGCTCACCGGGGAGAAGATCGCGGTTTGGGTCGGCAATTACGTGCTCGATGAGCTACGGCGACGGCGCGGTCATGGGCGTTCCGGCGCACGACGAGCGCGATTTCGAGTTCGCCACGCTTCCTGTAAAACAAGTCCTTCAAAATCGCGATCTGCACGAACTCAGCGTGAACAGGTGATCGCCATCGACGGCGAGACCTTTTCTCCGAGCTCTTGGCAGGCGTGGTACGAGACAAGGTCCGTGGTGCTCGTTGATCAACTCCGGCAAGTACGACGGAATGCGCTACCAGGAGGCCGTCGACGCGATCGCCGCCGATCTCGCCGCGAAAGGGCTCGGCGAAAAGCGCGTGACCTATCGGCTGCGCGACTGGGGCATCTCCCGCCAGCGCTACTGGGGAACGCCGATACCGATCATCCATTGCCCGGGCTGCGGCGAAGTGCCCGTGCCCGAGCGGGACCTTCCGGTGATTCTTCCCGAGGACTGCGTTCCCGACGGCGCCGGCAACCCGCTCGCCAGGCGCGCCGACTTCGTCGACACGACCTGCCCCAAATGCGGCGGGCCGGCGAAGCGCGAGACCGACACCATGGACACCTTCGTCGATTCGTCCTGGTACTACATGCGCTACGCGTCGCCCGATGCGCCGACCATGATCGACGGCGCGCAACGATTACTGGAATCCCATGGACCAGTACATCGGCGGCATCAGCCATGCGATTCTGCACCTGCTCTATGCGCGCTTCTGGACCAAGGTGATGCGCGACATGGGCATGGTCAAGTTCGACGAGCCGTTCACGCGGCTGATGACGCAGGGAATGGTGCTCAACCACATCTACTATCGCCGCAACGCGAAGGGCGGGATCGACTACATCGCGCCCGACGACGTCGAGGTCACGCACGACGACGCGGGCCGCGTCACCGGCACCATCCTCAAGGCCGACGGCAAGCCGGTCGAATACGACGGCGTCGGCACGATGTCCAAGTCGAAGCTGAACGGCGTCGATCCACAGCACATCATCGATCGCTATGGCGCCGACGCCGCGCGCATGTTCGTGATGTTCGCGAGCCCGCCCGAGCAGACGATGGAGTGGTCCGAAGCCGGCGTCGACGGCGCCTTCCGTTTCCTGAAGCGCCTCTGGGCGTACGCGCAGGGCCGCGCCGATGCGCTCGCGCGCTCGCCAACGCCGATCGACTGGCCGCATGCCGCGCCCGAGCTGCGCACGGCCCGGCGCGAGCTCTATCTGCAGCTCAAGCAGGCCGATTTCGACTATCAGCGCCTGCAGTACAACACCGTCGTCTCCGCCGGCATGAAGATGCTCAACACGCTCGAGGCCGCGCCGGCGGATGCGACCAGCGCGTCCACCGAATTCGCCCGCGAGGGACTCTCCGTGCTGCTGCGCATGCTCAATCCGGTCGTTCCGCACATCACGCATGCCTTGTGGGAGGAACTCGGCTACGCGGCGAAACTGGGGCGACATCGTCGATGCGCCCTGGCCGAAAGTCCAGACGCGAGGCGCTGGCGCAGGACGAGATCGAGCTCGTGCTGCAGGTCAACGGCAAGCTGCGCGGCAAGCTCACCGTCGCTGCCGGCGCCGACAAGAGCGCGATCGAGAACGCCGCGCTCGCTTCGCCGCCGGTGCAGAAGGCGATGGCCGAGAACGGCGGTGGCGACGATCACTCCGCGGCGAGGATCATCGTCGTGCCCAACCGGCTGGTCAATGTCGTGCTGCAGACGAAAGGCGGTACAGGCATGACTCGCGGCGAACGGAACCTGCGCGGGCGCGGAGAAGCGCAGCGTGCCATGATCATCAGTCGATCCGCGTGGTGTGTCGGCGCGGCGCTGGCGTTCGCGCTCGCCGCGCTGCGGCCCCAGGGACAAGCCGATTCCGTCGGAGCCGAAGGCCAAAGCCGAATTCCTGAGCGCTGCTACGCCTAAGCTCACTCCCGAGGATCGCAAGCTCCTCGACAGGTTTTTCATCCGGCTCGACGCTCAGACCGCGAGCGGTGCGGCGGCGCCGGAGATAACCATTCCGCGCGCGATCGAGCTTCAGCGCACCTACGAGACGCAGGTCGCCGATACGCAGCGCAACTTCCGGACGCTGATGGGGACTGCCACCGCGGACCTCGCCGTGGGCGTGCGCGATGCGACCGTCGTCAAGGCCGACGCAGCGCGCCCGGCCGGCGAGAAGGCGCTGCGCTACGTCGTCGACGTCAACAACCGGGGCCAGCGCACCATCGAGCAGGTCGCGCTGCGCGTGGAAATCCGCGACGTTACCGGCGCGTATCAGGCGGCGATTCCGAACCTCGAGCTCAAAGGGGCGCTGCGTCCCGGAGAGGCGGGACGCTCGGTGCAGACGCTGCCGCTCGACGCCGAGCGCCATCGCTACATTCTCGCGGGCGGGCCCCTCCAGTTCTCCGCTTACCCGACGCGCATCGTCTACGCGGGCGGCGAGAACATCGAGCCGGGCAAGGAGCTGCAGACCATGGAATCGCTGCACCGGGCGAAAATCGAATGAGCATGCGCAAAGCCGCCGCGAGCATTGCCGCATTCGCGCTCCTGATCGGGCTTGCTGCCTGCGGCAGCGGTTTTCATTTGCGCGGCGAGGCCGACTATCCGTTCACCACCTTCTTTCTCTCGGCGCCGAATCTCGCGATGGCTCCGGAGCTGAAGCGTTCGCTCGACAGCATCGGCACCGCCAAGCTTGTCGCACACCGCGGCCGCCGCGGAGGTGATGCTCGAGGTGAACAGCGTCGAGGATACGAAGTCGATCCTGTCCCTGTCCGGCGGCGGCAAGGTTGCCGAGTATCTGCTCTCGAAACGCGTGCTGTTCCGCGTCCACGACAACGAAGGCAGGGATTGGCTCCCGACGTCCGAAGTGCTCGTGCGGCGCAGCTATACCTACAGCGACACCGAGACGCTCGCCAAGGAAGCGCAGGAGCAACGCCTCTGGCGCGAGATGCAGACCGATGCCGTGCAGCAGATCGTGCGCCGGCTGCAGAACGCGAAAAAGCCTCCCGCCTAGGCGACGAGCGCGCGGCGAATCGTCGAACGGCATCGATGCGACTGCGTCCCGAGCAGCTGAGCGCCCATCTGGTCGCGAGGGTCTGGCGCCTCTCTATGTCGTCTTCGGCGATGAGCCCCTGCTCGCGATCGAGGCCGGCGACGCCATTCGCGCCGCCGCGCGCGCGGCCGGATGCGAGGAGCGCGAGGTGCTCGTGGTCGAGCCCGGATTCAAGTGGGATGCGTTTTCCGGCGCCAGCCGCAACCTCGGCCTGTTCGGGACCCGAAAGCTCGTCGACTTGCGCATTCCTGGCGGCAAGCCCGGCGTCGACGGCGCGCGCGTGCTCGAAGACTGCGCCGCGCATCCGTCCGCGGACACGACCATCCTGATCACCTTGCCGCGACTCGATCGCGCCGCCACGAGCTCCGCGTGGTTCGCGGCGCTGGAGCAGGCGGGCGTCGTGATCGAAGTGTATCCGCTGGAGCGCGCGGACTTGCCGCGATGGATCGCGTCCCGCCTGCAGCGCCAGCAGCAGAGCGCGTCGGGCGAAACGCTGCAGTTTCTCGCCGACACGACCGAGGGCAACTTGCTTGCCGCGCGACAGGAGCTCGAAAAAATCGGCCTGTTGCTGCCACAGGGCGAGCTCGCAGCAGGCAGCGGTGGAAGATGCCGTCGCGGACGTCTCGCGCTTCGATGTTTTCCAATTGTCCGAAGCATGGCTATCGGGCGATGCCGCGCGGGCGTGCCGCATCCTGGCGTCGCTCGAAAGCGAGGGCGAAGGCGTGCCCCTGCTCCTCTGGCAGCTCGGCGAGGACCTGCATGCGCTCGCCTCGGTGCTTGCGTCGACGGCTTCGGGGACGCCGGTCGCGGTTGCGGTCAAGAACGCCAGAGTGTGGGGCAAGCGCCAGTCGGCGATGGAACGTGCCGCGCGGCGCGTCAGTCCCGCGTCGATACCGGCGCTCCTCATGCGCCTTGCGCGTCTCGATGCCCTGGCCAAGGGCATCGGCCGCGGCAGCGTCTGGGACCACTTGCGCGACGTCGCGCTGACGCTTGCCGGCCGTCCCGCGCTCGTGGCCCTGAGACGGCACTCTGAAGCCGGGTTGATTTCGGCGTTCCCGGTGCGCACACTACACGCCCTAGCTCCCGCGGGGAGGTGGCCATGTACCGCAAGATTCTCGTCGCTTATAACGGCACGCCCGAGTCGCGGCTCGCGCTCGATGAAGCGATACGCTTCGCGCCGGATGCCTCGGTCGAGGTTCACCTGGCCGGCGTGGTTCACTATCCGTCGGCGTATCTGCTCGCGGGCGAATATGTCCCGGAGGTCGCGCTGGCCGACGAGCGCGAGCACATGGAGGCCGACCTCAAGAACGCGCACGCCCTGCTCGCGGGCAACGGCCTGACGGTGATCGATCACGTCCTCGTCGGCGAGCCCGTTGACGTCCTGACCAAGCTCGTCGCCGAGCTCGGCATCGACTTGCTCATCCTGGGGCATCCGCGAAGCAAGTCCTTCGCGCTGCGCTGGTGGCGTGGATCGGTCGACGCGGTGCTGATCGAGCGCGTGCGCTGCAGCGTGCTGGTCGCCGCTGACGATCCCGCCAAAAGGCCGCGCTAGCGCGCGGGCGCGACGCTGATGTCGCCGTAAAGCGCTTCGGCGGCGCCTCCGGTATTGTCGGTGTCCGTGAGCAACTGGATCGCCGTCACCCTGCCCGGCTCCTCACCGAAGGCGCGCCGGTAATCCTCGACCAGGTTGCGCGTGTAGGTCTGCCAGCGGCCGATCCCCTGATCGTCGGCGGAGACCGCAAGCATGCGGATGCGCGAGGTCAGCGAGCTCGTCGTGATCGAATCGACCGGCGACCTTGCCGCCCCAGATGTACATGAGCTCCGCATAGGGGAGCGGCTGTCCGGAGATCGATTCGGCAACCGCGGCGGCAGCGCGATCGAGCGCGCCGAGCTTCTTCATGTCGCCGGCGAACGAAACCATGATCCGCGCCGGCGCATCTTCGCGAGCGCGGTTCGCGGTCTCGGCCATCGGAATGCCCTGCGTCACTTTCCACCGCCACGTCAGGATCGGAAACGCGCGAGGATCGAAATCGACGCGCACTCCCATCAGCGAGGCGCTGCCGCGCGAGATCGCCTTCAGGACCACGACGCCGTCGTCGAGCACGGTCGAGTACTCGGTGATCTTCTTGGAGTGCGACAGCGGGATGTGCTCCCAACCCGCTGGCGGCGCGCCGGCCTGCCCGGACGAAAAGCGCGGGATCTCCGGCGCCGATTGCGCGAGCGCTGTTCCGCAGAGCGCCGCCGTTCCCAGGATACAGAGCAGCCACCGCGCATCGGCGAACCCCGATGCACTCCCGTTACGCGAACGCGCGCGGATGTTGGTCAAGCCTCCACGCATATCACGGTTCCTCGATGAACGATTCGCGGCCCAATCCGAGAACCGGATGATGGCCTACGGAGGGCCTGGACGCAATGTCGGTCGGCAGCGTGCGCGGCGAGGGACATCGCCCGAAGACGAGAATCGCGGCAGTCGCCGTGCCACGCTCGACGCGCGTTGGCCGCGCGGTGCCGGTCGCTCCATCATTGCCAGTCCCCCCACAAGGCGTTCATTGCCGAGAGCACGGCGATCCCCGCGGTCTCGGTGCGCAATATTCGCGGACCGAGAACAAGGGACCGAAATCCAGCGCGTTTCGCGGCCGACAGTTCCTCCGGCGTGAGGCCGCCCTCGGGGCCGATCATGACTCGAATCGGACCCACCGGTCGATCGAAGCGGCCCAACGGGATTCCCTCTCCAGGTGCCAGGACGAGCGACACGATCGCGCCAGGGGCAACGCCGTCATCCGCCGGCATTCGACGCCGGGAGTGCGCCGGCGAAATCGCATAGCGGGCGCAGGAGAGGAAGGCGATTGCGGCCGCACTGCTCGCATGACGCGACGATCACCGAGCGCCAATGCTCGGCGCGCTTGGCCGCCCGCGCGCGCATCGAGCCGCGTGACGCTGCGCGCCATCGCCACGGGCGCGATCGCGCGAACGCCGAGCTCCACCGCTTTCTGAATCGCCCAATCCATGCGCTCCGCTGTCGCGAGGCCCTGCATGAGCGTGACGTCGAGCGGCGATTCACGCTCGACGGCGCGGTGCGCACCCACCGTCAGCGAGCACCCTCCGCGATTCGATTCCCGCCAGGCGCGCGTCGAACTCTCCACCCTCGCCGTTGAACAATGTCACGGCATCGCCCGGCCGCAGGCGAAGGACGCGCGATGCATGATGCGCGACCGCGTCCGGCAGCTCGACGACCGATGCCGGGGACCAGCGACATCGGGCAGTACAGGCGCGCGCTCATGCCGGCGGAGCGAGAAAATCGAAGTGATAGTGGTCCGCCGCGGAGACGAAACCGATCCGGCGATAGATGCCGTTGCTGGTCGGGTTGGAAGCGTCGGCGGTCAGGAACAGCGCCCGCTTGCCCATCGCGAAGAGCTCGCGCGACAGCTCGCCGACCAGCGCCGACGCGTAGCTCCTTCCGCGATGCTCCGGCGGGGTGAAAACAGGAGCGATGCGGGCGACGTCGGTGCCGCCGTCGCCGTATCCGGCCAGCGCTACGATGCCGTCGTCGTCCCAGACGCGAATCGTGCCCTGCTCCAGCCGGCGTGCGAAAACGCGCTGCGTGTGGCCCGAATCATCCGCGAGGTGAGCTTCGTCGACGAACGCGAGCTGCCACGCGAGCAGCAACTCGTGCTCGCTGTGGTTCCGGCACGCGCATGCGCCCGCGGGTGCGCGGCGGCGGCGGCGGTCGATGCAGCTCGTAATGCCGCAAGTGAAAGCGCAGCGAATGCCGCTGCCCGCTGCGGCCGGCCCACTCGCGGGCGAATCCTTCGCAGGCGTCGAGCGGCCCGACTATGCTTTTGGGCACGCGACATCGTGCCGACATGTCGGCCGCGATCAGCGTCAACGCGGAGGGCGGAGCCGCGGTCAACAGCATTCCGCCGGCGCCGCCTTGCAGCGCTGCCGCGATGACCACGCCGTCCTGCGCGACGCTGGCGAGATAGGCGCCGGCGTCGTCGCCCGGCGCGCCTGAGGCCATGCGCGCCGCGGCGATGGTCACGATGCTGTTCTCGGCCTCCGACATCTTGAGGAACGCACCCGCGGTGGCGAGAAAGCTCTCTGCGCTGTCGTGGACGGTGAGCTGCATGTGCCTCGATCGACCTAAAGCGGAAAATCGCGCAGCGCGTCGAGCACCGCGCCTGGCGCTTCCGCCATCAGGCTGTGGCCGCAAGACGCGAGGTTCACGACGCGCTTGTCGGCAAGAGCCTCGATGAGCAGCCTCGCGCTCGCCGGCGGCGCCATCAGATCGCGCGCTCCCAGGATCAGCAATGCGGGACAGCGAACCTTGCCGCCTGCTTCGATGCCGTCTTCGTAATCGCGACAGGCAAGAAGATCCTTGTACAGCGCTCCGGGTCGCGAGCGCTCCATGAGTCGCATCGCGCTGCCGCGCATCCAGATGCCGGGTTGCTCGCTGCCGCCAAGCTGGTGCCCGGCGGAAAATGTCCAGCCATTGATCAGCTCGAATGCGACATGGTCGTCGCGCCTGGCCGCGTCGAGCAGCACGTCCGCGACAGGCATCGGCGCCGACGGCCCGAGCAACGCGACGCGCGAGACGCGATCGGGCTTGCGTGCGGCGATGTCGAGCACCGCCAGGGAGCCCAGGCTGTGGCCCACCAAAGCGGCGCGCCCGATCGCCAGCGCATCGAGCAGCGACGTCGAGCCAGTCGGCGATCTCCGCCACCGACGCGCGGACCTCGCCACCGCTGCGGCCGTGGCCCGGCAAGTCGATCGCGAACACGTTTCTCGCGTGATGGGCGAAGTAACGCGACTGCAGCGCCCACACGCTGTGGTCGTTGGCCGCACCGTGGACGAAGACGATCGAGGGCTGCGCCGGGTCGAAGGCGCGACCTCCGGTATAGGCGTAGACCGAGCTGCCGTTGACGTCGAGCTGCACTGCTAGCGCACCTTGGACGCCGCGTGAAGCGCGCGGCTCAAGTCCTCGATCAGATCGTCCGCGTTCTCGAGACCGACCGAGAGCCGGATCGTGCCTTCGGTGATTCCGGCGGCGGCGAGGTTCTCCGCGGACACGCGGAAGTGCGTCGTGCTCGCGGGGTGGATCACCAGCGACTTGGCGTCGCCGACATTGGCGAGGTGCGAAAATACCCTCAGCGACTCGATGAATCTCCGGCCCTGATCCCGCGTTCCACGAATGGCGAAGCTGAAGACGGCGCCGCAGCCCTTCGGCAGCAGCCTCCGCGCCAGATCATGGTCCGGGTGCCCGGGAAGCTCCGGATAGCCTACCGACGCGACGAAATCGTGCGCCGCGAGAAACGCCACGATCTTGCGCGTGTTCTCGACGTGGCGTTGCATCCGCAGCGGCAGCGTCTCGATTCCCTGCAGGATCTGAAAGGCGGTCATCGGCGCCATGCATGCGCCGAAGTCGCGTATGCCCTCGCGCCGCGCGCGCAGCAGAAACGCCGCGGTAGTCGACTCGTCGGTGAAGACCATGTCGTGGAAGCCGCTGTAAGGCTCGCTCAGCGTGGGAAACTTGCCCGAGCGCTGCCAATCGAAGCGGCCGCCGTCGACCAGCAAGCCGCCGATGACCACGCCGTGACCCGACAGGAACTTGGTCGCGGAGTGATACACCAGGTCCGCGCCATGGTCGAACGGTCGCATCAGATACGGTGTCGTGAACGTCGAATCGATCAGCAGCGGCAAGGCGTGCTCGTGCGCGAGGTCGGCGACGCGCGGGATGTCGAGCACTTCGAGGCCCGGATTGCCGAGCGTCTCGCCGAAGAGAAGGCGCGTCTGCGGCCGGATCGCCGCGCGCCACTGGTCGAGGTCGCGCGGATCGACGAACGTGGTTGTCGATGCCGAAACGCGGCAGCGTGAAGTCGAGCAGATTGTGCGACCCGCCGTAGAGCGAGCGCGAGGCGACGATGTGCGAGCCTGCGCCGAGGAGGGTCGCGATCGCGAGGTGAAGCGCGGCCTGCCCGCTCGCGACCGCGATCGCGCCGACGCCGCCTTCGAGGGCGCTGATCCGCTCTTCGAGCACCGCGCACGTCGGGTTGGAAATGCGCGAATAGACGTGCCCCGCGCGCTCCATGTTGAACAGTGCCGCCGCATGATCGCTGTCGCGGAAGACGTACGACGCGGTCTGGTAGATGGGGGTCGCCCGCGCGCCGGTAGCCGGGTCCGGCACCGCTCCCGCGTGCAGCGTCAGCGTATCGAAATGCGCGGATTTGGGTTTGCTCATCGAGGGGCTCGCGGCGAAGAAAAGCGCGCCTATGGTAGCGCATTCGCGCGAGCGCCGAGCCTCGGATACCGTACGCACTTTGCCGCGGCTCGCGCGAGGGCTTACACTGAAGGTATCGGCGATCCCTCGTATCGCGATTCCCGGAGACGAATATGCAACGCAAGGCATCCGCACGCTGGCAAGGCACCGTCAAGGAAGGCAGCGGGCAGCATCTCAACCCAATCGGGCGTGCTCAAGGACGCTCCGTACGGATTCAACGCCCGTTTTGGCGACGGCAAGGGCACCAACCCGGAGGAGCTGCTGGGCGCCGCGCACGCTGGCTGCTTCACCATGGCGCTGTCGTTCGCCTTGAACAACGCAGGCTTTACCGCCGAAGCGATCGACACCGAGGCCGCAGTCACGCTGGAAAAAGTCAGCGACGCGTGGACCATCACTGCGGTGCATCTCACGACACGTGCCCGCGTCCCCTCGATCGACGCGGCGAAATTTGCCGAGATAGCCGGCGGCGCGAAAGCCAATTGCCCGCTGTCGCGCGTGCTCAACGCGACCATCACCATGGACGCCAAGCTGGGCGGCTGATACGATGGGTTCGGGACCTCGCGCGCCGATCAAGGGACGCGGCGCGACATTCAATCCAGGAAACCGCTTCCGCCGCGACACGCGGGAGTCGGTGGACGACGGCTGGACGCCGCCGGTCGAGCAGGAGACCGAAGGTGAGGAGCCGGAGCTGCCGCCGCTGAAGACGACGGTCATGCTGCAGCGCTCGCGCACGATCATCGCCCGCAACGCGTCGCCCGATATTCCGTTCACGCAGTCGATCAACCCCTACCAGGGCTGCGAGCACGGATGCGTCTATTGCTACGCGCGGCCGACGCACGCCTATCTCGACCTGTCGCCGGGACTGGACTTCGAGACCAAGCTCTTCGCCAAGCCCGATGCCGCCGCGCTGCTCGTCGCGGAGCTGGCAAAGCCGGGATACGTGTGCGACGCGATCGCCATGGGCACCAACACCGACCCTTACCAGCCGATCGAGCGCGAATGGAAGACGACGCGCCAGGTCCTGGAGATTCTGTCCGCGTGCGAGCATCCCGTGTCCATCGTCACCAAGTCGGCCCTGGTCGAGCGCGACATCGACCTTCTGGCACCGATGGCGGCCAAGAACATGGCGCGCGTCTACGTTTCGATCACGACGCTCGACCGCGATCTGGCGCGCAAGCTCGAGCCGCGCGCCGCGGCGCCTCATCGCCGGCTCGCGGCGGTCAAGGCGTTGAGCGACGCGGGGATTCCCGTCGGCGTAATGACGGCGCCGATCATCCCGCAGCTCACCGACAAGGACATGGAAGCGATACTCGACGCGGCAAGCGCCAACGGCGCGCGTTACGCCGGCTGGACGCTGATCCGCCTTCCGCACGAGGTGAAGGAGCTCTTCCGCGACTGGCTGGCGCAGCACTACCCGCTGCGCGCCGAGCACATCATGAGCGTGATTCAGCAGATGCGCGGCGGACGCGACAACGATCCGCAATTCGGCTCGCGCATGCGGGGACAGGGCCTCTTCGCCGATCTGATCGCCAACCGCTTCGACATCGCCTGCAGGCGCCTCGGACTGAATCGCGAGCGCACGCCGATGGACACGTCCCGCTTCAAGCCGCCGCGGACGGAAGTCCAGCGCGCGCAGCTCGATTTGTTCTAGGCCCTCGGTCGACGGAATGTGCTTGCGGCCGTGCAACCCGCAGCGGTGCCTGGAGTCGAACATGACGACATCCCGATGATCGACACAAACACATGAGCACGACGAGCGAGATGCGCACGCTGACGGCACGGCTCGCGCAGTGCTACACCGGCGCGGTGCACGACGTGCTGCGCATGATGGGCCACGACGACATCGTGCTCCCGCCCGGGATCAAGGCGATCGCGCCGGGGACGCGGCTGGCCGGCCCCGCGTGGACGGTGGAGGGACACATCGATCGCACCCGCACGCGCGACGAAACGCTCCTCGCGTGGTGCACGCTGCTGTCCAAGGCGCCTGCGGGTCATGTCATCGTATGCCAGCCGAACAATCACGAGATCGCGCTGATGGGCGAGCTCTCGGCGCAGACGCTGCAGGCGCGCGGCGTCCTGGGCTATGTCGTCGACGGCGGCTCGCGCGACACCGAGCTCGTCCTCGCGCAAGGCTTTCCGGTGTTCTGCTCGTTTCTCACGCCGGCCGACATCGTCGAGCGATGGATGCCGGATGCTTTCGGAGAGCCGATCACCATCGGCGGCGTGACCATCAGGACCGGCGATTATCTGCTCGGCGACCGCGACGGCGTGGTGGTGATTCCGCAGGCGATTGCGCAGGAAGTCGTGGCGCGGACCGAAGCCGTCGTTGCGACCGAAAGCGACATGCGCCGGGCACTGCTCGCGGGCATGGACCCGGTCGAGGCGTATCACACGTTCGGCAAATTCTGATACGCGGCTACGGCGTGTCAACGGCGCAAGGCGCCGCTCCGGCGCGGACACGATCTTGTTGCGAGTGCCATGTTTACAGGAGACATCTTCATCGCCGCGAAGCGCATCTTGCGACTGCATCAACGCGGTGACGCGGTACTGTCCGCGTGAGGCCATGAACCGACCCGAAAGAGCGCCGACACCCGCATCGAAGCATCGTCCAATGCGAGCGCTGCATGAGCGCGGTACGCGCTGGACTCGCCAAGCAAGGCGATGTTTTCGAGCTGCACATCGCCAGCGCGGCCGGCGGCAACAAGATACGGCCAAGCGAGCGATCCACCCGCGCGGACATGTCGAGGCTGCCGAAAGGATCGGTGGTGACTATCGCCGCCAAGCTGCGCGACTTTACGGGCGTGCCGAACGAATACGTCACGCTCGAAGACGGCACCTGCAGGGATTGTGGTCGGTAGCGCGGCCGAGGCCACGCGCACCGGAAGAGTCTTGGAGCCGCCGGCGGGATTACCGCGGCGGCTATTGTCTAGCTCGAGGCGGGGGGAGTCTCTTCGCCTGCGACGGGAGACTCAGCGACCTCGCCGGCCTCGGGCTCGGCCTTGCTGTCCAGCTTGCGCTTGCGCTTTTCTTCCTGCTTTTTCTTTTTTTCCAGTTCTTTCTGTCGCTTCTGGTACTGATAGTTTGGCTTTGCCAATGGGGCACCGCTTTCGAAAGAGGTGGGTTGGACGCCCATTGTAGGGTCAGCGCGGCCGGACCGCCAGCGATCTAGCCGAAGAGCCCGGCGGAGGGCCCGTAGGACAACTTTCCATCCACGACGCTCACCGCCGAGGTGTAGGGGTGCTCGACCAGCTTCCCGTCGCCCAGGATATGCGAGCACCTCCACGCCCCGCACCTTGAGCGCGTCGGCAATCAACGCCCGATGGCATCGCCACCACAGCGCTTCCGCGCACATGATCGCGGTCCTTGCGCGGACCGCATGATCCGTGAGGCGCGCGAAAGCCGTGCCGAATTCCGGCGTTGCCATGTAGTCCGCATACCCGCGGAATGACGCGTTCCGCCACCGCGTGTTGGGTGAATCAGGCCGCGGCGGCCGGCGGCCGCCCAGCTCGGGAAAGCCTTCGTATCGAATCCCGGCGACGAGCAATGAGCGGCTGAGTGCGTCACCGTTGAAATGCGGATGCATCCTCGACGCGGGATATCGCCGCACGTCGGCCAGAAGCTCGATCCGCTCGCCGACGGAGCAAATCCGTGAATTCCGCCAGCGAGCGCGTTGAATGACCGATGGTCCAGACGATGGCGGGCTTGCATGCTGTCTGGACACTCGCGCCGTGAATCGGTTCTGCGCGCGGCGGAGCTAGCCGGGCGCACGCGACAAACGTCAGTGACTCTCCCTGCCGACCTTGGCGCCGGAGTTGCCGATCAGGAAATCGAGGTCGACGCCTTGATCGGCCTGCGTCACGGTCGCGCAATAGAGCTTCACCCAGCCGCGATCGGCGTGCGGCTTCGGCGCCTTCCATTTCGCCTTGCGCCGCGCGAGCTCCGCATCGGAGACGTGCAGTTGGATCCGCCGCCGCGCGACGTCGAGCTCGATCATGTCGCCGTTCTCGACCAGCGCCAGAGGCCCGCCCTCGGCCGCTTCGGGCGCGGTGTGCAACACCACGGTTCCGTAGGCGGTGCCCGACATCCGCGCGTCGGAGATGCGGATCATGTCGGTCACGCCCTTCTTCAGGATCTTCGCCGGCAGCGCGAAATTGCCGACCTCGGGAAAGCCCGGATAGCCCTTCGGACCGCAGTTCTTGAGCACCAGCACGCACGAGGGATCGACGTCGAGCTTGGGGCTGTCGATGCGCTTGTTCAAATCGTCGATGTCCTCGAACACGACCGCGCGGCCCTTGTGCTTCATCAGCTTCGGCGTCGCCGCGGAGGGCTTCAACACCGCGCCGCGCGGCGCGAGATTGCCGCGCAGCACCGCGATGCCGCCGTGCGGCTTGAAAGGCTTGCCGAGCGGCGTGATCACCGCCTCGTTGTAGTTGACGGCGTCCTTGGAGTTCTCCCAGATCGTCTTGCCGTTGACCGTCAGCGCCTTCTTGTGCAGGAACTTGCCGATTTCGCGGATCACGACCGGCAACCCGCCCGCGTAGTAGAAATCCTCCATCAGGTACTTGCCGGAAGGCATGAGGTTGACCAGGCACGGCATGTCGCGGCCGAGGCGGTCCCAATCGTCGAGCGACAGCTTCACGCCCATGCGGCCGGCGATCGCCAGCAGGTGCACGACGGCGTTGGTCGAGCCGCCGATGGCGCCGTTGACCATGATCGCGTTCTCGAAGGCGTCGCGCGTCAGGATCTTCGACATCTTCAGGTTCTCGTGCACCATCTCCACGATGCGCCGGCCGCACATGCGCGCGAGCACCTTGCGCCGCGAGTCGACCGCGGGAATGGCGGCGTTGGTCGGCAGGCCCATGCCCAGCGCCTCGACCATCGACGCCATCGTCGACGCGGTGCCCATGGTCATGCAGTGGCCGGCCGAGCGCGACATGCACGCCTCGGCGTCGATCATGTCGTGCTCGTTCATCTGGCCCGTCTTGAGCATCTCCGTGAACTTCCACACGTGCGTGCCGGAGCCGATGTCCTCGCCGCGGAACTTGCCGTTGAGCATCGGGCCGCCCGAGAGGCCGATGGTCGGCAGGTCGCACGACGCCGCGCCCATCAGCAGCGCGGGCGTCGTCTTGTCGCAGCCCATCATCAGCACCACGCCGTCGAACGGATTGGCGCGGATCGACTCCTCGACGTCCATCGACGACCTGGTTGCGGAAGAGCATGGTGGTCGGGCGCATCAGCGTCTCGCCGAGGCTCATCACCGGGAACTCGAGCGGGAAGCCGCCCGCGTCGAGAACGCCCGAGCGCACGTGCTCGGCGAGCTCGCGAAAGTGCGCGTTGCACGGCGTCGCCTGCGACCAGGTATTGCAGATGCCGATGACCGGACGGCCGTCGAACTGATCGTGCGGGATGCCCTGGTTCTTCATCCACGATCGGTGCACCAGGCCATCGCGATCGCGGCGGCCGAACCATTTGGTCGAGCGGAGGACGTGCTTGGGTTTTGAGGTTTTCTTGCTCATGTGGGAGGGCGAGGAGAAACGGCGATAAATGGCGACCAAGCGCAACAAAAATTCGCGGCGCCCGGCTTCGCATATTCTACTCGTGACCGCGCGCCGAAGACGATCGCCCGTGCGCTCGCTGGTGGTCATTGGCGTGAGCGAGCGCGGGCGGAACGAAGCTGCTGGCGATCGGGGACGCGGATGCGCGAATCGGCAGGACTGAAGTAAAGCGGCAGAAGACTAACGCCAAAAATCAAACACCAGCGCAGGGCCCGGCTCGATCAAACTACCTACATCAGGTTTGACAATAGCTCCGTAGCCGCGTCCGGGGCAGTCCGCTCGTTGGAAACAGGTAAAGCGGTCACATTGGCGAGCACATTTCCACTGCATTCGGCCCGAGACCCTCCGCCACCCACCCTTGGGCGATCATCTGCGCGCGAACTGCAGAGTCGGTGGTGTAACGGTGGTTGGGCACACCGCCTTGGTTTAGGTTGTAAAGGCGGTAAACCGGGATGAGGCCTGCGGCGCAGACCCCGTCGGCGTCGGGCAAGGCGATGGTAAAAGCCGAGGCACTCTCGAGTTCCCAGTTGGAATCCAGGCGCAGCGTGCTGCATTCGGAGGCAAACGGCGTGTAGAAGTGCGTGCTCTTGGGCGCGAACCCCGTACTGAAGAACCGGCACACCGGCACGGCGGCACCTTCCAGCGTGGCATAGGCATTGAACTGCAATCCGGTGCGTGCCCATCCGGGAAATGCTCCGTTGTCGAGCTTGCTGATTTCATCCGGGCTCGCGGTGATGAAATAGTCATCGAATATCGCGTTGAAGTATTCGATCACTGCGACTGCACCCGTAGACGGCGAAGTGATCATCTGATACTCGAACAGACCGGCAGGTGATGCGGCCCGCAAGATTGAGCCGGTCCGGTCGATGGAAATGGCAAGGACGTTGAGATCCGGACCCGTCAGGCCGTCATTGATCGGTGTCCAGTTCGCCGCGGCGTCGGCGCTCATGAACACGCCGTTGGAGGTGCCCGCATAAATCCGCGAGGGTGCGGTCGGATCGATCGCCAGCGCATTTACGGTGGGAGAGGACAGTCCGTTTTGCGCGGCGGACCATGTCTCGCCGCTGTCGATGCTCTTGAATATGCCGCCGACGCCAGCCGTTCCCGTAGCCGTATGCGGCGTAGACTGTGGATGGCGTCGCGGGATCGACTGCAAGCGTAGTTATGATCGCTCCTGCAGGGCCGGAAATCGGGACCTGCCGCCATTGACCGCCGCCGTTGGTCGACTTGAAAATCATCGTGTCTCCCTGGCTGCCATTGGGCGATGTGGCGACATAGACTGTGTCCGCATTCGTCGGGTCGACCGCCAGCGCCGAGACCAAGATGTATGGCCCGACGCGGGATCAATCCATTGTTTATCATCCCCCAGGACAAGCCGCCATCGACGCTTTTCGAAACGCCACGTGCGAGCGAGACCGGCATAGAGCGTCGAAGTACGCGACGGCGCGATAGCCAGCAATTGGATACCCCCTTGCAGATCATCTGTCGGCAAACCTTGGGACGCGTCTGCCCAATGCGCCGCCTCCGTCAACGCTCTTGTAAACGGGACCGTCGCCAAACGGAGCATCGCCGGAGTAGTCGAAATTGCTCCGACCGCGCACATAAATGGTAGATGGGAGCGCGGGATCGATCGTCCAACGAGTCGACCGGGGCGGTCAGCGCGGGGCCATTTGCAATTTCAGCCCAATGGCCGCCAGCATCCGTGGTCTTCATGACGACGCCACCGACCGTCGAGTAAATTGTTGATGGCGACGAGGGATCGACCGCAAACCGGGACAACCCAATGTTCCTGATGCCCACGTCGAGCCGCGTCCAGGTCTGCGCATCGTCTGAGCTTCGGTAAATGCCGGTGTCGCCGCCGGCGTAGATCATTTCGGGCGTGGACGCCGCCAAGGCCAGGACCGTGATGCGGGATGCCGCCAGTGGACCGTCGGTCACCGGTAGCCAGTGAACGCCGGCGTCGGTGGTCCGGAAGACCTCGCCAAAGGAGGTGCCCGCGTACAGCGTCGCAGGAGAGGCCGGGTCGATGGCCAGCGAATAGAGGAACCCGATGGGCCATACAACGCCGAACCAGCTTGCACCCCCATCCATGCTTAGCAAAACAGCGCTGTTGAGGGCCAGATACAGATGCGAGGGCGAACTCGGATCGATGGCGATCGCCTGCACTGACTGGCCTGGGTCATCGAAGGGTGTCGGGTCGACGGGTGTTGTGTAGATCCTGGTCCAACTCGTTCCGGCGTCGGTGCTTTTAAACACGCCGCAGCGGGAGCAAACGAAATCATCACCAACGACTCCGACGTAAAGCGTCGAGGGCGTTGCCGGGTCGATCGCTATGACGGTCGGGCTCAGGCCCGATAGTCCGGCCTCGATCGAGATCCAGCTCGCGGCGCCATCCGTCGTCTTGAAGAGCCCGGTGGGCGCCGCAGCGTACAGGGTTGCCGGCGAAGCCGGGTCGATAGCCAGAGCGGTAACGTAGGTTGCCGGCGCGCCCGCGGGGCCGGCGAGCGACCAGCCGTTGCCGCCATCGGTGCTTTTGAAGAGGCCGACATACGTAGCGGCGTATAGCGTCGATGGAGTTAACGGATCGATAGCCAACGCGCTGATAGCCAGCGTGCTGATGGGCGTCGGCAGCCCGAGATTGGCCGACGTCCAGGTCGTCCCTCCGTCCGTGCTCTTTAATATTCCCGCGCCGCTGGTGCCCGCAAATGCCGTCGATGGTGTGTGCGGATCGACGGCCAGCGCGGTGACGGTGACGCCGTCGGGTCCGATCGCCGTCCAACTGTTCTGGCCGGCAGTTGCGGGCATCACGAACAACGCAGCGGCAAGACAACAAACGCAAGCGACGCCGAACGAAATCACCGGTCGAATATTGCTACGCATAGACCTCTCCCTTGGCGGCCAATTTGTTACAGCGCTCCCCGCCGGAGTCCGCATGGCGCGAGGCGGCTTCCAATACGTCCCTGCGGCGCCAGGCAGCACGAAGCTGCAGGTAGGCGAGGTGCGCAGAGCCCTTGCGCCCCCGCATGCGAGGACTCCGAGGATCGAGATGTGCGACCCATGACACCTAGGATGTCGGCGGCGCGGTAGGCGACGGCACGCACGCGAAGGCGAACGTTCTGCTATCACCCTCGAATTCAAAGTCAGCAGCAAGCATTTTGTTGAAAGTCGCCACGCTCGTGGTCAAGCGGTGAACGGGCGCGCCGCTCTTGGCCGAGTAAAGTCGATAGAGGATGATCGTGCCGATCGGACAATTGCCGTTCGCGTCGGGGACCTGCAGGTAAAACGCTATCCCCTCATATTGGTAATTCGATTGCGCATTGGCCCGCACCGCCGCGCACGCGGCCGGATACGGCGTATAGAAGTGCTCGGGGAAAGAGGTCGCGTTGAAGGCGTTGTAGAAGCGGCAGGTCGCGAGCGCGCCACTCTCGGACCCGCTCCAGACATTGAATGTTTCACCAGTGCGCTGCCAAACAAACTGGCCACCAACGGAGTCATAGGCGCCCGTATCGAGCTCCGCGATCTCGTCGGGGAACGATGTGACGAAGTACGAACTGTAGTCGCAAACGAGCTGAGAGCTGATGCCTAAGTAGTAACAGTCGTCCCAGTACGAATAGAAACCATATTCGATGGCCGTTTGCACTTGGGCCGCGATCGGCGCTGCGCGACCGAGCAGGCAAAGTACGCATGCAACCATTGCGCCGGTCGCCGATACATTCTTCGCAAAGAAATGGTGGGACATAGCACCTCCTTGGAGGCTTTCACACCACCCTGGGCGCTGCGCAACCTGCCTTGCGTGTGCAGTCTCTCGAACTCGTCCAGCGAAGTAAATAGCTCAACGCGCAATAGACTACTCCAAACAATGGAGTAATGATCGCGTACGATGCCGTCTCGCTGGGCGGATTTGCGGTAAGTCGCGTTCGCAACTATGCAGGGCATCGTTGCCGGAACGAGGTGCGGGAGTAGACCGCTCTAGCGGGGAGACGGCATGCGGTAAAGCTACGTCATGCAGTGAGGCGCGTTCCCGACTTCTGATCGAATACGTGGACCATGGCAGGGTCGACCGCCAGGCCGATCTTGTCACCCGGATTGACGGTCGGTCGTCCGTGCGTGACCAGCACGATCTGCGCATCGCCGGCCTGCACCAGCAGCTCGGTCTCCGCCCCGGTCGGCTCGACCACGATGACTTCGGCGGGGACCGCTCCGCCGCCTGCCCAGCGAAAGATGCTCGGGCCGCACGCCGTAGGCGACCGCCTGCCCGTCGGCACCCGCGGTATGCCCGAGCGGCCAGCGCATGCCGCCCGCGGCCTCGACCCACGCGCCGCCGTTGGCGCGACGGACCGTGCCGTTGACGACGTTCATCGCCGGCGAGCCGATGAACTGCGCCACGAACAGGTTGTCGGGGCGATCGTAGAGCTCGAGCGGCGCGCCGATCTGCTCGACCCTGCCGTCGTGCATCACCACGATGCGATCGGCCATGGTCATCGCCTCGACCTGGTCGTGCGTGACGTACACCGTCGTCGTCTTCAGGCGTTGATGCAGGGCCTTGATCTCGGCGCGCATCGCGACGCGCAGCTTGGCATCGAGGTTCGACAGCGGCTCATCGAAGAGAAACACCTTGGGGTCGCGCACGATGGCGCGCCCCATCGCGACGCGCTGGCGCTGGCCACCCGAGAGCTCGCGCGGGAACCGCGCCAGATACGGATCGAGATTGAGAATCTTGGCGGCCTTGGCCACGCGCTCCGCGGTGACCTTGGCATCGGCCTTGCGCAGCTTCAAGCTGAAAGCCATGTTGTCGCCGACGGTCATGTGAGGATAGAGCGCGTAGCTCTGGAAAACCATGGCAATGTCGCGATCCTTCGATTCGACGTCGTTGACGACCTTGCCGTCGATGGCGATGGTGCCGCCCGAAATCTCCTCGAGGCCGGCCAGCATGCGCAGCAGCGTCGACTTGCCGCATCCGGACGGGCCCACCAGCACCATGAACTCGCCGTCCTTGATGTCGAAGCTGATGCCGTGGATCACCTTGGTGCTGCCGAAGTTCTTCTCGATGTCGTGGAATGCGACGGATGCCATGGTCAAGGGTCCTAGAGTTCAGTGTTGGCGCATGGATCGGGCGTTCAGGATTTCACCGCGCCCGCGGTCAGGCCGCCGACCATGTAGCGCTTGAACGCGTAGTAGATCGCAGCCGGCGGCAGCGCGTAGATGAGTCCGACGGTCATCAGCAGCTCCCACGGCGAATCGTCCGCGGCGAGAAAGTTGCCGAGCGCGACCGAGAGCGTGATCTGCCGGTCGTTGGACAGCAGCAGGAAAGCGTACAGGTACTCGTTCCAGGCCAGCAGCAGCGCATACGTTCCGATCGCGACGAGTGAGGGCATCATCAGCGGCACATACACCAGCCGGAAAAGCTGCAGTGGCGTCGCGCCGTCCATCCTCGCGGCCTCGTCGAGCTCGTAGGGAAGCTTGTCGGACGCCTGCTTCAGCACCCAGATGGAATACGGAGCCGCGATCGTCACCATGGCGAGGATCAGTGCCCACTGGTTGTTGAGCAGGCCGTAGTTGCCCATGGTCTTGTACATCGGCACCGCGAGAAAGGCCGCGGGAATGAAATACGTGAACAGCGCCAGGTTCATGATCGTCCTGCCACCCTTGACCTTGAGGCGGCTGATCGCGAAGGCGGCGCAGGTGGCGACGAACAAGGTCAGGGCGCCGACGGTCACGGCGATCAGCAGCGAATTCCACAACTGCAGCCAGAAGTGGCTCAGGTAGTAGTGCTTCTGTCCGAAGACGACTTCGAAGTTGTGCAGCGTCGGATGATCGGGCCAGAGCTTGCCCGCGAACGCGGACTCCTTGGGCGAGATCGAGAACAGGAACATGTGATAGACGGGGATCAACGTCCAGAGCAGCACCGGAATGCCGATCAGCAGCAGCTTCGCTTCCGTCGCGACGTCTCGCCACTTCATCGCGTAGTGCCCACCGAAGCGAGCGCCTCGCGCCGGCCCGTCCCAAGCGATGCGCCTGCCCCCTGGAGGGAGGCGCGCGCAGCGCGCTTCGGGGGGATCATCGCCTCGCGCCGGGCCGTCCCAAGCGAGGCGCCTGCCCCCTGGGGGGAGGCGCGCGCAGCGCGCTTCGGGGGGATCATTTGGTCAGTCGCTTCATCATGAAGTACACCAGCGGCAGCACCAGCGGCATCGCGCACACGATCGAGGCCATCGACAGGTCGACCTGATCGAGCCGCAGATAGCGGATGCCGAGCGTCGCCAGGACGTGCGTGAGATCGGCGGGACCGCCGCCGGTGAGGAGGTAGACGCTGTTGAAGTCTCCCAGCGTCCAGATCATCGACAGGATGGTCGACGTCAGATACAGCGTGCGCATCGACGGCCAGGTGATGAACTTGAATTTCTGCCAGCCGGTGGCTCCGTCGACCGAAGCGGCCTCGTACATCTCGGCCGGAATTGCGAGCCTTCCGGCGATGAGGATCAGCGTCCAGAAGGGAAGCGATTTCCAGATGTGGACCAGAATCGCCATCGACAGCGCGACGTAGGGATCGTTGAGCCAGTTCGGTCCGTCGGCGCCGGTGAACTTGAAGATCAGGTGGTTGATCATGCCCCACTCGGGATTGAGCATGAAGCGGATCGACAGGATGGTCGGTATCGACGGCACCGCCCACGGCAGGATGAACACCAGCGACAGCCACTTGATCCAGGTCCGCGCACGCACGAAAAAGCCCGAGAGAAAGAGCGCGACGACCATCTTCAGATTGATGCCGACGATCAGGAACAGCAGCGTATTGACCACCGACCGCGCAAAGATCGGATCGTCGACCAGCTTGACGTAGCTCGCAGGGTGGCGGGCGAGCCAGAGACCGTACCCCACCGGGTACACGACGAAAACCAGGAAGACCAGCACGTAAGGCGTGATCAGAAGCAGGCCCCACGTCTGCCAGGGCGACAGGCGCTTCTTCGCCGGACCGGCGGGAAGCGCGGGTTCGACGCGGGGAATGGCTAGGGTGGCCACGGTTGAGCGTCTCGGCGGGTGAATCAATCACCAAGGCGTCGTCCCCGCGAAAGCGGGGACCCAGTGGCGTTGGCACAAACGCCGCTGGATTCCCGCTTTCGCGGGAATGACGAGTTTGGCTCAGCCCGCGACCGCCTTGATGCGAGCGATCATTTCGTCGACGGCCTTGTCGACCGGAACCTTTTCGTTCACGACGCGATTCATCGCCTTGGCCCAGACGTTCTCGTTGTTGATGATCGTGAACTTGTAGTTCTTGGTGAACTCGAACGTCACCGTTCCCGCGGCGTACTGGTTGTAGACGGACAGGCGATGGCGATCCGCCTTCCAGAACGGCCGTTGCTGCGCGGCCTTCGTCACCGGGAACCAGCGTCCGAGCGCGCCCTCGACGTAAGGCGTGAGATTCTCTTCCTGCAACAGGAAGGTGACGAACTCGTGAGCGCGCTTCTTGTTCTTGGCGCCCTCGAAGATCACGCCGGTCTTGACCGCGGTGCGATAGACCATCTTCGAGCCGTCGGGCTTGTTGGGGAAACCGGCCGTTGCGGATCAGCTCGTAGTAGTTCTTCTTCGCCTGCGCGCGCTGCTCGGGTGTCAGCGTCTCGTTGTTGGCGTCGTCGAGCCACTTGGCGGCGATGGAGATCGTCGCGTTGTGCGTCATCACGGTCGTCTTGTTGTGGAAGGCGACGTTGTTGTCGGGATCCTTCCACGACGTCGACGAGGGCGGCGTGCATCCCTTCGTATAGACGTCGGTGTAATCCTTGAGCGCGCCGATCAGGCCCGCCCTGACCTTGGGGTCGTCGACCAGCAGCTTGCCGTTGTCGTCGACGAGCTTGACGTTGTAGGCGTCCATGAACGTCAGGAACGAGTAGAACGAGTCGCTCGAATCGACACCCATGGGCTGGCCGATACCGAAGAGGCGCTGCCCCGTCTTCTGGCGAAGGCCCGGCTGTACCTTGTCGCACCAGAACGACCAGTAATCCTTCCATCCGGTCGGAATGTCCGATTCCTTGAATCCCGCATCTCCGAGCATGTCGATCCAGTACTCGATGTGCATGGTCTGCTGCTTCAGCGGGAAGGCGTAGTACGCGCGCTTCTTGGTCTTGTCGTTGTAGAGGTACGTCGTCTCGACGGTGTTGGGCGCGAAGTTGGCCTTGAGCGGCGTGATGACGTCGGTGATGTCCTCGAGCTTGCCGTCGAAGGCCCATTTGCCGGTCACCTGGAAATCGTAGACGTCCGCGTAGGCGACGTCGGGCGGCGTGCCGGCATCGAGCGCGGACACGGTCTTCGGAATCATGTCCTGCACCGGATACTGCGAAAGCTCGACCTTGACCTTGGTCTTGTCCTCGAACTTCTTGATCGCGGCGAACAGCGCGTCGTCCTCGGACTTGTAGAACCCCTTGACCCACCACACGGTGAGCGTTTCCTGCGCCAGCGCATGGCCGCCGAAGGCGATAGCGCAACCGGCGACGATGCCGGCGATGAGCTTCTTCATGAACCTCCTCCTCAGTAAGAAAGCACTACGACAATCGCGACGCTCTCCGGCGTTTCGTGCGTCTTGCAGCGTACGGACAAGCCCATACCCTGTCAATTGACGCGCCGCTGTTTCACATCACCTCACTTCACATCACCGCGCCCAGATACCAGGGCACGAATTCATTCTGTCCATATCCGTGCAGCTCACTCTTGCTCTTCTTGCCCGACGCCGTGTCGAGTATCAGCTGAAAAAATCGCTCGCCGATCGCCTCGACCGTCGCGCCGCCGTCGACGATCTCGCCGCAGTTGATGTCGATGTCCTCTTCCTGGCGTTCCCACAGCGCGGTGTTGGTGGAAAGCTTCAGCGACGGCGACGGCGCGCAGCCATACGCCGATCCGCGCCCGGTCGTGAAGCAGATCATGTTGGCGCCGCCCGCGACCTGGCCCGTCGCCGAGACCGGGTCGTAGCCGGGCGTGTCCATGTAGACGAAGCCCTTGGCCGTCACCGGCTCCGCGTATTCGTACACCGCGACGAGGTTGGTCGTGCCGCCCTTCGCCACCGCGCCGAGCGATTTCTCCAGGATCGTCGTGAGTCCACCGGCCTTGTTGCCCGGCGAAGGATTGTTGTTCATCTCGCCGCGATTGCGCGCGGTGTATTCCTCCCACCACTTGATGCGCTCGATCAGCTTCTCGCCGACTTCGCGCGACACCGCGCGGCGCGTGAGCAAGTGCTCCGCGCCGTAGATCTCGGGCGTTTCCGACAGGATGGCGGTGCCGCCGTGGCGCACCAGCGTGTCGACCGCGGCGCCGAGCGCCGGGTTGGCGGTGATGCCCGAGTAGCCATCCGATCCGCCGCACTGCAGTCCGAGCACCAGATGGCTCGCGGGAACCGGCGTGCGCGCGACATCGTTCGCGTGCGGCAGCATCTCGTTGACCATCGCCACGCCCTTGGCGATCGCCTTCGCGGTTCCGCCCGTGTCCTGGATGCTGAACGTGCGCAGCAGCGGCCCTTCGCTGAGCGCCTCGGCGCCGAGCAGCGCGTTGATCTGGTTCGCCTCGCAGCCCAGGCCGACGATCAGCACGCCGGCGAAATTGGCGTGCTTCGCGTAGCCGCCCAGCGTCCGGCGCAGCACCTGCATGCTCTCGCCCTGCACGTCCATGCCGCATCCGCTGCCGTGGGTCAGCGCGACCACGCCGTCGACGTTGGGAAACTGCGCCAGCGCCGCGCCCTTGAACTGATCGGCGATGCCGTGCGCAACGGTCGCCGAGCAGTTCACGGTGGACAGAATGCCGATGTAGTTGCGCGTGGCCACGCGCCCGTCGGGGCGAACGATGCCCATGAACGTCGCCGCGGGATCGGCGTACTGCGTCGGCTTCACGTCCGCGCCGAAGGCGTAGTCGCGCGCGAAGTCGCCCATCGCCAGGTTGTGCAGATGGACGTGCTCGCCGGCGGCAATCGGCCGCTTGGCGAAGCCGATGATCTGGTCGTAGCGCTTGACCGGCTCGCCGACGGCAATCGCGCGCGTCGCGATCTTGTGCCCCGGCGGGACGAGCCCGGACACCTTCACGTTCTCGTCGATCAGCATCGTTCCCGAGACGAGCTGCTGGCGCGCGATGACCACGTCGTCGTTGGGATGCAGTCGGATCGTGAAGGATGTCTTGGTCAGCATGCGAATCTCCTGTACTTGCAGCGCGTAGGTGCGGCAATGCGGCGCTGTTGCAACTGCCCGCCCATCGTCACGCCGCGATCACCTGAACTTTGGTGCTGCGCGTCTTGTCCTTGGCGAGCTCGAACGCCTTGACCGCGTCCTCGAGCGGAAACTGCCCGGAGAGGAGCGGCCGCACGTCGACGCGACGCGTCGACAGATAGTCGACCGCCCAGTCGAACTCGATGCCCCAGCGGAAAGCGCCCTTCAGGTCGAGCTCCTTGCTCATGATCTCGTTGACGACGAAAGGCAGCGGCTCGTGCGGCAGCGTACCCACCTGCACGACGGTGCCTCCGCGCTTCACGGCGGCGACGCAGGCCTTCAGCGCGGCAAAGCTGCCGGATACTTCGTAGGCAACGTCGAATTGCGGAGCGGAAAGCGCATCGGCATCGCGATCCGCGCGTATCGTGCGGTCGGCGCCGACTTCGGTCGCGGTGGCCAGCGGGCGGTCGAGAATGTCGGAGACCGTGATCCGTCGCGCGCCGGCAAGGCGCGCCGCGATCACCGTCAGGCAGCCGATGGTGCCGGCGCCGGTGATGAGCACCGATTTGCCCAATAGCTCCGGACCGCGATTGACCGCGTGCAAAGCCACCGCCAGCGGCTCGGCGAACGCGAGCTCGCCGAGCGTAATGTCGCCGCCGACCGGATAGCACTGGCGCTCGCCCATCACGAAGTATTCGCAGAACATGCCCTGCACGTGCGGATACAGGCTCGCGCTGCCGAGGAATCGCATGTTGCGGCACAGGTGCTCGCGCCCCTCGCGGCAGTAGTCGCACTGTCCGCAGGCGTGCGAGGGCGACACCGCGATCTTGTCGCCGACCTTCACGCGCGTGACGCCGGGGCCGACCTTGGCCACCACGCCGGACGCTTCGTGGCCGGGAATCAGCGGCTCGCGAATGACGAAGCTGCCGTTCCTTCCTTCGAAGTAATAGTGGAGATCGGAGCCGCAGATGCCGCCGGCGCCGAGCCGGATCAGCACTTGTCCGGGCCCGATCTGCGGGTCGTCGGCGGCCTCGATGCGAAGGTCTTCCTTGGCGTGAATACGGCAGGTGATCATGGTCTGTCTCCGACTCTAATGAAGCGCGTCCCAGCCGGTGCTGAAACGCTTGTACGCCTGATTCAGATGGCGCTGCATCGCGATCCGCGCCGCAGCGGGATCGTGCGCCGCGATCGGCTTCAGCACCGCGCGATGCTCGGCCATCGCCGCGACCCACAATTCCGGTGCGTCGTAATGATGCTCGAGTTGCTTGTACAGCGGTCCGCTGCGCTCCTCCCACAACATCTTGACGACCTGGACGAGCGCGCCGTTGCCGGTGCGCCTCGGCGATGCGCAAGTGAAAGAGCCTGTCCGCGTGAAGCGGCTGGCGCTCGTCGGTCATCTCCCGCTGCATGAGGTCCAGCGCTTCCTCCATGGCTTCGATCTGGGCCTTCTTCGCCGACTTCGCCGCCAGCGCGGCGCATTCGCCTTCGATCACCCAGCGCGCCCTGAGCAACTCGAACGGGCCGGACGCCGCCTGAACTTCGTCCCTGCCGTCGCGCATCCGGCGCCAGCACATAGATGCCGGAGCCGATGCGCACATCGACCAGGCCTTCGACCTCGAGCGCGATCAGCGCCTCGCGCACCGACGGACGCGATACGCCCAGCTGACGGGCGAGGTCGCGCTCCGGCGGCAGCCGCGACCCCGGCGAAAACTCGCCGCTGCGAATCAAGGTTCGGATCTGATCGGCGATCTGGCGGTAAAGCCGACGGGGCTCGATGCTGTGGATGGGCATGTGTGCGCCAAAACCGGGACCGGGTGACGATCCCTGTCGCCCGCTTTACCGAAACAACGTAGCTAAGCAAAATCCGCCGCTTTGGTCAAGTGGTCTGACCAATTTTCTGCCGATTGTCCTTAGCGCTTGCTAAAATGACCTTGTTCCCAGCGCGCCGCTTGCCGGCGCCGCTCGCGGCAAATCTCACGGAGGCTCACCAGTGGCCGGACGACTCGAAGGCAAGGTCGCGCTCATCACCGCCGCAGGCCAGGGCATCGGCCACGCGAGCGCGATGGCAATGGCAAAGGAAGGCGCGCAGGTCTACGCGACCGACGTCAACGCCAAGGCGCTCGAGCGCTACGCCGGCATCGCCGGCATCACCGCGCGCACGCTCGACGTGCTCGACGACGGCGCCGTCGCGAAGACCATCGCCGAGCTGCCGCCGCTGTCGATCCTGTTCAATTGCGCCGGCTACGTGCACAACGGCACCGTGCTCGACTGCACGCCCAAGGACTGGGAGTTCAGCTTCAATCTCAACGTGCGCGCCATGTACATGACGATCAAGTGCGCGCTGCCCGCGATGCTCGCCAACGGCGGCGCGAGCATCATCAACATGGCCTCGGTCGCGGGCTCGATCAAGGGCATTCCGAACCGCTTCGTCTACGGCGCGAGCAAGGCCGCCGTTATCGGATTGACCAAGGCGGTTGCGGCGGACTTCGTCACGCGCGGCATACGCTGCAATGCGATCGCGCCGGGGACGGTCGACACGCCATCGCTGCACGATCGCATCAACGCCCAGCCCGATCCGGTCGAGGCGCGCAAGGCGTTCATCGCGCGGCAGCCGATGGGCCGCCTCGCCAAGCCCGAGGAGATCGCGCCGGTCGTCGTCTTTCTTGCGTCCGACGAATCCGCGTTCGCGACCGGTAACGTCTACTCGGTCGACGGCGGCATGACCATCTGACGGACCCGAAGCGCTTCTCCGGCCGCGTGTGTCAAGCACGAATCTGAATCTGTAACCATCGATCCACATTGGTCCACACACCGCGCATCGATTGTCCGCAGCGCTTTCTCACTTCAAACAAAAGGAGCAACCATGAAACTCGTACGCTTTGGCGCCGCCGGCAAGGAAAAGCCGGGCCTGATCGATGCCGACGGCAAGTTGCGCGACCTGTCGCGCAAGGTGAAGGACATCGACGGCGCGTCGCTCGCGCCGGGCGAGCTCGCGAAACTGCGCAAGCTCGACACCAAGAAGCTGCCGCTGGTCAAAGGTCGGCCGCGCCTCGGACCGTGCATCGCCACGCCGCCGAAGTTCGTCGCCATCGGCCTCAACTACATCGATCACGCCAAGGAAACGGGCTCGCCGATCCCGGAATATCCGATCGTCTTCTTCAAGGCCGAGACCTGCATCGTCGGCCCCAACGACAACATCATGCTTCCGCCCGACTCGACGCATACCGATTGGGAAGTCGAGCTCGGCGTGGTCATGGGCCGCACCGCGCGTCACGTTTCCGAAAAGGACGCGCTCAAGTACGTCGCCGGCTACTGCCTGATCAACGACGTCTCGGAGCGCGAATACCAGATGAAGCGCAGCGCGTCGCAGTGGAACAAGGGCAAGGGATGCGACACGTTCGGCCCGATCGGACCGTGGATGGTGACCGACCGACGAAATCAAGGATCCGCAGAACCTCGACATGTGGCTCGACGTCAACGGCGCGCGCCGGCAGACCGGCAACACGAAGACGATGATATTCAGTGTCGCCCAGGTCGTTGCCGACGTGTCGAAGTACATGACGCTCCTGCCCGGCGACGTGATCACCACCGGCACTCCGCCGGGCGTGGGCATGGGCATGAAGCCGGAGCCGCAGTTTCTCAAGGCGGGCGACGTCGTCACGCTCGGCATCAAGGGACTGGGCGAGCAGAAGCAGAAGGTCGTCGCCTTCAAGAAAGGACGCTAGCGGAGCATCGGCGGCGGGATCGATGCGGCGGACGCGCCGAGCGGCGTGGGCGCTCGTCCGTTCCTTGCCTGATGCTCGACACGCACTCTCAACGTAGACCAGGATGAGCGACTCCGAATCAACGCGCACGCTTTCGCGCGACGACTTTCTCTATCCGGCGCTCGTAGCCAACCGCACGGGAAGGCTCGCGCTCGACGGCCTGCACACGATGTACTGGGAGGAATCGGGCAACCCTCGCGGCGTAGCGGCGGTGTTCCTGCACGGCGGCCCGGGCGGCGGCAGCTCACCCGATCATCGGCGATTTTTCGATCCGGCGTTCTATCGCATCGTCATCTACGATCAGCGCGGCGCCGGACAGTCGACGCCGCTCGGCGAGATCACCGACAACACCACCGCGCATCTCATCGCCGACCTCGAGCGCTTGCGCGAGCACCTGCGCGTGGAGCGCTGGCTCGTTTTCGGCGGCTCGTGGGGATCGACGCTCGCGCTCGCGTACGCTGAGGCGCATCCCACGCGCGTGCTCGCTCTGGTGCTGCGCGGGATCTTTCTTTGCCGGCCGCTGGAGATCCAGTGGTTTCTCTATCAGATGCGCTTCCTGTTTCCCGAAGCGTGGCGCGGGTTCGCCGAATTTCTTCCCGAGCGGGATCGCGGGGACCTGCTCGCCGCCTACTATCGCCGGTTGACGGATCCCGATCCGAAAGTGCACATGCCCGCGGCCCACGCCTGGAGCCGCTACGAAGGTTTGTGCTCGACCCTGCTGCCGGATCCCCAGCTCGTCGCGCACTTCGACGACGACGCGGTGGCGCTCGCGATCGCCCGCATCGAGGCGCATTACTTCGCCCACCACATCTTTCTGCCCGACAACGCGCTGCTCGACAACATCGAGCGCATCCGGCACCTCCCCTGCGCGATCGTGCAGGGACGCTACGATGTGGTGTGTCCGATCGTGTCAGCCGATGAATTGCATCGCGCCTGGCCCGAGGCGGACTATGTCGTCGTTCCGGATGCAGGGCATTCCGCGCGAGAGCCGGGAGTTGCGCGAGAGCTGGTGGAGGCGACCGACAGGATGCGCGCGAGACTCGAGTGAGCGCGAGACACCACGGCGGGAGCTACTGGCGGTAGGCCTCGACCGGGATGGTGATTTTCACGTCATCGCCGACCAGCTTGGGCGCGAGGTACGTCATGCCCCATTCCGAGCGCTTGATGGTCGTCGTCACCTCGGCGCCGCAAAGCGGATTCTTGGTGTAGGGATGCAGGCCACAGACAAAGTTGGAGACGGTGAGGCTCACCGGCTTGGTGACGCCCAGCATTGTCAGCTCTCCGTCCGCGCCGACGAGACGATCGCCGTCAAAGGTGAGCTGCGTCGATTTGAAGGTCATCGTCGGATACTTCGCGACATTGAAAAAATCCTCGCCGCGCACGTTCGTGTCGAGCTTCGGATCGCTCGTTCGAATGGTCCTCGTGTCAATGCTTACGTCGATCGTGCCCTTCCTGGCGGCACGGTCGAGCGTGATGGTCCCCGTCGCGCCCGCGAACGCGCCGCGTTGCAGGGAATAACCCATGTGGTTGAGCTCGAAGAACGGCTGCGAGTGCGCGGGATCGAGCGTGTAGGTCTGCGCTGACGCGGGGAGCGCGCCGACGACGAGCATCGCCGCTCCGACAGCGAAGCAGATGGTGCGAACACGCATGGACTGCTCCTGGAATCGTTGTGGCGCATCGGGTCGATACGCCGCGCACCGCGACACTAACAGGCGAAGCCGCTCGATTGTTCCCTTGTTATTTGACCGGCGGCAGCACCATGCGAATGCGCACGAGCACGTCGTTGGCCACCGTCGACGGATCGGCCCACTGACCCTCCCCGATCTTGTAGTCGAGCCGCTTGAGCACGAAGCTGCCCTCTGCGACGCTGTTGCCCGCGGCGTCCTTCTTCAGCGTGATCGGCACGATCGCGTCGTGCGTGATGCCCTTCACGGTCAGCTGCCCCGCGACTTCGTACTTATCGCCGCCGAGATCCTTGATCGCCGACGATGAGAAATGCGCGACGGGGAATTTCGCGGTGTCGAACCAGAGCGGCCGCTTGACCTCGGTCTCGGACTCATCGCTCGCCAGATCGATGCTGCCGAGCTCGATGTCGAAATCGGCTTTCGATCGCGCGAGATCCTTGGGCAGGAACACGATGTTGGCCTTCCAGCGGCGGAAGCGCCCCTCGACGCTGGCACCCATCTGCTTCGACTGGAACCGGATCTCGCTCTTGTCGATGAGAACGCCCTGCGCACCGGCCTGGCCGGCCGCGAGCAGCATCATCCCTAGCGGCGGTATGAATGATCGAAGACGCATCATATTGAGCCCTTTTTCCAATCCAACGGAGAAACGGCGGCGTGAAACCCTCTTGAGCTGAAACACACGGATGCAAATTGGACGGTCGGGACGAAACTCAAGGGTTCCGGGACCACGGGAGCATCCGTGTCAGCACCGCGTCGCGATCGACAAAATGGTGCTTGAGCGCCGCCGCGCTGTGGATACAGACCAGCGTCAGGAGGGTGAAGTTCAACGTTACGTGCACGGTTCTCAGCGCATCCGCCAGGGCACGGTCCTTGGACACCAGGTCGGGCAGGGGCACGAGGCCCAAATAAACGACCTGCACCCCCGCAGCCGAGCTGTAGAGCCAGCCCGATATCGGTATCACGAGCAGAAGCCCGTACAGGAGCGCGTGGCTGACGGCGGCAGCGTCCCGTTGCCACCGCGGCATGGGCTCCATCGGCGGCGCCGGATGCGTCCCGCGCCAAGCCAGCCGCCCGCAGGTGATGAGCCATACGGTGATGCCGATCCACTTGTGCCAGGCGTACCACTGCAGCTTCTGGCGGCCGAAGGGCAGCCCCACCATGGACAGGCCCAGCGTGAACCCGGCGACGATCAGCCCCGCGGTCAGCCAGTGCAGGGCGATCGCGGTGGCGCTGTAGCGTGTGCGGGTCTGGGAATCCATGCTCGAGCGATGTCGAAACCGCCTTCGCGCAAGAACGCGCAAACGGCGAGCGCCGGGCGCACACGCGTATGTAGTGCCGTTGAGCGGGCGATGTCAACCCGCTGCTCGGCCAATCGCCTCTGGTCCGGCGCGCGTCCCGCACCTTTTTGTCGCCAATTCGCGACATTGCGGCCGCTATAATGTGCAACGCTTCGTTTCAAGCTCCCTCGTGACCCGCAACGAACATTGGCTTTCGCGCAGCAACGAGGCGGTCTGGCATCCGTGCACGCAGATGAAGCACCACGAGACCACGCCGCTTGTTCCGGTCTCGCGCGCCAGTGGATCGTGGCTCTATGACTTCGACGGCCATCGCTACCTCGATGGCATAAGCTCGTGGTGGGTGAATCTCTTCGGCCACGGACATCCGGCGATCAAGGGCGCGATCGTCGACCAGCTGGACAAGCTCGAGCACGCGATGCTGGCCGGATTCACGCATCAGCCGGCGGTCGAGCTCGCCGAGCGTCTCTCGGCAATCGCGCCCGGAAAGCTGGGCCACTGCTTCTACGCGTCCGATGGCGCATCGGCGGTCGAGATCGCGCTCAAGATGAGCTTTCACTACTGGCGACAAAAGGGGCGAGACGCGAAGACGCAGTTCGTCAGCGTGGCCCGGGGCTATCACGGTGAAACCGCCGGGGCCTTGTCGGTGACCGATATCGCACTCTTCCGCGACGTCTATGCGCCCTTGCTGCATTCGCATGCGACAGTCCCATCGCCGGACACGCGCCTTGCGTCGAAGGACGCTACTCCCCGCGAGCATGCGCTCGCCGCCGCCGAGGCGCTCGAGACATGGCTTGGCGAGCATCACGAGACAATCGCCGCGCTCATCGTCGAGCCCATGGTCCAGGGCGCCGCCGGCATGGCGATGCATGACCCCGTCTATCTGGCGCGCGCAAGGGAGATCTGCACGCGCTACGACGTCCATCTGATTGCCGACGAGATCATGACCGGCTTCGGGCGCACCGGCAGGATGTTCGCCTGCGAGCACGCGGGCATCGAGCCCGACCTCCTGTGCCTGTCCAAGGGGATCACCGGCGGCTACCTGCCACTCTCGGTGGTCCTGGCGCGCGATGAAATCTTCGACGCCTTCTACGATGACGATCTCGCGCGCGGGTTTCTGCACTCGCACTCCTACAGCGGCAACGCGCTCGCGTGCCGCGCGGCGCTGGCGGTGCTCGACCTGTTTCGCGACAGCGATGTGCTCGCGAATAATCGCGCACTTGCGGCGAAGCTCGACTTCCTTGCGCAACCCATCGCCGCCCATCCCAAGGTCAGCCATTTCCGGCAAATGGGCATGATCTGGGCATTCGAAGTCGACACCGAACGCGCGAACTTTTCGCGCTGGTTTTCTGCCGAGGCGCTGGCGCGCGAGATGCTCCTGCGCCCCATCGGCCGCACCGTCTACTGGATGCCGCCGTACTGTCTCTCGGACGACGAGATGGAGATGCTGGCCTCGCGCACGCTGGAAATTGTCGCATGCGCCTGATCGCGTCGATCGCCTGTTGGTGCGCGCTCCTGCTCGCAAGCGAAGCAAACGCGGCGCTCCCACAACCAGTCGCCCGCGCATTCCTCGCCGAGCGCATCCCGTTGAGCGCGGTCGGTGCCTACGTGCAGGAGATCGGCGCCACCAAGCCGCTTTTCACGCAACAGCCGGGGAAGGCGATGAATCCGGCGTCGACCATGAAGCTGGTGACGACGTTCGCCGCCCTCGAGCTGCTCGGTCCGAACTACCAGTGGATCACCGAGGCCTACGCCGACGGACCGATCGCCGACGGTGTCCTCGACGGCAATCTCGTGCTCAAGGGCCGCGGCGACCCGAAGATTACCGTCGAGCAATTCAACGATTTCGTCGCGCACATTCGCGCGACCGGCCTCTCGTCGATCCGAGGCGACCTCGTGCTCGACAGGACATGGTTCGACCCGGGGCCCTACGATCCGGGGGCGTTCGACGGCGAGCCGCTGCGGCCCTACAACGTCGGCCCCGACGCGCTCGCGGTCAACTTCAAAAGCGTGCGCTTCATCTTCGCGCCCAACGCTGCGGGAGATGGCGTCGATGTGCGCGTCGACCCGCCCATCGGCCGCGTCACCGTCCAGGGCTCGCCACGGCTTGTCCCCGGCGACTGCGGGGATTGGCATGCGACGCTCCAGGCGGATTTCGCCGACCGCGGCGACAGCGCTCAAGCAGTTTTTCGCGGCCGCTATGCGCAGGCCTGCGGCGAGCGCGAGTGGTACGTCGCGCTGCTCGATCATCCGCACTACATGCTCAACCTGTTCGCGCGCACCTGGACCGATTCGGGCGGCACTTTCGCCGGGACGGTGCGCGACGGACGCGACGCCACTCTCCGCGACACGCATCGCGACGCTCGAATCGGCGCCGCTTCACGACGCGGTTCGCGACATCAACAAGCTGTCGAACAATCTCATGGCGCGGCAGCTTTTCCTGACGCTCGCAACGACAGCGTATCCTCCCCCGGCCACGACTGCACATGCGGTACTCGCGGTCGAGCAGTGGCTCGCCCGGCGCAAGCTGCAGTTTCCCGATCTGGTAATGCTGAACGGCTCGGGCCTGTCGCGGAAGGAGCGCATCGCAGCGCAGAGCATGGCGCGCCTGCTGCTCGCCGCGGATGCGAGCAGCGTGCGTTCCGAATACATAAGCTCGCTGGGCGTCGCCGCGACCGACGGTACCGTGAGCAAGCGTTTCATTGACGATGACGTCGCCGAACAGGCGTTTCTGAAAACGGGAACGCTCGAAGGCGTGCGCGCGATCGCCGGTTATGTGTTCGGTCCCGCGGGACGGCGTTTTGTCGTCGTGTGTTTCGTCAATCACCCCAACGCGTCACGCGCACAGCATCCGCTGGACGTGCTCGTGCAATGGGTCTACGACCACGCGCAGTAGCGCTGCGCGCAGATCTACATTCCTGGGATCGGCTTGCCTTCCTTGAACAGAATATAGCCGCGCACAATCCGATAGACGATCCAGATCGTCGCCGCGAACCAGATCCCGAACGCAATCGGAATGCCGATCAGGATCAAACCCAGCATCACCAGAATGAGCATGCCCAGCGCCGCCCATAGCATCGAGAACCAGAAGGTTCGAATCAGCCAGCGGTAGTGCGACGCGAGCCAGGTGCCGGCGGCATCGGTACGTTTTACATAGGCGATGATGACAGCGACGATGCCGAGGACGCCGAAGAACGGCGCGATCAGCGGAAAGCCCGACGATAGAAGGCCGGCGACCGCGGCAATGCCGTAGAGTGCATAGATCAGCAGCGTCGTCGACATCAGCGACGCGGACGGCGCGGTGGGCGGCAAGGCTTGTGTATCGAGTATGTCTGCCATCGCGAATCTCCCGGGATCGAGGCGGCCACGAGCGACCGCGCCCCCTATGTTGGGACTGGCGGCCGCGCTTCAACTGCCGCGGTTCAACGTCCGTCATGGACTTTCTCCGCACGTTGATTGCGCGTTTGTGTCCATGGTACGAACGCCGCTGGGTCCCCGCCTGGCCGACGAAACTTCGCCCTTCGGGCTCGTTTTCGCGGGGACGACGAGCGCGTGGAGGCAGCCTTCCCCAATTCGCCATTCCCGCGAAAGCGGGAATCCAGCGTCTTCGATTCGCAAAGCGCTGGATCCCGCCGGGAACCTCGCGTGGAGCGCAATGTCGCACCCCTCATCGCAGCGCTATAATGCCTGCCGGGTGGACTTCGAGGGGCGATGCCGCTCCCTCGACACTGTGCCATCCGTTTCACGGGAGCTCAAACATGACTGCTTCAAGACTCGAGCGCAGCCGCAAGGCGCTGGTCAAGGATTTCGGCGATGTGCTCGCCGAAGCCGAATCCCTGCTCAAGCAGGCGGCCTCGGAAACAGGCGATCGGGCGAGCGACCTGCGCTCGCAAGTCGAGTCGAAGCTGCTGTCGGCGAAGCTCGCGCTGCAGGATCTTCAGGATGACGCGATGGATCGCGCCAAGGCCGCGGCGAAGGTCACCGATGACTACGTGCGCGACAATCCGTGGCAGGCGATCGGCGCCGCCGCGGCCGTCGGCTTCCTGGTCGGCGTAGTGCTGAGCCGTCGCTGATCCGGTGCCGGACAGCAACGACAATCGTCCGCAGGGCGGCGCCATGGGCGCGGTCGGGCAAGTCGCCGCGACGGCGATCGCGATGGTGCGCACCCGCATCGAGCTCGCCTGCGTCGAGTTCGCGGAAGCGCGCCAATACGTTCAGCAGTTGGTCGTCCTGGCGGCGGTCGGCACCGTGCTCGGCCTTTTCGCGTTGCTCTTCGCGTCACTGTTCGTTATCGCGTACTTCTGGGATTCATACCGCCTGGCCGCGGTCGGCGGCGTCACGCTGTTCTACGTCGTCCTCACCTCGATCGTCTTCGTTCGCCTGAGGCAAATCTCGCGCGAAACGCCCGCGCCGTTCTCGGCGACGCTCGAAGAGCTCGAGAACGACGTCGCGGCGCTGCGTCGGCAGTGAAAACATCATGAGCGCCCGAAGCAATATGCTGGCCGCGCGCAAGCAGCTCCTGATTGCGCGCCTGCGATTGCAGCGGACCGAGCTGGCGCTTCATGCCGGCGCCGCGCGCGAATCGCTGCGCCCGGCGAGCCTGGTCGCGAACGCCATCGTCAAGCCGGCCGCGCTTGTGACGCTGTTCGAGCTCGTCGCACCGATCCTCGGCCTGAAGCGCTTCGCGAAGTGGGCCCGCCTCGCTTCGGTTGCGTTCGCGGTGTCGCGGGTCATGCGCACACCGAAGCGCTGACGATCGGGTCTGCGCGCGCTCCGCGCACGATCGGCTCGCTGGTGACGGGTTGACTACTACGGCTGACGCGCAAGACACGAATCGCCACGACCCCTCCAGGTCATCGAGTGCGCTACGCCGCGCTCGTTCGCGATGCGACGCCGCCACTGGCCCGTCGATTCGCCGAGAAGCTCGCCGCGGATGATCGTTAGCCGCCGGACGTTTTGTCGAGCCCAAGCTCGTTCCACAGCGCATCGATGCGCCGCTTGACCGCGTCGCTCATTGCGATCGGACGCCCCCAGACGCGCGAAGTCTCGCCGCTCCACTTATGGGTCGCGTCGATGCCCATCTTGGCGCCAAGGCCGGAAACCGGAGAAGCGAAGTCGAGGTAGTCGATGGGAGTGTTCTCGACGATGAGCGTATCGCGCGCCGGATCGACGCGCGTGGTCATCGCCCAGATCACTTCCTTCCAGTTGCGAATGTCGACGTCGTCGTCGGTAACGATGATGAACTTGGTGTACATGAACTGGCGCAGGAAGCTCCACACGCCGAACATCACGCGCTTGGCGTGTCCCGGATACTGCTTTTTCATGCTGACGACCGCCAGGCGATACGAGCAACCCTCCGGCGGAAGATAGAAATCGGTGATTTCCGGAAACTGCTTTTGCAGAATCGGAACGAAGACTTCGTTGAGCGCCACGCCCAGCACCGCGGGCTCGTCCGGAGGCTTGCCCGTGTAGGTCGAATGGTAAATAGGATCGCGGCGCATGGTGATGCGCTCGATCGTCAGCACCGGAAAGCGCTCGACCTCGTTGTAGTAACCCGTGTGATCGCCGAACGGTCCCTCGAGCGCGGTCTCGTAGCCGCTCGGATCCCCGGCATCGGGCTGGATGAAGCCTTCGAGCACGATTTCCGCCGTCGCCGGGACCTGAAGTCCGTGCGTCACGCACTTCGCGATTTCGGTGCGCGCGCCACGCAGCAGGCCCGCGAACTGATATTCCGACAGCGAGTCCGGAACCGGAGTGACCGCGCCGAGCATGGTCGCCGGATCGGCGCCCAGCGCGACCGCGATTGGAAACGGCGTTCCGGGGTGCGCGGCGGCATGGTCGCGGAAATCCAGCGCGCCGCCGCGATGCGGCAGCCAGCGCATGATGACCTTGTTGCGCGCGATCACCTGCTGCCGATAGATGCCCAGGTTCTGGCGCGACTTGAGCGGTCCGCGCGTCACGGTAAGGCCCCACGTGATCAAGGGAGCGACATCGTCCGGCCAGCACGTTTGCACGGGCAGGCGAGAGAGGTCGACATCCGCGCCTTCCCAGACGATCTCCTGACACGGCGCTGTCGAAACCTCCTTCGGTGACATGCTCATCACCTGCATCACCAGCGGACGCGTGTTCTGCCACGCATCCTTGAGCCCTTTGGGCGGTTCGGGCTCCTTGAGCGACGCGAGCAGCCTTCCGACATCGCGCAAGGCCTCGACCGAATCCTCGCCCATCGCGAGGGCCACGCGCTCGGGCGTTCCGAAGAGATTGCCGAGCACCGGTATCGAATGCGCCTTCGGCTTCTCGAATAGCAGCGCGGGTCCGTCCGCGGCGAGGACGCGCGCGCAGATTTCGGTGATCTCGAGATACGGATCGACCTCGGCGGCGATGCGCTTGAGCAGGCCGCGGTGTTCGAGCTGAGCGAGGAAGTCGCGAAGGTCGGCGTATTTCATGGCAAACATTCTAGTGTACGTACGCGCGAGACTGCCTTCTCGGGCCTGTCATTCCCGCGAAGCCCTATATTGGTCATTCCCGCGCGAAGCCCCATCATTCGTCATTCCCGCGAAAGCGGGAATCCAGCGTCTTTTGTGCGAACGCCACTGGATCCCCGCTTTCGCGGGGATGGCACATTCGCTTCGATGACACAGTCGTTCGTGTTGGACAGCGGTCGATCGCACAGCCGCACAGGATCGGACACGCAGCGGTGCATGCAGGCGGGCTCCCGAGAATCCCTCGATGGCGGCGCGCTTTCATGCCTCGAGGTCGCACGCCTCCGAAATCGCCACGACCGCTGCAAATACCTTTTTTGTGCACGAAATCCGAAAATTTCGCTGAATTGTCGGGAGACGGCGACACTTGATGCGTCGTATCGGCGCCACAACCTGATCAAAGGCATGTTTTACGGTGGGACGGGCTGGACCGAACGCGGCCCTGTCGCTATCCTGCTTTCAGTGGGCTTTTCGCGAAAAGGCCTGCCTCGCCAAGGATACCGCTTGACTCGAATGTCTTATATGCAAGTTGCGGGAGCAGTGTCTGCGCTTTGCGCCTTTCTGTGCGCAGGGGCGGTTTCGGCTGCCGGGACGGTCTCGCCTGCCGGCGGAACGACCGGGTCCGGTCCGGTCATCGCCGCGCCGGGCACAACTGTCCGCGACGCTGCCCTCGGTCGAGATCCTCAATCAGCAATCGCACCTGGCGGGTACCTGCGGCGGCGCGACGTTCGACATCAACACCTTCATCAATGTCGACAACCAGGCGTCGACGGACGTCAAGCTCTCGGTGCCGTCGGCGGGAGTCATCGAGGAATTCACCGACGAGACGGGCACCAATATCGGGCCGTTCAAGGGCAACTATCCGACATTCCATATCCTGAGCTTCGGCGGGGGCCTGCCGCCGAACACGCCGATCCTGCTCACGCTGACCACGTTTACCGGCCACAGCCTCTCCGGCACGGTGAGCTTTGTCAGCACGCTTCAGTTCGATTGCACCACCGGAACGATTCTGGCCCTGGGCGGCGGAGTCTCCGATGCCTCCGCGCCGATACCGGCGCTAGGCGACGCGGCGCTCGCGGCGCTCGCCGGCATGCTGTTGCTGGCTAGCCTGTGGACCATCAGGCGCCGGCGGCTCGCGCGCCGGTAGCGCAACACCCGGCGCGCTCGCGCCTCATCAATGAATATAGTCGTGGCCGTCCGAAGGTCGGATTGGCGCGTGCGACGTGTTCGCATATCATTTCCAGAATAATCTCGCCGGTCGCGCGATTCGCCTGTCAACGAGGGGAGGAGGAAGCAATGAGCCGAGTTCCGTATCTTGGGGCGGCACTGATCGGGTTGGTGCTCGCATCCTGCACGCAGATGCAGACCGCGCCCGCTCAATCGGTTCGGTTCGTCGAGCCTAAGGATGGGGCGACCGTGACCAGCCCCTTCAAGGTCGTGTTTGGCGTCAAGGGCATGGCGGTCGAACCCGCGGGCGAGATCAAGCCCAACTCGGGGCACCACCACCTCTTGATCAACCTCGGCCCGATACCCGCCGGCGAAGCGATTCCGGTCGACGATACGCATCTGCACTTCGGCAAGGCACAGACGGAGGCGGAGATCAAGCTGGCACCGGGAAACTACAAGCTGACAATGCAGTTTGCCAACGGCGCGCACGTCTCCTATGGTCCCGCGATGGCAGCTTCGATCAACATCACCGTAAAGTGAATGAGGTCTGGCAGCGCCCGTCTCGCTAAATCACCGCGCCTGCACCGCCATCCATCGGACACGATCGCGCCCGTGACATAGCTCGCCTGGTCGGACGCGAGAAACAAGGCAACGCGGGCGATTTCCTCCGGCGTTGCATAACGCTTCAACGGTATCCGCGCTTCGCTGCGAGAGAGCAGCTCTGCCGCGGCGAGCCCCGTCATCCGCGATTCGGCCTTGAGCCCCTCCTGCACGCGATCGGTCAGCGTCCCGCCGGGATTGATGCCGTTGATGCGGATGCCCTTCGGTCCGAACGCGTTTGCCAGGCCGACTGTTGCCAGCATCAGCGCCGAGTTCGCTGCGCCTCCGGGTAAGTGCACGGGCGTAGCGATCTTGCCCCCCGCGCCGATGATATTGACGATCGTTCCTCGGCCGCGCGCGAGCATGCGCTTGAGCACGGCGTCGGTTGGGTGGATGTAGCTGAAGAACTTGGCGTCCATGGCGTCATGCCAGGCCTGCGCATTCAGGTCATCGGGCGCGTAGCGGCGCGCGGCGCCGGCGGAGTTCACCAGCACGTCGACATCCCCCAGCTTTTTTTCGACCGTCGCGACCATTTCCATCGCCGCGGCGTGACTTGTCATGTCGGCGGCGACCGCAACGGGAACGATGCTCCCGCGCGGGAAACGCGCGAGCGCGGCGTCGAGGTTCGCCTGACTTCGTGAGACCAGCGCGACTTTAGCGCCTTCGGCAGCGAATGCTTCGGCGCAGGCAAAGCCGATGCCCTTGCTCGCGCCGGTGACGATCACCACGCGTCCCGCAAGATTCAGATCCATCGTCAGGAGTCTCCGAAAGGAATGTCAATGCCGCGAACTGCGTAAGCACCGCATATCACTGCGGCCAGAACGGCCAGCGCTCCAGGCGCACAGCGTAGTCGAGCACGATGCCCGCGAATATCACGAGGCCCAGCCAGTGGTTGCCGAGGAAGGCACGAAAGCAGCGAGCCGGGTCGCGATGTCGGATGAGCCAGAAATGCCACAGCGCCAGCAGTCCCGCGAGTACGAGGCCCGCGTGATAGATGGGCCCAAGGCGCCGTTGGCTGCCCACCCATGTCATGCCCGCGAGATAAATCGCATAGCAGAGCATGACGATGGCGACATCGAGCTTGCCGAAGGCGATCGCCGATGTCTTGAGGCCCAGCTTGATGTCGTCGCCGCGATCGACCATTGCGTACTCGGTGTCGTAGGCCATGACCCAGAACAGGTTGGCGGCGAACATTCCCCAGCCGAGGCGGGTGACGCCCTCGCCGGCCGACGCAAAGGCCATCGGGATACCGAACGAAAACGCGATGCCGAGAAACGCCTGCGGAATGACGAAGAAGCGCTTGAAGAACGGATACGCGATCGCGATCGCCAGTGCCGGCACCGACAGCCACAGCACGTCGCGATTCAGGCGCAGAACGAGGAGCAGCGCGCAGAACGAGAGCCCCGCAGCGAGCGCCAGCGCTTCCCACGGTTCGATCTCACGGCGAGCCAGCGGGCGGTTCGCGGTTCGCTGCACGTGGGCGTCGAAATCTCGGTCCGCGTAGTCGTTGATGGCGCATCCCGCGGATCGCATCAGCAGCGTGCCGATCACGAAAATGCCGACGACGACCCACGACGGCGATCCGAGCGTCGCAAGCCACAACGCGCTCAATGTCGGCCACAGCAGGAGAAGCGTGCCGATCGGCTTGTCGAGGCGCAGCAGCCGCTCGTAGGAGTCCATGCGCGATGCCGCTTTCTGCCAGCGCGTGGGCACATCGATCGGCGGCATTGCGTTATCGTTCAAGGTCCCGCTCCCAGCGGAAGGGCGAGTTGTTTCTTCAGCGCCCGCGGTGCGACTTCGGCAAACAGCGTTTGCGGCGTCGGATACTTCAGGCGCACCCGCAATTCGCGCTTCATCCGTTGATTCGCGAGCCGGCGCGATTCGCTCATGAACGAAAGCAGCATCGGAGCGATCCGCGTCTCGGCTTCGTCCCACGACACCCTCGGCGGTCTCGGCAGATGATAGGCGTCGGCCACGGCGTCGAACCAGCCGCCCATCTGCAGATCCGCGTCGTCGGTCACGTTGTACGCGCGGTTTGGCAGGCCGCGAAAGATGGCGGCGACGGCAGCGCGCGCGAGGTCGTCGGCGTGGATGTGATTGGTGTAGACGTCGTCCTCGGCGCGAAGCACCGGAGTGCCGAGCTTCAGACGGTCGATGGGCAGCCGCGTCTCGGCATAGATTCCCGGCGCGCGGAGAATCGAAAGCGTGACGCCATAGCGCGTGGCCCAGCGGCGAAGGCGGTCCTCGGCTGCGACACGGCGATGCGCGCGCGGCGTTTGCGCGTTGCGAGGTCTCGATTCGGTCACGCGGCTGCCGGCGCAATCGCCGTAGACGCCGCTCGTGCTGATATAGACGAAACGCTGCGGTATAATCCGCGCTTTCGTCAGTGCCGCGATCAGCCTTGCCGTGCGCGGATCATCGCGACCGTCGCTGGGCGGCGGCGCGAAATGCAGCACCGCGAAGGGAGCGAGGCGGAGCCTGCCGAGCGTGCGCAATCGATCAAGGTCACCCGCGATCGGCGTGATGCCGTGGCTTCGCAATTTTGGAACGTCTTCCGGCCGGCGCGTGAGACCATACAGCCGCACGTTGGCGCGCAGAAGATCGGCGGTTCGAATGGCGACGTCGCCGCAACCTATTAGCAGAACCCTGATCACGACTTCCAACCACCGTGCTTCGCTAAGCGCCGGAATCGGCCTCCCGTTGCCCGCGGGAACGGACGGAAGCGATAGGGCATCTTCCCGCGACTCGAGAGCCCGCGCATAGGCCTCGCGCAGGCCTCACTCGGTTATCACTCAGTTATCACCCGGTCTCGCGTTTACCTCTCGCACTTACCTCACCCGATGCCGCATCAGATTACCATAAAACCGAGCGACCACTCGTTCGCGGCAGAGGACGGCGAGACAGTGCTCGCCGCCGCGATGCGCGCTGACCTGATGATCCCGTACGGCTGCCGCAACGGCGCCTGCGGCACATGCAAGAGCCGCATCCTGAGCGGGACCATCGACTATGGCGCGCACCTCCCGACCACGCTTTCCGAAGCGGAGAAGAGCGAAGGTCTGGCGCTGTTGTGCGTGGGCAAGGCGATGAGCGATCTCGTGCTCGAAGTGCGTGAGGTTCGCCGCGCCGGCGACATCCAGATTCGAAAGATGCCGTGCCGCATCGAAAGGATCGACAAGGCCGCGCCCGATGTCGCCATCGTGACGCTGAAGCTGCCGGCCAACGAGCGCCTTCAGTATCTCGCCGGACAATACATCGACTTCCTGCTCAAGGACGGACGCCGCCGCAGCTTTTCGCTCGCCAACGCGCCCGAGGATGACGCACTGCTCGAGCTTCACATAAGGCACGTGCCGAACGGCTTGTTCAGCGATCAGCTCTTCAATCAGTACAAGGGCCGCGAGATCCTTCGCTTCGAGGGACCATTCGGCGCGTTCCATCTTCGCGTCGAGTCCGACAAGCCGATCATCTTCGTCGCCGGCGGCACAGGCTTCGCGCCGATCAAGGCCGTCATCGAGCACGCCTTCAATCATCAGGTCGAGCGTCAAATGGTGCTCTACTGGGGCGTGCGATCGCTGAAGGATCTGTACCTGCCGCAGCTTCCGGGGCAATGGCAGGAGAAGCACCGCAACTTCACTTTCATCCCTGTATTGTCCGATCCTCTACCGGAGGACCATTGGCCCGGGCGCACCGGCTTCGTGCACAAGGCGGTCATGCGCGACTTCGCCGATCTCTCCGGCTACCAGGTCTACACCTGCGGCGGCCCCGGCATGATCGACATCGCCCGGCGTGAGTTCATCACGGAGCGCAACTTGCCGGCTGAGGAATTCTTCGCCGACGCGTTTACCTATGCGGCTCAAGTGGAAGCGCCGAAGTAGGTGCGCTGGTTGACGTCGGCGCGACGCAAGCTTTGACCGGAAACGCCGTGCTGTCCATTTCACGAGTCGATCCACGTCGCCGCATTTGCCAACGCCGAGTTTTTCGCCGCGGATCTTTTCTTCGAGAGTTTCGCGCAGCCCTTTCCCTGTTCCGCGCGACAACTGCGGGCTCTCCATCCCGACACCGCCCGAGAACTGGCGCCAGTATGTCGCCTTCTACAAATGGCCCGACGGCGCGATCGAGGCGGTCGGGTTCTGCAATTGGATAAAGTACGGCGAGGTCTATCTCGAAGGCGGCATGTGCGTGCGTCGGAATTTCTACCGAAGGCTGCCCAGACAGCACTGGGACGCGTGCAAGGACTCTGGCGGCCTTGCGCAGATCATCATGGAATCGGCCGCGCGCGAGTTGACCGATTGCTCGGCCTGGTTCGGGTACTGCGGCGACAAGAAGGCGATGCTCGTCGAATTCGCGCGTCGGTTACGAGCCGACGCGCTATAAGTATCTCATCGTGAAGTGGTTCGCGAATCTCGCGGACGACGCGCGCAGCCGCCTCATCGACAAGATCGGTTCCATCGGCCCGTTCTAGCTGGGCGGCTATTGCGCGCGAGTGGCGCAGGAGCTGCGCGAGCTCCTGCGGAGACTTCCAGTCGTCGCCGCACACGTAGCGCGGCAGGCACCAGAGGCTGTCGTGCCGCGTCGCGGCCCGCGAATCGATGCTGAACGCCGCGCGTACCCGAGGCGTCAGCCCCGGCAGGTAGTTGTGGACCAGAAAATCGTTGTAGTGCCCGAACGGATAGGCAAAGAACGGCGTCGCGCGGCCCGCGGTCTTTGCCGCGATGAACCTCGCCGCGTCCGCGATCTGCCGATCTGCATCCTCCGCGCTCAAAACCTCGCGGAAATCGGCGCGAACCTGGCGCGAATGCGGCGACCGCCGGCAGGGCCGGATGCAGGTGATCCCAGCTATGGTTGGCGATCGCCAGCCATTCTGTCTCTCGCTGCCTCCCTCCACCACCCATCGTCCATCGATCCGACTTCCGATGTAGGTGCAGGTCGGCGTCGAACGTCGTCTCGATGACACGGCTTGCTTCCGGCGATGCGATCACGAACGACGTCGCGTGCAGACCGTGCTGCGTGCCTTCTCCGAATCGCGCCCGGAAATCGCGCATGGCGTTGAGGAAGCTTCGTTGTCGTCCGAAGCGCGGGTGTACGAAATCGGTCACATCGTACACAGGACCGTCGTCGAAAGTTATCGCGACGATCCTGTCACTTGCGTGCTGCGCCGTCTGCTCTTCCGCCGCCGCAAGCTCCCAGGCGTCGACGAAGCGCCTCAAGGGACACTATCTCGAATCCGAGGTCCGTGATCACGCGCAGATCGATGGGCAACGCGATGTGGTCGTTGCGCGCGTAATCATCGCCCACAACATGATGCGAGTGATACGTGAGCACGATCATCCGAGCCTCCGACTCGTGTTCGCCGCCGCCGTCGCTTCGCCTAACCCGCGCCGCAGCGCGTCGGTGGCGAGCTTCAGTGCCGCGACGAAGTGCACATTGGCCTCGTCTTCGCGGCCAAGCCGCCCGAGCATTTCGCCCAGCGCGAGGTGCGCCCGCCACGTGTTCTCCACACCCAGGCTCGCCTCATAGTAGGTCTGAGCCTTCCCCCAGAGTTGCTGGCGCTGGCAGAGAGTGCCCAGCACCCGCAACAGTACCGCATCCTCATTGTGCGACGAAAGCCAGCCCTCCGCCTGCTCGAGCTGATGCGTCGCGTCCCCCAGCCGGCATTCGCCGAAGAGATCGACCAGATCCGAATCCCACTCGCGGTTGATGCTCTGCGCCAGGATGTCGGCCGCCTCGCGCTCGCCGCCGAGCTGCATGAAGCTGCGCGCGGCGGCGCGCGCGATCTTGGGATGCGCGCGCACCGTATCCGACAGGCGGCTCCAGTAGTCGCGAAGGCCGGAGGCATCGTGCGCGAGCAGCTTGAGTTGCTCGCTCTGCGCGCTGATGCGCAGATGGTCGGCCTGCGCGGCATCGAAAACCTTGCGCCTGACGAGCTGGTCGAGCAGCGGAGGAATGTCGGACCATCGCCGCGCCGCTTCCAGCGCGCGCAGCTCCAGTCGCAGCGCGGCGGTGTGCATGCCCGCTTCGGCGCGAAGCTTGTCCAGCACGCGAAGCGATTCCAGGGGTTGACCCTGCTCCAGCGCACTTTCCGCGGACAGCATCAGGCGCGGCACCGCGAGGCTCGACACTTCCGTCTCGGGACGATTGAGCATCGCTTCCGCACCGTCGAAGTCGCGAACGTCGAGCGCGGCACGCGCTGCCAGGATCGCGTTCAATCCCGACGAGCCGGGAATGGCGAGCGCTTCGAGCGCCTGCTGCTGCGCCTTGCCGTACCGTCCCTCGATGAGTGCAACGACCGCGCTGTCCTGCTTGGCGCGGGCACGGTCCACTTTCTGCTGGCGGCGCAAGGCGCGCACGGTTTCGGGCACACGTATCGTCCGCGCGACCACGCGAAGGATGAAATACAGCGCGAAGAACGATCCCGCCAGCAGAACGAACAGCAGATTGAGCGAAAGCTCGATCCGGTACGGGGGCGCGACCAGCAGCGCATAGCCCGCGTTGAGCTTAACCGCGAGCGCGACGACGACCGCGGCGACCGCGAGCAGCAGAAACCAGAAGAGAAACCGCATAAGGATGTGCCGGCGCCGGCCGTTCGCGGCCTACCGCGCGGGCCTTTCGGGCGCGGCCCTGAGCGCGCGGATCGCGTCCAGACTGCGATTGACGTCGGGGACCTCGCTCGCCATGTCCGTCGCCTGCATCTGCTTGAGCAGCATCTGCAGCGACATCACCGCCGGCGAACGGTTGTCGAAGTATTGCCGCAGCCACGCACCCGCAGCGTTCAGGTCCGCGCGAAAGCTCTGCTGATCGTTGAACAACAACGCGAAGCGAGCCGAAAGGAGTCTCAGCTTGATATTCTCGCGGAGAAAATACTGCTCCTGCGGCGCGAGCAGCGGCGGCTCGGGATGATCGACGTTCTGGATCCGGACGAGTTGCCGCAGGTCCTGCCACACCGAGTGCAGGAAGGCGCGCCAGCCTCCTTCGCCCGCAGGGGGCGTGGACGCCGGTTGCGCCGGGAGTCGTTGCTCCATCGCCAGCGGCAGCGTGTCGATGGTCGCAATCGCCTGGTCGAGGCGCAGGGAAAGGCCGGGCACGTCGACGAAGGGAACGGCTTTCAACCGATCCATGTCGCGAGCGATCGCTTTGCGCAGCGGAACGAATTGCGGGCGGTCGAGCCGCTGCAGCTTGGAATCGGCGAGCTGCAGCGCGGCGAGGGCTGAAGAAACGTTGTGCGCCACCAGCAATTGCTGGCTCGCGAGCTGCAGCACCTGTTCGATTTCGGTCAACGCCCACTCGTCGCGCGACGGCGCGAGCTCGCGATAGAGTGCCTCGAGCGCGGCCTGCTCGTTCTGCGCTTCGACCTGGCGGCTTTCGAGCAGGGCAACCTTGGCCTGTGCCTCGCGCAGGCTCTCCTGCTCGTCCTTGAAGGCGGCGCGCGCCACCTGATCTTTCGCGTCGATGTCGGCGAAACGCTTCGCGACCTCGGTGCGCAGCTCGTGCCGGGCGTTTCGCTCGCTCAGCCACACGGCGGCCACGGCCACGGCCAGAAGGCTCAACGCCAGCGCGACCAGCCACCGTCGCATGCGCGCAGGATTGCGCGGCGCCGCCGGGGGCGCCGGTGTGGCGGCTTCGTGCTCCGTATCAGCCATGGGAACGGGAAACTGCAAAAAAGCGATGGGCGGGCGATGTCGATTGTAGCAGGTCGCGCAGGGGCACCGCGGGCACGTGCGCTCAGAGCGTAGCGCAAGTTCGCGCAAGCTCGGCAATCCTCAGTAGAATATGCGATGCGCCGCTCGCCACAGCAGATGGTGCGACGCCCTCCTGCCGGGCCATGACCTTTCTCGTCGCAATCGTTCTGATCATCATCGTCGCGCTCGCGGCTTATGCCGGATATTCGGTCGGCGTGCGCGCCCGCGATGCGGCGGCGATGGAGCACGCTCGCTCCTGTTGCGCCACCCTCGCTCCCGGGTCCGGCTTCGTCGGCCGCCTCGATGCTCTCAACCACTGCGTCCGCCGACGACAGCGCCGAGATGGAACGCATCGGCGCGGAAAAGGCGCGCATTATCCGCAGCCGCGATGCCGAGGCAGCCGCACTTCGGCGCACGCTCGCCGACCGCGATGCACGCCCGGCGAGCGATGATGCGTCGAAACGCAACGCCGAGCAGCTGAACGCGGAGCTTGCCGATGCGCGCAGCGAGAGCGCGCGCTACCGCCAGCTCGTCATCGACATCGAGAACAACGCGCCTCCGCCGATCCTTGCGGGTGCGGGAGAGCCGGACGACCTGAAGCTCATCGTCGGCATCGGTCCGGTGCTGGAGCGCATGCTGCACAATCTCGGAGTGACCACGTTTCGGCAGATCGCGCGCTGGAGCGAGCGCGACATCGGCGAGTTCGATGCGAAGCTGCCTGAGTTTCCCGGACGCATCATGCGCGACCAATGGGTGACGCAGGCGCGCGAGCTGCACCTGGCGAAGTTCGGCGAGCCGCCATCCGACCGCCCTCCGCGCACGTGACCGGCGCTCGTCGCGACGTCATGCGCAGCGGAAGCCAGCGTCCCCCCGCAGCGGCTCCGCATCGATGAGCGCGGCGCAACCTGCCCCGGCGCACCATGGCGTGCCCGGGTCGAGCCTGGTCCTGGTCGGCGTCCTCGCGCTGGTGTGGGGCTGCAACTGGCCGGTGCTGAAGCTCGGCGTCACCGAGCTTGCGCCTCTGACCTTTCGCGGGGCGTCGCTTCCCTTCGCTGCGATCGGCCTTCTTATCGTCGCCAAGCTCTCGGGCGACTCGATCGCCATTCCACGCGCGCTCTGGGGCAAGGTCGCGGCGCTCTCGCTGTTCAACATCGCCGTATGGAACGGGCTCATCCTGTTCGGCGTGCAGCAGATGCCGGCGGGCCGCTCGGCCATCCTCGCGTACACGCTGCCGATCTGGACGGTCCTCTTCTCGCTTCCGTTGCTGCACGAGCCCTTGTCACGGCGCAAGCTCGTCGGGCTCGCGCTCGGCATGTGCGGCATGGCGTTGCTGCTGGGCGATGACATCCGCCACGTTCAGCGATCGCCGAGTGGCACGCTGTTCATACTCGGTGCTGCGATGAGCTGGGCGTTCGGGACCGTGTTGCTGCGCCGGTGGAAGCCGGACATTCCGCAAAACACGCTCACCGGCTGGATGATGCTGCTTGGGTGGCTGCCGATCGCGGTGATGGTGCCGTGGTTCGATCCGCATCCGTGGCTGTCGCTGTCGACGATGAGCGGCACGGCGTGGTTCGCGGTGCTCTACAACATTTTCTTCGCCGGAACGATGGCGCATTGGGCGTGGTTCACCATGGCGCGGACCCTTCCCGTGGCGGTGAGCTCGCTCGCATCGCTGCCCGTGCCGGTGGTCGGCGTGCTCTCGGGGATGCTGTTTCTCGGCGAGCGGCCAGGCATAAGCGAGTTTGTCGCGCTGGCGCTGGTACTCGCGTCGCTCGGTGCGGTGATGTTCGCGCCCGCATCGAAAGCGCCACCGGCGCCGACCGCACCGGACTAGACGATGGCGCAGTCTCGCCGCTTGCCCAGATCCGTCCACGCCATGAGCACGGTTGCGCAGGAGCAGCCCGGCGATGCGGCAACACCGGTGCGGCGCCGGCTTCTGCATCTTGCCGGCGCAGGCAAGGACTATCCGACAGTCGACCAGGCGTCCGCGCGCCTGAAGCTGGTATTCGATCTGTTGCGCGGGCGCCGTCGCGGCGACGTGTTTCGTGCCGTGGAGGGCGTCAGCCTCGATGTCTGGACGCGGCGATTCCATCGCGGTCATCGGCGAGAACGGCGCGGGCAAGTCGACGCTGCTGAAGATCATCGCCGGCGTGATCGCCCCGTCGCACGGTACGGTGCAGAGAACCGGCAAGGTCGGGGCGCTTCTCGAGCTGGGCTCGGGATTCCATCCCGAATACACGGGCCTCGAGAACATCGATCTCGCCGCCGCGCTGATCGGGCTCAGCGCGAAGGAGATCGACGCCCGGCGCGACGAGATCATTGCCTTCGCGGACATCGGCGAGCACATCAACCAGCCGATCAAGCAGTATTCCTCGGGCATGATCGTCCGTCTGGGCTTCGCGGTTGCGACCGCGCTGTCGCCGGATCTGTTGATCACCGACGAGGTGCTGGCAGTCGGCGACGAGTCGTTCCAGAAAAAATGCGATGCGTGGCTCGAGGGATATCTTGCCAGGGGCGGAGCGCTGCTGCTATGCACGCACAGCATGTATCACGTACAGAAGATGTGCCGGACCGCGCTTTGGCTCAAGGACGGCCGTGTCGAGCGCTACGGTCCGGCAATGGAGGTGTCCGCCAGGTATCTCGCCTACCATGAAAAAAAGAATGCGAGCGTGGGCAGGCCGATCGGGGATGGCGACGCGAGTGCGGTCGCGGCCGCGGGTTACTACGTCATCAACTCCATGGCGATGACGCCTCGCGAGACGGTTCCCCAGCATTCGCCGCTCACGGTGAGCGGCGAAGTCTATTCGCCCGACGGACGCGTGCCGGTGGTATTGATGGGGGTCGTGCGCGTCGACGGGACGCCCGTGTACGGCGTCTCAACCGACATGGATGCCGCGCCTCCGGTCCCGGTGGGGGCAAACCGGTATGCATTCACGATCTGCTTCGACGCACTTCCCCTGATGCCCGGCAAATACTTCATCCGCGTCCACCTCCTCGATCCCGAGGGACTTCGGATGTTCGATACGATCGAGAAGACGCTCGAGGTCACGGGCGAAAGTGGCGAGACGGGGCTCACGCACATTCGTCATTACTGGGGCACCAAAGCCGACTGATGCCGGCTGACTGCCGCTCGCAGCGCTGCGCCTGGGCCAATTCCGGAATCAACGTCAGCAGCTTCTTGTCCGCGAACCACGCATCGAGGTTCGCTTTGCACAAGTCGCCCATCGCCTGGCGCGTTTCGCGCGTTGCGCTGCCGACATGCGGCAGCAGCACCGCATTCTCCAGCGCCAGAAGCGCCGATGGAATGTTCGGCTCGTCCGCGAAGACGTCGAGTCCCGCGCCCTTGATGACGCCGGTCGACAGAGCGGTCGCGAGCGCCGCCTCGTCGACGATCGAGCCTCGCGCGATGTTGATGAGGATCCCCTTCTTGCCCAGCGCGGCCAGCACTTCGGCGTTGACGATGTTGCGCGTCGCCTCGCCTCCCGGGCAGGCGACGACGAGAAAATCCGCCGCCGCGGCGAGCGACTTGAGATCGGGAATGAACTCGTAGGGGACGTGCTGCGGCTTGCGCCCGGTGTAGGCGATCTTCATGCCCATCGCGACGCAGCGCGCGGCGATGGCCTTGCCGATGCGTCCCAGGCCGAGGATGCCGACTTTGCGTCCGGCGAGCTTGGTGGTGAGCTCGGGCGTGCGTTTCGGCCACTCGCCGTCCTGGACGAAGCGATTGAGCCGCGCGAAGCCGCGCCCGGTCATCAGGATCAGGCCGAGGGCCACGTCCGCGACGTCGTCGGTGAGAACGTCGGGCGTATTGGTGACCTTGATGTCGCGCGTCTTGCAGTACGCGACGGGAACGCCATCGTAGCCGACCCCGAACACGGAAATGATCTCCAGCGCCGGGAGCGCATCGAGGAGCGACGTCGGCGTCACCGTCCCACCGCCCTGGACCAGGCCGCGGATCTGCGCTCCGTGCGCCTTGAGCAATCCCTTCTTGTCGTCGCCTTTGACGTAGTCGTGGCAGCGGTAGCCGAGCTTCAGCGGCTCGTAGAGAAACGGCGGCAGGGACGCGGTGACGATGATGTCGGGTTGCATGTGGATCTCTCGGTGAAGGTCAGGTGGGTGGGCTGGTCGAAGTATTCTATCAACGAAGCGAGGAGTCCCGCGTCGGTGGGCGCGCTTACGATCACGCGGCGAAAGCCGAGCGTGCGAGCGCGATCGGCGATGCGCGGATGCGGAGCGAATGCGGGCGTCGCGATGATGCTCGGACGCGACGCATCGTCGAAGAGTTCCCAGAGATTGTCGAGGCCTTCGCTGCTGGTCAGCGTCAAGGCATCGATCTCACCCGCCCGCCACGCCGCGGCCATGGCCGTGAAATCGCCGCGCGGCTTCTCGCGCCGGTAACAGTCCACGTAATCGACCTTCGCGCCGCGCTCGACCAGCGCGTCCCCCAGCAGCTCGCGGCCTCCGCCGCCGCGATAGATGACGACGCGCTTGGCCCGTAACGTCGGCGAGCTCGGGCAATTCGAGCAAGCCTTCGCTGTCCATGGTCGTCGCCGGGATACGGACGTTTGCCGATGCCGACCGACGGCGAGCGCGGCGGCTGTCGCGGGCCCGGGCGCGAGCGCGACGAGGTGCGAGGGCCACGACGCCGGATCGCCGACACCGTACTCGACCGCATTGGCGCTGACGAATACGGCGTAGTCGTATTGCGCGATATTGCGCTGCGCGAGATCGAGCGCCGAGCGATCGTCGGGCGGCAGAATGATGATCGTCGGAAAAACGAGCGGCTTGCCGCCGAGCACTGCGATCTGCTGCACGAGACCCGCGGCCTGACGCGCGGGACGGGTCACGACAATGCACGCACCGTGCAGCGGCCTCTGCCGTCGCTGCTCGTTCATGCTTCGTCGGCGAGAATTTCCGCCGCGCCGCGCTCCAGAAATTGCGTTCCGAGCGCGTCGCCAAGCGCTTCCGAGTCACGCACATTGGTCGTCGCGTCGCTGAGCTCGCCTCGCAGCACGCGCAGACCGTCGCGGCTCGCAATCAACCCGCGCAGCCGCAGCCGGTCGTCCTCCCACTCGGCGAGCGCCGCCAGCGGCGTGTGGCAGCTTCCGCCGAGGCGCAGGCCGAAGGCACGCTCGGCGGCCGTCGCAAGCGTCGTCGCGCCGTCAGCGAGCGGAGCGAGTGCCGCGACGATGTCGGCGCGATCGGCGCGACATTCCACCGCCAGCGCCCCCTGACCCACGGCCGGCAGGCTGTCGTCGGGATCGAGCAAGGCAGCGATGCGGTCGGCGAAGCCCAGCCTCTTCAGTCCGGCCGCAGCGAGAATGATTGCGGCGTATTGGCCGTCGTCGAGCTTTTTCAGGCGCGTGTTCACGTTGCCGCGCAGTGGGACGACATCGATCCCGGGATAGCGCTCGCGAAGCTGCGCTTCGCGGCGAAGGCTCGACGTGCCCACGACGCTCTTCGCGGGCAGCGCGGCGATCGACGGGAACCGATTCGACACCCATGCGTCACGCGGATCCTCGCGCTTCATGATCGCCGCCAGCACGAAGCCGGGCGGCATTTCCATCGGCACATCCTTGAGCGAATGCACCGCCAGATCGGCGCGGCCGTCGGCCATCGCCTGCTCGAGCTCCTTGATGAACAGGCCCTTGCCGCCGATGTCGGCAAGGGGCCGGTCGACGACGCGGTCGCCTTGCGTGGTGATTCCGAGGAGCGTCACCTCGCACGAGGGATGGCGCGAGCGGAGCTGACCGCGAACGTGCTCGGCCTGCCACATCGCCAGGGCGGATTCCCGCGTGGCGATGACGAGTCGGCGGGGAAGCGGAAGCGTGGCGGACATCTGGGGGCGCTCAGGCTCGGGTCCGGGACAGTCAGTGACCCTTCGATCGTTCGAGCTACGATGTTAGCATGTGCGGCGCCAGCGTCGGCCCGCCACTCCGACAGTCCATCATGAGCGATCAGGAAAATCCGGAAGAAACGCGACGCGACGAGCTCCTCGGGCTGCTCTCCACCGCGGGCTCACTCGCGGGTCTCTGCATCACCATCGTCGCCTTCATGAACACGTTCGACAAGGCGAGGGCTTCGATCACCATCGTCGACGACATGCTCGCGATGTGTGCGGCCGGTTTCCTGTTCTGCATCTATCTCATATTCTGGGCGCTGCGGTCGCACAACGCCTCGCTGGCGGAAGTATTGATCAGGGTCGTCGACGTGGTCTTCCTGCTTGCGATCACTGCGATGACGATTGCCGCGTTCATCATGATCTACACGATATGGTGACCGTCGCGCTGGCGTGAGCGTCCAATCCCACGTGTCACTTCGGCACAATTCAGGAGAAGCTCCGTGAAGATCACGTCCAAAATCACGCCGTGCCTCTGGTTCGACAGTCAAGGCGAGGATGCCGCGAGGTTCTATACCTCGATCTTCCGCAATTCAAGGATCGTAACCATTTCCCGCTACACGGAGGCGGGAAAGGAAGTGCACGGCAGGGCCGCCGGCACGGCGATGACGGTCGCGTTCGAGCTTGATGGTCAGGGGTTCACAGCGCTCAACGGCGGCCCGTTGTTCAAGTTCAACGAGGCGATCTCGTTTCAGGTCTATTGCGAGACGCAGGAGGAAGTGGACCACTATTGGAGCAAGCTTTCGGAGGGCGGCGACAGCAGAGCTCAGCAATGCGGCTGGCTCAAGGACAAATTCGGGGTTTCATGGCAAGTCGTTCCCCGCACACTCGTCGAAATGATGTCGGACCCCGATGCCGAGAAATCAGGCAGAGCCATGAAAGCGATGCTGCAGATGAAGAAGATCGATATCGCCGCGCTCGAGCGAGCCTACGCCGGCTAAGGCTTCTCGCAGACGGAGGATCGGCATCGCGAGGCCGACCCGATCGGCGTCAATCCACCTTGATGCCGGCCTCCTTGATGAACGCGCCGTAGCGCGCGCGATCGGCGGCCTGCCGCGCGACGAACTCCTGGATGGTCAGCGGGGCGACGTCGCCGCCAAGCCTCGACATGGTTTCCACGAGAACCGGCGAGCTCAGGGCCCGATTGATCTCCCGGTTCATGCGCTCGATGATGGCCGGGTTCACGCCGGCGGGCGCGTAGACACCGAAGGTCGTGTCCGCGTCGACGCTCATCCCGAGCTCCTGCAGCGTTGGAACGTCCGGATAGCGGGATGCGCGCTTGGCGCTCGCGACCGCGAGCACGATCAGCTTGCCCGTGGCGGCGTGCTGCAAACCCGGGCCGGGGTCGAACATGAACTGGACCTGTCCGCCCAGCAGATCGTTGAGAGCGGGCGCCGCGCCCTTGTACGGAACATGGGTCACGTCGATTCCCGCGGCGCGCTTGAACATTTCACCCGCGAGGTGCGGCGAGCTGCCGCTGCCGGCCGATCCATAGGAAAGCTTGCCTGGATTCGCGCGCGCATAGGCGACGAACTCGTTGAAGGTCTTCACGGGCACTACCGCGGGATTCACCATCAGGAAAACGCGCACGATCGCAAGAGATGCGACCGGCTTCAGATCCTTCTGCGTATCGTAAGGAAGGTTGGAATAGATGAACGGATCGACGGTCATCGCACCGCCCGACGAGACCAGGAACGTGTAACCGTCGGGAGCGGACTTGGCGACCGCATCGGCGCCGATCGCTCCGTTCGCTCCGGGGCGATTGTCGACGACCACGGGTTGCTTGATCGCGTCCGAGAGCCCCGAAGCGATGCCGCGAGCGAGAGTGTCGGCGACGCCGCCCGGCGGAAAATTCACGATCAGCTTGACCGGCTTGTCCGGCCAAGTCTGCGCAACAGCATGCGTGCACAGCGCGCATGCCGCCGCCAACGCGATAGCGACGCGCGAGACAAGTGAAGCGATCGGCATGGTATCTCCTCCTCTTTGTGAATGCCTTCTCTTGCCGGCCGTGACAACGGGTCAGGCGATATCGACTTCCACCAGCGTCGTAACGGACGCCCGTTGCGTGTCGATCAGCACCTGACGCAAATCCTCCGGGTTGCTCACATTGATCCCACGGCAGCCGTGACCGCGCGCCAGCGCAACGAAATCGATGTCGGGCAGCTCCGTTCCGACCAGAGGCTCGTCCGCGCCAAATCCAAACGTGGGCGCGAACTCCTGCAACACGGCGTAGCGCCGGTTCTTCAGAACGATGAACGTGATGGGCAGCGCAAGCTGGGCCGCGCTCCATAGCGCCTGGATCGAATACATGCTCGATCCGTCGCCGACCAACCCGATGACTTTCTTTCCCGGCTTGCCCAGCGCTACCCCGACTGCGGCGGGCATCGCGTACCCCAGGCCGCCGCTGCACATGGTGTAGAAGGTCTCGCTGCGCAAAATCGGCAGGTGTCGTTGCATGACCTGGCGCGAGCTCGGCGCTTCCTCGACGATGATCGACTCGGGATCGCGCACCTCGGCCAGCGTTTGCATGACGAAGGCGGCCGACATCGGGGTCGACGGTGCGACGTGCGCTGCCGGTCGCCTGGATGCAGGCTGCGCGCGCGGCTGCGGAGGGTCGCGCGCAAGCAGGTCCAATATGCCGAGGCGGATGCTTCCTACCGCGGACGTCCCTTGCGGCGTCCAGGCCGCGATGTTCGGGTCGTCGATCAGCTGCACGAGGCGCGCACCGGTCGGAAGATGCGGTCCGAAACCCTCGACATGATAGGTAAACGCCGCCGCGCCGAGCGCGAAGATCACGTCGTGCCCGGCAAGAAGCTGCACGATTTTTTCTCGCATCGGCGGGAGAAATCCTGCGAACAGGGGATGATCCTCGGGAAAGCTGCAGCGGCCCGACATCGGCGCTACCCAGACCGCCGCACTGTGACGCTCGGCGAGGCGCACGACGTCGTTCCACGCACCGTCGCGATCGACCGCCGCGCCGACTACAAAGGCGGGGCGCGTCGACGCGTCGAGCGCGGCTCCGATGGCTTTCAGGATTCGCGGCTCCGGCCGGATCTCCGTGCTGACTACGCGCGCCGGCACGGTCTCGCAGGGCCTGGCCCAGTCGTCGGCGGGGATCGAAACCAGCACCGGCCCGCGTGGCGGCTGCATCGCGATGTAATAGGCGCGCGCGATGGCGAGCGGAACATCCTCCGCGCGCGAGGGCTCGCAGCTCCATTTCACGTACGGCTTGGGAAGCTCCGTGGCCTGCGCCGAGAAGAGGAACGGATCGAACGGCAGGATCGCACGCGCCTGCTGGCCGGCGGCGATGACAAGCGGCGTGCGATTCCTGAACGCGGTGAAGATGTTGCCCATTGCATGACCGACGCCGGCGGCGGAGTGCAGACTGACGAAGGCGGCATTGTGCGTGGCCTGTGCATATCCGTCGGCCATCCCCACGACGACCGCTTCCTGGAGTCCGAGCACGTAGCGGAAGTCCGCGGGAAAATCGCGAAACAGGGGCAACTCGGTGGAACCGGGATTTCCGAAGATCGACGTCATCCCGAAACTGCGCAGGAGATTCAGCACCGCGGCGCGAACTGTCACCGGGGCGGCGGCGTCCCGTGCGGGACCTGGCGCGGGCAACGCGGAGCTCACGGCATTTCCATCGTGACTGTCTTCTCGCTGGCGATCTTCAAGTATGCCCAATCGAACGTGCTGCCGGGCTGAAATGATATTTCAATTGCGAGCCGACAGGGGATCGCCGGGCAGGACACCCGGGCAATCGGCTACACTAACCGGTGTCGTGCCTTCGCGCTGGCAGCGTTCCATCGGCTCGCGCGATGGCGTTGGAACAGAGGAGGCGAAATGCTGCGAATCGCTGCGGGAGTCATCGCCGGCCTGGTCGCGTGGGCAGTCGTCGCGACCTTGGGCAATCTGGTGCTGCGTGCCGCGTTGCCGGGCTACTCGCAGGTCGAGGCGGCGATGAATTTCACGCTCGTCATGATGCTGAGCCGGCTGTTTCTCGGCGTGGTTTCCTCCTTTTGCGCAGGATTCGTGACCGCGTGGATCTCCAAGCGGCGCACCGCCGCCGCAATAGTCGCCGGCATCATGCTCGTCGTATTTCTCCCGGTGCACTACCGCCTCTGGGACACGTTTCCCGCCTGGTACCACGGCGTCTTCCTGCTATCGCTTCTGATCGCGCCCATAGTCGGCACGATGTGCTATTTGCGCTGGAATCGCTCGAGCGCAGACGAGTTGCCGACGCAATGATGGAACCGGTGCGCCGCCCCACTCTCGCCGCGATACTCGCCGGCGGCTTCATCGCCGGCACGATCGACATCGGCGCCGCGGCGCTCATCAACCTCGCCAACCCTGTTCTGATTCTCAAATTCGTTGCAGGTGGACTGCTCGGCAGGCCGGCGCTTGCGGGCGGGTTGCCGGTGGCGCTTCTTGGACTCGTGTTGCAGTGGGCGATGTCGCTCGTCATCGCGGCGATCTACGTCGTAGCCGCGCGCCGGTTGCCTGTTCTGCGAGCGCGCTGGATTGGATGCGGGCTTGCCTACGGCGTCGTCATCTTCCTTGTGATGAACTACGTCGTCGTTCCGCTTTCGGCATGGGGCAAAGCGCCCGGCCTCACGGTCGAGAAGTTCGTCGAAAACCTCGTGGCCATGCTCCTGTTCGGACTGATCGTGGCCTACTTTGTCCGCGATCCGGCCGGCGAGACGCAACGCCGCTCTGGAACGGTGTAAATTGCTTGCGGGTCGCCCGACACGTTCGTTCGGATATCCCTATTGACGCACCACGAAATGGAGACCAGGCCATGAACCATCTTTTGCGCTGGGTAGCACGTATCGCGGGAGCGATCGGCGTTGTGCTGTGCGCAGTGTCCATGCTTTCGCGGATGGGCGGGGTCTGGATGGTCGGCGGATTTCAGGTCGGAACGTTGCTGCAGGCGGGGATCGCCGGAATGGTCCTCGGATGCCTGGCCTACCTCGCCATTCTTGTCGAGAAAACGGGCGGCGCCTGACTAGGCCCTGCGCCGGAACCAGCCCGTAAGCGACAGCCGCTGGCGCATCGCCGGCAGAACCTCGTGCTCGAAGCGATCGGACAAAAAGCACGCCAGCGTCGCCGCGACGGGTAACACGTCTCGCGCGCGCCCAGCGTCGTAGATACGAAGGAAGCCACCGTCGGCGGCCGTCCAGTTGTGGTTGAGATACAGCGCGAAGGACAAGACCCGAATGTCGGCTGAATCTGCGCTCGCGCGAAAGCGGTCCAGGTGCCGATGATACGCAGCCCCCGGCGGATATAGCGCGTAGTGCGCCTCCACCGAGAACAAGCCGAGCTGCAAGGACTGATTGAGCGCGAGGCGCAACGCGTCGAGCGCATTCCATGCGGGCGCTTCGACCGGCGCGCAGGCGCTTTCGTCGAGCCAGAGAATGCGGTCGCCGCGGACGTCGTTACGCAACGCATGCTCCGTACCGCGGCCGACACCCGCCGCGTGGAATGCGCCGGCCGCATCGCGCGCCAGAGCGTCCCGCCCCAGCGCAGCGATCGCCGACTGCCGCAGAAAATCGGCTTCGACCGCGCAACCTTCTTTCGCGATCGCGGTGCAGATGCGATCGATCGCGGCCGCCGAGGGCGGCGCGCTCAACGAATCTGCTTCGTTCCCGGTAATTATTTCGCTGCCGAGTCCGGTTGCAGCATGCCGAAGATATTGCCTTCGGTGTCGTTGGCGTATGCCAGCCATCCAATGCCTGGAATCGGCATCTTGGGCACGACGACCGCGGTTCCCAATTCCGTGACGCGCTTCAGGCTCGCATCGAGATTGTCGACGCTCATGGTGCACACGTACGCGTTGACAGACTGCATCGCTATCGGCGGAGAGCCCTTTCTCGGCATCAACCCTCCGTCGATGCCCGGAGTGCCCGCTTCGCCGGTCTTGATCAGCCAGTAGTCCGCGGGACCGGCCCATTTGTTGAACGACCAGCCGAACAGCGCCGTGTAAAAGGCAATCGCGCGATTGGGATCGGCGGCCTGGATCTCGAAGTGCACGGGACGCGACATGATCGGAATCTCCGGCGGGCAGGACCCCCTATCTTATAATGTTCACGACGGTGACGCGACCGTAGCGCACGACAACGGCGCGACCGTCATCATGGGAGGCGAGAAATGCGCGTAGTGATCACCGGCGGTGCGGGATTTCTGGGCAGTCGCCTCGCCCGAGCCATTCTCGATCGCGGCCAGCTCACCGACGCCGGCGGCACGCAACGCGAGTTGCGCAAGCTGGTGCTGATCGACGTCGCGCCGGCGACGCTTAGCGATCCGCGCGTCGAGATCGTCGCGGGCGATCTCGCCGATCCGGCGCTGGTCGAACGCGCGCTGACACCCGACACCGATTCCGTATTTCACCTCGCCGCGGTCGTGAGCGGACAGGCCGAAGCGGAATTCGACACCGGCATGCGCGTCAACCTCGACGCCACGCGAGCGTTGCTCGAGCGCTGCCGCACATTCGCGCGCCCGCCGAAATGCGTCTTCACCAGCTCGCTCGCCGTGTTCGGCGGTGTACTGCCCGACCCGGTCCGGGACGATTCGCCCATCACGCCGCAAACGTCCTACGGCGCGCAAAAAGCCATGGGCGAGCTCATGGTGTACGACATGACGCGCAAGGGTTACATCGACGGCCGCTCGTTGCGTCTGCCCACGGTTACCGTGCGTCCGGGGAAGGCGAATCGCGCGGCGTCGTCGTTCGCGAGCGGCGTTATCCGCGAGCCCTTGTCCGGCGTCGACGCGGTGTGCCCGGTGGGCCCGGGGGCGGCAATGTGGGTGATATCGCCGCGCTCGGTGATCGCCAACCTGATCGTCGGTCATGAAGTGCCCGCCCCCGAGTTCGCGAAGGCGGGCTTCGGTCACACGCGCTCGGTGAATGTTCCGGGCCTGCGTGTCGGCGTCGGCGAGATGGTCGAGGCCCTGAAGAAAACCGCGGGAGATGCGGTTGCGTCGCGCGTGAAATGGCAACTCGACCCGGTCATCGATCGCATCGTCGCGACGTGGCCTGCGAACTTCGCGCCCGTACTCGGGCCAGCGCTCGGCATGCGCGGCGACAAGGATTTCGAATCCATCATCCGGCAATACATCGAAGACGAGCGGCCCATTGGTTTGCCGCGGGATACGCAAGCACGATGAACGGCATGGCGAGTCCGTTCGTCATCGCGCAGGTGGTGATCCGCAACATCGTGCCCCTGGTCGGCATCCTTGCGTTCCATTGGTCGGCGGGGAACGTCCTGATCCTCTATCTGCTCGATACGGTGCTTTCGATGGCGGTCATCATCGCCGGACTCGCGTCGAGCTTTGCCCCTCCGCCGGAAGGCGAAGGCGCGGCGAGCTGGATCAATGCCGAGGCCGGTTACATCGTGGCGGGCCTCTTCACGGCGTTGTTCCTGGCGATTCCGCTCGGCGCGCCGGTTGGCATCATGCTCGCCGCGAGCGATTTCTCGTTCTGGGACGCGTTCCACGATCACTCATTGCGAATCGGAGCCCTCGTGCAGGCGATGCTTGCGCTATGGTCGTACATCGGACTCTATCGTGCGCTGCGCACCCATTCACCGGTCGATCTTCGATTGCGCAGCCGCTTTGCGCTGGTCTTGATGCGCTGGGTGGTCGTGATCATGGCGACTTATCTCGTTCTCGATATTCTTCCGCCAAGCGAGTTCGTGCTGCTGCTGATAGTCATTGCGTATATCGCGGGCTCGATCGTCGCGGAGATCGCGCCGGACCGCTTCCTGCGCGCGATGCCGGGTGGCGAGGACAATTTGAGGGAAGAGCCCGCGCCCGCCGATCGGACGGCGAGTCTGCGCAATGTCCGTGACGCGGCCAAGCGCGGAAGGAGTTGAACGCAATGCCAAGTCGTTACTCCCGGGCACCGACGACAAGCGCAAACGACGAGGTAGGGAACCGCCACGGCGGAGCCAAGCGTCCTTTGGACGAACGCGTGCAATCCGGCACATCGTTTTGCACTGCAACCCGTCATCCCCGCGGAAGCGGGGATCCATTTTGCGACCGCCCAAAGACCAATGGATTCCCGCTTGCGCGGGAATGACGAATCGCGTGACGAATGACTTTCAGTGCGCGTCCGGAGACGGATGCCTCAATCCACCTTGATGTTGGCGTCCTTGATCGTCTTTGCCCACTTGGTGAGCTCGGACTTCTGAAACGCAGCGAACTGCTCGGGGCTCATCGGGATGAATTTGGCGCCCTCGGTTTCCAGTCGTTTCTGGATCTCGGGCGAACGCATGATCTTCTGGACTTCGGCATTGAGTCTGGCGACGATCTGCGGCGGCAAGCCGGCCGGCCCGAAGAGTCCGATCCAGTTGCTCACTTCGAATCCCGGCACCGACTCCGCGACCGTTGGAGTGTCGGGCAAGGCCGGTGACCGCGTCGTCCCCAGCACCGCAAGCGCGCGCAGCTTGCCGGCGCGAACGTGGGGCATCACCGTCGGCATGGTCGCGAAAGTCATCGAGGTCTGTCCCCCGAGCAAATCGGTGATCGCCGGCACGTTGCCCTTGTATGGGACGTGGACGATGTCGACCTTGGTCATCGACTTGAAGAGCTCGCCGGCGAGGTGGCTGGTCGTTCCCACGCCGGCGGAGCCATAACTGAGCTTGCCTGGTTGTGCTCGTGCAAGTGCGATCAATTCAGGAACCGTCGTCGCCGCAATCGTGGGATTGACTACCAGCAGCCCCTCCGCGTCCATGAGGTGAACGATGGGCGTGAAGTCCTTGATGGGATCAAACGGCATAGACGGCAGGAGGCTCACGTTGACGGCGTGGGTGCCGATGTTTCCGATCACCAGCGTGTATCCGTCCGGGGGCGACTTGGCGACGATGTCGGCGCCGATGTTGCCGCCAGCACCACTGCGATTGTCGATGATCACCGGCTGTCCCCACGCCTCAGTCAGCCTCTTGCCGATCTCGCGACCGAATGTGTCGGCGATGCCGCCCGCCGGGAAAGGGACGACAATACGGATAGGCTTGTCCGGCCACGACGGCGCCTGCGCAAGGGCCAATGTTGCGCACGCAAACATCGCGGCGCCCGTCAGGATTGACGTCAATTTACGCATCGAACGGTTCTCTTGTCTTCCGATGTCGGGGCGTTGCGTCGAAAGATCTCTCGGCCCCCGCTCACACGCTACCTCATGCCTCTTCGAGCGCAAACGGCTCCACTTCGCGCAGGGCATCGAGCAGGAGCTCGGGTCCCGCGTTCTTCAACAGCGCGGCGTCCGACAACATCCGTCTCCACGCACGCGCTCCGGGCGCGCCGTGATACAGGCCCAGAATGTGGCGTGTGATGGCCCGCAGGTGAACGCCGTTCGCGAGCTGCGACTCGACATACGGCACCAACGCCTCCACCACCTCTGCGCGCGAGCGCGCCGTCGCACCGTCGCCGAAGCAATACGCTTCAGCCTCCGCCAGGAAATACGGATCGTGATACGCCACGCGTCCCAGCATCACGCCATCGACTTGCGTGAGCTCGCGCGCGATCGCGTCATGCGTGGCTATGCCGCCGTTGATCACGATGGCAAGCGCCGGAAAGTCGTGCTTGAGCTGGTGCACGAATGCATACTTGAGCGGTGGGATTTCCCGATTCTCTTTCGGGGACAGGCCCTTCAGCACGGCGTTTCTCGCATGCACGATAAAAGCCGTCGCGCCCGCGGCGGCCACCGTGCCGACGAAGTCTCGAACGAACGCATAGTCGTCGATCGCGTCGATGCCGGTGCGATGCTTGACCGTGACGGGTATCGCCACGGCGTCGCGCATGGCTGCGACACAATCCGCGACCAGCGCAGGCTCGGCCATCAGGCACGCGCCGAAGCTTCCCGTCTGCACGCGCTCACTGGGACATCCGACGTTCAAGTTGATCTCGTCATAACCCCATGCTTCGCCGAGACGAGCGCAATGAGCCAGTGCGAAGGGATCGCTGCCGCCGAGCTGCAGAGCCACCGGGTGCTCCGCCGGATCGAAATCCAGATGGCGCGGCACATTGCCGAACTGCAGCGCGCCGGTGGTCACCATCTCGGTGTAGAGGCGGGCACGCGGGCTGACCAGACGGAGGAAGAACCGGCAATGACGGTCGGTCCAGTCCATCATCGGCGCACAACACAATCGGTGCGATAAGTCATTCATTTGCTTGTTCTTTTTGACGCTTAGTCGGTCCAATACATATTTGAATCGATTGCAATTTTCGAGCGGCAGTTGCTCGACGTGTGGTCTGACGGTTGCGATGCCATCGCGCAGAGCGGCGCTATTGTGCGCTGCCAGTGCACACGTAGCGCACACGAATTTTCGGTCCACGCGGTGTCTCAGGCAACCGACTGGAGCGCGCTGGGGCGTAGTCGCGAATTCGGACTACACCTCTACGGCAATGCGCCCAGGCGAGCTCTACCTGCTCGTGCATCCGGGCCCGCAGGAAACGGATGGAGCAGGTGCCAGCTCGACGCGGGACCTGCGTGCCAAGGCTAGGCGTGCAAGGCCTCGATCGCGGCCTTCGGGTCGGACGCGACGATCTTGAGCAGCGCCCGCGCGGGACCGGTCGGGTGCGTACGGCGTTGCTCCCAATTCTGCAGGGTACGGAGGTTCACGCCGATCAGCTTTGCGAACTGCGCTTGACTGATTTTCGCGGCCTCGCGAATCGCTCGGACGTCCGGTTGAGTGAGCTCGGTGACGCGCGCCCCTCGCACCGGCTTCCCAACCATGTGGCGCCTCATCTCGCGCACGCCCTTTACCAACTGATCGAAATGCAGCTTATCCATCCTTCAAGTCCTTCATCAATTCGCCGAGCAGCTTTCCGATAACCCCTCAAACGCGCCGCGGCTGAAGCACCAAGTCGGTTGCTTCCTCAGCCTCTTTGAGGAGCGTCTTGCGCGGCGTGCCTATTTGCGCACGCATGGTCAGGGCACGAGCGAAATCCGTGACTTGGATCGCGCGCACGGCCACCGGAAAGTCAGGCGGGATGTCTCCCGCGCTTATCCCGTCGCGGAAACGGCTTTCCACAAGCGCTGCGCCGCCCGCGACGGCGCTCTTCAGAAACCGCTGAACCTCAGCGTCATTCACAAGAGGCGCGACGCACATCATGAGGCAGCCCCGGGCGGACCCTTTCTGGGTCGCACTTTCGACGGCGTACCTCAGAAAGTCCGCGATCGCGTCGCGAATGGTCTGAGGTGCGAGGAGTGCCTTCGCGGCCAATGCGCCCTTCTGCTCGGCGTACGTGACAAGGACGCGCAAGAATATCGCCCGCTTGTCCCCAAACACGGCATACAGGCTCGGCCGTCCCACACCCATCCCGGCGACGAGATCGTCGATCGTCACTCCGTCGTAGCCTTTCGACCAGAACACCTGAGTAGCCTTTTCCAGCGCCCCCGTCTCGTCGAAGCTGCGCGGTCGTCCTCGCGGCCTAGCGGTATTTTGAATCATTTGGTTCAAAACTAATTGACAGTCGCCAACCCACTAATATATAACTGAACAGTTCGAAATTAGCAAGCCGGCCCTGGCCTCGCGGGGGGCCTCACGACTCGACTTTCCCCCTTTCACCACGGAGCCCCCATGGAACATTCAATCGCTCTCATCACCGGCGCCACCTCCGGGCTCGGTTATGCCGCAGCCGGCTTGCTCGCCGGAGAGGGCTATGCACGAGATCATCGTCACCGGGCGCAGCCCGGCCGGGGCCCAGCATACGGCTGCTCAACTCGCGGCTGAGATCAAGAAAAAAATCTTCACGCCGTTGGAGCTGGATCTGGACTCGCCATCCAGCGTTCAGTCGGCACTCGCCGAACTCGTCAGGCGGGGTCAGCCGATCGATTTCCTACTCCTCAACGCAGGGATGGTTCCAGGCAAGAATCGTGTGCTCACTGCGGCGGGCATCGAGGCTTCTCAAGCCCCGCTGATCGGACATCATCAACTGACTGTAGGGTTGCTTCGCGCTGACTTGCTGAGCCCCAATGCGCGGATCGTTATCACCAGCGCGGAGCCTGCCCGCGGAGGCGTGCCCATGTTCAAGTACACCGACGCGTTCGCCTTCGCGGCTAAATACTTCCGGGGTGACCAAACCGCCGCTGTTGAAGCCCTGATTCGCAACGGGCCGCACGTGAAGTACGCGCCCAACAATGCGTATGCCGACGCGAAGCTCATTGTCACTTGGTGGGCCGCGGCGCTGGCCCGCCGGCTGCCCTCCGGCATGGCCGTGTACGCCGTATCGCCCGGTGCGTCGAACGCCACCAATGTGGCGCGAAACGCTGGCCCGTTGTTGAAGTATCTGATGATTCCAATCGTGAACCTCATTCCCGGCATGAATCAGGCGCCGGAGACCGCGGCGCGTCGCTACCTCCAGGCGTCGGAGTTCGGAACCGACGTATCAGGGCAATTCTTCGCATCGGCTCAAGGGAAGTTCTCGGGCCCGATGGAAGTGCAGCTCCAACCACATCTCCTCGATGGCGCCAACCAGGAAGCCGCGTTGCAGGCCGTCGTCAATGTTTCCGGCGTCAATTTATCGCCTGTCAGACCCGCGTCTCCGGCGGGTCAGCTGATGCCAAAACGGCTCGTCGGATTGACATAGAAAAAGTCGTCGACTTCCGCAGCAACTTTAGAGCGGCGTCCTGAAGGCGTCCACGGGGTCCTAAGGTATTTTGAAAAACCACGCGCAACCTGTGACCCCCAATCAAGCCATCCTATCCGCACTAAGCGTTAACCGTACGCGAGCGTGGTGCTTTGTCCAACCTCGATGATATAACCGTCAGGATCGCGGATGTAGCAGCGAATCTCGCCGTACTTGGGTATAGGCTCCGTGATGAATTCGGCTCCTCGACTTTTCCACAATTCATAGCACGCCTGAATATCCGCGACGCGGAAATTCATAAAGCTGTTGATGTGATTCGGGTCGGGGACACTGAGCGTTACCGTCGGCTTATCCGGCGTTGGGCCGCCCCCAACGTTCAGAATCATCCAGATATTCGCAAGCTGAAGGTACCCAGGCGCGTCGCCGTCGCCCAGGCTCAGAATGCGGGCACCGAAGACCTTTTCGTAGTAGCGGGCCGATCGCTCGATGTCGGCGACGGTGAGAAACTGCGCGATGCTGATCCCCTGCCGCGGGGGCATCTCATAGCTCTTCTGTTCCACTTGTACGGCGCTCATTGATGACTCCTTTTCGATACGTTGCTCAGTACCAATACGGTGTCCGGAGTCCCGATCCATTCACAGAAAAGGACCAACGCCAGCTACTGCAACAGCGATTCCCAATTGGCTGGGACCCTTCCAGCAGGCCCTGGTACTGGCTGATCCTCCGGATGCGAATGCGGCGGAAGCAATTCCATACGATTGATCATCCCCTGCTTCTCGTAATCGTAGAACCAGTCTTCACCCGGCTCGAAGCTGGCAATGATTGGATGCCCTGTTGTCGCCGCATGCTTTGAGGCATGCTGACTCGGGGAACTGTCACAGCATCCGATGTGCCCACACTCCGCACACCGGCGGAGATGAAACCACCAACCTTTCGGCGACGCGAGACATTGCACACAACCATCACCAGTTGGTCTCGAAGCTAGATTAATGCCGCGACGATCTTTCTTCATTTCGATTTTCCTTGGGCGTTGCATATCCTTCAACGAATTGAGCTACCAGCGAGACCTTCCCGCTACCACCCTTTTCTGCAGCTGCTTGTCCTTGGCAGCTTCACTGAGCGGCGGTTTCTGGCCGAATCGGGATTACAAGCCTGCCATCTCGCACGGCGTCCGCCGTGAACTCGATTTCCTTGTGCCTCGCCATTCACCATGATGCTTATTACGACCCCGCCTCCGGATAGGCCCACCTAGTGTCAAATTCTAGCGCGATGTCCGCTTTGGAGGAGATTCGCGACCGGCTACTCCTGGCCGATCGCGCAAAGCGCAGAGCTTCGAAGGCCCGTCAGTAGAAACGATCCAATCGTTCACCGATTGCCCTGCAAGGTTCATCTCACATTCGCGTAGTAACAAAATCGTGCGTGCCCAATCGCGACATCGCATTCCATAGTACTCGAGCGCAGTACAGCTAAGCCGCTGCGTGCACACGATTTGCACACGCCGCTTCGCAAGCAATTGATGTTGAGTGTGAATCCTACCGATCCATCATGGGCGCACAGCATAATCGATGCGATAAGCTATCCATTCGTTGGGGTTATTGCTGCTCGGTCGGTCCAATAGACCGCCGTCGGTCGCGATCAACTCGAAGGCTCGAGCGCGATGCAATCCGCGGACTCTCGAAGCAGTGCCTCGATTTTAGAATCCAGATCTCCGGCGACAACGAGGGCCTCCTGGTTTCCGTAAGGACTTAGAAGACTGACCATCGTGTCATACGATAAGTGCACGCCGTCCGGCCGCTCATCCACTAGGATCGTAATCGGCGCGTACGATCCAGCGTCGGGAACATGTCTCGCCATCTCTTTCATGATAAGCGGATTGCCGATCAGGAAACGCACGATATGCGGCGACCCGAGCCCGGTCTCTCTGCGCAGAACACCGCCTTGATCGAGTTCCATGAACATCATGAAGCCCGTTTTACCCAACCCCTTTTGAATTGCGCTTTCCAGTTCCGCGAACGTCCCTGCACCTTTGGTCACCTTCGCAAATTCTGCCATGTCCGGGTGCCCGACGGCCGCCCTAAGCGCCGCCACAGTCTCGTTGAACGACTTGCCGGATATCACGCTTAACCGTTCTATCTCAAACTTTCTCATTGCCATGTTTCGTATGCCCCGTCGACTCATGCCTGGCCAAGGCGCCAGCGGTCCGAACGGCCGGACCGACCGAAGGTCACTGCAGTTCTCGATGTAGAAATTCGCTCGTCCGCCCGTTGGCGAGCTCTGCCGCCGCGGCGTTGTAGTGCGCTCCATTGTGCCGAGAGAAGGCGTGATTCTGCCCCGGATAGCTGTAGACCGTCGCGTTTGGTTTCCTGGCAAGTGCCGCTTTGATCTCAGCTTGCGCAGGCTTGGAAATGAACTCGTCCTCCTCGGCCAGATGCATCAGCAAGGGCGCATCAAGCCCATCGACCTCGCCCAGATATTTCTCAGTGTCACCACCGTGATAGGCGACCGCAGCGTCGACGCCGTAGCGCACGGCCGTCAGGAAGGTCATCAGCGCGCCGAGGCAATAGCCGAGGACGGCAACCTTGCCGGTGCACCCGGGAGCTTGGCCACGGCGTCGACGGTGTCCTTGACGTCCCTGGCGCCGGCGTCTCTGTCATAGGCCTGATAGAGGCGAAGGCCGTGTTGCCAGTCGGCCTCGGAGGTGACGCTGAGGTCGACGCCCGGCTCCTGACGCCAGAATAGGTCGGGTGCGACCGCGATGAAGCCTTGTTCGGCCAATTCGTCGCAGGTCTTGCGGATGTCGGCGTTCACACCGAACACCTCTTGCAGAACGACGACGGCGGGAGCCGGCAAGTCTTCGGCCGCGCGATATAGGCGCCAAACGCGCCATCTCGGCCTTCTATGGTGATGCGATCTGTCATTGTGTTCTCCTCAGACGACGACTTTCATTTGGCCAGCCGCCGATCTCGTCAGGATCGGCGGAGACCCTACTCTTGGGCAAGCGGGGTTCAACATTGCGACAGGCTAGCGATTGACAGGCGCAGAGGTGGCAGCCTCTTCGATGAGCTTGGCTGTTTCCTTCGGGTGAGACATGTAAGCCACATGGCTGGCCTTCACTTCGACCGTCTTGGCATTGGCGCGCTTCGCCATCATGCGCTCCTGGTCCGGATTGATCGATCGGTCTGCGGTGGCCACCATGTACCAGGTGGGCTTGGTCTTCCAGGCGGGATTCGTGACCTTGTGGGTGAACGAGTCGGTGGAGATCGGCACCTGCGAGATGGCCATGAACCCCGCCTTATCCGGCGGAATGTCCGCTGCGAAGTCGGCCGCGAAATGCTCCTCCTCTATCCACCAGTTCCCGTTGCCGTCCGGCTTGAACGCCTTGGACGCTTGCGGCACGGCCTGTTCGATCGACGCACAGCTCTCACCTTCATCGAGCGCAAATGCGGCAATATAGACAAGCGCAGCAACGTTTGGATGATTGCCGGCCTCGGTGATGATGGACCCGCCATAGCTGTGGCCGACGAGAACCACCGGCCCGCCCATGGCGTCGATTGCCGCCTTCGTGTACTTTGGTCCTCGGCGTAGGAGGTCTCGGGGGGCTGCGCCACCGACACCTTGTACCCATCATTCTTGAGGATGTCAGCGACCGCTTCCCAGCCGGAGCCATCGGCGAATGCTCCATGCACGAGAACCACGTTCTTAATATGCTGTTTCACGATCATTCTCCTTTGCAGTGAAGATCCACTCGGACCATTTGATTTTGGATTTCGAACGCCTTCGCACCAAACCGCTCTTACTGTGCGCAGAACGTGCTTCTCACTTGACCGTAAAGACCTATTGGCTACTGGTTGACGTGTGCGGAGGTGGCAGCCTCTTCGATGAGCTTGGCTGTTTCCTTCGGGTGAGACATGTAGGCCACATGGCTGGCATTCACTTCGACCGTCTTGGCATTGGCGCGCTTCGCCATCATGCGCTCCTGGTCCGGATTGATCGACCGGTCTGCGGTGGCCACCATGTACCAGGTGGGCTTGGTCTTCCAGGCGGGCTCGTGACCTTGTGGGTGAACGAGTCAGTGGAGATCGGCACCTGCGACATGGCCATGAAGTGGGACACGGCCGGCGGAACGTCCGCCGCGAAGTCGGCCGCGAAATGCGCCTGTTCTATCCACCAGTTGCCGTTGCTGTCCGCCTTGAATGCCTTGGAGGCTTGCGGCAGGGCCTGTTCGATCGACGCACAGCTCTCACCGTCATCGAGCGCAAAGGCGGCGATGTAGACCAGTGCCGAAACGTTCGGATCGTTGCCGGCCTCGGTGATGATGGACCCGCCATAACTGTGGCCGACGAGGACCACCGGCCCGCCCATGGCGTCGATGGCCGCCTTCGTGTACTTGTGTCCTCGGCGTAGGAGGTCTCGGGGGGCTGCGCCACCGACACCGTGTAGCCATCCTTCTCGAGGATCTTCGCGACGGCTTCCCAGCCGGAGCCATCGGCGAATGCACCATGCACCAAGACGACGTTCTTGATGCCGCTTGGCGGCGCCGCACCAGCAACTCCAATAGTCCTCTCAAGCAGCACTGTGGCGCCCATCAACATAGCGGCGAGCGTAGCAACCACGTAAATCTTCTTCATGGTCATTTCTCCTTCATTGAGTGTTTGCGGCCCCTTTGCGGGGCCGGGAGGGCGTTCAGGGTGAAGAGATACGCTTCTTGAAGTGCTACGACACTTTAGTGTTGAGCACGTCCGCGCTCTTGTAGAAATCACTGATTTTTTCTGATTCCGACGCCGTCACGAACAAGGGTGAAGGTCGGCGGCATCGAAGCCCGCAGCCCGCTTCCGGTACGGCTTTTTGCCTCGCTATTGCCTGCACCCGAGCGCTGAGTCGGTCTTCGCGGACAAACCGAAACTTTTATTCTTTATTGACCGCTCGCACGCCTGGCAGCCGCTGGACTTCGCCCGCGAAACGTGCGAGCAAAGGGGACTTATTGTCCTTTCTCCAGGCCAAAGCCAGCAGTATCGGAACGTTGTAATCGACCACGCGCACAACGACAACATCTTGCGGGCGCCGCCAACGTGCCGTTTCGAGGACCCAGGCGACGCCCAAGCCGGTCGCAACGAGACCTAGGGCCGTTGACTCGTCAAATCCCTCCTGAACGATACGCGGGGACTTCAAACCACCGCGAAAGCATGCGCGCATCATGCGGTCGTAGAGCGCGGGGTTTCCCGACCTTGGGAACCAGACGAACGGTGCATCAGTTAGGTCGCGCAGCCGGAGCCCCTTGAGTTTCGTCAGAGGATGTCCTGTGGGCACCGCCAATTCGAAGTGGTGCTTCGCGACCGGAAGTCCGTCCAATTCCGGATCGGCTTTCGGCAGGTTGTATACGAACCCTACATCCAAACGCCCGGCCCGGATGCCTCCAAACTGCTCCAGACTCGCCAATGGTTCAAGTTGTAGGTCGACATCCGGATGCCTTTCCCGGAACCGTCGGATCGATTCGGGGACAACGCCACGCCACGAAGCATCCTCGGTGAACCCGACGCGCAGCGTCCCTGATTGCCCACGAGCCACGCGGGCGGCGCTCGCAGCCGCTTCGTTTACCTCCTTAAGGATGCGCCGCGCATGTTGCAGGAAATGCACGCCTGCGGCGCTCAACTTCACGCCGCGCGGGAGACGCTCGAAAAGTTTGAAGCCTAATTCCTCCTCCAAATCCTGAATTTGGCGGGAAAGCGACGGCTGTGCCCGGCGCAGTCGGTGCGCTGCGCGCCCGTAATGCTGATCCTCGCTGACTGCCACGAAATATCTCAGATGCCGCAATTCCATATTGATACGTTATAACGATTGGATTGGTAGAAAAGATATCTTGGACGTATTGGGGCGGCGCTGTCAAATTAGACAGCACATAGGGAAATTCGGCCAAAAGCGGAGTTTCGATGGTTGTCCAAATCACGACGTCGACCTTGAACGCGCTTGCGACCGCGCTAGTCATCGAGGCCTTGCGCGCGGGATGACGACGCGAGCGCCAATCTGTTACGGGAGAGACTACGCCCGACGCTTCCACCTAAGGGAGGCGCCGTCGCTCTTGGTGAAACGGCTGTCACACGTCCAATTGGCGGTAACGCGGCTCACATCCGACACCGGCATGCCTTGGTGGAGCATTAGTGTTCCGCCCGAGAGGGCGTTCCTGATCTCAGTGCATCTCACTGAAGCTGACATCACGAACTGGCGGGTATCTGTGGCAGGACGACACACGAAGGTCGCGTCGTGTGCGGCCGGCGGGATCGGCATCTATGACCTGGAATGCGATCCACGAGAGTTCCGTGACACGTCGTTCGACTCTCTGCACTACAACCTCCCACGTACCACGCTTCAGGCCTTCACCGAGGACTGCGGCTTGCCGTCGGTTGACGCTTTGCATTGCGACCCAGGCACGAGAGATCAGGTCCTTTTCCATTTGTCCCATATGCTGCTGCCGCAGCTTGCGTCTGATCGGCTATCGGCTTTGTTCTTAGATCACTTCGTTCTCATGTTTTGTTGTCGGCTGGTCGACGCTTACGGCTCGGTCGCGACGCCTCTCCGAGTGCGCCAGGGAGGTTTGGCGCCATGGCAGATGCGGCGAACTCGCGAGCTCGTGGATCACCACCTGACGGGCGGGGATCTAAGGCTGGCTACGCTCGCGCAAGAATGCGGGCTTTCGGTGAGTCATTTTGCGTGCGCTTTCCGCCGCTCGTTTGGGTCGTCGGTCCATCGATACATCATTCTGCAGCGCGTGGAGAGCGCGAAAGCTCTCCTGTCGCAAACCGAGCACTCCTTGGCGGAGGTCGCTCTTCAGACGGGGTTTTCCGACCAAGCGGCGTTCACCCGCACGTTTTGCGCGATAGTCGGCACGAGTCCTGGCAGGTGGCGACGCAAGCTCGGTCGCCTTGCTAAAACGCAAACGGCGTCACGCGCGTGGCCCTCGCATCTCACACCGTTCGCAGATAAGTTCGTAGGGCCGATTCAACGGGCCGCGCGGGTCCCTCTCGCGCTTCAGCCCCGGGTCGCCACTCCCAACCCCATCCATGAAGCGCCATGATCAATTAGCAGACGGGTGGTGCGTCCGAGCCGACACGGGCCGACGGCGAGCTTTCGGGGAAAATTCTCGACGGGCTGCTATTGGCCGTGAGCAGTCCGAATCGAGCGCGGGCTACGCCGACTCTAGAGCGGGAAGTCGCGCGGTTTCTTGCTTGAGACGCCTTGCGAGGTTTGCGACGATCGCATTGCAGCGTGCGCGAGCGAAATTCATCGCAGTCCCTTCGTGCACACGCTCTGCACACGCGTCATTTCAACCGATTGATATTAAAAATGAATCATTCCGATCCATCATCGGGGCGCAACACAATCGGTAAGACAGGTCGTTCATTCGTTGAATGTTATTGCCGCTCGGTCGGTCCAAGACCATTGGAACGATTGATCATTTTGCCTTCGGGCGAACACGAATGCCTTCGTCAAAGCGCGACCGGGCACCCGCAAATTGCCGGTCGAATTCGCGAACACGGCTTGTCAGCGCACACGTAGCGCACGCGAGTTAGCGATCCCGCGCACGCTTGTTACTGCCCTGCAAACCCGGTCGCCAGCTTCGACAGTTCGATCCTCCACCCGTTCCGGCCATTGGCTTTTCTCCACACCGGACGTTCGCGCGCCGCCGTTTGGCCGATGATGCTCGTGGCGCAAAACCCGGACTCGCGGCTCGCAGTGATTCGCCGAACGGGATTTTTGAATTTCGTTACTGCGATCGGGGCATATTCACATCAGACGCGTAAAGCCGGTCTATGAATCCGCTGCGCTCGAGTTCATCGATGAACGATGAATCAGCGATGTCAGACTCCTTCAGCGACGCTGCAGCCGGGTATTTCGCCACAAGAAAATCCCGCAACGCCTGCATTCCTGGAAATGATGGCCGCGGAACCTTTTGAAATACCGGCACATGAAATGCGTGCAGTTCCTCTACTGCTTTTCGATCTTCCATCTTCAAGTAGCGTTGCAGCAAAGGCACCACGATGTCCGGCCGCGTCTTGAACAAATGGATCGTCTCGACGAAGCCCTGCATGACGTTCATCACAAGCTCGCGGTTGGAGGCGATGAACTTGCGAGTCGTCGCGAATATCGAGGGCGCGTCAAAGGCATCCATCGGGAAGGCATTCCAACCGTAGCGAACCTGGCCCGCAAAGCGGAGATCGATCGGCATCGCACCCGCGTCGATCTCTCCGGAAGCCAACGCAGCATAGATTCGATCGAATTTGATCAAGGGCAGGTAGGTCGCGGTGGCGCCCGCTTTTTCGATTGTGAGCCTGGTCGCCACGCTGGTCTGTCCGGTCTCGGTCAGTATTCCGACTTTCTTTCCGCCGAGCTGCGCCAGTTGAGTGATCTCCTTTCGGGTCATAACGAAGGACTTCGGGAAATCCGTTGTCGGCGTCGCCACGATGACGATGTCCCGACCCTTGAGCACTTCTTCCGCCACAGGCACCGATCCGGTGTGGGCGAATTCCCAATCGCCGCGAGTGAGACCGACGGCTGCCTCCGGCCCTCCGATCGCAATCGCCGGTAGAGTCATATCGACCCCTCGCCTTTTGAAGATACCGGCTTCGGCTCCGAGCCAAGCGGTGCTTTGCCATGTTGCTAGCAGTCCCGTCGCAACCCGAACGGCTCCTCCGGGACTCGTCGGGGGTAATTGCGCCCAGGCGAAGCGTGAGACTGGAGGCAGGGCGGCAGCACCCGCTGCCCGTTGCAGAAATCGACGGCGCGGAAAATTGGTGACTTCCCCAATGAACGCGCGCTGAAGACTGACCATATCCGCCACCTCCTGCGTGAAAGGCGCACCGTGTTGCGCGCCCAAGGACGCGGAATTGGCGAGTATGGCATGTAGCCGTTCTGACGGTATTGGCCGCAACTGGGAGCACGCTCGCTTCGGATGGGCGGAGTTCGCGGTGAGCAGTCCGAATCGAGAGGCTACGCCAACTCTAGCGTGGGAAGTCGCGGTGCGCAGTTTCAGCCGATTGATATTGGGAATGAACCAATCTGATCCATCACGGGTGCCACGCACAGACGGTAAGGTGAGTGATGCACTTGCTGTCTGGCTGCCGCGCTCGCCGGGTCTAGCGGGCTATTCGGCACAACTAGTCTTCGATGAGCGCCGCAGGATCCAAAGGCCGAAGGGCGCCGGCGCGTTCGAGCCTCCAATCCATGGTAGGCTTACGCCGGCGCACCGCGGCAAGCGCAATAGTTTGTCGAATTAAGCCCTCTTGCCAACGATGCTGCACCGGCGGCGGGTGGATGACTCGCCGCTGACGGGGCAATCATGGCGACGCAGATCGTCAATCGTTAACGCCCGTTTGATTTTCAATTGAAGAAATTGGAGGAGACATGACGATATCTCGTCGCAGGTTTAACGCCGCACTTTCCGCAGCATTGACACTGCCTTTGGTGGGACGCGCGTCGGCGCAAGGCGCAACGATCAAAATCGGCATGTGCGCGCCGGTCACCGGGCCCGCCGCCGAATCCGGCCGCTATGCCCAGATCGGCGCGAAGCTCGCCGTCGACGCGGTCAACAAGGCCGGCGGCGTGCTCGGGAAGCAGGTGGAGCTCATCGTCGAGGACGACCAGACGACCAATCCCGGCGTCGTGCTGGCGTTCTCAAAGCTCGCCTCGCAGACCGATATCGTCGCCTTCCTGGGCTCCATCCGTTCGACGCAGGTCCACGCCATGTCGCCGGATGTGCTGAAAGTCGGCAAGCCGGTGATGATCGGCGGCACGGATCCGGCGCTGACGCACATGGGCAATCAATGGTTGTTCCGCTTCCGCCCAAACGACTCGTACTCGGGCAAAGTCATTGCCGACTATGGCGTGAATACGTTGGGCAAGAAGAAGTGGGCGATCGTGCATTCGACCGACGCCTTCGGCACCGCGGGCGGCAAAGCGCTGACCGAGGCGCTCGCCAAGATCAACGGCGCGAGCGTCGCGCTCGATCAGGGTTACGCGAACCAGAGCCAGGACTTCACGCCGGTCGTGCTCGCGATCAAGCAATCGGGCGCCGACATCCTCGGCTCCTACTTCACCTTCGAAAACGATCTGGGCGTGTTCGCTCGACAGCTGCGCCAGCTCGGCGTGACGATTCCCTATGTCGGATCGCCATCGATCGTCAACATCACGGCGCTGAAGCTGGCCGGCCCCGCGCTGTACGGCACCTTCGGAGTCGCAGACTATGCGGAGGACTCGAGCCCCGCGCTCCAAGGCCTTCGGCAAGATCTATCGCGAAGTGGCGAAGGTCGCTCCCGACAATCAGTCCTCGTGGCCCTACGACGCGGTCACCGTCCTGTGCATGGCGATCAACAAGGCCGGCAAGACCGACCCGACGGCAATCCGCGAAGCGATCCTGGCGGTCAAGAAGCATCCGGGCGCCGAGGGCGAATACAACTTCGACGCCAACGGCGATGGCCTGCACGGCTACAACATCGTCAAGAACGAAAACGGCACGATCGTTTTCGACAAGCACATCGAATCGGCCTCCTGAGCGTCAACCCGCAGTAAGCACGATCGGGCCCTGCGGGGCCCGATGACGATTCGCTTGTCGTGAGAGGCTGATGGATCTCGTTCTGCAACTGCTGTTCACCGGTCTGGGTATCGGCGCGGTGTATGCGCTGGTAGCGCTCGGCTTCGTGCTGATCTTCCGCGCCACCAACGTCGTGAACTTCGCCCAAGGCGAGTTCTCGATGGTAGCGGCGTATCTGATGGTCGTCTTTGCGGTCGACCTGAAGTGGCCCTATGGCTGGGCGTTTCTCGCCGTCGCTCGCGGGCATGGCGCTGCTCGGCGCGATCTTCAACCTCGGCGTCTATTACCCGCTGCGCAATCGCACGTTTCTGCCGGTCATCATCGCGACCATCGGCGCGTCGATCTTTCTCGCCAACACGGTGCTCGCGCTCTATGGACCGCAACCGCAGGTATTGTCCGGCTGGTTCGAAACGCCGGGCATCCAGCTGGGCCCGGTCTATCTGGACAGCCAGTATCTGCTGATCATGGGAGTGACGCTGGTTCTGGTCGCCTTCAATTTCTGGTTTTTCGAGCACACGCTGCTCGGCAAGAAGCTGCAGGCCACTTCGCAGGACAAGGAGATGGCCGCGCTGCTCGGCATTCCCGTAGCGACGATGATCATGCTGACCTTCGTGTACTCCGCTCTGCTCGGCGGAGTCGCCGGCATCCTGGTCGCGCCCATCCTGTTCGTGTCCATCCAGATGGGTTCGACCATCGCGCTGAAGGCCTTCGCCGCCACCATCATCGGCGGCTTCGGCGACGTGAAGGGCGCGATCATCGGCGGTCTCGCGCTCGGCGTGATCGAGACCTTCGGTGCGGCCTACATCTCGGTTCCGTACAAGGACGGTTTCGCGTTCCTGGTGCTGGTGGCGTTCCTGATCTTTCGGCCGCAAGGCATCTTCGGCGAACGCGTGGCGGAGAAGGCGTGAGTTCTCCGGTAAGCGCACGAAGACTCATGGGCACGGTCGCCTACGTCGCGCTGTCGGCTGTCGCGATTGCCATCGTCGGCTTGCTGCCGATGGATCGACTACACGATCCACATCCTGGTGCAGACGGCGAGCTATCGCGATCGCGGTGTTCGGCCTGACCGTCGTGCTCGGCCTGTGCGGCCAGATCAACCTGGCTCAAGCGGCGTTCTTCGGCTTCGGCGCCTACGCGGTCGGGCTCGGCACAGCCGACCTGCATATGAATTTCTGGCTCGCGCTCGCGCATGGGCGCAGGCGTCGCGCTGGTGATGGGCGCGTTCCTCGGCATGACCACGCTGCGCCTGGGCGGTCATTATCTGGCGATGGTGACGATCAGCTTCCAGCAGATCGTGACGCTGATCATGGTGAACTGGATTCCGGTCACGCACGGCCCGGACGGTATCGGCCACATCCAGCGGCCGGCGATGTTCGAATCGGCGCATGCTTTTCTCGCCCTGTGCGTGCTGGCGATGGCCCTCGTGGGCTATCTCGTATGGCGATTGCCGCACACGCCGCTCGGCCGCTCGATGCGCGCGGTGCGCGACAACGAGTTGGCGGCCGGCGTGGCCGGCGTCAACGTCTATCGCGTGAAGGTCGCGGCGTTTGCGTTGTCGGCCGTGCTCGGCGGCATCGGCGGCGGATTTTTCGCCGGCGGCTTCGCCTATGTCAGCCCCGACCAGTTCAGCTTCGCCGAATCGATCGTGTTCATCACGATGACGCTGCTCGGCGGCGTCGCCTCGCCGGTCGGCGCACTGATCGGCACCGCGCTCTTGATCGTGCTGCCGGAGAGCCTGCGCTTCCTGAAGAGCGTGCCGGGGCTCTATCTGGCGATCTACGGCCTGTCGATCATCCTGATCATCCGCTACATGCCCGACGGCATCTGGGGCTTCGTGCAGCATCGCATCCGGCGCTGGTTGGCGCCGCCGCCGTTCGCCGATGCAGCGGCCGAGCTGACGCTCGCGCCGGCGCACGCGACAACGATCGCCAACGCGCCGATGGCGCTGGAGGTGCAGGACCTGAGCAAGTATTTCGGCGGCCTGAAGGCGGTCGACGACGTATCGTTTTCGGTGCGCCGCGGCGACGTGCACGCGCTGATCGGGCCGAATGGTTCGGGCAAGACGACGACCCTGAACGTCCTGTCGGGCATCTACGCGGCGACCGCCGGCCGCGTCGTGCTCGGCGGGCACGACGTGACGCAGCTGCCGCCGTATGCGCGCACCGCGGCGGGCTTGGGCCGCACGTTCCAGAACATCCGCCTGTTTCGCTCCATGACGGCGCTCGAGAACGTCATCATCGGCGCGGAGCATCCGGGCAACGACATCGGCTCCGGCCACGCGGCGCTGGTCGAGCGCGCCCGCTGCCGCGCTGGCGTTCGTCGGGCTCGAAGCGCGCGCGCAGGAACCGGTCACCGGGCTTTTCCTACGGGCATCAGCGCCTGATCGAGATCGCGCGCGCGCTTGCCGGCAATCCGTCGCTGCTGCTGCTCGACGAGCCTGCCGCGGGGCTCAACTCGACGGAAAAGCAAGGCCTGCGCGACCTGCTCAAGCGCATCGCCGCCAAGGGCCTGACCATTCTCATCATCGACCACGACATGACGCTGGTGACCGAAGTCGCCGATCAGCATCACCGTGCTGAACTTCGGCCGCCGCATCGCCGACGGCGTCGCCGCCGACGTGCTGCGCCAGCCCGACGTCATCGCCGCCTATCTCGGAACCGAACCCGATGCCCCTGCTCTCGCTTGACGGATTGACCGTCCGCTACGGCGAGATCGAGGCCGTGCACGGTCTCTCGCTCTCGGTCGAGGCCGGCGAAGTGGTGACGCTGCTCGGCGCCAACGGCGCGGGCAAGTCGACGACGCTGCGCGCGATCTCGGGTCTGCTGAAGCCGGTGGCCGGCGATATCGCTGTTCGACGGCAAGTCGATCGCCGGCCTCGCGCCCGAGGCCGTGGTAAAGCTCGGCATTGCGCACGTGCCGGAAGGGCGGCGCCTCTTCCCGGGCCTGTCGGCGCGCGAGAACATCATGCTCGGCGGCGTCAAACCGCGGCCGCGATCGCGAAGGCGACGCTCGATCACGCGAGTCCGACGAGATGTTCGACCTCTTTCCCGACATCCGGCCGTTCGCCGATGCGCTCGGCTGGACGCTCTCCGGCGGCCAGCAGCAGATGGTCGCCGTCGCGCGCGGCCTGATGGCCAAGCCCCGCCTGCTGTTGCTCGACGAACCTTCGCTCGGCTTGGCGCCGGTGATCGTGCAAAAGGTGTTCGCCATCATCGGCGAGATCCGGCGCCGCGGCACGACGGTGCTGCTGGTCGAGCAGAACGCGCGCATGGCGCTCTCCGTGGCCGACCGCGGCTACGTGCTCGAGACCGGGCCGCCTGGCGGTGTCGGGCAAGCCCGGCGAACTGTGGTCGAACGACGAAGTCCGAGCCGCCTACCTGGGTGGTCGAATTGACAAGGGACTCGCCTGACTGACGTTGCGCACGCGTTCCGCGGTCATTGCCAGCGACGCCTGTGACGTCCATTTTCGGTAGCGAGCGAAGCGATATGGCGCGGCGATCCGCGCCGAGCCTCGATGAGCCTATGAAGCTCCGCGGTGAAGCATGGGGCCCAGTTGAAAGTTAACATCCCGTCCAGCCGGATCAACAGCCATGTGGCGAGCAGAACTGTGTGGGAACTTGCACTGGCGGCGGCATCACTAAGCTACGTTAAGAGCCGCACAGCCGGTTGGTCTGCAGTTCGCAAGACCGGACTACTCGATGAACCGATCGCAAGGAGAATTCGATGCCAATACATGAGCCAGCCAACGACGCCCGCCGAAGAGTGCTCATCGCGGGTATTGCCACCGGCTTTGCGGCGGCCCTCAGGCCATGGAACGCGCTCGCGCAGACAGCCGGCAACGCCAAGGTGCCCATCGGTGTCATCGGCTCAGGCCATATCGGCGGAACAATCGGCGGGTTGTGGGTCAAGGCCGGGCATCCAGTGATGTTTTCGTCGCGCCATCCGGAGGAGCTCAAGGACCTGGTCGCGGGCCTGGGTCCGCTCGCGCGCGCCGGAACGGTCGCTCAGGCGATCGACTTCGGCACCGTTATCTTTATCGCCGTGCCGTATGGGGCCCTGCCGGAGGTCGGCCAGGACAACCGCGCGGCGCTCAAGGGCAAGATCGTCCTCGACGCGTGCAACGCTGTCGCCGGGCGCGACGGTGCCGGCATCGCCGACGAGGTCGAGCACAACGGCATCGGCATCACCTCGCAGAAATATCTGCCCGGCACAAGGGTGGTGCGCGCGTTCAACACGCTCTCCTACATGATCTTCGCGCGTGAGGCGAACCGCGCTGATCCGAAGCTCGCCATCCCGATCGCGGGCGATGATCCCGAGGCGATGCAGGTAGCCGCGAGGCTGGTCCGCGACGCCGGATTCGACCCTGTGGTTGTCGGCAAGCTGGCCGACGCACGCCGATTCCAGCGCGGCGAACCTGGCTACGGCCAATCGGTGACCGCGGCAGAACTCAAGCAAAAGCTGTCGTTGGCACCGTGACGTTGCTGCGGCGCTGGCTCGAGCGCGCGGTGCCGGCAACGCATGAAGAGCGCGCGGCGGCGCTGTGGTCATTCGCGTATTTCTTCACGCTTCTCGCGGGCTACTACGTGCTGCGGCCGCTGCGCGACCAGATGGGCATCGCGGGTGGTGTCAGGAACCTGCCGTGGCTGTTCACCGCAACCTTCGTGACGCTGATCGTCGCGCAGCCGCTCTATGGCGCGCTGGTGGCGAGGCTGCCGCGAGCGCGGTTCATTCCCGTTGTCTATCATTTCTTCGCCGCCAATCTCGTGCTGTTCTGGCTGCTGCTGACCTTCGATGTCGCGTCGGTCTTCGTGGCGCGCGTGTTCTTCGTCTGGGTCAGTGTCTTCAACCTGTTTGTCGTCGCGGTGTTCTGGTCGGTCATGGCCGACCTGTTTACCAGCGAGCAAGGCAAACGGCTGTTCGGCTTCATCGGCGCCGGCGGCACGGCCGGCGCGCTGCTCGGTCCGGTGATCACCATCGGCCTCTCGGTGCCGCTCGGCCCCACCAATCTCCTGATCGCTGCCATCGTGTTTCTCGAGCTGGCGGTCTACTGCAGTTACCGGCTCGAGCGCACGGCCAGCGCACAGCAAGACGCGTTCGGGCAACAAAGAGCGCGTCGGCGGCAGTGCCTTCGCCGCGCTGCCGGAGCTGCTCCGTTCACCCTATCTGCTCGGCGTCGGCCTTTGGGTCAGTCTGCTGTCCTTCGGCGCGACCATCCTCTATTTCGCGCAGGCCAACATCGTGGCCGCGACTGTCCACGGCGCGGCGCGAACAAACGCGCATCTTCGCGAGCATCGACCTGGCGGTCGGACTCCTCACCCTGGCGACGCAAGTCTTCGCCACCGGTCGACTGCTCAAGCGCTTCGGCACCGGCGCGACTGCCGGCGCGCTGCCCGCCGTGTACATCGCGGGCTTCGCAGCGCTGGCGTTTTCGCCGACTCTCATGGTCGTGGTGGTTGTCCAGGTGGCGCAGCGCTGGATGAACTTCGCGATCGCCAATCCGGCGCGCCAGGTGTTCTTCACCGTTGTCGCGCGCGAGGAGAAGTACAAGGCCAAGAACCTGATCGACGTCGTAATCTACCGAGGCTCCGACGCGATGTATGGCTGGGTATTCGACAGCCTGCAGGCGCTGGGCCTGAAGCTCGGTGCAATCGCGCTGTGCGCGCTTCCCGTGGTGGCCGGCTGGGCTCGTGCTGTCGGCGGCGCTGGGACGGACGCAGGAACGCCGCGCCGCCCGGCTCGCCGCGGCCGTGCAAGGAGACTGACGATGACCCGCATCACTCGCCGCGACTTCAACGCGCTCGCGGCCGCGTCATTGCTGGCGCCGCGAGCCTTCGCGCAAACCAGCGAGGGCCCGCCCAATACCCGCGCGATCCCGAGCACGGGCGAGCGCCTGCCGACGGTTGGCCTCGGCACCGCCAGTGTGTTCGACAGCGATGACGAGTCGACGCGGCGCGCCGCGTCGCAGGTCATCCGGACGCTGGTCGACGCCGGGCGGCCGCCTCATCGACACCGCGTCGACCTACGGCGACGCCGAGAGTGTGCTCGGAAACGTTGTCGCCGCTGCCAGCTCGCGCGACAAGATCTTCATCGCCACCAAGGTCGAGCAGCCCAACGACGCCGAGTTCAAGCGCTCGCTGATGCGGCTCAAGACGACGAAGGTCGACCTGCTGCAACTCCACAATGTGAGTGATCCGCGACAATCGCTGGCGCAGTTCAGGGCGTGGAAGGCGCAGGGTCTTTGCCGCTACATCGGCATCACCTCCACGTACCGCAACGCATTCGCCGCGGTCGAGGCGGTGCTCGGGCACGAGAAGCCGGATTTCGTGCAGATCGACTATTCGCTCGACGACCGCGAAGCGGAAAAGCGCATCCTGCCGCTCGCGGCCGAGGTCAAGGCCGGCGTGCTGACTGCGCTGCCCTTCGGCCGCGGCCGCCTGTTCCGCGCCGTGCGCGGAAAGGAGATTCCCGATTGGGCGAAGGATTTCGCCGGCAGCTGGGCGCAGTTCTTCCTCAAGTACCTGCTCGCCGACGAACGCGTCACGGCGGTCATTCCGGGCACCTCCAACCCGGCGCACATGGCGGACAATCTCGGCGCCATGCGCGGCCGCCTGCCCGATCCGGACCAGCGCAAGCGAATGGTGGCCTTCATCGACAGCCTTTAGCCGCACTCCTTCTGCCGACCACGCTTTCCGAAATTCCCCTCGCCCTGCGAATCCGACGCACGACGGCGCGAATGCCGGTCGTGCAGGCCGCGAGGCGGCCTCACATTCGCATTGAAGTCCCTTCACGCTCGATCGGTCCCGCTTTCGCCTTGCTAGATGCCGAGATACGCCGCTTGCACTTGCTTGTTGTTTGCCAGCTCCGCGCTGGTTCCGTGCATGATGACCTTCCCGCTTTCGAGCACGTAGGCCCGTTGAACCAGGCTCAGCGCGCGACTCACGTTTTGCTCGACCAGCAATATGGCCGTGCCCATGGCGTGGATTTCCTGGATCTTCTGAAAGGTGACATCGGTCACGACCGGCGCGAGGCCGAGCGACGGCTCGTCGAGCATGAGCAAACGCGGCTTCAACATCAAGCCGCGGCCCACCGCCAGCATCTGCTGCTCCCCGCCGCTCATCGTCCCGGCGAGCTGCTTGCGACGCTCGGCCAGCACGGGGAAGATGCCGAATACGCGATCAAGCGACCGTCGGCGGTCGGCCTTCGCGGCAGGCACGTAGGCTCCGATCTCGAGATTCTCCTGCACCGTCATTTCAGGGAATACCTTCCGCCCCTCCGGAACGTGGGCAATGCCCAGCTCCGTGACCTTGTACGGCGGCAATGACGCGATGTCCTGCCCCAGAAACGTGATCGAGCCTGTCGCCAGCCGCATCAAGCCCGAGATCGCGCGCAGCGTGGTGCTCTTGCCCGGCGCCGTTGGCTCCCAGGAGGCCGACAGCCTCTCCCTCGCCGACCTCGATGCTGACGTTGCTGATCGCCGGGACGGATCCGTAGCTCGCGCTGACGTCGGACAGCTTCAGCATCAGGTCTGACCCGCCACGGGTGCATGCGCGTAGCTCGAGCCCAGATATGCGCGGATCACATCTTCATTCGCGACGATTTCCTTGGGATTCCCTTCGGCGATCTTCTGGCCGTGATCGAGCACCACGATGTGCCGTGCGACGGACATGATGGCGCGCATCACGTGCTCGACGATGACGATGGTCAGACCGCGCTGGGATAATTTGCCGACGAGTGCGACGGCCTGATCGATCTCCGATGGGTTGAGCCCGGCCATGACCTCGTCGAGGAGCAGAAGTCGGGGCTGTGTCGCGAGCGCGCGCGCCATCTCGAGCCGTCGCTGGTCGATGGTCGTCAGCGCGCGGGCGGCGGTCTGCTCCCTGGCGGACAGGCCGACGAATTCGATCGCCTCGCGCGCTTTCTCTCGCGCGGTCTCCGGATTCCTGTCGCGCAGGAATGCGCCGGTCATGACGTTGTCCAGCACCGTCATTCTGCCAAACGGCCTTGCGACCTGAAACGTGCGCGCCAGACCGTGGGCACAGATTTCATGGGGTCGCAAGCCCACGATCTCGCGACCGAACGCGACCACCGAACCCGCGTCGGGACGATGAAAACCAGTGATCAGATTGAAGCTCGTTGTCTTGCCGGCGCCGTTCGGCCCGATCAGCGCGACGGTCTCGTTCTCGCCGACCGAAAAGCTGACGTCCTGCACGGCGCGCAGTCCACCGAAGCGCTTGCTTAAGCCGCGAATGACGAGCGCTTCCGCCATCGCGCCTACCCTCGCGCCGGATTGCGACGGGCGACGCGCGCGTACGCTTCGGTCAGCACGCCCATGAGCCCGGTGGGGCGCCACAGGATCACCGCCATCAGGATAAGGCTGTAGACGGTCAGCTGCACCCCGCCGAATGAGCTGCCAAGCCAGCGCTGAAGCAGGGCGGAGGTCGTTTCCAGCAGGACCGTGCCGATGACCGGACCCCACAGTGTCCCGATCCCGCCGACGATCGACACCAGCGCCGCCTCGATCGAGACGCTGAAGTTGAACGCGATATTGGGATCGATGAAGTAGATGAATTGAACGTAGAACGTGCCCGCCAGCGCGGTGAGAAATGAGCTGATCATGTAGATGTCACGCTTCACTCGCGGGGCGTTTACGCCGATCGCCTCTGCCGCATCTTCATCCTCGCCGATGGCGACGAGGTAGTAGCCCATCCACGATCGCTCGATCAGGTAGGTTACGACAAGCCCGAGCGCGAGAAGACCGAGCGCGATGTAGTAGTACGGGGCCTTTGCGTCGAACTGCATCATCAGCGGCGCGTTGCCGAGGTTCGGGATGGTCGTGCCTTCCGCGCCCCACGCGAAATCCCGAAACTTGAGGAAGATCAGCATCAGGACCTGCGCGGTCGCGATGGTGGCGATGGCAAAATAAGGTCCGCGCAGCCGAAAGCACAACGCGCCGATCGGCAGGCTGGCCAGCATCGCCACGACGCCGCCGGCAAACATCCCGATCCAGGGCGAGATGCCGAAATTGATTTGCAACAACGTGGACGTATACGCGCCGAGGCCGAAATAGGCCGCGTGGCCGAGCGAGAGTTGCTTGGCGTAGCCGCCCATGAGATTCCAGGCAACGCCGATGAACGCGAAGAGCAATATCCTGATGAGAATGTTGATCGCGAACGAGTTCTTCACGACCAATGGCAACGCCAGCAGCACGACCGCTGCCAGGCACAACCAAGCCAGGTGCCGAGTGCGCAACCCCAGGATCACTAGCGCGCTCTCCCACCCGCCAGGCCGTTGGGCCTGAAAGCCAGCGTCAGGAGAAGCATGAGCGAAGACCACGATGAGCCCGGAGTCGGCGCCCACGAATTGAATCCCGAGCGACTCGGCCACGCCCATCATCAAACTGGCCACGAGCGCACCGATGACGTTGCCGAGCGTGCCCAGGACGACCGCGACGAACGCCATGAGCACGAAGATCTGGCCGACCATCGGATAGACCGGGTAGAACGGCATCAGCAGCGAGCCGGCGGCGCCCGCCAGCGCGAGCGCCACTCCAAGGGCGATGCAAAAGACGCGATTGGGATTGATGCCCATCAGCATCGCCACTTCACGGTTCTGAGCCGACGCGCGCATCGCCTTGCCGAGATCGGTGGTACGCAGGAAAACCCAGAGGGCGCCGCTCAGCACCATCGCGAGCACGAACGCGATGAGCTTCGCCACGGGAACATTGATCCCCCCGAAGTGGAGAGACTCGTCCGAGTACCACGTGTGTATGGTGCGGTAGTTCGCGGTGAACAGCATCAGCGTAACGTTCACCAGCAGCAGCGACAGGGCAAACGTGAGAAAAATCTGGGGCATGTCGTCGAGCCCCAGCACCCTGCGGATGAGGAAGTGCTGCACGAGAACGCCGGCGACGAACAGGACCGGCATCGAGACGAGGAGCGACGCGATGGGATCGATGCCGAGCTGCGTGGCCAGGAAGAAGCTGATGTACATTCCCAGCATCACGAATTCGCCCTGGGCGAAATTGACGATCTTCACCACGCCGAAGATCAGCGTGACGCCGATGCTGACGAGCGCGTAAATGCCTCCAATGAGCAGGCCGTTCACGACGGCCTGTACCACCGTCTCCAGCATCGATTTCTGACGGAGTCTTAGGTTTTCAGCAGCGGCGCGCGGGCATCTTCCTTGGGAAAGACGCTCGCCAGGTCGCCGTTCTGCCACTGGACTCCCACGGGGTGCGCGTGGATGTTCTTGCCGTCGGGGCCGAACTGCACTTTTCCGCCGGGACACATCGCGGCGTACCCCGATGAGACATTGAGGGAAGCGATGGCGTCGCGCACCTTTTGCGGATCGGTCGACCCCGCCCGCTCGAGTGCGTCGGCGATCATGAATGTTTGCGCGACCAGGCCGCCGGCATACTCGAAGAGAAATTCGCCGGTCAGCTTCTGATAGACGGCATTCACTTTCTGGGCATTGGCATCCATGTCGTGATTCCAGTGCGCCACGCCCTGCAGGCCATCGGCAAGCTTCCCGACGCTCTTGTAGAAGTCGGGAATGACGAAGCCGCCGGATCCGCCGTTGATCGCGATATTGAGGCCGACCTGCTTGACAGTGCGGACGATCAGAATCAGGTCGTTCAGGTAGGACACCGAAAACAGCGCGTTTGCGCCCGAAGCCTTGACCTTGTTGATCAGCGGACTCGCGTCGGTGAAACCCGCCGAGTACGGCTCGAACAGCACAATCTCCACGCCTTCGCCGGCCGCCTGCTCGCGCAAACCGTTGGAAGTCGAAGTCCCGAAGGCGGTGTTCTCGAATATCACGGCCACCTTGGGCTTGTCGCTCACCAGCCGGGACATCCGAAGCTGGGCTTGCGCGAATTGCGATGCGCGCGCGAAAGGCGTGAACGTAAAGCTCCGGCCCTTGTTGAGCTGGTCGGAGCTGGAGCCGGTCAACAGCGGCACTTTCGCGCGCTCGGCCACCTCGCTCGCGATCAGAGTCAAGCGCGCTGGCGAAGCAGCCGTGGATCGCGGACAGTTTGTAGTCGGTGATCAAGCGCTCGGTTTCAGTGCGCGTGACGGTCGTGTCGCTTTGCACATCGGAGATGATCAGATTGAGCTTGGCGCCGCCGAGCGACTTGATCCCGCCGGCATCGTTGACCATCTGCACTGCCAGTTTGGCGGCCGCGACGCAGCCCTGACCTATTTGCGCGAGGCTTCCGGTGACGGGATAAAGGCCGCCGATGTTCACCGGCTCCGCCCCCCAGGATACCCTCGGGAACGCCGCGAGCGCGCTCGTAGCGAGCGCGCCGCCCGCGGTCTTGATGAGAAATTCTCTGCGCCGTTGCCGCAGCAACGAGGTCTCACTCACTTCGGCATCGCCAGCGATAGGACGGTCAGCGGTCTTTCCCATGTCGTATTCCTCCTGGAAATCACGGTGCGGTTTCCGTGCTTTTATTGGCGACTAGAATACACTGCGCAGTCCCGGGGTGCCTGTCCTTTCACCCAAACCGAGGAATGCCCCGACGCCTGACCCCGCGTGAGCGCTCCAGGCTTTCAATCAAGACTCACGCGTCGGAGCTTTCTTGCGCACTCGTCGACGAACGCGCGCACGGTAGTCGACAGCCGCCTGGTGTGGGGATACACGATCTGCACCGGCACAGGATCCGGTTCGAAGTCTTCCAGCACATATCGGAGCTTGTCCGCCTTCCTGTACGGTGCGGTCTGATAGGACAGGAACATGCCCAGCCCGAGGCCGGTAGCGCACGCCGCCAGGGTGCTGTCGATCTCATTGGACACGATCGTACAACTGATCGGGACGCCGACGAGGCGCCGCCCAACCCGGAAGGTCCACTCGTTTCGCGGTGACAAGCCAACGTGCCTGATGCAACGATGCGCGCGGACGTCCTGCGGCGTGGCTGGAATGCCATAGCGGCGAAGGTATCGCGGGCTTGCGCAGACGACGCGACGAACGTGGCCAACCGGAATCGCCACGAGAGAAGAATCCGCCAGATGGCCAATACGGATGGCGACGTCGATGCCTTCCTCGACCATGTTTACCACGCGATCCACGAACAGCATTTCGACGTTGACGTTTTGATGGCGCTCGATGAACCCGCCCACAATCGGCGCCACATAACGTCGGCCGAACAATACCGAGGAGGTGACTGTCAAGCGGCCTTGTGGGTCGGCCTGACGACTGGTCAGCTCCGCCTCTGCGTCGCGCACCTCGGAAAGAATCGCGCGACAGCGATCCAGGTATTGAGCGCCTTCATCTGTCAAATGGATTCGGCGGGTTGTGCGGTAGAGCAAGGACACGCCAAGATCGGACTCGAGCGCGGCCAGGACGCGGACGACAGACGGCAAAGACGTGTTGAGGGCGCTCGCGGCCGCGGTAAGACTGCCCTTCTCCACGATCCGCACGAACGTCGTCATGGCGGCGAATTTATCCACGGCGGATTATTACTCCATTATCTGAAGTAGTCTATTGCTCAGCGAGCTATTTACTTCGCCAGGCAAGTTCGGGACACTGACCACGGAACGCGGCGTGCGCCGTGTACGCGCCATCGGCGCGATCCAAGTCGATGTCGAGCCTTGACAGACACCCGACCCGCATAGGTCAAGGGTCGAGCACGGTCGCGAATTCCACGGAGAAATGACCATGCAAACAGTGCGCGCGCTCATGACAGTCCTGGCGGTGATTACCGGCGTCGAAGTCTCACTCGCACAGCAAAGCCCCGCGCCCGCTCCGCCGGAACAACTCGGCAAAGTGTACTTTCCGACATCGTGCAGCCCCTCGGTCAAGAACCAGTTTGACCGCGCACTGGCGCTGCTGCACTCGTTCTGGGCCAAGGACGCGATCGCGGGCTTCAACACCGTGCTGCAACAGGACCCGGACTGCGCGATCGCCTATTGGGGAATTGCGATGGCTCTTCAGCAGAATCCGCTCACGGGCCAGGAGCCGAACGCCAACGCGACCAAGGACGCGCTTGACGGGCCTCGATCGGCGAAGGCGATCGGCGCCAAGACGCAGCGCGAGCGCGATTATCTCGCCGCCGTCGACTTGATCTACCGGGACGCCGACAAGATCGAGTTCCGCGCCCGCCGGCTTGCCTACGAAAAAGCGATGGAAGCGCTATCGCAACGCTATCCCGATGATGCGGAGGCGGCGATTTTCTATGCGCTGTCGCTCGACATGACCGCGTCGCTCACCGACAAGACCTACGCGAATCAGCTCAAAGCGGCGGCGATCCTGGAGAAGGTTCTATTGACGCAGCCCGACCACCCGGGCGTTGCGCACTACCTGATCCACAGCTACGACTATCCGCCGATTGCGGAGCGTGGGCTTGCCGCGGCGAAGCTGTATGCCCAGATCGCGCCGAACAACCCCCACGCCCTGCACATGCCCTCGCATATCTTCACGCGGCTCGGCATGTGGCAGGAGTCCATCGACTCCAACGTTCGCTCGGCCGCGGCCGCGAAGGCGGAAAACAACGGCCAGGAGCAGGCACATGCCATGGACTACCTCGTCAACGCGTATCTCCAGCTTGGGGAGGACGTGGAAGCCAAGCGCGTCGTCGACGAAAGCGCATCGATCAGTGTGAACCCCGCCGTCTTCATCGGACACTATGCGCTCGCTGCGATGCCTGCGCGCTATGCTGTGGAGCGTCACGCCTGGGCTGAGGCGATCGCGCTTGCAACCGCGCTCGACTCCGTTTCTGTTCCCTGACGCCATCACCCGTTTCGCGCGCGGCCTCGGCTTTGCCCGTACCGGCGATGTGGCATCTGCGCAGAAAGAGGAGCTGAGCCTCGTCCAGTTGCGGGACGGGCTCGCGGCGCAGAAGAACACCTATTGGTCGAATCAGGTCGAGGTTCAGAGACTCGCCGTCAATGGCTGGATCGCGCTGGCGCAAGGCGCGCAGACCGACGCGCTGACATCGATGCGCGCGGCGGCCGACCTGGAAGACTCGATGGAAAAGCACATTGTCACTCCCAGCCCGGTGGTGCCCGCGCGCGAGCTTTTGGGCGAAATGTTGCTCGAAGTCGGGCAGCCAGCCGAGGCGCTCACTGCGTTCGAAGCCTCATTCAAGCGCGAGCCAAACCGCTTTCGCGGCATTTACGGCGCGGCACAGGCCGCGGCGCGCGCCGGCGACCGCGACAAAGCGGCGAAGTACTACGCCAAATTCGTCGCACTTGCGGGAAAGGGTGACCGCGCGAGCCCCGAGCTTCCGGTGGCGAAGGCCTATCTTGCGCAGCGGTGATGCAACTCCCTTACGCTTCTAGGCCGGCGCACGCGTCGGCGATAGAACGGAAGCCACCATCTGGGCATCGCAAAGGTTCCGGTGCATCGTCCTTCGCATGACGAAGCCCGGCGGACGCATTTCGCGCAGACGAACCGGCACCGGCTGAAGCGCTTCGGCCGGCCAAGCGTGACAGCGACGCGCGCGGCCCCACCCAGAAATGGGACCGTGGTACGCACGAGACTACGTCGGGCAGGATGCTCCCGCGGCCACCCATGCCTTGATCAACGCCCCGAAGGCTTTTTGCGTTCCCGGAGCGGGTGTTCGTCCGGCGCCGGGCGCCCACGCCCAGCCGACGAGAGTGTCGTCACTCATGTGCTCGATGAGTGCCGCCATGTCCTTGCCGCCATTGCGCGACGGGTCCTTGATCTGCGCGCAGATCTGACCGAGCGTTCGACCCTGCCATGCCATCTCCGCAGGCGCGAGATGCCATTTCGGATTTCCGGGAACGCCCGCAGGATCGAAGTTGGCATCGTGGTGACACGTCGTGCATTTGAGGCCACCCTGCGCCCCCATGCCGTCATCGCCGCGAACGACGAGCGGCTGATGCGGACGGAAGTGGTCGGTCTGCGTGGGCCGTTCGGTGGCCGGATGACAGTTCATGCAACGCGGCGACTGGATTACTTTGCCCGCTTCCTGAAACAAGGCGATCGCACGCTGACCGTTGTCCCGGATATTGTCGAATGCCGAGACCGGCTTAAGGGTCGCCGGATCCTTGCCGCTCGTGGCCATGTCGGCGGCTTGCGAGGCGCCGACAAACGCCACCAGTGCAACGGCGAGTGCGCCACCCGCGATCGCAATGGAAACGTACTGCAGCGTCCGCGCGTGCGCCGGCCCGGCGATACGATAGCGCCGACTCATGTCGATGCTCCTGGAACCATGGGCAACTGACGCGGACGAGTCAATCCGAGTCGTGCCATCGCGTTGGCGACCGCGGGACCGACCGGAGGAACGCCGGGCTCGCCGACGCCCGTGGGCTTTTCCGACGAAGCGACGATGGTCACGTCGATTTCAGGCATCTCGCTGATGCGCAGGGAACGGTAGGTGTCAAAATTTCCCGACGTCGGCCGACCCTTGTCGATCGGAATCTCGGCGTAAAGCACATGTCCCAGCGCGAAGCCGATGCCGCCTTCCATCTGCGCGCGAATGATGTCGGGATTCACGGCGACACCGCAATCGACCGCGCACCAGACCTTGTGCACGCGCGGTCCGTCCGGGCCGTTCGACACTTCGGCGATGTGCGCGACATAGGAGCCGAAGCTGTCGACCACGGCGACGCCGCGGGCGCGGCCGTTGTCGAGCTTGGCCCCCGTCCAACCCGCTCGCTCGGCGACAGCTTTCAATACGCCCGCGTGGCGCGGTGAGTTGGCCATCATCGCAAGGCGGCCCTTGACCGGATCCTGTCCCGCAGCCTCGAGCAGCTCATCGACAAATGCCTCGACCGCGTAGCCGGTATGCGAATGCCCGACCGAACGCCACCACAACACCGGCACACCGACGTCGACCTGATGCAGGTCGCAGCTGAAGTTATCGATCTCGATAGGGAATATCGCTCGCTCCCTCGTGAGCAGTGGAGTCGAGGCCGTTCTTCATGGTCATCGCCGCAAAGGGCGATCCCTTCATGATCGACTGGCCGACGATGGTATCGCTCCACGCAACGATTTTTCCGTCGCGGACCACGCCGCGCATGCGGTGGACGCTGAAAGGACGGTAGTAGCCGCCGCGCATGTCGTCCTCGCGCGTCCATACGAGCTTGACCGCTTTGCCGGGGCCGATGGCCTTGGCCACCTCCGCGAGCTCCGCCGCGACGTGCATCGTCGTCTGCGCGCGCCGGCCGAAGCTGCCCCCTGCGAATATCGTCTGCAGGTGCACCTTGTCGTTGTCGATGCCGAGCACCTTGGCGATCGTGGCCTGGTCCGGAGTCGGAAACTGGCTGCCGTAGCGCGCGGACGCGGTCTCGCCTTCCCAGCGGATGAAGCCGTTCAACGGTTCCATCGGCGCGTGCGCGAGATAGGGGAAGACGAACTCGGCTTCGACTACGCGTCCGCCCTTGGCCATCTCGCCTTCGGGGTCGCCGTGCTTGACGACGGTTTTGCCCGCCGTCTTCGCGAGCGCTGCGATAGTCGGCGAGAATCTGCGCCGTGCCTCGCGGCTCGGCTTTGCTTTCGTCCCAGGTAATCTTCAGCAAATCGCGTGCGGTCTTCGCAGGCCAGAAGCCGTTGGCGTAGACGGCGACCCCGGTGGGGACCTGCTTGACGGCGACTACGCCCGCGACCGCCTTCGCGGCAGTGGCATCGAACGATGCGACTTTGCCACCGAAGCGCGGCGCGCGGGCGATCACGACCGTGAGCATGCCCGGCTCGTTGATGTCCATCGTATAGCCCGCGGTGCCGTTTGATTTGGACGCGCTGTCGAGCTTTTTCACGGCGCCTTCACGGCCGATCAGCTTGAACGTCGCGGGATCCTTCAATTTCGGATCGCTCGGCACGGGCAATTTGGCCGCCTTGTCCGCGAACGTTCCGAAACTTGCCTTGCGGCCGGATGCGTGTGAAATCACGCCACGCTCGACGCTGATCTCCGACGCGGGCACTTTCCATTCATCGGCGGCGGCAGTCACCAGCATCGAGCGCGCCGCGGCGCCAACCTTGCGCATCTGCTCATACGAGTTGGCGATCGCGCTCGAGCCGCCGGTCCCCTGAACGCCGAACAGCAGATTCTTGTAGAGGACCGGATTGGACGGCGCGTGCTCGGCGCGCATCTGCGACCAGTCGGCGTCAAGCTCCTCGGCGACGAGCGTCGCCATGCCGGTGTAGGGACCTTGTCCGAACTCGATGTGCTTGCAGAGGACCGTAACCGTATCGTCGCTGCCGATGCGGACGAAGGCATTGGGCGAATAGTTGATTTCCGTTTTCGCGGCTGCGCCCTGCGCGAGTGCGCTCTTGCCGAACGGAACGTAGAGCCCGAGCACGAGCCCGCTGCTCTTGAGAAAATCGCGCCGCGAAAATGCCCGCGGCTCGTACGCATTGCCGACCGTCTTGGTGAACATGGCGTCAGGCCTCCAGCGATCGGGAGGCATCCTTGATCGCCGCCCGGATGCGCACGTACGTGGCACAGCGACAGATATTGCCGCTCATGGCGAGATCGATGTCGCGATCCGTCGGCTTGGGCTTCTTCTCGAGCAGCGCGACAGCGCTCATGATCTGTCCCGATTGACAGTAGCCGCACTGCGGGACGTCGATTGCGACCCATGCTTTTTGAACCGCGGTCGCCTCGCGTCCGGCAAGGCCCTCGATCGTCGTCACATCCCTGTCTCCCACGGCGGACACCGGCAAAGTGCACGATCGCATCGTCTGCCCGCCCACGTAAACGGTGCACGCTCCGCATTGCGCCACGCCACAACCGTACTTGGTCCCGGTCAAGCCCGCGCTATCGCGAATCGCCCATAACAACGGCGTATTGGGGTCGACGTCCACCGGATAGGCTCGACCATTGATCTTCAGGGTGTATGCGGACATGTCGATTTACCTTTCACCGCTTGGCATTGGGGTGACACGCTCGGCGACGAGGATCTCGTCCTCACAAACGAATCTCGTGGGCGCAGTCGCTACGATCCTAATGTACGACAGGCGCGGGGACGATCTCAACGATCTTTTGCGAATAGGCATCGGTAGAAATTACACGGCGACGCGTGCTCTTCGGGTAGAGAGCAGACCGTGCACGAAAATAGCGCGTGCGCTGTCTCCTGCGAGGCACGATCGAGTGCGCTTGGACCATTTTGGAGCCTTGCGAGTTCGTCCGCGGACACGGCGCGCGATTCAAACCCTCGATGTTCGGTTGCGGATCGACGGAACCCGCACGGCACGCTTGACTGACTCCGCTAGTCGATTGGCCAGGGCATGTCCTTGGGCAGCGTGATTTCCGCGGTCGTGTCGATCGCAGTCCCACGCGCCTTAGCGTCGACACTTCGCCACCACGCTTCCACGCGCTCGGCGTGCGCGGGCTCGACCGGCTCGCCGAGGCGAGGCATCACGAGATGGGCACCCGCGTTCGCGGCCCTAGTTGAAGCAAAGCCTCGGCCGGCTGATCCCAGGCGTGCATCGCAAGACTGAAGGTGCCCCAGTGAATGGGAAGAAAAGGGCCGCCGCCCAGCAACGCCAACGCTGCGAGCGCGTTCTGCGGGCCGAGGTGGATATCGCCCCAAGCCGGATGGAACGCGCCGACCTCGAGCATCACGAGGTCGAACGGACCGAGCCGATCGCGGATCGACTCGTACTCCGTCGTGAGGCCCGTATCGCCGCTGAAGAACACCGCGTGCCGCTGCGATCGGATGACCATCGACGACCACAGGGTGGTGTTGCGATCGTGCAGGCCGCGGCCGGAAAAGTGCTGCGAGGGAGCGGCCGTCACCGTGAGCGCCCGTATTCGGCAGACTGTACGATTCCCACCAGTCGAGCTCGACGATGCGCTCGGGCTGCACGCCCCAGGCTTCGAGATGCGCGCCGACGCCGAGCGACGTCACGAACGGCACGTCGCGCTTGGCGAGCTCGCGGATGGTCGGATAGTCGAGATGATCGTAGTGATCGTGCGAGACGATGACCAGGTCGAGCGGCGGCATCTCGCGCAGGAGAACGGGCACCGGCTGGAAGCGCTTGGGGCCCGCGAGGCGCGACGGCGATGCGCGCGGACCCCACACCGGATCGGTCAGCACGCGCAGGCCGTCGATCTCGATCAGCACGGTGGAATGGCCGAGCCACGTGGCGCGCAGGCCGCTCGCGGCAGGCTTGTTCCACGCCTCGAGCGGGTTCATCGACGGCAACGGCGCCAGCGGCATTCGCCGCTCGCCGCCGCAGATGAAGTCGCGGATGCGTCGGCATCGACGCCTTCGGATCGCGCAGTCCGGGGATGATCGGATGCACGTTGCGGAACTGCTCGCCCGCCCACCGCGGCGATGCCTTGATGCGCTCGAGCCGCGCCCCTTCCGGCTTTCGTCCAAGGGACTTCATGTTGCGATCTCCATGCAGAGTTTGTGGTCAGAAGTGTTTCGCCGCGAAAGGGCCAGTCGGGTCATCGTTGGTTCGACCATCACCCACGTCATCCGGTTGCTTCGAAAGGCCACCGCTCGCGCCGAGCGCTACGCCGGTGTGGCGATCAAGTCGTGCAGTGCGCCGCTATCGGTGGCTCCTGCGCGACCGATCACGACCAGCGCGGTGCGCTTCGGCTCGCTCCTCCAGCCCGTGCCCTGTTCGAGCGACCAGCGGTTGCCGACCTGCTGGAAGACGTAACGAAAGTCGGGATCCTCACGCAGAAAAACAAATCCCTTGGCCCGGTAGATCTCCGGCCCCAGCATCGAGGCAAAGTGCTCCAGGGCCTGTCGCGACAAGGGCACTTCGGACTCGACGGTCCAAGTCCCGAAAGCGCGCGCGTGGCTCGACTCAGCGGCCGTCGCCCGCGTCTCGTCCACAGCCCGATCACGATATTCACTCGCGCCCAGGAGGACCTCGAAGGGAACGTCCGAGCGTACCGTCTCGATCACACGCGCGGCCGGTGTCAGCTCGTCGAGCCACGCGCGCAGGCTACCGAGCTCGTCCGGCGAAACCAGGTCGATCTTGTTGATGACGATCAAGTCGGCTTGCGCGAGCTGGCGCACGATCGTGTCGCCGACATATTTGTTCACCGCCTGCGTTCTCACCTGCTCGGCGTCGACGACGACGATAACACCGTCGAGCGGAAGCTCGTACATCTGCCCGTACTCGGCGATCCTGGCAGGATCGGCCACGCCGCTGGCCTCGACAACGATGCGATCGAAGTCGCCGTCGCGATCGCGAATCTGCCCGATCGCGGCAGCGAAGCCGTTGGCGAGACTGCAGCACATGCAGCCGTTGGACAGGTCGATCGTCTCGCCGTCGTGGTTGCGGACGAGACCGACGTCGACGTTGACGCTGCCGAAGTCGTTGACCAGCACGGCGACCCGCAAACCCTCGGCGTTGGCCAGCATATGGTTCAGCAACGTGGTCTTTCCGGCGCCGAGGTAGCCGCCGATGACCGTGAATGGAAGCGCGCAGGTCACGCCGCTGCGCGCTTGTAGACGGTCTTGCCTTCCTTGAAGGTCTCGACGACTCGGATGTCCACGATCTTGGCGGAGTCGATCGTAAGGGGGTTCCCGTCGAGAATGACCATGTCCGCGAGCTTGCCTTCGCGAATCGTTCCCTTCTGGTCCTCCTCGCGGATCTGCCACGCGGCTTCAATGGTGATCGCCTTGAGCGCCTGCCAGCGGTCGACGCGCTCATCCGGCCCGATGATCTCGCCCTCGCGCGCCTGGCGCGCGACCGCGGTCCACACCACTCGCATCGGCTCCATCGGAGTCACCGAAAAATCGGTGTGGTTGGAGCAGCGCAGTCCCTTCTTGACCGCCGAGGCCATCGGGCTCAGGTAGTAGGCGCGCTCCTTGCCGAGGTTCTTGACGTGAACGGTTCCCCAGAAGAACGCGTGGTTGGTGAAAAAGCTCGGAGAGAATCCCAGCTCGGCGTAACTGTCCAGTTGTTCCGGTCGCATGAACTGCGAGTGAATGATGACCGTACGGCGATCGTCGGATGCCTTCACGCCCGCGGCGCGCGCAGCATCGATCATCATGTCGACCGAAGCGTCACCGTTGCAGTGGCAGAACACCTGGATTCCCTTGTCGTACACCTCCTTGATCGTGCTGTTGACAACCTCCGGAGGAAACAGCGGCTGGCCGCGCCAATTCGCCTCGCCGGAGGGACCTGGAGTCAGCAGCGGCTTGGTCCAGAACGCTGTCTTGCCCTGCGGCGAGCCGTCGAGGGCGAACTTGATGCCGGCGAGCTTCAGTCGATTGTTGTAGGTTCCGAAGGATGCCTTCGCCGTGTCGGGGATTTTCATGGTCCCGTCGCTGAATTCCGGAAAGTATTCCGCGACGAGCTTCGGAATCTCCAGCACCAGCGGCAGCGACACGATGTCGAGGTAGAAACGACCCTGCTCCGCGCCCTTGCGCAAAAACGCGAGGTCCGTGGCGTGCGTTGCGCCTTCCTGGCAGGTCGTGACCCCGGCGCTGGCGTAGATCTGCTGCGCGGAATCGAGCGTTTCGAGGAGCTCCGCCTGCGAGGGTTGCGGCATGTTGGCAAACACCGGCAGGAAGGCCGTCTCCATGATCAATCCCGCAGGCTCGGTCGATCCCGGCCTGCGCAGGATGAGTCCGCCAGGCGGCGTCTTGGTGTCCTTGTCGATCTTGACCGCCGCGAATGCCTTCGAGTTGAGCACCGCCCCGTGGTTGGAGCTGTGGATCAGCATGACCGGGTTGTTCGGGAAATGCGGATCGAGGTCGTCGCGCGTCACCTCGCGGCCCTCGGAGAGATTCGTGGCGTCATAGCCGTAGCCGATCATCCACTCGCCCGGTTGAACCTTGAACTTGGTGGCGTGGGCATCGAGCACCTTGATGATGTCGGGTATCGAGGTTACGGGGCCAGCCGGAACGCCCGAAACATTGGCCCACTTGACGATCTGCGGCGCGTTCATGAAGTGGCCGTGGGCGTCGATGAACGATGGCATCAGCGTGTTGCCGCCCAGATCGACTATCTTGGTGGAAGCGGTCCTCGTCTTCATCACATCGGACTCGTCACCCGCGACCACAATCCGGCCGCCGGCGACGGCGACGGCCTGCACCTGCCTGCGCTCGTCGTCCATCGTTACGATCGTGCCTCCTCGAAAGATCGTCTCCGCGCTCTTGCCGGTCATTGCTTTTTCCGGCTGGGCGCACGCCGGCAGGTTCGCCGTGACTACCGCGCCGAGCGTTGCGCCTACCCCCGTCTTGATAAAGTGCCGCCGATCGATCTTGTCGGTCACGTCGTTATCCTTCTTTATCGTTTGTGAAACGTGACCAGCGCCCGCGACACGCGGCGTCTGGGAAGACTGCGGCTGAAAGTCTTAACCCGGAGTGGAAGCAGCCGGATGCCGATTTGAGCGATCAGTGGCCCCGAATCAATTCGTTCGGGACGACACGACCGGCAGGTCTGATCCACCACCACATCAGCAACGCCGCGAGAACGGCCAGAGCAAGTCCGGCGTATCCGCGTTCCGGATCCCATAGGCTGGTGTCGGTGATGCCGAGCTGGCCGATTTTCGGACCGGCACCGAAGAAGGTGTATGCCGAGGCGTTCCATAATGCGTGGCAGGCGCTGGTCACGACGATCGATCCGGAGCGCAAGCGCAACAGAGCCATCGCAATGCCGAACGCTGTCGAGCCAATCACGTACTGAGGGACCTTGCTCAGCGGCTGGGTGAAATCCGGATCGATGATCGGCACCGCCAGATGCCACAATCCGAATGCAATGCTTGTCCAGAGCACGGTCTTTGCGGGACTGAATCCCGCCCGCTCGCAACTTCCCCACAGGGCACCGCGAAAGAATCCCTCTTCCGTGATCAGCGCCAGCGCGAAAGTGATCAGAAAATTAAGTGACAGGCGCCTGAACACCGTCGCGCCGGAATAGTTCTTCAGGTCGACGAGCTGCGACACCCACGCACCGACCGCGACGCACCCGATGATTGCAACCACATAGGTCATCGCCACGAGATAGGAAGATGAATCTCCGACGGCGAGGCCCACCTCGCGTCTGGTCAGGCGTTGGACCGCCCACAGCGAGAACATCATGACCGCCAGCCACAGATTGTAGAGCGCGGACTGGCCGGTCAAGACCAGGAGCAGCGGAGAGATCGCGATCGCTCCGATGCTCGCGATCAGCGGCCAGGATGATGCGTTGATGCGCGTCATCGCCATAGTCTAGCTCGCGGCCGACAACCCGTTACAGAAAAATCGTCGCACCAAAGTGTTCCGCCGACACTCATTGTTGTCCACCCTTGACACGCCAGCCACCTCACCATTTGCCGTAGTAGCGAACGACACCCTCCCAGAATGCCTGGCGATCCGAGCCCAGGCTGGTCTTTCCCGCCTCGGGCGTTGCATTGGCCGCGGCCTGCACGATCACGAGCTTCGATTCCGGATCGACGAAGATCGATTGGCCGTACACACCCAGAAATGCGAAGCGTCGGTGTTCTCCTGGAAAAATCCATATCTGATAGCCATAGCCCATATAGGGCGTCGCCTTGCCGGGATGAAACTGTTCGGGCGAGCGCTTCCAATCGGTTGCGTCGAGAAGAAATTCCAGCGGCAGGATCTGCTTTTTTGCGGGATCGTCCGGCCGCACGCCGTCGTTGGCGAGCACGACGCCCAAGCGACCGTAGTCGCGCAGAGTTGCGTTGAAATTGCCCAACGCCACTTCGAGCCCCGTTCTGTCCGCGTACCAGTACGCGCTCGTCTCCGCGCCGATCGCTTGCCAAAGACGCGGGGTCAGGTACTCGCTGAGGCTCATGCCTGTCGCGCCCCGGACGACGGCGGCGAGCATGGTCGGCTGGCTGCTGGCGTAGTAAAAGCGCGTTCCCTGCGCCGTGTCGCGCTCAGTGATGATGCGTGCTGCGCCTTCGATCCCTTCAGCGGAAATCGCCGCGGAAAAACGGCCCGTGTCACCACTGCCGTCATAGCTTTGCACGTATTTCGCGCCCGATGCCATGCGCAGCAGGTTGCGTATCGTCGTTTCGCCGTAGATCGTTCCCTTCAGCTTGTGCGCGTAGACCTCCGCAAGATCGTCGAGCGACTTGATCCGTCCCTCCTGCAGCGCCAAACCGACAGCCAGCCCGGTGATCGATTTCGCCATCGAGTTGGAGGTGAAGCGATCGGTAGCCTTGCGGTTGTATTGATACCGCTCAACCTGCACGACACCATCCTTGATAACGAGCAGACCCATGATGCGCTGTCGCGCAAGAAGGTCGTCGACCGACAGTCCCTTGGCGTCCTTCGCGTTCCAACGAAATGCGGGTTCGTGTGCGGCCGCCGGCAGCGGCATCGGCTGAGGTGACGCTCGCAGGAGATTGGGCCTGCCGTGAAAAATGCCCGGTATTTCCGCCTGATGCGTGAACGAGCCGACGCGCACGGACTCCTGGTAGTACCAAGTGCTTGCGTTGCCGACCGGGTAACCAAACCGCTTGCCCAGCTTGTCTTCATCGGGGGCGGCGTACGCCGCGCACGCGATGGTGAGCAAAAGCAGGCCCGTTGCGTGAATCGATCTCATGCGCTGCGGCAAGTTCGTCGCGGCTATCGCGGCGTCAGCCCGAAGCGGCGGAGCTTCGGCACGCTGCGCGCCGGAACGCCGATGAGCTTGTCGTCCGCCGCTGCGTCGCGCGTCACAACGCTGCCACCCCCGACCAGAACACCCGGCCCCGTCGTGACATTGTCCACGACGATGGCGCCGATTCCGATCAGGCCGCCCTCACCGATGTGCGCGTGGCCGGCGACCGCGGTCGACGCTGATATCCAGACCTTGTCCCCGACCACGGCGCCGTGTCCGACATAGACGAGGCTCCCGATCTTCACCTGATTGCCGATCGTCGTGTCGCTGAGAATGCCTTGGCACACGCAGCAGTTGGCGCCGATGTCGACCCAATCGCCAATGCGGACCGCACCCAGATGCGGAAAGAACAGGCGGCGGCCCTGGCGATCCTGATGGTAGGCGAGTCCCACCCATCCGATGACGGTACCCGGGCCGATGCAGCAGTTCGATCCGATCATGGACCCGGCGTAGATCACCGCACCCGCGCCGACGCGTGTCCCGGCACCGATGCTCACGCCCTCGCCGATGGCCGCGTTGGGCGAGATCCGTGCGTCACGGTGTACGCTGGCGCCCGGGTGGATGCCGACCGCAGGTTCGGATGGCCGGCCCGCCCCCGGCAGCATCACTTCCACGGCATGGATGAAGGCTGCCCGCGGATCGTCGACGAGGATCAGCGTCTTCTCCGCCGACGCGCGTAGATCGGCGTGCGCTGCGGCGAAAACAACGGTCGATTGCGATGCGTCAATGCGTTCCGGTGCCCCTCCAGGATCGCAGAAAGATAACGCTCCTTCGCGCCCCGGAGTCAACGGCGCAATGCCACGGATGAGCCTTCCGGCGTCTCCCGTAATCGTCGGGACAATTGTTGGAGCCTGAGGCATGCGCGCCACCAGGCTGTCCATGTCAACAGGTTGCGGCAACTTGCGAAAGAATTCCCCCACTTCCCCTCCCCGATCTGACGCGAGCTTCAGATGAGCTGTCCGCAGCGACGCTGCGCGGTCACCGCGCCTTCGTTGGTCGCTCTTCGCCTTCGCCCAGTTGACTCTTCGCCGGAGTCTCAAGCGCGCTTTGCTCCTTGGTGCGATCGTATTCGGCGCACTGTCGCCAGACATCCTCGCCGGGAATGGATTCCGGCGTCAGGAATCGGGCGAGGTCGACGCCGGCGCGCCGGAACTGCCAGAGCATGTATGGATGCTTGCCCTTCAGGCCCGTGCGATAAAACACCGTCGGCGCATTGTTCGATCCCCACGGCCGATCAGCCACTCGCTGCAGGATCTGACGGTCACCGCCTGTCCCACCGTCGAAGCGCGTCATTGCCCACTCCGGAAACACGTCATAGCACGCCTGCGTGTCGAGCATGAAGCAGTTGGTATCGACGAAACCGCCCTGCGCCTCGGAATAGACGCCGCGCCCAGGCCCCATCGATTCCCACGTGTCGGCGCAAAGATATTCGCCCGTCTTTCGTTCGACGAAATGACGAAGGGAAAATGCCCAGGCCTTGCCTTCGACGGCCGTGAGCATCGACGCGAGATGGTCGGGCGCGTACCAGTTGTCGTCGTCCAGGTAGGTGACGTGGCGGCTGTTCGCGGCGTAGCTCAGGATGGTCTTGAGCGCGCCGCCGAAGCGGCTCGGATAGAGACCACCGTGGCGGCTTGACGTGGAATAACCGAGGTCGACAATCGTGATCGCGACGTGAGACGGTCGCTCCGCGTCGAGCTCGTCGACAACGGCGCGCTCGCCCTTCCATTGGTCGATGCCGATGAGAATCTGAATTCGTCCCTCGAATTGCTGCGCGAATACCGAGCGGATCGCTTGTTGCATCGAGGCGCGCACCACCGTGGTCATCACGACTGCGACGTCGAAGGGCGGTTGGAGGTCTGCGGCCATAGTGAGGGGGTAATTTAAGCACAGCCGGACCCGTCGAGGCCCGGTCGAGGCGATCTTTACGAAGTGGCACCAAAAAACAGAGCTGCGTCGACCCGCCGCAAGAATCGATCAACGAGATCCCCAACGCTCCCGCGGCGCGACGGTCCCCTTGGGTGGGAAGGCCGCTGCGCCGCTTTCAACCAGCGAGCGCACCTACTCGATCACTTCGGTCGCCTGAATCAGCACGCTGTATGGGAGCGTGATTCCCAGCGCGTTCGCCGCCTTCCTATTGATGACCAGTTCAAAGTTCGTGGGCTGCTCGACCGGCAGGTCACCCGCCTTCGCTCCCTTGAGAATCTTGTCGACATATTCAGCGGCGCGCCGATGCAGGTCCCGGTAGCTGGGACCATAGGACATGAGTCCGCCAGCATCGACGTATGACCGGTCTCCGGAGAGCACGGGCAATTTCAGTCTCGCTGCCTGCTCCGCGATCGTGCGCGCTTCAGACCCGATGAGCGGATCGTTGGCGTCCAGGATCGATTGTGTTCCGTCCCAGCCAATGGCATCGAGCTTGATCGCCAACTCGTCGCGCGTGCGTACTTGATCGGACTGGAACTTGAGTCCCAGTTGCTCGGCCGCATCCTTCATCACCTCGACCTCGGGAACGTTGTCCGCGCGATCCGGGTTCCAGAGCGCGGTAATCTGTGTGATTTTGGGGAACGCTTCCTTTAGAAGTCCGACGCGCTTTGCCGAAAGCGGCAAGCTCATTGCCGAAAGGCCGGTAACGTTACCTCCGGGGTGAGCCATGCTCTGCACCAATCCCGCCTTTACCGGGTCGCCCGTGGACGCCATGACGATTGGAATGGTCGACGTGAATTTTCTCGCGGACATGGCTTCAGGTGTACACATCGCAACGATCACGTCGACCTTGTTGCGCACGAGTTCCTCCATGATGGCGTCGAGTTTGGCGTCGCTGCCGCGCGCATCGCGATATTCAACCCGGATGTTCCTTCCGCTCGTCCAGCCCAACTCGGTCATGCGGCCGCGGAACGCATCTACATAGGGCGCTGATGGTCCTTGGTCGAAGAGCCACACGTAGGCTATGTACGGCATCTTTGCTACGGGCTGGGCGGTCGCGGGGATCGACGCGCAGGAGAGCGCGAATGCGATTGAGACGATCGCCGCGCAAAGAGGACTCCTCATTCTTCCCGCCTTCCCTGAGATCGATCCGCGGCCAGTCTACCCTGACCGGATGGGTGCCGATAGCGCGCGGGATATGGCTTCAATTGACGAACGGTCTCGCGTTGGAGCGAGATGAAGGCGCGGGGTCTCGCTGCGAACCCGTGCGTGGCGATTCCCACGAACGCAGTTACACTCGCGTTTTGGTGTTCAGCCGGGTGTCAAATTCACCAATCGCTCGATAGGCTGTGCCCAGCACGGGCAGAGGAGAAGGACATGCCGCTCACCAGGTTGCGATTCCGGAAGACGGGTCAAGGGGTCCTGGGTCTCGGCATGGTGCTGCTCGCGGCGGCAGCGTCCGCCGATGGAACGGGGTTCTTCACGTCGGCGCAACTGAGTCAGGGTCGCTGGGAATATTCGCAGAAATGCGCCGTGTGCCACGGTGCGCAGCTGCAGGGCGGTGGCGCGCCCGCGCTGAAAGGATCCATCTTCCAGGTGCAGTGGAGCGCCAAGACACTCAAGGATTTCTACACCTACATACACACCAACATGCCGCTCGGCCAGGGCGGCGAGCTCAACAGCCAGGAGTACGCGGACATCGTTTCGTACATCCTCGCTCAGAACGGCCTGCCGGCCGGCGATGAAAAGCTGACACCGAAATCGCCGATGGATCGCGTGCTCGATTTGTCGGCGGCGGCAACCTCTGGAGGCGCCGCGGCAAGCGCGCCTGTAGGGCAGGTCAAGATCGGCGAGCTGTACGGAAAGCTGTCGCAACCGACGACGGCCGGTCCAACGCAAGCGGAGCTCGATTCGGCCGACAGTGCGACGTCGAGCTGGCTCATGTACAACAAGGGCTATCGCGCGGAGCGCTATTCCTCGCTGAAACAGATCGACACCGGCAATGCGGGCAAGCTCAAACCGGTATGCATCTTTCAGCTCGGTGAGCTCGGCACATTCTCGACGGGGCCGGTCGTGTACGACGGCATCCTCTACGCGACGACCCACCTCGGCACGTACGCGATCGACGCGACCACATGCGAGAAGCTCTGGAGCCACCAGCACGTGGCGCAGGGGCCGGAGATGAACGCAACGAACAAGGGCGTGGCGATCGCCGGGGGCCGCGTGATCCGCGGCACGCAGGACGGGTTTCTCTACGCGCTCGATGCGAAGACCGGCGCGCCGCTGTGGGTGCGACAGGTGGCGGATTGGACCATCGGCGAAGGCGTGGGGGCCGCGCCCATCGTGTGGAACAACATCGTCTACGTCGGCAAGGCCGGCGGCGACTGGGGCATCCGCGGGCGAATGATGGCGTTCAAGGTCGAGGACGGCTCGCTCGCGTGGAGCTTCGATCTCATCCCCAAGGCGGGCGCCACCGGCGGCGAAAGCTGGAAGATCCCCGACTCCGCGGATCACGGCGGCGGCGCTGCCTGGGTGACGTACGCGCTCGACCGCGACAGCGGCACCTTGTTCGTGCCGGTCGGCAATCCCGGTCCCGACTATCACAAGGACCTGCGCCCGGGCGCCAACCTGTTCACGATCTCCACGGTGGCACTGGACGCGCGCACCGGCACGCTGAAATGGTGGTATCAGCTTCGCGCCAACGACGACCATGACTGGGACGCGACCGTCGTGTCCCTGTTCGATGCCGGCGGAAAGAAACTTGTCGCCACCTCTGGCAAGGAAGGCATCCTGCACGTCATGAACCGCGACGACGGCAAGCTTGTCTTCAAGTTGCCGATGACGACCCTTCTCAACCACGATGTGCCGCTCACGCCCGAAGGTGTTCGCGTGTGTCCGGTCGCGGGCGTGCAGTGGAACGGCGCCGCGCATAGCCAGGCGACGGGGCTCCTCTATGTGAACGCGATCGACTGGTGCACCGTGTTCAAATCGGGCCCCGACCCGAAGTGGGTCGCGACCGTGCCTTACACCGGACTCGCCAATGGCTGGGGCACGAACGATCCGATCAGCCAATGGTCCGGCTGGATCAACGCGATCGATCCGACGGCGGGCAAGATGGCCTGGCGCATCCATACGCCCGCGCCGATGTACGCTGCGCTCACTCCCACCGCCGGCAACGTGCTGTTCACCGGCGATCTCGGTGGCAACTTCCTGGTGCTCGACGCGCGCAACGGCAAGGAGCTCTACCGCTTCAACACCGGTGGACCGATCGCCGGTGGCGTGGTCACCTACGAGCAAAAGGGCAGACAGTACGTCGCCGTGGCGTCGGGCAGTAGCGGCGGCTCGATACCGCTCACCGGCAGCACGACGATCGTCATTTTCGGGGAATAGGTGAACAGATCTTGTCTCGAATACACTGGGCGATGAAATCGACCCAATCGTTGGGGGTGCCGTGTCGATGAACGATGTGCTCGCCATGTGCCGGGACCTGCCGGAGCTGCGCCTCGCAAAAAGCGAGCGATTGATCGAGGAAGGCGTCCGCGCCGATCAGCTCTTCGTCCTCAAGTCGGGCGCCTTCGAAGTCGTACGTAACGGCGTTCGCGTCGTCCTGATCTCCGAGCCCGGCGCTTTTCTGGGCGAGATTTCGGCGGTGCTGGGGTCGGTGTCCACCGCCAGCGTGATCGCCGCGCAGGACAGCACCGTCCATGTCATCGACGACGCATCCGTGTCCGTCCAGCAACGGCCCGAGCTGACCTATGTCATTGCACAAACGCTTGCCCGGCGCCTGTCCGCGGTCACTGCCTATCTGGTCGACATCAAGCGACAGTACGCGGACAGCAATACTCACCTGGGACTCATGGACCAGGTCCTCGGCAGCCTGGTCGCGGTGCACCCGAGCGCCATCAAGCCGGGCTCCGAGCGCGAAGACGTGCCCGACTACTGAAGGGCCTTCTCTTCCGTGCCGGCAATCGAGATCCAGCGCGCGGCCTGCAGCGCGAAATCGATCTCGACGCGGGAAGGAACATCGCCGATCTGATGACCGGCATTGAAGAGCCACGTCTCGCCAATGCGCTCGGCCCAAGACCCACCGGACTTGAAAGGCGCCTCGTGTATGTGCCCGCACAACACCGCGGTGGGTGAGTAACGGGCGATCAGCTCCGGAAGTGCCGCGTCGCCGTAGTGCCGTTTGCCCGTCCAGCTCAGGACGCCCACGGGCGGTGCGTGGTACACCCACACCCAGCGGCCGTCGCGTCGCCGTGACGCGGTCTCCAGCATGCCCTCGATGCGCTGCCGCGCATGCGGCCCGTCCCACCACGGGCACACCGTGAACAGCGTGTTGCCCACCGCGACCGTATCGCCATCGACCGCGAGCACAGCGCTGCGGACTGCGTCGAGCCAATCGGCGGACTTCTCCCCGTGCTCGTCTCTCGCGTTGAGATCGTGATTGCCGGAGCAGACCAGCAGGCGGCTTTTTTGCGATACCGCCGTGAAGCTTGCCGACAGCGCGGCGATCTGCACGTCGCTGGGGACGGACAGGAACGCATCGATGTGATCGCCTGCGATGACCACCGCGTCGAAGCGCGAGGCAGCGCTGATGAGCCAATCGTATTGTCGCAGCCGGTAATGCAGGTCGGAGGTCAGCAGGATGCGCATCAGAACAGACGGTAGCACGAGAAACAGCGCCGATTCATGCGTGCACCGCCAATGCGCGCACGCACTGGAATCGCGCGTGCGTGCGCGCCATTTGCGGGCGTTGGTTCGCGTGGGCTAGCGCTGCTGCTGGTGCGACCAGTCCTCGATGTGTGCCTGAATGCGGCGCAGACCATCGGTCAACGCGGCCGGCCCGGGCTGCAGGATTTCGGATGATTTGATCTCGTAAATGTCGCCATTGCGCACGGCCGGAATCTCCTGCCAGCCTGGACGTGCGGCGACTTTTTCCGGCCGGAATTTCTTGCCGCACCATGATCCCAGGATCAGGTCGGGCTGCCGGCGCACGACCTCCTGCGGATCGGCGATGATCCTGCCCTTGCCTCCCTGCTGCGAGGCTAAGCTCGGGAAAACAATCGTCGCCGCCGGCGATGCCGATGAGCTCGGAAACCCAGCGGATGCACGAGATCATCGGCTCGTCCCATTCCTCGAAATACACGCGCGGACGGCGCGGAAGACCGCTCGCGAGCCTTGCGGGCTTCGTCCAGCCCGCGCTCGAGCTCCGCTCGCCAGCGCCTCGGTCTTGTGCGCCACTCCGATCATCCCGCCGAGACAGCGTATGAACGCCAGAATCTGCGCAACGCTGCGCTGATTGAAGACGTGAACCTCGACGCCCGCGCGGATCAGATCGGCGGCGATGTCGGCCTGCAGATCCGAAAAGCCGAGTACCAGGTCCGGCGCCAGCGCGACGATGCGCTCGATCCGGGCGCTGGTGAAAGCGGAAACCTTGGGCTTCTCGCGCCGCGCACGCGGCGGGCGCACGGTAAAGCCGGAAATGCCGACGATCCGGTCCTCTTCGCCGATCAGGTACAGCGTCTCGGTCGTCTCCTCCGTCAGGCAAACGATCCGCTGCGGTCCCGTTCCGCTCATGGTCGAAAGGCCCTCACCACCGGAATCAACCGCGCACGGGTGCCGCCACGGCGCGCGGTGCGCGGCAGCGAAAGCCCTTCGGCTCGCAACGGAAGGCCGCGAAACGCAAATGCAGCGGGTTAGCGCCTTTGCACCGTGTCCGATGCCAGGAGCGGGCGTGCCTGGAGGACGATCACGTGAATCAGTGCTGCGACGGCGACATAGGCAAACGAGACCTGGAGGAACGGCAAGTACCAGTCGCCAAGATTGTCGAGCCAGCCGTTCCATGAGCGCTGCGCGACACGGTCTCCGATCCAATAAAAGCTTCCGTTGGAAATGAGAAAGCACACGCTCACCGCGATGAACAAGCTGCACGACAACAACGCAATGCCGCGAATGTCCATCGACATCCTGTTGCGCAACCAGCTGCCGCCGAGCCACAGGCTTGCATAAGCCGGCACGATGAACCAGTACGCCACGGTCACGCAGTAGTTGCTGATGCCCAGGTACTGGATCGCGACGTAGTCGACTGCGACTGCCACCGCCATGAACAGCGGAAACGCCCATCGCCACTGATCCTTGAGATAGAAGCCAGCCAGAAAAAACACCGCCCACGACGCGTCCTGGAGATGAAACGCCGGTCCTAGCATCGGCAAGCGGGTCACCACCATCAACAACAGCAGGATCGGGGGAACGACCAAATCCGAGGTTCGTGGATTCACGATGGCGACTCCGGGCAAATGAGCGTCTGCTCTATTTTACAACGTCCGCCGGGCGCGCAACTCAACTTCGGGGTTGCCGCCGCGCTCGTGCGCCTCTCGCCATGCCCCGGCGCTTCGCGCTATTCCTTTCGTCGGGGCGTGGTCTTTTTGCCCGGCGCGCGGATGTTCGCGGTCAGCGAGGCATTGAGCGCGGCCGCCAGGGCCGCTTCGCCGCTCACCAGGTCCGACCAGCGGATGTCCAGTCCTTTGCGTTTGCCTTTGAGCACCAGCGCGAAGCCCGTTTCCGAGACCGTCAGCGTGTATTCGTCGCGTCCGATCGAGAGCTCGCGCTTGAGCACGCCGGCGAGCCTGGTTGTCATGGCAACACCTCCGATAACCGCATTATAGCGGCCCGTGTGTCGATGGGCACCGCGGCGGAGCAATCGGAAACGGCGTATCGCGACAGGTCCACGATCCTGCTCCGCGGCAAGCGTGACAGGGTACGGCCGAGGAGACGTTGCAGGCGACTGTCGAATTCACCCGAGTGATTTTCGAGCAGGGCCCAGACCTCGCTTTCGCTTTCCGCGGTTCCGATAAATTGCCAATGATCGACGATGTGGATATCGCTGCGCTCGCGAATGCCGACGGGGCCGCGATGCGGCCAGACTGGAAGGCGCAAGGGCCGGAGTGTGTCGAACACGCGCATCAGTTGCTTCTTGCGCTCGATCCTTCCCACGCAGCCGCCGCCCGGTCGATCGACCGGGCAAGCGAGACAGCCTCCCTTTGCGACCATGGAAATGCCGAGCAGCGCATGGCATAGACCGTGTCTTGCCGCCAGACGAACGAGCGCGTTGCGCGCCTTGCGCTCGGAGCCAAAAATTCCGAACGATTCGGCGGCTGGCATGGCGCGGCCCACGGCAACGGGGACGATGGCGACGCTCGGAACCGATTCGGGCGACAACTGCAACGTGAACACAGCGTTCCCCGGCCGCCGTTGCGCGCGCACCGACCCGATCAGCGTCGATCATGGCCGCGTGAAGCTGCGCGCCCAGCAAGCCCTTCGTCGCGCGCCATGTGATATTGGTGATTCGATGCGCGTACTCGAGCGCCTTGTCCGTCGCCTGATCGACGCGGAAATAGTTCAGCACGTGCAGTCGCAAATTGCCGGCCGCGCCCGACAACGAGCGGTCGATTGCGCTCGCCGTGGAATACGTAGGCACCGGGGGCATTCGGAAGGCGGTCGATGAGCGACGCATCGAGCTCGGGCGGCAGGACCGGCCCCGCGAGAAGGCGCGCGATTGCCTCCGCGAACAGCTCCGCGGAGTGTTTGCGTTGGAGCGCCTGCCACAGCTGCCAGACGAGATCGGCGTCGGGCAAGGCGCGATGCCGCGCGTCCACGCGCAGCCGATGATGCTGAGCCAGGGAATCGAGGTCATGGTGCTCGAAAGCGGGATTCAACTTGCGCGACAGCATGACGGAGCAAAGGACTTGCGGATCGAATGCGATTCCGGCGCGATCGAACTCAGCCTTGAGAAACGCGTGATCGAAGCGCGCGTTGTGCGCCACGATCAGGCGCCCCGAGAGCATTTGCGCGAGGCGAGCCGCGATGTCGCGAAACAGAGGCGCGTCCGAGGTCGCCTGCGCAGTCGGATCGCGCGGGGGCGGTCGGTCGCGTGACGAGGGTGTTCGTACCATCGTCGTCCATCGGGCCGCGCAGTCGCGATCGACGGCAACGACGCCGATTTCCGCGATGCGATTCTCCGTCGGGCTCAGTCCTGTCGTCTCGACATCGACAAACGCGAGAGGCGTGGACGAATCCACGATGCTGCTGCTCCCAAATGATTGACCCACATTATCGAACGAACGTTCGACAGGTGTCGAGTTCCCCTCGATCGGGCCCCGTACGCGGCCCGAGGAGTCAATGCGGGACGCCGCCGCGTAGGTGACCTTGTCCTACGAGAATCTGTGGATCGGAAGATGTGAGCACCTGTCCGCCGCGGGCATACAATCGCGGGCTCCCGGCGCGCGTCGCTCTACAATACGCGCTGGACGGCATTCCGGTGAATTGCGGCGCCGGATGGACCCCATTCGACAGGAGGATTCAATGCTGCGCTCGCTATCGCTGCTGCTCGTACTTTCGCTGGTCTTCGGTGTCTCGTCGGCCCTCGCCCAGACGAAGAAGATGTCGCCGCCGGCGAAGATGCCTGGTGCGAAGGACAGCTCCATCAGCGTCGTTGTCTACCTGAGAGACGCCAACAAGAACGAGGTCCTGCTCGGCACCCGGATCTGGCCTGGCTATCCCGACTACAACGCGATCGCCCTTCAACGATTTTTCGCCATGATGAAGGCGCTCGAGCCGGCGTACCACCAGGACGACGAGGTCGCCTACAGCTGGTCCACCAAGGGACGCGTCACCAAGTGCAGCATCTACCTCGAGTCGGCCGAGGCGGGCGTCAAGAATGGGACCGGAGCCGTTGTCGGATGCGAGGCCAACGGCGTGAGCACCCTCGCCGTCACATCCGTCGCCGATCCCAAGCACGCGCCCAGCTCCTCCGAGGATTCTCACCATCCGACCGATGTCATGGACATGTTCACCCATCAGTCGGAGAGAGCCAAGAACAATATCCCGAAGAAGTGAGCGCCGTTCCACCTCGCTAGCTTCGGATCGGGAACGCCGCCGCGCCGCCTTTCATCGAATGCGCTGAAGCATCGATCCCGCGCGTGGAGGCCACGGCCGGATCGCTCGTAACTTTTCCCTCGAAGGACGCCCATGAGCCGGCCGCCGCTTCCGCCCTTCACTGCCGAAACGGCAGCGCAGAAAGCGCGCATGGCCGAGGATGCATGGAATACGCGCGATCCGCAGCGCGTCGCTCAGGCGTATACCGTCGACTGCCGATGGCGCAATCGCGCCGAGTTCCTCCAGGGACGTGAAGCGATCGAGGCTTTCCTGACGCGCAAATGGGCGCGCGAGCTCGATTACCGCCTGATCAAGGAGGTGTGGGCTTTCACAGGCAACCGCATCGCCGTGCGCTTCGCGTACGAATGGCACGACGATGGTGGATTCTGGTATCGAAGCTATGGCAACGAGAATTGGGAATTCGATGCCGAGGGGCTGATGCGGTTGCGCATCGCCAGCATCAACGATCTGCCGATCAAGGAAGCCGAGCGAAAATATCGGTGGCCGCTCGGCCGTCGTCCCGATGATCACGCTTCCCTGAGCGAGCTCGGTCTGTGATATCCCGGCTGTGATCCATCGATCGACCTGAAAGGAAAATCATGGAACCCGCACTGATGATGAAGACGGCGTCATGCCTGCTCGCCATCACCGCGCTCGGCGGATTGACCATGGCCACCATGCGCTTCGCCGGTAAGCCCCAACCGCCTCCATGGCTCGCGATGCTGCACGGATTTCTCGCCGGCGCTTCAGCGACGCTGCTGCTCTACGCGTACTTCACCGTCGGTCTGCCGAGACTGGCGGCCTGGGCATTGCTGTTGTTCCTGATCGCCGCGGCCGGCGGCGCTTTCATGAATCTCAACTACCACTGGAGAGCGCAGCCGCTTCCGCTCGGTCTGATCATCGGACACGCGGGCATCGCCGTCGTCGGCTTCATCTTTCTCGTCGTGGCCGCCTGGCGCTAGGATCGCGCTCCATTGGGAGGACACAGGCGCGAGCTACTCCACGGCGTACAGGCTACCGTCGGTGCTGCCGAAATAGATCACGTCGTTGACGATGAGCGGCGACGAGAAAATCGATCCGACGCTGGACTGCTTGCACGGTCGTGACGATCGGGGCTTCGCGCCAGTTTGACGTGAACATCATCGGCGCGTTGAATTGCCGGTCGGCGGTCAGTATCCACCCGGCGTTTCGCTTCGACGCCGGGACCTGGAATTCCCACAAGAGATCCCCGCTGTCGAGATCGCGGGCCTCGAGCGTGCCGTTGAGGACGCCCAGGTAGACGCTGTTTCCCGCGACTGAAGGCGACGAGAAAACGAAGGCCTTCGTCGTTTGCTGTGCGACCGGCTTGCCGGTCTCGGCGTCGAGCACGATATAGAGACTCGAGGCCGACGTGGCGAAGATCACCTTGCCGCGCGTCACCGCGGGTGAGCTGACCACCCAGTTTCCGCTGTTGTTGAATCGCCACTTTTCCTTGCCGGTGGCAGCGTCGATCGCATACAGGTTCGAGTCCCTGCAGCCGGTATAGACGACGCCGTTCACCACTGCGGGCGACGACGCGAATCCAACCTGGTTGTGAATCGCCGGCATCCTCGCCGCCGTGAAAGCGCCACTTTTCCTTGCCGGTTCGCGCGTCGACGGCGTAGAAATAACTGTCCCAGCTTCCGAAGTACACGACGCCGTCGGCGAATGCGGGCGACGCGTGCACCACGTCACCGGTCTGGAATTTCCATTTCATGTCGCCTGACGCGGCGTCGAGCGCATAGACGTTGCCGTCGCCGCTGCCGAAATACACCATGCCGCCCGCAATGACCGGGCTCGACAGGAACACGTCGAATGGATCGGCGATTGTCTGGTTCGCCGGCTGGAACCCGTGCAAGCCCTTCGCCTCGAATCTGCGCTCGCCGCCGGTGATGAACTTCCATCGCAGCGCGCCGGTGCGCGTGTCGAGCGCATAGAATTTTCCGTCGTAGCTGCCGACATAGAGCGTCTCTCCGGCGATGGCCGGCGTCGCGGCGACCGGGCCGGCGGTCCTTCGCTTCCAGAGTTGGTGGCCGTCGGCCGCATCAACGGCGTAGACGTTGCCGTCGTCGCCGCCGAAGTAGATCGCGCCATTGGCGTAGACCGGCGACGACACGATCCTGTCCCCCGTGGGGAACGTCCATTTGACGCGATGGAACTGGCGGGGCCCCTCGCCGCGGTACGCGCCCGCATGGACGGCGTCGCCTCGAAACATTGCTTGCGCCTGCGCCGCGCCGCAGGAGAGGACCATCGCCGACGTCAACGCCGACGTCAAAGACAGCATCATCGCTTTCATGACGGCCTCCGCGCCGAGCGCCGGAGCACCAGCGGCACCTCCGTTCGGCCCCAGCTCGACGACGCCCCTTATCTCGCCGGCCGCATCGACGAAGCGTCCTTCGAAGGCAACGCTGATAGAGCTGCGACTCGATGCGCAGCAGGTTGCCCTCCGCGACGACGAGATCGACCGGCAGATCGGTCGTCTGCTTGCCGACGACGACGAATTTCGCCGTCGCAACGCCGTCGGGCTTGTTTTCGAGGGTGATCGTGACATGTCTCGGATAGCCGCCGAGCTCGAAGTCGCCGATCCATTGATCTTCGATGGCGTGCGCGACCGAGGTGCTTTGCGTGGCCAGCTCGACCTGTGCCGGCGCGACCCTCCGCAGCGAGAATTTCGCGACGTTGCCGCCCTGGCTCATCTCGCCGGCGAGACCGTCGGCCCCGATCAGGCGCGCCTTGAATTGCGCAGCGCCGTACGGCGCCATGCGAAGCGCTCCGTCGACGTCGAAAGACAGGTCGCTATCGGTTACCCGGACATTCGTCAATGGCGCGCCCTTGATGCCCGAGTCCCGGGATGATGATGGATCCGGCCCAGGCGCCGGTGCTGGTCGGCGCCAGATCCACGATGAGTTGCAGCTCCCTTCCCGGGATCTGCACGGACCCTTCCCATCGGCCTTCCGGCGCCTTCGCGCCGCACGCAAACGCAGAAAGAGACAACAGCAACAGGACCAGTCGTTCGTCGCATGGACGGCCTCCCTTGAGTGACCGGCGGTCGAGCGAAGCGACCGATCCTATGGGAAGCCCGCGCCGGCGCAACACTCAGGCGACGGAGCGCGCCAGGCGGCGACGAAACACGGGTGTGCGCGATATCGCGCGGAAGCGCATTACCGGGCTGCGCTTGACCGCGCGCAAAGCCTGCTGGCGCCGCTAGAACAGCAGCGAAAGCGTCAGCAGCGGGCCGTTGCGGTTCCTGACGCCGGTGACGAAGTAGGCCGCCGAGGGCGAGCTGGTCGCGACCCAGCTCAACTGGACATTGAGCCGGTCCCAGTCGAGCGCCAACCCGACGCGACCGTCGACCATGTGCTCGGGCCAACCGTAGTTGTTGGTTCCGCCGCCGCTGCGTCAGGATACCGAGATGCGCCAGCACGCGGACCCGGTCCGCGAGCGCATGCGTGCCGTTCGCTTCGAGGTAGAACGCGCCGGCGTTCTGTCCGAAATAGTGGGGAGAGTAGTAGAGCCGCCCGCTGATGTTCTCGGATGCGACGCCGACGTACATCTCGGCATAGTTGTAGTTACGCGCCCGGCCGGAAAAAAAGGAGTAGTCGGCCCCCGCTTCCCAGGTCAGACCGTTCGCCGCGCGCCAGGCGTAGCCGGCGAAGGGGACGGTCTGCAGCTCGCGGCCAGGGTCGATGACGAATTCCACCGTCGAGCCGAAGACGCCGGCATACCAGCCTTCGGCCGCGTCGTATGTGGCGCCGAACTGCGCGGCAGGCTTGTTTTCGCTGAGTGAGATGCCGCGATAGCGATAGTTTGAAACGACGCTCGCCGTGCCGGAGAATTGGGCTGAGGCATTCGCTGCAAGCAGCGCGAGACCAAGAACCGCGGCTCCTCGCCGCGCCACGCACTCAAAGACGCGGCGAAGACTTCGTGTCGTGCGCCACGGCGCACGCACAGGCGCAGGCTCCGGTTGTCCTTCCGATAACGGCGCAGGCATCGACTATCGCGCGGGTGTCCGCGGTCGCGCCGGACAGCTTCCGGGGGCGCCAGCAGCGCTTCGAATCTGCTGAGGCTGCAGGTTCGGAGAAAGCTCACGCAGCAGCGCCACGAGGCCGGTCACATGCGCCGCCGCAAACGACGAGCCGGTCACGAAAGTCCACTTTCCATCCACCATGGTCGTGGGAATATCCCGCCCGGGGCCCCGCAGCATCGACGCGCTGACATCTTGCCGGTCATCTCCGGCGATGGCAAGAACCCCGCGATGCGACGCAGGAAAGCCGCCGTCGCCGACATGCGGATCCGCGGCGGCTACGACCGAGATTCCGCGCGACAAGGCAGTATCGAGCAGCCTGCCGAGGAGGCGGTCGTTCGGTCCGCCGAGACTTAGGTTGATCACCTGGACATCGGCGGTCAACGCGAATTGCAGCGCTTTGGCCAGCGTGAAGCTGCTGCAAATCGCCGCGTCGGACCGCGCCGCCGCTTCCCAGCATGCGCGCAATGCGACGAGCTTCGCCTCGGGAGCGATCCCCACGATGCCGATGCCGTTATTGGCGTTGGCGGCGATGATGCCGGCGACCGCGGTCCCGTGCTGCTCGGCGACATCGCCGCGGTCATCCACGAAATTGCGCGTGACGGCGACGCGCCCCTTGAGGTCGGGATGATCCGCCTCGACGCCGGTATCGAGCTCCGCGACGCGCACGTTCCTGCCCGTCGCGACGGTGTGCAGATCGGCGAGATGCCACAGTTTCGCGCTCGGCTGCAGAGGATAGAGCGGATCGTTGTAGGCCAGGACATGGAACACGTTCATGGACTGGGCCGACTCGACGCGCGGGTCGCGCGAGAGCAGGTCGACGAGCTGCTCGATCGACGTTTTTCCGGACGCGCTCATGACGAAGCAATCGACGCCGAGCGCGGGCATCGGCCAATCGTCGACGATGCGAAGATCGTAGCGCTCCGCGAGCGCATCGGCGATGCGCCGCCGCGCATCGCGTCCGACGCGGGAGTCGTAGCCGCCCGCGTAGTCGACGTCGGGGCGGAAGTGCGGCGGCGCCAGGCGCAGCATCACCAGCACCTGCGCTTGTCGCTCCGTCGTTCACGGCCTTGTCGACGCCCGCGTCGGCGCGACGATCGAGCGGCGCGCACGCTGCGACGCAGAGACCCAGCAGCGCCGCGGCGAAGATCCGCCAGAAGGTCATCGCGCGGTTCGCGCGCCGAGCGGCTCGACCAGCACCGCGGCATGCTCGGCGCGCAGCGCTTTCACCGCCTGCTCCTGCCGCGATGCGGGGATGTCGAGTATGTATGCGTTCGACTGCGTCGGACCGTCGACGATGCGCGCTCCCGAGTCGCGCAACATGCGACGCAGCTCGCCTTCGGTGGTCGCGGGATCGAACACGACGACGAGATTCCCGGCGGCGGCTCGCCTTCGCGTCTTGCGCGCCAAGCGTCCGGTAAAGCGCGGGATTGTCTCCCGGCAGCAGCAGCCACGCTCCCAACGCGACGATCAGGACGAACTCGGTCGCCGCGATCACGCTGCGACCACGGGCGCACGCGACCCCACAGCCTCTTCAACACCGCCACCGCATTGTCCCTGTCGCGCGGCTCCATGAGCCGACGGCGCAGTTTGCGCGCGGCGTTGGATGCGCCGGGGTCCGCCTCCGCGGCGATGCAGGCGAGGTGCAGCTCGCGCAGCCATTCGACCTCGCGCTGGCAGCGCACGCACTGCTCCAGATGGCGCTCGACGAATGCGTGCTCGTCGCCATCCAGGGTCCCGTTGACGAACCACGGCAGCAGCACGTCCGCGACCTTGTGCGCGGCAGGGTCGAGTTGCAGCACGCGTCCGGTCACGACGTACCCTCCGTCGCCGTGCGGGCTCCGGCCGCCGTCGGCCAGAGAGCTGCTTCATTTCGAGGATCTGCATGTCACTGTAAACCCTTGGGCGGCCGAATTATTCCGCAGGATCCGCTGAATTATCCGCGCCGCGCACCCGCTAAGTCGGCCATTGAACGCCTCCCGGACCCGGGCAGGGCTGTCCGGCATCCACGGTCAGTCGGGAAACGACACAGCGGACAACCGCGCGCAGGATTCGATCAAACGATCCTGCAGTGCTTTGTCGTCTACCGCTGGATCGGCCGGGCGCGGCTTCTGATGATAGAAGTATAGACCGCTGACGGTCGCGGCCGGGTCGTCGCTGGTCGCGAGCCAGACCTGGGTGCGCGGCCCCGCAGCGAGGTCGTCGGGCGCACCCGGGGCCGCCCATCTTGGTGGCGACCCATCCCGGCTCCACCGCGTTCGACAGAACATCGCTCCATCGCCGCGCGACCGCGCGCGCGAGCATCGCATCGTGCAGCTTGGTGTCGGCGTAAGCCCGCATCCCGTTCCAGGCGCGCTTTTCCCAGTTCAGATCGGACAAGCTCGCGTCGGCGCCGCGATGCAAGCCGGAGCTGAGATAGATCAGGCGGCGCGGACGCCGGATCAGCGCGGTCAGGATGTAGGGCGCCAGCGTGTTGATCGCAAAGATCTGCGACAGCCCGTCGACCGTCGTCACGCGCCGTGACTCGCGGTAGCCGATCGCCGCGTTGTGGATGACAGCATCAAAAGCGCCCATGCGATTGACGTCCGCGGCGAGTCGCTGCGTTTGCTCGATGCTCGCAAGATCGGCGGACAGCGCGGCTTCCGCGCCGGGGACATCGCAAGCGCTTCCGCCGCTCGTTTCTCGTGACGAGCATGGAGCACCACGCGATGACCCGCCTGCACGAGAAGCCTCGCGGCCATCTGGCCGAGGCCGTCCGCCGAGCCGGTAATGAAAATTCGCGCCATGATCCTCGCCGGTAGGAACCTCTAAGCGCCGCGGCGCGGGAGCCCGTTCACAAATTCGGAAGACAGCGCCGGGCATTTGACGCCAAACCGCGCCGCGAGCACGATTGCCCGCCATTGTAGCGACCACATGCACGACGACCATCACCGTCACGCGCACGACCCCGGCATGGACCACCGGGAGCCCCACTCGCACGTGCATGCGCATTCGCCCACGCGGCACGCCCACGCGCATGTTCCCGACATCCATCATCGACGCGAGCATTGACCGTCGGCGGAGGGTGCGCGGCCTTCCGAAAAGCGCTGCTCACGCGATTGCGCCGGCAATGTACAGAATCACGCCCGCGAGCGAGCATCCCGCGAGCGTCGTCAGCATGCCAACCTTGAAGCGGAAGACGGCAAGCATCGCGACGATTGAAAGCGCGACCGCCCACGGTTGAACGCTGGCCAGGATCGGTGCGTCGAACGAAAACCCCAGCGCGCGCACCGGCGTGAGCTTCGAGAAACCACGCATGCAACGCGAACCAGACCGCGAGATTCAGGATCACGCCGACAACCGCCGCCGTGACGGCGGACAGCGCTGCGTTCAGAGCCCGATTGCCCCGCAGCGCCTCGACGAAAGGCGCGCCGAGGAAGATCCACAGGAAGCACGGCGTGAACGTCACCCATGTGGTCAGCAAGCCGCCGAGCGTCCCCGCCAGCATGGGAGTGAGCTGCCCCGGATTGCGATAGGCGCCCATGAAGCCCACGAATTGCGTCACCATGATGAGCGGTCCGGGCGTCGTCTCGGCCATGCCCAGGCCATCGAGCATTTCGCCGGGCTTGACCCAGCCGTAGGTCTCGACGGCCTGCTGCGCAACGTAGGCGAGTACTGCGTAGGCGCCGCCAAAGGTCACCGTCGCCATCTTGCTGAAGAAAAGCGCGATCTGGCTGAAGGTGTTGTGCGGACCGAGACTCAGCACGATGGCGGCGACCGGGATCAGCCACAGCGCCAGCCAGACGACCGACACGCGCAAGGCCCGCGCGACGGTCGGCCGAGCATGCGCTGGCAACTCCTCGCCGAGCAGGCTCTCGGCATCGGCCAACGCTTTCGCCTGGCCCGGCATGTCCGCTCACAGCGTGGAAGGCGCCGACTTTCCACCTGCCTCCCAGATAGCCCGCGATACCCGCACCGAGGATGATGAACGGGAAACGGCACGCCGAAAAAGAAAATGGCGACGAAAGCCATTGCGGCGATCGCTTTCATCACCGAATTCTTCAACGCTCGCCTGCCGATTCGGATCACCGCTTCCAGAACGATGGCCAGCACCGCCGCCTTCAGACCGAAGAACAGCGCGACGACGAGCGGGAGATTGCCCCAGCCTGCGTAGATCCAGCTGAGCGCCATGATGGCGAGCGCGCCCGGGAGGATGAACAGGCCGCCGGCCATGATGCCGCCGAGCGTGCGGTGCATCAGCCAACCGATGTAGGTCGCTAGTTGCTGCGCCTCCGGTCCCGGCAGGAGCATGCAGTAGTTGAGTGCATGAAGAAACCGCGCTTCGCCGATCCATTTCTGCTCTTCGACGATGATCCGGTGCATGACCGCGATCTGTCCGGCGGGACCGCCAAAGCTCAGGCTCGCGACGCGCAGCCAGACGCGAAGAGCGCGCGCAAGCGAGACACCGTGAGTTGCCGGGCTCTCAGGTGCGCTCATGCGGACAGCGCCGTCGGGAAATTTCTCCGGGGCGTCCTTCGTCGCGAACCGCGCGGCACCATGCGTAAAGTGCGTCGTAGATCGTCATGCCCTGCTCGAGCATCGCGTGGTCGTCATGCGAGTAGTTTGCCGAGAGGCCAAGCGAAATCGCAAGCAATCCCCCCGATTGCGCGCGTCAGTGCGGGCTGTCCGGTGTCCGCGCCGCGCACGATGACTGCAAGCCGATCGAGGGCGGCGTCCTCGATCCCAAAAACCTTGAGGAAGGCATCGAATGAGCAGCGATCCCCTTCGTGCGAAAATGGCTCCGCGCCCGGAATGTCGTAGGCGATCGCTCCGCTCTCCTTCGCGGCCTCAAACACGAGCTTCGACGGCACGTACAGAAACTCTGCATATGGATCGACGAAGCGCCGCACCAGCCATGGGCACGCAATGCGGTCGACTTTGGGCCGCTCGCGCGTAATCCACCGTCCCGACATGGCGAATTTGTTGCGTGTGGGAAGCCTCTGCTCGTTCCATTGGGCGATGCCACCCGCGAGGTAGCGCGCGTCGATGCCGCGCGCACGCAAGGTGCTGGCCGCGTTCTGGCTGACTTCGTGTCCGTGAACGCAGTACACGACGACGGGCCGGCCCTCGGCAATTGCAGCGCCCCACGTTCCGATGTCCTCCGGAAGCCGGCGGATCGCGCTTGCCAGCAAGGTTCCGTCGGCATTGAAAGCGGGTTGCCGCCGGACGTCGATCACGACCGGCGCCAAAGGACGGTCCGAGAAGATCATACAAATCCGACGCAGAAATGAAAAAACGGCTGTCGTCCATGTGCGCACCTCTGAAGGTTGCGCAGACTTGGACGGCCAGCCGTCTGACGGGGCTCTGCGTTTCCCCGACGTCGAATTATCACACCGGGAACGGGCTATCTGCAAGGACGCTTACTTCGAGGCGAGCGGATCGTCGTCCTTCCACCCGCCGCCCAGCGCCTTCATCAGATCGACCGTTGCCGACAGCAGACCTTGCTGATTGCGGATCAGCGCGAGCTCCGAGAGGTTGAGCGAGCGCTGCGCGTCCAGGACATCGAGATAGCCCGAATATCCGGCCTCGTAGCGGCGCGTCGCCAGGCGCAGCGCGTTGCGCGACGCATCCACGCTCGACTGCAGATCCGACGGCGGCAGAGGCGGCTTCCTCGACGTTGCTGAGCGCATCGGCGACTTCGCGAAATGCCGTCTGGATCGACTTCTGATAGGTCGCGAGCGCCTGCTTCTGTCGCGCTGTCGTCGCGACAACCTCGGCCTGCAAGCGGCCGGCAGTGAAAATCGGCTGCGCCAGCGCAAACCCGATCGACCAGATGCCGCCGCCGCTCTTGAGCAGGGTGCTGAGCTCGTCGCTCTCGCCGCCGAGGAGGCCGGTCAGCGATATCCGTGGCAGCAGCGCCGCCTTGGCGACGCCGATCAGCGCGTTCGCGGAGACCAGGTTCTCCTCGGCGGAGCGAATGTCAGGACGCCGCTCGAGCAGCGTCGACGGCAGGCCCGTCGGCGGCACCGGCGGCACCGGGAGATGCGCCAGATCGCCCGGGGGAAGCTTCAGCGAAAGACTCCCCGTCAGCGTCCCCAGAAGATGCTCGACGATCGCGCGCTGCCGCACGAGCTCCTTCAGTTGCGCGGCCGCATCGGAGCGCGCGCCGATCGCCTGGTTGAGATCGAGATCCGACGCGAGGCCGCCCTCGGCGCGACGGCGCACGATGTCGAGGTACTCCTGGCGCGTCTTGAGTGTCTCGCGCGTGGCGGTGACCTGCGCGTCGAGCGAGCGCAGCGCAAAGTAGCGTCTGCGCCGTGAGGCCGGCGAGCGACAGCGTGACGACGTCCTTCGCATAATGCGTCGCCAGCGCCTGGGCGCGCGCGCTCTCGACCTGCCGCCGCAAGCGGCCCCAGAAGTCGATCTCGAACGAGGTCGACAGCGCGGCGCGGAAGTCATTGCTGAGCCGCACCGGCGACGGCGACGCGATGTTGCCGCTCGTTTGCGAGCGCGCGCCCAGCGCGCCGAGGTCGATCTCGGGAAACAGCGACGCCTTCGCTTCGACGCAGATCGGCGTCGGCCTCCTCGATGCGCGCCACCGCGAAGGCGACGTCGAGGTTGTCGGTGAGCGCGGTCGCAACGAGGCCGTTCAGCGTCGGATCGTCGTAGAGCGTCCACCAATCGCTGCGGATCGTGACGGGTGTGGACGCGTCCGGCGCAATCGGGTCCGGATAGCTGCCGGGCAGGGGCGTTTGCGGCCGCTGGTAATCGGGCCCGACCATGCAGGCGGCGAGCGTCAGCGACGCCGCCGCGATCATGGCGCAGCCTAGGCCGCGCAGCATCATTCCGCCGGCTCCCCGGCAACGGTCGGCGCCGCCGCGCCGTCGCGACTTCGTCCGCGACAGGATGACGAAGAACAAGGGTATGAACAGCGTGGCGATGAACGTCGCGGCGAGCATGCCGCCGAAGACGCCCGTCCCCATCGACCTCCGCGCGCCCGCGCCGGCGCCGCCGGCGAGCACCAGCGGCAGCACGCCGAGCACGAACGCAAGCGAGGTCATGACGATCGGCCGGAAGCGCAAGCGCGCCGCCTCGACGGCGGCCTCGAAGGGCGCGAGACCCTTGGCTTGCTCCTGCGCGGCGAATTCGACGATCAGGATGGCGTTCTTGGCGGACAGGCCGATCAGGACGACGAGTCCGATCTGGAAGTACACGTCGTTGCTGAAATTGCGCAGGAACACCGCCGTCAGCGCGCCGAAGAGCCCGAATGGAACGGCGAGCAGCACCGCCGCGGGCAGCGACCAGCGCTCGTAGTTGGCCGAGAGAATCAGGAACACCATCACCAGCGCGAACACGAAAGCGAGAATGGCCGTGCGTCCGATGCGCTTTTCCTGGAACGCCTGGCCCGTCCACGAAGTCGTGTAGCCGGGCGGAAGCGATGCGCGACATCTCCTCGACCGCGGTGATCGCCTGACCCGAGCTGATGCCCGGCGCGCTGTTGCCGATGACCTTGGCCGCGAGGAAACCGTTGAAGCGCTCGAGCTGGTCCGGTCCGGTCGTGCTCGTCACGGTGATCAGCGCCTTGACCGGAATCATGTCGCCGCCGGAGGTGCGCACGTAGACGTTGCCCAGGTCCTCCGGCTTGGCGCGATAGGCGCCCTCGGCCTGCAGCTGCACGCGGTAGGTGTGGCCGAACTTGTTGAAGTCGTTGACGTAGAGCACGCCCATCGTGCTCTGCAGCGCGTCGAAGACATCCTTGACGGGCACGCCGAGCGACATCGCCTTTTCGCGATCGACGTCGACGAACAATTGCGGCGCGGTCGGGCGATAGAACGACGCGATGCCGGTGAGATCGCGGCTCTTGCGCAGATCGCCGAGAAACTGTCTGCAGAGCCTGATAGAGCTTCTGCGGATCGGCATCGGCGCGGTCCTGCAGGTAGACCTCGAAGCCGCCGGCCGTGCCGAGACCGCGGATCGACGGCGGATTGAACGCGAGCACCGTCGCCTGCGGGATCTCGCCCGCGTGCGCGAGGATGTACTTGGCGACGTCCTCCGCCGACTCCTTGCGGTCATCCCAGGGCTTGAGCGGAATGAAGATCGTCGCCGCGTTGGTCTTGTTCGCGCCGGCGATGACGTCGAACCCGGCGACGAAGAACACGTGCTCGACCGCGGGATTCTGGCCGATGAGCTTCTGCACTGCCGCGCCGACCTGCTGCGTGCGCTGCAGCGTCGCGCCGTCGGGCAGGGTCACCGAGCCGATGAGATAGCCCTGATCCTCGGGCGGCACGAAGCCGCCCGGCACGCGCTTGAACAGCAGCGCGTCGGTGCCGAGAATCAACGCGAAAATGCCGAGCGCGATCCAGCGGCGGTTCACCGCCAGCTTCACGCCGCCGAGATAGCGTCGCGTGAGCCAGGCGAATCCACGGTTGAAGGGGCGGAAAAGGCGGTTCTCCTCGTGCTGCGGCTTGAGCAGCAGCGCGCACAACGCCGGCGTGAGCGTCAACGCGACCAGCCCGGAGATCGTCACGGCGGTAACCACCGTCACCGCGAACTGCTGGTAGAGCTTGCCGGCCAGTCCGCCGAGGAATGCGACCGGCACGAACACCGAGATCAGCACGAGCTCGATGGCGACGATCGCGCCGGTCACTTCGCGCATGGACTCGATCGCGGCCTGCTTCGGCGACAATTTCCTTTCCGCCATCAGGCGCTCGACGTTCTCGAGCACGACGATCGCGTCGTCGACGACGATGCCGGTCGCCAGCACGATCGCGAACAGCGTCAGCGTGTTGATGGTGAAGCCGAACAGGAGCAGGCCGCCGAAAGCGCCGATGAGCGACACCGGGACGGCGATGACGGGAATGAGCGTCGCGCGCCAGTTCTGCAGGAAGATGAATACCACCAGCAGGACCAGGAGCGCGGCCTCGGTCAGCGTGATGATCACCTCGTGCACGGACGACTGCACGAAGCGCGTCGTGTCGAACGGGATGATCTGGTTGACGCCCTGGGGAAAGCCCTCCTGCAGACGTCGAGGCCCGGCGCGCACGGCGTCGGCGACCTTGAGCGCATTGCCGCCGGATTGGAGATAAACGGCGACGCCCAGCGCCGGCTTGCCGTCGAGATTGGTGAACGCGTCGTAGCTCACCGCGCCGAGCTCGAGGCGCGCGATGTCCCGGATGCGCAGCGTGCCGTTGGGTCCGCTCGAGCGCAGCACGATGTTGCCGAAATCGGCGGCCTCCTCGAGGCGCCCGCGCGCGGTGACGGTATAGACCAGATCCTGGCCCGGAGGCGCGGGCTCGGCGCCGATCTTGCCGCTCGCGTACTGGAAATTCTGGGTGGCGATGGCGTTGGCGACGTCGGTCGTCGTGATTCCGAGCAGCGCCATTCGCGGCGGGTTGAGCCACACGCGCATCGAGTAGTCGCGCGCGCCGAAGATCGTCGCGTCGGCGACGCCCGGGATGCGCTTGAGCTCGTCGAGCAGGTTGATGGTCGCGTAGTTGGACAGGTACAGCGTGTCGTAGCGCGGATCGTTCGAGGTCAGCGCCACCACCAGCAGGATGTCGGTCGAGCGCTTCTGCGCGACCACGCCGCTCTGGCGCACGATGTCCGGCAGCCGCGGCAGCGCGATCGCCACGCGGTTGTTGACGTCGATCACCGCCTTGTCGGCGTTCGCGCCGACTTCGAAGGTGCAATTGATGGTGAGCGTGCCGTTGGTCGACGCGGTCGAGTTGAAGTAGATGAGGTTCTCGACGCCCGAGAGTTGCTCCTCGATCGGAGCGGCGACGGTGCGCGCCAGCGTGTCGGCGCTCGCGCCGGGGTAGTTGGCGGTGATGACGACCGTCGGCGGAGCGATTTCCGGATACTGCGCGATCGGCAGCACCTGCGACGAGATCAGGCCCGCCAGCGTGATGATGATCGAGATGACGCCGGCGAAGATCGGCCGGTTGATGAAGAACTGCGAAAAGCCCATGGCGGCGGCCTGTGTCTCTGCGGGTACTTGGCTGCTGCTACTTGGCCGGTGCGGCAGCGGGCGCGCCGGCTGCGGCGGGGGCCGCGGCCGCTGCCGCCTCGACGACCGGAACGCCCGGACGAACCTTGAGCAGGTTGTCGACGATCACCCGATCGCCGGTCTTGAGGCCGGACACGATCGCCCAGTCGGAGCCGATCCAGTCGCCGGTCTGCACCGTCTGCGCCTGCGCGTTGCCCTGAGCGTCGACGACGAAGACCAGGTTCGCCTTCTCGGTCTGGATGACGGCCGTTTGCGGCACCAGGTAGACGTTGTCGCGCGTGCCGGCCGCGATGCTCACGTTGACGAACTGGCCCGGGGAGCAACTGCTCCTTCGCATTGTCGAACACCGCGCGCAATTGCTGCGTGCCGAGGTGGGCGTCGATCGCCGTTGCCGCGAAGTTGAGACGGCCCTTGCCGGAGAAAGGCTTGCCGTCGTTCATGATCAATTGCACCTCGAGCGGGCTGTCCCGCCCGATGCGACCGCTTGGAATCTTGGCCAGATCCGACTCCGCCAGGCTGAATCGCACCCAGATGGGCGTGAGCTGGTTGATCGTCGTCAACAGGCTGCCGTTGGCATCGGTGGTGATGAGCGTGCCCACTGAATGCTCCGCGCGCCCGCTGATGCCGGCGACGGGCGCGTTGACCATGGTGTACGAAAGGTTGAGCTCGGCCTGGCGCACGCTGGCATTCGCCTGCTGCAGGGACGCCTCGCCGAGTTGCCGCGCCGAGGTCGCGTCGTCGAATTCCTTGCGGCTGACCGCGCGCTCGTCGACCAGGGGCTTGAGCCGCGTTTCCTCGCGACGAGCCTGATCGATCTGCGCGGTTGCGGTCGCGAGCTGCCCTTTTGCCTGCGCCAGCGCGACCTCGAACGGCGCGCGATCGATCTCGAACAGCGGCGCGCCTTCCTTGACCGCGTCGCCTTCGTTGTAGAACTGCTTTTGCAGAATGCCCGACACGCGGGCGCGCACCTCGACCTGCCTCGAGCCTTCGACCTGTCCCGGAACGTTGAAGCGAATCGGCACGCTTCTGGGCTCGACCTTGACGATGTGAACCGGAACCGGCTGCGGCGAGGCAGTGTTCGACGCGCTCTCCTTGCCGCAAGCAGCAACGAGCATCACGGAAACGACCAGCGGAACCTGAATCAGCGGTGAAGCAAACGGCGTGCGGCGCGAAGCGGGCGCCTTGTCTTCGATCGGCGGCATGGGCAGGAAATCCCGGAAAAACGGCTGCGGGAACAATGATGTCACCGCGTTCCCGATTATTATACAATCAAGGGTGTATGTAAACGTGCGCGTTGACCTCTCGCCGCGCAATCCAGCGCCCAACCCGTGCGTAGAACCAAGCAGGAATCCGAGCAGACCCGCCAGCAGATCCTCGTCGCGGCGCGGCGCGAATTCGCGGCGCACGGCGTCACGCGGACGACGCTGCAACGCATCGCGGCCGCGGCGGGAGTCACGCGCGGCGCGGTCTATTGGCACTTCGCCAACAAGCGCGAACTCTTCCAGGCGATGCGCGAGCAGGTGTCGGTGCCCCTCTTCGACGACACGGAGCTGCTGGTCGCCGATGCCCCGGACCCGCTGGGCGCCGTCGAGCGCTTCCTCCGCGGCGTGATCGACCGCATCGCCACCGACCTGCAGACACGCAGGACCTTCGACATCCTGTCGCTCAAGTGCGAATACGTCGACGAGTTCCGGCCGGAGCTGAAGCGGCACGCTCGACGCTGCCAGGACTTGATGTCCAAATTCGCGTCGGTCTACGAGCGTGCCCGCGGAATGGGAGAGATGCGGCACGACATTGCGCCGGAAATCGCCGCGCTCGCCACGTGCGTGTTCGTCACCGGGATGTTGCGCATGTGGCTGATCGACGAAGACCACACGCTTCTTCGTCCGGCGGTCGACGCGCTGATCGCGGGGCACATCGCGATGCTGCGCCTGCCCGCCGCCCATGCGCGGCGCTAGAGGCGCAGGCGCAAGCGGCTCGGCCAAGCGCTCCGGACAGTCATCGTGACCGCGCCAACAAACGCCGAGCGCGTCAAATCCTATCTGCCCTGGGTCGTGGCCACGGCGCTGTTCATGGAGCAGCTCGACTCGACCATCATCAACACCGCCGTGCCGGCGATGTCGGTGAGCCTCGGCGTCACGCCGCTCAGTCTGAAGGCGGTCGTCACCAGCTACATCCTGAGCCTCGCGGTGGGGATTCCGGTGAGCGGCTGGATGGCCGATCGCTTCGGCACGCGGCGCGTGTTCGGGATCGCGGTGGGGATATTCACGTTCTCCTCCGTGCTCTGCGGACTGGCGGTCAGCGCGCCCATGCTGGTGGCGACGCGCATCCTTCAGGGCATCGGCGCCGCCATGATGACGCCCGTCGGCAGGCTGGCGATCGTCCGCACCTTTCCGAAGTCCGAGCTGCTCGCGGCGATGAACTTCGTCATCATTCCGGCGCTGATCGGCCCTCTCCTCGGCCCGACCGTCGGTGGCCTCATCGTGCATTGGCTGTCGTGGCGCGAAATATTCTTCGTCAACGTGCCGGTGGGACTCGCGGCCCTTTATCTGATTCAGCGCCATATGCCGGACTACCGCGGCGACGAGACGCGGCCGCTCGACCTGATCGGACTCGTCCTCTTCGGCAGCGGCACCGCCCTCCTCTCCTGGCTGCTCGAGATATTCGGCGAGCACACGCTCGATCCGACTTCGGGCGCCGTTCTGCTTTTGCTCTCGATCAGTCTGCTGGCCGCGTACGGCTGGCACGCGCGCGAGGCGGCGCATCCGCTGCTGCGCCTCTCGTTGTTCCGGGTGCGCACGTTTCGCGTCTCGGTGATGGGCGGATTCGTGACGCGATTGGGCATCGGCGGCCTTCCGTTCCTGCTGCCGTTGCTCTATCAACTCGGGTTGGGGATGCCCGCGTGGCAGTCCGGCCTGCTGATGATGCCCTCGGCCGCGGCTGCAATGTTCATGAAGTTCATTTCGGCGCGCATCCTCAAGCGCTTCGGCTACAAGCGGGTGCTGGTCGTGAACACGGTGATGATGGGAACGACGATCTGCCTGTTCGCCCTCGTGGTTCCGGGGACGCCGATCGCATTCATCGTGCTCCTGGGACTGGCGCAGGGATTCTTCAACTCCCTGCAATTTACGAGCATCAACACCATGGCCTACGCGGACATCGAAGCCCCGGACTCGAGCATGGCCAGCTCGATCGCGAGCACGCTGCAGCAGATTTCGCTCAGCTTCGGGCTGGCTGTCGGGTCGCTCATCACCGGCTGGTATCTTGGAAGTGTGCCGCAAACCAATCACGAGGCGGTGGCGAGCGCGCTGCACCACGCCTTTCTGACGCTGGGCATCCTCACGCTCGTTTCGTCCCTGTCGTTCTGGACGTTGCGCCGGCGCGACGGCGACAGCGTCAGCGGCAGGACCTTCAGCGAGGCGGATTGAGCGCGAGTCGAAGCGAACGCTTGGTCGCCCCCTGCATGAGAGCGGTCAGCGCCGAAATGCGAGGCGCGGGCGCCTGTGGCGTATATTCGGGCGCATGAAAATTCCCAAGCGCCTGCAGCCGCTGATCGACGAAGGCGTCATCGACTCGGTCGTTCGTCAACTCATGAGCGGCAAGGAGGCGATGGTCTTCGTCGTGAAGTGCGGGTCGGAATCGCGTTGCGCCAAAGTCTACAAGGACGCCGACAAGCGAAGCTTCCGCCAGGCCGTCGACTACACCGAGAACCGCAAGACGAAGAATACGCGTCAGGCGCGCGCCATCGCGAAGCGGACGCGCTTTGGTCGCGAGTCGCAGGAGATGGCGTGGCAAAGCGCCGAGGTGGGCGCGCTGTTTCGCCTTGCGGCCGCCGGTGTGAGCGTGCCGCGACCGTATAACTTCCACGCGGGCGTGTTGCTGATGGAGCTCGTCACGGACGACGACGGCAACGCCGCGCCGCGATTGAACGACGTGCAGCTGACTCCGGAAATCGCCACCGAGCTGCATCGGCGTCTCATTCGCGAGGTCGTTCGCATGCTCTGCGCCGGGATCGTGCACGGCGACCTGAGTGAATTCAACATACTGCTCGGCGCCGACGGGCCGGTCATCATCGACCTGCCGCAGGCCGTGGACGCGGCTGGCAACAACCATGCGCCGCGCATGCTGGTTCGCGACGTCGACAATCTTCGCCGCTTCTTCGGCAAGTTCGCACCGGCGATCCTCGGCACCGACTACGGCAAGGAGATCTGGGCACTGTACGAATCGAGCGCGCTCCAACCCGAGGTCGAGCTCACCGGGCGCTTCGAGCGTGTCGAGAGAGCGGTGGACCTCGAGAGCATCATGGCCGAGATCGATGCCGCGAGGCTCGAGGACGCAGCGAAGCGAATGCGCATGCAGGAGCTCGAGTAGACCGTTTGAGCAGCCTTCGATCGCGTGCGCATGCTTTGGCGGATGCTTCGCCACGGTCCGGTTCCGTAGCGGACGGCACGCCTGCGTCGGATTCCGGAGCCGATGCGGACATGCGAGCGGTAGGTCTGCGAGTGTTCAATGGAGGCGTCCGGCGCTAGAATGCCGCTGCCAAAGAGAGTCCTGCGACCCGCCATTCGCACACGTGTCGCGGCCGCCCGGGCCCAATGCACGTACGTCGGTGCGCGGCGGATCGCTCGAGCGGTTTCCGAGGGCGCGCAGGCTCCCGACGCGCGAGAAAGCCGGAATCGCAGTCAGAACAATGAAACGACACGAGGAGAGCGCGACATGATGCAACGATGGATTTCGACGGCGGCTGCCGCGGCGGTAGCGGCACTGTTGAGCGCCGCGTCAATGGCGCAGGATACGGTCAAGATCGGCTTGATACTGCCCATGACCGGCCCATTCGCCTCGACCGGCCGCCAGATCGACGGCGCGGTGAGGCTGTACATGCAGCAGCACGGGACCACCGTCGCCGGCAAGAAGGTCGAAGTCATTCTCAAGGACGACGCCGGCGTCGCCGACAACACGCGGCGCATCGCGCAGGAGCTCGTCGTCAACGACAAGGTCGCGTTTCTCGCCGGGTTTGGCTTGACGCCGCTGGCGCTGGTGACCGCGCCGATCGCGACGCAATCCAAGGTGCCGATGATCGTCATGGCGGCGGCAACCGCGACGATCACCGAAGCGTCGCCTTACATCGTGCGCTCGGGATTCACCGTGCCGCAGATCGCGACCGGCGTGTCCGACTGGGCGCCCAAGAACGGGATCAAGCGCGTCGTCACGCTCGTCTCCGACTACGGCCCCGGCATCGACGCGGAGAACACGTTCAAGCAGCGCTTCACAGCGGCCGGCGGAGAGGTCATCGACTCGCTGCGCGTGCCGCTGCGCAATCCTGACTTCGCGCCATTTCTCCAGCGCGCGCGCGACGCCAAGCCCGATGCGGTCTTCGTGTTCGTTCCATCGGGTGAGGGAGGCGTGCTCATGAAGCAGTTCGTCGATCGGGGCTTGAGCCAGGCCGGCATCAAGCTGATCGGCACGGGAGATGTCACCGACGACGACCTCCTGAACGACATGGGCGACGCGGCGCTCGGCGTCGTGACCTCGTTCCACTACTCCGCGGCGCATCCGTCGGCCGCGAACAAGGCCTACGTCGACGGTTTCAAGAAGTTGAACAACAACCTGCGCCCCAATTTCCACTCGGTCGGCGGATACGACGGCATGTATCTCATCTACACCGCGCTGGAAGCGACCAAGGGATCGACCGACGGCACCGCGCTGGTCGAGGCGATGAAAGGCCTGAAGTGGGAGAGCCCGCGCGGCCCGGCGATGATCGATCCGGAGACGCGCGACATGGTGCAGAACGTCTACATGCGCAAGGTCGAGCGCAAGGACGGCGAGCTCTACAACATCGAGTTCCAGACCACGCCCATGGTCAAGGATCCCGTCAAGGCGGCCAAGAAGTAGCTGTCTGCCGGTCGCTGACCGCAGTTACGCGCGGCGCCGGGCCATCGAGGGGGCCCGGAGACTCCTGCTCGGACACGCGATGCCGCCATCATGCTGACCATACTCTTCGACGGCGTCGCCTACGGCATGCTGCTGTTCGTGCTCGCGGCCGGCCTCGCGGTGACGCTGGGATTGATGAACTTCGCCAATCTCGCGCACGGCGCGTTCGCGATGGCCGGCGGATACCTGACCGTCGTGCTCAGCAACCGCTATGGCGTGCCATTCCTGCTGTGCCTGCCGCTCGCCTTCATCGTTCCGGCGCTGATCGGCGCGGCGATCGAGGTGAGTCTCTTTCGCCGCCTGTACGCCCGCACGCATCTTGGAGCAGGTGCTCCTGACGATCGGACTGGTGTTCATGGCAGTGGCCGGCATCGACTATTTTTTCGGAGCCCAACAGCAATTCCTGCAGCTGCCGGCGTGGCTCAAGGAGCGCCTCGAGATCGGAGGCGTCGGCATCGGCGTCTACCGACTCTTCATCATCGTCATCTGCGCCCTGCTGACCCTGGTGCTGCAGTGGATACTCGTCCGCACGCGCTTCGGCAGCCGCCTGCGCGCCGCGGTTGACGACCCGCGCGTCGCGTCGGGTCTGGGCATCGACGTCAATCGCATCTTTCTGGTGACGTTCGCGTTCGGTTGCGGCCTTGCCGGGCTCGCCGGGGCCCTGGGCGCCGACATCATCGGGCTCGACCCGACCTTCCCGCTCAAGTTCATGATCTATTTTCTGATCGTCGTGGCCGTCGGCGGCACGACCACCGTCAGCGGCCCGCTGCTCGCATCGCTGCTGCTCGGCAGTCGCCGATGTCGCCGGCAAGTACTACGTGCCGAAGATGGGCTCGTTCATCATCTACGGCGTCATGATCGCGGTGCTCGCGATCCGGCCGCACGGCCTCTTCGCGCGCTCGGGAGCGAAATAGTGACCGGAAGCGGCAGGGCCGCGCGCGTCGAGGCGATCGACGCTTTCGCGCGCGGATCGCGCATTACCGTGCCCGAATGGATTGCCTGGGGCAGCGATGGCGGCGCTCGTCTTCGTGCTGCCGAAATACTCGGCGCTCTATGCCGAAATCGCGTCGCTCGCGCTGTTCGCGGTTTCGCTCGATCTCATCCTGGGCTACGGCGGCATTGTCTCGCTCGGTCACGCCGCGTTCTTCGGTCTCGGCGCCTATGCCGCGGCGCTGTTCGCCAAGTACTTCATGAACGATCCGCTGGTGGGACTCGCTGTCGGCGGCGCGGTCGCGGCAATGCTGGGCGCGATCACCAGCGTACTCGTGCTTCGCGGATCCGACCTGACCCGGCTGATGATGACCCTCGGCGTTTGCCTGATGCTGGGCGAGCTCGCCAACAAGCTCGATTGGCTGACCGGCGGGACGGACGGATTGCAGGGCGTGGTCATGGGGCCGCTACTCGGCCGCTTCGATTTCGATCTCGGCGGCCGCGTCGGATACGCGTATTGCCTGGTCGTGCTGGCGATCCTCTTCTTCCTCGCGAGGAGGCTCGTGCACGCTCCCTTCGGATACTCGCTGAGGGCGATGCGCGACAATCGCCTGCGCGCGATCGGGATCGGCATCGACGCCAACAAGCGCCTGGCCGTTACCTACACGCTCTCTGCGGCGTTCGCGGGCATCGCCGGCGCGCTGGTCGCGCAGACGACGGGATTCGCGTCGCTCGACCTCTTCGATTTCCATCGCTCCGCCGATGTGCTCCTCGTGCTCGTGATCGGCGGCACGGGATACCTCTACGGCGGCATCATCGGCGCGATCGTGTTCAAGCTGATGTACGACGTGCTGTCGGCCATCACGCCGCAGTACTGGCAGTTCTGGATGGGACTGGCACTCGTGGTGATCGTGCTGATCGGGCACGAGCGCCTCGCGCGTCCGTTCGTGCTCCTGTCAGCGCTCATGCGGTCGGGCGCGGCGTGCGCGTCGTCGCTTCGACGCCAGGACGCTTGAGTGACACGCCCGGCGCTCCAGACCCATCGCTTGCACAAGCGCTTCGGCGGCATCACCGCGACGCAGGACGTTTCGATCGCCATCGAGCGCGGCGCGCGTCACGCTCTGATCGGCCCCAACGGCGCGGGCAAGACGACGCTCGTCAACCTGCTCACCGGCGTGCTGCGCGCCAACCGCGGGAACGATCGTGCTCGACGGCGACGACATCACTTCCGTCGCCCCGCATCAGAGAGTGCGCCTCGGCCTCGTGCGCACGTTCCAGATCAACCAGCTCTTCGAGCGCCTGACGCCGCTGGAAACGATTTCGCTGGTCATCGCGCAAGCCGAAGGCGCGGGCGCGAAGGTCTGGACGCCGCTCTCGCTGCCATCGTTCGGTCGTCGACGCAGGCCGCGACGCTGCTGTCGCAACTCCATCTGTCGGACGTACTCCAGCGCAAGGTCGGCGTTCTCGCGCACGGCAAGCGGCGCCTGCTCGAGATCGCCATCGCCCTCGCCAGCCGGCCGCGCGTGCTGTTGCTCGACGAGCCGATGGCCGGCGTGCCCGCCGCGGAATCCAAGGAAATTCTCGAGACGCTCGCAGCGCTTCCGTCCGACGTCACCGTCCTACTGATCGAGCACGACATGGATCTCGTCTTCCGCTTCGCGACGAGGATCTCGGTCATGGTCAATGGATCGCTTCTCGTCGAGGGAACAAACGACGAGATCGCCCGCGACCCGCGCGTCAAGGACGTGTATCTCGGGCAGGCGCGACGTGCCTGAGCTGCTGCGGATCGAGGGATTACGCGCCGGCTACGGCGGCGCCATCGTGCTCGACGGCGTGAGCCTCGAGGTCGGCGAAGGACGCTCGCTTGCCTTGCTTGGACGCAACGGCACCGGCAAGACGACGCTCATCGACACCATCGTCGGCGTCACCCGCTACCACGGCGGAAGCATCACGCTGGCTGGGCGTGACCTCACGCGCATGCGACCCGACGAGCGCGCCGCGGCCGGCATCGGCTGGGTGCCGCAGGAGCGCAACATCTTCAAGTCGCTGACCGTGTCCGAGAACCTGTCCGCGGTCGCGCGGCCGGGCGCCTGGACTCCGGCGCGCATATTCGAGATGTTCCCGCGCTTAGGCGAGCGAACGCAAAACCTCGGGACTCAGCTTTCGGGCGGCGAGCAGCAAATGCTCGCCATCGGTCGCGCGCTGGTCACGAATCCGCGATTGCTGCTGCTCGACGAGCCGCTGGAGGGCCTGGCGCCGATCATCGTCGAAGAGCTTCTGAAGGCGCTGGTCCGCATCGTGCGAGATGAGGGGCTGTCGGCCATCATCGTCGAGCAGGATCCGCTGAAGATCCTGCCCATGACCGACGACGCCGTGATCCTAGCGCGCGGTGTCGTGGTCCATGCCAAAGCGAGCGCGCACCTGCTCGGCGATCCCGAGACGCTCGACCGCTATCTCGCCGTGAGCTCCGTGACTCCCGACACGGACATGCAGCCCTAGTTTCTCAGGTTCTCGTTGAAGAAGGCGAGCGTTCTCGACCAGGCGAGCTTGGCCGCGGCCTCGTCGTAGCGCGGCGTCGTGTCGTTGTGGAAGCCGTGGTTGGTGTTCGGATACATGAACATCTGGTACTTCACACCGTTCGCCTTCAACGCCGCCTCGTACGCGGGCCAGCCCGGCGTCGATGCGCTCGTCGAGCCCCGCGTAGTGAAGCATCATCGGCGCCTTGATCTTCGCAACGTCCGCTGCCGCGGGTTGACCTCCGTAGAACGCCACGCCCGCGGCGAGATCGGGCAGGCGCGTGGCGAACATGTTGACCGTCGATCCGCCGAAGCAGAATCCCACGGCTCCGACCTTGCCGGTGCACTCCGGACGCGACTTCAACAACGCGTACGCCCCCAGCAGATCCTCGGTGCGCTTGGCCGGGTCGAGCTGCCCGAATAGCGCGACCGCCTTCTCCTCGTCGCCGGGATAGCCGCCGAGCGGCGTCAGTGCGTCGGGTGCGAAGGCGACGAAATTGGCCACCGCCAGGCGTCGCGCGACATCTTCGACATAGGGATTCAAGCCGCGGTTTTCGTGGATGACGACGATGCCAGGCAATTTGCCGCTGAGATTGGCGGGCTTCGCGAAGTAGCCGCGCATCGTTCCCGATCCCTGCGGCGATGCATAAGTCAGATATTCGGTCTTGATGCGCGCGTCGTCCTTGGCGACCTGCTGTGCGAACGCGTAGTTCGGCCGAAGGCTTTCCAGCATCGCTGCCGCGGTGAAGCCGCCGACGGCGAACTTGCTCGCGCCATCCAGAAATTCGCGGCGGTTGATCGCGCCGTGAACATATCCGTCGAAAAGCTTGAGAACTTCAGGAGGAAAGTCGCTCGCTATTTTTCGTTCCATGATCGCTCCTCTGGAAAACGTGCATCCACGGGCATTGTATCGTGCATGCTCATGCGCTTAAGATCGGCGGCCAGTCGAAATCGTTCCGACCCGCGTCACTCGAGCAAGCCGCGGGCGGCCGCTTCGTCGGTGATCAGGACCTTCGCTGCCATGGCCCTGAGCGCCGCTCGGATGGCGGCGACCTTGCGCCGCCCTCCAGCCGCAATCACGATATTCGGCACGCGGCGAAGATCGTCCAGGGCGACGGCAATCGACGCGCCGGCTCACCGGATGATCGACGATGCGGCCCTCGGCATCGAGGAAATGGCAGAGCACGTCCCCGACCGCGCCACGCTCGATGAGGCTCGCCAACTGCGAGCGCGGCAGGAGCCCCTCCCGGAACAGAGTCGCGTCCTCGCTGATATCGCCGACGCTGACGAGCGCGAGATCGACCCGGCGTGCGCGCTCGAGCAGATCGTGCAATGCGGGCTCCGCCCAAAGCGCGGCGCGCGTTGCTTCATCGGCGACGAAGACCGGCGCGGTAAGCTGGTAGCAATCCGCCCCGAACGCGTCGGCGATTCGGCGCGCGACGGCGGATGGATTCACCGCGCGCGAGTGCGTCATGCCGCCCAGCAGCGAGACGACCGACAGCCGCGCATACGGCTGCGCGCCTATCGCCTTGAGGCTCATGCTCAACGTCGATCCCCACCCCACGCCGATCGACATTCCGTCGCGAACGTGGTCGGCAAGATAGGTTCCGGCAGCTTGCCCGACCATGGCAGCGACCGCGGCGTCGTCGGATGGAGACGGGACTACGACGGCCTCCTCGAGGCCGAACGCGTGTGCAATGCGCCGCTCGAGTGCGACCTGCTCGCCGGCCTTGCCGTCGATGCGGATGCGCACGACTCCGCTTTCGCGGGCGGCGGCGAGCAGGCGGATCACCTTGGCGCGGCTGATCTTCATCGCGCGGGCGATCTGTTCCTGCGTCAGTCCCTCGATGTGGTAGAGCCACGCCGCCCTCACGCCGACGTCGGAAGTAGGCACTGACTCCTTGTGGGAAGGAAGTTTGGGTCCTGACATGGTTCTGCGAGCCTCCGCCCGCACGAGAATGTCACCGCCCCGCGACGCGGTGTCAATCGCAGTAGCCCGGCCGGCGTTGCTGGGTCCCTTCGGGGGTTGACTAGGCATTCTAGTGGAGATATGTTCGACGATCGATACAAATGTCCGGTCCAGCAGCTTCGCGCCGCCGGGCGGACCGAGGAGGAGCGATGTCGCCACAGTCGCAGCAGCCCCACCAGCGGGTCGGAGGCTCGATCGCCGAAGGACTGGAGCAGCGCGCGCGCGAAGGCCGGCCCGTCCGGGTCGGCCTGATCGGCGCGGGCCAGATGGGAACCGACATCATCGTCCAGACCGACCTCATGAAGGGCATCGAGGTCGTCGCGGCTGCGGATGCGATTCCCGAGAACGTATTCGCAGCGCGCACGCTGGCAGGTAACGGCGCGCGCGTTCCCGAGGTCGTCGACGACGCGGCCGGCGCGGCGCGCTCGATCGCACGCGGCCGCCTTGCCGTGAGCGCTTCGTATCGCGACGTCTGCACCGCCGACGGCGTCGACGTGATCATCGACGCGACCGGCAATCCCAACGTTGGCGCGCAAGTTGCGCTCAGCGCGATCGCGGCCGGCAAGCACATCGTGATGATGAACGTCGAGGCCGACGTGACCATCGGCGCGTACCTGTCGACCAAGGCTACCGAGGCAGGAGTCGTCTACACGCTGGGCGCGGGCGACGAGCCCAGCTCGACCATGGAGCTCGTCAACTTCCTTCGCGGCATGGGCTACCCGATCGTCGCCGCGGGCAAGGGCAAGAACAACGCCTTCCGCACCGACGCGACGCCGGATGCGTATGTCGACGAGGCGAAGCGACGCAACATGAATCCTCGCATGCTCGTCGAGTTCGTCGACGGCTCGAAGACGATGGTGGAAATGGTCGCCCTCGCCAATGCAACGGGACTGGTGCCCGATATTCCCGGCATGCACGGCCCGTCGGCCGCGCTCGATTCCCTGCACAAGGTCTTCTGCCCGCGCGAGGAAGGCGGCCTGTTGTCGCGAAGAGGCGTGGTCGACTTTACCGTCGCCAAAGGCGTGGCGCCGGGCGTGTTCGCGGTCGCCGAGATGCGCCACCCGCGGTTGCGCGAGCGGATGAGCGATCTGCAGCTCGGCGAAGGTCCGTACTACACGTTCTACCGGCCCTATCACCTGACCAGCCTCGAAGTGCCCCTGTCGGCCGCCGCCGCGGTGATCTACGGTCAGAGCCACATGCGGCCGCTGCCGGTGCCGGTCGCGGAAGTCGGCGCGCGCGCCAAGCGCGATCTCGCGCCGGGCGAGACGCTGGATGCGATCGGCGAGTATTGCTACCGCGGCTTCGCGCTGTCGCGCGCCGACGCGGTCGCGGTCAATGCGCTGCCGCTGGGGCTTGCGCAAGGCGCGAGAGTGACGCGCAAGGTCGCCGCGGGCGATTACCTGACGTACGCCAACTGCGCTCCCGACGAGCGCCTGCAGATCGTGCAGGTGCGCCGCGCCCAGGACGACTGGGTGCGCATCGCTGCGGCCGCCTGACGCGTCGCGCCGATGGAGCCTCGGATGGAACCTGCCGTCAAACCCGCTGAGCGAATCCTCGACCGAATCGGCAACGCTGGCGCCCGAGCGCGACGGTGCAGCGCCCCGAGCTCGCCGCGCTCGACCAGACCACCTTGCGCACGGCGCTCAAGAACATGCACCTGATTCGCAGGTTCGAGGAAACCGCCGAAGCGAGTTACATGCGCGGGCTCGTGCACGGCACGATGCACTTGTCGATCGGGCAGGAGGCGAGCGCGGTCGGCGCCATCCTGCCGCTTCGTCCCGACGATTACATTCTGTCGACGCACCGGGGTCATGGGCACTGCATCGCGAAGGGCGCGGATCCCGCGCGCATGCTCGCGGAATTCTTCGGCAAGGAGACCGGCTATTGCCGAGGACGAGGCGGCTCGATGCACATCGCCGACATCGAAAGCGGCAACCTCGGCGCCAACGGCATCGTCGCCGGCGGATTGCCGATCGCGGTGGGCGTCGGCATGAGCATCAAGGCGCAAAAGCAGGACCGCGTCTGCATGGTGTTTTTCGGCGACGGCGCCGCCAACGAGGGCGCGTTCCACGAGTCGCTCAACATGGCCTCGATCTGGAAGCTTCCTGTCGTCTTCGTCTGCGAGAACAACAAATACGGCATGTCGATGGATATCGCGCTCGCCATGGCCGTGCCCAACGTCGCTGACCGCGCGAGTGCGTACGCGATGCCGGGGATCGCGGTCGACGGCAACGATCTGCCCGCGGTCGCCGCCGCGTCGCGCGCCGCGGTGAACCGTGCGCGGAGCGGCGCGGGCCCGTCGCTGGTCGAATGCAAGACCTATCGCCTGCGCGGTCACTCCAAAAGCGATCGCAACCTGTATCGGACCAAAGAAGAGATCGAGACGTGGCGCAAGCGCGATCCGATCCGGCGCCTCGAAAGCGAGCTCGCCGCGCATGGACGATTCAGCAGCGCCGAGCTTACCGATATCGAAAAAAGCGCGCACGAGCAGATCGAGCAGGCGCTCGAATTCGCCAAGTCGAGCGCCGATCCAGACCCGGCGCAACTGACGCGAGATGTCTATGCCGGTTGAGTTCGTCGCGCCGGTCGCCGCGGAAACGAGGCAGCTGTCCTACGCCGAAGCCATTCGCGAGGGCCTCGCGCAGGCGATGGAAGCCGATCCGCGCGTGTTCCTGTTCGGCGAGGACGTCGGCGTTTACGGCGGCGCTTTCGGCGTTTCGGGCGACCTCCTTCAGCGATTCGGTTCCGAGCGCGTCATCGACACGCCGATCAGCGAGCTCGGCCTCGCCGGTGCGGCGGTCGGCGCCGCATTGACCGGCATGAAGCCGGTGCTGGAGATCCAGTTTTCCGACTTCGTGACGCTGGCGATGGAGCAGATCGTCAACCAGGCCGCCAAGATCCGCTTCATGTTCGGCGGCAAGGCGAGCGTGCCGATGGTCGTGCGCCTTCCCGGCGGCTCGGGCACGGGCGCCGCGGGGCAGCACAGCCAGAGCCTCGAGGCGTGGTTCGCGCACGTCCCGGGCCTGAAGGTCGTCCAACCCTCGACGCCGCATGACGCGAAGGGCCTGCTGCTCTCGGCGATCGACGATCCCAACCCGGTGCTGATTTTCGAGCACAAGCTGCTCTACAAGACCAAGGGTCCCGTGCCCGCGGATGCATATCGCGTTCCCATCGGCAAAGCCGCCGTGCGGCGCGCGGGCCGCGACCTGACCATCGTCGCCACGTCGATCATGGCGATCCGCGCCGCGGCGGCGGCGGAGCGCCTGGCGACAGAGGGCATCGATGCCGAAGTCATCGATCTGCGCTCGCTCCGCCCGATCGATTTCGAGACCATCGCGGCCAGCGTGCGCAAGACGCATCGCCTGCTCGTCGTCTACGAAGGCGTGAAGACGATGGGCATCGGCGCGGAGATCTCGGCGATGATCGCGGAGAGCGATGTGTTTCACGCACTCGTCGCGCCGATCGCGCGGCTCGGCGGCGCCGACGCGCCGATTCCCTACAACCCGGTCCTGGAAAAAGCAGCGGTGCCGCAGGAGCAGGACATCGTTCGCGCAGCCCGTGGACTCGTCCGCGAGGAGCAAATCCTGATGAGCGCAATCGAAGTGATCCTGCCCAAGGTCGACATGGACATGGATTCCGGCGTCATCGTCGAGTGGAAAGTCGCGGAGGGCGATCGCGTGGAAGCAGGCCAGATCGTCTGTTCGAGATGGAAACCGGCAAATCGATGATGGAGGTCGAGGCGCCGGCGACGGGCGTCATCCGCGAGCCTTGCGCCGATCACCGGAGAGCCGACGGCGGTGGGGACGATCGTCGCCTGGATTCACCCGGACGGCGAAGCGGTAGCGCAGCGGTAAGATCGGCCGCTCGCAGCGCTCGAGACGCCAGGCGGCATTTTTCGGAGGAAGGCATGAACGTCGTATCGCGCGGGACTTTTGTCGTCGCTGTACTTGCGGCGCTGCTCTTCGCCGCAAGCCCGCTCGCCGCCCAGGAGGTCAAGGGCAAGCTCGTCCTCTACACCTCGCAGCCGGAGCGCGATGCGTCGCAAACGGTTGCCGCGTTCAAGCGCGCCCAACCCGGCGTGGAGGTCGAAGTGTTCCGCTCGGGCACGACCGAAGTCATGGGCAAGCTCGCGGCCGAGTTCGCCGGCGGGCCAGCCCAAAGCCGACGTGCTGCTGATCGCCGACGCGGCGACCATGGAGGCGCTCAAGAAGGACATGCGCCTGCTTCCCTATCCGCGAAGCGAAGGTCGACGGCCTGCAAGCCGGGTCCTATGACCCCGACAGAACCTACTTCGGCTCGAAGCTCATCACCACCGGCATCGCGGTCAACACCGCGGCGAAAGTCCGTCCCACATCGTGGGCGGACCTCGCGAAGCCCGAGTACAAGGGGCAGATCGCGATGCCCAGCCCGCTCTATTCGGGCGCGGCGGCGATCATGCTCGGCACGATGACCAGCCGGCCCGACCTCGGCTGGGGCTACTTCGAAAAGCTGAAGGCCGCCGACGCCGTCGCGGTGCGCGGCAACGGCGCCGTGATGACCGCCGTCGCCAACGGCGAAAAGTCGTACGGCGTCCTCGTCGATTTCATGGCGTTCAACGCCAAGGCAAAGGGCTCGCCGATCGACTTCATCTTTCCGGCGGAAGGCCTTCCCGCGGTGACCGAGCCGGTCGCGATCCTGAAAACGACGCAGAACGCGGCCGCAGCGCGCGCCTTCGTCGATTTCATCCTGTCCGACGACGGACAGAAGCTCGCCGTGTCGATGGGCTACATTCCCGCGAAGGCGAGCGTGGGAATGCCGTCGTGGTATCCGGCGGGCGCCAAGATCAACCTGATGCCGACCGACATCGCCAAAGTCGTGCAGTCGAACAGCGCCAACCTCAAGCGTTTCGCCGATCTGTTCGGCAACTGACGCATGGCATCGCATCGCGGCTTTACGCGGACAAACGGCTGAATGACTGACGCGGCGGGCATGCGCGGCGCACCGAGCGACTACGCGCTGCTGTGGTGGCTCGATCGTCGTCGTCGCGATCCTGTCGGTGCTGCCGCTCGCGCGCCTCGTTGCTCGAAGGCATCGCGCCCGGCGGGACGCTCGTCGACCGAAGCGCTGCGACGCGTGCTGTCGAGCGCCGACGACCTGGACCGCGACGGGCCACAGCCTCGTCGACCTCCCTCGGCGGCACGCTGCTCGCGGTCCTCATCGGCGGCACGGTCGCGCTCGTCGTCTCGCTGACCGATTTCCGCCATCGCAACGCGTTCATCTTCTGTTTCGTGATGCCGCTGCTGCTCGCGCCGCAGGTGGTGGCGCTCGCGTGGCTGCAATTGTTCGGACCCTCGAGCGCGCTCCTGAAAATGCTCGGCGCCGCGCCGCCGCTGGGCAGCCGCAATCCGCTGTATTCGGCCGGAGGCATCATCCTGGTGCTGGGCGTCCAGTATGCGCCGCTCGTCTTCCTGACGCTTCGCGCGGGACTTCGGACGCTGCCGCAGGAGCTGATCGAGGCGGGCCTCTCCGGCGGCGCGAGCCCGCTTGAGAGTGATGCGCACGATCGTGCTGCCGCTGATGACGCCGCCGATTCTCGCCGGCGTCGCGCTTTGCTTCGTGTCGTGCCTGGGCAATTTCGGCATCCCCGCGCTGCTGGGCATTCCCGGCAACTACCTCGTGCTGCCGACGCTGATCTACCAGCGTCTTGCCGGGCTCGGGCCGAGCGCACTTTCCGAGGTCGCCGTGCTGTCGGTGCTGATCGGCCTCATCGCGCTGATCGGCATCGTGGCGCAGGACGTGCTTCTGCGGCGGCGCGATTTCCGCATCAGCACCACCTCGGTGGTCGCGCGCCCGTTCGAATTGCGCCGCTGGCGCCTGCCCGTCGAGTTCGCGCTGTGGACCCTGTCGTTCCTGGTGCTGGCTGCTTCCGCTGCTCGCGCTGGTGCTGACGTCGCTGGTCCCCGCGGTCGGCGTGCCGCTCACCGCCGCGACGGCGACGCTCGACAACTATCGATTCGTGTTGTTCGAGCACGCGGCGGCGCAGCGCGCGCTCGTCAACAGCTTCGGCCTGTCCGCGACTGCGGCGATCGTCATCGTGCTGCTCGCGATACCGCTCGCCTACTTCCTCGTGTGGCGCCGCTCGCGGCTTCTGCGCATGGTCAACCTGGTCACGGAGATGCCCTACGCGCTGCCCGGGGTGGTGCTCGCGATCGCCGCGATCCTCCTGTTCCTGAAACCGATTCCGCGTCGTCGGCGTGACGATCTACAACACGATCTGGATCATCCTCTTCTGCTATCTCGCGCGCTTCCTGGTGCTCGGCCTGCGCCCGGTGATCAGCGGCTACCATCAACTCGACCGCACGCTGGAAGAGGCGGCGCAGATCGCGGGCGCGCGACTCCTGCGGCGCTTGCGCACGGTCATCCTTCCGCTGGTGGCGCCGGCTGCCGCCGCGGGCGCGTTGCTGATCTTCCTGACCGCCTTCAACGAGCTGACGGTCTCGGCGCTGCTCTGGTCGTCGGGATCGGAAACGCTCGGCGTCGTGTTCTTTTCGTTTCAGCAGGGCGGCGATTCGACCTACGCCGCCGCGCTCGGCGTTCTGACGGTGCTCGTCAGCGTCGCGCTGATGCTGTCGACGCTGCTGATGGCAGCGAGGCTGCCGCCGGGGGTGCTCCCATGGCGCGATTGACCGTCGATCACGTCAGCAAGTGCTTCGGCGCGTTCCGCGCGCTGGACGACATCTCGCTCGCCGTCAACGACGGGGAGTTCGTCGCCATCCTCGGGCCGTCGGGTTGCGGCAAGACGACGCTGCTGCGGCAGATCGCCGGATTCGACAGGCCAACCACGGGCCGGATCCTCATCGGCGACGAAGTCGTTTCCACGCCGGAGCGCCAGGTGCCGCCCGAGCGGCGCCGCATCGGCATCGTGTTCCAGTCCTACGCGCTGTGGCCGCACATGACGGTCGCCGAGAACGTCGCCTACGGCCTCAACGTTGCGGGCGTGAAGGATCCCGAGCGCATGGCGCGCGTCAATGCGGCGCTTTCGCTGGTCGAGCTCGACGGCTTCGCGGCTCGCATGCCGGCGCTGCTGTCCGGCGGTCAGCGGCAGCGCGTGGCGCTCGCGCGATGCCTGGTCACCGAGCCTTCGCTGGTGCTCCTCGACGAGCCGCTGGCGAATCTCGACGTCCATCTTCACGCATCGATGGAGCGCGAGTTCGCGCGCTTTCACGAGCGCACCGGCACCACGATGATCTACATCACGCACGACCAGGCGGAAGCGATGGCGCTCGCCGATCGCGTCGCGGTGATGGACAAGGGCCGCGTGCTGCAACTCGCGACGCCGGCGCAGCTCTATCGCGAGCCGTCGGACGAGACGGTGGCGAAGTTCATCGGCGAAGGCATGGTCGTGCCGGTGGAAATTCTCGTCGATGGACGGGGATGCGCACTGCGAAGTGGGCCTTTTCGGATACCGCGTGCGCATGCGCAACGCAAAATCCGAGCGACGCCGAGGCGCAGCGCGCGCATGCTTGCGTGCCAGCGCACTGCGGATCGTCGGGCCGGAGTCTCCGGGCGTGCGAGCGCGCGTCGCCAGCGCCATCTATCGCGGCGGCCATTTCCGGGTCGAGGCACATGCGGAGGCGAGCCCCGATCTCCTTCTTCACCTGACGATGCCCGAGCCCTGCACCGTGGCGCCGGGAACCATCGTCAACCTGGCCATCGACGATGGCTGGGTCATCCCCGAGCCTGCGGGGGACTGAAAAGCATGCGGCTCGAGCTTCATGGTGGCTTCGGCGAAAAAGGCCGCACCTGTCTCGCCGTCGAAAGCGACGGCTATCGACTGATGCTCGATGCGGGAGTGAAGGTAAGCGCGCGCGGCAGCGATGACTACTATCCGTCGATCGGGGATGCGGCGCTGAAGGCGACCGACGCGATCGTCATTACGCATGGACACGAGGACCATGTCGCGGCAATGGGATGGCTCATCGCGCGCGGTTTCAGCGGCCGCATTTTCATGACGCCCGAGACGCTATCGGAAGCGGCGCTGAGCTTGGCGAGCTACGCATCGGCCGAGCACCTGGCGCTGTTTCGCAGTGCCACAGTGGAGCTTCTGCCGATGGGCATGACCGCTCTGCGACTCGGGCCGCTGCGCATCTCGACGGGGCGCTCCGGTCATGTGGCGGGCGGTGTCTGGTGCCGGATCGATGACGGTCGCGTGACAGTCGACTATTGCGGCGACGTGGTTCCCGCGAGTCCCGTCTTCGCCATGGACCCGCTGCCGCGCTGCCACGCGATCGTGATCGACGCCTCGTACGGCGATGACGACGTGTCCGCGCGATCCCGGACCGCGCAAATCGATGCGTGGATCGCGGCGCGCCCGCAGGGTTGCGTGCTGCCGACGACGCTTTACGGACGATCGGCCGAGCTGCTGGCGATCGTACCCGGACCACTCGCACTGGCTCCCGGGATGAGGGACGCTCTGAGGGTGCAGGTCGAAGGCCGCCGCTGGCTGGTCGATGGCGCCGCGTCCGGCCTCGAGAAGCGCCTCGACGCAGCCGTCGACTGGCACGACGATGCAGTTTTGCCGCGCGCGGCGCTGCTTTGCCACGATGCGATGGGGGTCAGCGGACCGTCGCGCGACATACTCGCGCGGGCTGCCGCCCAACGCTGGCCGACGCTTTTCACGGGACACCTGCCGGCGACGAGCCCGGGAGAGCGCATGGTCGCGGAGAACCAGGCAACGTGGATTCGCCTGCCGACGCATCCAACGCTGACCGAAAATCTCGACATTGCAGCGGCGTCCCGCGCCGTGACCGTCATCGGCCACTCCTGCGATGCCGCTCAGCTTGCCCGGCTCAAGCTTCGCCTCCCGCGACTACGCACCGAGCTGGCGACCGGCGACCGCGTCGATCTCTGAATACGTAGACAGCGTGCGCATCCTGGTTTGCAACGACGACGGAATCTCCGCGCCCGGCCTCGGCCTCCTTGCGCAGGCGGCGCATGCGCTTGATGCCGAGGTGTGGATCGTGGCGCCCGATCGCAAGTGGACCGCCGCGAGTCATCAGCTCTCGTTCGACCGCGATCTGACGTTGGTGCGAACCGGCGAGCGCAGCTACGCGTGCTCGGGTGCTCCCGCCGATTGCGTCGTCGCGGCCATGACCATCGTCTTCGCAGGTGGCTCGCGGCCGGATCTGGTCCTCGCGGGTATCAACGACAAGCGAAACGTCGCGGAGGATGTCGCCTACTCCGGGACCATCGCGATCGCCCGGGAAGCGACATTCTGGGGCGTGCCGGCGATCAGCCTCTCCCGGGCAACGCCTGCGCTCGACGCGACCGCTGATCTCGACGCGCTGGGCCGGCTGTTGAGGGTGCTCTGGCATACGCGCGACGAGTGGGCGCTCGACGGCCACTGGCTCAGCCTCAACCTGCCTTCATCGTTGCCGGCTCCCCTTGTCCAGGCGCGTCCCGGTCGCGACAAGATCGCCGGCGCCACGGATATCGTCGAAGCTTCGGACGTGCATATTCGCTATCGGATACGGCGTGGACGGCCGGAAACATCGAGTCCGGGTGACGAAAACGCCCTGATCGCGGCAGGCGCGATCAGCCTGGTGCGCTATGGTTGGCTGGCCGAAGCGAGGCTTCCCGACGCGGTCGTCGATGACTGGTGCTCCGCCATCCGATAGCCTCAAACCCCTCACCGGCCGTCGATTTCCAAGCCGGTGGTAAAATACCGGTCTCGGTACACCAAGGCCACCGTCGTCTATGGCCGCGAGCCCGGACGACGCCATAGTGCGCAAACTCGTATGCTCCGAATGGCATCAATAATGCGCCGTGGCCCAAATCGGCAGGCCGAACCGGCAACGCGGCGCACTTCAGGGAACAGGCATGGCTAATTTGGAAGCGAGCTCCTTGAGTCGAGCCGTTGATCAGCCGGCGCCGGTCGAAAATCGCGTTCGTCGGCGGCATTCCGATCGGCGGCGGCTCGCCGATCGTCGTGCAGTCCATGACCAACACCGATACCTCGGACGTCGCTGCGACGGTCGCGCAGGTCAAAGCGCTGGCGGATGCCGGCTCCGAGCTGGTGCGCATCGCGGTCGATACGGCGGAATCGGCGGCCGCGGTGCCCGCGATCCGGCAGCGTCTCGACGCGCTCGATTGCCACGTGCCGCTGATCGGCGATTTCCATTTCAACGGCCACAAGCTTCTCAGCAATTTCCCGGACTGCGCGCATGGCGCTGGCGAAGTACCGGATCAACCCCGGCAACGTCGGCAAAGGCAGCAAGCACGATCCGCAGTTCGCGATCATGATCGAGAGGGCGATCGACTACGGCAAGCCGGTCCGAATCGGCGTCAACTGGGGCAGTCTCGACCCCGATCTGCTGTCGAGCCTGATGGACGAGAACTCGAAGTCGACCAATCCACTCGACGCGGCGCACGTAACACGGGAGGCGCTGGTTACTTCGGCCATACGCAGCGCGCAATTCGCGGAGGCTCTCGGCCTGCCCAGCGATCGCATCATCCTCGCGTGCAAGGTGTCCAACGTCCAGGACCTGATCGCCGTCTATACCGAACTCGCGCGCCGCTGCGACTATCCCCTGCACCTCGGCCTGACCGAGGCGGGCATGGGATCCAAGGGAATCGTCGCATCGACCGCGGCGATGGCTGTGCTGCTGCAGCAGGGCATCGGCGACACCATACGCGTTTCGCTCACGCCGGAGCCGAACGGCGATCGGACGCGCGAAGTCGTCGTCGCGCAGGAAATCCTTCAAACGATGGGCCTGCGGTCGTTTTCGCCGCTGGTCAGCGCGTGCCCGGGATGCGGGCGCACCAAGAGCGTCTTCTTCCAGACGCTCGCCGACAAGATCCAGACTTACCTGCGCATGCAGATGCCGTCCTGGCGCAAGCGGTATCCGGGGGTCGAGAACATGACCGTCGCGGTCATGGGCTGCGTAGTGAACGGACCGGGCGAATCCAAGATGGCCAACGTCGGCATAAGCCTGCCGGGGACCGGGGAGATGCCCGTCGCCCCGGTCTATGTCGACGGCCAGAAAACCGTGACCCTCAAGGGCGCCTTCATCGCCGAGGAGTTCGAGCAGCTCGTCGCCGACTATGTGCGCGCGACGTACGGCGGCGAGACACCCGCTCCCCACCTTCGTCCTGAAAGGCGATCGATCAATATCCGCCAGGTCCAACCCGTTGCCGGCCATCCGCCGGCGTCGCGCTTTGGTCCCGACGGAGACTGATCCCTGGCGTCCGTGATTCTCTAAGCCCCGCGCGACTCAAGCCTTCGCCGCAGTAGGCGGCATCCCCCGCAGGGCTTTCCCGACACCGCACACGCAGCACTCTCAAGCCGCCGATCGGCGGCGGCGCACTGATTGAGTATCGAGGGGACCGACGTTGCGCTACCACGCATTGATTCCCGCAGCCGGCAACGGCTCTCGCTTCAGCGCGGAATCGCCCAAGCAGTACTGGTTGCTCGACGGCAGGCCGGTGCTGCGACACGCCATCGAGCGCCTGGCGTCCGCTTTTCCGCTGCACGGGACCTACGTCGCGCTGGCGATTGGCGACACGTGGTTCGAGCGCACGATGGAAGCGCACCCGAACGTGACGACGCTTCGCTGCGGCGGCGAAACGCGCGCACAAACCGTCCGCAACGCGCTCGAAGCGATGACCGACGCCGCGCCGGACGACTGGATACTGGTGCACGATGCGGTACGACCCTGCGTCGACGCTGCCTCGCTGCTGCGCCTGAAGGACACGCTTTCCGGTGACAGCGTCGGTGGATTGCTCGCGGTTCCCGTCACGGGGACGTTGAAACGAGCCGACAAGGACAAGCGCAGCATCCGAACCGAGGCACGAGACGGATTGTGGATCGCGCAGACACCGCAGATGTTCCGTTACGCGGTGCTGCGCGAAGCTTTTGCCCGACCCGACGCCGATCACGCGACCGATGAAGCGCAGGCCGTGGAAGCTCTTGGCGCAAGGCCCATCATTGTCGCCGGCTGCACGACCAACGTGAAGATCACGTATAGGGACGATCTGGAGCTCGCGGCTGCAATCCTCACCGCCCAGCGCAGAGCGTAGCAGCGACCGAAAGCGGCGACGCTGCCCGCGATTGCGTCGAGCGCCCCAATCAGGGTATCGTGAGGCACGCCCAAGCGCGAGCGCCCACGCACTGCCACGCGTACCGTGACCGAGCTCATATCCTCCTTTCTCTTGCGCCGTCGTCGCGGCCGGGCCGAGCGTTCCATGACCGCGCAGGGAAAACTGTGGTTTCGCTCACGCGATGGCCGCCGATATGGGATTGAGATCGGCCTCATCGTCGCCGTAAAGCTGGCGGCGCTCGCGCTGCTGTTCCTAGTCCTCGCCGCCCTGTGGCCCCATCCCGCGCTGACGCCGGCTGTGGTCGTCCAGCAGTACTACGCACCCCCCGCTGCGGCAAGCCATCATG
>CAVSRR010000008.1:0-626527 GCA_963730465.1 uncultured beta proteobacterium | reverse complement strand
GAGGATGTCACTGCGGCAGAGTGCGGTTCGAAGTAATGGCGCCGTCGAATATCTCGGTCGTCGACTGCAATTGCTCGATGTGCTCCAAATCCGGCTACCTTCACCTCATTGTCCCGAAGTCGCGCTTCCGCTTGCTCCAGGGCGAAGATGTTCTGACGACCTACACCTTCAACACAGGCGTCGCCAAGCACATCTTCTGCTCGATCTGCGGCGTGAAGTCGTTCTACGTGCCGCGCTCGCACCCCGACGGATACAGCGTCAATGCGCGCTGCCTCGATCCGGGCACCGTGGAGGCGATGACCATCGAGCCTTTCAATGGCAGCGAGTGGGAGAGCAGCATCGCCAAGGTCGAGAAGCACTCTTCGATGGACAAGCTCGCCGAAGATCCCGCTTCGATGGACGGCCTCGCCGAGGATCGCGCGCGATGAGACGCTTCGGGATAGGGCTGTTATGCGCGATCGCGGGGTACCTAATCGGGGCGGTCGCGGGCTACTTCATGATCACTGAATTTTCGTCCAACATGCACGACCGCAGCGTCGAAGCGTCGATGACCAGCATCTTCTTTTTGGGCCCCGTGGGCGCCGTCATCGGATTCATCGTCGGCTTTGTCTGCTCCCGCCGTCCAACCAGCACCGCCGTGCCACCGAGCTAAACACATCCCTGCGCTTCGAGCCCTGTGAGAGGCAGAAAGAAAACCATGAATGCCGATGAGTTGCGATCCACCCAGGCTCCGCTGAAGGAGCGCTATCGTGAATCTCCGGAAGCAGCGCTCATTACGCTGCGGGCGCAAGGCCGCATCGGGGAGGGCGTGAGCTGCAAGATCGAGACGGGCAAGGCGCTTGTCGTCGCGGGCCTGCATCCTGCTACCGGCGGCACTGGCTTAAGCGCGTGCTCGGGCGACATGCTGCTCGAGGCGCTGGTCGCCTGCGCGGGAGTGACCCTCAACGCGGTCGCCACCGCGCTCGGCATCCCCTTGCGCGACGCATCCCTCCAGGCGGAAGGCGATCTCGATTTCCGCGGAACGCTGGGCTTGTCGAAGGAGGTGCCGGTCGGCTTTCAGGCGATCCGCCTCAACATCACGCTCGACACCGATGCCTCCGAGGAACAGCTCGCCACGCTTCTGAAGCTCACCGAGCGCTATTGCGTCGTCTATCAGACACTGTCGCATCCGCCCGCGGTGACGGTCTCGCGAAAGACGGTTTCCGGCTAGCCTAAGTCAGGACCCGCACGTGTCCACCCACACCGTCACGGTTCGCTGGGACCGGGGCGCCCACGCATTCACCGACAACCGGTACAGCCGCGCGCACGTCTGGCAATTCGACGGCGGCGCGAGAGTTCCCGGATCGTCGTCGCCGCACGTCGTTCCGCTGCCTTATTCGGATCCGCAAGCCGTGGACCCGGAGGAAGCGTTCGTCGCCTCTGTCTCGAGCTGCCACATGCTCTTTTTTCTGTCGATCGCCGCGGGGCGCGGATTTTGCGTCGACAGCTATATCGACGACGCCGCGGGCAGGATGGGCAAGGACGCGGCAGGCAAAATCGTCGTGACCGTGATCACGCTGCGTCCCAGGATTGCCTTCACCGGTGCGCCCCTGCCGTCGCGGAGCGACATCGACTCCATGCACCACGAGGCGCATGAAGAATGTTTCATCGCCAACTCGGTGAAGACCGAGATCCGCTGCGAGCCGATCTACGAGTAGGCACCCGGCGCGCGACGATCAGTCGCGGGTTGGCGATATCCTGAAGTCGACGACTTTCGGCAGCGCAAGCAGCGTGCGCGAGAGGTTGCGGCTCGCGAACGGGTCGATCGACCACATGACGAACTTGTATTCGAATCGTCCGCCCGCGCCGTCCAGCCGATAGGACAGCTCGGTGATGTTGAACCGGTGCTCGGCGACGAGCTTTCGCAGCCACGCCTCGTCGCTGATCTCGTCGCGCCGGAACGAAAGGTGGCAACGGACGAAGGATTGCGTCGGCATGCGGTCCTCGATGCTGCGCAGAACCGACAGTACCGCCAAGGTCAGCAGGGTCGTGAGGGCGCCGAGCGCATAGAACCCTGAGCCGATGACGACCCCGACGGCGCTGATGACCCAGATCGAAGCCGCGGTCGTCAGGCCTCGGACCGAGAAACCTTCCTTGAGGATCACGCCGGCGCCGAGAAAGCCGATGCCGGTGACGATGCCCTGGACTATGCGCGTCGAATCGCCGACGCCTCCTCCCGGACCGCGTAAGACGACTTCGCCGAACACCACCAGCACCGAAGAACCCAGGCACACGAGCGCGTAGGTGCGCAATCCGGCCGCGCGGCCGCGATAGGATCGCTCGAGGCCGACAAGCGCCCCCGCCAGAAGCGCAGCCAGCGGGCGCAAGATCAGTTCGTATTCCGTCATCGCAATCGGGTTTTCGGCGCCAGACGGCATCCTACAACGAATTCAGACTCGCGCTGATTGTTGGTGTTGGAGCCTCTCGATACTGTCGGGGCGATAACGCTGATACGAGGCAATGACATGGATTCGTCCGACTTCGAAGCACTCTCCGACGCGCCGTACAGGCTGCCATCGCGGCACCCCGCAGCCGGGCGCGGAATGCGCCGCTTGCGCGAGGACGACGAGGACCTCGCGCCCGACACGCCTTCGGCTCCGGCCGCGACCGCGCCCGACGCCGGCTCGCAGATCAAGCGTCGCCAGGAAGCGCTGCTGCTGTCGTACCTCATCAATCGCCCGGGCCGCCGCTAGCGCCAAGCGCCGTCGCTGCTCGCCGTCACGAAATCCATCGGGCTCTGGGTCGGAGCCCGGTGGATTTTTTCTTTGCATGGTTCTTTTGTAGCGCCGCGAAGTTCACTATCATCGCAAGGACCGGAACCGCGTTCTGACGGCGACCCTTCGCCGGTCACTCCTCGGTGAAGACGGCGCCTGCCCGTCAGGCACAATCAGCCAAACCGAGGGAGAGTCGTGATGACGCTGGACCGATCGATTTCCGCATGGGCAGCGGCTTCGCTCACGGCGTTGCTGGGAGGTTGCGCCAACATGACATCGACAATAGCCTTCCCGCCGATTCCTAACAGCCTCGTGCCGCCACCGACCCAGGTGCTTGCGCTCGAGACGCACGCCACGGGCATCCAGATCTACGAGTGCAGGGTGAGCAAGGACAATCCGGCGCACTTCGCTTGGGTCTTCGTGTCGCCGGAAGCGACTCTCGTCGACAACGCCGGCGTCACTGTCGCGAAGCACTATGCCGGGCCGACATGGGAAGCGATCGACGGCAGCAAGGTGGTCGGCGAGGTCAAGGCGCGCGACGACGGTCCCGATGCCAAGGCGATTCCCTGGCTGCTGCTGAGCGCTAAATCCACATCGGGATCGGGCATGCTGAACCGGACGACCTTCGTGCAACGCGTCAACACCATCGGCGGCAAGGCGCCCATGGATTGCGCTTCGACGCAGGCGGGAGCGGAGCTGCGCGTGCCCTATGAAGCCAAATACAACTTCTATGTCGCCAAGCCCTGACGCGCTGACAACAGACGCGCGGGCTGTCGGCCAGCGGTCGCGGTGAGCGCCGCGGACGGCTTTCCTGCGGACGGTGGCTGCACCTGCGGCGAGGTGCGTTACCGCATGAAGACCAGGCCGCTGTTCGTCCATTGCTGCCACTGCCGCTGGTGCCAGCGCGAGACCGGCGCCTCGTTCGCGCTCAACGCCATGATCGAAGCCGATCGCGTTGAATTGCTCAAAGGCGAAGTTGACATCGTCGACACGCCGTCGAACAGCGGCAAGGGTCAGAAGATATCGCGCTGTCCGCGTTGCCGCATCGCCGTCTGGAGTAACTACGCCGGAGCGGGCAACGCGGTGCACTTCGTGCGCGTCGGCACGCTCGATCAGCCCGACCGGCTCCCGCCGGACATCCACATCTTCACTGCCTCCAAGCAGCCTTGGGTCGTGCTGCCGCCCGGCACCCCTGCCGTCGAGGAGTACTACGACAGGGATGTCTACTGGCCCAGCGAGAGCCTGGATCGCCGCCGAGTGCTGCTGGCGTCGATGCAGCGTTAGTTGCCGCGGGGCAACGTCCGCATCGGTCCCATTTGTAACAAGTGTGTCGCCGCGGTGCACGATGGATACTGCGGGGAATCCGACCTATACTTGTTTGCGGGTACGTCTGCGCGAGCTGTCCTGGCGTCATTCAAACTCCAAGAACATCGGCAGCGGCGTCGTATCCGGTTCGTCAGCTCGGCGCTGCGCCGGCGCAGGTGACCGTTTGCATCGGCCAGCGGTGTTCAACCAACACCATGGGAGAAGATGGATGAACTGGTACCTGGGGGTATTGAAAAAATATGTGGACTTCAACGGCAGGGCGCGGCGCAAGGAGTACTGGTTCTTCGTCCTGTTCAATCTGATCATTTCGTGCGTTCTGTCGGCCATCGATGTCTTCATAGGGACCTACAGCTCGAGCGCCGGCATCGGACTGCTGGCGGGCCTATACGGACTTGCCGTTCTGCTTCCCGGCATCGGCGTGACCGTGCGAAGGCTGCATGACACCGGACGCAGCGGATGGTGGATCCTGATCGCATTGATCCCCCTGGTGGGCTGGATCGTGTTGCTAGTGTTCATGTTCCTCGACAGCCAGCCGGAAACGAATGCCTATGGCCCGAACCCGAAGGCAGGAGAGACGGCGGTTCCCGCCGCAGCCTAGAGAGGCTCACGTGGTTCGTCTGCGCGTGACTCGCGCCAGCCGATGCCTCGCCCGATGCCGGGGCGGGCGCGGCGCTGCGCGTTTCGCGCCGCGGGGTCGCGCCCAGCGGCGTGCGCCATGCTGGTGGTTGTTGGGCGGAGGTGCGGCTGAAGCGGGCATTCGATCCATGGAACGGCTGCACGCGCGCAAGGTCCGAGCGTTCATGAAGCCGCTTTTGATTCTCATCTTTCTGCCGGTGCTGATTGGCGTGTTGTCGAACACGCTCTTCCGGGCGGTCAGGAGCGCTTCGTTCTTTGCGACACTGGGCGCGCCGCTCGTGGTGTACGTCTGCTTCAAGGCCCTCGATCCCGACGACACGTGGAGCTGGCTCGCCGCGCTGCTCGTCGCGCCTCTGGTCATCTCCATGGCCATCGTCACCGTCCTGGTGTGGTTCGGGCGCAATCGGCCCCGCAAGCGAAGCCTCCACAACGGCACATAGTCCGAGTTCGAACCCCGCGTCCGAGCGCTACGGACGGAGCCGTGGGGGGCGTGACGGTATAATTCGGCTCCTACCGTCGACTAAAGTCATGCCTTCAACCCCCTTGCCCGAGAACGTCGATGCCGTAGTTGCGCTACTCGAGCGCCACGATTACTTCGCGGACCGTCGTCTTGCGACCAGCGTCTTCCTCGCGCTCAAGATGCGGCGTCCGCTCTTCCTCGAAGGCGAGGCAGGGGTCGGCAAAACCGAGCTCGCGAAGGTGCTCTCCGCTGCACTTTCGCGCTCGATGGTGCGGCTTCAATGCTACGAAGGCCTCGACACCGCGTCGGCGGTGTACGAGTGGAACTATGCGCGGCAGATGATCGAGATCCGGCTGACGGAGGCCGAAGGCAAGGTCGACCGCGGAGCGCTGGCCGCCGACATCTTCGGCGAGCGCTTCCTGATCCGCAGGCCCATCCTGCAGGCGCTGCAGCCCGAGGATGGCATCGCTCCCGTGCTGCTTATCGACGAGCTCGACCGCACCGACGAGCCGTTCGAGGCTTACCTGCTCGAAGTGCTGGCTGAGTACCAAGTAACGATACCGGAGCTCGGTGCAATCAGGGCCGCGTCGCCGCCGATCGTCATCATCACGTCCAACCGCACGCGCGAGATTCACGACGCCATCAAGCGCCGCTGCCTGTATCACTGGGTCGATTTTCCCAACGCCGAGCGCGAGCTGGCGATCGTGCGGCGCAAGGTCCCCGGCGCGGATGCGCGTCTCTCGCGCGAAGTCGTGGCCTTCACTCAGCGCCTGCGCGCGATGGATCTCTTCAAGTCGCCGGGCATCGCCGAGACGCTGGATTGGGCCGAAGCGCTGGTCGCGCTCGACCGCATGAGCCTCGATCCGAATACGGTGGCGGACACGCTCGGAGCGTTGCTCAAGTACCAGGACGACGTCGGCGCCATCACACCGCAAATCGCCGCGCAGCTCGTCGCCGAAGCGCGAAGCGACGCGGACAAGGTCGTCGAGGCTCGCGTCTGACCATGGCGACGGCGGGGCTCTTTGGTCACGCGCACCTGTCCGAGAATATCCTGCACTTCGTGCGCGTGCTGCGCAAGGCGGGACTCCCGGTCGGGCCGGCCAAGGTCATTGCCGCGATGGAAGCAGTCGAGGCAGTCGGCATCGATAACCGCGAGGATTTTCGGGCGGCGCTGGAATCGGTGCTGATCGAGCGGCACGAGCAGCAGGTGCTCTTCGATCAGGCGTTCGAGCTCTTCTGGCGCAATCCGCAGATCCTCGAGCGCATGCTGCAATTGCTGCTGCCCAAAGTCTACGGCCGCGTGCCTCGCGCCGATGCGGAAGCGCCGCTGCCGTCGCGGCTTGCCGAGGCGATGGCGCCTCCGCCACGAAGCCCGTCGAGCGAGGCGGACGAGCAGGAGATCGACCTCGATGCGACACTGAGCTTTTCGTCGCGCGAGGTACTGCAGACCAAGGACTTCGAGACCATGACCACGGCCGAGCTGGCGCAGGTCAAGTCGATGATTGCCCGGCTTCGCCTGCCGCTGCCCGAGGTGCCGACGCGGCGCACGCGCCCGGCCGATCGCGGGACCGAAGTGGACCTTCGCGCCACGCTGCGCGCGATGGCGTCGGCACGCGGCGCGGTCGTTCCGCTTGCGTGGCGGCGCCGGCGGTCGCGCCGCCCGCCGCTGGTCGTGCTGTGCGACATCTCCGGGTCGATGGATCGCTACGCGCGGATGCTCCTCATCTTTCTGCACGCGATCACCAACGATCGCGACCGAGTGCACACGCTCCTCTTCGGCACCCGACTCACCAACATCACGCGGCATCTGCGCCAGCGCGACGTCGACGTCGCCATTGCGCGGATCAGCAGCGCGGTGTCGGACTGGGCGGGTGGCACACGCATCGGCGCGTGTCTCGCCGAGTTCAACCGCCGCTGGTCGCGCCGCCTGCTGGGGCAGGGGGCGATCGTGCTGCTGATTACCGATGGCCTCGACAGCGACGTCGGCGACGGGCTCTCGGCGGAGATGGATCGCTTGAGCAAATCCTGCCGGCGCCTGATCTGGCTCAATCCCCTCCTGCGGTACGACCAGTTCGAGGCGCGGCCCGCGGGCATCCGTGCGATGCTGCCGTATGTCGACGAATTTCTGCCGGTGCACAATCTCGAGAGCCTGACACAGCTCACCGATGCGTTTTCGCGGCACGCGCGCCGTGGCGGCGTGGGCGCTCAGCGCTTCGCGGCATAATGACGTACGCGCTGATGCACGGATGATTCGCGGGGCGACCCCATGGAAATGAACGGCAGCCGGACCGTACCGGCCGACATCGCGACGACCTGGCAAGCACTGAACGATCCGGAGGTGCTCAAGGCGTGCATCCCGGGCTGCGAATCGGTCGAGCGCGTGTCGGATCACGAGTTCAAGGTGGCGATGACGGCGCGCGTCGGTCCGGTAAGCGCGCGCTTCTCGGGTCGCATTGTGATGTCGGACATCGTTGCGCCCACGGCATACACGCTTGGCTTCGAGGGGCAGGGGGGCGCTGCCGGATTTGCGAATGGCGAGGCGCGAGTCACGCTCTCCGACAACGCTCCGGGAACGCGCATCGACTATGCGGCCAAGGCGCAGATCGGCGGCAAGCTGGCGCAGATCGGGTCGCGCCTCGTGGATGGCGCGGCGGCCAAGGTCGCCGATGATTTCTTCGCGCGCTTTGTCGAGCGTCTGGCAGGGCCTCCGACACCAGAGGTCGACGCAGCCACTCCAGTCACCGATATCACTCCGCCGCCTGGGACCCCGGAGCGGCGAGGCTCGGGACTGTCCGCGGCGGCGATAGGGCGCCTCTGGATCGCGGCGGCTGTCGTCGCGGCGCTGGTGATCTACTGGCTGAGCCGGCCAGCGTAGAATGAGGCATTGTCATACCGGCGTATGATTTATTGATATGGACGGCGTCGATCTCGAAGTCCTGCGCAAGAGCGTGGAGTGGCTGGATTCCGGCAAGCGGGTGTCGCTCGTCACGGTCGTGAAGACCTGGGGCAGCTCGCCTCGGCCGCCGGGCGCGATGCTCGCAGTACGCGAAGACGGCATAGTCGTGGGCTCGGTGTCGGGCGGCTGCATCGAGGATGATCTCGTCGAGCGCTCGCGCCGAGAAGGCGCCTACATCACGAGGCCGCAGGCGGTCACCTACGGCGTGTCGGCGGAGGATGCGCGCAAGTTCGGCTTGCCGTGCGGCGGGACGATCCAGCTCGTGGTCGAGCCGCTCACCCGGGAGAGCCACATTTCAGATTTGCTGGAAGCGGTCGAGAACGGCAAGCTGGTCGCGCGGACTCTCGACCTCGAGACGGCATCGGTGGCACTGGCGCCTGCCCAAGGGAACGACGCGCTTTCGTTCGACGGCCAGACGCTGACAACCGTGCACGGGCCGCGCTATCGCATGCTGATCATCGGTGCGGGCCAGCTGTCCAAATATCTCGCCCAGATCGCGATTGGCCTCGACTACCAGGTGACGGTCTGCGATCCGCGCGAGGAATACACGGAGACGTGGGACGTGCCCGGCATCACGCTCGTGAAGACGATGCCCGACGACACCGTGATCGCGATGCGCCTCGACGAGCGCTGCGCGGTGGTGGCGCTGACGCACGACCCGAAGCTCGACGATCTTGCATTGATGGAAGCGCTCAAGTCGCCGGCATTCTACGTTGGCGCGCTTGGCTCGCGCGCCAACAACGCCAAGCGACGCGATCGCCTGTTGGAGTTCGACGTCTCGGCGGAAGAGGTTGCGCGACTGCACGGTCCGATCGGTCTCTACATCGGCAGCCGCACGCCGCCGGAGATCGCGATATCGATTCTCGCCGAGATCACCGCCGTCAAGAACGGCGTGTCGCTGCCCGCCGGCGCGCATATTGCCGAGGCGAAGGCCATGCTCGGCCCATCGATCGCCTGCGCGACATCGTAGGCTGGTTGCAAGAATCGCTCTGCCGATAGTCGCTTGTTGCTGTGCCAGTCCGGTGCCCCCTGAGACAAACACCCCCCGATGTGGTAACTTGCGCGGTCAGTTTCGGGGAGTCGGTTCGTGAGGTTTCTATCAGCGGTTTTGCCGCTCGGCGCGGCAAGCGCGCTGCGGCGGCTGTTCAGTGGATCGATCGGCGCAGTTGTGGCGGCCGTCCTTTGCGTGCTGGTGGCTGACGTACATGCCCAGACCGCTCCAGCCACACCTCCTTCAGCCTCAGCACCATCGCCATCCGACGCGCCCGTCGCGCAGCCTGAGCCCGCGCCTCCGGTCGACGAGCCATGGCGCACCGACCGTTTCTATCTCGAGACCAGCGTCTACACGCATCATTGGCATTACGACCCGGCGCACGTCGACCATCAGGACCTGATCCTCGGGGAGTGGAACATTACGCAGAATTGGCTGGTCGGCGCGTCGTACTTCAAGAATTCCTTTGGCCAGCCGAGCGAATACGTCTATGGCGGCTATCGATTCAGGCCATTCGAAACGGTCCAGCCGCTTTATTTCAAGGTTTCCGCCGGGCTGGTTCATGGATACAAGGAACCGTACCAGGACAAGATCCCATTCAACGGCTCGGGCATCGCGCCGGTGATCATTCCGTCGGTGGGGTACTGCATCAACCGCTTCTGCGGCGAACTGGCCGTCGCGGGCACCGCGTCGATCGTCCTGATGCTCGGCGTCACGCTGCCCTGATTTCCAGCGTCACATCGGGCGTCTCAGAGTCGCCCGTCTTCGCCTGATGCTCCGCTCGCGTGCCGCGATCGTCCCCGGCACCGCAGTCACTTCCGATCGATCTTCGGATCGAGCGCGTCACGCAGGCCGTCGCCGAGCAAGTTGAACGCCAGCACCGTGAAAAAGATCGCCAGGCTCGGAAAGATGGCGATATGCGGTGAGGTCATCATGTCCGCGCGCGCTTCGTTCAGCATCGCGCCCCATTCGGGCGTCGGCGGCTGCGCGCCCATGCCGATGAAGGAGAGGCTGGCGGCCGTGATGATCGAGGTTCCGATCCGCAGCGAAAAGTAGACCACGACGGCGGCGATCGTCCCCGGGAAAATATGGCGGGTGACGATGGTCCAGTCGGAAGCGCCGATGCTGCGCGCGGCCTCGATGAAGGTCAGGTGCTTGAGTACGAGGGTGTTGCCGCGGACCAGCCGCGCGAAGGTCGGAATGCTGAAGATCGAGACGGCGACGATGACGTTGATCATGCCACCGCCGAGGATGGCCACGATGCCGATCGCGAGCAGGATGCCCGGAAACGCGAAGAGCACGTCGCACAGGCGCATGATGATCCTGTCCCACCAGCCCTCGTAGTAGCCCGCGATCAGCCCCAACGCGGTGCCGATCAGCGCTCCGACGGCGACGGAGACGAATCCCGCCATCAGCGAGATGCGCGCGCCCATGAGAATGCGGCTGAAAATGTCCCTTCCGAGTGAATCGACGCCGAACCAGTGCGTCAGCGAGGGCAGCGCGTTGAGACTGTCGTAGTCGAAGTAGTTTTCCGCGTCGTAAGGCACGATCCACGGCGCGATGACGGCCACCACGACCAGAAGCAGCACGAACACTCCCGCGATCACAGCTACATGCTGCTTCCTGAACTTGCGCCAGAACTCGCTCCACGGCGTACGCACCGACGCGGCATCGTGGGCCACGAACGCGTCGATCGCCGGCATCTGCGGTGGATCCGCGCCCGTGCTGTCGGGAATGACTTCGGTTTCCACTAGCGGTACCGGATGGTCGGGTTGATCACCGCATAGAGCACGTCGACGATCAGGTTGATGAGGATGAATTCGAGCGAGAAGAGCAGTACCTCGGCCTGGATGATCGGGTAGTCGCGCATGTCGACCGCGTCGACGAGGAGCCGCCCCATTCCCGGCCAGTTGAAGACGACCTCGACAACGATCGATCCGCCCAGCAGGAAACCGAACTGCAGGCCCATCATCGTTACCACGGGAATGAGCGCGTTGCGCAAGCCATGCTTGAGGACGACCGTCGTCTCGGAAAGGCCCTTGGCGCGCGCGGTGCGCACGTAGTCTTCCTGGAGAATGTCGACGAATGAGGATCGGGTGAAGCGCGCCATGATCGCCGCCACCGCCGCGCCCAGCGTGAGCGACGGCAGGATGTAATGCCTCCAGGTGTCGGCGCCGATGGTCGGCAGCCAGTTGAGCTGCACGGCGAAGATCTGCATCAGAACCATGCCGAGGGCGAACGCGGGAAACGAGATGCCGGATACCGCGAGCGTCATGCCCAGGCGGTCGGGCCAGCGATTGCGCCACACCGCGGAGACAACGCCGATCAGCATCCCGAAGAGCACCGACCACGACATGGCTGCCACCGTCAGCCAGAAGGTCGGCATGAAGCGCTCGCGCACCTCGGTCGAGACGGGGCGCTTGGTGCGCAGGGAGACGCCGAAATCGCCGCGCAGCGCGCCGCCGGCGAATCGCAGGAATTGCTGCGGCAGCGGGCGGTCGAGCCCCAGGTCCTGGCGCACCAGCGCGACGGTCTCGGGCGTCGCGTCCGGTCCGGCGGCGAGCCGTGCCGGATCGCCTGGCAGCAGATGCACGAACATGAACACCAGCACGCCGACGATCAACAGCGTGGGAAGGAGTCCCAGCAGGCGCTTGGCGATGTACTGGAGCATCGGTGTGCGGCTCGTCAGCCTGCTCAGGAGCCGCCGGCACAGGGATAGTAGTCACAGGCGATGCGTTCCGCGAGTGCGTGGGTGACAGCGGCACAAACAAGCAAGCGACAGTCCTCGCAAAACGCGCGAGTGGCCCCAAGAACAGAGGAGTACAGCCGACAAACATACCCATCCCCGCGAAAGCGGGGATCCAGTGACGCTCGTACCAAAGACGCTGGATTCCCGCTTTCGCGGGAATGACGATCAGGGGGGCGCCCGTAGTGCATCGATGTGCACTCTGTCCGCTGCGCAGCGATGTCCGGGTGGTAGAAAACCGGTTGCTACGTCGCGGCGCGCGTCGTATCACGAGCGTCGCCGCGGAGCCGTCAGGGCTTCAAGTCGATGTCGGTAAAGTTGAACGACGCATCGGGCATGGTGTAGACGCCCGTCAGCTTCTTGTTGTGCGCCGAGAGCAGCTTTTCGACGACCAGCGGCGCCCACGGCGCGTCCTTCCAGATCTGCTCCTGCGCATCGCGATAGAACTTGGCCTTCTGCGTGTGGTCGGTCGTCGCCAGCGCGGATTTGATGTCGCCGTCGACCTTTTCGCTCTTGTAATACGCCGTGTTGAACAGGGTCGGTGGCCAGGACGACGAGTCGAGCAGGGGGCGGATAGCCCAATCGGCCTCTCCCGTCGACGATGACCATCCGACGTAGTACAGCCGTACTGGGGCGGTGGCGGGATCCTGCCAGCTTTCCACCTTCTCGACGCGCTGCCCTGCTTCGAGCAGCGTGATCTTGGTCTTGATGCCGATCTGTCCGAGCTGCTGCTGCAGGAACTGCGTCACCTTCTGCGCCGTGGTGTGGTTATACGCCGACCACAGCTCGGTTTCGAATCCGTTCGGATATCCGGCCTCGGCAAGCAGTTTCTTCGCTTTGGCGACGTCGTACGGCCACGGCCCGAGCTTCACGCTGTATTCGACGCCCTGGGGGACCACGCCATCGGCGGCATACGCGTAGCCGTTGAATGCGACCTTGGCGAGCGCATCCTTGTTGATGGCATACGCGATCGCTTCGCGCACCTTCGGATTGTCAAAGGGCTTCTGCTGCGTATTCATCGAAAGGTAGCGGATGACGATCGACGGCGCCGCGACGACTTCGAGCTCGGGCTTCGCCTTGAGCGTATCGGCCAGCTCGTACGGGACCGGAAACGTGAATTGCGCTTCGCCGGTCTGCATCGTCGCCGCGCGCGAATTGCTGTCGACCACTGGCTTCCACGTGATCGTGTCCACCTTGGGATAACCCTTGCGCCAATAGCCGTCGAACTTCGCGACCCTGAGAAAGTCGGTGCGATTCCACTCGACGAACTTGAAAGGTCCCGTGCCCACCGGATTGGCCGAGATGTCCTTGCCGTACTTGGCCATCGCTGTCGGGCTGATCATCACGCCCGACGGATGCGCGAGATTGTTCAGGAACGCCGAGAAAGGCGTCTTGAGGATGATCCTCGCGGTGTAATCGTCGACGACCTCGGTCTTCGCGATGTTGCTGTACAGACCGTAGCGCTTGAGGTGGTTGTCGGGATTGGTCACGCGATCGAAGTTCGCTTTGACCGCCGCGGCGTTGAAATCGGTGCCGTCGTGAAACTTGACGCCTTTCCTGAGCTTGACGGTGTAGACGAGACCGTCCTTGGACACGTCGTAGCTCTCGGCCAGGACGGGAATCATCTTCATGTCCTTGTCGAAACCGTACAGGCCTTCGTAGAACGACTTGGCCATCGCTTGCGAGAGCGTGTCGTTGGCGTCGTATGGATCCGTCGTCGTGAACGTCGACGCGACCGCGAAGACGACATCCTTGGCGGCATGTGCGGGCGCGGCGACGAGCGCGCCCAGCGCGAGCACGGTGACGAAAAGCGAGCTGCGAAATAGCTTCATGGTCTTTCTCCAGGGTTCCACTAACGGCAATGCGTGACGCAAAATGCGCGAAATGCGTGAACGATGCGGCGAAACGTTGCAATCAGTACGCGCCGGAGATCCGGTGCTTCGCCACGTAATGTCCGGGTGAGACTTCCTCGAGCGGCAGCACCACCGGCTCGTCACCGATGGCCCGGATGGGGCTCGGGATCTCCTCCGATGATAGCTCCCTTTTGCCATGGCGTCGCGCCGGGTCGGCGACGGGCACGGCGGCCAGCAGCTTGCGCGTGTAGGGATGCTGCGGGTCCTCGAACACCGCGCGCCGCGGTCCGATTTCGACGATCTGGCCGAGGTACATCACGGCGACACGATGGCTGATCCGCTCGACCACCGCCATGTCGTGCGAAATAAAGAGGTACGACAAACCGAACTCGGTCTGCAGGTCGAGCAGCAGGTTGACGATCTGCGCACGGATCGAGACATCCAGCGCCGAGACCGCTTCGTCGGCGACGATGATTTTCGGCTGCAACGCGAGCGCGCGGGCGATCGCCACGCGCTGCCGCTGGCCACCGGAGAATTCGTGCGGGTAGCGGTTCGCCGCGTCGGCCGGGAGTCCGACGTGGCCGAGGAGCTCCGCGACGCGATCCTCGGCTTCGCGTCCTTTGGCCACGCCGTGAACGTAGAGTGGTTCCGCGACGGAAAAGCCGACCGTCAGACGCGGATCGAGGGACGCGTACGGATCCTGGAACACCATCTGGATCTCACGCCGCAGCGAACGCACTTCCCCGGAAGGAAGTCGCGCGATGTCGCGGCCGTTGAATTCGATGCTGCCGGCTTCGATGTCGACCAGTCTCAGCAGCGATCGCCCGGTGGTCGACTTGCCGCAGCCGGATTCGCCCACCAGCGCCAGGGTCTCGCCGGCGCCAATGTCGAAGCTCACTTGCTCGACGGCGTGCACGCTGCGGCGCACGCGCCCGAAGAGGCCGGAGCGCAGCGGGAAGCGCGTCTTGAGTCCACGAACTCTGAGCAGTGGCTCACCGGAAGTCGCCGGCGACAGGGGCGGGGACGCGCCGGCGCCGCTTCCCTGCGCGTGTGTGGTGGCCAGCGGCTCCGCCGCAGCTTTCCCATCGCTCGTTGCGCCGCGCTCAACCGGTAGTGGAAAGCGCGCCGGCGCATCGCTGCCTCGCATCGCTCCGAGCCGCGGCACGGCGGCCAGCAGCGCGCGGGTGTAAGGGTGCGTCGGCGCATGGAAGATGCGGTCGGCCGAGCCCTGTTCCACCATCTCGCCGCGATACATGACCATGACCCGGTCGGCCACCTCGGCGACGACGCCCATGTCGTGGGTGATGAAGATCACGGACATGCGCATCTCGTCCTGCAGCAGTCGGATCAGCGCCAGTATCTGTGCCTGGATGGTGACGTCGAGCGCGGTCGTGGGCTCGTCGGCGATGAGCAGGCGCGGCTTGCACGAGAGCGCCATCGCGATCATGACCCGCTGCCGCATGCCGCCGGACAACTGGTGCGGATAGCGGCCGAGGACTTGCGCCGCTTCGGGAATGCGAACCTGATCGAGCATGCGGAGCGCCTCGCGATTGGCCGCTGCGGCGCTCGCCCCCTGATGCAGCCGGATCGACTCGGCAATCTGCTCGCCGACCGTGAATACCGGATTGAGCGAGGTCATCGGCTCCTGGAAGATCATCGCCATCTCGGCACCACGGATCGAGCGCATGGTATGCGCGCTTGCTTGCGCGAGGTCTGTGCGCGAGCCATCCGCGCGCGCGAAATCCATGCGCCCCGACGTGATCGTTCCGCCGCCGAGCTCGACCAGGCGCATGAGCGAGAGCGCGGTAACGGACTTGCCCGATCCGGACTCGCCGACGATCGCCACCGTTTCGCCGCGTCCGACGCGGAAGGAGACATCGCGCACCGCGGAGACGACGCGTTCCGTACTGCGGAACTCGATCGAGAGGTGACCGACTTCGAGCAGTGGCGTCGCATCCGCGCTCGCGTTCGCGCCTGTGAGCACAGGCGCAGACAGTCGTGCTCATTGCGGCTTGGCAGCGTGCTGGGCGCGGATCTGATCGATGGTCGCGCTCATCGTGATGGCTTGCGGATCGATCCTGAGCCACAGGAGGGAGGGGCGATCGGACGCGAGGGCCCGATCCAGCGCAGGCGCGAACTCGGCAGTGCGCGTTATCGCTTCGCCATTTGCGCCGTGAGCTTGCGCGAGCCTGGCAAAATCGGGATTGACGATGTCGGTACCGTAGACGCGCGCAGGATAATTGCGCTCCTGGTGCATGCGGATGGTTCCGTACATGCCGTTGTCGATCACGATGAAGATGACGTTGAGCTTGTATTGAGCCGCCGTCGCGAGCTCCTGTCCGTTCATCTGGAAGCAGCCATCGCCGTTCCACGACACGACCACGCGGTCCGGATGCGTTGCCTTGGCCGCGATCGCCGCGGGAACACCATATCCCATCGATCCGTTGTAGGGAGCGAGCTGGGTGCGAAAGCGCCGATGACGATACAGACGGTGCAGCCACACGGTGTAATTGCCTGCGCCGTTGGCGATGATGGCATTTTCCGGCAGGCGCTCGCGCAAGGTCGCGACCACTTGCCACAGATCGAGCTCGCCGGCCATCGGCCGCGGCTGTTGCCAGTCCAGATAGTCGCGATGCGCTTCTCCCGCGCTGTCGCGCCACGCGGGCTCCGCGATCGGCGCCATTCCTGCCAGCGCGCGGGCGAACGCCGGCATCGATGCCTGGATCGCGAGCGCTGGCTGATACACGCGGCCAAGCTCCTCGCTGCCGGGGTGGACATGAATCAAGGTCTGGCGCGGCTCAGGCACGCTGAGCAGGGTATAGCCGCCGGTCGTCATCTCTCCCAGGCGCTCGCCCGCGACCAGCAGGAAGTCCGCGTCACGCACGCGCGCCGCGAGCTTGGGATTGATCCCGATGCCGACGTCGCCGGCGTAGAGATCGTGCCCGTTGTCGAACACGTCCTGGCTGCGAAACGCGCAGGCGACCGGAACACTGTTGGATTCGGCGAAGCGGCGAAGGTCGGCGCACGCATCGACGGTCCATCCGCTGCCGCCGACGATGGCGAGCGGGCGCTTGCTGGCCGCGAGGCGCGCGCGAACGTCGTCGATCTGTGACGCCGACGGATGAGTCGCGAGTGGCTCGACCCGCGCCGCGTCGTCGACCTCCGCGAGCGACGCGAGCATGTCCTCGGGCAGGGCCAGGACGACGGGGCCGGGACGCCCCTGCGTCGCGACACGGAACGCTCGCGCGACATATTCGGGGATCCTCTCGGCGCTGTCGATCTGTGCGACCCACTTGGCAATGCTTCCGTACATGCGCCGATAGTCGATTTCCTGAAACGCCTCGCGGTCGCGAAAATCGTTGCCCACCTGGCCGACGAACAGAATCAACGGAGTCGAATCCTGCTGCGCGGTATGGATGCCGATCGAGGCATTCGAAGCGCCCGGCCCGCGTGTCACGAACGCAATGCCGGGCCGGCCGGTCAGCTTTCCATACGCCTCTGCCATGTACGCGGCGCCGCCTTCGTGGCGGCAGACGATCAGGCGCAGCGTTTGGCGCGCGTCATAGAGCGCGTCGAGGACCGCGAGGTAACTCTCGCCCGGGACGCAGAAGGCGAGGTCGACCCCCTGACGAAGGAGATTGGCGACCAGAATCTGGCCACCGGTGCGCGGTGCGCTCATTGGCGGGACATTCTAGCAGGGCGTGCTTCGGCAGCCATTCGCGCGCCCACCCGCGGAGTCCCGACGCATCCCTCGAAGTGCCCAGTACGAGGCATTGCCACTTCCGGGACGGTATGTATCTATAATCACGCCACTCGATGCGCCTACGCCGCGGATCATCCTGTCGCCCATGAACCTGCCGCCCGCACTGCACGATGCGCTGCTCTTCACCGTCGCCGGTGCGTTCTTTGCACTGGTGATGATGCGGTGGAAGCGCGAGCACAAGCAGGGCCTGCTGCAAATGCTGATCCTGCTGGTGATCGGCGTGATCGGGCTGCTCGCGCTCAATCAGTGGGGCAGCAATATCGCCACCACGACGCCGGGCGTGGCGCTGCGCGAGCTGTGCCTGCTGCTCGCGGCCTTCGGCTTCATCCGCATTTTCCTGACCTTCGTCTTCCAGGGGCTGTTCGCGCGGATGGCGCTGCCGCGCATTCTGGGCGACGTGCTGTTTGCATTCTCGCTGCTCGCGTACACGGGCTATCGCCTGTATGCGATGGGCTTCGATTTCTCCGGCATCGCCATTACTGGCGGCGTGATTGCCGCCGGCGTGGCGGTATCGCTGAAGGAGCCGTTGGCCAACCTCTGGGGCGGCGTCTCGATCCAGCTCGACAACACCTGCCGCATCGGCGACTGGATTCGCGTCGAGGGTGCCATGGGACAGGTAGTCAGCATCCGATGGCGTTACACGGCGCTTGCAACCAACGCCGGAGAGACCCTGATCATTCCCAATTCGTTGCTGGTCGGTCAGCGCGTCAATGTGCTGGCACGGCGCGGTGACCTGAGGATCCCATGGCGACGAGAGATCGAGTTCGGCGATGGGCTACGAATGGCCCCCGAGCCAGGTGATCGCCGTGGTCGACGAGGGGCTCGCGCGAGCCGATATTGCGAACGTTGCGCGCGCGCCCGCGCCGTCATGTGTGTGCTGGTCCTTCGATCCGAGCTCGATCCGCTACAACATCCGCTATTGGCTGACCGACTTGAGCCTCGACCAGCTGGCCGACTCCGAGATCCGCGTCCACGCCTTCGCGGCGCTTGCGCGCGAAGGCATGGAGATGCCGATTCCGCGCCACGAGCTGTTCATGAATCCGGCGAAGGAAGTGCGCAAGGCGGCCGAGGCGCGCGAGCGCGACATGCGCGTGCAGCTCCTGAGCGCGCTGGAGCTCTTCATGCCGCTGACCGACGAGGAGCGCCTCGCGCTCGCCGTCGAGCTCACGCCTTCGCCGTTCGTGGCCGGAGACATAGCGACGCGCCAGGGGGAACCGGCCGACTCGCTCTACATTCTGGCGCGTGGGCATGTCGGCATCTTTCACGACGTCACGGACGGGACACAGCCGGGGCGCCAGCGCCTGGCGACACTGCATGGACCGGCGTATTTCGGGGAGATGGGCCTCCTGACCGGGCAGCCGCGCGGTGCGACTGTCATCGCGGAGTCCGAGGCGTTGTGCTACCGCCTCGCCAAGCCCGGCTTCGAGGCGGTCCTGCGTTCCCGGCCGGAGCTCGCGGTTGCGTTATCGGAAACCCTTGCCGCCCGGCAGGCGGCCAACGATGCGACGCTGGCCTCGCTCTCGGCGGAGGCTCGATCCCGCGCCACGGGAACGCGCGCCAACGATCTGATGCGGCGCATCCAGGATTTCTTCGGACTGTAGATCAAACGCCTGCGCTCACGACAGCGCGGCAACCACGGGGCAGGCGGGGTCAGGCAGCGGCGAGCAGGTCGTCGCGCTTGAGCAGGAAAACGCCGTCCTCGGCGCCCGCGGTCGAGAGCCAGGTGAAGGGCAGCCGCGGAAACGCCTCTTCCGCCGCCGCGCGATTGTGCCCGACCTCGACCACCAGCACGCCGTCGGGATTCAGGAACTTCGCCGAATGGGCGATGATGGTCCTCACGGCGTCGAGCCCATCGTCGCCGCCGGCCAGCGCGATCTGCGGTTCGTGCGCGTACTCGGGCGGCAGCTCCTCCATCGCGATGGCGTTGACGTAGGGCGGATTGCTGATGATCAGCGGGTAGGTCTTTTCCGTGAGGTTCGACAGCAGGTCGGATCGAATCAGGTTGATCCTGTCCTGCAGTCCGTGCTCGGCCACGTTGCGCTGCGCGACAGCGAGCGCATCCGAGGAAATGTCGGACGCATCGACGTCGGCGTTGGGGAAGTGATGCGCGAGCAGCACCGCGAGACATCCCGAGCCCGTGCAGACGTCGAGCGCGCTGTCGACGCCGTCGGGATCGGGTATCCATGGCGCGAGGCCGTCGGGCAGCAGCTCGGCGATGAACGAGCGAGGAATCACCACCCGCTCGTCGACGTAGAAACGAAACTCCCCGAGCCACGCCTCATGCGTCAGATAGGCCGCGGGAATGCGGTCGTTCACCCGGCGCTCGATGATCTGCAGCAGCTCGCCGCGTTCGCCGTGCGTCAGATGCGCGTCGAGAAACGGCTCGAGGCGGTCGAGGGGCAAGTGCAGCGTGTGCAGGACGATGTACGCCGCTTCGTCGTACGCGCTCGAAAGCCCGTGACCGAAGCAGAGACCAGCCTCGACGAAGCGCGAGACAGCGTATCGCAGCCAGTCGCGCACAGTCTCGAGTTCCTGGGTCAGGGTGGTCATGGAAGCGGATGGATCAGCCTAATCGAGCACTCGTGCGTCATCAGATGAGCAGTCTTTCCAGTATGCCACGATACAAGGCCGATAGCGGCTCGAGGTCCGCCACGGCGACGCGCTCGTTGAGCTTGTGGATGGTCGCGTTGACGGGGCCCAGCTCGACGACTTCGCGGCAGATGTCGGCGATGAAGCGGCCGTCCGAGGTGCCGCCGGTGCAGGACAGCTCGGGCGTCACGCCGCAAACATCGCGGATGGTCTCGGCGACGACTTCGACCAGCCGGCCGCGCTGCGTCAGGAACGGCTTGCCGTGCCCGGTCCACTTGAGATCGTAGTCGAGGCCGTGGTGGTCGAGCACCGCCGTCATGCGCTCGACGAGGCTGTCGCGCGTGCTCGCCGTCGAATAGCGGAAGTTGAACTGCAGCTCGAGCGTTCCAGGAACGACGTTGGTGGCGCCGGTCCCCGCGTGAACGTTCGACGCCTGCCAGCTCGTCGGGGGAAAATATTCGTTGCCGCGGTCCCAGACCATGGACGCCAGCTCGGCGATGGCGGGCGCCGCAAGATGAATCGGATTGCGGACCAGATGTGGATAGGCGATATGCCCCTGCACCCCACGGACGACGAGCGTGCCGGAAAGCGTGCCGCGGCGTCCGTTCTTGATCATGTCTCCCAGACGGTCGACCGATGACGGCTCGCCGATGATGCAGTAGTCGAGTGCCTCGCCCGCGGCGCGCAGCTTCTCGACCACGCGCACGGTGCCGTCGACTGCGGGGCCTTCCTCGTCGGAAGTGATGAGGAGCGCGATCGATCCCCGGTGGCCGACGTGCTTTGCGGTGAACCCCTCGATCGCGACGACGAACGCCGCCACGGACGACTTCATGTCGCATGCCCCGCGCCCGTAGAGAAAGCCTTCGCGTACGGTGGGCGCGAACGGATCGGAGTGCCAGGCGTCGAGCGGACCGGTGGGGACGACGTCGGTGTGTCCCGCAAAGCAGATCACGGGGCGCTCGTTGCCCCGCCGCGCCCAGAGATTGGTGACGCCGTTGGCCGAAGTCGTCTCGCAACGAAAACCGAGCGGCTCGAGTCGGGTCTGGAGAATCTTCTGGCAGCCCGCGTCGTCCGGCGTGCCCGATCGTCGCGAGATCAGCTCGCGCGCGAGATCCAGTGTCGGCGTACCGGGCGCGGCGCTTGTCATCCAGGCAGGCGCGGGGCGGCTTACGGACGGTTCAGGAATTCGGGATCGATTTCCAGCTTGACGAAATCGCCGCTGATTCGGCGCTCGGCTTCGGCGTGGACCGTCTCGGCATCGACGCTGGTCGTCGGCGAGTTCTGATTGACGAGCCACGCGAGATTCGTCGGCGAATCCGCGGCCGACAGGGCTTCGTCGTAGGACACGAGGCCGTCGAGATAAAGGCGGCAGAGCGCCTGCTCGAACGTCTGCGATCCCGGATAGAGGCTTTGCTCCATCGCCTCTTTCATCTGGGTGATTTCGCCGTTCTTGATGAGCTCGGCGATGAGCGAGGTGTTGAGCAGAATCTCCACGGCGGGCTGCTGCTCGCCTTCCTTGTTGCGCACCAGGCGCTGCGAAATGATCGCCCGCAACCCGATCGACAAGTCGGACAGCAGACCCGAGCGCGCGTCGTACGGGAACATGTTGATGATCCGCGACAGCGCGTGGTAGCTGTTGTTGGCGTGGATGGTCGACAGGCACAGGTGGCCGGTCAGGGTGTGCAGGAGCGCCTGCTGCATGGTGTCCCGGTCTCGGATCTCGCCGATCATGATCAGGTCCGGAGCTTCGCGCAGCGCATTCGGCAGGGCGTTGTTATAGCCCTGGGTGTCGACGCCGATCTCACGCTGATTGACGATCGACTTCTTGTGCTCGAACAGGTATTCGATCGGGTCCTCGAGCGTCAGGATGTGGCCCGAGCGGTTGGTGTTTCGGTAATCGATCATGGCCGCCAGCGTCGTCGACTTGCCCGAGCCCGTCGCGCCGGCCACCAGCACCAGGCCGCGCTTTTCCATCACCAGGTTGAGCAGGACCGAAGGGAGCTTCAAGTCCTCGAACGGAGGGACGCGGCTGCGGACATAGCGGATGACCATCGAGATCGTGCCGCGCTGCCTGAAGATGTTGATCCGGAAATTGCCCACGCTGCGGTCGAGATAGGAAAGATTCATTTCCATCTCGTTTTCGAATTCGCGCGCCTGATCCTTGGTCATCAGCTCGTAGGCGATGCGACGGACGGTCTCGACGTCCATCGGCTGAGTCGCGATCGGAGCCACCACGCCGTTGATCTTGATGTTGATCGGCGCGCCGCAGGATATGAAAAGGTCGGAGGCCTGCTTCTCCGCCATCATCTTGAACAATCGGTCGAGGTACATATCGTTGTCCCCGTTCAATTAAGAGGTCGACCCGCGGGCCGCCACACTGCGGCCCCAACGCCTTCGAGGCCTTGACAATGTCATGAATTGACAAGAATAACCAAGGTCGCGCAAAGTAACAACTGGCGGGGCCATTTTCACCCGCCCGGTTCGTCGTCTACAGGCTCCGCGGCCGCCGGCGGGCACGCTATCATTTGCCCTCTCATTTGCCTTCCGACCGTCAAACTCCATGCTCGCCATCATCGGTGGCAGCGGGCTAACCCGCCTGTCCACGCTTGCCGTAGCTCGCCGCGAAGTCGTCCGCACGCCCTACGGCGAGCCATCGTCGGCGCTGGTCTTCGGCCAGGTCGCGGGACGCGATGTCGCTTTTCTGGCGCGTCACGGACACGGGCACACGATTCCGCCGCACCGCGTCAACTATCGCGCCAACCTCTGGGCGCTGCAGAAGAGCGGGGTGGCCTCGATTCTGGCGGTCGCATCGGTGGGAGCGATTGCCTCGGAGTACGCCGTCGGCGACATCGTGCTGCCGCACCAGTTGATCGATTACACCAGCGGCAGGGAGCACACTTTTTTCGACGGCGGTGATCGCGAAGTGGTCCACGTCGATTTCACGCATCCGTACACCGAATCGCTGCGCGAGCGATGCCGCGCGGGCGCACGCGCGGCAGGAATACCCATTCACGACGGGGGGGTGTACGGCGCCGTTTGTGGTCCACGGCTTGAAACCGCGGCCGAGATCGACCGCCTCGCGCGCGACGGCGCGACCGTGGTCGGCATGACCGGGCATGCCGGAAGCGGTCCTCGCCCGGGAGTTGGGCCTCGCGTACGCGTCGATATCGGTGGTCGTCAATCACGCCGCGGGACGCGGCGACAGCGCTTTGGCGATATCGATGGAAAGCATTGCCTCGGTTCTGGAGACTGCCATGGACAAGGTTCGCTCGCTGATCGACGAAGTGGTGAGGGACGCGCGATGATCGTGCCGATTTTGCGCATGGGCGATCCGCGCCTGCTCGAGCGTTCGCAGCCGGTGCAGCGTTATGGCACCGAGGAGCTCCTCGCGCTGATCGGCGATATGCGCGAAACGATGGTCGCCGCCAAGGGCGCGGGACTCGCGGCGCCGCAGATCGGCGTGGGCTTGCGCGTGGTCATCTTCGGATTCGAGCACAACCAGCGCTATCCCGATGCTGAGCCGGTTCCCTACACCGAACTGGTCAATCCGATCATCACCCCGCTGGCGCCCGAGAAGGAAGAAGACTGGGAGGGCTGCCTTTCGGTTCCGGGATTGCGCGGCATGGTGCCGCGCTTCAGCCGCGTGCGCTACAGCGGGTTCGATCCGCACGGACGCCCGATCGATCGCGAAGCCTCGGGATTCCACGCGCGCGTCGTGCAGCACGAATGCGATCACCTCGACGGGGTCCTGTACCCGATGCGCATGCGCGACATGCGCACGCTCGGATTCACGAGCGTGCTCTTTCCCGGCGTGGATACGCCGGACGACTAGGCGTCCGGCGGCTAACGCCAAGCGCGCGGCCGCCTCGTCAAAGACGAAGCTGGTCGTAGAGCGACTGCTCGAGCTTGAGCAGGGCGGCTTCGTCGTGAAGCCTCGCGCCGTCGAGCAGGAAGACGTCTTCCGCGCGCTCGCCCAGGGTGTTGATCTTCGCGCTGGCGACGTTGATGTTGGCGGTCGCGAGCAGGTAGGCGATGCGCGACAGGAGTCCGGGCCGGTCGCCGGCGACGATCTCGAGAATGAAGTGCGTCCCTTTGTCGTCGGGAAAGATGCGGATCTCGGGCGTCAGCGGGAAGTGCTTCAGGTGGCGGCTGATGCGTCCCGGCGGCGACGGCTGCAGCGGCGCGCGCGTCATCAGCGCCTGCTTGAGCTCGTACTCGATGTAGCTCATCGCGTTGCGATAGTTCGCATTGGAGTTGCTCGGATCGTGCACGTCGAAGGTGTCGAGCGCGTAGCCGTGGCGCGTGGTGTGGATGCGCGCCTCGAGAATCGAGAGCTGCGCGCGGCCGAAGAAGCCGCAGATGCGTGCGAACAGCTCCTTCTGGTCGGGGAGATAAATCATCACCTGCAGCCCGGCGCCCTCGCGAGCGAGCCGCGTCTTGACGACGGGCTCGGCGGCATCGACGCGAAAATACAGGTGGCGCGCGTGCCAGGCGATTTCATCGGCGGTGTGGCGCTGGAAATAGACGCCGTCGAGACGCTGCCAGAGCTGCTGCTCCGCGCCCTCGGGCACCGCGTAGAGACGCAGGATGCGCGCCGCTTCCGCGCGTCGCGCGTCGAGGCTGTCCTGCAGAGGCCGCATGCCGGGCTCGCCTGAAAGCACCGCCTTGGAGGCGTGGAACAGATCCTCGAGCAGTTTCGCCTTCCACGCGTTCCATACTTTCGGGCTGGTGCCGCGGATGTCGGCCACCGTCAGCAGGTAGAGCGCGGCGAGGCGGCGCTCGGTCTTCACCTTGGCGACGAACGCGGCGATGACGGCGGGATCGCTGAGGTCCTGCTTCTGTGCCGTCGCCGACATGGTCAGGTGCTGCTCGACCAGCCACACGACAAGTCTGGAATCTTCGGGCGAGAGATCGTGCTGGCGGCAGAAGCGTCGCGCGTCGCGACTTCCGAGCTGGGAATGATCGCCTCCGCGGCCCTTGGCGATGTCGTGAAAGAGCCCGGCGACGTAGAGCACTTCCGGCCGCGCGAAGTCCGCGATCAGGCGCGAGCACAGCGGATATTCGTGCGCGTGCTGGGCTTCGGTGAAGCGGCGCAGGTTGCGAATCACCATCAGGATGTGCTCGTCGACGGTGTAGACGTGAAACAGATCGTGCTGCATCTGGCCGACGATGCGGCCGAACACCGGCAGGTAGCGCCCGAGAATCCCGTACTGATTCATGCGCCGCAGCTCGTGCGTCACGCCGCGTGGCTGGCGCAGGATCGCCATGAAGCGCGCGCGATTTTGCGGATCGCGGCGGAAGGCGGCATTGACGCGATCGCGATTGCGCCAGAGCGAGCGCAGCATATGCGCCGACATGCCCTTGAGCTCCGGGTGCTTCTGCAGCGTCAGAAAGCTGTCGAGGATGGCCGAGGGGCGCTTGACGAAAAGCTCATCGTCGCGGAGGTCGAGCAGCTCGTCGACGGCCTGGAAATCATCGTCGATCGGACGCACCGCGAGCTGCGCCGGAAACAGGCGCGCGTGCAGGTTCTGCAGCAGGATGACGTTGACCTGGCGCACGGATTTCGCGGCGCGATAGTAGCGCTGCATCAGCTGCTCCGACGCGCGCCGGTTGCGGCGTGTCGGCCAAGCCGAGTTGACGCGCCAGAGCCGTCTGCACGTCGAACACGAGACGGTCCTCGCGCCGGCCGGCGAGATAATGCAGGCGGATCCGCAGAGTCGTCGATGAGACGCTCGTGGCGCGTGACTTCGCGCGCTTCGGTCCGGGTCATGAGCCCGTGCTCGGCGAGCGCACGCCATGAGTGTCCCAGTCCGGCGGCGCGCGCGATCCAGATGATCGTCTGCAGGTCGCGCAGGCCGCCCGGGGCTTTCCTTGACGTTGGGCTCGAGGTTGTATGCGGTGTCCTGATAGCGCAGGTGGCGCTGCTGCTGCTCGAGCGCCTTGGCTTCGAAAAACGCGCGCACGTCGACCGCGGCCGCGAAGCGGCGGCGGAAGCGATCGTAGAGCACGCGCGAGCCGGCGAGGAGACGATGCTCGAGAAGGCTCGTGCGGATGGTCACGTCCTGCGCCATCTCGGTCTCGCACTCCTCGACGGTGCGCACGGAGTGCGCGACTTCGAGGCCCGCGTCCCAGAGCATGCCGATGAAGCGCTCGATCGACGCCGTATCGGCGCCGGTTTCGAGCGGCCTCGGCAGAAGGATCAGGACATCGATGTCGGAGTGGGGAAAGAGCTCGCCGCGGCCGTAGCCGCCTACCGCGACCAGCGCGGCGCCGCGCGGTGGGCCGACCTCGAGCCAGAGCCCGCGAACGATGCGATCGACCAGCGCCGCCTGCCGCACCAGCAGGCGCTTCGGCTGCGGATCGGCGACGAACGCCGCGTGCAGCGCGGCGCGTCCGGCGACGAGCTCACGCTTCCAGCCGCTGATGCCCGGATTGGCGGCGGCCGTGGGCGCCGCGGCGAGCGTCGCGGTCACGCGAAACGTCAGGTTTGCGCCAACGCCGGCGCCGGCGGAGCGCCTTCGGAAACGGTCAACACTTCGTAGCCGTCGTCGGTGACCAGCACGGTGTGCTCCCATTGCGCGGAGAGGCTGTGGTCGGCGGTCACGATCGTCCAGCCATCGGCCAGACAGCGAATGCCGGGACGGCCGGCATTGATCATCGGCTCGATGGTGAAGATCATCCCCGGCTGAAGCTTGAGACCCGTTCCCGGGCGGCCGTAGTGCAGAACCTGCGGCTCTTCGTGAAACTGGCGGCCGATGCCGTGACCGCAGAATTCGCGGACCACCGAAAAGCCGTGACTCTCGGCGTGACGCTGTATGGTCGCGCCGATGTCGCCCAGCGTCCCGCCCGGCTTGACCTCGCGTATCCCCAGCCACATGGCATCGAAGGTCACTTCGCACAGGCGCTTGGCCTGAATCGCGGGCGAACCGACATAGAACATGCGGCTGCTGTCGCCGTGAAAGCCGTCCTTGATGACGGTCACGTCGATGTTGACGATATCGCCCGGCTTGAGCGTCTTCTCGCCGGGAATGCCGTGACAAACGACGTGATTGACCGAGGTGCACAGCGACGCCGGATAGGGACGGTGACCCGGCGGCGCGTAGTTCAGCGTCGCCGGTATCACCTTTTGCACGTTGACCTGGTAGTCGTGCGCGATGCGGTCGAGCTCGCCGGTGGTGACGCCCGGCCGCACGTGCGGCGTCAGAAAATCGAGCAGCTCCGATGCGAGGCGCCCCGCGACCCGCATCTTCGCTATCTCGTCCGCGTTCTTGATTGCAACCGCCATGGTGTCCATACCTCTCACGTCATGCTCGCAACAATTCGTTGATGCTGGTCTTCGAGCGGGTCTTCGCATCGACCTGCTTCACGATCACCGCGCAATAGAGCTGGCAGTTGCCGACAGCCGAAGGCAGGCTGCCGGCGACGACCACCGATCCCGAGGGCACACGACCGTAGCTCACCACGCCGGTGTCGCGGTTATAGATCTTGGTGCTCTGGCCGATGAAGACACCCATGCCGAGCACCGAGTTCTCCTCGACGATCACGCCCTCGACCACCTCGGAGCGCGCTCCGATGAAGCAATTGTCTTCGATAATGGTGGGGTTGGCCTGGATCGGTTCCAAGACCCCGCCGATGCCCACGCCGCCTGAAAGATGCACGTTGCGGCCGATCTGTGCGCACGAGCCGACGGTCGCCCAAGTGTCGACCATGGTGCCCGAGTCGACGTAGGCGCCGATGTTGACGTAGCTCGGCATCAGCACGACATTGGGCGCGATGTACGCCCCGCGCCGCGCGACCGCGGGCGGAACGACGCGCACGCCCGCCTGCGCGAACGCCGCGTCGTCGAACCCGGCGAACTTGGTCGGAACCTTGTCGTAAAATCGAAACGGCGCCGCGGGACCCGCGAGGCCGATCGCTTTGGTGTCCGCCAGTCGAAACGAAAGCAGAACGGCTTTCTTCAGCCACTGATGCGTGACCCACTCGGTGCCGCGCTTCTCCGCGACGCGCAGGCGTCCCGCATCGAGCCCGTCGATGGCGCTGGCGACGGCGTCGCGCAGGGTCGCGGGGGCGCTCGCGGGGTCGAGCTCGGTGCGCCGCTCCCAGGCGGCATCGATCGTTTGCTCCAGTGAATCCATGGAAGAGCGCGCGGGATTGCGGACAAGGCCGCCATTTTACCCGTGCCCGCAGGCTTGCGCTGAGGTGCTTCGCGCCACCCGTCCGCACGGATGGCGCCGCAGCGGCGCTACATCGACTTGAACAGATGTGCGAAGGTGCGGCTCACGGTGAGCTGCTCGGGCCTGTCCTTGAGAAAAATCAGCGGCTGATCGCGGTAATCGCGCTCGACGCGGGCGATCGCCCGCAGGTTGACGATGGTGCTCCGATGCACCTGCCAGAACACTTCCGGATCGAGGTCGTCGAAGAGCTCGCGAATGGTCGTGCGGATGAGCGCGTCTCCCGACGTCGTGACGACTTTGGTGTACTTGTCCTCGGCCTGGAAATAGCAGACCTCGTCGACCGGGATCAGCCGCATCGAATTGCCGAGCGACGCCTTGATCCAGCGCAAGGGTCCGCCCGTGTCGCGCGATGCAAGCTGCTGCAGCACGCCTGCCAGATCCGACGGCGGGGACGCCACGCGGTTCTTGAGGCGGGCGACGACCTTCGCGATCCGGTCGGCGGCGACCGGCTTCAGAATATAGTCGACTGCGCCCTGCTCGAACGCGGTCACCGCGTATTCGTCGTAAGCGGTGACAAAGACGATATGGCAGGTGTCGGCGATCGCCTCGGCAACGGCAAGCCCGTCCTTGACCGGCATGCGGATGTCGAGAAACGCGATGTCCGGCTTGAGCTCGTGAGCCTTCGCCAATGCTTCGGCGCCATTCTCGGCTTCGGCGACGATGACGAGCTCGGGCCAGGCCTGCGTGAGACGCGCCTTCAGTTGCCGGCGCAGCAGCGGCTCATCCTCGGCGATCAGCGCGGTCACGCGTGACGACATCTACGCCACCCTGCCTTGCATCAGGCCGCGTCCGGAATCAGGATCGTCGCCTTGGCGCCATGAGGAAGGATCGCGTCGAGCGTGAATTGCGAGCGCTGGCCATAGAGAGCCTTGAGCCGGTCGCGGAGGTTGGTCAAGCCGACGCCCTGGCCCACCTGATCGGCAAAGCCTCGCCCGGTGTCGGTGACCGTCACGGTGAGCATCCCTTTTTCCTGCTTCGCCTCGATGCGTACTTCCCCGCCCTCGGCGCGCGGCTCGATGCCGTGCTTGATCGCATTTTCCACGACCGACATCAGCAGCATCGGCGGAAACGAGTGCGATTGCAGCGCGACCGGAACGTCGACCGTGAACTTGAGCCGCGATTCCATGCGCATCTGCATGATGGACAGATACGCGCGCGCGAGCTCCGCTTCCTGTCCGAGCGTCGTGCTGCCGGAGCGCAGCTGGGGAACTGCGGCGCGCAGGTAGGAAAGCAGGTGGCCCAGCATCAGCCCGGCCATCGGAGGATCGGTCTCGGTCAGGAACTGCACCGACGCCAGCGTGTTGAACAGGAAATGCGGCTCGACCTGCGCCTGCATCAGCTTGAGCTCCGCCTCGGCGGCCTGCATCGACAGTAGATTGCGGTCAGCTTCCGCTCTCAGCAACTGCGTCTGGACGCGGGCATCGCGGTACTTGAACATGAAAAGCAGGCCCACGAAGAGGCCGTTGACAAATGCGCCACCCAGCGTCCACACGAACTTGCGCGGATCCGAGGTCAGGTCGGTCCACCCATATCTCTTGATCAGAATGACCAGCGCCATGCCCAGCACCGAGCCGATCGCGACCGCCCCCACAAGCCGCCACACGGGATGGGTCTTGTTCCATGGCGAGAAGGAATTGACCACGAAGGCGATCGACAGCCCGAACGACTGCGCTGTAACGAAGGGATGCCAGAATGGCCGGACATCGTCGATCGACAGGCTTGCCGCGTAGCCGGTATTGATCGCCAGGATCAGCGCAAACGTGCGCCAGGACACGCCTCGCAGCCCCGCGGGAATGGGAAAGCGCCACACAGAATTTTGCGTCATCGACATGGCGCGGATTGTACTGCGCGGCCCCTCGCAATCGGGGCGATCCGACGAAGCGCCCCCGGTGACGACGAAGCGCCCCCTATACGGGCGGGAGGGCCGCGGTGAGACGGTCGAGCTAGCCGGTCCGGCGCGCTGCGAATCCGCGCCAGGCGCTCGACCGCTTCCGCACACTCGTCGAACGAGGCCACCAGCGCGATGCGGACATAGCCGCGGCCCGGATTGAGACCCGCGGTCTCGCGTCCTATGAAGCTTCCAGGCAGCACGCTAACCGCTTCTTCGGCGTAGAGACCGCGCGCGAACTCGGCGTCGTCGCCGGGGACCGCGGCCCAGAGATAGAACGCTGCATCGGGCTCGTGCGCTGGAAGGACCGCGCGAACGCGCGGCGCAAGCTTGGTGAATTTCTCCGCGTACAAGGCGCGATTGGCGCGGACGTGACCCTCGTCATTCCACGCCGCGATGCTCGCCGCGGCGACCGCCGATGACATGGCCGAGCCGTGATAGGTTCGGTAGAGCAGAAAAGCCTTGACCAGCGCCGCATCGCCTGCGACGTAGCCCGAGCGCAGGCCGGGCGCGTTGGATCGCTTCGACAGGCTGCCGAAGGAAAGCACTCGCTCGTAACGGTCGCGTCCGAGCGCGCGTGCCGCGGCCAGCGCGCCGAGCGGCGGTCTGGCTTCGTCGAAGTAGACTTCCGAGTAGCACTCGTCGGCGGCGATGACGAAATCGTGGCGGTCCGCGAGGTCGAACAGGTAGCGCCACTCGTCCTGGCCCATCACGCGGCCGGTGGGATTGTCGGGCGAGCATACGTAGAGAAGTTGCGTTCGCGCCCAGACGGACTCGGGCACGTCGGTCCATCGTGGCGTGAAATCGTCGGCAGCCAGACTGTTGACGTAATGCGGCGTCGCACCCGCCAGCAACGTCGCGCCCTCGTAGATCTGGTAGAACGGATTGGGGACGACGACGGTCGCGCCGGCGCGGCTGGCATCGATGACCGTCTGCGCGAACGAGAACAGCGCCTCGCGGCTTCCCAGCACCGGAAGGACTTGCGTCGCCGGATCGAGCGACGGCAATCCATGGCGGCGCTCGAGCCACGCGGCGATGGCTTCACGCAGCGCGGGCGCGCCAGCGGTTGTGGGATAATTCGCGAGCCCTTTTGCGCCCGCTGCGAGTGCGTCGAGGACGAGCGCAGGCGTGGGATGGCGAGGCTCTCCGATCGACAGGCTGATGGGAGCCTTCCGCGGGTCCGGCGTTACGCTGGCAAACAATGCTCGCAGACGCTCGAACGGATACGGCTGCAATTGCGCGAGGTGCGGGTTCAAGTGGGTGGCGCGGGCGGTGCGACGTGCACCGAGGCGCGGTGATGAAATGAGCGAAACGGGATTATACGTGGCGAGCACGCGTTCTCCGCTGTTGACGACGGTCTCGCTGAGATTCGCGGTCGTGCTCGCATGGCTGCTCGCGTTAGGGCTTCTCGCGCTGACGCTCGCGCACTGGGGCTGGAAGTGGTTCGGCCCGGCAGCGGTATCGATCCCGGTCACGATTCCAGACACTGACGTCGCTCGCCGCGTGAACGACGCGAAAACTGTTCGGCGTCGCATCCTCCGGCGTGACTCCCGGCGCGTCGACTCCAAGTCTCGGTGACCTTAGATTGCTCGGTGTGTTCGCGCTGCGCGACGGAGGCGGCTACGCGCTGTTTCGCTCCGCTCGCGGACCGCAGATCGCAACGTCAGGACAGGACATCGGCGGCTGGTGTGCGCCTCGAGGCGGTGCGTCCGGACGGCGTTACCTTGAGCGATGGCGGGGTGCGACGCGACCTCGCCTTGCGCGCCCCGGCGAGCGGCTCGCGGGCCCCCGGTCCCTTGGCGCAGGCCACCAGGCCCGCCGGGTGCGCGGTGCCGGCGGGATTTACCGGATCGATCGTGCGATTGAATGCCGAACTGCTTGGAGGCATGACGGACGCGCCCGATGCGTGGAAGGCGCTGCTCGAGACTGCACCCGGTGCCCTTGTCGTGCGCGACCAGAGCGGTTTCGCCGGCATGCTGGGTCTCAAGAACGGCGATCGCGTGGAGCGCGCGAACGGTATTCCCCTGGTGATGCCCTCCGACATCGCTTTCACAGTGCTTCAGCCGTTGACCAAGAGTCAGGCGGTGTGGGTCGCCGGCACGCGCGACGGCAAGCCTCAGCAATGGTTATTTCTCAACGCCGGGGCCTGCCCCGCGTAGTGCGCCACAACGCCCGCGGGCGAAGTCACGCGTCGATCGCAGCGCGCGGAACCGTCTCAGGCAACCAGTCCAGGAGCTCCGCCAGCGTGTCGATGGACCCGTCGGCGCCCCAGGCGTCCGGCGTGTCGTCGGCACCGAGGTATCCATAGCGCGCGATCAGGGTCTTCATGCCGGCAGCGCGGCCTCCGATGACGTCGCGCTCGGCGTCTCCCACGTACACGCATTCCGACGGATCGATCTGCAGCGCAACGGCGCCCGCGATCAGCGGTTCCGGATGCGGCTTGGCGTTGGCCGTGGTGTCGCCGCAAATGACCGCCACCGCGCGCGTCGACAGCGCGAGCCGCTCGAGCAGCGGGAGCGTGAAGCGAGAAGCCTTGTTGGTGACGATGCCCCAGCGCAGGCCGCGGCGCTCGATCTCGGACAGCACCTTGTCTGCGTCCTCGAACAGCTGTGTCTTTTCGCAGAGGCTCGCTGCGTAGTTGTCGAGAAAGAGGTCGCGCAGGGTTTCGAACTCGGGGCTGTCGCGTCCGATGCCGAAGGCGGCGCCGAGCATGCCGCGCGCGCCGTGCGATGCGTGCGGACGAAGCGCGTCGATCTCGACAGGCGGCAGCGAGCGATCGGTTCGGATGCGGTTGACGGCGCCGGCGAGATCGCCGACCGTGTCCGCGAGCGTTCCGTCGAGATCGAACAGAACGCCCTTGACGTCGAATCGGGGCGAGGGCGTTGCCTTATGCGTCACGGCGAAAGCTCATGATGTAGTTGACCGACGTGTCGGCCTCGAGCCGGTACGTCTTGCTGAAGGGGTTATAGGTCATGCCGATGAGTGCGTCGGTCTCGAGCCCGGCCGCGCGCGCGAATCCGGCAATTTCCGACGGCTTGAGAAAGCGCTCGTAGTCGTGCGTTCCACGCGGCAGCAGCCGAAGCACGTATTCCGCGCCGACGATGGCGAACGCATAAGCCTTGGCATTGCGGTTGATGGTGGAGAACACCACATGTCCACCGGGGCGCACGAGCCCGGCACACGCGGCGACGGTCGAGGCCGGATCGGGCACGTGCTCCAGCAGCTCCATGCAGGTGACGATGTCGAACGACGACGGCGCTTCGATCGCCATTGCCTCGGCCGACATCAGTCGATAGTCGACATTCGTTCCCGACTCGATCTGATGCAAGCGCGCCACGCCGAGGGCTTTGTCGGACAGGTCGATGCCGGTGGCGACGGCGCCCTCGCGCGCGAGCGCTTCGGTCAGAATGCCGCCCCCGCAGCCGACATCGAGAGTCGTCTTGCCGGGGAGGCCGCCGCATCGCTCGGCGATGTATCCCAGGCGCAGCGGATTGATGTCGTGCAGCGGCTTGAATTCGCTGCCTGGATCCCACCAATGATGGGCAAGCGCGCCGAACTTGGCGAGCTCCTGAGGATCGACGTTGATGTTCATTGCAGGCGATCGTGCCAGAAGCGGGCGCGCGATGCGAGTCCGTCTGCGTCGATGCGCGTCAGTTTTCCATCCGCGAGGAGCCTCTCGCCGGCGACCCATACGTCGCTGACCTGATCGCGCCCGGTGACATTGACCAGATGCGAGACCGGGTCGTAGCACGGCGCATGCGAAACGCCTCCGAGATCGACGGCAATGGCATCGGCCTGCTTTCCAGGCGCGAGCGATCCGATCTGCTCGTCGAGGCCGAGCGCGATGGCGCCGCCGAGCGTCGCCATGCGCAACACCTCGGTCGCCGGAAGCGCGGCGGGGTCGTTGGCGGCCACCTTGGCGATCAGAGAAGCCAGGCGCGCCTCGCCGAATACGTCGAGGCGATTGTTGCTCGCTGCGCCGTCGCTGCCGAGCGCGACGTTGATGCCGGCGCGGATCATCGCCGAGACCGGCGCGATGCCGCTGGCGAGCTTCAGATTCGATGTCGGGCAATGGACGACATGACAGTGCTGCGCGGCAAGGAGCTCGATGTCGGCGGGGTCGACATCGACGGCGTGAATCGCGATGAATGCCGGACCGGTCGCGCCCAGGCGGTGAAGACGCTGAAGCGGAGCGAGGGAATGCTCGGATACGCTGTTCACGCGCTCTTCGCGTGTTTCGAGCAGGTGCGTCTGGATGATGAGATCGAGCTGTCGGGCGAAGGTGACGATCTTGGCCCATGTCGCGTCGGCAACGGTGTACGGCGCGTGTGGCGCGAGGCAAAAGAGCAGCCGCGGTTCGTGCTTCCACTCGTCTCGTGCCGCGAGTCCGGCGTTCAAATAGCCGTCGGCGTCGGTGGCATAGGGAGTGGGGAAATCGAGCACGGGCATGCCGAGCATCGCCCTCATTCCACTGGCGCGGTACGCGCGTGCCGCCGCGCCGGGGAAAAAGTACATGTCGTTGCAGCAGGTGACGCCGCCGCGGATCATTTCCGCCGCGGCAAGCAGCGTTCCGTCGTGGACGAAATCGGCATCGACGAAGCGGCTCTCGCGAGGCCATATCGATTGCTCGAGCCATGCCTTGAGCGGAACATCATCGGCGACACCCCGAAGCAGGGACATTGCGGCGTGCGTGTGCGCGTTGACGAGGCCCGGCAGAAGCACGTGCGTCGGGAGCGTCAGGTGCTCGCGCGCTTCGAATGTTCCAGCGACGTCGGTGGTCGGCACGATCGCGACGATGCGCGCCTCATCGATCAGCAGCGAATGATGATCCAGCAAGCCGGCTGGATCGACCGGCAACACCCATCGGGCGTCGAGGCGCAGATCGACTTCGGTCATGGACGGCGGTGCGAACGTTGAGGCATGGAAGTCGACGAAAAGGACAAGAGGCAAGTCACGAAAGCAAAGAAAAAGCCCCGCACTCGGCGGGGCTCTTTCGTCGAAAAGCGCTGCTTCAGCGCTTGACGATCTCGCCCTTGACTTCGACCTCGACGCGGCGATTCGGTGCCAGGCAGGCAATCAGTTCCTTCATGTTCTTCTGATTGCAAACAACACCAGGAACCGGCTGCGTCTTGCCCATGCCGAGCGTTTCGATCTTGTCGCGTGGCACACCTTGGCTGACCAGGTAGTCGCGCACGGTGTTCGCGCGGCGCTCCGACAGCTTCTGGTTGTAAGCCTGCGAGCCGATACGATCGGTGTGGCCCGTCACAAGGACCAGTTCCAGCCTCGTCACGCCCTTCAGCTTGGTGATGACTTCGCTGTCGATGGCTGCCTTGCCTTCGGGCTTGAGGACTGCCTTATCGAAATCGAACAAGGCCTTGGACGCGAGCGTGATCTTCTGCACGCCGGGCGCCGGAGCCGGAGCGGGCGGCGGAGGCGGCGGCGGCGGCACGACCGCGGGAGCGGGCGCCGGCGCAGGCTTGGGAACGAGGTCCGGGTCGCATTCGATGATTGCCATCGCGGGCGTCCAGTACCCTGTGCGCCAGCAGAGCGTGTCGTTGACGCCGGGGGTGCCGCCGTACGAACCGCTGCGCCAAATGTTCTTGTCGGGCGTGCCATATCCAAAGAGCACATAACCGCTGTTCTGCGGGTTTGCCTGGCCGAACGCCGCAGAGGCCAACATGGCGGCAGTCGCGCCGGTCACGATGGATGCAATCAGACGAATCTTCATTACTTTCACCCCTTTGGCTTGAGTTGTTGAGGCTTGCTCGTTCATTTTCCGCTTCGCGGCAATGTTGGCGATTGTTTTTTGGTGGCCAGTGAAAATACCGACTTCCGGTTGACTATAGCATAGGGATTTTGGCCCTGCAAAGCCGTATTTCGATTCGCGCAACAAGAAGTTGGAAGTTGTCGCAGCAATACAACGGTCATGATAAAATTGCTTCTTTTCCGTGTCCGTTCGTCTGGTAGCGGCGGATGGCCCCGTCGATACGACTCTGCCGTCCCGGCGCATACCTGCGCTGGCCTGCCACTTTGAAACCTTTCAACCGATAAAGAGCGCCGTCCCCGATGGAGCAGTTCGCCAAAGAAACCCTGCCAGTAAGCCTCGAAGCCGAAATGCGGCATTCCTACCTCGATTACGCGATGAGCGTGATCGTGGGCCGGGCCCTTCCGGACGTCCGCGATGGACTCAAGCCGGTGCACCGCCGGGTGCTTTTTGCGATGCACGAATCCAACACCGTCTGGAACCGGCCGTATGTGAAGTGCGCGCGCGTGGTCGGCGATGTCCTCGGCAAATACCACCCGCACGGCGACGGCGCTACCTACGAAGCCCTGGTCCGGATGGTCCAGGATTTCTCGCTGCGCTATCCGCTCATCGATGGGCAGGGCAATTTCGGTTCCGTCGATGGCGACGCGGCCGCGGCGTATCGGTACACCGAGTGCCGCCTCGAAAAAATCTCCGCGGAGATGCTGGCCGACATCGACAAGGAAACCGTCGATTTCGTCCCGAACTACGATGGCAAGGAACTCGAGCCAACGGTACTGCCAGCGAGGATCCCGAATCTGCTGATCAACGGCTCGTCAGGGATCGCGGTCGGAATGGCGACCAACATTCCGCCGCACAACCTGACCGAGATCGTCACGGCGTGCCTTGCGCTGCTCGAGAATCCGGATCTGACGGTCGATGAGCTGATCGAGCACGTTCCGGCGCCCGATTTTCCCACCGCCGGGATCATCTACGGCACCGAGGGCGTGCGGGAAGGCTATCGCACGGGCCGCGGGCGCGTCGTCATCCGTGCGCGCACGCATATCGAGGACATCGAAAAGGGCGGCCGCCAGGCGATCATCGTCGACGAGCTTCCCTATCAGGTGAACAAGGCGACGCTGCTCACCCGCATCGGCGAGCTGGTGCGCGAGAAAAAACTCGAAGGCATCTCCGACCTGCGCGATGAGTCGGACAAATCGGGCATGCGCGTCGTGATCGAGCTCAAGCGCGGCGAAGTTTCCGAGATCGTCCTCAATAATCTCTACAAACTGACGCAGCTTCAGGACAGCTTCGGCATGAACATGGTGGCGCTGGTCGACGGGCAGCCGCGGGTTCTCAATCTCAGACAGTTCCTCCAGCACTTCATTCAGCACCGTCGGGAAGTCGTCGTCAGGCGCACGCGCTTCGAGCTGCGAAAGGCGCGCGAGCGCGGCCACATCCTGGAAGGTCTTGCGGTCGCGCTCTCCAACGTCGACGAGATCATCGCGCTCATCAAGCGCGCCGCGACACCCGGCGATGCGAAATCCGGGCTGATGGAAAAGATCTGGCGCTCCGCACTCGTCGAGGAAATGCTTGCCCGCGCCGCGGCGGATGCCGCGCGGCCCGAGGGACTGGCGCCGGAGTATGGCTGGCAGGCGGGGCCGCCGGCCGCCGGCTACAAGCTTTCTGACGCACAGGCGCAGGCGATCCTGGAGCTTCGCCTCCAGCGCCTGACCGGCCTCGAGCAGGAAAAGATCACCGGCGAGTATCGCGAGGTCATGACGCAAATCGTCGACCTCCTCGATGTGCTCGCCAAGCCGCAACGTGTGACAGGCGTGGTCGGCGGCGAGCTCACCTCGATCCGCGACCAGTTCGGTGACAAGCGCCGTTCCGAGATCGTGGCCCAAGGCGTCGATCTCTCGCTCGAGGACCTGATTGCGCCCGAGGACATGATCGTGACGATGTCGCACGGCGGCTACATGAAGGCACAGCCGGTCGCGGAGTACCGCGCGCAGCGCCGGGGAGGTCGCGGCAAGCAGGCGACGGGCACCAAGGACGACGACTTCATCGACCGGCTGTTCAGCGCCAACACGCACGACTACATCCTGTGCTTCTCCAACCGCGGCCGTGTCTATTGGCTCAAGGTGTACAACGTGCCGCAGGGCGGGCGGGTATCGCGCGGCAAGCCCATCGTCAATCTGGTGCCCCTGCTCGAGCACGAAAAGATCACGGCCATCCTTCCCGTCAAGGAATTCGTGCAGGACCGCTTTGTGTTCATGGCGACGGCCAAGGGCACGGTGAAAAAGACGCCGCTGTCGGAATTTTCCCGGCCTCGCCCGTCCGGCATCATCGCCGTCGATCTGGACGATGGCGATTTTCTGATTGGCGCGGCGCTGACCGACGGCAAGCATGACGTCATGCTGTTCAGCTCCGGCGGCAAGGCGGTGCGTTTCGAGGAAACCGACGTGCGGCCGATGGGGCGCAACGCGCACGGTGTGCGCGGCATGAGCCTGGATCGCGGCCAGACGGTGATCAGCATGCTGGTGGCCGAGGACGAGCAGCAGTCGGTTCTGACCGCGACCGAGAATGGCTACGGCAAGCGCACGCCGATCGTCGAGCACACGCGCCACGGCCGAGGCACCAAGGGCATGATCGCGATTCAGCAGACGGCGCGCAACGGCCGCGTGGTTGCCGCGTCGCTGGTCCGACCCGGCGACCAGGTGATGCTCATCTCGACAGGAGGCGTGCTGATCCGGACCAAGGTTTCGTCGATCCGCGAAATGAGCCGCTCGACTCAGGGCGTGACGCTCATCAATCTCGACGAGGGCGAAAAGCTCGCCGGTCTCGAGCGCGTGCTCGAAGCGGAGGATGACGCCGACGAGGAGCCGGCATGAGATCGCGCGCGATCGTGTCCGGCGCGCCGATCGCGGCGCCGGCGACCTGACCGGCGTCTCGACGGCCAGGCCAAAGCGATGTCGCAGCAGCCAAGCGACCTGGAGATCACGCGTCGCCGCGAGGCGATAGACGCGCTCGATCGCGAGCTCTTGCGTCTCCTCAACGAACGCGCCGCGCACGCCAAGCACATCGGTGCGCTCAAGGGAGACACGGCTGCCTATCGTCCCGAGCGCGAAGCCCAGGTCTTGCGCGCGATCCAGGCTGAGAATCGCGGGCCGCTCTCCGATGGCGCGGTGACCAGCGTGTTCCGCCAGATCATGTCGGCTTGCCTCGCGCTCGAGCAAAAGCTGCGTATCGCGTATCTCGGCCCGGCGGGCACGTTCAGCCATGCCGCGGTGACCAGGCACTTCGGCGATCTGGTGGATGCCGAGCCATGCGCGTCGATCGACGAGGTGTTTCGCGCGGTCGAGGCGGGGCAGACGGATTATGCGGTGGTGCCGGTCGAGAATTCGACCGAAGGCGCCGTGGGACGCACGCTCGATCTCATGTGCCAGACGCCGCTCACGATCGTGGGCGAGGTCAAGCTGCGCATCGGGCAGCACCTCATGGTCAAGCGTGGCGCGGGGATTTCGCTGACGGAGGTCAATCGTGTCTATTCCCACGCGCAGTCACTTTCGCAATGCGTGCAGTGGCTGGCGCGTCACCTGCCGTCGGCCGCGCGCATTCCGGTCGCGAGCAATGCCGAGGCTGCGCGCATGGCTGCCGCCGAGCCGGGTGCCGCGGCGATCGCCGGAGAAGCCGCCGCGACGATCTATGGCCTCGACGTCCTGTCTTCGCACATCGAGGACGAGCCCAACAACACGACGCGCTTCTGGGTTCTTGGAAGGCATAACGCCGCGCCGTCGGGCCGCGACGAGACATCGCTGGTGATGTCCGCGCACAATCGTCCGGGCGCCGTGCACGCGCTGCTCGAGCCGCTGGCAAAACACGGCGTGAGCATGAGCCGCCTCGAATCGAGGCCGGCGCGCACAGGTCTATGGGAATATCTCTTCTTCGTCGATCTCGAAGGGCACCAGCAGGACGCACCGGTCGCCGCGGCGCTCGCCGAGCTGCGCGAGCGCGCGCCGTTTCTCAAGCTGCTCGGGTCGTATCCGGCGTCGGTGTCGTGACCTGATCGTGAGGCGCTCGTGAATCGTCCGCAGCCCGCCGGCCCCGCGCCCGCGTCGACCGATGTCAGCGACATCGCGTCGCTGACGCCGGAGTACGTCCGGCGCATAGCGCCCTATATTCCCGGCAAGCCGGTCGAGGAGCTCGCGCGCGAATACGGCCTCGCCGAGAAGGATATCGTCAAGCTTGCCTCCAACGAGAATCCTCGCGGTCCGAGCCCGAGGGTTCGGCAAGCCATCGCCGACGCGGTCGCCGGCGTCACCCGATATCCCGACGGCAACGGCTTCGCGCTGAAGACGGCTCTCGCGACGCGCTTCGGCGTGGCGCGCGACCAGATCGTCCTGGGTAACGGGTCCAATGACATTCTGGAACTCGCTACTCAGGCATTTCTTCGTCCCGGCGACGAAGCCGTTTATTCGCAGCACGCCTTCGCGGTTTACCCGCTCGCGACGCAGGCGCGCGGAGCCTCCGGCGTTTCCGTTCCGGCGCGCGAGCTCGGCCACGACCTCGACGCGATGCGCGCGGCGATCACGCAGCGCACGCGTATCGTTTTCGTCGCCAACCCGAACAACCCCACCGGCACCTGGCTCACCCCGGCTGCCGTGAAGCGCTTCATCTCCTCGACGCCGCAGGACGTTCTCATCGTGCTCGATGAGGCCTACAACGAGTATCTGCCGGCCTCGCATCGCTCGGACACGTCGGCGTGGATCGCGGATCATCCGAACCTGCTCATCTCGCGCACGTTTTCCAAGGCATACGGGCTTGCGGGATTGCGTGTCGGATACGGGTTGATGAACGCGCGCGTTGCCGACATGCTCAACCGCGTGCGCCAGCCTTTCAACGTGAGCTCCGTGGCGCAAGCCGCTGCGCTCGCGGCGCTGGCCGATGCCGACTATCTGCAGGAGAGCGCACGGCTCAATCTTGCCGGGCTCGAGCAGTTGATGCGCGGCCTCGACGCGCTCGGCATCGGATACGTTCCTTCGCACGGCAATTTCCTGCTCGTCCGCGTAGGCGACGCAGGGCGCATTTACGACGCCTTGCTGCGCAAGGGTGTGATCGTGAGACCGGTGGCCAACTACGGGCTGCCGCAGCACCTTCGAGTCACGGTAGGGCTCGAGGACGAGAACCGACGGTTCCTGTCGGCGCTGCAGGACGCGCTTGGAAGCGACGCGTCGGGCTCGAGGCCGGGCGACAGCTGAAGACGATGCGCTCCCCGGCGCTCGCAAAGCTGGTCGTTGTCGGCGTCGGACTGATCGGCGGCTCATTTGCCCTCGCGCTCAAGCGAGCGAACGCGGTCGCGAGCGTTGTCGGCGTCGGTCGCGGCAGCGCCAACCTCGAGACCGCGCTGCGCGTGGGCATTGCCGATCGCGTCTGGACGCTGGACCAGCGCTGGACTGATGAGCTCGCCGACGCCGATCTGGTGCTCATCGCCACGCCGGTCGGGCAGATGGCTGCACTCTTTGCCGCGATGGCGCCCGCGCTGGGGCCGGCGACAGTAATCACCGATGCGGGCAGCACCAAGCAGGATGTCATCGACGCGGCGCGGCGGCACCTCGGCGCCGCGATGCCGCGATTCGTGCCGGGCCATCCGATCGCAGGCACCGAGCACTCGGGCGCCGCAGCTGCGACAGACGCGCTTTTCGAAGGCAAGTGGGCAATCATCACACCGATTGCCGAGACGGCACCCCATGCGCAGGCGAAAGTCGCGACTGCGTGGGCTGCGTGCGGCGCTGTCGTGCAAACGCTGGATGCCGAGCGTCACGATGAAATCTTCGCTGGCGGTGAGCCACCTTCCGCACGCGCTTGCGTTCGCGCTCGTCGCGCAAATGGCCGGCCGCGCCGACGCAGCCGAGTATTTCCGATTCGCCGCAGGCGGATTTCGCGATTTCACGCGCCTTGCGAGCAGCGATCCCGAAATGTGGCGCGACATCTGCGTCGCCAACGCGCCCGCTCTGCGCAAGGAGTTGTCCGCCTACCGTGCCGAGCTCGAGCGCTTCGACGCCTTGCTTTCTGCCATGGACGGTGCGGGTCTGGCGGCGCTGTTCGAGCGCGCGCGAACAGCGCGCAATTCGTGGCTCGCGGGTCAAGACGAACGCGGATGATCCGACCAATCGGACGCGATGAATCACCTCGACCTCAAGCCCGTCACACATATGCGCGGCAGCGTGCGGCTTCCCGGGTCGAAGAGCATTTCCAACCGCATTCTCCTGCTCGCGGCGCTGGCGAGCGGGGACACGCGCATCCAGGGATTGCTCGACGCCGATGACGTCGATCGGATGCTCGAAGCGTTGGCGACGCTGGGGATCCTGATCGAGCGTGTTGCGGAGCCGGGTGCGATCGTCGTTCACGGCGCATCCGGCGCATTTCCGGTCAAGCGCGCTTCGCTTTTTCTGGGGAATGCCGGACACGGCGTTCCGGCCATTGACGGCTGCCTTGGCCCTGTCCGGAGGCGAGTACGAATTGACCGGAGTCCAGCGCATGCATGAGCGTCCGATCGGTGATCTGGTCGACGCGCTGCGGACGATAGGGGCGGACATTCGATACGCGGGCAGCAAGGATATCCGCCGCTCTGCATCGGCGTCGGGGCGGTGCGCGCGGCCGGCTCGATTGCGATCCGCGGCGACGTATCGAGCCAATTCGTGAGCGCGCTGCTGATGGCCTGCCGCTCGCTTCGTCAGGCGCAGCCGTTGAAGTTATCGGTGAATTGATCTCCAAGCCATACGTCGAGATCACGCTCGAGCTCATGCGGCGCTTTGGCGTCGACGTCGAGCGTCGACGAGTGGAAACGGTTCATTGTTCCCGGCCGTGCTGCGCTATTCGAGTCCGGGCACTGTCGCGGTCGAAGGTGACGCGTCGTCGGCATCATATTTTCTGGCCGCCGGCGCGGTGGCGGGCGGACCCGGTGCGGGTTATCGGCGTCGGCACGCGCAGCATCCAGGGCGACGTCCGCTTCGCCGATGTGCTGGCGCAAATGGGCGCCGTGGTCGATCGCGGCGACGATTGGATCGAGGTGCGGCAACGCGGACAGCTGAAGGGAATCGACGCCGACTTCAACATGATTCCGGACGCGGCGATGACCGCGGCGGTCGTCGCCTTGTTCGCCGACGGGCCGACGACACTGCGCAACATCGCGAGCTGGCGGGTGAAGGAAACGGATCGGATCGCAGCCATGGCGACGGAGCTGTCCAAGCTCGGTGCGCTTGTCGAGCAGGGCCCGGATTGGCTGCGCATCGTCCCTCCGCATACGCTGCACGCGGCCACGATCGACACCTATGACGATCATCGCATGGCGATGTGCTTTTCCCTGGCCGCATTGGGCGGCGTCCCGATCCGCATCAATGATCCGCAGTGCGTGAACAAAACCTTCCCGGGCTATTTTGAGGCCTTTGAGAGGCTGGCGGCATGAGCCTCGGGCCATGCGCGCGGCTGCGGCAAGCGCCGATCGGAAAAGGCTGCGTGACCGCGGCGCCGCCGGTCGTTGCCATTGATGGTCCCGCCGCGTCCGGCAAGGGCACCGTGGCGCAAGGCGTGGCTGCGGCATTGCGGCTGCACTATCTGGACAGCGGCTCGCTCTATCGTCTGGTGGCGCTCAGAGCCGCCCGTGAAGGCGTCCCGGCCGGCGATGAAGCCCGGCTGGCCGAGGCGGCGAGCTCCCTCGAGGTTGCATTCCGGGGCGGCCGGACCCTGCTCGGGGCGGGCGACGTGACCGAGGCGCTGCGAGCCGAGCCGATAAGCGCGTCCGCGTCCCGCATAGCCGCCCTCCCGTCGGTTCGAAGCGCGCTCCTGTCACGGCAGCGGGCCTTTCGCCGGCCGCCCGGGCTGGTCGCCGACGGGCGCGATATGGGAACGGTAGTGTTCCCGGACGCAATCCTCAAAATCTACCTTGTGGCGAGCGCCGAGGTCAGGGCGGAGCGCCGTTATAAGCAGTTGATCGAAAAAGGAAACTCGGTTACACTTGAAGGTCTTTTGCTCGACATCCGGGAGCGCGACGCGCGCGACAGTGCCCGAGCGGCCGCGCCGCTGAAGGCGGCCGCCGACGCTGTGATCCTGGATACGACCGACATGACGATCGACGCGAGTGTCGCCTTCGTTCTGGAACAGGCGAAAGCGAGACTCACGCCGACGTCGAGTTGATTCGCGGTCCTTGGATATAACGCGGAAACGCGCTTCAAAGGGCCGCGTCAGGTAGTGGCTGCGGCATGGTTGAAGGGTAGCCTGACGGCGGCCGGCACGGCAGAAAGCACCGTAGCAGAAGTACGCGGCAGAAAACAGCCGCCGGTAGCCGCCAGAAGATAAGCAGCAAGAGCTAGCCGCCGACAGGCAGCGGCAAAGAGCAAGCCGCCGGCAAGTAGCGGCAAAGAGCAAGCCGTCGAAAGGACGTCAGCAGGGCAGTCCGATTGGCGGATTCGATGAACAGACCCGTTCCCACGCCCCAGGCGACGGACGAACCGATAGGAAACAAATGCATATGGCAACCGCCACAACCACCGATACCGCTCAGCCCGAAAACTTCGCCGCCTTGTTCGAGGAATCTCTCGCGCGGCAGGAGATGCGCCAGGGCGAGCTGATCACCGCCGAAGTGACTCGCGTCGATTACAACATCGTCGTCGTCAATGCCGGATTGAAGTCGGAAAGTTTCATCCCGATCGAAGAGTTCAAGAATGATCAGGGCGTTGTTGAAGTCAAGGCCGGCGACTTCGTTACCGTCGCCATCGAAAGCCTCGAGGATGGATACGGCGAGACGCGCCTCTCGCGCGACAAGGCGAAGCGCCTTAAGGCCTGGCACGATCTCGAAGCGGCGATGGAGCAGGGCACCGTGGTATCCGGGCTCGTCACCGGCAAGGTCAAAGGCGGCCTCACCGTCATGGTCAACGGCATCCGCGCCTTTCTGCCCGGCTCGCTCGTCGACATCCGTCCTGTCAAGGACACGACGCCGTTCGAAGGCAAGGCACTCGACTTCAAGGTCATCAAGCTCGATCGCAAGCGCAACAACGTCGTGGTTTCCCGCCGCGCCGTGCTCGAGGCGAGCCTCGGCGCGGAACGCGAGGAGTTGCTGAAGACGCTGCAGGAAGGCGCGATCGTCAAGGGCATCGTCAAGAACATCACAGATTACGGTGCGTTCGTCGATCTCGGCGGCATCGATGGTCTGCTGCACATCACCGACCTCGCGTGGCGTCGCGTCAAGCACCCGTCCGAGGTGCTGGCTGTCGGCGACGAAGTGACCGCAAAGGTTCTCAAGTTCGACCAGGAAAAGAACCGCGTGTCGCTGGGCATGAAGCAGCTCGGCGAGGATCCGTGGGTTGGCCTGTCGCGTCGCTACCCGACGGGTACGCGCCTGTTCGGCAAGGTCACCAATCTCACCGATTACGGCGCGTTCGTGGAAATCGAGCAGGGCATCGAAGGCCTGGTGCACGTGTCGGAAATGGACTGGACCAACAAGAACATCCACCCGACCAAGGTCGTACAGCTCGGCGACGAGGTCGAGGTGATGATCCTCGAAATCGACGAAGAGCGGCGCCGGATCTCACTCGGGATGAAGCAGTGCATGCCCAATCCCTGGGAAGATTTTTCGATGAACCACAAGAAGGGCGACAAGGTGAAGGGCCTCATCAAGTCCATCACCGACTTCGGCGTGTTCATCGGTTTGCCGGGTGGCATCGACGGTCTCGTTCACCTGTCGGATCTCTCGTGGTCGGCGGCGGGCGAAGCCGCGGTTCGCGACTACAAGAAGGGTCAGGAAGTCGAAGCCGTCGTCCTTGCGATCGACGTCGAGCGTGAGCGCATTTCGCTGGGCATCAAGCAGATGGATGGCGATCCGTTCTCGAACTTCGTCGCGGCACACGACAAGGGCACCGTGGTGAGCGGCACCGTCAAATCGCTCGACGCCAAGGGCGCGGTGATCGCGCTCGATGGCGAGGTCGAAGGCTACCTTCGTGCGTCCGAAGTCGCGCGCGATCGCGTGGAGGACATCCGCTCGCACCTGAAGGAGGGCGATGCGGTGACCGCGATGATCATCAATATCGACCGCAAAAACCGTTCGATCAACCTGTCGATCAAAGCGAAGGACAATGCCGACGAGTCCGAGGCGATGCAGCGGATCACCGTCGAAAACTCCGGAACCAACGCCGGCACGACCAATCTGGGCGCGCTGCTCAAGGCTAAACTCGACAACAAGAATCAAGGGTAAGCGAGCCCGTGATGACCAAATCGGAACTGATCGACCGCTTGGCGGCGCAGTTCCCGCAGCTTGTGGCCAAAGATGCCGAACTCGCGGTCAAGATGATCCTCGACGCCATGGCCGAAAGCCTGGCCAAGGGCGAGAGAATCGAGATCCGCGGATTCGGCAGCTTCGGGCTCAACTACAGGCCGCCGCGGACCGGGCGAAATCCCAAGTCCGGCGAGCGGGTGCAGGTGCCCGAAAAACACGTCCCGCACTTCAAGGCGGGCAAGGAATTGCGGGAACGCGTCGATTTCAAGGAACTGAAGAAGGGCTGATGGAATTCGTTTCCGGGCGGCATTGTCTATCGACGATAGTGCCGCCCTTTGTATTGGATCCGCCGCATGAACGTCGCTCGCTGGATCGTAGGCACCATTGTCTTTCTCCTGCTGCTGTTGCTATCGCTGCAGAACGCCGACCTCGTTACAGTTCGCTTCTATCACTGGTTCTCATGGCAGGCGCCACTCATCTTCCTGCTGCTGATCGCGTTTGCCGGCGGCGCTGTCGCCGGGATTCTCACGGGGCTCGTGCGGACGACGCGACTCAAGCGCCAGGTGACGCGTTTGCGACGCGAGCACGCGCGAAGAGAACGACGCGCATCCGGCCGACGTTGCCTAGACATGCCGGCCGGCGCGGGACTCCATGGATTTTGAGCTCTGGTGGCTCCTGCCCATACCTGTGCTGTTCTTCGCCATGGGATGGATCGCTGCGCGCATCGACATCAAGCACCTTCTGCGTGAGTCGCGGGCCCTTCCGCTCTCGTATTTCCGGGGATTGAATTTCCTGCTCAACGAGCAGCCCGATAAGGCCATCGAGTCCTTTATCGAGGTCGTCAAGGTCGATCCGCAGACCATCGACCTTCACTTCGCGCTCGGAAGCCTCTTCCGGCGTCAGGGCGAGATCGATCGTGCCATACGCATGCATCAGAACCTCCTGGACCGGCCGGACCTCCCGGGGGACAAGCGGCCGACCGCGGTGTTCGAGCTCGCACAGGATTTCCATCGCGCCGGACTGCTCGACCGCGCCGAGGAGCTCTTCTCGCGTCTCGACGGAAGCCCGTTCGAGGTCCAGGCGCTCGGATTCCTGCTCCAGATCTACGAGCAGGAGAAGGATTGGCAGAAGGCGATCACCACCACCAAGCGCATGGAAGCCCTGGCGAAGCGGCCTTACTTCAAGGAGATCGCGCACTACTACTGCGAGCTCGCGCAAAACGCGATGCTCCACTCGCAGTTCGACGACGCCCGGCGATTCATCGAGCAAGCATTGGCGGAATACAAGCTTTGCGCGCGCGCCACGATGCTGCTCGGCGACCTCGAGGCGCAGCGCGGAGACCACGCCGCGGCGATCGCCGCCTGGCAGCGGATCGAATCGCAGAACCCTGCATTTCTCGGCCTGGTCGCCGATCGCCTGGCCGACGCCTATCGGAAGATCGGCGACATCGCCCAGGGCATCCGCGTGCTTCGCAACTATGAGGATCAGTACCCGTCGCTCGATTTGCTGACGGCTCTGTTCAATCAGATCCTCGCGCACGAGGGCGCCGAGCCTGCGACGCAGCTCATCAAGGACGAGCTCGCCCGCAATCCGACGCTGCTCGGGCTCGACAAGTTGCTCGAGGCCCAGCTCATGGCCGCGCCGGCCGAGCGTCGCCACGATCTGGAGCTCGTCAAGGGGCTCGTCGGCCAGCACATCAAGCGCCTCGGCATGTATCGCTGCGAGAATTGCGGATTTCGCGCCAAGCAATACTATTGGCGATGCCCGGGTTGCGGAAAGTGGGAGACCTACTCGCCGCGCCGCACCGAGTCACCCGACGGATTTGCCTAGAGACTGGCTCAGGACAAGGAGACCGACATGATCGCTCACGCGCCGCGTGTCATTGTTCCGCTCGATTTTCCCGACATGCTCTCGGCGTTCGGACTCGCGGCACGGCTCGACCCGCGAAAATGCGCGGTCAAGGTCGGCAAGGAACTGTTCACCGCTGCGGAAGCGGGACTGGTGCGTGAACTGGTGCGCCGCGGATTTCTGGTCTTTCTCGACCTCAAGTTTCACGACATCCCGAACACGGTCGCGCAGGCCTGCGCCGCCGCGACGCGCATGGGCGTATGGATGATCGACGTGCACGCCACCGGCGGCGCGCCGATGATGCGCGCGGCGCGCCAGGCCGTGAACCAGGCTTCCGCGGAAATGGGACGCTCGGCCCCATTGCTGATCGCCGTGACCGTGCTCACGAGCCTCACCGCGGAGGACCTCGCGGCGATCGGCATGACAGGATCGATCGATGAGCAGGCGTTGCGCCTCGCGCGCCTGGCGCAGGAAAGCGGCCTCGACGGGGTCGTCTGCTCCGCGCATGAGGCCGCCGGGCTCCGCGCCGCGTGCGGCAAGAACTTCAAGCTCGTGACGCCGGGCATTCGTCCCGCGGGTACCGCGCTCAACGACCAGGCGAGGGTGATGACACCCGAGGCCGCCATCGCGGCGGGCGCCGATTACCTTGTCATCGGCCGTCCGATCACAGGCGCGGCGGATCCGCTGGCGGCGCTCGACGCCATCAATGCATCCATCGGCGCCCAGACGAAAGTCCCCGCTTGAAGATAACGATGATCGGGACCGGCTATGTCGGTCTCGTCACCGGAACGTGCTTCGCGGAGGTCGGAAACGAGGTGATGTGCCTGGACGTCGACGCCGCGAAAATCTCGATGCTCGAGCGCGGCGGAGTCCCCATACACGAGCCGGGCTTGCACGAGATGATCCGGCGCAACGCCGCCGCCGGGCGCCTCAGGTTCACGACTGACATCGATGCGGCGGTCGCTCACGGCGCCCTGCAGTTCATCGCGGTCGGTACGCCTCCGGACGAGCACGGGTCCGCGGACATGCAGTACGTCGCAGCCGCCGCGCGCAACATCGGGTCGCGCATGACCGAGTTCAAGGTCGTCGTCGACAAGTCGACCGTGCCCGTCGGCACCGCGGATCGGGTTCGAGATGCCATTGCCGCGGAGCTCGAGCGCCGCGGTGTCGATGTGCCGTTCGCGGTCGCGTCAAACCCCGAGTTCCTGAAGGAAGGCGCGGCCATCGACGATTTCATGAGGCCCGATCGGGTCGTCATCGGATCCGATGACGAGCGGGCCATCGCGTTGTTGCGGGCGGTCTATGCTCCGTTCCAGCGCAACCACGACCGTCTGCTGGTGATGGACACCCGCTCCGCGGAGCTCACCAAATACGCGGCCAATGCCATGCTCGCGACGCGCATTTCGTTCATGAACGAGCTGGCCAATCTCGCGGACGAGCTTGGTGCGGACATCGAGCACGTGCGCAGGGGCATCGGCTCCGATCCGCGAATCGGCTATCGATTCCTGTATCCGGGCGCGGGCTACGGCGGATCGTGCTTTCCCAAGGACGTGAGGGCCCTTCGGGCCACGGCGGACACTCACGGGTATCCGCTGAAGATTCTGGCTGCCGTCGAGGCCGTCAACGATGAGCAAAAGGAACGCCTGCTCGACAAGATCGCGCGACGGATGGGCGCCGATCTGACCGCCAGGGTTTTCGCCGTTTGGGGGCTCGCCTTCAAGGCCAACACCGACGACATGCGCGAGGCGCCTTCGCAAACCATCGTCCGCGGATTGCTCGATCGCGGTGCGACGGTGAGGGCGTACGATCCGGTGGCGATGGACGAGGCCAAGCGTGTCTTTGGCGCGACCGAGCGACTGGTCTATGCGGCTTCGCCGATGGATGCCGCGGCTGGCGCCGACGCGCTTGTTCTCGTCACCGAGTGGCAGGAGTTTCGCAGCCCCGATTTCGGCGAGATGCGGCGGACAATGCGGCAGCCTCTTCTATTCGACGGCCGTAACCTCTACGATCCGAAAGAGGTGAGGGCGGCCGGCTTGGAGTATTTCGGCATCGGCCGCCGATAGCCAACAGGTGAAGCAACGCAGCACGCGACGTGTATTCCGCACGCCTCGCGAACGATCGCGACGAAGGGCCGATGGCTAACAAGGGATTCTCCGACTTCAGGACGGCCGTGGCGGCGACGCGGGTGCTGGTCGTCGGCGACGTCATGCTCGATCGCTACTGGTTCGGCGACGTCGAGCGCATCTCTCCGGAGGCGCCGGTACCGGTCGTCAGGATCGCGCGCAGCGAAGAGCGTCCGGGCGGCGCGGCGAATGTCGCACGCAACGCCGCGGCACTCGGAGCCAAGGCAACGCTGATCAGCGTCATCGGCGACGATGAGCCGGGGCGTTCCCTGGAGCGGCTTCTCGGCGAGGAGCACGTGCGCACCTCGCTGCATCGCGACCCTGCGCTGCCGACGACCGTCAAGCTCCGGGTGATCGCGCGCCAGCAACAGCTGCTTCGCATCGATTTCGAGACGCTGCCATCGCATGAGATTCTCGCCAGCAAGCTTGCCGACTACGAGCGCGCGCTCCCGGAGTTCGACGTCATCGTCCTGTCCGACTATGGCAAGGGCGGGCTCGCGCATATCGCGCGCATGATCGAGCAGGCGCGCGCGCGGGGCACGCCCGTGCTGGTCGATCCCAAGGGAGAGGACTGGCTGCGTTATCGCGGAGCGACGGTGCTGACGCCCAATCGGGCGGAATTTCGGCAGGTCGCGGGACGGTGGAACAGCGAGGCAGAGCTCGCCACCAAGGCGCAGACGCTGCGCGCCGAGCTGGGACTCGAGGCGCTGTTGATCACGCGCGCCGAAGAAGGGATGTCGCTCTACACCGACGCAGGAGCGCAGCATGTTCCCGCGGTTGCACGCGAGGTGTACGACGTTTCGGGAGCGGGAGACACGGTCATCGCGACGCTCGCGACGCTTATCGGGGCGCGCGCGGATCTGTCGAGCGCGGTGAGGATTGCCAATCGCGCTGCCGGCGTCGTGGTCGGCAAGCTCGGGACCGCGGTCGCGCTTCCCGACGAGCTCGTCTAGAGCAAAGCGCCGTGGCCAAAGCCAAGACCGCGTACGCCTGCACCGAGTGCGGCGGGACCAGCAGCAAGTGGCAGGGTCAGTGCCCCAACTGCGGTGTCTGGAACACCCTCGTCGAGACGATCGCGGCCACGCCGGCGTCGCGCTTCCAGGCATTGTCGGGTGGAGCGAGCGTGGTACGGGCGCTCTCCAGCGTCGAGGCGAGCGACAGTCCGCGCGCGCCCACCGGCATCGAGGAATTCGATCGCGTGCTCGGTGGCGGCCTGGTTCCCGGTGGAGTAATCCTGCTCGGCGGCGATCCCGGCATCGGCAAATCGACGCTGCTGCTGCAGGCGATGGCGGCGATCGGCGTTTCTCGACGCGCCCTGTATGTGACCGGCGAGGAGTCCGCCGATCAGATCGCGCTGCGCGCGCACCGCCTCGGTCTCGTCAACGCCGCGGTCGAGCTCCTCGCCGAGGTTCAGCTCGAGGCGATCGTGGGCGCGATACGCACCCAGCGCCCCGACGTCGTGGTTATCGACTCCATCCAGACCGTCTACACCGAAGCGCTCGAGTCTGCTCCGGGTAGCGTCGCGCAGGTGCGGGAGTGCGCGGCGCAGCTTACGCGGCTCGCCAAGCAGTCGGGCATCACGATCATTCTGGTCGGACACGTGACCAAGGAGGGCGCGATCGCCGGTCCGCGCGTGCTCGAGCACATCGTCGATACCGTTCTCTACTTCGAGGGCGACACACACTCCAGCTTCCGCCTCGTGCGTGCGATCAAGAACCGCTTCGGTGCCGCCAACGAGCTCGGTGTTTTCGCCATGACCGAGCGCGGACTGAAGGGCGTCGCCAATCCGTCCGCGTTGTTTCTCTCGCAGCATGGAAAGGCGGTTCCGGGAAGCTGCGTGCTGGCGACGCTCGAGGGCTCGCGGCCGCTCCTGGTCGAGGTGCAGGCACTGGTCGATCCTGTGCAGGGGGCGCTCGCGAGGCGCGTCGCCGTCGGCCTCGATCCGCAGCGCCTGGCGCTGCTGCTTGCCGTGCTGCATCGCCACGGCGGGGTCGAGATGGCGGGACAGGACGTATTCGTCAATGCCGTGGGCGGTGTGCGCATCGGCGAGCCGGCTGCCGATTTGGCCATATCGATGGCCGTCTATTCATCATTTAAAAACATTGCCTTAGGTGCCAAATCTGTCGTGTTTGGTGAAGTTGGTCTGGCTGGGGAAATCCGGCCGATACAGCGTGGGCAGGAGCGTCTGCGTGAAGCGGCGAAGCTCGGCTTCGAGCGCGCCATCATCCCAGCAGCGAACAGACCCAAGCAGCGGATCGAGGGGATGGAAATCCTCGCCGTGGAGCGCATCAACGAGGCCCTGGATCACCTCAGACGCTAGTCTTGCGCCATGCTCCGGCCGACCCACAGATCCGAAACTTCGATCGGAACCTCAGTGGCTTTTGCGCGTCAACACTTGTTGACGATGCGGTTGCGAAGCGATGCAATAGTCAAGCGCGATTACGCGCGACATCCACACCCGCGCAGAGCGGGTTCAGGTGGCCTTTCATCCAGACGATTGGATATTTCATAGGAGCACGCCATGGCCAGAAAAGCAGCGTCCAAACCCAGCGCCGCCAAACGAGCGTCGGTCAAAAAACCTCGGGCGAGGAAGCTTCGCGCCAAGGCGAGCCCGAAGGGCGCGGCGGCCGGCCGCGCGGATTTTGCCGACATGGCGAAGATGGCGCGCGCGCTGACCCCCGAGCAGGCATTCGAGCTCTACAAGTCGAACGCCAAGCTGGCCCTGGATGTCATCAACACCGCGATCGAGAACACGTCGAGGCTGCGCAAGCTCCAGTTCGAAGGCGAGGAAACGAGCCGCTCCATGCAGCGAAAGGCGATCCGGCATGCCGCGGAAGCGAGCGACCCGCAGTCGCTGGTTGCCGTAGGTCAAAGCGTGACGCAGGAAGCCGTCGAGAAGGCGATGCAGTACTGGAGCGAGATGTTTTCGATGATCGTCGAGATGCAGAAGCGTCTTTTCGCGCTCATGGAAGATCAGATGGCCGGCGTTCCCGGCGCGAAGGAAGCCAAGGCCGTGATGGCAATGATGCCCGACCTCAAACAGGCGCAGAACCTCGTGAGCGCGATGCAGGGGGTCATGGCGTCCGGCGCTCCGGCGCTCTCCTCGATGCAGCGCGTGATGGGCGATTTCGCCCGGATGGCGCAGCAATCGATGCCGGGAATGAAGCGGTAGACACCCGCTGATGCTCGACCGCCGCGCGTCAGCTGCGCGGCGTCTCGCTCAGGTCTGCGACTCGGCTGCCGGGGATGAGCGGGCGATGGCGACCTGTGTGTGCCGCGTAGCGCATGCCTGCGGCTCGACCATCGCAGTCACGGCGATGTGAGGCGACATCTCTGCGCCGGCCATGGTCGATCCCTTCACCCCGATGGGGATGCACCCGCCGACGCACACGAGCGCGAGCGTGCTCGACAAAACAATCACCAGTTTTCCCATGTGACAGATTCCGCGGCGGTCCATCGGGTCCGGACGGCGACATTCTGCACTCATTGCCTGCGCGGCGCTCGACTATTGGCGGCCCTTTCCGCCGGGGCGCCGACCAGGCGCCATTCACCGGCGCTGCTCAGCCGCCGTAGCCGACGCGTTTGAACATCGCCTTGGTGATTGATTGGCTTCCGTCGAGGAACGTGGCCCACGGGTCGGACTTCATCGCAGACAAGCGCTTCGGGACCGTGGTGAGGTTGAAGTGATCGAAGCGCACGTCGCGCGTGAGCTCCTCCCAGGCAATCGGCGTTGCAACGGGCGCGTTTTTTCGGGCACGCAGCGAGTAGGGCGCAATCGCTGTCGCGCCTTCGGCGTTGCGCAGGTAGTCGATGAAGATCTTGCCCTTCCGGCGCGACTTCGACATCTCCGCGATAAAGCGATCCGGGAATGTCTTCACCATCAAGTCGGCGATCGCCTTGGTGAATCCCTTGGCGTCATCCCAGTCGAGCGTCGCGCGAATCGGGACCACCACGTGCAGTCCTTTGCCGCCGGTGGTCTTCAGAAAAGCCGGCAGACCCAGGTCAAGCAGCAACGTGCGCAGCACGCCGACCGCGTCGACGAGCTCGGCCCAGGCGACGCCGTCGTCCGGATCGAAATCGAAGATTAGCCGGTCGGGTCGATCCAGGCGTGGCGTGCGCGAGCCCCACGGGTGGAGCTCGAGAACACCCCACTGAACCAGAGCAACGAGTGCCGCGGCGGAATTGGCGGACATATAGGTCGCCTTTCCGCCACCTTCGGGAACGAGCACCCGGTCCACCGCCGGATTGATGCTCTTGGGTGCGTGTTTCTGATAGAAGCACTGGCTGTTCCAGCCATCGGGACAACGAACCAGGCTCAAGGGTCTTCCCTGGACGTGCGGGAGGATCCACTCGGCGACCGCTTCGTAATACCCGGCGAGGTCGCGCTTCGAGAGCCTGGATTCGGGATACAGCAGCTTGTCCGGATGCGACAGCTTGACGCCGGCGATCGTGTCGCTCCCGTCATCAGCGGATTCGCCGCGACTGCGCGACGCTTCCATCGGCGGTGACGGTGCAGGTTTGCTCAGACGTTTGGCGCGACTACCGGTCGCGGAGCGCGCGGTCGCGGTTTTTGCCGGCATCGCTTCTGACTCCCTGAGTGGCCGCTCGCGCACGACCTCGGCTGCTTTCTTGTCTTCGCGCAGGCCCTGGAAGGAGGGATGGCGCAAGGTACCATCCTGGGTCCATTCCGTGAATGCAATTTCAGCGACGAGCTGCGGCTTGACCCAGTGCGCGCCCTTTGCCTCGAACCCGCGCGGAGGATTCGCGAATGCGCTCGATGGCTGCACGATGCGGTCGAGCTTGGAGCGCAATGACGCCAGCGTGCGCTCGTTGAAGCCGGTCCCAACCTTGCCGGAATAGCGCAGCGTTCCATCCTTCTCGTAGACGCCGAGGAGAAGCGCGCCGAGGCCGCTGCGGCCGCCTTTCGGGTCGGTGAATCCGCCGATGACCATTTCCTGCCGCTGCCCGCACTTTACCTTCACCCAATCACGCGTGCGCACGCCGGTGCGGTAGGTCGAATCGGTGCGCTTGGACACGGCCCCTTCGAGCCCGAGCGCACAGGCCTGCTTGAAGAATTCGTCGCCGGAACCGCGCACATCGGCACTGAAGCGCACGCGTTGCGCTGTCTCCGGTATCAGCTTTCGAAGCAGGTCCTTGCGTTGCGCGAGTGCGACGCCCTGCAGGTCGTAGCCGTCGAGGTAGAGCACGTCGAACACGAAATAAACGAGATGCCTGTTCGCTTCGTCGGAAATTGCGTTTTGCAACGCCTGGAAGCTCGTTCGTCCCTCATCATCGATCACCGCGACTTCTCCGTCGAGCCACGCACTGCCCAGGCCGAGCTCTCCGATCGCGTCGATGATTTCCCTGAGGGCGCCGGTCCATTCCTTCCCGCTGCGCGAGAAGACGTTTACCGTGCCCTTGTCGATGCGACTGAGCATCCGATAACCGTCGTATTTGATTTCGTGCACCCAATCGTCGCCTGTCGGAATCGCTTCGACCAGCGTGGCGAGCATCGGGGAGAGCGAGGCGGGCAATTTCGCAGCCCGGGCCCCCGCTATCGCGGATATGTCCGCCTTGCTCCGCGCAGCACGCGCGGAAGGCTTTGCTTTGCGGGGCGGTTTATCCTTGCTGACCGCGCCCCCACGCACGTTCTCGGCGACGGACTTGTTGGAGTGCCAGACGCGTTCGCGTTGCTCGGCAATGTCCTCGAGGCTGAGCCCCGATAACACGCTTTGCGGGGCTTCGTCGACAATGCGCGCGTCGTCGCCATGCTGCGCAAACGCATCGTCTTCCTTGATCAGTAGCCAGGCCTTGTCTCCTGCCTTGCCGCCGTACTTGCTGCCGCGGGTCTTGATCAGTGTCCAGCCGCCCTTGAGCTTCTCGCCGTCGAGCTCGAACTTGAGGTGTCCCTTCGCATAGCCTTCGTCGGGATCGCCCTTCGGAATCCAGATTCCGCGATCCCATAAGAGCACCGTGCCGCCGCCATATTGCTTCGCCGGGATGATGCCTTCGAAGGAGCCGTACTCGATCGGATGATCCTCGACATGCATCGCCAGCCGCTTGTCGGCGGGGTCGAGACTCGGACCCTTGGGGACCGCCCAGCTCAGAAGCACGCCGTTGAGCTCGAGGCGGAAGTCGTAGTGCAGATGACTCGCGGCATGCTTCTGGATGACGAAGGACAGTGCCTTATGCGCGCGCGCAACTGCGCGACCGCGCGGTTCGGGCGTGATATCGAAGTTGCGCTTTTCGCGGTAGCGTTGCAGGGCCATGGCAGATGTCGATCGCGAAAGACTGCAGCGTCGCGCCTGGCGCGCCGCTCCGATGCTAGGCGCGTTTGCGCCGGACGGCGGCCGGTTTGGCCGACGAGCGACCCGCGCTGACCACGCGTAGCGCTGGCTTGGCGACACCCTTCGGCGTAGCGGCGCCGGCCTCTTTTCCCTTGTGTCGCGAGCCGCTTTTGTCGATGCTTTGCTTGAGCAGCGCCGCCAGGTCAATGACTTGCGCGGATCGCGGCGCTTGGTCGTCGCCGGGTCCGGGCTCGGTGATCTCCTTGGTCTCGCCCTTCTTGATCTTCTCGTGGATTCGCCGCATCAGATCCTGGTGGTAGGTGTCCTTGAACTCCTCCGGCTTCCAGTGCTCGGTCATGTCGTCGATCAGCCGCTTCGCGAGCTCGACCTCCTTCGGTGTCACGCGCGCTGCCTTGAGACCTTCGGCCGGCAGCGCCAAGTCCTTGGTAGGGCGAAGCTCATCGGCGTAGCGCAGGGTATTGAGCATCAGCATCTTGCCGACGACGACCACCGCTGCGAGATGCTGCGTCGTACGGATCACGACTTGCGCGACGGCGACCCGGTTGGTCGAGCGCAGCGTTTCCCTCAGCAGGGCGTAAACCTTTTGTCCACGCTCGGTCGGCACAAGATAGTAGGGCGCCTCGAAGTATTGTGGCGGGATTTCGCCGGCCGGCACGAATGCCTGGATGTCGATGGTCTGCGAAGCCTTGACGTTGGCGCGCCTGAAGTCTTCGTCGGAGAGCACGACGTACTGATCCTTTTCGTATTCGTAGCCCTTGACGATGTTGCCCCATTCGACTTCCTTGCCGCTGCGCTTGCTGTAGCGCTTGTACCCAACCGGCGAGAAGTCGCGCTTGTCGAGCATCGAGAATTTGAACTCCTTCCGCTCCTCCGCGGGATAGAGCTCGACCGGGATGTGCACGAGCCCGAACGTGATTGCACCCTTCCATAGGACGCGCGGCATGGCTCAGGCCCCTCGGGGTTGCGATTCGACTTCGACAGCAATGCATTCGACGCAAAGGCCGAATGACACGGTTCGGACGACGAGCGCTCCGCAAGTGTGGCACGAGCGCAAAGGAGCTTCACCGGACAGGCGACAACCCTCCGCGCGACAGGCCGACAAATCGCACCAGTGCATGTCCTGCGGACAAACGAACATGATCGACGCCTGAAAGAAGCCCCGCTAACTGTGGCGGATCGCGTCTGCGCGGTGTATCGGCCCTATTCTTATTCCCGCGTGAGAATCGCGGCGGGATGGCGTAAGAATGCGGCTGACAACGCCTTCCGTTGCCGCCGAGGATCGCGAGGGTGACGCCTTCAGAGAGCTGCGGCGGGCTGCTGAGCCATCAGCGCCAGGCAATCCGCGGCGGAGACGGGTTCGCTGTACAAAAAGCCCTGCATCACATCGCAGCCGTTATCGCGAAGAAACGCGAGCTGCTCCGGCGTTTCGACGCCTTCAGCGACCACGCGGATGTTCATCGTGTGGCCCAATGCGATGATTGCCCGGGCGATGGCCGCGTCATCGGGGCTGGTGACGAGATCGCGGATGAAGGACTGATCGATCTTGAGGCGGTCGATCGGAAAGTGACGAAGATAGCTGAGGCTCGAATAGCCCGAGCCGAAATCATCGATCGCGATCTTGACACCGAGGCCCTTCAGCTTGAGCAGGGTCGCGCGGGCGGTCTCGGGGTCTTCCATCAGCAGGCTCTCGGTCAACTCGAGCTCGAGCCATTGCGCGTCGAGACCACTCGATGACAGCGCCGCGACCACCGTTTGAAACAGGTCACCCCTGAACTGCCGCGCCGAAACGTTGACGCCGATGCGCACCGGCCGCGTGCTAGCCTGCCACGCTACGCCCTGGGCGCACGCGGTGGCGAGCGCCCAGCGGCCAATCGGGACGATGAGGCCTGACTTTTCGGCGAGCGGAATGAACCGCCCCGGCGGAACGACGCCTAGCTCGGGATGTTGCCATCGGGCAAGCGCCTCGACGCCGACGATCCCGCCTTGTTGCAGGTCTACCTGCGGCTGGTATTGCAGGAACAGCTCATCGCATTCGAGAGCGCGGCGAAGCTGATTCTCAAGCGTGATGCGTTCGCGCTTGAGGGTGGTCATGAGCGGCGTGTACGACTGCAGGTTGTTTTTGCCTCGATCCTTTGCGTAGTACATCGCGGTGTCGGCGTTCTTCAAAAGGGTCTCGACGTTGCGGGTGTCTTCCGGATAGACCGTCAGTCCCGCGCTCGCGGTCACCGCGAACTCCTGCTTTTCGAGCGTGAGTGGCTTCGCGAGTGCGCCAAGCACCTTGTGGGCAACCCCAACCGCCTCATCGCGATCGTGCAGATCCTCGAGGATCACCGTGAACTCGTCTCCGCCGAGACGCGCCACGGTGTCGCCCTCGCGCAGCGAGTGTTTCAGCCGCGCGCCGACGACTCGCAGCAGCCGGTCCCCGGCTTTGTGGCCCAGCGTGTCGTTGATCTCCTTGAAGCCGTCGAGATCGAGGAATATCAGCGCCAGCGTCGATTTGCGCCGGCGCGCGCGCGCCATCGCCTGCAAGAGGCGATCGTGGAACAGCCTGCGATTGGGTAGTCCGGTGATGGAATCGAATTGCGCGACGTGCGACAGGCGCTCTTCGACCCGGTGTCTGCCCACGGCGGTGCCGAGCGCGGTGGCGATCGCCTTGAGGAAGTTCGTGTCTTCTCGCGTGAAATCGCGGTTGTCGCGGCGGTACGCGCCGAGGATTCCAAAGGGGCCGTCGGAAGTGGGTATCGCGACTTCGAGTCCGCTCACGCGGCATTCATCCTGCGCAAGCCAGGGCAGCGCGGGGTGTCCGGTCGCCCGAAGGTCCGTGACGATGACCGGGCCGTTCGAGCCCAGCGCCGCGCGCATGGATGTCGCGGGATTGATGGTCGCGTTGCCGACCGCGCCGGCGCCCCAGCCGACACCGGCGACGAGCGTCATGTCCTGTTGTCCGTGCATGAAGCGGAAAACGCCTGAATGATCGATATCGAGGCCGGACGTCACCATGGCGGCCGCATTGGAGACCAGTGCCTCGATGTCGTGGCTCTCGAGCGCGAACTGTCCGTAGACCGCGATGGCCTCTTGTTGCAGGGCGTGCGTTCGAATGGCGTTCTCGGCAATTTTCGATGCCGTGACGTCGATGACCAGGGCATAGCTGCCTTTGACCTTGCCGAAGGCGTCGACGTCGGGCGCGAATGAGACGTGCATCTGGTGCGTGCTGCCGTCGAACGACACGCGCTCGGCTTCATAGGAGACCGGATGGCCTTCCATGACTCGTTGCAGGTGAGGGAGGGTGGCGTCGAAATTGGCTTTGCCGATTACTTCCCACATGTGCTTGCCGATGATGCTCTGCTTGTTGAAGCCAAAGAATTTCGCGTACTGCGAATTGGAGAATCCGCACACGAAGTTGCGATCGAAGTACACGATCATCGCCGGAACGTTCTCGGTCACCAGATGGAGCTGCATCTCGCTCGAGCGCAGCGCAAGCTCCGCGCGGTCGAGCGCCGACATGTTCGTCTCGGCTGTCCGGGCGAGCCCGGACGGCTCCCTCGGCACGCCGGGAAACGGAACTACGTTGCGTTGATTGCTTTCGGCCATCGCTCGCATGCGACACGGGCGTCGAATTCGCGATGGTGGATACGGCGGGCACCGACGACAAACCCGCGCGTCGCCATGCCCTGCCGCCGCCGAGCAGGCGGCAGTCGGGGCGATGGCCGGCGAACGGGTACGCCCGATACCTTAGGTATGCGGAGCAGCTCCGTCGCCCCATGCGACCCTGAGGTATAGCAAGGCCCATGCCGCGAGAGCGGTGCCAAGGCGAGCGGTCTGCTGAGTGCCCAGGGCCGGAGTCGAACCGGCACGACGCGTTTCGGCGTCGGCGGATTTTAAGTCCGCTGTGTCTACCAGTTTCACCACCCGGGCAGGCGGTCATTGTAGCGGGGGGAGCACCGCCAAAGTGCCCCGGACGACCCGCGGAACGGCAGGGGGCGGTCGCCCGCACCAGGTGGTCGCCTCCGGAGGCGGGCGCGGGACGGCAGCTTCTCCCGAATTTTGGCACTTTTGGGCGCCCTTCGCCGCCGAAACGGCGGGTTGCCCGGCCGGGCCTTAGCGTCCTTCGCGGTCCTCGCCCTCGGCTTCCGCGACCGCGCGCGCGTCGATGCCAATCAGCCGCGACACGCGAATCTCGATGTCGGGCTGCTGAAACGTGGTCACCCGGGCCTGCAACTGTCGGTCGGTCACCGTCATGCGGCTGCGCTGCCGCACGTATTCTGCCCACGAGGCGATGATGTAGCGCTCAACGAAGCAGTCCTGCTCTGCGATGTCGCGGAACACGCGCCAGTCGTCCGCGCCGTTGCGCCGGCGCGTGCGCTCGATGGCGTGGATCGCGCGCAGGAACGGCGCCACATTTTCCGGAGAGACCCGATACTCCACCTGGATCAACACCGGCCCGTCGTCGGGCCGGGGCGGCGCCGCGAGGCCGAGGTCCGGCAGCTGGGCGCCGGGTGTGACGTCCGCGTCGTTGCCAAGGCGCACACGCACGCGGCGGTTGAGAAGAAGCAGGAACAACATCATCGCGGCGGACGAGGCAAGCGCTACCTGAATGCTGAACGCCGAGGCCAGCAATCCCCAGACCGCGCTTCCAACCGCGAGGCTCGCCTGAACGGCCACCAGGTTCATCGCGACGGCTCGTGCCCGCACCCACGCGGGCGCGGCGCTTTGTGTTCCTGCCGACAGGCTGGCGAGGACTCCGACCCATGCCGCTCCGGAGCCGAACATGCCAGCGAGGGCCAGCGGCGTCGTGCCGGCATACGCGATCAGGACCGTGGAGGCCACCCAAAGAAGAATGGATGCGGTGACCACGGTGTTGAGCGACATGCGTTGAATCTGCCGGGGAATAGTCATCGCGCCGATGACGGCGCCAGTGCCGAATCCCGCCGACAGCAGGCCAAAGCCTCCTGCTCCGAGTCCGAGCTGATCCCGGGCGATCACGGGCAACAGCGCCCATAGCGCACTCGCGCAGATGCTGAAGCTCAGATTGCGCACGATCAGCGCGCGCATCAAAGGCGAATGGCGTGCGTAGCGCACGCCGCTCCATACGCCTGAGAACAGGCGCTCGGGAACGCCGGGAAACGCCGGCGCGGTCTTCTTCCACGCGCGTACCGCAACCAGGGTGACGACGAAAAAACATGCGCTGGCGATGGAGGCGCTTCCCGTGCCTATCGCGGCCGCGATTGCGCCCGCCATCGCGGGACCGATGGCGCGAGCAAGATTGTATGCCACCGCCCCGAGTGCTACTGCTCGGGGCAGGTCATGGCGCGAAACCAGCTCGTTGACGCTCGACTGCTGGGCTGGGAGGTAGAAGGTGAAGGCTGCGCCGATCAGAAAGGTCAGCGCGAGAAGAGTCAAGGGCCCTATGAAGCCGGCCAGTGTGGCGACGCCCATAACGAGAGTGGTACCCACCAGGACCGCCTGCGTGATCAGGACCACGCGCCGCCGATCGACGATGTCCGCCAGCGCTCCCGCAATGAGGCCGAAGAGCAGCGAGGGAGCGGTACTCGCCGTCTGGACCAGTGCAACCATGAGCGCAGAAGGCGTCAGGGTCGTCATCAACCATGCCGCGACCGTCGCCTGCATCGTGTAACCCAGCGCCGCGGCGATGGAACCCGCATAGAAAAGCCGGAAGCGCCCGTGACGCAGCGGCGACGCCTTGAAGAGTTCCGTCAGCAGCGATGAAATTCGCGCGCGCACGGGCAAAGTCTATCGCGCCCGCGCAATTCCGGATCAGCTCGGCTCTGCGCTTTCGAACGATCGTTCGTACCCGCCAACGGAAACGCGTGGAGCCTGCGAGACGCGTAATTCGCCCCGCGCGGCCTCACGGGAGTCCGACGGACGCAGGACTCCGATGAGGTAAAATCGACGTGCACGGACCCGCGACGGTCGTGACCTGACAAATCGTCCGGTGTCGAAGCCTTCGCTCGTGCGCCGCGATCAGCCCGATACCCGCCCATGACCGAACGCATTCGAGGGGTTCTTGCTCCCGTCCTGACCCCCTTCAAGGCGGGATACGAGCCCGATCTTCGTCGCTTTGTCGCGCACTGCCGCTGGCTTCTCGCCAACGATGTGAGCCTCGCGATTTTCGGCACCAACTCGGAGGGCAATTCGCTTTCCGAGCAGGAGCGAACCGGGCTGCTCGAGGGATTGATTGACGCCGGCATCGATCCGACGCGGCTGATGCCCGGCACCGGATGCTGCTCGCTGAGCGAGACGGTCCGTCTGACGTCACGGGCGGTCGCGCTTGGATGCGCCGGCGTTCTCCTCCTTCCGCCGTTCTACTACAAGGGCGTCACCGACGAGGGCCTCTACCGCAGCTTCTCGGAAACCATCGAGCGCGTCGGCGACGCGCGTCTGCGCATCTACCTCTACCACATCCCGCCCGTATCGCAGGTCGGCATCAGCCTGGCCTTGATCGAGCGCCTCCTCAAAGCCTATCCGACGGCGATCGCAGGGATGAAGGACTCGTCCGGGGACTGGAGCAACACCAAGGCCGTCCTGGATCAATTTTCCAGGGAAGGCTTCGATGTGTTCGTGGGCAGCGAGACGTTTCTGCTCGCCAACATGCGTAACGGCGGCGTGGGAGCAATCAGCGCCACCGCCAATGTGAACCCGGCGAAGATCTCGGCACTCTATCGCGAGTGGTCTTCGAGCGGCGCCGACGCGATGCAGGGGCGTCTCGACATCGTCCGCAAGATCTTCGCCAAGTATCCGATGATCGCGGCGATGAAGCGCGCGGTCGCGCGGTGGACTGGCGACGAAGACTGGTCACGCGTAAGGCCGCCGCTGGTTGAAATCGCACCCCGCGAATCGACGATGCTCATCGACGAGCTCAAGGCCGCGGGTTTCGACATGCCAGGCATTTGAATTGAGCGACATGAAGATGATAGCCAGAAAGGAAACGCACGCATGAGCACCAGTCAGGAACTTCAGGCGACCGTGGAGAAATTGACGGCTCCGGGTAAGGGCATACTTGCCGCGGATGAAAGCCTGCCGACGATCGGCAAGCGATTTCAGCCGCTCAGCATCGCTAACACCGATGAGAACCGTCGGGCGTATCGCTCGTTGTTGTTTACCGCCGCGGGCGTCGAGGCCTTTATCAGCGGAGTGATTCTATTCGAGGAGACGCTTGGCCAGCGCGCCGACGATGGGACGCCGCTGCCCGAGATCCTCGAGCGACGCGGTATCGTTCCGGGGATCAAGGTGGACAAGGGAACCGTGCCCCTCACGAATGCCCCCGGCGATCTGATCACGCGCGGCCTCGATGGCCTGCCTGATCGGCTCAAAGCCTATAAAGCCCAGGGCGCGCGCTTCGCCAAGTGGCGCGAGGTCTATAACATCACCGACCGAAATCCCACGCCGCTCGGCATCGAGGCGAACGCGGACGCTCTGGCTGCGTACGCGTCCATCTGCCAGGCCGAAGGCATCGTGCCGATCGTGGAGCCCGAAGTGCTCATCGACGGCGATCACACCATGGAACGATGTGACGAAGTCACCGAGTCGGTGCTGCATGCGGTGTTCCACGCGCTGCATCGGCACAAGGTCACTCTCGAGCACATGGTGCTCAAGCCGAGCATGGTCGTGCCCGGCAAGGACCATCCACCCAAGGCAACACCCGACGAAGTTGCCGCGGCAACCGTCAGGGTGCTGCGCCGGACCGTTCCTGCGGCCGTCCCCGGCATCTATTTCCTTTCGGGAGGGCAGGGCCCTGAAGAGGCGACTGCCAATCTCAACGCCATGAACGTCAAGTATCCGAACCTTCCCTGGCAACTTTCGTTTTCGTATGGACGCGCATTGCAGGATCCTGTCATCCACGCTTGGGCCGGTCGCAAGGAGAACGGCCTCGCCGCGCAACAGGCTTTCGGTCTTCGGGCGAAGATGAACGGCCTCGCGCGCAGCGGCAAGTGGAGTTCCGCTCTCGAGAAAAGCGCGTGATGTAGCGACGATCCATGAGGCTGCAGGATCGTTCGCGGAACTATCCTGCGCAGCCGGCATCCGATTGGATATCGTCTTGCCGCGCAGTCGAGGCGGCGCCGTGGTTTCCCGTCCGGAAGGGGTGGATCGATGGCAGTGCCCGAAAGCTCGGATGCCTTTGTATTTTTCGGTGCGACCGGCGATCTGGCTTTCAAGAAGATCTTTCCCGCGCTGCAGGCCCTGATTCGCGCCGGCCATCTGGACATGCCCATCATCGGCATGGCTCGCGCGGGATGGACGCTGGACAAGCTGCGCGACCGGGCACGCGACAGTCTGCAGCAGAACGGCGGCCTCGACTCCGAGGCGTTCGCGAAGCTTTCAGCACAGCTTCGATACGTCGGCGGCGACTACCAGGATCCCACGACGTACGAGCGTCTTCGACAGGCGTTGGGCACGGCGTCACGCCCCGTGCACTATCTCGCCATTCCTCCGAGCATGTTCGACGTCGTCGTTCAAGGCCTGGCCAAGGCGGGTTGTGCCGGAGACGCTCGCGTCATCGTCGAGAAGCCGTTCGGGCGCGACCTCGCCTCCGCGCAAGCGCTCAACCGTACGCTGCACGACGTGTTTCCCGAATCGGCCATCTTCCGGATCGATCACTATCTCGGTAAGGAGGCGGTGCAGAACCTGCTCTATTTCCGCTTCGCCAACGCCTTCCTCGAGCCGGTGTGGAACAGGAACTTCGTCGACAGCGTGCAGATCACGATGGCCGAGACCTTCGGCGTGCAGGGTCGCGGCAGTTTTTACGAAGAGGTCGGCGCAATCCGCGACGTCGTGCAGAACCACTTGCTGCAGGTGACGGCCCTGTTGGCCATGGATGCGCCTGTGGGCCGCGACCCTGACGCGATGCGCGCCGAGAAGCTGCGGCTGTTCCGCGCCATGCGCCCGCTCGAGCCGAAGCAGGTCGTGCGCGGACAGTTCCGGGGATATCGCGATGAACCGGGCGTGGCGCCGGACTCGCAGGTCGAGACCTTCGCTGCCTTGTGTCTGCACATCGACACCTGGCGCTGGGCGGGCGTGCCGTTCTACATCCGCACCGGCAAGTGCCTGCCGATCACCGCAACGCAGGTGATTGTCGATCTCAAGTGTCCTCCGGTGGCGATATTCGACGAGATCTCAGCCTCGGAATCGAACTATTTCCGCTTTCGCTTGAGTCCGGAGGTCGTGATCTCCGCGGGCGCCAGAGTCAAGAGGCCGGGTGAGGAGATGGTGGGTGACGCCGTCGAGCTGATCGCCAGACATTCGCTTGCCGGAGAGAAGTCTCCCTACGAGCGCTTGCTGGGCGATGCGATCCGCGGCGACGCGTCGCTCTTCACGCGCGATGATGGCGTGGAAGCGGCGTGGCGCGTCGTCGATCCCGTGCTGCACGGTACCGCGCCCGTCGAAGCCTATGAACCGGGGAGCTGGGGGCCGCCGTCAGCGCGCGACGTCGTCGCCGGCGCGGAAGGTTGGCACGATCCCAAACCTGAGGCTAGCCCGCCGTGCTGAGCGACGCGGCGGTCGTTTTCCTGCTCGATGTGGACAACACGCTGCTCGACAACGATCGCTTCGCCGCGGACCTCGGCGATCGTCTGCAGCAAACGTTCGGATCCGAGCAACGAGACCGCTACTGGACGATTCTCGCGGCGCTGCGCGAGGAGCTTTCGTACGTGGACTACCTTGCGGCGCTGCAGAAATTCCGCATTGGGCTCGACGATCGCCCGGAGTTGCTGCAGATGTCCTCGTTCATGCTCGAGTACCCTTTTGCGAGCAGGCTCTATCCGCGCGCGCTCGAAGCGGTGGCCCATCTTGGCACTTTTGGCTTGCCGGTCGTTCTCTCGGACGGCGACATCGTGTTTCAGCCACGCAAGATCCAGCGCTCGGGCATCTGGAAAGCGGTGGAGGGGCGGGTGCTGATCGACGTGCACAAGGAACGCGCGCTCGACGCCATGCAGCAGCGCTATCCGGCGCGCCACTACGTGATGATCGACGACAAGGCCACTGTCCTGATCGCCATGAAGCGTGGCTTGGGAGACAAGCTGACTACAGTGTTCGTGCATCAGGGTCACTATGCCGCGCAGTTCCTCGCGGCGGCGCCGAGCGAGACGACCGTCGCACCGGACCTCGAGATCGACGGGATCGCTGACCTGCTCGCTCTGGACCTCGCCGATTTTGTTGCTGTGCCGCGGGCCGGTCCTCCGGTCACGGACAAGGAGCCTACATGAACCATGCCCAGGAACTTCACAATCTCGGCCAGAGCCTCTGGCTGGACAACATCACGCGCGAAATCCTGAACAACGGAACGCTCCGGCGCTACATCGATGAGTTCGCGATCACGGGATTGACGTCGAATCCGACGATCTTCGACGAGGCGATCGGCAACACCGACGCCTATGACCAGGGCATCCGCGACAAGGCCAGCAAAGGCAAATCCGGCGAATCTTTGTTCATGGAGCTCGCGCTCGAGGACTTGCGCCGCGCCGCCGATCTGTTCCGTCCCGTATTCGACGCGACCGATGGCGTCGACGGATGGGTGTCGATGGAGGTGTCGCCGCTGCTCGCGGCCGATACCGCCGGCAGCATCGACGCCGCCGCGCGCATTCATGCGCAAGCCGAGCGCCCCAACCTTTATGTCAAGATTCCGGGCACTCCCGAGGGCATTCCAGCGATCGAGCAATCGATCTTCGACGGCGTGCCGATCAATGTGACGTTATTGTTTTCGCGCGAACAGTACATCGCGGCTGCGGAAGCGTATCTGCGCGGCATCGAACGCCGCCTCGCTGCCGGGCTGGACCCGCGCGTGGAATCGGTGGCGTCCCTGTTCGTGAGCCGATGGGACAAGGCAGTCGCGGACAAGGTGCCTGCTGTCTTGCGCAATCGCCTGGGCATCGCGATCGGGGGCCGTACCTATCGCGCCTACCGGGATATGCTCGCATCGCCTCGTTGGCGCAAGCTCGCCTCCGCCGGGGCGCGTCCGCAGAGACTGCTGTGGGCCAGCACGGGGACCAAGGATCCCAACGCGTCGGACACCCTCTATATCGAGGCCCTCGCCGCGCCGGACACGATCGACACGGTGCCGGAAAAGACGCTGAGTGCCTTTGCGGACCACGGTGCACTCAGGGGTGTCATGGCCGAAGATGGAGGAGACGCCGAAGCGGTGTTGAGGGACTTCGCCAAGGCCGGCATCGACATCGATGCGCTCGCCCTGCAATTGCAACGTGACGGCGCCCAGGCGTTCGTCAAGTCATGGCAAGAGCTCCTGACGCGCATCGCAGATAAAAGCGAGGCGCTTGCCCATGCGGGCTGACGCCAATGACCATGGTTGACGCGCGCAAACCTGTCACTTCGCCGGCGACGTCACTGACGGCCCGGTCGGAATGGGCCGCCCTGGCGGCGCATCGCCGGGAAATCGGCGAGCGCCATTTGCGGCAACTGTTCGGGGACGATCCGGCGCGTGGAGAGCGTCTCGCGATCGAGGCAGCCGGTCTCTATCTCGACTATTCGAAGAACCGCATCACCGACGATACCTTGCGGCTACTGCACGCCCTGGGCGACGCCTGTTCGCTGCGCGAACGCATCGACGCGATGTTTCGCGGCGACAAGATCAACACGACCGAAGATCGCGCAGCCCTGCATGTTGCGCTGCGCGCGCCGTCGGGCGCGCGCATGCTGGTCGACGGGAAGAATGTCGTGCCGGAAGTGCACGCAGTGCTCGATCGCATGGCGGCCTTCGCGGAGCGCGTGCGCAACGGCGAATGGCTCGGGCACAGCGGAAAGCGGATTCGCAATGTGATCAACATCGGCATCGGCGGATCCGACCTGGGGCCCGTGATGGCGTATGAGGCCCTGCGCTTCTATAGCCGGCGCGACATGAGCTTTCGCTTCGTCTCCAATGTCGACGGCACCGATCTTTCCGAGGCGGTGCGTGACATCGATCCCGGCGAAACGCTTTTCATCATTTCATCCAAGACCTTCACGACGCTGGAGACGCTCACCAATGCGCACGCGGCACGGACCTGGTGCGTGAAGGGGCTCGGTGACGAAAAAGCTGTCGCGCGTCACTTCGTCGCGGTCTCGACCAACAACGTAGAAGTCGCCAAGTTCGGCATCGACGTCTCGAACATGTTTGGATTCTGGGACTGGGTCGGCGGGCGATACTCCATGGATTCGGCGATCGGCCTTTCCACCATGATCGCGATCGGCGCGGAGCATTTTCACTCGATGCTGTCGGGCTTCCATGCCATGGACGAGCATTTTCGCACGGCGCCGGCGGAGGGCAACATGCCGGTGCTGCACGGGCTTCTCGCCATCTGGAACACCAACTTCCTCGACTCGCCGACGGTCGCCGTGCTGCCTTACGAGCAGTACCTCAAGCGCTTTCCGGCGTATCTGCAGCAACTCACGATGGAGAGCAACGGCAAGCATGTCACGCTCGAAGGCCAACGAGTGGACTACGAGACCGGACCGATTTACTGGGGAGAGCCGGGCACCAACGGCCAGCACTCCTTCTACCAACTGATCCACCAGGGAACGCGCCTGATTCCCTGCGACTTCATTGGTTTCTGTCAGCCGTTGAACCCCGTCGGGCAGCAGCACGATCTTTTGATGGCGAATCTCTTTGCCCAGAGCGAGGCGCTCGCCTTCGGCAAGACTGCCGCGGAAGTAAAGCTCGAGGGAACCCCGGATGCACTGGTGCCGCATCGCACGTTCGAGGGCAATCGTCCGAGCAACACGATTCTCGCCGAGCGTCTCACGCCAGCGCACGCTTGGCGCGCTCGTGGCTCTGTACGAGCACAGTGTCTTCGTGCAAGGCGTCGTCTGGGCAATCGACTCCTTCGACCAGTGGGGCGTGGAGCTCGGCAAGGCACTCGCCAAGCGCACGGCCGATGAGATCGCCAGCACCGACGAGCCATCGCTGAGTCATGACAGCTCGACGAACGCGCTCATTCGGCGCTATCGCGCCATGCGAAATTAGGAACAGGCAGGAACATGGGCACACAGATCAGTCCTCTGGCGGGCAAGCCGGCGCAAGCCGCGCAGCTGGTGGATGTCGGCAAGCTCGTCGACGCTTACTACAGCTTGACGCCTGACATGTCGGTTGCGACCGAGCGGGTCGCGTTCGGCACGTCCGGGCATCGTGGCACGTCGTTCGAGAGAAGCTTCAACCAGGCCCATGTGCTGGCAATCACCCAGGCCATCTGCCTGTATCGGCGCAAGCAGGGCATCGACGGGCCGCTGTTCATCGGCATCGACACTCACGCCCTTTCCATGCCCGCTTTCGAGAGCGCGCTCGAGGTGCTGGCGGCCAACGGCATCGAGACGCTGATCGCGAAAGGAGGCGAGTACACGCCCACGCCGGCGGTGTCGCACGCGATCCTCGTGCACAATCGCGGACGCGAAAGCGGACTGGCCGACGGCATCGTGGTGACGCCGTCGCACAACCCGCCGGACAACGGCGGCTTCAAGTACAACCCGCCGAATGGAGGTCCTGCCGATACCGACGCGACGGGTTGGATCGAAGATAAGGCTAACGCGCTGATCGAGGGCAAGCTGAAGGACGTGCGCAGGATGCCGCTCGATCGCGCTCGCCAAGCCTCCTCCACCCGCGAATACGATTTCCTGGGCAAGTACGTTGCCGATCTTGGCAGCGTGATCGATTTCGACGTCATTCGCGCCTCGGGAATACGCATGGGCGTCGATCCGCTCGGGGGCGCGGGCGTCCACTACTGGTCGAAGATCGCCGAGCGATACAGGGTCGACCTGACCGTGGTCAGCGAGGAGGTCGATCCGACGTTCAGGTTCATGACCCTCGACTGGGACGGCCGGATTCGCATGGATCCTTCGTCGCCCTACGCGATGCGCCGTTTGATCGCACTCAAGGACCGTTACGACATCTCGTTCGCCTGCGACACCGATCACGATCGGCACGGCATCGTGACGCGCAGCGAGGGCCTGATGCCGTCGAATCACTATCTCGCGGTAATGATCGACTACCTCTTCCGCAACCGGGAGCGCTGGAGTGCCAATGCCGCGGTCGGCAAGACCGTCGTCAGCAGCGCAATCATCGATCGCGTGACTGCGCGATTGAAGCGCAAGCTCTACGAGGTACCCGTAGGCTTCAAGTGGTTCGTCAATGGATTGCTCGATGGCTCGCTCGGTTTCGGTGGTGAGGAGAGCGCGGGCGCGGCGTTCCTCCGCATCGATGGAACGGCATGGACAACCGACAAGGACGGCATTGCGCCGGCGCTGCTCGCAGCGGAAATGACCGCGCGCAGTGGCCGCGATCCCGCAGCGTTGTATAACGGCCTCACGCGAGATCTGGGGGCGCCCGCATCCGACCGCGTCGAGGCGCCCGCGACGGCGGAGCAGAAGCAAAGGCTGGCCAAGCTGTCGCCGGGTCAAGTCCGGATCACCGAGTTGGCGGGCGAGCCCGTCGTCGCGGTGCTCGATCACGCGCCGGGCAATGGCGCCTCGATCGGCGGCATCAAGGTGACGTCGGCGAGCGGATGGTTCGCTGCGCGCCCGTCCGGCACCGAGGACATTTACAAGATCTACGTCGAGAGCTTTCGCGACATGGATCACGTCCACACGCTGGCGCAGGAAGCTCAGAGCGTGGTCGATCGCGCGCTGGGTGAACACTGATGCCATCACCGGCACTTGAGAGTGCGCTGGACCGGGAGTGACGATGTCCGATCAGCTCGACCAACTTTGCATCAACACCATCCGGTTTCTCTCCGTGGACGCCGTGCAGAAGGCGAAGAGCGGACACCCGGGCATGCCGCTCGGCGCGGCGCCGATGGCGTACGTCCTTTGGACGCGCATGCTGAGGCACAATCCCCGCAATCCGCAGTGGTTCAACCGCGATCGCTTCGTGCTTTCCGCGGGACACGGGTCCATGCTGCTCTACAGTCTGCTTCACCTCACCGGATACGATCTTTCGCTCGAGGACATCAAACAATTCCGCCAGTTCGGCAGCAAGGCGCCGGGACACCCGGAGCGCGGGCATACGCCGGGCGTGGAAACGACCACGGGGCCGCTTGGGCAGGGTCTCGCCAACGCGGTCGGGATGGCCATCGCGGAAGCGCAGCTCGCGGCCCGCTACAACCGGCCCGGGTCAGAGGTCATCGATCACGCCACCTACGCGATTGTGAGTGACGGCGACCTGATGGAGGGCGTCGCGTCGGAGGCCGCCTCGTTGGCGGGCCACCTGCGCCTTGGCAAGCTGACCTGCCTCTACGATGACAATTACGTCACCCTGGCGGCCGGCACCGACATCACCTTTTCAGAGGATCGCGCCGCTCGCTTCGAGGCGTACGGATGGCACACCGTGACAGTGCCCGATGGCAACGACCTTGCGGCGATCGACGCGGCGTTGCGCGCAGCGCAGTCGGAGACCAAGCGTCCCTCACTGATTCTTGTGCGCACTCACCTCGGCTACGGATCGCCGAACAAGCAGGACACCTTCGAAGCGCACGGCTCGCCGCTCGGTGTCGACGAAGTGCGCCTGACCAAGGAGAACCTCCACTGGCCCGTCGAGCCCGCGTTTCTGATTCCCGACGAGGCACTCGCGCATTTTCGAGAGGCGGTGGCGCGCGGGGCGAGTGATGAATCCGAAAGCAACGCTCGCATGGCGGCGTACGCGAGGGCGTTTCCCGACCTCGCCCAGGAGCTGCAAAGAACGTTGCGCGGCGAGCTGCCGCGCGACTGGGACGCCGACATGCCCGTATTTCCCGCGGACGCCAAGGGAATGGCGACCCGCGTTGCCTCGGGCAAGGTGATGAACGCTATCGCGCCGCGAGTGCCCGCGTTGACGGGCGGGTCCGCGGACCTCGATCCCTCGACGCATACCGCACTTAAAGATCTCGGCGATTTCAATCCGCCGGCGGGAAGCGGCATCGACACCCAAGGCTCCGACGGAGGCGGGTGGAGCTTCGCCGGACGCAATCTTCACTTCGGCGTGCGCGAGCACGCGATGGGCGCGATCGTCAACGGCATGGCGGCTCACGGCGGCGCTATTCCATACGGAGCCACGTTCCTGATCTTCTCAGACTACATGCGGCCGCCGATCCGCCTTGCGGCACTGATGGGCCTGCATGTGATCCACGTTTTCACCCACGACAGCATCGCGTTGGGCGAGGATGGTCCGACGCACCAGCCGGTCGAGCAGCTCGCGGCCTTGCGCGCCATTCCCAACGTGACGGTCATCCGGCCGGGGGACGCCAACGAGACGGCGGTCGCATGGCGCGTGGCCCTGGAGACGCGCGATCGGCCCGTGCTGCTGGCCTTGAGCCGGCAGGACGTGCCCACGCTCGATCGCAGTCGGTATGCGCCGGCGGAAGGGCTTCGCGGCGGCGCCTATGTGCTGTCCGATGCGAGCGGCGGCAACCCGGAGCTGATCCTGATCGCCACTGGCGCAGAGGTCGGATTGATCGTTGCCGCCGCGGAGCGCCTGACGGCTGAGGGTGTCGCCGTCCGCTGCGTGTCGATGCCGAGCTGGGAGCTCTTCGATGCGCTCCCACAAGCCGATCGCGATGCCGTGCTGCCGCCGCCGGTGCGCGCGCGTCTCGCCGTCGAAGCGGGCATTGCACAGGGTTGGAGCCGCTATGTCGGCGACGGAGGAGGGGTGCTGAGCGTCGACCGTTTCGGCGCGTCTGCGCCAGGCGACGTGGTGCTGCGCGAATACGGGTTCACTGTGGACGAGGTTTGCCGGCGTGCGAATGCACTGCTACCCGGTCGGTGATGCGGCGACGCGCCGACGCGCGCCACGATGTGGTGTTGGGTGATCCGGCAAGTCGCCTAGCACATCGCTCTCAACTTACTCCTTCTTGATCTCGTGACCGCCGAACTCGTTGCGCATCGCCGATAGCAGCTTGTCGGAGAACGATTCTGTGTCCCGCGAGCGCAGGCGCTCGAGAAGCGAAAGCGTGATGACCGGCGCGGGAACGTCCAGATCGATTGCCTCGGCTACTGTCCAGCGTCCTTCGCCCGAATCGGCGACGTAGGGCGCAATGCCATCCATTTTTGGATTCTTGCCCAGTGCATCCGACGTCAGATCGAGCAGCCACGAACGAACGACGCTGCCGTAGCGCCAGATCTCCGCGATCTGATGCAAGTCGAGGCCGAAGTCGCGCTTGTGCTGCATGATTGAAAAGCCTTCGGCGTACGCCTGCATCAATCCGTACTCGATGCCGTTGTGAATCATCTTCGTAAAATGCCCTGACCCGACGGGGCCGACGCGGCCCCAGCCGCGATTCGGCGCCGGGGCGAGCGTCTCGAAGATCGACTTCAGGCGCGCAACAACGGCTTCGTCGCCCGCCGACCATCATGCTGTAGCCCTCGGCCAATCCCCACACCCCGCCGCTGGTGCCGCAGTCGACGTAGGCAATGTTGCGACCGGCCGCGGCGAGCGAGCGGCGCAGCGTGTCCTTGTAGTTGGAGTTGCCGCCATCGATAACGACGTCGCCCGCAGCTAGGAGCGGCAACAGCGCGGTCACGGTGCCGTCGGTGATGCTGCCCGATGGCACCATCATCCAAACCGCTCGCGGACTCTTCAGTCCGGCCACGAGCTGCTCGAGCGAAGTTGCCGATCCAGCGCCTATGGTTTCAACGCGCGCCCGCGCGTCCGCGTTGGGATCGAATCCGATCACGCGATGGCCGCCCTTGACGAGCCGCTCCGTCATGTTGGCGCCCATCCGGCCCAATCCGATCATGCCGAGTTCCATGGAATTTCCTTCTGCGATATCTATCGCGTGATTGCGCGGCGCGACCGCGAACGGACAACAGGCTTGCGAAGCGATTCGGCGCAGGCGTCAGCGGCGCGTTTGATGCCCTCGGCCTGCGTCGGATAGGCGTGGATGACCCGAGCGAGGGTTCGAAGGCCGATCCCGGCCACCATCGCCAGGGTAATCTCGTTGATCATCTCACCCGCGTGACGCGCGACGATGGTCGCTCCGAGAATTTCGTCGCTGCGTTCCTTGACGTGAATCTTGACGAAGCCCGACTCTTCGCCGTCGGCGATGGCGCGGTCGACATCGTGCATCGGCACGGTAAAGGTCTTCACGGGGATATCGCGATCGCGCGCCTCGCGCACATAGAGACCCACGTGCGCGATCTCAGGATCGGTGTAGGTGCACCAGGGAATCGTCAGGGAGCTGATTCGCTGGCGCCGCGGCATCAACGCGTTGTTCACCGCGATGCGTGCGGACGCGTCGGCTGTGTGCGTGAACTTGTGCTCCAGGCAGACGTCACCCGCGGCATAGACGCGCGGATTGCTCGTTTGCAGATAGTCGTCAACGCCAATACCCGTGACTGTGTCGAAAGTGACGCCCGCGGCGTCCAGATCGAGGTGCTCGACGTTGGGAACGCGACCGGTGCCGGTCAATATTGCATCGGCCGCGACAGCGCTCTTGTAGTCGTCCGAGACGAGGTCGACGATCTTCTGTCCGCCATCGCTGCGCACATTGACCGCCGCAGTGTTGAGCCTGACCTCGATGCCATCGCGCGTGAAAGCGTCCGATAGCAACTGTGCCGCGTCGCGTTCCTCCTTGGGCAGGAACAGCGGCATGTCCTGAACGATGGTCGTTCGCGCGCCAAAGCGGCCGAATGCCTGCGCCAGCTCACAGCCGAGCGGACCGCCGCCGATGACCAGCAGGCTTCGGGGCAGCTCGGTCAGGTCGAATACGGTCTCGTTGGTGAGATAGCCGGCTTCCGCGAGGCCGGGGATCGCCGCGGTGTCGGGACGCGCGCCCGTGGCGACCAGGGCCTTGCTGAAGCGCAATTTCTTGCCGCCCACCGAGAGCGTGTCCGCGCCAAGGAAGCGCGCCTCGCCGAGGAAGACGTCGACGCCGTTCGCCGCCAGACGATGAATGGAATCGACACGGCTGATGCGCGCGCGTATGCGCCGCATGCGCTGCATCGCCGCGGGAAAATCGACGCTGATATCGCTCGGAGATCGCGCACCGTAGTGCTCGGCATTGCGCATTTCGGCGTAGAGCCGGGAGGTTCGTATGAGCGTCTTCGAAGGTATGCAGCCGACATTGAGGCAGCCGCCGCCGAGGAACTCGCGCTCGACGAGAGCAACCCTGGCACCGAGCGACGTTGCGGCTTGCGCGGCGACCAATCCCGCCGGGCCACCGCCGACGATCACGAGGCTGTAGCGCGCCGCAGGCTTGGGATTGCGCCAGTCGCTCGGGCGGACGTTTTCCATCCACGTCTCGTCCATCGCATCGCGCAAGGCGCCGGAGTCGCTGCGGGGCGGCATGTCGATGGATCTGGCGCGGAGGATCAGAGCCAGCCGCCGCGGAATCCGGCCCTGCGCAAGCCGGTGCGGACGTATGGGCACTCACGCATCAAGCGCCAGATCAGCCCGGTGCGATGGTTTTCGATCATCATGACCAGGATCCCCTGGTCGAGACCGAAGTTGCCGGGCGATACCCATGCGCGACCATCGGCGTCGGCAATGCTCGGATTGAAGCCGCTCGCGTATCGCGATTGGGACACCATCTCGGGGTAGCGTGACCGCATCTCGCGCGCCGCGTCCAACGCGACGTCCGGCGCGAAAGGCAGTGACGCAAGCGACGCCCAGCCCGCGAGGGTCCCGTCGTCGGGGCCGTACGGGACACCGCGCGCCGCGTAGCCGAAGAGACGCCGGGGCTCGCCGATCATTCCGGGCAGCTCGTCGCTCGGCCCCTCGCACGCGGTCAGCCCCCAGCAGTGCGCGTCATAGCCCGCGAACTCATTGGGGTTGCGTTGGGCATACTCGCGTTGGACAAGCGTCGCGCGTCGGCTGTTTTCGAAATAGTCGCAGCGCTTCTCCCGCATGAATCGATCCTGGATGCCGCGGAAATCAATCCACGCATGCGAAAACTGATGCACGAACATCGGCCCGCCGTAGAGGAAGTCGTAGCCGTACAGGTTCTCCCACTGGTACGTCGCCGTCCAGGCGTGATAGCAATCGCCTTCGAGGCGATGCGTCGGCGACCCGAGCGCCAGCACGTAGAGCACGATCGCTTCGTCATAGCCCTCCCAGCCGTAGTGAAGAAATCCGCATTCGGGCTTCCAGCCCTGTCTCAGGGTTGCAGCGCCGTCCTGCGCCCATCGCCAGTCGATGCGCCGATACAACATATCGGCCAGATCGCGAAGCTCCGTTTCATCGCGCGTTTTGCGATCGAAGTACCTGCCGGCAGTCAGGGCGCCGGCGATGAGCAGCGCGGTGTCGATCATCGACAACTCCGAGCGCCACACGCGAGCGCCGGTGTGCGAGTCGAGGAAATGAAAATAAAAGCCCTTGTAGCCGGTCGCTTCGGGACTGCCGCTTTGGTCGCTGTCGCGGAAAAAACGGAGAATGTCGAGCGAGCGCTGCACGCCTTTGGCGCGGGCCAGCCAACCTCGCTCCACAGCGACCGGATAGCTCGACAGCGCGAACCCGACAACGGCAATGCTGACCGGCGGATTGACGCGTGAGTTGTCTGTCACCAGGCCCGCGACGGTATCCGGTGGCCGCAGAAAATAGTCGAACGCGGCATGCTGTATCGCGTCGAGGAACGCGTCGTCGGTCGGGACGGACACTCGAGGCTTGGACTTCGGAAGGGGGAGCTCGGTGCGGGACATGCGGTTGAGCGGAAGTCAGCTGTCGATGGCAGCAAGGCCTCGACGACAGGGTCCCGGGGAAGGTCGAACCACGAAGTCTACTGCTCTCTTCCGTTTGAAAGCGACGAACCCCGCGAGGACCAATCCGAGCGGCGCATTGCGTGACGGTGTTGGATTAGGAGTTGATGCTTGCCGATTAAGTTCGCCGCAGCCCCGGCCGCCGTAAATCGGTAATACGTCGAGCCGATGACCGGTCTACCGCGAGACAAAAAAAAGCTGCGCCGAGGCGCAGCTTGAACGTTTAAGAGCTAATGCGCTTACAACCGCTGGACCTCGGCTGCGAGCCGAAGTTTCGCGATCTACTGGCGACCTACCTTGGGTGTGCGGCGGCGCATTGCGAACATCGCTGCGAGCATTCCAATACCCAGGAGCGCGATCGATCCCGGCTCGGGGTTCTGGAACATTGTGGGGATCGGACTGTCGGTGATGAAGTTCTGTTCGCGTCCGGGTTCGTCAGGAAGAACAATTGATTCGACGGCGTACCTGTGCCGAGCCCGGCGAGCCAAATATTGGCTTGGTTATCGAAGCGTCGTGTCTGCTGACGTTGGATCGCCCGCTCGCTTGGAAATTACCCGTAGTAACGTAAAGGGGGCTCTGGTTGTCCCTTCAAAAAGGATCTCCCAGATATCAAGCTGGAACGCGGCCGAGTCAATCGTGTGGAACTCACGCGGGTCGGACGGCGCCGACCTCGCGCAAAGAGCCGCTGCGAGATTGACATTGGTGTCCGCTGCTTGCCGAGTACTTGTAGTAGGGCGGGGGCGGGCCGAACCCGAACGTCTGGGTTATGTCGGCGCACCAGAACGTCAAGTTCACTATGGGAGGGTTGGGCGGTCACCGAACAGTGCCGACAAAGCCACCCGCGGGGACTGGATTCTCGACGGAGGAAGGGAGGCCGTCAGCGTGAAACGTTCCAGAGCCGTTGGCGAAGCCAGTCGGGTCCAGGGGAAATGTCGTGGCATGGCTAACGGGCGCCACCAGGAGCAGCGAGCAGACGGCGGGCGCGGCTACAAATCGACGCAATAGAGCTTGAATGTTCATTGGCATGTCCGTGAAATGTTTTCGGAATACTCTTTCAACACGGCTAGCAAAGCAAGCGGTATGCCATGGATTAGTTGTAATTTTACATGCACTAATCAATTACTTATGACACTATTGTTGCGCCGACACGACGTGGTATACAACATCTGTAAAGTGCACCGACAGGCGGCGAAACTGCGAAGAGGCGCGATACTGTGCGACCAGTCGGCGCGAGCCCGAGGAATAGGGGGCGCCGCGGCGGCGAGCGGTGATCGGAACCTCGGGTGAACCGCCGTTGCCGAAGTTGAACCCAAGCAAAATCATGCCCCTGGTTAACTCCTCGGCGGTGTCGGGTTCTCTTACAGTTTCGAATAAATCTGACACTGAAATGTTCTGCGTCCCACCGAAGCCATTGACAATTCTGAAATAAATTAATGCATACTGATACGGTGCGGTTCTTGCTTACGTGAGGATAGTTTCGATGGAGGGAGTTACGCGAATGACCGATGCGACTGAGGCACCCAAGGCCTCGGAAAGCACTGTCGATGCAGATCTGCGCACCGATAGCGTGGCCAAGGCGCGTCGGCGCCTGATTCTGGCCGCGGGTGCCGCGTTGCCCAGCATTCTGACGTTGAGCAGCGGCGCGCAGGCGGCGGGTGCGAGCAATGTCGTCTGCCTGACGAGGCAAGGAGCCGCTCCGCCCAGGTTTGTGGATGGCGGTGACTTCGCGAAGACAAACGACGGCTGGCTGCGCGCGCCGGTCAACTTTGGCCAATACGACGGTACGCCGGCCAATTGCGTTACATCACCGCAATCGTCATGCATCGCGTTTACTCCAGCCAAGAACGCGAGCGCGCTGCCCCTGCCGGCGGCCGGTGGTCCAGTCACCAATGCCGAAGAGGGCAGCGTTTGGATCGTCCAGAGCAATCGCATGACTTCGAGCGTCCACACGCCGATAACCAACGTCAGCTTGGGAAAGAAACACTACGGGCTGGTCTATGTGGATCAAACGGGCACCGTGGCTACGCTTGATCCTAATGGCGCGCCGAGCTTGACTCCCGTGACCACTTCCTGTTGGACTTCGATCATGGGCGGGCGCATATCCAAATTGGGTTGACCCAAATCCGCATCACCGATATCGGAAAGCGCGGACATTGCCGCGCTTTTTTGCTTTGATGGATCCCCAGTGCCAATTGACGCCGACGAAATGTCGCGGGCCGAGTCCGAGCAGGAGCCGCTGTGGCATATTCCAGCGGAGCAGCGATTCATTGTCGAAGAGTTCGACGATGGCATCGTAATGTTCGATGCTCTGGTCGGCTCGACGCATCTCCTCAACCTGAGCGCTGCGGATGCGCTGGCGATCATCAGTGAATTTCCCGGCCTGCCGTCGTCCGAGATCCATCGGCGCCTGCTCGAGCGGCTGAATGTCGGAAAGGAAGCCCTGCCCCTGGGGGCTCTGGAGGAGCTCCTTTGGCGGCTGGAAGACTTGAACCTGATCGCAACATCCGGCCCGTAACCGTCGGCGCGCTGTCGGCGCAGGAGTTGCGAGCGCGCATGCAAGCGCGTGGACTCGCGCTGCGCATCCCTCCGATCACGGTCCGGCTGCGATCACCACTCAGTGTTTTTGCCGAACAGATCCACGAACTGTATCGGGACTATTCGCTCGCCGATGCCGGCGATTTCGCCGATGTCGATATTCGCATGGCCCGTGTACGGGGGTTGCGCGCCTGGGCGAAGCCGCAGGTCCAATTCATCGTCGACGGCACTACGCCCTTCGATCCGTTCCCGGTCGACCACGCGTTCCCGATGTTCGAGTGGGGATTGAACTGGGTCTTCGGTCACCGGATGCACGCGTACCTGCTTCTGCACGCGGCGGCCGTCGAGCGTGACGGACGTGCAGTTCTCCTTCCCGCGTGGCCGGGCTCGGGCAAGAGCACCCTCGCGGCATCGCTTGCCTGCAGGGGCTGGCGCCTGCTCTCGGATGAGTTCGGAGTCGTATCGTTTTCGGGTACGCGCGTCCTTCCTTTTGCCCGCCCGGTGGCGCTGAAGAACGAGTCGATCGCGGTCATGCGCAGTTTCGGCCCGGACGGCACCTTCGGACCGATATTTCCGAAGACGCGAAAAGGCACCGTCGTCCATTTCCGCGCCCCCGAACAAAGCGTCACGCGCGGAGACGAATCCGCAAGAGTCTCGGCGATCGTCTTTCCCGATTTCCAGGCGGGAACGGACAATCTGATCCGCCCGCTTCCGAAAGCGACGGCATTCCTGAAACTGGCCGGCAATTCATTCAACTACGAGGTCGTCGGCGAGAAGGGCTTTCGCACGCTGCTGGCGATCGTCCGGCGCTGCGACAGCTATATTCTTCGCTACGGGGATCTGACGAGCGCGCATGCGGCGCTGGACGGCATTCTTGCCGGGTCGACGCGCTCGTGAGCACGAACGCGAATAACGGAGGAGCCCCTGGCGCGTTGCTGCAGGCGATTCTCGATCCGCGCGCCCTCGAGAGTCTCGACGCGCCGCATTGGGAGCGCCTGCTCTCGTGCGCGCGGCGCAATGCTGTCCTGGCGTACCTGGCGGAGCGGGCCGCTACGGCGGGGATCTTCGATGACCTTCCGGAATACGCGCGGTCAGCGCTGCTCGCGGCAAAGCTGTCCGCCGCGCGGCTTGCGCAGCTTGCGCGATGGGAGCTCGATCGCGTACGGCGCGCACTGCAGCCGGCGGGGATACCGATAGTCGCGCTCAAAGGTGTTGCGTACATCCTGCGCGGAATGCCGCATGCGTCGACGCGTTTGCTGGCGGACATCGACATCATGGTGCCGCGGGATCGGATCGCTGACGCCGAGCGGGAGCTGATGACGGCCGGCTGGCAAGGTACGATTCTCGACCCGTATGATCAGCGCTACTACCGTGACTGGTCGCACGAAATTCCACCGCTGCTGTATCCGGGACGATTGCTCGAAGTCGACGTTCATCACACCATCTGTCCTCCGCTCAGCAGGCTGCGGCCCGATCCGGAAAGATTCTGGGCGCGCGCAGAGCCGAGCGGCGAGGGCGACGTGCGGTTGCTCTCGCCTGTCGACAGCGTCCTGCACGCAGTGGTGCACCTCTTCTTCGATTCGGATTTCAACGGCCGTTTCCGCGACCTCCTCGATCTGCACGAGTTGCTGTCCGCGTTTGCGGTCAGAGGAGCATTCTGGGAGGAACTTCTGGCCGAGGCGAAACAGCAAGGCCTCGGCAGGCCGCTCTACTACGCCTTCGCAAGCCTGCGTCGGGTGCTCGGCACGAACATTCCGCAGGACGCGGTGCGCGATATCGAACAGTTCAAGCCGTCGCCGGTCGTCGATCGCTGGATGACGGCGACGCTCGCAACGGTCCTGACGCCTGCGGACCCGGAGCAATGGCCTCCGGCGCATCGTGGACGCCTGTGGCTCTTATATATCCGCTCGCACTGGACGCGGATGCCAGTTCACCTGCTCGTGCCGCATCTCACTCGCAAGTCGATTCGCCGGGCACGCACCGCCAGCGTCGACGCGTGACATAAGCCATCGCGGGACGACCCGATCACGTAGCGCCAATCGGCTGCTTGCCCATTGCGCCGGTGGATCGTAAAGAGCGCACGAACCATGCGACGCTCGCACGCGCGTCACGGGGTTTCGCCGGCCTCTCAGGGCGGCGAGCACATCATCACGGCGTTGGGCCCATATCCTTCGGCGATGTATCCCTGCGCAACCATCTGCTGCCGAATGTCCCAGCTCGTCGTGTAACGGTGGTTGATGTCGGGACGATGATTCCAGAGACGATAGATCGGCGCGTCTCCTGCGGGGCAGTTGCCTGAAGAGTCGGGCGTGTCGATATAGAACGCATCGGCCGTTTCGAAGACGAAGTCCGGGTTTTGCTCCATCGCTTCCGCGCACTCCGCGGGCGACGCCGAGAAGAAGTGCGAGTCGCCGCGGAGCGGAGGAATGTAGATCCGGCACACCGGGCTCGCGCTATCGACCGGCTGGGCGTAGACCTTGAAGGTGTATCCGGTCCTGGCCCAGCCTGCGATCGCCCCCGAGTCCAGGACGTCGATATCCGACTGCAGCGCGGTCATGAAATAGTGGTCGAGCGTCGCGTCGTAGTACTCGACGGCATATGCCGTAGTCTGCGTTGGCGGCGATCCGGCGTTGGCGACCGTCACCATGACCGATGGCGACGTGCCCGCGTTGCCGGCCGCGTCGTACGCGACCGCCTGCAGCTGGGCGACGCCGTCCGCAACACCGGCCGAGTTCCAGGCAAATTGCCATGGCGCCGCAGTTCGACTGGCGACGACGTGCCCGTTCGCGAACAAGTCGACTCGTGCGACCCCGACGTCGTCGCTGGCGTTGACCATGACGGGCACCACGCCGGAAACGCTACCGCCGGTGGGAGAAGCAATCGCGGCCGTCGGCGGAGTCGAATCAACCGGCGGCGGCGGCGAGCCTGGATTGAAGACCTCCATCTGAACGCTCGCGGAGGTCCCGCTGTTGCCGGCGGCATCGTAGGCGACGGCGAGTACGGTCGCGGTTCCATCGGCGGCTTTTGTGGTGTTCCACGACGCCTGCCACGGTGGCGCATTGTCCGTCGCGATCAGCGATCCGTTGACGTAGAAGTCCACGCGCACGACGCCGACGTTGTCCGACGCATCGGCGGTGATCGTGATGCTGCCGGCGACCTTGCCCGCGGCTGGCGAGACGATCCTTACCGTGGGCGGGGTCCTGTCGGGCGGCGGTCCGTTCGGCGACAGTTACCGAGACGAGCGATGACTGTCCTGCATTGCCCGCCGCGTCGTAGGCGATCGCGCGCAGGGTCGCAGTGCCGTTGGCGACGGAAGTTGTATTCCACGAATACTGGTACGGCGTCGCGCTGTCGCTGCCGGCGAGCGAACCGTTGACGTAGAAATCGACACGCGTGACGCCGACGTTGTCGCTGGCGTTGGCTGAAACCGTGACAGTGCCGGATACGGTGCCGGCAGTCGGAGATGCAATTCCAACCGTCGGAGCTGTGGTGTCTGGCGGAGGCGGCGGGGCGCCGGTCCCGGAAATCCGCTGCGCGAAGTTGGCGTAGTGATCGACCGAGTACCCGCCATTCACCGGTGCGCCGGTTTGCTCAGTCAGAACCAGCGCTACATACCAAAGCCCGCTTGGAGGTGGCGTGAAGGTGACGACGCCGGAGGTGACATTGGTCAACGACGCGCCTGCTGCGAGCGGCGGCAAGCCATAGGTGGCAAGTCGGTATCCACCCGCGAACGACCCCGAGAATGGTAAGGGACTTGCCCAAAGCTCCAGCCGTAGCGGGCCCGAACTTCCGGTGGCGTCAAAATTGTGAATCTCATCGGCGGTAAGCAGCGCGATGGGTCCGAAAGCCGAATAGCCTTCCGATCCAACGAAATGCACCGTCGCTGCGGAAACAGCAAGGGGCCACGTCAGGGCCAGCACCAGGACGGCAAGAGCCGCCCGCATAGACTTTCTGCCCCGCTGCCGCATCTAGACCTCCCAATGGTTATTGTCTCGCCGCGCCCGCATTGCGGTCATGCGATCCGACGCCGCCGTATGACAGGGGCATTATACCCGAAAGCGAGGCTATGCCAATGGCATGGGTCCGCTGCAGATGATGCGGCGCATCATCGCGTACGCGAGGCGACCGGCTTGCGCGGGGCGTTAGACACGTGAAGAACTTGAAGGGAGACAGGGAACACGGTGACAGGGGGCGCTTCGTCGAGTCTGGGGTACGGCGTCCGCTCGGATACGCCACAAAGAAAAACCCCGCCGTCAGGGCGGGGTTCTCTTATGCAGAAGATCGGATCAGTGCAGACTGCGGCGGCGTACGAAGCCCAAGGCGGCCAAGGCGATACCCAAGAGCGCAATCGGTGCCGGCTCGGGAACTACGTGTTCCTACCCAGAGCGTTGAGAGTCGCATTCCACGAGGACGAGGCGGTACCAGCGTCGCAAGTCACCCCGCCTTCGGCGTTGGTGCATGAGCCATTCGCCTGAAACTGCAGCGCCGCAATAGTGGTCTGGTACACGCCCAGCGAATCCGACACCGTTCCGAACCCGTTAAAGCTGAGCAGGTCTTGGATTAGACCGCTTCCCACGTCGTGATTGGCAGTACGCGTTATGACACCGGTCAGAGCATACGTAAATGTAAAGACATCGGCGCCGACCGTGTATTGAAAGCTGCCGGTCATGGCACCAGGAGCAGCCCCCGCGGGAATGTCAGGGTCTGTTGCCGGAACCGTGGCTGCTAGCACAAGTGCCTGTAAAAGTGGTTCCGCCACAACTGGCCACGACCGCCGTGCCCAAGGTCAGGCTCGTCAGCTGATCGACCATTGAACTGGGCAAGTTTGAGAGCGTGAGTCCGCCATCGGAGATGCCGATCGAACCGTTAATGAAGGTCGCCTGCGCCGTACCCGCAGCGACTCCCAGCGCCGAGCACACACGCTGCCAATACTGTCTTGCCGATCTTGTTCATGGATTCTGCTCCTCGTTTCCGCCAAAGCACGCGGTTGCGGTTGACGTGGCGTTATAAGCATCAGGCGTGCCACTATTTTTTATTTCGCAAAAACAATACCTTAAAGCGGTGACACGTTGATGCCCCTGGTGATCTGTAAGCCCGGGCGACACTCAGCCTCCGAGGGGCTCGCCTGCCCCATTTCTCGAGGACCGCTTCCACGCATCGCACTGCACCAGCACGATACTCGATTGTGGCCGTGGGAAAACAGCACGCAGTCTGCGATCCATGCGCAGCACGATGTCGGTGATCACGCTCCTGCGCTCATGCTTGGTGGCCTTTCCCCTAGGTCCAAACCAACGCGGAATCGAACGATTCACGCGATCGCCTCTCCTGTCTTGAGGCCTGGCGCCCGACCCAAGTGCTGTCGCCGGAGCATAGTTAGCGGTCCAAGGCTCAGTTTGGCTGTAACCGTCGGAGTACTTTACAACTGCCGAGAGCCAGAACGTGCACCCGGCGCAATCCGCCATGTCCACGCGATTTGAACTTTGAACGTTCCGCTGAGCCTGACGCTCGATATGCGCTCAGCGATATCTCCGAGGAAATGACCATCGACCGCATGCCGATCGATTGTTTGCGACATGCTGTAAACGACGAACTTCAACGAATCGGTCGGAAGTGTGATTTTCCGCCGCACATTGAAACGCGAGTATCCTCGCGGTTCGCGGGCGCATAAGGTAGGTGCCATCCTCGTAATGAAGATGACATAACATGTGCTTTGGACCGCCAAGCGGTTAGGGAGTACGCTGGTCCCGATGATACAATTTCTCGGTCTGCTGACGAACGGGGGGCGTATGAAGTCGAAAGATGAAGGTCTCACTATTGCGCACATGGACGGTATGGTGCGCGTGGCTGCGTTCCTGGCGGGATTGGCTTTGGCTTTCAGCATGGTGGGCTGCAACACCGCCCCGACATATCCGCCGGCGCCAAAGGATGCCGCCTCGGCCGACTACAACTATCACATTGGACCGCTCGATGTGGTCAATGTGATTGTCTGGCGCAATCCCGAGCTTTCGATGAGCGTCCCCGTTCGACCGGATGGCAAGCTCACGACGCCGCTGGTCGATGATCTTCAGGCGCTCGGAAAGACGCCGACGGAACTCGAGCGGGACATGGAAAAGGCCCTGGTCAAATATATTCGAGATCCCGTGGTGACCGTGGTGGTCACGAGTTTCGTCGGTCCCACCAGCGAGCAGGTGCGGGTAATCGGAGAGGCGGCCAAACCGCAGATTCTGGCCTATCGCAAGGATATGACGCTGCTCGATGTGATGATCGCGGTCGGCGGGCTTACCGACTTTGCGGACGGCAATGCGGCAAGCGTTTTCCGCGTATCCGACGGCGGCAAGCAGTACAGCGTCCGCCTGAAAGATCTGGTCAAGCGCGGCGATATCACCGCCAACGTCGAGATGAGACCCGGCGACATCCTCATCATTCCTCAGAGCTGGTTCTGAGCTTCGCGCGGCCCGTTCCACCCTTCTTCTACTCGCGCTGGGTTAACCACGATGCATGAGCTGCTGCAGAAAGTGCTCGACCATCTTCGCGGCATTTGGCACCGGCGCTGGATCGGCCTTGCCGCTGCCTGGGTCGCCGCGATCATCGCGGTGGCGATCGTCTACCGGATTCCGGAAAAGTACGAGGCGAGTGCGCGGGTCTACGTTGACACCGAGACGCTGCTCAAGCCGTTGCTTGCCGGTCTCGCCATCCAGCCGAACCTGGACCAGCAGGTTTCACTGATCAGCCGCACGCTCATAAGCCGGCCGAACGTGGAAAAACTGATTCAAATGGCCGACCTGGACCTCCAGTCGCCGACGCAGTTCCGACCGTGACAATCTGGTCGACGACGTCATGAGCACCATTCGGCTGACGGGCGGCGCGGCGACGAATCTCTATGTCATCAGCTATCGCGACCCGAACCCGGAGCGAGCGAAGAAGGTTGTCCAGTCGCTTCTCGCGATCTTCGTCGAGTCGAGCCTCGGCGACAAGCGGCAGGACTCGCGATCGGCGGTCAAGTTCATCGACGATCAGATCAAGCGCTACATGGAAACGCTGCAGGCGTCCGAGAATCGCCTCAAGGATTTCAGGCTCAAGTACCTGGGAGTGTCCGGGCGCGACGGGCAGGACTACTTCGCCAGACTCGCCAAGCTCGGAGCGGACATCGATGGAGCCAAGCTCGAGCTCGAGTCCGCGCAGGAATCACGAGACTCCTACAAGCGCGAGCTCGCGGGCGAGACGGCCACCTTTCTTCCGGACCCGGGCGAAGCGCGCGCACGCGACGCGGTGCCCGACGTCGATGCACGCATCGCAACGCTCAAGAAAGAGCTTGACGACCTACTGCGCAAGTACACCGACCAGCACCCCGACGTTATTGCAACCAAACGCCTGATCGAGCAGCTCGAGCAGCAGCGCACGACAGAGCTCGACGCGCGTCACAAGGCATCTGGCGGCGGCTCAACCGGCGCATTGACGGAACGCAATCCCGTTTTCCAGCAACTCAAGATTTCGCTTGCGGATGCTGAAGCCTCGGTTGCGTCGGCGCGGGCCAAGCTCGCCGGTTACCAGAGCCAGTACGCACAACTGAAGGCCCAAGCGCGCCTCGTGCCTGAAGTCGAGCAGGAGTACGTGCAGCTAACGCGTGACTACGACGTTCAGCGCAAGACCTACGATAGTCTCCTCGCACGACGCGAGGCCGCGGGGATGGGAATGGACGTTCAGGACACCGGGGGAGCGCAGTTCCGGGTAATCGATCCGCCGCGGGTGACGCCGGAGCCGGTTGCCCCAACGCGATGGATGCTTCTCGGCCTCGCCTTCATAGGCTCGCTACTCGCGGGGCTTCTGGCGAGTTTTGTGGCGAGCGAAATCAGACCCATCTTTCACGATTCCCGCTCGCTGCGTGAAGTCACCAAGCGTCCGATCCTCGGCATGGTGTCAATGCTTCAGACGGATGCGCAACTCAAGGTGCGGCGCCGCAGCGCGTACCTGTTTGCGGGAGGGCTGGGCGCGTTTCTCGCATCATTCACCGTAGTCATTGCTCTGGCGCAGTTGTTCGCGCGGATGAGCTGAGGGGCGGTCGATGAGCTTGATCGAGCAGGCCGCAAAGCGGCTGGAAGAATTGCGCCGCGCAGACGCCGATGTGTCGGTGACTCCCGGGTCGGGCTCCGACGAGCGGGCGGCAGACAGCATGGCGACGCCTACGCCGGAGGCAGTCGTTCTCGCGCTGGAAGGCACGTACCAGCCAACCGCCGCCGGTCAGCGAAGCGCGGCAGCAACAGACTTCGCCGCTGTCCGCGCCGGCGCGGACAGCGCCGCGGAGCATTCAACTCGATTTGAAGGGCTTGGCTGCGCGCGGCTTTCTGACGCCGGACGCCGCTAAATCCCAGACCGCCGACGAGTTTCGCGTCATCAAGCGCCCCATCATTCGCAATGCGCTCAGTCCCACTCCCGGCGCCAAGTCCAAGAATCGCAACCTCGTTATGGTCACCAGCGCCTTGCCCGGCGAGGGAAAGACGTTCACTGCGGTCAATCTCGCCATGAGCATTGCGATGGAGCTCGACAACACAGTCCTGCTCGTCGACGGCGATGTTGCGCACCCCATGCTACCGACGTTGCTGGGCATCCCCACTTCCCCCGGCCTCCTCGATCTGCTGACGCGCGACGATCTCGACGTGTCCGACGCGCTGCTGCGAACCAACGTCGAAAAGCTCACGGTCTTGCCAGCTGGTTCACGACAGCGGCGGGCAACGGAGTTGCTGGCAAGCGAACAGATGGCCGCGCTTCTGCGCGAGCTTGCCTCACGCTATTCGGACCGGATCATCGTTTTCGATTCGCCGCCCTTGCTCCCGACGACCGAGGCGCGCGTTCTCGCCACGCACATGGACCAGATTGTCATGGTCGTCGCCGCGGAGTCGACGACGCAGCAAGCGGTCAACCATGCACTGGCCGCCATAGAAAGCTGCGAGATCGTATTGTTGATGCTCAACAAGGCGCACCGCACCGACGTAGGAGACTACTATGGGTACTACGCGGACGCCGACGAACCGTAGCGTTCGTCGCGCGTCTCGCGGATGCCAATGTTTTTCAGCATCGCGCCGGCCCAGGTGGACGAGGCTTTCGCTTTCGTTGTGCGTCTTTTGGGCGTTCGCGGTCACGGACGCGACCGCCCAAACCTGGAAGATCACCCCGTCGATCGGGATCGAAGAGACCCTGACGAGCAATGCGAGTCTTGAGGGCTCGAGGGAGGCCAAGGGTGATCTCGTGACGCAATTCACGCCCGGGTTTTCGATCGTCGAAAAAGGCTCGCACACGAGTTTGAGCGGCAGCGTCTTTCTCCCCATCGTACTTTTCGCGCGCACGGGTCGCGACAACGATACCGTTTATCCAACGGTGAATCTGGTCGGCAATCTCGAAGCCCTGGAGAAGCTTTTCTATATCGATGTCTCCGCCATCGTGTCGCAGCAATATCTGTCGCCGTTCGGGTCGGTTCCGGCAGGATTGGACACCGTGTCGGCAAATCGCTATACCGCCCAAACTTATACGATCAGCCCTTACTTCAAGGGCGTTGCCCAGGGCAACTACAACTACGAATTCCGGGATACCAGTCTCTGGACGCACGCCGACCAGACCTTGCTCACCACCAACCAGTCTTATACCAACGAAGCCCTTGCGAAAATCTCGAAGGACCCGGCACCTTGGGGATGGTCGATAGAGGGTGACCGGACCGACGTCAAATTTCCCGATCAGGCCCCACTGCTTACGACGCTCGGCCGTTTGCAGGCCATCCGGCAAGTCGACCCTCAGTTGCAGCTCTCCGGCGGCGGAGGATACGAAGATGATCACTATATCTTCGCCGACTTTCATGGCCCGACCTACAACCTCGGTGCCCGTTGGCGGCCGACGGATCGGACAGTGGTCGATGCCGAGTGGGAGCATCGATTCTTTGGAGCGTCCTACCATTTTTCATTCGATCACAGGACCCCGCTGTCAGTGTGGCAGGTGCGGGCTTCGCGGGACGTGACGACCTACCCGCAGCAGGTGGCAGGGGTGCCGGGAGGACTGGACGTCGCGACTTATTTGAACCAGCTCTTGCTGACGAGCGTCCCCGATCCGGCGCAGCGGGGCGCATTGGTTGCGCAGCTCATTCAAAACGGAGGTTTGCCCTCGTTCCTTCAAGGGGGCGTCAACCTTTATACGCAACAGGCTACCATCGAGCAAAGCGCGAACGCATCGATCGGATTGCTCGGTGCGCGCAACGACATTTTCTTCAGCGTCTATCGCCTCCGCAACGAGCCGGTGGCCAACGTACCGGAGGTGGTGGGCGGGTTGGCCGGGCTAAACGACAATACCCAGACCGGAGGCGGCATTACCTGGACGCATCGAATGTCGTCATCGTTGAGCTTGAACACCAGCGCGGATTTCTTGCGTACGGTCTCGAATCCGCCGTTGGTTGGGAAGACGAATCAGGGAACTGTGCGAACGGCGCTGACTACGCCCATCGCCACGAATACGACCGTATATGCGGGTGCGCGCTACCAGCAGTTACACTCCGACGTGACCCCGAATTACACCGAGTACGCGGTTTTCGTCGGTCTGACTCACGTCTTTCACTGACACCCTATGTACGAGTCCTTCTACAAGCTGACGGGAAAGCCGTTCCAACTCAATCCCGATCCAGCCTTCTTTTTTGGCAGCCGCGGGCATAAGCGGGCGTCCGCGTATCTTGCAGTACGGGCTGTATCAGAGCGAAGGCTTCATTGTCATCACCGGCGAGATCGGTGCCGGCAAGACCACCATCGTTCGCAGTCTCTTCGAGCAGCTCGACCGGGAGAAAGTCGTTGCGGCACAGCTGGTCAGCACGCACCTCGACGCGGACGACATCCTCCGGGCGGTGGGAATCGCTTTCGGACTTCCGGTGCGCACGGTCAGCAAGGCGGTGCTGCTCGGTTCGCTGGAGGCGTTTCTGTGCAAAGTCGCGATGGAAAACAAACGGGCCCTTCTCATCGTCGACGAGGCGCAAAACCTGAACGCGCGGGCGGTCGAGGAACTGCGCATGCTCTCCAACTTCCAGCTCGGCCATCACTCGCTGCTGCAAAGCTTTTTGATCGGACAGCCCGAGCTCCGGACCATGATGCAAAGCCCGCAGATGCAGCAGCTGCGGCAGCGGGTCACGGCCTCCTATCATCTAGGGCCGCTCGACCGGGAGGAGACTCAGGCGTACATCGAGCACCGTCTTCACCACGTGGGGTGGACGGGCGATCCCGCGTTCGAGCCGGAGTGTTTCGATCTGATTCATTCGCTGACGACCGGCATACCACGTCGTATCAATACGCTGTGCAATCGACTGATGCTCGGCGCCTATCTGGCGGAACGGCATAGCCTCGGCGCCGCGGACGTGCAGGCAATCGCGCGCGAGATCGACGACGAGCTCGGCGTCGACGCGACTCTGGCGCTGGCTCCGGTCGCGGAAGCCGAGAGTCCGGAGCTCCGTGCGCCGGATGTGGTCTCGGCGGAGGCACTGAGCTGGCACCGGCACTTCGAGAACATCGAGAGGCGAATCGACCGCTTGGACAAGACAGTCGGCGCGGCGGTCGACCTGCTTCACGGCATGCTTCATCCGGACAAGGTGAACAAGCCGAACACCCCGGCGGGACGCTGATGGGTGAGATGCTGCAGCCTCGCGGACCGATGGTCTGTGTCGTCGGGGCGCGGCCCAACTACATGAAAATGGCGCCGCTGATCCGAGCGTTTGGCGCCAGGCGGGATCTGCCCGGCGTCGTGCTCGTTCATACGGGGCAGCACTATGACGTCGAGATGAACCAGCGCCTCTTCGCGGATCTCGAATTGCCGTCTCCGGATCTTAATCTGGAAGTCGGTTCCGGAACGCACGCCGTGCAGACGGCGGAGATCATGCGCCGCTTCGAGCCGGTCATCGATGATCTGGCGCCGAGCTGCGTCATCGTCGTGGGTGACGTCAATTCGACGCTGGCGTGCAGCCTGGTCGCCGTCAAGAAACGTACGCCGGTCGTGCACGTCGAAGGCGGGCTGCGCAGCTTCGATCGCGACATGCCAGAAGAAATCAATCGCCTGGTGACCGACCAGATCGCGGACCTGCTTTATACAACCGAGCGTGCGGCACAGGATAACCTGTCCCGCGAGGGCATTCCCGCCGAGCGCATTCACTTCGCGGGCAATGTGATGATCGATTCGCTGTTCCGGCACAAGCAGAAAGCAGTGCCGCCGGCCGAGACGCTCGCGAAAGAGGGAGTGGCTGCGGGCTATCTCGATAAGAGCGACGGCTTCGGAGTCGTCACGTTGCATCGCCCGTCGAATGTCGACGACCCGGACGCGTTTACCGAAGCCTTGCACCTTCTTCGCGATGTGTCCACGCGCCTTCCGCTGATTTGGCCGGTCCATCCGAGGGCGCGGGCAAACATCGAGCGATTCTCCTTGTCGCCATTGCTCGTCGGCGCGCGCATCGTGCTCTTGGCGCCGCAAGGCTATCTCGAGATGTTGGGCCTTCTGGCGAGCGCGAAAGTAGTGCTTACGGACTCGGGAGGCATCCAGGAAGAAACGACCTCGCTCTCGATTCCATGCCTCACCATGAGGGACAACACGGAGCGGCCCATCACCGTCGAGCAAGGTACCAACACGCTCATTGGCCGCGATCGCGCGTTAGCGGTCGAATGCGTCGATGAAATCCTGCGCACCGGCGGAAAGCGCGGGCGATTCCCTGAGCTTTGGGACGGTCACGCTGCGGAGCGCATCGCCGCGCACCTCGCCGGCTGGCTGGCGCAGCGCCCTCTCGCCCAGCACGTGGGCCAAGCATGAACTCGATCGCACCGGCGCCGACGCCAACACCAACACCGATCGTCAACGCTTTGACCATCGACGTCGAGGACTATTTCCAGGTCTCCGCGTTCGCCGGCCACGTGCAGCGCGGCGATTGGGACACCATGCCGTGCCGCATCGAAAGAAACATCGATAGGATCCTTGGCCTGCTCGATGAATCCGATGTGCGCGCGACGTTCTTCACCCTCGGGTGGATCGCCGAGCGGTATCCCGACCTGGTCCGCCGGATCGCGGGCGCGGGTCACGAGCTTGCCAGCCATGGGTTTTCGCACCTGCGCGCGACCGATCAGCATCGCGGTGAATTCCTGGCCGATATCCGCCTCGCGAAAGCCGTGCTGGAGGATATTTCGGGTCGCAGCGTCAGTGGCTACCGGGCGCCGAGCTTTTCGGTCGGCCCTGGCAACGCGTGGGCGTTCGAATGCATCAACGAAGCCGGTTATCGCTACAGCTCGAGCGTCTATCCCATTCGTCACGATCACTACGGCGTGCCTGACGCGCCGCGTTTCGCGCACGAAAGCTCGCCTGGCGTGCTCGAGCTCCCGGTTGCCACCGTGCGCGTCTTCAGCACCAACTGGCCTGCCGGTGGCGGCGGATATTTCCGGCTGCTGCCCTATTTCATCTCGCGCTGGTCCATTCGACGAATCAACGACGTCGATCGCAAGCCCGCGATGTTCTATTTCCACCCCTGGGAGCTCGATCCCGAGCAGCCGCGCGTAAAAGGCGTCCGCGCCAAGACGCGATTTCGCCACTACCTCAACCTGAAGCGTATGGAGCCAAGGCTGCGCCGATTGGTGACGGACTTCCGATGGGATCGCGTCGACCGTGTTTTTCTCAACGGTGCCGCTTGATGGATACCGCTGTGCGGCCGTCGGCCGTCGATCGGCCCGGGGTGGAACACACCGTCGTGCGCGCGTTCGCTCCAGACGACGCGCCGCGATGGGAACAGTATGTAGAAGCTTGTCCTGAGGCGACTTTCTTCCACCGCATCGGGTGGCGCGGAATCATCGAAGATGTGTTTCGCCATCGCACGCATTACCTTCTTGCCGAACGCGGCGGCCGGATCGTCGGGATTCTGCCGCTCGCGCAGGTAAGAAGCCGGCTTTTCGGCCACGCGCTGGTTTCGCTCCCGTTCTGTGTCTATGGCGGCCCTGCGGCCGACGACGCCGAGGCCGGCGAGCCTTCTCTTGGATGCGGCGAGCGATCTTGCGCGATCGCTGGGTGTCGATCACCTGGAACTGCGTAACCGTACTCCGCGACGCACGGACTGGCCGCGACAGGATCTGTATGTGACTTTCCGTCGGACGATCTCCGGCGACAGCGAGGCGAATCTCCTTGCCATACCGCGCAAGCAGCGCGCGATGGTGCGAAAGGGCATCAAAAACGGGTTGCGCAGCGAGACGGACGGTTCGGTCGATCGCTTCTTTGCGCTGTATGCCGACAATGTCCATCGCCACGGAACCCCGCCCTTCTCGAGGAGCTACTTCGCCAGCCTGCAACGGGTATTCGGCGATGCCTGCGAAGTGCTCACCGTGCTCGATGCGGACAACCGGCCGCAGAGCGGCGTCCTGAGCTTCTACTTCAAGGACGAGGTGCTCCCGTATTACGCCGGCGACACCGAGGAGGCGCGCGACCTGGCCGCCAACGACTTCAAGTACTGGGAGCTCATGCGGCGCGCGGGCGAGCGCGGCATCAAGGTGTTCGACTACGGTCGCAGCAAGCTCGGCACGGGATCTTTCGATTTCAAGAAGAACTGGGGCTTCGAGCCGGCGCCACTGGCATACGAGTACCAGCTCCTCGGGCGTGACGCCATACCGCAGAACAATCCGCTGAACCCCAAGTATCGCGCGTTCATCGCGCTCTGGCGCAAGCTGCCGAGGCCGGTTGCCAATGCCATTGGGCCGCACATCGTGCGCAACCTGGGATGAGCTGACCGCCGTGGAACCGATCCTTTTCCTGACCCATCGCATTCCGTTTCCCCCGACCAAGGGCGACAAGGTGCGATCGTTCCATTTGCTCAAATTTCTGGCCCTGCGGTTCGAGGTGCATCTCGGCACATTCATCGACGATCCCGCAGATCGAGTACACATCGCGAAGCTGCACGAGTACTGCGCCAGCTTCAAGGTCGTTGAGCTCAACCCGATCCTGGCGCGCGTTCGCAGCCTCGCGGGCTTCTGGACTGGCGAGCCGCTGACACTGCCCTTCTATAGGAACGCTGAGCTCGCGGCGTGGGTGAAGAATATCCTTCGAGAGCGCAAGGTTCGCAGGGTAGTCGTATTTTCATCGGCGATGGCACAGTACGTGACATCGATCGACGGTCTTCGCGTCGTTGTCGATTTCGTCGATGTCGATTCCGCGAAATGGAATCAATTTGCACTGACGCGGAGCTGGCCCATGTCCGCGGTATTCGCGAGAGAAGGACAAAAGCTGCTGGACTTCGAGCGCGCTGTCGCAAGGCGCACCGATGCGAGCGTATTCGTGACCCGACGGGAGGCGGATCTGTTCCGCAAACTGGCGCCTGATTGTGCGGATCGCGTCTCTCATGCTGCGATGGGCGTTGATTCGGAGTTCTTTTCCCCTCACCAGAGTCTGGCCAGCCCCTACGCCGTGGACGAAGAGCCGATTGTTTTTACCGGCGCGATGGACTATTGGCCGAATGTCGACGCGGTCTGCTGGTTCGTGCAGGAGTCGTTTCCGGCTATTGTGGCGGCGCGACCGTCAGTGCGATTCTATATCGTCGGAATGAACCCGAGCCCCGCGGTTCAGGCGTTGACGCGTGACGCGAGGGTCGTCGTGACCGGCCGGGTCGCGGATGTACGCCCCTACCTGCGATATGCACGCGTCGTCATTGCGCCGATACGGATCGCTCGCGGTGTTCAAAGCAAGGTGCTGGAGGCGATGTCGATGGCGCGCCCGGTCGTCGTTTCGACGATCGCTGCCGGCGCAATAACGGGCGAGCCGGGACTCGATTTCGAAGTCGCGGAAAGCGCGCAGGACTTCGCCCGGAAGACGATCGACTTGCTGAACAACTCACATGGCGCCGCAATCGGACGGTCTGCGCGGGACCGCGTCATGGCCGATTATCGTTGGGCTACCAACCTCGAACCGTTCGCCAGGCTTCTGAGCTCGGCGGACGCTGTCGCTGGAGCAGAAATTCGATGACTCCTCACGGAGAATTGCTAAGGCGGGTCCCGCGCAAGGCGCCGGACTCGATAACCGCCGCACGTGAATCCGCCGTTGTTCCTCTCGCCCGCGGGAGGAACAGCTCGGTGGCATTGCTGGTCGTTCTCATACTCGCTTGCGTTCTGGCCCTCTACTGGAGAACCACGCTATCGATGGTGGCGATCTGGACGCGTTCCGAGACGTTCGCGCACGGATTCGTGATCATTCCCATTTTTTGCTATCTCCTTTGGCGCAAGCGGGACGCGCTCAACGGATTAGTCCCCACCCCATGCTGGGGCGCGCTGATAGGAATCGTCGCGGCGGGCTTCGCCTGGCTGGTGGGCGAATTGGTCAACGCCGCAAGCGTCTCGCAGTTCGCGATGGTCGCGATGGTTCCTTTTGGAGTATGGGCGATCCTCGGGACGCGAATCGCGACGACCCTTTTGATCCCCCTCGCATTTCTTTTCTTCGCCGTCCCGTTCGGTGAGTTTCTGGTTCCGATGCTCATGGACTGGACAGCGCATTTCACCGTGCTCGCGCTGCGCGCCACCGGTGTGCCCGTCTACCAGGAGGGGACGTTCTTCACCATCCCCACCGGGATGTGGTCGGTTGTCGAAGCGTGCAGCGGCTTACGCTACCTCATTGCCTCGCTCATGGTGGGATGCCTCTACGCATACCTCTCCTATCGTTCGCCCATTCGGCGCGCTGCATTCATCGGTGCTTCGCTCGTCGTGCCGATCATCGCGAATTGGCTCCGCGCCTATATGATTGTCATGCTCGCCTATTTGAGCAGCAACCGCCTGGCGGTCGGTGTCGACCACTTGATCTATGGCTGGGTTTTCTTTGGCCTTGTGATGGTGCTCCTGTTGTGGATCGGTTCACGCTGGCGGGAGGACGACGCTCCTCGTGAAGACCCGCAGTCGGCGAACGAGGTTTCCGGTACAGAAGCCGCGCGGTGGCGGACAGCCCCTCGCGGACGTCTCTGGATCGCGGCTATCGGTTCTTTCCTCGCCATCGCCGTATGGCAGCCGCTCTTTGCCCACTTTGACGCCTCCGAGAACTCGGAGGCACTTCGCCTGGCGCCGGTCGCGGGACAGGGTGGGTGGATTTCGTACGCCCGATGAAATCTCGGCGTGGCGGCCGGACTTGACCGGATTCCGCGCAGAACTAAGGCAGACGTTCGTAAAGGACGGGCAACGCGTAGGGCTGCACGTCGCGTTCTATCGCGGCCAGTCGAACGACACGAAAGCCATCAGCTCGGTGAACCAACTCGTCGGCGGGATGAACAAAGTCTGGAGGCAAATCGAAAACAGAATCGCGGTTTCGGACTTGGGCGATTCGGATGTTCACGCACGCGCCGCGATCATCGTCCGTCCGCAAGAGCGCCTCGCGCTTTGGCAATGGTACTGGGTGGACGGACGTGCGACGTCAAGTGCTTACGAAGCAAAATTCCTTCAAGCCCTGTCGATTCTTCGTGGGCATGGCGACGCCGTGGCATGGGTCATCATCTATATGCAGGACGCTGGCGGCACTGTGCCTGCGAGCGAAAGCCTCCGGCAATTTGCGGGAGCGATGCGCCATCCCATCGAGGAGATGCTGCAAGGCGCAGCATCGTCGCCAGCGCAGTAACAGGTGCTCGATGCCATCCTGCAAACCGGAAGGGCGATTCGACCGCCAAGTCATGGCGTCTTCGTCCGATCGAGGTCCTGTGGCTGCATTGGCTTCGTGCCGCGAAGTTCGGATAGCCATGCTCGACACGCGTAAGCTGCCATGATCGAGCGCGCCGTGATCTTTACCGGCGATGCGAATGCCTATTCCGTTCGGCGCGGCATCGGCGAGTTGATGACCCGGTTTACGTCCGTCGCATGGCTCATCGTCGAGCATCGACCGCGACGCGAATGGAGCCGGACAGCGAGGAATCAGGTCAAGCGGTTGCGACGCGAGGGTTGGCGTTTCATCCCGGATCTGGCATCCACGTTGGCGGAAGCCGTGAGCGCGAGGTTCGCGCGCGACAGCAGCATCGACAACCGTCCAGGGCGCGAGTACGAGCTGGACCAATTGTTGAGGCATGGGTCCGTGACGTTCCGCCGCACGCCGGATATTCATTCGGATGAATCGATCGCCGCTGTTCGCGGATTCAAGGCGGACGTCGGAATCTGCCTGGCTGCTCCGATTCTCAAGCCGGCGCTGTTCGATTTGCCGCGCCTCGGGACGATCAACCTGCACAAGGGAAAACTGCCCGACTATCGAGGCATGCCGCCCGCGTTCTGGGAGGTATGGAACGGGGAACGGGAGATAGGCTGTTCGATCCACCAAGTGGTGGCAGGCCTCGACGCAGGGCCGGTCCTGCTGAGCGCTGCGACGACCGTGGAGCCGTACTCGACCGTGCGGGGATTACAGATCAAGCTCGATGAAATCGGCATTCAGCTGACCGCCGACGCGATTGACGCACTCGCGCGCGGCACCGCTGTCCTTCAGCAGCAGGCGGGCCCCGGATCGGTGTACCGGAAGCCGACGATCGCACAACAGGCGGCATTGCGGGCGCGTGAGCCGGGAGCGGCACGGCCCCCCTGGCGATCCCGCGCCAAGGAAATGTTCTATTTCCTCTACGTCGTCCTGCTCAGGCCGATTCCCCGGGTGATCCTGGCGCTCGCGAACCGGCAGCGCATTACTGTCCTCTTGTACCACCGCGTCCACGACGTCAGCCGCGATTCCCTTACGGTTGGGGTCGAGCAGTTCGAGCGTCAGATGCTCGAGGCGAGGAAGCACGCTCGCGTCGTATCCATCGAGGACATCGTTCAGGGGAAAGTCTCGCGGCAATCGCTGCGTCCGATCGTGGCGGTGACCTTCGACGACGGATACCTGGACAACTACGAGTATGCCGCGTCGATCCTGCTTCGATGCGGCGTTCCGGCGGCGTTTTTCGTGAGCACGCAGCTCGTCGATTCCGATCGTGGATTTCCGCACGATCTGGCAAGACATGGCAAGGCAATACCGACAATGACGTGGAAGCAGGTCGACACGATGAGCCGCTGGAACCTCGGTATCGGGTCGCATACCCAGACGCACGTCAATTGCGCCAAGGACGATCCGGAAGTTGTCGAGCGCGAAATCGTCGAATCACAGCGAGATCTTCAGCGTCAAATCGGCGGGCGCGACTACATTTTTGCGTACCCGTATGGCGGCCGTGACGATTTCAACGACAAGTGGCGTGAGCGGGTGCGCGAGGCGGGATATATCGGCTGCCTTTCGGCTTACGGCGGATGCAACCGGCGGCGGATCGATCCATTCAACATCGTGCGCACCGGGATCAGCCATGCTTTCGGACGCTGGGCCTTCCGTGCGCGCCTCGAGGGATGGGCATGACGCAGGACACGCGACCGCTGGTTGCCCACGTGATTCACCATCTCGTCATCGGGGGCATGGAGAATGGCCTCGTCAACCTTGTCAATCTGCTTCCATCCAGCAGATATCGGCACGCGATCATTTGCGTGGAGGATTTCTCCGACTTCCGAAAGCGAATCAGGGATCCCGATCTAGCCGTGTATGCGCTGCACAGGAGCCGTCTCAAGCAATGGCAGGTATACTCAAGCCTCTTTCAGCTGTTCAAGAAGCTTCGGCCGGCTATCGTGCATAGTCGAAATCGGTCAGGGTTGGACAGTCTGCTTCCGGCACTCATGGCCGGTGTTCCGGTGCGGCTTCACGGCGAGCACGGATGGGACGTCGACGATATCGATGGCCAAAACCGTAAGCTGCGAAACCTGCGCAGAGTGCATCGACCCTTTGTATCGCGATATGTCTGCGTCTCGCGGCACTTGCAGCAATACATGATCGATCGTGTGGGTGTGCCGCCGCAACGCATCACGCAGATCTACAACGGCGTGGACACCAGCCGGTTCGAGGCCCGGAGCGACGCCCGTCATCGGCCGATCGTTCCGAGATGGGCAGACGCGCCACGATTTGTTTTTGGCGCCGTAGGACGGCTCCAGCCCGTCAAGAACCAGATCAGCTTGCTGCGGGCGGCAAAGCTCCTCGTCAGCACCTATCCTCGCCTTCGCAACGAGGTGGGTGTCGTGATCATCGGAGACGGTCCGGAGCGCGACCGGCTGCATCGCTACGTTCAAAGTGAAGGCCTCCAGGACGTGGTCGAATTCCTGGGCGCGCGCGACGACGTCGCGGATCTCTTGCCGCACGTCGACGTGTTCGTGCTTCCTTCGTTTGCCGAAGGAATCTCGAATACGCTTCTCGAGGCCATGGCGTGCGGAGTCGCGGTTGTCGCAACCGCCGTGGGCGGAAACGTGGAATTGGTCATCGACGGCAGGACCGGGCGCCTGGTCGCGCCGGACGACGACAATGCATTGATGCTGGCAATGCGCGAAATGGTCGACAAGCGCGGCTTCGCCGTCGAGTGTGGTGCGGCGGGTCGTGTGCGAGCGCAATCGACGTTCAGCCTCGGCACCATGATCGATGCATACGACGCGCTATACACGACGCTGCTGCGCACCCTCCCCAAGCCTATTGCCGGATTGGCTTATTGACATGCTGGACAGCGTGCCACTTGGTCGACTGGCCGATTGCGCGTCGGCCGCAAATTACTTTTCGGGGCATGCGCCATGTGCGGAATAGTTGGAATTTTTCAGCCAGTCAACGATCCGGCGATCGACAGCGCGTTGCTCGATCGGATGAATGCTTCACAAGCACATCGCGGTCCCGACGGGCAGGGCCTCCACGTCGAGGCGCGCGTCGGGCTCGGCCATCGCCGTTTGTCGATCATCGACGTCGCAACCGGCCAGCAGCCCTTGTGGAACGAAGACCATTCGGTGGTCGTCGTGTTCAACGGCGAGATTTACAACTTCCAGGGTCTTGTCGCCGAATTGGCCGGGCTCGGTCATCGGTTTCGCACCCGTTCCGACACCGAGGTGATCGTCCACGCGTGGGAAGAGTGGGGCGAGGACTGCGTCAAGCGTTTTCGGGGCATGTTTGCGTTCGCGCTGTGGGATCGAAACCGGCAGACGCTTTTTCTCGCGCGCGATCGCCTTGGAGTGAAGCCGATGTTCTATGCCCAGACCAAGGGCGGGGCTGTGATCTTCGGCTCGGAGCTCAAGTCATTGATGGTGCATCCCGGCTTGACGCGGAATATCGATCCGACTGCCATCGAGGACTACTTCGCCCTTGGATACATACCCGAGCCCAAGTGCATCTTCGAGGGGTCCCACAAGCTGATGCCGGGCCATACCCTCGCGATCAAGGTTGGGACGCGCGTATTGCCCGCGCAACGCGAATACTGGGACGTGAATTTCGCACCGGATTCGGCGATCGGCGAGGCGGATGCCCTCGCGGAACTGCGTGAGCGCCTGCGGGAATCGGTGCAGCTCAGGCTGATCAGCGAAGTGCCACTGGGTGCGTTTCTGTCCGGCGGTGTCGATTCGAGCGCGGTGGTCGCGACCATGGCAGGGCTTTCGGCCGATCCCGTGAATACGTGCTCGATCGGCTTCACGGACCCGGCTTTCGACGAGGCGGCCTACGCCAAGCAAGTTGCCGACCTGTACCACACGAATCACCGCATGGAAGTCGTCGACACCGACGACTTCGACCTGATCGACCAGCTTGCGCGGATCTACGACGAGCCCTACGCCGACAGCTCCGCGATTCCGACCTATCGGGTGTGCGCCTTGGCGCGACGCAACGTGACCGTCGCGCTATCCGGTGACGGCGGCGATGAAAACTTCGCCGGCTATCGTCGCTATCGGTTCCAGATGTCGGAGGAGCGGGTACGCGGTCTACTGCCGGCGGGTCTGCGCCGGTCCGTGTTCGGCCCCTTGGGAAGCGCCTATCCCAAGCTTGATTGGGCGCCCCGCGTCTTCCGTGCCAAGTCGACTCTGCAATCGCTGGCGCGAAACGCGGTCGACGGATATTTCGAGACGATGTCGCTGCTGCGCGACGACCAGCGCAACGCCCTATACAGCGATTCGTTTCGCCGGCGCCTCGGCGGCTATCATGCCGTGGAAACGTTCCTGCGCCACGCGAAGCACGCTCAGGGCTACGACCCGCTCTCCCTCGTGCAGTACCTGGATCTCAAGACGTATCTCGTGGGCGACATCAATACCAAGGTCGATCGCGCCAGCATGGCGAGCTCGCTCGAGGTTCGCGAGCCGCTGATGGACCATCCGCTGGTCGAGTGGCTGGCCACCGTGCCGACTTCGCTGAAGATGCGCGATGGCGAGGGCAAATATCTGCTCAAGAAGGCGATGGAGCCCTTGTTGCCGCGTGAGCTGCTCTATCGAAAGAAGATGGGATTTGCCGTGCCTCTGAAAAGGTGGTTCCGAGGGCCTCTCAAGGCGCGGGTCCGGGAAGCGGTACTGGGATCACGGCTCGCTGAGACCGGCGTGTTCAACCGGAAATACCTGGAGCATCTGGTCGAGCAGCACGAGTCCGGCGCGCGGGACTATAGCGCGCCGCTGTGGTCGCTGCTCATGTTCGACGCGTTCATCAGGAACACTGCGCACGAAGGCGAGCGGGCGTACGAGGAAAAGGCAGCTGGGTGACCCTGCGCATATTGCACGTGCTCGACCACTCGATTCCGCTCCAGAGCGGCTACACGTTTCGCACCTGCGGAATCATTCGCGAGCAGCGGCGTCTCGGCTGGGACACGGTGCAGCTGACCAGCCCGAAGCATACTGCGTCCAGGCCCCCCCGAAGAGGAGGTGGACGGGCTGCATTTCTACAGAACGCCGTCATCCTCCGGCGCGATCTCACGCATCCCCGTGCTCGGGGAGATCGCAATGATGCGTGCTACAGCCCGTCGCTTGACCGAGCTTGCGCGGGAGACGAAGCCCGACCTTTTGCACGTTCATTCGCCCGTCCTCAACGCGCTTCCCGCACTTTGGGTCGGCAGGAAGATGCGGATCCCCGTCGTTTACGAAGTGCGTGCGTTCTGGGAAGACGCAGCTGTCGACCACGGGACCAACCGGGAGTGGGGCCCGAGATACCGCCTGACACGCGCGCTCGAGACTTTCGCGATGCGGCGCGCGGACCGCGTGACGACGATCTGCGACGGCCTGAAGCGCGACATCGTCGCGCGAGGGATCGCCGAGAGCCGGGTAACGGTGATTCCCAATGCGGTGGATGTGGCCGCGTTTACGTTCGACACGGCACCGGATCTCGCGCTCAAGCATGCCCTGGGCCTTGACGGCTGCACGATCGTCGGGTTCATCGGGTCGTTCTACGCGTACGAGGGCCTGGACCTGCTGCTGCAGGCGACTGCGCGAATCGTGGCGCGCGTGCCTCACGCACGCATCCTGCTCGTCGGCGGGGGCCCTCACGAAAGCGCTTTGAAGACCATCGCGAAAGAGCTAAGCGTCGAGGACAAAGTCATTTTCGCGGGGCGCGTCCCGCACGGAGATGTGCAGCGCTACTACAGCATCGTCGACATATTGGCCTATCCGCGACGATCGATGCGTCTCACCGAGCTCGTCACGCCGCTCAAGCCGCTCGAGGCGATGGCTCAGGGAAAGCTGTTCGTCGCTTCGGATGTCGGCGGTCATCGCGAGCTGATCCTCGATGGACAGACCGGTGTTCTGTTCCGCGCGGGGGACGCGACCTCACTTGCGGACGCAGTGGTGGGACTCCTTGCCGATCGCACGCGCTGGGCGAAGCTACGGGAGCAGGGACGCCGCTTCGTCGAGAAGGAGCGAACGTGGGCCGGTAGCGTAGCCCGATACGGTCCGGTGTTTGAGGAATTTTGCCGGGGCACCCGTTGAATCGTGCTCGATGCATCCTGCGCTTATGCCCGGCCTGCCTCCCGAATCGCGATTGCAGGCACGATATTCGATGTAGGCAAACCGGACACTTTTCGTAGGGCGATGAAGCTCCTGACGTTTACAACGCTGTACCCCAGCATCGCCCGGCCGCGGCACGGCATCTTCGTCGAAAGCAGGTTGCTGCAATTGCGGAGCCGCAGCAACGTCGAGGCGGAGGTCATTGCGCCGGTGCCGTGGTTTCCGAGTACGAGCCCGCGTTTCGGTGACTATGCTACGTTCGCGAAGACACCGCGGAGCGAAATGCGGTCTGGCATCAAGGTCCACCATCCTCGCTATTTGATGGTTCCGCAGATTGGGATGAACATTCAGCCTTTCTCCCTCGCGCGAGCTGCCATCCGCCAGGCTCGTCTGCTGCAGAGGAGTGGCGCCGACTGGGACCTGATCGATGCGCATTATTGCTATCCGGATGGCGTTGCGGCCGCTCTATTGGCCAGACGAATCGGAAAGCCCGTCGTCATCACGGCGCGCGGATCGGACGTAAATCTGCTCCTTGACTTTGCGGTGCCACGCCGCCTCATTTTGTGGGCGGTTCGACAGGCGCAGGCGATGATAACTGTCTCGGCGGCCTTGAAGGAAAAGCTTGTTGCCTGCGGTGTTCCGCCCGGACACATTACCGTCTTGCGCAATGGCGTGGATCTGGATATTTTCCGGCCCCTGGATCGACAAGCATCAAGATCCCGGCTTGGGCTGCCCGATGCGCCGCTCATGATATCGGTGGGAAATCTCGTGCCTGAAAAAGGTCATGACGTGGTATTGGAGGCGCTTGCTGAACTTCCCGACATGCGGCTTGCAATCGTCGGCGAAGGCCCGCAACGTTCGCATCTCGAGGCACTGGCAGCACGCATAGGTGTCAGCGGCCGCGTAAGCTTCCTTCCGGTCCGGCCCCAGTCCGAGCTGTCGTCAGTGTATAGCGCGGCCGACGTGCTCGCACTTTGCTCGGTCCGCGAGGGCTGGCCCAACGTTTTGCTGGAATCGATGGCATGCGGTACCCCCGTCGTAGCGTGCGATGTCGGCGGCGTCAGAGAGATCGTGCGCGAGAGAAGTGCGGGGCAGATCGTGGGCGAGCGCACGGGAGCTGCCGTCGCGCGTTGCGTGCGAAATCTGATGGCGGAGTGTCCGTCGCGCGACGCGACGCGCCGCTTTGCCGAGCAGTTCAGCTGGACATCAACGTCGAAAGGGCAGCTCGCGCTTTTCGCGACCGCGCTTGAAACCTTCAACGGTCGCGCCGCAGCGACCGCGTAGACGTTCGGCGACGCAATCCATGGTAACGGGGTATCGGGGATGAACGTATTGAGGCCCGTCTTTCGCTGGCTCGCGCCGCCAGGCCAGCGTGGGCGGCTGTCGATTCTCATTTTTCACCGCGTGCTGCCGGCGCCCGACACCTTGTTTTCGTATTTGCCCGATATCGCACGTTTCGACGAGGTCCTTGGCTGGATGAAGAGCTGGTTCAATGTGCTTCCGCTCGACCGCGCGGTGCGCGACCTCGCCGACGGCAGCCTGCCTGCGCGCGCTGCCGCGATCACATTCGATGACGGTTATGCGGACAATTTGACGGTCGCGTTGCCGATATTGCTTCGGCGCCAGATGACGGCGACGTTCTTCATCACGACGGGGTTCCTCAACGGCGGGCGCATGTTCAACGACACTGTGATCGAGGCGATACGCGCCACGGACCGCGAGTCGCTCGATCTGAGTCATTTGGACCTTGGTCGCCATGCCTTGAGCACGGCGCCGGAGCGAAGGATGGCGATCGAAAAGCTGATTGGCAAATTGAAGTACCTCCCGCTTGCGCGGCGGACAGAGTTGGCCGAGCAGATCGCGGCAAGCGCCGGCGTAACACCGCCAAATAACCTGATGATGACATCACAGCAGGTGCGCGACCTCAGGGGTGCGGGAATGCAGATCGGCGCGCATACGGTGTCCCATCCCATCCTGACCAGGCTTCCGAAAGATCAGGCCCGCAGCGAGATTGCGGAAGGCAAAAAGCAGCTCGAGGACATTCTCCAGGAGCGGGTTGGACTCTTCGCCTACCCGAACGGCAAGTTCGGGGACGACTATGGCGAGGAGCACGCCACTCTGGCACGCGACATTGGATTCGACGCGGCACTCACCACCGGCTGGGGCGCCGCTGCCGCGGGAAGCGACCTCATGCAGCTCCCGCGCTTTACGCCTTGGGATCAGGGGCACCTGAGGTTCGGGGCGCGCATGGCCGAAAACCTCCTGCGATCGCGCCAGGTCGAGCATTGAGTCAAACGGGTGCCGTGCAGATGCGTATCGTCCTGAGCTTCGACATAGAAGTCTGGTGCCAAGGCTGGCACGATCTCGACGCGCAGTTTCCTCACGCGTTCGACCGCTACATCTACGGAAAATCGAAGGCCGGCTCCTTTGCGCTTCCGAAGACCCTGGAGATACTCGGCGCCAACGGGCTGCACGGCGTTTTCTTTGTCGAGCCCCTGTTCGCTGCGCGCTTCGGACCCGAGTACCTGCGACAGGTCGTTGCATTGATCCAGGAGGCCGGCCAGGAAGTTCAGCTGCACTTGCATCCGGAATGGACCGACGAAATCACGCCGCTGCCATTCGCAGGTGCCACGCGAAAGCGCAGGCATCTTTGGGAGTATTCACTCGAGGAGCAATCCGTCCTGATTGCGCTGGGCGTCGAGATGTTGCAGATGGCGGGGGCACCGCGTCCCACCGCGTTTCGCGCTGGAAACTTTGGCGCGAACGAGAACACGTTTCGCGCGCTCGCCGCAAACGGAATTCGCTACGACAGCAGCATCAATGCGACGATCCCAGACTGCGTCCCGGATTTGCGCGGGCGTCTGGATCTCCATGCCACGCGTGAGCTTCACGGCGTCGTGTCGTGCCCTGTGGCGGTGTTTCGTGACGGCACAGGAAGGTTGCGGCATGCACAGGTCGGCGCGTGCTCGGCGCCAGAGCTCGAGCAGGCGATTGCAGCGGCGGCTCGCTCGAAGTGGCAGAGTTTCGTCATCTTCTCGCATAACTTTGAAATGCTCAGACAGGAGAGCAGCCTTCCCGACTGGTTCGTGGTCAATCGTTTCAGGCGGCTGTGCGCCTTCCTGAAGAGCAACGCGGCGACCTTGGCTACGGGCAGTTTCGAGGGTTTGTCGGCGGAGTCGAGAGACACGGAGAGCTTGACGGCCCGGGTGGGCGTGATCTCGACTGCGCGGCGTTATGGAGAGCAAGCGCTGCGTCGCTTGCTGTGATCGGGACTCATGACGGAGCCGAGTAAATGGCAACCCACCACGGTCGCGCTGACTTATCGATTGGGCGAGATTCCGCTATTTTCCGTGCGATTCACGGGATTGGCGAATCGCGAGCACTTTACGCTCGTTGCACCGTACGCTGATGTTCCTGGCCCGGATGATTCGTTGGATGGTTCAGCGGCTACTTGCCTGTTATATCCGACCTATCCAATCGTCGTGGCGCCCCCTGCCATCGTATCGAGGGGACCGTGGCTGCTCTATACCCCGTATACGTTCACGAACTTCTATGTCGACTTCAAGCGTTTTGGCACGTTCGAGGACTACCTAAAGACATTTTCGGCAAAGTCGCGGTCTACACTGCAGCGCAAGGTCAAGAAATTCGCGGAGGCAGAAGGCGGCGACGTCAAGTGGCGCGAATTCAGCCGCGCGGACGAAATGGACGAATTCATGTCTCTTGCCGGGGCAGTGTCCGCCACGACCTATCAGGAAAGGCTTCTCGGCAGCGGCCTTCCGACATCGACGGAGTTCGTGCTGGACGCCAAGGAGCACGCGGCGCGCGGCGGCGCGTTTGGGTATGTCCTTTTTTTCCACACGAAGCCGGTTGCTTATATATTTTGCTTTTGCACCGACGGCATCGTAACTTACGACTACGTCGGATACGATCCGGAAGTAGCGTCCCTCTCTGCGGGGACCGTGCTGCAATACCTTGCCCTGAGGTCGTTGTTCGAGAAGAGCGAAATCAGGATCTTCGATTTTACCGAGGGCGAGGGAGCCCACAAGAGCTTCTTTGCGACGGACCGAAGCTTGTGCGCAAAAACGTTCTGCTTCAGACGAACATTGGGAACCGTTCTCTTGGTCCACCTGCATTACCGCCTCAACCAGGCGGTCGAAGCGGTGGGAAGACTACTCGACAGGCATGGCCTTAAGGCACGAGTCAGAAAATGGATCCGGGCAGCCTCGTGAGCATTGCGCCAGTCGCGGCGAAACCGCACGGGATCGATCGAGGCGGCGCGCAGATGATGCGGATCGACGGTGCGGCGAATTGGAGGCGGATGAACTACGCGGGTGTCCTTGAAAATGAACCAGACGACGTAATCGTGATCTACTGTTATCGCCATGTTTGAGTTTGACCTTTACGAGAAGAGGCTACGTACCGAGCCAGCCGTGCGCCCGGAGGGTACTGCTCCGTCTGCGCTCGCCGTGGAGAAAGTTGCGCTTCTCGTATGGGGAGAGCATTGCATCGAGTGCGCCGCTCCGGATTGTTTCTCGAGCTGCGACCTCTATCAGGCTCGCCCCGACAAACGGTGCCGTCGATTTACCTTTGGGATATTTCCGAATCATAGCTTCCGCGGCGCCAGAGGGCCCGGCGCAGAGGTGCAGTTCAAGGTCTGGGGGAAGCTCGAAAGCCGCGGAAATGCTCGATTGGCAAACGCGCGTCTGGTTCATGTCGCTGAGAAGGTCGTCTTGGGTTTGGCGCCCCTCGTCCGCGCGGCGGGCCGGCTGACGGGCAAGGTGACCGGAGACTTTCGTTTCAATTACCTGTCCTTCACGCTGCTCGAGCGGCTGCTGTGGCGGCTCAATCCGAGGCGGCCGGTCGAGGAGCCGCCGGACGCGTTTCTGATCGAGATCTACAACCCCATGCCACAGGCCGTCGCGGCACAGCTGACATTCGCGGTCGATCGCTCCTCCTTGAGTCGCGATACGCGGCTCGCGGACGTGCCAGTCTCGTACATCCGGCGCCTGGAGATCCCGCCGGGCTACTTCCGCACGATCATCCCAGGCGACGAGCTAAAGCGGGTCATCGGCAGCGGGTTGCGATTCGCGGCCGCGTTCACGCCCGAAGCGCTGTCCGGAACGAATCTGGTTTTTCTGACGCTTGATTTCGTTCGTTTCAAGGACAGGGATCTTGCGAGCTCGCTTCGACCGAGAGCGGCTGCCGAGCCCGTCGTCGCCGGCGCGGCGGCGGTCAAGCCGGCCGTCAAGTGTGTCATCTTCGATCTGGACAACACGTTGTGGGAGGGGACGCTCCTGGAAGACGGCGGCGTTGCGCTTCGCCCAGGTATCGTCGATCTCATCAAGCACTTCGACACACGTGGCATCCTTCTGAGCGTTGTCTCAAAGAATTCGTTCGACCATGCGTGGTCGCGCATCAAATCCATGGGCCTGGACGAGTATTTTCTGTATCCAAAGATTAATTGGCTGCCGAAGTCGGAAAACATCAAGTCAATCGCCAAGGATCTGAACATCGGGCTGGATACGTTCGCCCTGATCGACGATAACCCCTTCGAACGAGCCGAAGTCTCGTCCGCGCTGCCCATGGTCGAATGCGTCGATGTGACGGATATCGAAGCGCTCAGGACCTTGCCGAGATATAAGGGCTCGACCAGCGACGAAGCGCGAAACCGGCGCCGCTACTATATGGACGACACCGCGCGAGTCGAGCAACAAGCCGCGTTCGGGGAGGACTACATCGGATTTCTGCGGGCCTGTGAGATCGTCGTAGAAGTGCGAGCTTTCAGCGAGAGCGACTTCGATCGAGTCGCAGAACTCGTTCAGCGGACGAATCAGCTGAATTTCTCAGGCCACAAATATACGCGCGAGGAAGTACGCACGATCATCGACGACCCCGCCCGAGGCAAGTTCGTCGTCGTGTGCTCGGACAAGTTCGGGGCTTACGGCACCGTCGGCTTTTGCATCGTCAGCTCGCGCCCGGATCGGACGGTCGTCGAGGATTTCATGCTTTCGTGCAGGGTGCAAGGCAAGCTCGTCGAGCAGGCACTCTTCAGCCACCTGGTGACGTTGCATCCGGATGGTAAGCCGCGGTACCTCGAAGTCAGGTTTCGTGCCACCGATCGCAACAAGCCCGCGCAGCAGGTTCTGCAGGCGCTCCAATTTCCTGTTGGCGACCCTGGGGGCTCCATTCTCGACTTGTCGGAGCATCCCCTTTCGTGCGATTTCATCGAGCTAAGGGGCGAGGCAAGCGCCGAGCGCGAGCGCGAGACGCTAGACGGCGGACACTAGATCACGGGGTCGCGCCGGCTCAGTTGAAGCGTGGTAAATACCACCATGTCGAGCGCAATTGTGAGCGGCGGTATTTGGCTACCGCTCAGGCAGCATCCCGATGCGCCTTAGCCCTGCGAAATGTCCGTGCGCACAATAAACGACTTGCCGAGCGGGCTGAAGTCGAAGTACGGGATAAAGGTGATGGCCGGATTCTGCTGCAGAAATTCGCCCAGCGCTCTCTGCTCGCCTTGGCCCGGATCGCCGCAGTTGTTGTAGTAGTCGTCAAAACAAACTATTGATCCGTTGACGACGTATTTCGCGATGAACCTCAGTACGGGCACCGTCGATTCGTACAGATCGCAATCGATGTAGACGATCGCCGCCTTCACGTCGGTCATTCGCGCGTCGAGCTCCGTGTTCAGGCTTTCTCCGTAGAATCCCTTGACTAGGATGAACTCCTCGTCTCGAAAGCCGGCGCGACGCACGATCGTTCGAAACTCGGGCTCGCTGCATGCGAATTGCCCCGGCGACCAAACCCCATCCTTCGAACGTTCATGCTCGGGAAGCCCTTCGAAGGAGTCGAAGCCGCGCAGTGTCAATTGCGGGAGGCCATAACGGCGCTTCATCTTGTGTGCGTAGACGAATGTCTTGCCTCGCCACAGCCCGAACTCGAAGTAGTCGCCAGCAACGTTGTTGATCTTCGCGAATTCGAAGGCCTGGGCGAGCATGCCGTACTCGGTCATGCGATTCTCGCTGCGCCGATCGGCGACCTCGAGGGCGCGGTGCACTGCCCAAGCATCTCCCAGACGTCTGAGGGTATCTTTGAACATATTCTCGCTTAACGGCGACGCATAGTCCGGCGTCGAACGAATGGGTGACGCAACAACGACGAAGGTGCCATGGGGTTTATGCGCGCGGCACGCAATTGATGAATATGTCCGTTCGCCAGATTCCGTTGGACGTCCGTATGTGCTCGAAGGGCTTGAGCGGCGTCACGTCGATATCGAGGTCGGCGTTGTCGACAACGATCATTCCATTGTGCTTGATCTTCGACGCTGCCGCGGCAATGCAGGCATCCCGCGCGCTTCCATCGACGAGTATGAAGTCGAATGACCTGTCGGGAAAGGTTTCGATCTGGCCAGCGTAAGGAGCACCGCCGCCGGCCACGTAACGGTAGTCCACGTTCAGGCCGGAAAGTCGAGGCTTCACGCGCTCGTACCAATCTTGATTGTCCTCGACGCTGACAAGGGCGCCGCCTCTTTTGGCGAGCCATATCGTGCTTCGGCCGCTGCCCCATTCGAAGCCGCGCATGTCCTTCTTGAGAAAACGTTCGAGCATCGAGATCGCGTCGCTGGTCAACCATGGGGCCCGCGGGTGGATCGTCTGATAGAGCAGGACATTGACTCGGTCGACGAAGTATCGCGGCTCGTTTGCCAGAACCTTGAATGCGTGCCACAGCCTTCCCGGGAAAAACATATGAATGTTGAGGCTGCTGCCGACACCACTGGGCTTCCGAAAAAAATTGCCAAGCATGTCAGCCTCCGTCGACTTACGACAGCGTGAATTGTACCAACTTGGTGCTCGCCTCTACGGATCGTGAGAAGAGCGGTCATGAACGCGCGGCGTTGCAAACCACGGAACCGAATATCGGCGCGGGAACGGTTCCAATCGATATTCGGATCAGGACGGGGACCAATGATCGCGCCAAGGAGGGGATCGATCGATGCGGGTCTCAGGGGCCCAAAGACGCGCATGACCGCAAATTGCCAGCGCAGAGCCGGCACTGGTCGGTGTTCGGATCGGTCTTCGCAACGGCTCGCGCCGTCGCGTTTGCGGGTTCGGCGAGGCTCGCTCGCGGAAGGTTACATATCGAAGCCTACAGATGGTCGACTTCGGGATATGTTTATAGCCAACCGTGATGCTGGCCTTATGGCGAAAGGCGTTTCAACCAATGCTATGCTTCGCGTCTACGGACGTCCACAGCCGAGAGCAGACCTGAGGAGCGGTCGCATTTCTCGGCCGATTGTGGAGTCAGGTTCTCCGGAGATGGGTCACGTGGCCGATATCACGGACCGCCATTCGGCCTGAATATGAGAGATATCCTACTCGTTCTTGTTGCGTTTGGCGCGTTGCCGGTTATCCTGGCTCGCCCATATGTTGGCGTTCTCGTATGGTCCTGGCTCGCGTACATGAATCCCCAACGCTTGACTTGGGGATTTGCTTCCGACCTGCCATTCTCCCTCGTAGTGGGAATCGCGACGCTCGCGGCAACGCTGCTTTCAAAGGAGCGCAAGCGTATCCCGCTCACCGGCCTTACGTTGCTGTGGGTACTGTTCGTCGTCTGGATGGGCGTTACCACGATCTTCGCGATTTATACCAACAGCGCGTGGATACAGTACGAGAGGGTGCTGAAGATCCAATTGATGAGCTTCGTGACGATACTGCTGATCAATTCGCGCGAGCGCCTGCGTCTATTGATTTGGGTCATTGTCCTGTCCCTCGGCTATTACGGCGTCAAAGGCGGCATCTTCACGATCATATCGGGCGGGGATTACCACGTTTGGGGGCCGCCGGGGAGCTTCGTCGAGGGCAATAATGAGCTGGCACTCGCGCTGCTCATGATCCTTCCCCTGATGCAATATTTGCGGACGACGTCGCCCCACCGATGGGTTCGGCTTGGATTGCTGGCTTCGATGGTTCTCTGCGCATTTTCCATCGTGGGATCCCAATCCCGCGGCGCACTCATCGGCGGTATCGCCATGGGGACATTTCTGTGGCTCAAGGCGAAGCATAAGACAGTTACCGGCCCAATATTGCTGGTATTGGGCCTTGCGTTGGTTGCGTTCATGCCTGAACAATGGCATGAGCGCATGGGAACCATCGAGACTTACGAGAGTGACGCATCGGCGATGGGTCGCCTCGATACTTGGCGGATGGCCCTGCGTCTCGCCAATGACAATTTCATGGGGGGCGGTTTCGAGCTTTGGACGGACGAAACGTTCGACCGCTATACGCCGCAGAAGACCATTTCTCATGACGCGCACAGCATCTATTTCAAGGTGCTTGGAGAGCACGGCTGGGTGGGACTCATCCTTTTCCTCTGTATCGGCGTCGCTTCCTGGCGAACCGGCACGCGGATAATCCGTCATTCGAGGGATCGACCCGATCTCGAATGGTTGTCCAGCCTTGCCAAAATGATTCAGGTAAGCCTTGCCGCCTATGCCGCCGGTGGCGCATTTCTGGGACTATCCTATTTCGACCTCTACTGGCACCTCGTTGCGATGCTGGTGATTGGTGGCGAGCTGTCGCGGCGTCATGTGCAGGAGATCGTTGCGAGTAGCGAGCCGACTCGTTCTTCGGCCGTACCGGATTACTCTGTTCATTCGAATTCCAAACCATCGCCGCCATTGAACCTGGGCGGTTCGAAGAGATGACTGCCCTGTCGGAGCGCCTGCTCAAAAAATACTTCAGGGCAGAGCTTCATCCCTACAGGATCTTCGAGAACGAGGTACGCAGCCACCTGCGTCCCGAGCACACACTGCTCGATGCCGGTTGCGGCCGTGGAGCTCCGGTCCTTCTGAAGTTCCGCGGCGAGGCGAAGCGGTTGATCGGGGTCGATCTTGTCGACTTCAAGGCCGGCATTTCAGGGGTCGATTTGATCCAGGGCGATCTTGGCCACATGAAAGTCGATAGTGGATCAGTCGATATCGTCATGTCGCGGAGCGTGATGGAGCATGTTGCCGATCCGCTCCGGGTCTACACCGAGGTGAATCGCGTATTGCGGCCTGGAGGACACTTCGTTTTTCTCACCCCGAATCTCTGGGACTATGCTTCGCTCATCGCGAAGGTGGTTCCGAACCGCATGCATCCGTGGATTGTTTCCAAGACTGAGGGGCGCGCACCCGAAGATGTGTTTCCGGTTTGCTACACGACCAACACCCGTGGTGCTGTCCACAAGTGGGCGCGACTGACGGGCTTCGAAGTCGAGCGTTGCGATTACATGGGGCAGTATCCGGGATATTTCATGTTCAACGGGTTTCTCTTTCTGCTCGCGACCGGCTACGAGAAGATAATTTCGCGATTCGACGCACTTGCCTTCCTGCGCGGCTGGCTTTTTGTCGTCTTGCGCAAGATGCCGCCGGGGTAGTCGCATGCGTCTTCTCTCCCGCGCTCGCGGCCGATACGCGCCGCATCGCGAGCGGACGCTGCGCTGATGTGGGTATCCATCGATATCGCTCGCCTGTCCGAAGGCCGGCTGGCGCCTGGACATGCAATGCTGCGGCACGGCGGCGGCGCGGACGTCGCTGCAATGCCTTCTGGAATGCTGCTCGGTTCGGGCGGCTCAGCGTCGCCTTCGATCGACATGGCCATCACCAGCACGACCGTGGCGATTTCCTGGGGTACCCCGACCTTCACGGATGAAATCGCCGCCCGGGAAGCCGCGTCCAAAGGTACGGCGGCCGGCTGGTGCTCCCTCTTCGAACGGACAGGTCCGTCGGCAACTCAGCATGTTCGAAACGAATTTGCGGTCGTGTGCGTCGATACGCACGGTCGCGCTCTTCTCGCAACCGACCGGTTTGCGCGCCGGCCACTGTGCTATTCGTGGCGGGACGGCGTTCTGCGCTTCTCGGATCGCGCCGACGAGGTCGCCGGCTCACAGGACGCTCTGCATCCACAGAGCCTGTTCGATTACCTCTATGGGCACGTCATTCCCGGGCCTCGCACTGTCTATCGCGACGTGCTCCGGCTTCCACCCGGCCATCAGGCGACGCTCGATCCGGCGGGGCTGAGCGTAGCCGCATACTGGCGGCCGCATTTTGTCGAAGATGCTCCGCGCAGGTTTGCGCCGCTGCGCGGGGAGTTTATCGAGCTCCTGGAAAGCGCGGTGCGTGACCAGATCGACGGCGACGCGGTCGGTGCGTTCCTAAGCGGCGGCACCGACAGTTCCACCGTCGTCGGAATGATCGGCAGAGTCACAGGGCGTCCGGCACGCACTTACTCGATCGGCTTCGATGCCAGCGGCTACGACGAGATGGAATACGCTCGCGTCACGGCGCGGCACTTCGGCGCGGACCATCACGAGCACTACCTCTCGCCGGAGGACGTCGTCGACAGCGTTCCGAGAATTGCGGCGCACTATGACCAGCCCTTCGGCAATTCTTCCGCGGTACCCGCCTATCACTGCGCTCGCATGGCGCGAGCTGATGGGATCGAAAAGCTCCTTGCCGGAGACGGAGGCGACGAGCTTTTCGGCGGTAATTCGCGCTACGCGATGCAGCAATTTCTCGATCTCTATCATCATTTGCCCGGCGGATTGCGCAGCGGACTGATCGAGCCAGCATTGCTGCGCTCGCAGGCGGTGCGCAAGGTTCCGATCCTGAGATCTGCGGCGGGCTACGCGAGGATGGCGAGAGTGCCGATGCCCGAGAGGCTGCAGACTTACAACCTTCTGGGAACACTCGGTTTCGATGCGATCCTGACGCCCGAATTCATGAGCAGCATCGACATCGGCGAACCGATGGAGGCGCAGCGCGAAGTCTACGCATCGTGTCAGGCGCGCACGCTCATCAATCGCATGCAGGCCTTCGACTGGAAATACACGCTCGCGGACAACGATCTGCCCAAAGTCTACGGCACGGCGGCGCTCGCCGGGATTGGCGTGGGCTTCCCTTTGCTCGACGACCGCCTCGTGCAGTTCTCGTTAAAACTGCCGCCCGACTACAAGCTGCGCCGCTTCAAGCTCCGTTGGTTCTTCAAGGAAGCACTGCGGGGATTCCTGCCGGATGCGGTGATCAAGAAGAAGAAACATGGATTCGGGCTGCCTTTCGGGGTGTGGATGATGAAGCATCCACGCTTGCGCGCCATGGCCACCGATTCACTGGTCGCGTTCAAAGAGCGCGGCATCGTGCGGGCAGCGTTCATCGACGACCTGCTCCAGAAGTTGTTGCCGGACCATCCTGGCTACTACGGTGAAATGGTGTGGATTCTGATGATGCTCGAGCAATGGCTGGCCTCGCCGGCACGCCGCCACAACGTGAGCGGTGGCTGACGGCGACACAGTTGCCGCGCGGGTGGGCGTCGGCCGTCGCGATTCCGATGCTTATACCAGCACCTCGATGGGCATCGGGTGCGAGAGGAATCCGATCGGACTCGCGCTGGCGCCGTACGCGCCAGACTGGAACACAACCACCAGATCGCCTGGTTCCGCGCGCGGCAGATCCATTCCGTCGGCGAGCAAATCGAGCGGCGTGCACAAAGGCCCGACCACGGATGCGGCCTCGATCGTGTCGGACTTAACCCGGTTGCCGATAATCACGGGATAGTTCTTGCGGATAACCTGGCCGAAGTTTCCAGACGCGGCGAGGTGATGGTGCAGACCGCCATCCGTGACCAGAAATGGATGCCCTCGGGAGACCTTTCGATCGAGGATCTTGCACACATAAATTCCCGCCTCGCCAACCAGATAGCGGCCGAGCTCGATCACGAGGTGAGCTTCGGGAAGGCTCGTTGAAACTCTCTCCGACAGCTCGGCAAGGGTCTTCCCGATCGGCGCCAGGTCCAGCGGCAACTCGCCAGGAAAGTAGGGGATTCCGAAGCCGCCACCGATGTTGAGCACGCGCACCGGCCCCGGGGCGTGGCGCGCAAGCTGCATCGCGAGCTCGACCGACTTGTATTGCGCTTCGCAAATGGCGTCGGCTTTGAGATTCTGCGACCCGCAGTAGATGTGAAACCCCTCGAACGCCAGACGCATCCGGCCGATGGTGGCAAGCAGCTCGGGAACGTCGGCAGCATCGACCCCGAACTGCTTGGACGCGCCGCCCATTTTCATCCCGGCGGACTTGAGCTCGAAATCGGGATTTACTCTTACGGCGACGCGGGCCGGAAGCCCAAGGCGTGACGACTCGCGCGACAGCACGTCGAGCTCGCGCGCGGACTCGACATTGACAAGGATTCCGCTGGCGACAGATTGCGTGAGCTCGCTCTCGAGCTTGCCTGGGCCCGCCAGGCTGATCCGCGCCGGGTCCATGCCGGCGTCGAGCGCGACACGCAGCTCACCGCCCGAGGCCACGTCGAGGCCATCGACCAGGCCGGCCATGTAGCCCACCAGGGCCGGCATCGGATTGGCTTTCATTGCGTAGTTGAGTCGCACTGCAGGCGGAAGAAAGCGCCTGATCTGCGCAACGCGCACCGACAGCAGCGCCCGGTCATAGGCGTAGAAGGGCGTCCTGCCCACGCGCTCGGCCAGCCGGGTCAGCGCAATGCCTCCGACTTGCAGGCAATTGTCGACAACCGCGAATTGCGTCATCGGCGAATGCAGCGGCGAATGCTTCGACGAGCCTGTCATTGCGGTCCACCCACGAAGAGTGTCTGAAAGTCGTCGGACAGCGCCTTGCGGTCGATCTTGCCGTTGGGGTTGCGCGGGAGCGCGCCGGACCGAAGATCGATTTTTGCGGGCACCATGTAGGCCGGCAGGCGGCTGCGGCATTCTGTGAGGAGTTGAGCGTCCGTGAGTCCATTTCCGGCGTTCGGCGTGGCGACGACGACAATGGCCTGCCCGAGCACGGGATGCGGCACGCCGAAGGCCGCCGCCTCGGCAACGAGCTGCGTCGCGTAAAGAACTTCCTCGACCTCGGTCGGGCTGATGCGGTAGCCGGAAGTCTTGATCATCTCGTCCCGCCGGCCGATGAAGTACAGGAAACCCTCCGCATCGCGGCGAACCGTGTCTCCGGAGAACACTGCGATCTCCGGCAGCGCGAGCCCCGGTTCGCGGCGCGGTAACGGCCTGAAGCGTTCAGCCGTCTTCTCCGCATCGTTCCAGTACCCCATGGCGACCAGCGCGCCGCGATGGACGAGCTCTCCCGGCTCCTCGGCCGCACAGGGCGCGCCGTCGGGACGCAGAACCAGGATTTCCGCGTTGGGGATCGCGATTCCGATGGAATCCGGTCTGCGGTCGACTTCCTCGGGCGGGAGGTAGGTCGAGCGAAATGCCTCGGTCAACCCGTACATCAAATAGGGTTTTGTCTTCGGGAGCGCCGCGCGCAGGGTCTTGAGCGTCTCCAAGGGCATGCGTCCGCCGGTATTCGCGAAGTAACGAAGGTGTTCGGTGATCGAGGCGGGCCATTGCAACTGCGAGAGCTGAATGTAGAGGGGAGGGACTGCGGTGAGGCCGGTGACGCGCTCATTGGTCAACGCATTGATCACGTCCCTGGGCAGCAGATAGTTGATGAGTACGAGCCGCGCGCCCGCGTGAAACGCGGTCGTGAGCTGGCTGAAACCGGCGTCGAAGGAAAGGGGCAGGGCGGCTAGCAGAGTATCGTCGTGATTGTTTCCGAGGTACTGCGCCACGCTCTTCGCCCCCGCAACCATGTTTCGATGCGAGAGGACAACGCCTTTGGGCTTGCCGGTGCTGCCCGACGTGTAGAGGATCGCCGCCATATCCGTGTCAATGACCCGGTGTCCCGACTGGTGTCCCGGCGATTCCATGATGTCCGACCATGCGTGCGCACTCCAGCTTCGTGATGGCGCGTCCACGTCGAGTGCGTCTACGACGATCACATGCTTGAGCTCGCCGCATTCCTGGAGACTTCGATCGATCAGACGCAGGCGCTCGGCGGACGTGACGAGGACTGTGGCATCGCAATTCTTCAGGATGTAGCTGACTTGATCCGGCTTCAGGAGCGGATTGATCGGAACAAAGACTCCGCCTGCGGCGGTCGTTCCGAATGAGGATACGACTGTCTCGGGTCGCTTCTCGAGATATATTCCAACCCGCTCGGACTTGCCCAGGCCAAGCTCGCGCAATGCTGAGGCAAATGCCCAAACCCTGGTCGCGAGCGTCGGGTAGTCGATGACTTCCTGGCCGTAGCTCAGCGCAGGTCTCGGCCCGTGCCTGGCGGAAGCCGCGGCGATCAATTCATGCAGCAACGTCGAATCGCTCATCGCATGTCACCGTTCGTGCAGTGCGATTGATCGACGTGGCGACGTGCAGCCGACGACCACCGCGCGCGGCACCAATGCTCCGGGATCGAAGTATTCAGGTTCGATGGCTTCATGGTGCTTCTTTTGCGCGAACGCGGCGCGAGCACTGGGATCCGACGGCTAATCATGCCTCCTGGCGACGATGATGCAGTCCGGCGCAAACGGCGCCCATATACGGTGCCTGAAGACTCGATCCGCGACCGATGCCGCGCGACTGTTCAGGGCCGCAGAAGTCTGCAGCTTCGCGCGGACAATCCAGAAGCCGATCGCACGCGCGTGGACGATGCGAAATCCGTGATCCCGAAGCATTCGCTTCAGCTTGCCGTAGGTGAGGTCGGTCAGGCGCGCCCCCACCGAAACCTGATGCAGGACCGCACTGATGGAGTTGGGGTTACGATGGTTGTTGATGACGAGCAATCCGCCTTTGCGGACGAGTGCGCCAAGCGAGCGAAGCGCCGCGACACGGAGATCATCCTCCGCATTGCCGAAGAAGCGGAACGACGTCGCCAGGTCGAATTGCCCGAGGTCGGCGTCTTTCTGCGTAAGATCGGCGCAGACAAAGCGGGTCGAAGGACATTTTCTGCGCGCTTCCGAGAGCATGCTTTCGGAGACATCGACACCGGTTGACTCTCCTACCAGCGGGGCGACCGTGGCGGTAACCCTGCCTGTGCCACAGGCAAAGTCCAGATACCGCGCGTCACGAGGCACTAGCCGAGGAATCGCGTCGCGCAGGTAGGCCGCCTCCCGATTGGCCATGTACGCATCAAACGGATCCCCAGCGATCGCCGAGTCGTACGTGTCTCCGCGACTCAAGTGACTGTCTCGGTAATCCAATGTCGGTTCTCTCGATGGTGGGAGGCTGATACCGGAATTGTCTCATAGAGGCTGAGCAGTCCGGTTGAAGGATCTCGCCTTCGTGGAACCCGCGCGTGGTTCGTCTCGCAGTGCTCCGTGCCTTTACGTCATGCGTGTCCGCGAATGCGGTGAAAGACGGCCAGTACCTCATCACGCAGCGGATGCCGCGTAATGAACAGACCGAAGATCCAGATGGCGACAGAGCATGCCGCCAGCGCGAGCAGGGCGCTCAGCGGCAAATTATCGATGTTGTCCGACGCGAACAGCGCGGCGGGCAGCAGTACGCACAAGCCGGCCACCAGGGCGCTGCGCATGTAGCCATCGGCGAGCGCCCGCATTGGAACGTCCAGGGCGTGCCGCATCGCTGACATCACCAGCCAGAACTCGATCGCCGCTGCAACGACCAGCGCTGCCGCCAGTGCAACAAGTCCGAACGCCGCGGATGCGAGTACGGCCGCAACTCGCACCGCGCCCAGCCTGACGACCATGCGCGTTGCCAAATCCATTCGATTGGCCGCGACCATCGCCGTATTGGCGAGCGTAGTCGTGCAGGTGATCGCACCGAACACACACAGCAGCGGCGCCGCGCGAACGGAGCCCAGCCACTGCGGCCCATAAAGCGTGAGGATGACCGGATGCGCGCACACAGCGAGCACCGCATAAAAGGGCCACGCCAGACCCGTTACATACTTTTGGGCCAGCGTCAGCGAAGTGCCGACGTTGCCACCTTCGCGCTTCAGCTTGGCGAAATAGGGAAGGGTCACCGACCAGACGCTGTTGGCGATCAGTTGCGCGAACAGCTCGACGAGTCCCATCGCCCGACTGAACAGCCCTACGGCTGCCATGTTCTGGAGCTTGCCGAGCACGATGTCGGGAGCCGCGCGCGCTCCGTCGGTGACCAGATTCGAAGTGAGTGATTGTGCCGAGAAAAGGATCATGTTCCGGACGCCGCGAAATGCCGGCCATCGCGGCATCCCGAGAGGGCGATAAAACTGGACGAGAGCCACCATCACAATTTGATTTACGATCAACGAAAGCGCAAGGCTCGTCTCGCCAAAACCCTGATACGCCAGAACGATCGAGGCAACCGAGCTGCATACCGTGCTCGACACGCGCAGCAACAGAATCGGAACCATGCGGAGATTACGTCGCAACAGGGCGAAAACTACTGACCCGAACGGGATCATCAAAAAATTGCAGGCCAGGATCCACAAAACGTGCAGAAGGCGTGGCTCGCGATAGAAGCTCGCGAGCGGAAAGCTTGCCACAAAGATAATTACCGCGAGACTCCACGATATTGAAAACGACAGCGCCGAGGCAGCGCGTATCTTTTCGTCTGTCAGGTGCTCCTCCTTGATCAGATACGAAACAATCCCGAACTCGCGAAATGTGTGCGCAATCGACACCACCACAATGGCGACGGAAAAGACCCCGATCTGGTCCGGGGTCAGCAACCGTGCGATCACAAGCGACGTGGCGAACTGGATCGCCATCATCAGATAGGTATCGATCAGCACGATCACGAACGAACGGCGAACGATGCTCATGATGCCGGCGTGCTCTGCGGGCGAGCGAACGGAAGGTGGTCCGGTGCGCCCACAGGCGCGATCCGAATCCACTCCGCGAGCGCCGCGGCGATGCGATTTGTTACCGTCGAAGGGTAACCAAGTCTGGATTTCGTCTGGATATATAGCGATGCGTAGGCAGGAAACAAATCGACGAGATCGTCAGTGGATATGCCCAGCGCGCGGCACCCGCGCTGCGCTACCGAAGCTTCCACGGATGGGCGCGACAGCCTTTCGAGCAGCTGCGTCATGCTGAAATTGCTGAGCGACAGGAGGAGAATCGCCAGATCGAAGCCCGGCAGGTCTACGAGACCGAACTCTTCCCAGTCGAAGAAGACGAGGGTGCTTTCGCTGACGCCGATATTATTCGCGGAAAAGTCACCGTGCTGCAGGACCGGCGGCAGGTTTTTTGCATCATGCTGTATGCGCTCCCAATATGCTTCCCAGCGCGGCCAGTCGACCAGGGAGCTGGTCTGGATCAGCGCATCCTGCAACTTTTCGCGCCACGCAGGCCGGCCGGACTGCTTGAAAGCGCGCGCACTGGTGATGAGGTAGGCCTCGATGCCCTCTTCGAAGAGGGCAATGTCGGCGGGGCCTTGCATGGGAAGCACAAGTTTGTGCTTGACGCCACGCGTTACCAGAACCTGGTGCGACTGATACGTTCCCAGGCGCAACGGTTCGGGCACGCTGCGCGGCATCGCCGCATAGGCGGCGGTCAGGCCGCGATATTCGCGATCGAGGGTCGTCAGCAGGCCGATCTTGATCAGATAAGAGGCTCCGCCTTCGAAATAGAAGAGCAGCCCGAGGTTGCCGCTCATTCGCGCTGAGAAGGGCGGCAGCGGATCGCCGGGCCGAAGGATGCCGAGATCGATCAAAACCTCGTGCGCGGCGCCTAGCATTTCTCGCCGACGACAAGAAGCCCTGGCTGCAGGAAGGGCATGAGATCCAGCTCCACAAGAGCCTTGAGCGCGATGCGCGTTGGCGACCAGAATGCAAGCTGTCGCCCCCTTAGCGATATGCGGAAAAACTCGCGGGAACTGAGGGAGCTCGCATCGACGACGTACGCCGGCGCACTGCCTGGCGGATGGGCATTGAAGAGAATCACCTTGCTGAAGCCGCTGTTGACCATCATCGCTCGAAATCCCCAACCTGTCGCTCGCGGCCGCGCCGTGTTCTTTCCCGCGTCAGTTGCGCCGGAAAGTCGAAGGCGATTCTCACCCGCGATCGCGAGCAAGTCCGCCACGCCGCAACAACCCGGATGCCGATCTTATCGCCGCGCGAAGCGTACTCAATCCTCCGAGCGTGTAGTGGATCACGACGAAATCGAATTGCCCGGGCGCGAGGCCCGCGATGGCGGCCTCGCCGAGGTCTGATTGGATTACGCTGGGCAACCAGTTTTCCGCAAAACCCTCTCCAACCTGCAGCACCGTGCAATTCGGGCTGGGCGCGATCAAGCCGTAGAACCATCCTCTGAGATCTCGCACTACGGCGGGTGCATCCGCATCATGAGTCGCGTCGTGAACGCGGCCGGACGGTTTTCGATCGACAGCAGTGGGATGGGAATAGCTCATCGTTCACTCATTGCGGAATGGTCCAGCACGACTGTTCAACTTGTCGGCCACAAGCAGAGCGGACCTGGGACATCGACGGCGTCTCACCTGTCGCAGCGGAGGAATGCCGGCGGCGCCAAGGGTGCAATCGCGGTTCGATCGAGTGGAAGGCCGCATACGAGAAGTTCGTCTTGCCTTCTGCTGCGAGAGACACATCGTTGCGCTCGTATTGGACCGTCGCGCTCTCACGAGAAACGCGAAGCGCCGAGTTGGAATCAGGCGCGACCGCCATCCGCGAAATCCAGACGGGACGCCGGCGCGCCGTGAGCGTGGCGCCGGCGAGTATGTCACAATATCAGCCGATTTACTGATCGTTGACAGAGTGTGGAATCGAGTTCTTCGTCGTGTATTCAAGGGCGTTTTAGACACCGTTTGAAGCATTCTGCCACCGCAACTTCCATCCTGGGAGATCGTGCATTGGATGTTCGGTCCGAAGTTCTCGGTATTCTCGACGAGTCCATGGTGCTCAACGGGCGCAGCGCAAAGTTTGTCGATGCGACGCCGCTGCTCGGAAGCCTGCCCGAGCTCGACTCGATGGCGGTGGTCACGATCATTGGAATGCTGGAGGATCGTCTTGGCATTACTGTCGCAGACGACGAGATCGATGGGAAAACCTTCGCCACACTGGGCAGTCTGGTCGCCTTCGTCTCGCAGAAGTTGAACGACTGACTGGCCCGCCGCCGTACGTAAGCCAGGGTGTCCGGTCGGTCCGCACTTCCGAGACCGTAGCCGGCCAAGATTCACCCTTGGGACGGATCCGAGTGCCGCAACCGCAAACCGACCAAATGAGCCCGCTCAGTCGCTGCGGACTTGCGTCCGTTCTATCTCGCTGGGGTCAAAGGGCCGCTCCTCGCGATCTATTACGCGCCGGTCGGGGAACTGCATCCTCTAGGCGACATTCTCCTCGCGCCGCCGTTCGCGGAAGAGATGAATCGATGTCGCGCGATGGTGGCGATGCAGGCGCGCGCGTTCGCGCAGATGGGAATCGGCACGCTCGTACTGGATCCCTACGGAACGGGCGACAGTGGCGGAGATTTCTCCGGGGCCTCGTGGGCGCTGTGGCGTGACGACCTGAAGCGCGGCATTGAATGGTTGCGGCGCCATGCGAACGGCTGCCGGACATTGTGGGGTATTCGCCTGGGGGCGGTAATGGCTGCCGAACTGGCGCTGCAGGACCCTGGAATAGCTCGCTTGCTGTTCTGGCAACCGGTCGTTCAAGGCAAGCAGTATTTCACGCAGTTCCTGCGCATCCGTATTGCGGCCGAGATGGCGGATCGCGACGGCATCAAGACTACCGACGCGCTCAGGGAGCGGTCGGCATCCGGCGAAATCGTCGAAGTCTCGGGGTATCGAATAGGTCCGGATCTCGCACGTCAACTGGACAGCGTACGACTTCCGGACGCCTCGGACATTTCCTCATTACATTTGTCCTGGTTTGAGGTACTGGCATCGGCAGAGACGCCCTGCGGCAACGCGCGAGCAATCGATGGCTACAAGTCGGCTGGAGTAACGCTCGACTACGTACCCGTCATCGGGCCCGCGTTCTGGCTGATTCACGAACGCACGGTCGCACCCGAACTCATAGACGCGACCGTCAAGGCGGTTTCGGGATGGAGTCTTCCGCGCGAGAATGCACGTCGCCCGCGTCGAGGATTTCAAAGATTCGGCAAGCACTATGTCCGATCAGGCCCCGAGCCTCGAATATCCGCTGGTAGGCCGATGCGAGGGGGAGAACCTCATTTCCATTCTTCACCGTGGGGCCCCGAAGGCGCGTCGCGGCATTGTCATTGTCGTCGCAGGTGGCCCGCAGTACCGCGCAGGTGCCCATCGGCAGTTCGTGTCGCTGGCGCGACGCCTCGCAGCCCGCGGCTATCCAGTGCTGCGGTTTGACCTGCGCGGAATGGGTGACAGTACAGGCAGCCATCTGGGTTACCAGCAGTCCGCGTCCGACATTCGCGCAGCGATCGACACGCTTGATCGAAGAGCAGCCGCAAGTGGACGAAGTAGTTCTTTTCGGCGAGTGCGAATCGGCGAGCGGGATCCTGTTCTACGCCTATCAGGACAGGCGCGTGAAAGGAATCGCGCTGATCAACCCATGGGTTCGCACAGAGGAGGGCCGCGCCCAAGTCATTGTCAAGCACTACTACCTCAAGCGTGTGCTCTCCCGTGACTTCTGGCGCAAGGTGGGGTCAGGAGCGTTCGATCCGCGCGAATCCCTGGGATCATTTTTTCAGACCCTGCGAGCCTACGTCCGTGGACGAAAGATTAACGCGCTGAGCAGACCGACGTCAGGGCAGGAGGACATATCCGGTCTTCCACTGCCAGACAAGACAGCCGCCGGCCTTCGACGCTTTCAGGGCCCGGTCATGATTCTGATGAGCGGGAGAGACTACATCGCGAGGGAATTCGACGAGGTCACCCGATCATCGAAAGCGTGGCAGGGTTTGCTGGACGAACCACGGATCTGTCGTCGCGTCCTGGCCGACGCCGACCACACCTTTTCGCGCGAGGTCTGGAAGGTCCAGGTCGCTGACTGGGTCGCCGACTGGCTCGCGGGCTGGTAGGGGACGTTCCAAAGGGAGGTCGAAACCTCCCGGCCCGCGTCAAAGGTCGAGGGCGACGAGCTCGCTGTAGAGGTCGCGCACCTGCGAATCTTTCAGCGTCGGGCTCGAGAAAAGCTTCGCCTGTGTCCGCTGCTCGGAATAGGCGATCAAGGGCTTGCGGATCAGGAAGCGCTGCTCAACCCGCGACACGAGCATTCCCTCTCGAAGCAACAGATGGTGCCGCATCAAGTGCCCATGGCGGTCGAACGCAGCCGGACTGCTGATCCCCATGATGCGCGCGCAGGACATGCGCTTCCAGCGATCGCGCTTGTAGACCAGGAGGCACATATCGCCTTCCTTGCCGAAGGCGAGAAATTTCAACCACGGAATGTCGCGATGCGCCTGGAATTCGCTGCGAGCCGGGTCCGCAAGGTGCGCCGCGATGAGATCGAGGTCGGAACAAACAATGCCGGACCCCGCCGCTGCGACGATCGATGGCGAGTTTGGAAAGGCGACGATGGCGTCGTCGAGGTTCTTGAAGCCAAGGCGAAGGAAAATCTCGGCAACCTTGGAATTCGGAGTGAGCATCGTGAAATGGTAACCGCGCTGCTTGATCAGGTGCAGCAAGAGGCCGATGCCGTGGCCACGATAGTCGCCGAGCACGCACCAGCTGTGAGGATTGCAGAACGGCTCGCGCCGCCCGTCGATCATTTGATCGGAATAGATGGCGCAGAATACCCCCACCAGCTTCTCTCCATCGCGCGCCTGAAAGCCGAAGTTAGGCCGTGAAGCGGCCCATGGATGTGTAAGCGACCCCACCCAGGTTTCCGCTGAGATTCGGGAATTCAGGTTTTGATTCAGAAACCGGCCGATGGCGTCCAGGTCTGCCGCCTCGACGGGCGTTATCGCTACGCCCATCAGTTCGAGGACCTCTGGGCAAAGGACTCGGCGCTTCCCGAGTAAGCCGCGGAATTTGCCACGGCGCTGTCTGAATGGAAGCGTGTCAGGATAGGGTGCAGCACGGCGAACGGGTCCTCTGTTGCTGTGTCTGGAACGCCGCTAGTCTGGTCCGTGCGCATCCTCGGAAGTCGTGGCCGTGCAAACACCGCGCGATGATTCCGCGCGAGGTAGTCGCAAATCGCCTCGCCGGCTGCCTTCGCTGCGCAATACTCCCCGAATCCCTTTTCGGAAACGTCGAGAAAAACCGTGGATGGGTAGAGGAATCGCGCGGGCGGACGCCCTGACATTGTGTTCGCGAGTATCGCCTGCGCGACCGAGGCAAACGCCCGGACATAGATCGCGGAAAACCGGTCGAAAAGAGCGTTATTCCATTGCGCGGATACGTTCTTCGCGATGTGCGGGGACGCGAAGAAGTACACATGCGAAAACGGTGTTCGAAGAAGCGGCTGCGTTGACCCGGTCTCGATGGGAGCAGTGACGTCCAGGTACGCCGCGACGCAGCGGCGACTGAGTTGGGCAGCCTCGCGGCAAATTCGCTCGCCATCGTCGCGACCGGTAGTGTATGTGATCGTCACATCGGCGCCGCCGGCCATCAGGATCTTCGCCGTGAGCTCTCCAAGGCCCCTCGAGCCTCCGATGACGAGCGCCCGCTGACCCTTGTACAGGTCTCCTGTGACTCTTGCTGCAACATCGGAAAGAGCCATCTGGTTCACCGGCGGCGGACGTCCGAAAGCCTCGACCGTTCCTTCGAGCGTTCCGCCCGATACGAACATTCGCATCATGCGAAAGCGACTGTCGCTCTTTTGTACCGTGAAGCGCATCGACCGGGCTGTCAGGGGGTTCGCGCTCGCGATGCGTCGCAGCTTCAGCGCTGAGTAGATCGAGTGCATGCCTGGACACTCCATTCCGACGATCCGCGTCGTTGCGAGAAGGTCGACTATCCATCCGGAGTCTGAGTCCCCGGCAAGGCGCGGAAACAGATGATGCAGGAGCGCACGACTCAGTCGATTGCTTACCGATCCCTCGTAGTTCACCGGCGGCAGTGCGTGGGTCCGTGGCGGAACAGGTGCGAATTCAGCGTCGTCGAGAACATCTCTCACCGCGGAATGCCTCGCTCGCAGATCGAGGGCAGCGGAAAACATCGGCGTCCCGCGCGACTCCGCAACCAGACGCAGTCGCCGGGCGCCGGCGTCAAATGTGGTGTCGACCTTTACGACGGTGCCGACCTGAATCGGATTGTTGAACGTGCAGGACACCGACGTGAGCTCCGTGTCGGAACCCAACGCTTCGCCGCAAACACAGTCCAGCGCCTTGAGCAGCGCGTGGATTCCATGCACGACTGTGCCGCCGAACTGTGTGCGCCTCGCCGCGATCGGGTCGATGTGCAACGGGTTGTAGTCGCCGGAGAGCCGCGCGAACGCGAGGCTCTCGTCGAGGTCGACGGCGAAGCTGCCGTTGGGATTCACGATCCAGCACTCTCGAGGAATGGCGGGTGGTTCACCTTAAGGGACTAACGGGTGATCGGCGATTGGTTCGAGACGCTTGGCCAATGGCACATCGAAGGGGACGAATCGCTCGACATCGAGAACCCATCGGGTGCCTGCCTGCTCGTCGCTTGGACGAGCGCTGTTCGCCTCGAATCCAAGTCGTTCGAACAGATCCCTCGCGATGCCGTTGCGATCCGTTGGCAAGTAGATTCCGATGATTTTCCCCACGCCGGCACGCCTTGCATCCATCGCGATGCGATTGCAGATCGCCTCTTCGATCTTGCGATTGAGAACACGACAGCTCATGAGCCACGAGTCGATCTCCCACTCGACGGGTCGCACCTCGCAAATGACGACCCCGATCATTCCGTTGTCCCCGAAGCGGTCTCTCACGTTCACCTGGAGCGTGTAATGGTCCGACGACGTTTCGAGCGACGCGACCTGCTTTTCCGTATAGCGCCGGGTGGTGACGTTGAACTGGTTGGTCTTGTTGATCAGCTGAGTGATGCGCTTTCGTCCGATCGCATCGAACGGTGCAAAATCGACGTTCATTTCAAGAGAGCGAAGGAAATCGTCGAGGTTGCGGGACGTCTCCAATAGTAGTGCTCGGTCCGAGTTTCCCTTGTACTGGTCGGCCCGCGTCACATCCTCCTTGGTGAATCCCACCGACTCGAAGTAGCCGGCTGCGGAAAGCGTACTGACATAGAGGGACGGATCGTTACCGAGCTCCGGCACGGCGACTTCCGGTAGAAGGGTCCTCACGAGGGCCCTTTCTGCCGGATTGTCGTCCAGCAAGACCATGGAATCCAGTCCCAGGTCCAGTCGCTTCGCGATGCGCTCGAGATTGGTTGCCTTGTCATCCCAGTTCGCCATGAACACGGAGATGTCCTCTTCCTTCAGGACCATGCCCGGATGGGCGCGAAAGGGTTCCCGCGCGGTCGCGTCGTCATTCTTCGAGCAGACGGCAAGAACCACTCCTCGCCTCCGCAAATCCGCGGCCGCCGTCTGGATTGCCCTGTACGCTTCCCCACGCGGATCGCCTTCGCCCAGAGCGATTCCGTCGAGGCCGTCGTCTCCGATGACGCCACCCCAGAGGGTATTGTCGAGATCGAGTACGAGACATTTGCGAGACTTGCCCCGCATCGCTGCGGCAATGCGAGATACGAAGTCCGCATAGACCGGCAGGACCGTGTGTGCGAAGGGAAGGCGAGCAAGAAGCCAGAAGCGCTCGTCATACCAGTTCTCGAGCCCCACGCATTGGGCCAGCCATTCGACGTCGACGAGCACGTTTCCGCGCGCGGTAAAGTCGGAGGCAAGCACGGCATTGAAGCGCGCGATGGACGATCGCAGCGTTCCAGCCAGGGCCGCGTCGAGGCTGCCGAAGAGCAGTTGCGGCGGCGCTGGGAGCGTCTGGACGAGGCAGGTCGCGCCGCTATTTTTCTCGAATGCTTCGCATGCGGAGGAAATTTGATCCAACGCGGCGCCCGGATCGAAGGGAAGCTGCTGCGAGCGATCACTGATGCGAAACGGGAGGCCACGATGGTCTATGGCTAGCAGAACGGCATCCGGCCGCGCGCGATTGATGAGCGACCCGGCATCCAACGCTTCTTGCACGACCTGACCGAAATCGGCCACCGAAAGCTCCAGGGACAGCCCGTACCGCAGTGCCGACGCCTCGAGCATCGGTTTCAGAAAATCGGTTGTTGCGGTGCTGACCACTCCGAGCTTGAAGCGAGAGAGCGACGGTGAGAGGTTGCGCGCGCGCAGGACATTGAGTGTCCGCGAAATCGCCATCGCTTGATTGAGCCCCACGTACTGCGTTGCCAGAGACCTGAGCTTCGGGCCCCAATCGTCCTTCGCGCCTTCTTCAATGGATTGCAGGCGACTGCGGAAGTCTTCCGACAGACGAGGGAGCCAGGGAAGATCGATCAGGCTTAGTGCTTTGGATGCCATGTCGCGCTCAAAGATAATCAGGCGGGCTCGCTTGCGCGTGTTCGCTTACTCGGGTTGCGGCGGTGAGCGCAGCGGATCGTCCGCTGTCGATGGACGAGCGGAGAGCAGATCAAACCTTCTCGGAAACCAGGGACACGATTTGACCGATGGAATTGACGTTTTCGATCTCTTCAAGAGTGAAGCTGATGCCGAACGCCTCTTCTGTCGCCGTCATCAGACGGATGTGACCAAGGCTGTCCCAGGCTTTGAGGTCCTCCTTGCTCGATGCATCGGTGACGATCAGCGTTTCGTCCTCGAATATATCCCTCACTATGCCCTGAAGGGTCTTGCGGATGTCGTCGTCGTTCATCGCTACGTAGCCTTGTCCGCGGTTTGGCAAGCCGCTGATTCTCGGCGAGCGCCAAGCGGCAGGAATTGACGCATGCGCTTGCATCTTCGAAAAACGATGGCGCGAGCACTGTCTATCGCGTTGTCTGGTCGATGGAACTTCAGAAGCCCCATGTCACGACCGTCTTCGTCGGGCAGGTCATTCTAGAGGAACCGGCGTCGACGTGGCAATGGCTCGGCGAGGGCAGACTCCAATTCGGACGGCCGGGCTCGCCGCTCATGACAGGTATAAACTGCCAGATATGAGTCGGGAAGAACTTCCAAGCCCCTGTAGAACACGCACATTTTCCCAAACGTAAGATCCGGCACGCCCATCGATCGTGTTCGCGACTTCGAAACGTCGCGCGCGAACTTGATGCACAGCTTTATCCAAAGTAAATTATGCTAGAGAACAATTTGCGAGAGACCCCGACAACCAATATGTCGTTCATGGATTTTTCATCGATACGCCGCACTCTCATCGCATCGTCTCTGTGTTTTGTCCTCCTGCCTTGCACTTACGCACATGCGCAGGACTGCGGCGAGATAACGACGACGCAGGGACCTTTTGATTATCGCACCGCGAACATCGTCACGCTGCGAATGGTCGAGTCGTATCACTTCACGCCAGACGTCGAGCGGTTGATCCGAGGCAGCACGGCGTTAACGCCTGCCGGAGATATGGAATTCGCCTTGCGTATATTCCCGAATCATCCACGGGTGCTGCTCGCGATGATCAACTATGCGGAAAAGACCAAGTCAGACAGGCCGCCGGGGGCCAACTACCCGGTGGGATGCTGGCTCGAGCGCGCAGAACAGTTTGCTCCAGATGATGGAAAGGTCGAGTTGCTCTACGGCATATACCTCTCGCGCAAGGGGAATCCGCAAGGCGCTGTCGCGAAGCTCTCGCGAGCCGGCGAGCTGCTCGGAGAAGACGCCAACGTTCACTATGACCTCGGGCTCGCGTACTTCGACCTTCGCGATTACGACAAGGCGCTGCTACACGCTCAGGCGGCTTACAGCCTGGGATTTCCGTTGCCTGGGTTGCGAAACAAACTTCAGAGTGTCGGCAAGTGGCGGCCCGCTGCGCCGTCGCCGCCACCGGCCTCGGCGCCATCCGCGGCTCCGCCGGGCCCGCCGGCGCCGGCCGCGGTACCACCCAGCGCAAACTGAACGTAGAGTCTCCTGGTTCCCTTCACAGCAAATCTCCCCGTCAGCCCCCTGGTTTCTTCCGACCTGGCGGCGCGAACCTGGCGGCGATGCAGAGTTGCTGGTGCGGTGTTGGCCGGCGTTTCGGCGACGGCGATCATCGTCGGCCACATGCTGACTGCGCGCGGCGCCGACTTTGTCCGGAAGCCTCTGACGATCGTAGTCGGGCCGGGCGGCTCGGTCGCGACCGTTGCCCAGGCGGCTCGACTTGCGCACAGCGGCGACACTATCGAGGTCGAGGCCGGCGACTATGTTGGCGATGTGGCTTCCTGGTCGCAGGACGATCTCACGGTTCGCGCCGTCGGCGGCCGGGTGCGAATCATTGCGCACGGCAACGATGCCGAAAGCAAGGCTATCTGGGTCATCAAAGGGACGCGAGTCGTCGTCGAAGGGATCGAATTTACAGGCGCCGAGCGTTCCCGACTTGAACGGTGCTGGAATACGCCACGAGGGCGGTAAGCTGACCGTGAGGAATTGCGTGTTCGACGGCAACCAAATGGGATTGATGACCTGGAACGACAACCACGCGGAGCTGGTGGTCGAGAGGTCGGAGTTCCATCACAATCGCGTGGCATCGACCTACAAGGACGGTGACCCGGTCGGCCACCAGATCTACGTGGGCTCGATCGGCCGATTTACCTTGATCGATAGCTACGTTCACGCGGGTGCACACGGGCATCTGGTCAAGACCCGCGCCCGAGAGAACCGGATTGTCAACAATCGGCTCACCGACGAGGCGCGGGAACGGCGAGCTACGAGCTGGAGTTCCCGAACGGCGGCGTCGCTTTTGTGCTGGGGAACATCATCGAGCAAAGTGCGCACAGCGAAAACTGGGACATTGTTTCATATGGTGCCGAAGGCTACGCTTGGCCGCGAAACGAGCTGTATCTGGTGAACAACACGCTCGTCAGCGGCCTGTCGAAGGTCGGCAATTTCATTCACGTAAGGCCGGGCCCGGACGCTGTCTCGGTCTTCAACAACCTTCTGGTCGGAGATGGGCGGTTTCATGTTGAGCCTTCGTGGAAAGCAGCCGGAAACGTCCATGCTGCAGCTGGGGACGTACCCTTGGCGGCAACCTACGACTATCGTCTCAGCAAGGACTCCGCATTGGTCGGCAAGGGCGTCGACCCTGGACTGGTGAACGGCGAGCGGTTACGGCCCGATCGGGAGTACGTCCACCCCATGCAGAGCCGCGCGCTTACGTCCCTGAACTTCAGCCCAGGCGCGCTCCAAAGCGTGATTCCGTGACTGCAGCCGGCCGACGATCCGGCGCTGAACCGGAATTCCGGACCTCGCCATCGCGCCGAGCCGCGGCGGGATTCACGGCGCTTGGCTGCCTTATGGCCGGTGGGTTGCTGGCCTCCCGGTACCCGATCGGCCCTGTTGGCGCTGTTGCCGCGCTGCTGCTGTGGAGCGGTGTGAATTTTCGCTGGCCGCTTGCCTGGCTGGTCGCGCTGCCGGCCTTGTTGCCGATTTCCGGATTCGCGACCTGGACGGGGTGGTTCGCGTTCGAGGAACTGGACCTTCTCGTCCTGGGCGCTGCAGCCGGCGGCTATGCGCGGATTGCGCTGCTGCCGCCCAGTCCGCCTTCCGCACAATTCCAGGGTCGTCGGCGTCCGGCACCGCAGTGCTGCTGATCATTGCGTTCGCGCTCTCGTCAGCGGTTGCTCTGTACCGCGGAATTGTCGACGCGGGATCGTTCGATTTCGATTGGTACGGCAGCTACGACAGCGCAATGAACAGCGTCCGCCTGTTCAAGAGCTTTGCGTGGGCGCTGCTACTATGGCCATTGCTGCGGCACGCGCTTCGCGTCGATGACAAGCGTGCGGCGCAACTGCTCAGTGTCGGCCTGGCGCTGGGCCTGGGCGGCGCGTCGCTCGTCGCACTGTGGGAGCGCGCTGCGTTCACGGGCATCCTCAATTTTTCGACTGATTACCGTACCACCGCGCTCTTTTGGGAAATGCACGTCGGCGGCGCCGCGTTCGACGGCTTTCTGGCCTTGACCGTCCCATTTGCCATGTGGGAACTTCGCCGCAGGAGCGGCGCGATCAGCCTTGGCCTGGCGCTTGGCGTGGCTGTTTTGGCGATCTACGCGTGCCTGACGACATTCTCGCGCGATGTCTATCTTGCGGTGCCTGCGGGATTGGCCGTGCTCGCGATCCTGTTGGCGGCGCAGCGCCGTGCCGTTCGCAGCGGTGCGGAAACGATCCCAGTCTGGCGCGTCGCGATCCTCGCTGCAATTGCCGCGGCCGCGTTCTTTCTCGTATTTCGCGAGGGAGGCTACCGCGCGTTGGCGGCGTTTCTCGCCACGTCCGTCGTCGGACTGATGCTGGATGCGACGCCAAGACCCGCGACAAGCACACGATGGGCCGTCGCCATGGGTGCGGGTTTCGCCGCAGGTGCGCTCGGCGCGCTCGTGGGCACGATCGTGCCGAGAGGCTCTTATCTCGTCTTCGCGGTCGCGCTCGCCTGCAACGTGGGACTACTCGTATGGCGCTTTGAGCCCACGAGCAGCCGGGGCATCGTGACTCGCTGGGCGGCGTTCATCGCGCTCGCGGTCGCCTCAGCGGCGATGGCGTGGCACTGGGGAGGAGTAGGCGCATTCGCTGACAGCAGCGGGTCGCTACTGGTTCTCGTGGCATTCATTCTGGCGAGCAGCAGACGCTGGAAACCGTGGCTCGCGGAACACTCCTCGTCGCGGCCCATCTGGTTCGCGGGTGCGGCGGTGCTCGCAGCAGCTGTCGCTGTTTTCAGCGGCGGCGACTATATGGGGGATCGCTTTTCTGCCGTGTCCGGCGACCTGGAAGGACGGCTTCAGCACTGGAAGGATGGCATCCGCCCGCTGGAGGGCGCGACGGACTGGCTGCTAGGTAAGGGCTTGGGGCGCTTCCCTGCAAATTACCTTTTCCATGCACCCGACCGAAGTTTCCCTGGCAGCTATTACCTCCATCGTGGCGGCGAAGAAACCTTCGTCTCGCTCGCAGGTCCGCGCTATGCGACAAGCTGGGGCGACGCTTTCCGGCTGGCGCAGAGAGTCCCGCCGTTGCCGGGATCCTACGGCGTGACGTTCGAATTGCGCGCGCGAGAGGACGTGCAGCTGCACGTCGAGGTCTGCGAGCAGCATCTCCTGTACAACGGCGCTTGCGCGATTTCGACGATAGAAGTGAGCGCGGCACCGTCGTGGCAGAAGGTGTCCCGAGTAATGAACGGCGAGCAGCTGTCTCGCGGGTCCTGGTATGCGCCCAGGCTCGCTTTCTTCGCCTTTGCCGTCGCCACCAGCGGACGCTCGATCGATGTTCGAAGCGTAAGTCTTATGGGGCCTGACGGACACGATCTGATCGCCAACGGCAACTTTGTCGACGGCATGGCGCGCTGGATCCCGATCAGCGAGAGACTCCACCTCCCATGGCATATCAAGAATCTCGCGTTGAGCCTCATCTTCGATCAGGGGCTTGCAGGACTGGCGGCTTTCACTCTGCTGATGGCCGCTGGCGTTCTGGCGCCTGGCCTTTGGGCAGGCGCGTGATCATCCCGTGGCGCCTTACCTCGCGGCATCGCTGGCGGGATTTCTGGTGATCGGGATGTTCGACAGCCTTCTCGATGTACCGAGAGTGGCATTCGTCTTCTATCTGCTCGTCCTCACGAGCCTTGTACTGCCGAGGGAATCGATTTCGGCGCACGGCGCGCCCGCCGGACCTTCTGACGGGAGGAGTCCGTAGCGGCAGCCGCGCAAGATTGGTGGATATCGAGGCTCACCTGCCAGCGTCACTGACGCGAGCTTGCTGATCGGGCTAGCTCGGCGGCTTCCCGTGCCAATTCGGGAAAGCGCTGGCGCATGGTCGCCAGCGCTTTGCGACAGGAGTCGTTTTGGTCGGCGACATTGGCTGTGGTCAATTCGACCCCGAAGTCGTCCGTTGCATCGGTCTGCGCTTCTCCTAGCATTCGCTCGAGAACGAGGTCGCCCAGCTCCTTCTTGAAATGCCCCGCTTCCCAATACCATTGCATTTTCGTCTTTCTGTCCCCGCTCGCGGGTATGGGCTCGGTGGTGAAGCGATCCGGACAGCTGAAATCCCAAAGCGACACGCGGACGCCGCGGCGCCGGGCATCGTCGCTCATTGCCGCGACGTCGGCCTTCCATTGTTCGAAAAGGGGCCACAGCCCGGCCTCCTGAATCTGCAGAAGCAGGAGCAGGTGAAACGGATAGATCACGAGGCGCAACTCCGTTTTCTTCTCGCCGGCGATGCGGAGGATCGCCTGCAGTGCCGAAAGACTCGGCGAGTCCTTTTGTCCGCCGACATACAGGTTGTGTGGCTTTCTCGCGAGATTCAGCGCCGACTCCTGAGCGCGTTGCCTGAACAGCGCGGCGATATCCCTCGTTGGCGGCAATTTCCCGATAGTCGAGCATCGGATTGAATCCGTTCGACAAGACCATCGCCGGATTCTCCTGCCGTTGCATCAGCAGCGTCCGGATGGAATCCAGAACGGATGTCACCGAAAACAACGCCAACAAGCGCGTTCGAGCTGGAGAGGTATGGACGCCGGGACCTGTCGGAGGCAACGACGCGCTTCGATCGTCGGGCGAATAAAGGAAGTCCAAGAAATCGACCCCAACGATGGCCAGGTCGACGTTACTCTCGCTGGTGAACAACCTGAACGCATCGGCCGCATCGTCCAGCGCTGTTCCGGCTATCGCGGCGTTGTAGCCTCGCAAGCCCTTGGCTTCGATCATCGGGTGAGCGGGATCGAACCCGATTTCTGCGCGAGAGTTCCCGAGGATCAGCGCGTTCGGTCGGGCCCGGGTGCCGACGATGAGCTTGATGTCGGAAAGCATCACTTCGGGCCGCGGTTTCCTCACGCTCAATCCGGAGATGCCGGCTGTTCCGAACACGGCATACGGGTCGACAACGTAGTTCATCAGGGCGGCGGCGGCGACGGTGCCGAGCAGAGTTGCCGCGAAAACAACTCCAAAGACGCGGACGCGTTTGCGCAGGCTCGGAGGCATCGAATCAAAACTGGAAGTAAAGGAACTCGGTCGGGCGCGATAGGGACAGCAGCGAAATACCCCCGAGAACCCCCAGCGCAGCCGCCCACTTCCAATTGAGGCGCAAGCGCAGGCCGTGCGCGCGCAATCGCTCGCCGGACGCCATCAAGCGCAGGACGGAATCGATGCATCAATTCCTGCGTGTTCGGCGCAAAGAATGCGATTGCCCCGGCGAACGCAAGCCAGAGGTAGGTCATGACGAACTGTTTGCCGCCCCCGAGGAAGATGCCGACTCCGGCCGCGTCGAGATGATCGCGCAGCATCGGCAGGCGCAGCACGAGAGCCTCCGGCACGCTGACGCCGTTGACGCCGAACATGCCCAGCAGAATCGAGCGCCCGGCTTCGACGCTGGTCGCGCGAAAAAAAACCCATGCAACATTGACGGCGGCAAACGTGATGGTTGCGGCGATCAGTGCGCCGAGTCGCGTGCGCGCAGGTCGATCACCGACCAGGCGTCTCCACAGGTGATTGATGCACAGATACACGCCATGGAGGCCGCCCCAAATCGCGAAATTCCAACCGGCACCATGCCAGAGACCGCCGAGCAGCATCGTAATCATGAGATTCAAGTATCGACGAACGGGGCCACGGCGGCTGCCGCCAAGGGGAACGTACAGATAGTCGCGCAGGAAGCGAGAAAGCGTCATGTGCCAGCGCCGCCAGAACTCGATGATGTTTTGCGACTTGTAGGGCGAATCGAAGTTGAGCGGCAAGCGGATGCCAAAAAGGCGAGACAGGCCGATCGCCATGTCCGAATATCCCGAGAAATCGAAATAGATCTGGAACGCATAGGCGAGAACTCCGCCCCATGCAAGGAACAGGGTCGGATGATCCGGGGCGCTGAACGCGGCATTCGCGAACGGCGACAGATTGTCCGCGATGAGCACTTTTTTGGCGAGCCCGATGGTGAAGATGGCCGCGCCCAGCAGCACGCTGTTTCGCTGCAGTCGATAAGTACGCCGCTCGGCAAACTGCGGCATCATTTCCTTGTGGTGGAGAATCGGTCCGGCGATGAGGTGCGGAAAATAGCTGACGAACAGTGCGTAGTGAATCAATCTCGCTTCGCGCGCCTTGTTCTGGAACACGTCGGCGAGATACGCGATCTGTGTAAAGGTGAAGAACGAAATGCCGAGCGGCAGGACGATGTCGAGCAACGGAACTGTCGTTCCGGTAACGTGATTCAGGCTGCCGACAAGCAGATCGGCATACTTGAAGTACGCCAGCAGTATCAGATCTGCGGCCACGGCCGTCGACGAGCCAGCGTCGCCGACTTGGCTCGCGGGACCTTGCGATCACCAGGCCCATGACGTAGTTGAATGCGATCGATCCGATCAGCAGCGGGACGAAACGCCAGTTCCACCATCCATAAAATGTCAGCGACGCGAGCGTCAACCATCCCGCCGCGAGCAGGGTGCTGCGGCGGCCCAACCAAAAGAACCCGACGAGGGTGAGCGGCAGGAAGACGAAAAGGAAGCTGTACGAATTAAAGAGCATGGGTTTGGCAGGCAGGCGGCGCGACGGTCACAGGAACCGCAGAATATCCCGGCGTCGGCCCCGGTACAGGGCGAAGTGGTCCAATTCCGGTTCCGTCGCGATCGATAGGTGTTGCGTACAGGATCATGTGACAAATTCGGCGATAGGGGCCCAAAACTGTCGCGGAGGGCCGATTCGATACTCCGGGGATGCGGCTAACGTGTCCGCAGTCGACCGGTAGCACCGCCGTGCAACCCCGCTGCCGATCAATTCCAAGGGAACTGAAGAAAGAACGATCGGTTCTAAGCGCAACGCTGGGCGGACCGCCGACACCGCTCATCCTGCCGGCCCCTGCCCAAGCCCTTCAGCCGTGGGAGGATTTCGAGGTGACGCAAACTCTATGCGTACGAATTCGCTGCGGCGGTATGCAAGAAGGCGCATGCCTCGCGCACCAGCGTTGTCCTGGCCCTTCGGCTTCGTTCGCGAAACGCAGATCACGGTGAATAGTGCACGAGGACATTGCAGAATGTTCACGTTTTCTCGCGCCCCAGCACATGCTATCTAGATTGTAAATATTTCGTAAACATTTGATGCGGCGCTGTCGTGGACGGTTGGTGGCGTACAGAAGGCGATTGTATAGAGAAATCCAAGCAAGGATTCCGCGAACATGACATAAGTAGTATCGAAATCGGTGATAATTTCGTAACGTTTTTTTGTTAACGTGCAATTGCTCAACACTACGGATAATACGATGGGACCAAACACGAGTGCGAGCACATCCTCATCGAGTGTGGGTGCATCCACCCGACGTCGACAGAGAACGGGTGCTGACTGAAAGTATCGTAAACGCGCAGGCTTTTTTGGAGGTTGTTTGCTTAATTTGTTCCGGCACAGAGTTTCGATAGGCACACTGTTACAGCTCGCGGTCGAGCTGTCATGGTTGTTTGTGGCTGGAATTTTTGTGTTGCAGATTCACGATGGTTTGGCCGTCGCGAGGCTCAGCGTGATCGTTCCAGCGTTCATGTTCGCGCTGGTCATGGTCATTCTGAATGGCGCGTTTGGCCTGTATCGCCGAAACGTGAGCCTGAGCTGGGGCGGTTATGCGCTGAGGGCGGCGCTTGCGCTATTGATCGCGACTCCCGTGAGTTATTTCGGAGCGGAGCTGCTTCCTGGTGGAGCGGTGTTCCAAGCCAACCTCGGGTTGGCTTTGTTGTTCGCTGCCGGAGGGCTGCTGCTGGTCCGGCACATGATGGTACTGCCGCTGGTCGGGACCCTCCGACCTCATCGCATTCTGGTGCTGGGCACCGGTCCCGAAGCGCAATTGGTCGAGGCATCACTCGCGTCCGCAAGCTCGCCCGGGATTCGCATCGTCGGCTTTCACGCGCTCGAAAAAGTACAGCGGACGCAGGTTTCGAGGCGAAAGATCATCGCCAATACCGGCTCGCTCGAGGCTACGGTCAAGCGCCTCGGCATCGACGAAATCATCGTCGCGGTACGCGAGCAGCGGGGCGGCGTGCTCCCGCTTCGTGAGCTCCTCGATTGCCGTCTCCAGGGCGTGCAAGTCACGGACCTTGCGCGGTTCTTCGAGCGCGTCCACGGCAAGGTGCCGATCGAATCCCTCAAGGTAAGCTGGCTCATCTATGGCGAGGGCTATCGCCAGGGTTGGATGCGCAGCGTCATCAAGCGGACCTTCGACGTTGTCGTCGCAACGCTGCTGCTGATTCTGACGCTTCCTATCATGCTCGCCACCGCGGTCATGATTGCGCTCGAGAACAAGGGTCAGATCGTCTACCGGCAGCAACGCGTGGGCCTGGCGGGCAGGACCTTTACGCTGTTCAAATTCCGCAGCATGGATCCGGATGCCGAAAAGCATGCGGGGCCATCGTGGGCCTCCGTCAACGACGCGAGAATCACGCCCGTCGGAAGATTCATACGGCGCTCCCGGATCGACGAGCTGCCACAGTTGTTCAACGTGCTTCGAGGTGAGATGAGCTTCGTCGGGCCCCGGCCTGAACGGCCGGAGTTCGTCGGGATGCTGACCGAGCAGATTCCCTTTTACGCGGTGCGGCACAGTGTGAAACCTGGCATTACCGGCTGGGCGCAGGTGCGCTATTCCTATGGCGCCAATGTCGAGCAAGCAGTGAAGAAGCTGGAGTACGACCTTTACTACGTGAAGAACCATACCTTGCTGCTCGATCTGCTCATCCTGCTTGAGACGGTGAGGGTCGTCGTGCTGGCAGAGGGAGCACGCTGAGGGGTATCGGCGTCGTCAGGCGTCATGGCCTGGGAGTCCGCGCCGCGTGGCGCGCGTTCGGCGATGCGGTGCAGGTCATTCCTCCTCGTTGTACCGTCCGCGGCGGAGGCGGGCTTCCTCCCCTGGGGAAGCAGCTGTAAAGTTGCCCATTCCCCATCTGACCGCCCAGAACCTTGACCGGAAACAACACCGCCGCCCTTGCCGCCTGGAGCTACGGCGTTGCAGCATTTGTCTATGTCGCGTTTGCCGTCGCGCATGCTGGTGGGGTCGACCTCCAACCCTCGCGCCAGGCTGCTCCGTTCCGCAATAGGCGCCACCGCGGTTTGGGCCACCGCCGGCGTCATCGTGGCGGTAGCGGAATCCCCGGGAACATGGGCTGTTTCGAATGTGGCGGACGCCCTCCGCTACGCGACGTGGTTCCTGTTCATGCGCGCGCTGCTGCAGGACGGGCCCCCGGGTCGTGCATCTGGCGCGGCGCCAAGTATTCGTTCGCCATTGGAGTATCGGTCTGGTCGCCATCGCGCTGGCTGCGAGCCTAGCGATTTCCTTCGGGCTGGCCCTCCCGGGTGTAGACGGGGCTGGAAGCCAGCGAATGGAATTCGGCCTGCGGCTCGGCTTGGCGGTTTTTGGCCTGACCCTGGTTGAACAGCTGATCCGGCGTGCGCGCCCGCACTCGAGCTGGGCCATCAAACCTCTCTGTGTCGCGCTCGGAGGGGTCTTCGCTTTCGATGTCTTTCTTCTACGCCGACGCCATGCTCTTTGGGCGCATCGAAGGCGATATCTGGGCAGCGCGAGGCATCGCAAGCGCCATAGTCGTCCCCTTCATCGCCATCGCGACCGCCCGAAACACCGGATGGACCGTGAACCTGCACCTCTCGCGCGATGTCGTGGTGCAGTCGACGACATTGCTCATCTCCGGCGTGTTCGTCCTCGCGGTCGCGGCCGCTGGATATTTCGTCCGCTACTTTGGCGGCGACTGGGGCCGGGCACTGCAAATCGAGCTTCTGTTCGCGACGCTGCTTTGCGGCGTGCTCGTCGCATGGTCGGGTTCGTTTCGGGCAAAGGTGCGCGTATTCGTCAGCAAGCATTTCTTTTCCTACCGCTATGACTACCGCGCCGAATGGCTTCGTTTTACGCGCACGCTGTCGACCGAGGGAACCGCGCAAGGGATCAAGGAAAGCGCAATCATGGCGCTTGCCAATCTCGTCGAGAGCCCAGGCGGGATGCTGTGGCTGCGCGAGGAGAGGGGCTATCAACCCGCCGCGCGATGGAACCTGCCTGCGATCGAGGCCGTCGAGCCCGACAAGGGGTCGCTCGCGTCGTTCCTGGCGCGCACAGGCTGGATCATCGATCTGAAGCAAGTAGCGGCTGAGCCTCAACGGTACGAAGGCATGGGCCTGGCCTTGTCGCCATGGCTGCAAGCGATGCCGGACGCGTGGCTTCTTGTTCCGCTGTCCTCCGGCGAAGACCTGCTGGGATTTGTCGTGCTCACCAACGCAAGGACGCCCGTCGAGGTCGATTGGGAAGTTCGCGACCTGCTCAAGACCGCAAGCCGCCAGGCGGCGAGCTATCTCGGTCAGCTAAGGGCCACCGAGGCGCTTCTGGAGGCGCGAAAGTTCGATGCGTTCAACCGCATGTCTGCGTTTGTCGTACACGATTTGAAGAACCTCGTGGCGCAGCTTTCGTTGATGCTGAGAAACGCGGAGCGGCACCATAACAATCCGGAGTTTCGGCGCGACATGCTGAGCACGATCGAGAACGTCGTCGGACGAATGAACAAGCTGATGTTACAGTTACGCACCGGCGCTACACCGGTGGAGAGCCCGCGGCCGATTGAGCTCGGACCTGTCGTCCGAAGAGTATGTACGGCGAAGGACAGCCAGGCTGCGCCTGTTGGAATGGCGCTTGCTTCCGGTGTCGTCGCGGTCGCCCACGAGGATCGTCTGGAGCATGTAATCGGGCACCTCGTCCAGAACGCGCTCGACGCGACGGTCACCCGCGGCAACGTCTCGGTTCAGCTTCGCCGAGATGAGCGCAATGCGGTTCTCGAGGTCGTGGATACAGGTGTCGGCATGAGCCCCGAATTCGTTCGCCAGCGCCTCTTCAGGCCATTCGAGACGACCAAGACGGCGGGCATGGGCATCGGCGTGTATGAGAGCTCGCAATATGTTGTCGGACTTGGAGGACAGCTTTTGGTCGATAGCACGCCGGGAGTCGGTACGCGAGTGAGCGTCTTATTGCCGCTCGCCGATGGCGCGTCCGCCGCGGCCGCTCCAATGACGGAGGCCGCGTGACGGAGAAGCGCAAGCCCTTGCTCATCGTCGAGGACGACCCCGCGCTGCAAAAGCAGATGCTCTGGGCGTTCGACAAATATGAGACGAGTGGAGCAGGGGACCGCGAGTCGGCGATCGCGCAGCTTCGTCGGTGCGAGCCTGCGGTCGTGACCATGGATCTCGGACTTCCCCCGCGTCCGGACGATCCGAGCGAAGGCCTGCAGCTGCTCGAGGACATCCACGAGCTCGCCCCCGACACCAAAGTTATCGTGCTGACGGGTCAGAACGATCGCGCGAATGCGCTGCGCGCGATCGCGCTGGGCGCATACGATTTCTGCACCAAGCCTTTCGAGCCGGACATTCTGAGTCTTACGATTGACCGCGCGTTTCGCGTTCACGAGCTCCAGGAGGAGAACCGGAGGCTGCAGAACACGGAGGCAGAGCAGCCGATGTCCGGCTTCATTACGCGCGATCCCGCGATGCAAAAGATCTGTCGCACGATCGAGAAGGTGGCTCCGTCCCTCGCGACGGTGCTGATCCTGGGCGAGTCCGGCACCGGCAAGGAGCTTTTGGCGCGCGCTCTGCATGATCTGTCACCGCGGCGCCAAGCTCGATTCGTCGCGATCAACTGCGCGGCGATACCCGAAAACCTGCTCGAAAGCGAGCTTTTCGGCTACGAAAAGGGTGCCTACACCGGCGCCGCCAAGATGACCTTGGGCAAGATCGAGATCGCGAGCGGTGGCACGCTGTTTCTCGATGAAATCGGCGACCTGCCGGTGTCCTTGCAGGTCAAGCTCCTGCGCTTCCTGCAGGAGCGCGTCATCGAGCGCATCGGCGGGCGTCAGGAGATTCCGGTCGATGTGCGCATCGTGTGCGCAACTCACCAAAGCCTCAAGGATCAGATCGTCGCCGGCAAATTCCGCGAGGATCTCTATTATCGACTGGCGGAGATTTCGATCGAGATCCCGCCACTGCGCTCGCGCCACGGTGACGCCGCATTGCTCGCACACGCCTTCGTTCGGCGCTTCGCGACCGAGCAGCGGCGAAGCGGCATGACGCTCGTGCACGACGCGCTCGACGCGATCGAAGCACACCCGTGGCCCGGCAATGTGCGCGAGCTGGAAAACGTGATCAAGCGAGCGGTCATCATGGCCGAGGGCTCAACGATCACCGCTGCGGACATCGGCCTCGCGGAGCCTGATTCCGATGCTTCGGTTCTCAACCTGCGCCAGGTGCGAGAATATGCGGAGAAAAACGCGGTCGTGCGCGTCCTGGGGCGTGTCAACGGCAACTTGAGCAAGGCGGCGGAGCTTTTGGGCGTGAGCCGTCCAACGCTATACGATCTGATGCACCGTTTCGGGCTGAGATGAGCGGAGCTCGCGGAGCAACTACATTGGGAATGCCATGGAAATTCTGAATCTGCGCCGCGTTCTTTGCGGCGGAATCGCGGTCCTCGCTCTGCTGCAAATTTCGGCGTGCAGCAAGAACGATGCGCCGGCCTTGGTCGCGTCGGCGAAGTCGTACATCGCCAAGTCCGACTACAAGGCGGCGACCATCCAGCTCAAGAGTTCGCTGCAGACGGCGCCCGACAACGGGGAAGCGAGGTTTCTTCTCGCCAGGTCTCTGCTCGAGACCGGTGACCCGAGTGCGGCCGAGACCGAAGCTCGAAAAGCCCTTGAGCTCAAGTATGCGCCGGACGAGACCTATCCGCTGCTCGCACGAACCCTGCTCGCGCAGGGCAAGTACGCAAGGTTGATTTCAGACCTCGGGAGCATGAAGCTCGAGAGCACCCAGGCGCGAACAGATCTTGGAGCGTCGCTCGCTGCCGCATACCTCGCCCAGGGTGATCCGACGAGTGCGCGGGCGGCAATCGATGCTGCGCTCTCCGGCTTGCCTCCGACCGCGGCCGCACTTACGGTCAAGGCGCAAATCGCCGCGGCCTCCAAGGACCTGCCGGAGGCTGGAAAGTTGATCGACGCGGCATTGGCTCTTTCGCCGAAGGACCCGGATGCCTTGTTCTTCAGGTCGCAGCTCGAAGTCGCGGCAGGTTTGACCGACAAGGCGATTGCGACGCTCGAAAGCTCGCTCGAGGGAAACGACACCAAATCGGCCAAGGCGAGGGTGGCGCTGGTATCGATGCTGGTCAGTGCCGGCAAGCTCGATCAGGCCGTCGTCCAAGTTGATGCCATGAAGAAGATCGCTCCGCAGCAATTCGGCACGCTTTACTCGGATGCGCTCGTCTCGTTCGCGAAGGGTGACGCTGCGCACGCGAGGGACGTGATCCAAGCGGTCGTGGCGGCGAACCCCGCGAATATTCCAAGTCTCCTGCTGTCCGGCTTGATCAACTATCAGCTCGGATCGTACGCGGTCGCCGAGGAGGCGCTGAGGAAGGTCATCGCACAGACGCCCAAGGCCATCGGTGCGCGAAGGGCGCTCGCGATGACCTACCTGCGCACGCGGCCGTCCTGGCCAGGCGGTGGAAACGCTCGAGCCCGCGCTGAGCGCCGCGCCCGATGATGTGCTGCTGCTGCGTACTGCGGGAGAAGCCTATCTGGCGGCGGGGAACCTTCAGAAGTCTGCGCAATACTACACTCGCGCCAGTGCGCTCGACAAGAACGACGTCTCGAGCAAGGTACGTCTCGCCGAAGTCCGCTACGCAAGCGGCGACACGACTCAGGCGCTTAGCGACCTCGAATCCCTTTCGGCCAAGGATTCCGCGGAATATCAGGCCGACCTCGCGCTGATTTCCGCGCACGTGAGCCGCCGTGAGTACGACAAGGCGCTCGAGGCAGTTGCCGCGCTCGAGAAGAAGCAGCCAACCAACCCGCTTACATACAATATCAAGGGCGTTGTTTACGTAGCCAAGCGAGACGTGCCCAGTGCTCGAGCTGGCGTTCGATAAGGCTCTGTCACTCCAGCCGGGTTACTTTGCGGCCGCGCGAAACCTTGGACTGCTCGATGTGCAGGAGGGCAAGCCGGAAGACGCGAAGAAGCGCTATGACGACATCCTCGCGAAGGATCCGAAGAATGTGCAGGTGCTGCTCGCCCAGGCGGAGCTCCTTACCTACACCGGCCATCGGTCCGGAAGAGGTCAAAGCAGCTATCGAGCGCGCCGTCGCGGCTTCACCGACGTCCGTCGCGCCGCGCATGGCGCTGATCGGCTACTACTCGAGCCATGGAGACATAAAGAGCGCATTGACGGCAGCACAGTCGGCGCAGGCGGCTTTCCCCACGGACATGCAGGTCATCGGCGCGCTCGGGGCGGCGCAGTTGGCGGCGGGCGACGCGAACCAGGCGCAGGAGACATTCCGGCGTCTGGCGCAACTGCAACCCGACGACGCTGCCGCGCTGCTGCGGCTCGCGGAGGCCCAGGTCGTGGCGAAGGACTACAGCGGCGCGATCAGCACGCTGCGCAAGGTGATCGCCGTGCAGCCCGATCAGTCCGCCGGTTGGATCGCAATTGCGAAGGTGTACGTTATCTCCGGTCATCCGGACGATGCTATCGCCGAGGCGCGTAAGCTTCAGACACAGCATCCGGATCGCGCGCTCGGCTACGCCCTCGAGGCCGAGGTGCGCGCAGCGCAAAAGAAATGGCCCGACGCCGCGGCGGCTTACCAGCAAGCCCTGACCCGCCAGTCCCTTCCCTCACTCGCTATCGCCCGGTACGTGTCCTTGCAGAACGCAGGAAGAAGCAACGATGCTGCCGCCAGCGCTGATGCGTGGATCAAGGACCATCCCAAGGACGTTGCGTTCCGCAGCTTCCTTGGCGACCAGAGCTTGATGACCAAGGACAACCGCAGCCGCCATCGCCCAGTATCAGGCTGCGCTGTTGAACGAGCCGACCAATCCGAGAATCCTGAACAATCTCGCGTATGCCCTGACCGAGTTGAAGGATCCGAAAGCGGCCGAGGTGGCAGAGCGTGCCTACGTACAGGCACCCTTCAACCCGGACGTAATGGACACGTACGGCTGGGCTCTCGTCCAGACCAGCGACGTCAAGCGCGGCACCGAGCTCCTGCGCGCCGCCTCGAGCATGGCCGTGACGAATCCGGAGATACGCTTCCACTTCGCGAAGGCCCTGCTCAAATCGGGCGACAAGTCTGGCGCCAAACGTGAGCTCGAGACCCTTGCCAAGCTCGATCCGTCGTCGCCGATTCGTGCCGACGCCGAAAAACTCCTCGCGACCCTTTGAGCGCAAACGCCATGGAGTCACCGCTGCCGGCATGGCCCCATCCGTCTTTCGTTGGCGCTGAACGCAATCCAACGGGACGCTGACATGACGCACAACACGACCATCGCCGTCGTGGGATTGGGCTACGTCGGCCTCCCGCTGGCCGTCGAATTCGGCAAGAAATATCCGACCATCGGCTTCGACCTGTCGACGGCCAAGATCTCCGCGTACCGCAAGGGGGTCGATCCGACGGGCGAAGTTCTTCCGGAGGAGCTTCGCGCCGCCGGCGGCTTGCGGTTCACGACGGACGCAACCGACTTGCGCGAGGCGGACTTCATCGTCGTGGCAGTTCCGACGCCGGTCGACGAGGCGCACCAGCCCGACTTCGGTCCGCTGCTCGGCGCGAGCAAGTCTGTCGGAGCGAACCTGAAGCGCGGAGCGACGGTCGTTTTCGAGTCGACGGTCTATCCGGGCGCAACCGAGGAAATCTGCATTCCCGTGATCGAGCAGCATTCCGGCGCGAAATGGAAGCGCGATTTCTTCGTCGGCTATTCGCCCGAGCGGATCAATCCCGGCGATCGCGAGCACAGCCTGACGAGGATTACGAAGGTCGTTTCCGGTGACACGCCCGAGACGCTCGAGCGTGTCGCGTCGGTCTACGGCAGCATCATCACCGCCGGCGTGTATCGCGCGAGCAGCATCAGTGTCGCCGAAGCGGCGAAGGTCATCGAAAACACGCAGCGCGACCTCAACATCGCGCTGATGAACGAGCTCGCGCTTCTGTTCCACAAGATCGGCATCGACACGAAGGAGGTGCTCGACGCGGCCGGCACCAAGTGGAACTTCCTGCCGTTTCGTCCCGGGCTCGTCGGTGGCCACTGCATCGGCGTCGACCCGTACTACCTGACCCACAAGGCCGACAAGCTCGGCTACCACCCGCAGGTCATCCTCGCCGGGCGGCGCATCAACGATGGCATGGGCAAGTACGTCGCCGAGCAGACGGTGAAGCAGATGATCCAGGGCGGCTCGCCGGTGAAGGGCGAGCACGTCACCGTGCTGGGCCTCACGTTCAAGGAAGACTGTCCCGACATTCGCAACTCGCGCGTCATCGACGTCGTGCGCGAGCTCGCGTCCTACGGATTGACGGTGCATGTGCACGATCCGGTCGCCGATCCGGAGCAGGCGCGCCACGAATACGGCGTCGACCTCGAGGAATGGGATGCGCTGCCGCGCTCGCGCGCCATCGTGGCCGCGGTCGCGCACAAAGCGTTCAAACAGCGCCCGCCGGAGGACTACGTCGGCAAACTGGAGCGCGGAGGCGTTTACGTCGACGTCAAGTCGCAGGCCAACGCTGAGCGTTTGCGCGCCCACGGTGTCAACGGTCTGGAGGCTGTGATGTCGGGTCCGACCGAAGCGCGCCAGCGGTCCCGGACGCGCTTGAGCGCTTCCCTGCGCTCGCAGCGCCGTCGCTGGCTCGTGACCGGAAGCGCGGGGTTCATCGGCTCGCATTTGCTCGAGCACCTGCTTCGACTGGACCAGGACGTCGTCAGCATCGACAATTTCGCAACGGGCTACCGCCGGAACCTCGACGAGGTGCGGGAAGCGGTCGGCGAGCGCGCCTGGAAGCGCCACACATTCATCGAAGGCGACATCGTCGATCTCGATGCCTGCGCGCGTGCCTGCAAGCGTATTGACGTGGTGCTGCATCAGGCGGCCCTCGGCTCGGTGCCGCGCTCGATCGAGCAGCCGCTCGCGACGCACGCCGCCAATGCGACAGGATTCCTGAATGTCCTCGTAGCGGCGCGCGACGCCGGAGTGAAGCGTTTCGTCTACGCCGCATCGAGCTCGACGTACGGCGATCATCCCGGGCTTCCGAAGGTCGAGGACGAAATCGGGCTCCCGCTTTCGCCCTACGCGGTCACCAAGTATGTCGACGAGCTCTACGCGCGGGTCTTCGACCGCTGCTACGGCATCGCCACGATAGGGCTTCGCTACTTCAACGTCTTCGGGCCGCGACAGGACCCGGACGGCGCGTATGCAGCCGTGATTCCGCGCTGGGCAGCGGCGATGCTCACCGGGGCGCAGGTGACGATCAACGGCGACGGCGAGACAACGCGTGATTTCTGCTATGTCGCCAACGTCGTGCAGGCCAACCTGCTCGCCGCGATCCGTGAGGGTCAGGACGCGACGGGCCAGGTCTACAACGTGGCGGTCGGCGGCAGGATGTCTCTCAATGACCTGTTCGCGACGCTCAAGGATTCGTTGATCGAGCGTCATGCAGGATTGCGAATCGCAGCACCGGTCTACGGCGATTTTCGACCCGGCGACGTAAGACATTCCCAGGCCGACATCTCCAAGGCCCGACGACTCCTGGGCTACGATCCGACACACGACACGCGCGCCGGCTTGCGCGAAGCGTTGCCGTGGTACGAGGCGCTCGCGAGCATGGGCGCGGCCGGCGAAAAACAAGTGGCTCGGGATGCGCGCGGTGCGGCGTGATTCGCCTCGTCCAACGCGGGGCAGCGTCACGACTACGGCGACGCTGGCGACGATAGCGCTGGCGCTCGCGACCGGACTCGCCTGGCGCGGAGCCGCAGCCACTGCCGGATCCGCAGTCGAACCCCGCTCAGCTCAAAAGCACGCAGAATCCTTTGATCCAGGAGGCACTCGCCTACGAGCACGGCGAAGGCGTTCCGAAGGATCAGCGCAAAGCGTCATTGCTCTACTGTGCAGCCGCGCGGGCGGGCGATACCGACGCCATGATCAACCTGGGATGGATGTACGCCAACGGGCGCGGCGTAGCGCGCAGTGATGCCATGGCGGCCACGCTGTTCGCGCGCGCCGCGGCGGCAGGTAACTCGTACGCACGCCAGATGCAACAGTACGTGGGTGAGGATCAGGGCGCGGTTCCCGACTGCATGCGGCCGCTCGCGGCCGAAACCGAACCGCCGAGCACGGTCACGGATGATCCGGATCCCTTCGCGGACCTTCCGGACGCCAAGCGCAAGGTCGCGGAGCTGGTCGTCAAGATGGCGCCGCAGTATGCGATCGAACCGCGCCTTGCGTTGGCGGTGATCCAGACGGAATCGAACTTCCAGCCCGACGCGCGGTCGGTGAAGGACGCCCGCGGGTTGATGCAGCTCGTCTCGGAAACCGCGACGCGATTCAAGGTCAGGAATCGCCTCAACGTCGCGGACAATGTTCGTGGCGGCCTGTCGTATCTGCAATGGCTGCTGGCATACTACGAGGGTCAGGTCACGCTTGCGGTGGCGGCTTACAACGCGGGCGAGAAGGCCGTCGACCGCTACAAGGGCGTGCCACCCTACGCCGAGACGCGCGAGTACGTGCGTCGCGTGAGATTGTTGTACCCTAACGAGCGGCACTCGTTCGATCCGCAGATCGCTGCGCCTTCGCCGATGCTTGTTCCTGCGCAAAAGAGCGCGCCCAGGAAGGGACCATGAAGCGAGCGGCCTTGAGCCCTGTCACTCGATTCGCCTTCGCCACTGCGCTGCTGCTCGCGCTGGTGGGTTCTGTGCGCGCAGACTCGGTTGCCACGATCGAGAAGGTCAAGGGCTCGATCGTTGCCGTGGGGACCTTCTCGCGGACGCGCACGCCGCAATTCCAGTTTCTCGGCACCGGCTTTGCGGTTGACAACGGAACGCTGATCGTGACCAACGCGCACGTGGTCCCGACCTTGCTCGATCCGTCCAAGATGGAAGTGCTGGCAGTCCTCGTGCCGGCGCCGGGCAAAGCGGGCAACGAGCAGGCACAGTGGCGCGAAGCGAAGCAGATCGCGGTCGACCCCGGCTCCGACGTTGCCGTGCTGAGTATTCCGCCGCCGGCGCTGCCGGCGCTCAAGATTCGCGGTTCGGATACCGTGAGGGAAGGCCAGCAGGTCTTGTTTACCGGCTATCCGATCGGCCCGGTGCTGGGGCTCTATCCTGCGACGCATCGCGGGATGGTTGCCTCGATCTCGCCAATCGCGATCCCGCAGGCCAAGGCCGGGGACCTCGATCCGCACACCATCAGGCGCCTCTCGTCGGGTCCGTTTCCGATATTCCAGCTCGACGCCACCGCCTATCCGGGCAACAGCGGAAGCCCGATCTATGACCCGGAAAACGGCGATGTCCTGGGCGTGATCAACATGGTATTCGTCAAAGGCACCAAGGAGTCGGCGCTGACGCAGCCATCGGGCATCACCTACGCCGTGCCTTCGAGCCACATCGAGGAGCTGCTAAAGAAGTCGCGTTGAAATGATCGATCCGACCTGGCTCAAGGCGGTTGCGAAAACCTTGGTGCTGCCGCCGACCGGGCCATTGCTTTTGGCGCTAACCGGATTGGTCATGCGTCGGCGTTTTCCGCGCACCGGCAGCATCGCGTCCTGGACAGGCGTGCTGGTCCTCGTGGCGCTCTCGATCCCGGCCGTCGCGCTCATGCTCGTCCGATACCTGGGCGAGTCGCCGGTCTTCGATCCCGCTCAGGCGTCAGACGCGCGCGCAATCGTCATTCTCGCTGGCGGAACGCGTCACCATGCCCCCGAATATGGCGGCGACACACTGGGCACGCTGACGCTTGAGCGCTTGCGCTATGGCGTCATCGTGGCGCGCATGACGGGGCTGCCGATTTTGCTGACCGGAGGGACCGTTTTGACCGGCGAGCCCGAGGCGAAGGTGATGCAGGCATCGCTCGAGCACGACTTCGGTATGCACGCGCGTTGGGTCGAGGACCGCTCGCGCAACACGCACGAGAATGCTCTTCGGAGCGCCGAGATACTGCGGGCGAACGGCATCGATCGCGTCGTCCTGGTGGCGCACGATTTCGACATGAAGCGCGCGCGAGCGGAATTCGCAGATGCAGGTATCGCCACCATTCCGGCGGCCACCGGGAGCGCAGCGGAAGTGCCCGACAGCCTCTTCGACTACCTCCCTAGCATGGCCGGCTTGAGGACCAGCTACTACGCGGTGTACGAGATATTCGGGAATTGGGTGCGAGTGATCACGCGCGCCGTTAGCCCCTAGGCCGCATCGCGCCGCTGTGATCGCGCGGCGCGCATGTCCGCGCGCCGCGTGTCGCGGCCCGCGCCTAATGCACGCGCAGCGATTCAGCCAGACTTATCAGATTTTGGGGAACTACCCGGATGAACCCGCCGCGCGGACTGTCTATATCGGCGATGAGCATGAAAGAAATCGAAACCACCAAAGGCAGGATCAATAGCAGGATGAGGTCGCGCTTGCGCAGCGCGCCGTAGCCGAGCAGGACGTTGGAGAAGATGGCGATCGTACCCATCAAGGCCCACGCCGAAAGCGGTATCCGGTTCCACCAGGCGGCTTGCGTATAGCCCTGCGAGTTCAGGACATCGTTCATGCCCGAGACAACCAATGCCATGACAGGAGTCGGTTGCGCGGCCGCGGATGGGCGAATTGCGGCCCAAAGGTCCTCCTGCCGCTTGGCCCGCACCGTCGCGAGTTGCTCGAGCTGTTGCGCGTCGAGAGTCCCGTAGAACTTGATGCGGTCGTCGATGTAGTCTCGGAGGAGAGCTCGCACCTTGGCCGCGTCCGCGGAGGCCATGAAATCTGCCCGGACGTATTCGGTGCCGATCGCGTTGGCCTCTTCCTCCTCCAGGGCCTTGCGTTGATCGTAGCGACTCGTGGCCATCGAGAAGCTGAAGCCGATGATGAGTCCAAGCAATGTCAGTGTGGCGGCAAGGATAATCCCGAAATCGTCGCGGAGTTTGTCATCGAGCGTTCGCCACCGTTGCAGGAGCGAGTTCCCGATCCACGCCGACAACGACAGGGCAAAGAGGGAGATCGCGAAAACGAGAAAGGGGTAGTCGGTCACATGGGCCATGCGCGCAGGCTCCTCGAGGATATCGGCTGCTAACATTCGCGACGCGTCAAAGGCAGGGAGTCTGGCAGGTAACCCGCAATGTTCCTAGGAGGCGGCATCCGTTGATCCCCGGGGAGCTGCCTATCGCCTTGACGCTGCAACGGGGCACTGGCTCCTCTCGGCGGGGGAGCAAGCTCTCTTCCGCGCTCTTGTGCTCGCATTTTCGACCGCTGTCATGCTCAGTTGCAAATCCGCACCAAATTGGGTGTCAAAATGGTACCTAGTCGAGGAACTTAACTTGAGCCGGTCGCTCCATCCAACGGGCCGTCTTCGAACCGTGTTTGGGACGTCCGATTCGCGCGGGGTGCTTAATGCTGAGGGCTTCGACAGAGACGGATTTGCCGCTGGTTCGGGAATTGATCATCGACGGCGCCAAGTCGGGAAGCTTCGATGCCGACCTCGCCAGGGCAACCCGCGAAGCGGATTTCTTCTTTGCCAGGGTGCGGCGCGTCGTGCTGGAGCACGTCTGGCTTCGAGCCTCCCCGAACGGAGGGACGCCGGTGACGATTCCAGCGAATCTCTGGATATTCGAGGAAAAAAGCGTCAGCCCGGCGCCGATCGGATTTTCCGCCGTGCGAGGCGCCGGACATTTTGGCTACGAGCTCTGGCTTGCGGCGGTCCGAGCTGAATATCGCGGGCGCGGCCTCGGCAAGCAGATGGTTCGAGAGATGCTCTCTTTGCCCATGGGTCGACAAATCGCCGTGGCCCAATGCGATTTGCACGCCAGCGGCCCGCGCCGAATGGCGAGCATCCTATGCCAGGTGGGGTTTCAGAGCGCCCGCCGAGGCGAGGTAACCGAATGGCTTGCCAGTGACGGGTTGCCTCCTTCTGCGCTGGCGTGGCTTAAGGCAGCTCCGATCGCCGCGTACCAGGGGTCGTAGGCTGCCCTACAGTCCAGGCGTCATCAGGCGCGTTGGATCGACTGCGCCGCCGGCGGGACTCGGTCGAATCGAAGCGTAGGCTACCGAGCCACCGCCTGCGAGGCGACCGCAGGACCTTGCATGGTTTGCGCGGATGCCGCGCGCGGCGCATTCCCTTCCGCCGCCGCGAGCGTCTTCTTCGGATTGATCAGAGTGCGGCGGCCGTCAGGCGTCTTGTCCGCGTTGTCACGAATCAACGCGATCACCTCCGTGGGCGTCAGCTTCGGATTGACGGCCAGTACTTTTGCAGCAAGATTGACCACCTGTGGGGATGCCATCGACGTGCCGGATTCAGCGAGCTTCTCCCCGCCCGGAATGACGCTCTCGACCTGGTAGCCGTTGGCGTGCACCTTGACAGTCGGGCCGTAGCTCGTGAACGAGGCTTCGTCCCCCGCCTTGTCGACCGCTCCCACCGTAAGCAGGTTGGGCAGCACGATACCGGCGGGGACGTTCTCGACGAAGGACGCGTCCTCGTTGCTGTTCCCCGCGGCAGTGACGAACAGGATATCGGGCGCGCTTGCAAACGCCTTGGTGAGCGCGTCCTTTTCAATGTCGAAGTAGTCGCGCGCGATCGCTTTGCGCTCATCCGGAGTCTTTCCGATGTTGCAAAGCTCTAGGGCATTCTCGTAGTCCTTCACGCTACCGCCCCAGCTCATGTTGACCACGCGGACACCCTGTTGCTTGAAGAAGTCGACGTAGGCCTGCTGATTCTTGGCATCCAGCAGGGATAGCTCGCGGCTCGGGCAAGGATCCGGGATAAGGTGCCAGTCGAACTCGATGCGGCCAACGACAAGGCGCGCGTACGGGTTCCCCGCGACTGCGATGCCGGCGACGTGTGTTCCGTGCATCCAGTTGGCGGCGAGGCTGAATTTTTCGGCAAAGGCCTTGTATTCATCCGGCTTGAGCGTCGACATATAGCTTTTCACTGCGTCGGCCTCAGGGCTGTCGATGTTGGACTGCAGGTCGGAGAAGCCTTTGAGCTGCGCCTTGAGCTTTGGAATCTCGCTCTTCAGCGCGTCAGGTATTTGCTGCAGATCTCCTTTTGAGGGCTGCGAAAAACGGTCGAACGCGATGACGGGGACCTTTCCGTTGGTCATTGCGAGCTTGTTCGGGAAGAGCTTGGTGTCGACGCCACTGTCCCACACCGCGATCTTTACCGGAGTATAGTTTTGCCCCGCAGGCAATGTCACCGCGCGGGCAGCCCAGATGTCAGGTTTGTCGATCTTGTTCGCGGCGAGATATGCAGTCCAAGCATCGACCAGCGCCGTCTTCTGCGGCAGGACGTAGCGGTAGGCGTACTTGATGCGTACGAGCGTCGGCGCAAGGTCTGACGACAGCGATCCATTCTTGTCCACGGACGGCTGCAGGACCTCGCGCACGTTGCCGATCATGGGCCCTTCGGAAAGCAACTCGGAGCCCCTCTTGATCTCCTTCGCCTGATTGGCGATCACGTCGTAGGGCATGCCCGACAAATCGCCCTTGATCGATTGCTCGACAGCGGCGCGCTCGGCCGCCGCGTTGCGGTCGGGACTCGCGCGCACGCCGGCGACGATCGCCCGCGTGGTAATGCCGGACAGCAGCTTGTCGGAGGGCTTGTCCTCGAGCGCTTTGACCTGCGCGACCCGCGCCAGCGCGGCGTCGTAGTTGCCGTCGAGCATGTCGAGTTGCGCGAGCTCGGTCAGAATCTGGCGCGACGTGGCCTTGTCCTGGATATCGTACTGCGCGAGCACACTCTCGAGGTCGCGGCGCACTTGCGCGCCGAACGGCTTGAACTTGGCGTCATCGCGGATCATGTCCTCGATCTTGCCGTCGATCTGGTAGCTGAAGCGCGGCAGGTCCGCCGCCTTGTCGATGCGTTGCTTGCCTTGGGCGGCAGCGCCGCCGGCGAGCAGAAGTGCGAGGAACAGCATGAGCAGCCTGGTTGACACGAATGGCCTCCGACGGAGTTGGGCGTCGCTCGCAGGGCGACCGCAATGCGGGATAGTGTACCGCCGCACACTTAAGCGAGTCTTAGCGTCTTTGGGATGGCCCGCTCGGGACGTGGCTATCCCGTGCGGCCTGGAACCGCACGCGGCTGTCCAGAAGCTTGGCGGGCGTCCACCCTTGTCGCCGGCTCGCCTTCGACGCGAATTCCTGATTGTGGTTGGCTGGCGACCGCATTCTGCTCGCCGCAATCACGGATCATCGACGCTCGATTCGACGGGAGTGTGGTCCGCGCTTAACGCTGGTAACCTGACACCGAGAAAGAGGCGGCGGCTCGCCGGCCATATGAATCCGATCCCGGATCGCCACACGGAGATACAGAATGGCTCAAGATCAAGCCGGTCCCATTGGTCCCGACCTGACGCAAGGCATTCCTCTTGCGCGTCTCGCGGATGGCGGCAAGCTGGTCGGTCATGTCGGGGAGCACGAGGTCCTTCTCGTGCGTCGCGGAGAGGAGGTGCTTGCGGTGGGAGCCCATTGCGCGCACTACCACGCTCCGCTCGTGGACGGCCTGGTCGTCGGCGATACCGTGCGCTGCCCCTGGCACCATGCCTGCTTCGACCTGCGTACGGGCGACGCCATACGCGCGCCGGCCTTGAGCCCCATCGCGTGCTGGTCGGTCGAGCAGCGCGAGGGCAACATCGTCGTCCGCGAGAAACGCATCCAGCCAATGCCGGTGCCGCGCCGTAGCGCCGCCACCGAAAATCCCGACAACATTCTGATCGTCGGCGGCGGCGCGGCAGGTTTTGCTGCCGCCGAAAAGCTCCGGCGCGAGCAATATCGAGGCAGCATCGTCATGCTGAACAACGATGACACCCCGCCCGTCGACCGACCGAATTTGTCCAAGGATTATCTTGCCGGCACTGCTCCGGAAAGTTGGGTCCCGCTGCGCCCGGCCAGCTTCTATCACGGGAACGGCATCGACCTGCGTCTCAATTCGAACGTCAGCGACATCGACGCGACGTCGCGCCAAGTCATTCTGTCGGACGGGAGCAAGCTTTCCTACGATCGACTTCTGCTCGCAACCGGCGCCGAGCCGGTGCGATTGTCGATCCCCGGAGCCGACCAGCCGCACGTATGCATGCTGCGCTCGCTCGGCGACTGTCGGGCCATCATCGAGCGTGCCAAGACGGCGCGGCGAGTGGTCGTTCTGGGCGCAAGCTTTATTGGCCTCGAGGTCGCCGCCGCGTTGCGCACTCGTGGGCTTGAAGTGCGGGTGGTCGCGCCTGACAAGCGCCCGATGGAGCGCATTCTGGGCCCGCAGATGGGCGACTTCGTGCGCTCGCTGCACGAGGAGCATGGTGTTGTTTTCCATCTCGAGGACACGGCGAGTGCCATCGATGGCCAGCAAGTCACGCTCAAAAGTGGCGGCACGCTTGAGGCGGATCTCGTCGTCGTCGGCATCGGCGTGCGTCCCCGGATCGAGATTGCCGAAAGGGCGGGGCTCGTCATTGATCGCGGTATCAAGGTCAATGAATATCTCGAAACCAGCGCGCCGGAAATCTTTGCGGCCGGAGACATTGCGCGCTGGCCCGATCCTCATAGCGGCGAGTCCATTCGCGTCGAGCATTGGGTTGTCGCCGAGCGCCAGGGGCAAGCCGCGGCGGTCAATATGCTCGGGGCCCGCGAGAAATTTAGCGCCGTTCCGTTCTTCTGGAGCCAGCACTACGACGTCCAGATCAACTATGTCGGCCATGCCGAGAAGTGGGACGAGCTCGCGATCGAGGGGAACATCGCAAGCAAGGACTGCCTCGTGCGCTTCAACCGCGGGGGACGCACGCTCGCGGTCGCCTCGATCTTCCGGGATATCGAAAGCCTCGAGGCCGAGCTGGACATGGAGCGCGCGGCCTAGGGCTTCGTCCAGGCGCACCATCGGCTCGCACTACTGCGCTCTCGCGACGCTGTTCCAGACCGGACGGCGGTCACAGTAGGGGGATATCCTGCCGCTGGCATCCACGCGATTGAGCATCGCCTCCACCGGAACGCGCAGACGTTCGCCGTAGGTCGCGTAAGCTCCGAGCGCGGTCTGACAGGTGCGATCGAGGCTGCTGGTGAGCGCAACCTCGACCAGAAACGCTTTTGTGGCGTCTACATCGCGCCCGGTCAGCGCGCTCGAGATAGCCAGGATGTCCCAGTCGCCGTAGCGGGTCGACCGCCGAGGCCCGCTGATAAAGAGCGCGTAGACCGCTAGCTGGCGCGCGACTTCCGGCTGCGCGGGACTGGTCTGAATGTGCAGCCACGCGAGGTAGGCGGCGATATCGGGGTCGCGCGGATTCGCGGCGAATGCCCGGAGCTGTGTGTTGACGGCCTCGTCCACTCGACCCAAGGCGAACGAATGCCGCGCGTCCTCGTGCAGGCTTCGCGCGTGAATGGGCTCGATGTCGGACGCAGGGATGAGCACCGTGTCGCTCGTCCACTTCGCGGTTGCGGCTAAGATCAGCGCTTGCTGCTGGGACCGCTGTTCCGCAGTCGCCGCGAGTCCCAGTACACGCGCAAGATCAGGCTGCGCCTGCGCCGCAACACGGGGAACCATTTCCGCGAGCATGTGGCGAGCCTGAATCACGAGCGCATCCTGCGATGGTCCCTCGGCACGGACGGCCAGCTCTGGCTTCGCGGGTAAGGAGAGCACCGCGGCCGAAGAAACCGTCGCCGGCACCTCTGGGAGTCGCGAAGCGGCGCTGGAAGTGGCGGGCGACACGACGGCAGGTGCGACCAAAGCCGCGTTCGTCACCGTTCGGTTGGAAGTACCCTCGGGCGACGACGATCCGTCGACGGGTCTCGTATTTGCGCCCGCACTTTCCGACGACGAAGGTAGCCGTGCCAGCGATGCGGACGCTGTCGCGGGGGACGTTGTCAGCACGCGGCGCTCCTCGACGGGCGCCGGCCGGCTGCTCCGGCCGCCGAGGATGTTGCCCAGGTTTGCCAGCAGCGTCTGCCAGCGACTCGAGGCGCGCCGACTCTGCGCCTCGCCGGTGCCCGGCGATGTCGTGGTGGAACTATGCGTCGCCGCGTCCGACGACGCCTCGCGTGCTCCCGCACTCGGTTCTGCAGGCGTCGACGTTGCCTGCGCGGTCATCGTTGATTCGGCTGGTGCGCCCCTGCTCGGAGAATCCTGAGGCACGGTCGGGCCGGGGGAGTGCGTCGTTGCTGCAACCGCGCGCCCGCTCGAGCTTGGAGTCGCGGCCGGGGTCACCACGGCGGCACCGCGCGCGTATTGGGGCTTTGCTGTCTGCGGTAACGGAGGCGGCGTGCGTGTCGGACGCGCGCCCACGCTCGGCGCATACGAAGCGAGCTTTGCCGATGAGCGATTCGAAGGTCCCGCCACTTTCGACCGAGCCGTTGAGCCGCGCGGCGCGGTGGCAGTCTGATTGCCTGCCGATTTCGTTTCCTTCGCCGGAGGCTCCTTTGTATTTGTCGGCGAGTTGAGCTGATCGGTCGCGGGCACGGGCGCGGCCCCGGAAGCGTTTGCGCTCTGGGCGAGCGCAGCAGGAGGAGAAGGCGCGGCCACGGAGGTCGAGGGCTCAGAGATCGCGGCGATCTCGACGCGCGGCGCTCCGTTCGCGATGGGGCGCGTCGCATCCGGCGCGCTCCGCGCCAGGTCGATCGATGGATGCTCTGGATTGCCGATGAACGGCGGCGCGGCAAGCGCTACCAACGCCAGCACGGCCATGGGCACCACAACGGTCGCCCTCCGCGGCCTGCGTATCGCTTGCGGTGGAGGGGGCGGCGGAGCAGCACTGCGGACAACCGTTATTGCGGTCGGTACGAGAGTCCTGGGCACGACGCGTACGGACCGCGGTGCGCGGATCGAGGGCGCAATGCGCGTCATCGGCGTGACCGGCGCGTGACCGGTGTCGGCAGGAACATCCCGCGAGAGCTGCCAGCCTTGCTCCAGCGAAGCAGCGAGATCATGCGCGCCCAAGCGCGCGTCGGCGTAGTCCATGAGCTGCTGGTGCGGGCGCCAATGCGGGATGTCGCGATCATGGTACTCACGCAGCCGGAAGATCAGCGTCCGCGCATCGTCGAAACGCTCGGGCGTCCATCCCGTCTCCTCGGCCGGGGGATCGCCTGGCAGGTAGCGTTTGAGCATCGCCGCGAGGCTGTATAAATCACACCGCCAGTCGAGGTCCTTGGTCGGCTGGAGATCGCCAGCGCGCCCCGCGTCGAGCGCTCGAACAAGGCGGGGCGACTGATAGTCGTAGTCCTTCTGCCAGCCGATGGGCAACGCTGTCGAGAGCTTCTCGCCGGAGACGACCGAGAATGCGAAATCGATCAGCGCGAGTCTCTGGAAAATCGGGTAGATCGCGTCGCCCGCGTCGGGATCGAAGCTCGGTGGCCCGTAGGGAACGCAGATGTTGTCGCCCTTGATGTCCAGGTGCACCAACCCAAGCGAATGGATCTCGTCGAGCGCGGCGAGGCAGCAGTGCGCGAGCGACCACCAGTGCGCGCAGTCCTCGAACACGTGGCGATAGAAAACACCTCCGCGCGAGACCGGCAGGAGCGTCGCCCATTGATCGACGGTGACACCGGCGTCGTAGGTCTGAACGAGTCGCACGCCTCCCTGCAGCCCTCCGTCGAACTGAACGACGTCGGGGATGCAGCGGATGCCGTGTCCGATCAGACGCGCGAGAATGCGCCACTCGCGCTCGGTCCATTGCCCGAAATCTGCATCGCCGGTGGCCAGAAAGCGCTTGGTGTAGCGGCGGCGCTCTCCCGGCGCAACCGCCTCGCGATAAACCTCGACGTGCTCGCCGGTGGCCATCTTCAGTCGACCGCGACCAAAAACGTGCTCGATTTGAGACATCATCATGGTTCCCCCATCGCAGTGCGGAGAAAGATCGTGTCGGGAAGACGCTGCGCGGTCACGCGATCGACCGCGAACCAAAGCAACGCGCCGGCGGCCAGAGCGATCAATGCGGCCAGCGCGAACAGACGCAAGAGGGGCCGCGGCCGGCGCGCGCTCCGATGAACGACGAGGACGGTCGCATCGTCGCGGCTGCCACGCTCACGCACGAATTCCACCAGCCGCGCGCAACGCGTCACGAGCGGAACCTTCCTCCCGCGGAGCAACCGCGCGATATCGCCGGGTCGCGCATGCTTATGCACGCCATCGCTGCATAGCAGCAGCATCTCGTCGCGGGCCAAATCGACGGCGCGAACATTCGGTGCGTCGACGGCCCCGTTGCCAACCATGCGGGCGGGGTCGTCGAGGGATGCGCCGTGCGGCGGTTGCTCTCGCAGGTGTCGGTAGGTGTCGTCGCGCGTGAGGAGCTGTGCCGATCCGCCGCGCTCGTTGCTCACCCTGTAGACGCGGCAATCGCCAACCCATGCGATCAGCCAGCGCGACAACGATGCTTCGGTTCCTGCGCAAAGCGCGACCGTGGCCGCGCCAGTGGCGTCGGTTCGCCTCGCGATGCAACGGCGCACCTCGCGATCGGCATCGAGCACTGCGGCGTGCAGGGCGTGTGCGTCGACAGCGACGTGCTCGAGTGCTTCGTGCAGACGGCTGACAAGCTCGCTGCTTGCCTGTGACGCCATTGCACCCGAACTGACGCCGTCAGCCACAACGAAGAGCGGCGCGCAGCCGTCGAGCGCGCTATGGCCGTCCTCGTTGACCGCGTGGAAGCCGCCGCGCGAGGATACGACTGCGGCATCGAGCAGCACTGGGCCGCTGGAATACTCGGCTTCGCGCGCAAACGCTGCGCGGTCCGGTCGGACCGGTTCGCGCGATCGATGGGCGAGGGGAGATTCCACGACTGCGCTCAGGTCCTGTCGGGTACGGCGCGTGACATCACGGCGCACGCGAGAGCGCCAATACGCACGCAGACTCTGAACGGTCGCTGCCGAGAACGAGCGTCTGTCCGGTCTTCCATTTGAACTGCGTCCCTGGCCCATGCGCGGTGCCATCGACGGTCACGCCGTTGTCGCCATGCACGACGATCTGCGCTCCAGCCTCGTCGATCGCCACGATCTCGAAATGCTGACCCGAGACGTCGGCGTGGGCCCAGTCGATCACCAGCGCCTGGTTGCGCGAGCGGCCGACGCGAAACGGAAGCGCGGTCGCGACGAGGTCGATCGTTCGCAGGCCCGAAGCCATACGCGCGGCGATGGTCAGCATTCCATCGCGGCGGCGCGGCGGTGCGATCGGCGTCACCGGTGTCGGAGGCGCCACGGCACTTGCGAGCGCGCGCGCTGCAGAGGCGGCGGCCGGTCGCAATGAAAGCCGCGGGTATTGGCGCGCTTCGCCCTGGATTTGCGCGGAGAGCACCAGCCACGCGCCCTGACCCAGTTCGATGGGTGGCGGCGGTGTCACGCCTTGCGGCACCTGGTGCGAGCGCGCGGTGTTACCGTTTGCGGACTCGACGCGGATGCCGTTGGTCGACCCAGCGTCGATCACCCACCAAGCTCCCTTGTCGAACCACAGCTCACAATGCCGGCGGCTGGCATAAACGCCGTTGACGACGATGTCGCAATCTTTACCCTTGCCGACGGCGTAGCGCCTTCCTGCTGCGACCGATGCGAGCTCGACTGTTCGTACACCGTCGGCATCTTCGATGTCGATTGCGACCGCTGGCGCGGCGAGGGGGGTCGGTGCGCTACCCGATCGCCGAAGGCTGCTTTCACTGGCGGGCGAGGGCGCATCCAACTGCGACCAGCGTCCGAGAAGCGTCACCCGATAGGGGTGCGGGTTGCTCGGAGACCCCCGTTTCAGTTCGGCGATCAGCTCCGCGTAACGATCCTGCTCGTCGGATTCGCCCCCTTGGCGGATGGCGTTGAGCCCGGCGAATTGTGAGAGGTCGATCGCGCCCGCATTGCGCAGGCCGGCGATCACCTCCCTCGCCAGATAGTGCTTGATCTGCTCGGGCTTGAACTCGGCGATGAACCTTCTCAGCAACTCGTGCTGCTCGTCGGCTTCTTCACACTCGACCTCGATCGAGCTGAGCAAGTAGCGATCACGTTCGGCGATGGCAAGGTGGAGGCGCACCTGCGTCGCCACGAATTGCTCGAGCTCTTCCCGGATTGCTCCGATCAAGGCTCGGTAGGGCCCCAGAGCCTCAGCGTCGGCAGGCGCCGTAGTGCGCTTTGCTCCAGGCGCGCGCATCCTGGGCTCGAGCATATCCGTGGGTGGCGCGCTCCCACGCTCGCTCTCCGAATCGCGAGACCGGGCGTTGTCCACTTTGTTCGCCTTGCTGACCACCCACCGCTTTAGCTTCATGATCCCTCTCCTTGCGCGTCTGACACCTGCGCTAACCCCGATATGCGATGACAAGCGTGACAATGGGCCCCTCGCGATCCAGCGCGCGAACCCGCGGTGCCGATGGCAAGCCGTACCGCTCCGACAACTGCGCGAGGAATCGACTCCACGCCGGTTGGATGACGTCGCCGGCATGGATCCGGCGCTCGAGCCCCGGCAACGAGAGCTCGATCTGCACTGCGATCGAGGACACGTCGCCGACTTGCACGATGCCGCGGCGCAGCGCGTCCTCCATGTCGGCGAGGCACGTGGCGAACGCGCCGTCGAAGGTCCATACCAGCGGGCCGCCGATGTCTTCCGCGGGTTGCGGCGCAAACGACTGCTTGCGACGCATCCTCATTTCGAACCCTGTGCAACGCGCGTCGGCTGCGCGAGGAGGCCAGCGTGGCGCCCCGCGATCTGCATGGCGATTTCGGCGGCCGGGTTGGGTCCATGGTCGCCCGCACCGTGCACGCGCCCGGTGTCGGCTAGCCAGTTGCGCTCGGTGAGGACGCCGATCACCTTGTTCCATCGCGGATCCCCTGGGTGCGACCGATACGCAGCCACGTACCACTTGTAGGGGCGCAGCGGCCCGCAAGCATCACGGTCGCGCCGGAGTGGTGTCGCTGCGGCGGTGCATAACGCGGCGAGGTCATCGAGTGAGCGATTGTCGTTGGGAAACGTAGGCGTTCCGGTCTTTCCCGCGATCCAGTCCATCTGCGCGCATGTTCGCGCATCGAACACCTGCTCGCACGCCAGTCGCGCCGTACCCGCACGGTGACTGAACGACATGCCGCTGATGATCACCTCGGCAGCCTCGCGCGCTATGGTGTTCGGCTGCGGGCGAGTGACGCTCCAGTCCAGCACGGCGTGGTCCGCCGCTCCCGTTCCGCGCACGGCCTCCACAAGATGCGGCGCGAGGACCTGCGTCTGGCCGTTCGCGGCCGCGGCGAGCATCGCGATCATGCCAGCGGCACCGAGCGCGCTAGCGCGCGCGTGACCCTGACCCCAGCCTTCTGCAACGATGTCGACCACGACGCCGCCACTGCATTTCTCCCAGTCGTCCTTGCTCAGTCGCATTCCGTCTGGCCCCGCCGCACATTTGCGGATTCTCGTGGGGTCAAGAGCGATCGCGGGCCGGTTCCGCAATGGCGCGCCAAGCTTGCCCTCGAGAGGCTCGGCGAGCAGCCGGCCGTAGGGCACAGGCACGGCGAGCGGCCGACCCAGCCCGTTGTCGCCGAGGGCGTCCAAACTGCGACCGAACAGCAGGTCCCGCTTGCCGCATTGCTCGCTTGGTTTGGCGCAGTCGGCATTCCATCCGAACGCCGGTGTCATCGCCTGGATCTCCCACGGCCGCGCGCAGGGAGCAAAGCCCTTGTCCGCGCAAAACATGCGATCGAGAAACCGTGCCGAGTCCGAGCGCATCAACTGTGCTCGCAAGCTGTCGGTCGAGGGCAGCGCGGTGGGAGAGCGTGCGAGCTCGCTGCGCTCCGCGGCGAGCCACCGCGCTCCTACCTGTGGATCCGAGAAGAACGCCGCGGCCATGATCGGCTTGATGATCGATCCTGGCATCGCATCGGAGAACACCGCCGGATTCAACAACGCATCGGGCCGATAGCGGATCGGGTATGGAAGGCGCTTGTCGCATCGAGCCGATCGCCCGGGTCCGTCGTATTCCTCGCGGGTGCACGGCGAGAGCGCGCCCGCGAGCGCTTCGATTCGACCGCTCTCGACGTCGATGATCGCCACCGCGGCCATGCGCACCATCGCGTGCTCGAGCAGCCCGTGACCGACCGGCTGGGCACCGTCTTCCTTGCGCGACATGTCCAGCGCGCGACAGATGTCGTCGCGCCCGGTGTAACAGGCCGCCGTCTGTTGGGCCAGGGCCTGCAGCGAAGGATCGATCGTGAGATCGATGGAAAAACCGACGTCGACCGCCGCCCCTTCTACGTCGAGCCGGTTCGGGCCGCGCCGTCGGTCCGCCGATGGCGCTTGTCCATCGATCGGTTCGGCGGTTTGCGCGGCGTACATTGGGCCCGAGGTCCGGTGCAAGGCCTCGAGCGGCTGCAGCATCATGTCCAGCGACGGCGGAACTTTCCAGCGATCATCACCGGCGGCCGTGTCGGGTCCGGGACCACCCGAAACGCCAATCATGCTTCGGTTGGCTTGATCCTGCATTGCGATCCCGCGCATATCGGCACTCCTGCACAGGCGGTCGTCTTGCCCACGCACGCCGCTCAGGAAGTAGGTTGTGCTGTCGTGATCGAAGCCCTCATCCACGGTGGATTTGCCCAGATAGATGCAGCCGGGCAGGCCCGCCCATGGATTCGAGCGGGCGATGCTGCGCGCGGAGATCTCGACGAACTGATCCGGACGCCATCGAGAAACCACACGCTCGACGTCGGTCCCGCGCCACGCGAACGTGGAAAGCATCTTGCTCCCCGAGCGCGCCAGCGCGGTTACCGCGCCTGCGATATCGACGCACTGCACCGTGAAGCGTACACCGGGATAGTCGGACGACTCGATCGGCGTGCGCAGCGCGGTCGCGACGGCATCGAGCCAGCGGGCGCCGTCGATTCCGACGGTATCGCTGACGCGGCGATTGTCGCCACTGCTGAAAGCCATCAGCGCATTGTCAATCTCGCCGAGCTGGGCGCTCATGCGCATTGCAACGGACGGAGCGCCTTCGCCGGGGGGCGACAGCGCTCGGCGCAGGCGGCTCCACAAACCGCCGCCTTCCCATGTGGCGCGGCACTGGGGAAAGCGCTCGACGAGCGCCGCCGCAGACGGTTGTCCTGCACGCACGCTTTCGCGGCGGACGATCGCATATTCGAAAGTCTTGAGCGCAGCGACCATGCGCACGCTCACATGCCGATCGCTGTTCTGCGCTGGTTTCCCGATGTCGCCCTGGCGGGCGGATGCGACGCTGAGCAGGACTGCCAGCAGCACCGGCACGACGGCGGTGCTGGCCAGGATCGCGAGCTGCAGGAGCGTGAGTCGTCGACGCTCAGCCATGGATTTTCTCGCGCGGTGCATTGACGTTGATGGCGAGGCCAAGCATCGCCATGTTGACCAAAAGCGAGGTCATCCCGAAGCTCACGAATGGAAAAGTTACCCCGGTGAGCGGGATCACCGCGAGGTTTCCCGCAACGGTGACGGACAACTGGCAAAGCGCTAGCACGACCCACGCCACGCACAACCAGCTCACGAACGCCTGATCATCATTCCCGAGGCGGCCAGCGTTGCGAATCAGCCTCGGCTCGCCTCGCGTTGCGTTTCCATGGCCGCGTATCAGCGCGTAGAGCCACACGGCCAAGCCAATGGTCAGCGCCCAAGTCGCAGTCCAGCCGAATTCGCCGATCAGGGCGGTGAACGTGTAGTCGCTCTGGATTTGCGCCGGCACGCCGGCGCAAACCGGTGCGTTGCCGAAGCCGCACCAGGGGACCGCGCCAGGGCCGAAGCCGGCGCGTGGCGCGGCGCGCTGGAACCATGTGACCAATGCCAGCTGATCGTTGGCGGACGCCAGCGGCGCCGCAAGGTTTTCCAGCCGCGCTGCCGCCACCGTATCCAGCGAAGCGACCTGGAACAGCCCGACCGTCGTAACCAGAATCCACGCCGCGAAAAGAGTGACTGCGAGCACGCAGGCCGCAGCGATGGCGCGCGAGCGCTGATAGACCCACATCGCCACCGACGCCGCTACAAACGCGCCAGCCCCATATCCGGCGATCAGCAGTGGGCCCATGTCATGGGTGACCAACATCATCCCGACGAGCACCACGACGACAAACAGCAGTGGCCAGACATAGCTCACAAGCGATGCGAGCGAATTTCCACTGCGCGCGAGGCGCTCGGTCAACGGGGTCCCTCGCATGAAAAAGAACCAGGCGCCCCCCACGATGAGCCACAGACGGCCGATCTCCGAGCTAAGCTGTGGAGAATTGGGCAGCAGCACCCCCAAGGCCCCGACCAGCACGAGCATCATCAGCAGGAACAGCGACACGCCGCCGACGCGCCCGACGCGTTTGGCGACGCCATCCGCGACGCCGTCGAACACGGACAAGACCCAGGATAGCCATCTTCCCAAAGGCTGGCGCAAGAACGCGATGATCGACAAAGCCAGCATGCCGAACCACAGATGGCCCTGATGGTAGAGGGCGAGATAGCGATTGCCCGGCGGTCCGTTCGCCGACAGGTCGAGCACGAGCAAAAAACCAACGCCGGTCGCGAAGACCAATCCGGGATACGCGAACGCGGAGACCGCCTTCTGTGGGCCCGACGCGAGCGGCTTGCGCAGCCATCGCGCACCACCGAGCGTTACCAGTGCCAAGCCAAGCAGGCCCACAACGAAATCGCCGGGCATGGACAAGAGGCCGTCCCCATTGCGGCCGAGCATCAGGGAATGCTTCGACGCGAGCGGCCACGGCACTCTGCCGATCCATGCCGCCGCAGCGGACAGGGCTAGCGCGGCTGCGATACCGGTGGATGCGCGGTTCGACTGCCGGCTAAGCTGTAGAAGGAGCAATCCCGCGATTGCCCACCCAGCCCATTGCCACCCGGCCGACTGAAGGAGGTGGCGCATCGCATCGTTCTTGACGAGCCGGGTCGACGCAGTGCGCGCATCGTCCATCAGCGCGGAGGTCGCGGAAAGCGAGGAAACAAGGTCGAACCCCGGGCAGGCTCGCCGCGATGCGCCGCTCACGGACGGGAGCGCAGCCGTGCTCGCGAGCGACGACACTGCACGGTCACCGTCCAGCGCGGCGCCAAGCAACAGCAGCGCGTTGGCATACTGCGCTTCGCGACCTGGATGAGCCGCTCGAGGGACATCGGCAAGCGCGCTTTCCACCTGCGCGTACGCGCATGACAACGGAACGGGGCCGTTTCCCCCGGCGGTGTCGATCGAAAAGCGCCTTACGAAAGGCTGGAGTTCGGCATCCACCCCTTCGATGGTGTTACCGAGCGCAAGGACGTCGTCCTCGCCGTCGCGCACTTTCGCCTTAAGACCGGCGATTTGCGCCTGCGCGTCCTGCAGTGGGCCGACAAAGGCCTGCTTCACGCGAGCGTTGGCGTTGGCCAGGATTGGAGGCATGCGATCGACGCGGGCAGCTTGAGGAGAAGCGCGAATCGACCCGCAGAGACGGGTGCGCACGGCAGCCTCGGCGAGCGCCCCGTGACTTGCGCATAGGCGGGGCAATACCGGATCGGGGAGATCGCGCACGGTAACGATCGCTTCGGCGAAGCGCCCGTCGCGGCCGGTTTCGTGAATCCCGAGTGTCGCGAATCGCGGAACCAGCGCGCCAATAGCCGTGAGGACCAGGATCAGCTCAACCAGCGACACCCATGGGATGCTCGCGACCCGCGGCAGCGTACCGGCTATCGGTGTGGTGCTCAGTGCCAAGAACCGCCCTTCGTCTTACAAGGCAGCCCTCCCTGGCTGCCTGGAATTCCCTTTAACGCGATCAACCAGAGCGGCGCCAGTGACTCGCAATCGGTCGTCGTCCGAGGCGATGTGAGACGCGGTTTGTGCCCGCAAAGTGTATTCCTCCCCTCGCGCGCATGGCAAGGTAGTTCCGAACGACTTCGCACTGTGAAAAGGCAAGAAAAAAGCCGCGCGCGGCGGCTTGTCATCGTATGGCTTGGAGGCGGGGGTCGGAATCGAACCGGCGTACACGGCTTTGCAGGCCGCTGCATGACCACTCTGCCACCCCGCCGGGCGGAGTCGCGCGGTGAAACGAGACTGCGCGACCGCACAAACTAAGAGGGAGAGCGTTGGCTCTCCCTCGAGAATCGTGGAGCGGGAAAGGAGTCTCGAACTCCCGACCTCAACCTTGGCAAGGTTGCGCTCTACCAACTGAGCTATTCCCGCGCTGAACAGCCTTCAATTATAGCGCAACGCCTCGCGCTGTCAAAGCACGAAGACGTCGCAGGTCATTGAAATACTTGACTTACGATCGCTTTCAGCGGTGCGAGGATCGCATCACGCCATGGTGCCGGCGAGCGCACGCGACGGCAGCGCAGCATGCATGCGCGTCATCGCCTTTTCGAGATTGGCCATCGATGTCGCGAACGACATCCTGACGTAGCCCTCGGTGCCGAACGCTGAGCCGGGCACGACGGCGACCAGCGCTTCCTCCAGCAGATACGCCGAGAAGGCGAGATCCGTCGGCGACGCGATAAGCCCCTTCGAATGCAGTGCTCGAATCGCCTCGCCGACGTAGGGGTAGGCGTAAAACGCGCCGCCGGCGCGAAGGCACTTCACGCCGGGCATCGCGTTCAACGCTCCGACGACGTAGTCGTGGCGCTTGCGGAACGCTTCGACCATCGGCGTGATGCAACCCTGGTCGCCGTTGAGCGCCGCTTCCGCCGCGACCTGCGAGATCGATGTCGGGTTGGACGTCGATTGCGACTGGACATTTTCCATCGCGGTGACGATCGCCTGCGGGCCGCCGCAATAGCCGATGCGCCAGCCCGTCATCGAATAGGCCTTGGACACGCCGTTGAGCACGATCGTGCGATCGTAGAGGTCCGGACATACGTTGACGATGTTGACGAAGTCGTAGTCGTCGAGCTTGATGTGCTCGTACATGTCGTCGGTGGCGATCAGCACGTGCGGGTGACGGCGCAGCACCGCGCCCAGCGCTTTGAGTTCCGCCGCCGAATACACCGCGCCGGTGGGGTTGCTCGGGCTGTTGATGAAAAACAGCTTGGTGCGCGGCGTGATGGCCGCCTCGAGCTGCTGCGGCGTGATGCGAAATCCCTGATCGACGCCGGCCTCGATGATCACCGGCTTGCCGTCGCAGATCAACGCGATGTCCGGATACGACACCCAGTACGGGGCGGGGATGATCACCTCATCGCCGACGTCAACGACTGCCTGACAGAGGTTGAAAATGCTCTGTTTGCCACCAACTGAGACAAGAATTTGTCCGGCGTCGTAGTCGAGCCTGTTATCGCGCTTGAACTTGGCGATGATTGCCTGCTTCAGTGACGGGATGCCCCCGACGTTGGTGTACTTGGTGAACCCGCGATTGATCGCGGCGATCGCCGCATCCTTGATGTGCTGCGGCGTATCGAAGTCGGGCTCTCCGGCACCGAGGCTGACGACGTCCTTGCCTTCGGCCTTGAGCTTCGCGGCCTTGGCGGTGACAGCGAGGGTCGGCGAGGGCTTGATGGCTTGAACACGGGCTGTGAGGAGGCTCATGGGGGATCCGGATGGGCGTTGGCGCGGCGTAGTCTGTATTTTACCGCAGTGCCGGAACCGATTCGTGCCCGGCGTTTTGCCGCGAGCGCGGGATTCGACGAGGGCAGACCGGCACGACCTGAGCGCCGTGCTCGGGGAGTGGGCTAAAATAGACGATTTCGATTGCGCGGGATGTCCATGATCGTAACCTTTCCCAACAGTCCCTACGAGCTGCACCAGCCGTTTTCCCCGGCCGGCGACCAGCCCGAGGCGATCGACAAGCTGATCGAGGGCCTCGAGGACGGGCTCTCCTACCAGACCCTCCTCGGCGTGACGGGCTCGGGCAAGACCTACACCATGGCCAACGTCATCGCGCGCACCGGCCGGCCGGCGATCGTGCTCGCGCCGAACAAGACGCTTGCGGCCCAGCTCTACTCGGAGTTCCGCGAGTTTTTCCCCAAGAATTCGATCGAGTATTTCGTCTCCTACTACGACTACTACCAGCCCGAGGCGTATGTTCCCTCGCGCGACCTGTACATCGAGAAGGATTCGTCGATCAACGAGCACATCGAGCAGATGCGCCTGTCGGCGACCAAGTCGATCCTCGAGCGGCCGGATTGCATCGTCGTCGCCACGGTCTCGGCGATCTACGGCATCGGCGATCCATCCGAGTACCACAGCATGATCCTGCACCTCCACCAGGGTGACCGCTTGAGCCAGCGCGACGCCATCAAGCGCCTGACCGAAATGCAGTACCAGCGCAACGAAATGGAGTTTCGCCGCGGAACCTTCCGCGTGCACGGCGACGTGCTCGACATCTTTCCGGCCGAGCATGCCGACAACGCGATCCGCCTGTCGCTGTTCGATGACGAAGTGGAATCGCTGCAGCTATTCGATCCTCTGACGGGCCACATCCGGCAGAAGCTCGCGCGCTTCACGGTGTTTCCATCGAGCCACTATGTGACAGGCCGGCACAAGGTGCTCGACGCGGTAGAGAAGGTCAAGGTCGAGCTCGCGGCGCAAAAGGAATTCTTTATCGGGCAGACCAAGTTGATCGAAGCGCAGCGGATCGAGCAGCGCACCCGCTTCGACATCGAGATGATGATCGAGATCGGGTTCTGCAAGGGCATCGAGAACTACTCGCGTCACCTGTCCGGACGCGCGCCGGGCGAGCCGCCGCCGACGCTGATCGACTATCTGCCCAGAAACGCGCTGGCGTTCATCGACGAATCGCACGTCACCATTCCGCAGGTCGGCGGCATGTTCCGCGGCGATCGTGCGCGCAAGGAAAACCTCGTCAACTACGGTTTCCGACTGCCGTCGGCGCTCGATAACCGGCCGCTGCGCTTCGATGAGTTCGAGAAGCTCTTGCCGCAGGCGGTTTTCGTCTCCGCGACGCCCGCCGAATACGAGAAGACGCATGCAGGGCAGGTCGTCGAGCAGCTCGTGCGGCCGACGGGCCTGGTCGACCCGGTGCTGGAAGTCCGTCCGGCGCAGACCCAGGTCGACGATCTGCTTTCGGAGATCAACCTGCGCGTCGCCAAGAACGAGCGCGTTCTCGTCACCACGCTGACCAAGCGGATGGCCGAGGATCTGACCGACTATCTGAACGAGCACGGCAGTCAAGGTTCGCTACCTGCATTCGGACATCGACACCGTGGAGCGCGTGGAAATCATCCGCGACCTGCGCCTCGGCGAATTCGACGTGCTGGTCGGCATCAATCTTCTGCGCGAAGGCCTCGATCTGCCGGAAGTGTCGCTGGTCGCGATCCTGGACGCCGACAAGGAAGGATTCCTGCGCTCCGAGCGCTCGCTCATTCAGACCATCGGGCGCGCCTCGCGGCATCTCACCGGCATGGCGATTCTATATGCCGACAAGATGACGGACTCGATGAAGGGCGCGATCGGTGAGACGACGCGGCGTCGAGACAGGCAACTCGCCTGGAACAAGAAAATGGGCATTACGCCGGTCGGTGTCACCAAGCGCATCAAGGACATCATCGACGGCGTCTACGACATCGACGAAGAGCGCAAACAGCTCAAGGCGGCGCAAGCGCACGCCAAGTACGAGTCCATGCCCGAGAAGGATCTGGAGAAGGAGCTCAAGCGCATCGAAAAGGAGATGCTCGATGCGGCGAGGAACCTCGAGTTCGAGAGAGCGGCGGAGCTGCGCGACCGCCTCTACCAGCTCAAGGAAAAACTCTTCGGCGTTTCCCTTGCGGACTGATTCGTCATCGGATCGCGCGGCGTGAACGGCGAGCGCCTCGATCCGTGAACGAAAGCGATTACGCCGGCCAGGGGGCGAATCCTCGAGGCGCAGCTGGGCGAGCTCGAGCGCGTCGCCGGGGTTGGCGAAGCTGCGAGGCGCCTGCGTGAGCCCGCGCTGCATTCGGACATGAACTCGCAATCGAGGCTCGACGAAGCGGACGCGGAGTCACTCGAGCATCCTCATCCGCTCCTGCTCGATGCGTCACGAAGCGGCGTGAGCTTCGGGCGCTCTATTTCGGCGTGTCCCGTCCGGCGCAGCGAAAAGCGCTCATATGCCAAGCAGCGTGAAGTCGAGCTCTTTGAGCGCATGCGCGCACGCGTCCGACTCGACGACGCCCGGCGGCATCTCGAGGCGATCAGGCGCAGGCCGTCGGAAGGATGGTGGATCGCGGCAATCGTCGGCGCCACATTGATGATTGTCGGCTATTGGCTTTTCGCCCTTGCGGGCGCGATTGCCGGCGGCGTAGCCGCGCTCTTCGTCGGCAACGGCATCGAGCAGGCCGCGCGACGCCGCTATGAGCAGTCCTTGGCATTCGCGACCGAAGACGTCGATGCTGCCGAGGCCGCCGCCGCGATTGCGGAGCAGTCGCGTGACTTGTTCAGCGAGCGGGAAAGCGAGACCGCGCAGCCGGATCGACCGCTGGAGGAGCCGAATGGCCTCAGTGCAACCGCGAGTTGATGCCGGATCTTCCGGCATGATGTTCGATCCTGCGGCGATCGTCGCCGGTGTCGACGCTGGTCCAGAGGTCGCGCTCGGTCAAGCGTGGGTTCGCGCATGAACAAAGATCAGAGGGCCAACGTGCTGTTCGTCTGCACGGGCAATATCTGCCGCTCGCCCACGGCCGAGGGCGTCTTTCGCGCGCTGGTCGAGCGCGAACGGCTCTCCGATCGGATCAGCATCGATTCGGCCGGGACGCACGACTATCAGTCGGGCCAGCAACCCGACCCTCGCGCGATGCGCGCGGCGATGCAACGCGGTTACGATCTGTCGTCCCAGAGAGCGCGCCGCTTCATGGTCGACGACTTCCAACGATTCGAGTGGATCGTGGCGATGGACGGCCAGAACCTCCGATTTCTGAAATCCCTGCGGCCGGCCGAACACAGCGGACACCTCGGACTGTTTCTCGATTTCGCCCCCGAGCTAGGGCTGCGCGACGTTCCGGATCCCTATTACGGCAGGCAGGAGGACTTCGACCGTGTGCTCGATCTCGTCGAGCGCTGTGCGGGACCCTTCCTCGACGCTGTCCGGCGAGCGCTGGACGAGGCCGACGGCGGGTAGGCGTTCCTGACGCGCAAAAAAGAAGCGGGCACGCGGCCCGCTTCCACACTGTCGGTCATCTACCGACAACACGCCCTACGCGCCCGGGGTCGGTCCCTTGTGCACAGTCTCCACGAGTTGCAGCGGCTCGTCCTTGATTTCGACCCGCGGTGGGCGAACTCGTCGTGGCCGTGGCGACTCGGGTTCTTCGGCAGCGAGGGCCTCATGACGCGCCGTTTCCACCAGGACCAGATTCGAGTCCGGTGGAAGCTCGAGCGAGATCTTCGGTAGCTCCGGAGCCGGATGCGACACCGGCGCCGCTACAGCAGGTGCCGGCGCGACGCGCGCCGGCGCGACCTGCGTTGGCGCGGATGCGGCTTCTGACTGCAAAGGCGCCGTTGCCGGGCGAGCCTGCGATTCCTCCGGCTCATCCGATCGCTCAGGCGCGACGGGCGGGAGTTTTATCTCGACGAAATGCGTCGGAGGCGGCGAATCGTCGTCCTCCACCGCGCGAGCGACTGCCGGTGAACGCGAGGTGTCGCTGAACGTGTCATCGACCGAGGAAAATTCGATTTTCGATGCGCTCGATCGTCGGACTGGGTTCTACAGCCCTGGACGCAGCGTCAAACGACGCATGCAGATCCTCATGCTGCATACCGAGATTCATCGATTCCTGCTCGTGCATCGCGGACGACGGCAGCGTCATCTGCTCCGGCACCGAGCCTGGCGCGCCGTTGCCGCCCGTGGCCGCGGGTCGCCGATCGCCGCGAGGTGCACGTGGCTCGCGCGGCTCGCCCTGTTCCGTCCTTTCGCCACGGTCCCTGCCGCCACGCCCACGGCGACGACGGCGGCCGCCTTCGCCGTGCTCACTGTCCTTCACGGCACCGGGCTGTGGCTGAGTGATCGCCGGCGCCTGGTCGGCAGCGGCGCGAGGCTCGCGCGGCGGCCGGGGCTCGCGTTGCGGACGTTGTTTTTGCGCGTCGCGCGGCCCTTCGCGCGCGTCGCTTCGGGCTTCGCCGCGCTGTCCGTCGCGGGCTTCGCGCTCCCTGCGTCCCGGTTGCGCTCCGCCTTGAGGCGACCGCGGCCTGGATCCGTCGCGCTGATCGCGCTGACTCTCCCGACCCTCACGCGGGGCGTCGCGCCCATGGCCTCGGCGATCGCGATCCTGATGCCCGCGTCCGCGGGCGTCGCGTGGCGTTTCGGCGCGCACAGTCGCGGGTTGCGGCGCCGGTTCTGCCGCCTTCGGCTTGAACCACCCCAACACCTTGTCGAGCCAGCTCTCCTGCGCAGGGACCTCCACACTTCGCGCAACCGGCATCGGCGCCGGCTGACCTGCCGGGATGCCCTTGACGACGGCTTCCTGGCGCGGCTCGCGAGCCTCGTCCTTTCGCTGTTTGACAGGATCCTCTTCCTCGGGTCGCTCGACCATTGTGAACGACGGCGGCAGAGGCTCTGCCTGATTCAGATCGTCGTGACGCAAACGCTGAACCTTGTAATTCGGTGTCTCGAGGTACGTGTTAGGCACCAGCAACACGTTGACCTTGAAGCGCGCCTCGATCGTGTGGATCTCGGCGCGCTTTTCGTTCAACAGAAAGGTTGCGACATCGATGGGGACCTGCGCGACGACTTGCGCCGTGTTGTCCTTCATCGCCTCTTCCTGGAGGATGCGCAGGATATGAAGCGCGGTCGACTCGGTGCCGCGGATGTGTCCGATCCCGTGGCAGCGAGGACAGGGGATGTAAGCCGATTCGGCGAGCGCGGGGCGCAGGCGCTGGCGAGAAAGCTCCATCAGCCCGAAGCGCGATATCTTGCCGAATTGCACGCGTGCGCGGTCGTATCGCAGCGCTTCCTTCAGGCGGTTCTCGACCTCGCGCTGATTCTTGGCGCTTTCCATGTCAATGAAGTCGATCACGATCAGGCCGCCCAGGTCGCGCAGGCGAAGCTGACGCGCGATCTCATCGGCCGCCTCGAGATTGGTGTTGAAGGCGGTCGTCTCGATGTCGCCGGCCTTGGTCGCGCGCGCCGAATTGACGTCGACCGAGACCAGTGCTTCGGTGTGGTCGATGACGATAGCGCCGCCCGCGGGCAACGGCACCTGACGCGCATACGCAGTCTCGATCTGATGCTCGATCTGGAAGCGCGAGAACAGCGGCACGTCGTCCTTGTACAGCTTGACGACGTGCACGTTGGCCGGCATGACGTGGCTCATGAACTGCTGCGCCTGCTCGAAAATCGACTCGGTGTCGATCAGGAGCTCGCCGATGTCCGGATGGAAGTAGTCGCGTATGGCGCGAATGACCAGGCTCGACTCCTGGTAGATCAGGAACGCGCCGGATTGGGTCTTCGCGGCGCCGTCGATCGCCTGCCAGAGCTGGAGCAGGTAGTTCAAGTCCCACTGGAGCTCTTCGAGCGAGCGGCCGATGCCCGCGGTCCGGGCGATCACGCTCATGCCGCCGGGCACCTCGAGCTGAGAAATGGTGTCGCGAAGCTCGTTGCGGTCCTCGCCCTCGATCCGGCGCGAGACTCCGCCGCCGCGAGGATTGTTCGGCATCAGCACCAGGTAGCGTCCGGCCAGCGAGATGTAGGTGGTCAGTGCGGCGCCCTTGTTGCCGCGCTCGTCCTTGTCCACCTGGACGATCAGCTCCTGTCCATCCTTGAGCTGGTCCTGGATACGGCTCTTGCCGCCATCGCCGTCGCGCAGATATTCGCGCGAGATTTCCTTGAACGGCAGGAAGCCGTGGCGATCGGCGCCGTAGTCGACGAAGCACGCCTCGAGGCTGGGCTCGACGCGGGTGATGACTGCCTTGTAGATATTGCTCTTGCGTTGTTCCTTGCTTGCGGACTCGATATCGAGGTCGATCAGCTTCTGGCCGTCGACGATCGCCACCCGGAGTTCCTCCGCCTGGGTGGCATTGAACAGCATGCGTTTCATTTGTTATTCCCCGGCGCGAGAATCGGCAGGGGCTTTAGGCGAGAACGGTCAAGCGAAGGCGCCCCTCGGGGCGCCCGACTAGCAGGCGGCGGGCGTCGGCGAGAAAAACCACGCAGGCAGCGAAATCTGCCTGGCTACGAGGGGTCGGATGCGGGAATGATCGGGCATCGGGGTCGGCTGCTCATTCTTGCTCAGGTCGTCAGCAAGTGACGAGGGAGTGAACGAGGTTGCCTGTCTCGGGAGTATGGTTGGTTTTCTTCGCGTTGTCGCTCAAACGGTCTGGCGGCTGCCTCGTATCGGTCGTCAAGACCAGATGCTTGCAGCCAAGTACAGAATTCGTTGCGCTACGAAAATCGCGCGCCGCAAGTCCTAGCCGCTTGTCGTCCGGCCATGAGCCGGTGCGGAGACTGCGCTGTTCCATTACCATCGTTACTTTTCCGGGCCGCAGCATCCGGACGGTGAAGCGATATAACCAAGTTGCCCTATTTCGGGCCAACAGGCGCTCGCCTTGGATTCCTGCCCCGTCACGTGCTTGTACGGAGGGTCGCGGCGCGGTCGGGAAGCACGAGTCGAAGACCCTCACCCGAAACAGCACGCACTGGCTGACGCATGTTGCTGCTATCCACAATTATAAAGAAATGAACGATTTAAGCAAGGATGCTGTGAACCGCCTTGCGGTCGACGAGGCCGGAGCCGGCCAGCGCGTCGACAATTTCCTGGTGCGGGTGCTCAAAGGCGTCCCCAAAAGCCACATCTATCGAATCCTGCGCAGCGGCGAGGTCCGGGTCAACCGGCTGCGGGTGAAACCGGATGCGCGGCTCGTGCTCGGGCGACATTCTGCGGATTCCGCCCATACGCACGGGTGTGCCCGCCGCCGGCGACCCGCAAGCCGCCTCCGCTGCCGCCGTCGATTCAGATCCTGTACGAGGACGATGCCTTGATCGCCGTCGACAAGCCTGCCGGGCTCGCGGTACACGGCGGAAGCGGCGTTTCGTTCGGCCTGATCGAGCAGTTGCGGGCGGCGCGACCCAAGGCCAAGTTTCTGGAGCTGGTCCACCGCCTGGATCGCGACACCTCCGGTGTGATCCTGATCGCCAAAAAGCGCGCCGCGCTGGTCGCGCTGCATGCAGCGCTTCGCGAAGGGCGTATCGACAAGCGCTACCAGATACTCGTCAAGGGCCATTGGCGCGACGCCAAGCGTGAGGTGACCCTGCCGCTGACCAAGTTTCTGACCAGCGCCGGCGAGCGCCGCGTGCGCGTCGAACCCGTCGGCGGGCAGGCCGCGAAAACCGTGTTCTATCGACAGCGCGTCTGGTCGGGCATCGATCCCGCCATGAGCCTTCTCGAAGCCGAGCTCTTCACCGGACGAACCCATCAGATTCGCGTGCACCTGACGCACCTCGGATTTGCGCTCGCGGGCGACGAGAAATACGGCGATTTCGCGTGGAACAAGGTCCTCGCCAAGCAGGGGCTGAAGCGGATGTTCCTGCATGCGCGCAAGCTCAGCTTCGCGCATCCCGTCGAGGAACGCGAGGTCGAGATCGAGGCGGAGCTTCCTGCGGATCTCGGCAAGTTCTTGCTGGCGCTGGATTCGGCCGGGCGCGCCGATGCTTGAGCCGCCGCGTCGCTTCCGGCTGCTCGCTTTCGACTGGGATGGAACGCTCGCCGATTCCACGGCGCTGATCGCCGGCGCGATCCGGCAGGCGTGCGTCGACGTCGGCGCGCCCGAGCCCGATGAGGCCGACGCACTGCACGTGATCGGACTCGGGCATCGTGACGCGCTTCGCCATGTTGCGCCGACCCTGGCCGCCGATCGGCATGAGCAGTATTTCGAGCGCTATCGCGACCACTATCTCGCGGGCGACGCTGACATTCCCCTGTTTGCCGGCGTCCGGGAAATGCTCGAGGAGCTTCAGGCGCGCGGATTTTTCCTGGCGGTCGCCACGGGCAAGACGCGCGTGGGCCTGGCGCGCGCTTTGGCGCAGCATGGCATCGCGGATCGATTCAGCGCCACGCGCTGCGCCGACGAGGGCTTCTCCAAGCCGAATCCCGACATGCTCCTTGCGCTCATGGACCGTCTTGGCGTCGAGCCTGCCGAGACGCTCATGATCGGCGATACCACGCACGACCTCGAGCTCGCTCGCAACGCCGGTGTCAGTGGCCTGGCAGTCGCCTATGGAGCGCATCCGCCCGCGGGACTCATGGCGATGAGCCCGGTGGCGACGGTGCATTCGGTAGCGGAGTTGCGCGCATGGCTGGCTGCGAACGCCTGATCTGCCCCAGCGCCGACCTGGTCGACGGCGGCGACGGCGTGCGCTTCGAAGTCGGCAGGCACGGAGAAAGCCTGCCGGCGTTCGTGGTGCGCTGGCACGCCAGGCCGTTCGCCTACGTGAACGAGTGCATGCACCAGGCGACAGAGCTGGACTGGAACGCAGGCGATTTCTTCGACGAGTCCGGGCTATACTTGATCTGCGCTACGCACGGTGCGATGTACGAGCCCGACAGCGGTCTTTGTGTCGCGGGCCCGTGTCGCGGCGCGCGACTCGCGCCGATCGAGGTATGCGAGCGTGACGGCGGGATTTTCTGCGCCGAGGACGAGCTGATCGGCGCGGGGCGATTCGGGAAAATCCATGGAAGAGAACTGGGAACGCGGCGTCCTCGAGCGATTGGCGGCGGCGGGTTTGCGCGAGCAAACGCGCGCGCGCCGCTGGGGCATCTTTTTCAAGCTGATCGGCCTCGGCCTTCTTTTCCTGATCTTCTTCGCCGTCCTCGGGGCTTGGTCGAGCGGCGAGCGCCTTTGCCTGGACAAGTGCACCGCGATGGTCGAGATCCAGGGCGAGCTCGATCCCGCCGGCCGGGCGAGCGCCGAGAACGTCATTGCCGGGCTGCAGGCGGCGTTCAAGAACAAGGGAACGCAGGGCGTGATCCTGAAGATCAACAGCCCTGGCGGGAGCCCGGTTCAGGCAGGTGAGATCAACGACGAGATTCGCCGCCTGCGCGGCCGGTATCCCGACACGCCGATCTACGCCGTCGTCGAGGAGATTTGCGCGTCGGGTGCCTACTACGTCGCGGTCGCGACCGACAAGATCTACGTCGACAAGGCGAGCCTGGTTGGATCGATCGGCGTGATCATGGATGGCTTCGGATTCGTCGGGGCAATGGACAAGCTGGGCATCGAGCGCCGCGCGCTCACCGCGGGCGAGAACAAGGCTTTTCTCGATCCGTTCTCGCCGATGTCGCAGAAGCAGAAGGATTACGCACAGCAAATGCTGGACGAAATCCATCAGCAGTTCATCGACGCGGTCAAAGCGGGTCGCGGGCCACGGCTCAAGGATTCCCCCGAGCTCTTCTCCGGCCTCGTCTGGAATGGCGCGCGAAGCATCGACCTCGGCCTCAGCGACGCGCTGGGGAGCGTCCGATCGGTGGCACGAGACGTCATCAAGGCCGACGACGTGGTCGATTTCACGGTGCAGGAAAATGTTGCGGAGCGCGTCGCACGCAAGTTCGGCGCTGCGATGGGGCGAAGCTTTGCGGCGACCGCGGGAGAGGCGATCAAGTTGCGTTAGCGACCAGGCCGCTCATCCCGAGTGCGTTTTGGCGGCATACAAGTTCCGCGGAACCGCGTGCCGGGCGTTGCCGGGCGCGGATCGTCACTCGCTTGCCTTTGGCGCACCTTCGAGCCCCTTCACTTCGGCGCCCGCGACGATGCCGCGCTCGGCGAACCATCCCTTTTTCATCTCCAGTGTGTAGAGCGCGGGGCCCTTCGAAGGGTGCGTCGTCTCGGTTTGCGGTGCCATGTCGTCGATATTGATGATCCGGCCGTCGGCGCCGATGAACGCAATCGACAGCGGAACGAAGGTGTTCTTCATCCAGAAAGCGAGCGGCTGCGGCGCGTTGAATACGAAGAGCATTCCGTGATCGGGTTTGAGGCTGAATCGATGCATCAGACCCGTCGTTCGAGTGTCGGTCGTCGCTGCGATTTCTGCGACGAGTCGATGCCCGTTGATGCTGAGCGGAATGGTTGGCAAATCTTCTGCAGGCGCCACGTTGGAAAGCGCGGTCAGCAGGGCAAACAGGCAGATCGACGGCAGCTTCATGAAATCGTAGCCTCGGCGTTGATGAGACGGTGCCTTTGCCGGTACAGCGCCCAAAGGATCACGCTTGCGAGCGTGAACCCGGCCATCCCGGCGGCGAGCCCCTTGAGTGATTGCGCGAGCAGTGGCGCGATGGTGCCCGCGATGATCGCCGCAAGCACGAAGTGCACGAATCCCTGCAGCGACGATGCCATTCCGCGCGTCGCAGGGAAAAGATCGAGCAGAAGCAGGGTCGCGGACGGCGTCAGGATCGCACTTCCGGTTGTGAAGATCATGATCGGCAGGACGTGCCAGACGACGACTGGGGCGGCAAACCACGCGGCTGCCAGCTGCGCGGCAACGCCCGCAAACATGATCGCATAGCCGATACCCATGGTGCGCGCCGGCGACAGCCGGCCCGCAGCGCGTCCCGAGACAAAGGCGCCGAGCATGATCCCGCCGATCATCGGCACAAACAGCCACGCGAAGCCGTAGTTCGAAACGCCGAGCAGATCGATGAGAAACGACGGCGCGCTTGCGATGTAAATGAAAAACGCCGCGAAATTCAGCGCCGGGATGATGGCGAGCAGCAGGTAGTCCCGATTGCACATGACGCTGACGTAGGTACGCCACAATTCTCGCGGATGGAGCGACTGCCTGCTCGAGATGGACAGCGTCTCAGGAAGGCTCCGCGCGGCCCAGCCGAGCAGCGCCAGGACTACTACGAACAAGACCCAGAAGATGCAACGCCAGCCAAAGGCATTGAGGAGCAGTCCGCCCATGACCGGCGCAATCGCGGGCGCGATTCCGAAGACGAGCGTGATCTGGGACATCACCTGTTGAGCGTCGGGGCCACGAAAGCGATCGCGGACGATGGCCCGTCCGACTACCATCCCGCTGCCTGCGGAAATCCCCTGCATGGCCCTGAACAACCACAGCGTCTCGATGTTTCCCGCGATGGCGCAGCCGAGTGTCGCGAGGGCATACAGTGCGAGGCCGGCGATGACGATCGGCCGCCGGCCGAGCGCGTCGGAAAGCGCTCCGTGCCAGAGCATCATGAACGCGTAGGCGAACAGATAGGAGGAGAGCGTCTGCTGGACGGCGAGCGGTGCGACTTGCAAGTCGCGGGCGATGTCGGGGAACGCCGGAAGGTAGGCATCGACCGAGAAAGGACCGAGCATTGCGAGCGCCGCGAGCAGAATCGCCAGCCGCCATGCGCCCACGCGCTCCCGCGTCACACGAAACTCGGACGCGTGGCTTGCCCGTTTGCATCGGGGTCCGCGCTACAGCTCATAGCTCTCCGATTTCGCCGCGCAGCGCCGCTTCAACTGCCGACTGGTCGAACTGCGGCGCAAACATGGTGATGAAGTCGTACACGTATCCCCGCAGGAACACGCCTTGCCGCAGGCCCGAGCCGCGCCGTGCTCGGTGCGAAAAGATGGCTGGCGTCGATCTTGTCGAATTGCGTGTCGCGCGCTGGATCGTACGCGAGCAGCGATACGATGCCGATGCCGAATCCGAGCTCGACATAGGTTTTGATGACGTCCGAATCGAGTGCCGTCAGGACGATCTTCGGGTGTAGCCCCTTGGCTTCGAACGCAGCGTCGATTTTCGATCGTCCGGTGAACGCCGCGTGATACGTAACGATGGGATATTTGGCGATCGCATCGAGCGTCAGGGGCTGGACTTTCGCAAGAGGGTGACCCTTGGGCACGAGCACACAGCGGTTCCATGAATAGCACGGCAGGGTCACCAGCTCGGAGAATTCGCCCAGTGCTTCCGTGGCGATTCCCAGATCCGCTTCGCCACTCGCGGTTTGCTTGCCGACCTGGATGGGGTCACCCTGATGCAGCGACAGTCGCACTTTGGGGTAGCGCTCGGCGAAGCGCTTGAGCACGGGCGGCAGCACATAGCGAGCCTGCAGATGCGTCGTCGCGATGGCGAGCGTGCCGGTGTCCTGGCTCTGGAATTCGGCGCCGATGCGGCGCAGATTGTTGAGCTCCTGCAGTGCACGCCTCGCCGATGCGACGATGACTTCGCCGCCCGCAGTCAGGGTGGTTAGGCGCTTGCCCTGACGGATGAAAATCGGAACGCCGAGCTCCTCCTCGAGCTGTCGAATCTGCTTGCTGATCCCCGGCTGCGAGGTGAAGAGCGACTCTGCGGCGGCGGAGACGTTCAGTCCGTGATCGACAATCGCGCAAAGATAGCGCAGTTGCTGCAGGTTCAAGGTAGGTTAGGATATGACTGAGCGTCGAGCCGGACGTCAAACCAGCGTCCGACGAAGGTCAAATTATATAGCGAAACATGCCTCGATTACGGCGCGCGCCAGGGCCGAGAGGCATGCGTAGCGGTATTCATGGCTCAATATTTTTCCATCCACCCGGCGAACCCTCAGCCGCGCCTCATACGGCAGGCGGCTGAGATCGTTCGCGCTGGCGGCGTGATCGCATATCCCACGGACTCAAGCTATGCGTTCGGATGCCAGCTCGGCGACGGCGATGCCATGCAGCGCATTCGCGTGTTGCGCGGGACCGACGATCGCCATCACCTGACGCTGGTCTGCCGCGACCTGGCCGAGATTGGCCATTACGCGCTCCTCGACAACTGGCAATTCCGGATCGTCAAGCAAGGGACTCCGGGCAGCTTCACGTTTCTTCTTCCGGCAACGCGCGAGGTTCCGAGGCGGCTCAAGCATCCCCGGCGCAGTACGATTGGCGTCCGCGTTCCGGAGCACGCGGTGGTACAGGCACTTCTCGACGAGCTGGGCGCGCCGCTCCTGTCATCCACGCTCATTCCCGCGGGCGCTTCCGATCCTCTCAACGATCCCGAGGAGATCCGAACGCGATACGAGCACGCCGTCGACCTGATCATTGACAGCGGAGCGTGCCATCTCGAGCCGACAACGGTCATCGACCTTGCGGTGTCGCCTCCGGTGGTGGTGCGACGCGGCCGCGGCGACCCGGCACGGCTCGGCCTGGAGACCGCCGCTGCGTGAATGGCGGCTTCGCGTCGATTGCGACAAACAAGCAGCGCCGGCCCGCTACTGGTAGAATGCAGCCCCAATGGATTTGTCTTTCGCGACCATCGTCCTCTGGGCGGTGCCGGTGGTCTTCGCGATAACCCTGCACGAAGCAGCACACGGCTACGTCGCCAGGCAGTTCGGCGATCAGACAGCATACATGCTGGGCCGGGTGACATTGAATCCGCTCAAGCATATCGACCCGATCGGGACTCTCCTCATACCCGGTTTTCTGATCGCGATGTCGCTGCTGACCAAGGCGCCCTTGTTCCTTTTCGGTTGGGCGAAGCCGGTACCGGTTCAGTTTGCCAACCTGAGGAACCCGAAGCGGGACATGCTCTGGGTTGCAGCAGCAGGACCGATGGCCAATTTCGTAATGGCCGTCGGCTGGGGATTTCTTCTGAGATTTGCGTCGCCCGATGGGACGACGGGGGATGCCGGCCTGAGCGAGATGGCTGATGCCGGTGTACAGGTGAATCTGATGTTGATGGCTTTGAATCTGCTGCCCATACTTCCGCTCGACGGTGGGCGCATCGCGGTAAGTCTGTTGCCCCAGGGCGCGGCGTCAGCGTACGCGCGGCTCGAGCGCTACGGCTTCGTGGTCGTGATCCTCCTCCTGGTCACCGGCGTGCTCGGGCAGCTGATGGAGCCCTTGCTCCGCCTCGGCGTGTACGCCGTCGGCTCGATCGTCGGTCTTTGAAACCCCATCAGACTTGATCCATGTTCGCTGACCGCGTTCTTTCTGGTATGCGTCCCACGGGTCGCATGCACATCGGCCACTATCATGGTGCGCTGAAGAACTGGCTCAGGCTGCAGGAAGAGCACGAGTGCCTTTACTTCGCGGCGGATTGGCACGCGCTGACGACGCACTACGAGACACCCGAGCGTATCGCAGACAACGTCTGGGACATGTTCGTCGACTGGCTCGCCGTCGGCATCAACCCGAACCGCGCGACCATTTTCATTCAATCGCGCGTCATCGAGCACGCCGAGCTCGCGTTGCTGCTCGGCATGATCGCACCCGTGGGCTGGCTCGAACGCGTCCCGACGTACAAGGATCAGCAGGAAAAACTCTCCGATCGGGATCTGTCCACCTTCGGCTTTCTCGGCTATCCGGTAATGCAGGCCGCGGACATCCTCATCTATCGCGCCAACATGGTTCCGGTCGGCGAGGACCAGGTCTCGCACCTCGAGCTCGTGCGCGAGCTCGCGCGGCGCTTCAACCACATCTACGGCAAGGAAGTCGGCTTCGAGGAAAAAGCCAAGGCTGCGATCAAGAAGCTCGGCTCGAAGCGCGCCAAGCGCTACGAGTCGTTGCGCACCGCCTTCCAGGAGCAGGGCGATGATGCGGCCCTCGCAGCTGCGCGCGAAATGCTCGACGCGGCACAGAACCTTGCGCTCGGCGATCGCGAGCGGCTGTTCGGATATCTCGAAGGGTCGCGGAGAATGATTCTGCCGGAGCCGCAGCCCCTGCTGACAGAAGCTTCGAAGGTCCCCGGGCTGGATGGCCAGAAAATGTCGAAGTCCTACGACAACGCGATCTTCCTGCGCGAAGACCCGGCGTCGATCACGACCAAGATACGCACCATGCAGACCGATCCTGCGCGTGTGCGCCGCTCCGATCCGGGAAATCCCGCCAACTGCCCGGTGTGGCCGCTGCATCAGATCTATTCGGACCAGGCGACGCGCGACTGGGTGCAAAAAGGCTGCACGACCGCCGGCATTGGATGCCTGGAGTGCAAGCAGCCGGTGATCGACGCGATCATCGCCGAGCAGCTGCCGTTTCACGAACGGGCGCAGAAATACCTCGATGATCCGTCGCTCGTCCGGGCGATCGTCGCCGACGGCTGCGAGCGCGCACGCAAGCTCGCCGAAGAGACGATGCGCGACGTTCGTGATGCGATGGGACTGAGCTACTCGTGAGCAAGGCAGCGGCTGTCGCGCCCGTCATCGATCTCGCGCAGGCCGCGGGGGCGCCGGTGGCGCGCATCTACGGCGAGCCGCTGCTGGAGATGCCGCACGATCTGTACATTCCTCCGGAAGCGCTCGAAGTTTTCCTGGAGTCCTTCGAGGGACCGCTCGATCTTCTGCTCTATCTGATTCGCAAGCAGAACATCAATGTGCTCGACATTCCGATGGCGGAGCTCACGCGGCAGTACCTGGGCTACGTCGAGATGATGCGCCGGACCCAGCTCGAGCTCGCGGCCGAGTATCTGTTGATGGCCGCTGTGCTCATCGAGATCAAGTCGCGCCTATTGTTGCCGAAGCCTCCGTCGCTCGCGGGAGAGGATGTGGAAGACCCGCGCGCGGAGCTCGTCCGCAGGTTGCTCGAGTACGAGCGCATGAAGGCGGGAGCGAGGGCGATCGACGATCTGCCTCTGGCGGAGCGCGATTTTTCGCTGGTCCGCGTTTGGTTCGACCGCGTTGCGACGGCGCGCTTGCCGGACGTCAACCCCGATGACCTGAAGGCCGCGTGGGCGGGACTGGTTGCGCGCGCCCGCGTGAATCGTCATCATCTGGTGTCCCGCGAGCAATTGTCGGTCAGAGGCCAGATGAGCCGACTGCTCAAGCTGCTCGAGCCGGGACGGTTCGTCGAGTTTCTCGCCCTGTTCGAGGAACGAGTTGACGTGGCGCGCCTGGTGGTGACGTTTCTGGCGATTCTGGAGCTGGCGCGCGAGCACCTTCTCGACATCGCCCAGGCCGCGCCGTACGCGCCGATATACGTGCAACGCAGAGGTGATCCGGCGTTCAATCTGGAAGCGGACGCCGCAGCGTGAATCAAAATGCCGCAAGATGCGCAAGATGAAACCATGGCCGACGATCTGACCCGCACCAAGGGCATTCTCGAGGCAGCGCTACTGGTCGCGGGCGAGCCCGTGCCTATCGCGCAGCTGTCGAGACTTTTCGACCCTCCTCTCGAGGCGGACGTCGTCCGTAACCTGCTCGAGGATCTACGGGCGGCATGGGCGGATCGAAGCGTGGAGCTCGCGCAGGTCGCGAGCGGATGGCGCTTCCAGGCGCGTCCGGAGATCCAGATTTATCTCGATCGCCTGTCGCCGGAAAAGCCGCCGCGATACTCGCGCGCCGCGATGGAGACGCTCGCGATCATCGCCTATCAGCAGCCCGTAACGCGTGGAGACATCGAAGCCATCCGCGGCGTCGCTGTCTCGACCAATGTGATCAAGACGCTGGAAGACCGCCAGTGGATCGAAGCAGTGGGCCATCGAGAAACGCCGGGACGTCCGGCGCTGTATGCGACGACCCGGAATTTTTTGGACGACCTCGGCTTGCGTTCGCTCGCCGAATTGCCGCCATTGGCGGAGCTTGATACATCCCATCTCCTGGAGTTACCTGATGCCCCAGCAAAGGCCGCCGAGGCCGAACTCGCGCTCGCGAGCCCGCTCCTCGACTCAACGGAAGCCCTACCCGGGGACGTCGACGCATCCGTCGACGTCGGCGCACCCAACGCGCCCGACGGACAACCGCGCCCGCCAGAACTCAAGCAGACGCTCCACTGAGCCCGTCTTCACCGAGCCACAGCGCCTGCACAAGGTTCTGGCGCAGTGTGGCTATGGCTCGTTGCGCGGGCTTGAAGAGCTCATTATCGCGGGCCGTATCACGGTCAACCGCCTGCCGGCGGGAGTGGGTCAGAAAGTGGGCCCGGACGATCAGGTTCGCATCAACGGTGAACTGGTGCGTCTGCGTTTCGCTGCGCCTCGCGTGCGCGTGCTGCTGTATCACAAGCCCGCAGGCGAGATCGTAAGCCGCGCCGATCCCGAGGGTCGGCCCACGGTCTTCGACAAGCTGCCGCGCCTTGGAAGCGCCAAATGGATTGCGGTCGGCCGTCTCGACTTCAACAGTGAGGGTCTGCTGATGTTCACGACCCTGGGCGAGCTTGCCAACCGTCTGATGCATCCGCGCTACGAGGTCGAGCGTGAGTACTCCGTGCGGGTCATGGGCACGCTCACGCCGGACCAGGAGCGCCAGCTGCTCGAGGGCGTGGAGCTTGACGACGGCCCGGCCAAGGTCCTTGCGCTTGCCGACGGCGGCGGCGAGGGCGCCAATCACTGGTACAAGATCGTTCTGCCCGAGGGCCGCAACAAGGAAGTGCGACGCATGTTCGACGCGCTCGGTCTGATGGTGAGCCGTCTGATTCGCACGCGCTACGGCGTGGTCAGCATGCCGCCTCAGCTCAAGCGCGGACAGATGATCGAGCTCGAGCGCGAAGAGCTCGATGCGCTGATGAAGGCAGCGGGAATGCAGGATGGCGAAGACGCGGAAGATCGTTCAGCGGACGATTGGCAACCCGGGAACGGCGGTGACAGGGAAGTGGCTCAGGACGAGGTCGACGGCAATCGGGGTACTTACGGTCCCGAAGCCGAAGATCCCGTCAGCGAAGTCGACGGCAACCGGGCGCCTCCGATGAGCAATCAGGCGCCGCGCGACCCGAATCGCAATCGTCAGCCGGGAGGCGGCGCGGCGAACGGAAACGGGCGCCGACCCGGGCGTGGCGGCGCACAGGGCGCGCCCGGCGGCCGCGGCAGTGGTCGCGGGAGCGCCCGGCGGCCGCGGCGGTCAGGGGGTCGCGCGGCGCCATCGCCGGGCCAGGCGGCCGCGGAGGACGGGGCGGCCCGGGCGGTCGAGGCGACAGGCGCGGCCGTGGTGGCCCCGGCGGCCCGGCGCGGCAGCGGTGGCCAACCGGGAGGACACGGAGGGGGAGGCGGTCGCCGCGGCGGTAGGGGCGGCCGCGGAGGGCAGGGCGGCGGCGGCGCGGGCGGCGGCAACGCCGGTGGCGGTAACGCGGGTGGCGGCGGAACGGCGGCGTTTAGCCGAGAGGAATCGACCCGTCGCGGTTCCGAAAGTCCGCGCTCCTGTCGCTCGCTGCTCTACTTCTCGCCGAAGCTCGGGCTTCGTTTCTCCAGGAAGGCGCGCACGCCCTCGGCAAAGTCTGTCGTCGCCGAGCATGCGCCGAAACTCTCGGCTTCCGACAGAAGCTGCGAAGACAGCGATTGCGAAAGCGACTCGTTCAGCAGGCGCTTGCCGTTGCGAATCGCGAGCATAGGTCCGGCCGCGAGCGCGAGCGCGAACTCTCGCGTCGCTGACGCGAGCTCGCTCTGCGCGACCACGCGATTCACCAGCCCAAGGCGCAGCGCCTCCGCCGCGTCGAAACGATCACCGAGCAGGGCGATCTCCATCGCCTTCTTGAGCCCGACCACGCGCGGAAGCGTGTACGACATGCCGCCGTCCGGCGTCAGCCCCAGGTGACGATACGCCGACGTGAAATAGCTGGACTCCGCGGCAATCGCCAGGTCGCACGCGCACATCAGCGACAGCCCGAATCCCGCGACCGCGCCGTGCACGCTCGCGACGACCGGATGCGGCATTCGGCGCAGGTTTTCGATGGCGGTGTGCATATGCTCGACCATGGCGGTGAAATGAGCGCGGCGCTCGATCGGGCGGCGGCCAAGCTCGCCCGCAAAGCTGCGAATGTCGCCGCCGGCCATGAAATGGCGGCCCGCGCCACGAATGACGACGCAGCGCACGCTTGTCGTCCGCCGCGAGCTCGGCGGTATGTGCGATCAGGGCGTCGATCATTCCCGGATCGAGGGTGTTGAGCGACTCGGGCCTATTGAGCGTCAACGTCGCGATCGAGCCGTCGCGATCGAGCAGCAGGGTCGTATTCATCCAGAAAGTCTAGCACGCGCCGCTAGCTTTCCTCCTTGAAAGGGCTCGCGCGCTCGAGCTCGTCGACGGTCCGCGCGACCTCGCTTCGCTCGTCGACCAGAAAGGAGCCGATCGCGCGCGCGAAATCGGGATCGGCGATCGCGTGTGCGGAGCGCGTCGCCACAGGAAGAAGTCCGCGCGCGAGCTTGTGCACGCCTTGCGCGCCTCCCTCGAACAGGGCGATGCCCCGCTCGATGCAGAATTCGATCGCCTGGTAGTAGCATGCTTCGAAATGCAATCCCGGCACATACGCTTGCGTGCCCCAGTAGCGGCCCCACAGCGTCGTCGCGCTGAAGATATCCAGCGCGGCGCAGACCGGCTTGCCGCCGCTTTCTCCGAGCACCAGCAGGACATTGCCGCCGAGCGATCTGCCAATGCGTCGAAAAAAATCGAGAGTCAGATACGGCGTGGAATGATGCTCGCTATAGGTCTTGGCATAGCAGCGGTAGAAAAACTTCCAGTGCTCGGGCTCGATGTCGCGTCCGACCAGCCGGCGAAATACAATGCCCGCGTCGGCAAGCTTGCGCCGCTCCTGGCGGATGTTTTTCGCTTGGCGTGATTCATGCTCGCCAGAAAATCATCGAAGCTCGCGTAGCCGGGATTGGTCCAGTGAAATTGCACGCTCTCGCGCATTAGCAGCCCGCCGCGCTCGCACACTTCCGCATCCGCAGACTCCGGAAACAGGATGTGCAGCGATGACAGCCGCCGGTCCTCGAGCAACGCCAACGCGCCGTCGAGAAGCTGTCGGCGCAACGTCGTCGTGCCGGCGATGAGACGCTGGCCGGTTGCGGGAGTAAACGGAATTGCGCAGAGGAGCTTCGGGTAGTAGCGGCGACCGTGCCGGCGATACGCGTCGGCCCAGGACCAATCGAAGACGTACTCGCCATACGAATGGGCCTTGATGTAGAGCGGCATGGCGCCGGCGAGCGAGCCCGATTGCCACGCGGTCAGATAGCGCGGCGTCCAGCCGGTCTCCGGCGAGGCGCATCCCGATTCGTGCAACGCATGCAGAAATGCATGCGAGAGCAGTGGCGCGTCGCCGACGAGCGCGTTCCATTCGTGCGCGGGCACGTTTGCCAGCGACTCGATGACGCGTAAAGTGGTGGGGGGCATTCGGGGATTCGGAGCGAACCCGGATTGTCGCGTGCGCGCTGTGTCGCGGCAAGTTTTGTCCTCGTGCGCGCATGGTAAAATTTGGCTATGCGGATTGCGATCGCTCAGCTCAATCAAGTCGTCGGCGATCTCCCCGGAAATGCAGCGCGCATCGTCGAGGCGATTGGCGAAGCGCAGCGCGGTGGCGCGCACCTCCTGGTCACGCCGGAACTGTCGCTCTGCGGTTACCCACCGGAGGACTTGCTGCTGCGTCCGGCATTTCTCGCGGCATGCGCGGACGAGCTGGCGCGCATCGCCTCCCGCGTCGAAGGCATCACTGTGCTCGTCGGATTCCCGGAGCTCGCGCCGGGCGGGCGCTATAACGCCGTCGCGATCCTCCGCGATCGAAAGATCGCCGGCGTCTATCGCAAGCAGTGCCTGCCGAATTACACCGTCTTCGACGAGCAGCGCTACTTCACCGCCGGCATCGATCCGTGCGTCATCGATGTCGATGGCGTTCGGGTCGGCGTCATCATCTGCGAGGACGTCTGGTGCGCGGGTCCGGCCGCCGCGACGCGCGACGCCGGCGCGGAGCTGATCGTGGTTCCCAACGGCTCGCCGTACCACACCCATCAGCAGGAGCTCCGAAGGCAGATCGTCTCGACGCGTGCGCGGGAGACCGGCCTGGCGATCGTCTATGTGAACCGCACCGGGCGGCCAGGACGAGCTCGTCTTCGACGGCGCGTCGTTCGTCGTCGACGGCTCGGGAAACGTGGCGCAGCAATTGCCGGCGTGGCACGACACCCTTGCGTTCGCCGAATTCGACGGCGCGACACCGAAGCACGTTCGCGGCGAGCTCGAGGAGCGCGCTCGAGCCCAACGTCTACGCCGCGTTGGTGATGGGTGTGCGCGACTACGTCGGAAAGAACGGTTTCCCGGGCGTACTCCTGGGGCTTTCGGGCGGCATCGATTCTGCGTTGACCCTGGCCGTCGCCGTCGATGCGCTCGGGCGCGACCGGGTACGCGCACTCATGCTTCCGTCGGTCTACAACGCCGCGATCAGTCTGGAAGACGCGCGCACCATGGCCGGAATCCTCGGCGTGCGCTACGACGAGATGCCGATCGATGCCGTCGTGCAGGCTTTCAAGGGCACGCTTGCGGAGGAATTCAAGGGGCTTCCGAGGACGCTACCGAAGAGAACATTCAGGCGCGCAGTGCGCGGAACCCTGTTGATGGCGTTGTCGAACAAGTACCGCGCCATCGTGCTGACTACCGGCAACAAGTCGGAGATGGCCGTGGGCTACGCTACGCTGTACGGCGATATGGCAGGCGGCTTCGCAGTGCTCAAGGATATCGACAAGACGCTGGTATACCGCCTCGCGCGCTTTCGCAACTCGCTCGGACGCGTCATTCCCGAGCGCATCATCACGCGTCCTCCGTCGGCGGAGCTTCGCGCCGACCAGACCGATCAGGACAGCCTTCCTCCGTACGACGTCCTCGACGCCATCCTCGAGGCCTACGTCGAGGAGCTCCTGAGCCCCGCTGAAATTGTCGGCCCGAGGCTATGCCGCGGAAGATGTAACTAAGGTCGTTCGCCTGATCAAGATCAACGAATACAAGCGTCGGCAGGCAGCGGTCGGGATCAGGATCACGCCGCGCGGATTCGGCAAGGACTGGCGTTACCCGATCACCTCGGCTTGGTCCGAGTGGAAACATTTGGGATAAACGCGTTGCCCGGCCCGCATCGGCGTCCCGCCAGGCGCCGGGTGGTGTAATCTTCATTGCCGCGATACGCGTTGCGAGGGGTGGTCATGAAGAAGGTCGAAGCAATCATCAAGCCGTTCAAGCTCGACGAAGTGCGCGAAGCGCTGTCCGAGATCGGCGTGACCGGGCTCACCGTAACGGAGGTCAAGGGCTTCGGCCGTCAGAAGGGGCACACCGAGCTCTATCGCGGCGCAGAGTATGTCGTCGACTTCCTGCCCAAGGTAAAGGTCGAGGTGATCGTCGCCGATGCGCTCGTCGAGCGGGCGATCGAGGCCGTGGTCAAGGCTGCGCGTACAGGCAAGATCGGCGACGGCAAGATATTCGTGACGACGGTGGAGCAGGTCGTGCGCATCCGCACTGGCGAATCCGGTGAAGCCGCGGTATAGACCGCGCAACGTCTACAATTAGCGGCAGGAGGGATTTTCGGTGGCGCTCATCAAGGAGTTCAAAGAGTTTGCGATCAAGGGCAATGTGATCGATCTCGCGGTCGGGGTCATCATCGGCGCCGCATTCGGGAGGCTGGTCGATTCGATCGTGAAGGACCTGATCATGCCTCTCATCGGCCGCGTCGTAGGCGGTCTCGACTTCAGTAACTGGTTCATCCTTCTCGGCTCGCCGCCGGCAGGTTATAGCGGGCCGATGACCTACGACGCGCTGACGAAGGCCGGAGTGCCGCTCTTCGCGTACGGTAATTTCATTACTATCGCGATCAATTTCGTCATTCTGGCGTTCGTTATTTTCCTGATGGTCAAGGAGATCAACGCGCTCAAGCGCAAGCAGCCGCCGCCCGCGCCGCCCCCGCCTCCGGAGCAGATCGAGCTTCTACGTGAAATCCGCGACGCACTGAAGACACGCTAGCTTCGGACGGGGGAAAAATGAGAATTCTAAAGTGGGTTGCCGCGCTGGCGACGATGCTCATGGCAGGCCTTGCCGCGGCCGACATCAACATCGGCGTCACCCTTTCGGCGACGGGGCCCGCTGCGTCGCTCGGCATTCCGGAGAAAAATACGATTCGAAATGCTCGGCTCTCCGGTCATCGCCGGGCAGAAGCTCAATTTCATCGTTCTCGATGACAAGTCGGATACGACCGAGGCGGTCAAGAACACACGCAAGCTGCTGAGCGAGGACAAGGTCGATGTGATCATCGGCTCGACGATAACGCCCAATTCCCTGGCGATGCGCGATGTCGTCGCGGAGGCGGGAGTCCCGATGATCTCGCTCGCCGCATCCGCCGCAATCATCATTCCGACCGATCCGAGAACCCAGTGGGTATTCAAAACCCCGCAGAACGATTCGCTGATGGCCGATGCCGTTGCGATTCAGATGCGCGGGAGCGGTGTGAAGACGATGGGTTTTATCGGGTTTGCGGATGCCTACGGCGACAACTGGCTCCTCGAGATGAAGCGCTCGGCGCAGACGGCGGGCATCAAGATCGTCGCCGAGGAGAAATACAATCGCAACGATCCCAGCGTGACCGGACAGGTGCTCAAGATTCTCGCCGCGCAGCCCGACGCGGTGCTCATCGCGGGCGCCGGAACGCCGGCGGCAACTCCGCACAAGGAGCTGGTCGCGCGCGGCTACAAGGGAAAGATCTACCAGACGCACGGCGTCGCCAACGCCGACTTCCTTCGCGTCGTTGGCGCCGACGGAAACGGCGCGGTGCTTCCTGTGGGACCCATGCTGGTATATGAGCAGCTGCCGGACAGTAATCCGGTCAAGAAGTCAGCCGCGGAGTACGTCAAGGCCTACGAGGCAAAGTACGGGGCCGGCAGCCGCACGACCTTCGGCGGGCACGCATGGGATGCATACATGCTGCTGCAGCGCGCGATTCCCGAGGCGCTGAAAAAGGGTCAGCCGGGGACCAAGGCCTTTCGCGAGGGCTTGCGCGACGCGCTGGAAAATGCCAAGGACGTCGCCGGGAGCAACGGCGTCTTCAACATGAGTGCAAGCGACCACAATGGGATGGACAACCGCGCGCGGGTCATCGTCCGTATCGAAAATGGAAAATGGATTCTGGTGAGATGACTGGCGTCGCGACGGTCACGGGGCGCTGGCTTCGCGATTCAGCGAGCTGACGCGGCCCAAGCCGGGCGCGTCGTTCCATCCTCGCTGCCGCGGATGCTTCAGATTGGCGTGAAGCGCATTTGATTCGCGCGCCGTCGAGGGGCTTGAGGGGGCGCAACGTCGGTCGACGCGTTGCCTGCATGCGCACGCTTCGAATCGGAAATTCCTGCCGATGACGCTTTCCATCGCCGCATTGCTCGCGCAGGACGGGATCACCAATGGGGCGATCTACGCGCTGCTCGCGCTGGCGCTGGTGCTTGTATTTACGGTGACGCGGGTGATTTTCATTCCCTCGGGCGAGTTCGTGACCTACGGCACGCTGACGCTCGCGGGATTGCAACTGGGCAAGCCCCCCGGCACGGTCGGACTGCTGGTAGGTCTGGCGCTGGTCGCAGGTGCGATGGAATGCCATTCGGCGCTGCGACGGCGCGAATGGCGCCGTCTCCCGCGGAGCCTCGCGCTCTATCTCGCTCTGCCCCTCGCGATCGCGGCCATCGTTTACGCTGCGGCGCCCCTGTCGCCGCCATTTGCCGTCCAGATCCTGCTGACGCTGGTGATCGTCACCGCGCTGGGGCCGCTCCTCTACCGGGTCGCGTATCAACCGCTGGCAGGAGCCTCCGTGCTGATCCTCCTCATCGTCTCGGTCGCGGCGCATCTGGTGATGCTTGGCCTGGGCTTGTGGTTCTTCGGCGCGGAAGGTTCGCGCACGCCGCCCGTTCACCGATGCCACGTTTCACGCCGGTGACATCGCGATCAGCGGACAGAGCATCCTGGTCGTCCTCTCATCGGTGATACTCATCGCCGCGCTGTACCTCTTTTTCGAGCGGACGCTGTACGGAAAGGCCCTGCGCGCGACGGCGCTCAATCGCGTCGGCGCCCGACTGGTGGGTATCAGTCCCAGCCTCGCGGGCAGCCTCACCTTCATGCTCGCCGCGCTGCTGGGCGCGTTTTCCGGAGTGCTGATCGGACCGATCACCACTGTCTACTATGACTCCGGGTTCCTGATCAGCCTGAAGGGCTTCGTCGGTGCGATCATCGGCGGGCTGTCGAGCTATCCGCTGGCCGCCGCCGGGTCGGTGCTGGTCGGACTGCTCGAATCGTTCTCCTCGTTCTGGGCAAGCGCGTTCAAGGAAGTCATCGTCTTTACGTTGATCATACCGGTGCTGCTGTGGCGGTCGTTGACCACGCATCATCACGAGGAAGAGGAGTGAGCCCGCGCGTCGCGGCAGCGGGAGTCCTGGCCGTGGCGCTTGTGCTGGCGCCCGCAATCGCGCCGCCCGTTCTGGATCACGCTGCTCAACTATATCGGCCTCTACAGCATTGCGGCGCTCGGCTTGGTGCTTCTGACCGGTGTCGCCGGACAGACCTCGTTCGGCCAGGCAGCCTTTGTCGGCCTGGGTGCGTATACGACGGCCTATCTCTCGCTCGCGCATCCGGCGCTTTCTCCGTGGCTGAACCTCGTCATCGGCGTCGTGCTGACCGCGGCGGTCGCGGTATTTCTCGGCTTCATCACGCTGCGCATGAAAGGGCACTACCTGCCGCTGGCGACGATCGCATGGGGCATCAGCCTCTTCTATCTTTTCGGCAATCTGGAGTTTCTCGGCGGACACACCGGCCTGACCGGCATCCCGGCGCTGTCCCTTTTCGGATTCGAGATGCGCAGCGAGCGTCGTCTTCTACTACCTCATCTGGGCGATCGCGCTGGCGAGCCTCTGGGCGACGCGCAACCTGCTCGATTCGCGTCCCGGTCGAGCCGTGCGCGCACTCAAGGGCGGCCTCGAGATGGCCGAGGCGTTCGGCGTCGACGCGGGCAGGCTCAAGATCGTGGTCTTCGTCTATGCGGCGGTGCTGGCGTGCATCTCGGGATGGCTCTACGCGCATCTGCAGCGGTTCGTGAACCCGACGCCGTTCGGCATCAACCAGGGTATCGAATATCTGTTCATGGCCGTCGTCGGCGGCGCGGGAAGCGTGTGGGGAGCCGTGGTCGGCGCAACCATGATCACGCTGCTCAAGCAGGTGCTGCAGGACTACTTGCCGCGGTTGCTTGGCCGCGACGGGAATTTCGAGGTCGTCGTGTTCGGGATCCTGATGATCCTGCTGTTGCAGCGTACGCGCGACGGCGTATGGCCGTGGCTGGCGCGCGCGTTTCGGCAAAAAGATCCTCCACCGCCGCGCAAGGCCGCAGTCTCTTCCGAGGCGACAGCGCCGCAACGGTGATTCGATGCTCGTCATCGACCGCGCGCGCAAGGAGTTCGGTGGCCTGGTCGCGGTCAACGACCTGTCTTTCGACCTGCGTCGCGGCGAAATCCTCGGCCTGATCGGACCGAACGGCGCGGGCAAGAGCACGATGTTCAACCTCATCAGCGGGGCACTGCCGCTGACGGCGGGCGGCATTGTCTTCGAAGGCGAATCGACTGGAGGAAAACAGCCGTATCACATTGCGCGCCTCGGCATCTGCAGGACCTTTCAGCACGTGAAGCTGATCCCCACCATGTCGGTGCTCGACAACGTGGCGCTGGGCGCCTACTTGCGCGGAAGTTCAGGCGTGGCTCGCGCGGCGCTGCGCCTCGACCGGCGGGAGGAGAGCGATGACGCTCGCCGAAGCGGCGGCGCAAATCGAGCGCGTGGGCCTGCAGGAGCAGATGCATGCCGCCGTCGGCTCGCTCGCGCTCGGCAAGCAACGCATCGTCGAGATCGCCCGCGCGCTGGCGGCGGATCCGATCCTGCTTGTTGCTCGACGAGCCCGCGGCCGGACTGCGCTACCTGGAGAAGCAGGAGCTTGCACGCCTCCTCCGCGGTTTGCGGGAGGAGGGCGTCACCATCCTTCTGGTCGAGCACGACATGGATTTCGTGATGGGCTTGACCGACCGTCTCGTCGTGATGGATTTCGGCGAAATGCTCGCGCAGGGCCTGCCCGCTGAAATTCAGAAAAACCCCGCGGTGCTCGAGGCATATCTCGGCGGCGTCTGATCGCGATCGAGCCCGTCCCGATGCCACTCCTGGAAATCCGCGACCTGCATGTCGCCTACGGCAAGGTCGAGGCTGTGCACGGCGTATCGCTCGACGTCGCGGCGGGACGCATCGTGACCGTGATCGGTCCCAACGGCGCGGGCAAGACGACGCTCCTCGCCGCGATCATGGGCCTGCTGCCATCACGGGGCACGATCCGCTACGATGACGCGCCCCTTGCGACGGGCGATGTCGAGCAGCGCGTTGCCGAGGGGTGTTGCCCTGGTTCCGGAGAAGCGCGAGCTCTTCGCGTCGATGAGTGTCGCCGACAATCTCGAGCTCGGCGGTTTCCAGCGCTTTCGCGCGGGAGACAGGACGCGCGCGAAGACGCTCGCGGAGGTCTACGAGCGCTTTCCGCGGCTGGGCGAGCGCCGCGCGCAGCTCGCAGGAACGCTGTCGGGCGGAGAGCGGCAAATGCTCGCGCTCGGCCGGGCGCTGATGGCCAAGCCGAGATTGCTGATGCTCGACGAGCCGAGCCTCGGCCTGGCGCCGCTGATCGTGAAAGAGATATTCGGCATCATCGCCGCGCTCAAGGCGACAGGTGTATCCATCCTGCTGGTGGAGCAGAACGCGCGAGCGGCGCTGCAGGTTGCCGACTACGGCTATGTGCTCGAGACGGGCGAAGTCGCGATCGAGGGCCCGAGCTCGTCGCTCGCGACCGACGCCCGCGTGGCAGCGACTTATCTGGGACAGGCGCCGAGCTGACGCTTTCGCGCACGCATTCGAACTCGCGGCCCCGGCCGCGGTCCATCTCCGCAAGACGCGCCCTTGTGCCGCGGCCCTCGTGGCCGGACAATACGGCACGCATCACATCACGCAACGCCTGAGGACACCAGTGACCCTGCTTTCCATTCCCGCCGTCGATTCGAAACTTCTCGCGCAGGCGACCGAGCTCCTGCTTGCGCCCGCGGCGCTCGAGTTTCGCCAGCTCTCCGATGTGCTCGCGGGTATTCACGTTCACCACGTGGACTACGCGGACCTGTATTTCCAGTACTCGCGTGTCGAGAGCTGGAGCCTGGAGGAGGGCATCGTCAAGTCAGGCTCGTTTTCCATCGACCGCGGCGTAGGCGTGCGCGCCGTGTCGGGCGAGAAGACGGCGTTTGCATACTCGGACGACATCAGCCTCGATGCGCTCACCAAGGCGGCGACCGCGACACGCGCGATCGGGCGTCAGGGACAGTCCGCCGTCGCGGCGCTGGACAAGCTCGGAGGGGCGCGGGCCTTGTATTCGCCGACCGATCCTGTCGCCGCGCTCAGCGACGCGGAAAAGGTGAGGCTCCTCGAGCGGCTGGAGCGCATCGCGCGCGCCCGCGACCCTCGCATCACGCAGGTGATGGCGTCCCTCGCCGGTGAATACGAAGCGATTCTGGTCGCGCGCAGCGACGGCCTGATCGCTGCCGATGTTCGCCCGCTCGTCCGCTTGTCCATAAGCGTGATCGCCGAGGAAGGCGGCAGGCGCGAGCAGGGCATCGGTGGTGGCGGTGGCCGCGTCGACTATGGCTACTTCACCGAGGCGCTCCTGCACGAGTACGCGGAACAGGCCGTCGATCAGGCGTTGCTCAACCTGCGCGCCGAGGCGGCGCCAGCGGGCACGATGACCGTGGTGCTGGGTCCGGGATGGCCCGGCATTTTGCTGCACGAGGCGATCGGCCACGGCCTCGAGGGAGACTTCAACCGCAAGGGAACGTCGGCGTTCTCGGGCCGGGTCGGTGAGCGCGTCGCTGCCAAGGGCGTCACCGTGGTCGATGACGGCACGATCGCGCAGCGACGCGGATCGCTCAATATCGACGACGAGGGCAATCCGACGCAGCGCACCGTGCTGATCGAGGACGGGATTCTTCAGGGCTACATGCAGGACACCTTGAATGCGCGCCTGATGGGCGTCTCTTCGACCGGCAATGGCAGGCGCGAATCGTTCGCGCACATGCCGATGCCGCGCATGACCAACACCATCATGCTCGCCGGCAGCCGACGATCCGGCGGCGATCATCGAATCGGTTTCCGACGGCCTCTACGCCGTGAACTTCGGCGGCGGCCAGGTCGACATCACCAACGGCAAGTTCGTCTTCTCGGCGGCCGAGGCGTGGATGATCGAGAACGGCAAGCTCACGCATCCGGTTAGAGGCGCGACGCTGATCGGCAACGGACCCGACGCGCTGACGCGCGTCTCGATGATCGGCAACGACCTAGCGCTCGACGCCGGCGTGGGCGTGTGCGGCAAGGACGGGCAAAGCGTGCCAGTCGGCGTCGGCCAGCCCACCTTGCGCATCGACGGGCTCACGGTAGGCGGCACGGCCTGAAGGACTGCGCCGCGCTGCGCGGCGTCCCTAGTGCAAGGGGCCCGCAGGCGTGGCGACGGTCATCGTCGGCGCACTCGAGGCGTGATGCGAGACCATGCGCCATCCGGAGGGCGTGCGCAGAAAAACGTTGCTGGCGATGGCGGTCCCGCGGGGCGCGGGGTCGTCGCCGACCGCGACCTGCTCGATCGCGCTCTGCAGCGCCATGCCCACGGTTTCCAGCACCACGATTCCTTCGAGACGAAAAAACAGCTTGGCCTCGCCGGCGAATATCTGCTCCCATCCGAGACGCACCGCATCGAATCCGACCAGGCGCGGTCCGCCGGGATGAACGCACACGATCTCCTCGTCCTCCGCCCACGCGGCCATCATTGCATCGATGTCCTTGGCTTCGAAGGCTCGATAAAAGGCGACCGCCGCGTCCTGCGGCGTGGTGAAAATGGTCGGAGTGCGGGCCTTGGCCATCTAGTGCTTTCGCGTATGGATCATGGAAGGTCCTGGTTCACTCCGAGGCGCGCCAGATCGTAGACGGTGCTCGGCGAGAGATCGCGCATGCACTTGAAGTGTCCCAGCGGGCATTCGCGCTGAAAGCAAGGGCTGCAGACGATGTCGATCCGGGCCACGCGCGCCAGGGGCGACAGCGGAGGAGTGTATTCCGGGCTCGACGAACCGAACAGCCCCACCAGCGGCACGCCGACCGCCGCGGCCGCGTGCATCAGTCCCGAATCGTTGCTCACCACGACCCTGGCGGTCGCGAGAAGGTCGATCGCCGTGCCGAGGTCCGTGCGCCCGCAGGCATTGCGTATTTCGGGAACCTGCGCGGCGAGCGGGTCGGCGGCCACGCGGTCGTTGGGCGAGCCGATCAGCCACACCGTGTAACCCGAGTCGATCAGACGCCGCGCCAGGGTCGCGAAGTGCTCGGTCGGCCAGCGCTTGGCGGGACCGTACTCGGCTCCGGGACAGAAAATCGCGACCGGCCGGCGCGTCGCCAATCCGAGCGTGCGGATGGCTTCGGCCGCGTTGGCGCTGTTTGGCACCAGCACGGGCGCCGACGCGGTCGGCAGAATCTCGCCCGGCGCCGCGGCCAGGGCGACGAAACGGTCGACCAGGCGCGGATAGGCCTTGCGATCGAGCCTGCGAACATCCGTCAGGATCATTCCCCGCGCCTCGCCGACATAGCCGGTCCGACGGGGAATGCGCGCGAGCCATGGAATCAGCGCCGACTTGAACGAATTCGGCAGAACGAACGCGCGCGTGTACGCCTGCTCCCGCAGTGACACGCGCGATTGCGCGGCGCTTTCGCAGTCCGAGCTCGCGGTGCGCCAGCGGACTCTCGATGACGTTGCGGATGCCGCGCATCCGCCGGTAGATCGGGGCGCACCATGGCGGCGCGAGCACGTCGACGATCGGCTCCTCGAGCGGCTCGCGAAGCACTGCGACAAGAGGTTCGGAGAGGATGGCGTCGCCGACCCACGAGGGCGCGACGATCAGAATGCGTTCGGACATCGGTTGGGCCGCCGACCCATCGGCGGCAACGAAGAAACCCGGGCGATCCGCCCGTTGCTGTCAGTGACCTCTACCCTCAGTGTACCCTTGGGCGGCGCGCCCTGCAAGCGATAGCGCGTCCCGCAATAGGGACACATCGCCTCGCCGCTGGCCCCGACATCGAGAAACACGCGCGGATGGCTCGACCACAGCGGCATCGCCGGGTTCGGGCAGTAAAGCGGCATGTCCGCCGGCGTGACATTGACGACGGACGGAGCGTTACCTGCGATCTCGGCCATCTGGGCTCCTCGCCGCCTAGACCCGGGTCAGCCAGGATTTGTATTTCGGAGTTCCTGCCATTGACCACATCGAAGAACAGCGACTGCAGCTTGCGTGTGATCGGTCCGCACTCGCCGTTGCCGATGACGCGGTTGTCGAGCTCGCGTATGGGCGTGACCTCGGCCGCGGTGCCGGTGAAGAATGCCTCGTCGGCGATGTAGACGTCGTCGCGCGTCAAGCGCTTGGCCTGCACTTCGATCCCGAGGTCGTTGGCGAGCGTGATGATCGAGTCGCGCGTGATGCCGACCAAGGCGGACGTGAGCTCCGGCTCGTAGAGCTTGCCGTCCTTGACGACGAACAGGTTTTCGCCCGAGCCCTCCGCGACGAAGCCATCGACGTCGAGCAACAAGGGCCTCGTCGTAGCCGTCCATGGTCGCTTCCTGATTGGCGAGAATGGAATTGGCGTAGGTGCCCGCGAACTTCGCGCGCGCCATGGTCACATTGATGTGATGCCGGGCGAACGACGAGGTCTTGACGCGGATGCCTTTTTCCAGCGCCTCGGGTCCGAGATAGGCGCCCCATGGCCATGCCGCGATGGCGACGTGAACCTTCGCGCCCTTCGGCGAGACGCCCATCTTTTCCGAGCCGTAAAAAGCGATCGGCCGCAGATAGCACGAATCGAGCTTGTTGGCGCGCACGACTTCGCGCTGCGCCGCCATCAATTGCTCCTTGTCGTACGGAATCTGCATCAGGTAGATGCGGCCCGAGTTGAATAGCCGCTGCGTATGCTCCGCCAAGCCGGAAAATGGCCGGCCCGTCCGCGTGTCTTGTACGCGCGAACGCCCTCGAATACCGCGAGGCCGTAGTGCAGCGAATGCGTGAGGACGTGCGTCGTCGCGTCACGCCAGGGCACCAGCTTGCCGTCGTACCAGATAAAACCGTCGCGGTCGGACATCGACATCGAAAGCCTCACGCATGCGCGTAAAAGCGCATTTTAGCCGATTTCCGCGCGCGCCTCGGCCCACGGCGCCGCCGAATACGCAATTCCAGAGCGCCGCGACCGCCTCGCGGCGCGGCTTTTGCGCATCCCCGTCGACGCGCGCTTCCTTCGCGCCCTGAAGGCGCACCTGGTGCTGCAGGCGGCGATATTCGCGATAGGCCTCCGCGCTCGCCAACGCGATGGTCGGCGGGCACGAGGCTCGAGCTGCGCGCACATGCCGAGGAGCGCGATGTTGCCCACATTTCGGGTCAGCTCGCGCTCGGCGTGCGCGTGCGCCAGGACGAGATACTGGACCGCGAATTCGATATCCACCATCCCGCCGCGATCGTGCTTGAGGTCGAAGAGCCCGCTGCGATTCGGATGCGCGGCGTGCATGCGCTGGCGCATGGTCATCACGTCGTTTCGCAGCGCGGCCAGGTCGCGCGGCAGGCTGCAGGATGGACTCGCGCTCGAGCTCGAACGCCGCTCCGATCGCGGCGTCGCCGGCGACAAAGCGTGCCCGGGTCAGCGCCTGATGCTCCCAGGTCCAGGCGTTGCGCGCGCTGGTAGCTCCGGTATGCGGTGAGGCTCGACACCAGCAACCCGCTCGCCCCGTCCGGGCGCAGACGAAGATCCGTGTCGTACAGGCGGCCCGCGCCGGTCATGCTGGTGATCGCCGTGTTGAGCCGCTGCGCGAGGCGTGCGTACTTCTGCGACGCGCTTTCGTCGGCGTCGTCGTAGAGGAACACCAGGTCGAGGTCCGACGCGTAGCCAAGCTCCTTCCCGCCGAGCTTGCCGTAACCGATGATCGCGAACTTCGGCGACGGGGCATCGCGTCCCTGGAGTTGCGTCCAGCAAAGCTTGAGTGCCGCGTCGAGCACGATGTCGGCGAGCGCGGAGAGGTGGTCGGCGAGGCGCTCGATCGACAGCCTTCCGTCCAGATCCTGCGCGAGCAGCCGGAAGGTCTGCGCCTGCTGAAAATGGCGCAGCGAATCGATCTGGCGCTCGAAGTCCTCCGTGAGTGCGGCAATCTGCGTGCCGAGCTCGGCGCGCCACTCCTGCCAATCGGGCTCGGCGAGCAGCGCGCCGCTGTCGAGCAGCTCGTCCAACAGGATGGGATGCCGCGTCAGGTACTCCGCTGCCCACGCGCTCGCGCTGAGCAGTTGGGCGAGCCGTGGCAGCACAGGCGGATGCTCGATGAGAAGCGCGAGATACGCGCTGCGCCCGCTGATCGTCTCGAGCAGCGTCAGCAGCCGGATAAACGTTGGTTGCGGCTGTGCTGTTTGCGCCGCGACGCGCAATAGCCGCGGCAGGAGCGCGTCGAAACGCTGCCGCGATGTCGCCGGCAGCCGCAAATAGCGGGCGACACCGCGAAGGTGCGTCGAGCTGGGCGAGCAAGCGGGCCCGGGTCCGAGTAGCCCGCACTCTCGAGCAGGGTGCGATGAGTCGCGTTGTCCGCGGGGTCGCGCCACATCGCGGCGAACGGATCCTCATTCTCATCGTCGGAATCGCCGAAAAGCGCGTCGAAGTGGCGATCCACCGCTGCGCGGTTGCTCGCCCAGTGCCGCGGCGAAGCTTCTCGCATCGGCGAAGCCGCTCGCGCGCGCAAGAGCGGATATCGAATCGGCATCGTCGGGTACGTCATGCGTCTGCGCGTCGTCGCGATATTGCAGCCGATGCTCGATGTTGCGCAGGAAGGCGTAGGCGTCGCTCAGCTCGGCCACCGCGGCGGACGGCAGCAGGCCGCGCGCCTCGAGCGCGGAGAGGGCGGGAAGCGTTCCGCGCGCGCGCAGCGCGGGCTCGCGACCGCCGCGGACGAGCTGCAGGGCCTGGACGATGAATTCGATCTCGCGGATCCCGCCTGGACCGAGCTTGACGTTTTGCGCGTAGTCCTTGAGACGGCCCTGGCCGCGAATCTGGCGATGAACCTCGCGCAGGCCGCCATACGCGTCGTAGTCGAGGTATTTGCGGAACACGAACGGCTCGATCATGCGCTCCAGCGCGTCTCCCTGGCCGCCGGTCAGGGGCCGGGCCTTGAGCCAGGCATAGCGCTCCCAGGTGCGTCCCTGCGCGATCAGGTAGCTTTCCAGCGCCACGAATGACGAGCAAAGCGGGCCCGAGTCTCCGTACGGCCGAAGACGCATGTCGACCCTGAAAACGAATCCATCGGACGTGACCTCGTCGAGCGCGGCGATCACGCGGCGGCCGAGACGCTCGAAAAATTCCTGATTCGCGATGGGCCTGGCTCCGTCGGTCATCCCGGACTCGGGATAGACGAAGACCAGATCGATGTCCGATGAGGCGTTGAGCTCGCCACCGCCGAGCTTGCCCATGCCGACGACGATGAGCTCCTGCAGCAGCTGCCGCTCTCGGCCCCCACCGGATTGCCGTGCGCTTCAGCGAGCCAGCGATGATGCGCCGCGCACGCTCGCCGCGACCGCTACCTCGGCCAGCCGGGTCATGACGCCACAGACTTCGAGCAAGTCGGCGCGCCCGGTCAGGTCGCGCAGGAGCGTTCCGAGGAAGAGGCGCTGTCGGAGCTTGCGCAGCGAGCGCGGCAAGCGCGCCCCGATCGGATGGATCCCGCAGCGCCGCGGCTTCGTCGGTGCGCGACGGCGAAAGGCGCGTCCAGAGCAGCGGTAACCGCGGCAAAGATCTCGGGCCGCGCGGCGCGAAGGCGGCTCGCGTACCGGCTGAACTCGAGCGCCTCGGCGAGGTCCATCGAATTGCCCAACGCGGCGACCATCCCTTTCCGTACGAGGGTATAGACGGTTATTATGCCTTCCGTGCGCGCATCGCCGAAATTCTCCGCCGCATATCCCCCCTGGTCGACAACAATCGCACGCGCGATCCGTGTGCTGCTGCTCGCCGCGATTGTCGCCTTCTGCCTTCTGCTGCTTGCGATCCGGCTCGTGATCTTCCCGAGGCTCGAGACCAATCGCGATACGTTGACGCAATGGCTGGAGCGGCAGATCGGCCAGCCCGTGCAGATCGATTCAATCGCGACCGGATGGGATGGATGGAATCCGCGCCTGGAGTTGAAAGGCGTTCGCGTTCTCGATCGCGGCACGGGCTCACCCTCGCTGGTGCTGCCCGCGCTGCGGCTGACAGTGTCCTGGACGTCGCTGCTCTTTTTCGATCTGCGCTGCAAGCAGCTGGTCATCGATCAGCCGCAGCTGTCTGTTCAGCGCGATGCGGCGGGCAAATTGCACCTTGCCGGCGTGACCATCGATCCCGCAGCGCGCGCCGGCGACCAGCGCGTCGCGGCCTGGGTGCTGCGCCAAAGCAGCATCGTGGTGCATGACGCGGCGATCGTCTGGCGGGATGCTACGCGCGACGCAGCGCCGCTCGACGCTCGATCACGTCGAATTTCGATTGGAAAACGCCTTCGGGCATCACCGTTTCGGTCTCACTGGAACGCCTCCCGCAGGCATTGCCTCGCCACTCGACCTGCGCGGAGACGTCACCGGCGTGTCACTCGCGGACTTGGGCGGGCATGAGCGGCCGGCTCTACGCCCGGCTCGACTACGCCGACGTTGCGGCCTGGAGATCGTGGATCGCGCTTGCCGGTGCCCATCAGGAGCGGCAGCGGCGCGGTGCGCGTCTGGTTTCAGTTCGGGAGCGACGAGTCGCGCGAGATGGTCGCCGATCTCGTCCTTGACGATGTCGAGGCACGCCTCGGCGACGACCTGCCCGACCTCATGCTCGATCGGCTCGAGGGACGCGTTGGCTGGAACGTCGATGGCAAGAAGAGCGAATTTTTCACCCGCCAGCTGGCGCTCGCCGGCCGCGACGGCCTTCGTCTCGATCCGACCGACATCAAGCTCACGTTGAGTGGTCCGGCGGAGACGATGAACGATGGACGCCTCGAGTTCGATCGCCTGGAGCTCGCGCCGCTGCGGCAGGTCGCGGCGGCGTTGCCCTTGCCGGCACATGTTCGCGACGAGCTCGCACGCGTCGCGCCGCGCGGAACGGTTGAACAGGGAAAGCTCGAGTGGACCGGCGAGGCGAACGCACCGGAGTCGTTCAACGTCGCTGGCAAGCTCATCGACGTCGGCTTTGCGGCGCAGGACTGGCATCCGGGCGTCAGCGGGACTTTCCGGAAGCGTCGAAGGGACGCAGCTCGGGGGAGCGTTCAAGCTGCAGAGTCACGCGCTGACGGTGGTCTTGCCGCGCATTTACGCCGACCCGCTCGCTTTCGACCACATGCAGGGCCAGCTTCACTGGCGCAGACAGCACGACGGGACGACGGTGTCGGTGGACAAGCTCAGCTTCGACAACGCCGACGTCGCCGGTAGCGTCAGCGGAGAATACGGCACGTCGGCGGACGGGCCTGGCACGATCAACGGCACCGCGCAGTTCGGCCGTCTCGACGCGAAGCAGGCGTATCGCTACGTTCCGCTGGTGAGCTCCGCCGCCGTCCGCGATCGGCTGCGCACGCTGCTGGTCTCCGGCAGCGCCGCCGACACGCGCGTCAAGCTCGTCGGCAACCTTGCTGATTTTCCATTCGCCGGCGGAAAGACCGGGCAATTCCAGGTTCTGGTCAAAGCGCAAGGCGTGAGCCTCGATTACGCCGACGGCTGGCCCGCTTCTGACCGACGTCGACGCGGACCTGCGCTTCGACGGTGCGCACATGGCCATCGAGGCGCACCACGCGCGCGTCTTCGGCACCGATCTGAGCCGCCTCAAGGCCGACATCGCGGACCTCCGCGGGAGCCATCCTGTGTTGCATGTGGACGGCGAGGCGCCGGGTCCCATCACGGATGCGCTGCGTTACGTGGGCGAAAGTCCGGTCGCGGGCTGGATCGGACACTTCACCGATGGCGCCGAGGCCTCGGGCTCGGGCACGCTCGCGTTCGTGCTCGACCTCCCTCTCGGAAAGCCTGAAGACAATCGTGTGGTCGGCTCCTACAATTTCGCCAACGATCGCATCAAGTTTGCCGGCGACGTCCCCGCGCTTGCACAGGTCAACGGAACGCTCAACTTCTCGAACCACGAGGTCCACGCGTCGCCGCTCACGGCCGAAATCGTCGGCGGCCCGGCGCGCATGAACATCAAGAGCGGGGAGGGCCGCGTAAAAGTCGACGCGCAGGGAACCGCCAATCTGAGCGCTTTGCGTTCCGAATACGCGTCGCAGCCGCTGCTCGATCGGGTTTCCGGGACGACCGATTGGCAGCTGGAGATGCAAGTCGCCAATGACATGGCGACGTGGACGCTCGATTCCACGCTCCGCGGCGCGGCGATCGACCTGCCGCGACCCATCGCCAAGGCCGCGGCCGATTCCGTGCCGCTCAAGATTCAGCGCCAGGCCATCGACGATACCCACGAAACGCTCGCGGTCCGCTACGGCAACATCGGGCGTTTGAATCTTCACCGCCGCCTGACCGCGACCGCTGCCGTCGCGGAGCGCGGGCTCCTCACGCTCGGCACGTCCGAGGGCGACGCCGATCGGCCGGGCCTGTGGGTTCGCGGCGAGCTCGCAGCGCTCGATCTCGATGGCTGGCTCAGGGTGAAGCGCCAGCTCGACTCGGGTCCCGACGCCCTGCCGCTTACCGGTGTGGACATCACCGTGGGCGCGATGGAGGTCTTCGGTCGCCAGTTCAACGATCTTCGCATCGGCGCCAGTCGCGGCGGCGACGATTGGCAGATCGATCTGCGCGGCCGCGAGCTCCTGGGCACTGCGCGCTGGCAGTCCGCGGGACCGGGGCGCCTCAATGGACGCATCGTCGCCCGCTTGCAGCGGTTCACGGCACCGCCGTCGGCGCCGGCCTCGATGGTCGCGACCCCGGCAGCGCAGACGCAGAGCGCACCACCGACGGCTAATCCGTGGCCGTCGGTCGATATCGTCGCCGACAGCTTTCGGCTCAAGGAGCACGACCTCGGCAAGCTCGAGCTCACGGCGCAGCCGAACGGAAGCGATTGGCGCATCGAGAGCCTCAAGCTCGGAAGCGATGACGGCACTTTGACCGCATCGGGTTGGTGGCGCGGCGCCGGCCGCGCGCCGACCACGCAGCTCGATACCGACCTCGACGTGCGCGATTCGGGAAAGTATCTCGCCCGCTTCGGCATGCCCGACGCGGTTCGCGGTGCGCCGACGCACATCCACGGCTCGCTCGAATGGTCGGGAAGTCCTCAGGAGTTCGACTATCCGTCGCTGAACGGCAAGTTCACGGTCGAGACCGGCAGGGGCCAGTTCGTGAAGCTCGATCCGGGGCTGGGCAAGCTGCTCGGCGTGCTCTCGTTGCAAGCCCTCAAGCGCCGGCTCGCGTTCGACTTTCAGGATATTTTCGGCGAGGGATTCGCCTTCGACGAGATCACCGGCGACGTGCGAGTGCAGGATGGCGTGATGAAGAGCGATAACCTGAAAATCGTCGGACCCTCGGCGCGCGTCACCATCGCCGGCGAGGCCAATATCGCCAACGAGACGCAAAAGCTTCAGGTGCGGGTGCAGCCGACGCTGTCTGGAACGATATCGGCCGGCGCCGCGGCGCTGCTGCTCGCCAATCCGATCGTGGGCGTAGCAGTCGGCGCCGGGACGCTGCTCGCGCAAACCGCAATGAAGGACCCGATCGAGCAGATGTTCTCGTATGAGTACGCGGTCAGCGGAAGCTGGTCCGATCCTGTCGTTGAGCGGAGCGGACGGCGCCCCGCGACCGCGGCGGTGCCCGGCGGAAACGATCAAGCAATGAGCGCGGAACATTTTCGCGTCGCCGCCGTGCAGACCGTTTCCGGCGGCGACGTTGCTGAAAATCTGTCGGCGATCGAGCCGATGATCGTCGAAGCCGTGCGTCGGGGAGCGGAGCTCGTGCTGCTGCCGGAGTATTTCGGCATATTCGGCGCGCGCGCCATCGACAAGGTTCTCGTGCGCGAAGCCGGACGGCGCCGGAACCGCAGCAGGACTTTCTCGCAAGGGTCGCGCGCGAGCACGGCGTATGGGTCGTGGGAGGCGCGTCGCCGATCGCCGATTTCCGATCCCGGCCGCGTCCGAAGCGCGTCGCTGGTCTTCGATCCGAGCGGCCAGCGCATCGCGCGCTACGACAAGATGCACTTGTTCACCTTCACCCAGGGAGACGAGCGCTACGACGAGGGCAAAGACCATCGAGCCGGGCGAGAAGCCTGTGTCGTTCGAGGCTCCCTGCGGCCGCGTGGCGCTGTCGATCTGCTACGACATGCGATTCCCGGAGCTGTATCGGCAGTTTACGGACCTGTCACTGATCCTCGTGCCCTCGGCGTTCACCGCGGTCACGGGCGCGGCCCATTGGCACGTGCTGCTTGCGCGCGCGGGCGATCGAGAACCAGTGCTACGTGCTCGCCGCGGCGCAGGGCGGCGTGCACCCCAACGGCCGGCGCACGTTCGGCCACAGCGTATTCATCGATCCGTGGGGCGTCGTCGTCGCCGAGTTCGAGTCGGGCCCCGGCATCATCGTGGGCGACGTCGATGCAGCGCGCCTGGCGCAGGTCCGGCGCGATCTGCCCGCGCTTTCGCATCGACGCGCATGGACCTGACAGGCCCGGCATCGTCGCGCCGGGCCGCGATGTGTGTTCCCGATCCGCCAGGCGCGCGCGTCAGGCCGACGGTGCGATCAGCAATACGATCACGGCGCCGCTGCCGCCGCCGTTGCGCGGACGCTTCGCAATAGGCCAGCACTTCGCTGCGACGGGTGAGCCAGCGTCTCACCTTGCCCTTCAAGACCGGCTCGCGATTGGGCGATGAGAGGCCCTTGCCGTGGATGACGCGAACGCAGCGCCATCCGCGCGACCGCGCCTCGGCAAAGAAGAGCGCCATCGACTCGTGCGCCTCGTCGCTCGTATGGCCGTGAAGATCGAGCTCGGCTTGCACTTTCCAATGGCCGCGTCGAAGCTTTGACACGACGTCGGCGCCGAGACCCGGCCGACGGAAAGTCTGCTCGACGTCGATTTCCACGCCGACGTCCCACGCGACATCGAGGCCGCGCCTGCTCGTGGCCAAAGCGTCGGCTTCATCGGCCAGCCGCTTGGCCGGCGTTGCCGATACGGGCTCCTTGGCGAGCCGCGCACGATTGCGCGCTGCCAGCGGTGCCACGTCGGCGAACGCGCGCGCGAGATCGAGCTCCGCGTCGTTCCTTTTCGGGATCGCCGGGCGCGACGTGTCCCTGCCTGCAGTGGTGCCGCCGTGGGCGTCGGCGCGCGGGCGCCGCGCCGCGCCGGCAAGAAGGGTCTTGAGATCGGAAAGTTTGGCCATCGTGTGCTTCGCGAACGGCACGAGCCGTGATTCGGCAACGACGTCTCGCGTCGGGTCTGACGCTCTTAGCTCAAGGTCTCCAGATGCGCCTCGGCGTCGAGGGCCGCCATGCATCCGGTGCCGGCGCTGGTCACTGCCTGACGGTAGACGTGATCGGCGACGTCTCCCGCGGCGAACACGCCAGGAATGCTGGTGGCCGTGGCGTTGCCCTCGCTCCCGCTCTTGACGCGAATGTAGCCGCCGGCCATGTCGAGCTGGCCTTCGAAGAGCTGGGTGTTCGGCGTGTGGCCGATCGCGATGAACACTCCCTGCACATCCAGATGCTGGGTTGCACCGCTGCGCACATGCTTGACCCGCACACCGGTCACTCCGGAACGATCGCCGGTGACTTCGTCGAGCGTGTGATCCCACAGCACGCGCACGTTTCCGTCCTGGTGGGTCTTGGCCATCAGCTTGTCGATGAGAATTGCTTCTGCCCGGAACTTGTCCCGGCGATGAACGACGGTGACGCGCTTGGCGATGTTGGACAGGTAAAGCGCTTCCTCGACCGCGGTGTTGCCGCCGCCGATCACGACGACGTCCTGCCCTTTGTAGAAGAAGCCGTCGCACGTCGCGCAGGCCTAGACTCCCTTGCCCATGAACGCCTGCTCGGACGCGATGCCAAGGTATCTTGCCGAGGCGCCGGTCGCGATGATCAGCGCGTCGCACGTGTATTCGCCCGCGTCGCCGATCAGGTGGAACGGCCGCGACTCCAGGCGCGCGGTATGAATGTGATCGAAGATGATTTCAGTTTCGAAGCGCTCGGCATGCTTCTGGAACCGCGTCATCAACTCGGGACCCTGCACGCCGTCCGACGTCCGCGGGCCAATTGTCGACGTCGGTCGTCGTCATCAACTGGCCGCCTTGCGCGAGGCCGGTGATCAGCACCGGCTTCAGGTTCGCTCTCGCGGCGTATACTGCGGCCGAGAATCCGGCCGGGCCGGAGCCGAGAATCAACAGCCGGTGGTGCCTGGTGCTCATCGTTGTCGCATTCCTCGATGGATTGCCCGGGATTCTAATGGAAACGCAGAGGCTCTCGTTTCAATACTCGGAAGTCCGCCACTCCATATGCGGTCTTCGCGTCGCCTTTGCAATTTTCTGTGCGCAGCTGCATCGCGTGAATGGTTCAGGAAGAATGGCGCGCTCCGCGTCGCGGCGCACGCCTGGGACCCGGACCGAACACGTCGCAACGTTGCTGCGGCGACGTGGGTCTTTGCGGCCGATTCACAGGCCGCGTATCATAGGTCGGAATTAGTTTAAATGTATGACGTAATAACATGATTTTTAATAAAACAAAGGAACCGAAGGTCAATCGACGGCAAGCCGCGCCCGCGCCGCGGCCGAAGCCCGGCGGAAGCGCGACTTTCACCACGGCTCGTGCGCTTGCTGCACGAATCCTGGTGGCTGTTGGTCGTCGTGGCGTTCATCTACCTCGCGCTGATACTCGCGACGTACAACAGGGCGGACGCCGGCTGGTCCTTTTCGGGCACAGGCGCGCCGCCGCTGAACAAGGGCGGCGTGGTCGGCGCGTGGCTGGCCGACCTGCTGCTGTATCTGTTCGGACTTTCCGCGTGGTGGTGGGTGTTTGCCGGCGTGATCGTCGTCGTCTCCGGTTACCGGCGGCTGACACGCGAAGATGTCGAGCGTCACCATCCGTTGCTCGCGATCCCGGGTTTCGCGCTGGTCCTTCTCTCAAGCGCAGCGCTCGAGTCGTTGCGTCTTTATCGCTTGCCGGCCTTATTGCCGAACGGTCCCGGCGGCGCATCGGGCGACGTCATCGGGCAGGGCCTGTCGCATGCGCTGGGATTCAACGGCGCCACGCTCGTGCTGATCGGCTTGTTCGGGATCGGCTGGTCGCTTCTCACCGGCATGTCGTGGCTCCGCCTCATGGAACGCATCGGCGGAGGCATCGAAAGGAGCGCTGGCCTGGGTTCGCCGTCGGCGCGAGGCGCAGCGCGATCGCGTCATCGGCAACGCGGCCTTCGAGGAGCGCGAGCATGTCGTCGAAGCCGCGCGCGGGACGATCGACGAGCGCGAGCCCGTGATGGTCGTGCCGGCCGCGCCGGAGGTAATGAAGTCGGAGCGCGTCGTCAAAGAGAAGCAGAAGCCGTTGTTCCAGGACCTTCCCGACTCGCCGCTCCCGCCGCTCGCGCTGCTCGAAGACGCTCCGTCGTCGCAGGAGACGGTCAGCGCCGAGACGCTCGACTACACCTCGCGCGTGATCGAGCGCAAGCTTGGCCGACTTTGGCGTCGCCGTGAAAGTGCTGGCCGCGTATCCAGGCCCGGTGATCACGCGCTTCGAGATCGAGCCGGCGGTCGGCGTCAAGGGCGCGCAGATCGTCAACCTGATGAAGGATCTCGCGCGCGCGCTGTCGGTGGTCAGCATACGCGTGGTCGAAACGATTCCCGGAAAATCCTGCATGGGCCTGGAGCTGCCGAACGCCAGGCGCCAGATCGTGCGCCTGGTCGAGTTGCTTTCGTCGGCTGCCTACAACGACACCGTCGAGCCCGCTGTCGCTCGCGCTCGGCAAGGACATCGCCGGCAAGGCCGGTGATCGTCGACCTGGCACGCATGCCGCACCTGCTCGTCGCGGGCACCACGGGGTCGGGCAAATCGGTCGCGGTCAACGCGATGATTCTGTCGCTCCTCTACAAGGCGGAGCCGCGCCAGGTGCGCCTTGCTTCTGATCGACCCCAAGATGCTCGAGCTTTCGGTCTACGAAGGCATCGCGCATCTTCTCGCGCCGGTCGTCACCGACATGAAGCTCGCCGCCAACGCGCTCAACTGGTGTGTCGGCGAAATGGAGCGCCGCTATCGACTGATGTCGACGCTGGGCGTGCGAAATCTCTCCGGCTACAACGCGCGCGTCGCCGAAGCCAAGAAAGCAGGCAAGCCGCTGACCAATCCGTTCTCGCTGACTCCGGAAGCGCCGGAGCCGATCGAAGAAATGCCGCTGATCGTGGTCGTCATCGACGAGCTGGCCGACCTGATGATGGTCACCGGCCGGAAGATCGAGGAGCTGATCGCGCGCATCGCGCAGAAGGCGCGCGCCGCCGGGATTCACCTGATTCTCGCGACGCAGCGGCCTTCGGTGGACGTCATCACCGGCCTCATCAAGGCCAACATTCCCTCGCGCATCGCTTTCCAGGTTGCGAGCAAGATCGACTCTCGTACCATCCTCGATCAGATGGGCGCCGAGACGCTGCTCGGGCAGGGCGACATGCTCTACCTGCCGCCCGGGACCGGACACCCGCAGCGCGTGCACGGCGCGTTCGTGTCCGACGCCGAGGTGCATCGCGTGGTCGAGCACCTTCAAGGCGCAGGGCGGTCCGCAGTATCTGGACGGCATCCTGGAATCGAGCGCGGACGCGAACGGCGACGAAGGCATCAGCATCGACGCGGGAGGTGCCGAGGCCGATCCGATGTACGACCAGGCGGTTGCCGTCGTTCTCAAGACCAGGCGACCCTCCATCTCGCTCGTGCAGCGCCACCTGCGCATCGGCTACAACCGCGCCGCGCGGCTGATCGAGCAGATGGAACGCGCGGGCATGGTCTCGCCGATGCAGACCAACGGCAATCGCGAAGTTCTGGTGCCCGCAGGCAAGGGCGAGGCGGCGTGAGACTGCGTCCCCAGGGCGCGGCGCTGGCCGCGCTCGTGCTCGGCCTTTCGCTGGCAACGGGCATCGCGGGCCGCGTCGCGAACGCGTCCGGCATCGACCAGCTGCGTGCGTTCGTCGACGGCGCGCGCACGGGCAAGGCGACGTTCCGGCAGACTGTCACGGCGAAGTCGGGACGCGTACCGCAAGCGTCCAGCGGGACTTTCGCGTTCGCGCGGCCCGGCAAGTTCCGATGGAGCTACGAGAAGCCCTACGCGCAGCTTCTCGTCGGCGACGGCGACAAGCTGTGGATCTACGATCCCGACTTGAATCAGGTGATCGTCAAGAAGCTCGATCGCGCGCTGGGCGCAACACCGGCCGCGCTGCTCGCGGGCAGCAACGCTTTCGAGACCAATTTTGTGCTGATCGACGGAGGCGCCGCGGACGGCATTGAATTTGTCGAGGCCAAGCCCAAAACTCCCGATACGGGGTTCGATCGGATCCGGATCGGCTTCAAGGAGAATCTGCCGCGGACGATGGAGCTCTACGATACCTTCGGCCAGGTGACGCAGCTCACCTTCGACACATTCGAGCGCAATACGCCGATCGACCCCGGGATCTTCCGCTTCGCGCCGCCGCCCGGTGCGGATGTGATAGGAAACTGAGAGGAAATCTGAGAGGAAACTGAACGGAAACCGGGCCGAAACTGGGCAAGCGCAAGAGACCAACGACGCGGAGCGCGAACGGCAATCGAGCGGCATGAAGACGGACACGGATCTGTTCACGGTAGCCAACCCGGCCGCTCCGCTGGCGGAGCGCTTGCGCCCGCGCACCGTGGGCGAAGTCATCGGCCAGCGCCACCTCCTCGCGCCCGGCAAGCCCCTGGCCGTCGCGTTCGCGACCGGCAAGCCGCACTCGATGATCCTCTGGGGCCCGCCCGGGGTCGGCAAAACGACGCTGGCGCGGTTGATGGCCGACGCGTTCAATGCCGACTTCATCGCGCTTGTCCGCCGTGCTCTCCGGCGTCAAGGACATTCGCGATGCCGTCGCGCGCGCCGAAGCGACGCTGGCGCAGTCGGGCCGCCACACCATTCTCTTCGTTGACGAAGTCCATCGCTTCAACAAAGCGCAGCAGGACGCCTTCCTTCCCTACGTCGAGCAGGGGCTGGTGACGTTCATCGGCGCGACCACGGAAAATCCTTCGTTCGAGGTGAACAGCGCGTTGCTCTCACGGGCCACGGTGTACGTGCTCGAGGCGCTTGGCTCCGACGACCTCGCGCTGCTGCTAGCCAGAGCGTTGCGGTAGCGATGCCGCAAGCAACGCTCAGCGCAACCGCGCGCGACGCGATCGTGTCGTACGCGGACGGTGACGGGCGGCGGCTCCTGAACCTCGTCGAGCAGCTCGGCGTGGCCGCGCAGAATGCCGCGAAAACAGACATCGACCTCGAGTTCGTCGAGACGACGATCACGCGCAGCATGCGCCGCTTCGACAAGGGTGGAGAGGCGTTTTACGATCAGATCTCGGCCTTGCATAAATCGGTACGCGGCTCCAATCCTGACGCTTCGCTCTACTGGTTTTGCCGCATGCTCGACGGCGGCGCCGATCCGCTCTACGTGGGACGGCGGATGATACGCATGGCGAGCGAGGACATCGGGCTCGCCGATCCCCGAGCGCTCCAGATCACGCTCGACGCGGTGGCGACCTACGAGCGCCTCGGTACGCCCGAGGGAGAGCTCGCGCTGGCCGAGGCGGTGATCTATCTCGCCTGCGCGGCGAAGAGCAATGCGGTGTACGCCGCCTACAACGCCGCACGCGCCTTCATCGCTGGCGACGGATCGAGGCCCGTGCCGCTGCGCCTGCGCAACGCGCCGACCCGACTGATGAAGAACCTGGGCTACGGCAAGGATTATCGCTACGCGCATGACGAGGAGGACGCGTATGCCGCTGGCGAGCACTACTTTCCCGATGGCATGGAGGCGATGCGCTGGTATCTGCCAACCGATCGTGGCCTGGAGGCGCGGATCGGCGAGCGCCTCGCGGCACTGCGCGAGCGCGACGCCGATGCGCGATCAGGCAGCGACGACAAACCTTAGCCGCAGTCCGCCGGAGCCTCGTTTTGCTCGGAACGCTGCGCAGGCCGTCCGGGCGGCTTCCGTCCGCTTGCGTTTGCTAGAATCCCCCGATGCTCGACATTCAGCTCTTGCGCAACGATCTTCCCGGCGTCGCTTCGCGTCTGAAGACGCGAGGTTATGTGCTCGACACCGCGCGCTTCGAGGCGACGGAAGCGAAGCGCAAGGCGGTGCAGATGCGCACGCAGGAGCTGCAGGCACGCCGCAACTCTGTCTCAAAAGAGATCGGCGCGGCCAAGGGACGCGGCGAGGACGCAACGCCGCTTCTCGCCGAAGTGGCCGGCCTGGGAGACGAGCTGAAGAGTCTCGAAGGCGAACTGGCCGACATTCAAGCGGACTTGCGCGACTGGCTGCTGTCCATGCCGAATCTGCCGGACGCGAGCGTGCCGGTCGGGCGCTTCCGAGACTCAGAACGTCGAAATTCGCCGCGTCGGCGAGCCCAAGGCCTTCAACTTCGCCGTGCGCGATCACGTCGATGTCGGCGCTGCGATCGGTGGCCTCGAGTTCGACATTTCGGCCAAGCTTGCGGGCTCGCGGTTCCACACGCTGCGCGGAGGTCTCGCGCGGCTTCATCGCGCGCTCGCGCAATGGATGCTCGATTTGCACACGACCGAGCATGGCTACACCGAGTGCTATGTGCCCTACATGGCCAATCGCGCGACGCTCACCGGAACCGGCCAGCTGCCGAAATTCGAGGACGACCTGTTCTGGGTCACCAAGGGCGGCGCGCAGGAAGAGGATCGGATGTACTTGATCCCGACCGCGGAAGTTCCGCTGACCAATTTCGTTCGCGACGAGATCGTGCCCAGCGACTCGCTGCCGTTGAAGCTGACCGCGCACACGCCGTGCTTTCGCTCCGAAGCGGGCAGCTACGGCAAGGACACGCGAGGAATGTTCCGCGTCCACCAGTACGACAAGGTCGAGATCGTCCAGATCGTCGCGCCCGAGACGTCCTACCAGGCGCTCGAGGCGCTCGTCGGTCATGCCGAATCGGTTCTGCAGAAGCTCGCTCTGCCTTATCGCGTCGTGCTGCTATGCACGGGCGACACGGGCTTCGGCTCGGCCAAGACTTACGATCTCGAGGTGTGGCTCCCCGGCCAGGCCAAGTATCGCGAAGTGTCGTCGTGTTCGAACTTCGAGGCGTTTCAGGCCCGACGCATGCAAGCGCGATTTCGCGGGCCTCAGGGAAAACCGGAGCTCGTGCACACGCTCAACGGCTCGGCGCTGGCGATCGGACGAACGCTGATCGCGGTGCTGGAGAATTACCAGCGCGCCGATGGAGGTGTCGATGTTCCGACGGTGTTGCAGGACTACATGGGCGGCATGGCCGTCATTCCCGCAGTGACTTGACGCGTTGTCCTGCGTCGAAGACACGTCACTTGGCGCCCAGGGCAGCCTCCTGAACGGGCGTGGCCGGCTTGCTGCCATCGGTGAACATGCGCAGGCGCGGCTTGAGCGGGGGCTGTTGCGCAAGCAGGATGTCGTAGTAGGCACGCACGCGATCGACAAAGGCCACCGGCATGCCGCCGCGCGCATAGCCGGCCTTCGCATCCTCGTAGTATTCCGGCAGCGCCAGCAGAGGCAGCGTCTTTTTCACGGCCGACCATGAGTCGGGATCGAGCTTCTGCTTCTGCGCCAGCACGCGTGCGTCCTCGAGATGCGCGATGCCGATGTTGTACGCCGCGAGCGCGAGCCACGTCCGATCCGGCTCCTGGATGCGCGGCGGAAGCTTGTCCTTCAGATAACCGAAATAGCGCGCGGCGGCGGTGACGCTAGCCTGCGGATCAAGCCGATCGACCGCGCCGAGGTGGCGCGCCGTCTCCTCGGTGAGCTGCATCAGACCCCGCACGCCGGTCTCGCTGGTCGCCTGCGCGTCCCACTGGGATTCCTGATACGAAATCGCTGCGAGCAGTCGCCACTCCACGCCGGTCTCGCCCTGCGCGCGTTCGAAATTGGACCGGACGAGTGGCAGCTGGGACTTGATCCGTTCCTGGAAAATACCCGCGTCCAGCCGGTTGACCTGTCCGCGCGAGTAGTAGCGCTCGATCAGCCGCGCCATCGTGCCGTCGCGACGGCAGCGCGCGAAAAAGCTGTCGACCTGATCGCGCAGCCGTGTCTCCTCCTTGGGAAACACCCAAGCGAGCTCCTGTTTGCCGCCGAGCATGAACGCCGATGTCAAAACCGAGGTAAACGCTGCGCGTCGCATTGGCTTCGTTCGAAGCGACCACCGCATAGCTCATCGTGCCGTCCGATACCTGGCTGATCAGCGCCTCGGTCGAGGGAAGCGCTACCGCCTGCCATCGAACTTCCGGGTGCTCGTCGCGAATCTTGAACAATGCCGACTCGAAGCCGCTGCCCTCGAGGACACCGACCGTTTCGCCGGCGAGGTCCTTCCAGGCGGCCGGCCTGAAGCCGTCGATGTTATAGATCAGCACCGGCTCGATGGCGTGATAGGCCGCCGAGTAAACGATCGATTTCTCCGCCGCGTCGCGCGAACGCTCGGGCAAGCGATAGATCCCGCCCGCGCCGATGCTCGCAATGCCCGGGTTCTCCAACAGTCGTTGCACCGGGTTGCTCGCGGGGACTACCTTGAGCTTGAGGCCGTGCTGCTCCGCGAACATGCGCGCGAGATCGTAGTCGAGGCCCGTGCCCTGATCGTCGGAGCCGCTGTAGCGGGTGACCGCACCCTGTCTCAGGAACACGACCAGCTCGTTGCCGGGCGCAGGCGGGGGCGGAGGCGCCGGGCCGCACGCGGACAACGATAACGAGACGAGCATGCAACTTCGCAGAAGGCGTAGTCCAAGCAAACCGATCGCCTCTCGTGATGCGCTGGCGAGGAGTATACCGTTCGCCCGCGAAGCCCGCGGATGCGCGCTTGCCGCGTCGCGTGACATCGTCGATAATGAGCGCTGCGCGAAGCAAAATCGCGCAACGAACAACGGCGGGCCGCCCCGCATCGCATAGGTGGTGAATCTGGTCAGGTCCGGAAGGAAGCAGCCATAACTATTCTCTGCAAGTGCCGGGGGTACGGCTCGCCACCTTTTATCGCTTGCTTGTCACACCGTTCACCAGGCTATCTTCCGCGGCACGCCATGCTCCTGTACGTCTCGAGCGTATCGATGCGGTGTTGCGCAACGGCCGCGGGCAGCGGCACGAACTAGTCTGCGCGGCTTTCGCGCGCGAGCCTTCCATCGATGAGCTATCAGGTTCTCGCCCGCAAGTGGCGTCCGAAGCGTTTTAGCGAGCTTTCCGGCCAGGAGCACGTCGTACAGGCGCTGACCAATGCGATCGAGCGCGGCCGCCTGCATCACGCGTACCTTCTCACCGGCACGCGCGGTGTCGGCAAGACGACGATCGCGCGCATCCTCGCCAAGAGCCTCAACTGCGTCAACGGCGTCACGGCATCGCCATGCGGCGTGTGCCCGGCATGCGTCGACATCGATGCCGGCCGCTTCGTCGATTTGCTCGAGCTCGACGCGGCGTCGAACACCGGCATCGACAACATGCGGGAGATTCTCGACAACGCGCGCTACGCGCCGACGGTCGGGCGCTACAAGGTTTACCTGATCGACGAAGTGCATATGCTGTCGAAAGCGGCGTTCAACTCCATGCTCAAGACGCTGGAGGAGCCACCCGAGCACGTGAAATTCGTCCTTGCTACCACCGACCCGCAGAAGATCCCGGTCACCGTCCTGTCGCGGTGCCTTCAATTCAATCTCAAGGCGTTGCCGCCGGCGAAGATCATTGCGCGCCTGGCGGAGATACTTCGAGCCGAGGAGATCGCATTCGACGACGCTGCGCTGCTCTCGATCGCCCACGCCGCGCGCGGATCGATGCGCGACGCGCTGTCCCTGCTCGACCAGGCGATCGCCTATGGCGCTGGCGAAGTGCGCGGCGAAGTCGTCCGCACGATGCTCGGCACGGTCGACACGGAATACATCTATCGCATCGCCGACGCGTTGATCGCTGCGGACGGCCCCGCGCTGTTGGCGGAGGCGCGCGCGCTGACTGAGCGAAGCCTGTCGCTTCCATCGGCGCTCGATGAGCTTGCAGCGCTGTTTCATCGGATCGCCATCGCGCAAACCGTGCCCGAGACGATCGATACGCTCGCCGATGCCGGCCGTATTGCGGCGTATGCGAAGGCTTTTTCGGCCGAGAGTGTCCAGCTCGCCTACCAGATCTGCGTTCAGGGACGCGCCGACCTGGCGCTCGCGCCCGACGAGCCCACCGGCTTCGCGATGACTCTTTTGCGTCTCCTCGCGTTCGAGCCGGCGACGGCGCAGGACGGCAGCGGCACTTCACGCTCGGGCGGCACGAGCGCGGAGCGAGCGCCCAGTCGAGAGTCGACGCCGGCGCGCAAGGCGACGGAATCCAGCCCGGCGCGTGCAGCGCCGGCGACCGCAGCGAAGCCGGAATCGCGCGCGTCGGATCAGCCAGCGGCGCCGACATCCGACGCGGACACGCGATCCCGTGCCCGCGCGCGCTCCGGCCAGCGGCGCGATTCCGGACATTGCCGATTGGCCGGCTTTTGTCGCCGGCATGAAGCTCTCCGGCATCGCGCTGCAACTTGCCGCGCAGACGGAGCTCAAAGCCATTGCCGGCAACGAGCTCGTCCTGAGCGTGCCCGAGGCATCGCGCCACCTGACCGACAAGGCCTATGCCGACAAGCTCAAGGCGGCGCTGGACGAAGCGTTTGGGCGCAGAGTGCGCCTGAGCTTCGACATCGGCGGCGCGGCGACCGCGAGCCTCGCCGTGATCGAAAAGCGCGAGCGCGCCGAGGCGCAGTCCAAGACCGAGGCCGCGTTTCGCGACGATCCCTTCGTGCAGGATGTGCTGTCGCGCTTCGACGCCAGGATCAAGCCCGACTCGATCAAGCCGGTGTCCTAACCCGAGGAACGGACCATGATGAAGAATCAACTTGCGGGTCTGATGAAGCAGGCGCAGACCATGCAGGAAAACATGAAGCAGGCGCAGGACGCGATCGCCGCGATGGAAGTCGAAGGCGAGGCCGGCGGCGGCATGGTCAAGATCCTCATGACCGGACGCCACGACGTGAAGCGGGTCACGATCGCGCCGACGCTGTTGGCGGAAGACAAGGACATGCTCGAAGACCTGGTCGCAGCGGCAATGAACGACGCGGTGCGCAAGGTCGAGGCCGCGTCGCAGCAGAAAGATGGCGGGATTGACCGCGGGCATGCCGCTCCCGCCCGGATTCAAGCTTCCGTTCTAGGGAGATCGTGGAGCCGCTCAGCAGCCTCGAGGAGCTGACCCAGGCGCTGCGCTGCCTGCCGAGCGTCGGGCCCAAGGCGGCGCAACGCATGGCGCTGCATCTTCTGCAGCACGATCGCGAGGGCGCGCAGCGTCTCGCGCTCGCGCTCGAAGCCGCGACGCGCACCATCCGTCATTGCCAGCGTTGCAATACCTTCACCGAGGAAGAGATCTGCGGCATGTGCCGCTCGACGAGGCGCGACGCGACGCTGCTCTGCGTCGTCGAGACCCCGGCCGACCTGATGATGGTCGAGCACACCCAAGCCTACGCGAGGCCTGTATTTCGTGCTCATGGGCCGGCTTTCGCCGCTCGACGGCATCGGCCCCAAGGAAATTCGCCTCGACCGGCTGCTGAAACGCGCGCTGGACGGCGCCGTGAGCGAGGTCGTGCTGGCGACCAACTTCACCAACGAAGGCGAAGCGACGGCGCACTACATCGCCGAGCTGCTCGCTGCGCGCAAGCTGAAGGTCACTCGCCTTGCGCGCGGCGTCCCCGTCGGCGGCGAGCTGGAATACGTCGACAGCGGCACGCTGGCTCAGGCGATGCGCGAGAGGCGCCTGCTCGCCGGCTGAAGCGCTGCGGCGCGTCCGGTTGCGTGCCGGCATCGAGCGGGAGTAACCTGCAATCAGCCACAGCGATGATGGAGGAGCGCTATGCTCGTCAGCGAAATCCTGCGCATCAAGGGAAACGCAATCTTCACCACCCCTCCGAACGGCACCGTGCTCGATGCGGTGAGCGTCATGGCGCAGCACGACATCGGGTCGCTGGTCGTGATGGAGCACGGCCGCATGGTCGGCATGCTGACCTTCTCGGAAGTGCTGCAGGCGCTTGCGCGGCAGAAGGGACAGCTCGGCGACCTCAAGGTGAGCGACATTCACGTGCGCGATCCCTTGACGGCAACGACCGGACTCGACGTCATGGAATTGCGGCGCGGCATGCTGGCGCGGCACGCGCGCTATGTTCCGGTCATCGACGGCCCGACGCTGCTCGGCGTCGTCTCGTTTCACGATGTCGCCAAGGCGGTCTACGAAGCGCAGAGCTTCGAGAACCGCATGCTCAAGAGCTACATCAAGAACACGCCCGACGACGAGGCGCTAAAGGACCTAGCCTCTCCCCAGCAGGAAGATGGCGGGGCGCCGGTTGAGCGCGACTCGCCCGGCATCGCGCCAGCTCGCGATGGATCTTCGGATAACCTGCTCGGTCGGAAGCGTCAGATCCGCGGCTACACAGAGTTCCGCGCTCGGGCGGCACGCCGCAAGGGTCGCGGCAAGCATCGCGTCGTTGCGATACGGCGTCTCGATGTAGATCTGGGTGACACCGCTTCGCGCCACGGCGTCGTCGAGGCTCTTCAGCGCCTTGCTGCGAGCCTCCGCGGGCACCGGCAGGTAGCCGTGGAACGCGAACTGCTGCCCGTTCATGCCCGCGGCCATGAGCGCCAGCAGGATCGCCGACGGCCCCACGAGCGGCACGACGCGGACGTCCGCGCGATGCGCCGCGGCAACCAGGAGCGCGCCGGGATCGGCGACTCCGGGACAACCGGCGTCCGATAAGCAGGCCGAGATCCTTCCCGTCGATCGCGGGTTGCAGCAGCGCGGGCACCCGATCCGGCGGTGTGTCGACATCCAGCGTCGCGAAATCGATCAGCTGTATCGGACGATCGGAGCGCAGCGAAAGGATGAATTGGCGCGCGGCCTTCGGCGTCTCGACCACGAAGTGCTCGAGCGCACGCGCGATGGCGATCGTGCGCTCGGGCAGCACCTCCGCGGGTGGCACGACGCCCAGGAGGTTCGGCACCAGATACAGTCGGCCGGGCGACGGACGGGCTGCCATCACAGGACTTCGACGCCTTCGGCCAGCAGCATGTCGGTCAGTCGGATAAGGGGCAGGCCGATCAATGCGCTCGGATCATCGCTGGCGATGCGCGTGAACAGCGCGATGCCGAGGGACTCGCACTTGACCGACCCGGCGCAGTCGTAGGGCTGATCGCGATCGATGTACGCCAGGAGCTGCTCGTCGTCGAGCGATCGAAAGGTGCTCGCGACGTCGACCAGCGCGGTCTGGCAACGGCCGGTGCGCGTATTGAGCAACGCCAACGCGGTGTGAAAGACGATGGTTCGCCCGCGCATCGACTTGAGTTGCTCGAGGGCATCAGCGCGGTCGCGCGGTTTTCCGATCGCGACGCCGCCGCAGGCAGCCATCTGGTCGCACCCGATGATGAGGGCGTCCGGATATCGTGCAGCCAGGGCGCGCGCCTTGGCCTCGGCGAGGCGCACCGTTGCAACGGCCGGGGTCTCGCCGTCAATCAGCGGTTTCGTCCATCTCTGGCGGGGCGACGCTGAAGGGAAGGCCGAGGCGCTCCAGGAGCATTCGGCGGTAACTCGAGGATGACGCCAAAACGAGCGCGGGCGGTCCCGGGTCCCGCGCCGAAGTCATTGTTTTCACGCTTTTCTTTGACACCGAATGCCTAATTCGCTATTATCCTACGTTTACCCGCTGCGGACGCGAGCGATCGACTTTCGCGCGGCGGTCGCGGTCGGCGCGAATCCAGGCGAGCCGACGGCATCAACCCAGGACGACCCCGATGCCATCTGATGCGCAGTCCAATGCGGGCAGGCGTCAGACGCGGTTTGACGCGCTCAAGTTATCGGCGAGCGGCGAGTCACTGACCGGCACTGCCGACGCGAGGGATTTTCCTCGGCTCGCGGATCGGTTGGCGGAAGATGCAGGTCCGGCGAGGATCGATTGGCGTCTGACCGGTGGCACGGATGGGCAGAGGCGCCCGCTGCTGACCCTGACGCTCGCGGGATCGGTTCCGCTGATCTGCCAGCGCTGCTTGCAGCCGTTCGTGGCCAGCGTGAACCAGACCACGGAATTGCTGCTGGCGCGCAGCGAAGCTGAGTTGAGGCGTCTGGATGCGGATGAGGTCGAGGTCATTCTTGCGACCGACCGGCTTGATCCGCTGGCGTTGGTCGAGGACGAGCTGCTGTTGTCATTGCCGTTCTCGCCCAGGCACGGCCAGGGTGAGTGCGAGGCGGCGCAGCCGGGCGGCGTGGGGCAGGGCAAGAGCGAAGGGAGAGTTTCCCCTTTCGGAAAGCTCGGCCAATTGAAAAAGCCGACGGGCTGAGGCGATGATGTGAAACTGGTGTGAAACCGCATTACGCCGGTCGCGCGACACGGCTGCGTGGGCCTACTGCGTACTGTTGTTGAATGGGCGTCCATGAGTGGGTTGCCCGAAATGATCAAGGAGAAGTGAACATGGCTGTTCAGCAAAACAAGAAGTCGGCATCGAAGCGCGGCATGCATCGCGCGCACTCGTTTCTGCCCGCGCCTGCGCTTGCGGTCGAGCCGGTAAGCGGCGAAGTTCATCTTCGTCACCACATCAGTCCCAGCGGCTACTACCGCGGCAAGAAGATCGTCAAGACCAAGGCCGACGAGTAGTCGACCCTCATGGTCCCCGGCGCGCGCCCCTGGCTTGCGCCGGACCGCGAGCCATCCCGTGCGCCGCAGTGGAATTCGCGTAGTGATGAGTCGTTATCCATCCAGGGGTGTGCGGTTGATGGAAGCATCGCGTCGCATTCGAATCGATGCGCGTTAGCATAGCCGTGGACGCGATGGGCGGCGACCACGGGCCGTCCGTCACCGTTCATGCATCGATCCGATTTCTGGAGGAGACAGCGGACGCGAGCGTCATCCTGGTCGGACGCGAAGCCGACGTCCGAAAGGTGCTCGACACTGTCCGTTCGTCCGCGCTCGACCGAATCTCCGTGCACGCTGCGACCGAAGTGGTCGAAATGCGCGAAGGCCCCGCAAGCGCGCTGCGCGGCAAGAAGGATTCGTCGATGCGCGTCGCCATCAATCTCGTCAAGGACGGGACGGCGCAGGCTTGCGTCTCGGCCGGCAACACCGGCGCCTTGATGGCGATTTCGCGCTTCGTGCTCAAGACCCTGCCCGGCATCGACAGGCCCGCCATCGCGTCGCAGCTGCCGACGCGCAAAGGCGTGACCACGGCGCTCGACCTGGGCGCCAACGTCAACTGCACCGCCGAGCAGCTCGTCCAGTTCGCGGTCATGGGAAGCGCGCTGGTCGCCGCCGTCGACGGCATCGAGCGTCCCACCGTAGGCTTGCTGAACATCGGCGAGGAAGACATCAAGGGCAACGATGTCGTCAAGGAGACGGCGGAGCTCCTCAAAGCCTCCGACCTCAACTTCTACGGAAACGTCGAAGGCGAACGACATCTACAAGGGGACGACCGACGTGATCGTCTGCGACGGCTTCGTGGGCAACGTCGCGCTCAAGACTTCCGAGGGATTGGCATTGATGCTGTCCGACTTCCTGCGCGAGGAGTTCACGCGCAACCCGATGCGAAAGATGCTCGCGCTGTTCGCGCTGCCGGTGCTGGCGGCGTTCAAGCGCCGGGTCGATCCGCGCCGCTACAACGGAGCGACGCTCATCGGACTGAAAGGTGTCGTGGTGAAGAGCCATGGCTCCGCCGATGCTCTTGCGTTTCGCTACGCGCTCAAGAAGGCCCACGCCGAAGCGGCGCACGGGATTCTGGAGCGCATCGCGCTGCGCCTCGCGGCGATGCCGGTGCCGGCGGCTCCGGTTGCCGCATCGGGGTCCGCGAATGCATAGCAGGATCGCTGGCACGGGGGGATACCTGCCGGCGCAGGTCCTGACCAACGCCGAGCTCGCGCGTCGCATCGAGACCAGCGACGAGTGGGTTCAGGCGCGCACAGGGATACGTCAGCGATACATTGCCGCGCCGGATGAGCAGACGAGCGACCTCGCGCTCGCCGCGTCGAGGCACGCCCTGTCCGCAGCGGGCATTGCGTCGGCCGACATCGACCTCATCGTCGTCGCGACCACTACACCGGACATGATCTTCCCGTCGACCGCTTGCATTCTGCAGGCGAAGCTCGGCGCGAATGGCGGAGCCGCGTTCGACGTGCAGGCCGTGTGCAGCGGGTTCGTCTATGCCCTTGCGCTGGCCGATACGATGGTGAAAAGCGGCGCGGCCCGCAACGCGCTGGTCGTCGGCGCGGAAGTCTATTCGCGGATCCTCGACTGGAACGACAGGGGAACCTGCGTGCTCTTCGGCGACGGAGCAGGTGCGGTCGTCCTCGTGCCTTCCGATGCGCCCGGCATTCTGTCGTCGCACCTCCATGCCGACGGCCGTTACCGCGATATCCTGTCGGTGCCGGGCGGCGTCGCCAACGGCGTCGTCCGGGGCAGGCCCTTCCTGCAGATGGACGGGGGCGCGGTCTTCAAGTTCGCGGTCAAGGTCCTTGCCGAGGTTGCGCACGAGGCGCTCGACGCAAACGGGCTGACTTCGAGCGCATATCGACTGGATGATTCCGCATCAGGCCAACATCAGGATCATGGACGCGACCATGAAAAAGCTATCCTTGCCGATGGAGCGGATGGTGAGCACGGTCGCGCAGCACGCGAACACGTCCGCGGCATCGATTCCATTGGCGCTCGACATCGCGGTTCGCGACGGGCGCATCAAGCGCGGCCATCACGTCATGCTCGCGGGTGTCGGTGGCGGCTTTACGTGGGGCTCGGTGTTGCTGCGCTGGCACTGAAGCGTCGTCTTTCGAATCCGAATGAGTCGACGTCGATGAAACTCGCCATCGTCTTTCCGGGGCAGGGCTCGCAGTCGGTGGGCATGATGCAGGGCTTTGAAGCTCACCCGTCGGTCCATGCGACGTTTGTCGAGGCCAGTGCGGGTTCTCGGTCAGGACCTGTGGGCGCTGGTCGAGGACGGCCCCGCCGAAGTCCTGAACCAGACCGTGAACACGCAGCCGGTGATGCTGACCGCGGACATCGCGCTCTACCGCGCGTGGCAGGCCGCAGGGCGGGGCGAAGGCCTCGCGTGATGGCCGGACACAGCCTGGGCGAATACGCGGCGCTGGTCGCGGCCGGCGCGATCGTCGTTTGCCGACGCGCTGCCGCTGGTGCGTTTTCGCGCGCAATCGATGCAGGATGCGGTTCCGCAAGGCGTCGGCGCGATGGCCGCCATCATGGGCCTCGACGACGAGCGCGTCATCGCGGCCTGCGCGGAGGCGGCGCAGGGACAAAGCGTCGAAGCGGTCAACTTCAACGCGCCGAACCAGGTGGTGATCGCGGGCCACAAGGAGGCGGTCGAGCGCGCGATCACTGCCGCCAAGGCGCTCGGCGCCAAGCGCGGACTGCTGCTGCCGGTGAGTGCGCCGTTTCACAGCCGGTTGCTGCAACCGGCCGCGGACAAGCTGAAGACGTATCTCGAAGGCGTGAGCGTCGGACCGGCGAATGTCGCGGTCCTGCACAACGTCGACGTCAGCGCGCGCCGCCGATCCCGACGCGATTCGCGCGGCGCTCGCGCGGCAGGCAGCGAGTCCCGTTCGCTGGGTGCAGACCATAGAGGCATTCGTCGCGCAGGGCGTGACGCACATCGTCGAGTGCGGACCCGGCACGGTCCTCACCGGGCTCGCCCGGCGCATCGCGCCGGACCTTCAGGTTCTGCCGCTCAACGACGCAAACGCGTTTGCGGCTGCGCTCGCCGCGACCGCCGGGCTAGGAGAAGCGATGCTCGACGGCAATATTGCATTGGTGACCGGCGCGACGCGCGGCATAGGCAGGGCCATCGCCGAAGACTCTGGCGCGCGACGGTGCGACGGTGGTTGGCACGGCGACGACCGAAGAAGGCGCGGCAAGCATCGGCGCATACCTTGCATCCGGCGGGCCGCAAAGGGCAGGGGATGAAGCTCGACGTCACCGACCCGAGCCGCGGTCGGCGATCACCGTCTCGGATATCCAGTCGCACTTGGGCGATGTGACGATTCTGGTGAACAACGCCGGCATCACGCGCGACAATCTCCTGATCAGGATGAAGGACGAGGAGTGGGACGCGATCCTCGACACCAACCTCAAATCGGCGTATCGCCTGTCCAAGGCCGTCCTGCGCGGAATGATGAAGGCGCGGCATGGGCGGATCATCAACGTCGGGTCGGTCGTCGGCGCGAGCGGCAACGCGGGACAGACCAACTATTCGGCGGCGAAGGCAGCTCTTGTCGGATTTACAAAATCGCTGGCGCAGGAGGTCGGAAGTCGCTCGATTACGGTGAATTGCGTCGCGCCCGGGCTTCATCGACACCGACATGACACGGTCGCTCGATGACGCGCAGCGTGCGAAATTGATCGAGCGGATTCCTCTCGGTCGTCTGGGTTCGCCGCTCGATGTCGCGCACGCGGTCGCGTTTCTCGCCTCGCCCGAAGCGGCCTATGTCACCGGCGCGACATTGCACGTCAATGGCGGGATGTACATGCAGTAGCTGCATGAACGGAGCGGTCATGCGGCGACGCAGGAAAAAACATCCGTCCGGCATGGGCAAACTCATCCGTTCTGGTAAAATGTCAGGCTTTTGAGTGTTCAGATCCCGCGAGGGGAGGAGCAGCATGGAAAACGTAGAGCAACGAGTCAAGAAGATCGTCGCGGAGCAACTCGGCGTCAACGAAGCCGAAATCAAGAACGAGTCGTCGTTCGTCGATGACCTCGGCGCGGACTCGCTGGACACGGTCGAGCTCGTCATGGCGCTGGAAGAAGAATTCGAGACCGAGATTCCTGACGAGGACGCGGAGAAAATCACGACCGTGCAGCAGGCAGTCGACTACGTCGGCTCGCATCTCAAGAAGTAACGCCCGCCAAGGCCCGCGCTTCGGCCGCTCCCATCCTGACCGGTTGCTGCGCAGCCGCCGGCGGCAGGACGCGGGACCGGCCGGATCGTCCAGCTAGTCTTCCGGCACAACCCATGTCCAGACGCCGCACAGTCGTAACCGGGATGGGCATCGTCTCGCCCGTCGGCATCGGACTTGCCGCCGCCTGGGCGAACATACTCGCCGCGCGCTCGGGGATCGGCCCGATCACGCGCTTCGACGCGAGCGCGTTTCCCTCGCGTATCGCCGGTGAGGTCAAGGATTTCGACGTTACGAAGTACCTCTCCGGCAAAGATGCGCGCCGCTACGATACTTTCGTGCACTACGGCCAGGTCGCGACCATGGAAGCGGTTCGCGACGCCGGCCTCGATGGCTACACGGGCGATCACGAGCGGATCGGCGTCTGCGTCGGATCGGGCATCGGCGGCTTGCCCATGATCGAGGATACGTGCGTCGCCTATCACCAGGGCGGTCCGCGCAAGATCTCGCCGTTCTTCGTCCCAGGCTCGATCATCAACATGATCGCCGGGCCTGGTATCGATCCAGTACGGGTACAAGGGGCCGAATCTGGGGACGGTCAGCGCCTGCTCGACCGCCAACCACAGCATCGGCGAGGCATCGCGCATCATCGAGTACGGCGACGCCGACATCATGATCGCCGGTGGCGCGGAAGCGACAGTCAGTCCGCTCGGCGTCGGCGGGTTTTGCGCCGCGCGCGCGCTGTCGCATCGCAATGACGATCCCGCGACGGCGAGCCGTCCGTGGGACGTCGATCGCGATGGATTCGTGCTGGGCGAGGGCGCGGGCGTCCTCGTCCTGGAGGAGCTGGAGCACGCCAAGGCCCGAGGAGCGCGCATCTACTGCGAGCTGGCCGGATACGGGATGTCGGCCGACGCATTTCACATCACCGCACCGCCCGACGACGGCGCGGGCGCCGCGCGCAGCATGGCCAACGCGCTCAAGAACGGCGGCCTGAATACCACGGACATCGACTATATCAACGCGCACGGCACGTCGACGCAAATCGGCGACGTCGCGGAATGCGTCGCGGTCAAGCGCTGCTTCGGCGACCACGCCGCAAAGCTGGCGGTGTCGTCGACCAAGTCGATGACCGGCCATCTGCTCGGTGCCGCCGGAGGCATCGAAGCGGTCTTCACGGTGCTCGCGATGCGCGATCAGGTCGCGCCGCCCACGGCGAATCTCTTCAACCGCGATCCCAGGTGCGATCTCGATTTCGTTCCGAACACCGCGCGCGCGATGAAAATCCGCGCCGCCTTGTCCAATTCGTTCGGCTTTGGCGGGACCAACGCGACACTTGGCTTTCCGCTCGCTCTGACTCCTCGCTTTTGTAAATCCCAGAACGCCGAGACCCGCTCCGTCAGCCGCCCATGGGATTGATCGTTCAGAAATACGGCGGCACGTCGGTCGGCAGCACCGAGCGCATCCGCAACGTCGCCCGGCGCGTGGCCCGGTTCCATCGCGAGGGACATCAGCTCGTCATCGTGCCGTCCGCGATGAGCGGCGAGACCAATCGCCTGCTCGCGCTGGCGAAGGACTTGTCGCCGAATCCCGATCCCCGCGAGCTCGACGTCGTCGCCTCGACCGGCGAGCAAGTGACGATCGGCTTGCTCGCGATCGCGCTGCATGAGCTCGGCGTCAAAGCCAAGAGCTACACCGGCGGTCAGGTTCAGGTGCTGACCGACAGCGCATTCACCAAGGCGCGGATCCTCAAGATCGACGAGGAGCGAATGCGCGCCGACTTGGCCGCGGGCACGGTTGTCATCGTCGCGGGATTCCAGGGTGTCGACGGCGACGGCAACATCACTACGCTGGGACGCGGCGGCTCGGACACTTCCGGCGTCGCGCTGGCGGCCGCGCTGTCGGCCGACGAATGCCAGATCTACACCGATGTCGACGGCGTCTACACCACCGATCCGCGCATCGTGCCCGAGGCGAGACGGCTCGAGCGCATCACCTTCGAGGAAATGCTGGAGATGGCGAGCCTGGGATCGAAGGTTCTCCAGATCCGCTCGGTGGAGTTCGCGGGCAAGTACAAGGTGAAATTGCGCGTGCTGTCGTCCTTCGAGGATCCCGACAGCACGTCGAGCGGCACGCTGATCACGTTCGAGGAAGACGACACCATGGAACAGGCCATCATATCGGGCATCGCATTCAACCGCGACGAAGCCAAGATTTCGTTGATGGGCGTCGAGGATCGACCCGGCATCGCGTACGCCATACTGGGCCCGATCGCGGCGGCCAACGTCGACGTCGACATGATCGTCCAGAACATCGGTGCATCGGGTCACACCGACTTCTCCTTCACCGTGAATCGCGGCGAGTATCAGAAGGCGCTCGATGTGCTGGAGCACGAGAAGAAGACCGGGTTCGTCGCGCGCGAAATCATCGGCGACAACCGCATCTGCAAAGTATCGCTGGTCGGCATCGGCATGCGATCGCACGTCGGCATCGCCGCCAAGATGTTCAAGAGCCTGGCCGAGGAGGGCATCAACATCCAGATGATCTCGACCTCGGAGATCAAGACATCGGTGGTGATCGACGAGAAATACCTGGAGCTGGCGGTGCGCGTGCTGCATCGCGCGTTCGAGCTCGAGCAGGCGCCAAGGCCGGCATGATGCGTAGTGAACGCGTGAGCGCGAACGATCGGCCCGGCATGCGTCCAGCTCGCTCGTAAGCCGATGATTCCGAAAGGGGAATTTGGTCGAAAGGAGCGCGAAAAGGTACAATCGCGCGCTTGACCGGAGAGATGGCCGAGTGGTCGAAGGCACTCCCCTGCTAAGGGAGCATACGCCCAAAAAGTGTATCGAGGGTTCGAATCCCTCTCTCTCCGCCAAAACCTGTTTTTAGTCCGTTCAAATGCGCTCGCTCAGTTCATTGACCGAGCGCTTTTTCATAGGAGAAACGCTTCAAATGCGCCCAGACGCGTTAATTTGCAGCCCACCCGCCAGGCGGCAAGCTTGGACGCGCCGGCAGTGTGCCCCCTCCAAAGCGCGTCCGTCACGGCCGTTCAGGTCAGGGCGGCATCCGTACTGACTTCCGGCGGCACGTACCCAGGCGTTCCTTTCGAGTGCGGCACGAGGCGTTTCTTCGCGAGCTGCTCGCCGAGGAGCCGCTTCATGCGCGCCAGCAGCGCGGCTGAGCGTTCGTCCGCGTACTTCGGGTGCGCGAGGTTGCGCATCTCGGTGGGGTCCGCCGTGAGATCGTAGAGCTCGTACTCGTCCGGCGAACGCTCGCTGACTTTATTGATCTTGTTGTGTCGCATGAGACGTTCGTCGCGCTCGCCAGGCACTGTCCAGAACTGGGGATTGTCGTGGTAGCGTGCCACCTTGACTAAGTGCGTCTTGCCGTCCACTTCCACCTCGGCTACCACCATTTCGACATGGTTGGGCTGGACGACGTGGAAGTAGGTCCCGATTTTACGAGCCCAGATCTGGAACGGGCTCTTCGGAATCTGGCTACCCTCTGTGATCTCGTCGTCGGTCATGAAAAGTACCGGCTCGGATGCCGGCGCCTGGCCGGTGCCGAGGACCACGCCCGACAAGTCACGACCCACGAGCGGATACGCCTCCTTGTGCGTGGCTGAAACCTTCTTCAGCGCGGCAGCATAGTCGATACCTGCAAGTCCCAGCAGGGTCGGCATGACGTCAGCGTGGCTTGTCGGCGTCTCGACACCGCGCGGTCCCTTGATCAGAGGGCCGGCGAACACGAGCGGAATGTGAGTCGCCTCTTCGTAGGCGTTGTGCCATTTCTGGTGCATGCCGCCGTGGGCGCCGAGCATGTCGCCGTGGTCGGCGCTGAACACCACGATCGTATTCTCGAACTGCTTCGTGGCGCGCAGCGCCTCAAGAACGCGAGCGATCTGCTCGTCAACATTGCGCTGCATCTGGAAGTAGAACTTCCGCTGGAGTTCAATCCACGGCTGAGGCGCGAGCATCTTGCCCCATACATCGACGTAGCTCTGCTGAGCGGACGGCTTGGTGGACAGGTCCTCCTCGTGCGTCGGCGCATTTGGAATCGAGGGGATTTCTTTCGTGTCGTAGCGCAGGCCCTGCGCCAGCGCGATTAGGCCGAATATCGCGATGTCATGCGGATTGAGGAGCGAGCACACCGTCAGCCAGGGTTGGTCGTTGCCGTCAGTGTCCAGGCGCTTGAGCAGTGCGATAGTTTCGTCCGCCGTAAAGGGATCCCGTATCGTGCCGGTGTTCTGCTCACCCAAGCCATGGGGCTCCGGGCCGACCCACTCCGAGAAGCCGTACGGCTCAAGCAGGTCGGCCTTGAGGAAAGTCGCGATGTTCTCGGGGATCGGCGTGCCGTCCTTGGTCAGTGTCTGTAACTGTCCGTTGCCATCCGGCGCCGGCAGGTGCAAATGGGATACGTGCCACTTGCCCTTATAGAAGGTCCGGTAGCCGCCAGCGCGGAACCAGTCGCCCATGGTCGGTACGGTGTCGGGCGCGAGCCAGCGCATGTCCGAACTGTCCGGTCCCTTGCAAATCCCGTCGGTCTGGGTGACCCCGTGCAGCGACGGATACTGACCTGTGAACAAGGATGCCCGGCTGGGCGTGCAGGCCGCCGACATCGCGTAATGGCGGTCGAACGACACGCCCGTGTCGTGCAGGCTCTGCTCTCCCTTGAGCACTTCACGACGGAAGCGTTTCAGGTCTTCGTTCTCGTACGGCGGCGGAAACCGCTGCTGATCGGTCAGGATTACCAAGACATTCGGTTGCTTTGGCATATGTGTCCCCTTCGATTATTCATCTCGTGGCTACCGCCAACGAACGGCAGGAACATCAACGCGCCGGTCGTCAACGGCGGGTGTTCGGCACGGCAAAGAAGTAGAGAAATTCCCCTATGTGGGCCGCGCAAGGAAAGCGTATCACGAGTAAACGCGGCTGCACCACCACTCACGCGGCGTAGCCGTCGTCACGGTTGAGCGTCCGCTTTCGGTCAGTGTGCGACGGTGAGCCCAGATCGATTACGCACCGAGCAAGTCGGCGTGGGCGTCGTCGGATGACATCGCGATCAGCCTGGCCGAGCTTGAGGAAAACCTGATCACGTTGCGCGCTGCTCACGATCAGTTATCCAAGCAACAGACCGAGGTGAGGGCGCGGAACGCAGCGTCACGCGAGCAACCGGCACGCTAGTGCGGGGCGGCGCTGGGATCCCGTCAACGCACGTCGCTCTAGCTACCGGATACCCGCGCAGCGCCCGCAGTTGCGCGGGCCGAGTCGTCAGCAGCGTATAAGTCAGTGCGACTTGCGCCGGGCGAATCCGAGTCCGGCGATACCGAGACCAAGCAGCGCAAGCGTCGCAGGTTCGGGAACTGCGGCGGGTGCCGATCAAGCCACGCCAAGCGAGTCGCGAGGGCGGGACGGCCGATCGGCCGGCCCCCTGGCAGGCGTAGCTTCAGCTCCGGGCGGCGCGTCGACGCGACAGCACGGTCCCAATCGCCGCGAGCGCAAGCGCGAGGGCCGCCAACTCGTATACGCCGAGCGTCGGGACGTCCAGCGCCGCCGGAAATGCCGAGCCGGTGGCCGCAACGGAAAGGTCGCTTTCCCAGCCGCCGTTTTGACTCCCGACGGGAGCCGCGTCAAAGAAATCCCACGCGAAGTAAACGATGTTGCCGGCGCCGTGAGGGATCAGGTACACCATGCACTCCGTGCTGGGACTGGTGGCAACGTATAGGCACTTGGCACCCGCCGGCAGCGATGAGGTTACGGCGCCACCGTCGGTCGCATCGTTGTCCGGCAGCGTCGACGGCCCCCCTGCGAAGGGCGTTCCGGCCGCGGCTGCGGCATTCAGGTGCGAAGACGATCCCGACCCGTCGCGGACGATCGAAAACCCAAATACAGCATTCAGGAACGTCGTGGAGGAATAGTCATCCGCGACAATGAGCGTCCCCCCGCCACTGACAAAATTCTGGACTGCGGTGACCGCGCCCGCCGCCAGAGCCGGCGCGATCGTCCCATTTTCCTGCTCGGGAATCACGAGTACCTGCTTGCCCGCCAGCGCCGCGTTCCAGGACGAAGCGTCGACGCCAACGAACGGCGTCACGGTGTTGCCGCCTGCTTCGAGGGCGGCTTGCATGTTGCTCGCCTCCGAGGAGGAGTTGCCAACGTTGTAATCCACGTAGGTCGTGTCGGCGAACAGTGCGATGTTTGCTGCATGTGCGCCGCCGCAGACGAGCGCGAGCGCGACCAACAGGCCAAAACGCTTCATATTTGAGTCTCCCTTTGAAGTCTTCGGGTTTGCGCGGAGGTTCCGAACCCAACCCGTTATTTTTAAAGGTTGCCAGCCTGTCCGTTCGCCGTCAATAGATGGCTGCCAATTTTGGTCGGCAATCCGCGGAGTGTCCGGTCTATACAACAATCGGGCGGTCTATGCGGTCACCTGCGGAAGTGCGAGAAGTTGCGCGGCGAGCCCGGCTATTAGATGCGATCCGGCACGTGTACAAGGAATTCCGGCATGTCCGGAAGCTTGTCGATGAAAGTGCCCTTTTTCTTCCCCTCCGCGGAGAAGCGGCGGACGCGCTTCTTGAGCCGTTCGGCGACATAGATATCGCCATCGCCGGCAATTGCGAATCCCGACGGGGCATGTAGCTTGCCGTCGATCACCGCGCGCGCCTTGAGGTCGCCGTGAGGTGTCTTGGCCGGAATGTCGAAAGCGAGGATGCTCCCGGTGCCGGACGCGCCGATATAGAGAGTGTCTCCGTGCAGGATCAGGTGTACCGGCTTCTCGAGTCTTTTCCCCAGGACGCGCGCGACCAGCCGACCCGACGCCACGTCGAATATCTTGACGTTGTCTGCCGCTTCGTCGGCAACATAGAGGTGCTTGCGGTGAACGATGATGCCGCGAACCGAGTGCCGCGGCTTGCCTTCCTCGTCGAGCACGACCCTGAGTCCCTGTGGCGCGGGGACGTTCGGGGGCGCGCGCCCGCCGATTTCGGGTAGCTTGCCCTGGCTCGAAGCCACCAAGCGTACCGGGGAGGAAATTTCCCTTCGGATAGGTTTCGCGTAGATGCATCGCAACAGGCGCGGGCTTGCGCGTTTTGGGCAGGACGGCGACCACGGTGTTCGTGTCCTGGCAGGAGATGTACAGGCGCCCGTCGTCGCCCAGCTCCACGTCGAACGGATGCACCATCGCCGAGACATGCTTGGTGGCTACCACGATGTCGACGTAGCGAAAAGTATCGCCGTGGCGACGGTACCGCGCGACATGACTATCCTTGCGCCACGCGTTGGCGATGTAGAGGTCGTCTCCCACCAAGGCAAACCCGCGGGCGATATGCAGTGGATGCGCGTCGGGCGCGGAATCGAGCAGCAGCGGATGCTTCTTGCGTGGCGTGCCGTCGTCCTCGAAAACGCCGATATTCTCGATGCCGGTCTTGCCCTCACCGCGATAGCTGATCCACCACACTGGATTTCCTTTGCCAGGTCGCCGTGCCGCAGGCGCCCTATTTCGGCGCTTTGGCGGGATGGCGCGTATCGAAATCCGTCTGCATTCGCCTGAGCGCGAGAATGCCATAAAACACCACGGCCGCCATGGCGAGAACCAGAATCCCGGTCAGTATCCTTTCCACGTGATAGTGTCCCTGGCGGTTCGAAATGTACGCGGCGACGATCAGGCAGAGGATGGCGATATTGATGGCCCAGTTCGCGGACTTGGGCACGACGTAGTGAAGCGTCCCGAATCCGGCCAGCTGGTACATCATGAAAGGAAGGATCGCCACCATCGGCAACAGCTCCGACGCGCCCAGGTCGAGGTCGACCGCGCCGAGATTGTTGGTGTGGAGCAGCGTGCTGTGCGCGAGCTCGTGGAACAGCGACGGGATCGCACACAGGAACGGCACCACCGCGAGCAGCTCGAGTATCAGCGACCCGCTCCAGATGCCGATCCGCGACGCGTGGTCGGCCCCCGCATCCTCCGACTGCGTTCCGATGAACAAGCCGGCGACGATCGCCGCCGAGCTGGTCAGCATCAGCAGCTCCACGGTGATGCCGAAGCTCGTCGGCTCGCCGGCTTTGAGCAGCAGTATCGCAAGGAATCCCGGTGTGTAAAACACCACGCGTACCATGCGCGCCCAGACGCGGCCATCTCGTTCCGGAGGCATGATCGGCAGAGCGACTCCGTCGGTTCCGACTGTTGGTCTATCTTTCGACATTTCTGGATCCTCCGGGAATCAGCAAGGGATGGTCGAATATGCTCAACCGCAGGTCAGCAAGCGACATGCGCAGGTCGGCGTGGCACTCAGCATTGCGAGAACAGACCACGCTGTCATGAGCCCTCTTGAACCATGCGATCCAAGGCGATGCGATGCAAAGCCGACGCGACCGCGACGATCATACCGGGAGTGTCCAGCCTCGACTATTGGACCAAAGCAGTACGAGGCAGATCAGAATCGTCGCGCCAGTCAAACCTACGGCCCAACCAATCGGCCAACCAGCGCGCGGCCACGGGCTGATTCGGGCGCAAGGTACTCCGTCTTTACGTGGCTAGCGCCGCCCAACTGGAGAAGCCGGAAGCACCTCAGGCAGCTTGGGAAGCAGCCGCTTCGGGAGCCACGAACAGGACGGCGACGCAATGATTTGGCGTGCGACGACCGCACGCCTGCAGTCAGCGGCGGTCGCTCTCGCCTGGATTGATCGTTGTGCCTCGGCTGCGGGTAGAGCGCGACTGTCCCGACTGACACGCCACGCATTGTTACGCCCGGTCGACCCCCGGGGCTAGCTTTGTGCCCGGCTCACCTCGAAAAGGAACCAGACGCGCCTCTCGCACTCGTCGATCCAGTTTTCGAGCAGGCTCGCGCTTGCGACGTCGCCATGCTCATCGCAGACGCCGTGCGTCTCCCGCATGCGCGCCGCAGTCTGCATGTTGTCGTCGCGCAACTCGGCGAGCATGTCAGAAGGCGTCACATAGTCGGCATCGTTGTCGAGCAGCGCGTTGCAGCCGCGAGATATGTCCGATGGAACGCACGGTCGTGCCGCCGAGCTTGCGCACGCGCTCGGCGATCGCGTCGGTCGCCCCGTAGATCTGATCGGCATGCTCGTCCAGCAGCAGGTGATAGTCGCGGAAATGCGGGCCGGACATGTGCCAGTGAAAATTCTTGGTCTTCAGGTACAACGCGAACATATCGGCCAGCAGGGCGTTGAGCCCTCCGGCGATGTCGCGCGTGGCTTCGGCGCTAAGGCCTGTTGGCGTCTTGAGCGGCGCCATTCGCTGCGTTTTTACAGACTTGAGCTTCATGAATGGAATCCTCTTGAGGCTAACTTGATTCAAACGGCGCGGCGCATCAACCCGTCGCGCGGGGATGGAAAGATCTGAGCGCCGACGATACAAAGCGCGACAAAGATCAACAGCACGATGCCTTGGGCCACGACGAACGGCGGCTCGGAACCTGTCGGCGCGAGCGCGTTCAGCGACGGCACCTTCAGGAAGGCCTGCGCCACCGCGACGAACACGTTCAGATACAGCGCAAGCCACCGCCGTGACGACATAAATCCAGCGCCATGCTCCGACACAGGCGGCGACGTACAGCGCGAAGATCGCGATCGCCAATACCACCAGCGAGATGGCCCCGACGATATGCGAGGGCAGGATGTGGTCCCTCGGGAAAAAATATCCCGTCACGTCCGTCAGCACCGTGGTGACCAGAAATACCAAGGTCCATGTCGGCAGCGTCTTCGATCCGAACATGCCGAAGAGCGCAACGACGCCCGGCGAGGATGCCGACCAGGCTCAAGACGACGTGAAACTGGGTGAAGGCGGCGACCGACATTCCAAGGATCATGACGCGACTCCTCCGGCTGAGCGACTTGGCGGAGCGCAGATATGATACGAGACTTTGGCGCCAATCGCTGCATCCGTCGCCGTCCTTGCGGATCGGAGTCGGGCCTCTGACCGTCGTGTCGGATGTCTGCACACGTTTCACGCATCGACGACGCCGATCGACCGCTGGGTTCGCGGCGACACGGAGATCGGGACGCTACTGCGTTTTAGTTTTGGCCGCCGCTTCCGCTTTGACGCTGCGAAAAACGGGTCCCCAGACCGGGTGGCCGATTTCCGCCGGCCCCAGGTCGAAGCCAGGATCGGCTTCCAGCGGCCTTGCGGAACTCGTCGCGACACGCTTTCTCCGTGCCGGAGACGCAGACCATGAACGCGAGATATTTGTGCGCGGTGGCCTGGTCGGCCTTCGCCGCCAGTCCGAGATCCAGCGCTGATCTGGCACTGAAGCGCCGCGTTCTTGTAGGCGCCGTCCTCGTAGCTGGCGATGCCGCGCGCGAGTTCCTGCTCGGCTTTGCCCGGCACCGGAGGAATCGGTTGCGGAGGCTGCTCCTTGGCTGCCTGGCGCGCCGGCGCGGTGCTCGGCGGCCGCGACGGAGCAGAGGGTGCAGCGACTGCCTGCGGCACTTCCGCCTGCTGCAGCGCGGACGGCGCACACGCGGCGCAGGCCGCGGTGAGCGCCACGAGAATCGCCCAGCGGGCGACGATGGCGCGACGGCACCACCGTGGTCATTGGAACTTGTACTTGATGCGCACGCTCGCGTCGGCGACGAGGTCGACGGTCTGGCTGTGACGTTTGAAGTTCGCGTTCCGAATTTCGACCACGTGCTTGCCTGGAGGAACCTTGACCTCCTTGAGGGGCGGCGAAATGCCGCGCCGCCGCCCGTCGACGTAGACTTCGCCCCACGGCGTCACCGCAAATGCAAGGCGCGCGGTGCGCGCGGCGGCTGCCGGAGGTTTGCGCGTCGCCGCCGGGGCGGGCGCTTGGCGAGCGGTGGCCGCCGGCGCCGCGGCGCCGGCTGGGGCAGGGGCTTCCTCTTTCGTTGTTTCCGGCGGCGCTGGAGATTGGGCCGGCGCAGGCCTCGACCGCACTCGGCCGCCGCCGGCAGCGGAGGCACCAGCGCGGCTGTCTGCGCGGGCGCGCTCTCCTCAGCCTGCGGACGCTTGTGCGCCATTGTCCAAACCGAGGCCACTGCCAGCGAGCGCGAGCGACGCCGCGAGCAGTTTGAGTCGGGCGACGTCGCGACGAAGGCGCTGGTCGAGCCGTGACGGAGCTCGGGACGCGTCGGAATGCCGCGTGTCTGCGGATCCCGACCCCTGTTCGCGCTTCTTCGTTTGCAGTGCGCCGTCGTGCTCGTCGTTCCAGCGTCCGATCCGGCTCCTCGACGCTCGACCGGCCGCTCGAGAAAGCGGAAATTGCGCAAGTCCCGCGCCATCTCCTGGGCGGTGGCGTAGCGATCTTCGGGAGCCTTGGCCATCGCCTTGGCAACGATGTAATCGAAGCCGGCGGCGATGTTGCGGTTACGCGACCTCGGCGGCGGCGGCTCGTCGTTGATAACCTGGCGACAGAATCGCGTCGAGATCGCTCGCGGTGAAGGCGGGCGAGCCGGTCAGCAATTCGTAGAGAACCGCGCCGAGCGCGAAGATGTCGGATCGTCCGTCCGCTTCCTTGCCGACGACCTGCTCGGGCGAGATGTATTTCGGCGAGCCGAATACGCTGCCCATGGTGCGCGATCCACGGGGCAGCAGGGCGATGCCGAAGTCGGTGATTTTGACGGTCCCGCTATCGAGCAGCATGATGTTGGCGGGCTTGATGTCGCGGTGGATGACGCCGTTCTGGTGCGCGCACGCGAGTCCGTCGGCGATCTGCGCGGCGATATCGGCAATCTGGTCCTGCGGCAAGCACCACGCCGGAATCGATCACTTGCCGCAGCGATTTGCCTTCCAGAAATTCCATCGCGATGTAGGCGCGGTTGCCGCTTCGCCCCACGTCGTGGATGGTGACGATGTTGACGTGGTTGAGGCGGCCCGCGGACTTGGCTTCGCGGTAGAAGCGCCGCTCGAATGCCTCGGTTTCCTCGAGCGACGCATCGAGGTCGACCACCTTGACTGCGACCATACGATCGATCAGCGGGTCGCGGGCCTTGTAGACGGTGCCCATGGCGCCGCGACCCAGCTCCTCGAGCATTTCGTAACGGCCGAGAGGTTCGAGGGTCATGGCTAGTGCAGTGGGCGACGCGGAAAAATGATCAGCGCGACGCAGTTCGCAACGAGCGCGTGACAAGGTGAAAGCTACACAAAGAACGCGTCCATCCGAAATTCGCTTGCATGTGATACTTTCGTCGTAACTGGCGCTCTGCTCGATGCGGCATTTTTCGATGCCTGGGCCGCGCCGCACACGATCTCGGAACATGGCGCGAAGATCCATCGAAATGGTCGGCATCACCGACGCCGGCAGCGTTCGGCAATTCAACGAAGACAGCATTGCGCTCGATCCCGACAGCGGGTCGCATGGTTCTCGCCGACGGCATGGGTGGACACCGCGCAGGCGAAGTCGCCAGCCGGATGGCTACCGAGGCTATTTTCAACGAGCTCAAATCGCGGACCCCTGAATTCGGCCATGCCGCGGGCGAGCGTTCGCCCGCGGCTGACGGTTGACCGAAGCATAAAGCGAGCCAACAAAACAGTCTATGAGGCCGCCCAAGCCAATCCCGCCTACCAGGGGATGGGAACAACGGTCGTCGCGGCTGTGTTCCATGACAACGCCATCGCACTGGGCCACCTCGGCGACTCTCGTGTCTACCGGCTGCGCGACGGCGCACTGCAGCTCCTGACGCGCGACGACTCGCTGCTTCTCGATCAGGTCGAGCTCGGCATCATCGCCGCCGCGGACGCAGGCGATTCGCATAACCGCAGTCTGGTCACGCGAGCGCTTGGCATCGGCGAGACGGTTTCACCTCACCTGCACGAAGAGCCTGCTCTCCCGGGCGACATTTTTCTGGTTTGTTCGGACGGCTTGAACGACCTCGTCGATGACGCCGACATCGAGCTCATCCTGCATTCCCTCGACAGCAATCCGGTGCTCGCCGCACAGCATCTGGTCCAGGCCGCGAAGGACAACGGTGGCTACGACAATGTCTCGGTCATTCTGGCCAAGGTGATGAAGCCATTCCCCGCGAGCGCGGGGCGAAGCTGGCTCGGCCGTCTGTTGGGTTGGCTCAGGTGAAGGCCGAAGGCATAGCCATGGCCAAGCTGGTACTCAGCAAGGGCGGTTCGGTGCTCTACCAATGCTTCATCGAGAAGGACCGCATCGGAGTCGGCAGGGATACGCACAATCACGTCGTCGTCGACGATCCCGCAGTGGGCGCCGAGCACGCGACGATCGTCCCGGTCGGCAACGATCATGTTCTCGAGGACTTGAAGAGTCCTGGCGGCACCGTCGTCAATGGCAGCCGCGTGGACCGCCACATCCTCCAGCACGGAGACGTCATCGAGCTCGGCAGCTTTTTTCTGCGCTATCTGAATCCACGGCTATCGTCGACCATCGATCTCGAGCGGACGATGCTGATCGCAGGACTGAAGGGCGCCGCCAACGATGCAGCGCGCGATTCCTCGTCTGAACGATGCCGCTCGCGTCGCGCCGGCTCGCCTGGGGAAAGTTCGCTTCCCGAGGGGCGTGATCAGGGGCCTGAAGGGCAAGGCACGCGGGAAGCGTGATCGAGCTCGATCGCGTCGTTACGCTGCTCGGCAATCGCGGCGACGGACTCGCGGTGCTGACGCGCCGGCCCGCAAGGGCTATTTCATCACGCACGTCGAGGGCCGCCGTCATCCGCGCGTCAACGGACATTTTGTCGGCAAGGAGCCGCGCCTGCTGCAAAGCGGCGACATCATCGAAGTCGCCGACGACAAAGTCGAATTTCTGGTGGGATAGAAGTTCGCCGAACGGCGCGTGCGCGCGCTGCGGGAATGGCGTCAGACGCGCCGGCGCAGAAGGCCGGCGGGTACGACGCCGATCCGCTCAGACGTAACCGGACGCCAGCAACCAGAGCGCGCCGAGCATGACGGCGATCGCAAAGGCGGCCTCGAGTCCTTCACCGAGGCCCGCGCCGAATATCATGATGCCGGTCTTGCTCGCTCTTCTCGCGGGTGACGGTTTCCCGTGTCGCGCCGCTGCAGTATTGCGTTCATCTGCCTCTCCAGTGGCCTGCCGCCTGATCGCCGCACCGACTGTATTTCTGTCGCGAATCTACGGCGGGCGCGCGGCAAGAAGTGCCGTAAATCGATCACGGGCGGCGCCGAAATTACTCGAAGCAAGACGGTTGCGCGCCGCACGCACGGCATGTCGCACAGAGCGTGCCAAGTTGCGAAGGCACGGCGCAGGTCGCGACCGCTGGGCCGCGTGCGCGTGGCGCGATGCGTCAAGCTTCTGATATAATTGAGTTTCGCGCGCCCGTAGCTCAGTTGGATTAGAGCACCTGGCTACGAACCAGGGGGTCGTGGGTTCAAGTCCTGCCGGGCGCGCCACTAATCAAGTACTTAGCCAGTCTGCGCGACTGGCTTTTTGCTTGCTGCGCGACTCCTGCGCGACTTTTTATCCACAGGCTAGCCGTTCGCCGTCCGAAGAAGCGTAATACTCGGTGTCGCCTTTAGCGGCGCAGATGCGGCTGCTCGCCGCTAGAAGCTCACCGATTTCTGCCGCTGAGTAGTGCGTCGTGATGTCACCGTTCTTGTGACCCAGCAGCACTTTGCGCGTTTCAAGCGCCACCCCCGCTGAGCGAAGCCGACGACCGTACGTGTGCTTGAGATCGTGCACACGTACCTTTGCGAACATCGGCGGGGCAGGGGCGTCCAAGTTCTTCTTCGTAATGCTGCGCCGCCTCGCGGCGCGCCCGCTGCCAAGCCGTATTGTTCATCTTCGTCCACCGGCTTATCTCCCATCGCGAATACGTGCGTCGGATGTCTGGCCGCGGCGCGCCTCGATAACGGCGCGTGCCGTTTCATTGAGTACGACGAGGCGATCGTCCGTATTCTTCACGTAACCACCCGGAATCACAAAGACGGAAGTACTCAATTCAGGCACCCGCTGCTCCCATGCCCACTGCATTCCGCACACTTCGCTCTCGCGCGTACCCGTATTCACCTTGAACAACGCCATCTCCGCCAAGTGCTTGGGCAGCCATGAGAACAACAACCGCTGCTCATCCCACGCCAAAGGGTACGGCGCGCGCGCATGAGGATTCTTCGGCATCTCCAGCAGCGGCGGCGCGATCGGCAGCCATGGCTGGTTGTCCTCAGTACGCCACTTCCGCGCTGCCAAATTCAGGATATGCCGCACGACTTCGAGCGTCCGCTTCACCGTCGTACCGCAAACCTTGTCGACTTCCAGGCGGTGCGTTTTGAAAGCGACGAGCTCGGGCGTGTCGTTGTGAATCGCAACCAGCTCGAGGCTGCCAAGCCACGGCTCGACTAAGCCGATGTGATAAGCATCGGTATCGATGCTGCGCTTGGCCGCCTTCTCGCTCAGGTATCTGACGCATGCTTTGCCGAAAGTTCGGCGAGCAGCGCTTCCGCGCTTCGCTTCTTCTTCGACCTCCGCGATTCTCCTTCGGAGGTCGTTTTCCGCAGCAGCAACGGTGACCTTTCCGAGCCTGGCGTAGATCCGCATTCCTTGGTGAACCTTGTTGATGATCCTGTTTCCGCCGGCGTCCGTGACGATGCCGGATGTTCTTGAGCGTCCCATAGTTTGTGCTCCTTTCTCGGCGGGACGCCCGGTGCGCGCCTTATGTTCGTCCGCCCAGGCGTCCAGGTCAAGCCGGTCAAACGCAACTCCTCCGGCGCCCATCGGAATCTCGATCAAGTACGGCCTGACATCGCGTTCGAAAATCGTCGCGCCCACGCCGAGATAGGCGGCTGCCTGCGCCGGTCGAAGCAGCCGCGGGAGGAGAATGGCCAGCACTTAGTGACGCCTCGAGTTCGCAGACGCGCGCGCTCGGTCGACCGCGGCCTGCAGCTCGGGCGGCAGAGCGCGTCCCCTTAACTGCAACTGATCCTCGGCAAGCTTTTGCGCCTGCTCACGCGCGGCTCGCCGTCTGATCTCGGTGCGGCGCGCCTCCGCAACATCGAGTCCGAGTTCGTACACGAACCGGCCGCTCCGCATTCGCTCGATCAAAATCGCGCAGTAGCGAAGCGGATTCTTGACCTGGTTCACGGCTAACCGCCCCGACAACTCGTCAAGAACTTGTTGGGCTTCCACAGGGCTAACGATCTTTAGTCGCTCTCGCAGCACCTGTCGCTGCGCCGCGGTGAGCTTCTTAGGAAAGTAAAGGTCACCACTACCGCCGGCTTGGTCCGGCACTGTGAGTCCCGATGGCGCCGGTAGTAGTTCTGACGGTTCCAGTGATGGTTCTTTGGTGGTTCCTAGGACATCGGTGTCCGGGGGACCTGGTCGGTGGCGTCCTGGTGGCACTGCCCTCGCGGTCCGGGTACCCCCGGACAATTTGTCCGGGGGACCATCGAAGGCCAACCGATATCGATTGCTAGTTCTCGATCCGGTTGTTTTGAAGCGCGCTTCCACGATGACGAGGTTTTGAGTCTGCAGCAGTGTAAGGACTCGTCGAATCGTCCGATCAGTCAACGAGCACTTGACGGCGAGGGTAGGGTGGCTGGGCCAGCAAACACCGTGATCGTCGGCGATGTCGGCGAGTGCCATTAGCACCAACTTGGGCGTAGGCGGCAGTGCGACGGACCAAGCCCAGGTCATGACACGAATGCTCATTTCGCGACCGGCCCTTGATCTTCGACGCCCGCCGCCGGCGGGCGCGGTAGCAGTCTCTGCTTCCATGCTTCGTAGGCGGCGACCGGAAAAAGCCTTCGACGCCCATTGATTGTCGAAGGCGGAAGATCGGCATCTCGACGAGAGATCCGATTGCGAACCGTGCCAGGTCGAACACGTAGCAAGGCAGCGATTTCCTCGATCGTATAAAAGTCCTGTGCCATCGTTAGCTCCTATTGGCGCGCGCATCTGCGGATCTCGTCCCCGAACAACTGCGCATCCGAGGAACAGATCATCGATCTAACGGTTACTAACGGAAACTCACTCGAGCGTGGGCAAGCGCACGCGAGCGTATCTTCTGCGTTGCCCAGTCGATCTCAACCTGCGAGGAGCAGAGCCGGGGCGAGGGCGAAGGCAAGATAAAAGGCCGCGACACGCGCGGCTATGAAGAAGGGCGTCTGCACAGGGTTGGCATGTACACGCGTTTCCTACGACGGCGTGCTGCTATTTCGCCGGATGGTGCTGTCGTACTGGGTTTGTGGCGTGCCGTTTGCGATCGAATACCCTCAGCTGCGCTTTAGGATGGCGGCTGCTAGCCGGATGGAACAAGATATTCGCGACCGGCTGTCCCCTTGGCGGCGCGCGGGTGACGCTTCCGTGACGGTGAAGGGCGGTCGTACGTAGCTCAACGCTAAGTTCAAAGTCGATTTCGGGCCGGGCTCGGTGGTCCGCTTCCGACGGCGGATTCAACCCGTCGACGCAACGGCTTCATGAAATCGCTGTGCTGGCGTTTGGTAGTCCAGCGTCTTTCTCGGCCGTTCGTTGAGGCGCCTAGCGATCGCGTTGAGCTTCGCTTGCGAATATGCGGCGAGGTCGATTCCCTTGGGCAGATACTGTCGCAATAGCCCATTCGCATTCTCATTCGACCCACGTTGCCGAGGGCTTCGGGGATCACAGAAGTAGACCTTGATGTCAGTGGCCAGCGTAAAGCGTCGGTGGTCTGCCATCTCCTTGCCGCGGTCCCAAGTCAGCGATCGATACAGTTCGTCCGGCAGCTTGTGGGCGTGCTTGATCAGCGCATTCACGACGGTCTCAGTATCCTTCTTGCCGACCTTCGCGAGCATCACGTAGCGCGATTGACGTTCAACGAGCGTCGCAATCTGGCTGTTCTTGCTGCCGAACAGCAGATCACCTTCCCAATGTCCAGGAAGCGCGCGATCTTCGACCGCAGGGGGACGCTCGCTAATCGATATCGCATCAGTGATTTGGCCGTGGATGCTGGTCTTCTGCGTATGGTGGCGCGAGCGACGCGTACCTCGGGTGCGCCGCAGGTGGGCCATCAGCTCCTTCTTCAGGGCGCCGCGCGCCTGGATGAACAGGCTACGATAGATCGTCTCGTGGGACACCTGAAAGGCTTCGTCATCCGGGTGGGCACGCTTCAACCAGCCGGCAATTTGCTCCGGCGACCACTCGAGGCGAAGCTTATGTGCCACGAGGTGGGCCAGCGCTCGATTCTGCACAAGTTTACAGACCTTCGGGCGACAGCCTCGATCCCACGCCGCCTGATCCGCGTGGCTGGCCCGATAGCCTAGCCGGCCATCATTGCGTCGGATCTCGCGACTGATCGTAGACGGCGCCCGGCCCAGCGTCGCCGCGATCACCCGGATCGACTTGCCTGCCACAACGCCGCGAGAGATCTCTTCTCGCTCGATCAGGGTCAAAGCCAATCGCGATCGGCGCCGCTCGGTCGGGCGTATCCCGCCTGACTCCGCCACGATGCGTTGGATCGACGAATGGTATCGGTCAAACAACCGGGCGATCTGGTGAAGCGTCTCACCCTTGCGCCAACGCTCCCAGATGAGCGCCCTTTGACTTGCCGTGTAGTAAATGCGTGGTCTTTGCTTCATCTGCAACACCCTTTCCGCCGCAATGGCGTCTAGTGTGTTGCATCGACCAGTTGAATCCGCCCGGTGGGTTTCAAATGGTGTACGCACACCGGCAAAGGGCGGCGGCCAGCACCGGCCGTGCAACGCTTCGTACTCCTCGCGCGGATCGACAGGATTGGCGTGGCCGAGCGTGGACCACAACCACACGAGGTGCCGATCGGAGCGCCGGGAAACGATCGAGCGCGATTCCAAAAAAGGGCACTGAGTCTGGGCGCCATCGAAGCGCCATATCCCCCGACGGCTTACTCACATGTGTGACGTGCCTGAGTACGCATCAAGTCTCTTAGGACGTAGCTAGAGGGCTTGCGATCCTTCCCGACTCCTTCACCCCGCCTATCTCGGAGTCGGCGCAACGATTTTCGATCCAGAGTCCGGTATCGTTACCGACGCCGGAGGAAACAGAATCATCAAACAAGGTTCATCAAGGATGCGAGGGCTCTCGATCTCCGCGTGCGAAGTCCTCCTGGCGCCTGTCACGGCAATCCAAGACGCCGGACATCGATTGGAGAGACAGTAGCGCGCGAGAACCTATTCTGACAAAATGGAGCGCAGGTTCTATTAGTGTTTCAAAAAGGGAGATTTTTCAACGCGCAGCACGACATGATCCGGAGGTTTTTCATGAAGCGAGCCGAACGCGTCGGTCGGACCGCGACCACTTTGGTCTTGTTGCTTTCCCTTGCATCTGCAGTTGGGCTCCTCGTGCGCAATTCCGCAGCGGCCCAATCTGCGGGCGAGCCCATTATCTATCTCGATCAGGCGTGGTCTCAGGCCGATCGGGAGACCTATTATCAAATACCACAAGGCTCACAGGTCATCGCGTACGACATCTTCCTTAACCTGGAGGTTGCCAGCAGCGAGGAACTGTTCCGCTCCGATGCGAATAGTGACCGCTACGGCCTCATCCCTCAGGCCGCGAATTCTCGCACCAATCCCGACGGCTTGCCGATCGGCCTGACCAAGACCGTGTTCACGGAAGGTCATTGGAAGGGAGAGACCGTGGGCCTCACCTGTGCAGCTTGCCACAACTCGCAACTGTATTACCAAGGCAAGGTCATTCGTATCGAAGGCGGTTCCAACCACACCTTCGACTTCATGGGGTATGCGCAAGCCCTCGACGATGCAATGCGGGCAACCATGGGCGACACAGCGAAATTCGATCGCCTGGCCGCGCGCCTCGGAGCGTCGAGTGCAGACGCCAAGAACGAACTGCGCAAGCGCTTTGAGAGCAACGCTGAACGGGTGCATGAATATCGCACCGTCTCTATCGCCTCTCCCGTTCCCTATGGGCCTGGCCGTTTAGACGCCTTCAATTTGATCACAACGCGCATGCTGGCCACCGCGACCGGCATTGCCGAGAACTGGTCCGCGGCGATGGCACCGGTCAAGCCTCCGTTCGTTTGGAACGCCCCTCAAGGCTCATGGACGCAATGGGCTGGGTCAGTGGAAGACCCTCTGCCGCGGAATCACGGCGAGACCCTGGGCGTATACGCGTCGATGGACTTTCGTTCCAAGACGCCAGAGGAAGGATTGTTCGATTCGAGCGCGATGATTCTCAACCTGCAGAAGATCGAGCATTTGATCGACCGCTTAGCGCCTCCGAAATGGCCCGAAGATGTGTTGGGCAAGATCGATCACCGGAAAGCGCAAGAGGGCAAGGCGCTGTTCACGACCCACTGCGCGGGCTGCCACAACGCCTATCCCTATACGTGGACGGCGCCGAACAAGTTCGGCAAGCGCTTCATCGAAGTCGGACTCCTGCCGCAAAAATATGTGGGCACCGATCCAGCGCAATTCGACACCACGCAGCCGTACGCGCTCACCGGTCACCTGGCCGAATTCATGCCGCCACCGTACAAGGGTGCGTTGATCGTGCCGACGGCGGAAATGCGAAAAATGCTTGTCGTGGCGACGCTCCGCAAGGCGCTGGAGCCCCTCAAGCTTAGCGAGGCAGATCTGCTCGATTTGAATGGCTATCGGGAACCCCCGCTGCCGCCCCCGCCCTTGCGCACGTGGAAGGCGGCGCCGCGCGATGGCGTGTGGGCCACGGCGCCATTCCTGCACAACGGCTCCGTGCCCAACCTCTATGAAATGTTGATTCCGGCGAGTCAGCGCACCAAAAAGTTCTACGTCGGGCGCGAGTTCGATCCGGTCAAGGTGGGAATCGACACCAGCGGCAAGTCCGGGGCTTTCCTCTTCGACACGTCGCTGTACGGCAATTCGAACGCCGGCCACTCGTTCGAAAACGGTCCTCGAGGCAACGGCATCATCGGTCCGCTGCTGACCGACAAGCAGCGCTGGGCGCTCGTGGAGTACCTGAAATCCATCCCCGAGGAAGGCGCCAGGGTCACACCGTTTGGCGGAACAGCGAACTCCAAGTCAGGTAACCAACCTTGGGCAAGTCCAGCTCGATAAAGTCGCACGAGTGTCGCATCTCAGGTAAGGACGAGCCATGTCAGACCATATCGATGGGCCAAGGCAGGTCGGCGATCCTGCGGGCGATCTGAGCGATCTGTTTGCATTTACGAGCCCTGGCAATGCGGACCGCACGGTGCTTGCGCTGTGTGTGTTCCCCTCGGCGGGTGCCAGCGCAGTGTTCTCCAATGTCGTCAATCACTCGTTCGTAGTGCGTCGGGCGAGGGTGGCGGGTCTTGGCAACGCGGCGCGGTTCGAGACTGGCGACGAGGAGATTCGCTTCAGCTGTCGATTCGACACGCTCGAGCACGCGCGCGACGGCGCGAAGCCGATCCAGCGCGGCACCTGCACGATGCCCGGCGGACAGACATTGCCTTTCGTCGTCAACGACGAGAAAGGGACTTCCACTCCGGACGGCGCATTCCGTGTTTTTGCGGGGTTGCGTTCCGATCCATTTTTTCTTGCGGTGGCCGGGATAAGGCCGATTCCGAATCTGCTGCAGCACGACAATGTGCTCAGCATCGTGATCGAGGTCGACACGCGCCGTGTGCTCGACCCCGCCAAGGGTTCGCTGTTCGGGGTCATTGCCGAGACGGGTCCGCTCCCTGGCTACCGCAGCGAGATCGGATCGCCACCTCCGCGTTTCGACTGGGTCGGCCGCCCGGAACAAACCAACATGCGCCTCAACAATGGTGCGTTGAAAGGTGCGGACGACATACGCGACCTGTGGAATCAGCAGACGCCGTTTGCGATTGCCGAAAATCTAAAGCCGCTCTTCCGCAAGCGCCTGATCGACAGCCTGGCGGAGTGGGACATGCGCGACGGCAAGGCCCAATGGACACCCGCAGCGCTCGCCGCCAGCGCCAATGTCTTTCTCGACGATTTCCTGCTGTTCGACGTGGCGAAACCGATTACGGATCTGAGCCACCTCGAGATCGAGAGGAGCACGCTCAACGGGCACGCCTACCAGACCGGAGGGGGCCGTACCGTCAACGCGAACGTCATCGACATTCTGGTGACCTGGATGGTCAACCACGACCAGGGTGAATTCCTGCAGGGCGGCGCGATGGGCGCGACCAAACCAGGGACCAAGGAGTTTCCCTATCTGGCCTCGCCGAACACCGAATTGCAGAGCGTGGTCCAAAGCGTCGAGCTGGCGGCCGCGCCGGAGCACGTATGGGCGCTCATTGGCTCGTTCGGCGATCTTTCGTGGCATCCATTGGCCGCTGCGGTAACGCTGATCGGAACCGGTACCGGGCAATTGCGCACGACCGAGACCATTGACGGCAAGCGGATCACTGAACGTCTCATCGCGACGGACTCGACCGCAAGGTCTTATAGCTACGCAGGCGTCAGTGGCCCTCCGGTTTCGAACTACACGGGAAAGCTGAGCGTGACGCCCAATGGCGCCGGCAGCTCGGTCGAGTGGAGCTCGCTGTATTTGCCGGACGGCCAACCTAACATCATCATCAAATTGATTGACACCACGCTCTTCAAAGTGGGACTCGAAACCCTCAAGAAACGCTTCGGCTAAACGAAGTGAGCGAGGCGCTGGCTCTCGGAGGTAATCTTTCATGGCACTGATCAAGGATCTCCTCGATAAGCCCGCCAACTTGTCCACCACGCCGCTTCTGGCGATGGCCGGCGTGTTCCGTATCTGATGGTGGCGTTCGCAATTCTCGACCCGGCACTCGCCATCCGTGCGTGGGCGCCTCTTGGTCGCAAGACATGATTGCCGTCACAGAGTCGCCGGATCTTGTGATGCAGCCCGCGCCGGCCACCAACGGCGAGATCGCCGTAATCAATTTGAAAAGCGCATTGCAGGCATCGTGGAACCGATTCTGGCGCGATCCGCAGCGGCCCGGAGTTGCCGAACTCATTGTTGAGCAGGAGCAACTGGCAGCGCAGTATCTGGGCGACCTGGGCGCGTTCGATCGTCTGGAAATTCTGGTGAATCGATTCATTCGCACGGATTCAGAATCGTCACGCATCGCACTCGTCCAGGCGCAGTTCGCGTCGATGACCCACCGCTTTGCCGAGGCGCGGGGCCACGCTGCCCATGCCGAGTTGCTCGGGGCACCGTCGGAAACGGTCAGTCGCCTGTCGCTAAGTATCGAACAAGCATGTGGAACGAATCTCGATGCGGCGCTGGAGAAAAGACGCCGAATGTCCGCCGAGTCAGGGCGCCTGGAGGATCTGGTGCCGCTCGGTTCGCTGCTGGCCGATCTGGGCGAATTTGCGGAAGCCGATCGCACTTATGGTCGCGCGTTGCGGGCATACCAAGATGTGTCCCCGTTCGCCTTTGCATGGGTCTGCTTTCAGCTTGGTGCGTTGTGGGGAGAACTCGTTCCGGAGCCTGAATTGAACCGCGCGGCGCAGTGGTATCGCAAGGCGATCGACTATTTGCCGTGCTATGTGAAAGCGCGTGTGCATCTAGCGGAAATCCATTTCAGTTGCGGCCAATGCGGGGAAGCGGAAGCCTTGTTACACCCAGTCGTTGACAGTAGTGATCCAGAAGTCGCTTGGCGTCTTGCCGATGTACTGAATGCGACGGGGAGATTCGCCGAGGCCGAAGCGCAACTGCAGGCGGCGCGAGCAGGCTTCGAGGTCCTTCTGGACAAGCATCTGCTCGCGTTTGCGGACCATGGCGCGGAGTTCTACGCCGGCAGCGGCCGTAATCCGACACGCGCTTACGAGCTGGCGAGATTGAACCTTGCCAACCGTCCTACGCTCCGGGCGTTCGAGCAGGCTTATGCGACCGCAACTGTCGCTGACGAAGCGCATGCTGCGACCGAGATTCTCGGTGCCGCCCGAAGCCGCTGGGGAGCGACAACCGCCTTCCGGTTGTCGACCTTGAGCATGTTGCAATCCGGAGGAATCATCACATGAGCATGAACCGCCGCACCTTCATTCTGGGCACGGGCTTGGTCGCTGCGGCACCTGCCTTTGCCAGCGTGCTTCCCACGTCGCCCAACGCGAGATCGTCGGTATTGCCGAGCGCTGTCAGTTTGCAATCAGACCTGCCCGTGACCGAGGCGGCGGGGTACGACCTTCCATTCAGGATCAACGGATGGGAGCTTCGCGAGGAAATGGCGGCTGACGAGCGGATGTGGATCAGCATCAATCAGTCATGGCGGGCCACTTGGCGCTGACTTGCGTGGCCCATTCGGTAGTCAGCGGGTCGACTATCGCAGCAGTCATCAATCGAGTGAAAGCTCAGGCGCCCTCATGGCCACTACCATCAAGCTGACCGTCAACGGCAAAGAGGAGGTCCTGCACGCCGACGATCCCAGCATGCCTCTGCTGTACGCCCTGCGCGACCAGCTCGGACTGCACGGACTGCACTTTGGGTGCGGGTTGGCGCAATGCGGCGCTTGCACTGTGCATTACTACGGCGAAGCGTTGCGCTGCTGCGTGATGCCGATTTCGGCCGTGGCCGGCGCCGAGGTCGTGACCCTCGAGGGCCTCGGCACCCCTGAAAAGCCGCATCCGGTGCAGCAGGCGTTCATCGACGAGCAGGCGGCGCAGTGCGGCTACTGCATCAACGGCATGATCATGCAGGCGGCCGCGTTCCTCGCGACGACGAAGCGCCCGACCGAAGACCAGGTCAAGCAGGCGCTCGCAGGCAACCTGTGCAAATGCGGCACCCACGTGCGCATCATCAAGGCTGTGATGCGCGCGGCCGAACAGATGGCCTGAGAGGGAGTGCCGATGCTCGACACGCAACTTTCGCGCCGCGCATTTCTGCAGACTGGCGGAGCGCTCGTGGTCACGCTTGCCCTCGCGCCGAGTGAAACCGCGGACGCATCTGCACCTTGGCCTGAGAAGAGCCTCGCTCCCGACGAAGTCGGCAGTTTCCTGGCGATCGACGGCAACGGCATAGTGACGCTCTACTCCGGGAAGGTCGAGCTTGGCACGGGCGCGACCACCGCGCTCACGCAGATCGCCGCGGAAGAACTGTCAGTCCCGTTCGGCCGCGTGACGATCGTACAGGGCGATACGGCCCTCACGCCCAGTCAGGGGCCCACTTACGCCAGCCTCTCGGTCCAGGTCGGTGGCATGGAGATCCGTCGGGCAGCGGCCACCGCCCGCGAGGCGTTGGTTGGACTCGCCGCAAGCAAGCTCAACGTGCCGAAGGATCAGCTTGCGGTTCGCGATGGCGTGGTTGCGCCCGTTGCCGGCGGCTCGGGTCTGTCCTACGCAGACCTGGTGGGCGATCGGAAGTTTACGATAAAGGTCGACCCGACTGCGCCTCTGAAGGACCCCAAAGACTACACAATCGTCGGCAAGTCCGTACCGCGCCTCGACATCCCGGCAAAGATCTTCGGCACGTTCAACTTCGTGCAGGATGTCACGTTGCCCGGAATGCTGCACGCGCGCGTGGTGCACCCCGCGGCGGTCGGCGCGACACTCGAAGCGTGGAGTGACGCACCTTGCCGCAAGATCCCCGGCTACGTCCGTGCCGTGCGCAAGGGCAATTTCCTCGCTGTGGTAGCGACCAACGAATGGGCTGCCATCCGTGCGTCGACTGCTATCAGCGTGACCTGGTCTCCCTGGGCGGGGCTGCCAGAAGAGTCGAATCTGTTCGAGTATGTGCGCAACTCGAAGGTCGTCCGCGACGAAGTGTTCCAGAGCACGGGTGACACGGGTCAAGCGCAAAAGGCAGATGGCCGGCAGTTGCAGGCGACATATGACCTCGCGATGAATACGCACGGCTCCATCGGTCCGTCGTGCGCGGTCGCCGAGTTCAAGAACGGCTATCTGACCGTCTGGACCCCGTCACAGGCCAGCCACCTGCTCCGTCAGCAACTGGCGACGATGATGCAGATCGCGCCGGAGCACGTGCGTTGCATTTACGTTGAAGGGGCAGGCTGCTACGGGCGCAATGGTTCCGATGACTGCTCGTCAGAGGCGGCGCTGATTGCAAAGGAGATCGGCCGGCCGGTGCGCCTACAGTGGATGCGTGCCGACGAACATGGTTGGGATCCCAAGGGTCCTCCGGTGCTGCTCGACTATCGCGCCAGCATCGATGGCCAAGGCCAGATCGTGGCGTGGGAATCGGACATATACCTGCCGGAACGCCCCATGCGGCGCTCGGGCGCAACACTGCTCGGGGCGGCGCTCGCGAATCTCCCGAAGTACGGGCCGGAAAACGCCAAGCTTGGCAACATTGGCCTAGGCGTCCCGTACGCGTTGACCAACAGCAAGCTTACTGCGCACTGGCTCGTCGACACACCGTTGCCGGCGGCCTGGATTCGCGCGCCGGGCCGCATGCAGAACACGTTTGGCAACGAGAGCTTCTTGGACGAGATCGCTACCGCAACCGGTGTCGATCCGCTCGAGATCCGCGCGCGCCATCTCACCGATCAGCGCGGGCTGGAGCTGCTTGAACGCCTGCGGCAGTTCGCGAAATGGGTGCCTCGCGGATCAACTCCGCGCGATACCGGCGCATTCGCGCATGGACGCGGTGTGTCCTACGCAAAGTACGAACTGGTGCGGACCTACGTGGGAATCGTGGCTGACGTCACCGTCGATCGCACGACGGGCAAGATCAAGGTCGATCGCGTTTTTGTCGTTCACGACTGCGGTCAGATCATCAACCCCGATGGCTTGCGCAATCAAATTGAAGGCAATGTCGTCCAGACCGTCAGCCGGACGCTGGTCGAGAAACTGACGTTCAGCCGCAGTGCGGTGACGAGCCTCAACTGGGGTAGCTACCCGATCCTGACTTTTCCGAACGTACCCGAGGTCGCCATCGATCTGATCGATCGGACCAACGAAGTGCCCTGGGGCGCAGGCGAGCCAACCACATCGGTCGTACCCTCTGCGATCGCAAATGCCGTATTTGACGCGACCGGCGTGCGGATACGCTCCGTGCCGTTTCGGCCCGCCACGGTGCTAGCGGCACTGGGTCCCGCGAAGTCTGGATAGCGGTATGCCCACCGCGCCAACCGTCGATGACCGCGTAGAGGATCACGTCTCGGCCGCTTTTCGACTGGAAAACGTGGCCGGCTACGGCAATCAGGACGAAGTGCAGGCGATCGTCGCCGCAGGTCCGCGCGGCGCTGCTGCGCTTGCCGGGCTAGCGGTGGCCATATTGCTCGCGATCTGGGTCGCTTTCTTCGTGTTCGTCTTCCTGCCGCGTGGGACGGTGGGTTGAGCTTGTGAACACGGACCTCACCAAAGATGTCGACCCGGCCGGAATGACGCCCGGGGTGGAGATGCCGCTTACAATCTTGGTCGCTCCATTCGCGCCCGTCTGGCAGACGGGAGGCGCCAATGGCTGATACCCCGAATGCGGCCCCCGCCCAGGCCTTAGACCCCTCCGAACGACGGTGGGCCTATGTCGTTGGCGGCGTCATCACGTTCGTGTTCGCTGTGATCGTCTATGCCGGCGTGCACTGGGCCGTACAGCCACCTTCGAACGTGGAAACGATCGATGCCACCCGTCTACACGTGGCCGGCGAATTCATGGAGGCGAATCTGGGAACGGCGGTTCAGGCGGACGGATCGGTAATCGTGCGGGTGATCGCACAGCAATACTCGTTCGTGCCGCAATGCATTGCGGTACCGGCCGAAACCAAGGTTGTCTTCCGCGTGACGAGCCCTGACGTGATACACGGTTTTCTCATCGCGGGGACCAACGTGAACAGCATGGTCGTGCCCGGATTCGTCGCAGAGGTGCGCACGCGGTTCGACCAGCCGGGGGAGCACATGATGCCGTGCCACGAATACTGCAGCGTCGGACACGAGGGCATGTGGGCGCGGGTAAGGGTGATCGATCGGCTCGAATTCGCCCGCACCTATGCTAACCAACCGCGAGCGTCCTGTGCAGGGAAGTAGCCGCCTCGTCCTCGCCCATTTCTGGGCCGCGTTCGCAGCGTTCGCCTTGGCGATTCCACTCGGGGCCTGGCAGATGCTGGTGCGCAGCCCTCTCCATTCATGGGTGGAACCTGAACGGTACTACCGTGCCGTCACCGCGCACGGGACGACGCTCGCGTACGTATTCCCGACGCTGGTTGCGATGGGATTCGGTTACGCGGTATGCGCGGTATCGCTTGGGAGGCCCATGCACGGGTCGCGGCTCGCCTGGACGGGATTCTGTCTGGTGATCGCGGGAGCGGCTATTGCCCTCGCAACCGTTGCAGCGGGGAACGCGACAGTGCTCTACACTTTCTATCCGCCGCTGTTGGGCAGTCCGTACTATTACTTAGGTATCCTGATTGCGGTGATTGGCTCATGGATCTGGGTCGGGCTGATGGTGTCGCACTTCCGGCTCTGGAAGCGCGACCACCCGAGCCTGCCGGTTCCGTTGGCGATGTTTGCCACCACGGCGGGTGCATTGCTCTGGGCGTGGACCTCGCTGGGAGTTGGGGCGGAGATTGTGTTCCTGATCCTGCCGAATGCTTTCGCCTGGACCGTTACGATCGATCCCGGCCTCGCTCGCCTGCTCTTTTCTTGGACCCTGCATGCGATTGTCTACTTCTGGCTAATCCCCACATACATCGCGTTCTATGTGCTGCTGCCGCATGCTGCTGGCGGCCGGCTGTACAGCGACAAGATGGCGCGCGTGGCATTCCTGCTCCTTCTAATCTTCTCGATGCCGATCGGTATTCACCATCTGTATGCCGATCCGGAGGTCGGCGCCGGATTCAAGTTTCTCCATGCCGTGTTCACTGGGATGGTCGCGGTCCCGACGCTGTTTACCATTTTTTCGGTCTGCGCGTCGCTCGAAATCGCCGGCAAGTTACGTGGGGGTCGAGGACTGTTCGGTTGGATAGCCGCACTGCCATGGGATCGTCCGTTCGTGCTGGCTGCGGGTTTTTCGCTGCTCATGCTGGGTCTGGGCGGCGCGGGCGGCCTCATCAACATGAGTTACGCGCTGAATTCGACGATCCACAACACGCAATGGGTCACCGGCCATTTCCACCTGATCTACGGCGGATCGATTGTTATCATGTACTTCGCAATCGCCTACGAGCTTTGGCCGCGATTGACCGGGCGGCCACTTGCCATGCTGAAGGTCGCACGCCTGCAACTGTGGACTTGGTTCATCGGCATGCTGGTGGTCACGCTGCCCTGGCATCTGGTCGGCATCATGGGGCAGCCGCGGCGCATGGCTTACTACGATTTCACCGATCCCGCGCTGGCACCACAAGCGATCTGGGTCAGCTTGTCGGCCTTCGGCGGCTTTGTTCTTGTGTTCTCGGCGATGCTATTCCTCGTCGTGTTGCTGGCGACGCACCGCGCGCCGGTCGCGGCCGTTCCGCCCCTCAGGTTCTCGCTCGCGGTCCATCCGCCTCGCAGCTTGCCTGCGTCCCTGAACGGCTTTGCTGTCTGGATGCTTCTGGTAGTGGGCTTGACCATCGCGAACTATGGCTACCCGCTGGCGCAGTTCCTGTTTCTCGACAGGACCAGCGTACCCTCATATCCGGTTGAAGCGCGATGATCGTCGACGATCGACGAAGTATGCCCGACAACCGGTTTCGTACCTGGATTGGCGCCACGATCGTACTTTTTCTCGTTGCGGTGGCCGTTGGTTTCATCTGGCTCCCCTCCGCTCAGCGAGGTCCGGACGACCTGGATTTCTGGGGCGCAATCTGTCGTGCGGTTGGCCTGCCCTACGGTACGACCCGGTTCAGCGTGCCGCCAGGCGCTGAACCGGCCTCGACGGTGGCGTGGACAGTGGCGACTCGCCTGCTGCTGACCCAAGGCAACGCCGCTCACGGTTCCGCTCTGGCGACGACGTGCAACAACTGCCATGGCACAACTGGCATAAGTACTGACGAAGCATTCCCGAATCTGGTCGGGCAAAGTGTGGCCGCGATCTACAAACAGCTCGACGATTTCAAGAGCGGCAAGCGTAATGCCACGGTGATGGGTGTCTACGTTTCACAGCTTTCGCAGCAGGACCTGCTCGACCTTGCAACACACTTTGCATCAATGCCGAATCCGGTTGGCGCCATGGTGATCTCGTCGGATGCCGTCGATTCAGCCGCGCGTCATCTTTCTCAGGTCGGCAGCCCGCTGCGAGGCATAGCGCCTTGCGCGGCGTGCCATGGAGCCCTCGGCCTCGTGCCTGGCGCGCCACAACTGCGGGGGCAGCAGCGCGCCTATCTGGAACAGGAACTGCAGGCATTTGCTGTGGGCAGTCGACACAACGATATTAATAAGCAAATGCGAAGCGTGGCGCAACAGCTCACCAGAGAGGAGATCCCGCTGCTCGCCGAGTTCTACTCTAACGTTGCCGGCACTGCTGGGCGATAGGCCACTCGGTGTTCGCGGAGGAAGGGCTGGACACCGCGGCCGGCCAGTGACGCTTTGAGAAAAATGCTGGAAGAAAGGTGCTGCCAAGTCGAGTTGCATGAAACCTATATCGATCGATCTCGATCTTCTCGAAACGCCGGGAGGGCCCGCCTGCCGCCGGCGCGCCTTGCGCTCATTGATTTGAGCGCACGGCTCAGTCCGAGAACATCGCGATTGGTGTATGTTCAACCGGGCCAAGTGAATTTGTCGGCGTCGCCAAAACACGATCAAATGCCGCTCTTAAATCTGCGCGACTTTTGCGACTTAGCTGCGCGACTTTTGCGCGACTTTTCGCGGTACCAATGCAGCGTCATAGGGAAGAAAACTCGCGCACCGAGCGTCTCCCATTAATTAAAACAATCACTTAAGTTATCTAAACGGCCCTACGAACCAGGGGGTCGTGGGTTCAAGTCCTGCCGGGCGCGCCATTAAATCAATGGGTTAGGATAATCGTCCTAACCCATTTTGTTGTGTGCTACCCGTCGGCTACCTTTCTCGGGCTGCCTTTTGCACGGCTTTTTGGGCTACTTCGGTGGCACATCGCGCACCAGCCAAGACGGCTCATCTGACCAGTGGCACAGGACGAAAGCAAACGCGCTACGCGGGAATCGTCATTCGCGCGCGACTATCTCAGCGACCCATCGTGGTTATAGATTTCCTCTACGTCGGCGCTTGAAACGCCGCGAGCGCCGTGAACGTCGCGCGGCTGCGCGCCGTGCTTTAGCTCAATAATCACCAGCGAGCGCGGAGAGAAACCCGGTCTGTGGCTGGCGGGCAGGTCACGACATGCCACCACCGCCCGTTCCTTGTCCGGATAAGCCTCGCCCACAGACACTCCCATTATTCCGGATTCCGCCACGGCCTGGTCCACGTCAACGATGATGAACACGGTTGCGCCTCCATGCGAAAACCACAGCATAACGCGACCTCTAGGGTCCCCGACGGTCCTCGCGTCCTAGCCATCCAGCCCCTTGCCGGTCGTAAGCTGGCGGCGCAGCCTTTCAATCATCGCAATCAGAGCAGCGTCACCGAGCGCGGCAGCGGAAACGCCAATCTCGTCTAGGCGTCGCAGCAACACCGTTGTCGCAAGCACTACGTTGTTCGATTGATACTCGACGAGAGTGCGCTCGAAGTCTTCGATTGACCGCAACAGTGTGGCGCGGTCTTGCGGTGGCGGGCGTCCGTCACTCATCATCGGCTCCCGGCTCGCGTGAAAACATCGGGCACATGCGCGACCCTTCGCCTTCCTTGAGGGCGCGCTGGCAGTGCCACGTATCTATCGGCGCGTCGTGCCCGATGCGCACCCTTTGAAGGACATGCGCCGAACAGAAAGTGCAGATTGGGCGCGCGTCGGTCGACACGGCGGTTGCGGTCCACTGTTGCGATTCGAGGATGCGAAAACCCATGCGCCGATTGTCGCGGAATGTCGGCGACGCGAACAGCGCCATAGGTTGTGGTCGCGAGCCACCGCAGACGCTATGAACGTACCGAACCTGCGAAGCTAGAACGGCAGGCGCACTATCGGCTTACTGCCCGAGACTCCGTCGATGGTGTACGAGAATGTGCCCGATGTGCTGTCCGTGAAGGACGCTGGACAGCCGCGAATGTTCCACAAATTGGGACGATTGCGCCTAATATCTAAAGCCGAGTAGAGGATTTTCGACCATCGCAAGGAGAGTCCATGAAGCGCGCGTTTCTGTTAGTCGGATTTCTCGCGGTTAGCGCGACGCTGATGGGCTACCCAGCGTCCTCCGCAAATGCGCAGCCTGTGGAGGCAACGGTAAACGATGCTGTTGATGCTTACCTCTACGGCCTTTCACTCGTAATCATGGACATGACCCGTAGGCAGACGACAAACGTCGGTTCTGCAGGGGCAACGCGGGCGCCGATGGGGCAGCTCGTTCGCATGAGGACCTACCCGACAGCGGAATACCGAGACGTGCCCGGCGCTAACACCGACACCCTTTACACCATGGTCTGGCTTGATGTCTCCAAAGAGCCGTGGATCTTCAGCATTCCCGACATGGGTAACCGCTATTACATGATGCCAATGCTGGATGGTTGGACGAATGTCTTCCAGTCACCCGGGACTCGCACGACCGGGCAGAAAGCGCAAAGATACGCGGTCACCGGACCGGGATGGTCCGGGACTCTTCCGAAAGGCGTAACCGAATACAAGTCTCCGACCGGGCTGGTCTGGATTCTCGGGCGCATTTATTGCACCGGGACGCGACAAGACTACGCAAAGGCCCACGCATTGCAGGACAAGTTCTCCGCGGTTCCGCTGAGTTCCTACGGCAAGCCTTACAGCCCGCCACCCGCCGAAGTGGATGCCAGCTTGGATATGAATACTCCAACAGCAGCACAGGTAACAGCGCTAAGCGCCGGCGACTATTTCAATTATCTTGCGAAGCTCTTGAAGTCAAATCCGCCTGCAGCGCAGGATGCTCCGATTGTCGCGCGAATGGCCAGAATCGGATTGGTGCCGGGACGGGACTTCGACCCGAGTCGGCTGAGCGCTTCCGACAAAGAAGCATTGAAGGACGTCCCGAAGCTAGGCTTGATGAAAATGCTCGGTCGGGTAAATCAGCAGCAGCCCATCAATGGCTGGCTCGTTTTCGGCTCCAACGTTGGTACGTGGGGCACCGACTATTTGCTACGCGCGACCACAGCCTGGCTTGGGCCCGGGTGGAATCTCCCAGCCGATGCGGTCTATCCTCTCTCGCCCAAAGACGCGAACGGCAATGACTACAACGGCGCTGATCACCAGTACGTACTTCATTTCGACAAAGGACAATTCCCACCGGTTAATGCAAAAGGCTTTTGGTCATTGACGATGTACGATGAGGAAAATTTCTTGGCAGCGAATCCGTTGAATCGCTATACGCTCAGCCAGCTCGACAAATTTGTCACAAACCCCGACGGGTCGGTGGACCTGTATCTTCAGGCCGACTCACCGGGAAAAGCAAAGGAAGCCAACTGGCTTCCAGCACCGAAGGCGAAGTTCGGCGTCATGATGCGACTGTATTGGCCGACGGACAAGCCACCGTCCATCATCGATGGCACATGGAAGCCGCCCGTAATCAAAGTCGCTCAATAGATTACGATTCCGTTGTCCTTAGAGCGGGTGCGGTTGACTGCACCCTCTCTTAACGCCGACATGGTGGCCCATCTCGTGCACAAGGGTGCTGATGGGAATCTTGCCGTGGTGGCCGTGCTGTTCAAGGCCGGACAGCCCAACAAGCTCGTCGAAACGCTCTGGAAGAACCTTCCGCCGGGAGAAGGAAAGAGAAACCGCGGTGGAAGGAGTTCAGGTCAACGCGGCGGATCTGCTTCCGGCCAAAAAGACTGCGTACTATACGTACACGGGCTCTCTCACGACGCCGCCGTGCAGCGAAGGCGTCACGTGGTACGTGCTGAAGACCCCAACGTTTATTTCCAACACTGAAGTGGCCCGCTTCGCACAACTGTATCCGATGAACGCTCGACCGACGCAACCGCTTGACGGTCGGGAGATTCGCGCGACACCGTGAGTCCAAGAATGCTTACCGCGACCAGCCCGTCCGGCTACATTACAGAGTCCATGTTCGCCATCAATGGGAGACGAATAGAATCCACGGTGTGCCGATAACCAGGTAAACCGCCATGAACGCAACGGTGGTAAGGAGCCCGAGTTTGTAGAGCTCGCCTTGTTTGAGATAACCGCTCGCCACGAAGATGATGTTCTGGCTTCCGCCCTGCGGAGTGATCACCGAAAAGTAGCTGCTCGCGAAGAGTAGCCCAGGGGCCATCAGCGGCGCCGGCACCCCGCCGCGAGTGCCGACATCGAGGAAGACGGCGAACAGCGCCAGCATCTGCGAGGTCTGGCTCACGAAAAAGTAGTGGAGGCCGACGTACAGGGCGACGAGCGTTATGTACAGGATCGGCCACGACAGGCCGCCCAAGCGCGCGGCGAGGCGCTCACCCACGTAGCTCATGAAGCCGAGTTCGTTCAGCTGTGCGCTCAAGGCGAACAGGACCGCGAGCCAGAGGAAGGTCGCCAGCGTGTCGCCCTGCTTGGCGATATCGTCAAGCGTGAGCACGCCTAGCACCAGCAGCACGCCGAACCCCATGAATGCGACGGCGGTACTGTTGAGTTGCAGCGCGTTGCCGAACACCCAACCTGCGACCATCACCACGAAGGTAACGGCGGTAATCCGCTCGTCTCTGGACATCGTTCCCATGGCTGCGAGATCCTTGCGTGCCGCCGCGGGAGCCTCGGGCGTCGTTCCGGAACCGGGCGAAAAGACCTTCGAAACGAGCAGGGGCAACATCCCGATCGCGACAAGCGTCGGCACAGAGGACGCGAGAAACCAGGTTCCGAAGCCAATCTCGAGTCCGGCTTTCTGCGCGATCTGCACACCAATCGGGTTGCAGGAGGTGGCCGTCAGCCAGAGCGCCGAGGAGAGCGCCAGGCCCGCCATTGCGCAGAACATGAGATAGCCACCGAGCCGACGTCCCTCGGGATCCTCAGGCTCGGACCCCGCGCCCTTGGCTACCGATAGCACGATCGGGAAGAGCACTCCGCCGCGCGCTGTGTTGCTGGGGAAGGCAGGCGCGATGACCGCATCGGTCAGCACGATGCTGTAGGCCAGCCCCAGCGGCGAGCCGCCGAATCGGCTCACCATCAATAGGCTAACGCGCCGGCCAAGCCCTGACTTCACCACAGCCTGCGCGACGATGAAGGCGATGACGACAAGCAGGACGCTGTTATTGGCGAAGCCGGAGAACGCCTGCGCCGGCGTAATCGTCTCTGTGAGGACGACGGCCCCGACGGCGATCATCGAGGCCGTAAGGAGCGGGAAGGAACCCAGGAGCACGCATGCGATTGCTGCAACGAATACCGCAAACAGATGCCACGCTGGCACCGTGAGCCCGGCTGGCACCGGGGTGAACCAGATGCCGATCGCGATCGCGAAGGGCGCCATGCGCTTCAGGAGCAATCCCGGGGCGATCATTTTGGCAAGCCTCCCGCGGCCGCCTGGCCGGGCCGAACGCGACCCTTCAGGTCGACGGCGCGCCCCTGGATCGCGCCATCTTCCCCTTCTGTCACAGACTCCCAGGAGAACTCGTAGGAACCGGTCGCGCCGGCATACCGGCCCGTGCCGCCCAGAATTGTTCCCGTGATGCGGTTTCGCGCCGCGGTACCTTCGCCCTTGAGCTCGCTGAACACCTGGTCGCGGTGCTCGTCTGTCCAGACGCTTCGCCCCACAAGACCCGTTTCGCTGTCGACAAGAGCGATCGCCTGCGACAGGAAACCAACGCCGGGGCGCTCGGGACCCGCGAGCAGCATCGTTCCCTTCAGCTCGATGATCGAGCCGCGGCGATCCGCGCCGAGAGGAATGGTGTGGCGGGTGCCAGCGGCGTTCCAGGAGCCCGCGAATGGGCGCCACTCACTGGCCGCCGCGACAGGCGGCGACGGCTTCGTCGTCGGCTCGCAAGCGGCCGTCGCGAGCACGATGGCGATCACGAAGAGGTGCCTCGACCCGCGCTGCCGATGATTGCGCACGTCATGGCAAGCTGGACTTTCGCGACGAACGCGTTCCTTGCGTCGGGCAGGCCGCTCTGATTGAGGTGAATCGTCCATTGATATCTCCCTGTTACTTTGGACACCAAAGCTGCTTGATTCACTTGAGCATCGCGATGGGCAAGCCCACATCGCGAGCGGTGTGTTACGGACCACGTAGGGCACCGCATCGCTTCATTTCACCCTGGCTCCATAGCCGACATTGTAAAGGCCCAAATTGGTATTTCGGGAAAGGTTCACGACGACCTCGCATCGCATTTTGGTCGAGTCGCCGAGGTCCGCTAAGGGGCGCGGAAGGGCTTTGGGTCGAAAGCGGTCTTCCATCAGGATGGACAGTGAAATCCAGACCCGCGCTTCTTTGGGGAGGAGCAAGGTATCCTCGGGCTCGTGTCGCCGCCCGTGACTGTAGAGGCGAGCGGTGCCGAACTGACGCGAAAGACATGGAGACGAAACGATGGATGCGAAACAACTCCTCATTCTCGTATTCCAGGTGGCCATCGTCGCCACCGTGTTCGGATACGGGCTCAAGTCCACGAAGGAGGACCTGCTTTACGTCGTTCAGCGTCCCGGTCTCCTGGTTCGCTCGCTGCTCTCGATGCTGGTCGTCATGCCCGTGCTGGCGGTCTTGTTCGTCAGGGCCTTCGACCTCCGACAGACCACCCAGGTCGTCCTGATTGCGCTTTCCATTTCGCCGGTGCCGCCGCTGTTGCTGCAGAGGGAATCGAAAGCGGGTGGGCGGCGACCCTACGGGCTGGGACTGATGCTCGTTCTTGGCGTCGTCTCCATCGTAGCGATCCCGCTCGTGATTGCGATCCTGGAACGCTTGTTCTCGCGTTCATTCACGGCGGATACGGGCGCCATCGTGCGCATCGTCCTGATCGCGGTGCTCCTGCCACTCTTGGCCGGCGTGGTGATCCGCATGGTGATGCCGCGCATCGCCGAGCGTTTGGACAAGCCTGTGCGTATCCTGGCGAACGGCCTGCTCCTCGTCGGAGTGATCGTGCTGCTCATCGCGGGTTGGCAGGTGATCTGGGCCGCCGTGGGCGGGGGCACGATACTCGCGATGATCGCGTTCGTTGTCGCCGGACTTCTCGTCGGTCATCTGCTCGGTGGGCCGCAGCGCGAGCATGCCGTTGTGCTCGCCATGGCGACCGCCTGCCGTCATCCTGCCATCGCGCTCGCCATTGCGAGCTCGAACTTTCCGGACGAGCGCTTCGGCGGAACCATCATCCTGTACCTGCTCGTAAGCATCGTCGTCTGTGTTCCGTATATCGCATGGCAGCGGCGGTTGATGGCCGCCAGCAGCGCAAGTGTGGCATGAGCACACCGTGCTGCAACGATAACGGCTGCACTGCGTCGCATGACTAAGGGATTGGCGTGCTTGTCGGTCTTCTGCCGTGAGCACTTTTATCTTGGCTTACCGGACGCAAGTTAGACACAAGGAAATTGGAGCGGCACGACAAACGCGCTCCCGCGTTGCTTGATCGCCGCTGATCGAAAGGTTGCGACGCGGCGCGTACATATCCGCAGTTGTCGCGCCTGACCGTAGAAAGTCTCGATTCAAACAGAAGCCGTCGCCACCTCCCGCGGCTTTCCGAAGGCGGACGGTCCGCTCGTCCCATTGTTGGTCTGGCGCCGGCATTGCGCGACGCGCACGCTCGGCCCAAGCGAGCGCGAGCGCAAGCGTCGCCCATCTGCTCGTAGCACTGCGAAGTGATGCGTCCCGGCTGGTCGTGGTATTTGTCGAGCTCTCGCCACAGCATCGTCGGTGGCACCGGGAGCGCGGCAGCCTGCAACGCATAGCCGAGCGATTGGATCCAGCGCCGCTGGTCGTACGCAATGTACGCGAGCTCCATCCAGAACTCGGCCCAAGTCCGCTCGCGCGAAACCGCCTCGAGCAGCGTGCGCTCGGCTGCGTCGACTTCGCCGGCCATGCGCTCGCAGCGCGCCTTGTAGAGATACGCGAACAGCCATTCGTCGCGATACGCCTCGCCCATCGAAATGCGTGTCGCGTAGGCGGCAACGGCCTCGCGCCAGCGCGCCGCGTCCTTGTGCGTGCTCCCCAGGTAGAAGGCGGTGCGCGGAGACGGATTCTCGGCAAACTCCTCGGTGAGGATGCGCAGGTTGCGCGCGTTGGCATTCTCGCCGGTGCCCGGCGTCGCGTCGTGGCGGATCACGCTGTCGACGAGCGCCAGCGTCGGATGGCCTCCGATCGTCGGGTACTCGTGACAACGGCCGAGGAAGCGGATGCCGCGGTTCGCGCGCCACAGCCGGTGATGCAGCCATCGCTGCCCGACGCTCTCGATCTGCACGCCATAGACCTCGTACTGGTCCCACCAGAATGCGCGGCGCAGGTTGACCGGCGTCAGGAGTTCGTCGTCGGCGTCCATCCACAGCGCCCAGTCAGCGCCGCGCCGATCGATCTCGTCGACGAAGACGTTGCGCGCCTTGCCGAAGTCCCACAACTTCCAGTCGCCGTGCTCATCCTGGCGAGATGCGCCGGTGTAGGTTTGCGTGTGCACCGGCTTGGCAATGGTCGTTGTCGCGATCTCGAGCGTGCGGTCGGTAGAGCCCGTGTCGACCACGACAACGCCATCGACGACGTCCTCGATCGAGCGAAGGCAGCGGGGGAGGTCTCGCTCCTCGTTCTTGACGATCATGCCGGCCAGCACGAACGGCTTGCGCGCGAGCGGTCGCAGCACGATGTCGCGCTGTCCGACGCCATCGAGAGTGAACGTGCTCTCGATCGAAAACTGATCTGCGGTCTGCACGCATAGCTCTAGCAGGCCCGAGAACGTATGCATGATCGGCGCGGCCTCGAAGTGCGCTGGTTGCGCGTAGCGATCGTTGCCAGCGATCGCGTGGTCGGGCAAACGAAGGAACACGCGACCGTCGTCGGCGACGATCTCGCGTAAGCGGCGCAGCGCGGCGATCGGATCGGCGAAACGATCGAAGACGTGCACGAGCGTGACGAGCCGGAAGCGGCCACCGACGCCCGTGCCCAGCATCTGCCAGCGCTCGAGCGCGAGCAAGTCGCCGACGATCGTCGGGATGCCGAGCGCGCTGCCGAGTTGCGCTACGCGTGGATCGATGTCGAGTCCGATCGTCTCGCATCCGAGATCGGCGAGCGATTTCGCCAGCACCGGTTCTCCGCAGCCGACGTCGAGAACGCGCCCGGGCTTTCCGCCCATTGCGTTCGCGAGGAGCCATTGCGCGAGCTGCCGGTTGACCTCGCGGTCGTGCGGCGACATCGGGGTCTTCGGAAAGTCGCGGTCGCGCGCGTGCAGCGAGCGCGGCGCGGGAGACTGAAACGCGGTGCCGCACGCGAGGCACGCACGATACGGCGTCGCGCGCAGCATCGCGACAGTGTCGGTTCGGCAGATCGGGCAGTCCGGCATTGGGCGTTGCTACGTTTGCCGCGCGCAGCGCCGACGCGGTTTTGTGAATGTGGCCGTCATCGCATCGGCAAGTATAGTCGTGCGCACTCGAGGAGACTCGTTGCGCGACGCGCGTTGAGACGTGCTTTCTCGCCGATCGCGTGACAACCGATCGCGACGCCGAACAAGTCTCGGCGTTTCACCTCATCCAGAACCCTGGGTCGCGGCCTACCCAACGGCCTCAAGTCGTCTCATCAGTCGCCAAGCTCGGACACGCGAACCCGGCGATCAGCGCTCGGCGCCTACGACACGACTGCGCCCGCGCAGACCATCGCAAGCGCCGCGCTCGACGCGAGCAACGTAACGCTCAGCAGTCCGCCAGGTAACGCGCCTCGCGGTGGTTGGCTAGTTCGGGATCACGGTGATTTGTCTCGCATTGAACGTCGCGGTGCCGGCACCGCTATTTTTGTACACAGCGGCGAAGTTGACGGTGAGGCCAGGGGTCAGACCGGTGATCAGCAGCGTCACGCTCGCCCGGACTGGATTGCTGCCCGTCACTCGAAGTGAATTCGTATCCAAAGCAACGCTGCCGTCCAAGCTGACGGACATGAAAGCAGTGCTGCCGTTAAAAATTGTGCCGGCGCTTAACTCGCCCGTCAGAATCACGAGCACGTTTCCTGACGCCGGGATGACAGCGCTAACCGATGGCCCTCCGGGCAGAGTGACGTAGACCGACGAACCCGTTGAAACACTCCCGGTGGCAACGCCCTCGACAGCTCCGGCTGCCGCGCCCGGGCCTGTAGCACCCGTAGCACCGGTCGCCCCTGTGACACCCGTTGCGCCTGTCGCGCCAGTGGCACCCGGCGTACCTGGAGTTCCGTTGGCGCCGGTCGCGCCAGTGGCGCCAGTGGCACCTGCGGTACCTGGAGTTCCGGTCGCGCCGGTCGCACCCGTGGTGCCTGCGCCAGTCGCCCCCGTTGGACCTGTCGAGCCAGTGGCACCCTTTGCTCCAGTGGCACCTGCGGTACCCGCAGTTCCGGTCGCACCCGTTGCGCCGGTGGCACCTGCGGTACCTGGAGTTCCGGTTGCACCGGTTGCGCCAGTCGCACCTGCCGTACCTGGAGTCCCGTTGGCGCCGGTCGCGCCCGTCGCTCCAGTGGCGCCTGCGGTACCTGGAGTTCCGGTCGCGCCGGTCGCACCCGTGGTACCTGCGCCGGTCGCCCCCGTTGTACCTGTCGCGCCCGTGGCACCCTTCGCGCCGGTGGCACCTGCCGTACCCGCAGTCCCGGTTGCACCAGCCGCGCCGGTGGCTCCTGTTGGACCGATCGGACCCTGCGTGCCCGTCGCGCCAGTCGCACCGGTCGAGCCTTGAATGCCCGTGCCTCCCGTCGGACCGATCGGACCCTGTGTACCTGTCGCGCCGTCGCGCCTTGTATGCCGGTGGCTCCCGTTGGGCCAATGGGGCCTTGTGTACCGGTCGCACCGGTGGCTCCAACCGATCCCGTAGATCCCGTTACGCCAGTCGAGCCTTGCGTGCCTGTGGCTCCTGTTGGGCCAATCGGGCCTTGTGTACCGGTCGCACCGGTGGCTCCCACCGATCCGGTAGATCCGCCCGATCCCGTTACGCCCGTCGGGCCTTGCACGCCGGTCGCACCTGTGCCGCCGGTCGCTCCGGTAGCGCCTATTGTCCCGGTCGCGCCGGTGGCGCCCGCCGCACCGGTTGCGCCGGTGACGCCAGTCGCGCCAGTGGTGCCGACTCCGGTGGCCCCGGTCGCACCTGTTACGCCGGTGGCGCCTGTGCTGCCGACGCCAGTGGCCGTGGCACCCGTCGGCCCGGTCGGACCCACCAGCGGCACGCCGCTCGGCCACACGCCGCCAGCCTTCGGGCCGTAGATGGTGTTGGTCGTCGTATCGATGTAGAAGTCGCCGTCGACTCCGATCGCCGGCGTCGGGACGCCAGTGCCGGAGAGCACTGTCGTGCCGGCGGTGCCGGTCGCACCCGTCGGTCCTGTAGCGCCGATCGGACCGATGGGTCCCTGAACGCCGGTCGCACCTGTCGCGCCCGTTACGCCGACCGCGCCCGTCGACCCGGTGACGCCTGTCGCTCCAATCGGGCCTTGCGTTCCGGTCGCCCCGGTCCCGCCCGTTGCCCCTATTGCACCCGTGACACCCGTCGCACCTGTAGAACCCACGGCGCCCGTTGCGCCTGTCCCGCCCGTCGGGCCGATCGGTCCCTGCACTCCGGTCGCCCCCGTCGCGCCAAGGACTCCAGTCGACCCTGTGACACCCGTCGGGCCGGTGGCTCCGGTCGGACCTGTCACGCCCGCTGCACCCGTCGCGCCCGTGGTACCAACGCCAGTGGTTCCTGTGGCGCCGGTTGCGCCCGTAGTGCCAGTCACACCCGTTGCACCGCTTACGCCTGTTGCGCCCGTCGCACCCACCAGAGGCACGCCGCTCGGCCACACACCGCCGGCCTTCGGGCCATAGATGGTGTTAGTAGCTGTATCGATGTAGAAGTCGCCGTCGACTCCAACGCCCGGGGTGGCGGAACGTGCCGGACAGCACCGTGGCGCCGGCCGTGCCAGTCGCCCCTGTTGCTCCCGTCGCGCCGATGGGACCGATGGGTCCTTGGACCCCGGTTGCGCCAGTAGCACCTGCGGTACCCGTTGACCCCGTGACGCCGGTGGGACCGATCGGGCCTTGCGTTCCGGTTGCGCCTGTTGCGCCGACCGCTCCAGTCGCACCCGTTCCACCTGTTGCGCCCGTAAAGCCCACGGCACCGGTCGCGCCGGTGGCTCCAACGGTTCCCGTGACACCTTGCGCGCCCGTCACGCCTGTTGCGCCTGTCACACCAGTCGCGCCCGTGGTACCAACGCCAGTGGTCTCCGTGTCGCGCCGGTAATGCCAGTCGCGCCCGTCGCACCAGTACACCCGTCGCACCGGTTACACCCGTCGCGCCGGTCGCACCGACCAGCGGCACGCCGCTCGGCCACACGCCGCCAGCCTTCGGGCCATAGATGGTGTTGGTCGCTGTGTCGATGTAGAAGTCGCCATCGACTCCAATACCCGACGTCGGTGCGCTGGTACCGGACAGCACTGTCGCACCCGCCGTACCCGTCACGCCCGTAGGTCCTGTTACGCCGATGGGACCAATGGGTCCCTGTACTCCGGTCGCGCCAACGGCTCCCGTCGACCCCGTGACACCGGTGGGACCAATCGGGCCTTGCGTTCCGGTGGCGCCTGTTGCGCCGACCGCTCCAGTCGCACCCGTTCCACCTGTTGCACCCGTAGAACCGACGGCACCGGTCGCGCCGGTGCCTCCGACGGCTCCCGTGACGCCTTGTGTGCCCGTCACGCCTGTTGCGCCGGTCGGACCTGTTGCGCCAGTCGCGCCGGTACTGCCAACGCCGGTGACTCCGGTCGCACCCGTCACACCCGTCGCGCCAGTAATGCCGGTGACGCCCGTAGCACCCGTTACCCCTGTTACGCCGGTCGCACCGACTAGCGGCACGCCGCTCGGCCACGCACCACCCACCTTCGGGCCATAGATGGTGCTAGTAGCTGTGTCGATGTAGAAGTCGCCGTCGACTCCAACGCCCGGAGCTGGCGGAACAGTGCCGGAGAGCACCGTGGCGCCGGCCGTGCCGGTCGCCCCTGTCGCTCCCGTCGCGCCGATCGGACCGATGGGTCCTTGGACCCCGGTTGCGCCAGTAGCACCTGCGGTACCCGTTGACCCCGTGACGCCGGTGGGACCGATCGGGCCTTGCGTTCCGGTTGCACCTGTTGCGCCGACCGCTCCAGTCGCACCCGTTCCACCCGTGGAGCCCACGGCACCGGTCGCGCCGGTGCTTCCGACGGCTCCCGTGACACCTTGCGCGCCAGTGACACCTGTTGCGCCTGTTGCACCGGTGCTGCCAACGCCGGTGGCTCCGGTCGCACCCGTAGCACCGGTCGCGCCTGTCGCGCCGACGCCAGTAGCTCCTGTTGCACCGGTAACACCCGTGGCGCCGGTCGCACCCACGAGCGGCACGCCACTCGGCCACACGCCACCTGCCTTCGGGCCATAGATGGTGTTGGTCGCTGTGTCGACGTAGAAATCGCCGTCGACTCCAACGCCCGGGGTTGGCGGAACAGTGCCGGAGAGCACTGTAGCGCCGGCCGTGCCGGTCGCCCCGGTCGCCCCTGTTGCTCCCGTCGCGCCGAGGGGGCCGATGGGCCCTTGGATCCCGGTCGCACCGGTAGCTCCAACGGCCCCCGTTGACCCCGTGACACCGGTGGCACCGATCGGGCCTTGCGTTCCGGTTGCACCTGTTGCGCCGACTGCTCCAGTCGCACCCGTTCCGCCCGTGGAGCCCACGGCACCGGTCGCGCCGGTGCTTCCAACGGTTCCCGTGACGCCTTGCGCGCCAGTGACACCTGTTGCGCCTGTCGCACCCGTGGTGCCAACGCCAGTGGTTCCGGTTGCGCCTGTGATGCCGGTGACGCCCGTCGCGCCGGTTACGCCGTCGCGCCACCAGCGGCACGCCACTCGGCCACACACCGCCGGCCTTCGGGCCATAGATGGTGCTGGTCGCGGTGTCGATGTAGAAGTCGCCATCGACTCCAACACCCGGGCTTGGCGGAACAGTACCGGAGAGCACCGTGGCGCCGGCCGTGCCGGACGCCCCTGTTGCTCCCGTCGCGCCGAGGGGACCGATGGGTCCCTGTACTCCGGTCGCACCGGTAGCTCCAACGGCTCCCGTAGACCCCGTGACACCGGTGGCACCAATCGGGCCTTGCGTGCCGGTCGCGCCTGTTGCGCCGACCGCTCCAGTCGCACCCGTTCCACCCGTTGCGCCCGTAGAACCGACGGCACCGGTCGCGCCGGTGCTTCCGACGGCCCCCGTAACGCCTTGCGCGCCAGTCACGCCAGTTACGCCTGTCGCACCCGTGGTACCAACGCCAGTGGTTCCGGTTGCGCCGGTAATGCCGGTGACGCCCGTCGCACCGGTTACGCCCGTCGCGCCCGTCGCACCGACCAGCGGCACGCCACTCGGCCACACGCCGCCAGCCTTCGGGCCATAGATGGTGTTGGTCGAGGTGTCGATGTAGAAGTCGCCATCGACTCCGATACCCGACGTCGGTGCGCTGGTACCGGACAGCACCGTCGCACCCGCCGTACCCGTCGCGCCCGTGGCTCCTGTTGCGCCGATGGGACCAATGGGCCCCTGTACCCCGGTCGCACCCGCCGCACCCGTCGCGCCGGTGGCTCCAACGGCCCCTGCCGACCCTGTAGGGCCTGTCGGCCCGGTGGCGCCTGTACCGCCGGCCCCCGTCACACCCGTCGGTCCGGTCGCACCGGCGGGTCCCGTCGCACCATTTGGTCCCGTCGGCCCAGTCGCGCCCGTCGGGCCGGCGAAGGCGCCCGTGACGCACTGGCCGAGCAGCCCTGTGCCAACCTGGAAGCACATCGGCTGCCCCTGCTGCGGCGCGGCGACCAGGAATGGGATCGTGACCTCGCCCGTCGCGCCGTTGATCAACAAGCGCGTGAAGGCGCCGGTTTGGTCGCGCACGGCGAAGTTTCCGCCTGAAGGCGTGCGAACCTCGACGTCGGCACCGAGAGCAGCAGTGCCAGCGAGGGTAAGTGCACTCGCCAGCGCGACCGCGATGGGCCGCCGCCGGAAGCGTGAGGGGTTTGCGAACGCGATCGTCATGTCGGCGTTGGTCGCAACTAAGGCGCGATCCCTATGATCCACCACGCTGTACCGTCGGACTGGATGACGTATCCCGACGCCGAATTGGCGGTAGTGCCTCCCGGCGCGGCCAGCGCGTGGGTTGCTGTGCCGTCGACGTTCTGCAGCGAACAAGCGCCGGCGGCGGTATTGATGCGCTTGACGACGTAGGTGCGTCCCTTGTTCGTTGGCGACGCAACCGGCGGCGTAATTGGGATATTCGGCGCGCCGGAGTTGTTGCAGAGCACCGTGTGGTCGTCGGTTGCGATCGTATAGGCGGCGGTGATGACGCGGACCGGATATGACACCGCACCGCCGAACTGTGCGTTCGCCGTCTGCAAGGGGCTGATGCCCGGGGTGTTGTCCAGCCTAAGGCTTGGCTGCGATGACGGCCCGACGCCGTCGCCGAGCGAGAGCGCGAAGTTGCTAGTGCTGAACGTCACCGCAGTGTCTTGGATCAACGCGCCACCGAGTTGAACCGCCGTCGGCGACGAAGACACCGACAGTCCGTTGTTCGCGGCCGTGGGTCCCGTTGCTCCGGTAGCACCCGTCGCGCCAGTGGTGCCGGTTGCGCCCGTCGCGCCCGTGGCACCAAGGGTGCCCACACCGGTGGCTCCCGTTGCACCAGTTGCGCCCGTGGCGCCGGTTGTACCTGCGCCGGTGGCTCCGGTGCCTCCCGTCGCGCCGGTCGCACCAGTTGCGCCCGTGGCACCGGCCGTACCTGCGCCAGTCGCTCCTGTCGCGCCAGTCGCACCAGGCGTACCCACTCCGGTCGCACCTGTCGCGCCAGTAGCACCTGCGGTACCCGGAGTCCCGGTGGCACCGGTCGCGCCAGCCGTACCCGGAGTCCCCGTCGCCCCGGTTGCGCCTTGTGTTCCGGTGGCTCCGGTCGGACCTATCGGGCCTTGCGTACCCGTCGCGCCGGTCGCGCCTTGCGTGCCGGTTGCTCCGGTTGGACCGATCGGCCCTTGTGTGCCCGTCGCGCCAGTCGCGCCTTGCGTGCCCGTGGCTCCCGTTGGGCCAATTGGACCCTGCGTACCTGTCGCGCCAGTCGTGCCGGTCGAGCCTTGTATGCCCGTGGCTCCTGTTGGACCAATCGGGCCTTGTGTCCCAGTCGCACCGGTTGCTCCGACCGATCCCGTCGCGCCCGTTGCGCCCGTTGGGCCTTGCACTCCGGTTGCGCCCGTGCCGCCGGTCGCGCCGGCTACACCGGTCGCGCCAGTTGTACCTGTTGTGCCGGTGGAACCTACAGGACCCGTGGCGCCCGTCGCACCCGTGACGCCGGTCGCGCCCGTGGTACCAACGCCAGTGGTTCCGGTAGCGCCTGTCGCGCCGGTAATGCCAGTGCCGCCCGTCGCACCGGTTACACCCGTCGCGCCCGTTGCACCGACCAGCGGCACGCCGCTCGGCCACACGCCACCCGCCTTCGGACCATAGATTGTGTCGGTTGACGTGTCGATGTAGAAGTCGCCGTCGACTCCAACGCCAGGGGCTGGCGGAACAGTGCCGGACAGCACCGTGGCGCCGGCCGTGCCGGTCGCCCCTGTTGCTCCCGTCGCGCCGATCGGACCGATGGGTCCTTGGACCCCGGTCGCGCCAGTAGCACCTGCGGTACCCGTTGACCCGGTGACGCCGGTGGGACCGATCGGGCCTTGCGTTCCGGTTGCGCCTGTTGCGCCGACCGCTCCAGTCGCACCCGTCCCACCTGTTGCGCCCGTAGAACCCACGGCACCGGTCGCGCCGGTGGCTCCAACGGTTCCCGTGACGCCTTGCGCGCCCGTCACGCCTGTTGCGCCTGTCGCACCAGTCGCGCCGGTGGTACCAACGCCAGTGGTTCCGGTCGCGCCTGTCGCGCCGGCAATGCCAGTGCCGCCCGTCGCACCAGTAACACCGGTCGCACCGGTTACACCCGTCGCGCCTGTTGCACCGACCAGCGGCACGCCGCTCGGCCACACGCCGCCAGCCTTCGGGCCATAGATGGTGTTGGTCGCTGTGTCGATGTAGAAGTCGCCATCGACTCCGATACCCGACGTCGGTGCGCTGGTACCGGACAACACTGTCGCACCCGCCGTACCCGTCACGCCCGTGGGTCCTGTTGCGCCGATGGGACCAATGGGTCCCTGCACTCCGGTCGCGCCAACGGCTCCTGTCGATCCCGTGACACCGGTGGGACCGATCGGGCCTTGCGTTCCGGTCGCGCCTGTTGCGCCGACCGCTCCAGTCGCACCCGTTCCACCTGTTGCGCCCGTAGAACCGACGGCACCGGTCGCGCCGGTGCTTCCGACGGCTCCCGTGACGCCTTGTGCGCCCGTCACACCTGTTGCGCCGGTCGGACCTGTTGCGCCAGTCGCGCCGGTGCTGCCAACGCCGGTGACTCCGGTCGCACCCGTCACACCCGTCGCGCCGGTAATGCCGGTGACGCCCGTAGCACCCGTTACCCCTGTTGCGCCGGTCGCACCGACCAGCGGCACGCCGCTCGGCCACGCGCCACCCACCTTCGGGCCATAGATGGTGCTAGTAGCTGTGTCGATGTAGAAGTCGCCGTCGACTCCAACGCCGGGAGCTGGCGGAACAGTGCCGGACAGCACCGTTGCGCCGGCCGTGCCGGTCGCCCCGTTGCTCCCGTCGCGCCGATCGGACCGATGGGTCCTTGGACCCCGGTTGCGCCAGTAGCGCCTGCGGTACCCGTTGACCCCGTGACACCGGTGGGACCGATCGGGCCTTGCGTTCCGGTTGCGCCGGTCGCGCCGGTCGCGCCGATGGCGCCCGTTGCACCTGTCACGCCCGCGCCTGTTCCACCTGTGATGCCTGTAGGGCCGGTCGGCCCGGTGGCGCCTGTGGTACCGGCTCCTGTGGCCCCCGTCGCTCCCGTTGGCCCGGTGGGTCCCGTCGCGCCGCCGAAGGCGCCGGTGACGCACTGTCCGAGGAGCCCGGTACCGATTTGAAAGCACATCGGTTGCGCCTGCTGCGGCGCGGCGATCAGGAACGGGATCGTGACCTCGCCTGTGCTTCCATTGATCAGCAATCGCGTGAAGGCGCCAGTCTGGTCGCGCACCGCAAAGTTTCCGCCGGACGGCGTGCGAACCTCGACATCGGCACTAACCGCAGCGGTGCTGGCGAGGGCAAGCGCACTCGCGAGCGCGAGCGCGATGGGCCGTCGCCGGAAGCGTGACGGATTCATGGGAGGTTCCTGGAGGCCGATCGCCGCGGACGCGTGCGCCGCATGCGATCGAGGCCACGACGACGAAGATCCACAATCGCAAAGCCACCGAGGAGCGCTGCAAGGAGGAGCAGCGCGAAGTGGCTGAGCGTCGGTATCGGGGTCCTGACAGGGGCCGGCCCCGAGCCAAACCAGTTCAACGCGTTACCGCCGCCGCCCTCGTTGGTCTGATCAGGCGCCAGGTGTTGGCCGGTCGCATGTACATCAGTGACGCCGACGTGCACGATCGACTGCGTACCATCAGGCACCAGGCTGATGTTCGCCACCTGACCAGGCGCGCTGCTGCGGAACTGAATCGGGTTGGCAGCCGTGCCGCTGATCTGAAGCTGGCCTGCGATCGTCTGCGTCGTGCCGACCTGGAACACGTAATTTTTTCCGGTCGTCGACAGGAAGCGCGCGTTGAAAAACGTCGTGTTGCCGCTGATCGTGCTGCTGGTGACTCCGCACGAATCGACGAAGCGCACCGTCGATGTGCCCGTGGCGAACGTGCCACTGTTGCTCCAGTCGCCGCCGAGTTGAATCACGCCTGAACCTCCGTCGATGGCACCTCCCGGCTGAATCGTCAGATGGCGTATGTTGATGAGGCTGCCGCTTGCGACCGACAGTGTGCCCGCGACGACGACGTCGGTGCAAGCGAGGTCGGTCTGACCGCCGCCGGTGCTGTACTGACCCCCGGACGGGACAAGGAGGTCGGCGTGCGCTGCGGGCATCACGCCGACCGCGAGCACGATCGACGCGCACGCCCAAAACGAGCGCACGCGCCGGTAGTACCGTGCCTTCCTACGCGGTACAGCTACGTCGCGCAATGCCATTCCCCATTTCCGTTCCCGACTTGTCGCGCCGCTCTCCTTACGGGATGCGGCCCGCCTTGCGTGTGGAGGCCCGTCGCGAGCGACCACGAACGCCAGGGACATCGCGATAGGAGCATAGAAGGAAAACCATTTCAACTAGGAGGCGCGTGGAGGCGCGGAGGAGTGCGTGGAGCGCCTGACACAGATAACCCCGTAAGAATCCCGCCGTGTCGGCAGTCCTGGGTGTCTTTCGCGATCGCTGGGCTCGGGCTTGTTGGCCACAATAGCGTCCCGAATCGCAACCGCCGCCCAGCGGCTGAGGTCCACAAAGGACGAACCGTGTATGCCGTTCAGCGGCGCGGTCTCCTCGCCGGGTCGCTACTCTCAATGCGCGCCGTCAAGCCCGCCCTGCCGTGCGACTTTGCGCGAGCGCAACAGCTCGAGGGTAAAAACGCGCAGACGTTCTCTCCGTTAGGGCTGTGGCAACGTCGCGGCGCCTCCGATTCACGGCGTTGCACTCCCGCAACTGTACGAAAGTACAGGTCGCAACTGCCCCACCGACCGTTGCCCGTACTCGCCGGTGCGCGCATCATCGCTGTTGGTGCCTTGTGCGATCGATACAAACCTCCCTTCAACGATCGAGGAGATGAATATGCTTAAGAAGACACTGGCGGCCGGCCTGCTGGCCATGCTGCTCGCGGCGCCGGGCGCACAGGCACAGGCCACCGCGACCGGCGCGGCCCAGCCGGCGGCGAACCTCGTCGATCCCGGCGCGATTCAAGCCCTCAAGGACATGGGTGCGCACTTGCAGGCGCTCAAGCGCTTTCGGGTGTCCACCGACCTGACGGGGGAGCGTGTCCTGGCCGACGGGCAGAAGCTGCAGCACTCGGCTACGGCAGACCTGGACGTCGAGCGACCGAACAAGGTGCGTGTCCACATGGCCAGTGCGCGGTCCGAACGTCAGCTCTTCTACGACGGCAAGAACGTAACGCTCTACACGCCAGCGCAGAAGTACTACTCGACGGTTCCGTTCAGCGGAACGCTCGGTGAACTGGCCGAAAGGCTCAAGGAAAAGTATCAGGTCGAGCTGCCACTGTCCGACCTGTTCGTATGGGGTACGCCGGCCGCACCACTCGACAAGATCGAGTCCGCGATGAATGCGGGCCAGGATTTTGTCGGCGAAGATCTATGTGACCACTACGCCTTTCGCGGGAGTCAGCTCGACTACCAGATCTGGATCACGACCGGAAGCAATCTGCCGCGCAAGATCGTGATCACCAATCGAGCGGATGACGCGCGCCCTCAATCGGTTAGCCTGATCGACTGGACCTTGAAGCCGACATTCAAGGACGCGGTGTTCACGTTCACGCCACCCAAGGGCGCCCGCGCCATTGACTTGGTTTCCCGTCCGACAAAGTAAAGGAGCCGACATGAAGAATCTCTCCGGAAAGTGGTTCCTGACTCCATTGATCCTGATCGTGCTGGCCAGCTTCGCGCTGGTTCCGCTTGCCGATGCAGCCGGTCGTGGCGGTGGCGGCGGTGGCGGCGGTGGCGGCGCCCGTGCTGGTGGCGGCGGTGGTGGGGGAGGAGGCGGCGGCGCTCGTGCTGGCGGCGGTGGCGGAGGCGCGCAGAAAGCGCAAGCCAACAACAGCCGGGCGGATACGCGCACCAACGACGTCCGCAGCACCAGTGTCAACAACGTCAACAACGTGAACGTCAACAAAAACGTCAACGTGAATGTCGAGAACCATGGCGGCGGCTGCTGCGGTTGGGACAACGACTATCACCCAGTGGCGACGGCGGCCGCAGTGACGGCCACGGTGGCCGTGACGTCGGCTGTCGTAGGCTCGATGGTGCGGACCGTGCCCGCCGGATGCGTGCCCGTGAATTACGCCGGCATGGTCTACCAGCAGTGCGGCGGCGTCTGGTATCAACCGCAGGGCGGACAGTACGCAGTCGTCAATGCGCCGTATTGAAGGCGATCGGCAGACCAATCGGGTGACGGACTCACACAGCGACCGAGTAAGAGCTTGAATTCAACCGATGGAGGCAGCGCACTAGAAACTGCATAAGCTCTTCGGGCCCTTCTGTTGCCCTTTGGTCCAATTCCCACGTCTGTGCGCCTCGACAACAATGTCTGACGGCTGAAAGAGCCCGCGCCTTCCTGCGCGCGGCCCATGCGCGGATGAGCGTCGCATCCACCCGCGGGTCGACACTGCATAACGGCGGACCAATGAACTTAAAAGCGCATCCGTGGATACCCATACTCGTTGCTGTCGCGACAATGATGGCGAGCACCGCGCGCGCCGAGCTGAGCGAAGAGGAGCTCGCGAAGATCTCGCAGAACCCCGTCGGCAACCTGATCAGCGTCCCGTTCCAGAACAACGCCAATCTCAATTTTGGCCCCGAGAAGCGCACTCAGGACATCCTCAACATTCAGCCGGTGATTCCGATTTCCGTCAACAGCGACTGGAACATCATCACGCGAACCATCCTGCCGGTAATTTGGCAGCCCGCGCAGGGACCGGACGACAGCAGCGCGAGTGGCATCGGCGACCTGCAATTCAATGCATTTCTATCGCCAGCCAGCCCTGGTGATTGGATATGGGGCGCGGGTGCCATCGTGCAGGCGCCGACACAAAGCAACGCGAAGCTGGGTAACGACAATTGGGGCGTCGGACCGACCTTCGTCGTCCTGCATCTCGAAAAGGGAAGCCCCTGGGTCTACGGAGTGCTGGTGAACAACGTATGGTCGACGACCAGCAACAAGCAGGGGGGCTCATACAACAACGGATTGATCCAACCCTTCGTCAATTACAATTTCGAAGGTGGCCTCTACCTGACCAGCTCTCCGATTGTCACGGTGAACTGGAAGGCCGCGGGGAGTCAGCAGTGGACCGTGCCGCTGGGCGGGGGCGTCGGCAAGATCTTTCATCTCGGCAAGCTGCCCGTCAACACGCAGCTTTCCGCTTACTTCAACGTGGCGAAGCCGGACTTCGGTCCGAATTGGCAGATTCGCGCACAGGCACAACTGATGTTTCCCAAGTGACTGGACGCTGACGCGTATCGCTCATCGCGTGCTTCCGGCGCGCGTTCTGGAGGCACCGCTGTGCGTCCGATGTGACCCACCTGGTATCTAGGCAGACACCGAAGCGCCTCCATCGGAGATGCAGGCCAGTTGGTAGACGTCGGACTTTGTGCCCGGCGACGCTCCGTGCTCTTCAAAGGCGTCGGAGGATAGATCGGTCGCCGACAACTCCTTCATCAGGTCGGTCGAATGGCCGGTCGCCAGCAACACCGATTCGACACTCGCATCGCGACCTCTGATTCGCTGCTCCGCAGTCATTTCCGGAACGCGATCGGATCGGAGCATATAGGCGCTCGCAAAACCGGTGCGCCGCTCGAGCCGCGGGATCAAGTCCCGAGTCAGCCAGCTTTGCAATTGAGCCTCTCTGCCCGGCGCGGCAGCATATCGGACCGATACGCAGGTGGCTCCCAAGACCGTGCCAGCGCTGCGCTCGAGTCGGCAAAACCCGCGGACCATGCCTCGGTAGTGCGGCATCAGCTGCCGCGTCCAAGGCGTTGGATTGTTGAGACGATCGAGATAGGGAGCGGAGGAGAGGACGTCGATGTCGCTTACTTCATAGACGATGAAATATCGCGCACCCGACGAAATGGAAACCCACCGCTGAGCGCGAAAAAACCCGGGGATAGCCACTCTTTCAGGGAAGTGTTGGCGCGTAAGCCATTCGTCGACCTCCGATATATGGTCCGGGACTATGTCGAACCAGAGCAACATTGCTGCGCTACCGAGCAGGCCCACGGGCTATCCTTGTTGCTGTTCCTGATTGCGCTCGACGAGATGCGCGCCGCGGGACCGCCGACTGGTGCAGCTAAGTACTCGGATCACGCTCGATCATCTCGATGATTGCGCGTGTCGCGACGCCGTACCCGTCCGGGCCCGAGTCCGGCGATCACTGCCGTGGCGACTTTCGAGACGTACGAGTGGTGGTAATGCTCCTCGCGCTTGTGGATGTTGGTGATGTGCAGCTCCACGATCGGTCCGGGAAACATCTTCAAAGCATCGAGAATCGCGATCGACGTAAACGAATACGCGGCGGGATTGATGATGATGCCGCTGCCAAGGTCGATCGCCTCGTGAATCCAGTCGATCAGTTGCGATTCGCTGTTCGTCTGGCGAAACTCGATCGCATGCGCCTCCGCCGCAGCCCTGCATTGCGCCTCGATTTCGGCGAGGGTCGTCTTGCCGTAAATGTGCGGTTCTCGTCGCCCCAGGCGATTGAGATTGGGGCCATTCAAGACATAGATGGGTTTGGTGGTTGTTGCCATGAGTCGGATCGTGCGGCGGCCTACCCTTTGTAGCCCATGACCCGGGGCAGCCACAGGACGGTTTGCGGAACGAAGGTGATGATCGCGAGGACGATGATCGCCACGAAAATGAACGGTGCGGCCTCGCGCACGATCGACATCAGCGGCTTCTTGGTCATGTTCGCCACGACGAAAAGCAGCAGCCCGAACGGAGGCGTGAGCAGGCCGATCATGATATTGACGACGACGACGACCCCGAAATGAACGAGATCGATCCCCAGTGCCTTGGCCGTCGGTATCATGATCGGAACGATGACGAGGAGAATCGTCGTTCCCTCGAGCAGGCACCCCAGGACCAGCAGTATCGCGTTGACGAGCAGCAGGTACCCGACGGCGGTCAGGTGGAACGAGCTGATGAAGTGCTGTACCGACAGCGGAACATTTTCGATCGTCACCACGTAGTTGAAGACCAACGCCCCGGCGATCAACATTCCCACCGAAGTAGTCGACTTGGCGCTCGAAAGCAGGACGCCGTACAGCTGCTTCCACGAGATCGAGCGATATATCAGCGACGACGCCAGCAGCGCGTAGGCCGCCGCCGCCGCCGCGCCCTCGGTCGGTGTCATCACGCCGCCGTAGATGCCGAACAGCAGCACAACCGGCAACATCAGGGCAGGAAACGCATCCAGCGTGATGCGCGGAATTTCGCGCATCGGAACCGGTGGCTCGACGGGATAATTGCGGCGACGCGAGATCACCGTGTTCATGATCATGAACGCCACCCCGAGCAGCAGCCCCGGCATCACCCCGCCGAGGAAGAGATAGCCGATCGACGTATCGGAAACGAGCGCATAGACGACCATCGGAATCGATGGCGGAATGATCGGACCGATGATGGCGGCCGATGCGGTGATCGCGGCGGCATACTCGATCGGGATACTTTCCGTTGCGCGTCATCATGCCGATGATGATCCGGCCGATGCCGACGGCGTCGGCAATGGCGGAGCCGGACATTCCCGCGAAGATGATGTTCGCCACGACATTGACGTGACCGAGGCCGCCGCGAAACCGGCCGACAAGCACAAGACAGAATTTCAGAAGCCGATCGGTGAGGCTTCCGCTGTTCATCAAATCCGCGGCGAGGATGAACAGCGGCACCGCCAGCAGAACGTAGCTGTTGAACAGACCGTTCAGGATCTGCTCGCCGGCGGTCCCAAGGTCGAGGCCCGCGACGAGCAGATAGAACACCGACGCGCAGATCATCGACAGGCCGATCGGCAACCCGAACAACGCGAGCGCGACCAGGACGATGATGCACAGCGTGAAATAGCTGGGCACTAGATCCGCTCTTCGTCCGAGAGCGCGTCGACTTCCGGCGAGCCGCGGCCGCGGAACGCGCTCCAGGCGATCCGGACGTGCTTGACGATGCACGCGACCGAAAAGATCAGGTAGATGGAATACAGATAGTCGAAGCGCATCCCCAGATAGGCGGACTTCTCGCGCTTCATGAACAGCACGTAGTTCCAGGAAGCCGGCAGCGAGACGATGAACAGAACAACCAACGCCAGGCTGGAAATCACCGTGAACGTCCGTCGAGTCCGCTGCGGAGACGAGTCCGTAAACGATGTCGAAGCGGATCTCGTCCTTGTCCGACAGTATGAAAGCGGCCCCCCACAGCACGAGCCACACCCAGCAGAGGACCGTGACCTCATCGGTCCAGCCCAGCGGGCGGTTCAGCAGGTAGCGAAAGCCGATTTGCAGCAGGAAGGAGACGAACATGATCGCGATCAGCGCGACGATCACGTTTTCGGCTCGTCGCTTCAGCCATGCCGTTGCGTTCCGCGAATCAGCTGACATGGCTCGAGCTCTAGTGCCGTCACCGAAGCGGCAGCATGGAAATGCCCGGAACGCGCGGGTCGAGCCGTCGCCGGTCCGCCGGCCATTGCGCGCGATGGCCGGCGACGATAGAGGCACACGAGATAGGCCGCCGTTCGGTTACAGCGCGTTGATCCGCTCCAGCGCACCCTTCGGCCAGTCCTGGCCGTACTTGTCGACGTACTTCTTCTGGGCGAACGTGCGGAACGCGTTGAGGTCAGGCGTGTAGACCTTCTTGCCGTCGGCCTTGAAGAAATCGAGGACTTCCTTTTCCTGCGCGCTGAACTTCACGACGTAGTCGTCGATCGCCTTCTCGGCGGCCGCCTGGAACGCCGCCTGTTGGGCGGCGGGCATCGCATCCCAAATCTTGCTGCTGATAGTCATCACGTCGTAGCCGATGACGTGTCCGGTCAGGACGAACTGAGTCGTTACCTCGTAGAACTTCATCAGCTTGCTCGCGACCAGCGGATTGTCCTGGCCGTCGATCGCGCCTGACTGCAGCGCCGTGTACACCTCGGCGTAAGCAACGGGCATCGGATTGGCGCCGATGGATTCCCCGAGAAACTGCCAGAACTCGCCAGGCGGCATCCGCAGCTTGATGCCTGCCATGTCCGCGGGAGTCTTGATTTGACGATCGGGCTTGAGATTCACGTTTCGCGACCCGAAGTAGACCGGCGTGATGATCTGGATGCCGAGTTGGTCGCGGGCCATCTTGATGAAGTCGCGTCCGACGTCGCTCTTGAAGGTCTTCTTCAGATGGGCCGCGTCGCGGAACAGGTAAGCCGAAGTCATCAGCGACCATGCCGGAATCTGCTTCGAGATGTCGGCCGGCGCGAGATTGACCATTTCCAGGTTGCCCCGCTGCAGAGCGATGAGCTCGGTTCCCTGCTTGAACAGCGTGTTTCCCCAGTAGGGCTCGAAGTCGTAGCCGTCCTTGATCGCTGCGGCGAACGACTTGTACGCGTCCGCGCGCAAGTCCTGTTCGGTGAACGCGGAACTGAAGCGCAACTTGGTGCGTGCCTGCGCTTGAGCGTGCGGCAGCGCGCCGAGCGCCAGCATCGACGCACCCGCCGCGAGCAGCGAACGTCGTGTGAGCTTGCTTTGCATGACTCCTCCGTTTTCGTTCGGGAAAATCGGCCGGCCCTGGGACAGCTGCCGCTCGTTGCCAAAATTGTTGGTCTGCTGGCTTGCGACGGGATATTATGTCGTTCATCGGAGAATATCAATATCGTCCTATTTGTGGACAAGTGGCAGATGAGAAATAACTCCACTCGAAGCGCAATCGAGCCGCCGGAATCGCTCGGGACGCGGGGCCGTCGGCGCGCATCGGCGACTCGGGGCAGAACGTCGTCCGACGATGTCGCCGCCCGTCCCCCCGTCGGCGAAACGACGTATCGCCGCGTGCGCGCCGACATCGTCTATGGCCGCCTCGCGCCCGGCCAGAAATTGACTCTGGACCGGATGCGGGGCACCTATGGCTCCGCAGTCAGCACCTTGCGCGAGATCTTCAACGGCCTGGCCTCCGAGGGCTTGATCACCGCGGAGGGAGCGCGCGGGTTCGAAGTCGCGTCGATCTCTCCCGACAATTTGCGCGAGATTGCCGCCATCCGCCAGTTGCTCGAATGCGATGCGTTACGCAGCTCCTTCGAGGCCGGCGACGTGGAGTGGGAGGGTCGCGTCGTTGCCGCGCACCATAAGCTGGCGACGTTGGAAAAGCGCATGGCCGCCGGCGACCGATCGCAAGAGGAGCTTCTGCGGCGTTACGACCGGGAATTTCACAACGCGCTCATCTCCGCCTGCGGCTCGCGCCTTCTTCTCGAGATGCACGCGGGCATCTACGACAAGTACTTGCGTTACCTCATGCTCGCGGCGGTTTTTCGCGGGACAGCCTGTCGTCGATGAGCACCGCAAGCTGCTCGATTGCGCACTCGAGCGCGATTGGCGTGCGGCCCAGGCGACGACCATCACGCATATCCAGGACTGCGTCGCCCAAATGGTGTCCGGAGACTGGTGGCTGGCCTGAATCGTACGTACCGCGCGGCGTTATCGGCGCAGACTCGGAATCGACCGGACTCGACGCAGCGCGACGTGCCGCGATGGCGTTTCGCGCTTTCACGCGCTCGCTCCTATTCTCCGTGAGACATGCCCGCAATGAATGCTTCGTCGGGCACGCCCGCTGCGCATCGGAGTCCTCGGGGCTGCGAGGATCGCCCGCCTGTTTGCGGACGGCGTGCGCGACTCGCGGAAAGGTCGTCGTCGCCGCGGTGGCGAGTCGCGACGTCGAACGCGCGACATCGTTCGCGCGAGATACCGGCGTCGCGAAAATTCACGCCAGCTACGAAGCATTGCTCGACGACCCCGATATCGATGCGATCTACGTCCCGCTGCCCAACAACCTTCACGCGACGTGGTCGATTCGCGCCGCGGACGCAGGCAAGCATGTCCTGTGCGAGAAACCGCTTGCGGCTTCAGCAAGCGAGGCGCGCGCCGTTTTTGAAGCTGCGCGCGCGCAATGGCGTGTTCGCCGTCGAGGCGTATCCGTACCGCGCCCAGCCCCAGACCCTGAAGATGCGGGAGTTGCTTGCCGCCAATACCATCGGAACCTTGCAGCTGATCCAGGCGTCGTTCGGATTTCCACTGACCGACGCCGCAAATATCCGGATGAATCCGAACCTCGCCGGCGGAGCGTTGATGGATGCCGGTTCCTATCCCGTCAGCTTCGTCAGGACGGTCGCCGGCGCCAGGCCGACTCGCGTGCACGCGGCTTCGCGATGGGCGAGCTCGCGGAGTGGATCTCACGACGCTGGCCGTCCTGGAATTCGCGAGTGGCCTGCTGGCGCAGATTTCCTGCACTTTCGCGACCGCGCGGCATCGGCACGCCTTCATTGCAGGCGATGCCGGCTCGATCAGCACGACCTATTTCAACGATACCTCGGCGACATTTCCACCGCTGCTGGATGTCAGGCGCGGGACAGGGTGGGACGCGGAGCGCGAGACGATCGAGACTGCCTTCGACCAACGGATTTCTGGCGGAAGCCGAGTCGTTCCACGATCTCGTTCGACATGGCTGGAGTCGATGGGTCGGCGCTACGCCGGACGAATCCATCGACATCGCGCTTAATTCTGGATGCGATCGCGGTGAGCGCGCGAACCCACGCGCCAGCCGAGGTGGGCTCGAAATAGCGAGCGGCGCCGCCGGGTGACTGCTTGGCCGGCGACGCTCTCTCGTGACGGTCATGACGGGCTACGCGCCCGGCAACGGACGCGGCGCGTTCCATGAGCATCGCGCGAGTGCGATAGGTTACCGCCAGTTGTTCGCTTTGCGACCTTACTCCGGCGCGACGGTCCCGCGCAAACCCGCCCGCGCGACCGCTCGCGACACCGCTCCGTCGGACCTCGCACTGCTGACGAAGGCGCTGACCGGAGGCATCGCCGTTTCGCGTCCCTTGGGAATGCCGATGGCAAAGCTCTCGAGGCCCCAGCGTCCGGGAAGCACGCGCGATCCGGAGATCTCGTCCGCCATCTCGAACAGCGTCGCCTTGTTGGTCGCAAAAGCGTCCAGCTTTCCCGCTGTGAGCATGTCGACGGACGCCTTGAGCGAAGGCGTCCGGACAACCGTCGCGTGCCGCAGCTCGCGAGACAGCGTCGTCTCGGACGTACTCCCCTCGCTCACGCCGACGCGCACTCCTTCGCGATCGATCTTCGTCGAGCATGCGAATGGCCGATCCCGTAGCGACAAGGTAGCCTTGCTCGACCTGAAGGACGGTAGGCGAGAAGTCGAGATCCTTTTTGCGCACGGGCGTGGCATTGGTGAACACCATGTCCACCAAGCCCGCCTTGGCCGCCGCGAAGACCTCGGCGTTGTTGGCGAATACCACGGGCTGAAACGGAACGCCCACGCGCTGCGCGAGCTCGCGGCCGAGGTCGAATCCGACCCCCTTGGCATTGCCCGCGGCCGGATCGCCGATGATCGATGTCGGCGTACCAGGATAAAGTCCGACGCGAAGCTTGCCCGTCGGCGCGAGGGCATGAACGGCCGCGTCGTTCGGAGCGCTCGAAACGCTCGCACAGCCGGCCGCCAATGCCAGCGACAGGATCAGCGCGAGGAGGCCGCAGCGGCATGCGTTGCCGATCACGCGGTGCCCATCTGTCCCGATCATTTCAATCGGGCTGAATGCCAGCAGACTTGATGACGCCCGACCAGAGCTCCGTCTGCGCCTTGACGAACGCGGCAAACTGGTCGGATGTACCCGGCGTGACGACGACACCGAGCTCCGCCAGCTTGCTCGAGATGGCGGGACTCGCGAGCGCTGCGTTGGTCTCGGTATTGAGTTGCCGGACGATCTCGACCGGTGTCTTGGCCGGCGCCACCAGACCCCACCACACAACCGCTTCGTAGCCGGGCAGTCCGGCTTCGGATGCGGTCGGCACGTCGGGGAGCAGAGGGAAGCGCTTGTCGCTCGCGACGGCGAGCGCGCGCAGACGACCGGCGCGGATGTGCGCGATGACCTCGACCGGATTGATCGGCATGAACGAAATGCGCTCGCCCAGAAGGTCGGTGATGGCGGGCGCGCCGCCCTTGTAGGGGACGTGCAGGACGTCGATTTTCGCGCTCGATTTGAGGAGCTCGCCTGCGAGGTGCCCCGAGCTGCCGTTGCCTGCCGACGCATAGGTCAGCTTGCCGGGCTCCGCTCTCGCCATCGCGAGCAGATCCTTGAGCGACTTCGCCGGCGACGATGCAGGCACGACGATCACCAGCGGCGCGTAACCGATCTTCGCGATGGGCGCGAAATCGCGCTGGCCGTCGAAGGCGAGATGCGGAAAGAGCGCCATGTTGGTCGCGATCCCGTTCGACGCCATGAGCAGCGTGTAGCCGTCGGGAGCCGCCTTGGCGACCATCTCCATGCCGATATTCGCGCTCGCACCCGGACGGTTGTCGACGATCACGGACTGCTTCAACGCTTCCGCGAGCGGCTGCGCGATGCTGCGCGCGACGATATCGACCGCGCCACCCGCGGCATAGGGAACCACGATCTTGATCGGTCGGCTGGGATAGGGTTGTGCGTCCGACGCGAATGGAGCGAGCAGCGCCGCGCTCACCAAGAACGCGGAGATGAGATCCTTGATCCGCAACGCCGGCTTCCCGAACAAGGGCATCTCCGAAAGAGAGTTCGTTCCGTACCGCCGATCGATTTCGAAGAAAACGGCCGCGCCCGGCGTTCACCCCGCAGCTACCCGCGCTCGGCCCCGGCGGCGAAGGCGTCAGGCGACCGAAACCTCAGTACGACATGTAGCGCGACATGTCGTCAGCCTGGCCCACACGCTCCATGGTGTCCAAATCGGCTAGCCGCTTCTGCTGCGCAGCCTTTCTTGCTGCGGCTTTCTGTTCGGGCGTCAACGCCGCCCATTTCGCTTGCGCCGCCTCGCGCTCCGCTTTCAGTTGTGCCGTTTCTGATTTGGTCATCGCGGTCATGTCGTCGTTCGCACCGATGCGCTCAATCGCAGTGAGCTCGCCCAGCTTCTTGGTTCTGGCACTCTGGATCAGGGCGTCTTTCTGAGCCTGCGTCATGCTCGCCCATTTGGCTTTGGCCGCGTCACGCTCCGCCTTGAGCTGCGCCGTCTGCGCAGCGGTCATCGGCTTCATGTTCATTTCGTTGATCAGGTTGGTGTCGTCGGCCGTGGCCCAACCGCATACCGAGAGGAAGCTGCTGGCCAAGACTCCAACAATCCATCGATTCATTGCTAGGCTCCTTTCGGTTGGAGGTACCGGACGCAAAAGCACGTGCGAATTCACGTCCGCCTCAATGCTGAGTGCCGATCGGCACGTAACCCGGCACCCTTGGCTGAATGCTAACGGCCACTTCGTGCCCAATCGAATAGTCGCCCTGCCACCGCGACAGGACAATTGGACCAAGGTCCACCAGCGACCGGCTTAAACCCTTTGCATGCGCACCGCAGGGATCGCTCTTCCGATGTCACGACTCAGGCCGAGAACCCCATCAGCTCGCGCGGAGTGTCCCACATGAACTTGCGACGATCGGCCGCATCCGGAGCCAAACTTGAGGCTAGCTGAAGCAGAACCCCGTAGTCCGCGCGCACCGACGCGCGAAGGTGGGGCCAGTCCGACGCCCAGAGGCAACGCTCGAGAGTGAAAGCGTCGACCAACTCGCTGACGAAGGGCCAGACGTCCTCGTGGGGCGCAGGTTGGCGTGAGAATTTCATGAATCCGGAGAGCTTGATGAAGGCTCGGCGGCTCGTCGCGCCGAGCTTCAGCAGCGCTTGAAAACCTGGTTGGCCGAGTCCGCCTTCGACGGTGGGGCGGCCGCAATGATCGATCAGGATGCGGACGCCGGAGCCGACAATCATCGGCATCATCGCCAGGAGTTGCTCGTGCTCGACCTGGATATCGAGCAGCATGTCGAGCGCGACCAGCTTCTGAAGCAGCGCCTCCGCACCTTGGTAATGATCGATCCCGTAGTGCGTGACGTTCCATGCAACGCCGACAACGCCCGCGGCCTTGAGCGCCTGAAGCTCGTCGAGGGTTGCGTCGTTGGCAACGACCGCGATGCCCTTGTAGCGGCCCGCACCGCGCGCGATCGCGTCCAGCATGCAAGCATTGTCGAGGCCGTAGCCGGAATTCGGCCCGACCAGCAGCGCGTGCCGAGTCCCATACGCGTCCAGCACCTGGTCAAGTTGCGCCAGGGTGCCGATCTCCTGGCCTCTCGGTGCGTAGTGCGTGTCAGCTCGGTAGGGAAACCGCGCCGGATCGAGTACGTGCACATGACAGTCGATCTTCGGCTCGTCGAAGATGCTCATCGAATTCACGCTGATTCTGATCCAGGTTGGACGAAACGCTTGGGGCTGCGGGCGGCGCGATGCATATCGGCGCGATTCGCGTAGCTCTTCGCGCTCATGTCCGACGCGGACCGCCTAGAACGTGGCGGCAATCGCCTGCCGTAGCGCGGGCGTGATCTCCGGCATGACGCCGAACCATGCGTTGAATGCAGGGCGTGCCTGATTGAGAAGAAGGCCAAGCCCATTTACCGTGATGTTTCCACGCACGCGCGCTGCCGCGAGCAGCGGCGTCTCGGGAGGAATGTAAATGAGGTCACCGACCAGCGCGGCTTTGGGAAGGCGGTCGAGCGAGATCTCGAGCGGAGGCTTGCCGGTCATGCCGAGGCTCGTCGCGTTGGCGAGCAGCGCCACGCCGTCGAGCGCGTCCTCGCGCTCGTCCCAGGGCAGAACCTTCGCCATCGGACCGGCGACATCGGCGATCTCCTTCGCCTTGTCGAGCGTGCGATTGACGATGCGAATCTCCGTGGCGCCCTGCGCGGCGAGGCTCACCACCACCGCGCGCGCGGCGCCGCCCGCGCCCAGCACTGCGATTGGGCCGCTGTCGGGACGCCACTGTGGATTGGCGTCGCGCAGACTCTGGATGAAGCCGTTGCCGTCGTTGTTGAAGCCGGTCAGCGTTCCGTCCTTCTCGACAACGACGGTGTTGACCGCGCCGATCCTGCGCGCGAGGTCATCCACTCGGTCGAGCAGGGGGAAGATCGCCTGCTTGTGCGGTGTGGTGACGTTGCAGCCGCGCAAGCCCAGCGTAGCAATGCCGCGAACGGCTGACTCGAGCTTTTCCGGCGGCACGGGAAAGAGCACGTAGCGACCGGCAATGCCGTGGTGCGCGAGCCAATGATTGTGGATGACCGGCGATCGCGAATGCGCCACCGGCCAACCCAGAAGACCCGCGATACCGAACGTGCTGTGATCCGCCATCTCTCGATCTTTCCGTTCGTTGCCCGGCCCGGGTTTACTTGCCGGCTGACAGCGGCGGCAGCGTCGCGATCACTTCCTGCTTTCCGTTGACCACCTTGGTCATGAAGCTTTCGCGGTCGAGGTCGCCATTGTTGTCGAAGCTCACGTCCATCAGGATGCCCGGATAATTCTTCGCGGACAGTTTGATGCCGTGCATGGCGTCCGCGAAGGCCTTGGGATCGAACTTGCCGACCTTCTCGGTGACCGCCTTGACGATGTACATCCCGGTGTAGCCCTTCAGAGCGTTGTGGTCGGGGCGGTAGTTGTATTCCTTCAGGAATTTGGCCCCGAAGGCCCGGATGCCGGGATCGGCCGCATCCGCGGTGAGGCCGACGTGCGCGACAGCGCCATTCGCGGCGTCACCCGCCAGCTCGATCACCTTCTGGCTCGTGAGCACCGTCTCGCCGACGATCGGCTTTTCGTAGCCTTGCTTGCGCAACTCCCGCAACGCGCGCGCCGCTTCTTCCTCGTTGGTGTAAACGAACAACGCATCGGCGTTCGCCTGCTTCGCCTTGAGCACCGCGCCGGAGAAGTCGAGCTGGCCGGGATCGGTCGAGATGTCTGCCACGACCTTGATGCCCTGCGGCTCGAGCGCTTTCATGATGACGTCGCGCCCGCCCTTGCCGAAGTCGTTGTTGGTATAAATGATCGCGATCGTCTTCGCTTTCAGGTTGTCCTTCAGATAGCGCGCCACCTTGGGCATGGCGGTCGTCTGCGTGAACGACGTGCGGAAAATGTATGGGTTGCCTTGCTGCGTGATCGCCGCCGCCTCGCCGCCGGTGAAGTTCGGTATTCCCGCGCGCCTGGTTTCCGCCATGCTTACGAGTATCGAACCGGAGAAGACCGGCCCCATGACGACATAGGCTCCGTCGTCGATGGCTTTGATTGCCAGTGCCTTGGCGACCTGCGGTTGAGACTGCGTGTCGCTGTCCGTGTATTCGATCTTGCGGCCGAGTATGCCGCCCGCCGCGTTGATCTCCTTAACCGCGAGTTTGGCGCCGTCGTTGAAGTTGGTGCCTGACGTGGTTCCGGTGCCGGACAGCTCGACAAGTCCTACGATCTTGACCGGCTGGGCTTGGGCGAAGAACGGCAGGGCCAGCGCCAAGCCGAGGAGAACCGCGAGAGTACGTACAGTAGAGCGCATGAGCTGATGACCTCCGATATCTGAATAATTTATGGGTGGCACGACTGATTGTCAGCAAGAGCTGAATTGTCTCGCGAATGCGGGAGATACGGTGGAGTTCATGATCATGAGCGCTTCATGGCCGAGCGAATGCCGGCTCCATGCCGTGGGCGCGTTTGATCGTGTCCGCCTGCGGCGATGCGAGAAAAGATAGCAGTGATCGTGTCGCTGCAGGATGGACCGATGCCGTGCATACCGCCGCTGAGAATACGGTGACCACTTGAATCTCGGCGGGAAGCGGGCCGATGACGTCGATGCCCGCGACGTGCATCAATTCGCTCTGCTGCTGGAAGCCCAGCTCGACGTCGCCGCGTGCCACCAGCGTCCCCACGGGGACGCCTGGCGGGGCTTGCACGATGCGAGGCGCAATGGCGTCGGCGATGCCCCATCGCTCGAACAAGCGGACCAGGTGCGCGCCGCTGGGTCCGGTCGAATACCCGATGCTGCGGGCGTGAAGCACCGCGTCGCGAACGGCGGATTCGCTGCCGACGTCGGGTCGCGCTGCGCCAGCGGCCACCGCGATGGCCGCGCCGGAGCGGGCGAGGTCCGCGCGGCTCCGTGGATCGACGCGACCGGCGGCTGCCAGCTTTTCGATCGCATCGGACGCCAGCACGACGAAATCGAACATCTCGCCCTCGGCCACCCGACGGGCGGCATCGACTCCGCCCACCGACGACGATTGCGACCGAACATTCCGATTGGCGCTCGTAGATCGTCCGCAACGCTTCCAGCACGTGGCGCGTCGCCATCGAGGAGATACCCGTGATGCGATCAGCGTCGCTCGAAGAGGCCATGTCCGCAACGCCGGATCAATCGATGTACTTCAACCCGGCCTTTTGCAGCGGCTCGCGCATGCTGTACATGTCGAGTCCCAGGACACCGGCGGCGAGCTTCGCGCGCTTCTGACCCTCGTTGGCTTCGCGCGCGGCTGCGGCCTCGAGCGTCTTCCGCGCCGCGGCGACCGGCACGACCACGACGCCATCATCGTCCGCAACGATGATATCGCCTGGATTCACCAGCGCGCCCGCGCACACGACGGGTATGTTGACCGAGCCCAGCGTCGCTTTCACCGTGCCCTTGGCCGAGACGGCCTTGCTCCAGACGGGAAACTTCATCTCGGTCAGCACGCGCACGTCGCGCACGCCGGCATCGATGACCAGCCCGTTCGCGCCGCGCGCCTTGAAGCTTGTCGCGAGCAGGTCGCCGAAGTAGCCGTCGCTGCAATCTGCGGTCACGGCGGCGACGACGATGTCGCCGGGCCGGATCTGCTCGGCGGCGACGTGCAGCATCCAGTTATCTCCCGGATGCAGGAGCACCGTCACTGCCGTACCTGAAGTCTGGGCGCCGGCGTAGATTGGTCGCATATATGGCTTGAGCAGGCCGACGCGACCCATCGCTTCGTGCACTGTCGCGCTGCCGAGGGCGCCGAGCTTCCCGGCGATCTCGCTGTCGCCGCGCTGGATGTTGCGATACACGACTCCGAGCTCGACCATCTTCAACGTCCTTTCGCCTTCAGTGCGGCATCGAGTCGTGGATAGACGCGCCGCGCGTTGGTTTCGTAGATCTTCTGGCGCTGCAGCGGATCGATGTGCGCAGCCTCGACATAACGCCTGGTGTCGTCGAAATAGTGTCCGGTCTCCGGATCGATTCCGCGCACTGCTCCGATCATTTCGCTTGCGAACAGGATGTTTTCGACCGGAATGACTCGCGTGAGCAGGTCGATGCCCGGCTGATGATAGACGCAGGTGTCGAAGAAGATGTTGTTGAGAAGGTGATCCTTGAGCAGTGGCTTCTTGAGATCCTGCGCCAGGCCGCGGAAGCGACCCCAGTGGTAGGGCACCGCGCCGCCTCCGTGCGGAATGACGAAGCGCAGCGTCGGAAATTCCTTGAACAAGTCGGACGTGAGGCACTGCATGAACGCGGTGGTGTCCGCATTCAGGTAATGCGCGCCCGTCGTGTGGAAGGCGGGATTGCAGCTCGTGCTTACGTGGATCATCGCCGGAATGTCGTACTCGACCATCTTTTCGTAGATCGGGTACCAGTGGCGATCGGACAGCGGTGGCGAATCCCAGTGTCCCCCGGAAGGATCGGGATTGAGGTTGATGGCGACGTTCCCGTACTCCTCCACGCATTTCACGAGTTCGGGAATGCAGGTAGCCGGGTCGACGCCCGGACTCTGAGGCAGCATTGCTGCCGGAATGAAATGGTCCGGAAACAACCGGCTTATGCGATGGCAAAGCTCGTTGCAGATCGCGGCCCACGTGCTCGAGACCTGGAAATCGCCGATGTGATGCGCCATGAAGCTCGCGCGCGGACTGAAGATGGTGAGATCGAGCCCGCGCTCGCGCATCACGCGCAGCTGGTTGCTCTCGATGGACTCGCGCACCTCGTCGTCGCTGATGGATAGCTCGGATGCGCGCGGCATTTCGGACGGGCTCTTGATTCCCGCGATCTGCCGGTTGCGCCACGCCTCGAGCGCCTTCGGAGCCGTCGTGTAGTGGCCATGGATGTCGATGATCATGAATTCTTCTTTCTCGACCGCCTGTTCGTCCGCGGTGATCGCATAGTCGTCAGCGGTGTGTCCCGGCCGGCATCTGCTTATCCCAGCCCAGATTTCCCGCCCCTTTGCCGGCGACGGAATAGAGCGCACTCGGAGCGTTGCGCGTTCGCTGGAAAGCCTCGAGCGTCTCGCCTCGCATCGCGGCATAGATGTGCAGGTTGGATACGCCGCTCACCGCACCGAGCTTCTCAAGCATAAAGAAAATGACGCCGTAGTGCATCATCCCTCGCCAGTCGCGTCTGCGAATCAGGTCGCGCTCCTCGTCCGTCAGGCCGGCCGCGGCGAAGCTCGCTTCGGGATCACGCTGGAAGGCTTCACGATGCGCCGGCTCGACCATGCGATGCAGGTAGTCGTTGATGCGGAACGCGCGAACACTGCGCTCGATCGTGAACGGGTAGGTGCCTGCCAGCTTCTCGATGCCGGCAAGCTGCTCCCCAACGTGATTTCGGTGTCGCTCGACGACCACCGGATTCGGTTCGTCCATGCCCTCGTAGATTGCGGTCGCGATGCCGGCCATCGACGGCAGGTAATAGCTGCGGTACTTGCATTCGACGTTCGCCGACAGCGCACCACGCATGGTGAGCCACATGACGACCTCGGCACCTTCCAAGCCGCCGAGCTCTGCGTACTCGGCGATGGTCATCCCGGCCAGTTGCTCCGGATCGTTCTCGAACAGATCGAGAAAGCGCTTGTCCCATTCGGAGTTGTTGAAGCCGGCGCGCTCGCCGTGCACCTGATGCGACAGGCCGCCCGTGGCGACGACAGCGACCCGGAGATCCTCGGGATAGCTTTCGATCGCGCGCCTGAGCGCCTGCCCCAGCTTGTAGAACCTTCGGGCACTGGGGATCGGAAACTGAAGCACGCCCATCTGCAACGGCACGAGTCTTACGGGCCATTCCGGCTCATGCGGGCAAAGAACGCACAGCGGCGAAAAACAACCATGGTCCAGCGCCTTGTTCTGGAAGAACGACATGTCGAATTCATCGGCCATCAGCGAGTGCCCGATATGCGAGGCGAGTTGCGGATGCCCTTTGATCGAAGGCAAGTCGCGCGCGCCGGCGCCTTCATCGGCAACCTGCCATTCGGGCCCGACTCCCAGCGCGAACGCCGAATAGTGATCGAAAAAGAACGAGGAGACGTGATCGTTGTAGATCAGCAGCAGCACGTCCGCGCGTTTCTCTTCCAGCCAAGCGGCCAGCGGCGCGAAGTTCTCGAAGATCGGCGCCCACACGGGATCGTCGCGCTTGTTCCGGTCGTAGGCAAAACCGATGGTCGGGGTGTGCGAGGCTGCGATACCACCGATGATGCGTGCCATGTCTGCGTTCTCTCTATGAGTGGTCGAAAGGCTGCCCCGTCTCGCCGGCGGGCCCCGGTCGTGCGAGCTCATCCAGGTGCGGGATCACTGTTCGATGGACGCGGCGCAAGCGCGTGTCCGCGGGCGGACTTGGAAGACACAGTGGACGTCACGTTCCACCAGCGAAAACCAACGATACGGCGAGGGGGTCATGTGCGCAAGCGGTCGGCGCAGCGAATCGTTGAGGTGCGACATCAACCCAACCGAACTTTGCCGGAGACATTGCCGATCTCGGCGACGTTCCTGCGCCACGTCCCCGGGGGCACGCCAAATTCGCGTTTGAACGCGCGGCTGAATGCAGCCTCGGACTCATAGCCAACATCCTCTGCCACTGAAGCGAGCGAGCTGTCGGCGAGACGGAGTTGCCGGGCGGCGAGTTGTAATCGCCACTGTGCGAGGTACTGCATGGGCGGCACCCCGAGGAGCTCGGAGAAACGCTGCGCGAGCGCGGAGCGCGACATGCCCACTTCGCGGCCCAGGTTCTCCACGGTCCACGTGTGCGCAGGCCGCGCATGCATTACTGCAAGGGCGCGTGCAATGAAGCGATCGCGCAGTCCCGCGAGCCAGCCCTTGCGATCGTCGGGCATGGTTTCGACGTAGCGCCGGATCGCCTCGACGAACACCAGCTCGGACAGTTTGGCCAGGACCGTTGCGCTGCCGGCATTGGCGGCAGCGGCTTCCCGGGTCGCGAAGCCCAGCGCGGACTCGAGCCATGAGGCGCTCGACCCGCGCATTCCGATTTTAAACAGCCGCGGCAGCGCAGACAGCAGTGGATTCCTGGCAACGTCCTGCGCTCCGAGAAATCCGCAAACCATTCGCGTAGCGGCGCCGCCACCACCATAGGCGAGCGTCATGACTTCTCCGGGCGCGGTCCGCACCTTGTCTGCCAAAAGCGGCGCCAAGGACACCGGCGGCAGCTCGGCCGAGCTGCTTAGGACGTGAGTCTCACCCTGTGGCACGACGATAACGTCACCGGCGTCCACCTGCAACGCGCCGCCACGATCGTTTGGCAGCATGACCCAGCAGCGTCCCTCGGTTACCAAATGAAACGAGATGACGCGTTCCGAGGGGGGCAAATACGCAGTGCAAAGCGGGGACGCAGCTTCCCCCACCACGCACCACGGCGCGGAAAACGCGACATCGAGATAGACCGCACCCGTCAGATGGACGACCCGGAGGACGTCGGAGAGGGCATCCATGGCGCTGATTGTACAATCGCGGCGTTGCGCGCAGAAAAACTGGACGCACGATCATTCAACTGCGGTACCGGCGTCGGAATACTGATGGCGTGCCCGAGGCGAGAGAAACGGTGTCTCCACCGATGCTCCGAACCCTCGGCGCACGCAAGCTAAACACCGATGCGAAATAGCGCGAACAGAGGACCATCATGAGCCAGACTTACAAGGGAAGCTGCTTTTGCGGCGCCGTTGAGCTCTCCGTCACAGGTGAGCCCGTCGCGGCGGGTTATTGTCATTGCACGTCGTGTCGTAGCTGGTCGGCCTCACCGGTCAATGCTTTCAGCCTTTGGAAACCCGAGGCGGTGAAGGTCACGAAAGGCGAGAGCAGCGTCGGCATCTACCACAAGACTGAGAAGAGCTATCGGAAGTTCTGCATGCTTTGCGGCGGGCATCTCGTAACGGACCACCCGCTGTTCGGGTTGATCGATGTGTACGCGGCGACGATTCCAACGTACCGTTTCGAGCCGAAGCTCCATGTCAATTATCAGGAGACGGTCCTGCGCATCAAGGACGGCCTTCCCAAGATGAAGGACATGCCCAGGGAGATGGGCGGGTCGGGCGAAATGCTCGCGGAGTAAGACGCGCAACGTCGGGAGCCTCGCCCGACAACGACCGGCGAGTATCCTGACGACGTTCGACGCGCGCGTCGTTACTCCAAGCCAGCCAGTGCCGTCAGGGCCGTCCTGACCCGTCCTCGCGACCGCGACGCGTGCACTGCGGTGCTGGTCCAGGAGTCAGGCCATCCTCCCAGCGAGGCGGCTTGCTCCTTGTGCGCCACGTTCGGAGCGCAGATTGCCATCGCCGAGGACCCGGTTGCGGCGTATTGCGGCGTCGCCCCGTTCTGTGTCACGCTGCCTATTCGCGACCCAGGCCGGATGAGCCCGCAGCGACGACGCCGCAACACGGACAATGGACACCATCTTTCTCGTCGATGACGATCCCGCGGTTCGCAAGTCGCTCCGTCGCGTGCTGAGTGAAGATGGATGGACCGTCGAGACCTTCGAGTCGGCCGAGGCGTTTCTTGCGCGCCCTGATCGCGCGAAGGGAGGTTGCATCGTCCTGGACGTCACGATGCCGGGTCTCGACGGCTTGCAGCTGCAGCGTTATTTGGCAGAGATGGGGCAAACATTGCCGATCGTTTTTCTGACCGGCCACGCGAACATCCCGATGTCAGTGCGGGCAATCAAGGCGGGTGCGGGCGACTTTCTCACCAAACCCGTCAGCGCGAAGGCTCTGTTGGCCGCAGTCCGTTCGGCCATTGCGAACGATCTTTCGGCCCGTCAGGCGCGCGGCGAGGTCGCGCAGTTCGAGGAGCGGTTCGCAACCTTGACCCTCCGCGAGCGCGAGGTCCTTGCAGCGCTGGTGAAGGGAAGGCTCAACAAGCAGATCGCAGGCGACCTGGGGATCGTCGAGCAGACGGTGAAGTTCCATCGCGCTCGAATCATGGACCGCATGCAGGCGCGGACTGTCGCCGAGCTGATGCACATTGCGGCGAAGCTGGGGGTCGATGCATCGGCTCCCGGGTTCCGCGCGGCGCGACCGTCGGACGGCCGTGCGACGAAAGCTGGCGCGTCATAGGCGAGTCGCCCGGACTTGAACCAAAGCGTAGGATCCGGCCACGCCTCGAGGTTGTATTGTTTCAAAGTGGCCAGCTCCGATCCCCTGATTGCCGTAGTGGACGACGAGTTGTCGGTGCGAACGACGCTTGGGCGCATCCTGCGCCTGGCGGACTATCAGGTCACCCCGTTCGCGAGCGGAGAGGATTTTCTCGCTTCCCTGGAAGAACGATTGCCCGAGTGTGCGATTTTCGATGTGCACATGCCTGGAATGTCGGGACTCGATCTGCAGTTGCGCATACGCGCGGCGAACATCCGGATACCGGCGGTCTTCATTACCGCGAGCGACGATGCGGCGCTCAGCAGATCGGCGTTCGAGGCGGGAGGGATATGCCTTGTGCGCAAGCCTTTCTCGCGCACCGAGCTTCTGGCAGCTGTGTGCACCGCGCTCCGCAGCGGAAGAAGGCGCCCTTAGTAACCGTGGCTCGCCGCGACCGCTGGCAATTGGGCCAGCAGCGGTACACACTGATGGCATGGCGACCGTATTGCAACGCCATCTATTTCAACGCAACCATTTTCCGACTGGAACGATGATGACGATATCCAATGGTCTCAGAACACTTTCGCGCCGCGCTGCCTTGCTGGTTCTGGTCGCGGGAGCACTGGCCGGATGCGCGACCCAAACCGTCTCGCCCGCGGATCCGGGCAAGCTGGTCGCCGACGCACAGGTAACCTTGTCCAATTTCCTGCGCGATCCGGACCAGACCTGGATTCAGGACAATCTGAGCCGGGCCAAGGCGATTCTGATCGCTCCGCAAATCGTCAAGGCAGGCTTTATCTTCGGAGGATCCGGAGGTAGAGCGGTTCTCCTGGCGAGGGACGGACGCGCCTGGGTCGGACCATCGTTCTACGATTTGGCCACTGCGAGCGTCGGCTTTCAGGCGGGTGTCGAGGTTTCGGAAGCGATCATCGTCGTGATGACGGACAAGGGGTTCAACTCGCTGATGTCGACCTCGTTCAAGATCGGCGGCGATGCAAGCGTCGCTGCCGGCCCGGTCGGAGCAGGGGCCAAGTCGACAGTCGAAGCCGATCTGATTTCGTTCAGCCGGGCAAAGGGCCTGTATGGCGGTCTGAACCTGGACGGTACGGTCGTCCGTTCGAACGTCGATTGGAACGACGCGTATTACGATCGGCGCGGCCTGCTGCCGCCTGATATTCTAATGCGCAGGACGGTGACCAGCCCGAATGCGGCATCCCTTCGCGCCGAGGTCTCCAAGGCGACGAGATAAGGGTCAAGCAGAGACTACGGAATCAGGGCAAGGCACGCACGATGGAAGGTCTCTTGCACGAATTCGCTCACGTGGTCTCGCTCGTGTTGGAGACCATCGCGATCGTCGCGATTGCGATCGGCGCGGTCGAAGCCGTGATCGGCACAGTGCGCGTGGGTCTCCGTCGCGACAGCAAGGGTTCGGACCGCAGGGAGGTCTGGCTCCTGTTCGCGCGCTGGCTGGTCGCTGGCCTGACGTTCCAGCTTGCCGCGGACGTCTGCGGAACCTCGTTCGCCGCGCCGTCATGGGATGAGATCGGTCACCTTGCGGCCATTGCCGCCATCCGCACGTTTCTCAGCTATTTCCTGGATCGCGAGGTGGAGGACACCCGCAAGCTGCAGAAGGAGCCGCCCGCCGAATCAGCATAACAGCCGGCCGGTGCGTCGCTTCATCGCTCGGTTCGGAAGACCGGCCCGGAACGCGACGCCGCGATCCGATTCGCGATCGCCCGGCTCGCGCTGCCTCGCGCCATTTCGGTGCGGAGAGGGATAGGTTCGATCGAGATGGGCGGTGATGACGGAGCTTTGGGGCGCATTCCCAGCGGTTGCCGCTGCGCGTTTGAGCACTACCATCGGCGGTTCCGTTCAAGAGTTTGGACGCTTGCGCCGGATGACGCGGGGTCGTCATATTCCGAGGCCTATAGCGCATCTGCGAATGCAGATCGCGACTATGGGAAATTTCGGCAAGTAACCGCCGGTTCCAATGTAATAGCCGTGTAGCATCTTCCGCGCATACTTTTTGTATGCCACACTTGCACTCCGTTCGTCTCGGACGGACGCGTAAGGCACGGACGAAATGCTCAATCTGGAGAGTCTAGGACGCGACCCCGTCCTGTCGGCGGGTCGGGCAGACGACCGTACCAGCCCGCGCGTTCCCTTGGCGTCTGTTGCCGTCTTCGCCGGGTACTACCTCGGCGCCACGGTGGGTTTCGCATTTACTTTCCTGCCGAATCCGATTTCGGTCCTGTGGCCGCCGAACGCGATTCTGTTTGGCGCGTTCCTTCTTGTTCCTCAAAGGTCCTGGTGGATCCTCATCGCCGCGGCGCTGCCTGCGCATTTTCTCGCCGAATTGCAATCGGGCGTTCCGGTGTCGATGGTCGTAAGCTGGTTCATCAGCAACGTCAGTGAAGCACTGATCGGCGCCTTTGGCGTGCGGCTCCTCGTCCGCGAGCGTCTCACGTTCGGTAAGACGCACGAAGTCGTCGTGTTCATCTTCGCCGCGTGCGCGGCGGCGTTTCTTTCCTCTTTCCTGGACAGCACGTTGGTATTGCTCAACGACTGGGCCGGGAAGAAGACTTTCTGGCAGCTGTGGAGCAACCGCCTTTTTTCGAATGTAACCGCGTCGCTCACGATCGTTCCGATGATCGTGACGTGGACAAGCAGCATTTATTCGACACCAAGGCCGATCAGCCGACAGCGCGTCATCGAGGCGACCGCGCTTTTCGCCGGCCTCGTTGGCATCGGCATCCTGGTTTTCGATTCTCGGATCATTGTCGCCGCCTCGCCGGCACTCTTATACGTCCCGCTGCCATGGCTACTCTGGGCGGCGTTGCGCTTCGGCCCCGCTGGAGCGAGCGCGTCTCTGACAATCGTGGCGATGCTCGCGATCTTCGGCTCGGAGCGGGGGATCGGCGCGCTGGGCGCGCGCTCGGCGGCCGAGAACGCATCGGCGGTGCAATGGTTCCTGATTTTCATCGGGCCTACGATCATGATCGTTGCCGCGATCGTCGACGAGCGGCGGCGCGCCGTTCAACTGTTGCGCCGCTCGGAGAGCCGCTTCTCGCAAGCCTTCCGCTCGGGTCCGGACGCGATGTTCATTACGCGCGTCGCCGACGGACGCATTGTCGAGGTCAACGATCAATGGGAGCGGGTGCTGGGCTACTCGCGCCGCGCGATCGCCGGTCGCGCGATTCACGACCTGAATCTGTGCGTGGGCCCGGACGATCGGCGCAGGTTCGAGGCACATATCGCCGGACGGGGTGGCCTGCCGAGGCTGGAAATCGACGTCCGGACCAGTGCGGGCGCGACTCTGCGCGCCGCGATCGTTGTCGAGCGAGCCGAGATCGATGGCGAGCCATGCCTCATCATCAATTTGCGCGATATCAGCGATCGCAAGCGAGCCGAAGACGCGCTGCGCGAGAGCAGCGAGCGGCTTCGCCTTGCGCTCGAAGCGGGGCGCATGGGTGTCTGGGACTGGGACAGGGGCAGCGGGGCGCTCTCGTGGTCCAAGGAACATTTCGAGATCTTCGGCCTGCCGTCCGTCGGTCAGCAAGCGACCTATGACAAATGGGCCGGCCGCGTGCACCCCGATGACCTCCTCGCTGCGAAAGCTGCGATGGACGCGGCCATCGCCACGCGCTCCGCGTACCATCAGGAATATCGCCTGATCCTGGCGGACGGTTCGATCCGGTGGGTCGAGTCCAGGGCCGAGCCGCGATTCGACGAGAGCGGGCAGTGCGTCCGGATGATGGGCCTCACGCTGGATGTCTCCGAGCGCAAGCAGGCAGAGGAGACCCATCACAAGCTGCTGCACGCGTCGCGCCTCACGGCCATGGGCGAGCTAACGGCTTCGATCGCGCACGAGATCAACCAGCCGGTCACGTCAATCATGAGCAATGTCGACGCCGCGGAGATGATTCTCGATGCGGATCCGCTGGACGTGGCCGAGCTGCGCGAGATCCTGCGCGACATCCGCAGCGATGACGTGCGCGTCCGGGACATCGTGCGGCACGTGCGGGGGCTTGCGAACGACCGCGCAACGGAGGTCGAGCCCCTCGACGTCAATGAGTTGATCCGCGCGGTACTTCGACTGATCGCGCCCACCGCCCGTCAAAGAAAGATGCGCTTTGCTACGGACCTCGCAGACCTGTCGTCGGTGCACGGCGATCCGATTCACGTCCAGCAAATACTGCTGAATCTGATGCTCAATGCCATGGACGCGATGAGTGAGGCGCCCGAGGAGCAGCGCTCGCTGCTCGTCCGCAGCTTCACGAACGGAACTGGCTCGGTCGAAGTTACGGTTCGCGACCGGGGCCATGGCATTCCGCCGGAGCTGCGCCATAGCATCTTCGATTCGTTTGTGACTACGAAGAAGGACGGAATGGGCCTGGGCTTGTCCATCACACGTACCCTCGTCGAGGCCCAGGGCGGCAGGATCTGGGGTGAAAACAACGCGGACTGTGGAGCGACTTTTCATTTTACGTTGGTGCCGGACCGAGAGCGGGCAGTCGTTGTCCACGCGGTCTCGCCGGAGTTGCGGGCGTGACTGCGGCCAAACCGGTCGTTCACGTCGTCGAAGACGACACCTCGGTCCGTACGGCGATTGCGCGGTTGCTGCGCAAAGCCGGCTTCGAGGCACGATGCTATGTTTCGGCGGGCGAGTACCTGCTCACCGAAAAGGACGACGCGCCGGGATGCATCCTCCTCGACATCGGGCTCCCTGGTCTGGGCGGCATGGAGCTTCACGACGGGATAGCGAAAAAGGAAGGCGCGCCGCCCGTAGTCTTCCTTACCGGCCGAGGCAACGTCGCAACGAGCGTGCGCGCCATGAAGGCGGGCGCCGTGGATTTTCTAAGCAAGCCTGTGAAGCGCGAGGTGCTGCTGGGCGCTATTGCAGCGGCGGTTGCAAGAGACGTCCGGAATCGCGAGGCTCGCGACCACGTGCGCGACATCGAGAATCGATATGAAAAGTTGACGACCCGCGAGCGCATCGTGTTCGCGTGTGTGGTCGAAGGAAAGCCCAACAAGGTAGCCGCAGTTGAGCTGGGCACATCGATACGAACGGTCAAGTCGCATCGAGCCAGGGTCATGCAAAAGCTGGAGGTCAAGTCGCTTCCGGAGCTCGTGCGCATCGCCGACGAGCTCGGCCGCGCTCGCTGCTCGTAGCGCGGAGCTTGCCCCAAGGGGAACACACGCTTCCCCTGCGGGACGCATTGTCGTCACTGAAGCGTTCGGACGTAATAATGTCGGAACGCAACTGCTTCAACTAAAACGCAGTGCATGTTGTCCTTGCGACGTGAAGCTCTGGCGGCTCTAAAGTTCGCGTGCTAGTCTTGGCAATGCGCGCTCGATGCATCGCCGCGGGTCGTCTGGCGCTGATCGCGTTGACATTCGCTTTCGGTCGGGCAATCGCGTCGCCGCTCGACGCGTATATCGATCCCCAGGACGGTCAGTTCGACGCGTCGGAATGGCTGCTCGACCGCAAGGGCTTCCTGCCGGTTCCGATCATCATCACCGAGCCCGCGGTGGGATACGGCGGAGGTCTCGCGGCTGTATTCTTCCGTGGGTCGCTGCGCGACGCCGAGGACCGCAAGGGACCTTCCGGACAGACGGTTCCACCGGATATCTTTACCGTGGCGGCGGCGGCGACCGAGAACGGCACGAAGTTCGGTGCCCTCGGCGGCATCGCGAGTTTCGCCGACGACCACTGGCGCTATCGCGGCGGACTCGCGAGGACATCCGCCAATCTCGACTTTTATGGCGTCGGAGGAGCGCTCGGCGACGATCAGCGAAAGATCGGATACAACCTCGACGGCTGGTTCGGCGCGCAGCAGATCCTCTATCGCCTGGGATCGAGCGACACGTGGATCACCGGACGCTGGATCTATATCGACACCAGCAGCACTTTCAAGATCGGCAATACCGAAGACACGCTCCTGCCGCCGTTCGCTCTCGCCAAGCGCAGCTCAGGCATCGGACCGACGCTCGAATACGATTCGCGCGACAACATCTTCACGCCGTCGCGGGGATGGACCGGCAGCCTCGATCTGACGTTCTACGATTCAGCCTGGGGAAGCACCAACAAGTTTCAAACGTACCGCGGGCACGTGTTCGCCTACTGGCCGTTCGCGACCGATTTCATTCTGGGCGGGCGAATCGACGCCCGCTCGGCGCGAGGCGACGTGCCCTTCTACATGCTGCCCTTCGTCGATATGCGTGGAGTGCCGGCGGCCCGGTTGCAGGACGAGAATACGGGCGTGCTCGAAACGGAACTGCGATGGAACGTGACGCCGCGCTGGGCGCTGATCGGCTTTGTCGGCGTCGGACGCGCCTGGGGCGACCGCGATAACTTCAACGATGCGCCCACGGCGGTCAGCGAAGGCGTCGGATTCCGCTATCTGATCGCGCGTCGACTCGGGCTGTACGCGGGCATCGACGTCGCCAGGAGCAACTATGGCCACGCGTTCTACATCCAGGTCGGAAACGCGTGGCGCTAGCGATTCGCGTGCTCGGCGCGTCCGGCACTGACGTCCACCCGTTTCGCAGCTAGATCAGCTCCCGCCGCATTGCCAGCAGTCGTTCGAGCACCGCTCCGTTGCTGGTGCGCAACCCGCTGTGCTCGTATTCATTGGTCAGCCAGACCTTCATTCCGGCGATGGATGCCGCCGTACGCTCCGAAAGCGCGCGCGGGACGTACATGTCCTCGGCGTAGATCGCCGCGACACAGGGAACCGTATTACGCGCGAGCTGCACCGGATCATACAAGGTCGGCCAACGTTCCTCGGAGGCCAGCAGCTCTGCGACCTCGCGCAGCGGCCGCAGCCCGGGATAGTCCTCGAACATCCAGGGATAGATCATCTCGCCGGTGAAGGAGGGCGCCTTGCCCGGCTCCCAATTCGTGTCGGGAAACTCCGCGCGCACGCGCTGCGCGGACCAACGCGCGGCGCTGCCCTGCGTGTAGCACATCTCATGGAGGACGGAGAAGATCGGATGCGTATCGAAGTTCTGTGAACGCTCGAGATCAGAGAGAAATACCGCGCTCAATTCGTCTCCGCCGACACCCTTGCAAAAGGCATTCTCGAGCAAGTAGTGCAGACTTTCCATGCCGTCGTCCATCCCCAGCATGAACCCGACTTGCTGAAATCGGCGGGCGGTCAGACGCGCGCCGGTCGGCATGAGGACTTCGTTGCGGTGCAGGTGTTCGAGGATGCGGCCACACAATTCCCGATCCGAGGGATAGCGCGCGAAGAATTTTTGCGTCTTGCGCTGCACCTCGGGATAGGTGTGGCGATAGTAGTCGTCGGCGCTGCCGTCGAGCGGAGGCAGGCCGCCGGTGATGAAGACTTCGCTCAGGCCGCTCGGATATGCGGACAGATAATGAACGGCACAGAATCCCCCATAGCTCTGCCCAAGGACGCTCCACGGCGTGTCGGCACCAATCAACTCGCGGCGTATCAGCTCCGCGTCACGCACGATGCTGTCGGCTCGAAAGTGCATCAGGTAGTCGGCCTGGGCGCGCGCGTCGCCGCGCCGCGCGAGCGTTTGCGGCAGCACTACGCTACTGCGGCCGTTGCCGCGCGAATCCAGCAGCAGGACGTGATAGTCCTCGAGCGCTCGCTTGAGCCAGTCTGATTTGGTGGATGGTCGCGGGCCGGCAAAGCCGGGGCCGCCCTGCAGGAAGACGAGCCAGGGCCGAACCTCCGGCGGGTTTTCGCTGTTGATGACGGCGCGCGCGAAGACCGCCAGCGACTCGCCGGACGGATTGTCGTAGTCAAGAGGAACCGCGAATTCGTAGTCGGCCAGCATCATGCCGTGGTGGCGGGCCGTGGCGAGAGTGCGGAGTGTCGTCATGCGCTTCCCTTGTGAAAAGCAGATTCCGATAAAACTTCGGCTATAGTCCGCCGCTTGAAAGCCTTATCTTCGTGGGGATCGGAGTCGGTCTTCGATCCGACCCGAATCATACGCAATCTGCGGGCACTCGTCTGGCTGCCGGCGGCGGTGGCCATCGGCTGCGGTTCATTGACCGAATCCGGCCACTGCGCCGACGCCGCGAAGACGCTGCACGTCATGATGTCCAGCGCCGAGATGAGTTTCGACCCGCAATTCTCTGCCGACGCTGCCACCGACAGCATCATCGATCACATCTTCGATGCGATGCTGGACTACGACTATCTGGCGCGACCGGTGAAGCTAGTCCCGCGGATACTCGAAGCCATGCCGACTGTCGAGGACGGTGGCGCGACCTACATCTTCCGGTTGCAACCGGGAATATTTTTTACGCCGGACCCGGCGTTCAAAGGCAAGCGCCGCGAGCTCACGGCCAACGATGAGGCGTACACGCTCAGGCGCCTGCTGGATCCGGCAGTGAAGAGCCCGTGGTTATGGCTGATCGAGGGCAAGATCGTCGGCGCCGACGCTGTTCGTGCAAGGGCGCTCAAGTCCGGGAAATTTGACTACGACCTACCGATCGCCGGGCTCGAGGTGCTCGATCGGTACACGCTGCGCATTCGATTGACGCAGCCGGACCTTCGCTTTCTGTATGTTTTCGCGGTGCCGAACACCGGCGCGGTCGCGCGCGAAGTCGTCGAAGCCTACGGATCGGATTTGGGCGCGCACCCCGTCGGCACGGGCCCGTACATGCTCGGCGCCTACCGGCGCAGCTCGAAAATCGAGCTCGTGGCGAACCCCGGCTTCCGCGAGACGACATACGTGCCCGCCGGTCCCGTGCCCGCGGAGTCCGCGCCGATCGCGGCCGCGCTCAAGGGCAAGCGCCTGCCGCTCGTCGGCCGCATCCAGATCAACGTCATCGAAGAAGGACAGGCCGCGTGGCTCGCATTCATCAACGGCGAGCTCGATCTCCTCGAGCGACTGCCGCCGAATTTCGTCGACGAGGCCCTCGTTGACGGCAAGCTTCGTCCCGACATGGCGGCGAAGGGTATACGGCACGAGGCTCTGCTTCGGCCGAACACGCGCTGGACCTATTTCAATATGGAGGATCCGATTGTCGGCGGCTACACGCCCGAGAAGATCGCGCTTCGGCGGGCGATCGGCATGGGCTTTGACATGAACGAGTTCATACGCGTGATCCTCAAGGGACGCGGTATTCCGGCGATGAGTCCCGTTCCGCCGGACATCGCCGGTTTTGACCCGGCGCTGCGGACCGAAGCGCAGCTTTACGATCCCGCCGCGGCCCGTTCGCTGCTGGATAGGTTCGGCTACAAGGACCGGGACGGTGACGGCTATCGCGAGACGCCCGAAGGAAAACCGTTGGTCCTGGAACGATGGTCGCCACCCACGTCCTTTTCGCGACAGGAGGACGAGCAATGGAAAAAGAACATGGACGCGATCGGCCTCAGGATCGTGTTCAAGAAGGACGGCCTGCAGGAGATGCGCAAGATGGCACGGCAGGGGAAGCTGCCGATGCGAACGGACGGCTGGAACGCCGATTACCCGGACGCTGAAAACTTCATGCAGGTGCTGTACGGCCCCAACGTGGGACAGGAAAACCACGCACGCTTCAGCTTGCCGGCGTTTGACAAGCTCTATGACGCGGCACACCGGCTGCCGGACTCGCCCGAGCGCACCAAGCTCTTCGACCAGATGACCGCGCTCGTCGTCGCCTATGCTCCATGGCGATTGATGGAGCACCGCATCGAGGATCAGCTCTCGCAAGGCTGGGTCCTGAACTTCAAGCCGCACCCGGTGCGCTCCGCGGTCTGGCGCTACGTCGACATCGATTCGGCGCAGCGGCCCAAATGAACGGCTAGGCGGCCCTTGGGCTGGGCGCGGCGCGCTTCCAGGTTGACAGCAGGCTTTCGTCGGTGTGCGCAGGCACCTGAATGTCCGGCTTTGGGTTATCATCGAACGAACGTTCTATGCGCTCGATATCGACGATACCTCATGACGACCTTCAAGGCAGGCGCACTCAACGGGCCTCAACAGCGCGCCGTCGAGCATGGCAGCGATACGCCGGCACCCGGACCGTTGCTGGTGATTGCCGGGGCAGGGTCCGGCAAGACGAACACGCTGGCTCACCGCGTCGCGCGGCTGGTCGACTGTGGCGCGGATCCGCAGCGCATCCTGCTTCTGACATTCAGCCGCCGCGCCGCTGCCGAGCTCGAGCGGCGTGCCGGGCAGGTGTTGAGTCTCTCGCGCGGACAACGCGCGGGCGACAAACCGCCGTCGCTTCCCTGGGCCGGCACTTTTCACAGCGTCGGTGCCCGGATCCTCCGTGAGTATGCGGAGCGAGTCGGTCTGGCGCCGAACTTCACCGTCCACGACCGGGGTGATTCCGAAGACCTGATGGCGCTCGCACGTCACCGGCAGCTCGAAAACGAGGCCACCAAGACCCGGTTTCCGGGAGCAGCGACCTGCCTCGCGATCTATTCGCGCACGGTCAATTCCGGGGCGTCCCTCGCCACTGTGTTGAAGGACTGTTACCCGTGGTGCGCGGCCCTCGAGGAAAAACTGCGCGCCTTGTTCGGCGAATACGTATCGGAAAAACAGGCACAGCAGATACTCGATTTCGACGACCTGCTCCTCTACTGGGCCGGCATGATGAGCGTCCCGGAGCTGGCGGCGGAAGTCGCGGCTCGATTCGAGCACGTGCTGGTCGACGAGTATCAGGATACCAACGTGCTGCAAGGCTCGATTCTGCGTCTGCTCAAGCCGGATGGGCGCGGTGTCACGGTGGTCGGCGACGACGCGCAAGCGATATACAGCTTTCGCGCTGCGACGGTGCGCAACATTCTCGATTTTCCGGACCAATACTCGCCGACGGCTGCGGTGATCACGCTGGAGACCAACTACCGCTCAACGCAGGCTATCCTCGATGCATCGAACGCCGTGATCTCTCTCGCGAAGGAGCGCTACACCAAAGACCTCGTCACCGATCGTACCGGCGGCGAACGCCCGCGCCTGGTGACGGTACAAGACGAGTTTGCCCAGGCGCAATACGCGGCCGAGCAGGTACTCGCGCATCGGGAAAATGGAGTCGCGCTCAAGAATCAGGCAGTGCTCGTTCGTACGTCGAGCCACAGCGCGCCAACTCGAACTCGAGCTCGGCAGGCGCAATATTCCGTTCGTGAAATTCGGCGGGCTGCGCTTCCTTGAGGCTTCGCACGTGAAGGATGTGCTCTCGATCCTTCGCTGGATCGACAACCCGCGAGGAAGGCTCGCCGGCTTTCGCGCGCTTCGCCTGCTGCCGGGCGTGGGGCCGGCAATCGCGACGCGATGCCTCGACGCGCTGGCGGAGGCAACCAACCCAGTCGGCGTCCTGCGTGAATTCAAGGCTCCTTGTTCCGCGATGGCGGCGTGGGCCTCGCTCGTCACCCTCTATGAGCAACTGCACACGCGGGATGCCCGTTGGCCCGCCGAATTCGAGTCGGTCCTCGACTGGTACGCTCCGCAACTCGAGCGAATCTACGAGGATGCGCCGCAGCGCTTGCCGGATCTCGCACAGCTCGAGCGCATCGCCGGTACGTATGCAAACCGGGAACGATTTCTCACTGAGCTTACGTTGGATCCGCCGGCCGCGATCAGCGGGGAAGCGGGCGCTCCGCTGCTCGACGAGGATTATCTGACGCTGTCGACGATTCACTCGGCAAAGGGCCAGGAGTGGAAAGTCGTGCAAATCCTCAACTGTGTCGATGGCTGCATACCGTCGGACATGGCGACCGGCAGCGCCGACCAGATCGAAGAGGAGCGCCGTCTTCTATACGTTGCCATGACGCGCGCAAGGGACGAGCTCACACTCCTAGTCCCGCAGCGGTTTTACGTCCACCACCAGAGTGCAAATGGGGATCGCCACATGTACGCGATGCGCAGCCGGTTCCTGACCGCGGAAATCTGCACGCACTTCGAGATGCAGACCTGGCCGCAGAACTCGGGTGCAGAACGACCTGCGCATCAGTCCGGATCGACGAAGGTCGATCTTAGTGCCGTGTTGCGGGAAAGCTGGGCGACGCTGAAGCCATCTGCTGCTTGATCCGCCATCGCATGGGTTCGCACCTGGCGAAGGGCGTCGCGAAAGCCAAGCGCCTCCAACTGGCCCGATCGAATATTTGCGGACCACAGGACATCGGCCCGGGAGAATGATTCGGACCATGGACGGCCCTATGGATATGTTCCATCTTCGCAAACGAAGGAGGGCCTGCAGCGCTAGAGTATGATCGCCGGTTACGCGAATCGATTGTGAAAGTCCATGCTTCCTGCACGGTTTCCCGTTGCCGTCACCATCGAGCGAAACGCGATTTCGAATCGCTGGGCGAAGGAGCAATGGCAGGTCGCCGGGGTGGAACGTGACGACAGTCCGTGGCGCCCGCCGGTGCGAATAGTTCACGAAAAACGGCGCACCTGCTGGCGCTTTACCGGCCTGTCGGTGGAGCTCCACGTTTCGGAAAGCGAGGGTTATCACCTCAACATCACGGCTCCCGATCCGAAAGTCTTCGTGATGTGGAGGATGGCTGAAGATGCCGGCGTTGGCGACGACCTTCCGGGCGCTCTTCCGGTGGTGGTCACCGTCAGCTACAACGAAGCGGCAAGATTCCTGGACGGCGGCGAGCGCGTCGACGGGACACCGTTGCCGGTAGAGATGCTGGCGTGGATGCAGCCGTTCGTGGATGGTCACTACCATCCCGAGCCGGCGCGAAAGGTTCGGCGCAACGAACTCTACGAACGAGACGCAAATGCGGGCGGCGAGGCACCCCGGAAGCGCGCCCGATGACCTCCAAGCTCGCTCCTGCAGGGCGCTTTTCCCTGCGCCGTTGGTCGCAGCGCAAACTCGAGGTCGCCCGTGCGAAAGCGCAAGTCGCTCCTGCGGCTGTTGCCGCGGCACCTGCTCCGCTGTCCCCAGGAGTACCGCCGGAGACGCTTCCGCTCGGAGATCCCGGAAAGCACACCGAGGTGCCGCTGCCTCCCATCGAGTCCTTGACCATCGAGTCTGACTTCGCGCCCTTTTTTAGACCGCAGGTCGATGAGTCCATCAAGCGCGCGGCGCTCAAGCAGCTGTTCCGGGATCCGCGTTTCAACATCATGGACGGCCTCGATACTTACATTGACGACTACACCCGGCCCGATCCCATTCCGTCCGCAATGCTCGAAGGCTTGATGCAGCGTCGCGTCTTTTTCGTCCTGCCCGAAGCGGAGGCTCCCGCCACGCCCACCACCGTTGCGGCCACGCGCGATCCCTCTGCTCCGGCAGCCGATGCGATTGCTTTGCCTGTCGCAGAGATCGAGCCGATCCTGAAGGGGTCGATCGACCTCGATCTGGACAAGACGCGAGAGATGGCCCACCCGCCACCGGACGGCGGCACCGGCGCACAAACAGGCAAGCCATGAAAGCGCAGGATTACCACGCTCGGCGCAATCTTCACGTTTGCAGTTGCAACGGGACGATGCCCCTCGATCCTGCTGTGCTCGAACGCGCGCTCGAGCTCGCTGGAGCCTTGCCGATCCATACGCAGCTATGCCAGAAGGAACTGGCAGCCTTCGCCGACCGCGCTGCGGGCGATGTGCTTGTCGCTTGCACCCAGGAAGCGAAACTCTTCGGCGATGTCGCGGACGACGCTGGCAAGACGCAGACGATCCGCTTTGTCAATATTCGTGAGCGCGCGGGATGGTCGAGCGAAGCGTCGGGCGCGACACCAAAGATCGCCGCGCTGATCGCCGCCGCAGCGCTCCCCGACCCGCAGCCGGTGCCGCGCGTCAAGTTCCATTCGGATGGGCGGCTGTTGATCATCGGTCCCGGCGCGACCGCGCTGGCGTGGGCGCATCGCTTGCGCGCTCGCGTCGGTGTGACAGTGCTCATTACCGGGCGAGCGACAGGATTTGAGCTGCCGCAGGAGCGCGACTATCCGGTGTTTTCCGGGAGCGTCGGCTCGATTCATGGGTGGCTCGGAGCGTTCGACGTCTTGTGGTCGCAGGACAATCCAATCGACCTCGATGTCTGCACGCGCTGTAATGCCTGCATCAAGGCCTGCCCGGAGAGTGCCATCGACTGGAGCTACCAGGTCGACCTCGATCGCTGCAAGGATCATCGCGAGTGCGTGATGGCGTGCGGCGCCATCGGCGCGATCGACTTCGACCGCACAACCAGGACCCGGAGCGAGCGTTTCGACCTCGTGCTCGATCTCGACGAGATGCCGCACTTCGGCATGCATCAGCCGCCGCAGGGGTACTGGCGCCCCGGCGCCGACCGTGATGCCCAGACCGACGTGTTGGCCGACATTGCCGGCGCGGTAGGCGAGTTCGAGAAGCCCAAATTCTTCGAGTACAAGGCGTCGATCTGCGCCCACAGCCGATCGCAGCAGAGGGGCTGCGACCAGTGTATCGATATCTGTTCAACTGAGGCCATTCGGGCCGACGGCGAGCGCGTTTTTGTCGAGCCGCACCTGTGCATGGGCTGCGGAGCCTGCACCACCGTTTGCCCGTCGGGCGCGCTCGCCTACGCGGTTCCCAGCGTCGCGGAGCTGGGAACGCGCATTAGGACGATACTTGCGACGTATCGCAGCGCCGGCGGCCGCGACCCATGCATTTTGTTTCACGACGCATTGGGAAGCGCATTGATCAATACGATGGGACGCCGCGGCCCCGGTCTCCCCGCGCGCGTCATTCCGGTCGCGCTGCACCACACTGCGGCGACGGGGATTGACGTCTGGCTGGCTGCCCTCGCGTCCGGTGCGAGCAATGTCGTCGTGATGACGGCCGGCGCCGAAGCCCCGCAGTACCTGGACGCGCTTGAGCGTCAAATGGCCATCGCCGAAGGCATTACCGCTGCGCTAGGCTATCAGGGACAGCATTTCACGTTGCTACGCGCAAGCGATCCGTCGGCGCTGGCGACGCAGATTTGGGCCGTGGAGCCGGCGCTCGCTGTTCGCACGCCAGCGACTTTTCACTGGACCACCGACAAGCGCACCACCGCCTTTTTTGCGATCGAGCATCTTCTGGCCCACGCCCCGGTCCCGGTGGCCGAGGTCGCGCTGCCCGAGGGCGCCCCGTTCGGGGCGATCGTCGTCAATCGCGATGCCTGCACTATGTGCCTCGCGTGCGTCGGGGCGTGCCCGGAAGGGGCGATCATCGACAACACGGAGGCTCCGCAGCTCCGGTTCATCGAGTCGAAGTGCGTCCAGTGCGGGCTCTGCGTCAACACCTGCCCCGAAAACGCCATCACGCTCGCCAGCAGGCTTTTGCTCACCCCCATCGCGAAACAGCCGCGACTGCTGAACGAGGCCGCGATCTTCAAGTGCATCCGATGCGGTAAGGCGATGGGCACCGAAAAGCTGATCGGCAACATGCTCTCGCGGCTCGCAGGGCATTCGATGTTCGCCGAGCCCGGTGCCCTCGACCGCCTGAAAATGTGCGCCGACTGCCGTGTCATCGACATGATGAAAAGCAATCTCCAGCCCGCCGGCCCCTCAAAAGGCCCGGCGACATCTTTCTGAGAGAATCGATGTCGGAAGCGGCTGGGGACCTTGCGAACACGGCGATCGCGCCCGAAGACCAGGCACGCGCTGATTTCTATGCGTTGCTTGCGCGACTCTACGCGGCCGCCCCGGACGCGGGCGTGCTCGCCGCGCTTGCCGGCTGCGACCCACTCGTCGTCGGCGCCGAGAGCGAAGCCGGGTGCGGCCTTGCCGAGGCCTGGTGCCAATTGATCGCTGCGAGCAAGGCGATGGACCCTGCGGCCGCCGCCGACGAATACAATGCGTTATTCATTGGCGTCGGCAAGAGTGAGATCAGGGCGCATGCGTCCGCCTACGCCAGATCTCCGGGCAGCAGCCCGTTGATCGAGATCCGCGCAGCCTTGGCGAAGTTGGGACTGGCGCGACAAAGCGGCGTCAACATGTACGAAGACCATCTAGCGGCGGTTTTCGAGACGATGCGCGCGCTGATCCTGGGTAAAGGCGCGCGGGGCGCGTATTCCGTCGCAGAACAACGTCGATTCTTCGAAACCCACGTGAGTCCTTGGGTGCTCGATTGCTGCGCCGCAATACAAAATTCTCATGTTGCCAACTACTACCGTCGAGTCGCAGAATTCACGAAGTTGTTCATGGCGATCGAACGTGACTCGTTTGCCATCGATTGACACGCGCCCCATAGCGTCACGATTCATTTGCGAGGCATGGACCATGCGTTCGAAGGATCGTGCGAGACACTCCAGCGGGCGCGAAATCGCGCACCCCTCTGTTGATCAAGCCCGACCCGAACGAAGGAATTTCCTGCTTGCGCTTGGCGCCGGCGGAGCGGGTGCAGCGATCGTCGCTGCGCGCGCGCTGGTCACCGCGAGCTCTGACGCGTCCGAAGTTGCGCAGGAACCAGCGCCCGACGGTAAAGGATATGCGCTGACCGACCACGTCCGACGCTATTACAGGACCGCGAAAATCTAGCAGGAGGAGGACTGTGCTGCTCACCAAAACGCAAGACGGCGCGTTCGAGCGCGCCGACGCAGCCCGTCCGCGTCTCCGCCATCTTGTCGGAACCACAACTCTGACGTTGGACCGCCGGGCGTTTTTGAAGCGCTCGGGTCTCGTAGCCGGGGCCGGGGCGTTCGCCAGCCAGTTACCGTTCAAACTGGTAGGCAAGGCGGAGGCTGCAAAGGGCGACGAGGCCGCACAAACCGTCGTCAGACGGACCGTGTGCACCCATTGCTCGGTCGGCTGCTCCGTCGACGCGGTGGTCCAGAACGGTGTGTGGATCCGTCAGGAGCCCGTGTTCGATTCGCCGATCAACCTGGGCGCGCATTGCGCGAAGGGCGCGTCGGTGCGCGAGCACGGCATGCACGAGAACTCGCATCGGCTGAAGTCGCCGATGAAGCTCGTCAATGGCAAGTGGCAGATGATTCCGTGGGATCAGGCTATCAACGAGGTCGGCGACCGGTTGCTTGCGATCAGGAAGGAGTCGGGCCCCGACGCCGTGTTCTGGGTGGGCAGTTCGAAGCACAACAACGAGCAGGCGTACCTGATGCGCAAGTTCGTGTCGTTCTTCGGCACCAACAACATGGATCATCAGGCGCGCATCTGCCATTCGACGACCGTCGCCGGTGTAGCCAACACCTGGGGGTATGGTGCAATGACCAACTCCTACAACGACATGCAGAACACTCGCTGCGCGCTGTACATCGGCTCCAACGCAGCCGAGGCGCACCCGGTGTCGATGCTGCACATGCTTCACGCCAAGGAGGTCGGCGCGAAGATGATCGTGGTCGACCCGCGCTTCACCCGCACCGCCGCCAAGGCCGACGTCTACGTCCGCATCCGTTCCGGAACAGACATCCCGTTCCTGTTCGGCATGCTGTACCACGTGTTCAAGAACGGCTGGGAAGACAAGCAATACATACACGATCGCGTCTACGGTATGGACAAGGTCCGCGACGAAATCATGACCAAGTGGACCCCGGACAAGGTCGAGGAAGTGACCGGCATTCCGGAGGCGCAGGTGTATCAGGTGGCCGAGATGATGGCGAAGAATCGCCCATCGACGCTGGTGTGGTGCATGGGCCAGACCCAGCACACCATCGGCAACGCCATCGTGCGCGCGTCGTGCATCGTCCAGCTCGCTCTCGGCAACGTGGGTATTTCCGGCGGTGGCACCAATATTTTCCGTGGCCACGACAACGTCCAGGGGGCGACCGACGTGGGCCCGAATCCCGATTCACTCCCCGGCTACTATGGGCTAGCTGCAGGGTCCTGGAAACACTTTGCCGCCGTTTGGGGCGTCGACTATGAGTGGATCAAGAAGCAGTTCGCGTCGCAGGAGCTGATGGAAAAACCGGGCATGACCGTGTCGCGCTGGATCGACGGCGTCATGGAAAAGAACGAACTGATCGATCAGGACAGCAACTTGCGGGCGATGGTGTTCTGGGGCCACGCACCCAACAGCCAGACGCGCGGCATGGAGATGCAGGCGGCCTTGCAGGTGCTCGATACGCTCGTGGTCGTCGATCCCTATCCGTCGGCGACCGCAGCGATGGCGGCGATGCCGCCGGACGAGCGGGCCATCGCGATCCTGAGCTCGGCGGGACTCAAGCCCAATCCCAATCGCGCGGTCTATCTGCTTCCCGCGTGCACGCAGTTCGAGACTTCGGGTTCGGTTACCGCGTCGAACCGGTCACTGCAATGGCGCGAAAAAGTGATCGAGCCGCTGTTCGAATCCAAGCCGGACCACACGCTCATGTACGCGTTCGCCAAGAAGTTCGGCTACGCCGATCAGCTCGTCGGGAAGCAAGCGGACGGGTCGCAAAAAATCAAGTTGGCCAAGGACAAGGACGGCTGGGATGAGCCCGTCATAGAGGACATCCTCAGGGAAATCAACCGCGGCATGTGGACCATTGGATACACCGGCCAGTCCCCCGAGCGCCTGAAGCTGCATATGAAGAACATGAACACGTTCGACGTCAAGACGCTCCGCGCCAGGGGCGGCCCGTGCGACGGCGACTACTACGGACTGCCGTGGCCCTGCTATGGAACGCCGGAAATCAAGCACCCGGGCTCGCCCAATTTGTACGACGAGTCCCGCCATGTCATGGACGGAGGCGGGTGCTTCCGTGCCAACTTCGGCATCGAGCGCGACGGCGTCAACCTCCTCGCGGAGGATGGCTCCTATCCCAAGGGCTCCGAGTTGACGACGGGCTATCCCGAGTTCGATCACGTCCTGCTGAAAAAGCTCGGCTGGTGGAGCGACCTGACCGACGCGGAGCAGAAAGCCGCCGAAGGCAAGAACTGGAAGACCGACCTTTCCGGAGGCATCCAGCGGGTCGCCATGAAACACGGCTGCCATCCCTTCGGCAACGCCAAGGCCCGCGCCATCGTGTGGAATTTCCCCGACGGGATTCCACAGCATCGCGAGCCGCTGTATTCGCCGCGGCCGGACATGGTCGCCAAGTATCCGACGCACGACGACAAGAAAGCGTTCTGGCGCCTGCCGACGCTCTACAAGTCGGTGCAGCAGTCCAATGTCGCCAAGAACGTCGCCGCCGACTTTCCTCTTGTGCTGACTTCGGGCCGTTTGGTCGAGTATGAAGGCGGCGGCGAGGAAACGCGCTCGAATCGGTGGCTCGCAGAGCTGCAGCAGGAGAATTTCGTCGAGATCAATCCGAAGGACGCCAATGACCGTGGCGTGAGGGACGGGGAGTACGTATGGGTGAAGTCGCCGACCGGCGCACAGATCAAGGTCAAGGCTCAGGTGACCGATCGCGTCGCGTCGGGTACGACGTTCATCCCGTTCCACTTCTCCGGCTGGTGGATGGGCAAGGACATGCTCGAGTACTACCCCGAAGGCTCGGCGCCGATCGTTCGTGCGGAGGCCGTCAACACCGCGACGACCTATGGATACGACTCGGTAACGATGATGCAGGAAACCAAGACGACCCTTTGCCAGGTCGCCAAGGCCTGAAGCACAACGCCGCGCCGTTTGTGAGGCGGGAAGGAACGAGACCATGGCCCGAATGAAATTTCTTTGCGATGCCGAACGCTGCATCGAGTGCAACGGCTGCGTCACCGCCTGCAAGCAGGAGCACGACATTCCCTGGGGCGTGAATCGACGCCGCGTGGTGACCATCAACGATGGCGTGCCGGGCGAGCGCTCGATGTCCGTCGCGTGCATGCACTGCTCGGATGCGCCGTGCATGGCGGTGTGTCCCGTCGATTGCTTTTACAAGACCGAGGAAGGTGTGGTCCTGCACGACAAGGACATGTGCATCGGTTGCGGATATTGTTTCTACGCTTGCCCGTTCGGCGCGCCGCAGTTCCCCCAATTGGGAGCGTTCGGTGTGCGCGGCAAGATGGACAAATGCACGTTCTGCGCAGGGGGTCCGGAAACGGACGGGTCTCCGGAGGAGTTCGAAAAGTACGGACGCAACCGCCTGAGCGAAGGCAAGCTGCCGGCTTGCGCGGAAATGTGCTCGACCAAGGCTTTGCTCGCCGGCGACGCCGACGTGCTCTCGGACATCTACCGTGAGCGTGTGACGATGCGGGCGGCGCGAGGCACGGCGTCCACTCCGCCATGGGGCTGGGATGCGGCGTACGGGCGACCCGACGCGAGTAATAACGGCCACCCCGTGGCCCAGCCGGCGCAGAACGGCACGCCACCGGCACCCGCGACGAGCGGACACAAGTCATGAAGTGTTTCGCAGCCGCTTGCCTGCTGACGCTGCCGATCTTGCTTCTCGCGGGCTGTGGCGAGCGGCCGCAAGTCGTCACCTACAAACAAGGCAGCTATTCGGGCAAGCCCGACACGCCCCCTTACAAGGCGGCGCCGTTCAACGGCGACAAGACGAAGTGGGAGCAAGCCATGGAAGCACGCGCCCAGAATCAGAACGAGTACAAGCGAATCAAGTAGGAGCGCCGATGGCCGATCGTTCCATCGTGAGATCCGCGGTCGCGCTTCTGGCGGTATTTTCGCTGTCGATCCTGGCGGCGAGCCCGGCGTTTGCACAGGAGAGTGTGCCCGCACCCACTGGCTCCGCGCAGACGCCCACGCCTCCTCCTACGCCCGAGAATTCGTCTGCGGCCGCTCAAGCGCAGCGCCAGGCTGCGCAGCCGTTCAACAACGCGCCGGTATGGCGGGAAGTGCGCTCCGGCGCGCCGCAAACGACGACCGTGGTCGGCCGCGAAACCAACGTGCTCATACAGGCGCAAGGCCAAACGTGGCGCACGCTTCGAAACAGCGATATCTCGGTGTTCGGCGGATGGGCGCTGGTGGCGCTGTTCCTTGTGATCGCGACCTTCTACTGGGTCAAGGGCACACTCGCGCTTCACGAGCCACCAACGGGGCGGGTGATAGAACGCTTTACCCCGGTCGATCGGATGATTCATTGGGCGACGGCCATCACCTTCAGCATCCTGGCGATATCCGGTCTGATCATGCTTTTCGGCAAGTCGGTGTTGCTGCCGCTCATGGGCCACACGCTGTTCTCCTGGCTCGCCATCCTGGGCAAGAACCTGCACAACTTCACCGGGCCGCTGTTTTCGGTTTGCATCCTGCTGCTATTTTTCAACTTCGTGCGCGACAACTTTCCCGGACCGGGCGATTGGGAGTGGATCCGTCATTTCGGAGGGCTGCTTTCAAAGCACGAGCCTCCATCGGGTAAATTCAACGCCGGCGAAAAGATCTGGTTCTGGGGCGGCGCCTGTCTGCTCGGCCTGATCGTCAGCATGAGCGGTTTTGTGCTCGACTTTCCCAATTTCAATCAAACCCGGCAGACGATGCAGATATCGCACGTCGTGCATTCCGTCGGCGCGATACTGTTCATGCTCGGCGCCATGGGCCACATCTACATGGGAACGCTGGGCATGGCGGGGGCGTACGACGCAATGAAGACGGGCTACGTCGACGAGGAGTGGGCGCGCGAGCATCACGCCTACTGGTACGACGACGTCAAGTCGGGCAAGGTACCTGTGAAGCAAACCGAGCGGCCGGTCGCACAGCATAAGCCGGCGTGAATCCGGCAAACTTGCGAAGGAGTCTGGAAGCATGACCCCATTCCGCGCAGCGCTTATCGCCGCTGATGGTCGTGACAAGCTTCGGGCTTGCCCTCGCCAAGCTTCCACCCCCACCGCCAATGGACGATGCGGCAAAGGCCGCCGCGGAAGCAAAGAAGGCAAAGGATGCGATCGACGCTGAAGCCGCCAAGCAGATCCAGGCACGCGCAGAGGACCGGGTCGCCGCGCGCTATATCGCGGAGCAGAGAGCCAAGGGCGTCATAGTTACGCCCCAGATGGGACCGACCGCCGGCGCAACGTCCGGTGACGCGGCAAAGGGACTGTCGGCGAAGCCTGAAAAAGCAATGGCGCATTCGCCAGCGAAGAAGTAAACGCGCGTCAGCGAATACGCAGCCGACTTCTCCCGCGGCCGCTCCGAGCACCGGCGGGCTGCTCGCTGCGATGCGGCCGCCCGTCGGGCCGGCCGCATCCTTGCGATCTCCCCGCTATCGGAAGAGTACCGCGGCTTTGGTAAGCGTTATGTAGACGCCCCAGGCAATCGGCACACCGACCACCAGCCACGCCAGCCATACGGTAGCAGGACTGGTCGGCTTGGAGCTTCCCATAGGCGCCCCGGTGACCGCGCTGCGCGCAGCCGCCTCGTGCGCAAGCTTGCGCTCTGCATCGAGCTCGCGCGTCGGTCATGAAATGCTTCGCCGCAACCGGACGGATAAGGAAGTTGCAGATCAACCCCACGGCAAGAAGCACGCACAGAACATACATGGTGATGTCGTAGACGGCCGCGCGCGGAACGCCGTGATCGAGTTGGTACTCGCGAATATAGTTCACGATCACCGGGCCGAAAATTCCGGCGGCCGACCATGCCGTAAGGAGCCTTCCGTGGATCGCACCGACCATCTGCGTCCCGAACATGTCGGCAAGATATGCCGGCACTGTGGCAAAACCGCCGCCGTACATCGAAAGAATGATGCCGAACGCGATGACGAAGAGCGCGACGTGTCCGGCGTGGCCCGACCACGGCGCCGACGCGTACATCGCAATGCCGAGAATGAAGAAGGTGTAATAAGTCGCCTTGCGGCCGATGTAGTCGGAGAACGACGCCCAGACGAAGCGGCCACCGATGTTGAACAGACTGATAAGGCCCGTGAAGCCGGCCGCGATCGCGGCGATCGTGCCTTTCTGCGCCAAGGTGAGATCGTTGAACTTGATGGGGAGGCCGATCAACTGTCCCGCGAAGACTTCCTGAAGCATCGGCGACGCCATGCCGATCACACCGATGCCGGCCGTGACGTTCAGACAGAGGACCCACCAGATGAGCCAGAACTGCGGAGTCTTTGGCGCCTCATTGACATGTACATGGCGCGTCGTGATCATGCCCTTGGTGCCGGCGGATTCCGGGGGAGTCCAACCTGCGGGCTTCCAGCCAGTCGCCGGGATGCGGTAGCCGAATGCGCCGCCCATCATGAAGCAGAAATAGATGATCGCCATGGTGGCGATGGTTTGCCAGACGCCTACATCGGTCGGCGTGGCGTAGTACTTCATCAGCATGTCGGCCAGTGGCGCACCGATCATCGCTCCGCCGCCGAAGCCCATGATGGCCATGCCGGTGGCCATGCCGCGCCGGTCGGGAAACCATTTGATCAGCGTCGAGACGGGCGATATGTAACCCAATCCGAGGCCGACGCCGCCGATCACGCCCGCGCCGAGCCACATCAGCCAGAGTTGGTGTATGTAGACGCCCACCGCGGACAGCATGAGGCCGCCGCACCAGCAGATCGCCGCAACGAAACCCGCCTTGCGAGGGCCTGCGCGCTCGAGCCAACCTCCCCAGATCGCCGCGGCGCCGCCGAGGAAGACGAAGAACAGCGTGTACATCCAGCCCAGCGAGCTGATTTTCCAGTCGCAGGTGGTGGTGAATAACTCCTGAATCAGCGACATGTCCGCCGGGCACGCAACCGACTTGCTGATCCCGACAGCGCGCGACAGCGGCAGCCAGAACACGCTGAATCCGTACGCCATCCCGATGCACAAGTGAATAGCCAGCGCCGCCGGTGGAACCAGCCAGCGGTTGAAGCCCGGTCCCGCGACGGTGCGTTCTTTAGCCAGCAGGCCGACTGAATCGTCCGCCCGAACGCCGCCGGCGCTTCCTGGGATCGTTGCCATCGATGCTCCTCCTAAAGTTACGGGTCGTTCGCGCTTTTAAGTTGCGCGCTTATTCGACGCCTCAAGACATCCGCGTGCCTTTTTGGCGCGCAGTGAACAATAGCCGCACGGGCTCGTTCGCGCAAGCCTTCGCCGTCGCGCACAAGGCATCGACAATATCCTCGCGGATGCAATTGTCCGGCAAGCGCTTGATCCAGCGACGCTTGACAGCGCTAATCGACACTGGGGTCTCATAGACCCGGTCGATTGGACACGATCGCGTCGAATCATCCTGATAAGTCCAACGTCGAAAGCAACGCGCAACGACCGTCGAATTTCCACGGCAAAAGATTGATTGCAGCATGGCGTCCCATCTTTCCTATGAAGCTGGACGGTCGCAAAGCGGTGGAACAGCGCCAGTCCGTTTGTTCCAGGTGCCAGTCCTCGGGATAATATATGCTTTTGTATGCATATATGCTGACCCAAAGAGCTGATCCGACTGATAGATTAAACTGTTACGGTCAGCGGCAGCAAAATATGAGGCGTCGGACATATGAACCGCATCGTAACCATCAAGCCGGCCTGGATCGTGAGCAGCGAAGCCGGCGACCATTTCGAGCCGCAGCTGTTTCCCTTGTTGCGCGCGATCCACGACACCGGAAAGCTGACGCAGGCAGTGGATGTCGTGGGAATCTCCTATCGCCATGGATGGGACCTGCTGGCGAAGTGGAGCGGTATCTTCGGCAGCGAACTGGTGGCGATGGAGCGGGGCAGGGGTACTCGGCTCACGACTTTAGGCGAGAAGTTGCTCTGGGCAGAGCAGCGCGCCGAGGCGAGCCTTTTTCCGCAGTTGGAAAACATCGCGACCGAGCTCAACGCCGCGATTCGCAAATCGCGTCAGCGCGCGGCCACCGTCTTACGGATCCATGCGAGTCACGGGTACGCCGTCGAAAAATTGCCCGAACTCGTGCGCCGCCATGGGCACGCGGAAATCGATCTCAAATACGTGGGCAGCGTGGAGGCGCTCGCGGCATTGAGCCGCTCGGCGTGCGACCTCGCGGGATTCCACGTGCCGCTGGGCGATCTCGGCCCGATGCTTTGGGAGCAATACGCTCGATGGGTCAAGCCGCAGCAGCAAAGAATCATCCGCATGGTCATCCGGACCCAAGGTCTCATCGTCGCCAAGGGCAATCCGCTGAAGATCCAGTCCTTGCACGATCTCACGCGCAAAGGAATCAAATTGGTCAATCGGCAGCAGGGATCCGGGACCCGCGTGCTGCTCGACGGCTTGCTAAAGGACTTGGCCATAGATCCGGCGCGCATCAAGGGATACGACAGCGGCGAATTTACGCACGCGGCGGTGGCTGCCTTCGTCGCCAGCGGCATGGCGGATGTGGGTCTTGGCATCGAGCCTGCGGCGCGCCAATTCAATCTGGATTTCTGTCCCATCGTCAAAGAGCGTTACATGCTCACGTGCAGGACGGAAACGCTGGCCCAGCCTGCGGTCGCCGAGCTCATCTCGTTGCTCAAGGGGCCTGATTTCGCGCAGATGCTCGGCCCGGTGGCGGGATACTCCCTCGACCAGCCCGGCGAAGTGGTATCGCTCCCCGACGTTTTTCCGTGGCTCGCTCGCCCTCGGGCGACGCGTTCGTGACGAACGTATCGATGCGTCCGATTGACGCGAGTCCGCCGTGAGCAGCATTTCTGAATCAATTGCACAAGCGTTGAGGCTCGTAGCAGGCGCTGACCCCAAGCTGTTCGAAATCGTCCTGCTCAGCCTGCGCGTCAGTCTCACGGCGGTCATCGTTGCGTGCGCGATTGGTCTCCCGCTCGGCGCGGCGGTCGCGGTCAGCCGCTTCCCGGGACGCCGCGCGGTCATCGTCGTATTGAATGCGCTCATGGGATTGCCCCCGGTTGTCGTCGGCCTGGTGGTGTACCTGATGCTTTCGCGCGCCGGCCCGCTGGGTCCGGCCGGCTTGCTGTTCACTCCGAGCGCGATGATCATCGCTCAGGCAATCCTCATCGTTCCCATCGTCGCGGCGCTGTCGCGCCAGGTTGTCGAGGACGCTTGGCTCGAGTATCGCGAACAGCTTCGATCGCTCGGCGAATCCCGGTTCGGCGCAGCGATCACCTTGCTCTGGGATCTGCGCTTTTCGCTGGTCACCATCGTTTTGGCAGGCTTTGGCCGGGCCGCGGCAGAGGTTGGGGCCGTCATGATCGTCGGCGGCAATATCGATGGCGTTACGCGCGTCATGACTACCGCCATTGCATTGGAAACGAGCAAGGGCGATCTTCCACTGGCGCTCGGGCTCGGGGCGATTCTGTTGACGATCGTGCTCGCGCTCAATGGCGCAGCCTATCTCGTCAAGGAAACGGCGCAGCGCCGTTACGGATAGGCGAACGCGGACGATGAGCGCTGTGTCACGTCTGCTGCCGCTCGAGCTCGACCGCGTCGTGTTCAGCGCGCGCGATCGACGCATCATCGATGGCATATCGCTTCGGATCGATGCCGGCCCGCGCACGGTGATCATCGGCCCGAACGGCGCGGGAAAGAGCGTATTGCTGCGCCTGTGTCACGGGTTGCTTCGTCCGACCTCGGGGACGATACGTTGGGCCTCGCTCGAGGCAGCGCGAGCACCGAGACGCCAGGCGATGGTGTTTCAGCGTCCGGTATTGCTGCGTCGGAGCGCCGCCGCCAATGTAGCGTACGCCCTTGCGATCGGCGGTGTGGCGCGCGAGCAGAGGGCCTCTCGCGCCCTCGCGGCGTTGCGCAAGGTCGGATTGGAGCATGTGGCCGATCGTGCGGCACGCGTCCTCTCGGGCGGCGAGCAACAGCGCCTCGCGCTCGCGCGCGCCTGGGCCCTTTCACCCGAAGTACTGTTTCTCGACGAGCCCACAGCGAGTCTCGACCCCGGGGCCACACACGAAATCGAGAAGGGCATCGCCGACATGAACGCAAGCGGCACCAAGATCCTGCTGGTGACACACAACCTCGGGCAGGCACGGCGCCTGGGAGACGAAATCCTGTTCCTGCATCAGGGACGCATCGCCGAGAGCGCGCCGGCGGATCGCTTTTTCAGGCAGCCGCAATCACGCGAAGCCGCCCAATTTCTGGAGGGAGAACTGCCATGGTAGTCAATCGTCGATGTTTCGCGGTCTGTCTTGCTGCATTGATCGCGCTCGCAGCAAGCGTGGGTGCGCACGCGCAGGAGAAATTCATTACCGTCGCCTCGACGACATCGACGGAGCAGTCCGGGCTCTTCCCGAATCTCCTGCCGCGCTTCGAGCAGAAGACGGGGATCAAGGTTCACGTCGTCGCGCTCGGCACCGGGCAGGCCCTCGACCTCGCGCGACGCGGCGACGCCGATGTCGTTTTCGTTCATGCGCGTTCAGCCGAGGAGAAATTTCTCGCCGAGGGCGAGGGCGTCAAGCGCTTCCCGGTCATGTACAACGACTTCGTGTTGATAGGCCCGAAATCCGACCCCGCGAACGTCGGTGGCAGCAAGGACATTCTCGACGCGATGCGCAGGATTGAAGGCGCGGGCGCAGCGCCGTTCGTCTCGCGCGGCGACCGGAGCGGTACCCACATCGCGGAGCTCGATTTATGGAAGTCGGCCGGTGTCGACATCGACAGGGCGAAAGGACCCTGGTACCGCGACACCGGGCAGGGCATGGGACCGGCGCTCAACACCGCCGCGTCGATGAATGCGTACATCCTTGCCGATCGCGGAACCTGGCTCGCGTTCAAGAATCGCGGCGACCTGACGATTCTTGTCGAAGGCGACAAGCGCCTGTTCAACCAGTACGGCGTGATGCTGGTGAATCCCGCCAAACACCCGAACGTCAAGGCGGAGCTGGGCCAGACGTTCATCGACTGGATCCTTTCGCCCGAAGGGCAGCATGCGATCGCCGACTACAAGATCAACGGTGAACAACTGTTCTATCCCAACGCGGGTCAGCCCGGCGCATGAGACTGTATGGATCGATATTGGCACTTGCGCTCATGAGCACCGCTGCACTCGGCGACGAGACCGTGTTGCGGGTTCGTGCTGCCGGAAGTCTGCGCGCGGTGATGACCGAGATCGCCGACGCGTTCACTGCGTCCGGTGGCCCGCGCGTCGAATCGACCTTCGGCGCGTCGGGATTGGTGCGCGAGGGCATCGAGCGCGGGGATCCCACCGATGTGTTCGCGTCGGCGGACATGAAAAATGCCCAAATCCTCGCTGACGCGGGACGCGCCTTGCCGCCGGTCGTGTTCACGCGCAACCGGCTGTGCGCCTTGCTCGCGCCCGGGGTCGAGGCAACGCAGGACAATCTCCTTCAACGCATGCTCGATCCGGCCGTGAAGCTCGGCACTTCGACGCCCAGGGCAGATCCCTCGGGCGACTATGCGTGGCAGGTCTTCGAGAAGGCCGAAAAGCTGCGGCCGGGCTCATACGCCTTGCTCGACAGCAAGGCGCTCAAGCTCACCGGCGCCGCAGATTCGCCACAGGCGCCGGCGGGGCAATCGATTTATGGTGTGCTCGTCGCCGAGCATCGCGCCGATATTTTTTTGACTTACTGCACCAACGCCGCGGTTGCCGTCCGCGAAGTCCCGGGCGCCCGCGTGCTGGTTCTGCCCGACGCTCTGGCGGTCGGTGCAAGCTATGGTCTCACCGTTCTCAACGGCGCGGCCCCGTCCGCGCAGCGATTCGCGCTGTTCGTCATGTCGACGCCGGCGCAGGCCATACTAGCGCGGCATGGCTTCAGCGCCGTCGCGCTTCCGTGATGCGGTACGATTGCGTCGCAAGGCCCCCTGTCGAACGAGTCGTCAATCCACTCGAGGAACTATCATGAAGATCAGTGCGCGCAATCATTTTTCCGGCAACGTCACGAACATCGTCAAAGGGCCCGTGAGCACCGAGGTCAGCGTATCCGTGGCCCCGGGGATCGAAGTCATCTCGGTCATCAGCACCGTATCCGCCAATAACCTCGGCCTCGCCGTCGGCAAGCCGGCGCATGTCCTCATCAAGGCGAGCAGTGTCCTTGTCGCGGTTGATTAGGGCGTCGCATATGCCTTGTGCACGATACGCCGTCATGGCGGCGGTGCTGTGTGTCTGTCTTTCCGCATGGGCGGACGCGCCGCCGCAGCCGACCACGACGGTGACCGTGGGTGGAAATGTCGGCCAGACGCTCTCCCTCACAGTCGCAGATCTGAAGCGCTACCCCGCGCATCAGGTCGACTACGCGGTGCGAACCCCCCACGAACAGAACGCGCCCCCGGCTCGCCACTACACGGGGTGCTTGCTTCGCGACGTCCTTGCGGCCGCCGAGCCGCTCGAACGCACTCCCCGCGACCTGCGCAAGAGCTACGTGGTGGCCACAGCCAGCGACGGTTACGAAGTGGTGTTCTCCTGGGCGGAGCTTTTTGTCTCACCAATCGGAGATAGCGCGTTCGTGGTTTACGAGCGCGACGGCGCGCCCCTTGCCGATGACGAAGGCCGTATCGCGCTGATCGTCCTTGCGGACACGCGGCCGATCCGCCATGTGAAATGGCTGAAGAGCGTGACGCTTCGGGGCTTATGATCGATTGCCGATCGCCGTATCCTGAGATATATTACGGCGCACCTGCCGCGACCGAAAAAAGGAGATCGCATGCGCCGGCTTCGCGTAGTGCTGGGAACCCTTTTGGTCGGGTGGTTTGCCGCGCTTGCAACGCCGCTCGCAGCGGCCGCGGACGTGACGGTGTTCGCCGCGGCGAGTCTCAAGGAGGCGCTCGACGATCAGGCGAAGCAATTCGAAGCGACGACCGGCAACAAGGTGATCGTGTCCTATGCCGGAAGCAACACGCTCGCCAAGCAGATCGAATCCGGGGCGCCGGCCGACGTATTCATATCCGCGGACCTCGACTGGATGGACTATCTGGACCAGCGGCACCTGCTCGCGCCGAATACGCGATACAACCTGCTGCGCAACTCGATTGTCCTGATCGCGCCGGCGTCGAGCACCTCGACGCTCAAGATCGGTCCCAATTTCGGACTTGCCGCCGCGCTCGGCTTCGACAAGCTGGCCATGGCGAATCCCGACAGCGTTCCCGCGGGCAAATATGGAAAGAGCGCGCTTGAGTCTTTGGGAGTCTGGAGCAGCGTGGAGAAGCAGGTGGCGCGCGCCGAGAACGTTCGCGCAGCGCTGGCGCTCGTGTCGCGCGGTGAAGCGCCGTTCGGCATCGTTTACCGGACGGACGCCATCGCGGACAAGGGTGTAAAGATCGTGGACACATTTCCGCCCGACAGTCACCCGCCGATCATTTACCCAGCTGCTCTGGTCGTCACGACGAAGTCCGCGGCGGCGAAGGACCTTCTCGATTTCCTGCGTTCGCCGTCCGCGCGCCGGATCTGGGAGAAATACGGGTTCGGCTTGGCGCAATAGATGTCCGGCCTGGGCCCTGACGACCTCGGCATCATCCTGCTGAGCCTTCGCGTCGCCTTCGTCAGTGTTATCTGCAGTCTCCCGATCGCGATAGCCGTCGCCTACGGATTGGCGCGGCTGCGAGTTCCCAGGCAAGACATTGGTCGACGCCGTCGTTCACCTTCCGCTGGTATTGCCGCCTGTCGTCGTCGGCTTCGCGCTGCTGGTGCTGTTCGGGAAGCGTGGTCCGATCGGCAGCCTGCTCAACGACTGGTTCGGGATTACCCTCGCGTTCCGCTGGACCGGCGCAGCGCTGGCCTCCGCGATCATGGGTTTTCCGTTGATGGTGCGCGCGATTCGGCTGTCGATCGAGGCGGTCGATCGTCGCCTCGAAGTTGCCGCACGAACGCTGGGCGGCACAGCTCTTTGGGTCTTTGTCACGATCACCTTGCCGCTGGCGATACCCGGGATCATCACCGGTACGCTGCTGTCGTTCGCGCGCGGTCTCGGCGAATTCGGCGCGACCATCACTTTTGTTTCCAACATTCCCGGCGAAACGCAAACCCTGCCGTTGGCGATCTACACGTTCACCCAAGTCCCCGGCGGAGAGTCGCAGGCGATGCGCTTGAGCATTCTGGCCGTGATCCTGTCGATCGCCGCGCTGGCTGCATCCGAATGGCTCACGCGGCGCACGCGCAGGACGTCCCGATGATTGAAGTCGATATCGCGCAGCAGCTGGGCGCCTTTCAGCTCGACGTCAGGTTCCGCGCCGAAGCGCCTATCGTCGGCCTGTTCGGCCGCTCCGGATCAGGCAAGACGTCCGTCGTCAACGCCATAGCAGGGATCACGCATCCCGCCCAAGGTACGATTCGTATCGGTAACGTGACTCTGTTCGATGAATCGAGCGGCATCGATCTCGCGCCGGAACTGCGGCGAGTCGGTTACGTCTTTCAGGATCCACTGCTGTTCCCGCATCTCAGCGTCGAATCTAATCTGCTCTACGGTCAGCGCCTGCGAGCGCCTTCGGACCGCTTTATCGACGCCGAGAAGGTGATCGAGCTTCTGGGCCTGTCGGCATTCCTGACGCGAAAGCCCGATGCCTTGTCGGGAGGGGAAAAGCAACGCGTCGCGATCGGCCGCGCCTTGCTCGCGCAACCGCGCATCCTTCTCATGGACGAGCCGCTGGCGGCGCTCGACGTGCCGCGCAAGACCGAGATCCTCGACTACATCGAGCGCCTGCGCGACGAGCTGCATATCCCGATCGTCTATGTAAGCCACTCGGTGCCGGAAATCACACGTCTTGCAGACACCGTGGTCGTTCTCTCCGAGGGAAAGTGTCTCGCGGCGGGTGACGTGGACGACGTCATGGGACGCCTCGAGCTCAAGCCCGTGACCGGTCGCTACGAAGCCGGATCTCTTCTCGAAACGCACGTCGTGGAACATGACAGCGCGCACCAATTGACCCGACTTGCATTCGACGGTGGCGAGCTGGTCGTTCCGCTTCTCGATGCGCCGATTGGCGAACGCGTGAGGGCCCGGATACGCGCACGAGACGTGTCTCTCGCGCTGCGCCGGCCGACGGAAATCAGCATTCTGAATATTTTGCCAGGCAAGGTCAGCTCGATCGACGCCGAGACGGGGCCCGTTGTCGACGTCCAGCTCACAGTCGGCGCCGTGACGCTTACCGCGCGCATTACCCGGCGGTCGCTCGAAGATCTCGGCATCCGGCTCGGACAGGAGGTCTACGCGCTCGTCAAAGCCGTGTCGTTCGATCAACGCAGTGTGGGTTACGCCTAAGGACCGTGCAGCACCGCCGCGAGTTGCATCGCAGAATCCACGCTCCGCCTCGAGCGTTTGCGCGACCTCCAGGTCGAGCCTGCTCGACGCAGCTTTTTCCCGGTGCGATCATTGCCGGCGTCACGCTACCATCGAAGCCAGTGGTCAAGACATCGCAAACGAAGACGGAGAGACCGGGCTCGCACATCGAGTCTTATCGGCGCTTGCACCGGGCCGAGTTGCCGCGCGATACGGCCACGTTGGCGCGCTACCTGATTGGCAAGGTTCTCGTCCATGACCATGCGGGCGAGTCGCATCGCCGGGCGCATCGTCGAGACCGAGGCCTACGTCGTCGGCGACGCGGCGGCGCACGCGTTCCGCGGCCGCACGCCGAGAAACAGCTCGCTCTTTCTCGAGCGCGGGCACGCATACGTCTATTTCGTCTACGGCTGCTGGTTCGCCCTCAACGTCAGCGGAGAGACGGCAGGGGTCGGCGCCGGAGTGCTGTTGCGCGCGCTGGAGCCACTGCAAGGGATCGAGACCATGCAGCGCCACCGCCGGACCCAGCGTCTGCTCGACCTTGCACGTGGTCCAGGACGTCTCGCCATGGCTATGGACGTGGACCGGCGCTTCGACGGCGTCGACCTTTGTGCGCCGGGCCCGCTGTGGCTCGGCGCGACTCGGCGGCGCCGAGGCGACGTCGGCGAAAGCGTCCGCATCGGCATTACGCGCGAAATCGACCGTAAGCTTCGCTTCTTCGAACGCGACAATGCCTTTGTAAGCGGCCCAAGGCGCATGCGCATCTGAGTGCTCGCGGCCCGCAGCGACACGCGCGCGACTGCGTGTGGCAGCGCCAACCGCCGGGCGATACACTGGTGGGCGACGCCATCGAGCGCCGTGGTCCGTTGAATCGAGGAGAGCTTCATGACCCAAGGCAGCACCGGCGAGCGTTCCGCGAAAGGCTACCTCTACTATCGCCACAAGCTCCCCGTTCGCGTGATGCACTGGATCAATGTCATCGCGCTGACTATCTTATTCATGAGTGGGCTCAATATCTTCAGCGCGCATCCGGCGCTCTACTGGGGCAAGTCGTCCTACACCGGACGCCCTCCGATTCTCCAGATCGGATCAACGACCGACGCCAACGACACAGCCGTCGGTATCACGAGAATCTTTGGCCACGAGTTCGTGACGACGGGTGTGCTGGGTGCATCGAAGGGCTCGGGTGGCCAGATCGTGGATCGCACCTTTCCTTCGTGGTTGACGATTCCGGACGGGCGCTGGCTCTCGATGGCAAGGCAATGGCACTTCTTTTTCGCCTGGATCTTCGTCATCAACGGGCTCTGCTACGTCGTCTACTCGATCCTGAGCCTGCATCTGTTCCGCGATCTCGCGCCGACCGAAGGCGAGCTCCGGTCGATCGGCCAGTCGATTCGGGATCATCTTCACTTTCGCCATCCTTCTGGCGAGGCCTCGAAGCGCTACAACGTGCTGCAGAAACTGACCTATCTGATCGTGATTTTCGTGCTGCTTCCGCTTGCCATCCTGATGGGCCTCGCCATGTCGCCGGGCTTCGACACGCTCTGGCCGGGATGGATCGATCTTTTCGGAGGACGTCAGTCGGCGCGAACGATTCATTTCGTCGTCGCGTGGCTGCTCGTCGCATTCGTGCTCATCCACGTCTTCGAAGTGATCATTACCGGCGTGTGGAACAATTTGCGCTCGATGATCACGGGCCGCTACCGCGTGGAATCGGAGGTTGGCAAATGAATCCCGTCAGATTTCGTCTGCGCCGCCGGCTCTTCTTTCGCGCCGTGGCGGGCGCAGGAGCCGTTGCGCTCGCGGGCTGCGACAAGCTTTCGCGAACCGAATGGTTTCCGAAATTTCTCGGCAACACCGAGATCCTTACGCGCAAAGCGCAGCGCGCCCTGATGCCGCGGAAATCGATGGCGCAGGAGTTTCCGGAGTCCGCTAGATCCCCTGAATTCCGCAGCAACGGAACCGCAATCCCCGACAATCCGCAATACAAGGCGCTGGCCGCGAGCGGGTTTGCGGCGTATCGCCTCGAGGTTGGCGGCCTGGTCGAAAAGCCTGGCGCCTTTTCTCTGGAAGATTTGCGTGCCATGCCGAGCCGCACGCAGATCACGCGCCACGATTGCGTCGAGGGCTGGAGCGCAATCGGGAAGTGGAAGGGCGTACCACTCACCGCGGTGCTGGAGCGCGTGCTGCCCACCGCAGCGGCGCGCTATGTCGTGTTCCATTGCGCCGATCCCATGGAGAGCGATGGATCGAGCCCGTACTACGAGAGCATCGACATGGAGGATGCCTACCATCCGCAGACCATTCTCGCCTACGAGCTCAACGATCGGACGCTGCCGGTACCCAACGGGGCGCCGCTTCGTCTTCGAGTCGAGCGGCAGCTCGGGTACAAGCACGCCAAGTACCTGATGCGCCTCGAGCTCGTCGACAGCTTCGAGAAAATTGCCGGCGGCAAAGGCGGCTATTGGGAAGATCAGGGTTACGAGTGGTACGCGGGCATCTGATCGTGTGATGCGCCGCTGCCCGCGCGCGACGAGCAGATCGCAGCCTGCACCATATCGGTGGTTGACTGGCGGGCGCAACGCCCGCCACACTTCGTCGCTTTGTCCGCGACCCCACCGACCATGCCTGCCCTACGCTTTGACCGCTTCCTCCGCTACGCGGAGCTCACCGAGGTTCTTCACGCATTCGCGTCCGAGTACCCGAAACTGATGTCGCTGGAATCGATCGGCAAGAGCCACGAAGGACGCGATATCTGGCTCGTCACGGTCACCAACCGCGCGACCGGTGATCCCGCGGATAAGCCCGCATTCTGGGTCGACGGCAACATCCATTCGACCGAGGTCGCCGCATCGGTCGCCAACCTGTACTTTCTGAACCAGCTCGCAACCCAGTACGGCAAGGACGCCGACATCACGCGTGCGCTCGACACGCGCGTTTTCTACGTCTGTCCGCGCATCAATCCCGACGGTGCCGAATGGGCGCTGGCTGACCGTCCGAAGTGGGTGCGCTCCAGCACCCGGACGTATCCCTACGACGAGGAGCCGATCGAGGGACTCACGGTCGAGGACGTCGACGGCGACGGCCGCATTCTTCAGATGCGGATCGCCGATCCGAACGGCCTTTGGAAAGCGCATCCGGACGAGCCGCGACTGATGGTTCGGCGAGAGCCGGGCGAGGTCGATGGGACCTACTACCGAATCCTTCCCGAGGGACGATTCGAGGGTTACGACGGATTCACGTTAAAGGTCAAGAAGAGCTCGTCAAGGACTTGACTTAAATCGTAATTTCCCGGGCAATTGGCGCCAGGAACATGAGCAGCTCGGCGCCGGACCTTTCCCGACCTCCGAGCCCGAAGTTCGGCGCGGTGGCCGAATTCATCAGCAAGCATCCGAACATCTCCGGCGGCGTCGCGTTCCATACCTGGGCCGGCGTCCTGCTGCGCCCGTTCGATCACCTCGACGACACGGAAATGCATGCGGAGGATCTTTGGCACTTCAAGAAGGTCGGCGCCAAGGGAACCGAGATCACCGGCTATCCCAACATCTCCGTCTATCACGAGTTTCGCTACCACCCGAAACAGGTCATCGGCGGCGCGTTCGACTGGATCTACGATCACCTGGGCATGTTCAGCTGGGTGGTGGAGATCTGGAGCCCGATGCGCGAAGCGGGCATCGACAAGTACCTCTACATCGACTGGTTTCGCGATCACCCCATCGAAGACGATCTGAAGATCTTCAGGTGGAGCGAGGCGAAGCTCGGCGGTGCCGCGCACGTCGACTGGAAAGCGTTCGACCATCCGGACCTCGGCCGCGTGGAAATCGGCGGGTGGAACCGTTTCCACGCTTTCGGCAACCCGCCGCTGCAGTTTCTCGAGCGCGAGGTCGCCAAGTTTCCGAAATGGCTGGTCTGGCAGGCGCTGCTGTCGCCGAAGCTCGAATTGGTGGCCGCACAAGCGCAAGCGGCGGGCACCGACACGTGGGTCATCACGCTGGTTGTCCAGAACACCGGATGGCTTCCGAGCTATGTCAGCAAGCGCGCCCTCGACCGGAAGGTGGTGCGCGGCGTCATCGCGGAAATCTCGCTTCCTCCGGGCGCCAAGCTCATCGGCGGAAAGCGGCGCGAAGAGCTGGGGCAGCTCGAAGGCAAGGCGTACAAGCACACCGGCATTTCGTTCTGGCCGGACTACCACGTGACCGACGATCGTGCGAAGATCGAATGGATCGTGCATGGCCGCAAGGGGGATCGCGTCGCGTTGATCGCGCGTCACGATCGCGCCGGCACTGTCCGCACCGAAGTCGAACTGGGATAGAGGAAGCCGATGGCAAAAGTGCTTGGTCTGGGTGGACTGTTTTTCAAATCGCCCGACCCCGGGAAATTGCTTGCGTGGTACTCGCAATGGCTCGGCATGGGCGACGGGAAGAACTCGATCGAGTTTTCGCCGCAAGCGCTGCCCGCGAATGGCTTCACCGTATGGAGCCCGTTTCCCGCCAACACCGACTATTTTGCGCCCTCGGATCATCGCTTCATGTTCAATCTGATCGTCGACGATCTCGATGAGGCGCTGGGTCAGGTTCACCTGGGAGGAGGGCAGGTGGTCGGCGAAATCGAAGAGCACGAATACGGTCGCTTCGGATGGTTTCTCGATCCGGACGGCAACAAGGTCGAGCTGTGGCAACCGCCGCGTCCCGGTCGCGTCGGACGTCCGGAATGATGTTGCGAGCCGGTGGGAAGGTCGCGGCCGCAGGGCTGCTCGTCGCCGCGCTCGCGAGCTGCGGACAGCAACCGCCGCGAACCGCCGCGACCGGTCTCGACGAAAATCCAGCACATCGTTGTGATCTATGCCGAGAACCGGAGCTTCGACAATCTCTATGGCCTGTTCCCCGGCGCGAACGGGCAGGCCAACGCGACTCCGGATCAATACATACAGGTCGACCACGACGGCAAGCCACTGCCGCATTTGCCGCCCGTGTGGAAGGGCAGCGCGCCCGATCCCGCATTTCCGACGAACCTGCCGAATCGGCCGTTCCGGATCGACGCTCCTCCGGTGAATCTGCCCTTGTCGGTGGCAACGCGCGACCTGGTTCACAGGTACTACCAGAATCTCGAGCAGATCGACGGCGGCAAGCTCGATCGCTACGTCGAAGCGTCCGACGCGGGAGCCCTCACCATGGGCTACTACGATGGCTCGCAACTCCCGATGTGGAAGTGGGCGCAGGAGTACACGCTCGCCGACAACTATTTCACTGGCGCGTTCGGCGGCTCGTACCTGAACCATTTCTGGCTGATATGCGCGTGTACGCCGGAGCATCGGGACGCTCCGCCGAGCATGCGCGCGCAGTTGGATGGGCAACTTCTCAAGCGCAAGCAGGAATCGCCGCCCTCTGCGATCGATCGGACCTCCGATATTCACGCTCGACGGCGAAGTGACACCGGACGGATGGTCGGTCAATACCACGCAGCCGGCGTATCAGCCGTCGCGCATCCCGCCCGCGAAGGGTGGCGACCCGCGGTTTGCGGATCCGTCGAAAAATCCTTTGCCGCCGCAAACGCAGAAAAACATCGGCGACACGCTTTCAGCGAAGGGGATCTCGTGGGCCTGGTATTCCGGCGCTTGGGATCTGGCGCTGAAAGACGGCATGCAGGATCCCGCGGCGCCGCGCAAGGTGATCAACACCAGTGCGAACGGCGCGCCCGTACTTCGTGACGCATCACCAGCCGTTCAATTATTTCGCGCGGTTCGCGCCTGGCACCGCGGACAGAGCCGAGCATCTCAAGGATTACACCGATCTGGTCGCCGGCATCCAGCGCGGCGAGCTGCCGCAGGTCGTGCTCTACAAGCCCCAGGGGACGCTGAACGAGCACCCTGGATACGCTGACATCCTTTCGGGTGACATTCATGTCGCCGAGCTCGTCGCGAAGCTCAAGGCGAGCCCGCTCTGGTCCTCGACGGCGATCATCGTGACGTATGACGAAAACGGCGGATTCTGGGACCACGTTCGGCCGCCAACCGCGCGACCGCTGGGGTCCCGGGCCGCGCATTCCGACGCTCATTATTTCTCCGTATGCGAAGCGCCACTACGTCGACCACACGCAATACGATACGACGTCCATTCTCAAATTCATCACGCGACGCTTCGCGCTCGAACCGTTGCCCGGCGTGCGCGAGCAGATGGGCGACCTGACCGGAGCATTCGACTTTTCCAATTGACTGCCGGACGCGACAGGCTGTCGCGCTAAGCGAATCGTCGATGGTTCGTTGCCATCGCTCCCGGCGATCGGCAAGGCCGGACCCCTTTTTTCGAGCGCGCGCTACCGAGTGTTCGCCTGGCGCGCTGCCAGCGCCGTAGGATTTGGTGTGGGCTCGGCGATCTTGCGCAGCCGGTTGCGATCGGTGTGGTGAAACGGCTCAGACTGGCCGGGAATGATCAGCAGCGTGTCCTGATCATAGGACCAGGTACCGTCCTCGTGAATGTCGACCTTGATGGTGTAGCGGTCCGTGCGGAACGCCCGCTCGAGAAAGGGATTCGAGACGATGCCGTTGATGAGCGAGCCACGGACGGCATCGAGCGTGAAAGACTTCGCGTCGGGAGCAGCCTGGCCAATGGCCATTGCCGTCTGGCCCCTGGGGATCGAGAGCGTGAGCAATATCGAGCGCGTGGCCGGTTCCCACAACCAGTAGCCGACCTGGTCGTGAAAAGTCTCCGGATCGCCCGGCTTCACGATGCGCGTGTGATAGCGCAGGCCGTAGAGGAGTTGCGGCCCATTGGTCTGCGCATCGATCGGTTGGAGCTCGTAGCGCTCGATGAAAGGCTGATGCTGCGGTCCGTCGGCTTTAGGATTGACATCCATACCCTCGGCACTGGTCCAGATGCCGGCCATGCCGGTTAGCGGCCCGAGATTGGCCAGCGTTTCGGGATCCGGCTCGGGTTCCGTATAGATGTCAGCAGGGTAGGAGTACATGTGGGTTTGGGCGGGGAGGGGTTTTCCGGCGTGCGTATCAAGCGTCCGTTAAATGTTCGCGTATCGTAACTGGGCCGACGTAATAAGAGAGACTTGGCTTTGCCGCCCGCCGCGGATATCGGGGAGATGCAGCGCGCGATCGCCTTATGCTCGGCGGAAGGGCTTGGCTGGAAACGGCCGCGTGACGATCGACCGTGGTGCTGTCGAGGGCCCCACGCGCAACCGCACTGTCCATGCGCCCGATGGAATCGACCTGGAGGAGCCACGCCCATGAAAGCGATCCCGCTCGGAGCCAAGGGAAGCTTCTCGATCATTGTCACCCCCGAGCATCTGGCCAGCCGCTTCAAGGACCCGACCCTGCCACCGGTGCTTGCCACGCCATTGATGATCCTGTTCATGGAGAACGCGGCACTCAATGCGATTCGCGACTACATGGAGCCCGGCGAGTCCGCGCTCGGCACGGTCGTTAACATAAGGCATCTGGCGGCCACCCCGGCGGGACAGCGGGTCACGGCGGAAGCGGTCGTGACGGGCGTCGAGGGCCGGCGAATCCTTTTCACGGTCACCGCGCGCGACGAGACCCAGGAAATCGGCAGCGGCATGCATGAGCGGGCTTTGGTCGATCTCCGCCGTCTCGCTCAGCGCCTCGAGGCCAAACGCCATCAAGCAGAAATCCCCAAGGGCCCCCAAGGCACGTGATCCTGCGCGGTGATGCCACGTGGGCCACGAGTATCGCCGGGTGCTCGGTCCCACAGTAAGCGATTGTTCCCAAACTAGAGCGAGCGGCAGATCACGGCCATAAATCATTGACATTCTTCGATTTAGCGCCGGTGCTTGACACACGCATATCCGAATGGTTATGATTTAATCAATAGCTAACCGGTTATTGATGCGACATGCCGAACGCTCACGATGTGCTCTTCAGAACGCTCGCCGATCCAACTCGGCGAGCTCTGTTCGAGCGGTTGTGCCGCGAAGGCGAACAGACCGTCACGGCGCTGACGGCTCGGGCCGGGGTTTCGCAACCGGCTGTTTCGAAGCACCTCGGGGTCCTGAAGCAGGCAGGAATGGTGCGTGACCGCCAAGAAGGCCGCCAGACCCACTACAGCGCGCAGCTCGGCGCGCTTGCCCCGTTAATCGACTGGACCAGCCAGATGGCCGGCTTCTGGCGAAGCCGTTTCGATCAACTCGAGGATCTACTCAGAAGGATGGACCAATGAGCGCTAATGCCCCCGAAACGCTCTTCGTGGTTGTCGAGCGCGAATTGCCGCATCCACCGGAAAGAGTCTGGCGCGCGCTCACGCAGCCACACCTGATTGCAGAGTGGCTCATGACGAACGACTTCGAGCCTGTCGTGGACCACCGTTTCAATTTTCGCGCGGACTGGGGTTCCGTCGACTGCCAGGTCATGGCGGTCGAGCCGCACAAAACGCTGTCTTACACGTGGGGCGCCTACGGTCTCGGGAGTGTCGTCACCTGGACTCTCACTCCTACGAGCACGGGGACTCACCTGCGTATGGAGCACTCGGGTTTCCGGCAGGATCAGCAGCAGTTCTACCAGGGTGCCAAGAACGGCTGGCCGCGATTTCTTGGCGCTCTCGAGCAAACCTTGGAGAAGATGGAAAAATAACCTGATTTGAGGTGCACATCACTATGAACAAGACCGCAACCATCGAGGGCGAATCGCCTTCGCGGCTAATCGACGCGAGGATCAAGGAGCTGGGCGACTGGAGGGGCAAGACGCTCTCCCGTGTCCGCGCACTCATCAAACAGGCTGACCCAGAGGTGGTCGAGGAGTGGAAGTGGAGAGGCGTTCCGTGCTGGTATCACGATGGACTGATCTGTACCGGCGAAACCTACAAGAGTCTGGTGAAGCTGACTTTCGCCAAGGGCGCTTCGCTCAAGGACCCCTCGGGACTTTTCAACTCGAGCCTCGAAGGAAACGTCAGACGCGCGATCGATCTCCACGAGGGTGATGACATGGATGCCGCTGCGTTCAAGACGCTCGTGCGCGCCGCGGCGACTTTTAACAAGTCATCGGTCCGATAGAACGAAGGCGACGGCTCACAAGTCAGCGCCTATCCGCTGAATAAGGACCGATCTGCCGTGAGAAAGCCTGGGCGACAGCTTTTGAATGGCCGGCGCCGCCCAGTATATGTGTTGCGCATAATTTATATTATGTAAAGTACGATACGAATTGCCATTCGAGCAATCCTCCACAGGTCCTGCCCGACAGCCGCCCTCTCGCACCCCATGTTCCTACGTGGCGCCGAAAGTCGGGGACATCGTAGCCAACCCAGCCCGGTCACAGAAATCGACGAGCCTTTGTGAGCATCTGACTCGTCCGCTCCAGGGCGGGCACAGTCCGGCTCAGCGTTTCCATCGGAATCTCGAGACTGATCGGAATTCCGTCCGGAATGCCGCGCACCATGCCCTCGAGGTCCAGGCCTCCGTCGCCGGGCATCAGACGCTCGGCGCGCGCTTGGTGCAGCAGGCCTTTCACATCCGTGGGCCGCGCGGCCGGCGCGTCGCAGAGCTGCATGTACCGAAGCCGCGACCGGGGCGCCGCTGCGATCTCATCGACGTCGCCCGCCGCGCGGTCGAAGTGAATCGGATCGATCAATACTCCGCCGTTGTCGCATCCTGCCGCCGTCACAATGCGTAGGCCTTGGGCGAAGCTCTTGCAGTCGGTCCAAGGCATCGGCTCGAGATTGGCGCCTATGCCATAGCTTCGCGCGAGCTCGCAGAGGGCGGCGAAGCTGGCAATCAGCCGCGCCTCGTCGGGATCGTTGCCGGCGACCAAAGCCTCGCGTGCGCCGAACCTGGCGCCGGTCTCGAGGGCCGCTCGATAATCCTGCACGCGAGTGTCAGGCTTAAGACGGAAGATCTCGATGTCGAAACAGCGAATGCCCGTGTCCGCGAGTCGGCGAGCCGTTTCACGCACGAGCGGCGTGTCCCCAACCATCGCATGCTGCACCTCCTCTGCCGTCGCCGGGATGAGGCGCAGGCCGACGCAATCGAAGCCCGCATCCGCGGCACATGACACCATATCCGGGGGGCTGAGCTCGAGAACGGTCAGCGCTGCAAGCCCGATCGGGTGCGTCATCGTGGCGACCTTTCCGCCGCGTCCACACAAAACGCAGCGAGCGCGTCCAGCACGCGGCCATCCTCACCCGCAGCGTTGCTTTGAGACACTGTGACTCCCGGGTGGGCGTTTCTTAGAGCTGCGACCAGGAGCGGCACGTCGCGACGCACGTGCCCCCCCTCGCCCAGAAACACCGGGACTACCGTGAGGGCATTACACCCCGCAGCCACGAGCTCTCTGCCCGCCGCACGGAGGTCGGGTTCCATGATCTCCAGGAAGGCGAGTCGAACCTCCAAGCCAGGACGCCTGGATCGGACGCGATCGGCGAGGTCTTCGAAGGGCTTTCGCCAGTGCGGATCGCGCGCCCCGTGGGCCAATAAAACAAGGCCTTGTGTCATGGAGTGCCCGCGGGATGCGCCCTGCCGCTTTGACTCAAATTCATCTATAGATCGATTACTTCTCAATAAAGCTCTATTAAGTCCTTTGAGGTCTAAGCGTCGCCAGCTAGCATCGGCTTGTCTTGAGCATCGCGGACTAGCCGTGTACCAGTACGACCGCATTGATCAGCAATTTGTCGACGAGCGCGTGGCTCAGTTTCGCGACCAGACCCGGCGTTTTCTCTCCGGGCAGCTGTCTGAAGACGAATTCCGGCCATTACGCCTTCAAAACGGCCTGTATATCCAGCGCTTTGCGCCGATGCTTCGCATCGCGATTCCCTACGGTTTGCTGTCGACGCGCCAACTGCGCAAGCTGGCGCATATCGGCCGCAAGTATGACAGAGGCTACGGACACTTCACCACGCGCCAGAACATCCAGTTCAACTGGCCGAAGATTGAAGAGGTCCCCGACATCCTTGCCGAACTCGCGAGCGTCGAGATGCACGCCATCCAGACCAGCGGTAATTGCGTGCGCAACATCACTTCCGATCATTTCGCGGGCGTGGCCGGCGACGAGATCGTCGATCCACGCGCGTACGCCGAATTGCTCCGCCAGTGGTCCACTTTTCATCCGGAATTCGCCTTTCTGCCGCGCAAGTTCAAGATTGCCGTAAGCGGGTCCGCGATCGATCGTGCGGCAACGCTGGTGCACGACATCGGCGTGCACGCCGTCCGTAACGAAAGCGGCGAAATCGGCTTTCGCATTCTGGTCGGCGGCGGCCTGGGCCGCACCCCGGTCATTGGTCACGTGATTCGCGAATTCCTGCCTCGCCAGGAAATCCTCAACTACCTCGATGCGATTCTGCGGATCTACAACCGCTTCGGCCGTCGCGACAACCTGTACAAGGCGCGCATCAAGATCCTGGTCAAGGAAATGACGCTCCCCGTTTTCACAGGACACGTCGAGGAAGAGTGGCAGCGCCTGCAGGGAGGACCTGCGACCGTTCCTGACGTCGAGATGGATCGCATCGCGTCGTTTTTCCTGCCGCCGCCCTACGAGACGCTGCCCGGGGACGATCCCGGCTTCCGTTCAGCAGTCGCCGACAATCGCGCGTTCGGCAACTGGGTCAAGCGCAACGTCTTCCCGCACAAGGTGCCCGGCTACGCGGTCGTGACGCTCTCCCTCAAGAAGACCGGCGTGCCGCCGGGGGACGCGACGTCGGACCAGATGGATGCAGTTGCCGACCTGGCCGACGCGTACAGCTTCGGTGAGTTGCGGGTCTCGCACGAACAGAACCTGATTTTCAGCGACGTGCGGCAGAAGGAGCTCCTCGCCCTGTGGAGCGAACTCAAGGGACTTGGGTTTGCGACACCCAACATCGGCCTCTTGACCGACATCATCTGCTGCCCGGGCGGTGACTTCTGCTCGCTCGCCAATGCCAAGTCGATCCCGATCGCCGAGGCCGTCCAGCGCCGCTTCGATGATCTCGATTATTTGCACGACATCGGCGACATCAACCTGAACATCTCCGGCTGCATGAACGCGTGCGGACACCATCACGTTGGCAACATCGGCATCCTCGGCGTCGATAAAAACGGCGAGGAGTGGTACCAGGTGTCGATTGGTGGCGACCAGGGCGAGGCCGCGTCGCTGGGCAAGGTCATTGGGCCGTCCTTCGCGGCGCAGGAAATGCCGGACGTCGTCTCTCGGCTGATCGATGTCTACATCGAAAAACGCCACGAGGACGAGCGGTTCATCGATTCTGTTCGCCGACTAGGGATCGAGCCGTTCAAGGAACGCGTCTATGCCTCTGCTCACTAAGGATCGCGCAATCGCCGAGGATCGCTGGGTGCTGGTGCGCGAAGCGGCGTCGCTGGGAAACGTTCCCGCCAACGTTCCCGTGATTGTTCCGCTGGCGCTGTGGCAAGCGGAACACGACGTGCTCGTCGGCCGCAATGCGGTCGGTGTCTGGCTCAAACCGAGCGACGATCCGGGCGTGCTCGCCGCAGACGTCGCGCGCCTCCCGTTGATCGCGATAGACTTTCCGAAGTTCGCCGACGGTCGCGGATACTCGAGCGCACGGCTGCTGCGCGAGAAGCACGGCTTTCGTGGGGAATTGCGCGCCATCGGCGACATTCTCCGAGACCAGATCTATTACCTGTTCCAGTGCGGCTTTGATGCGTTCGCCCTGCAGACGGGTCGAAGCGCGGCCGATGCGATCGCCGCGTTCGAGGATTTTTCCGACAACTATCAGAGCACGGTCGCGCGACCGGTTCCATTGTTCCGCCGCCGGGTAAGCGGAGCTGCGTTGTGAGCGGCACGGTCTATCTGGTTGGCGCGGGCCCCGGCGCACCGGACCTCCTGACGCTGCGCGCGCTGAGTTTGCTCGAGCGCGCCGATATCGTCTTTTACGATGCGCTCGTTCATCCGGACATTATTGCGCTCGCGACACGCGCGGTGACGATTGCGGTCGGGAAGCGCTGCGGCGCGCATTCCACGGCGCAGACATTCATCAACAAGCGCCTCGTCGATGCTGCCGCGGGCCACAACATCGTCGTTCGCCTCAAGGGTGGAGACCCGATGCTCTTCGGGCGGGCACAAGAGGAGATCTCCGCGCTCGAGGCCGCCGGTGTTCGCTACGAAGTCGTGCCCGGCGTCACCGCGGCGCTTGCTGCCGCGGCGGAGCTCGGCACCTCGCTCACCCAGCGTGGCTCCGTGCGCAGCGTGACGTTCGCGACGCCGCGTATCGGCGCCGGACAATCGACCGGCGGCTGGGTGGCGAGCGTCGCGGCCGCGGACAGCGGCGCCATCTATATGGGCGCAGGTCAGGCAGGAGCGATCTCGGCCGCTCTGATCGCCGCCGGGAAGCCTTCATCGACTCCCGTCGCGATCGTCGAGAATGCATCGCTCCCTGAATCGCGGACGACCTTCAGCACACTCGAAGCGATGGGTCGACTGGCAGACCGATCAACGAGCGGGCCCGCGTTGATCTTCATCGGTCCGCAATTTCGCGCCCGTGCACGCGCGGCGACGGGTGAGCAAGAGACCGCCGCCGCTGCGGAAGGCCAAGCCTAGGCGCACACAGCGCTTTTCGCCGATATTCAGTATCGTCGTGACCTGGGAAGGGCGTCTCGGCGCTCGAGACGACGGCGCTGCTCCAGGCCGACAGTAGGCCGGCGAGCGGTTCCACGCCTTACGGTATGATCTGCGCGGCTGCGTATCGCGCGGCCTCGGCACCGCCGCCCATGGATCTTCCGTTGTTCAAGTTATCCTCGCAGGACCAGCGCCGGTGGCTGGTCGAGCAGTTGTCGCGTCCCCCTCCTCCCGCCGCGCGCGATCTTTCGGACGGATACCGGCTGCCGGGCCGTGAAGGCGAACCTCGATTGGCGGCGGTTCTCATTCCAATCATCAACCGCCCAAACGGACTGGCCGTCCTCTTCACGCAGCGAAGCGCGGATCTTCTCGATCACGCCGGGCAGATAAGCTTTCCGGGCGGACGTGTCGAGGCGGACGACGCCGACGTGGACGGCGCCGCGCTTCGCGAGACCGAGGAGGAGATCGGTCTTCGCCGCGACCGGGTGACGATCCTCGGCCGGCTCGCCGACTACGAAACGGTGACGGGTTATCGCGTAACGCCGGTCGTCGGCTGGGTCGAGCCGCCCTTCGAGATATTGCCCGATCCTGTCGAAGTCGCAGATGTATTCGAAGTGCCGCTCGCGTTTCTACTGGAGCCCTCCAATCAGCAGCGGCACTTTCGCATGCTGGGCGACATTCGTCGCGACTACTTCGCGATTCCTTTCGGGGATCGCTACATCTGGGGGGCGACGGCGGCGATGCTGATGATTCTCGATCGCACGCTCCGCGCCGAACAGGATTCCACGGCGTGACACGCGCGCCGTACGAGACGGGAATCGTGCTTTCCGGCGGCGGCGCGCGCGCCGCGTACCAAATCGGAGTCCTGCGCGCGGTCGCGAGAATCCTCGGCCGAAAATCCGCCACGCCGTTCAGGATCATCTGCGGCACCTCCGCCGGAGCCGTCAACGCAGCATTGCTGGCTGCGGATGCCGACAGTTTTCGCCGCGCCGTCGCGCGGCTGCTGCGTCTCTGGCGCAACATCGAGGTCGAGCAGGTCTATCAGGCGGACCTCACCACGGTATCGTCGCACGGCATGCGGTGGCTCGCCTCCGTGCTGACCGGTCGCATGGGGCCCGCGCATACCGCTTCCATGTTCGACAACTCTCCGCTGCGCGCGCTGCTCGAGCGCGAGTTCGATCCCGACCGGGTCGCGGTGCAGATCGCGTCGGGATCCCTGCACGCGCTCGCGATCAACGCGACGAGCTACACCACGGGACACGCCGTTACCTTCTTTCAAGGCGAGGCAGCGACAACGCCCTGGGAGCGGATCCGACGGCGTGGAGAGCGAGCCACAATCAGCGTTGATCATCTGCTCGCGTCAAGCGCGATTCCGTTCATCTTTCCAGCCGCACGGGTCGGCGACGACTTCTACGCCGACGGGTCGGTGCGGCAGATCGCTCCGCTGTCGCCGGCACTGCACCTGGGTGCACGCAGAATGCTGGTGATCGCCGTCGGACAGTTCGTCGGTCAACAGGCCGCTCCCGAGCAGCTGCATGCACCGCCGCACTATCCGTCGTTTGCGCAGGTCGCGGGCCACGCGCTTTCCAGCATCTTCCTCGACAATCTCGGTGCGGATCTGGAGCGCCTGCAGCGACTCAATGCCGTGCTCAATCTGGTCCCGCGCGCGGTCCAGGACGCGCACCCGGAAATCGCGCACGTCGATGCGCTGGTCGTGGGGCCCACGCGCGATCTCGGGCGCCTTGCCACGGAGTACGCCCACCGCCTTCCCCGCGGCGTGCGCTACCTCCTTCACGGACTGGGCGCGACCGCAGGTACGGGCGCCAATCTCCTGTCGTACCTGCTGTTCGATCGGCGATATTGCCGCGAGCTACTCGCGCTAGGCTACGCCGACGCCATGGCGAGGCGCGATGAGATCGAGTCGTTTCTCGGCGGCGACACCGCGGGTTATTTGCCGCTCTTGCCCGCGCAATTGCTCGGCTGAACGCGATCATTGACGCCGTGTCCGTTTTCCCCGACGATGCGTGCGCAGTTGCAATGTTGCCAGCACCCTCCGGTCAAGCATGCCCTCCCCCAGCGAATTTCATTTCAAGAGTCTGAGCGCGCACGGTTTTCATGGCGTTGTCTATCGTCAGTGGGGCGACCCGCAAAATCCGCGCGTGGTGGTATGCGTCCATGGACTGACGCGTAACGGGCGCGATTTCGACACACTGGCTTCGGCGATCGCGGATCGCTTCCGCGTCATCTGCCCGGACATGCCCGGGCGCGGCGACAGCGACTGGTTGCGCGATCCCAACGATTACGTTTTCCCGACCTACCTGACCGCGCTGACAGCGATGCTTGCGCACGCGCGCGCGGACCGCGTCGCGTGGGTGGGCACCTCGATGGGAGGGCTCCTGGGCATGGCGATGGCTGCACAGCCGGAAACGCCCGTCGTCCGCCTGGTGGTCAACGACGTCGGGCCCGTGATCGAGCCGGCCGCGTTGGCACGCATCGGCATGTACGTGGGGCTCGATCCGCGCTTCGATTCATTCGAGCAGCTCGAGACACAGATCCGTCAGGTGTCGGCGCCGTTCGGTGCACTCACCGATGATCAGTGGCGGTCGTTGGCGCAAAGCAGCGCGCGTCAGGATGCCGAAGGCCGGTGGCGACTCAAGTTCGACCCCGGCATCGCCGTTCCATTTCGCGCCGCGGCCGCTCAGGGCGGAGACCTCTGGCCGCTGTGGGATGCGATCTCGTGCCCGACGCTGCTATTGCGCGGCGCGAAGTCCGATCTGCTTTCCGCGGCGACGGCGGCCGCAATGCAAACGCGCGGGCCAAAACCGCGAATGCTCGAGTTCCAGGGTGTCGGGCATGCCCCCATGCTCATGAGCGATGATCAGATGAGTCCGGTGATCGCGTTTCTCGATCAGACGTGATAGGCGGCTCATGCGCGCCGGTTAGGGAAATCGCGGTGCCATCGACTACAATCGGGGCAGCGTAAAAAAATACCAACGTCATGGCCATCGCGCTCAGCCTGCCAAGTCTGGAATCGCGTCCCGCGCATCCGCCGGAGACGCGGCCGGCGCGCGTCCAGCCTTGGCTTGACGAGATGCGAAAGCGCGATCCGATCGAGGCCGCGGCCACGATAGGCGATGCGCTCGCCGCGATCAATCGCGTTGCGCTTTCCGAATCGAAGCGCCTCGAGCTTTCTGAACAATTCTATACAACCGCCCTGTCGCTCTGGCTCGACCTCGAGCGGCATTTCTCCCGGGCTGCGCATCCGCTGACGGGCGACGCCCTCGAATCAGCCAAGGCGTCGCTCATCCTTGCCGGCGAGTTGACCACCGCCTATAAGCACCTCTTGGCGAAGGAGGCGGACAAGCGCCTTCTCCTGGGCGGCAATCGACTGATCGTTGCGTTGATCCATCGCTGCCTGCAATGCACGACTCGTGTGCTGATCAACAGTTACCTCTCGTACGCACCCGTGCCGGCGCGCACCTGGCACGACGCGCACGCCATCTACGCATTCGCGCGGGAGCGCGGTCTTCATCAGACGCCTGTGGCGACCGACAGCTCGGAAGCGACGCCCGAGCGACTGTACGTGCAGGCGCTGCTGCTGGCGCTGGCAAATCCATACGGTTTCCTGCCGGGGCAGCTCGGTCAGGTTGTTCACTACGTGCAGGAATATTCACACTGGACCAAGATCACCGACGTCGCGCCGGTCCATCGGTTGGCGAAAGCCGTCGCCATCGTCCCTGTCGGCCACGACTTCCCGCCCTTCTCCGCCAACAAGGGTGGCAACATCGACGGCAGCAAGCTTTTCCTGTTGACGTTCGATCTCGCGTTCCAGATTCAGGAGCAGCTTCGAGCGCTCGACGCCGGAGGCAGCGTGCCGACCGGAATCTCCAAGGACCCGTCGTCGGTCGCGGCGTACATCTCCCTATTGCGACGCCTTCTGCGCCAATGGGCGATCCCGCCGGCGCGGCAGTTCAACCGCCTTCCGTCACGCGCGCGCGTCGTCATGTGCGCGGGCCTGCCCGCAGTGTGGCAATACAGCCGGGGAACCCATGCCAATGTCGCCAATGCGCCGGTGGGCCTGCCGCCGATGCATTCCTGTCAGGTGATCAACCACACGCCCGCGGGCTACGCATTGCGACAGATCGACGCCGCCAATGCGCCGCTGCGCATCGGAGACCTGATCGCGTTACGGGTCGAGGGTCGCAACACCTTGCAGGTTGCAATGCTGCGTTGGTTCCGCAATACCTTGCGCGGTAGCGGCCTGGAATTCGGATGCGAGCTGCTTACCGATAGTCCCGAGGCCGCAGCGGCGCGCGGCGAAAACGCCGATTCCGCGCCATTTCTGCACGTCGTGCTGCTGCCCGACGACGGCCAGGAGGGGTCACCCCCGATGGTCCTCGTTCCCGCCGGATCGTTTCAGCTCGAGCAGGCAATCCACCTTCGGCGCGGCACGTCCGAGGGCACCGTCGTACTCACCAAGCTGGTCGATCAAGGCCCGGGCTTCGAGATGTTCGAATTCGTCGCCGTGAGCTGATGCCCGCGGCCGAGTCCTGGCGGCGCGCGACGGTGGCCTTGCTCGCCGGGCTCGCTCTGCTGGAAATCGGCTGGGAGCTGTGGCTTGCGCCAATCAAGCCCGGCGGCTCGTGGCTGGCGCTTAAGGCCTTGCCGCTTCTCGCCCTCTGGCCTGGCGTCGTGCGCGGAAGAACGCGTGCGCTGCAGTGGGCGCTGTTGCTGCTGCCGTGGTATTTCGCGGAAGGTGTGGTGCGCGCGTTCAGCGAAAGCGGCAGACACGCGCTGTGCGCGGCGACCGCCGCGGCGATCGCACTCGTGACCATCGCCTGCGGTCTCGGATACGTGCGACTCGCAAAACCCGGTCTGCGGTGGCGACGCAGACCGGCCTCAGACTAGTGCCGTCGTCCTGCCGCCAAGCCCCCTGGGCATCGGGAACACGGTCGTCTCGACGACGCCTTCCAGCTCCGCGATGTCGCTCGCCCCGAGCGCTTTCAGTCTCTCGACGACCTGGCGGACCAGAACATCCGGCGCCGACGCGCCCGCGGTCACGCCGACGCGATGCGTCCCCTCGAGCCACGACGCCTGCAGCTCATCCGCCCTGTCGATCATGTAGGCCCGGACACCCAGGTTGGCGGCAACCTCGCGCAGGCGGTTGGAATTCGAGCTGTTCGGGCTGCCGACGACGATCACGAGATCGCACCGCGGCGCCATGAATTTGACCGCGTCCTGGCGATTCTGCGTCGCGTAGCAAATGTCGTCCTTTTTGGGACCGACGATGGACGGAAATCTCGCCTTGAGCGCGTCGACGATGGCCGCGGCATCGTCGACCGAGAGCGTCGTTTGCGTCACATAGGCGAGATTCGCAGGATCACGCACCTCGAGCGCCGCCACATCCGGCATCGACTCGACGAGATAAATGCCGCCGTCGGATTGGCCCATCGTCCCCTCGACTTCCGGGTGGCCGGAGTGACCGATCATGACGATCTCGAGCCCCTGCTGTCGCATCTTCGCGACTTCGACGTGGACCTTGGTCACCAGCGGGCACGTGGCATCGAACACCCTCAATCCCCGCGACTCCGCTTCTGCGCGAACCGCGCGCGAGACGCCATGCGCGCTGAATACCACCGTGCTTCCCGCGGGGACTTCCGCGAGCTCGTCGACGAATATCGCACCCTTGAGCTTCAGGTCGTCGACGACGAATCGATTGTGAACGACTTCGTGCCGCACATAAATTGGCGCGCCGAATTGCGCCAGGGCCTGCTCCACGATCGCAATCGCGCGATCGACGCCGGCGCAGAATCCACGCGGATTGGCGAGTATGACCTGCATGCTGGTCATTTTACCGCGATCGAAGGATCGGGTCGCCGCCGGAATCCGTCGAGGATCAGCAATACCGCGCCCACTGTGATGGCACTATCGGCAACATTGAATGCCGGGAACGGGTCGAGCCAGTTGATCAGCGGATGATGAAAGGGCATGAATCGATGGAACGAAAGGAAGTCCACGACCTTTCCCATCGCAATACGGTCGCAGAGGTTGCCGATCGCTCCGCCCAGAATCAGGCTGAGACCCGCGCAGTAGAGGCGATCACCGCCTCGCCGCAGGAGCCAGACGATCACCATCGCAGCGCCGATCGCGATCACGCCAAAGAGGTAGCGCTGCCATCCCGAGGCGCCGCCCAGAAAGCTGAACGCGGCGCCGGTGTTGAAAGCGAGCACGAGGCTGAAGAAATCGGTCAGCGCGCGCTCCTCGCCGGGACGCAGTGTCGACAGGACGATTGCCTTCGTGACCTGGTCCGCCAAAACGATGAGTCCACTGAGCGCTAGCCAGGTCCACCATCGATTCGGCCGCGTCGCGCGGATCCCTGATCGCGTCATGCGAATGCCCGGGGTTCGCCATCGCCGAAAAGATTGGACACGCAGCGTCCGCATAGTGCCGGATGCGCGGGATCGACGCCGACATCGCGGCGCCAATGCCAGCAGCGCGCGCACTTCGGATTCGAGCTCCGTGTCACTTCGATCGTGAGCGCCTCACCGGCGCGCGCGCTCGCCGCGGAAGTGATCATCACGAAGCGCAGGTCGTCACCGAGTGATGCCAGGGCCTCGTAGGTCTCGGACGGCGCCTCGATCGCGACTTCGGCCTCGAGGGAAGAGCCGATCGCACCCTTCTCGCGTGCCTCCTCGAGGCGCTTGAGCACGGCGTTGCGAACCTCGACGATGCGACTCCACTTCGCAGTCAGTGCGTCGGTATCCTCGACTGCCGCGTCGTCGCGCTCGTCTCTCCACACTCGCGCAAAAATCGTCGCGTCGCCGGGATAGAGATCGCGCCAGGCCTCCTCAGCGGTGAACGAGAGGATCGGGGCCATCAGCTTCAGCAATTCATCACGGATGTACGCAAGCACGGTCTGGGCCGAGCGGCGTGCGCGAGAATCCGCGGCCGCCGTGTAAAGGCGATCCTTCAGCACGTCAAGATAAAACCCGCCCAGCTCCTCGGAGCAATAGAGCTGCAACTGACGCACGACCTGATGGAACTCGTATTTCTCGTACGACAGACGCATGTCCGAAAAATAACGGTTGGCGACCGCGAGCTCGTAGCGGTCGAGCTCGAGCAACTCAGCGACCGGAACGGTGTCTCTGCGAGGATCGAAATCGGCAGTATTGGCGAGAAGGAATCGCAGCGTGTTGCGAATGCGCCGATAAGATTCCACGACCCGCTTCAGGATCTCGTCGGAAATCGAGAGGTCGCCCGAGTAGTCCGTCGCGCCCACCCATAAGCGAAGGATCTCGGCCCCGAGGCCGTTCCACACTTTCTGTGGCGACACGACGTTGCCCTTGGATTTCGACATCTTCTTGCCCTGGCCGTCGACCGCGAAGCCGTGCGTCAGGAGCGCCTTGTACGGCGGCACGCCATTCATCATGCAGGACGTCAGCAAGGACGAATGGAACCAGCCGCGGTGCTGGTCCGATCCTTCCAGGTAGAGATCCGCGGGGAAGCCCGTGGCATCCGGATGCGAGCCGCGGTGCAGCGCGCGTCCGTTAGGGCCGCCCATGACCGTCTGGTGGGTCGAGCCGGAGTCGAACCATACGTCCAGCGTATCGGTCAGCTTGCGGTACTTGGACGCGTCGACGCCGAAGTCCTCATGGGTCGCCTCGAACCACGCCTCGATACCGCCGGCTTGAACCTTGGACGCAGCGAGCTCCAGCAACGCGGGCGTGTCCGGGTGCAGGTCTTCGGTTTCCTTGTCCACGAAAAACGGCAAGGGGACGCCCCACTGCCGCTGTCGAGAGAGAGTCCAATCAGGGCGGTTGGCGATCATGCCGTGCAGCCTGGACTTGCCCCACGAGGGAAAGAACTCGGTGGCGTCGATGCCGCGCAGGGCAGTGGCGCGCAGGGTTTCCGCCGGTCGCGTGCCCTTGTAACCAGGCACGTCGTCCATGCCCGCGAACCATTGCGTCGTTGCGCGATAGATGATCGGCGTCCGATGCCTCCAGCAATGCATGTAGCTGTGGGTGATTTTTTCGGCGTGCAGCAACGCACCGGTCTCGCGCAGCTTGTCGACGATCTTGGGGTTCGCATCCCAGATTTTCTGGCCACCGAAGAAGAGTAGGCTTTCGGCATAGCGCCCGTCTCCCTGGACGGGATTGAGCATGTCGTCGTCCGACATGCCATAGCGCCGGCAGGAGTTGAAGTCGTCGATGCCATACGCCGGCGAGCTGTGAACGATCCCGGTGCCCTGCTCCAGCGTGACGTAGTCGCCGAGGTAGATCGGCGAGACGCGATCGTAAAACGGATGACGGAAACGGATCAGCTCGAGGTCTCTTCCGGGCACGGTCGGATCGGATGCGCCGTTCGTCCCGGCGCGTTGCAATCCGAATCGTGCGAGGGACGCCTCCTTCAGATCCGAGGCGAGAAGCAAGTATCCGCGCGCGGTCTCGACCAGCGAATACTGAAAATCCGGATGCACGTTCAAGGCCTGATTGGCCGGCAACGTCCAAGGCGTGGTGGTCCAGATCACCGCGTAGACGGGGCCTTCGAGAGCTGACGGCAGGTTGAAGACTGCGGCGAGTTTTTCGCGATCGCGTTCGTCGAGCGCAAACGCAACGTCGACAGCGACGTCCTGCCGGTCCTCGTATTCGACCTCCGCCTCGGCCAGTGCGCTCTGGCAATCGAAGCACCAGTTCACCGGCTTGAGCCCGCGATAGAGATATCCCTTTTCGAGCACCTTGCCGAGCCCGCGAATCTCGTCGGCCTCATTTCGATACGACATGGTGGTGTACGGATGCTCCCAGTCACCGAGCACGCCGAGCCTTTGAAACTCCGCTTTCTGACGCACGATCTGCTCGCTCGCATAGGCGCGACACAAGCGCTGCGTCTCCGCGGTCGGCAGATTCTTGCCGTGGGTCTTTTCGATCTGGACCTCGATCGGCATGCCGTGGCAATCCCAGCCTGGAATGTACGGCGCATCGAACCCCGCCAGTTGCCGGCTCTTGACGACGATGTCCTTGAGTATTTTGTTGACGGCATGACCGATGTGTATGTCGCCGTTTGCATACGGCGGCCCGTCATGCAGGACAAAGCGGGGCCGTCCCGCGCTCGCTGCGCGAATGGCTTCGTAGACCTTGCGCTCCTGCCAGTCCTTGACCCAGCCTGGCTCGCGCTTCGCCAAGTCCCCGCGCATGGGAAACGGCGTATCGGGCAGGTTCAGCGTCGCTTTGTAATCGGTCTTGCTTGCGTCGGCCATCTTTGCTTTCGTTTACTTCGCGGTCGAAAAATAATCGCGGGCTTGCGCTACGTCGACGCGAATTTGCCGGGTCAGCGCGTCGAGATCGTCATAGCGCTCCTCATCGCGCAGTTTGTGGAGGAACTCGACTTCGATCCTGCGTCCGTAAATGGCCTCGTCGAAATCAAACACGAAAACCTCGAGCAGCGGCTTCGCTTCGTGCTTCACCGTCGGACGCACGCCAAGACTGGCCACGCCCGCGCGCGGCTCCGCGCCGAGGCCACGAACGCGCACCGCGAAAATCCCCGACAAGGCCGGCTTGTGCCGGAGCACGATATTCGCGGTCGGGAAGCCGAGGCTGCGTCCGAGCTTGTCGCCGTGCGCGACGTGACCGGACATGAGGTACGGTCTGCCGAGAAGCCGCGTCGCGCCATCGACGTCGCCTCGCGCGAGCGCGGCACGCACCGCGCTGCTCGATGCGCGCACGCCATCGACGGTGACGGTATGCATCGCTTCGACGCTGAACGTCGCGGACCTCGCACGCAACAATTCGAGATCCCCGGCGCGGTCGCGCCCAAAGCGAAAATCATCCCCGACGAGCACCCAGGCAACTCCCAAAGCGCCCACGAGCACCTGCTTGATGAATTCCTCCGCCGAAAGTCCCGCCAGCGCGGCGTCGAATCGGACGACATGGACGCGAGTCACTCCGCATGCTGCAAAGCGCTCGAGCTTGTCCCGCAAGGTCGACAGGCGCGGTGGCGCCGATTCGGGTGCGAAGAACTCGCGCGGGTGGGGGTCGAACGTGAGAACCGAGGCAATGAGCTCGAGATCGTCCGCGGCTTCGCGCACGCGCGCGAGCATGGCGCGATGGCCACGATGCACGCCGTCGAAGTTACCGATGGTGAGCGCGGGGCGATCCTGCCCGTGCTTGGAAAATCCGCGAATGACCTGCACGCTGCAATCGCCTGGGGCCTGGGGCGGCTTCCGGGGATAGCCGGAAGGCGTTGATAATCCTCGATTTTACCTTGTCGGAGCGTTCGCGGTCCAGCGCGATCAGACGCTCGCGCGGGTTCAGAAGCCGGACTCCCATTCGCGCCATCCCGGCACCAACGGAAAGTACAGGGCGAGCCGGATGGGACGCGGATCCATGTCCCTCATCACCGCCGCGTAGTTTTCCATCTGTCCACGATAGCGCTCCTGCTCGCGGTCGAGAAACGCAGGCACACCACTGCCTTCGTGACGGGACAGCTTGAAATCGACGATCCAGCGGATGCCGCTCGAATCGACGAAAGTCCTGTCGAGTACGACATGGACGAACTTGCCCTGCCGCGATCCCGTCACGGCGTACTCGCTCACGGCTTCGCCGTGTCCGGGATCGAAAAGCCAGCGCCCGCGTGGCTCGGCAACGGTCGCCGAAATCGCGGTCAGGACTTGCTCCACAGCTGGATCGATTTCGTCCGCCGTGAGGCCAAGCCCCGCAAACTCCCGTGCGATTCGCCGGCGCTCAACGGCAATCCGCGGCGCGGTCCAGTGATTGATTCCTTCGTCTGCCAGTTGCCGCAGGAGCCGATGCGCCAAAGTGCCGACGCGTCGCGCGGTTTCGCGGGCCCAATCGAACTCGACGGAGTCGCGATCCGACAACGATTCAATAGCGTCCCCGTGAGTAATGGCCGGCGGAGGCTCGGGCAATTGCCAACGCGAGGACAAGCGCAGCAATGGAACGCCGCTTTTCTCGGAACCTGCCTTTGCGCCTGCGTCGGCTGTCGGCACAGGTGCGGACGCACATGCGGAAATTGCCGGCCAGAGCGCGCCGAGCGCAGTATGTGCCGGCGGATCCCTCCAGCGTCTTGCGCCCTGGTCACCGTCCTTAGTTCTCAGCGTCGAGGTCAGATGCAGACGTTCCCTGGCGCGCGTGCATCCGACATAGAGTAACCGTCCAAGCTCCGCGCGTTCTTCCGCGAGGGCGATGCGCCCCAAGTAGGCGTAGACCGCGTCGTCCTCTCCGGGAGCGAGATAACGTGACTTCATCGGACCCAGCAGGATGCGATCGCTTCGCCTGCGCCAAATAAGCGGATCGCGTGCACCGGAGCCGCCCTTGCGCGTGAGGCCCGGCATGATGACGATGTCGAATTCGAGACCCTTCGCCCGGTGCAGAGTCATGATCCGCACGCGCGTCGTCGGGTCGGGCTGCGCTTCGGCGCGCAGAGCACCCAATTCATCGACGAATCGCGCCCAGTCGGGTATATCCGCGCCGACCTGATGCTCGGTCAGCAGCGCAAAGAACCGATCGGCCGCTTCCAGGTCGACCGGATCGCCCACACACGCAGGTCCGCCGAGCGCGACCCACGCTCCGCGAACGGCGGTCGCGAGCGGAAGGCGGCCACGCTCGGCGACCACACTTGTCGCGATGTCCGCGAAGCGGCCGAACCTCGCACTCCCTTCGGCCGACAACCGGGCCTGGATGTCGGATCGCACATCTCCGGCTAGTGCGTCTCCCAGCGCGCGATTGCCGCAGCCACCGGAAACCACGAACAGATCGGCGAGCGTGAGGCCGCACCACGGTGCGCGCAGGGCCGCGAGCCAGGCCAGGCGGTCGTCGGGCTGGACGAGCGCATGCGTGAGCGCGCACAGATCGAGGATGATCTGCCGTTCGGAGAGACTATCGAGCTCGATCGCGCTGAAAGCAATGCCGTTCGCCCGCAACGCCGGCAATAGCTCGTCCAAGTCCGTGCGCTTGCGCACCAGCACCGCCACGGTTTCGGCGGGGCCCGCGAGCGCCGCCCTGACCCGCGATAGGACGGTCGTGGCTTCGTGCCTGGCGTCGACGCAGAGGTCGACGGTCACAGCGAGCTCTCGATCACTGTCACGTGTCGCGATCGACGGACTGAACGCGATGCTGTCGTGCGCCGGGTCTGTCGATGAGGAAAACACGTCTGAAAATGCCCTGTTCACCCAGTCGACGAGACCCTTTCTCGAGCGGAAGTTTCGCGCCAGTGTCAGTGGCTCGAGCTCCACGCTGCCGATGCGGCGATTCTTCTGCGCCTCCAGAAACAGGCCGACATCGGCCTCGCGAAAGCCGAAGATCGACTGCATCGGATCGCCGACGATGAACAGGGTTCGTCCATCGCCGGAGCTCCAGCCTTCGGTCAGGCGCTCGATCAACTCATGTTGCGCGAGCGATGTGTCCTGGAACTCGTCGAGCAGCAAGTGCTCCATCCTCATGTCCAGCGCAAGCAGAAGGTCGGACGGCCCCTCATCCGACGAAAGGGCCCGCAGTGCGATGATCGTCGACTCCGGATAGTCGATCGCATTTTCGCGTGCGAACACGAGCTGCAGTCGCGCCAGCACGAGCCGCAACACATCGAGCAGCGCAGTGATGAAAGACCACGATGCATCGTCGTAGCGCGGAGGGGGCAGCAACCGCGCGGAATCCAGCGCGGCGGCAAGCCCCGGCGCCTGCTGCAGGGTCGCCAGCAACGCTTCCATCGAGCGCTTTCGGTCACCGCGGGCGCGACGCTCCGGAACTCGCGCGCCGCTCACCGACAGAAATCCCTGGCGCTTGTCCATCTTGGTAAGGAACGTGGCCTCCCCTTTCCTGAGAAGCCAGTCCGCGATCGATGGCCAGCGCGAAGAGCTTCCGGGCCAAAGCTCGCCTTGCGAATGGGCACGTGAACTGCCGCGCGCATCGCCAAGCCAATCGTCTTGCGAGTGAGCGACTAGTGGATGGCTCGGGTCGCTGTGCCGCAGATTGGCGGCGGCATGACTCGCAAGCTCAAGGAGCGGCGCCATCAACTCGCGCGGAAACGCGGCGTCGAGCTGGCTGAGCTCGCGATCGATCTCGGCCCGCAGGGCGCTTTCAAGATGGGCGCGCATCGCCTCCTTGTCGTCCACGATGAGGAAGTCGAGCCACTGGTCCCGCTTGCCGAGCATACCGGCGATCAAGTCGACCAGGCGGTCGGCATCGTTATCGAGGTGTTCGAGCAGACGCTGCCAGGCGCTGCTATCGGCGCCCGCGATCTCGAGCTCCGAGCGCGCCGCCTCGACGTAGAGCGACTCCGCGCGCTCCACAAAGCGTGGCGACATCCCGACCTTGGTCGCGAGGGGCGCACGGCGCATCAGCGACGCGCATAGGGCATCGATCGTCAGCACCTGCAGCCGTGCAGGATGGGCAATCAGGTTCCATTCCAGGGCGGCGTCGCGTTGCAGTACGCTGCGCGCCAACCGCCAGGTCGTCGCGGCGTGCGTTTCTACCGGCACGACCTCGGTCACGGCATCGCGAAGCGCCGCGATCACGCGCTCGCGGATCTCGCCGGCCGCCTTTCGGGTGAACGTCATGGCGACGATTGCTTCTGGCCGCTCCACGCGCGCCAGCAGTGCGAGATAGCGCTGTATCAGCAGCTCTGTCTTGCCCGAGCCGGCGGGTGCCTGGACGATGAACGATCGTGAGACGTCGAGCGCCGCCGACCGCGCCGCGTCGTCCGACAGCATGTCGCGCTTACTCATCGTCGTGGTCTTCCTCGGCGAGATTGCGCACCGATTGAATACGGCACAGTGCATGAAGCTGGCATGTGTTGCACGCGAGAGGGTGCTGGCGCGGCCTGACCGCGGCATCGCCCATGCCGATTTCCCACGCCAGGGAGCCAAGCTGCGTGCGCCACCATGCCTCCAGAGCGGCCCAGTTGCCGTGTATAGTCTTGCGGACATCGGTGAGCCCCGGCCACGCATCCGGGTCCGCGGCGATTCCGACAGGTGCGACGGCGTCCGGACGCAGTTCCGCATACAGAGCGGCCCGAACGCTGATGTCCGCCTGCGCATCGCGCTGGGCCAGCACATACATGCCGAGCTGCGTCGCCTGAGGGCGCGCGTCGAACCATCGTCCCGGCTTGTCCGCCTTGCCGGTCTTGAAGTCGATGATGGCGGTGCCGCCGTCCGCGAGCGCGTCAACGCGATCGAATCGCACCCGAAACTTCAACGACGCGACCTCGACGCTCGTGTTGCCCTCAACACTCTCGACGACAAATGGGAGACGCCCTCGCTCGATCCCGAGCCATGCGTGGACGAGGCGCTCCAGGCGCTTCGCCTCCGCATTACGAACGACGGCGGGCAAACTGCGCCAGCGCACGGGCGGAAATTGCCCCAAAGCCGATTGCACCGCGACCTCGACGGCTCGCTTCTGCCCCGCAGCATCGAGCGATGTCAGCGTTGCGTGATCGCGCGTGCGGTTCCAGAACGCGGCCATCGACAAGTGCACGAGCTGCCCGCGCTCCTGGGGCGACAGGCTGGCGAGCGGCTCCGGCCACGCGCGCGCATCGAGGCGATGTCTCGCCACCGCTTGGAACGGACAGTCGCTCTGGGCATCGATGATGCGCGAGCCCCCCGGCGCAATGCTCCCTGGCAAGACCCTCGGCGCCCGGTCGTCCGTGATGCTTTCCAGCTCGTGCTGAAGCGCGATCCTTTGCGACCACGTCTGCGTCGGCGCGGGCAGCGCTCGCTCTTCGTGGCCCAGGATCAGGGCTGACGGCGATGACGGACGATCGTCGACGGTCGCCCCGGAACTGAAAACGACTTCGGCGGCGGCTCCGGCGAATCCCGCGGTCAAGGTCCGGAAAAAAGTCAGATCGCCGGCAGGGCTTGCGTTCGGAATTCGGCGCTCACGTTGCCATGCAAGCGGCAACATCGGATTCGGGTGAGCGGGTGGAGGCCAGCGGTCCGCAGCCAGGCCCGCTACCCACAGACCGTCGAACCTGATGCCGCTCGCTTCGAGCACCCCCATTATCTGAATAGGTGCGTCGCTCCCTTCCGGTTGGAATACGCGCTCGACGGCCATTGCCCGCAGCTTGCCGAGCGCGATCGATCGGCTCACGCGCTTCGTCACTGACGACAGCGACGAGAATTCCAGCAGCAATTCCTCCCATGCTTCGCGCGACTGGTATTCCGCGCTGTCCAGGGTGCGAGACCCGGGCCATCCCGCGGCGGCGAGCCATTCGCGCCAGCGGTCCGCCCAACCGCGCGGCGTCGTGCCGCGGTCGCGCGCGAGTGCGGCGCTCGCGTTGCGCCACTGGCGCGCCAGCACCGGCGCAGACACATCCAACTTAGCCAGGACATCAGTGAGCGTCACTTCGCGCCGACCGTCCTCGAGCCAATCGCGCTCGATCCCGGAGCGCGCCGTCCATCCCGGATCGGCTCCGGGAAGATAGGCGGAGCGCAGCAGTGCGGCAGCGGCACCCACGGAAAGGCGCGACTCAGCGAGCTCGATCAAGTCCAGCGCGGTAGCGATCGACGGAATCGCAGCGAGCACCCTGCCGAGCGATACTTCGAAGGGCCTGACGACGGCGCCCTGGCCCGGAATGAGCGCCGATGGGCAAAGGATGTCCTCCGCGAGAGCGACGACCTCCTCGCGCCGGGCCGCGAGATCGTCGATGACGATGCCGACGCGTGCGCGATGGGCGTGGATGACCGACGTTCGAGCCCACGTCAGCGCGGCGACGATCTCGGCGCGGGGCGAGACAGCCGCCACGCGCGACACCTCGGCGTTGGGGACCGCCGGAGGCTCCGCGCGGTGCAACGCCACGCCTTCGTTGTCCAGCGCCGCGAAAAGGCGCTGCTGTTGCGGCGTGAGCTCGATGAAACCGACAAGCGCGATGGCGCGATTCATCGACGCGAGTTGCGGTGCAAGCGTCGTCAGGAAGTCGGGCAATTGCGCGAGATCCCTTGCGCCGATGCGCCGCAATTCGGCGGCGTAGCGTTCGGCCCATGCGGCGAACATCGACGGGTCGTCCGCATCGCGGTCGTCGCGACGCCACGCGCGCCAGCTCTCGCCGCCGCTCCCCCACGCATGGACCAGAGACCAGGCCTCGGCCGCGAGCGAGGCTGCGCCGCGAGGGTTGAGCAGCATGCGCTCGTCGGCAGCGACGGTTTGCTCCCACAGGAAGGAGCTCTGCGCAGCCGTGATCAGCAGCACATCGTCGGCTGCGGCTCCCGCGGACACGAGTCGCTCCCACGACGTTGCAAGCCACGTCGGATACGGCAGAACGGTTGGTGTCGGCCACGCCGTCAGACCGGACGCCCGCCGCTCGGCGTCGAAGGATTGCAGCAACGCGCGAGCCAGGCGTCGATTCGGCGTGACGGCGACGGCGCCGTCGGCCAGCAGAGCAAGCGTTGCGGGATTCACGCCCGCAATGGTATCCGACCGTCAGGAGTCTGACAGACGCGCGAGTGCGTCCTTGGGAAGTTCTAGAAGAGAGGCGCCGCCGGTGCCGCGCGGCAATCGCGTCGCGAGCTTAGTCGTCGCCGGCGGACACCGCCACCAGTACCGGCGGAGCGATCTTGGCATCTGATGCAGCGCCATTCGCTCCCACAGCCGCCGACTTTGCAACCTCATCAGGCCTCGGGCCCGATGACGTTCTCGCCATCGATGCGAGCGTCGGTGCTTTCCATTCGCCACACCAATCGTCGTCGCGGACCAGCGGCCACACGCCTTCGACGAGGTAACTCTTGGCGCTCAAAGGATTCAGGTGCGCTGAGTGCCGTCGACATTGTCCCCACAGCGCGGAACGGCCGTCCGTGGGGCGCGAGTTTCGGCGGTCATAGAACTGGCAATTCAGACATTTTTCCACTTTGCGTTCCCCGGGCTCTTCGCCCCCGTTTCCCATCCGCATTGCAGATCAAAGGCGCCATCGATGCACTGCGCCACCTTGCTTCTTTTCTCCTAACCGAAATTCATCATGTCATGCATGGAGGGCCGCATGCTCGGCCGCGCGGACGAAGCCGTGCGGCCGAAGCGTGGTGCCTCCGGAGCGATCACATATAGATTGGCAGCCGGGATGCGTTCGATCCGCTCACGACCAGCGGCCGATGACGGTCGAGCGCGATGCGCCCCGGATGCAGCCTGCGTCTGTTTCGAGCCAGCAGCGCCGCACCTGGCCTCAGGCGGGCGCGTGAAGGTGCACGTCGCGAAGGCTCTACGCGGCAGCGCAATCGGCGCGCCTCGTCGAGCTCGTGACGCAGTGTGCTCAGGCGGCCCACGCGCTTACCGCGGTAAGGAGCGGCATCGGCACGTCCTGCACACGTCGGGTCGGTCGTGTCGCCTGGTTATCGAGTGCGGACTTGAGCTCAGCATCAGCCGCCTCTGCGATTCGGTGCAGTTGTTCGTCGTATCCACGGCGTTGCTCGGCGTCGGAGAGTACGGTATAGGCTTCGTGAATCATGCGGATCATCTGTTCGTCCGAGTGCCCGTTCAGACGCTGCTTGATCGTCTGGTAGGCGGCTTCGATCCTCGCCGGCGATGCGCCGGGGGGCAGATCCAGGAAGTCGTAGTGGGTGTAGTCCATGACACGATCCTCGTTACGTTGGCTGTCTGGGAGCATCCGACGCAACATCCATGCCATGGCTTCCCGGAACCCTCGGCCGGGCACCTAACCGTAGGATTTGACAGCGACTTCGAGGGTTGGGAGGTGCCCAAGCCAGGGGCCGCCGAAAATGCTGCCGAACGCGCGCCGGGGGCAAACCGGGGTGCCGTTCTTGGGCACTCCTGTCCTACAGAATCGCGAGCGATGTAGCTTCGGAAGGCGGCGGGAACGCGTTGTCGAGTTGCTCGATCGTCGAGCGAGCGAGTTTCAGTTCGGCGGCCTCGCGGTTATCGCGTACATGCGCTTCACTTGCGGCCTTCGGGACAGCGCAGACGCCCTGTTGGAGCAGCCAGCCGAGCGCCACCTGAGCGGGAGTCGCATCCAGCGCTTGCGCCACCGCTTGCAAGTGCCGGTCGCGCAGCAAGCGGCCGCGGCCGACGGGGCAATACGCCATGACGCCAATCCCGTGTTTGCGACAGTAGGGAAGAAGATCCCACTCGATGCCGCGACAGCCGAGGTGGTACATCACCTGGTTGGCGGCGCAGCGGCGTCCTTCGGGAAGCGCCAGCAGCTCCTCCATGTCGGCACGATCGAAATTCGATACCCCCCAATCGCGTAACAAGCCTTCCTGCCGCAGCGATTCGAATGCATCGACCGTTTCCGCCAACGGAATGTCGCCGCGCCAGTGCAGGAGGTAGAGATCGAGCCTGTCGGTGCCGAGCCGCTTCAGGCTTCTCTTGCACGCCGCAATCGCGCCGCGCCGGCTTGCGTTGTGCGGATACACTTTGCTCACCACGAACACCTGTTCGCGCCGGCCCTGTATCGCCTCGGCGACGATCTTTTCCGCTCCGCCGTCGGCATACATCTCCGCGGTGTCGATCAAGCGCATCCCCAGGTCGAGCCCGAGCGAGATCGCAGCGACTTCCTCTGCCCGGTCGCGCGCATGCTCACCCATCATCCAGGTGCCGACGCCGAGCGCGGGCATGATCGCCCCCGATGGGAGCGAGAGCGTGGGAATTTCAGCGGCCAATGGATTCGCCTGTCGTCCTCAATGCGGACAACGATACCGCAATCGTCCGTCACTGCGCAGGGGTCGCGGTCTCGCGGCTTACATGGCATCGTTCGAGCGAGAACCAGCCGCTCGAACAGGCAGCACCAGCCGCCTCCGACTACCGTGGCTTCCGTGGCGCATGCCCGCACGATTGCACGGGCACCTGCGCACTGCACATCACGCTGGAAGACGGGCGCGCCAGCAACACTCCCATGCTCCTCTCGCGATAGCGTTAAGGAGCCGGTAAGGCGGCGGTGATACTCCTGTTGACGATGAGCAAGTCGGAAACCGTCACTGCGCCGCTGGCGTTGAGGTCCTCAAGGAAATTGGATGCCGTGACCAGATGGGTAATCTGGGCATTGACCAGAACAAGGTCGCTTACCGTCACGACGCGCTTCTGCTTGACGTCTCCGGCAAGGTAGCCAATCCGTGCGCTTGCGCTTCCACCGGTTCCGCCGTCCGCGGCGGCTACGTTGCTGGCCATCACACTTACGTACTGGCGATCGTCCACTCCCGTCATGTTCACGGTCATTTCGTTCGCGGCGAACGTGACGCTTTGTATCGTTGCCGTGCCCTCGCTGATTACTGCGGTTCCTGCGACAACCGGCTTGTTGAATTGAAACACCACCGTCTGCGTGGGGCCCGTCCTCGGCTCCGTCGTCGGGTCTGTAGAAACCGCCGACAGCGCCAGATCGAAAGCTCCCGCGGCGCCGTGCGTCTTCCGCGACACCTGTCCCGTGACCGACGGCGCCGCTGGGCCGCTCGCATTGACGACTTGCAATAGCGGAGCGCTGGTCGAACCGCTGTTGCCGGCGTCGCCGCCGTATTGAGCGGTGATACTGTGCGTCGCCGCATTAAGTGCGCTCGTCGTGCATTGCGCCGTTCTCGTGTCTCCAGCGCCGGTGACTGCGACCGCGGTGCATCCGCTCATTGGCGAGCCGCCATCAGCGAAGGCAACGCTACCGGTCGGCGCACTGCCGTGAACCGTCGCAGTAAACGTGACGCTCGCGCCGACGGTCGAGGGATTGGCCGAGCTAGCGAGGCTCACAGATGTCGCTGGTGTGCTCTCCGCGTATACAACCGTGAGCATCGGTCGCAGGGTTGGGTCGATCGCATATTCGCTCGAATTGAACGTCTTCCACTCGAACCCCGTGGTTGTCTGCGAGAGTCGCCATCCGTAATTCGTGCTCGAGTCGTTCGACCACTCCTGCATACGCGACGTAACATCGAACGTCACCCAAGCGGGACTGCTGCCGCCTACAACGAGCGAGTCTGGCGTCGGGTCATAATCGGTTCCCGCTCCCCCGGCTCCGCCAACACTCCATGCGGCTCCGCTCTGACTGGTTATCCAAGTCGCTCCTGCCTCCGTCCATGGCTTCAGCAAAGCATTCAGGCTCAGGGTGTCGTTATAGCTGTCTTGCTTGTACAGCGCTAGCGTCGCCGATTGGATAACCACTCCGTCAGGCACAGGTCCGCCTTCCGAAGAAAAAATTGCAAATCTGACCAGAGGAATTCCTTGTGCCGGGTTGAGGTAGAGTGCGGTCGATGCACCCCAGTTGGTGGTCGTGTTGTAGCCGTCGAGATATGTGTCCGCAACCCCGGCGTATGAGTTGACGCCCCGCTGCAGTGTCGCGGCCACAACCGACGCGTCTACCGTGAAAGCAACAGGGGTGGACGCGGTCATGCCGCCGACGTTGTCGACTGCAACAGCAATCACCGTGTATTGCCCAACGAGCGTCGGTGTGAATCCGACCGTGAAAGGCGGGGACGTCGCCTGGCCCACCTTGGTTCCATTCACGTAGAACTCGACACGCGCGATAAAGCCGTCGACATCGGCAGCCGACGCGGTCAGACTCACTGGCGTGGCGGGGGCGACACTGGTGCCGGCGGTGGGCGCCGTAATCGCCACCGTAGGCAGCGCGTTCCCTGGCGGATTCGGTTGGACCCAGCCTAACGGCTTGTAGATCCAGATGTTGCCGTCGTTAGGACCCTCTAGCCCGACAAAGACGTCGTAATACGGGGCGTAGCGAAATTTCCCCAACACGCCGGTGCCGCCCGTATCCCCGGGCGGTGAAATGGTTTGCGGGGCCGGACTTTGGGAGATGGACCAACCGGTCGCCGTGTTTCCCGACGTTGGCGGCGCCAATTCCCAAATGGCGCCAGCTCCGCACCAAATGGGAAAGCGACCGCGCACCGGATCAAACTTGAGAGCGCAATTTTGAATGGCGAGGCTCTGGGAACTTAGCCACGACTGAAATGCCGCGATGGTCGGATCGACTTGAACCTGTTGCTCCGCATTGGCGGGGCCGGCTTTCGTCAGGTCCCAGAAAAAAAACGGGACGGCATTCGTGCCAGTGTGTACAAACACTTTCTGTCCGGGATCGTAGCCGCACGTAACCTGTCCGGCCGCGGGACTTACTGCGTATCTGCCTACGACCGCGATCTGGTCGAGCGTCGGATTTGCAATATCCGTCAGCTGATATCGGTAGAGGTTCAAATTGATATCCGCGGCGACGTAGACGACGTCATGCCCACCTTCTGCCTCGGTGATCGCGCAACCGCTGGTGTAGTAGAGCGGTAAGGGCTGTCCGGCGAGATGAAGATAGATATCGCGGTTCTCCCACATCTGGCCGCCGACGATTTCGGGATGTGGCGCTACGCGCATGACATGAGAACCTGTCGTTCCGCCTACTTTGTTTCCGTCGGCCTTGCTGGGATCGAACAGGTAGGGCCCGACACTGCGCGGCTTCGTTGGATCGGTTTCCGAGACGCGCTGATACGGGCCGCCAAAGCCGTATACGGCTCCGCCCCACGCCACGAAACGATCCGCGATCGGAAGAAAAGTATTGTTGTCGTAAGTATGGGAGGAAGCCGGCGCTGCATTTACGCCATCGATCGCCAGCGTTCCCGCAACCGGATCGAAATGGATCTCGCTCGGGAGCGAAGCCCGCTCCCATTGCAGCGTGCTTGAATGCCAGCGATAGACGTCATTGCCGGGGTAATTGGCGTGTCCGCCGCCATAAAGGATCACGTCTCCTCGATTGCTATCCCATCCGAAACCGCTCCACGGCTGAATGATCTTTGACGGGGGATAAGGCACCGCGTTGTCGAACAGAGGCTCGAGGTCGGGAGGCGTCCAGACGTCGCTGAACAGATTCGTGTTGACCCGAAGCCATCCGTTTTCCGGCATCTGCAATACCAGCGGCAGCATCGGACTCGCCAGGATATAAGCCGGAACGGACTGCGCGCGAGCCGCGCTCACCAAGCCGCCCGCGAGAGCCGCGAGCATCCAGACCAAGGCTAAGAGTCTCCGGCCCATTGCTATCCACCTTGTCGCGACGATTGCGGAGCGATGCGAAGGTTGTGCGCACGTGCAGCCATGGCCCGTACCACGAATCTTCTTGGTATCTTGCGTGGAGATGTATGGTATTGGCATATTAGCCCGGCCACGAGAGACGGTGGGTATGCGGCGACCCAAATGACCCGTCGCCCGACCAGCGGTTGATTCCACAGCATTAGCGGCCTGTCGCCGCCACCGAGCGCCCTGGGCCAAGGCAAATACCGCGCTCTTCCGCGTGCTGGCGGCGCGCGTGGGACTCGACGAGCCATGCTTTCGCGACCGCGTCGAGGAGGCGGCGCGACGCCGGTTCCAAGTCTCCGGCGCTTGACCGCGGACAACGATACCGCACTTCCTCAGGACCCGCGCGGTCCGGTCGCCTCCACGGTTTACAATGGATCTTTCGAGACAAGAGTCATGCCGCTCGATCAGCCAGCGCCAGTCGCCTCCGGACGCCGTATCGTCCGTGGCGCATGCCCGCACGATTGTCCCGACACGTGTGCATTGCACGTCACCGTGGAAAACGGGCGCGCGATCAAGGTCGAAGGCGACCCCGGGCATCCGACGACCCAGGGCGTACTGTGCACCAAGGTCGCGCGCTACCTCGAGCGCACGTATTCCGACTCCCGCGTATTGCACCCGCTGCAGCGGGTGGGCAAGAAGGGGGAAGGCAAGTTTCGGCGCATCACCTGGGACGATGCGCTCGACGCCATCGCTACGCGCTTCGCGGATATCGCGGCCTCGGCCGACGGGCCGCAAGCTATTCTGCCGTACAGCTACGCCGGCACCATGGGATTGCTGCAATACGGCTCCATGGATCGCCGCTTCTTTCACAAGCTCGGAGCGTCGCTGCTCGATCGAACGATTTGCGCCACCGCAGGCAAGGCGGGCTACGCGGCGACTATCGGCGCTTCCATCGGCATCGACATGGAGCAGTTCGAGAACGCTCGCCTGATTCTCATCTGGGGCTCGAACCCGATTGTCTCCAATCTTCATCTGTGGAGCCGCGTGCAGGAAGCCAAGCGCCGTGGCGCCAAGCTGATCGCGATCGATCCTTATCGAAGCCAGACGGCAGAAAAATGTCATCGACATCTGGCGCTCCTGCCCGGAACCGACGCGGCACTGGCGCTGGGCATGATGCACGTGCTGGTCAAGGAGAATCTGATCGATCGCGACTACATCGATCGGTATACCTTGGGATTCGATCAACTCGAGACCCGCATTCGCGACTACCCTACGGACCGCGTCGCTCGAATCACCGGCCTCGACGAAGACGAGATCGTCGACCTCGCCCGCGATTACGGCACCGTTCGTCCCGCGGCGATCCGGCTCAACTATGGCATGCAGCGTCACGCCGGCGGAGGCATGGCCATCCGCACGGTGGCGTGCCTGCCTGCACTGGTCGGGGCGTGGCGCGATCCGGCCGGCGGCGCGCTGCTGTCGTCGAGTGGCGCTTATCCCGTGAACACAAAAGCACTCGAGCGCCCCGATCTGATCTGGAACGCCCCGCGCACGATCAACATGTCAGCGATCGGCGATGCCTTGCTCGAGGCGCGCGATCCGCCGATACGAGCGCTGTTCGTCTACAACTCGAACCCTGTCGCCGTCGCGCCCGAATCGTCCAAGGTCGTCGCCGGATTCGCGCGGGAAGATCTTTTCTGCGTCGTGCACGACGTGTTCCAGACCGACACCGCCGACTACGCCGACATCCTCCTTCCAGCGACGACGCAGCTCGAGCACACGGACGTTCATTCGTCCTACGGTCATCTCTACGCATTGGCGAACAATGCCGCGATAGCGCCGCTCGGCGAGGCCAAGCCCAACACCGAGGTCTTCCGTTTGCTCGCGGCGCGCATGGGTTTCGACGAGCCGTGCTTCCGGGAGAGCGACGAGGAGATGGCGCGCTACGCGTTCCAGACCGATCAGCCGCGCGCGCTAGGGATTTCTTGGGACACGCTCAAGGAGAAAGGCTGGCAGCGCCTCAACGTGCCCTCGCCTTTCGCGCCTTTTGCTCATGGCAACTTTCCGACGCCTTCGGGCAAGTGCGAGTTCTACTCGAAAACGCTCGCGGATCAGGGACTCGACCCGTTGCCGGCATTCGTTGCGCCCCGGGAGTCCGCGGCAAGCAATCCCGCGCTGGCGCGAAAATACCCCCTTGCCATGCTGTCGCCGCCCGCCCGCAATGCGTTGAATTCGACGTTCGCCAACCTTCCCGTTTTTCTGGACCGCGAAAAATCACCCTCGCTGGACATCCATCCCAACGACGCGGCGCCGCGCGGCATCCTCGACGGCGAGCGAGTGCGCGTGTTCAACGATCGCGGCGCGATGATTGTCCGCGCGCAGGTGAGCGACAAGGTGCGGCCGGGTGTCGTGGTCGCGCTGTCGATCTGGTGGCGAAAGCTTTCGCCCGACGGAACCAATGCCAACATGCTCACCGGCCAGGCTTTGACCGACATGGGGCGCGCCGCAACGTTCTATGACGTTCTGGTCGAGGTCGAGCGGATCCAGTCATCCGAGCGCATGAGCCCCGGGGCGACGAAACGGGCGACGCACTAGATGGATAGAAATTCCGCGAGCGTCTGACGCTTGCTCTGCGCATCGCGATACCCCAGATCGATCAAGGCGGAGCAATAGCCGGCGTCGAACAGCAGATAGGACAGCAGTCCTTCACCGCCGGAGTGCGTGCCTCCGATGCTCCCGATCGCCATCCGCAAAGTGCGCGGGAGACGATGCCGGAACTCTCCCGCGAGAGTATTCAGTGAAACACTCGGGTTGAGCACTTGCAGCATGATGTCGCGCAACGGCATCGGACTCGCCGCAAGCTGCTCCCTCGGTATCTGGCGCACGGCGATGTTCACCAGCCGCACTTTCTCGAGATCGGTGCCGAGCGCATCCGTGAAGACACTGTTGAGCACCTGGCTTCCGATCTGCGCGAGCGACGGTGGCCCCGCGTTTTCTTCCGTGGGCGGCCGGGCGCCGCCGTCCCCGGCGCCGACAACCAGGATCCTGTCCGCGCCGAGATGAAGCGCAGGCGCGGTTGGCGCCATCTGGCACATGGCGCCGTCGCCGAAGTATTCGTCGCCGATCTTGGTCGGTGGAAACACGAACGGAATCGCGCTCGACGCTAGGAGGTGCGGGACGCCGATGGCCGCGCGTACTCCGATGCGCTGCGACCGCTCCCAGAGCTCGAGCGCGGGGCCGCCCATGCAAAAGCTAACAGACATGCCGGTCCGATAGCTCGACGCGGTGATGGACAACGCGTCGAGCGCACCGGCATCAATGCTGTGCTGGATCGACGGAAAATGAATCGTCCGCGCCAAAAGACCCGCGAGCGGCGTGTAGTCGAGGAGCGCCATCGACCGCGCCGGGTCGGCGCCCGGAAACATCGACCGCAGCCACCGCAAACCGGCATGAACGAAATACCCGCCGTCGCGCGCGGTAGATGTCGCCGACGCTGAGTGTCGACCATGTCTTGCACAGCACCGTCGATGCGGTGCGGAAGTGGCGTGCCCCCGCAGCAAGTGCAGCCGCGTTGATGGCGCCCGCCGACGTTCCGCAAACGATGCGGAAAGGGCTCGACTCACCATCCGGCAGCATCTCCGAAATGGCGCGCGCAACGCCCGCCTGATACGCGGCACGCGCTCCACCACCCGAGAGGATCAACGCCAGCTTGGGTTTGTCTGCCATGGGCTCGTCGAAGTCGTCAGTCGAGCAATTCGTAAGTTTGCGCGAAGACGCTCGCTTCGACGACGCTGAAATCCGAAGGTGCGTACTGCACCAGCCAATCGCCTGGCCGGCCGCTGAGCGTTCCGCGATCACCATCGAGCGTCACGCTGAATGGCTCGGTCATCGGCTTCGCCCACACCTCCAGCGGCCTTTTGCGGTACCGTCCCGGCCTACCTTCACGGGTCGGCGCAACCGGCGCGTAGCTCGCGTCAAACGCGTCGCGCGCAATAGGCCAGCGCTCACCCTTGGTTCCGATCAGCAACGCGTCGCCTGCGGAGTAGCGGACAGTCCCCTCATGCGTCGCGAGGGCGCCGGCGGCGGCGGCGAATTCCACTTGCAGCGCGACGTCGCGCTTGCGAGCGCGATGGGCGGCTCGATCGTGGCTCAGGTCAGCGACAGCCATCGCGTCACGCCAGCGGTACGTTCTTGTCGTGCAGCGTCGCCCGCCAGCCGCTCGCCTCATTGATTGCCGCATCGGCGAAAGCCGTGACCGGCTTTTGGATGGGCGCGAGCGCTTCGGGAGTCGCGGGACCGTCACTCGCGCGAAACTCCTTTATGGTGTCCGCCAGCTGCTTGATACGGGCCGCGGTTTCCCTCGATGATTCCGCCAATTTGGTGTATTCGGTCGTCGCAAGAATGCCGTGGATGGCGGCGGACAGCGTCGGGACCAGCACTGCGCCGAAGAAGATCAGCGGCCGAAGCTTGTCGTTAAACAATGCTCCCAGCGTGCAGGTAGGACAATGTGGCGTGAGTTCGCCGACAAGGGCGATGGCGCAGAGAACCAAAGACAGGAAGAACAGCCAGACCGCGAATCGCTCCAGCCGCTCGGCAATCGAGCCGCGTCGCTCACTGTTCGCAGCGTGGTGCTCGACCTGCTCGACCATCAGGGCCAGCGCCTGTTTCCGATAGTCGCTTGCGCTCATCGACTTTGCCTGCGCGCCTTTTGTTCGCCAGGCGAAGTATTCATCGTACCAGCGGCGTGGCCCGTCCTTTGACGTCTCGAACGGCGGCTCAGAGTTCGCGGACGGCGAAATCGCGAGCAGCAACTCGATATATCGGAAGCGTTCCGCGAGGAGCCGGTACTCGAGCCAACGCTCACGCCAGCGGCGTGCGATCCGCCCGAAGAATCCATGTCGACGAGACCCACGGTTCGCAATCTTTGCGCTGGGGCGTCCGCCCGTAGCAGAAGACGACGAAGATGCCTACGATGCACACCAGTTCGATCCACGTTGCCCAGTGCGCAAATTCCGGGACGTCGCCCGAATCCGGCAATGGCGCGATGATCCGTGGTGGAAGCACCGTCGCAACAGTCACCGCGACGGCGACAACGCCGAGAACGTAGTTGACGATGACCGAGCCGCGAAACAGGCCGCCGTAGCGAACCGAGAGAGCGTCGAAGGTCTCATAGTCAGCCGCGAACGTGTGCGGGCGGGCATCCCTCATGGCGTCTTCGTCGAGAGCCGGCAGCGAGCGGTCCCTGCCGATATGCCGCAATCGCAGCGACCACGATCGTTCGAACCAGGAGAAGACGCTCCCGAAGCATGACCAGCGATACGACGGTCCACGTACGCCAAGGCGTGCCACGTCGCCGCGTAGATCCCGCAGCTTGCCACGCTCGTCGTCGGGCAAGGCCACTCCGGACTTCCGCGCGGCAAAATCGCGCAGCCGCGACAAAGTATCGAGGAAATGGGTATTCGCTTGCCGCGCGCTCATGGTCGGCGATCCGATCAGCGCGCGTGAATCGCCCGCCGCGGCGCTATCTTATCGACCTACAAGCGTTGGCGGCAATCGGCTTCGTGACGCACGGATCAGGCGAGCTTGCGCACCAGGCCCACCATGACGCCGAATATCTCCAGCGCGCCTTCGGGCCTGATGACCGGAAATGCCTTGTTCTCGGGGCGCAGGATGAAACGGCCGCGCTCCGTGTCGAGGCGCTTGAGCGTGAATTGGTTGTCGACAATCGCTACCACGATCTCGCCGCGTCGTGCGCCTGGACGCTTTTCGACGACGACAAGATCGCCGTCCAGTACGCCCGCGTCGATCATCGAATCGCCCTTGACACGGACGAGCACCGTTCGCGAGGGATGCTCGATCAGATAATCGTCGAGGGTCAGCGCGTCCGCGGGCCCGTCGTCGATCGGACTCGGCAACCCCGCGTGTACGGGCGCCTCGGCGAGCGGGCGCTGAAAAAATCGCCGCGTCGGCGCGAGCCGGCGGTCAGGGGTGGACTCCACGAAACCGGCGAGCTTGAAGCGCGCGACCAATGCCGCGACCGAGGACTTCGAGCGCAGTCCGAGCAGCGCGCCGATCGACGAATACGACGGCAGCGCGCGATGCTCGGCATAGTAGTCCTGCAATGCCTCAAGGTAGGAACGATCGTTCGACATACCGGCTACAATAGCGAACGATCGTTCGAATTGTCAAGCTGCCCTGCCAAACGACCAGCCTAGCCCCATGTTTGCCGACCCCGTCGCCTTCGTCGACATCGAAACCACCGGCATGACCGCGGCAGTTGATCGCATAACTGAAGTCGGCATCGTCCGTGTCGACGGGAACCGCGTAACCGAGTGGAGCAGCCTTGTCGACCCGGGCTGCAGCATTCCGTCCGCGATCCAGGCGCTCACCGGCATCACCAACGCGATGGTCGCCGACGCGCCGCCGTTCTCCCACGTCGCGCGAGAAATTGCTTCTCGGATCGCCGGCTGCATCTTCATCGCTCACAACGCGCGCTTCGACTACGGTTTCCTCAAACATGAATTCGGTCGTCTGGGCCGGCCGTTTGCGGCCCGAGTGCTGTGCACACTCAAACTGTCGCGCCGCCTCTTTGCCGACATGAGCGGCCACAGCCTGGACCATCTAATTGCGCGCTACCGGTTGCCATCGCGGGACCGCCATCGAGCACTCGGGGACGCGCGCATCCTCTGGGAGCTGGTACAGGCTCTGTATCGGGATCACGCCGCCGACGAAGTCGACCGGGCGATAGCCCGGATTCTGCGAACGCCAAGCCTTCCGCCGCACCTTGCCGCGGACGCGCTGGACTCGATCCCGGACGCGCCGGGCGTCTACCGCTTCTATGGACTCAATCCGACGCCGCTGTACATCGGCAAGAGCATCAACCTGCGCGAGCGCGTGGCGTCCCATTTTTCCTCGGACTATCGCAGCGCGAACGACCTGCGACTGTCTGCCGAGGTCGTCCGCATCGAGTTCGAGGAGACTGCGGGCGAGCTTGGCGCCCTTCTGCGCGAGTCGCGGCTCGTCAAAGAGCTGTTCCCTGCATACAACCGGCGCTTGCGCCGCCGTCGCGATCTGGTCGCGCTGAGCGTCGCCGCTGAGCCGTCGCCGCCTGAATACGTCCGCGCCGATGCGATCGACCCCTCGGATCTGCAGGACCTCTACGGACCTTTCGGCTCGCGGCGTGTTGCGCGCGAGACTCTGCGCGACATCGCCGCGGAGAGCGGTCTGTGCTTGCGGCTTCTGGGCCTCGAGCGTCGCGAGGGTGCGTGCTTCGGGCGTCAGATCGGAAGGTGCGCCGGCGCATGCGTCGGACTCGAAGCGCCGCGGGCCCATCATGAGCGTTTGCGCCAGGCGCTTGCACCGCACGCGCTGCATCCATGGCCTTATGACGGAACGGTCGCTGTACAGGAGACCAGCCTCACCGCCGGTCGCACGGACATTCATGTGCTTCGGGATTGGTGCTGGCTGGACACCGCGAGCGACGAAGGCTCGCTCCAGGCTTTACTCGAAGCGCCGCCGCGTGCCGCTTTCGACCTCGACACCTACCGTCTGCTCCGCAAGCACTTGCCACATCTCCGGGTACGCCTCCTTGGGCGGCGCCCCGCGGCAGCGCAACGGAGCGACTCGATCGCAGAAATCGGCTAAGCTCGCCTCACGCAAGACCCAACGTACTCCATGTCGCGCGCCGCTGCCAACACCTCGCCCAAGCCAGAGTTGCCCTGGGTAGTCGGCCTGACTGCTCCGCACAAGCTCGGCCTGGCGCTGTCCATTGGCGCCGTTTCCTATTTCGCCGCGCATCCGTGGCTGCTGATGCACACGCGGCTGCTCGTCGCCTGGAACGTAGGTGCGTTGACGTATCTAGTCCTTGGCTGGTTCGCCGTCGCAAGGGCGGATGCGGGCATGACGCGGGTCCGCGCACAGCTCTACGATCAGACCGGATACGTAATCTTCATGCTGGTCGCCGTTGCGGCGACCGCCAGCGTCGTCGCCATCGGATTCCTCGTCGGCGACGCCAAGCAGCTTCCGTTCGGCGCGCGCGCCGCTCACCTCACGTTGTCGATCTTCGCGCTGCTCGTGTCGTGGCTCCTGATTCAGACGCTCTTCGCATTTCACTATGCCCGCTGCTACTACTGGCGAGAGAAGTCGTCGGAGGATCACATTCGCGGCTTGCGATTTCCGGGCGACGCCGAGCCCGACTACCTCGACTTCTTGTACTACTCTTTCGTAGTCGGGATGACGTCGCAGGTCTCCGACGTGGCCGTCGTCGCGCGCCACATGCGCAGGATCACCATGATCCACGGCATTCTCGCTTTCGTGTTCAATATCGCCATTCTGGCTATGAGCATCAACATCATCGGCGGCATGATCTGATCCGGCCAGCCGGTGTGTAGACTTCCCGGCGCGCCCGCGTAAATCGGTCACCCGCCTGATGTTGTGGCAAACAGGATTCGGTTTGCCGCGAGGTCGCGTGATTTCTCTACGGCGCGCTGGCGGTTTCAGGCGGGAATTGCTACATTCGCCTGGGCGGTGAAGGCTCCATGCCACCCGGAAGCCCTTCTCAAGAAGAGGGCGCCGGCACCGATCGCGCTTCCAATCACCGGGTTCGAATGCCTTCCATTGCACGGCTATGGTTGCCTGTGCACGCACGTGACGCGGACGCGTCTCGTCGTGCAAGCGCTCGCCCGCCCGACGGCCAGGCCGGGCCCGGCACGCACTCGGGAGGCTCATCTCCCGTTGTGCTGATCGTCGCCGGCACGCGCCCCGAATGCATCAAGCTGGCGCCGATCGTGCGAAGACTTGCGGGCCACGATCGGCTTCGGACCGTCCTCGTCAACAGTGGACAGCATAGCGCCGCTGTCAAGCGCACCTTCGACGAGTTCGGCATCCGATGCGACATCGAGCTTGCCGAGCTCCCGCAGCTCCCGTCTATCGGCGCGTCACACGACCATCTGCGAGTCGAGCTGCGGGCGGCGATAAAGCGAATCGGCCCGTCGCTGGTCATCGTGCAGGGAGACACGCTGACGGCGTACAGCGGCGCGCGAGCCGCGCGCGACGCTTCGGCCCCGCTCGCGCATGTCGAGGCCGGTCTGCGCACGGATTCGATGGCCGACCCATTCCCCGAGGAATGGTTTCGACGACGCATCGCGCGCTATGCGAGCCTGCACTTCGCGCCCAGTGCGTCGGCTGAGCGCAATCTCATCGATGAAGGTATTGACGCGCGAGCCGTCCATCGCGTGGGGAACACCGGCATCGACAGTTTGCGCGACTTGATGTCGGTCCCGGATCACGCGAGACACGATGCGCCGCTGATTCGCAATACGATCCTCGTCACCTTGCACAGGCGGGAGAACCACGACGAGAACGCAGGCATCGTCTGCGACGCCCTCGTCGCCCTGATCGCTGCGCGCCCGGACCTGCGCGTTCTGTTTCCCGTGCATCCGAACCCGCGTCTCTCGGCAACGATACGTCGACGTCTCGGCGGTCGTGAGGCGTTCGACCTCGTCGCGCCGATGAGCTATCGCGACTTCGTTCAAAGCGCCGCTCGCGCGGCGCTGATCATCAGCGACTCCGGCGGAATCCAGGAAGAGGCGCCGCATCTCGGGACGCATCTGCTTGTTCCACGCTGCAATACCGAGCGTCCCGAGAGCATCGCGACAGGATGGGTGCAGCTCGTGCGCGCAGACCGTTCGCTCGTCGTGGACGCGGCGCTTGCGACCCTCGCAAGGCCACCCGCCCGTGCCGTGCCAATCGACGAGCACGCTCCCTTCGGTGACGGCAACGCCGCGGAAAGGATCGTAGGAATCGTCGAAACCATCCTGGTGAACCGAGCACGCGGATGACTGCACCGTTCGCACGAAAGGTGCCGCCCGCGGCGGCTTCGCCGGACATCCCAGATACCGCGGACGCGCTCGTCTCGCTGCAAGCCTGGTTATTGGGGCCGGACGTTCAAATCGCCTCCGGCGTCCACGCAGGTGCGGCCGCGGGCTGGATCGACAGCAAAGGCGATGCGATGTACGTTTACCCGGAGATCACCGGCTACTATCTGCAGTGGCTGGCGTGGCATGCTGTCCGCCACGGCGCGAGCGACGATGTGCGTGGCCGCGCGGCTGCCGCGCAGCGCTGGCTCTGTTCGTGGGCGCGCGCCGAAGCGCCTCTGACTCGGGTCTATCTGCGACCGTCCGAGCGGGACTGGCGTAACGCTGCCCTCTTCTTCTTCGATCTCGCGATGGTGATGCGCGGGGTCGCCGGCGCCGCGCGCGCGGGTCTCATCGAAGCCGATCCCGAGCTCGTCGACCGTATCTCGGCACTCCTTCTGCGGCTCGTTGCCGACGACGGCATATTCGATGCTTGCCGGAGGACGGACGCGAAGGTCGATCTTCCAGACCGCTGGTCGACTCGGCGCGGCGCATTTCTGGCGAAGGCCGCGAGTGGAGTGTTGAGCGCCGCGGCGCAGTTCCCCGCGATGCCGAACGTGTTGCGGCTCGCCGCGGAAGCGACCTTCCGCGCCTCGCTCGAATCGATGGCGAAGTCGCCACACTCAGACACTCACGCGCTGTTGTACGGCATCGAAGGGGCGCTCAGTCAGCCCGACCATCCTGCCGTCGCTCATGCTCGCGCCACAATCGCAGGGCAACTGCGCGATGTCGTTCGAAGGTGCGACGCGGCCGGGCACATTCCGGAATCGCGCGGCGGCGGTTTGGCCCGGCTGGATATCGTCGCGCAAACGCTTCGTGCCGCGACGCTCGAAGGGACGAGCGTCGCGGCACGAAGCGATATCGCACCCTTGGCGCAAGTGCTTGTCCGCAGCATCGACCCGAAGCTCGGCATTCCTTTTTCACCGTCGGAGCGACCTGGGCAATACAACGCCTGGACCGCGATGTTCGCGGAGCAGGCGCTTGTCGCCGCCGGATGCAGCACGGCCGAACGGCCAGCGGCGGACCTCTGCCTGTACATCGTTTGAGCGCCGCCGATTTTCTGCGCCGGGGTATTTTTGCCCGGGACACCGGCCCGGGCCGGCCCGCGACGAAAAAGTCGCGCGCGTGGCAGTCCGGCCTGCGCATCCGGCAACGCCTTCGCCTGGCGCCGCTGTTCCTTTCGCTTGCGCTCGCTGACGCAGTCGGGCGCGCAGTTCGCAGAGCCAAACCCTCGCGCAACCTTCCTCCATGGCGCGACGGCATTTCCGTGATCATCCCCGAGCGCGATTCACCATCGCTCCTGCACAAGGCGCTCGAATCCCTGTATCCGGCGCTCCAGCTCCTCGGCGAGCCGCACCAGGTCATCGTCGTGGTCAACGGCGCCGCGCTCGACTCCTACGCGGAAATCGCCGCGAAGTACCCGCGACTTGAGTGGATGCATCATCGCGCTCCGCTTGGCTTCAGCGCCGCGATTTGCAAAGGGCTGGAGCGGGCCAAGCACGATTGGACGTTCCTGATGAACAATGACATGACGCTCGACGCAGCGTCGTTACGCGAGCTCTGTGCTCTGCGAGCGGCGGAAGTATTCGCGATCGCATGCCAGATTCACCAGCAAAGCGCCACCGGCCGGCGCGAGGAAACAGGTTTCATCGATTGGTACAAGCACGATGGCGGCGTGCAGGTCTTCCATGCGGATCCCGGCGACGAGGAAGCGGCCCGCCCGCATCTATGTGCCAGCGGCGGCGCCAGTCTGTTTCGGACGACGCCCCTGCGCACTTATGCGCGGGACAGTCGCTGCTACGACCCGTTCTACTGGGAAGACGTTGAGTGGGGTGTCCGGGCGCAACAGGACGGATTGAGTGTCTTGTTCTGTCCGCGATCCCACGCCTGGCACCAGCACCGGGCCACGACTTCGCGCTTTTATTCCGAGTCGGAAATCTCGCGCATCGCGGAGCGGAACCGGCTTCTCTTCGACGCCCGAAACGCGATCAGCGACCGCGATGTGGACCAACTCATGATCCAGGTTTGCGACCTTCCCTACGAATCTCAGCGAGGCCTGGCACGCATGCCGCTGGCGGCAGGCGTCTTGCGCAACCGCTGGCACGCGAGAAGGTCGCCAAAGCTCAGCACCCCGCCGTCGCTGCCGCAGCCCCATCGCCGGTCCCCGGATCTCGCTTCATCGTATTCCTACAAGCTCGGTGCGACACTGGAAGGTGCGCGCGCAGACGCGCGCCTGACACCACGGTCGCGTCCACGTGTCCTGTTCGTGACGCCGTTTTGCGTCTTTCCTCCGCGGCACGGGGGCGCGCGCCGCATCGACGGGCTGCTGCGCGAACTGCGGCGCGATTTCGACGTAGTGCTGGTGAGCGACGAGGCAGTCATCTACGACGCGCGAAGCTTTGCCTACTTCGATCGCCTCCACGCCGTTCACTTCGTGCAGCGCCCGAAAGATCCAAGCGGCGGCGCAACGGGCGACCTTGCCCAGCGCCTTCGCGACCACTGCCACCCCTCGCTCATCGACGCGGTTCGGACGGCGATGGCTCGCTACCGTCCCGATCTCGTGCAGATCGAGCATGTGGAGCTGGCGGACTTGAGCCGACTGCGACTTCCTTCGCAACGCTGGGTCCTCGGCCTGCACGACGCCTTTGCGGTGACGGACTTCCGCGATCGGACTGAAGGCGCCCTTTTGCAGCAGCGCATCACCGACGGTTACGACGCGGTCACGGTATGCAGCGCGGAAGACCGGGCATTGATCTCTCATCCGCGAATCGTAAGCGTTCCCAATGGATCGGCGCCATCGTCCTTTGCGTACACGCCGTCCGCGTCGTCGCAGATGCTTTTTGCAGGACCGTTCCGTTACACGCAAAATCTCGACGGGATCAGGCGCTTCCTGATCGACGCCTATCCCGTCATCAAGTCCGCGGTCCCTGCCGCGACGCTGGTGATCCTCGGCGGGGATCATGGGCCGGAGCGCGTGGCCGGCGACGCGGCGTTCTCGCAAGCGGGTGTCAGCGTCCTCGGGCATCGCGAGGATGTGGCCGCGCTGCTCTCGGCGAGCGCGCTGACGGTCAATCCGCTCATCGGAATTCGTGGCTCCGCGATCAAGGTGATCGAATCGCTGAGCGCGGGCCGGGCCTGCGTCAGCACCGCAGAAGGCGCGCGAGGCTTCATCGATTCCGGCTTCGCCGGGTCTGCTCACCACCGCCACTGTGGCCGACATGGCGAATGTCGCGATTCCCTTGTTGCAGGACGAGGCTCGGCGGCATCGACTCGAAGCTCCCGACGCCGCGCGCCTCGCGGATTTTCAGTGGCGTCGAAGCGCGGAAATCCAGGGGTCGCTCTATCGGGAGCTCCTTCGGCCTCGATGGAAAGTGATTGCGTGCTTTGTCCGAGAACCCGTACGACCGCATCGCGCGATGGTACGACGTCGACATGGCGCGCAACATGCGCTTCGACGACGTGGGCTTCTACGCCGATCTTTGCGAGGAGGCCGGCGGCAAAGTCCTGGAGGTCGGTTGCGGCAACGGCAGGATCCTGCTCGAGCTTATCCGCCGCGGCATCGACGCAGTAGGCGTCGACACGTCGGCCGGCATGCTGCAAGAGCTTCGAGCGCAAGGCGCGCACGGGCGGAGTCGAGGCGCCGGCGTGTCAGATGGACGCGCGCAAGCTCGCTTTGCAGGCGACCTTCGACATCGTGCTCTGCCCGTACTCGCTGGTCACTTATATGTCGCTTCCGGGCGACCTGGAAGCGCTGTTGAGCGGCGCGCGGCGAGTCACTGGTGACGGGCGGATTGCTGGTGATCGACGCGTTCATCCCGCGCGAGACGGACAGCGGCAGCGACTATCAGCTCGACTACCGCCGGCCAGTCGGCGCGAACATGCTGGCGCGATACAAGCGGGTCACCGCAGATCGCGCCGCGAATCAATCGCATCGAGCGCCGCTACGAAGTCATCGACTGCGGACGGCGAGACCGCTCGAAACGATCGACACTCGCGAGGATATCCGCACCTACGCTCCGGAAGAACTTGCGCGCGGCTTGGCCCGCTTCGGATTTGCGGCAGCAGCGGGTCTGGTGGGACTATGGCCGCGCGTCTCCGGACACGACCCGCAGTTCTTCACAGTCGCCGGACGCACTGCCTGACGCGCCCGCGGTGCGTGACCGCGCCCGTCCGAACGAGTGCGCGTGCGCACCTGGGCTAGCGACTCACGTACAGATCGGGAAACTGCTTCTTCAGCGCCGCCGAGCTTGGGCAGATCGTTGATGACGATGTACATGTTCTCGGGATGGTGCGCCAGATAGTTCTGGTGGTAGTCCTCCGCCGGATAGAACGCGTTGAGCGGAGCTACCTGCGTGACGATGGGCTGCGAGAACGCCTTGGCCGCGTCCAGCTGCGCGACATAGGCCTTCGCCACCCGCAACTGGTCCGGATCGGCATAGAAAATCGCCGACCGGTATTGCGTTCCGACGTCGGGGCCTTGGCGGTTCAGCTCCGTCGGGTCGTGGGCGACGGAAAAGAACACCTTCAGCAGCTGGCCGTAGGTGACCTGCGAGGGATCGTAGACCACCTGCACCGATTCAGCATGGCCCGTCGCGCCGGTGCCGACGAGCTCGTACTGCGCGGTCTTGGCTGCGCCGCCCGAATAGCCCGACGTTACGCCGGTCACGCCCTTGACGTGCTTGAAGACCGCATCGACGCCCCAGAAGCAGCCGCCGGCGAACACCGCGGTCGCCTGTCCCTTCGCTTGCCGCTTTGGGCAGATCCACCGCCGGATCCGGAAGCGGGGCCGCATACCGCGGCGCACCCGAGCACAGACAGGACGAGGCCGAAGACGCCGGCGAGGCAGAATCGATTTCGAGTCGTGCGTTCGAGACACAAAAACCTCCGTTAAGAGAATGTCGCCTGACGTACCGCGTAGCCGCGGATCTGTCAAGCGATCCGATGTATGAGATGGCGCCATGCCTCTCAGTCGTTCGCGGCACGTCGGAACCTTACGCGAACACCGCCGTCGCGCGCGATCCAGCACCCGATGATGCCTCATGCCTCGCCGGCCGACGGGCGATCTCGCCGTTGGACCGGGCTCGCTCGGCGACAGGGTTCCGGACGCGCGCGCGAGCGTCGGACCCGTTCGGACCGTTATCGGTTGCGGATCTCGCGCAACGCCCACACCAGAAAAGCCACCGCGATCGCGGCCCAGACGATCGCCATGATCGTGGACTCGGTGTAGAACTCCCACATGACGCTGTTGATGGTGGACAGCAGGACGACCGCAAACCTTAGCAGGTCATTACCCATTCGGGCACTCCGAGGGATCGCACGTCGCTGGTCATTTCGGGTCGGCACGGGTGAAGAGTCATTCCCCCGCGCCCGATGTCAATAGGCATCGCGGTTTCGTCGCGGTTCGCGACGCCTCGTCACCATCAGCTACAATTTCGCTGAAAATACGCCGACGCGCGTTCCCTTGCTCCGTGAGGTCGACGCGTGCGGTGGATGCGCATCCCCGAACGATAACGCGCGACGGATATCCAACATTGCGCGGAAGATAAACGTGGCTTTCCCAATCAACTCCTCCCTCTTCTTTTCATTCGGCATCGCCGCCCTGGTTGCGTGGCGGCTCTACTCGCGTGTCCGCCGCATAGTGGGACGCCAGCGATTTTCGTCCGTGCGGCCGTGGATCACCCTGATCGTGTTTTCCCTGCTGATCGCCCTGTTGCTGCTCGGCATCGATCGCGCGTCCCCCCGAGCGCATTGGCCATCCTCGGAGGGTCCGCACTGGGGCGGCGCTGGGTGTCTATGGGATCCGACTGACCAAATTCGAGGCGACGCCTGCGGGCCTCTTCTACACTCCCAACGCCTGGTTGGGCATTGGCCTGTCGCTTTTGTTCCTCGGCCGCGTCGCCTATCGCTTCGCCGGCTTCTATTTTTCGGACAGCGGCGGCGGCGTACCAGTCGCCAGACTTCATGCGCAGCCCGTTGACGCTCTTCATCTTCGGCACGCTGGCGGGCTATTACGTGATCTACGCCATCGGGCTCATTCGCCGGGGTCGACGCGTCGACACCAGCAGCGCAGCGTAGACGCCGAAGTCGACCGAGCAGCTGACCCGCCGCCGACGGCGGCAGGAATGAGATGTCGCCGACAGCTTAACTTCGAACATCGAGCTCATAAAATGCCATTGCCGGATATCAATGCAGACGGACGCGCATCGTTTCTTCTCCGCGTCCTGTTTCAATCGCGCGTGGGACCTGATCAGGAAGTCCGGTCGCACCGATTCCGAGAACGAGCAGATGCTTCTCTTGTCGCAAAGCTCCCTTTGGCATTGGACGCAGCGCTCCGACTGTACACCGCGCAATCTTTCCATTGGCTATTGGCAATTGTCCCGCGTTCACGCGCTGCTCGGCCGCGCCGACGACGCCCGCGCGAGTGCGATCGAGTGCCTGCGTCATAGCGAAGGTGAAGCGCCGTTCTACATCGGCTACGCCCACGAGGCGCTCGCGCGAAGCGCCGCCGTCGCGGGTGACGATGCGGCAAAAGCGCAGCATCTGCAACGAGCCAGGGAATATCTGGCCCAAATCGCCGACGAGAGAGATCGCGAGCCTCTTCGCGTCGACCTGGAATCGCTGGAGCGCGAGTAAGGCGATGCTCGTTGGTCCGAGGTGCCGGGTCAGTGTTCGATGCACGTGCTTGGAAGATCCGCCGCAATGACACCAGTCGTTGCCGTGGGGTCCGCTGAGGCCGCCGAACCACCCGCAACTACCGAATCGAAGGGAGACTCATGTCCCGTCATGCGACCGGCACTTTCGAAGTCAAGCTAGCGCCGCAATCCCTCGCCCATCCACAGGCCGACTCCGACGCTCGGTCGAATGAGCCTTGACAAGGTCTTCAGCGGCGACCTGCAGGGCACGAGTGAGGGTGAAATGCTCACCGCCGGAAGTCCCGCCAAGGGCTCGGCCGGTTACGTGGCGATCGAGCGCGTGAGCGGCACACTGGACGGCCGGACGGGCACTTTTGTCCTGCAGCACTCCGGCACCATGAATCGCGGAGCCCTCGAGCTTTCAGTCAGGGTGGTCCCGGACTCGGGCACGGACGGGCTGGCTGGCATCGCCGGCACCCTGGACATCCAGATCGTCGATGGAAAGCACCTCTACACGTTCGACTATGCACTGCCACAGGCGATAGGCGCGCCGCGACGCGCCCTTTCGGATGAATGCCCTGGCCGCTCGCCCGCGCCGCCGAAGGCTGTCAGAATCCGTTTGTCGCGATTGCCTAGTTGAGCCGCCAAGGAGTCCACAGTGAAAAGACCCTCCGACCGTGAACTGACCCCCGAGTCCACCAATCCGCTCGAGATGGACGGCATCGAGTTCATCGAATACTCCACGAGCAAGCCGCAGGCGCTGGGCCAGGTGCTCGAGATGATGGGGTTTCGACCGATTGCGCGGCACCGCTCGCGCGAGGTCCTGCTCTATCGCCAGGGAGACATGAACGTCATCGTCAACGCGCATGCCGGAGACAAATCGCGCGCTGTTCAGCCATCCGAGACACCGATGATCGCGGCCATCGCGCTGCGCGTTCGCGACGCCGCGGCTGCGTACCGGTACGCGATCGATCGCGGCGCCTGGATCGTTCCGTCCCAGGTGGAAGTGATGGAGCTCAATATCCCGGCTATCCACGGCGTCGGCGCGAGCCGCATCTACTTTGTCGATCGCTATCGCGAGTTCTCGATCTACGATGTCGACTTCATCCTCAATCCGGGCGTCGATCCCAAGCCTCCTGCGCTTGAACGACCTGCACTGGTTCGGCATCGTGCAGTACATCGGAAGCGATCGCATGGTGGACTGGATCGCGTACTACGCGGAGCTATTCGGATTCAGGGTGCCCGCAGACGACACGCGACATGGCATCCTGCCCAAAGGGCGCATCCTCGAGAGTCCCTGCGGCAGCTTCTATCTGCAGCTGATCGACCCAAAGCCTGGAATATTCGACCCCGAGCCGACGGAGATGCTGCAACGCGTCGGCCTGGGCACGCGCGATGTCCTGAAGACCGTCGCGATGCTGCGCGAGCGCGGCGTGTCCTTCGTCGAGTCGGAGGACGTGCATTCCGAGACGCGCGGCGCACTCACGCAAAGCTACCTCGGCGGCGTCATGTTCGAGCTGGTGCACGATGAACGCCGCTGATCGCGCGATGGCGATCGCGACGCCACCGCTGCCGAACATCCTCGACTTCGGCATGGACACGATCTCGCTCGCCGGTACGCTGCCCGCCAAGCTCGCCGCGGTGCGCAATGCCGGCTTCTCGCAGATCATGCTCTCGGCACGCGACGTTGTCGGGCACGCTGACGGCATCGATAGCGCCGTCGAGGCAGTCCGCGCGAGCGGCCTGAGGGTTACCGGCTTTCAGGTCCTCCGCGATTTCGAAGGATTGTCGGGTCATCTTCACGAGTACAAGATCGACGTTGCGAAGTCGATGCTCGAGATGTGCCACGCGCTCGGCTCGACGGTTCTCCTGGTCTGCTCGTCGACTTCCACGCACGCCACGGACGATCCTGATGCGCTGGCGCGCGACCTGCGCAAGCTTGCGATGCTGGCATTGCCGCTCGGTATCAAGATCGCCTACGAGGGCCTTTCCTGGGGGCGCACGATCAACGAGTTCACCACCGCGTGGGACGTCGTTTGTCGGGCTTCCGCTCCGAACCTCGGGATCGGCATCGACTCGTACCATATCCTCGCGACCAAGACGTCGCTCGACGATATCGAGACGCTCGATCCGGAAAAGATCTATCTCGTGCAGCTCGCGGATTTCATGTGGCAGGACGTTCGCACCGCCGAAGAGCGCATGGCGACCGCGCGGCATTTCCGCGTGTTCCCCGGAGAAGGCGTGCACAGCGCGGCGCTGGCCGATCTCGTGCAACGCCTCGACCGCCTCGGCTATGCCGGGGATTACAGCTTTGAGGTATTCAACGACGACTATCAGCAGATGCCGCTGCCGACCGTCGCCGCGCGCGCAAGGCGCGCATCGCTCTGGCTCGCCGAAGATGTGCTGCGCCGCGCCGTGCCTCTGCCGAATCAGCTCCGAGTGCGACGCGCACAGGCGTAACCACGGACGGGTCTCGCGGGGCAGGTTGCCGCGCCGGCAGCCCATCGGGTCCCTGCCCCGCAAGACGCCAAGCCGACTGAATACGTTCGCGCGCGCCGGTGCGACGAGTAAGTTGCTCTACTCCACGAGATATTTCGCGACCGCGTCCTCATTCCATTCGACGCCGGAGCCCGGTCGATCTTCGGCGACCGCATGACCGTCGACGATGCGCAGCGGATGCGCGATCATCGGGATTGAACCAGTCGACGTATTCGAGCCAGTGCGCCGTCGGCGTCACGCTGAGCAGGTGCGTGCTGACCTCGACGAACAGATGATTGGACATGCGTATCCCGTGCGCCTCCGCGAGCGCCGCGGCGCGCAGCCAGCCAGTCACCCCACCGATCTTCATGACGTCGGGCATCATGTAGTCCGAGGCGCGCGCGTCGATCGCCTTGCGCATCTCGTGCGTTCCCCACCAGTTCTCGCCGCACTGGATTGGCGTCCTCACCTCGCTCGCGACGCGCGCGTGTCCCGCGTAGTCTTCGGCGAGCGTTGGCTCCTCGATCCACGTCAGACCCTCGTCGTCGAGGCGGCGCGCGCGCTCGATGGCGTCGACAGGGGTCAGCGACTGGTTGTAATCCACCATCAGGCGACATGCCGTCACCGACCGCGTGACGCATCGCACGCACGACGTCGACGTCTTCGCTCGCGTTCGGATAACCGATCTTCGCCTTGATGCCGGTGAAGCCCAGCTGCGCCCATTCGGCGGCGACGCGCGCGGAGCCGTCGGCCCCATCGAATCCGGTCGCCCCATACGCCGGAATCGGCTTGAGCGTGCCGCCCAGAAGGCGCGCCAGCGGCAGCTCGCTGGCTCGCGCCAGCGCGTCCCATAGCGCCATGTCGATGGCGGACATCGCGATTCCCGTCAAGCCCTGAGGTCCGAGCAAGCGAAAGCGCGCCGCCAGCAAGCGCTCGATGTCCACCGGCGCGACCGGGCTGCCCAGCTATGACGCGGCTCGAGGCCCTTGATGAGCAGCGCGACCGGCTTCAGCGCGAGCGCGGAATAGCAGAAGACGTAACTGTGCCCTTCGACGCCCTCGTCCGTGAGGACGTCGGTGAGAACGAGCGGCAGCTCGGCGATCGGTGCCGCTGGCGGTGCGATGCGGCTGCGCCATCGGCACCCTCACCGCGCGCACGCGCAGCGCCCGGACCTTCAACGAAGCAGAACTCATGTGCGGTCCTTTGCTAAGGATGAACATTGCGGGATCGATCGCGCTCGTCGATGGTATGAAAGCGGACGCGCCATGTAAACCCATTGGCAGGAACTCATTCGAGGTTTGGATGGCCCGATCCCGCAACGCCACGCGCAGCGGCAGACCCGGAGGCCAGCCACGCCGGATTGCAATGTCCCCCCGTTTGGGCGAGGATTGGCGCAGGGAGGGTTGGCGCACTTCAGCGCGACAGTACGCCACCCCCCGGACTCCACGTCGCGCTTTAGGGGGATCAACAATGCAACCAGCAAGGGACATCTTCCGGCGGAGCACATTGGCCGCCTTCTACTTGTGCCTCATGGCACTGGGAACAACGGCGTCTGCCGCCGGATCGGATGCAGTGACGGTAAACGCCGGCGACATCAAATGGGGTGACGCGCCCCCGGTGTTGCCCAAGGGCGCCAAGCTTGCCGTGCTGTACGGCGACCCTTCCAAAAGCGGCCCAATCTGCATGCGCCTGATGATGCCCGCAGGTTACAAGATCCCTGCGCACTGGCATTCCCAGGCCGAAGCCCTCACCGTCATCTCCGGCACGTTCTATCTTGGCATGGGCGACAAGGTGGACACGTCGGCGGCGCACGCGCTGAAGGCCGGCGGGTTCCATTACCTTCCAGCCAAGCAGCATCACTACGCGTTCTCCAAGGGACCTACGGTGGTGCAGCTGAACGGCGAGGGACCGTTCGATATTACCTACCTCGATCCAACCGACGATCCACAAAAGGCCATGAAGAAGTGATACTCCGTCGCTGGTGATCCGGTTTTAGCCGTGGGGAGTTCGACCCAATATGTAACTGCGAACCGGCTCAACTATCTTGCCTCGAGGCTCACGTGTCTGCGAACCGCGTCGCCGAATCTCACGAGTAGGTCGTGCGACGCGGAACTCGCCCCCCGAGCAATGACAGCGCAGGTCCTACGATAAAATCAGTGCACCGCCGATATTCCATATTCGCCGTCGTGCCTACTCTTTGACGTACCCGCGCGTGCGGGCGCAACCGGAGATGACGCAATGGCACGTTACGGAAAGAAAGCGCAGGACAAAGTCGAGAAGACAATGCATGAGCGCAACCACGGGACCCTGCGCAGCGGCTCATCCGGCAAGAAGGTAACGAGCCGCAAGCAGGCTATCGCGATCGGTCTGTCCGAAGCGCGAAAGGCTGGCGCAAAAGTGCCAAAGAAGAAGACGTAGCAAACCTCGGCCAAAGTGACCGGGCGCGACGCGGCACCGGTCCAGGTTCAGTCTTCGCCGTTAAGATCTCGCCCTTCGCGGACTAAGCGACCGCGAACCGTGCGCGCGCTGGATACGTATCGACCGCATTGATCGTGTCGAGCGCCATGACTACGCGTCGCTATTACGCAACGGGCATGACCGCGGGCCAGAGCGACGCCGAAATTGGGTAGACTAGCCCAGTTTACGGATTCCCGAGAAAGACCCGATGACTCCCCGCCGCAATTTTGTGCTTGCGCTCGGAACTGGAGCGCTTGCAGCGTCGCTGGGATGCTTGGCACAACCGCGTGGCGGAGGCGTCGCCCGCGTCGGAGTGCTCGACCCCACTTCCTCCGATTTCGCGCGCGACCGCGTCGATGTACTGAGAGCGGCGTTGCGCGACCTGGGTTACGTGGAAGGCAGGAACATTGTCATCGATTCCCGGTCGGCGGAGGGACAGTACGAGCGACTTTCAGGATTGGCAGAAGAACTCGTTCGACTGAAACCTGACGTCATAGTGGCCGCAACACCTCCCGCCGTCGAGGTGGCGCACGCGGCGACGGCGACCATCCCCATCGTCATGATTGCTGTTCCCAATCCCGTCGGCGCCGGATTCATACAGAGTCTTGCGCGGCCGGGAGGAAACATCACGGGACTGTCCAACCTCTCGGTAGACCTGAGCGGAAAGTATATCGAGTTGCTTCGCGCTGCCATCCCGAGATTGTCGCGCGTCGCCGTCCTGGTGAACCCGGATCATCCGAATCACCCCGCCATGCTGAAGAACACGCAGGCGTCGGCGAGCGCGGCTGAGGTGACGGTCTTGCCGTTTCAAGCGAGTACCAGTGCCGGCGTTAACACTGCCATTGCTGCGATGACGCGCGAGCGCGTCGCCGCACTCATCGTGTTACCGGACGCGTTCTACTCCAACCAAAGGCGCCAGATCATCGAGCTTGCCGTCACCAACCGTTTGCCAACGATGTTCTGGACGCGGGAACTGGCAGAGTCCGGGGGCCTCATGAGCTACGGACAAAGTAACGCCGAGCATTTCCGACTGGCCGCGACCTATGTAGACAAGATACTCAAAGGTGCCAAGCCGCGGGATCTGCCGGTGGAGCAGCCTACCCGGATTGAGTTGATCATCAACCGCAGGACAGCGAAAGCTATCGGATTGATGATACCGTTCGAGCTGCTCGCTCGAGCGGATGATGTCATTGAATAGGTCTAGCATGGTTACGTCCTCGCAAGGAGGGGAAGTTGTATTTCTGCCCAGTCGGTCCAGCGCGCGCTTGTTTGTCCGTGCCGACCGAGGCCAACGCGAAATCAGTGCGCGATAAGGATTCCTCTCTCATCCGCACCGAACGTATTGTCGGGGTCGTCCGCTTCCCCATGCCCTCGATGGCGCGGCGCCCGGCGCCACCGCAGTACTTGATCGCGTTGCTGTGCTGTTGGGCGCTGCTGGCGCCGACGCGGCCCCTGGCTCAGCCCGCCGAGGCACAGGCAAAAGCTCTGGTCGCTGATTTCTTCCGCGCGCCACGAGTCAGTAGGCCGAAACTGTCACCCAGCGGGCGGTACCTGGCCATCTCGATGCCAGGAGATGGCGGGCGACTGCAGTTGGCGGTATTGGATCTCGAGAATATCGGTCCGCCCAACGTCGTTGGCGGTTTCCGGGATGTCGACATCAACAATTATGAGTGGGTCAACGACCAGCGCATCGCGTTCGATGTCATCGATCGTGAGTTCGGTGGCGATCTTATCAAGCCATTGGCGCCGGGACTGTGGGCTGTCAATCGCGATGGAAGCGATACGCGCCAGTTGGTTGAGGTCTCGGCGGGCCCCGTCATCGTCAAGAGCCACGTCCTCTCCGACCGGAAGCTGCCTTGGCAATGGCGGCTTCACAGCGTCCTCGCGGACGGTTCGAACGATGTCCTGGTGGAAGGGCTGATCTTCAACGGCGTTTACGAGGTCGTCGATAGCAAGCTGGCTCGGCTGGACACGACGACTGGCGTGAGCGAGAGCCTGAGCATAGGCACGCCCGAACATGTAACGCGCTGGGTGGTAGACCGCCAAGGGCATCCGGCGGCCGTGACCACTTGGTATCAGGGCCGTTTTCAGGCGTATCTGAAAGCCGCAAACGGCACCGACTGGGAGAAATGGCAGGATGCGCAGGGTTACGGGGGCAGGTACGTGAGTCCCTACTGGATCGGATTCGACGGGCAGCTGTTCGCGGTTGGGCGGAGCGGCCACGACACCTCGGATCTTTTTGCCGTTGACGCCAAGACGCGGAACGTAGTCAAGGAGCCGATACTCAGCATCAACGATTACGATTTTAGCGGCAGCATCGTTTACGACACTCAAGCCCAGCGCATTCTGGGGGCGCATTTCGAGAACGATGCCCGCAGCACGGCATGGCTGGATTCCACGATGAAAGCCACGCAGGCCGCTGTCGACGCCCTGTTGCCGTCGACCAGCAATCGCATCGATTGTCGGCGCTGCCTGAGCGTTCCGACAATGCTGGTGATGGCGGCGTCGGACCGCCAACCGCCGCTCTATTACCTATACAACCGAGACACGAAGGCGCTGACGCTACTGGCAGCTTCCCGACCCTGGATCAAAGCGCAGGCGATGGGCGCGCGTGACGCTTACCGCTTCACCGCACGCGACGGCTTATCGATACCCGTAATGGTTACGCAGCCGCCGGGCAAGTCCAGCGGGACGCGCCCCGGGGTCGTGCTAGTGCATGGCGGCCCTTGGGTCCGCGGAACGCATTGGGATTGGGAACCCGACGCGCAGTTTCTCGCTTCCCGCGGTTATGTCGTGATCGAGCCCGAGTTTCGCGGTAGCCAAGGCTATGGGTGGAAGCTTTTTCGGGCAGGCTGGAAGCAATGGGGACTGACGATGCAGGACGACGTCGCCGACGCGACCAACTGGGCGGTGAAGCAAGGCTGGGTCGATCCCAAGCGCGTCTGCATTGCCGGCGCGAGCTATGGCGGCTACGCGGTGCTGATGGGACTGGCCAGGTATCACGAGCTGTACCAGTGTGGCGTCGAATGGGTCGGCGTCACCGACATCAATCTCATGTACTCCATCACCTGGAGCGACACGTCCGAGGAAGCGAGAGGCTACACCATGCCACTGCTGATCGGAGATCGATTCAAAGACGAGCAACAGCTCAAGGAAACCTCGCCGCTGGAGCAGGCGGCCAAAGTGCGCCGACCGCTGCTGATGGCCTACGGCGGAGTCGACAGACGCGTGCCGATCGATCACGGCAAACAATTCCGGGACGCGGTCGGCCAAACCAACAAGGACGTCGAATGGATAGCCTATTCGGACGAGGGCCACGGTTGGCGCAAGCTGGAAACGAACGTCGACTTCTGGACGCGGGTTGAGAAGTTCCTTGAGCGCAACTTACGCGTTGACGCGAAGTAACCAACGTGCTCGGTGCAGCTGTGCTGGCGCCCACGGGGATTCGAACTAGCCCCGCCTGCGATCTGGGAGAGCGTAGGACAGCTAAAGGTCCGCAGAGCGGCATAGCTCAGCGGCTCCCGTGGGAGCACGCGCCCTCAACGGCCGATTTCGACCTAGAGCAGGCACCCGTACAGGCGAACACACCATCGGCGGCACGCTCGATCGCCACTCGCGCACCGGTGCCTTCTTGCTCACGCCGCTGTCTGTAAACCTGCTGGATGGCGTCAGTGTCGGCTTTCATGAAAGGCGCAAGAGCAAGTGTGCGGTGCGCAGTCTCCGGGCTTGGTAAAGACATGCGAAGTCTGTCATATAACCATGTTTGGGAAAGCGTCGACGAGCTTTACATTCGTCTCGCACGTTCACGTCGTGTCCGCTGCAAGCTATTGATAAACCGGATGTTGCGTGCTGGGCGCAGCATTTGCTTCGTCTTGTTTACTACGATTCGATCGCGGCGCAATCCCTTATTCGCGCCGCTATAAGCGGGCGCAATCCGTCCGTGCCTTTCAGGGGAGGCGTCGTGATCAAGAAGATTCTTGCCGTCTGCGCGCTACTGCTCGCAGCACCTTTCGCCCAAGCGACCGTCATCGATTTCCAGGACCTTGGATTCCTTATACCCACCGACTGTGCGCCGCCGGCACCCCCGCAACCGCTCTGCGTCGTAGTGCACGCCGAGGGCACTGCTACTGCGGTCGGAGGCGACTTTCCCGGGTCGTGGAAGTACACCGCGGACGGGCAGGGATTGTTCGGTGTAGGCGGTGGAACCTGGAGCTTTGATGACCTCGGCCCGGGCAACAACGATCTCTTCGGGACATTTACCATCGCGTTCTCGCTTCCGGACGCGTTAGGCATCGTCACCGCCGACATTGTTTATCTTGTGACTGGCGGACACGGAGCTTTCGAGGGAATGATGGGTTCGGGTGAGTCCGTTGATAAGATCAACGCGGCTCCGCCGTCGAGTCCACCTGGGGCCTTCACCGAACTCGGCGAATTGCGTATACCCGAGCCCCCGGCGTATGCGCTGCTTAGCGTGGGTTTACTCGTGCTTGGGTTCAGCGGTCGTCGGCGACGCGCGTAGCACCGCGATTTTCGGCGGCAACGCGGCCGGAAAGCGACGCACGCGAATGGGACCCAGGCGACCGAACATCGAGGTTCCGACTTCGACGTTCGCTCAAGGTCACGGGTCATTCGATCTGACCAACGCTCGGTCTGGAGTGCCGCCAATCTTACAATTGCATGGTGTCTGCGCCGACGGCGTCAAGCTGACCTATTGCGTATTGTAGGAAAGAGCCATCGGGCGCAATACTTGCCTTCCTTGGACAGGGGTATTGCGTGTCAGTCCATAACGACAACAGAACGGGAGGCATCGAGATGCAACGACACTCCTTGCTGAGCAGCATCGCGGGACTGGGCCTGGGGGTTCTAGGCCTGACCACGGTCTACGCCAACCCAATGACGTACAACGTTCAGCTGTTTGACAATTCGAGCGTTCAGCAAGGCTCCGGGACGTTCACGGTCGACGGCGTGCCATCCGACCCAACTGATAGTCTCGTGCTGATCCCTCCGGGGGATTTTACTTTGCTGAATTTCGATTTCAACATTCTCGGCAATGAGTTTCTTCTGGGCGATTTGCTCGATTTTGAAGCCATTGCGAATGGCGATAGCTTAATTACGGATTACACTTTTGAAGCGCAAAATGCCGGTGGGGCTGTGATTGTGTTCGATGCGCCGCAATTTGGGGAGGTAGGTTGGGAAGCGCAAGTGGGAGATCAAGATGTGATGAGTGGGTTTGGGCCGGGCACTGTTGTGACAACAGTACCGGAACCCGCCACACTCGCGCTTCTCGGCATCGCAATCGCCGGACTCGGCTTCTCGCGCCGCAAGTTGCACCGACCGTTGCAACTCTCACGACTTTCGCCCGAGTAACTGCGGGCCGATTTGTTTTTGGGGGCGCGAAAGCGCGACTGAAAGCGATCTGTGAACGTCCGCTCCTGGCCGATAGTAGTCGCCAGGAAAATGACCACGGCGCCCGGAGCGCGTCGGCGATTAAGTAGGACTCAGTGGCTCCGGCAGACGAATGATCAATTCTCGGTCTTTGGTACTAACTGATCACGCGTCTCGCTTTGTTTTGTCCATAGAGCGATCAGGTTGGCTACCTCGTGGGGCGGAAAAACAAAGGCCATCCAGCCAAGTGATGAGTTTCGAATCGCCAGGATGGTATTCCCGGTAAGCGGATCGAGCTCGGAATACCATCGCGGATCAAGAAGCGCATGCATCTGCTGCCTTTTCGGCGGGTCCATAGTCACTTCGGGTTTCATCCGCTCGCGCAGGCCGGACAGATTACCGACGAGTGCCATGAGCTGGGCCGCGTTGATTGGCGGCACTCTACGCGGGAATCTCAGCGTCACGGTCTTGGCATCTTCGCTGACCTGTGCCGTCAGATTCATATCCTCGTCCATCGTGGCTCCTTTCGTGGTGAATGGTCTCTTGTCGGACCCATTTTCCCATGATCGGGGCTGCCCCCTTTCCCGCGGTGGGACGGTGCCTGACGAGGCATCAGCGGACGTCATCGCGCTCGCGATCGATGTGATCGACGAAGCCTACTGGACCGTCCGCCGCGCGGAACAGGCTGCACGTGCGGCGCTGTACGTGACGTTTTTCACTTCGCGACGTGCGACCATGCAAGCCACGGCCGGCCAGCTGAATATTCGCGAGGATCCGGTGCGCTATGACTGACACCACGCGAGGCGCCCGCGCCACAACCTTTCTACGGAGGCCTACGCGCGCCTGCGACGCGTTTGGCACCGTTCCCTAGCGGACGATTCCGACGAGCACCAGGGGCGCGACAATGGTACCGATGGTTGCGACCACGATGAGGCAGTAGGTCAGGATCGTGCCTGCGTCTCGTCGGGGCAGCGGGTGGCGGGCCATCGTTTCACTCTACGCCTCTACGGCTCGAAAAAGAAAGCTCCCTCTGGCACCGGCGCGTCTACCCTTTGGTGCAGCTTTCCCCCGATTTGTGCACGGATTTGTGCACACTCGTACTACGCGTAGGCATTATTTGTTGCGCTTTTCCGCCTCGGTTGCTTGAGGCGAACCGTCCCCACCGGTCGGCTCCGGAGGACTCGCTGACGTTGCAGAGCCGCGGCCTGTGCCCGTTGGCTGCGGATCAGTCGTGTTGCCGGCGGCCGTGCCGCCGATGGCGCTGCCCGCCTCTGCCGGCGCGCCTGGTGTCGTCATTGATGCCTTCGATGCGTCCGACGGAGCCAGAGTGACGCTGCTCAGTGGCGACGGCGCGGGCGTAGATGCTGACGGGGTCGCGGCTGGTCGCTCTGCTTCCTTGCATCCGACGATCACCGCAACCGCCAGCGCCAGCACGGGCAACGCAGTTCGCATGCTCATATCGATCTCCCTTGGAACCTATCGCGATAGCCGTCAGCTGCATCGTCGCGGTCATTGCTTGGCTGCGATAGGCCCGTCAGCCGCCCGCGATCTGGGTCGCGATCGCCGTTGCGATGGATGTGTTACGCCAAGTGCTTACCGATGAACTCGCGCGTGAATTTAATGGCCGCTTCCACGTCGTCGGTGCTGATTAAGTTATTATTTTTATTGGCGTCCCCACGGGGATTCGAACCCCGGTACTCACCGTGAAAGGGTGATGTCCTAGGCCTCTAGACGATGGGGACGAGGCTTGTTGCGGTGGGCTTTTGGTGGAGCTAAGCGGGATCGAACCGCTGACCTCTTGCATGCCATGCAAGCGCTCTCCCAGCTGAGCTATAGCCCCACAGCAAGGGCGGAATTATAGGGCTCGGCGCCCCCTTTTGCAAACCGGTGCAGCGCATCGCGATGCGTGCGCGCGAGATACGCGGCGCGTTCGCAAGGCGATTTGCGGTGCGCGTTTTCCGCTATGATCGGCAGCCTTCTCGCGCCGCTCCTACACCGTGCCGAACTCCGATACCTCAGCCGGCGAATCCGCTCGCCGACCGCGTCGTGCTCATCACCGGCGCAAGCGGCGGACTTGGCTCGGTCCTGGCCATGGGCTGCGCGGCCCAAGGCGCGACGGTCGTCCTTCACGGCCGCGTCGTGCGCAAGCTCGAGGCGCTTTACGATCGAGATCGTCGACGCGGGACACCCAGAGCCTACGATCCTGCCGCTCGATCTCGCGGTCGCCGAAGGCCGACGATTTCTCCACTGTCGCAGGCGCGCTGCAATCGCAGCACGGGCGCATCGACGCGATCGTGCACACCGCCGTGCTCCTCGGATCGCTCGGCCCGATCGAGCATCAGGCTTTCGACGAGTGGCTCTCGACGCTGCGCGTGGATCTGCTCGCGCCGTTCGGATTGACGCGCGCGTTGCTCCCGCTCCTGCGCGCGGCGCCCGATGCGAGCGTCACATTCACTTTCGACACGCGGGGCCAGGAGCCAAAGGCCTTTTGGGGAGCGTACGCAGTCGCCAAGGCCGGATTGTCGGCGCTGCTCGCGATACTTGCAGACGAATGGGAAAACGTCGCGACGCTTCGCGTCAACGGCGTGGTCCCCGGACCGATGCGCTCGCCGGTGCGCGCGCAATCGCATCCCGGCGACGACATCACCCGGCTGCCTCTGCCCGATGTGTTCCTGCCGCTCTATCTGTATCTACTCAGTGGCCAGCCCAAGCGCGAGAGCGGCGGCGTCATAGATGGCCAACGCTGGCTGCGGCGACAAGCACGCTAACGCCTCTTCGCAGTAGTCGGGATATGCCCCAGGCGGAGCAGCAGACGCAGGCGGCGGAAATCCTCCGCCGGCAGCATGTCCGGCAGAATCGCAGTCGATCGCATCAGGCGTTTGCCTTCGGGGCGCATCACGACCGTGGTGACCCACGCGTTCACGTAGGAATCGGCTAGCAGGACTCCTTCGATGCGATCGCCGGAACGCTCAGTCATGCAGACGGTGCGGTCTGCCTCGAGCTCGATGCCGACGAATCGCACGTGGACCGCTGCGTGTTGCCCACCGGCGGAGCGTCAGGATCGCATGAGCGCCGATGACCATCACCAACCCGCCGCGAAGCAGCGCCGCTACAGGCAGCCATGCGACGAGCGCGGCCGTCGCCAGCGACGCAAGGCACACCAGCGCCGACGCGATGCGCGAAGGTCCGAGCGCGATCCGCAGCGCGTGCGCCTCCTTCATCGCGCCGATTGGGCGCGTTTCGCACGGGGAGTGTCAATCAGACGAACGGATGATGCCGCGCGAGCGCGAAGTGAATCTCAGGCGCGCGCGTTCTTTGCCAGCGCAAGCCAGGTGTCGACAATGGTGTCGGGATTGAGCGAAATGCTCTCGATCTTCTGCTCGACCAGCCACTGCGCCAGATCTGGATAATCCGACGGACCCTGGCCGCAAATGCCGGCGTACTTGCCGGCCTTCCTGCACGCGGTAATCGCCATCTCCAGCATGGCTTTGACCGCGTCGTCACGCTCGTCGAACGTCGCCGCAAGTGCGCCGCCGGCGTCGCGATCGACGGCGAGGGTCAGCTGGGTCATGTCGTTGGAGCCGATCGAGAAGCCGTCGAAATGCTCGAGGAAGCGATCGGCGAGAACGGCATTCGACGGGATCTCGCACATCATGATCAGCCGCAAGCCGTTGTTGCCGCGCTTCAGCCCATTTTTCGCGAGCATGGCGATGACCTGCTCGGCTTCGCCCAGCGTGCGCACGAAAGGGATCATGACCTCGACATTGGTGAGGCCCATAGTGTCCCTGACTCGCTTCAGAGCGAGACACTCGAGCTGGAAGCAATCGTAGAACTGAGGGGCGACGTAGCGCGAGGCGCCCCGAAACCCGATCATCGGGTTTTCCTCGTGCGGCTCGTATTCGACGCCGCCGAGCAGATTCGAATATTCGTTCGACTTGAAGTCCGACAGGCGGACGATGACCTTCTTCGGCCAGAATGCGGCGGCGATGGTGGCGACGCCCTCGGCGATTTTGGACACGTAGAATTCGGTGGGACTGTCGTAGCCGCCGATGCGCTCGGCGATTTTCGCCTTCAGGTCCGCGGGCTGCGCGTCGAAGTCGATCAGGGCCCGCGGGTGGACGCCGACGTTGCGGTTGATGATGAACTCGAGCCGCGCCAAACCGACGCCGTCGTTGGGCAGCTTGCAGAATTCGAAGGCGAGCTCGGGATTGCCGACGTTCATCATGATCTTGGTCGGCGCGGCGGGCATCTTGTCCAGCGCGACGTCGATGATCTCGATCGCCGGCAGTCCGTCGTAAATGTGGCCCGTGTCTCCGTCTGCACACGAGACCGTGACCGATTGTCCCTCTTGGAGCGCGGTCGTCGCATCACCACAGCCGACCACCGCCGGGACGCCCAACTCGCGCGCAATGATCGCGGCGTGGCAGGTGCGGCCGCCGCGATTGGTGACGATGGCGGCGGCGCGCTTCATGACCGGCTCCCAGTCGGGGTCGGTCATGTCGGTCACCAGCACGTCGCCCGCTTTCACCCGATCCATCTCCGCGGCGGAGGCGATCAGCCTCACGGCGCCCTGCGCGATCTTCTGACCAATCGCCCTGCCGCTCGCTAATACCTTGGTCGGCGCGTCGAGGCGATATCGGCGCAAACGCTGCGACTCGCCTTCCGAGGATTTCACCGTTTCCGGCCGTGCCTGCAGGATGTAGATCTTGCCGTCGACGCCGTCGCGGCCCCACTCGATGTCCATGCCGCGTCCGTAGTGGCGCTCGATGGTCAACGCATAGCGCGCAAGCTCGGCCGCTTCGGCGTCGGTGATCGAAAACCGCCGCTGATCCTCGAGCGCGACGTCGACTGTCGCGACGGGGTTCGCGGACGACGCGTCACTGAAGATCATTTTCTTTTGCTTGCTGCCGCGCTCCTTGCGCAGGATGGCGGGCTTCCCGGAGGACACATTCGGCTTGTACAAATAAAACTCGTCGGGGTTCACCGCACCTTGAACCACGGTCTCACCCAGCCCATACGAAGACGTAATGAAAACCACCCGATCGAACCCGGACTCGGTGTCGAGTGTGAACATGACACCTGCAGCGCCCAAGTCGCTGCGCACCATGTGTTGAATACCGACCGACAACGCGACATCGGCCTGAGCGAACCCCTTATGCACGCGATACGCAATTGCGCGGTCATTGTAGAGGGACGCAAACACCTCTTTAATCGCCTTAAGAACATTGTCTAAACCAGTGATATTAAGGAATGTTTCCTGTTGGCCGGCAAACGAAGCATCGGGCAGATCTTCCGCCGTCGCAGAGGATCGCACGGCAACGGAGGCGCTCGGAGCCTGGGCGACAAGTTGTGCGTAAGCGGCTTCGATGTCCTGCTTCAGCGCCGGAAGCAGTGGCGCATCAAGGATCCAGCGGCGAATTTCCGCTCCGGCGCGTGAAAGAGCGTTGACATCGTCAACATTGAGTTTGCCGAGGACGCCGTCGATGCGCGGGCGTAACTGCGAACCATCGATGAACTCGCGGAACGCGAATGCGGTCGTCGCGAACCCGCCGGGAACGCGCACGCCTTCCGCCGCGAGCTGTCCGATCATCTCGCCGAGCGAAGCGTTCTTGCCGCCGACCTGCGCCAGATCGGACATGCCGAGACGGTCGAACCAAACCACGCGTTGCTGCTCAGCCATCCGGCCGTCTCCCTGACGATGGGCGCGAGCCGGATCGAGCGCTGCGCCAAAGCCAAATTCTAGCGTGGCGCGTGGAACAACGAGAAATTATGTCGGCGCGCGGCAGGAAGGCCGTGCCGGTGAGCGACGGTCGGCAGCGAGACGCGCTACCGCCGTTGGGGAAATCGCTAGTTGGTGCCGGTGGTTACACCCTCAGCGCCGGCCTCGACCTCGACCCGCATGATGCTGTCATCGGCCAGCACAGCCGGCTCGCCATCCGGCCGCTTGTGCTTGCTGCGCACCGCTCGGCGCAAGCTGCGGTATAGATCCGGGTGGGATTCCTTGAGATAGCTGATGATTTCGAAATCGACGCGCTTGACCTGCGACAGGTCGATCTGTTCCACATGCACGAGTCGAAGCAATTCGCGCACAGGCTTGGGCATCTCGCGCCCGCTCTCGTAGCGCGAGCCGCCGCTCTGCGTGACGCCGATCTGCGTCCAGAACTGCTCCTGATTCAATCCGAGACGGCGTCTGATCTCGCGCGGGTTGAGGACTCTATCGAATAGTTTCACGAATCATCCGTTTGTGATTTCGTCGAAGATGGCCTTGCGCTTTCAGGCCCGAAAGCCGTCAAACGCAATACCATTGGCATAATTGTTGACTAAAGCCGGCGGCAGCGCAAGTGCGCTGGGCGGCCCGGGGACGCCGCCCATGCCGATTTCGAACGGTTTGGAGGCCTAGCCGGCGCCCCTGGAGAGCAAATAGTCCTCGTAAGAGCCGTCGAATTCGGTGAATTGGCCCTTCCCCAGCTCAATAACGTGGGTCGCCAGCGACGAGACGAACTGTCGGTCGTGGCTGACGAAGATCAGGGTGCCCTCATATCGCTCCAGGGCCAGATTGAGGGATTCGATGGATTCCATGTCCATATGGTTGGTCGGCTCATCCATCAGCAGCACGTTGGGGCGCGTCAGCATCAGCTTGCCGAACAGCATGCGGCCCCGCTCGCCGCCGGACAGGACCCGCAGGGGCTTGGCGACGTCGTCGCCGGAAAAGAGGAGCTTGCCCAGCACGCTTCGGACCGCCTGGTCGTCGTCGCCTTCGCGCGCCCATTGCTTCATCCAGTCAAATACGGCGACATCGCTGTCGAACTGGGTGGACTGGTCCTGAGGGTAATACCCGAGCGTCGCCTTTTCGGCCCACTTGACGCCTCCCTGGTCAGGCGCGAGCTCGCCCAATAGCGTCCGCAGCAGGGTCGTCTTCCCAGACCCGTTGGCGCCGATGATCGCGAGGCGCTTGCCCGCCTCCAGCAGCAATGAAAGACCCGAGAACAACGGCTGGTCGAAGGCCTTGCCGAGGCCCTCGATCTCCACCGCGTTCCGATGCAGGCGGGCCTTTGGGTCGAGCTCGAAGCGGATGTATGGGTTCTGCCGGCTCGACGGCTTGACGTCCTCGACCTTGATTTTCTCGATGGCCTTGGCGCGCGAGGTCGCCTGGCGGGCCTTCGACTTGTTGGCGCGAAACCGCCGCACGAATTCCTCGAGCTCGGCGATCCGGTCCTTGGCCTTGGTGTTCTGCGACAGCACGCGCTCCCGAGCCTGGGTCGAGGCGATCATGTAGTCATCGTAGTCGCCCGGATAGACACTGATCGTCCTGTAGTCAAGATCGGCCATGTGGGTGCAGATGCTGTTCAGGAAGTGCCGGTCGTGCGAAATCACGACCATGGTCGAGGATCGGGCGTTGAGCACGCCCTCGAGCCAGCGGATGGTGTTGATGTCGAGGTGGTTGGTCGGCTCGTCCAGGAGCAGGATGTCCGGATCGGCGAAGAGCGCCTGCGCGAGCAGCACCCGCAACTTGTACCCAGGCGCGACGTTGGCCATCGGGCCGTCGTGGAGCTTTTGCTCGATCTCCACGCCGAGCAGAAGCTCGCTGGCGCGCGCTTCGGCGGTGTAGCCGTCGAGCTCGGCGACCTTCGCCTCGAGCTCCGCCGCGTGCAGGTAGTCGGCATCGCTCGCTTCCGGATTGGCGTAGATCGCGTCGCGCTCCCTGAGCACGTTCCAGAGGCGCTCGTGACCCATCATCACTACGTCGAGGACGCGAACATCCTCGTAGGCGAACTGATCCTGACGCAGCTTGCCGAGGCGCTCATTGGGATCGATCGATACGTTTCCGCCGCTCGGCTCCAGATCTCCACCCAGGATTTTCATGAAGGTCGACTTGCCGCAGCCGTTGGCGCCGATCAGGCCATAGCGGTTCCCGTCGCCGAACTTGATGGAGACGTTCTCGAACAGCGGCTTGGCGCCGAACTGGATGGTTACGTTGGACGCGGTCAGCAAGGAATTTCCATCGTGGAGGGTGTCGCCCGTCGGGGCGGCAGGGACGCGCGAGGCAAACCCAGCATTTTGAGGCTGACACCGCTGCTTAGCAAGGCCGGCAATGAGCGCTCGCGACTTTCCAGCGAGCGCGGTGGAACCGAAATGAGGTATCGAGGCGCCGCCCTCGTCTTGCACCCGCGCGCGCAGCGGCATACGATCTTCCCTTTGATCCGGATGACTGCCGTGCAACTCCGATCGATCCTCCCAGCCGTCGGCGCAGCGCTGATGCTTGCGCCATGCCTGTCGAATGCCGCAACGTGCTACATCGTGTTCGACCGCTACGACAACGTCGTCTATCGCAATACCTTGCCGCCGATCGATCTGAGCGAGCAAGGCTCCGCCTCGAGGAACGCGCTGCGCCAGCAGGGCGAATACCTGATGGCGATGGAATCCGACCGCTGCGCGCCGGTCACTTTCGTGTTCGGCATCGCCGGATCGAAGAACCTTTCGATCGACGAGACGGTTGGCGGCTTTCCCGTGGAGATGTCCCCTTCCAATACAGCGCCGTCGAGCCCGAAGGCCCGGCGCACGCCCGCGGCTCCCGCTGTTGCCCCTTCCGATCGGAGCACGCCGGCCAATCCCAAGTAGTCTCCGACAATAATTTCTATCCATCGCGTCGCTTCGAGCTCGTCGCGGCGCCAACGGCATGACCCACTTCCCCGGAACTCGATGACGCTGCGCTACGACCTTCATTGCCACTCGACCTATTCTGACGGCCTGCTGACGCCCACGGATCTCGTGCGGCGCGCCGGTGCCCGCGGGGTGGATGTTCTCGCGTTGACGGATCACGACGAACTGAGCGGACTCGGCGAAGCGCGCAGCGCGGCGAACGACGCAGGCATCCGCCTGATCGACGGCTCCGAGCTGTCCGTAAGCTGGCGCGACATCACCCTCCACGTCGTGGCGCTCGGCGTCGATCCGACCTGCGTTGCCTTGCGCGACGGCCTCGACACCATACGCGAAGGGCGCACGACTCGCGCACAGCGGATAGGCGAAGACCTTGCCGCCGCGGGCATACCGGGCGCCTACGACGGTGCGATGCAATTCGTCACCAGCCCTCGCCTCGTCAGCCGCACGCACTTCGCCCGTTTCCTGGTCGAGACCGGCCACGCGCGCGACACGCGCGACGTTTTCCGGCGTTACCTCGTGCGCGGCAAGCCCGGATATGTACCGCATCAGTGGGCAACACTGCCGCAGGCGATCGAATGGATCCACGTCGCTGGAGGTCAGGCGGTGCTGGCGCATCCCGGGCGATACAAGGTCGAGGGCAACATGCGCGAATTGCTGGCCGAGTTTCGCGATACCGGAGGCGATGCGATCGAGGTCCTGTCGTCGAGCCACACGCCCGCGCAGTACACGGAGTTCGCGCGATACGCGCGCGTGTTCGGCATGCTGGCGTCGTCGGGCTCCGATTTCCATGGACCCGGCGAGAGCTGGGCCGATCTGGGCGACATGCCTCCACTGCCGGCCGGCGTTACACCCGTATGGAAGGATTGGTGAGCTCGCCGGCGCAGCGCACGGTGTTCTTTGTTTCGGATCGCACCGGCATCACCGCGGAGATGTTGGGAAACAGCCTGCTGTCGCAGTTCGAGGGCATCAACTTCCTGCGCAAGACGATTCCGTTCGTCGACACTCCCGACAAGATCGACGACGTGCTGCAGCGGGTCGCCGAAGTCGCCGCGTCCGAGGGCCGCCGTCCGCTGGTCTTCAGCTCCATCGTCGACGACGCGATGAGCGCGCAGCTCGGACGCGCCAACGCCATGGTCCTCGACCTGTTCCAGGTGTTCATCGCGCCGCTCGAGTCGGAGCTTGCCGCGAAATCCTCGCACGCCGCGGGACGGTCGCACGGTATCGCCAACAGCCATGAGTACTTCGCGCGTATGGAGGCGATCAATTTCACGCAGGCACACGACGACGGCGCCACGACGCGCGACCTGATGAAGGCCCAGGTCATCCTCATCGGCGTCTCGCGCTGCGGCAAGACGCCGACCGCGCTGTATCTCGCCTTGCAGTTCGGCATCCTGGCGGCCAACTTTCCGCTGACCCCCGACGACTTTGTCGACCGCAAGCTGCCCCGCTCCATCCTGCCGTTTCGCGACAAGCTCTTTGGCCTGACCATCGATCCCGAGCGATTGCAGCAGATCCGCGAGGCACGCCGTCCCGCAAGCCAGTACTCGTCGCTGACGAACTGCGAGTACGAAGTTCGTGAGGCGGCGTCGCTGATGCAGCGCGAGCAGGTGCCGACGGTCGACACGACGAGCCGCTCGATCGAGGAAATCGCCACCACGATCCTGCATCGAGCCGGGCTGCAGCGCCACGTGTATTGATGGGATCCGCGGACCGAGGCCCATGAGCGGCGCATCGAGCACTGGACTGCGTGCTCCGCGTGGTGTCTGGTGCGCGGTCCTGACGCCGTTCGGCCCCGACGGCGCTCCGGACTTCGAGCGGTTGGCGCGGCACGTGCGCCGGATCTTCGCCGCCGGCGTCGATGGCATCGCCTTGTTCGGAACCACGGGCGAGGGTCAATCGCTATCGCTCGGCGAGCGTCGTGCGGGGCTCGACTCGTTGCTGGCGGCGGGCATCTCGCCGGCGCAGATCATGGCGGCCACCGGATGCGCGTCGATCGCGGAGACGATCGAGCTCACGCGGCACGCGGTGGAATGCGGATGCGCCGGTGCGCTGGTACTGCCCCCGTTTTTCTTCAAGGACGTGACCGACGAAGGGGTGTATGCCAGTTACGCGCGCGTCATCGACGGCACCGGAGACTCTCGATTGCGGGTTTACCTGTATCACATCCCGCAGGTCAGTGGCGTTGCCCTGTCGACGACGGTCATTGAGAGGTTGACTGTCGACTACCGTGACAACATCGCCGGCGTGAAGGACAGCGAGGGCAAGCTCGGGCACACGCAAGACCTTCTCGCGCGTTTCCCCACGCTCGCGATCTTCGTCGGCCACGAGCCTCATCTGCCCGCAGCACTTGCCGCGGGCGGCGCGGGAACGATCTGCGGAATCGCAAACGTCTTTCCACGACTGTTGCGGAGGCTCAACGACACCGCACTTGCCGGAGGCGGCCAGGAAGAGCTCGCGCGCCTCGAGGCTTTCATCGCCGTGCTCCTGCGATATCCACTGTTCGCCGCGTTCAAGGCTTTGCAGGCGGACCTCTGCGGTGACGATGGATGGCGCTCATTGCGTCCGCCCCTGGTCCAGCTCGACAACGCGCAGCGACGCGCGTGGCTCGCGGCGGCGGCGCGCAGTGGAATCGACATCGAACGCGACGCCGCCGGCCCCTACTGACGCCCGGGTCTGCGCCGCCCACGAGGCGCTAGCGACACGAGCAATCCCAAAGCGCTATGATCCGACACTGGTCCGCGATCGCGCCGATAGACGCGCGACGAGCCAAGTCTTTTCACAAAGGAGGACACCATGACCCGATCCACACACGACGATCGTCCCGATGCGCTCCGGCGCCGGCTACTCGGCGCGAGCGCAGGCGCGGTCGCGCTGAACGCACTGCCCCTGCCCGTTCGCGCCCAGGCGGGCTCGTTCGACTGGAAGCGATTCAAGGGAGAGAAGATCGAGATTTTTCTGGTCAAAAGCCCCCGTGGCGATCTGCTAACCAAGTACCACAAGGAATTCGAGGACATGACCGGCATCAGCGTCGGTTCCGAAATGGTTCCGGAGCAACAGCAGCGACAGAAAGCCGTCATCGAATTCAATTCCGGCAATCCGAGCTTCGATGTGATCGCACTGTCGTATCACGTGCAGAAGCGCCAATTCGCCAAGAACAACTGGTTGACCGATCTGCGACCGATGATCGCGGACAAGTCGCTGGCCGATCCCGGGCTCGACTTCGCCGACTTTGCGCAAGGCGGCCTGAACTACGCCGTCGAGCCCGATGGGCGCGTCAACAGCCTTCCGCTCAATCTCGATCCCTGGGTGGTCTATTACAACAAGGAGCTCTTCGACGCCAAAGGGATCGCGTTCCCCAAGACGTTCGCGGAAATGCAGGACGCTGCCTCCAGATTGAATGACCCGGGCAAGGGCGTTTCCGGGTTTGTCGCGCGCGGATTGAAGAACGCGAACGTACCGGTGTGGACAAGCTTTCTGCTTGGCTACGGTGGCAGCTTCGTCGATGCCAACGGCAGATTGATGACCGACACCAGCGAAGCGATCGAGGGCGCCAAGATGTATCAGGTCATGCTCGCGAAATACGGGCCGCCCGGCGTAGCGGGATTCAACTGGAACGAGTCGCAGAGCCTTTTCCTTCAGGGCAAGGCCGCCATGTGGCTCGACGGCATTGGGTTCGCGCAGCCGCTGGAGGACCCCACCAAGTCGCGCATCGTGGGCAAGGTCGGGTACGGCGTGATGCCCGCGGGTCCCAAGCGGCAAGTCTCCGCACTGTTCGGCGACGGCGAAGGCATCTCGACCTACAGCAAGAAAAAGGGACCGGCGTGGCTCTACCTGCAATGGGCGTCGAACAAGGCCAATCAGACGCGGATGCTGCAGGCCGCCGCGGGCGCTCCGGTACGCAACTCGGCCTACGCCGCAGCGCAGTCATCGAGCGATTTCAAGGCGCCCAAGCAGTGGGTCGAGTGCATGCTGACGTCGGCGCGCATTGCTCAGCCAGGGCTTCCGATCATCTCGCCTGTGACTGAATTCCGCGATGTCTTCGGCGTGGCGCTCACCAACATGATCAACGGCGCCGATCCGGCGGCGGAATTGAAAAAGGCGACCGCCGACTTTCAACCCGTGCTCGACAAGAGCGAAAAAGCCTGACCACTCGCGCTCACGGGCCGTCGTTGCGCGCGCAACGTCCGGCCCGCGACGAGCCGCGTTGCCGCCCCAAACAATGACGGCCCCCGCTCCGCCCCTGGCGTCGCGCCCCGGTTTCCTTGCGCGACGCCGGCGCACGTACTACTTCTTTGTCGTACCGGCGCTCGTGGTCGTTGGCGCCGTGATTGTTTTTCCTTGGCTCTTCACGGTGTGGATGAGCATGTTCGACTGGCGCATCGGCTCGGTCGCGCACTTCGTGGGAGGCGAGAACTACGTCAAGCTTGCGACCAATCAGCGCTTCCTCGAGTCGATCGTCCACACCTTCTATTTCACGCTTCTCGCAGTTGTCTTTCCGCTGATCCTGGGAACCGCAGCGGCGCTGATCTTCCACCGCGAGTTTCCATTTCGCGGCGTCCTGCGCGGCATATTCACCATGCCGATGATGGCCACCCCGGTCGCGGTTGCGCTGGTGTGGACCATGATGTTCCATCCGCAGCAAGGCGTTCTCAACTATCTGCTGTCGCTCGTCGGCCTTCCGCCCTCGCTGTGGGTGTATTCGCCGTCGCTGGTGATTCCAAGCCTGGTGCTGGTTGAAATCTGGCACTGGACGCCGCTGGTGATGCTGATCGTACTCGGCGGACTGGCCGCGTTGCCGACCGAACCCTACGAGAGCGCGAAGCTCGACGGCGCCTCCGAGTGGCAACTCTTTCGCTACATTACCCTGCCCTTGGTCGCGCCATTCCTGATCGTGGCGGCAGTGATCCGCACTATCGACGCGGTCAAGGCATTCGATACGATCTATGTCATCAGCCAGGGCGGCCCGGGAACTGCCTCCGAGACGATCAATCTGTATTTGTATCTGCAGGCGTTCGCGTTCTACAACATCGGCAACGCGTCGGCCGTGGTGGTGGTGTTCTTCATCATCATCATTTCGCTGGCGTTGCTCCTTCTGCACGTCCGCGAGAAGGCGAAATGGACATAGAGCCGGCCCTGGACGCGCGCTCCGCGTCGGCCAACGCCCGTGCACGCATGCGCAAGCGCCTGCGCAAGCTCGGCTTCGGGTTGTCCGTTGCCGTCATCGTGTCTCCGGCCATCCTGGTGTTCCTGTGGATGCTGTCCCTGTCGCTGAAGAACGAACTCGACAATTCGGCCTATCCACCCGTTTTCATTCCGAGTCCGCCGACGCTGTCGAACTTCGTCTATGTCTTTACCGAAAACTCGATGGGCCTGTATTTCTGGAACAGCATCGTGGTGTCGGGATTCGCCACGCTCATTGCGCTGGCAGTCGGCATTCCCGCCGGCTACGGTATCGCGCGCGCCAACGCCCACAAACTGACCGTCCTGATCCTGATCGCGCGCATGACTCCGGCCCTGTCGTACCTCATTCCCCTGTTTGCCGTATTCCAGTTCCTCGGCCTCAACAACACGCTGACCGCGCTCGTGATCACCCACCTCGTGATCACCGTGCCCATCATCGTCTACATCATGGCAGGACACTTCGAAACCCTGCCGCGCGAGCTCGAGGAGGCGGCGCAGATCGACGGGGCCAACGTGTGGACGGTGTTCCGCTATGTCGCGCTGCCGCTTGCGAGGCCGGGCATTGTCGTTGGAACGATCCTCGCCTTCATATTTTCATGGAACAATTTTGTGTTCGGCGCCGTGCTTGCGGGGCGCGCGACGCGCACGCTTCCGGCGGCGGTCTACAACGTCCTGACATTCGAGCAGCTCGCGTGGGGGCCGCTGGCCGCCGCCGCCATCGTCGTGACGCTTCCAGTACTGCTGCTCACGATCGTGATCCAGAAGGAGATCGTCGTCGGCTTGACGCATGGTGGTGTCAAGGGTGGGTGACGACCGAAAGCGCTACGAGGCAAATCCGGGCGACGGCTGCCGCCAATGGATATCGGCTGCGCGCAGATGCATGCATCCTAGCGCCTTGTCCTGATTCCGACGCGGCCGTGGTCCTCGTCTTCGGCTCCATCAATATCGATCTCGTCGCTCGCGTGGCGAGATTTCCTGCCGCGGGCGAGACGCTCTCCGGCTCGTCGTTCGCGATGCACCCCGGAGGCAAGGGCGCAAACCAGGCGCTTGCAGCGGCGCGCTCCGGCGCGTCGACGCGACTCGCGGGTGCCGTTGGTCGCGACGCATTCGCCAACCCCGCCCTGGCACTCCTCGAAGAGGCGGGCGTCGACCTCGCCAGTGTGGCCCGCGTGGACCGGCCCACCGGTTGCGCCACGATCCTGGTCTCGGATGCCGGCGAGAACATGATCGTATCGGTGCCCGGTGCCAACGCGCTCGCTGATCCAACCGCAATTCCCGATGCACTGATCACTCGAAGCTCCACGGTGTCGTTGCAGCATGAGATCCCCGCTGCCGCGAACGAGACGCTCATCCTCCGTGCACGGCGCAACGGCTCGCGCGTCGTGCTCAATGCGTCGCCATGGCGGACGCTGACATTGGAGAGCCTGCGTTCGATAGACTGTCTCATCGTCAACGAATCCGAAGCCGCGAGCCTGGCAGACGGGTTCAATTGGCCGGCGGCGCCGAACGATCTTGCGCTGGCCGCGACAAGGGCCGTCAAAGGCCTGATTCTTGTCGTAACATTGGGCGAGCGCGGCGCATTGGTGGCTTGCGGCAATGAAGTGCTGCGCGCAGAGGCGCCACGGGTTCGCGTGGTCGACACCACAGGCTCGGGCGACGCATTTGCCGGTACATTTATTGCTGCTCTGGATTCGAACGCCGCGCTTGCGGATGCGCTCGGACGCGCGGTCGCGGCAGGATCGCTTGCGTGCACCGCCGCCGGCGCCCAACCGTCATTCGCGAAACGCCTCGATATCGATGCGATGCTGGTTCGCGTCGGCGCGACGAGATCGCGCTCTTAGTAAACTCTTACAAACCGAAGGTGAGCGGCCTCGACGGCATGCGACAATAGGAAGCCTTTTCTATTTCAGAGAGCACACTCATGCTGAAACGGTTATTCCTTGCCCTCCTCCTCTTCGCCGCCGCCGGGCGCGCCGCCGCGATCGACTTCACCGACCTCTGGTATCTTGCCCTGGAGAGCGGCTGGGGTGTCAACGTGGTGCAGAGCGACAGCTTTCTGTTCGTCACGTTCTTCATCTATGGCGCCGACGGCAAGCCCACGTGGTACACCGCGCAGCTGACTCTGGATTCGAGCGGCAACTACAACGGTGGACTCTACGCCACGACCGGAACGTACTACGCTGCGCCCTGGGCGCCGGGCAGCCTTATCAATACGCAGGTGGGTACGGCCTCGTTCCAGCCGATCGACGCGTCGAACGCCAAGCTCGTCTACATCGTCAACGGCGGGGCGACGGTAACCAAGGTTATACAGCGCCAGACGCTTACGACCATCACCGTCGGCGGCACGTACAGCGGCGCTCAAACCGGGGTTTATTCGAGCTGCACCGCGCCGTCCTATCGGGATTTCTTCGACCTGCAGCTTACGCAGGGCACCGACGGAACGGCGTCGTTTACATTCAACTACACCGAAGGCCTGACCTGCACATTCTCCGGAACGCTGACGCAGCAGGGCCAGCTCTACAGTATCCCGTCTGCAAGCTATCAATGCTCCGACGGGCTGAAGACGACCGCGTCCATGACCGAGATCAAGGCGACGGCGCAAGGCGTCGAAGGAAAGTTCACTGCTCTGGCGGCGGGAGGCGGTTGCAGAGAGGACGCTCAGTTCTCAGGAGTTCTTCAGTAACCGCGGGTGCGTCCGTTGACTAAACGACCCGGTCGAGGCTACTCGGCCGGCGTGCGCCGACGGACGCACTCGAACAGAAATATCGCCGCGGCCGCGGCGGCGTTGAGCGATTCGAACCCGCCCGGCATGGGTATGGTTACCGCCATGCCGGCTGCGGCACGCAAGGCATCCGACAAGCCCGCGCCTTCGTTGCCGATCGCAATCGCGAGCGGAGGCGTGAGATCGACGCCGTATAGCGATATACCGCGCGCGGCAACGGCTGCGACAAGCTTTCCCGGAAAGCGACGCGCCCACTGAAGCAGGTCGACGTCCTCGAAGATCTGCAGATGAAAATGGGCGCCTTGCCCGGCGCGAAGAACTTTCGGCGACCACGCAAACGCGCACTGCGACGAGAGCAATACCTCGTCGACGCCAGCCGCGGCAGCCGTGCGCAGGATGGACCCCACGTTACCGGGATCCTGAATGCCGTCCAGGAGCAGGAAGAATGCCGAGCTCGGACGATGCTGGGGACGCGGGGCTGCGACGACCGCGATCGCACCGATACCCGCGGGGAATTGCGCAATCCCGGCCCACGCGGACTCGGCCACAATCAGCGTGCGCGCCGACGGTATCTTCTCGACGAGCTTCCGGATTCCCTCCCGATCGCATGCGGATTCCACGACGATAAGGGCCTCCGGTGCGCCGTATCGATCGAGGTACGCGGCGATCGTGTGCTCGCCTTCCAGCACGCACCTCCCCGCCTTGCGGCGATCGCGCGATGACGCGATCAGGCGGCCCGCTTCCTTGAGTCGTGGATTGTCGGAAGACGTGATGCGCGGCATGGGACTTTAGACCGCGGGCGCTGCGAAGCGCGCCTCAGCGCGATGGACTGGCTGGCGGACCGGCGGGCGCGGGCGAATTCGACACCGCGTCCTGAGGCAACTGAAAGAACACCTCGTCCTGCCGGATCATTCCGAGCTCCGAGCGCGCCCGCTCTTCGATCGCCTCGAGGCCCTGCTTGAGGTCCCGGACATCGGCATCGAGCTTCGCGTTGCGCGCCTGAAGATCGGCGTTGACGCGCTTCTGCGCATCGACCTGGCGATCGAGCTCACGCACCCGCAACCATCCGCCCTTGCCCAGCCACATCGGATACTGCAGGGCGAGGATCAGCAGGACAAAAATGAGTGCGAGGACGCGCACGGGCCGGGTCAGCTCAATTGATGGAACGCCTCGCGCCCTGGATAGCTCGCCACGTCGCCGAGATCCTCCTCGATGCGCAGCAACTGGTTGTACTTGGCGATCCTGTCGGAACGCGACAGCGATCCGGTCTTGATCTGACCGGCGTTGGTGCCGACGGCGATGTCGGCGATCAGGCTGTCTTCGGTCTCTCCTGAGCGGTGCGAAATCACGGAGGTATATCCGGCGCGCGTAGCCATGCTCACCGCCGCGAACGTCTCCGAAAGCGTCCCGATCTGGTTGATCTTGATCAGAATCGAGTTGGCGACGCCTTTCGCGATACCTTGCTTGAGGATTTTGGTGTTCGTGACGAACAGGTCGTCGCCGACGAGCTGGACCTTTTTGCCCAGCTTGTCGGTGAGAAGCTTCCATCCGTCCCAGTCGTGCTCGGACATTCCGTCCTCGATGGAGATGATCGGATACTTGTCGGCCCAGGTGGCAAGGTAGTCGACCATCTGCGAGCGCGTCAGTTTCGCGCCTTCCGATTCGAGAACGTACATGCCGTCCTTGTAGTACTCGGACGCGGCACAGTCGAGCGCGAGCGCGATGTCAGTGCCGGCGGTGTAACCCGCCTTGTCAATCGCCTCGAGCAGCAACTGGATCGCCGCCTCGTTCGAGGGAAGATTGGGAGCGAAGCCTCCTTCGTCGCCGACGGTGGTCGCCATGTCCTTGGAGTCGATCAGTTTCTTGAGGGCGTGAAAGACCTCGGAGCCGTAGCGCAGCGCTTCCCTGAACGTGGGCGCGCCGAGCGGCACGATCATGAATTCCTGCATGTCGACGCTGTTGTTGGCGTGAGCGCCGCCATTGATCACATTCATCAGCGGCACCGGCAGAGCCATCGGTCCCGCGCCGCCGAGATAACGGTAGAGCGGCAGCGTCGACTCTTCGGCCGCCGCCTTGGCTACCGCCGACGAAACGGCGAGAATCGCGTTGGCGCCGAGACGGCCCTTGTTCTCGGTGCCGTCGAGCTCGATCATGGTCCCGTCGATGAACGACTGCTCGGAAGCGTCAAGGCCGATGATCGCTTCGCAGATTTCAGTGTTGACGTTCTCGACGGCCTTTTGCACACCTTTGCCGCCATAGCGCGCGGCGTCGCCGTCGCGAAGCTCGATTGCTTCCTTCGATCCTGTCGATGCGCCGGAGGGAACCGCGGCGCGGCCGCTGATGCCCGACTCCAGAACGACGTCGGCTTCGATCGTCGGATTGCCGCGCGAATCGAGAATCTCGCGTGCTATGACATCGACAATGGCACTCATCTCATCTCTTCCCTGTTCGCGCCGGTGCGCGTCGTTTCCAAGTGGGTTTCACTGTTCCGCAGCCTCGTAATCGCAGAGGACCCAGTCGGCGATCTCCCGCAACTTCGCGACGACTTCCTGGTGGGCGGGATGCGGACCGTACGCATCCAGATCGGCACGGGTGGCGAATGCCATGTTGACGCCGACATCGTAGGCGATGGGGCGATCGGTCGTGTTCCAGCCGTGCTCGAAGCGGACGATGCCGCTGCACTGATGCTCCAGCGCGACGAATTTGGTTTCCCAGGCACGCACCCGCGGATCCGTACGCGTGACCCCGGGCTTCAGCTTGATGAGGACGAGGTGCACAAACATGTCAGGCCTCGTTTGCCATCAATTCGGTTTCGGCGAACCCGGCGCGCTTGACCGCGGTGTCGAGCGCGACCAGCGTTTCGAGCAGTGCCTGCATGCGATCGAGCGGCCACGCGTTCGGCCCGTCGGAGAGCGCCTTTGCAGGATCCGGATGCGTTTCCATGAATACTCCGGCAACACCCGCGGCGACTGCGGCGCGCGCGAGCACCGGCACGAATTCGCGGCGGCCTCCGCTCGACGTCCCTTTCGCGCCGGGCAACTGAACGGAATGCGTCGCGTCGAAAACGACGGGACAGCCGGTCGCGCGCATGATAGCCAGCGCGCGCATGTCCGAGACCAGGTTGTGATAGCCGAAAGACGCGCCCCGCTCGCAGACCATGATATTGTCGCCGCCGCTCGCCTCGTGTGCTTTGGCAACGACATTGACCATGTCTTCAGGAGCGAGAAACTGGCCCTTTTTGATATTCACCGGCCGGCCCGCTGCCGCGACCGCGCGAATGAAGTCGGTCTGACGGCACAGAAACGCCGGCGTCTGCAGCACATCGACGGCGGCGGCGACCTGGTCGATCTCGTCGCTTTCGTGCACGTCGGTCAGGACCGGAACGCCGACCTGTCGCCTGACCTCGGCGAGAATTCGCAAGCCTTCGTCCATGCCCAACCCACGGTAGGATTGAGAGGAGCTGCGGTTGGCCTTGTCGTACGACGACTTGAAGATGAAGGGAATCTTGAGCCGCGCACAGACCTCCTTCAGCCGTCCCGCGACATCGATCTGCAATTGCTCGGATTCAACGACGCACGGACCGGCAATCAGAAACAGAGGCCGGTGCAATCCAACCTCGAAGCCGCAAAGATTCATGGAGGTCAGGCGACGAGCTGTGCTCGCGCTCGTACCGGGTCACCGGTCGAGACGCGACGACGCTCGAGCGCCGCGTTGACGAATGCTAGGAACAGCGGATGCGCGCGGCGCGGATTCGAGGTGAATTCGGGGTGGAACTGGCAGCCGAAGAACCACGGGTGGCCGCCCAGCTCGACCATTTCACAGAGATCCCCGGCGGTGTCGCTCTTCGCCCACGCTCCCACGGTGAGGCCGGCGGCTTCGAGACGCGGTAAATAGTGATTGTTGACCTCGTAGCGATGCCGGTGCCGCTCCGCGACGATCAAGGATCCGTAGATCCTGTGAGCCAGCGAGCCCGGCACGACACTGCACGGCTGCGCACCGAGGCGCATCGTGCCGCCGAGATCGGACTGGTGGTCGCGGCGCTCGATCGATCCGTCGCGATTCTGCCACTCGGTAATCAGCGCCACGACCGGATGCGGCGTCGAAGTGTCGAACTCCGTGCTGTTGGCGTGCGCGAGCCCAGCCTTGTGCCGCGCATACTCGATAACCGCCAGTTGCATGCCCAGGCAGATGCCCAGATACGGGATGCCGTTCTCGCGGGCGTAGCGGATCGCCTGAATCTTGCCCTCGACGCCACGCTTGCCGAATCCGCCCGGCACCAGGATCGCATCCATGCCCTCGAGGCAGTCGACGCCGTCGCGCTCGACGGCCTCGGAGTCAACGTAATGAATGATGACCTTGCTGCGCGTGTGAATGCCCGCGTGGGTCAACGCCTCCGAAAGCGATTTGTACGACTCGGTGAGATCGACGTACTTGCCGACCATGGCGATGTTGACGTCGTGCTGCGGGTGCGCCAGCGCGTCGACGAGATTGCGCCACGTCGTCAGATCGGCCGGACGGGGGCTTAAGGACAGCTTGCGGCAGACGATCTCGTCGAGCCCTTCGGCGTGGAGCGCGGCCGGAATCTTGTAGATCGAATCGGTATCGAGCGCCGGGATCACCGCCTCGGCCGGTACATTGGTGAAGAGCGCGATCTTGCGCCGGTCTCCGTCCAGAAGCGGCCTGTCGGCGCGGCACAGGACGACATCGGGTTGGATACCGATCTCGCGCAGCTCCTTGACCGAATGCTGCGTCGGCTTGGTCTTCATTTCGCCGGCCGTGGCGATGAATGGGACCAGCGTCAGATGGATGTAGCAGACGTTGTCGCGGCCCAGCGTGATGCCCATTTGCCGGATCGCTTCGAGGAAGGGCAGCGATTCGATATCGCCGACCGTGCCGCCGACCTCGACCACGGCGACTTCGGCGTCGGTTCCGTCGAGCACCGTCGCGTTGCCGATCCAGCTCTTGATCTCATCGGTGATGTGCGGGATCACCTGTACCGTCCCACCGAGATAGTCGCCGCGCCGCTCCTTGCGGATGACGCTCTCGTAGATCTGGCCGGTGGTGAAGTTGTTGCGCCGGCCCATCTTCACGTCGGTGAAACGCTCGTAGTGGCCGAGGTCGAGGTCCGTCTCGGCGCCGTCCTCGGTGACGAAGACTTCGCCGTGCTGAAACGGGCTCATCGTCCCCGGATCGACGTTGATGTACGGATCGAGCTTGAGATTGGTGACGCGGATGCCGCGGGAAGCAAGAATCGCGGAGAGAGACGCGGCGGCGATGCCCTTCCCCAACGAGGAGACGACGCCACCGGTCACAAAAACGAACTTGGTCATGGACGACAAGTCCTGGAAATTTCTATTCTACCGGAACGGCGGTTTTGGCACAAACCACGCGTGCCGTGGCAACGCGTAGCCGCATGCATGAGGTGAGGCCTAGAGCCCAAGCCCGGCGGCGACTCGCGCGCGCACCTTCTCGCGCCCGAGGAGCGCAAGTACCGCATCGAGCGCCGGCGTGGTCGGCGTGCCGGCGACGAGATAGCGTAAGGGCATCATCACCTGAGGCGCCTTCAATCCGTGGCGTGCAGCCGCCTCTTTGAGCGCAGCGGCGATCGTCTCGCGTTGCCACGGCATGGCGGCGAAGCTTTCCTCGAGCTCGAGCAGCGCCGGGCGCGCGGCGTCGGCGACATGCGCCGCGATCGCCTCGCGCGTCAGGGACGGCTCGACGTAGAAATACGACGCCGCTGCCGCCATTTCCACCAGCGTGCGCGAGCGGTCGCGCAGAAGCGCACCGACGGCGGCAGGATCCGGGCCCCGGAAGACGTCGAAGCCCGCTCGGCGTAGAAAGGGAGCGAGGCTCACGCCCAGCTCGGCGTCGGGCAAGCGCTTGAGATGCTCGTGATTGACCCAGTGCAGCTTGTCCATGTCGAATCGCGCGGGCGCCCCATTGACGTGCGCGATGTCGAACCACGACACCAGCTGCTCGCGCGAGAAGATCTCGTCGTCGCCATGCGCCCAGCCAAGGCGGGCGAGGAAATTGACCATCGCGTCGGCGAGAAATCCTTCCTCAGCGTAGTGCATGACGCTGACCGCGCCGTGACGCTTGGATAGCTTGGCTCCATCGGCGCCGAGAACTGTTGGCAGGTGGCCATAGACCGGGGGCTCGGCCCCCAGCGCCCGTATCATGTTGATCTGGCGCGGCGTGTTGTTGACGTGGTCGTCGCCGCGTATCACGTGCGTGATCTTCATGTCGAGATCGTCGACGACCACGCAGAAATTGTAGGTGGGCGTGCCGTCGCTGCGGGCTATGATCAGATCGTCGAGCTCGGCATTGGCGAACTCGATGTGGCCTTTCACCTGATCGTCCCAGGCGACGCTGCCCGAGAGTGGATTCTTGAAGCGCACCACCGGTCCCACGCCCGGAGGAGGATGCTGGCCGGGCTTCAGGTTCTCAGGCCGCCAGCGCCCGTCGTAGCGCGGCTTCTCGCCGCGAGCGGTCTGCTCCGCTCTCAGCGCATCGAGCTCCGGCGGAGACATGAAGCAGTGATACGCCTCGCCTCGCGCCAGCATCTGTGCCAGGACCTCGCGATAGCGATCCATGCGCCGCATCTGGTAGTACGGACCTTCGTCGTAATCGAGCTTCAGCCACGTCATCGCGTCGAGGATGGCCTGGATCGCCTCGGGCGTAGAACGCTCGACATCCGTGTCCTCGATGCGCAGGATGAACTGACCCTTGTGCCGGCGGGCGAAGGCCCACGCGAACAGCGCGGTGCGGGCGCCGCCGAGATGCAGAAATCCCGTCGGACTCGGTGCGAAGCGGGTTCGAACTGGAGGAGACACGCTGGACACCCGATTGGAACCTGCGGAAAGTGCATTGTACTGGACGTGATATCGACGCTTCCGCGAAACGGCGCCCCTCGCCGCTTCGATTGGGACGCGGAAATCCAGCGTGTCCGCATGCGTTCGCGCCCCGCTTCGGTGACCTGGTGTCACCGCCCGATCGCATGCATATCCCGTCGTCCTCGCGAAAGCGGGAACCCATTTTGACCTTGACCGTCGCAACATGGATTCCCGCTTTCGCGGGAATGACGAAGTGGGGCTCTCGCGGGAATGACGAATGGGGCACGCGAAGAAGGGGCTCTCGCGGGAATGACGAGGTGGGACTCTCGCGGGAATGACGAAGGCAGCCCTACTGCGGCTGCCAGCGCAGGTCGAGCGTCGTCGGCGTCGCGGGATTGACCGGCTCGCTCTTCACCGATAGCGCGCCGGCGCTGTGGCCATGCGGCCAGAAGCGCGCGACCCGCCGCGCCTCCGCTTCGTTGGCATTGACCGGGAAAGTGTCGTAGCTGCGTCCGCCGGGATGTACGACGTGATAGGTGCATCCCCCGATCGCGCGGCCCGCCCATGTGTCGACCAGATCGAATGTGAGCGGCGCGTGAACTCCGATGGTCGGATGCAGCGCCGACGCCGGGCTCCATGCGCGGAAACGGGCGCCGGCGACGAACTCGCGCGCGATGCCGGTCGCGGTCAGGGGCAACGCACGCCCGTTGCAGGTGACGAGATGCCTTCCCTCGGTCATGCCGCTGACCTTGACCTGCAATCGCTCGACCGAGGAATCGACATAGCGCGCAGTCCCCGCCCGGGAAACCTCCTCGCCCAGCACGTTCCACGGCTCGATCGCCTGTCGAAGCTCGATGCTCACTCCGTCGTAGTCGACGCTGCCGAAGCGGGGAAAGCGAAACTCGATGAAAGGGTCGAACCATTCGCTCGCGAAAGGGTAGCCGGCCGCATTCAATTCAGCAGCCACGTCGCGAATATCCGCAGCCACGTAATGTGGCAGCAGCCATCGATCGTGGAGCGCCGTCCCCCAGCGCACCAGTCCGCCGCGATACGGCTCACGCCAGAATCGCGCCACGAGCGAGCGCAGCAGGATCATCTGCACGGCGCTCATGTGCGCGTGAGGCGGCATCTCGAACGCGCGGAACTCCAGCAGGCCGAGGCGGCCGGTCGCGCTATCGGGCGAATAGAGCTTATCGATCGAAAACTCGGACCGATGCGTGTTGCCGGTGAGGTCGGTCAGCAGATGGCGCAGCGAGCGGTCCACCAGCCACGGCAGCGACTCGTCCTTCTTGAACTGGTGCTTGCGCGACAACTGCTGAAACGCGATCTCGAGCTCGTAGAGGCGATCGTCACGAGCCTCGTCGACGCGAGGCGCCTGGCTGGTCGGACCGACGAACATGCCTGAAAAGAGATACGAGAGCGACGGATGGTTCTGCCAATAGGTCACGAGGCTCTGCAGGAGATCGGGCCGTCGCAGCAGAGGGCTGTCCGCCGGCGTGGCGCCTCCCAGAGTGACGTGATTGCCGCCGCCGGTACCCGTGTGGCGGCCGTCGAGCATGAACTTTTCGGTCCCGAGGCGGGTCTGGCGCGCTTCTTCGTACAACACGCCGGTGGTCGTCATCAGCTCGCGCCAGGAAGAGGCGGGATGAACGTTGACCTCGATGACGCCCGGATCCGGCGTGACGCCCAGCACGCGCAGACGCGGATCGCGCGGCGGCGCATAGCCTTCGATCGCCACCGGAACGTGCATGGCGCCCGCGACAAGCTCGATCGCGTCGAGTAGCGCGATGTAGTCGTCGAGATGCTTCAGCGGCGGCATGAAGGCATAGAGGTTGCCGGCGCGAACCTGAACGGTAAGCGCCGTCTTGATGACCTCGCGCGGCGCCTCGCCGCGCGTCTTTCCTGCCGACGGCTTCGTGGCTCTGCGCGCAGAAAACGGCCGCCTCGGCGCGAAAGGATCGAGTGGAGCATCGATTTCCGCATCCTGCGGCAGCACGTTGGGCAGCGATTCCAGCGGCAGGCGCAAGCCGAGAGGCGAGTCTCCCCCGATCGCATAGAGGCGCTCGCGCCGAAGCGGCCACGGGCTCGTCTCCCAGGCGACGCCTTCGCCGCTGGCCGAAGAATCGTCAGCGGCCTTCAGGGGCAAAACGAATCCCGCGGGGCGATCCAGTCCCGTCAGTAACAGACGCGCGAGGCGAGAACGCTGCTCCGGATCCGAAAGATCGGCCTGCATCGGATCCGCGTTCAGCGGGAGCGCCACCTCGTCCTTGAGGAGCCTCGGCACGTCCTCGTACGCGGTCAGGACGAACTCCGACGGCAGTCCGAGCCGGACGGCCAGCGCGTGAGTGAAATCGCGCGCCGCCGCGAGATCGGACTTACCCTCGCGGCGCGTGTCGGCGATGAGCTTGTCGTCCTGCCAGAGCGCCTCTCCGTCGGCGCGCCAGTACACGCCGAGCGCCCAGCGCGGAAGTGGCTCGCCCGGATACCATTTTCCCTGGCCGATGTGGACGAGGCCCCCGGGCGCGAAGCGCGCCCGCAGGCGATGCAGCAAGGCTTCGGCGAGCTCTCGCTTTTTGGCCCCGAGCGCGGCGATGTTCCACTCCGCGCCTTCCATGTCGTCGATCGACACGAATGTCGGCTCTCCGCCTTGCGTGAGCCGCACGTCCTGCAGCGCGAGGTCGCGGTCGACCTGCTCGCCCAGGGCGTCGATCGCCTCCCACTGCGCGGCGGTGTAGGGCTTGGTGACACGTGGATCCTCGTGCATCCGCGTCACGCTCATCAGCACGTCGAATTGCGTATTGCAGATATCCGTGGCGCCGATGACGGGCGCCGCGTTGCCCGGGTCCGCCGTGCACGCCAAGGGGATGTGGCCTTCGCCCGCGAGGAGCCCTGACGTCGGATCGAAGCCGATCCAGCCCGCGCCCGGCAAATACACTTCAGCCCATGCGTGAAGGTCGGTGAAGTCGCGCGCGGGCCCCGCCGGACCGTCGAGCGGCTTCACGTCGGCGACGAGCTGGATCAGATAGCCCGACGCGAAGCGCGCCGCAAGGCCAAGATGGCGCAGGATCTGCACCATAAGCCAGCCCGTATCGCGGCACGATCCGCACGCGTTGCCGAGCGTCTCGTCCGGGTCCTGGATGCCCGGCTCCATGCGGACCAGGTAGCGGATCTCGCGCTGCAGTTGCTGATTGAGCCGCACCAGCATCAGCACGGTCTGTTCGGTCGGGCTGATCGATGCCCGAAAATCGCTCAGCCATCTACCAAGGCGGCCACCGAGTGGCGCCGTCTCCAGAAACGGGATCAGCTCCTTCGCCAGCGCGGGCCCATAGACGAAGGGGAAAGCCTCGGCATACGGCTCGACGAAGAAATCGAACGGATTGATGACCGTCATGTCGGCCACGAGGTCGACGAGGATTTCGAGCTTGCTGGCGCGTTCGGGGAAAACGATCCGCGCCACCCAGTTGCCGTAGGGGTCCTGCTGCCAGTTCAGGAAATGCTTCGCCGGCTCGACGCTCAGCGAATATCCGAGAATGGGCGTACGGCAGTGTGGCGCGGGCCGAAGGCGCACCTCGTGCGGAGACACATTGACCGGGCGGTCGAAGGTGTAGGTCGTGCGATGCCTGAGTGCTACGCGGATCGCCATGCGGCGTTTCTCCGGCCCATGTGAGCAGTCAGCGGACGGCCGCACGAGCGTCGAGCGACTCCCGCTCTGCGCGTGCGCCGAATGTCAGGTCCAGTCGGGATTGGGCAATTCCGCGAACACCCGCCGCAGACCCTCGCCCCACTGCGTGTGAACCATGCGAAAGTAGGGATCGCTCTCCTCGATTCGCTTTTGGAGCTTCAGCTTCAGCGAGTCGGTCTCGTAGACCGCGAGATCGATCGGCAAGCCGACGGAAATGTTCGAGCGCATCGTGGAGTCGAAGGAGACAATCGTGCACTTCGTGGCTTCCTGAAGCCCAGTGGCCCGGGTGACGACGCGGTCGATCACCGGCTTTCCGTACTTGCTCTCGCCGATCTGAAAATAACAGGTGTCGGGCGTCGCCTCGATGAAGTTACCTTCGCTGTAGACCTCGAACAGACGCGGTGGCTCGCCGCGAACCTGTCCGCCGACGATGAAGTTGGCGTGGGAGTCGATGTTGTTCTGAAGCAGATAGGGGCCGTCGCGCGTCTTGACCTCGCGCAGCGCGTCGCCGACCAGGCGCGCGATGTCGAACATGGAGGTGGCATTCCACATCTGCTGCTGGTTGTCGCCCGACCGCGCGCGCTGTTCCAGGATGTTGAGCGCGCTCTGCGTCATCGACAGGTTTCCCGACGACAGCGTGACGACAATCCTGTCGCTTTCGCGGGCGAAAACCCGCATCTTGGAGAATCGCCCGACCTGATCGACACCGGCATTGGTTCTCGAATCCGAGGCAAAGATCATCCCGGCATCGAGCGACATGGCAACACAGTAGGTCATGGCGGGCAGGCGGCGTGCAGATGAGCGCAGTGCAGGTCAGCGGACGTGATCACCGGGATTCTACCGGATCGGAGGTCGCTTCGCGGTTTCGCGGGCGCAATCACCGCTCCGATCGCGCTGCTGTTGCTTCGATGCGACGATCCTGCTCGAGTATTCCGGCGTCCCACGCCATTCAATAGCCCGGAACCAGGAAATGGGTGTTGATCTCGCCGCCCAGCTCCGAAATGCTGTCGAGAAAATCCATGAGATATTCGTGCAGCCCCAGCTTGATGATCTCGTCGGTCTTGCCATAGTGGAGCTTGGCATGGAGCTCGCCGGCAACGCGCTCGATCTCTTTCGAGTTGTCGTCGCAGAGCACCTGAAGCGTCTCGTGGATGAAGTTCATGCACGAATGCAGGGATCGCGGCATGTCCTCGCGCAGGATCAGGAGCTCGGCCACGCGCCTCGGCGTGATGACGTCGCTGTAGATCTTGCGATAAGACTCAAAACCGGAGACCGAGCGCAGCAACGCGCTCCATTGATAGTAGTCAACCGCCCCGCCCACATCCGCCGCCGAGGGTAACAGCGTGTGGTACTTGACGTCGAGGATGCGCGCCGTATTGTCCCCGCGCTCAAGGTGCGTGCCCAGCCGGATGAAATGGTAGGCCTCGTCGCGCAGCATTGTGCCGAAGGTCACGCCGCGGAAAAGGTGGGAGCGCATCTTCACCCATTCGAGAAACTCGGAGACCCCCTGCGACTGGATGCGGTTGTAGTCGTACGCGCGCATTTCAAGCCACGCCGAGTTCAGGTCTTCGTACATTTCGGAAGTGATCGCGCCGCGCACAGCGCGCGCCGATTCGCGGGCCGCGCGCAGGCAGCAATAGATCGAGGACGAGTTGGACGCATCGAGGACCATGAAGCGCAGGACGTTTTCGGCGGAGAGCTGCTGGAAGGTGTCGTAGAAATCGCTCGCCAGGCCCGAGGTGATCAACGGCACTGCCCACGGCTCGGCCCAGGCGAGACCGGGCTCGACCAGCTCATACGGCAGCAACGCCATGCGGTATGTGACGTCGAGCAGGCGCGCGGTATTCTCCGCCCGCTCGATATGGCGACCCATCCAGTAAAGCTCATTGGCGGTCCGGCAAAGCATCGCGATCGTAGCGTGGCGCTAGCGCGCCATCACCCAGGTGTCCTTGGTGCCGCCGCCCTGCGACGAATTGACCACGAGCGAACCTTCGCGCAGGGCCACGCGGGTCAGTCCTCCGGGAGCCAGATTGACCGTCTTTCCGGACAGCACATAGGGGCGCAGATCGATGTGCCGCGGGGCCAGGCCCGACGCGGTGAACGTGGGGCAGGTGGAGAGCGCGAGCGTGGGCTGGGCGATGTACTTCTCGGGCTGCGCGACGATGCGGGCGCGAAAGGCGTCGCGCTCAGCGCTGCTCGCGGCGGGCCCGACGAGCATGCCGTAGCCGCCGGCGCCGTGTACTTCCTTGACCACCAGCTCCGCCAGATGATCCAGGCAATAGCTCAACTCGTCCGGCTTGTGCAGCTGATAGGTCGGCACGTTGTTGAGAATCGGCTCCTCGGTCAGGTAGAAGCGGATCATGTCGGGCACGAAGGGATAAATTGACTTGTCGTCGGCAACGCCGGTTCCGATCGCGTTGGCCAGCGTTACCTTTCCCGCCCGATACGCCGCGAACAAGCCCGGGACCCCGAGCATCGAGTCCGGCCGGAACGCGAGCGGGTCGAGAAAGTCGTCGTCGACTCTCCGGTAGACCACGTGCACGCGCTTCGGGCCGCGGGTCGTACGCATGTAGACGGCGTCGTTTTGCACGAACAGGTCCTGGCCTTCGACCAGCTCGACGCCCATCTGCTGGGCCAGGAACGCGTGCTCGAAATAGGCCGAGTTGTGCGCGCCCGGCGTCAGCACAGCCACCTCGGGCTGGTCCTCACCGGCGGGCGCCACGCCGCGCAAGTTCTCGAGCAGCATGTCGGGATAGTGCTCGATCGGCCTTACTGCCTGACGCGAGAACAGCTCCGGGAAGAGCCGCATCATCATCTTGCGGTTCTCGAGCATGTACGAGACGCCGGAAGGCACGCGCAGGTTGTCCTCCAGGACGTAGTACTCGCCTTCCGCCACGCGGACCACGTCGACGCCGGCAATGTGCGCGTAGATGCCGCCAGGCACGTCCATGCCTTGCATCTCACGGCGGAACTGCGTGTTCCCGAGGACCCGTTCCGCAGGCATCACGCCCGCCTTCAGGATCGCCTGGTCGTGATAGATGTCGCTCAGAAACAGATTGAGAGCCTTCACGCGCTGCTTCAGGCCACGCTCGAGAAGGTCCCATTCGACGGCGTGGATAATGCGCGGAACGATATCGAAAGGGATCAAGCGCTCGGTTCCGGCATCTTCGCCGTACACCGCGAAAGTGATTCCGACGCGGTGGAAAGCGCGCTCGGCTTCGTCGCGCTTTTGGGCGATCTGCTCGACCGGAGTTCGGTCGAGCCACTCGGCAAAAGCCTGGTAATGGCCCCGCACCGAGCCGTCGCTCGTGCGCATCTCATCGTAATGGAGGCGGGACACGGAAGATAAATGCAGACTTTGAGGGTCTTTTAGCAAGACTTGAGCCACGGTAAATTTTGCTTTTGTGCCTAGAAGCTTAGGAAAACCAGCGGGGCCTCGACGAGGCCGCCAGGGCCATTTTCGAGGGTTAGCCGCACTAGATTGGCGCCGTTTTTGTCCAGGACAGTCATCAACAAAACGATATACCTGTTTGACCCTCGCGCAAACCGCGTGCTTAAATACTCACTCCTGTCTGGGTTCGCGCGGGCGGTTAGCTCAGAGGTAGAGCACTGCCTTCACACGGCAGGGGTCACTGGTTCGACACCAGTATCGCCCACCATGGAACCAAGGGGTTACACGCAAGTGTAACCCCTATTTTTTTGCCTGCGTTTGCTCCGCTCGCACCTATAGCGCCAATTTTTGCATAGCATGGCAGAGAAATTCGCGCCGAGGTGCAGTGATGATTGCAAATTCCACGCCCGCTTTTTTCGTCGACGCCTTTGTATTCGACGCATACGGAACACTCTTCGACGTGCACTCAGTCGTGGAAACGGCTGAGCGCCTCATGCCCGGACATGGTGCAGCGTTGTCGCAGATCTGGCGCTCCAAGCAGCTTGAATACTCCTGGCTGCAAAGCCTCATGCAAAGTCCCATGCAGCGTCGGGAGGATTTCGCGGCTGTCACCGCGCATGCGCTCGACTATGCAGCGGCGAGACTGGGTCTCTCGCTCACCGGACCCGCGCGCCACCGCCTGATGGATGCCTACTTCGACTTGTCGCCGTATGCCGACGCCGTCGACACCCTGGCACGGCTGGCGCCGCGCCCGCGAGTGATTCTTTCGAACGGGACGCGCGCCATGCTCGAGCCGCTCGTCGCGGCGACCGGCATCGGCCGCCACATCGATGCCATTCTGTCGGTCGACGCAGCTGACGTCTACAAGCCGAGCCCGCGTGCGTACCAGGTCGCGCTCGATCAACTGAAGTTCCTTCCGGCCAGGATCGGATTCGTGTCTGCGAACGCGTGGGACGCCATCGGCGCAAAGGCCTTCGGTTTCACCTCGTTTTGGATTAACCGCGACCACGCTCCGCCGGATCGGCACGGACCGAAGCCCGACGCGATGCTGGACTCCCTATCCGGCCTGCCGGCTGTGGTCGGCGAAGGCTGATCGCACCGCCCTTCCGCTAGGGCATGTACTGGCCGCCGTTGACCTCGATGATCTGACCGGTGACGTAACCGCTCATCTGGTCCGAGGCCAGGTAAACGAACGTGCCGGCGCACTCGTCGGCGCTGCCGAGTCGGTTCATCGGAATCGTCGCCTGCATCGCCCTCAGCTGGTCGGCGTTCGAGTAACGCTCGTGAAACGGCGTCGTGATGACGCCAGGCGATACCGCGTTCACGCGGATATTGTCAGCGACGACTTCCTTGGCCCACCCGCGGGTCGCGGTCGAGATGAATCCCTTGGCACCGGCGTAGATGATGGCTCCCCCTCCGCCGCCGTGACGCGCAGCGATGGAGCTCACGTTGATCACGTTGCCGCCTCCCTGCTTGCGCATGACCGGTATGACCTCGTGCATGAACATCGCGACCTGCGTCACGTTGAGGGCCAATACCTGGCGCAGATAGTCGTCGGTGTAGTTCTCGATCTTCGTCCGACCCACCATCCCGCCCGCATTATTGATCAGGACATCGATCCTGCCGCATGCGGCGAGCGACTCGGCCACGACGCGCTCGATGTTCGCCGTTTGGGTCACGTCTCCGCCGACCAGGTACGCTTCGGCGCCCAGGACCCTGACCTCCCGCGCGACGGACTCCGCCGCGTCCTTGCTCGCGTTGTAGTGGATCAGAACACGGCTGCCCAGGCGCGCGAACGCGCGCGCAGCGGCAGCACCGATGCCGGTGGACGCTCCGGTGATGAGAACGACTTTTCCCTTGAGGTCCGAGGCCATGCGCTTCCCTTACAAAGAATGCGCCGGCAGGTCGCGAGGCGACCCCCGGCGCTGATGGATTCCAGTCGATCTACGATCGAGCCACATCATTCGCCCACGCAACGGAGGCAATTGTACTTGATGCCGAGTCGCCAAAATGCCATCTTGCGCGAACCGATCCTCGCACTTCACCTTCGAAGGGTCTTTAATGATGCCGCCAAAACTCGTGGCTCCGCCCGGTGCTTGCGACTGTCACATGCACATTTACGAGGATCGCTTTCCGCTCGCGCCGCAGGCGGTGTTCAAGCCGCCGCACGCGCCGCTGGCGGACTATCGCGCGGTACAGAAGGCGCTTGGCCTTTCGCGGACAGTTCTCGTGCAGCCGAATGGATACGGCTTCGACAACCGCTGCATGCTCGAAGCGCTGGTGGAGCTCGGCGACAGCGCGCGCGCGATCGCAATCGTCCCGCTCGACGTGAGCGATGACGAGCTCACGAGCCTCACGAGTGCCGGCGTACGCGGTGTCCGATACCATCTTCTGCCCGGCGGCATCATGCCCTGGGAAACGCTGCAGCCGATGGCCCGGCGCATTGCCGATTTCGGCTGGCACGTGCAATTGCAGCTCGATGGCCGCGAGCTTCCGCGTTACGAGGAGGCGCTGGCGACGCTGCCGGTGCCGCTGGTCATCGACCACAACGGCAAGTTCATGGAGCCGGTCGCAACCGCGCATCCTGGATTTCAGGCCCTCCGCAGATTGCTCGACGGAGGCAACACCTGGGTCAAGCTGTCGGCGCCGTACGAGACTTCGAAAACCGGGCCGCCGGGCTACGCCGACGTCTCGATCATCGCTCGCGCATTGGTTGCCACGGCACCGGAGCGTTGCGTGTGGGCGAGCAACTGGCCGCATCCGGGGCGCGACGTTGTGCCTGACACGCCACTGATGCTCGACCTGCTGCTGGACTGGGCTGACGGCGATGCGACACGACAGCGGATCCTGACCGACAATCCGGCGAAGCTTTACGGATTCTAGGCCGCCGCCCCGAGCCGATACGACTCTAGGCGGCCGATCGCACTTTTGACTTCGTGCCGCGGCAGGCAACGACCGCATCACGAATGGCAGCGATCGCTGCAGGCCGCGGGAAGCTCTTGCGATATGCGAGGGCGATGCGCCGTGACGGCACCGGCTTGGCGAACGGAACCGGCACCACCAGACGACTGTGGTATTTCGGGGTCAACGCGTCGCGCGGCAACACCGACACGCCGAGGCCGGACGCCACCATGTTGCGGATCGTCTCCAGTGAGTTGCTGCGCGTGACCGGCGCGTCGCCACGATTGAGCTCAGGGCAGCTCTCGAGCACCTGGTCGCGAAAGCAGTGGCCAACGTTGAGCAGGATCGCGTGCTCTCCCGCGAGCTCGGAAGGCTCGATGGATTTGCGCTTGGCCCACGGATGGCGCTGCGGGACCACGACCTGGAAGGGTTCTTCGTACAGGAATTCGGTCGCGATGCCGGGCGGCGTGAATGGCAGCGCGATGATTGCAGCGTCGATGCGCCCCGTCTTGAGCGCGGCCTCGAGCTGCTCGGTGACGTTCTCCTCGATCTCGAGCGGCATGTCCGGCGCCAGCTCATTGAGCGCAGGAACGAGGTCGGGCAGCAGGTACGGCGCCACGGTGTAGATCGCGCCCAGTCGAAAAAGCCCCGCGAGCTGGTTGCGCCCCGCCTGCGCGATATCGCGTATCTGCGCCGCCTCTTCCAGTACTTTGTGCGCCTGCTCGACGATGCGCTCGCCGACCGGCGTGACCGTGATCTCGCTTTTTCCCGCTCGAACAGCTGTGTCTGCAGCTCTTCCTCGAGCTTCTGGATGGCGACCGAAAGGGCGGGCTGGCTGATGAAGCAACGCTGCGCCGCGCGGCCGAAGCTTTTTTCCTGAGCGACCGCAACGATGTAGCGAAGCTCGTTGAGCGTCATTTGCGGCGCTTGAGAAAATCGGTGAACTTGGGGCCGACATCCGGGTGCTTCACGCCCAGCTCCACTGTCGCCTCGAGATATCCGAGCTTGTTTCCGCAGTCGTACCGGCGTCCCTCGAATTCGTAGGCGAGAACCTTTTCGTCCTCGAGCAGCCGCGCAATGCCGTCAGTCAGCTGGATCTCTCCGCCGGCGCCAGGCGGCATGGTGCGCAGATGATGAAAGATGCGCGGCGTGAGGATGTAGCGACCGACGACAGCGAGTCTCGATGATGTCATCCCGGGCTTCGGCTTTTCGATGATGCGCGAGACGCGGCTGACGCGCTTGGCCATGGCCTCGGTCTCGACCACGCCGTAGGCGCCGACCTCCTCCTCCGACACGGGCATGACGCCGATCACGGAATATTGCTCGCGCTCGGCGATGTCGGTCATCTGCCGCATCACCGGCACGCTGGAATCGATCAAGTCGTCCGCCAGCAGAACCGCGAACGGCTCGTTGTTGATGACCGGTTCGGCGCAAAGCACTGCGTGGCCAAGGCCGAGTGCCTCGGTCTGGCGTATATAGATGCAGTTGATGCCGCGCGGCGACGCGGCCTGCACTGCTTCCAGGAGCTCGGTCTTGTTGCGCGCCGCGAGCTCGGTCTCGAGCTCATAGGCCTTGTCGAAGTGGTCCTCGATCGCGCGCTTGTTGCGCCCCGTGATGAAGATCATGTCGGTGATGCCGGCAGCTGCGGCTTCCTCTACCGCGTACTGGATCAGCGGCTTGTCGACGATGGGCAGCATCTCTTTGGGGCTTGCCTTGGTCACAGGCAGAAATCGGCTGCCCAGTCCCGCCACCGGAAAGACCGCCTTGGTGACTCTAGCGATTGCCATCGGAATCCTCGTTACGTCCGCGCGCGGACGAAATGCGATTGGGAGTGAGACGTAATGCGGCGAAAGATCGTAACGCAGGGTGCCGGATCGGGGTCATCGCTTGATTCGTCCAGCGGCGAGCATCGCCATCAATTGTTCTTCGTCCAGCACCGGCACGCCGAGCTCGCCGGCCTTGTCGAGCTTGCTTCCGGGCTCGGCGCCGGCGAGGACATACGACGTCTTCTTCGACACGCTGCCCGCCACTTTGCCGCCGTGTTCTTCGATCATGGCCTTGGCATCGTCGCGCGAGAGCGTGGGGAGTGTACCTGTAATCACGAATGTGAGACCCGACAACGTGCCGGCGCGTTCACGGCGCGGCTCCGTCTCGGTCCAATGAACCCCGGCCTTGCGTAACCGGGAGATCACATCACGGTTGTGCGCCTCCGAGACGAACTGGAGGATGCTCTGTGCAAGGACCGGACCGACGTCCCGCACCTCCAAAAGTGCCGCCTCGTCCGCGCGCAGCAAGGCATCGAGCCCTCCGAAGTGCTGAGCGAGGTCCGCGGCTGTCGTCTCGCCTACGTGGCGGATGCCCAATGCGTAGATGAAGCGCGCCAGCGTGGTGGATCGGCTCTTGTCGATCGCCGCCACCACGTTGGCGGCCGACTTTTCCGCCATCCGGTCGAGCGCCGCCACGCCGTCGGCGTCGAGCTTGTAGATGTCGGCCGGCGTGTGCACCAGCCCGGCGCCGACGAGCTGATCGACCAGCTTGTCGCCGAGGCCTTCGATGTCCATCGCGCGCCGGCTCGCGAAATGCAGGAGCGCCTGCTTGCGCTGCGCCGGGCACACCAGTCCGCCGGAACAGCGGGCAATGGTTTCGTCGGGCAGGCGCACCACCGCCGAGCCGCACTCGGGACACTTCTTGGGCAGCACGAAAGGCCGCGCACCCGGCTGACGGCTTTCGGGCAGCACGCGCACGACCTCGGGAATGACGTCACCGGCGCGGCGCACGATGACCATGTCGCCGACGCGCACGTCCTTGCGCCGCACTTCGTCTTCGTTATGCAGTGTCGCGCTGACGACGGTAACGCCGCCGACGAATACGGGCTTCAGTTGCGCAACGGGGGTCAACGCGCCGGTCCGGCCGACCTGGACGTTGATCGCGAGAACCTCCGTGGGAAGCTCCTCCGCGGGAAACTTGTGGGCGAGCGCGAACCGCGGCGCCCGCGAGACGAAGCCCAGGCGCTCCTGCTGGTCGAGCGAATTGACCTTGTAGACCACGCCGTCGATCTGGAACGGCAGGCTGTTGCGTTTGTCTCCGATCGAATGGTAATAGCCAAGCAACCCCTTGAGCCCTCGCACGGACGAGCGCTGCGAGGCGACGGGAAGGCGCAGGGACGCAAGCATCTTCAAAAGAGCGTCGTGAGTCACGGGCGGCTTCACCGAACCCCACTCGACGGCCCCCACCCCGTAACTGAAAAAGGCGAGGCGGCGAGACGCGGTGATGGATGAGTCGAGCTGGCGCAGCGCACCCGCCGCGGCGTTGCGCGGATTGACGAACAGCCTGTCGCCAGCCGCGGTCTGCGCCGCGTTCAGCGCAGCGAAGTCGCGCTTGAGCATCAGGACCTCCCCGCGAACCTCGAGCAGCGGTGGCGCGCCCGCAGGCAATCGCATCGGGATGGCGCGGACGGTCCTGAGATTGGCACTGACGTTTTCGCCCGTGTTGCCGTCGCCGCGAGTCGCCCCAAGGGTGAATTGACCGCGCTCGTAAACCAGGCTGACCGCGAGGCCGTCGAATTTCAGCTCGACCGAATATTCCACTTCGTCGATGCCAAGCGCGGCGCGCACCCGCCGGTCGAACGCGTCGACCTCCTCGTCGGTGAACGCATTGCTGAGCGAGAGCATGGGCACGCGATGCGTGACAGGCTCGAACGCCGTCGCAGGTCGGCCACCGACGCGCTGCGTGGGCGAATCGGGCGTCGCAAGCGCCGGGTAATCGCGCTCGATCGCTTCGAGCTCGCGGAACAAGGCGTCGTACTCGGCGTCGCTGACGGCAGGCGCGTCCTCGACGTAATAGCGGTAGTTGTGCGCGTCGAGATCGCTCTTCAGCTTCGCCGCGCGCTGGGCGATTTTCGCGGGAACAGCCTCTTTGGGCACGAAGCCGGCCCCGATATTATCCGAACAGGCGCAAGGCGCGCGGGCCGCCAGGCTCGATGTTAGCCTCGCGCAAAGCCGTAGCCGTCGCCTGCACCTGCGAGCGAATCGCGGCCAGCGAGGTATCGGTGATCGGCCGCCTGTTGTCGTCGACCAGCACGCCCTCGAGGGTCTGCGTCATGCGCTTGGCGGTGAGACGCATCTGATCGAACACGCGGACCGGATCCGCGACCCGTGGCACGTCGAGGAGGAACACGATTCCAGGAGTACTCGTGCGGCGCAGGCTTTCGATGCTGAACGGCTCCTGCTTGTAGTTCTGGATGGTATACAAGGTCGAGCCGGTCTCTTCCTGCGAGTACTCGAAGTAGCCCGCAGGATTGAGTCGAAACCCCGACGCCTCGGCTACACCTCGCAAGCGCGTGCCGGCGATCTGGCCGAGCTCGCTTTTGAGGATGGTCAAGCCGATCTGCACATCGAGGTCCGCGCAAAAGCGATCGAGCTCCTCCGCGCGATCGGCTTCCGCTGCCACGTCGACCTTGGTGTTCGGGGCGCCGACGCTCGCAGCAACGCTGGCAACGACTCTCTGAAAGGCTTCGATCTCGACTCGCGACGCCGCGCCGGCGCGATTCGCGAGCAGCAGGCAGCCCGCGACCTCGTGCCAGGGGCCCGGGTTTGCTCCTTCGATGATCTGCCACGCAGTGCCGACGCCGCGCCGCCCGAGCCAGCGCAACGGCTTCGAACCGCCGGGAGATATCGCCGGACCGATGTCTGCTGTCGCCATCGCCTGCGCCGGTTGCAGAAGAGCGACGCATTCGATATCCGCATCCGGCGCAATGCCAGGGCGCTCGAGGCGCGTGCCTGGAAGGACTTGCGGCAGAGGCTCATCCTGCAGCTCGCCCGCTTCGTCAGGCAGCGGCACGTCGTCATCTTCCGGTGCCGTCTCGATCGCGACGCTCTGAGCCGCCTCGTCGTCGTGCGGGTCAAGCATCGGCTCGACCCGATCGGCGCCCGGCCCGCTGCCGTGAGCCCTCTCGTCGGGCCTGCTGAACGCGGCCTCGATCCTACGGCGTACACGGCGCTCCTGAAGCCAGTTGTAGAGCAGCACGCCGATCACGAGCACGACGCCGGCGGCGACCAGGCCGAGGAACAAGGGGTTCATTCCAGCCATCGGTTTATGGCGCTGCGGTTTCGGCCAGCTCGAGGGCCTCGGCGATGTCGACTGCGACGACGCGCGAGATGCCCGGATCGGGCATCGTGATCCCGACCAGCTGATTTGCCATTTCCATGGTGATCTTGTTGTGGCTGATGAACAGGAACTGCGTCACATCGGCCATCGTGCGCACCAGCGCGCAAAAGCGGTCCGTGTTCGGGTCGTCGAGCGGCGCGTCGACTTCGTCGAGCAGGCAGAAGGGGGCGGGGTTGAGCTGGAACAGCGCGAACACGAGCGCGATTGCCGTCAACGATTTCTCGCCTCCGGAAAGAAGATGGATCGAGGTGTTGCGCTTGCCGGGAGGCTGCGCGATCACCTGCACGCCTGAGTCAAGGATCTCCTCGCCGCTCAGCACAAGCCGCGCCTGTCCCCCACCGAAGAGCGTCGGAAACAGCTTGCCGAAGCTGATGTTGACCGCGTCGAAAGTCTGCTGGAGCAGCTCACGCGATTCGCGGTCGATTTGCCGGATCGCACTTTCGAGCGTCGTCATGGCCTCCGTCAGATCGCGCGCCTGGGCGTCGAGGTAATCCTTGCGCTCGGCCGTTTGCGCCAACTCATCGAGGGCGGCGAGGTTGACGGGCCCGAGCGATGCGATGACCTGCGTCAGGCGCTCGATCTCGGCGGGGAGCGCGCTCGCCCTTCCCCACGCCTTGAGCTGCTCGGGAAGCGTCTCGAGCTCGGCGTGCGCTTCCGCGAGTTGCTGCGCGAAAAGATCCTCCGATAGCGCCGCAGCCTGTTCCTTCAGGCGCACTTCGTCGATGCGCGCGCGGGCCGGATCGAGGCGCTGGTCAACGCTCAGCCGGGCCTCGTCCGCAGCACGCATTTCGCCGCCGAGCGCTTCCTGGCGATCGCGTGCCGCCGCGAGCGCTTGTTCGGCCTCCGCGCGGCTCGCGAGCTGCGCTTGCAGCGACGCCTCGATCGGGCTCCAGTCGATCTGTCGCCGCTCATCGGCGACTTGAGCCACCAGCGCTTGCTGTTGCGCCAGCTGCGCCTCGATGCCTTCGCGACGGCGCGCGAGCTCAGCGATGCGATCGCGGCACGAACGCTCCGCGAAACCCGCCTCCTGCGCCGCGCGCTCGGCCAGTCGCGCGCGCTCGCGCCCCTTGGTCAGAGCCACGTCCGCCTCGTTGCGCGCGTGGCGCGCGGCTTCGCGTCGCTCCGTCGCATCTGCCAACTGTCGCTTGCTCGCCTCGACCTCGTGATCGATGGCGGACAGCGCCTCCCGCTCGGACGCGTCGTCGCGCACCAGTGTCGCAAGCTCTTCGGCGATCTGCGCGCGGCGCCGTTGTGCGGTCTCGGCCGCCTGCCGCAATTGCATCAATTCGAGCTCGAGGTCGTGACAGCGCCGCTGCTGCGACGACAACGCCATGCTTTCGGCGTGGTACTCCTGCTGGCGCGTTTTGAGATCGGATTCCGCGGCGGCGCGCGCGCTCGCTGCCATCGCAGTGTCGGCCCGGGCGAGATTGATCGCCTGCGCCAGCTCGGCCAGCTCCCGTTGCCGCGCGATCACGCCGTGAAGCTCGCTGTCGGGCGCGAAGAAGCTGATGGCATCCGCGCTGACGATGTGTCCTGCCGGGGTGACGAAGCTTTCGCCCGGAGCCAGCTTGGCACGATCGCGCAGCGCAGCCTCGAGATCGTCGCGGCAGCGCACACCGTCGAGCCAGTCGGTGATCACGCGCGACAGCTCCGCGCGGGAGGCTTTGACCTTGGCGAGAAGGGCGTCGGCGGCGCCCTCGGGCAGCGCACCTTTCGATGCCGGAGCGTAGGCCGCCACACGTCCCGGCAGCGCTACTGCCGGATCCGTCCACGATAGCGCGGAGTCGAGCGCAGGCAGCTCGAGTGCGTTCAGACGCTCGCGCAACACGGCCTCGAGCGCGTCTTCCCATCCGCGCTCGATGTCGAGCTGCTGCCAGAGGCGCGGAACGTGCTGCAGGCCCTTGGTCGCGAGCCACGCGGCTGAATCCTTGCTGCTGTCGATCCTGGCCTGCAACGCCGCGAGCGCCTCGGACCGCGCTTCGCGGTCGGCCAGCGCGCGGCTGACCTGCTGCCAGGTGTCGCCCGCCACGCGATGGCGTTCCTGCAGCGATTGGACTACGGCATTGAGCTCGGCGAGGGACGACTCGCGCCCCGCAAGGTCGGCATTTTCCTGCTCGAGTTGCTCGGCGACCGCGGCCATCGGGTCCGTCACCGGCTGCGCCAGGTCGCGCGACTCCGCGTCGAGACGCTCGCGGCGCGCGCTGAGCGTCGCCAGCGCCTTCGCAACATTTTCACGGCGTGTGTCGCCGACGCGAATCGCCTGCTCGATGTCGCTCATGCGTTGCTGGATCTCGGCCATGTGCCTCGATGCCTCGGCAACGGCCTGCTCGAGCGCCGGCAGTGCGCGCGCCGCCGCGCCCTCCTCTTCGCACGCAGCTTCGCGAGCGGTGATCGCGGACTCGAGATCGCTCCCGGCTGAGCGCGAATCGACCGCGATCGTCTCGAGCTGCTGGCCGAACGCGGCCACTTGCGCGGTGATCTGCTCGACCTGCTGCGCGAGCCTGCCCTCGTTCTCCCGCGCGAACTGCAGTTGCTGCTCGAGGCGCGTCACTTCCGCGTTGGAGGCGTAGAACGCGCCCTGCTTGTCGTGCATCGCGTCGCCCGCGCCGTAGTGGTCGGCGCGAAGCGCTTCCAGGCGCGCTTCCGCCGCGCGAAGCTCGGCTTGCAGCGCCTCGAAGCCGCTGCTCAGGTTGGCGATTTCGGCGGCGTGCCTTTCGCGCTGCCGTACCGCGTCCTGCTGCTTGGCGAACCACATCATGTGCTGAGAGCGCTTGAGCCGCAGCTCGAGATCGCGATATTCGGTCGCAACCTTGGCCTGGGCATCGAGCTTCGCGAGCTGCGCGCCGAGCTCGATGCGGATGTCCTCGACCCGCGCCAGGTTCTCACGCGCGTCGCTCAGGCGCCCTTCCGTTTCCTTGCGCCGCTCCTTGTATTTCGAAACGCCCGCGGCTTCCTCGAGAAAAACTCTAAGCTCTTCCGGCTTGGCCTCGATCACACGCGAGATCATGCCCTGCTCGATGATTGCATAGGCCCGGGGCCCGAGGCCCGTGCCCATGAACAGGTCGTGGATGTCGCGCCGGCGTACCGGGATGTTGTTGATGTAGTACGTCGAGTCGCCATCGCGGGTGAGCACCCGCTTGATCGACAGCTCGGCATACTGACCCCATTGCCCGCCGATCCGCCCCGCGCTGTTGTCGAAGAAGAGCTCGACCGACGCGCGGCCGACCGGCGCCCTGTCGCCGGCGCCGTTGAAGATCACGTCCTGCATCGATTCGCCGCGTAACGCCGAGGCCCGCGACTCGCCCAGTACCCAGCGCACAGCGTCGATGACGTTGGATTTGCCGCAACCGTTGGGGCCGACGATGCCGACCAGTTGGCCCGGGGTAGCGATCATCGTCGGATCGACGAATGACTTGAAGCCGGCCAGCTTTATCTGAGTGAGGCGCAATCGAATTCTTCTAGAACGCGTAGCGCGCCTTTGCGGAAAGGCGGCCGCTGGAAACAAGCCGGGTTGGCAGGGCAAACGCCGAACGCGGCGTCGCCGTCCTAAAAGAAGCGGATTATAGCCGATTCAGCGGGGCGCCCGATCCCTTCAGTGTGTCGTCAATTCCGCCGGCGCGAGCCGGCCCTCCTCGACGGCGTGGCACGCGACCGCGCCCGCGCTGAGGTCGGCGCCCGGCACGCTTTTGAGGATCGGGACTTCGCTCTCGCAGCGCGCATTGGCGAACGGACAGCGCGGGTGAAAGGCGCATCCGGAGGGAGGATCGAGCGGATTCGGAACCTCACCGCCGACGGCGGTACGCGGCGTGCCGGTCATCGCGAGATCCGGCACCGACGCCAGCAGCATGCGCGTGTAAGGATGCTGGGGCGACGCGAACAGGTTTCGCGTCGCCGCTGATTCCACGATGCGGCCGAGATACATCACCCCGACGCGATCGGCGATGTGATGGACCACTGCGAGGTTGTGCGAAATGAAAAGGTACGTAAGGCCGAGCTCGCGCTGGAGGCGGCGCATGAGGTTCAGGACCTGCGCCTGGACCGAAACGTCGAGCGCGGACGTAGGCTCGTCGCAAATCAGGAAGGCGGGGTCCGTGGCCAGCGCTCTGGCGATCGAGATGCGCTGCCGTTGGCCGCCTGAAAACTGATGCGGGTATTTGACGCTATCCGCTCCCGCGAGACCGACCTGCTCCAGCAACGCGACCACCTTGGCTGCCAGCTCGGTGGGTGTGCGGGCGAGACCGTGAGCGCGAATCGGCTCGGCGACGATATCCTTGACGCGCCAGCGCGGATTCAGACTCGCATAGGGATCCTGGAAGATCATCTGCATGGTGCGTCGCAGTGGCGTCTCCGCGCGGGAGAAGTCCACTTCGCGCCCGTCGTAGCGAATGACGCCGCGGGTCGGATGGTAGAGACCGACGATGAGCCGCGCCACCGTCGACTTGCCGCAGCCGGACTCGCCAACCAGCCCAAGCGTTTCACCTCTCGCGATGCTGAAGCTCACGCCGTCGACCGCGCGCAGTATCTGTCGCGGCTTGCGCTCGATGACGCGGTTGAGCCACGGAGGCGAGACGTCGAAGTAGCGCGCGACATCGGAAAGCTCGACCAGTGGAACGTCGTCCGTCGAGACGCCGGTCCGATTGTCGTGTTTCATCGCACGCTCACCACGTCGCGCGCGTGCAGCCAGCACGCGGCTTCGGTCTTGCCGGCCGGCAGGAGATCGGGCCGCTCGCGGCGGCAACGCTCGAACACCTGCGGACAGCGCGGGTTGAACGCACAGCCATCGGGTATCGCGGTCAGGCGCGGCATGCTGCCGTCGATCTGCGCCAGCTGCTCGCGCTCGGCAACAATCGAGGGAATCGAGCCCATCAGGCCAATGGTATAGGGGTGCTGGGGACGGTGAATCACATCCGCAACCGGGCCGATCTCGGCCACTCGTCCCGCGTACATGACTGCGACACGGTCCGCGGTCTCGGCGATCACGCCCATGTCATGAGTGATGAGCATGACCGCGGTGCCATGATCGCGGCACAGGCGCTTGATCAGCGCGATGATCTGGGCCTGGATGGAAACGTCGAGCGCCGTCGTCGGCTCGTCGGCGATGATCAGCTTCGGCTTTGCCGCAAGCGCAAGGGCGATCACGACGCGCTGCCGCATGCCTCCGGAGAATTGGTGTGGATAGTGATCGATGCGCCGTGCCGGCGCCGGGATCCCGACCTCGCCGAGCAGCTCCAGGGCGCGCTTGCGCGCGGCGCGCTGGCCCATGTCGAGATGCGTTGTGATCGTCTCGACGAGCTGGCGTCCGATGGTGTAGAGCGGATTGAGCGAGGTCAGCGGGTCCTGGAACACGGCGCCGATTTCACGTCCGCGAACGCGGCGCATCGCCTCCTGCGGCAGATTGTCGATGCGCCGGCCGGCGAGACGTATCTCCCCGCCCGCGATCCGTCCGGGAGGATCGATGAGGCCGATGATCGCCGATCCGGTGAGCGATTTGCCCGCGCCCGACTCGCCGACGACCCCGAGCACTTCACCTGCCTCGATCGAGAGCGAGACGTCGTCGACCGCGGTCAGCGTTCCGCGGCGGGTCGGAAATTCGAGGCGCAGATGCTCGACGACCAGCAACGGTTCCGAGGCACTCGCGCGCTGACCGGATGCGCCGCGCGAGCTCGGTGACGCTCCACTTGCCGGGGTCGGCGGCGCAGCGGTCGGCACCATTGAGGGCTCGCGGGCTACCGCAGCCTGGGATTGAGCGCGTCGCGCAACCAATCACCGAGCAGATTGATCGCCAGCACCATCGTCACCAGCGCCGCGCCGGGGAAAACGGTGATCCACCACTCTCCCGAAAACAGAAAGTCGTTGCCCACGCGAATCAGCGTCCCCAGCGAGGGCTGCGTGGGCGGCACGCCGATGCCGAGGAACGATAGCGTTGCCTCCGTGATGATTGCGGTCGCGATGTTGATGGTCGCGAGCACCAGGACCGGTCCGAGCACGTTCGGCAGCAGGTGCCTCCGCATGATGCCCAGCGGCCGAATGCCGATGACGCGCGCGGCGTGGATGTAGTCCTTGTTCTTCTCGACCATGGTGGAACCGCGCACGGTGCGCGCGTATTGCACCCAGTTGGAAATGCCGATCGCGAAGATGAGAACAAACAGTGCGACGGGGCCGTGCGCGTCGCGAGGAAGCACCGCCCGTGCGACGCCGTCGATCAGGAGCGCGATGAGGATCGCCGGAAACGAGAGCTGGACATCCGCGATGCGCATGATGAATCCATCGAGCTTGCCGCCGACGTATCCTGCGATCAATCCCAGGCTGACGCCCAGCACCACGGCGAACAACACCGAGGCGAGTCCGACAAGCAATGAGATTCGTGCGCCGAACATGATCGCCGACAGCAGGTCGCGCCCCTGATCGTCGGTGCCCAACAGATACTCCGGCCGCGCGCCGGCCATGCCGTGCGGAGGAGCGAGCGCATCCATCAGGTTCAGGGTCGCGAGATCGAAGGGATTGTGGGGAGCGACCCACGGCGCGAAGAGCGCGGCGCAAAGGCAGATGAAAAGGACTACCGCGGACACCACCGCTACGGGCGAATGGCGGAAGCTGTACGCCAAGTCGCTGTCCCATGAGCGGGCGAGCCGGCGTGCGGGGACGCGAGTCGTGCTCACGCGGCCTTTGACTCGGTTGCGTGCGACTCGTCCATCACGTGGCCGTCATTCCCGCGAAAGCGGGAATCCAGCGGCGTTGCTTGCATGACTGCGACGCCGCAAACGACACTGGATCCCCGCTTCCGCGGGGATGACGCATCCGTTTCCAATCGCTGCGACCGTTCGGATGTTGCTCTTGGACGGATATGGGACAAGACGCGGGGGAGGCATCTCCTCGTCATCCGTCACTCCCGCGAAAGCGGGAGTCCAGTGGCGTTGGCGCGAAAGACACTGGATCCCCGCTTCCGCGGGAATGACGCGGCTGTTTCCAATCGCCGCGACCCTTCGGGTCTTGCTCTTGGTCAGATGCGTCACTTGACGACGACCCACTTGAGCAGGTCGAAGTTGTCGGCAAGCTGCACCAGCTCGATGTTCTTCTTCATCGACCATGCCAGCGCCTGTTGATGCAGCGGGATATGGCCGATATCGTCGCTGTGGATCTTGAAGGCCTCCGCGATCATCGCGTTGCGCTTGGTCTGATCGAGCTCGCTGGCGATTTGCACGCTGAGCTCATCGAGGCGCTTGTTCGAGTACGTCCCCAGGTTGAAAAGGCCCTGTCCGGCCGGCGACGGAGTCATCATCAGAGCGTAAAGCACGTTCTGCGAATCGTAAGAATCAGGCGTCCAGCCCAGCATGTAGAACGACGTGTTGCGCGAGAGGATCTTCGGGAAATACGTGACCTTGGTCTCCGCCATCAGGTTCACCTTGACCCCGATCTGCGCCAGCATCGCCGTGATCGCCTGGCAAATCTGCGAGTCGTTGACGTAGCGATCATTGGGGCAGTTCATTCCAACTTCGAACCCGTCCGGATAGCCGGCATCGGCGAGCAGCTTCTTCGCCGCGGCCGTATCGTGCGGCAGGCGCTTGTTCAGCTCGGGCACGAACCCCCTGACGCCGGGCGCGGCCATCAGATTGGTCGGTGTCGCCGCACCGCGCATGATCCGCGTCTTGATGGCCTCGATGTCTATGGCTTGATAAAACGCCTGTCGCACGCGCTTGTCCTTGAACGGATTCTTGCCCTTCACATTCGAGAACAGCAGCTCATCGCGCGACTGGTCCATGCCGAGAAAAATGGTCCGCAGCTCGGGCCCCTGCAGCACCTTCAGGTTCGGATCGGCCTTCAGCCTGTCCACGTCCTGCAGCGGCACCGGCTCCATCATGTCGATGTCGCCCGAGATCAGCGCGGCCACGCGCGTTGCGTCGTTCTTGATGGGCGTAAACGTCGCCTCGGTCACGTTGCTCTCGACCTTCTCCCAGTAGTTGGGGTTGGACACGAACACGGTGCGAACGCCAGGCTCGCGCGACTTGAGCATGAAAGGTCCAGTGCCATTGGCGCGCAGCGTCGCCGCGTTCTCCTTGCCCTTGCGTACATCGACCGGCGCGGCGGCATTGTTCTTTTCACACCACACCTTGCTCATGATGTACCAGGTGTTGATCGTGTCCGGCAGGATGGGAAACGGCTCGGTGGTCACGAAGTCGACCGTGTAGTCGTCGATCTTCCTGACCTCCTTGACCGGGCCGATCTTGGTCTTCATGTCCGAGCCTTCGGCCTTGGAGCGCTCGTAGGAGAAGACGACATCGTCCGCATTGAACGGCGTTCCGTCGTGGAACTTGACGTTCTGGCGCAAGTTGAAACGCCACACCGTCGGAGCGGTCTGCTTCCAAGAGGTCGCCAGGATTGGAACGAGCTCGAGCTTCTTGCCGCGGCCGACCAGCGGCTCGAAGATATTGGCGACGAGCGTGAGCTGCAGCGACTCGTTCAGCGCGTGGGGATCCATCGAGACGGCGTCGCCCTGATCGGCGAACCGGTAGGTCGCCGCGGACGCGCCAAATGCGGTGCATGCAATGGAGGTGGCGACAAGCAGGACGAGCGACACTCGGGCAAACAACTGCGGCATACGAATCATTGCGGGGCTCCGGGGGTTTGCGAAAGTGGTTCAGGCGTAGGTTCGCGCCTCGCCGAGTTGCTCGATGGCACGCATGCAGCCATCGACGGCCTGTTCGTAGACCATCTGTTTCCAATCGTCGGCGTCGACGTAGAACATGTCGCGAAATGTTTTCTTGATCGCTTCGCGTTGCGCTTTCGGTGCCTTGGGATGGTTGTGCACCCAGTGCTCGGCACGGAGAGCTTGGAGGATCTGCTCGACCGGGTAGGTGCCGTATTCGAGCGCGATGCCGGCGAATGCTGCGTTCGGACATTCGTCGTGCGCCGCGGCGCCGTTGATGCCGGTCAGCGGTGCGGAAGTCGATGTTCCATCCAGGAACGAAGTCACGTCCGGTCCCCACCACGCCTTGGCTCGCGCGACATCGGCCGAATAATCCAATCCGGCATAGATCTTCTCGCCATGGCCGCGCGGTCCGAGGCCGGTGTGGAAGTCGATCCAGCCCAGGAATGCTCGCTGGGACGCATGCTCGTGAAGCATGCCGCGAAGGACTTCGTTGCTCCACGCCGGCTTGTGGCCGCCGTAGAAAAGCCCGTCGGGAAACTCGTACTGACCTCCGCTAACCGCCGCCTGATAGGCCTTGGGGCCGCGCTCCGCCACCCAGGCCTTGAGCCGTGCTTCGCTCTCGTCCGATGGAGGCCATGTCGAGGGCAAGAGCATCGAGTGGATGTCCGCGTAAGCACGATTGACCGGCAGCGGGCCACCGAAGTCGACGAAATTACGGTTGAGATCGGCGTTGTCCTCGTTCACGCGGCGCAAATGCGAAAAGCCATAGGGATTCAGCGCATGCAGCATCAGCACCGATACGCCCGCGCGATCGACGGCGGCGATAAAGTTCTCATCATGCAAAAGCGCGACCTGGCATCCCGATCCGCAAAATCCCTCGGCGCCGTGTGTCCCTGAGATCAGCAGCAGCAAACCGGGAGCGTCCTCGGCTCCGAGGAGCGCGAAGTCCATCGACAGCGTTTCACCCGCAGCGCCACGCTCGGTCGGATGCACGTGGCGCATGAGCTTCGCGCCACGCATCTGCGCGGCCGCGAGGAACTTGTCGCGCGCCTCGACATACGTTTGCGCGAAATGCGGGACGGCGTTCATCGCGAGATCGGCATCGCGCGTTCCGCCAGCGCTGCCATGAACCCCGCGCCGAGAGGGATCACTTCGTCGTTGAAGTCGTATTTGGCGTTGTGCAGGAAACACCCGCCCTCGGCGCCGCCCTGCCCCAGCCGCGCGTACGCACCGGGCCGCTGCTGAAGCATGAACGAGAAATCCTCCGACCCCATCGACGGCTCGAGGTCCCTGACCACGTTCTGGGGCCCGATCAGAGTGTCGGCGACGTCCGCCGCAAATTTCGCCTCGCGATCACTGTTGACCGTCGCCGGATAGATGCGTTCGTACTTGAGCGTGGCCGTGGCTCCGAACGCCGCTGCGATGGAGTGCACGAGCTCGGTCAATCGCTTTTCGATCGCAACCTGCGTCGCCAGCCGGAACGTGCGCACCGTGCCGACCAGACGCGCCTCGCGTGGAATGACGCTCATCGCGGCCAGGTTGCCTGCGTGCATCGCGCAAAGGCTGACGACCGCCGTATCGATGGGATTCACGTTGCGCGATACGATCGACTGCGCGGCGGTGATGATGTGTCCCGCCACCAGAACCGGGTCGATGGCCAGATAGGGGTGGGCGCCGTGGCCGCCGCGTCCCTCGATGTGAATCTCGATGCGGTCCGCGGCCGCCATCGCCGGCCCTGGGCGCACGCCGATCTTGCCCGGCGGCAACGACGGCCAGTTATGCAGCGCGTAGATTTCGTCGGCCGGAAACCGCTCGAAAAGACCATCCTCGACCATCGCCTTGCCACCCGCGAAGCCCTCTTCGCCAGGCTGGAAGATCAGGTAGGCGGTGCCATCGAAGCGCCGCGTGCGGGCAAGGTAGCGCGCGGTGCCGAGCAGCATCGCGGTATGCCCGTCGTGACCGCAGGCGTGCATCCGGCCCTTGAACTTCGACGCGTAGGCGAATACGTTTTCCTCGTGCATCGGCAACGCGTCCATGTCCGCGCGCAAGCCCACGGCCCGTCCGCTGTCCTGGCGCTCGCCGCGTATCACGCCGACAACACCGGTCTTGCCGATCCCCACGTGATGCTCGACCCCAAGGGCGGTGAGCTCGCGCACCACGATCTCGGCAGTCCGATGCTCCTCGAAGCCAAGTTCGGGGTGCGCGTGCAGGTCGCGACGCAAGGCTATCAACTCAGCGTGATCGGCGCGCAGGTACTCGACTGGGGTCATGGAATTATTCGATAGCGTATGGTTGATCTCGCGTGAAACCTCATTGTGCGACTGCGAGGCGCTCGATGCGCAGGCGCGGATCGACGGCATAGTACAGCAGATCGACGATCAGATTGATCAGCACGAAAACGAGACCGATGAAGCAAAGATAGGCCGCCATCACGGGCACGTCGGCGAACCCGACGGCCTGAATGAAAAGCAGGCCCATGCCCGGCCATTGAAAGACGGTCTCGGTGATGATGGCGAAAGCGATGATCGCACCGAGCTGAAGGCCCGTGATCGTGATCACCGGCACCAGCGTGTTCTTGAGCGCGTGTCCGAAGTGGATCGCGCGGTCGGTCAGGCCCCGGGCGCGCGCGAACTTGATGTAGTCGGTGCGCAGCACCTCGAGCATCTCCGCGCGCACCAGCCGCATGATCAACGTCATCTGGAAAAGCATGAGCGTGATCGACGGCAGGATCAGGGCCTTGAGTCCGCTCTTGGTGAGGAATCCCGTCGTCCACCAGCCGACCAGCGCGACGGTGTCGCCGCGCCCGAACGAGGGCAGCCACCCGAGGATCACCGCGAACACAAGGATCAGAAGGATGCCGATGAGGAAGGTCGGCAGCGACACGCCGATGAGCGAGACCGCCAGGAGAATGTGCGAAAGCCACGAATCGCGCCTGAGCGCGGTATACACGCCCGCGGGAACGCCGAGCACGAGCGCGAGCAGCGCGGCAGTGAATGCAAGCTCGAGCGTCGCGGGCAGCCGCTCCTTCAGCAGCGTCGAGACCGCGCGCCCCTGGCGCAGCGAGAGGCCGAAATCGCCCTGAGCGGCACGGCCGATGAATCGTCCGAACTGCACGTAAAACGGCTGGTCGAGGCCGAGCTCCGCGCGCAGCTTGTCGCGATCCTGCTGGGTCGCGTCCTGGCCCACCATGAACGTGACCGGATCGCCGGTGTATGTGAATAGCGCAAAGGCGATAAACGCGACCGCGACCATGACCGCGATCGATTGCAGGATGCGACGGAGGATGAAAGCGAGCACTGGACGATGACAGCGAGATCACGCCAGCCGTTTGTGACGGCTTTTGTGACAATCTCGGGACGCCGCCGATCATGCCCAAAGCGCCTCCCAGCGTCAATGCAAGCCTTGGGACGCACGCTGGCCACATCGCCCCAAAAACCGCTCGTCATCCCCGCGAAAGCGGGGATCCAGCGGCGTTAGCAGAGAGACACTCGATTCCCGCTTTCGCGGGAATGACGGCTCGGGCCTCTCAATACGCGTTGATCTCCGCGACTCCGTGGCGACGTACTGGCTCCCCGCTTTCGCGGGAACGACGGCTCGGTACCCTATTGCGCGTTGATCTCAGTCACGCGGTGGCAAGCGACGAGGGCCCCATCGAACGCCTCGAGCAGCGGCACTTCGACCCGGCAGCGCTCGATCGCGTATGGACAGCGCCCGTGAAATGCGCACCCGGAAGGAGGATTGAGCGGCGACGGTGGTTCGCCCTTGAGGACTTTGCCAGCGCCAGCCGCACCGTCCTCAGTCGTCTTCGGACCTGTGGTCGCGGAGACCGCGTCCTGCCCTGCTCGCCGGGCCGATCCCCGCAATGACGGAGTGCTCGCGAGGAGTGCCCGGGTATACGGATGCGCCGGCCGCCGGAACAGCAGCGCCTTCGGACCGGACTCGACGATCTTGCCGAGATAGAGCACTGCGACCGTCTCAGCGATGTGGCGCACGACCTGCAGGTTATGCGAAATGAACAGATAGGCAATCCCCATTTCCTGCTGCAAGTCCATCAGCAGGTTGAGCACCTGCGCCTGAATCGAGACGTCGAGTGCGGACACCGGCTCGTCGGCAACGAGCAGGCGCGGCCTCAGCATGAGCGCGCGCGCCACCGCGATCCGCTGGCGCTGCCCTCCCGAGAACATGTGCGGATAGCGCCGCTCATGTTCGGGACGAAGGCCCACGCGCGCCATCATCGCCCGCGCAGCATCGCGACGGGCTGGCTTGCTCATCTCGGTATTGATCGCCAGCGGCTCATCGAGAAGCGTCATGACCTGCTTGCGCGGATTGAGCGATGCGTACGGATTCTGGAACACCATCTGCACCTGCGGGCGCAATCGCTTGAGGGTGTCCCGATCGGCGTGCGCCACATCGTCGCCGCGAAGACGCAATTCGCCCGACGTCGGACGCTCGATCATGGTCACCTGCCGCGCGAGCGTGGACTTGCCGCAGCCGGATTCGCCGACAATGGCGAGGGTCTCGCCCTCGCGCACCGTGAACGAAACCCCATCGAGCGCACGCACCACGCCTTTCTCGCGGAACGGCCCGCGGGACACAGCGTAGTGCCGGGTCAGCGCGCGCGCCTCGAGCAGTGGCGTCGATTCGCTCATGTCGCGGCCGCCCGCGCATCCACGATTCGATCCGGAGCTTCTGGCTTCCAGCCGCGCGTGGGACGTCCCGCCGCATCGAGCGGAAAGTGACAGCGGACCTTGCGCCCTTCGGGGCCCTCGAGCAACGGCCGCTCACGGCGACAGCGCTCGAGCGCGTAGTCGCAGCGCGGCGAAAGCAGGCAGCCACGCGGCCGGTCGAACTGTCCGGGCACGATGCCCGGGATCGCCTTCAGCCTCGAGCGTTCGAGGTTGTGCTCCGGCAGCGCCGCGAGCAGCGACTGCGTGTACGGATGCTCCGGCGCGTCGAAGATGGCAGGAACCGGGCCTGTCTCGACCTGCTGCCCTGCGTACATCCCAACCACGCGCTGCACCGTTTCCGCCACGACTGCGAGATCGTGGGTAATGAGCAGCAAGGACATCCCGCGCTCTCGCTGCAGGCGCACCAGCAGATCAAGGACCTGCGCCTGCACCGTCACGTCGAGCGCAGTCGTGGGCTCGTCGGCGATCAGGAGACGCGGATTGCAGGCGATCGCCATTGCAATCATGACGCGTTGCGCCATCCCGCCGGAAAGCTGATGTGGGAACGCGCTGAGCCTCGTGCGCGGGTCCGGTATCTCGACTTGCTGCAAGAGCGCGAGCGCGCGCTCGCGGCGAAGCTTGGGACTCCGCTGCTCGGCGTCGGTACCGTGGATGCGCATGGTTTCCGTCAGCTGGTAGCCCACGGTAAAACAGGGATTCAGGCTTGCGAGAGGATCCTGGAAGATCATCGCAATGTCCTTGCCGACCAGCGCGCGCCGGCCTGCATCGGACAGCCCGAGCAAATCCTGTCCATCGAAGCTCATGCGCCGGGCGCGCACCCGCCCCGGAAAATCGATCAACCCCATGACGGCGAGCGCGGTGACGCTCTTGCCCGACCCCGATTCTCCGACGCAACCGACGATCTCGCCGGCATCGATCGTGAGATTGACGTCGTCGACGGCGATCAGTGGCTCCGCGACGCTGCCGAATTCCACGGCGAGACCTTCAATGTCGAGCAGCGCCATGGCGATCGCCTATCGCTTCAGCTTCGGGTCGAGCGCATCGCGCAAGCCGTCGCCCATCAGGTTGAACGCTAGGACGGTGATGAGGATCGCGAGGCCCGGAAAAGTCACCACCCATGAGGCGCGCTGAATGAATTCCAGCGCGCCCGCGAGCATCGAGCCCCATTCGGGTGTCGGCGGCTGCGCGCCGAGGCCGAGGAATCCCAGCGCCGCGGCGTCGAGGATCGCGTTGGAGAAGCCCAGGGTCGCCTGCACGATCAGCGGCGCAACGCAGTTTGGCAGGATGGTCGAGAACATCAGCCGGATCGCGCCCGCGCCCGCGATGCGCGACGACGCAACGTATTCCTTGCCGACCTCGGCCAGCACTGCCGCACGCGTCAGGCGCACGTAGTGCGGCAGTAGCACGATGGCGATGGCGTACATCGCGTTGATCAGTCCGGGCCCGAGAATCGCGACCACGGCGATGGCCAGCAGCAGGCTCGGCAGCGCCAGCATGACGTCCATCACGCGCATGATGATCGTCTCCGTCAGCCCGCGGAAATAGCCTGCGATCAATCCGAGCACCACGCCAAGCGACAGGGAGATCGCCACCGAAATGAGACCGATCAGCAGCGACAGGCGCGTGCCGTAGATCAGCCTTGAGAGCATGTCGCGTCCGACCGGGTCGGTACCGAGGATGAAATTCGCGCTTCCGCCCTCGTGCCACGCGGGCGGCGTCAACGTGAATTCGCGATATTGCTCGTTGGGGGGATGCGGCGAGACCACGCCGGCAAAAATCGCCAGGACAATGAGCACTATCACCAGTGCCAGCCCGATCATCGCGCCGCGACTTTGCCTGTAGGCCTTCCAGAACTCGCCCCAGGCGCTGGCTTCTCGCGCGGGCGGTGCCGCTCCGCCGATCACGACGTCATGCATGGCGAATTCGCGGGTTGATGACGCCGTAGAGAAGATCGACGATAAGGTTGACGCCGATCACGATGGCGGCGATCAGGAGAATGCCTCCTTGAACGACGGGGTAATCGCGCGACTGGACGCCATGGATCAGCCAATTGCCAACGCCGGGCCATGAAAAGATGGTCTCGGTGAGGATGGCTCCCGAGAGCAGCAGCCCGACCTGCAAGCCGATCACCGTGATCACAGGAATCAGGGCGTTGCGCAGCGCGTGCACGAGCACGACACGCCAGTAGGGCAGCCCCTTGGCGCGCGCGGTGCGCACGTAGTCCTCGCGCAGCACTTCCAGCATCGACGAGCGCGTCATGCGCGCGATGACCGCAAGCGGAATCGTTCCCAGAGCTATCGCCGGAAGAATGAGATGCGACAGCGCCGAGCGGAAGGCGCCGGGGTCGCCACTGCGCAGTGTGTCGATCAGCATCAGTCCAGTCGAGGCGGGCACGTCGAATTCCACCGCGATCCTCCCCGAGACGGGCGTCCAGCCGAGATGTACGGAGAAAAAAAGGATGAGAAGCAGCGCCCACCAGAAGATCGGCATCGAGTAGCCGGTGAGCGAGACGCCCATGACAGCATAGTCCGCGACTGTGTTTCGCTTGAGCGCGGCCAGAATCCCCGCGGGGAGGCCTACGCACACAGCCAGCAGCATGGCAAAGAACGCGAGCTCGACCGTTGCGGGAAACAGCGTCAGGAATTCGTCGAGCACAGGCTCGTGCGTAGTCAGGGATGAGCCGAGATCGCCTTTGAGAACCTGGCGGATATAGACGCCGTACTGGACCGCCAGCGGACGATCGAGCCCGTATTCGTGCAGGAGCCGCTCACGGCGCTCCGGAGCCATTCCGCGCTCGCCCGAGAGATTTTCGACCGGATCGCCGGGGATGAGATGGATCAGCGCGAATGCGAGCAGCGTCACGCCGAAAAAGGTCGGAATGATCAGCGCGACGCGACGGAGGATGTAGGTCAGCATGAAACGTGGGACGCGCCTGCGTTCAGCATCGCATCGGGCGGACGCGCGCGAGCTCGATGCAGGTGCCTCGGATCGAGGGCCACGCGTCGTCCCCGCGACGACGGAAACTCAATGGCGCTGAAACAAGAGACACTGGATTCCCGCTTTCGCGGGAATGACGAGCCCTAAGCGAGCCCGTTGCAGTCTTGCGTTCGCCTTCGTGTCCGCGAACGGACCGGAAGCCATGACGCGCAACCCCCCGGGCCGAGCCAGTTCATCACGCGCGGCAACCTTCACTCCGTGCATCCCGCTCAGGGTGCCGGCGGCTTCGCGACGTCGACGGTGTCGAAATAGTGATGCGCCGTCGCGTCCATCTTGTAGCCTTTGACTTCCTTGCGCAGCGGCTCGAAGCGAATCGAGTGCGCCACCGTGATCCACGGGGCCTCTTCGTGGACAATGACCTGAGCTTGCTCGTAGAGCTTGGCGCGGTCGGCCTGCTTCGGCGTTTGTGCCGCCTTGACGACGAGGTCCTCGAACGACTTGTTGCACCAGCGCGCGTTGTTGCCGCCGCCCTTCACCGCCTCGCATCCCAGCAGCGGAACGAAGAAATTGTCGGGGTCTCCGTTGTCGCCCGACCAGCCGAACATCACCACCTGGTGCTCTCCGTTCTTGGCGCGCTTGCGATACTCGGCCCACTCGAACGTCGTCAGTGTCGCCTTCACGCCTACCTTGGCCCAGTCAGCCTGGATCATCTCGGCCATGCGCTTGCCGTCAGGGTTGTAGGGCCGTGTCACCGGCAGATACCAGAGGTCGACCTCGAACCCGTTGGGAAAACCCGCCTGCGCCAGCAATTGCTTGGCCTTCGCCGGATCGTACGGATAATCCTGGATCGCATTGTTGTAGCTCCAGAGAATCGGCGGAATCGGGTTCTTTGCCGCCTGTCCGTTGCCCAGATAAACCGCTTTCAGGATAGCGTCCTTGTTGGTGGCAAGGTTCAGCGCTTGGCGCACGAGCTTGTTGTCGAAGGGCTTCTTCTCGGTGTTGAAGGCGATGTAGCCGACGTTGAGACCCTCGGTCTGCAGCACCGTGAGCTCGGGATCTTTCTTCATCTCGTCCAGGTCGGCGGGCTTGGGGAACGCCATCACTTGGCACTCACCCGTCTTGAGCTTGGCGTAGCGGGCAGTCGCGTCGCGGGTGATCGAATAGATCAGGGTGTCGATCTTCGGACGTCCACCCCAGTAACGGTCGAACGCCTTGTAGCGAATCACGGCGTCCTTCTGATAGGAGACGAACTCGAACGGACCGGTTCCGATCGGGTAGACATCGGCGGCGTTGGGCGTGCCCTTCTTCTGCATCGTGTCGAAATATTCCTTCGAAAGAATCGACGCAAAATCCATCGCCATGTCGGCGAGAAACGGCGCCTCGGCGCGCTTGAGATTGAAGCGCACGGTCAGGTCGTCGACTCGCTGGACATTGTCGACGATGTTCTTCATACCCATGTCATCGTAGTAGGAGAAGGTCTGGCCGGCGGTCATCTTGTGGAATGGATTGTTTTCGTCCGCCATGCGGTTCCACGAGAAAATCACGTCGTCGGCATTGAAATCCCGGCTCGGCGTGAAATTGGCGTTGCTGTGGAACTTGACGCCCTTGCGCAGCTTGAACGTGTACGCCTTGCCGTCAGGCGACACCGTCCACGATTCGGCAAGCGCGGGAATGATGTTCGTCGTGCCGATCTGGAATTGCACCAGGCGATTGAACATGGGCACCGACGCGGCGTCGAAGGTCGTGCCCGTCGTGAAGAACTGCGGCTGGAAGCCCTCGGGACTGCCTTCGGAGCAAAACACGAGCGTCCCTTTCGCCGCCGCGCCGAGCGGGAGCAGGAGCGCAAACGCCAATCCGAGCGCGACGCGCAGGGCACCGGAAGATACGGAAGATCGCTGGAGCATGAAGAGTCCTCTGTGTACGTCGGGGCGCCGAGCGGCACCTTGAAGCCGCCCATGCTAGCCGCCAGCCGCGTCGTAGGCAAATCGGCGGTGGCCACGCCCTCACGTACCGCCGGCCTCCGCGACGTCGGGCCCCAAGGCCGCTCCGCGCCGTGGCGCTTGCGACTGTAAGTAGCCGACGCGGGCGCGCTAGGCCGCGTCGGCGGCCTGCCGGATGAGGCCGACGCAGCGAAGCAGATAGCTCGCAAACACCGGGTTGCGCGGGTTCAGCGCTTCCTTGTGCGTGCCCCCCACCTCGAAGCGCTTGAGCTCGCCCGTGAAGATCGACCTCAATCCCGCGTCCACCCCCTCCATGCGCTGACGACTGGAGAGCATGTACACAGCCCCGTCGTATGGCATCGGCCGATGCCGGGCGATCGCGTGCTCGAACGCCAGCGCCGTGCGCATCAGGGCTTGCATGTATGCCGGATCGTCCTCAGGACCCAACGAGCCGCCTTGCGCCCGGCGCTTCTTCATCTTGCGTACGAACGCCTCCTCGCTCATCGTCGAATAGCCTTGATGCAAGAGGCTGTCCGGCGGATCGAGCAACAGCAGTGGCAGCACCACTTCGCCCGCATCGCGCAGGCTCCGCGCCATGATCGCGGCGATGTACGCACCGGCGCACAGAGATCCCAGGAAATACGGCCCGTGCGGGCGTTGCTTCCGCATCGCGGCCAGGTACTCGGCAGCCATGTCCTCGACCATGGCGTGCGGTTCCCGCAGCCCGTCCAGGCCTCGCGCCTGGAACGCCCACACGGGCTGGTCGTTGCCCAAGAGACGCATGAAGTGCGGGCTGACGAACGCCTGGCCGTGGCGTCCATGGATCAGGAACAACGGCGGTGCGCTCCCCTGCTGCCACAACGGCATGAGCACCGGAATCGCGCGCGACTGCGTCGAGGGAACAGCTCGCTCCTGGCGCACATTGGCCGCAATCCGCGCCACCGTCGCGTCCTCGTGAAAATTCGCGACGTGCACGCCGAAGTCCTTCCGCAGACGCGTCTGCAGCTCCACGCCGAGCAGCGAGTCGCCGCCGAGCAGATAGAAATCATCGCCCCGTCCCACCGGAGCCACCTTGAGCAGCTGCTCGAAGACGGCGGCGACTCCCTGCTCGATGTCGTCGCGCGGCGCTTCGACCGGCCGCGCATCGTCCGGCGACGACGCGTCGATGGCGCCAAGGGCCTTGCGGTCGATCTTGCCGCTCGACGTCAACGGAAGAACGTCAAGGAACACGATCCTCGATGGCAGCATGTAGGATGGCAATCGACTCGCCAGGTGTCTGCGGATCACGAGCGAGTCCCTGTCGGCCGCGTTGCTTGTCGCTGCGTACGCGACGAGGCGCACGGGCTCCGCCGTCAGTTCGCCGCCGAATGCCAGCGCGGCGGCCTTGGTCACGCCGGGGCAGGTCGCGAGCGCCGCCTCGATCTCCATCAGGTCGACCGAGTGTCCGCGAATCTTGATCCTGCCACCCTTGCGCCCCAGGAAGTGCAGATTGCCCGAGTCGTCGATGTGCCCGAAATCGCCGCTCGCATAGCACCGGCTGCCCGGTTGCTGCGGGTCCGCCGAGAATGCTGCCGCATCGAGATCCGGCCGCTTCCAGTACCCGGGACTCAAGTAGCGGCTGCATACGATCATTTCACCGACTTCGTTGGGCATCGCGGCGCTGCCGTCCTCGCGGCGGATCTCCACGCGGACATCCGAGATTCGACGGCCCACGGGAATGATGGACGTCGCGGGCGCCGGTCCGCCGTGCTCGATCCTGTGCTGCGCGATGAGACCGATCTCCGTCGAGGCGAGTTGGTTGATGAGGACGCAGGTCTCCAGAAAGTGCCCGCGGAAGAGGTCGATGTCGCTCGCGAAAACCGATTCGCCGCCGAGATCGATCACGCGGACGTGCGGCAGAACGCGTCCGGGAGCGAGACGGTTGCCGAGCTCCCGAAAAACGGTCGGAACGGTGTGCAGGACCGTGATTCGCTCGAGGTCGAGCCAGTCCGCCAACTTCGGGATGCCGTCGCCGCGCATGTCGTAGGCGCAGAGCGCGGCGCCGTTGAGCAGCGACGAGTAGATGTCCATGTTCGCCGCATTGAAGCTCAGCGTGTACGCGAGCGACAATCGATCCGCTGCGGTGATGCCGAGTCCCTTCGTGTACGCATCGGCGTAAAAGAGAAGGTTGCGATGAGTCTGGATCACTCCCTTCGGCTGGCCCGTGGAGCCGGACGTGTAATACAGGAAGAGCGGCGCATCGGCCGCGACTTGCGGTATCGCTTTTGAGTCACCGCCGACGTGCGATTGCCCGATGTCGAAGACCGCACAGCCCGGCGGCGCGACAGCACGGGCTCTTTCGAGCAAGCTCGTTTCGGTCAGAAAGAGGAAAGGCTCGCAATCCCCGGCGATGAAGCGCAATCGCTCGTGCGGGTCTCCGGCGTCGAGCGGGACGTAGGCGCGCCCGCACCGCGCCGAGCCGAAAATAGCCGTGATTGCCGGTAGCTTGCTCTGAAAGAAGAGGCAGATGCGTCCGGGCCGATCGTGCCCGGTCGCAGCGATCTGACGCGCAATCGCGCTGGCCGCAGCGTCGAATTGCCGGTAAGTGAGCCGCGTATCCTTTTCGACGACAGCAATGTTGTCCGGAAAGCGTTGCGCTATCTGCGTAAGGCGTGCACCGACCGTGTCACACCCAGCATCTATATCCCGATTGACCACCCCTGTACCCTTGCCTAATCTGCTTGCTTTTTGCTTGCAATCATCTTACACATCGCTGACAACGACGGCAACGATGCGCAACATCGCCGATGAAAAACCAAGAGATCCGCGCCGCGGTCCTTTGCAACGGGCCCATCCTTGAAAGGTAACCGAATCCAATGAAAACGGCTTCACGTGTCCTCATCGCGCTTGCGTGGATCTTCTCGCTCGTTTCTCCTCCTGCCCACGCCGAAGTCAACTCCGTTCGCATCGCGCGGCAGTACGGCATCGGTTATCTGCAGATGATGGTGATGGAAGACAAAAAACTGATCGAGAAGCACGCGAGGGAGCAGGGACTCGGTGAAGTTGCCGTGACGTGGAGCACTTTCGCCGACGGCACATTTGCGAGCGACGCCATTCTTACGGGGAACCTCGACTACGCTGCCGGTGGTCTCGGGTCGTTCATGACGCTGTGGGATCGCACGCGCGGGTCGCTCGGCGTCAGGGGCGTCGCCGCGCTCAACTCCATGCCGATGCTTCTCAACGCCCGCAACCCGAACATCAGGTCGATCAAGGACTTCACCGAACAGGATCGCATCGCGGTCGCCGGCGTCAAGGTGTCCTCACAGGCGACGACATTGCAACTTGCGTCGGCGCAGGCATTCGGCGACGCGAACTGGAGCCAGCTCGACCATCTGACCGTCAACATGGCGCACCCGATCGCCATGCAGGTGCTTCTGTCGAACGCCGGCGAGGTCACGGCGCATTTCGCGTCTCCGCCTTTCCAGTACGACGAGCTCAAGCGGGACGGCGTGCACACAGTGCTCAATTCGTATGACGTCTGGGGCGGCCCGCAAACGTTCGTCCTGGTATGGACGACGTCCAAGTTCCGCGAGCAGAATCCGCGCGTGTACGCGGCGTTTCTCTCGGCCCTCGCCGAAGCAACCGACTTCATCAATCGCGACCGGCGCGCGGCGGCCGAAGTCTATCTGCGGATGACCGGCGACAAGAGCACTTCGGTCGAGGATCTGGCAAAGATGTTGGCCGATCCCCAGCTGCGTTTCACGCTTACGCCGCAGAACGTCGTCAAGTTCGCGGCATTCAAGGCGCGCATCGGCAACATCAAGAGCACGCCCGATTCATGGAAGGATCTCTTCTTTCCCGACATTTACGCGCGGCCGGGCAGCTAGCACGAGGCTAGCGCGGGTGCGTGGCAACTTCGCCGTACGCGGACTTTTGTTGCCGCTCGTGAAAAGGCGTGCGCGCGCGCAGCCACTCCATTCTTTCCGCCGACAAGCCCATTCTCAGCAGCAGCTCCATCGCCACGTCGTGGTGCTTGCTTCCGAACATCCAGTGGTAGTGCAAGTGAACCGGGGGATGCGCGAGCCATCGCGGATCCATCTCGCCCTCGGTCGCGACCAGGTGAAGGGGAACGTTGTAGTGGTCCGGGTAGTGAAGAACGCGGTCGGTGCTTGCCCAGATCGCGAGCGTCAGCGCCGTCTGGCTCGAGCCCCAGTATTCGCTGCCCGCCTCGCCCACATGACCGGTAGACGCAAAGATATTCACTCCGGTCCCGCGGTACGGTCTCATGCCGGCCGTGACTGATTCGGCAAAAAGCGCCGCGCATCGAGCGAGAATGCCTTTTTGCCTTCGTACCACGGTCAGCCCCGCGTTGTAGGACACGCGGATGCGCTCATTGCGGATGGTCGACCGAACGAACGGCAGCCGGTCGAGCGACACGCCGCACATTGTCGCCATCGTCTCCCAATAGGCCTCGAACCGGTCGCCGGGCCCGCGCGTCGCGCTGCCCTTTGAGTCCACGGGACGTGCAGCAGCGTCCGCATCAGACGGAAACTCCGGCTCGTCGAGCCACACCGTGTCGCTGTCCATGACGATCACGAGATCGGTGCCGACATGCTTCTCGGCGTAGCCTCCGGCGAAGACGCGGTTTGCAGGCGCGTAATCGAGACACGTCGTGTTGAGCGGCTCGTCGATGTATTCCACGTTCATGTCCTGCAATGCCGCTCGCGTCGCGGCATCGACGCCCAGTCCGGGCCGCGGCGCGAAGGCGAGAATGCGCGACTGGCGGAAGCGTCCCGCGTAGCGGCGGATGCTTTCGCACAGCAACAGAGCCTGGTCGCGGATGGAATTGTTCTCGATGCACAGCACAAAGCTCGCACTAGCCGACACATCCTCGCGCTGCTGAAACTCTCCGGTCGGGGCGCCGGTCAGTGATAGAACGGCCGGCTCACGCGCGACGGCGTCGCGATCGCAGCGAGACAGGCATCTTCGGTAGAGCGCGCGCACTTCGGCGATGGCTGCGTCATCGGCCATGGCGTCGAGCTCTTCGTCGCCGACGGCCTGGCGCCGCAGCGAATCTTCCAGGAAATCGTCGACTTCCGCCGACCGCCCGCCGGCGTCGAGTGCAATGTCGAGTGCATCCGCGATCCGCGGCACGACGGACCGCCAGTCGTCGAGCAGATCGACATATCGCACGTGCCTGACTTCGGGATGCGCGTCCGCGAATTCCTCGACGCGACGCATATATGCCAGCCAGAGGAGGAGACCCTCGCGAATCGTCATGTCTCCACGCGCGTGAAGGGATTGCGCGACCTCGAGCGGGTTGCGGATCGGGACGACGTAGACGGGCCGATAGCCCGCGGCGATCAGCGCCTCATGCCACAGCGGTGCGAGCACGCAAATACGCGGATCCTTGATAAGGATCGTTTCCTGATCGCCATATTCGGATTGAAGAAGCGCGCAAGCATCGGCCTTGAACTCATCGACGAAGGCACCGGTGCTCGGAAGCGAAAAGTCGACGTTGCTCCAATCGCCACCCAGCTGGCGAATGATTCGTACATCCAGGTCGAGCACCGCTTCAGGCTCCCAGAAGCCCTTGGGATTCACGCCCAGCTTGGGCGGTTTCACTTTCGCCGGCAGCGCGGCTCCGCAAAGATTGAGCACACGCGCAAGCGCCGAGGTGCCGCTGCGATGCATCCCCAGGACCACGACCGCGGTCTTGAGCAATCCTTGCGCGGTCGATGGCGTGGCCGTGACGGACGCGCCGGGCGCGGGTCTTGCGCGCCACTCTGCCGCGAGCGATCGAAGCACCGGCACCGGGACGAGCGCCCCCTCCCCCTCGCCAAACACCAGCTTTAACAGGAGCGTGCGGTTCGCCGGCCAGTACGGACCCAGAGCGTTGGTCGCCGCCGGTGCGGCGCTTAAAAGAGCCCTCGCAAGGAAGTCGCCTAGAACACGGTTGGCATCCTCCGTCGCCGCCTGACGCGATTCCGCGATCGTATTGCCGGCGTGAACGCGATAGAAATAGAGCGGGCGCTGTGCAACCACAGGCTCCGCGATTGCGGCCGCGCGCAGACAGAAGTCCCAGTCGTGGTTGTAGCGATATTCCCTGAATCCGCCCAGCGACAAAAAGAAATCGCGCTCGACGAACAGGTTCCCGCTCGACACCGCGACGTTGTATTGCACGAGCGTAAAGCTGTTTGGATACGTCCCCAGGAAGTTGCGCTGCTTCTGCAGGACGTCGAAGTGAACCTGTTCGGGCGCGTCCTCCGCGGCAGCCTCGTCGCCGTTGGAGACGAGCGAAAACCCCCATAGGGAGCGCGTACGCGCGACCTCGTCGACCATGGACGCAATGCGATCGGGGGCGTACCAGTCGTCCGAATTCAGGAAAGCGATGTAGCGCCCCTGCGCCAGTGCAGCGCCTTCGTTCAGCGTCGCAGCCGCTCCTTTGTTGGACCGCTTCTCGAAGCGCGCGGGAAACGGCAAGCCGGCAACGTTCCTGGCGATGGCCTCCGCCGTGTCATCGCTCGAACCATCGTCGATGACGACAAGCTCGATATGCGGATAGGTCTGGGCGGCGACCGAGGCGATCGCCTTCGCGACATAGCGCGCGTGGTTGTACGCCGGGATGACCACCGAAACCACGGGCGCGATTTCAGCTCGAATGAGCTTCCGGGCGTCCTCGCGCGCAACGAACTCCGCGAGAAGGTCCGCTTGTCTCGCATTCGCCTCACGCGTCAGCAGCTTCCCCAGTACCAGCCCAAGGTTGTGCCGAATGTCCGGCCTCGACCAGCCACTTTTTTCGGCCGCATCCCACAGAAGCTCGAGCGCCTCGCGATGGCGCAGCCGTTCCATCTGCACCACGCCGAGCATGTGCAGGCAGTCGATGTCACCGGGGAATTCCTCCAGCGCGCGCCGATAGAGCGACTCGGCTTGCCCAAGTGCTCCTGCCTGGTGCGCGGCAAGCGCCTCGAATCGGACATTCGATGCCGGCGCAGGCGATGCCGCCGGAGTCGGCGCAGCATCTTTTCCACAACAATGCTTGAAACGCTTGCCGCTTCCACAAGCGCACAACGCGTTGCGATTCATAGGCGCTCAACGATCCGCGAAGAGTCCTGCGAATGACGACCGATGGATGGTTGCGTTTGCATGGAGACTATCGTCGCTACGGAGCGAAATCGAAGACACCAGGCTGGCGAAGCCTTGGGCCATAAATCCGGAAAGAACGAAGAATACTAAGGACGACGATCCGGCGCCACCGTACGTTGCCTTCCAAAGCGCGTGCCGACGCGGGCTTCACCCGCGCTACGGGCAACTCGCACGCGTCATTTTCCGGCGCGGGCGCGCTGCTGCCGGGTCGCGTACAAGCAGATGCCCGCGGCGACGGAGACGTTGAGCGACGCGACGCTTCCCGTCAGCGGAATGCTGACGCTTCGATCGCAAAGCTCGCGCGTGAGGCGCCGCAGTCCGGAACCTTCTCCGCCGAGCACCCAGGCGATCGGACCCGACAGGTCCGCATCGAACAGGCTCTCGCTGCCGTCGGCATCGCCGCCAAGCAGCCACACGCCACGGTCCTTCAAATCGCGCATGGTGCGCGCGAGGTTCGTGACCGTGATGACGGGGACGGTCTCGACCGCGCCGGACGCCGCCTTGGCCACAGTCGGGTTGACTCCCACGGCGCGATCCTTGGGAATGATCACGGCATCGGCGCCGAATGCGTCCGCGCTGCGCAGACACGCGCCGAGATTGTGAGGATCGGTCACGCCATCAAGAAGCAGGAGCAGTGCCGGACCCGTCAATCCGTCGAGGATCTCTTCGATCGAGCGGTGCAACGGCTGGGACCGGACCTCGGCGACAACTCCCTGATGCGCGTCGCTTCCGGCGAGCGTCGCCAGCCTCCCCTCGTCGACCGTCCGAACTTCGATGCCGAGGGATTGCGCGAGGTCGACGAGCTCGCGCACGCGACGGTCATGGCGCGAAGCCGCGATGTAAACGGCCTGGACACCGTGCGTCGGCTGGCGCAGACGCGCCGCCACCGCGTGGAAGCCGGCGAGATAGCGAGAATCGGTCAAGGCAAACCTGTCCAAACCCGGCAGAGCCGCCATTGTGCACGCGGCTCGCCGTGCGCGCCTGGGTTCGGTATAATTCTGGGTCCTCGATTGGCCGGCTGCAAACTCGTTGCCGGCGATCACCCGGGCTGTTGTAGCTCAGTTGGTAGAGCAACTGATTCGTAATCAGTAGGTCGGTGGTTCGACTCCACTCAACAGCACCATCTACAAGCCGCTCTCCACGACAGCGGTTACCAACAATTGATCAGCGGGTTTCTCCGCGGTAGGTGTAGCGCAACGAATGCGCGTTCCGGTGTCGACGCTTTTGCGCTCAAAGAAGCTACGACGCGGCGAGGTCGAGCCGATGGTGCGCACGGGTGTGACAAATCAAGGCAGCGTCGATCGGGGGAGCAAAGACCGATTCTCTTTGCATTTGTGCAACGGTGCTTGCAATCCCGCTGAAGATTTTGCGGCCTTGTACGGACCGTCGACACCGGTGCCTCGGTTCGACGGGGTCGTACTTCGCTGAAGCGCCGGCACCCGGCCGCCCCATCACGGGGCCGGCAACGCCTTGGTCACGTTATTGTTGATAATCAGCTTGTCGGACACCGTCAGATTGCCGTTTGCATTCACATCCTTCAGGAAATTCGCTGACGTCACCGCGTGCGCGATCTGCTGATTCACCAGGAGAATATCGGACACCGTGACGACGCGATTCCCGTTCACGTCTCCCTCAAGGTAGCCCACGCGTGCCACACCGGTGCCGCCGCTGTTGCCGTCGGTCGATGCAACCCCGCTCAGCGTCACGGTCACGTACTGCTTGTTGGTGACGCCGGTCAGAGGAACGATCACGCTGTTGCCGCTGAACGTCGGCGTCCCGGCCGTCGCGGTGCCTTCGGTAATCGTCGCGGTTGCGCCCGAGATCGCCTTGTCGAAGGTGAACACGATCGTCTGCGCCGGTCCTTGTCGCGGCTCGGTCGTCGGGCTGTGATTGACGGCGGGCGGCACGACCAATGACAGCGGCAGGTCGAACGTGCCTGCGCCGCCGTGGACCTTGCGCGACGCCGCGCTTTGTAGCACAGGAGATGCCGGTCCCGTCGTAACCGCAATGAACACAGGGGCGTTCAACGCCGTGGCGGCGCCTCCGATGGTCCGCAGCGGCGCGACATTTCCCGTTGCGGTCCGCGAGTACACGGTGATCGTGTCGATGTTGATGTTGGTTGCCAGCAATTCGTTGTTGACGGGGTCGACGGCGATGCCGACTGGATTGGACAATCCGGTAGCTGCCCCCGCGATTGTACGTATCGGAGAGGCATTGCCGCTGCTCGTCCGGGCGTAGACCGTTATGGATTTGGCGTCGAAAGTTGATCACGGACAGCTCGTTGTTCACCGTGTCGACCGCCACGCTTTCGGGTAAGTCGAGTCCCGTGGCGGCACCTGAGATAGTCCGCAGCGGCGCGGCATTGCCGCTCGCCGTCCGGGAATAGACGGTGATCGTGTTGCCGGAAATGTTGGCCACGAGGAGTTCGTTGTTGACGGTATCTACGGCAATGCCGATCGGGCCAACGAGGCCCGTCGCGGCGCCGACGATCGTGCGCACCGGCGCGACATTCCCGTTGGCCGTCCGCGCATAGACGGCTATTGCGGGGGTGCTGACCTGAACGACGAAGAGCTCATTGTTCACGGTGTCCACCGCCAGACCTCGCGGAGTATCCATACCGGTGGCCGATCCAGCGATGGTTCGTATCGGCGCGACGTTTCCACTCGCTGTCAGGCCGTAGACCTTGATGGTTCCGTTGGCCGGGAAGTCGTTCGCGACAAAGATCTCGTTGTTCACGGAATCCACGGCGATGCCCTCCGGACTGTTCATCCCGGTGGCAGCGCCCGCGATTGTTCGTATCGGCGCCACATTGCCGCTTGCCGTCCGAGAGTAAACAGTGACCGAATTGCTGCTACTGTTGTCGACGAATATTTCATTCTGCGCCGAGGCGGCGCCTATCCCCAGGCCCAGGAGAGGCATGGCGAACCGCGAAGCAGTGCGCAATACGCGAACCAGCATTTTGTACTCCCACGACACGACCGTTCAGGGGCCCTTCCCTGCACGGGAGCCGGCGGCAATTTTATACCACCCCCTCCGCGAATGTGCTTGTGATCGTGGACGCGCTCACCAAGTCTCCTTACATTGATGGTGACGCCGCGCCCGGTCTGTGTTTTCTGCTCGTGCCACGAGCTCCCGCACTGTGAGACACATGGCGAGGGGCATGCGTGTCAGATTCTTACCCAGGAGGTCGGTGGTTCGACTCCGCATTCTGTTTCGCCGTAGCATCCGATCCCAGCTTGGTCGGCCGCTTGCGGTTCTTTCCGAACGAATCTACTATCGTTGAGACTCGGGTGGTCTCCCCGCATCGAGGGCTCGCGTTGTAATGGCTCGCCGATCCATATTCGCCTCTACGCTCTACCGCACGGTCGTTGCCGGCGTATCGGCGCTGGCCTTCGTGTTTCTCGTGTCGGTTGCCGCGACGCACCTGCACGTCGGGGCGGAGGGCGACGACGGCTGCGCGGTTTGTGCGGCGGTCGTTGGCAAGCTGGAAGGCCCGAGCTCTCCCGCGGTCGCCGTCGCGCCTGCCGGCGTCGCATTCCTCGAGCAACCACCCCAAAGCGCGCCTCGGTTCGAGCGCGTCATCCTCGTCGTCTTGCCGCCTAGCTGCGGCCCGCCCCTCCTCGCATAGCCCGCGCGCCGGCCAAACGGCCACCGCGCAAGTTCCAGCAAAGAAACTGTCGCCGATGCGTCGGCGGCATCCTATTGCTATGCGCATGAAGGAACGAAAATGCTCAAAGTGCATTCGCTACGGCCGCTGGCCGTCTGTCTTGCTGCCTGCCTGGCTACAACGCCGCTCTACGCAGCAACTATCAATTCGACGACTAAAGACGCAGCGGGCAATCCTATCGCCGGCGTCGTGCTAATCCTTTTCGATGCGACAGGAAATCAGATCGCGCAACAAACGTCCGACGCGACGGGTGCCGCGACATTCGCCAATATCCCCGCGGGCAGCTATGTCCTTCAGAGCAGTGGAACGACGACGCCCTCGGTTCGTCAGGCCGTTGACGTTGCGGATGGCGCTCCGGTCGCAGTGACGGTTCTCGTCTCGAGCACCGTGCGAATCGCCCCCTTGAACGTTACCGCGACCCGCCTCAAGGAAGCACAGATCGCGCTCTCACCCAAAATCGGAACCACCGTCTATACCATCGACCAACAGCTGATCACCGAGTATGGCAAGGGCGACAACACGCCCATGAACGAAGTCCTGCTGCAACTGCCCGGTGTCGCCCAGGACTCGAAGGCATCAGGGTCGATCCACGTTCGTGACGAGCACGCCAATGTGCAGTTCCGCATCAACGGCGTCACACTGCCGGAAGGTATCAGCGGATTCGGTCAGTCTGTCGACAGCCGCTTCGTCGACCACATCGACTATGTCACGGGCGCCATACCGGCCCAGTTCGGCTTGCGCACGGCGGGTGTCGTTGAGATTCAAACCAAGGACGGCCTCGATACCCCGCCGGGCGGGAGCATTGGCATTCTCGGAGGCAGCCACAGCGTCGTGCAGCCGAACGTAGAGCTCGTGGGCGGCAACGAGTCCCTGAATTACTACTTCACCGGGAATTACCTGACGAGCGAGCAAGGCATCGAGAATCCAACCCCTTCCAAGAATGCGATCCACGACCGCACGCAGCAACTGCAAGGATTCGGGTATGTGTCGAAGGTCCTGAGTGACGACACGCGGATCGCCTTGATCGTCGGTTCTTATCAAGGAAAATTCCAGATCCCCAACAACCCGGATCAGGTCGCAGCTTTTTCACTCTCGGGCGTAAGCAACGTCGACACGGGATTGAATCTGATCCCGTCTTCCAATCTGGACCAGAATCAGCGCGAAGAAAATCAGTATGTCATCGCCTCGCTTCAGCAAAAACGGGGGGCGCTCGACTATCAGGCGTCGGTCTTCTATCAATATTCAAAGCTGCACTACGTGCCGGACCCTCTGGGTGGAGATCTTGTTTACAACGGAGTGGCCTCCAATGTGACCCGGGCCAATTCGGCCGTTGGTGCACAATTTGACGCATCGTACGAGCTGGGCAACGCCCATACACCTCGTTTCGGCGGCCAGTTCACACATCAATATACGCAAAGCGACAATACGGTGCAGGCGTTCCCGACGGACGACGCCGGGAATCCAACGTCGGATGTCCCACTGACAATCCTGGACAATTCAAGCAAGCGCGGCGAACTCCTGGGGCTGTATGCGCAAGATGAATGGCGGATCGATCCGCGTTTCACTCTGAACTACGGCCTTAGATTCGATCGCGTCGCCGCATTCACCGATGAGCATCAGGTCAGCCCCCGAATTAACGCCTTGTTCAAGGTCACGGATGCAACCGCGATTCACGCCGGATACGCCCGGTACTTCACGCCTCCGCCACAGGAGCTGGTCGAGCAGTCCAGTATCGGCCTCTATACCGACACGACCAACGCCCCCGAGATCCCCATCTCGGACATCGTGAAAGCAGAGAGAACGAACTACTTTGACGTGGGCGTGGCTCAGAAGATTACGGCGGACTGGTCTGTGACGGTTGACGGCTACTACAAGGACATCACCAATCTGCTCGACGAGGGTCAGTTCGGACAGGCATTGATTTTGACCCCGTTCAACTACGCCAAGGGATACGCGCAAGGAGTGGAAGTCTCCACGACCTACGCCCGTGCAGAGTGGAGTGGATACCTCAATCTGGGCATCGCCAAGGCAAAGGGAAAGGACATCATTTCGGGCCAGTCATTATTTGCTGCCGATGAGCTCGCCTACATCGCCGATCACTACATTTACCTCGATCACGACCAAAGGTATTCGGTGTCCGGCGGGCTGTCCTATCGTTTCGGCGCAAGTCGGATCAGCGCCGACGTTCTGGCGGGAAGCGGTCTGCGCAATACGCCGGATGGCGCGCCACCCAACTCGGGGAAGCTTCCAGCCTACGCAACGATGGGTATCGCGCTGATCCACGACTGGAAGGATCTTGCCGCGGGCAATCTTGAAGGTCGAATCGGCGTGACGAACCTGTTCGACAAGACGTACTTGCTGCGTGACGGTACTGGGGTGGGAGTGGGTGCCCCGCAGTACGGAGGAAGGCGAGCCTGGTTCGCTGGGCTTGCACAGCGATTTTGACTGGCCGAGGCACCAGAATGCAGAGACACGTCTGCCAAAGCGAGCAGACTTCATGTGTTTCGCCCTCGGCAGACCGCGCGGCCGACGGCTTCTACATTTCGGCAGGTACGAGCATCGCCACCTGCCGATCCTATGCTCGCACGCTACTTGAGCTTGAGCGTTACGCCGGCCGCGGCCAGCGTCAGTCGGGCACCTTTCTGCGTACCGTGCAGACGGAGCACGACACCGTTCTGGTTCTTCATCACCGAGTCCGTCGGGCCACCGGCAACAGCTATACCGGCCTCGCCTGCGACATAAGTACCGCTGAAATCGGCAACATTCTTCAGGTTGAAGACCTCGCCGGTCGTGCTCACGTCGGAAACGCCGAGATCGGCCACGCTCAAACCCTCGACCGAGAAGGCGTAGTTCTTGCCGCCGACGGTCAGCGTGCCATCGCCCCAGCTCACCCCGATGCCGATGGCCACGGCCTTGCTGCTCAATCTGACTGTTCCGGATGCGGGCGGATCAGCCGCCATCGCAAGCGAAAACGCTGCGAGGCAACCCAACGCGACCAGCCAGTTCAATGCCCACTTCTTGATCATTGCGCTTCTCCTAAAGATAGTTGAATCACTCACGAAACAACATATACCAACACCGTTTTCCCTATGTCGCAACCGCATAAGACGGAGCCTCATCCACACCGATCCTCAACGGCGGCCGCCGCCACGGAATCCACCTCCGCCAAAACCGCCACCGCCGAATCCGCCGCCACCGCCAAACCTGTCGCCGAAACTTCCGCCACCAAACGCCGCCGCCACCCGAACCCGCCTGAACGGTCGCCGAAGCCGCCGCCGCCGAATAGCCCTCCACCGCCTGAGCGTTCATCGCCGGTGCTGCGCGCCTGCGACTCCTTGTCGCCCCACGACGAGGCACTCGACGCGTTCGACCACCCGCTCGATGAATGCTGCTGCCAGCCGTCGCCCGTGTTCCTGTACGTGTTGCCGTTGACGTCGGCATAGTGATTGTTGCCGACGCTTGCCGTGTTCCAGGTGTTGGTCTTGCCAGTCGCCGCGTTGTATGTCGAGCCTTCGCCAGCGTGCGCGTAACCCTCCGGACCCGCGGTAGTGCCTCCGGTACGCTGATAGCGAGCTGCCGCCTGCTCCAGTGGCAGAGACGCTCGATGCCGGTCGAGCGCTGTCCCGTGTACTCGTTGGTGTTGACGCCGCGCGCGGCGTTGCCGTACCCGCCATTAGCGCCGTTGGCTGTCCGATCGTAACCGCGCGAGTAGTTGCCGGTATAAGCGTTGAATTGCTTGCCGGCGTTGTACGTTCCGTCGTGCCCGTGCGCGAGTTGTAGTAGCTGCCGCTCGCCCTCGTGCCTGCGACGCCGCCGCCCGCATACCACGATCGCGTGCCCGAGTAGGTCGCGCTGCCCCAGTGTCCGTAGACGTTGGCGCTCGCGCTGCCGCAGCACGGATAGGCGCCCCAATAGGCGGGGTGATAGTAGGCGCCGTAAAAGCCCCCGTAATACCCGCCGTAATAGGGCGAGTACCAGGCTGCCGTTGCCAGGCCCATCGCGAAGCCGAAGGTGAAGCCGACGTACGGGTTGTAGATCGGCGCCGCTGCCACGGTATAAGTCACCGGCCCCGGATACCAGACCGAGCCGATCCACGGCGTATAGGCGTAGCCCGTGCCGTAGACGATCGTCCCGGTGGGTTCGACCACGACGCCGAGATAGCCCGGCGTGTATCCCTCATAGACGTAGTCGGCGACGCCTCGTAGATCTTGACGTAGGTGACGTAGTAGAGCGGTGACGACGGCGGAATGCTGTACATCACTCCCGGAACCGACGTCGCTATCATCCACGGACCCGTCAATTGCGCCGCGGTGAACCACACGCCGGCAGTCACGGCGTAATAGCTGTTGGGATTGACCTGGATGACCGGCACCGACGAGTTCGCCACGTAAGTCAGCGGCGTGCCTGGAATCTGCTGATACTGCGGTGGCCCATCGAAGCTTGGTGTGAATTTCGGCCCGTTCTTCAGCGGCACGGTTGCGGTCTGCGGGATGGTATTGGCGATCGCCGCTTCCTGCGCCTCCGGTGTGCCCGCGACCGACGGCAGCACCGCCGCGGCGAGCGAGACCGGTAGGAATCTGTTGGAATCCCGGGGGCAGCGCGTTGCTCGCGACAAAAGTCCATGGGCCGGTCAGCGCCGCGGAGCGTGAACCATCTTCCGGCAAGAAGCACGTAGTAAAAATTGTTGGCGGTATCGATCAGGACATCGTTGGTGCGTGTTGGACGCCCACAAGAGCTCCGTTCCGACGATCGGCACGAAGTCGGGCTGACCCTTGAAGGTGATCAGCTCGGCGGGCCCCTGCGCGGTATAGATGGTCGGCACGCCATTGGCGAGCGACGGCTTCGGGTCCGCCTTGGGCCCCCCGTCGAGAAGGTCGACCTTTCCGGCCTTGCCCAAGGCTTGCGCGATCTCGTTCGCCGCTTTTGCTTCGAACGGTCCAAGCGTCGCCTGCGTCCATGGGCCGTTGATTGTGCTGGACGTAAGCCAGCCGTCGTAGACGTGGATGTAGAAACCGTCGCCCCAGCCCCCCTTCAGTATCAACGCTCGTGTATTGATGACCCGCTGTACGCGTGAATGATCCGGTACGGGTTTTAGAACAGGAGCGCCATCGATCGGGACCAGGATCGCCGGCGAATAGCTGACCAGCACCTGCGGCGGCGAATTGTTCACCGGCACCGTTGTCGGCTTGACGCCCGACGCAGCCAGCGAAGCCTCCAGCCGGTCGAGCGAGATCGTCCTGACGTCGCTGCTCAGACGCTTGGTGAGCTCCGGCAGGTAGCTGGCGCCATGGTCGGGCAAGGTCGGAAAGTCGAGCTTGGTGATTTGCAGGTTCTCGAAAACGACGGTGCGTTCGACCTTGTCGACCTGCGTGCGAGCGGTTGCGAACACGACCCCGAATGTCTCTTCCTTGGAGCCCGTCGGCTTGATCGCCATTGCCGACCGGAAGCTGAGCTTGTTGTCCACCCACGAGTTCACCTGCGGTTGATAGATGAGCAGGGCTGCATTCGAAATGCTCACATCACGCGGCCAGGGATCGCGCGGCAGCGCCGCCGCGTCCGACGATGCGTCGGCGGGCGCGCTTGCAGTCTGCGCGGTTACATCGGCAGAGCTCATGAACAGTGCCGCTACTGACAGAGTCGCCGCGAGGGTGCTACGAAAGAGTCTCACTTTATTCCCTCCACACCGTGATGGTTTGACGACGAGCGGCACTGCGAGGTGCTCGCGCGGTATCTATGTCCCGCATCGCTCACTCGTTGTCATGTGCGTGCGTCAGAGCCGCTGGATTGCAAATTCGATTGATCCGTTCACCGATATCCGCGGCTGCTCTTACCCCGGAACACCCAATAAACGCCGACCGTGTAAATAGAGATCAACGGAAGGACGATGATCCCGGCGTAAAAGAGGAAGCCCAGCGACGCATCCGGCGCGGCGGCGTCGGCGACCGTGACGTTGTATGGAATCATGTAGGGCCAGAACATGACGCCGAGCGTTGCGTACGATGCGACGAAGAACACCACGGTCATCAGGAACGGCAATACCGCGCGGTCCCTGCGGGCGCCGATGACGATCGCGGCAAGGGCGAGCACACCGATGACGGGAAACACAAGTCCCCAGCGACGCTCGCCCCAATGACCCTTCGCGATCTCGCTGTAGTCGAGTGTCACCGAGAAGGCTATGCCAAGGACGACCAGCAGCAAGCCGGCGATCAACGGGATGCGTGCTACGGCCCACTCGCGCACCTCCGTCTCGCTCTTGAGCACGAGCCAGCCGGCACCGAGCAGTGCGTACCCGAGGACCAGCCCTATGCCGGTCAGAATGGGAAACGGCGCGACCCAGTCAAAGGTGTTGCCTGCAAACTGGCCATTGGCAACGGGGATGCCTCTCATCATTGCGCCGATCGCCGCTCCCTGCACAAAGGCGATGACGACCGATCCAACGAAGAAGCCCCGGTCCCAGAACCAGAGCATCTGTTTGGAACGTTGGCGAAATTCGAAGGCGATTCCACGGAAAATAAGGCCGAAGAGGAGCAGCAGCACGGGGATATAGAACGCGCCCATGAATACCGCATAGGCCATCGGGAAGGCGGCGAACAGGGTTGCGCCGATCAGCACCAACCACGTCTCGTTGCCGTCCCAGTACGGAGCAACGGTGTTGAGCATCTGCACGCGACGGCTCTCCGCCGAGGTCATCCCGAACAGGATGCCTATGCCGAGATCGAAGCCGTCCAGGATGACATACACGAGGATCGAAAACGCGATGACGCAGGCCCAGAAGACAGCGAGGTTGGAGGGCTCCATGGATTACGCCCTCGGCGCCAGTTGGCTGCCCGTCGCGCTGGCGGCATCGTCGGCGAACGCCATGGGCCGGCTCGGGGTGGCGCTCGGTGCGGTCGCCGCATCGCCCGTGGGCCCGGCACGCAACAACTTGAAGATGTAGTACGTCCCGAACAGGACGAACACTGCGTACACCAGCACGTAGCCGGTCAGTGAAAAAAGCACGTCGCCGGTTTTAAGCGACGGCGTGATCGCGTCCTTCGTGCGCAGCAGTCCGTACACCACCCAGGGCTGCCGTCCGACCTCGGCGGTGTACCAGCCGGTCAGGATGGCAACGAAGCCGGTCGGAAACGCGAGAAACGTGCCCCACATGAACCAGCGCGTCGTCTCGAGGCGCCCCAGCAATCGCAGCAGGTTCCCGAGCCACGACACAGCGAGCATCACCAGTCCCATGCCGGCCATGATGCGGAAGCCAAAGAACGGGATCAGGACCGGCGGCCGGTCTTCCTTGGGAAACGACTCCAGCCCGACTTCGGGCGCCGTCCAGTTGCCTGAGGCGATCATGCTGCCGAGCTTCGGTACGGAAATGGCGAAGAGATTCTTCTCCGCCTTTTCATCGGGTATCGCGATGAGGGTTTCGGACGCGGGCTGCTCGTTCTTCCAGCGAGCCTCGATGGCCGCGAATTTCGCCGGCTGGTGCTTGAGCACGTATTCGCCCGTCAGGTGACCGAAGAACAGTTGAACCGGGATCATCACCGCGACCAGTCCCAAGCCCCAATTGAGCATCACGCGGGCTTCCGCGCGATGGATGTCGCGAAGCACGTACCAGGCCCCGGTTGCAGCGACACACATTCCGGTCGTCAGGAACGCGGCCAGCAGCATGTGCGGCCATCGCACGGCCATGACCGGGCCGGTGACGATCGCCCACCAATCCGCGGGAATGATCTTGCCATTGACGATGGTGTGTCCGACCGGGACCTGCATCCAGCTATTGTTCACCAGGATCCAGAACGACGAGAACATCGTGCCGAGCGAGACCATGCAGCAGGCGAAGAAGTAAAAGCGCGGCGAGACCCGGTTTCTTCCCAGCAGCATCACGCCGAAAAAAGTCGCCTCCAGCATGAATGCGGTGAACGCTTCGTAGCCGAGCAGAGGACCTTGAATCGGGCCTGTCTTTTCAGCAAGCACACCCCAATTGGTGCCGAACTGGAACGCCATGACAATGCCGGTCACGACGCCCATGCCGAACGACAGCGCGAAGATCTTGATCCAGAAATCGAACACGCGCCGGTAGAGGACGTCGCCGGTCGCCAGTCGCGCGCCTTCTATTGTTGCGAGCCACGCCGCCAGTCCGATCGTAAACGCCGGAAAGATGATGTGGAAACTGATGACGAACGCGAACTGGATTCGCGACAGGATGACCGGATCGAGATCCATCGATCAGCTCCCGCGCGGATCCGCGCAGGGCCTGCTTCGCGTGCCCCGGTGGCGCCGCGGATCGCGAGCGCCTTCAACGCCTAGCCACCGGGTGGCACCGACCGCAATCGCCAGCGTCGACACGAGTCTCATGGATTGTCGAGGCCGAAGATGATGACTTTGGCCTTCACGGGCTTCGTCGGCCAGGCCACCATCGTGAAGCCGGCGGCTACGGCAATTTTTTGCGAGCCGCCGCTGGTGTAACTGATGATGCCGCCGCCGATTCCGCCGCCACCATTCAGAACCTGGCTCCACAACTTCTGGCCCGTGCCGGAATCAAGCGCATAGAAATTGCCGCCGAGATCGCCGAAGAACACTACGCCTCCTGCGGTGGGCGTGATCCCGCCGAGAACGGGATAGTTGGACTTGACGCGCCACTTCCAGACACCCGTATCGGCGTCGCTAGCGTAGATCCAGCCGGCCCAAGAGCCATCGGTCTTGGACTCCCGTCCGAACATGTTGATCGGGTTCAGGTACGCTATTCCGGTAAATGGCTGGCCGACCGGCACCTCGGCAAGCTTTTTGTCATCTACGATTCTTACCGTGTCGCACCAGTCGACTGTTCCGCTGATGATCAGGTTGGTGGTCGGGTCGTAGCCCGGCGTGCTCCATTCGTCGCCGCCGACAGGTCCGGGGCAAAAATGCACGTTCTCGCCGACCGCGAAAGCTTGGCCGTCATTCTCGACGGTAGTTATCGGCACACGATAGAGCAGGCTGTTGTTGGAAAGGTCGTATCCGTACAAGTGACCATCCTTGGGAGCCACGGACATGATCTGCTTGCCGCCCGTGGTCGTGAGGAGAATGGGCGGGTTGGAAACGTCGTAGTCGTGCCAGTCCTTCGGCAAGACGTTGAAATGAATCTTGTAATCCCCGGTCTTGGCGTCGAGGACCACCACCGAATCGCTATAGAGGTTTGAGCCTTCACGCGCGCCTGAGGCGAAGTCCGGGGCGGGATTGCCTCCCGGGACGTAAAGCAATCCGTTTTTCGTGTCGAGGGTGTACGACGTCCACGTCCCCGCGCCGCTGATGGGTACCCCAGGCGTGGTATGCCATGCCGACGCGTCGAGCGGCGACTTTCCCAAAGGCCCGCGGACCACGTCTCCCTCGACCTTGGGCGCGAGAAAGAACTCCCAGACGACCTTGCCGGTCTTCCCGTCGAGCGCGAAAACGTGACCCTTGCCGCCCTTGTAGTCACCGCCCGAATTGCCGACGTAGACCAGACCGTCATATGCAATCGGCGCCGAAGGCACCGACTCGCCGTGTTTGGTGTCGGCGATGGTCGTCTCCCAGACCTGCTTGCCGGTCTTGAAGTCGAACGCGAGCACGCGAGCATCCTGGGTGCCGCGATAGAGCATCCCATCCATGTAAGCGGCGCCGCGGTTGGACGGCAAAAGGGATCCTTGATAGGTCAGGTGCGTGCGCCAATTTTCGGCGCAGGTCGAAGCATTGATCGAAAAAATATCGAACTCGGTGGTGCCGATAACCGCATCCTCGACCTTGATCAGGCTCGACTCGAAGGAGGTGTACTCGTTGACGTCGTAGGAGCACAGGGCTTTCAGCTTGCCGACCGTCTTTGCGTTGATCTGGTCCAGGGGGGAATACCGCTGCGATGTCGGCGTTCTGTTATAGCTCGGCCAGTCTCCGGCGGCGGCACCCGGCCACGCGACTTCACTCTCCGGTGGCACAGACCCCGCAGCAGCGACGGCCTTGTAGGCCGGATTCAACTCGGTGGCAACCGTGCCTGCCGGCGTGGATAAGGTCAGCACATAGTTGCGCGCCATGCCTCCAAGCGTGGTGAATTGCACTGGGAACGCGACGTAAAGAGCGCCCACTACGGCAATCCCTACCAATGCGATCACGCCAAGACCAATCCAATATTTTCGTTTCATCGTGTTTTCCGATTCAGGACGTTAATGGAGTGCACTTGACGCGGCCGAGACGCCGTCGATATCGGTACGGGCGTGCGCAAAACCTGCCTGTCAGGCGATGCGCTCAGCGCCACGCGCAATCGCCGCGCCGCTGGACCTCGCTCGAGCGGGCAGAGCACCAATTCGCGGAATCGCCCAGGCCGTCGAGTATCCTTGGCGAACGACGCATTCGGCTCCCACGTTCGCGGTGATAGCGACAAGAGCCCTCCCATTTGTGCATCAGACGTCCAATCGTCCCATCAGAACAATGGGGGGGACAATTGGACCAAAGGGCAATAGTCGGCGGCGCGAATGCGCAGGGAAGAACGGCAGGACTCTCAGCGTGCCGACAAACGCGTGACACGCGCGCGACCGGAATGCGAAGCAAGGACTACTGTCCTACGCTCCGGCTGTGGACATCATCGACGGCACGGGTCACCGCCGCCGGCGGCAGTTGCGAAGTAACGAAACTGAATTGACGCCGCTCGACCACCGAATACTCTAACCCGGGTTCGATCGCAACACTTCGCCATCGACCCAATACAAGCTCGGACTAGCGACTGCTATGCTCGCGCAAGCCCCACCCTGCCGCTCGCAAACCTTCCTTGGTCAGCGGCGACGCGATTCCCGTGACAAGGACCTCCCGGTTCCGCGCGACAAAGAGGCGGCGCTCGATAAAGTCCCGCACCGCCGCCGTCCATACCACATAGTCCACGGGTGCCGGGACCACGACGCGTCCGCTGCGAGTGCGAATGGTCACGATGCGGCCGACAACCTCGAGCGCAGTGACCGGGTCCCCGCCTGCATTGACTTGGCGAGCCATGCCAACTGTATTGAGCATGAATCGTGCTTCGCCCTCGCTAGCCGCCGTGCTTGCCAACGCGACAACGCTCGCTCGGTCCTTCGCAGCCGTCAATTGCCCGAGCCGCTCCACGAATGGAACCGCCAGTGTCGGCGTAAACCAGCGATTGGTGACAAAAGCCTGAACCACATTCGCGTCCACTCCCATCGCGGCGAGTTTCTGTTGATTGATCGTGCGCACGTCCTCCGGCGATTTCTCCCACACCAGGTTGCTGACCGAGGCGGTCGTCGAAATGGCCGTGGCGACACCCGCGGTGGATACCGCGAGCGCAACATCGAGCGATACGCCGCCCGTGAACGCAGCCTGGCCGAGATCATTGAGCTGCTTGGCGAGAACCGGATTGGTCGTATAGGGATCCGCGCCGACTTGCTGCGCGATCCGGCGCTTGGCCTTGTTGAGGCCGAGCGCGTCCATTGCCACGTCGGCGGTCTGCTGAGGACTCGCGTTGGACGATTCCGTTGCACGCGTGATTGTTGTCGACGCGGATTCAAAAAAACGCCCTATGCCGGCCGGGATGCCCGAGATCGTCTGGACCGGATTCATCGCAGCCTGCTCGATCGCGGCGCCGGTCTTCATCGCGGACGCGGCCAAGGCGTCGGCAAAAACACCGCTTTGGCTCAGCTGGCTGAGCTGGGCAATCTGCGACAACTCCGCCACCCGGATGGCGAGCATCTCGGTGCCGTTTGCGGTAAAGGTTCCCGCAGGCGCGCGCAGAGTGAACTGTCCCATGTAGCCGATGACGGGCACGGTGGCGTCGACGGTGTAACCCTGACCATTGAGGAGCGGCGCGGGTGCGAGCGTCGCTGCATCGAGCGTCGGCATCGGTTCGACCGGCGGCAGCGGCGCGGCGAGCACGGCCGGCGCGGCAAACATGAAACCAAGTGCGAATGCCCTGAATTGCCACATGAGCGATATCTTTCGTCAATGAGAAAGCGGACCCGGAGGATCGGAACGCCGCCGGACGCGAATGCGAGAATTGTGTTGACCGGAACCCGATAAGCCTGCCACCACAGACCGTAGACACCTCCGGATTGGTCAGGCTCAACCACAGGAAGGGAGGCGCGTCGTCGCCGCCGATTGCGGCGATTGCAGCGCGTTCCGCTGCGATTCTAGTCTCTCCGGGGATTATTCGGTAGTTTTTACAAACGCGGATGCCGATCACGCGAATGCAATTCGTATCGCGGGACTAGCAGAGCAGGCGATGAGAGCAATCGCCTAGGTCGTTGCTTCACTGGCGATGTTGTCGTCTCGCCTGCGCGCGATGCGGACGTGACATCGGGCGTCGCGACGTGCGGCAACGCTTCCCGCGATCGCGGCCACTACGAGTGTTCGCGCACTAGTCTCGCGCTGCGCTGCTGGCGATCGGGCCGCCGACCTGGTGAATGATCTGGCGAAGGTCGTCGATCGCAGAACGCAGCAGGCCGTACGCCGTTGCGATCGCCACGCCGTGCGCATCGCCGGCCGGATATGGCTTGCCCTGATAAACCGGCTCCAGATCGAGTTGCGCCGCGACGAGCTTGTCGAGCAGAGCTTCGAGCCGGGTTTGTTCCGACTGCCCGCGTTTCTGATTCATTGTGCTTGTCACCCCCGCCCGCTTCGCAATCTCCCGCATCGCCGCCTGCACTAGCCACGAGCCCGCGGCTTACTTCCGCGCGCCCACGCCCGCGATGAACTTGCCGTACCTGCCGAGCAGCCTGAGACTGGAGGGGCCGATGGCAAGGACATCGGAACGGCGATCCTTCGTGCTGGTGCGGCGGGTGACGACGCCTTGCTCGACGAGCCTAGCCAATTTCCGGCGAACCGTTGTGACCGATCCGAGCTCCATCAGAAAGAGCTGCTTTGGCGTGAGCGGCTGCCTTTGCTCCTCGGCGAGTCCGACTTCGATGACGATGTCGAAGTCAATAATGGACCTGAGGAACGGCAACTGTAATCGTTCAAATTCCCTGAGCTTTTTAAGTGTTGCGAATAGCTTCATTTTTGTCGTGTTTGGTCTTGCAGGAGAGGATACTGAGGTTCAACCCTTTCGTTGGCAAGACAAAATGACTCCCGTTTTGGCACCTACTTCGAACGGGTCGTCCGGGGAGGATGATGAGGACGACGCCAACGTCCGGTGGCGCCCCGGGCCCCCGCTTCAGGCGATGGAGGCGATGCTCTACGACGCCTTGCTGGGGAACCTGTCGGTTCGCTGACACAATGCCCCTGACACAGCGAAGGCGTCGGAGCGGTACTGATGTGCCGAGTCAGGCCGCTCTGCGACCGCTGCGCTTTCCGCGCTGGATGTACGGCATGCCTTCGACGTCGAGAATGATGGTACGAAGGTCGGAGATGGACGATCGTAGTACGTCGCAGGTCTGGCCAATCGCGGCGCTGGCGGCCACGCGCTGCGGGGTTGGATTGCCCAACGCCTTGCAATACGGCTCTAGCTCCAGATCGATCGCGATGAGCTTGTCCAGCAGGTCTGCCAGATCCCTGGAATGGTTCGCTAGCGTTTGAGCATCCATGGCTGGTCCCAAGAGACGCCGACCGGCGATCGCCGCCGTTCGCTAGCGACAACTCTGGACCCATCGGCCCGCTTCCGCAAAGTCTGTCCGCTACCGGACAGAGCAAAGAGCGAGCGATACTCCACCAAATAGCGATGGAATCCACTCGCTCAAGTGTGAGCCTGTTTGCTGTCGGCGAACTGTGATCACAATCTGCCATTCGGCACGACCGACTGGCACCCTATCTTACTGCGTCATGGCGTTGGTTAGAATCGCCGCATCGCACTGACTGACGAGGACTCGCATGCCACCTGGTTCTGACTCCGGCCCAACCGGCGCCGTCGCAGCGCGGCCGTTGCCGGGCGGTGGACGGCGGCGGTTTCCGCTCCACCTCCACATCGCCACCCTTCTCAGCCTTCTCGTCATCGGCGCGGGCGGCGTGATCGGATGGCACAACCACATCCAGAACCGCGAACTGATCATTTCCGGATCGCAGGAGCTGGTACAAGCCATCGGTGGAAAGACGGTCGCCGGTTTCGAGGCGATCTACCACCCGGTGGAATTGGTGATCGACCTGTTGGCGCAGCAGCGTCTTCGTCAGGCGCATAACCTCGCTGACCGCATGGAGAGCGTCGGCTATATCTCAGTCGCGCTCGAGCACGTTCCCTCGCTGTCTGCGCTCTACGTTGGCTACAGTAGCGGAGACTTTTTTCTTGTGCGGCCATTGCGCGATAACGCAAAAGTGCGCGCGCAGTTCAGGGCTCCCGCCGACGCTGCCTATGTGATACTGAGCATCGAGCGCGGAGCCGGTGCTTCACTGCGCGGCACCTATGTCTTCCTCGACCGCGCCCTGGCCGAGGTCGAGCGGCGAGACGTTCCAGACTACGTGTTCGACCCCCGCGCGAGGGACTGGTACCAGCAGGCTCTGGCGACGCCGAAGCAGATCAAGACGGCGCCCTACGTCTTCTTCAGCACGGGTGAAGTGGGCGTGACGTTTGCCCGCCGGGCCGAGGGAGGCGACTCGGTCGTAGGCGCGGACCTGACTCTCAGCGATCTGTCTCGCGCTCTCCAGGAGGAGAAGCTGACTCCGTCCTCGGAACTGGTGCTATTCAACTCCGATGACGTGGTGCTCGGCTACGACAGGCCGGAGCGCATGGCACTCGACCGCGGAAATCAGAGCAACCCGCGTCTTGCGAAGGTCTCCGAGCTCGGTTCGCCGGTGCTCTCACGCCTGATGGAAAGCCCGCATGTCGGCGCCGCGATCACCAAGGTCGCGCTCGACGTTGCTGGACAGACGTGGGAGGGCACGGTTTCCAGGCTGCAGGTAGAAGGCGAGCCGGGCGGCGTCTATCTTGCGGTGCTCTCGCCCGAAGATGAGCTGCTCAAGGAGGCCAGTCGTATCAGCCGCGAAACGCTGTTGATCACCTTGATCACCGTCCTTTTGAGCATCCCGGTGGCGTGGCTGCTTTCGCGCCTGGTAGCCAATCCACTGCGTTCGCTGGTCCGCGAGGCGCGAGCGGTCAGGGAATTCGACTTCGCGACGCCGATCTCGACGCGATCAATCGTTGCCGAAGTCGATGAACTCGCGACAACGATGGATGCAATGAAGATCACCATCAGGCAATTCCTGAGGATCGCGGCCACGATTTCCGCCGAGCACAACTTTTCGCGCCTGCTTGACCGGGTGTTGACGGAGATGATCTCGGCGGCTGACAGCGGTGCTGGAGCCATCTATCTCTTCGATGGGGATGAGAGGACTCTCAAGGGTGCCGCCGCGCGTACGCGCTCGGGCGTCGCCGCCCCACCGTCGATCGCCGATATCGCCGAAGCGCGTTACGAGCACCCGGCGTGGCGCGCGATCGTGGAAGGGAAGACGGTCGTCGCCCCGCTCGAACCGGAGTGCGACGATCTGACCCGGCTCATCGGACAGGCGGAGAGTGGATCCGACGCCGGTGCATACATCGCAATCGCTGTGCCACTGCGCAATCGGGGCGACGAGATCATCGGGGTCGTGTGCCTGTTGAACGAAGCGGGTACGGGCGCCCTGCCGCGCGAGCTCGTATCCTTTATCGAAGCGCTGTCGGGCACCGCGGCGATCTCCATCGAGAACCAGGACCTGCTGCGAGCGCAGAAGGAGTTGCTGGATTCTTTCATCAAGCTGGTCGCCGGCGCGATCGACGCCAAGTCACCGTATACGGGTGGACACTGTCAACGCGTTCCCGAGCTTGCCACCATGCTCGCTCAAGCTGCCTGCGACGCGAAGGATGGACCGTTTCGCGACTTTTCCATGAATGACGACGAATGGGAGGCCTTGCGGATCGCCGCGTGGCTGCACGACTGCGGCAAAGTGACGACACCCGAATACGTCGTCGACAAGGCAACCAAGCTCCAGACCATCTACGATCGACTGCACGAGGTGCGCATGCGCTTCGAGGTACTCAAGCGCGATGCCGAGATCGAATATTGGCAGCAGGTCGCAGAGGGAGGCGATCCGGCCTCATTGCACGAGAAGCTGCAGGCGAAACGCAACGAGCTCGACGCCGAGTTTGCTTTCGTCGCAACGTGCAACGAAGGTGGAGAGTCCATGGACCCGGACAAGATTGCGCGCATCAGGCAGATTGCCCGGCGCACCTGGTTGCGCACGATCGACGACCGGCTCGGCCTGTCTACGGAGGAGCAGGCCCGAACCGCCAATACGCCGGCGCCGCGGCTGCCGGTTGTCGAACAACTTCTGGCCGACAAGTTGGAGCACCTGACCGAGTGGAGCCCGACAGATCGAGTGGCTGATAGCAATGGCGGCGAATTCCGGATTCAGGTACCCGATCGCAAACGCAACATCGGGGAGATCTACAACCTGTGCATTGGCCGCGGCACGCTGACCGCCGAGGAGCGTCATGCGATCAACGACCACGTCGTCCAGACCATAAGGATGCTGTCGCAGCTGCCATTTCCCAAGCACCTCAGGGGCGTGCCGGAGATTGCCGGAGGGCACCACGAGAAATTGGACGGCACGGGTTATCCAAAGCAACTGCGCGGAGAAGAACTGAGCCTCCCTGCACGGATGATGGCGATTGCCGACATCTTCGAAGCGCTGACCGCGCGGGACCGTCCGTACAAGAAGGGGAAGACGCTCTCTGAGGCAATCGAGATCATGGCCCGGATGCGGCGCGAACGCCACATCGACGGCGACCTGTTCGAGCTGTTCCTGACGTCCGGAGTCTACCGCCGCTACGCCGAGCGCTTCCTGCACTCTGCCCAGATCGACGAAGTCGACATCGCCGCGCTGTGAACCTCGGCCCGCCAGCGCGGGCGAATCGATCCTTGCTGCGGCGACGCCGGTCGACGCGCTTGCATCATGTAGTGGTCAAGGCGCTTTCACCCGATCGCAGTTGGTCGGCCGCGAATGGGTCGCGCTCGCGGCAGCATGATGCCGGGGCGCATCGAGACTACTCAAGGAGGCGGCAGTGCGTTGGTAATTGTCCGGTTCACCAGCAACAAGTCCGAAACCGTCAATACTCCGTTCGCATTGACATCCTTGAGAAAGTTCGACGCGGTGACCTTATGCGCCACCTGCGCATTAATGAGAAGCCGATCGGAGACAGTCACGACGCGATTCTGATTCACGTCGCCGGCGAGATAGCCGACCCGTCCCGTCCCGGCGCCGCCGCTTCCGCCGTCCTCCGCCGTGACACCGCTGACGGCGACGGTCACGTACTGCTGATTGCCCACGCCGGTCAGATTGACGGTCATCTCCGTCCCGGAAAAAATCGGCGCGGCCGGCGACCGCAATACCCTCGATGACGGTCGCCGTACCGCTGACGACTGCCTTGTCGAACTGGAACACGATAGTCTGCGCAGGGCCGAACCTCGGTTCCGTCGTCGGATTGGTAGCGATCAATGACAGATTCAGATCGAACACGCCCGCCGCTCCGTGCGTCTTGCGCGACACCGCACCGACGAGCGTCGGTGCCGCGGGGCCGGAGGAGAGCCCGAATGCGTCGACAGTTCCTGACTGGCTCGCCGCGTACACGACGCCGTTGGCCACGATCACGCTCTGCCAGTGTGTTCCGCCGCTTCGCGTTGCGCTCCACAATTGGGTGCCCGTCAGCGCATCGAGCGCGCGCGCCGTGCTCCCGCCGATGAGGAACACCATGTTATTGGCGATTACGGGGGAAGTTCCGCTCTGGCCGTTGTGCCACACCGATGTCAAGGACGGGTTGCCGCCGCTGTCGAAATCCACTCGCAGGCCGGATGCGCCGCTGCCATTGACGACAAAGACCCACGTCTTGCCGTCCGCCGGGTTGACCCAGACGGCCGGCTGGCTGAACACCCGCCCGCCCTGAGGCACGCTGATCACCGAAAGCTCGCCGCCGGTCGTGCCGGGATCGCCATGTGTGCTCAGATCCTGCAGGTTCAGCAGGCGCAGCTTTGCGTCCTTGCCGCCCTGAACGCCCAGATGCTGAACCGCCGAAGTCGCAGGCACCGGCAGAATGGCCAGCGCGGTGCTGCCCACGTCGTTATCCTGTATTGTCCAGAGTCACGTGATTGGTGGGCGTGTAGCTGTCGAGCGGCTTGCCGGCATTGGCGCCCGTACCTCCAGTTGCATTGGGGTGCAGCGCGAGGACCGATTCGCTCCAGTTCGTATTGCCGTCGAACTGGCCGGCCGTGCCGTTGAACGCATTGCCGGTGGCCACGAAAATGCGATCGGTTCCGGCGTCGTAAATGATCCCCGGGCGCGACCACATCGCATTCTGGGCCGACGGACACGTCGGCGAGACGCCGCCGCCCACGGGTTGCAGGTGCGCCGGCTGATCGCTGCATGCAGCGTTGAAGACGTTTTGCGCCCCGTTCGCGAGATTGATTGCCGTGACGTGCCCCTGATAGTCGCCGTTGTCGCCGGGATAGCCGCCGTGCGTCATGTAGAGGTAGGTGACGCCGCCGGAGGTCGCCGTCGAAAGCGCAGACGAGCCTTTTTCGTCGTAGCCCTTCAAGGTCGCGACGCGCGGGCCAGCCGCCGGTGGAAATCTCGGTGCCATCGCCGACCTGATACTTGTGGACGTTTCCGTCGAGGCCGTAGCTGTAGACGTAGAGGCGATTGGGATCGATCGCCGGCGAAGATGTCGTGTAGCAGGCGCTGCTGCCGTTGTTGATCTTGCAGCTGCCCGGACCGTTCTGATGGCTCCACAGGGTCGCACCCGTCTGCGCATTGAGCGCGACGATCCATCCATCGGTGGTCGTGACGAAAAGCATGTCCTTCACGCCGCCCGGCGTGGTCACGGCTTCGAGAAACACCGGCGTGCCGTCGGCAGTGGACGGAAGCGATGCCGAGTACTTGGACGTCAGCGTGCTGACATTGGCCGGCGTCAATGCCGTTTCGGACGTGTTGTTGCCGCTATGCTGAGCGTTGCCGCCGAATTGCAGCCAGTCGTAGGCCAAGGCACCGGTCGCCAGGGACAGGCAAAGGCCCGACGCGGCCAGCCATTGTATGATCCGTCGACGATATGCAGCCGCCATCGAGCGTTCTCCTGTTTGCGAGCGGGCAGGACCACCGACGCACCGGCGGGTTCGAGTGCATGTGCGTCGCCCCCATAGCCCATCCATCTATGACAAAAGCATAACACGCCAGCAGCACATCCGCCATTCGGAAGGTCGCATTGGTCGAACCGGCGATGCACCGGCATTCATGCCCGTTCCGAATGCTTCCATGAGGAGCCAGCCTTGCTCGATCCAGCCATCACACCCAGCTCCATCGTCAAGTATCTCGACCAGTACGTGATCGGACAGGACGACGCCAAGAAAACCGTCGCGGTTACCGTCTATTCGCACTTCAAGAAGATCGCCCAATCGCAGCAGGACAGCGCGTCGATATCCAAGAGCAATGTACTGATGATCGGCCCGACCGGAACGGGAAAGACGCTGATGTGCGAAACGCTCTCAGGCGCGCTGAATGTGCCGTTCGTGACCGCAGAGGCGACCACGCTCGCACAGACGCGCTACGTCAATGAGGAAATCGAGGCCGTCTTGCAGCGGCTCGTCGACAAGGCCGGCGGCGATATCGCCAAGGCACAGCACGGCATCGTTTTCATCGACGAGATCGACAAGCTCAAGTCCACCGACGGCGAGCCGCGCAGCGTCTCGGGGGAAGGCGTGCAGCATGCGCTCCTGAAGATCATGGAAGGCGCCGCGGTCAAGATCAACGGCGATCAGTACGTCGATACGACCAACATCCTGTTCATCTGCGGAGGCGCGTTCGTGGGGCTCGACGAGATCATGTCGCAGTCGAACGCCTATCGCTACATCTCGATCCTGAAGGGCGAGAGCCAGAAAATGCTGCAGCGACTGAACTCGCGGGTGAAGCCCACCGACTTGTTCACCTTCGGGCTGATCCCCGAGTTCACGGGCAGGCTTCCTGTGATCACGCGCTTCCAGGAGCTGAGCAAAGCGATGCTCGTTCGCATCATGACCGAACCGAAGAATTCGCATCTACGAATTGTTCCGGCAGATCTTTCGCAACGAAGGCGTCGAGCTGACCGTCGAGCCGAAGGTGTTCGAGCAGATCGCGGAGATCGCGGTGGAGTACAAGACCGGCGCCCGGAGTCTTCGGGGAATCTTCGAGGAGCTGATCACCCCCGTCCTCTACACCGTCCCGGACAATCGGGATATCGAGCGAGTCGTCATCGGCTCGGTGTTCACCGATCCCATCTACTTCAGGCGCGGAGCGCCCGCTCCCGGCGCATAGCATTCGCGTCGCGAGCAGCGGCCGCTGGTGGCCGCCGATCGCGAAACGGTCGAGACGGCGTGCGCAACCGCGTCGCTTTTGCTACTGCAGCCTGGCGCAGCCGTCCTACTGCAGCCGTATCTCGCCGTCGAAGGCGACATCCAAACCGAGACCGGCCACCTTCAGCGTCACGACTGCGGGAAAGGAATCGACGCCCGCCGCTTTTCCGCTCGCGACTGCGGCCGCGACAGCGTGCTCGATTTCACGCTGCGAGTTGACGCCCACCATCTTGAGAAACTTGCGAATGCTGAGATTCAGTGCTTCTTCGTCCATCGCTCTCTCCTGCATTTGACTTACACAATAAACGGTTACGACAGCCTGTCGCCATTTTGCGACGCCCGCACGTAGGATGAATGCCTATGCCGCTCTCCCGCGCGGGCCGACATACGAAAAGGTTCGTCCGCCGATTGAACGCTCATCCGCCGAGATAGGATCATTTGTCCACCTTCTTCGCCGCATCGGAGAGACCTTATGGTGTACCTGAAAAAACTCGCGACGGCCGCGCTCCTATCCGTCGCCCTTGCCATGCCTTTCTCGGCTATGCCGGTCGCGGCAAGCTCGTTTTCAACCGACAACTCGGACCTTTGGTGGAACCCACTCCGAAAGCGGCTGGGGACTGCAGATGATTCAGCGCGCGGACATCATCTTCGTCACCCTCTATGTTTATAACACCAATGGCCAGCCCGTCTGGTACGCCGCGTCCCTCAACTTCAACGCGCCATCGACATGGAGCGGCGACCTGATGCGTGACGAACGGGCCATGGTTCGGAAAGCAGCCGTTCGACCCGTCCGCGGTCGGAGCCACGCGCGTGGGATCCCTGACTTTCACGCCGACGTCGGTCGCGCCGGCACCCTCTCCTATTCGATCAACGGCGTCTCAGTTAACGAGAATATCCAGAGGATGACTTTGCGCTACGACGATTACAGCGGCGACTACGTCGGATTGCTCTCCTACGCCGCAGAGGGCTGCCCGAATCCGTTCGATCGTGGCGTGTTCAACAACCGCATCGACTTCGAACATCGTCTCAGTCGGGCACAAGCATGTCGATCGTATCGCAGCAGGAGGGAGCAACGGCAGTATGCACGTCCAGCGGCACGTATGGCCAGGACGGACAGTTCGGTAACACCAGCCAGGTGACCGGAAGCTGCACCGACGGCTCGGGAACCGGCTCGGTGACGAACTACTACGAGATGAACGTCAGCCCGTCGGGCATCACGATGAACTTCACCGCGCCCGCCAGCAACCCGGGTCGAAGGGTTGCACGCTGGACCGGGTCGCTGGTCGGCATCCGTCAGTAGCGTTTGCACATCGATCCCGTCGGTTCTCGCGGCGCGCGGGGCGCGACGCGGTGGCGTGCGAGGCACCGAGCAGCCGGCTGGCCGCGCGGGTCGTCGTGTTCGACAGCACGGTTGGACAAGCACGCAGCCAGCAAGTTAAGGTGCTGGCTGCGGATGCGCCAGTTGATATCGCTCGCCGGCCCGACACCTTATCCAATCGATGCCGACCCGTCAGCGCTCGACTCGGCGCCGCTTCCACCCCCGCACGGCCGCCAAGCTCGCATGGCCGCGCTTCTGGGCCCGGCAATTCGACAACGCCCTGTGCTGGTGGCTCGCCGCGGGCGCCGCTTCATTGCTCGGGATGACCTCGCCGCTGCGGGGCAGCAACCTGCTGATCGCCGCGCTCGTCGGTCCAGTCGTCGTTGGCGTGCTGCATCTGATCTACGAGGTCCTGACTCTCACGATTCTCGGTACGACGATCGGCAAATCGGTCTTCGGGCTGCGCGTCGAAACGCACCGCGGCAAGCGCGTCGACGTCAGGCACGTCATCGATCGCAGCGTTGGCGCGTGGCTGCAATGGTTCATATGCCTACGCGCTCTTTCCGCTCGCGACGCTTGCATGCGTGGCAGAAGGCGCGCGATCGCTTGCGCGCAGAGGGCCTGACGCAGTGGGATGCAGTGTCGGATACCGAGGTTACCGGCCCCGCGCTTCCCGTCTGGCATCTGGCGGCCGGAGCGACGCTCGCGGTCGCCGCTTTTGCGATGGTCGTAGGTTGGCAAACGACGGAGCGCGTCGAAACGGCTCCTGTCGCGGATTCGGGTAGCACTACGAATCCCGTGGCGGCGGGCTCGATTCATCCTGCTGTTGAGAAGAATGCGGCACCGGACCAGGAGATCGGAATTCTGCAGGACGGGCGCGCGATCTTTCCGCCGGCGAGCACGCAGAAATCGTTTTCGATTGCAGCGCAGCCCAAGCGTCCGGGAACGGACAAGCCGGCCGAAACACTGGCGCTCTGGGCGGAACACACCTATCCGTATCTCGCACAAGACGGATCTGAGCGGCGCGCGATGTTCTCATGGATGGTTGCGGGCACGCGCATCGGAATGTCGCGAAGCGCAGCCCTCGCGCTCGGCATAGACACGGTGATCGCCGGGCGGGAGAACGCACGCGGCGTCTGCTGGCCCGCAGAAGCGCCCGCGGACAGGCCTCTACCGAAAGGAGCGCTCGGCATCCACTGCGAGCGCTGAGGTCCCCGGCGTCTGAGCCTATTCGAGCTTTCCGACCCGTCTCACCACGTCGCCCAGTTTTTTCGCGTCGGCTTCCCAGAACCGCTGGAGCTCGGGCGCGTCCATGTACTGAATCGGCGTCTCGACGGTCGCCAAGGCGGCGATGAATCGCGGATCGGCCGCCGCGGCGTGAGCGGCCTCGCGCAGCCGCGCAATCATCGGCTCCGGCGTTCCCGCGGGTGCGAACAGACCCGACCATTGGAAAAATATCGCGTCGTATCCCGATTCGGTCAGGGTGGGTACGTCGGGCAGCGACGCGAGGCGCTTGTCGCCCCAGGATGCGAGGACGCGAAGCTTGCCGGACCTGACCTGCTGGATGACGGTCGAAGGGCCTGTGGCGATGGCGTCTACGGTTCCGCCGAGGAGCGCGACCACCGCCGGTCCTGCGCCTGTATAGGGAACGTGCAGCAGCTTCACGCCGGCGCTGCTCGCCAGCATTTCCATCGGCACGTGCATGGTGCCGTAGTTGCCGGACGAGCCGTAGGTGATCGCTCCGGGACGCTTGCGCGCGTCGGCGACGAAATCCTGCAGGGTTTTCCACTGGCTGTCGGCGCGCACCGTGAGCACCGTCGGATCCGCGGTCAGTCGCGCGATGGGGACGAGCTGGTCGAGCTGATACATCGGCGCGCGTCCGGTGACCTTGTCGGCCTCGGGAAGAATCGAGATCGACGACAGCGCCAGCAGCACGGTGTAGCCGTCGGGCTTGGCCTTGGCCACGTAGCCCATGCCGATGCCGCCTCCGGCGCCGGGCTTGTTCTCGATGACGACCGGCACATTGAGAACGCGGCTCATCGCTTCGCCCACCGGCCGCGCGACGATGTCGGCGACGCCTCCCGGCGGGAACGGCACCACCATCGAAATCGGCTTCGACGGGTAGGCGTCTTGAGCGTGCACAGGCAACGCCGCGACGATTGCCGTCAGCGAGGCAACGAGGATGCGATCGATGCGCGACAGTACGGGTCTTCGGGACAGGTGCATCAGGGTCGACGTTCTTGCGGACGCGATTCGCGCCGCGGCCGTCGTTAAACGAATATCCAGTAGAGTATCCCGCCGAAGATCAGCCATTTCGCGGCGTAGTACAAGACCCTGCTCTTGTGCCTGAGCGCCTTGGCGGGAAGCCTGACGTAGTAGACCACGTTGAAGATCTTGTTGAGCACGCCGACGCGGTCGCCGGGCATGTTATCCGTCTGGCTTGCGCGGATGACGGTTGCCTCGTACCAGTGATTGATGGTTGCCATGACGCGGCTGGTCAGCGGACGCTCGACGTCGCAAAAAAGAATGACGCGCAGTTGGTCGGTCTTGTTCTCGGCCCAGTGCATGAATGTCTCGTCGAAGACGACGGCCTCGCCATCACGCCAGTGGTAGGGCTCGCCATCAACGAAAATCCGGCACTTTTCGGAGTTCGGCGTGGAAAGCCCCAGGTGATAGCGGAGCGACCCGGCGAAGGGATCGCGATGCTTGCCCAGGTCGCCTCCTGCCGGCAAAAGCGCGAACATGGCGGCGTTGACCGAAGGAATCGACTGCACCAGCGCCGCCGTCTTCGGACAAAGGGCCATCGCGGACGGTAGCGGATCGTCGTACCACTTGACGTAAAAACGCTTCCATCCTCGACGGTAGAACGAGTTGAATCCGAGGTCGTTGTATTTGGCGGCTGCGCGGATATGGCCATCGTCGAAGAGCTGCATCGCCTCCTCGCGCAGCATCTGCCAGTTGTCGCTCAGCTTCTTGAGCTCCGGAAACGCGTTGACGTCGACGTAGGGCTTGTTCGGCACGGCCGAGAAAAAATACATCAGCACGTTGTACGGCGCCATGAACGTCGAGTGATCGGTAATCTGGCGAATGAACGTATGGCGGACCCGGCCGCGAAAGTGCACGTAGGTCGCCGACGCGATGAACGCGTACAGAATGAAAAACTTGGGCGCCAGGAGATTTGGAATGTGCTCGAGCATGTTCGCAGTTCCTCCTAGACCGACATTATAGCCTCAGCGGGGGTCCGAAGCTCCCACGAAGCCGGGACGGACGCATGGACAGACCGCCCCACGCGGAGTTCCTTGCGAGTTCCTTGCGTCCGCGCGCTACTTCCTCGGCTCCTGGGTCTTCCACCTCCGGTGGACCCAGTACCACTGCTCCGGATGCCTCAGGATCAGGCGCTCCAGCGCGGCGTTGTAGGCCCGGGTGGTGAGGCGGATTTCCTCGCCGACGTTCTCGCGCTCGACAGGCGGCACAGCCTCCTCGAAGCGCACGACATGGCGACCGTCCGGCTCACGCCAGCTTGCGGCCGGCAGGACGGGCGCGCCGGTCGACAGTGCGATGAGGGCAAGGCTCTTGAGGGTCCACGCCGGATGTCCGAAGAATTCGCTCTCGATGCCGTCGGGAGGTCCCGCGTGCTGATCGAATGGAAACACGACCAGATCGCCGGCGGCGAGGCGCTCCAGCAGGGCGTCGAGCGAACCGCGCTTGGACAAGACGCCGAAACCGCCGCGCTGAAAGCGCCGCGTCACGAGCGCGTCCAGCCATTGCGGCTTGATGGCGCGACGGACGAAATGAAAACGGTTGCGCATGTGCGGGTAGTTGCCCAGCAGCGCAAGCGTGGCGACTTCGAAGTTGCCGAAGTGGCCCGTCAGAATCAGAACCCCTTTCCCCGCGCGAGCGCCCGCTCGAGCACTTCGACGTTCTCCAGGCGTGCCGAGGCGCGTCGTCGCTCTGCCGGCATCCAGCGAAAGCGCACAAATTCGGAGAGGAGACTCCACAGGTGCGCGTAGTGCGCCTGCGCGAGGCGCACGATTTCGGACTCGGGCACCGCGGGACCGAATACCCGGCGCAGATTCTCCAGCATCACGCCTCGACGAAACGGCAGGAAGCGATACAGCAGCTTCCCCGCCAGCGGCGCGTCGGCCTGTGCCGCGATCGCCAGCACCACGGCGGACGCGGTCGCGCGATCGTGGGTGAGCGACACGGCGATGCTGCGAATACGATGCCGGTCGAGCAGTGCTTGCGCCTTCGGCCCGCAGTCGATTTGCGGCGCGCCGTAGGCGTCGCGAGTGACGGAAAAATCGGCCGGCTCGATCTGTCCCAGCGCGAGCTCGCGGGGAAAGAGCTTCACGCACGCCTCCTTGGCCGCAAATCGCGCGGCAAGGCTCGCGGCGCGTCCGGGGCCCTCGCCGCTGTCGGCCAGCTCCTGCGCGGAAAATATCCGGCTCAGATCGGCCGCCGGCGTTTCCGCGAGCAAGCGCTCGATGCGCGAGATTTCAACGCTGTCGATGCCGCAGCGCGTGGCGGCGCCGTCGGGTGATATCGCTGGGGCGTCGGCGGCGTCCGCCATGACGCTATGCCGCGCGGACGATCAGCGCGGCGTTGGTTCCCGCAAACCCGCGCGAGAGGATGAGCGCGACCTTGCTGCGCGGCGTCTGGGCGGACCGCGATACGCGCAACCCGGCGCACGCCGGATCGAGATTTGCGAGCGTCTCGATGCCTGGAACGATATCGTCGCGCAGCGCGGCCAGCGCGATGACGGCCTCGATGATTCCCGCCGCCGCGATCAGATGGCCGATCGCCCATTTGAATGCGGTGACCGGCGGCGCGTTGTCTCCGGTGCCGAAACATGCGCGTATGGCGGCGGCTTCCGACGCATCCGATTGAAGCGTACCGTTGCCGTGCGCGACGATCATGCCCACGTCGCGCGGCTCGATTCCCGCGTCGCTGAGCGCCGCCGTGATGGCGCGCGCCAGCCCGTCGCCGTCCTCGCGAATGGCGAGCAAGCCGACAGCCTCGGTGGCGTAGCCTCCACCCAGCACTTCCCCCAGCACCGTCGCATCGCGGGCAGCCGCGGCGCGCTCGGTCTCGAGCGCAAACGCGCCCGCGCCCTCGCCGAAGACGCACCCGTCGCGTGCGAGATCGAAAGGCCGGATCGCATCCCGGGACATCAGGCCGCATCGTTCGTAGAAGAGCACCATCTGAGGCTCGATCGGCGCGTCGTGGCCGACCGCTACCACGCGATCGGCTTCGCCCTGGCGCAATGCCTCCGCGCCCTCGATCACTGCGAGCGTTCCGCCGGCGCTGTGGTTGGTGATGCAGGCGTTGCTGCCCTTGAGGTTGTACTTGATTCCGACGTGACAGAGGACGTTGTTGGGCAGCGTGCGCAGCAGCCACATCGGATTGACCGCGCTGCCGAGCTCGCGGCCGAACGCCTCGAGATCGTTGTGCGTCTCGCTCATCAGCGGGAAATATTCGTACTGCGAGTTGTAGGTGCCGCCGCCCGATCCGACGTAGACGCCGCTGCGATCGGAAAACGTCGCCGCAGTCTTCTCCGTGCTCAGCGCTTCGCGCTGCGCAGTGAATCCCGCCTCGTCGACCGCGCGGCTCGCCGCATAGAGGCCGAGCATGTCGGTGCGCCGAATCAGCTTGTGCAGCTTCCGGTCCTCGACCAGCGCGCGAGGATTGAAATCGGGAACTTCGGCCGCCACTCGTCACCGGCCAGCCCGTCGGTGTCCCACTGCTGGATCGGCGCGACCGATGAGCGTCCCTCGCGCAGCGCGGCCAGGATTTCCGCCGGACTGCATCCCCGACGCGCAGGCGGCACCGGACCCGGTGATGAGCACTTTCGGCTTGGCCATGCGTCAGCGCGCTGCGTCGACGAGCTCGGGATGGCGCAGCACCACGCAGCTGTTCGAGCCGCCGAAGCCGAACGAATTGGAAAGGGTCATTCGGACGCGCTGCTTGCGCGGGGCGTCGACGACGAAGTTGAGATCGCAGTCGGGGTCGCGATTCCTGAGATTGGCGTTGACGGGCATTTCGCCGCGATCGATGGCGAGCGCGCATATCGCCAGCTCGACCGCGCCTGCCGCGGCAATGAGGTGACCCATCGAGCTCTTGGTCGAGCTGACCGAAACGTCGCTGCACGCCGGAGCCGAAGACCGCGCGAATCGCCGCGGTCTCGCTCTTGTCGTTCATGAAAGTCGACGTTCCGTGGGCGTTGATGTAATCGACGTCGGCAGGCGTGGCTCCGGCATCGCTCAGCGCCGCGCGCATCGACTGGATCGGCCCGTCGCCGTCGGGCGGCGAATCGGTGATGCGGTACGACGACAGCGAATTGCCGTCTCCTGCAAGCTCGGCGTAAATGTGCGCGCCGCGGCGTCGCGCGGATTCCCATTCCTCGAGAACCAGAAATCCCGAGCCTTCACCCAGGACAAACCCATTGCGCGTCGCATCGAACGGCCGGCTTGCCGTCTGCGGCGTATCGTTGTCCGCCGACACTGCCGACAGCAGGCAAAAGCCCGCGAGGCCGATCGGGCTGATCATCGAGTCGAATCCGCCCGCAAGCGCGAAATCGACACTGCCGCGACGGATCAACTTCAACGCCGTGCCGATCGCCTGTCCTCCCGAGGCGCAGGCCGTATGCACCGACGTCGCATAGCCGTGGATGCCGAAGCGGCGCGTGAGCAGCGCAAGTCCGCCTGTCGCCTGGCTGCGGCAGAAAACCATCGGATCGTTCGCGGTCTCGCTCCTCAAGAGCTGGTCCGAATGCACCTCGCCGTCGGCCGCGGACTGAAGCTGGACGCCCTCGAGATCCGCGTAGGCGACGCCCATCATCCCGGTGCCGACCGAGCAACCCCATCGCGCGGCTGTAGCGGGCGTCGGCGCGATGCCTGCGTCGCGAATCGCCTGCTCCGCGGCGGCGAGCGCAAAAAGGTGCGAGCGGTTGGCGAACTTGATCTGCCGTCGATCACCGTCCAGGACCGCATCGTCGAAACCCTTGACCTCGGCGGCGATGCGCGTCGAAAAACCGCTGGCGTCGAAGAGGCTGATCGGCGCCGCGCCGCTCCTTCCCGCCAGCACCGAGCTCCATGTCGCGGCGACATCGTTGCCGACCGGCGTCACCAGGCCGAGGCCGGTGATCGCGACGCGACGCCTGGCCTCGCTCATGAAGCCTCCCCTTCGGCGAACTCGACCCGGGCGGTTGCGACCGAGCTTGCCCCCAACCTGCGCGCTCAGCTTGACGCGTGCGAGCGCCGAGTCGTCGTCTGCGAGCTCGGCGCCGATCTCGACGTCCTGGCCCGGCGTGATGAACGATCGCATCTTGACGTGGGTCATCTTGCGTTGCGACGGGGGAGGCAAAGCGCGGGCCGCGAGCCTGCGCCACGAGCTGTGCGGCTGCGCGAATCTGCGCGTCCAGCAGGAGGGTCGCGGGAAAAACGGGATTGCGCGGAAAGTGATCGTCGAAAAACGCCGCCTGCGCGCGGAACGCTCAAGCGAGCGCGCAGGGACTTGCCGGGCACGTGCTCGAGCACCGGCTCTCCACCGGCTCCACGCCGTGAAAGCGCCCGCGCGGCGCTCCCTCGTTGCGCAGCAGCTCCAGGCGCTGCCGAAGGGCCTCCGGCGCGTCGAAGTCGCCGACCGGCAGCATCGGGCCGAGGCAATGCTCGAGCTCGATGATTGTTCTTCCATCCACGGCCGCGCTGCCTCCGTAGGCGACGATGTTGTCGTCGCAGTCCTCGATCTCGACCGCGAGATGCAGCGTCTCGCCCGTCAGCGCTTCACCGCGGAACCGGGTCTCGGTGGCGAGCGCCGCTACCGGTCGCCCGCGAAAATCGACGTGGCTCATCGCGACCCACGCCGCCAGCTGTCCCACCGCCTCGGCCACGAGGCACTGAGGAAAGGCGCGAATCCCGTCCGGCACCCAGAACGAGGCGCGGGCCCGGGAGCCCGCGACGAACTCGGTGATGCGATCCACAAAGGAGAATGCAGCAAAGTGCGCCGACATGCAGTTATCAGTCGAACCGCGCTCGGGCGCGGCCGCCGGGATCACGCCGCCGCGGGCGCTTCGCGCTGCGCGCGCACCACCAGCTTGCAGAATGTCTCGGGCGTGAACAGCCGCGGGAATGTCGGCGACCTTCATCGGCGTCTTGAAGCGCTCGGGGGGAATTTCCGACAGATACGCCCGGAGCTGCGCCATGCCCTTTTCGGTCACGATGCCCTTCTGCTCGAACTCGGCCTCGGGAAGATCGCCGCGCGCGTTCTCCACGATCTTGCCGCGCGGAATCTTGATCTTGAACGCGCGCTCGAGCCTGAAAACCATATCCAGGAAATCGATCGATTCCGCGTCGAGACCCTCGATCAGCGACACGTCGAGCTTCACATCCTCGACGTCGCAGCCGAGCGCGTCGGCCATCGTCTCGGCGACCTTGGGATAGACCGCCAGGATTTCTTCCTTGGTGACTTCTGTTTGCGCCATGCTATTCGCTCCGCTCGTTGTTCCGCTCGTTGTTGCGTTACTGACTCAACACATTATTCCACGCATTGACCCGCTCGTTACGCTCCCCGCTACTCCATCTTGAAGCCGCCATCGACGCCGATGACCTGACCGGTCACATAGTCGGCGTACCGGGACGCGAGAAACCACACCGCGAATGCCACTTCCTGCGCCGTGCCGTAGCGCTTGAGCAGTATCCGCGACTTCACCGCGTCACCCGCCGCGTCACGCACCGCCTGCGACATTTCCGTCTCGATCACGCCCGGCGCAACGGCGTTGACCGTGATTTTTCGCGGCGCGAGCTCGACCGCCAGCGCGCGCGTGAACGCATCGATCGCGCCCTTGCTTGCCGCGTAGTTCGTCTGTCCGCGGCCGCCCTTCGCGCCCGCGACCGAGGACAGGTTGATGATCTTGCCGGCACGCTGCACGATCATGTGCGGCACGACCGCGCGCGTAACGCTGAAGACGCCGCCGACGTTGGTCTCGAGAACCAGCGAAACGTCCTCGTCATCCATCGCCGCCAGCTGGTTGTCGCGGATCAACCCGGCGTTGTTGACGAGAATGTCGATCCTGCCGGCGCGCTCCGCGACACGGTCGACCGCCGCCGCACACGCGGTGCTGTCGCGCACGTCGACTTGCTCGGCGGCGGCCATGCCCTCCGGCTGCGTGGACGGCTGCGACCGTGCCCTGCGCCGCCTGCGCCTGGTCCCGATAGAAGAACGTCACGTCGGCGCCTTCGGCTGCCAGCAGCTCGACGATCGCACGTCCGATGCCGCGGCTGCCGCCGGTCACGATGGCGACCTTGCCGGCGAGGCCCGAGTCCGGCGTCATCGCCCGTGAGCTCCGCCTTCATCCTGAAATGCAAAAACCGCCGTCGACGACGAGCGTGTGCCCGTTGATCATCGCGGCCTCCGGCAGGCACAGCAAATACACTGCTCCGGCGACGTCGTCGGGACTCAAGACCGGACCCGCCGGCGTGCGTTCGGAGAAGTTCGACAGCAATTGGTCGCGATTCGGAAAATAGCGAAGCGCGTCGGTATCGACCACGCCGGCACTGACCGTATTGACTCGAATGTTGCGAGGGCCGAGTTCCTGCGCCAGCGTGCGCACCAGCGATTCGAGCGCGGCTTTCGACGCGCCTATGAACCCGTAGTCGGGCATCGCGCGCGACGCGCCCAGGCTGGAGAGCGCGATGATGCGTCCGCCGTCCCGCATCAGCGGCACCGCCCGCTGCGCCAGCAGATCCAGCGCGAAGGCGTTGGTCTCCATGCACCAGCGCCAATGCTTGAGCGACATTTCCATCGCCGGCTTGAGCACGCCGCTGGCGGCGTTGCTGACGACGATGTCCAAGCCGATCGAAATGCTTACCGAGCTCCGCGAACATGTCGTCGACGCTATCTGGAACACCGACGCTACCCTGAACGCGCGTGCGCGAGCCGGCCCATGGCGCGCAACTCGACGCACAGCGACTCGGCCTCGTCGTGGCTGTTGTAGTAGTTGACGGCGACGTTCGCGCCGCCAGCCGCAAGCTTGCGCGCGATCGCGCGGCCAATGCCGCGCGACGCGCCGGTGACGAGCGCGACTTTTCCGGTGAGAGGGCCTGACATGGGCGGGAGCGACGCTTTTGAGGTCCGGCCTCCCGGAATCGATCCGAGAGGCGACGAGAACGCAAGGCGGACAAACGTCAATTATCGCCTGCTTCGCTCCCTGGAGCAATGCCGGCTGTGCGCGTGACGTAGTCGCATCAGCGTACCGCGAGTGCCGCGCGCCGGGCTCGGATCAGGTGCTGCGCTTCGAGGCACCAGTGCTTCTTCACGCTGAACCACACGTCCGCGGCCCAAAGGATGTTTTCACCCCGGCTCTCGGGCGGAAGGCTCGAGCACTTCGTCACCGCTCGCCCTTCGGATGGTAGGCGTTGATCCATTCGCGTGCACCGGGATCCTTCGCCAGGGAAGACGTGAGAGGTACCGTGATGTGATTGTACGACATCGGCAAGGTGACATTGCGCACTTTGGCCGCATCCTTCGTGCCGATAGCTGCTGGCGCCGGGATCATTGATCAAGGTCCACGCAATGAGGTCTCCGGGAATGAGGTACCCGGTGAATTCGTCCACTGTCGCCGGAATCGTTCGAAGGCGATGCGCCATGTTCCACTGGTTCGGCAGTGCGAAGGCGGCGCCGCCCGCGCCGACGGCGGAGACGTAAGCGACCGACACGCCGATCACCGGACGCGTGTTTCCGGTGAGCGGATCGGTAATCGTGAATCGATCCTCGGGCGCGTCCGAGACCGGATTCCACACGGCGACCTTGTCGCCGAAGGCGCCTTCGAGCTCGTAGAGCACCTTCACCGCCTGCATTCCGCCCTGGCTGTGTCCGACCATCATCGGACGAACGCCCTCATGCTCGTAAAACCAGGCGATCTCTCCGGTGAGGCGGTCGCTGCTGCTGTACGGACTCTGCGAATAGGCTCCATCCGCAGGGTCGCGCACCTTCTCCGCCGGATAGCCCATCCGCTGCAGGAATATGGCGAAGTTTTTCATCACCAGCTCCACCGGATAGATGCCGCCGTGCAGGAGGATCATTCGAGGCGTGGGCCCCTTGGCGAGTGTCGAGCGAACGTCTTCGTCGCTGATGCGCTCGGGATCGAGGGCGAGGATCCGGTCCTCGACGCCCGGTTCCAGCGACACGGAGCGAAGCACCGCGCCGGGCGGCAGGGGATCGGACGGGACCGGTTTGATCGAGCTCACCGGCGCGGTCGCGCACGCCGCCACGAGCGTTGCCGCCCCCACGGCGGCCATGATCCGCGCGAGCGCGACCGAAGCGGCGTCGCGCGTCCGGGGGATCCCGAATTCAAGTTCCGCCAAATCCACCTCCGTGAGTCGATGCTTGGTCAAAGACTCCTGATGCGGGAAAGCGTATCCGCAACGAGACCGTCGACCGTGCTCCGGTCGAAAGCCGCGGTGCGATAGGTGATCCCGACGTTGACGCGCTTCGTCCGTGGTCGAGATCGCACAAACCATCGGCGCCAGCGGCCCGGTGGACACCGCCCGCAAATATTCGGGCGCGGCGCCGCGCCCTCCCGCCAACGCCCACAGCGGCGCAACGTTGAGCGGCGTCGTCCCGGCCCAAACCGCATAGTGCTTGGCAAAAAACTCCTTGCGATGGCGATCGGACAAAAAGCGCCATTCCAGAGCAACGAGTCCGAGGCCCAGCAGTGTCTGCAGATAGAGCTTGCCCTGCCTGATTGTGCCGATCTCCCTGTGGACCTCGCCTGCCAGCTGCTCGATGCTGATCTCGTCCGGTGCCGGATGTGATATTCGGAACGAGGCCAGCAGCGGACCGAATGCGTTTTGCGCATCTGACCCGAAATCGCGGCGAATGTTCACGATCGAGGCCACGGCGAGCTCGCGTCGAGCCGGTTCTGCGCGGCGCCTTTCGGCCAGCGGCGACAGAACCTTCAGCAGTATGGTAACGAAGATATCGTTCTGCGTAACGCCCCACGTCTTTGCCGCGCGCACGAGCGATTCCCGCTCGCGTGGCCCGAGCGCTCAGGCGGGCGAACGCATTCTCCCCATCGTCGATGGCGTGATAAACCGGCCTGAACGAGCGGCGGCACGACTCGGCGATGCCACGCAGCTTGGTCAGTCCGCGCACCGCGGCCCCCGCCTCGCGCAGGAAAAGTCTCGCGTACGACGGCGTGGCACCGGCACGGAGCGCTGCGACCGCGGGCTCATGGCCGCGATAGCATTCCAGGATCGCGAAAAGGAGGCGGGCGATCGAGTCTCCACCCGCGACAAAGTGGTCGTATCCGAGCCCGAAGTGAAACGACGAGCCCGAGTCAATGGCAAAGAAACGAAACGGGCTGATGGGCCCGTCTCGCGGGAAGGCCGCATTGAGCTGCCGCGCGATTTCCTCATGCAGCCGGGACACTGGGGATCGTCATCCCGAACCAGCCGCAGGCCCGCTTCCTCGCTTCCGCCCCCCCACTCGTAGCGGCCGCGCGCCCGGTCCAGCTCGAGATGGGTGAGACCGAGCGTCCGGAGCTGCCGCGAGATGGCATCGCTCAAACGAGTGCTGTCGAGGCGCTCCCGGACGATTATCACGTGCACTGCGTTGTAAGGATGAAGATCGCGCCACCGCAGCATCATCCTCTGAAAAAAATTGAGCCTGTCCTTCATGCTCCCGCAGCCACTCTGCTTCGTCGGGCGCGTATCGATCGCTGCAGCTCCGATGCACCAGTGCTTCTTGACGCTGAACCAGATGTCGGCGGCGTGCCGCAGATTGCTTGTATCCGCCGCCGTGTGCTCGGGGAGAGGCGCTTGCTCGTCCACGCGATAAGCATCGATCCACGCCCGCGTGGCCTTGTCCTGCGCGAGCGCGCGGGCGCGCGGCATCCCGATGTGGCTCGTGCTCGAGTCGAGCGTGATGTTGCGCACCTTCGCGAGTCCCGTCGCCTTGTATGCTTCGCTCCCCGGAAACGTGCCGGCGATCGGATCCCACGCGATCGTGTAGCCGGAAAATTCCTCGACGCTGTCCGGTACTTCGCGCACTTTTTTCAGCATCGACCACTGCCCGAGGAGCAATCGCGGCAGCTTGCCGGTAGCCAATGCAGCCACGTAGGGAAGCTTTAGACCGACGACCGGACGGATATTCCCGCTGCGGGGATCGCGGATCCAGGTCCGATGCTCGGATGTGTCGGTGAGCGGATTCCAGACGTCGACCTCGTCGGAGAAGGATCCGGCGAGCTCGTGCAGCACCTTGATCGCGAGCATTCCGCCCTGACTGTGCCCGATCAGCATCGGCGTCAGGCCTTCCGCCTCGTAGTACCAGGCGACGGCGCCCGCAAGCTCCGTGCTGCTGCCGCCGCTCGGCATTGACAGGGCGCCGTCCCGTGGATCGGCGAGACGCGTCCCGGGGATAGCCCATGGCGATCAGAAACTCCGCGAACGGCTGCATCGTGACCAGCGGCACGCTGCCCTGCAGGAGAATGATGCGTGGCGCAGGCGCGCGCGACAAAACACCGCGTGACGTCGGCCGCGGAAATATGGTCCGGATCGAGTGCCAGGATGCGCTCTTCGAGCACGACGTCCAAAGCGGCAACTGCTTGCACCGGCAAGGTGGCGATCGGCGCGCCGGCAGCCGATGATGATGCCGGCGCGGCTTCGCTCCGGAAGCGCAGCCGTGGCGGGCGCGCAAAGCAGCAATGCCGAAAGCAGTCGTGCCAACGCCAGCAGGGGAGCCCGCGATCTGCTCCTGGATCGTCCTGAAATTGCGTCGCTGGGCTCGCCCGACACGGCTCTAAAGGGCCTTCGCTTCCACGCGCGGAAAGAAGCGCCCAGTGCGGCGCACATACTGCGCGTAGGGCTCGCCGTGCGCGCGAAGCAAGTACTGCTCCTCATTGCGCGCCTTGATGTTATTCAGGACTATGTGCACGACCGCCGACGACCGCCATCGGCACTGTCGCGACGATGATTGCCGAGCAGATGCATGAGCAACATCGACAGCGCGTAGATGGGATGCCGGACATAGGTGAAGAGCCCGTCGGTAATCAGCGCACCCTTGTGCTTCTCGCTCACGTCCATGCGCCAATTCTTGCCCATCGTCGACCAGCACCACATGGTCATCGCAAGGCATCGCGAGCGCCACCACCGCGGCGAGCCAGCGAAGCGTGGCGTAGGCCGGCTCGTCCCTGGCAAACTCCGGCACCGCGAGCCACGGGCTTGAACGCCGGAGCGACAGCCACGGCAACACAATCCAGGCGACCACCAGCGGAATCCAGATCACCCACATCGCGCGCTCGCGCGCCTGTTCGGGAACCAGTCCAGCCAGATCGTGCGAACGCCGGCGCGCGCGCACGATCTTCACGCCGATGCCGAACCAGTAGCACCAGACGGTCGCCACGAGAATGATCGCCGGCAGGTCGCTATTCGTCATTGCGGGCAAGTGCCTCGGTGAAATCACTTGCGTGGCCGCGACGATCGCGAACACGCCGTTCGATTTTACTTCATCGCCGTACGTTATCCCTGGCCGCGCCGAGTAAATGTCTCTGTAAAAGCTACAACGAACGGGCCGCGACGGATCCGGCGCCGACAACGGCGCTCGCTCGGGCGCGCCGATTCCGGGATCGAGTCCGCGCCCTTGCACGTGTGCCTCCGTCGCCACCTTGGTGGTAAGCGCTTTGTGCGGTCCCTCGCATCGCTGCGCGCTTTCGATGGATAATACCGCGCGCGCAAGGACTGCATAGGGCCGCTACCGATTCCTTAGCACCATCATGTTCCAATCGCTTATTGCCACTGATCGCGGTTTCGCCTGTCCGCTCGAACGCTCGGGGAGTGCACGTGCGTCGCCGCGGTTCAAGATTGCGCTGCGCCGTGCGCCACGATGTCAGGCATTGGCGCATGCCCATCGGCGGGAAACCTAGTGGCCGCACACAAGGTGATGAAGACCATCGGCGTCGTAGGCGCGGGCCTGATGGGGCGAGGCATCGCGCAAATCGCGGCGCAGGCCGGGTTCGATGTGCGGCTTGTTCGACGTCAAGTCCTTCGCCGCCGCGGACGCGAAAAGACTGATCGGCGATCAGCTCGCCACGCTCGCCGAAAAAGGCAAGATTCCCGCGGCGTCCGTCAAGGCCGCGGTCGCGCGCATCGCGCTGCCGGAATCTCTCGCCGGATTGTCCGATGCCGATCTGGTGATCGAGGCCATCGTCGAGCAGCTCGACGCCAAACGCGCCCTCGTCGCCTCGCTCGATGCGATTGTCGGAAGGGAGTGCATCCTCGCAACCAACACCTCATCGCTGTCGGTCACCGCGATCGCGTCGGCCTCGGCGCATCCCGGCGCGCGTGGCGGGCCTGCATTTCTTCAGCCCGGTTCCGCTGATGAAGGTCGTCGAGGTGATTTCCGGCCTGCTGACCGCGCCGGTGGTGATCGAGCGCCTCGTCGAATTCGCGTCGGCGCTCGGCCACACGCCAGTGAAAGCGCGGGACACGCCCGGATTCATCGTCAACCACGCCGGGCGTGGCTACGGCACCGAGGCCCTTGCGCATCGTCGGCGAAGGCGTCGCTGCACCGGCGACCATCGACCGCATACTCAAGCTCGAGGCGGGATTTCGCATGGGCCCTTTCGAGCTGCTGGATCTCACCGGCCTCGACGTTTCCCATCCGGTGATGGAGTCGATCTATCACCAATACTACGAGGAGCCGCGTTTCCGCCCATCGCCGCTGACCTCGCAACGCCTCGCGGCTGGACTTGCTGGGGCGCAAGTCGGGGCGCGGGTTCTACGACTATCGCGGCGTCGATGCGCTGGCGCGTCCCGCCGCGACGTCCGTGCCCGTTACGCCTCAGGCTTCGCCCGAAGCAGCGAAGGGTGCGCCTCGCACGCGCCGCGCCTGGGTCAGTGCCGTCGACCCGCAAGCGAGGCAGCGCGTCGTCGGCCTGCTCGCCCACCTCGGCGCGGACATTGACGACCGTGCGGTACCGGACGCCGATTCGCTGTGCGTCGTCCTGCCGTCGGGAGGCGACGCGACCAGCGCCGCGCTCGATGAAGGCGTGGATCCGAAGCGCACCGTCGCGCTCGACACCTTGTTCGACCTGAGCAAGCACCGGACGCTGATGACGACGTCGGTCACCGAGCGGCAATGGCTGCGATGCCGCGCAGCGCATGTTTGCTGCTGACGGCGTGCCCGTCGACGCGATCCACGACAGCCCGGGCTTCGTCGGCCAGCGCACGCTCGCGCACATCGTCAACATTGCGTGCGACATTGCGCAGCAGCGAATCGCGACTCCTGAGGACATCGATCTCGCGGTCAGGATCGGACTTGCCTACCCGCTCGGACCCCTGGCGTGGGGAGACGCGATCGGGGCGCCCCGGTTGCTTCGGATCCTCGAGGGGCTGATGCATTCGTATGGCGATCCGCGCTATCGCCCGAGCCTGTGGCTGTCGCGTCGCGCGCGTCTCGGCGTGTCGCTGCTGACCCCCGAGGCTTGAGCCGGCGCCCGCGGCCGCTTGCATCGGAGCGCCGCGCTGGTAGCATAATTAAGTGCTGGAATTTTCCCTTTCGAGAGGCGCAACATGACAAAAGGCAAAGGTGGTGGTGGTGCGGCGGCTTCCGCGGGCGTGACGCCAAGACCGGACAACCCGTTCAGATGCCGCAGGTCAAGCGGCCGGCGCCGTCGGTCCCGCGCGTGATGCCACGCACCAAGGCGAGCCCGAAGGGCCGCTGAAGCGACACGCATCGACGAACACGAGGAGGCCACAGTGAAATCGACGAAACGACGGCAGCTGCTTGCGCGGAGCATCGATGCTGGCTGCCGGCGGCGTTGCCGCGTGCGCGATTCCCGGAAGCGCGAGCGCGCAGTCGCGCAGCCCGTTCGCCGTGTCGCCGACCTTCATACCCATCGCCGGCGGAAGCGACCTGTTCCCGGTTCGCCGCATCTATTGCATCGGACGCAACTACGCGGCGCATTCGCGCGAGATGGGCTCGGATCCGACGCGCGAACCGCCGTTCTTTTTCCAGAAGCCGACCGACGCGGTCCAGAACGTGCCCGTCGGCATGACGGTCGATCATCCTTATCCGCCGCTGACCAAGAACTATCACTACGAGATCGAGCTCGTCGCCGCCATCAGCAAGGGCGGCCGCAACATCGCCATTGACCAGGCGCTCGAGCACGTCTTCGGCTACACCGTCGGCCTCGACATGACGCGGCGCGATTTGCAGCGGGCGATGGGAGACGAGAAGAAACCGTGGGAGATCGGCAAGAGCTTCGATCATTCGGCGCCGATGGGGCCGCTGCAGCCGGTCGCCGCGGTCGGTCACTTCACCAAGGGCGCGATATGGCTCAAGGTCAACGGCCAGGTCAAGCAAAGCGCCGACTTGAGTCAGATGATCTGGTCCGTCGCTGAGCAGGTCAGCAAGCTCTCGGAGGCCTTCGAGCTCATGCCCGGCGACATCGTCTACTCCGGAACGCCGGAAAACGTCGGACCCGTCGTCAAGGGCGACGTGATGGAAGGCCATATCGATGGCCTACCCAACATCAGCGTCAAGGTCGTGTAGGGTCGACGAGACGAGCGACTTCCGCTAGGCGTGGAACACGTGCATGTTGCCTGCGCCGAAAATGCCGACAAGGCCGATGATGATCAGATAGATCGCCACGATGTAGTTCAGAAGCCGCGGCACCAGCAGAATCAGAATCCCCGCGATCAGGGCCATCAGGGGCCCCAGGGTCAGGTTGACATTCATCGTTATTTTCTCCAATCGGCACTTCGTTGCGGGGCACCTCGTTCCTGGCGACAGCACTCCGACGAGGTGTCGTCGCTTTCGCGCGACATCGCGCGCTCCCATGTTGCGGCCGTCTAGGCAGTCTATCTTCGCACGCTGACGCCCCCGGACGGCGGAAGATCGACCAGAAGCGGAGGCTTGAGGGGATCGAAGTCGATCCAATGTCCCGCCTCCCAGGTACCATCCGCGCGTTCGATGTCCTGCGCGCCGGCGCTGCGCAGGATATTGACCGCGTCGACGCGCTTGGCGAAATCCACTGCACGCACGGCGACGAGAACACCTCCCGCGCGTACCGGCGACGCAGTCCCCGGCGATGTTGCAACGACGACCGCTTCGCCGCCCTCTTCCGCGGGTTCCGTGTCCGCCGCTTCCCTTTCATGTCGCCGAGCGCGCCGACCAGCGATCCGGCGTAAGCGCCCGCGCCAGCTCCCGCAAGCAGCGCAGCAGGACCAAGCAGAGGCGTAGCAGCGAGCCCCACGCCGGCGCCCACCGCGCCGCCAAGCGCCGCGCCTTTGAGCGCGCCTCCTTCGGCATGCTTTGCGCCGGGCGACGCGTCGCGATCGCCACCGATCGGAAACGTCGCGTGCTGCCCGGGCGGGTTGACAAAAAAAACCGACACATCGTGCAGCGTCGAACCGCCCAGCGCGCCGTAACGCTTCCGCGGCGGCCTCCGCGCGATCGTTCTGCTCGAATCGTCCTGCAATGATGGGAGTCATGGAACATCCTTCGATGGTTCGGCCTTGGCTCGCAGCACCCTCCGTCCTGGTCCTTACGGACGTGCCAATTCCAACGCCGTGCTATGGACGCAAGAATTACAGCGACTCGGTAAATATGTCCGCGTCTTCCGCGCCTCAGCGTCCGTGCACCTGAGGTTGAGCAGAAAACGTGCCGCGCAGAGGCGAGACCGGCAAAGCCCCGGTTATTTTCGGAGACTTGAAAACCGTGTCAGTCACTGCGCGCGAGCGGGCGGCGCTACTTCGGATCTTCGCGCTTGTCGTCGGCCTTCGCTTTTTGTGCATCGCTTTTTGCGGGCGTCGCCTTGGGGTCCGGCGGCCGCTGTTGCGCAGGTGCGGTAGCGGCGGCGGGCGCCGGCCGAACGACGGGCTGTGGCGGCACTGGCGGCACCACCGCGGGTTGCGGCCGGAAGGCGGACGGAGGTGGCGGCCGGTTCGCAGTTGGCGGGGGCGGCCCTTCACGCCGGACTTCCGAGCTCGGAACCGGCGACGGAGACGCAGGACGAGGCTCGCGACGCAGCTCGGTGGCCGGCCGCGCCGGTGCGGGTGCCCCCGACGCACCCGAGTTGGGCGCTGGCGACCCGGGTGGCGATGCCGGTCCGCCGCGCGCGTCCGCCGGTCGAGGGGGTTGCGAAGGCTGAGGCGACGCATTCGACGGGGACGGCGCCACCCGGGCAGGCGGCGAGGCGGGCGCAGGCGCACCGTCGGTCTTCGGAGTACTGGCGACATCGGGCCGCGTTGCCGGCCTGGGAGTCGGGGTTACAGGGGACGCTGCGCCAGGTTTCGGCATCGCAGCCGGGCCGCCACCTGCGCCGGGCGGCGTAGTATTAGTGCGACCCGGGGTCCTGCCGGCACCGTTGGCGCCGCTCCCGCAACCGACGGCGGAACCACCTTCACTAACGGCGCTGACGACGTTGAATTTGGAGACGACCGGGGGGGAGTATTGTCGCCGGGTCCACGGGCCGGCCGGGATCCCTGGACAGCGTCGCTTCGCGCGCGTTGAAGGGCGCCGGTGCGGGGCGGCGGTGCGATTCGCGCGACCGAGGGACGCCTGAGAATGGCCGCTGGAGGGTGCGCTGCCGGAGGCGCTGCGTTGCCTGCCGCTGCAGGCGCGCCAGCCCCCAGCACGCTCGCACGGACCGGCGCGATCGCCGCAACGGCCGTCACAGGGGCGGTGCTGGCGATGTCGCGTGCGACCGGCGCCGCGGATCTGCACCACCGGGCGCGACTGCGCGAATTGCGCGGCGGCCATCGCCGTGACTGCGCCTCGCTGATTGCGATTTCGATAGGTCGCGTTGGCCGCAGCGGGACTGTTGTAGACGTTCGTGATGGTGACGCTGGTCACGTTGGTATTGCTCGCGTTGACGCGGGTGAAGTAGTTGCGACTGACGTGGTAGCCCGGCCGATACACTTCGCCGGGAGCGAGCGGGAACCATGCGATGCCGCGCGCGGGACCGCCGGCACCGACCGACACGCTGAAGCTGTCGCCGCCAACGAATGCGACCAACGCGGGCGCATACACGGCGCGCTCGCGCCGCGGACCCGGCACCCAGCACCAGCGATCGCGCGCGTACGCCCAGCGACCGTAGTGAAACGGGGCGAAGCCCCAGGGTGCGGCGTCGACCCAGGTCCAGCCCCACGGCTCGATCCACGCCCAATGCCCATCGCTGTAGGGCGCCCAGTCGCTTGCGACCGCGGTGGGCACCCACACGTTGCCGTAGCCCTCGACCGCACTCCACGTTCCATACTGATCGAGATCCGAGTAGCCGATGACTTCCGGCGAAACGTAGCGAGCGGCGATGGCGTTGTCTTCGCGCCGATCGAGGGCCTGCGTCCACTCGTCGAATGCGTCGGGCGGCGGAAGCGCGTCGTATTGGTAATCGCGCAACGCGGCATCCGAAAATCGGTACCACTGGCGCTCGCCGATCGTGTAGGCCACCGTCTCGCCGTAGGCGTCGCCCTCGCCGCTGCCGACCGCCACGCCGGTCGCGCCCGTCGCGGCGTCGACGTCGATGCGATAGACGCCGGGCCGGCGCAGCGAAAACGCAAGCACGGGCGTATCGACCTCGATGGCCTCGTCCGGACCCAGGCTGCGCACGCGGACGTTCAGTACGCCCTGCTGCAACTGAAACTGCGCCACGCGATCGTCGAGGTTGAGGATGACGACGCTGGTCTGACTGCCGAGGCGCACTGCAAGCGTGCCGATCTGCAGCTCGGCGCGCGCACCGGCGTCCACCCATACCCGATCGCCGGTGATCAGCGGCCGATTGTCCGTCGCGGGAACCCAATCCTCCTCGCCGGCCGGCGAGAAGCTCACGGCGCCGTCGACATTCGCCATTCTCGCGACGCGTGCCGGAGGATCTGCAGCGGCGACGCCGCACATCGTAAGCGCGAGCCGATCGCGAGCAACGCGCGGATCACGCTGGGCCGACCGCTGTGGCGAATTGTCATGTCGATGTCTCCCTGTCCTCGTTAGGTCGCGCGCGAGACTGCCGCGAAAGGCGCGCGTCACCGATCACGTGCACGCTGATCGAATGAGACGCGATCGTCGTGAATTCGCGCAGTGACCCCTCTAACGTCCCGGCGGTGTCGTGCGATGACACGCTGCGCGTCGCTGTCAGCGCGCGGACTACATCAGCGCGACGCGCATGAGGGATCGCGCGTCGCGTGATTCGACGCGGCCGAACGCAGCGCCGGCGTCCATCACGCCGATGCGGTCGTCAACCGCGCGGCAATGCGCGATCCATTGAGCGGTCAACTTCTCCTGCGTCGCGTTCTGCGACAGCCGCGCATCGAGCGCGTCGAAGTCGACCTCGTCGATCGGCCTGATCCTGGTTGAAGCACGAGAACACGTAGGAGAGCTTGCCGCTGACCGGATCGCGGTGCGGCTGCAGGCACTGCGCGCAGATCTCCTTCATCATGCACTGCATCGGCGAGTTGATCGACGCGATGCCGCGATGCGAAGGCTTGAGATGGGGCTTCAGCAGCGAATGCCGCGCCGCGGCGACCGCGGCCATCATCCGGTCCGAGCCGATCGCGATGATGCGATCGGCGTCGCGCATCGCGATCGGCTGCTCGCCGAGGGCGCCGCTCGCGTACGCGACCATGGCCTGCACGATGTTGCCGACGAAAGTCTTGTCCTGCGGCCGCCCGGGCGCGAATCCCGGCGCTTCGTCGCAGCACCAGACGACGACGTCGGACGCGGCCTCGATCTCGGCGACGTTGTAGCGGTCGTCGATCTTGCGGTAGGCGGCGAAATACAGCACCTTCGATCCGGCGTCGCGAAATGCCTGGCCGATCGAAAACAGCACCGCGTTGCCGAGGCCGCCGCCGGCGAGCACGACCGTTTCGCCCGACTCGATCTCGGTCGGCGATCCCGTCGGGCCCATCAGCACGACCGGCTCGCCGGGCTCAAGCTCGACGCACAGATCCGACGAGCCGCCCATTTCGAGCACGATGGTCGATACCAGGCCGCGCTCGCGGTCGACCCAGGCGCCGGTCAGCGCGATGCCTTCCATCGCCAGCCGCGTGCCCGAGCTCTCGCTGCGCCAGCGTCTCGAAATTCTGCAGGCGGTAGAACTGTCCGGGCGCGAATCGGCGCGCCGCGGCCGGCGCCCTGCACGACGACTTCGACGATGGTCGGCGTCAGGCGCTCGACGCGCTCGACCGTCGCTCGAAGCTCGTCGTTGAGAAGCGCGATAAAGCGCTCGTCGCTGATCGCCGACGCCGCCTTGATCCTGGCCGAGCATCCGGGACACGATCGGATAGCCCTGCTTCGCGCTCCCCATCGCCTTCACCACGTTGCCGAAGAACGACGGATGCAGATCGCCGAAGTAGCTCATTGCGCGGCCATCGGCCCGCAGCGCGGTGAGCACCGACACGCGCTCCGGCTTGGCGAGGCCCTTCACCGGCTCGACGCGCTGCCCGTCTTCGTCGAGCGCCACGAAATACTTGCCGTCGAGATGAAAGTGCGCCGCATCCTCGCGCGCGAGCACGGTGTTCGGCTGCGTCCCCGCGGCGACGAGGAAAGTGCGCGCCGGGAGCAGCGCCTGCGCGCCTTCGCCCGCCTTGCCGTCGCCGTCGCCGATCGTCTGAACCATCGACACGCAGGCCGCTCACGTGCCCGTGCGCGTCGACCTCGATGGCGACCGGCGTCAGTCCTTCCGCGAAACGAATGCCCTCCTCGAGCGCCTTCTCGACCTCCTCGTGATTGAGCGTGTACGACGGACTGTCGATCAGCCGGCGGCGGTAGGCGATCGTGGCCCCGCCCCAGTGCTGCAGCAATTCGAGCACGCGCGGCTCGCGGCCTTCCGTCCGGCGCAGCCGCGCGCTCGGCGCGGACGGCGCGCGCATGCGCCAGGTATTCGCGCGCGATTTCGGCTTCGGGAATCGTCCATGCGGATTCGACCGCCTCCGCGCCGCGCTCGGCCACGAGCTCCTCGTAGCGCGCGAGAAACTTCTCGATCTGCACCGGGTAGTAGGCGAGCGATTCGGTCGCCGTATCGATCGCCGTCAGGCCGCCGCCGATGACCACGATCGGCAGGCGCATCTGCATGTTGGCCAGCGAATCCGTACGCGCGGCGCCGGTGAGCTGCAGCGCCATCAGGAAGTCCGACGCGGTGCGAACGCCGTTGGCGAGGCCGTTGGGAAGTTCGAGCACGGTCGGCCGCCCCGCCCCGGTCGCGAGCGCGATGTGATCGAAGCCGAGCGCGAACGCGCCTTCGGCGTCGATCGTGCCGCCGAAGCGCACGCCGCCGAACAGCCCGAAGCGCTCGCGCCGCTCGATCAGCAGGCGGATCAGCTTGAGGAAATTCTTGTCCCAGCGCACCGTGATTCCGTATTCGGCGACGCCGCCGAAGCCGGCCATCACGCGCGCTCCGAGCGGCTCGTCGAGCGTCGCGACGTCGCGCACGGCGGCGAAGGGCACGCGCTCGCCCAGCGCCGTCCGGCCGGACAGCGCGGGCGCAAGCGGCTCGATCTTCAATCCGTCGATGCCGACGACCGTGTGGCCATCGTTGAGCAGATGGTGCGCGAGCGTGAATCCTGCCGGGCCCATGCCGACGACCAGCACGCGCTTGCCCGTGGGCTCGGCCGGCACGGGCCGCCGCAGATTGAGCGGATTCCAGCGCGTCAGCAGACTGTAGAGCTCGAAGCCCCAGGGAAGCGCCAGCACGTCCTTGAGCGTGCGCGTCTCCGACTGCGGAATGTCGACCGGCTCCTGCTTCTGGTAGATGCACGACTTCATGCAATCGTTGCAGATGCGATGACCGGTGGCCGCGACCATGGGATTGTCGACGCAGATCATCGCCAGCGCGCCGACGGCCCAGCCCTCGGCGCGCAGCTTGTGGAACTCGGAGATCTTTTCCTCGAGCGGACAGCCGGCGAGCGTCACGCCGAAAGGCGATTTCTTGAACGCCGGGCGGCTGCCGTCGGCGGTCTTCTTCTCGTGCAGCCCCGAGGAGCACGAGTCCTTTTGCTGCTCGTGGCACCAGATGCAGTAGTGCGCCTGGTCGAGTGCGCCGACGAGATCGGTGCCGCCATCGGTGAGCGCGAAACCCTCGCGGCGGCGCGTATGGCTCTCGTCCAGGCGCAAGCGTTCGACGCCGTCGCGCGTTTCGCGCTCGACGGGAACGAGGCGCATGTAGTCGAGCTTGCGCGGCGCCTTGAACAGCACGCCGGCCTTGTGCAGCGCCCTGCCTTCGGCGGTGTGCGCGGCCCACGCCGCGTAGCGCAGCGCGAGATCGATGTCGCCGGCGTGCGCCGCCTCGTCGCGCTCCGCCGCACGCGCCCACTCGCCGACGCGCAGCGCGAACGCAAGCTCGCCGCGCTGGCTCGCGATGGGCGCGCCGATCTTTTGCTCCAGCGCGGCGCGCAGCGCCGCGCCGTCGAACGTCGCTGCTTCGTCCGCCTTGTACTTGTTCATCGCCTTGCGCTGCACGACCTGGCGCTTGCAGGCGAACAGCGGCGCGAGCTCGTGCTGCGCAGCCTGCAGGGCGGCGACTTCGCCTTCGATGCCGAACAGGCGCGCGAGCCAATCCTCGAGATGCGGCGCGAGCGCGATCAGCAGCTCCGACTCCTGCAGGCGCGTCAGCGACCCGGGATCCTTGCGCGCGTCTTGCAGCCGCCCCGCGAGCGACGCGTCGGCGCTCTCGAGCCATGCGACGAACGCGCTGTCGGCGCGAACGAGGCCCGGCACGCGAGTACAAGTCGTCAAAGGTCAATCCGAAGCCGAGCTGGAGCATTACGGCGTCCAAGATGCGCTGCGGCAGGCAAACCGCACATTTTACCTGTTGCAAGCGTGTTCGCGACGCCCTGACATTGCATAAGGATAGAACCGCCAGCGCCTGCCGGATGTCCATAGTTCCGCGTGGATGAGGAAGCAATGCTCTAGACTATGCGGCGCCGCGAACAAACGCGTGACAGGGTGGAGGCATCGGATGAAAACGTATCGTGCATTGGGCGGGATAATCGTCGCGGTGCTGCTGGCCTCGGGAATCGCTTCCGCACAAGCGATCAAGCTCGGCGAGCTCAACAGCTACAAGACGTTCCCCGCATTTCTGGAGCCCTACAGGAAAGGCATGGAGCTCGCCGTCGCGGAAGTCAACGCCGCGGGCGGCGTGCTCGGACGGCCCATCGAGCTCGTTGTCCGCGACGACACCGGCAGTCCCGGCGACGCCGTGCGGGTCGCCGAGGAGCTCATCACGCGCGAGAAAGTCGACCTGCTCATGGGGACGTTCTCGTCGGCGGTCGGTCTCGCGGTCGCCGATCTTGCCAAGCAGCGCAAGACGCTCTTCCTCGCCTCCGAGCCGCTGACCGACAAGATCGTCTGGGAAAACGGCAACCGCTACACGTTCCGCCTGCGGCCGTCGACCTACATGCAGACCGCGATGCTGGTGCCGATCGCATCCGACCTGCACAAGCGGCGCTGGGCGATCGTGTATCCCGACTACGAATACGGCAAGTCGGCGACCGAAGCGTTCAAGCAGCAGATGATCGCGCGTCAGGCTGCCGGAGCGCGGGCATCGAATTCGTCGAGACCGCCGTGCCGCTGGGCAAGATCGACGCGGGCCCGGTCGTGCAGGCGATGATCGACGCTAAGCCGGATGCGATTTTCTCGTCCTTGTTCGCGGCCGATCTCGCCAAATTCGTGCGCGAGGGCGAGCTTCGCGGCCTGTTCAAGGACCGGCCCGTGTTCAACCTGCTCGGCGGCGAGCCCGAGTACCTCGATCCGCTGAAGGATGAGGCGCCCGCGGGATGGTACGTGACCGGCTATCCGTGGTATGCAATCGCGACGCCGGCGCACAAGAACTTCCTCGACGCCTACCGCGCCAGGTTCAACGACTATCCGCGCCAGGGCTCGGTGGTGGGATACAGCGTCGTCATGACCGCCGCCGCCGCGATCCGCAAGGCGCGCTCCACCGACACCGCGAAGCTCGTCGCGGCGATGGAGGGACTGAGCGTCGACACGCCCTTCGGCAAGATCACCTATCGCGCGCTCGACCATCAGTCGACGATGGGCGCGTACGTCGGCAGGCTCGCGGTCAAGGACGGCAAGGGCGTGATGGTCGATTGGCGGTATGCCGACGGCGCGAGCTACCTTCCTTCCGACGATTGGGTGCGCGCGCACCGTCCCGCCGACTGATCGCGCTCGGCGCCACCGCGGCCGCGCTCCGAGTCGCGGCGAGTCGCCACCGCTGATCTCGCTGCTGCCATAATCCGCGGGTGACGCTCTCCGCTCTGCTGGTCCAGGTCCTCAACGGTCTCGCCAGCGCTTCGTCGCTGTTCCTGGTCTCGGCGGGACTGTCGCTGATCTTCGGCGTCACGCGCATCGTCAACTTCGCGCACGGCTCGCTCATGATGCTGGGCGCGTACGCGGCCTACAGCCTGATCGAGCGCATGGGCGGCTCGCCGCTGGGCTACTGGGGCGCGGTGGCACTGGCGACGCTCCTCGTCGCCGCGCTCGGCGCCCTTCTCGAGTCGACGTTGCTGCGCAGGCTTTATGGCAGGCCGGAGTTGCTGCAGCTGCTGGCGACGTTCGGCATCGTGCTGGTCGTGCAGGACGCGACGCTCGCCGGCTGGGGCGCGGAGGACCTGCTCGGCCCGCGCGCGCCCGGATTCTCCGGAGTCGTCGACATCGCGGGCAGCGCGGTGCCGGCCTACGATCTGCTGCTCATCGTCGTCGGACCTGCCGTGCTGCTCGCGCTGTGGTGGCTGATGGCGCGCACGCGCTTCGGCGTGCTGGTCCGCGCCGCGACTGAAAACCGGGTCCTCACCGCCGCGCTGGGCATCAACGAGCGAGTCCTTTTCACTACGCGTGTTCGCGCTCGGCGCCGGCCTCGCCGGGCTCGCCGGTGCGCTGCAGCTGCCGCGCGAGCCCGCAAGCCTCGGCATGGACCTCTCGATCATCGCCGATGCGTTCGTCGTCACGGTGATCGGCGGCCTGGGATCGATCCCGGGCGCGTTCGTCGCGGCGTTGCTGATCGGCCTTTCCAAGGCGCTCTGCATTGCGCTGGGGTCGGTGAACGTCGGCGGAATGACGATTGCGTTTCCCAAGCTCACGCTGGTCGCCGAGTTCCTCATCATGGCCGGCGTGCTCATCATTCGTCCGCAGGGCCTCTTCGGCCGCTCGACCGATGCCTTCACAGCACGCCGTCGCGACGGAGCGTCCGCGCGCGCTCGAATGCGCCAGGCCGCGGCGCGCATGATCGCAGGCGCTGTCCTCTTCGCGTGCGCCGCGGCGCTGCCGCTCGTTGCGCAGGAATACACACTGGTCGTCGTCACCGACATTCTCGTCTTTGCCCTGTTCGGCGCGAGCCTTCAGCTGCTGCTCGGAAGCGGCGGCATGATTTCGTTCGGCCACGCCTGCTATTTCGGCCTTGGCGCGTATGCCGCGGCGCTCGCGATGCGCCACGGCGCTGCCGATGCCGGTCGCGTTTTTCGCGGCCCCGTTCGCGGGCGTTGCCGGCGCCGTCGTCTTCGGATGGCTCTGCGTGCGCCTGTCCGGCGTCTATCTGGCCATGCTCACCTTGAGCTTCGCGCAAATCGTGTGGTCGATCGCGCAGCAATGGGACAGCGTCACCGGCGGCTCCAACGGGCTCGTCGGCATCTGGCCCACGGGATGGCTCGCCGGACGCGCCGCGTTCTTCGAATTCGTGCTCGCGTTCTCGGCCGCCGCGCTCGCGTTCCTCGTATGGATCAGGGCGACTCCCTTCGGCTACGCTTTGCGCGGCGCGCGAGATTCGCCGCTGCGCGCGCAGGCGATCGGCATCGATGTCCGGCGCACGCAGTGGCGTGCGTTCGCGTTGGCGGGCGCCTTCGCGGGCTTGGCCGGCGGCCTGTACGCGTTCTCCAAGGGCAGCATCGCCCCGGACACGCTCGCCATCCCGCGGTCCATCGACGGCTTGTTGATCGTGCTGCTGGGCGGCATCGATGCGCTGGCCGGACCCCTCCTGGGCGCGGCGGCGTTCACGTGGCTGCACGACATCCTCACCCGCCACACCGAATATTGGCGCAGCGCGTTCGGTTGCATCATCCTGCTGCTGGTTCTCGCCTTCCCCATGGGCATCGGAGGCGCGGCCGCGAGACTCCTCGATCGCGTTGCGGCGCCGATGAGCCAGACCAGCGCTTCGTTGCTCCGAAGTCGAGCATCTTTCCAAGTCGTTCGACGGCGTGCAGGCGCTCGACGATGTTTCATTCTCCGTTGCCGCGGGGGAAACGGTGGCGTTGATCGGCCCCAACGGCGCCGGCAAGACGACGTGCTTCAACGTCATCAACGGACAGCTCCGCGCCGACGCCGGCTCGGTGCGTCTCGACGGCCGGCGTATCGACGCCTTGCCGCCGCCACGCATCGCGATCGCGGGCGTAGGCCGCACGTTCCAGACGGCGACGATATTCGCTTCGATGACCGCTCGCGAAAACGTGCAGCTGGCGCTTCTTGCCGGCAAGGGGGAACACGGCGCGCTGACCTGCCGATTGGCCTCTCAGCGCCGGCCCGACGCAGACGCGCTCCTCGAACGTGTCAGCGCGGCATCGCTTGCGGACCGGTGTGCGCGTCGCTCTCCTACGCCGACGTCAAGCGCGTCGAGCTCGCCGTCGCGCTTGCGCAATCGCCGCGACTGCTGCTCATGGATGAGCCGGCGGCCGGTACGTCGCCGCGCGACCGCGCGCCGATGATGGCGCTCGTCTCGGCGATGGCCGCGGAGCGCGGCACGGCGACCCTGTTCACCGAGCACGACGTCGGCGTCGTGTTTCGTTTTGCCGCGCGGGTCATCGTGCTCGATCGCGGCCGCATCATCGCCGACGGAGCGCCGGCGTCGGTCCGTGCCGATCCGCGCGTCCGGGCCGTTTACCTCGGCACGGACGGCTGATTCGCGGCCTCGTCCTCACCGTCTTGGACGATGGTCACGCCGCCCGCGAAAAGACTAAACTGCCGAGCACGTGACCGAGACGATGAGCCATTATTGTCGTCATCTGCGGAAAAGAAACCATGCCTTCAGGGCGTAGTCAGCTGAAGGGGATCGGATGAAAAAGAAGCCGCTCTACAAGCATCTGTACGCGCAGGTGCTGTTTGCGATCGCGTGTGGCGTGCTCCTGGGTCACTTCTACCCTGACACCGGCGCAGCGATGAAGCCGCTCGGCGACGCTTTCATCAAGCTCATCAAGATGATCATCGCGCCGATCATCTTTTGCACCGTCGTCACCGGTATCGCGGGCATGGAAGACATGAAGAAGGTCGGGCGCGTGGGCGGCAAGGCGCTGCTCTACTTCGAAGTCGTGAGCACGATTGCGCTCATCATCGGCATCGTCGTGGTCAATACTCTCAAGCCGGGCGCCGGCATGAATGTCGACGTCGCGGCGCTGGATACCAAGGCACTCGCGAGCTACACGACCGCGGCCCATTCGCAGAACACGGTCGATTTTCTGCTCAACATCATCCCGAATACCGTGATCGACGCCTTTGCCAAGGGCGAGATCCTCCAGGTGCTGCTCTTTTCGGTGATCTTCGGCTTTGCGCTGTCCTCGGCGGGCGAATCCGGCCGGCCGGTGGTGAGCTTCATCGACAAGGTCGCCCATGCGCTCTTCATCGTCGTCGGCTTCATCATGCGTCTCGCGCCCATCGGCGCGTTCGGCGCAATGGCGTTCACCATCGGCAAGTACGGCATCGGCTCGCTGCAGCAACTCGCGCAGCTCATGGGCGCCTTCTATCTGACGTGTGTCCTGTTCATCGTCGTCGTTCTCGGCCTGATCGCGCGATGGGCGGGCTTTTCGATCTTCCGCTTCATTGCCTACATCAAGGAGGAGCTCCTCATCGTCCTGGGGACTTCCTCGTCGGAGTCGGTCCTCCCACGGATGATGGCCAAGATGGAAAAGCTGGGTTGCTCGAAATCGGTGGTCGGCCTGGTGATTCCGACCGGCTATTCGTTCAACCTGGACGGGACGTCGATTTACCTGACGATGGCCGCGATCTTCGTCGCGCAGGCCACCAACACCGACCTTACGCTCATGCAGGAGCTCACGATTCTGGGCGTCCTGTTGCTGACATCGAAGGGCGCATCCGGAGTAACGGGCAGCGGCTTCATCGTGCTCGCGGCGACCTTGTCCAGCGTACCGACGATTCCCGTCGCGGGCCTCGCCCTGATTCTGGGCATCGACCGATTCATGTCGGAGGCACGAGCGCTTACCAACCTCATCGGCAATGGCGTGGCGACGATCATCGTCTCGAAATGGGAGAAGGAGCTCGATCACGCACAGATGGAGCGCGGGTTGCGGCGCAACGTCGAGGAAGAGCTTGAGGAAGAGGCGCGCCTCAAGCACGCCGCGGCGAAGTCGATCGCGAAGGCAGCGTGACGAATCGTCGATTTGGACCGGTCGAAATTCGCGCGCTCAAGCGCGCAGCCGCGAGAAGCCGGCATCGAGGTCGGCCATCAGATCCTGTGGATCCTCCAAACCGACGTGCAGTCGCACGCACGGCCCCGGCGCCTGCCAGCGCGTCGAGGTTCGGTTGCGCCCCGGATTCGTGGGGATGATGAGGCTCTCGAAGCCGCCCCAGCTCCAGCCCATCCTGAACAGGCTTAGCCCGTCGAGCATTGCGTCGACGCGCGCCTTCTCGACGGGGCGGAGTATGAAACCGAAGAGGCCGCATGCCCCCGTGAAGTCGCGCTTCCAAAGCTCGTGCCCGCGCGAGCCGGGCAGTGCTGGGTAAATAACCTCGGCGACTTCGGGGCGCTCGCGCAGCCACTGGGCGATGGTCAATGCGCTGCGCGTATGACGCTCGAGGCGCACCGCCAGCGTTCGCAGGCCGCGCAGCGCAAGAAAGCAGTCGTCGCTGCTCGCCGCCACGCCCATGTCCGTCCACAGCCGATGCATCCTCGCGTGCGTCGCCTGATTGCAGACGATCATTCCGTTCAGCACATCCGAGTGGCCGCCGATGTACTTGGTGCCGGCGTGCAGCGAAATGTCGGCGCCGTGCGCGAACGAGGCGAAGCCGAGCGGCGTTGCCCAGGTGTTGTCGATCATCAGCAGCGCGCCGCGAGCATGCGCCGCTGCCGCGAGCGCTGGAATATCCTGGACCTCGAATGAGAGTGATCCTGGCGACTCGGCATACACGACTTTGGTGTTTGCGAGGATTTCCTTGTCGATGCCGCCGCCGACCAGCGGATCGTAGTAGGTGACGGCAACCCCGAAGCGCGTGAGCTGGTTGTCGCAGAATCGCCGCGTAGGACCGTAGACCGAATCGGTGACAAGGATGTGGTCGCCGGCGCGCAGCACGGCCAGGAGCGCAAGCGTGATTGCCGCGAGACCGGATGCGACCGCCAGGGCCGCGTAGCCGCCTTCGAGCGTCGCCACCGCATCCTGCAGGTCGGTGACCGTGGGCAAGCCGTGCAGTCCGTAGCTGATGCCGGGAAATTCTCCGCGCTCGGCCGCCTCGAGGTCGGCGACGCGATTGAAGAGCATCGTCGTCGCACGATAGACCGGCGTGTTGACGGCGCCGGCATGCTTGCTCGGGTCGCGGCCGAGATGCGTGACCTCGGTTGCCGGTTTGCGCGGGCGGCGCTCGCTCATGCGGTCGCGCGCAAGGCCACGGCGATTTGCGCGGCCTGCGCGTCGGTGGTCTGCCGGATGTCGATGACCATTGCGTCTTCGGGCTCCTCCAGCGCCGCAAACTGGCTCGCGAGCAGCGAGGGCGGCATGTAGTGGCCGCTGCGCAGAGCAAGCCTCGGCTCGATGGTCTTCGCGTCGCCCTTGAGGTAGACGATGCGGACGTCGAAGTCTCCTTCGCCTTCCGCGGCTCTCGATTCCATGCACGATGCGCTCCCGGTACGATGCTTTCAGTGCCGAGCACGCGAGTACCGCGTGCTGCCCCGCCCGCGCGACAGCGCGCATCTCGGCCGCGAGACGATCGAGCCACGGCGCGCGATCTTCGTCGGTGAGCGCGACACCGGCGGCCATCTTCGCGACATTCTCCGGCGGATGAAAGTCGTCCGCGTCGAAAAAATGCCAGCCGAGCCGCTTCGCCAGTGCGCGGCCGACCGTTGTCTTACCGCAGCCGCAGACACCCATGAGAATGACGATCATGTGTGCGCGTGACCTTTCGCCGCTCCGGCGTCCGCGAGGTGCTCGACCAGATCCTCAACGCCGAGGTGTTCAACTTTATGCCCGCTGGCCATGTCGCCGCCCATGCGCCCCAGTCCCACCATGCCAATGTGCAATGTCATCGCCGCCCGAATCATCGTTTCGCTGTCGAAGGCGCGATGCTACACAAGCGCCGTCCGTGACGCCATGCCTCAGCTCTCGGCTTCGTCGGCAACGGCGTCCGTCGCGCCGGCGCGCGACGTCGCCCACAGCGCCGCGCCGACGATGAGAACCGCGCCGATCAGTGTCCTCCAACCCGGCCGCTCGCCGAGAAGCGCAAAGGCAAGCGCGATCCCGTAGACCGGCTCGAGCGCGACGACGATGCTCGCCGTGTGCGCCGAGACGGCGTGCAGGCTGCGGATGAACAAGGTATGCGCGAGCGCAGTGCAGACCACGCCGAGGATGACCAGGAGCACCAGGTCGCGCGAGCTCGGCATCACCGGATCGAGCGCGAAGGCCGGCAGCAGGCAGGCGGCCGCGCATGCGTTCTGCCAAAGCGCGACTCCGATGGCCGAGCGCCGCGCAGCCAGCGCCCGATTCCCGAGCGCGAGCAATGCGAACATGAGCCCCGACAGCACGCCCCACAGCAACCCCTGCACCACCCGGTTCTCGATGCGGAACTCCGGGACGAGCAGCAACAGTCCGGCGGTAACGAACGCGACCGTGATGCCGTCCGAAATCCTCAGCCTGCGTCGCATGAAGAGCGCCTCGCCGAGCAGCACGAACAGCGGAAAGCTGGCGAAGCCGAGGAGCCCGACCGCAACGCTCGATATCTGCACGGCACGAAAGAACGCGATCCAGTGCAATGCCAGGACGGCCCCTCCCGCCGCGAGCCTCCATTCGAATCCGCCGGAGGATTCCCGAGTCACGCGAAGCAACGCACCCAGAGCGATGCTTGCGACAACGGTACGGCCGAGGACGATGACTTCCGGCGACAGCGGGAGCCATTTGCCGAACAATCCCGCGAAGCCGAACAGCAGGACCGCCGCGTGCAGCGAGAACAGCGCGCTGCGCCGCGCGGGCGCCCCGAATGCATCGCGCACGCCCGACGAAGCACGACGCTGTTCCATGCGTTCATTGTGCCACGCCCGCGCGTGCGCGGCTCCTCACGTAGTCCGCGGGTTACAATTGCCCTTGCGCGGATGGCGCGCAGCCGACGTTCCTTGGGGGAGCCGCATGCCACAGAAGATCGCACCGCAAAAGGTGCTCGATGCCGTTCGCAATGCACCCGGCAACCGGGTCAAGGTCGCGGTGTCCGACATCGACGGCGTGCTGCGCGGCAAGTACCTGCACAAGGACAAATTCTTCTCGGCGGTCGAAGGCGGATTCGGCTTCTGCGACGTCGTGTTCGGCTGGGACATGAACGACCAGTGCTACGACAACACCACGCTCACCGGATGGCACAAGGGCTTTCCCGACGCGGTGGCCCGCATCGACCTCGGCACGCATCGCAATGTTCCCTGGGATGACGACGTTCCGTTCTTTCTCGGCGAGTTCATCACGCAGAAGAACGGCAAGGAAGTTCCATCGCCGATCTGTCCACGCCAACTTCTGAAGCGGGTGCTGAAGCGCGCCGAAAAGCTCGGCGTCCTCGCCGATGTGCGGCATCGAGTTCGAATGGTTCAACTTTCGCCGAGACGCCGCAGTCGTGGGCGGACAAGGGCTACGTGCGTCCGCAGACCATCACGCCGGGCATGTTCGGCTACTCGCTGTTGCGCGCCAACGAAAACCGCGAGTTCTTCAAGGCGCTCATGGTGGAGATGGGCGCGTTCGGCATTCCGATCGAAGGCCTGCACACCGAGACCGGTCCCGGCGTTTACGAGGCGGCGATCCTTTTCTCCGAAGCGCTCGAGCAGGCGGACCGGGCGATCCTGTTCAAGACCGGCGCCAAGGAGATCGGCTCGCGCTTCGGCATCATGCCGAGCTTCATGGCCAAGTGGAGCGCGCAGTACCCGGGCTGCTCGGGCCACATCCACCAGAGCATGTCCGACGGGAAGAAGAATCTCTTCTACGACGCCAAGGGCAGGAACGGCATGAGCCGGATGTTCGAGAGCTACGTCGCGGGCCAGGTGGCGGGCCTGATGGAATTCGCGCCCATGTACTGGCCGACGATCAACAGCTACAAGCGGCTGGTCGACGGCTTCTGGGCGCCGGTCAAGCCGACGTGGGGCGCTCGACAACCGCACCGCGAGCTTTCGCGTCATCGCCGGATCGCCCAAATCGACGCGCCTCGAGACGCGCTGCCCCGGCGCCGACATGAATCCCTACCTTGCGACGGCCGCGGTGATCGCAGCGGGCCTGTCGGGCGTCGAAAAGGGCCTCAAGCTCACCGCAAAGCCGATCCACGGCACCAACCAGGGCGCGGAGAACATTCGCGCGCGCGCCGCGCACGCTGATCGAGACCACGCGCATTTTCAGGCAGTCGGACCTCGCCCGCGACTGGCTCGGCGACGATTTCGTCGACCATTTCGCCGCGACGCGCGAATGGGAATGGCGGCAGTGGCTCGACGCGGTCACCGATTGGGAACTGAAGCGCTACTTCGAGATCATCTGATGCACGCGTGAGGAAGCGACTGCGCGCGGCTGTCGTTCCGTGCTCGATCGCGGGCTTGCCTGGTGTCCATGGCGGCGCCCGCCAAGACGCTGCGCTTCGCGAGCGCATTCGATCCGCAGTCGATGGATCCGCACGGGCTCGCGCTGCAATACCAGACGCGCGTCGTCAGCCAGGTCTACGAGTCGCTGGTCAACCGCGGCCGCAACTTCGAGCTCGAGCCCTCCCTCGCGGTGTCGTGGCAGCAGCTCGAGCCGAAGCGCTGGCGGTTCAAGCTTCGCGCCGGGCGTGAAGTTCCACGACGGATCCCCGCTCACCGCCGACGATGTGGTGTTTTCCATCGAGCGCGCGCTGCTCAAGAACTCGCAGCGAAGCTTCCAGCTCCGCGGCGTCGAAGCCGTGCGCAAGGTCGACGACCTGACCGTCGACTTCCTGCTGGCGGCGCCGGACGCGGTATTGCCGGAAAAGTTCGTCTACGTGGGCATCATGAGCAAGGCGTGGTGTGCCGCGCACGGCGTCCTCGAGCCGCAGAACTACAATGCCGGCCAGGAAACCTACGCCGTCCGCAACGCCAACGGCACCGGACCGTATCGGCTCAAGAGCTATGAATCCGACGCCAGGACCGTCCTGGTCGCCAATCCGGACTGGTGGGGCAAGCGCGGCAACGTCGACGAGGCCATCTTCGTCGTCATCCAATCCGACGCGACGCGCATGGCGGCGCTGTTTTCCGGACAGGTCGATTTCGTCATCGACCCGCCTTTCCAGGACGTCGCGCGCCTGAAGCAGGATGGACGCTTCAAGCTTGCCGAAATCGCCGACATCGGAACGCAATACCTGGGCTTCGACCAGAGCCGCGACGAGCTGCAATTTTCAGGACGTCAAGGGAAAGAACCCGTTCAAGGACGTGCGCGTGCGGCGCGCCGTCTACCAGGCGATCGACATCGACGCCATCGTCAGCAAGGTCCTGCGCGGACAAGCCACGGCGACCGGAGCGTTTTTTTCCCGCCTCGTCGACGGATACGTGCCCGAGCTCGATCGACGCCTTGCCTACGATCCTGCGGCGGCGCGCGCGCTTGCTCAAGGCGGCGGGTTACCCCGATGGGTTTGCCGTGACGCTCGATTGCGTCAATGTCGCGTTTCGCGCGGCGGTGTGCCAGGCAGTCGCGGGCATGCTCTCCGCAAGTCGGCATCAAGACAAACGCGCAGGTGTGGCCGACGGCGACGTTCTTTCCCAGGATCACGCAGGCAACGACGAGCTTTTTCGAGTTCGGCTGGTCGCCGCTGACCGATGCGTGGCCGTCGCTCAACGCGACTCGTGCACAGCCGCTCCGATGGCGGCGTCGGCACGTTCAACGGCGGCGGCTATTCCAATCCGGCGCTGGACAAGCTGATCGACGCGATCCGCGTGGAGCCGGACGCGGGCCGGCGCAAGCAGCTCGTCGGCGAGGCGCTGCGCATCATGAATGCCGACCTTCCCCTGATCCCGCTCTACCGGCGCACGCTCACCTGGGCGATGCGTCCCGACATCAGCGTCGCGCAGTGGCCCAACGACGTGCTCGAGCTTCGCTTTGTGCAGATCGGCGAAGGAAATAGCTGAGCCATGCATCGATCCTTTTCCATATTGCGTCCCTGCCGGGATCGCCGGCAGCGGAGCGCATCCTTTCGCGGACGACTCTCATGATCCATCGCTTTGCCTTTCCCACGACCATTCAATTCGGAGCCGGTGCGCGCAAGCTCGTCGCCGAGCACCTCAAGGAGCATGGCGTGAGACGCCCGCTCATCGTCACCGACCGCGGCATCGCGCCGCTGCCGATGCTCGCCTCGTTCGTCGACGACCTGACCGGTCTCGAGGTCGGCGTCTATTCCGGAATCTGGGGTAATCCCGTCAAGAGCCAGGTCGATCAGGGCGTCGCCGCTTACAAGGCGCACCGCGCCGACGCGGTGATCGGTCTCGGTGGAGGGGCGGCGCTCGACGTCGCCAAAGCGATCGCGCTGATGGCCTCGCACGCAGGCGACGTGCTCGAATACGCGTGGGATCACCCGCGGGTTCGCGCCATCGACGGCGAGCTGCCCTATTTCATCGCGCTGCCGACGACTTCGGGCACGGGATCCGAGGTCGGCCGCTCGAGCGTCATCTCCGACGATGCGACGCACATCAAGAAGATCATCTTCTCGCCGAAGCTGCTCGCCAAGGCGGTCTTCGCCGATCCCGAATTGACGCTGGACCTTCCCGCCAGCATCACCGCCGCGACGGGCATGGACGCCCTGACGCACAACGTCGAATCGTATCTGTCTCCCGCCTATCATCCGCTGTGCGACGGCATCGCGCTCGAGGGAGCGCGGCTCGCCGCGAGGTCGCTCAAGACCGCCGTGCGCGAGCCGCACAACATCGACGCCCGCTCCGACATGATGATGAGCTCGATGATGGGCGCGATCGCCTTCCAGAAGGACCTGGGCGCGGTGCACTCCTGCGCGCACGCGCTGTCGACCGTCGCCGATCTGCATCACGGGCTCGCCAACGGCATCATGATCGACCACGTCATGCGCTTCAACCTGCCTTCGGCGACGCCCAAGATGGCCGAGCTCGCGCACGTCGTGGGCGCCGCGTCTCCGGGCGCGACGGCCGACACGAACGCCAGGCGCTTTATCGACTGGCTGGCGACGCTCAAGGCGGATCTGGCGATTCCCGCGACGCTGTCGGCGTACAGCAGCAAGCGGCCGGTGACTCGCGCCGACATCCAGGCGCTGGCCGACGTGGCCATCAACGACATCTGCCACCAGACCAACCCGCGTCCATGCACGCGCGAGGATTTCGAGCGCACTCTTTGCCGCGGCGATGTAGGAATGCGCCCGGTGCATCGATCGCTCAGCGCATGTGCCGCGCGTTCCGGATACTCCAGTTGCGACGCACGACCTCCGCGCGAGCCGTTCCATCATTCCATCCGCACCCGACGGGCATCATGAAAATACTCAATCCCGCCAACCAACGCACTCATCGCGGACGTCACCGAGGACAGTCCCTCGTCGGTGCGTGCCAAGGTCGCGCGCGCCCGCGCGGCGCAGCCGGCCTGGGCGGCGACTGCCGCTCAAGAAACGCATCGACGTCGATCCGCGCGTTTCGCACGCGCATCACCGAGATGCACGAAACGCTCGCGCGCACGCTGACGCTCGAAGTCGGCAAGCCCATCCGCCAATCGAGGAACGAGCTCAATGGATTGCTGGCCCGCATCGATTTTTTCATCGACGAAGCGCCGCGCGTGCTTGCGCGAGGAAAAAGTCCACGCCGATCGCAAGAGCAAGCTCGAGGAGCGCATCTCGCACGAGCCGCTGGGCGTGATCGCCAATATCTCGGCGTGGAACTATCCCTATTTCGTCGGCGGCAACGTCTTCGTTCCCGCGCTGATCGCCGGCAACGCGGTCCTGTACAAGCCCTCGGAATACGCGACGCTGACCGGGCCTGCATATCGCGGCGATGCTCTACGAAGCGGGCGTGCCGACCGATGTCTTCATTCCTGTCGTCGGCGGCCCCGCGGTCGGCGCCGCGCTCCTGCGGCAGCCGGTCGATGGCGTCTTCTTCACCGGCTCGTACGCGACCGGGCGCCAAGGTCGGCGCGGCGGCGGGCCGGCGAATGTCCAAGGTGCAGCTCGAGCTCGGCGGCAAGGACCCGATCTACGTGTGCGACGACGTCGACATCAAGGCTCGCCGCCGCGGGAATTGCCGACGGCGCGTTCTACAACACCGGCCAATCGTGCTGCTCGGTGGAGCGCGTCTACGTGCACCGGAAAATCTACGATGCGTTCGTCAAGGCCTTCGTCGCCGAGGTCAAGCAATTCAAGATCGGCGACCCGCTCGACGAATCGAGCTACATCGGGCCGCTCACGCGCCGGCCGCAGCTCGACGTTCTGCGGCGGCAGGTCGCCGACGCCAAGCGCAAGGGCGCGACGCTGCTCGCCGGCGGCGGCATCATCAAGGGCAAGGGCAACTGGTTCGAGCCGACGGTGCTCGCGAATGTCGATCATCGCATGGCGCTGATGAAGGACGAGAGCTTCGGCCCGGTCATCGGCATTCAACAGGTCGCCGACGATGCCGAGGCGGTCGCACTGATGAACGACACCGAATACGGGCTCACGGCGGGCGTCTACACCGGCCGACGAAAAGCGGGCGCGACGAATTCTTGCGCAAGTGCATTCAGGCTCGGTATATTGGAACTGCTGCGATCGCGTCAGCCCGAGGCTGCCGTGGTCCGGCGTGGGACATTCCGGGATCGGCGTGACGCTGGGGACATCAGGCATCGAGACGTTTACCCGGCCCAAGGCGTGGCACCTGAGAGCGGGCTGACGATTCCTCGTAGCTGCCGCGATCGCATCGAGGGAAAGCCGCGCTCATATTTGCCGCAGCCGGTCACCGGCGCGGCATCGGTTCAACGTTGCATCAGGGGGAAACATGCAGATAGGTCTTTGCGCGAAGCGCGCCATTGTCGCGGTCGTCGTTATCGCGGCACCGTGCGTCGCACAAGGCTGCGGACAAGGCAAAGCCAGCCAGCCGCCGCGCAGCTCGCGCGCGGCAACTACCTGGTCCGGATCGGCGGCTGCAACGACTGTCACACTCCGGGCTATGCCATGACGGACGGCAAGACGCCTGAGGCACAGTGGCTCGTCGGTGACAGGCTCGGCTGGCGCGGGCCCTGGGGCACGACCTATCCTGCGAATCTGCGGCTTTACATGCAGAATCTCACCGAGGCGCAATGGCTGACGACCGCCAAGTCGCTCAAGACGCGCCCTCCCATGCCCTGGTTCTCGGTGCGGCAGATGAGCGATACGGACCTTCGCGCGATCTATGCATTCATCCGCAGCCTTGGGCCTGCCGGCCAACCCGCGCCGGCTTACGTTCCGCCGGACAAGGAGCCTTCGCCGCCGTTCGTGCTTGTTTCCGGCGCCACCCAAGTAGCGCTCCGGGAAACGCCTCAGGGCGCGCACAGCACGCGATGGAGTTCCCGGCTTGGTCGCGTCGGCCTTTTACCCCGACTAGCCGAAGATCGATACGTACAGACCGCTCCGTCGGCGCCGATCGATGGGAAGCCTCTTTCTAGCCTGGCCGCGAGCTGACCTTGTGCGCCTGCCCGGTCCGACATTGCCCACCCGGCCGCCGACGGCACCTGGACGCGACAACGTCCGATTTCCAGTGCGCGATGCCTGCTACGGGGCCGCGGATTCAATCGGTCATAGGGCCGCGTCGCCACAGCAACGAGCAGGGGCAAGCGAGCCCGCCGCGGCAATGCGGTCGTCGAGGCTGGCGAGGCGTAATATGCCGGACAGACATAACGCCAACGAGATGTTGCAGATATGGATCGGCGGAGCTTCATTGCCTTGGCGAGCGCGGCTACCCTTGCGCTGCTATCTTGCCCGGGGTACGCCAGAACGGCGTGCAACGCGTCTTCCAGGACCGGAGCCCTTTGCTCCTGCAAGATTCTTGAGCTGCGTCCGACACAGTTCGCCGTCGGCATGGGCGCGGTCAAGGCCAAGGAAGCCGAGCTCGCAACGAAGTCCCGACCCGGACTCCGCGCCTATCAGACTAAACACCCCGAACTGGTGGTGAAAGGCCCTGGCGGTTCGTTGTTCATCACCGACCATCATCACCTTGCGCTGGCGCTGGCAAACATCCGAGTTGAAACCACGTACTGCCAAGTAGCGGCGGACTATTCGAATTTCGACCCAGGTTCGTTCTGGACGAAGATGGCCGCGCAGCACTGGGTCTACTTGTATGACGAGAACGGGCGGGGGCCGGAAAGTCCGGCGGCTCTACCAAGGACGGTCGAGGGTCTGAAGGACGATCCGTATCGAAGTCTTGCCGCGGCAGTCCGCGATAGCGGCGGTTTCGCGAAGGTCTCGACGCCCTTTGCCGAGTTCGAGTGGGCTAACTATTTCCGTGCTTCACGAATCTCCAAGTCGGACATTCAAGACGACTTCAAGAAGTCCGTCAAAGAGGCATCGCTGCTGGCAAGCAAGCGTGAAGCGTGTTCGTTGCCTGGATACAGCGGCTCGAGCCAATGCTAATAGTCGTCCCCAGGTTCCGGTGGGATCGGATGTGACGATGCGGCTCGATTGCACAATGCAATCAGGAGGCGCTCCTGCCCCTTGGTTAACGCTGGTCGCCGCGGCGCGCGTCATCCGAATCCAACCGTAGGGGGATCGGCCCGTGCACGCGCGAGCAGTCGCGAAGAGGTTGCGCGCGGTCGCTGATCGCGGCGCGCGCACACGCCACAAAACACCGGCAGCTCCCTATCCCCTGTCGCCGGCTTGCGCAGCGCGCAGCGTATTGGCGAGCAGCATCGCGATCGTCATCGGGCCGACGCCGCCGGGCACCGGCGTGATCCAGCCGGCGCGCTCGCGCGCCGCATCGAAATCGACGTCACCGCGAAGCTTTCCTTCCGGCGTGCGATTGGTGCCGACGTCGATGACGATGGCGCCGGGCTTGATCCACGCGCCCTGTACGAACGCGAGCCTGCCCATCGCGGCGACGAGAATGTCCGCCGTCGCCACGATCGCCGGAAGGTCGACGCGTCGCGGAATGGCAGATCGTGACCGTGCAGCGCGCCATCAGGAGCTCGAGCGCCATCGGACGGCCGACGATATTGGATTGGCCGATGATCACCGCGTGCTTGCCGACGAGGTCCGACGCCCGTCTCGCGGATGAGGATCATGCAGCCTTGAGGCGTGCACGGACGCAGCGCGGGCCGCTTCAGGACCAGGCGGCCCATGTTGTACGGATGAAGGCCGTCGACGTCCTTGGCGGGATCGATGCTCTCCGTCACGACGTCGGCATCGATGTGCTTCGGCAGCGGCAGCTGCACCAGGATGCCGTCGACGAAGGGATCGGCGTTGAGGTGGCCGATCAGCTCGATGAGCTCGTGCTGCGACACCGTTTCCGGCAGATCGTAGGAATAGGATTTCATCCCGACGGCCTCGGTCGTCCGGCGCTTGTTGCGCACGTAGACCTGCGATGCTGGATTCTCGCCCACCAGAACGACCGCGAGACCCGGAGGCGTCTCGTCCGGCGGCAACGCGCGCCGCGATCTGCGCCTTGATCTCCTCGGTCGCGCGCTCCGCGCGCGCCTTGCCGTCGATAATGCGGGCAGTCATGAGCCGTCCGGAAAAGGCACGGATTCTACCGGATTCGAAGCGTCGCCCAGCCTTGCTCGGCAGCGAGCGCTGCAAGCGTCGCGTCGGCGTTGACCGCGACCGGGTGCGTCACGCGCGAGAGCAGTGGAATATCGTTGCGCGAGTCGCTGTAGAACCAGCTCTGGCGAAAGCGCGCAAGCGAGTGTTGCGCGCAGCAGAGCCATGCCTCGAGCCGAGCGATCTTGCCCTCGCGCATGTTCGGCGTGCCGTCCACCTTGCCGGTAAAGACGCCGTCGACCATCTCCGGCTCGGTCGCGATCAGGTTCTCGAATCCGAATTCGCGCGCGATCGGAGCGGCGAGAAAGCGGCTCGCGGCGGTGGTCAGCACCACGAGGTCGCCCGCGGTGCGGTGCCCGCTGACGAGCTCGCGCGCGGCCGTCGAGATCATCGGCATGATCTTCTGCCGCAGATAGTCGCTGCGCCAGGCCTCGAGCGCGGCCATGGGCCTCCCCGCCAGCGTCGACAAGTAGAACTCGGTGAATTCGAGTATGCCCACTTCGCCGCGCCGATAGCGGATCGACGACCTCGCGGTTGCCCGCGTTCGAACGCCGCCCGATCAGTACCTTCGCGCTCGATCAGGAACTCGACCCATGCCTCGTCGCAGTCGCCGTCGAGCAGCGTTTGATCGAGATCGAAAAGAGCCAGGACGTCGGAGGTCAAGGGACGCGAGCGGAGCGATACAATCCGCGCGTGGAGACCGGCGCAATTGTACATGGACCCGCGATCCGGACGAGGCTCGCCGCGCTGCTCGCGCCGCCTCGCGCGAATTACCTGCCGCTCTCGATCGGGCGCGATGTCGTCGGCTGGCTCGACGAGGCGCGCGCCGAGATGCTCGCGCGATTTGACGACGTGTTCATACGCGGCGCGATCCGGTATCGCGTTCCGCGCCGACGCTCGACACGCGCCGCAACGCGAACCGCCGCGCTCGATCGCGTCGTCGAAGCCCTCGCCGCCGAAGGTCGTCTTAGCGCCTGGCGCAACGAGCGCTACGCGATCGCCATCGCACTTCGGCGCCACGCCGCTGTGCCTGATCGAGCGCGCCGCGGCGCGCTTCTTCGGCATCCGGACCTATGCCGCGCACGTCAACGGCATGGTCCGCGGCAGCGGCGACGACGATGTGGCTCGCCCGGCGCAGCGCGCACAAGGCGCTCGATCCGGGCATGCTCGACAACCTGGTCGGCGGCGGCATCGCGGCGGGCGACACGGTCGAGGGACACGATGATGCGCGAAGCGTGGGAGGAAGCCGGCATTCCGGCCGGCGTCGCCGCGAGAGCGCCGCCAATGGGCGAAGTTCGGATCTGCCGCTCGCAGCCCGACGGGCTGCAGCGCGAGACTGTCTTCGTCCACGACCTCTGGCTCGCCGCCGACTTCGCGCCGGCGAACCAGGACGGCGAGGCGGTCGAGCACCGTCTCGTGTCGCTGCCTGAGGCTGCGGCGCTCGTCGCCAACCGCAGCGGACCCGACGTCGTGACCGCCGACGCGAGCCTCGTCATCGTCGATTTCCTGCTGCGCGGCGGCCACATCGATCCGTACACGGACGACGGCCGGGCGCTCGGCGCGCTGCGCTATCCGCCGCTCGATCTCGCCGATCCCGACGCGGATCGCGCTCGCGCCTAACGCCGGTCATTGCGCGCCTTGGCGGTCGCGCGCGGCGCTTCCGGCACGGACTTGCTTACCGTGATGCCCAACGCCTTCAGGCTGTCGCGCACCGCATTGACCGCGTGGCGCATTTCGTCCGGGCCGATGGCGCCGATGCAGCCGACGCGAAACGTCTCGACCTGGGTCAGCTTGCCGGGATAGAGAATGAAGCCGCGTTTCTTGACCTCATCGTAGAAGGCCTTGAACGCGTACTTCGGATCGGAAGGCGCGTGAAAGGTGACGATGATCGGCGCCTGGATGCGCGCATCCAGGAACACCTTGAATCCCATCTCGGTCATGCCCGAGATCAGCGTCTCGCAGTTGGACGCGTAGCGCCGGTAGCGCGCGGGCTGACCGCCGGCGGCGACGTACTGCTCCAGCGCCGCGTCGACGGCGACCACGACGTGCGTGGGCGGCGTGTAGCGCCATTGCGTCGTCCGCTCCATGTACGTCCACTGATCGTACAGATCGAGCGCCAGCGACGTCGAGCGGCCGGCGCACTGCTCGAGCACGGACTTGCGCACGAACACGAAGCCCATCCCGGGCGGCCCCTCGATGCACTTGCCGGAGGCGGCGATGAGCGCGTCGAACGGCGTTTTCGCGGCGTCGATCGCGATCGCGCCGAAGGAGCTCATGGCGTCGACGATCAGGCTCTTGCCGCGCGCCGCGACGACATCCGCGATTTCCTGCAGCGGGTTGAGGATGCCGGTGGAGGTCTCGCAGTGGACCACGGCCACGTGGGTGATCGACGCGTCGGCGTCGAGCGCGCGCGCGACGTCGGCCGCGGTCGTCGGCACGTCGTCCGCGGTCTCGAACGTCGACAGCTTGCGGCCCATCATTTCGGTGAGCTTCGCCAGCCGCTTGCCGTACGCGCCGTTGATCAGCACCAGGACGTGTCCGTTGCGCGGCACCAGCGTGTTCACCGCGCCCTCGACCGAAAACGTGCCGCTGCCCTGCAGCGGGAACGCAGACGTGCGTCTCGCGGCCGTTGATGATCGCCGTCAGGCGCTCGCGAACGCGCGCCGTGACGGCGTTGAAGGTCGCATCCCACGAGCCCCAGTCGCGCAGCATGGCGGTCTTGGTGGCGAGCGAGGTGGTCAGCGGACCGGGTGTCAGCAGGATGGGGTCGCGGTCGAAGTTGCTCATCGGTTTTCCTTCCATTGTTCGTGGCGAGGCGCGCAGGTCATAGCTGTGACGGGTCGGCGCCAAGCCTGGGTGCGCGTCAGCAGAAAGCGCGTGATCAGCGCGTAAATAATGCACATCGTAGTCGACGCGGCGACGATCAGCGTGGCCATCGCCGCGGCCGGCGCCGATTTCGCCGGCGTCGTCGAGATTGAGGATGGCGAGCGACGCGAGCTGCGTGTCCGGCGCGTAGAGAAACACCACGGCGGATATGGTCACCATGGCGTTGATGAACAGATAGCGCGCGATGTCGAGGATCGCCGGCAGGCAAACGGGAACGGTGACGCGGAAAAATGTCTTGTAGAAAGGCACCTTGAGCGACGCCGACACCGCTTCGAATTCGCTGTCCAGCGATTTCAGCGCCGTGACGGCGGTGAGGTGGCTGGACGTGTAGTAGTGAATGATCGTCGACGACGACCAGGATCGTCATCCCGTGATAGAGCCCGTTGAGCGGATTGTCGGGATGGTTGAAGAAGAAGATGTAGCCCAGCCCCAGCACCATGCCGGGCACGCCCATCGGGATCGCGGCGAGCATGCGGATCGCTCGCACGCGACGCCGTTCATGCCGCGGCGTCTTTTCGATCAGATATGCGCCGCCGAAAATCAGGATCGTGCCGAAGAACGCGGTGAGCAGCGCCATTTTCAGGCTGTTGAAGAACGACGATATGACGCCGCCGTCGATCAGGCCGAAAGTGTAGTGCGTCAGGCTGAACGTCTTGTCGTAGGGCCAGAGCTTGATGAACGAGGTGTAGATCGCCATGCCGAGAATCGCCAGCAGCAACAGGCAGACGATCAGGCAATAGAGGAACATCGCCGCGTCGAACGCCGTCTTCGGCTTGGGCGCGTAGGGAACGGCGCGCGACGAGAATTGCGCCTGCTGCCTGCCCTGCATCGTCCAGTCGACGACGAACGCCACCAGCACCGGAATCAGCAGAATGAGGCTGACCACGGCGCCCTTGTTGAAGTTCTGCTGGCCGATCACCTGCTTGAAAATATCCAGCGCCAGAACGCTGAAGTTGCCGCCGATGACCTTGGGGATGCCGAAATCGCTCACGGTGTACGAGAACACGACCATTGCGGCGCTGATCAGGCCGTATTTCGCGCCAGGCAGGGTGATGGTGAAGAATCGGCGCAGGGTCGGCGTGCCGAGCGATTCCGCGGCCTCGTACAGGCGCCTGTCGGCGAGCAGGAGCGCGGTCAGGATGATCATCAGCGCGTGGGGAAACACCGCGTAGATCGAGCTGATGATGATGCCGATGGGGCCGTAGACCGACGCGCCGCCGAGCATCCACTTGAGCAGCGCCCTGCGTGCCGAACCACTGGATGAAGGAGATCGCCGACAGCAGCGACGGCGCCAGGATCGGGGTCAGCGCGATCACGCGGAAGGTCCCCTTGAGCGGCATGCAGCTCCGCGTCAGCGCGTAGGCGAAGGTAAACGCGAGCGGAATCGTGATGCCGGTGACCGCGAAGGCGACCGACAATGTGTGGAGGATCGAGAGGCGCAGCGCAGGCGTCTGAAAATATTCCTTGAACAGCGCCAGACCGACGAAAGCTCCGCTCTTGTCCTCCACGCTCTTCACCAGAAGCATGAACAGGGGCGCGAGCAGGAACACCACGAGGAACGCGCAGACGCCGAGCAGCAGGCCTTGAGCCAGCCGATCGTGCCAGTGCGCGAGCGGCTTCGCCTGCGGCGCGGAGCCCAGCGCGAGGGGATTGGCGGCAGCGGTGCTCATGTCGAAAGCGCGGGCGAAGGGTCAGGCCAGCGTCAGGCCAACAGCCGCATGCAGTCGGCGGGAAGCGCCACGCGCAAAGCGGAGCCCTCGGCGAGATTCATCTGGTCGATGCTGTGACGCGAGACGTTGATCAGCAGCAGCTGCTCGCCGGCATCGGCGATTGCCACGGTCACGTGGCAGAACGCGCCGAGGAATTCGACCTTGGTGACCTTGCCATGCGCGGCGTTGGCGTGCCCGTCGCCCGCATCGGCTACGACAATGTCCTCGGGGCGCAGGTACAGGCTCACCTTGGTGCCCGCGGCGACCGAGCCCGCACCCGGCGCGCCGTTCAAGCACCAGGCCGCCGACGCGAAAACGGTTGCCGCCCTCGGCGACGGCACCGATCACGTTGACCTTGCCCACGAAATCGGCAACGAATGCGCTCGCCGGCTCGCGATAGATCTGCTGCGGCGTGCCGATCTGCTCGATGACTCCCTGGTTCATCACCACCACGCGGTCGGCCATCGACAGCGCCTCTTCCTGGTCGTGGGTGACCATGATGGTGGTCACGCCGAGCCGCTGCTGCAGCGCGCGGATCTCGCCGCGGAGGCGCAGACGCTCGAGCGCATCGAGCGCCGAAAGCGGCTCGTCGAGCAGAAGCAGTCCCGGCGAGGTTGCGAGCGCGCGCGCGAGCGCGATTCGCTGCTGCTGGCCGCCGGAGAGCTGCCCCGGATATTTCGGGCCCGAGTCCGGAAGCCCGACGAGCTTCAGCAATTCGCCGACGCGACGATGGATTTCATCGCGTCCCTTGCGGCGGTTGACGAGCCCATAGGCGACGTTGTCGAAGATCGTGAGATTCGGAAACAGCGCGTAGGACTGAAATACGATGCCGTAGTCGCGCTGCATGGCGGGAAGACGCGAAATGTCGCGGCCGCCCTGGACGATGGTTCCGCTGTCCTGCGTCTCCAGGCCGGCGATGATGCGCAGCAGCGTCGTCTTGCCGCAGCCCGAAGGACCGAGAAAGGTCACGAGCTCGCCGCGCTCGACTGCCAGCGCGATGGTCTTGAGCGCGGTGAAGCGTCCGAAAGTCTTGCGCACGCCCTCGAGGCGGAGGAACGGCTCGCGGCTCGCCGCGGCGGACGTTGCGGCGGACGTTGCGACGGACGTTGCGGCGGACGTTGCGGCGGACGTTGCGGCGGACGTTGCGGCAGACGTTGCGGCAGACGTTGCGGTAGTGGCAGCCACTAGGCTCCAGGACGTATCGGATTCGCCAAAAGAAACGCGCCCCGGCCGGGGCGCGCTCCGTTTCGAACGCTTATTTGGGCTCCGACTTGCCGTCGTAGCGCTTGGTCCACTCGGCCAGAATCTTGTCCCGATTCTTGGCTTCCCAGGCGAAATCGTTCTTAACCAGCCTTTGCTCGTAATCGGCCGGAACGAATTCCAGCGGCTTGGCGATGCCGGGAATGGCCACCACTGCGAAGTTCTTGGAGAAGAGCTCCATTGCGGCTGGCGTTGCCAGCCAGTCCATCAGCTTGCGCGCGGCATCGAGCTTCTTGGTCGTCTTCATGATGCCCGACGCCTCGAGGTCCCAGCCCAGACCTTCCGACGGGAAAATGATGTCGATCGGCGCGCCCGATTTCTTGGTGGTGACGGCGCGGTACTCGAACGAAATGCCGATCGGGAATTCGCCGGCACCCGCTTCACGGCACGGCTTCGATCCCGAATGCGTGTAGTGCGCGACGTTCTCGTGCAAAGCGTCCATGAACTTGTAGCCGTCGGCATCGCCCCACATCTGCAGCCAGCCGGCGACGTCGAGGAAGCCCGTACCCGACGACGCAGGGTTGGGCATGACGATGCGACCCTTGTATACGGGCTTGGTCAGATCCTTCCAGCTCGTGGGCTTCGGCAGGTTGAGCTTCGCCGCCTCGACGGTGTTGAAGCAGATCGCCGCGCCATAGACGTCCATGCCGACCCATTCCGGCGGGTTCTTCGGATCGCGATACGCGGGCACGATCTTGTCGAGACCCTTGGGCGCGTAGCCCTGCAGCAAGCCTTCGTTGGCGAACACCGCCATGCTCGATGCCGACGTTCCGACGACCAGGTCGGCCTGGGGATTGGCTTTCTCCGCGAGAACCTTGGCGGTGATCACGCCGGTCGAATCGCGCACCCATTTGATGCCCACGTCGGGATAGGCCTTGTAGAACGCCTCCTCGTACGCCTTGATCTGGTCCGTCTCCAGCGCCGTGTAGACGAGGAGCTCCGTCTTTTGCGCGGATGCCGACACCGTCCACAACATCGTCGCGGCGGCGAACGCGGTCGCGAATGCCACTGCGAAATTCGATCCCCACCCCTTGCCCGTTCTGACACGCATTCGTCTCTCCCGAAGTTTAGCTACAGCCTCAAAAATCCTACGCCGGCCCGTTTTGGCGGGCAACCTAGCGCGAACCTTCCGTGCGGACCGGTGCGCAGCTCTTTCGTCCCGCGCGAACGATCATGCATGAGCCTACATGACACTGCAATGAACCACTGCCTACACTCACCGAGGTGCCCGACGCTGCATCGGCGTCTCCACCGTGACCGACGCCGGCATGGTCAGATCTTCCAGATTGTTGACAATCTACACCCTTCGGAGGTTTAATCGCAAGCATGGCAAAGACCGCGATTGAGTGCCCTCGAGGCACCCCGCCCCGCGGCCGCGACCATAGCCCTCGTCCAGGCGAACTCGCTGCCCATGCTGGTGCAGAAGGAACTCGAGCGCATGATCCTGGCCGGCGATCTCGCGGCGGGCGCCAAGCTCAATGAAGCCGCGGTCGCGGATCTGCTCGGCGTCTCTCGAGGTCCGGTGCGCGAGGCATTTCGCGCGCTCGAGGAGTCTGGCCTGGTGCGCCTCGAAAAGAATCGCGGCGTGTTCGTGCGCCAGATCAGCATCGAGGAGGCCGACGAAATCTACGAAGTGCGCGCCGCCCTCGACGAGTGGGTCGGACGACGCCTCGCGCGGAGCGCGACCGCGGAGCAGATCAAGGCCCTGCGTTCCATTGTCGATCGCATGGACCGCGCCGCGGCGCAGGATGACGTCGACGCCTACTATCCGCTGAACCTCGAATTCCACGACCGGCTGGTCGCCTTTGCCGGCAACGGCAAGCTGCTCGCCACGTACCGGCGCCTGGTCAACGAGCTCAATCTCTTCCGGCGCCAGACGCTCGCCCAGGGCGGGATGCTGCCGATCTCGACGCGCGAGCATCGCGACATCGTCGAAAAGATCGCCGCCGGCAACGCCGCGGCCGCGGGCAAAGCGCTGCACGAGCACGTGATGGGCAGCAGGGATCGCATGCACCGCGGTCGTGCCGCGCATTTCTCCGCGCAGGGCGGCGACGCAATTCCGCGCTCGGTGCGCGCTCTCGCCAACGGCGCCCTCGCCAAGGCACGATGAAAAACACCGTCATTAGCGTCAATGGCCGCGACTATCGATGGCCGCAACGACCCGTCGTGGTCGTCTGCGTCGATGGCTGCGAGCCCGACTACATCAGCCAGGCCATCGAAGCCGGCGCCGCGCCTTTCCTCGGCGGCCTGAACGGCCGCGGCACCTGCCTTACCGCCGACTGCGTCGTGCCGTCGTTCACCAATCCCAACAATCTGTCGATCGTCACCGGCACGCCTCCCTCGGTGCACGGCATCTGCGGCAACTATTTCTACGACGCAAGCGCGGGCGCCGAAGTGATGATGAACGACGCCAAATATCTGCGCGCAGGTACCATCCTGGCAGCCTTCGCGGACGCCGGCGCCAAGGTCGCGGTGGTCACGGCCAAGGACAAGCTGCGCTCATTGCTCGGTCACAAGCTCTCCGGCATCTGCTTTTCGTCGGAGAAGGCAAACGAGGCGACCAAGGCGGTCAACGGCATCGACGACGTTGTCTCGCTCGTCGGCATGCCGGTCCCCTCGGTGTACAGCGCGGCGCTTTCGGAATTTGTCTTCGCCGCCGGGTGTCAAACTCATGGCGCGCGAACGTCCGGACATCACCTATCTCTCGACCACCGACTACGTACAGCACAAGTCGGCGCCGGGCACGCCGCACGCCAACGACTTCTACGCGATGATGGACCGCTATCTTGCTCTCCTCGACGCCGCGGGCGCCGCGATCGTGGTGACGGCCGACCACGGCATGAACGCCAAGACCGACGCGTTCGGCAGACCCAACATCGTCTACCTGCAGGATTTGCTCGATGATTGGCTCGGCAACGGCATCGCGCGCGTCATTCTTCCCATCACCGATCCCTACGTCGTTCATCACGGCGCGCTCGGATCGTTCGCCACTGTCTACCTGCCGCCGGAGCGTATCGCGGACGCGGCGAAGCGCATCGCGGCGATTCCCGGCGTCGAGCTCGTGCTGTCGCGCGCAGGACGCTTGCGCGCGCTTCGAGCTGCCGCCCGACCGCGTCGGCGACCTGGTGATCGTATCGGAACGACTGACGGTGCTCGGATCGAGCGTTTCCAGGCACGACCTCTCCGGACTCGATGTGCCCTTGCGCTCGCACGGCGGCGTGTCGGAGCAGCGCGTGCCGCTGATCGCCAACCGCCCCGCCCCATCGCTGCCATCCGGCCGGCGCTGGCGGAACTTCGACGCCTTCGACCTGGCGCTCAATCACCTCCAATGAAAGCTGCGTCGCCATGAACATGATGGCCGATCTCGCCCACGTCCGTACCGGACGTGTCCTGCACGAAAAAATGCGCATCGCCGGCAAGCCTGTGGGCGGCCGACCGCGTCATCGAAGTGCTGAACCCGTACACCGGCGCGCGTCGTCGGCACCGTGCCCAAGGCCGGGATCGATGACGTACGGCGCGCCTTTTCCATCGCCAGGAGCTTCAAGTCGAAGCTCACCCGCTATGATCGCTACACGATCTGCTACCGCGCGGCCGACCTGATCCGCGGCGCGCAGCGGCGAGATCTCGGACCTCATCACCGCCGAGTGCGGCATCTGCAAGAAGGACTCGCTCTACGAAGTCGGACGCGCCTGCGACGTGTTCATCTTCGCCGGCAATGCCGCGCTGGTCGACGACGGCCAGGTCTTCTCCTGCGACCTCACCCCGCACGGCAAGCAGCGCAAGGTGTACACGCTGCGCGAGCCCCTGCAAGGCGCGATCTCGGCGATCACGCCCTTCAACCATCCGCTCAACCAGGTCGCGCACAAGATCGCGCCGTCGATCGTCACCAACAACCGCATGGTGCTGAAGCCTGCGGAGAAGACGCCGCTGACCGCACTGCTCCTGGCCGACATCCTGTACGAGGCGGGCTTGCCGCCGGAAATGTTCTCGGTGATCACCGGCGATCCGAAGGAGATCGCCGACGAGATGCTCACCAACGCTGATGTCGACCTCGTGACGTTCACCGGCAGCGTGGCGATCGGCAAATACATCGCCGGCAAGGCGGTCTACAAGCGCCAGGTGCTCGAGCTCGGCGGAAACGATCCGCTGATCGTCATGGAAGACGCCGACATCGACGAAGCTTCGACGCTCGCCGTGGCGGGCTCCTACAAGAATTCGGGGCAGCGCTGCACCGCGATCAAGCGCATGATCGTGCACGAATCGGTCGCCGATCGCTTTGTCGAGCTGCTGGTCGAGAAGACGAAAGCCATCAAGTACGGCGACCCGATGGATCTGACCGTCGACATGGGCACGGTCATCGACGAGGCGGCCGCGAGGTCGTTCGAAGACAAGGTCGCCGATGCGATCGCGCGCGGCGCGAAGCTCGTCCACGGCAACGTGCGCAAGGGCGCGCTGTACTCGCCGACGGTCCTCGACCACGTGCTGCCCGACATGCCCGTCGTCAAATACGAAACCTTCGGCCCGGTGTCGCCGGTGATCCGCTTCAAGGCCATCGACGAGGCCATAAGCATCGCCAACTCGACGGCTTACGGGCTGTCGTCGGCGGTGTGCACCAACCGACTCGACTGGATCACCCGCTTCGTTGCCGAGCTCAATGTCGGCAGCGTCAATGTGCGCGAGGTCCCGGGATATCGCCTCGAGCTCACGCCCTTCGGCGGCATCAAGGACTCCGGACTCGGCTACAAGGAGGGCGTGCAGGAAGCGATGAAGAGCTTTACCAACTTGAAGACCTATTCGCTGCCGTGGTAAGCGTATTCCATTCGTGCCGGGAGGTTGAGCCCGCGATGGCGCTGACCATCCCCGATATCTGCGTGCTGTTCGATCGGCACGGCGGCAGGATGTACAGCGGCGAGCCCGTCACGCAACTCGAGCACGCTCTGCAAACCGCGCACGCCGCGGAAGCGTCCGGAGCGGACGCCGCCCTGATCACCGCAAGTCTCCTACACGACCTTGGCCATCTGCTCAACGATCAGGGCGAGACACCCACGGCGCGCGGGATCGATGACGTGCATCAGTATTTTGCCCTGCCGTTTCTGCGCCCCCTGTTCGGCGACGACGTGCTCGAGCCGATCCGCCTTCACGTCGAGGCCAAGCGTTATCTGTGTGCGACGCGGCCCGGGTACCGCGATGCGCTTTCCGCCGACTCGGTCCGGAGCCTCGCGCTGCAGGGCGGCGTCCATACAGCGGCGCAAGCGCAGGCCTTCATCGGGCTGCCGGGCGCGGACGCCGCGGTCCGCCTGCGCCAATGGGACGACGCCGCGAAAGTCTCGGGCAGCATCACGCCGGAGCTCGCGCACTTTGTGCCGATCGCCGAGGCTTGCCGCCGCGTCCGATAAATGAAGATCCTGCTCAACCTGCTCGCCGGTGTCGCCTTGCTCGTCTGGGGGACGCACATCGTTCGCACGGGCATTCTGCGCATCTGGGGCGCCGACCTGCGGCGCTTCCTGCGCGAGAGCATCTCCAACCGTTACGCGGCCTTCGGTGCGGGGTTGGGCATCACCGCGCTGATCCAGAGCAGCAACGCGACCGCGCTGATGGTGGCCTCATTCGCAGGACAAGGCCTGATTGCGACCGCGCCGGCGCTGGCTGTGATGCTTGGCGCGGACGTCGGCACGGCGCTGATGACGCTCGTATTCTCGCTCGACCTGTCGTGGCTTTCTCCGCTGCTGATTTTCGTCGGCGTCACGCTGTTCATGCGACGCGAGTCGAGTCAACTGGGTCGCGGCGGGCAGGTGCTGATCGGACTGGGACTGATCATCCTCGCCCTGCAGCTCATCGTGCTGGCAGCGCGTCCCTTGACGCAGGCGGGCGGCGTGCAGGTGATTTTCGCTTCGCTGACCGGCGACGTCATGCTCGACATGCTGGTCGCCGCGATCTTCACCATGCTGTCCTATTCGAGCCTCGCTGTCGTTCTGCTTACCGCGACGCTGGCGACGTCGAAGGTGATCGCGCTGCACGTGGCGATGGGCCTGGTGCTGGGCGCGAACCTGGGCAGCGGCCTCCTGGCCATGTTGAATACGATGACCTCGCCACCCGAGGCACGTCGCGTCAATCTGGGCAACTTGATCTTCCGCATTATCGGCTGCGTGATCATCGTCCCGTTCCTCCCGTACATCGAGGAATTGTTCGCTTCCACCCCGCTCACGCTCGGGCCAGATCACTATCTACTTCCACCTGCTCTTCAATCTTGCCATCGCGATCGGCTTCCTGTTCTTTACCGAGCAGATCGCGCATCTGGCCGAGCGGCTCCTGCCCGCCAAGCCTGACACCGACGATCCGGCGAAGGCGCGCTATCTCGACGCGTCCGCCCTGGACACGCCGGCGCTCGCCATCGGCAACGCGGCGCGCGAGGCCATGCGGCTTGCGGACTTCGTGGAGCAGATGCTCGCCGGCATGATGACGGTGCTTCGCACCAACGACCGCGCGCTGGCCGAGAGGCTGCGCAGCATGGATGACGTCGTCGACCAGCTGTACACCTCCATCAAGCTCTACCTCACCAAGGTCAGCCGCGAGGCGCTCGACGAAAAAGAGGGCCGGCGCTGGGCTGACATCGTGTCCTTTACGATCAATATGGAGCAGGTCGGCGACATCATCGAGCGCGTCATTACCGATCTGGAGGAAAAGAAGATCGAAAAGGGCCGCAGCTTTTCCACCGCGGGCATGGAGGAGATTTGCGACCTGCACGGGCGCCTGATCGCCAACCTGCGCCTGGGCATGAGCGTCTTTCTCCACGGCGACCTGTCCAGCGCGCAGCAACTGCTGGCCGAAAAAGTGCTCTTCCGCGATCTCGAGCGCGCGTACGCCTCATCGCACCTCCAGCGCCTGACCAGCAACACCGTGCAGAGCATCGAGACCTCGTCGCTGCACCTCGATCTGATCAGCGACTTGAAGCGAATCAATTCGCATATCTGCTCGATCGCCTACCCGATACTCGAGGAGGCCGGCGTGCTGGCCACGACACGCCTGAGGGAAGCGCAGGCTCCCGCAACGTCGCCGCCTGCGATCCCGCCCGAAGCCGCAGCGCCCGAGGTTGGATCCAAGGATTCCTGGCCGAAGCGCAAACCGCGAACGGCGTAATGGAGCTTTCCTTAGGGGTGACCCTGGCGGTCCTCGGCGCCGGCTTTCTTCATGCAAGCTGGAACGCGCTGCTCAAGTCGTCGACCGGCGGCGATGCGCTGTTGGACACCACCGCGGTCGTCGCGGGTTCATCGCTCTGGGGTCTGGTCTTCGTCGGCCTGGTTCCGTTTCCGCCCGGCGGCGCGTGGCCCTTCATCGCCGCATCATCGCTGATCCATTTCGGCTACTACCTCACGCTGTCTCACGCTTATCGCACCGGCGACCTGTCCTTTGCGTACCCGCTGATGCGCGGGACGGCACCTCTCCTGGTCACGATCCTCGGCAGCATCGTGCTTCGCGAGTTGCCGACTCTGCAGATGGGAATCGGCATCGCGCTCATCTCGGTCGGCATCGTCAGTATCGCCTTCATTCAGCGACGCGCGCATTCCAGGGCGGCCGCCTACTGGGCGTTCGCCAACGCCGGGCTCATTGCCGCCTACACGCTCGTCGACGGCGCGGGCGCGCGCGCCTCCGGCAATGCGCTGAGCTACGTTACCTGGCTTATTTTTCTCGAGGGCATTCCCTTCGTCGGTTGGGTGCTCATGCGCCGTGGCCGTCCCGCCGTCGCCTACCTGCGCGGCAACGCGCGGATCGGAGTCGTGGGAGGCGGCTTCAGTCTCGCCGCCTACGCCATCGTGCTTTGGGCGATGACGCGTGCTCCGATTGCCGCCGTCGCGGCGTTGCGCGAAACGTCGGTCCTCTTCGCGGCCCTGCTCGGCTCGCTGTGGCTCAAGGAGGGATTCGGCTGGCGCAGAATGGCCGGCGCGGCGAGCGTCGTCGCCGGCATCGCAGCGTTGAAGCTGGGCTGAGGACGCGGTGCCCACCCCGCTCCCGAGTCACGCGCAGGTCGTCGTCGTCGGCGGCGGCATTGCGGGCGCGAGCACCGCATACCATCTCACCAAGCTCGGCCGTACCGAAGTCGTTCTGCTCGAGCAGGGCAAGCTCACCTGCGGCACGACCTGGCACGCGGCGGGACTGGTCGGCCAGCTGCGATCCACGCGCAACGCCACGCGCATGAGCCGCTACGGCATCGAGTTGTATTCGACGCTCGAGGCCGAGACGGGGCTCGCGACGGGCTGGAAGCAGTGCGGCAGCCTCAACGTCGCGAAGACCCCGGAACGGCTCAAGCTTCTCAAGCGCCAGATGGCGCGCGCGCGCAGCTTCGGCATCGAATTCGAGTTCATCTCCGCGGCCGAGGCCGGAGAGATCTATCCCCTGCTGCGCACCGACGATCTCTCGGGCGCCGTGTGGATCCCGGGCGACGGCAAGGCCAATCCAACCGACCTGACGCAATCGCTGGCCAAAGGCGCGCGCCTGCGCGGTGCACGCATTCTCGAAGACGCGCGAGTCACCTCGGTCATCGTCGACAACGGCGCGGTCGCCGGTGTGCGCTATGTTCACGAGGGCGACGAACGCGAGCTTCGCTGCGAGAGCCTGGTCAACTGCGGCGGCCAATGGGCGCGCGCATTCGGCAAGCTCGCAGGCGTCAATGTACCGCTGTTCGCCGCCGAGCATTTCTACGTCGTCACCCGGCCGATCCCCGGCGTCCATCCGGACCTGCCCGTGATGCGCGACCCCGACGGCTACATCTACTACAAGGAAGAAGTGGGCGGACTGGTGATGGGTGGATTCGAGCCTGTCGCCAAACCCTGGAACGTCGCAAGCATTCCGGAGCGTTTCGAGTTTCAGCTTCTGCCCGAGGATTGGGAGCAGTTCGAGCCGCTGATGACCAACGCGATCCATCGCACGCCATGCCTGGAAACCGCGGAGATCAAGATGCTGCTCAACGGGCCGGAGAGCTTCACGCTCGATGGCAACTTCATCCTGGGCGAAGCGCCTGAGTTGCGACGCTATTTTGTCTGCGCGGGATTCAACTCCGCGGGCATCGCCAACGCGGGCGGAGCGGGACGGCTGATCGCCGAATGGATCGTCGGCGGCGAGGCGCCCCTCGATCTGTGGGACGTCGACATTCGACGCTTCGCGCCGCTTCACGCGAATCGCGCGCACCTGCACGATCGCACGGCCGAAACGCTCGGCCTGCACTACGCGATGCGCTGGCCGCGCGAGGAGCTCTCGACCGTGCGCCCGCTGCGGCGCTCACCGCTCTACGACCGGCTGAAGCAAAAGGGAGCGGTCTTCGGCAGCAAGCTGAACTGGGAGCGCGCCAATTATTTTCTGCCCTCCGGCGCCAAGGAGCCCGCGCCGACGCTCGATACACCCGGCTGGCTGCCGTTCGTGCTGGAGGAGCAGCGTTGTGCCCGCGAGGATGTGGTGGTCTTCGACCAGACTTCGTTTTCCAAGCTGCTGCTCAAGGGGCGCGACTCGCTCGCGGTGCTGCAGCGCCTTTGCGCCCGTGACCTCGACGTCGCTCCCGGCCGCATGGTGTACACCGCCATGCTCAACGATCGCGGAGGCTTTGAAAGCGACCTCACCGTCACGCGCCTTGCATCGGACACGTTCTTCATTCTCACCGGCTCGGCACAGGCGACGCGCGACGCCGACTGGATCGGCAGGCACATCCGCGACAATGAGTTCGCCGCGCTCGTCGACGTCACAAGCGCCTACTCGGTCGTCTCGGTCATGGGTCCCAAGTCCGCCGAGCTCATGGCGCGCGTCTCGGCAGACGATCTCTCCCGCGAAGCGCTGCCGTTCTCGACTACGCGCGACATCGACGTCGGTTATGCGCGCGCACGCGCTGCGCGGATGAGCTACATCGGAGGCGCGGGTTATGAGCTCTGCGTTTCGACCGACCAGTGCGTGACGCTCTATGACGCGCTTCATGCCGCTGGCGCCGATGTCGGCGTGCGCGATGCCGGGTACTACACCATCGACGCGCTTCGCATCGAAGCCGGACGGCGCGCATGGGGCGCCGAGCTCGGACCCGACGAGACACCCTGGGAGGCCGGACTGGAATATGCCGTCGACCTCGAGAAGAATGCGGATTTCATCGGCCGCGAAGCGCTCCTGCGGCAACAGGCGGAAGGCGTACGCAAGAACCTGCTGCTGTTCAGCCTCGACGATCGCGCTGCGTTTCCCTGGGGCGGCGAGCCGATCCTCATGAATGGCGTCCCTGTCGGCGAGCTCACATCGACCGGCTACAGCCGCAGGCACGGTCGCGCGCTGGCCATGGGCTACGCCCGCTCCGATCGGCCGCTCGGCGAGGACGCGTGGCTGGCGGCGCGCTACGAGATCGACATCGCCGGCGAGCGGTTCGCCGCGACGCCGCACTTCAAGCTCGCCTAGCGCGCGCTTCTAGCGCCGCCTCTCCATCCGTGCAACGCGGCGCTCGAAGTCGCGGTTCGCCGCAGGGCGCCAGGACGCGAGCAGCAGGTCGGCGGCCGGGGCGTCATTGCAGACGAGCACCATATCGCATCCGGCCTCTTGCGCGGCATCCGCACGCGCGACGACGTCGCCCGCCTCGCCGGCGCCGGCCATCGACAGGTCGTCGCTGAAAATCATTCCGTCGAAGCGCATGCGCTCGCGCAGTACGGTTTGCAGCCAGAGCGCGGAAAAACCCGCCGGGCGGGCGTCGATGGCAGGGTACACGACGTGCGCCGGCATCACGCCTTCGAGGCCCTCGTCGATGAGCGCGGCGAACGGCACGAGATCGTCTTCTTCGAGCAGCGCGAGCGACCGGTCATCGATCGGCGTCTCGTTGTGTGAATCGGCGGCAACGAAACCGTGCCCGGGAAAGTGCTTGCCGACCGCGGCCATGCCACCGGCCCGCAAGCCTCGACACAGCGCGCCGGCGAGCTGCGCGACCGCGCCGGCATTGCGATGGAATGCGCGGTTGCCGATCACCGCGCTTTGCCCGTAGTCGAGGTCCAGCACTGGCGTAAAGCTGAAGTCGATTCCATGCGCGCCGAGCTCGGATGCGATCAGGCGCCCGCATTGCTCTGCTTCGTCGGCAGCCTGCCGGGCATCGAAGTCCCACAAATGGCCAAGCGTGCGCATCGGCTGGCAGCGCAGTGAAGCCGGCGCGGAACCGCTGAACGCGGCCGCCTTCGTGGTCGACGGCGATCAGGAGCTTAGGCTCGCGCAAGCCCAGGATCGACTCGGTGAGAAGGTCGAGCTGCGGCGGCGATGCATAGTTGCGTGCAAAGAGGATCACGCCACCCACCAGCGGGTGCAGGAGACGCTCGCGATCGTCCGCGGTCAGCTCGGTGCCGAGAACATCGACCATCACGGGGCCGCGCGGGATGCGCGCCGCCGATCGGGGCCGCGCGGAAGCCGGTTCGGGAGATGCCACGCGGTCGGGCTTCAGTGGAACGGCGCCGCGGCTTCGCGCAACAGGGACTTCATCTGGCGCACTGCCTCGCGCACGCCGACAAAGAGCGACCGGCTGATGATGGCGTGACCGATGTGCAGCTCGCTCACGCCGGGAAGCGAGGCGACCGGCTGGACGTTGAAGTAGTTGAGCGCGTGTCCGGCGTTGAAGCGCATCCCGAGCGCGCGCACCGCGGCGCCCGCGTCGCGGATCTTACTGAGCTCGGCGATGACCGCCGGGCTCTCGCGATCGCGCCCCTTGACGTGAAATGCGTGCGCATAGGGCCCGGTATGGATCTCGCATACCCTGGCCCCGATGCGCGCGGCGGCATCGACCTGCTCCGGCACCGCATCGATGAAGACGCTCGTGACGATGCCGGCATCGGCCAGTGTCGCGACCACCGACTTCAGTCGCGGCTCCTGCGCGGCGACGTCGAGCCCGCCTTCGGTCGTGATCTCCTGACGGCCCTCGGGCACCAACATCGCCATCTCGGGCTTGAGCGCCCGCGCGATGGCGACCATCTCGTCGGTCGCGGCCATTTCGAGGTTGAGCTTGATATGCACCAGCTCGCGCAAGCGCCGCACATCCTGGTCCTGGATGTGGCGCCTGTCCTCGCGCAGATGAACGGTGATGCCGTCCGCGCCTCCGAGGTGCGCCTCCACGGCCGCCCACACCGGGTCGGGCTCGTAGGTGCGCCGCGCCTGCCGCAGTGTCGCGACATGGTCGATGTTGACGCCCAGCTCGATCATCGATAGCCATCCTCGTCGGTGAGCTCGTCGAGAGCCTGAAGGTCCCGCACGACGCGCCTGCTGAATATGTCGCGGCGCTCGAGGTAATGATCGAGCACCTCGCGCATCAAGCGCTTCGCCTCGGCCGCCGCGTCCGGAGCGCTGAAGTCGCGTTGCGCCAGCGCCAGCAAGGTCGTACCACGAACGAGCGGATAACGCTGTCCGGGCTCCGACGCCGCGACACGAGGCCCGCGATCGAACGCGTAATAGTACCGCGTGCGCGGGTCGACGGGCAGGCCGCTGTCGACCTCGTGCGTCAGCGGCAGCGCGTAACCGAGTTGCGCGAGGAGCTCCATCTCGAAGTGGCGAAGCGCCGGCGCCTGCTCGGCGCCGCCGGCGAGCTTGCCGAGCGTGCTCTGGTATTCACGGAACAGCTCCGGATGCGCATCCTCGCGCGGCAACATCTTCAGCAGGAGCTCGTTCAGGTAAAAGCCGCAGAGCAGCGCCGAGCCCGACACCAGAGGCAAGCCTCCACGCCATTCCGCTCGAATCAGCGTCTTGATTTCGCCGGCGCCCGCCCACGACAGCGTCAGTGGCTGAAACGCCTGCAGGATTCCACGAAGCTCGGAGCGCGGACGCTTTGCGCCGCGCGCCACGAGCGCAACGCGGCCGTAATCCGCCGTGAGCGCTTCGATGATGAGGCTCGTTTCCCGGTAGGGATGCGCGTGCAGCACGAATGCCGGCTGGTCGTCGCGCCTTTCTCGCGGGTTTCTCAAGGACTTCTCGGTGCCGGTCTCGTCGCGGTCAGTAGCCGAGCTGGTCGAGCATGCGCTTGTCGTCGGCCCAGCCGCGCTTGACGCGAACCCAGACCTCGAGAAACACCTTGCCTCCGAACAACTGCTCCATGTCGCGCCTCGCGGCGCTGGCCATCGCTTTCATGCGCGAGCCGTCTTCGCCGACGAGCATCGCGCGATGGCTGGCCTTGTCGACGTAGATGGTGGCGCGGATGCGGCGCAGATCCCCCGCGTGCTCGAACGAGTCGATGCCGACGCTTGTCGCGTACGGCACTTCCTCGCCAAGCGCGCGGAAGATCTTTTCACGGATGTATTCCGACGCCAGGAAGCGCTCGTCGCGGTCGGTGAGCTCGTCCTCGGCGTAGCGCGCTTCGGCAACAGGCAGACGCGCGGCGATCTCGGACAGCAGGTCGTCCAGCTGCCAATGTTTTTCCGCGCTGACCGGGACGATTCGCCGCGAAGTCGCGGGTCGATGCGAGTTGCGCGAAAAAGGGCAGCAGCGACGCCTTGTCCTTCAGGCGGTCGACCTTGTTGACCGCGGCGATGACCGGTACCGACGCGGGCAGCAGCGCCGAGAACGGCGCGATCCGCGTCCGTCAACCTGCCGGCTTCGAGCACCATGACGATGACGTCGGTTTCACCGAGGCTCTCGCGCACGGCGCGATTCATGCGATCGTTGAGGAGCGAGCCATGCGCCGTCTGGTAACCGGGCGTATCGACGAAGATGAACTGTGCACGCGCTGTCGTGAGAATCCCGAGAACCCGGTGACGCGTGGTCTGCGCCTTCTTCGAGGTGATGCTCACTCGTGCGCCGACGAGAGCGTTTAGCAGCGTCGACTTGCCGACGTTAGGCCGCCCCACGATCGCGACCTGGCCGCAGCGGAACGCACCTTCGCGCTCCTTGCCGCGTGGAGGCCCGCTCGCGGGACCGTCAGCCACGCGCGGCCTGCTCATACGCGCCTGCGGCGGCGGCTTGCTCTGCCGAGCGGCGGCTCGCGCCGCTGCCTCTGGCCTCGATGCCCAGCGCCGGCACGCGACATACGACATCGAAAGTCTGCTGGTGCGCCTCGCCTGTGACGTTCAGGATCGCGTATTCGGGCACCGGCAGGCGCCTGCCCTGCAGCAATTCCTGCAAGCGCGTCTTGGGGTCCTTGGCCAGATCGCGCGGATCGAGGCGGTCGAGCTCCGGCGCGTAGACACGAAGAATCGCGCCTTGCGCGGCATCGAATCCGCCGTCGAGCAGAATCGCACCGAACAGCGCCTCGAGCGTGTCCGCCAGAATCGACGGGCGCGACGCGCCCCCGCTTCTCAGCTCTCCCTCGCCCAATCGAAGCGACTTACCGAGATCGAGTGCCTGAGCGAGCCGATGCAGCGTTTCCTTGTTGACGAGGTTCGCGCGCACGCGCGACAGCTCACCTTCGGGAATCTGCGGGAAGCGCTCGTACAGGGTCAAGGCAATGGCGCAGTTGAGGACGCTGTCGCCGATGAATTCGAGGCGCTCGTTGTGATCAGCCCCGAAGCTGCGGTGCGTCAACGCCTGTCGAAACAGCTCCGGATGGCGGAAGTCGTGACCGAGCGCTGCAAGCCGGTCGCTGGTCATCGATAGGTGCGTGCCTACTTCGTAGCCGTCGCCTCGAATTCGAGGAGCAAGCTTACGTTGCCGACGAGATGCAGCGTTCTGGTCCACGCCGCCGTAGCCACGAGATTGTTGCCGTCCTTGGCCACCTCGATGTCGCTGCCCGCGAACCGAATCGATATAGTCGGCGCTGCGCCTTGAGGTCGAAATCGCGGCGAAACTGGTACAGCGTGAATCCCTGCTTGGAATCCTCGAGGGTCTTGGCGAGGACCTTCTGCACCGAGAAATATTCGATGTAGGACGGCATGATGCGAAAGCCGATCATCACCACGCTCACGACGACGATGGCCGTGAAGATGAACCCGGTCATCGTGAGGCCGCGTTGCCGTTGTCGATTGCGCATTTTCTCTCCCTTCAGCGAATGCTGCTGCCGATCCGCTTGAATGCGAGGCTGCTGATGTCGTCCCAGTTGAACCATATGAAAAATGCCTTGCCCCGGATGTGGTCATCGGGCACGAAGCCCCAGTAACGGCTGTCGTCGCTGTTGTCCCGATTGTCGCCCATCATCAGGTAGTTTCCGGGCGGCACCTTGCAAGTGAAACCTCGGTCATTGTAAACGCAGTTCTCCCGCCCGGGAAACTGCCGCACATTGCTCGGATACACGGGCTGCATCGCGGGATTCTGCGCGATCGCTGTGGTCGCGATCGCCGGCTCGCTCGGTAAAGCGATCGGTGGTCACGTACGTCAGACCCTCGAGATAGCCGTAAGAGCCATCCGCGGTCTGCGGCCACGGCGTGCCGTTCACCGTGATCTTCTTGTCGCGGTAAACCACTTCGTCTCCCGGCAACCCGATCAGACGCTTGATGAAATCCTGCGAAGGCACGACCGGATAGCGGAACACGATGACGTCGCCGCGCTGCGGCTCGCCCAGCGATATGATTTTCTTTTCCAGGATCGGAAGCCGGATGCCGTAGGCGAATTTGTTGACCAGGATGAAATCGCCGACCTCGAGTGTGGGTCGCATCGAGGAGCTCGGGATCTTGAACGGCTCGGCAACGAACGAGCGCAGCAGGAAGACGATCAGCAAGACCGGGAAAAAGCTCTTCGGATACTCGACCCACCACGGGTCGGGTTCGCCCGCCGCGCGATGTCGCGCAAACAGCAGGCGATCGGCCAGCGCGATCAAGCCGGTCACGACCGTGAGCAAGAACAGTATCAAGGCGAAGTTCATGAGTCGTTGCGTCTCGCTAGTCGTTGATCAGTGCCCGTGAAGGCTTTCCATGGGTGCCGCTGGCCGGCGTGGTGCGATGTTCCCACAAGGACGCACCGCCGTATGCCCTTGTACGTCAGACCGGATCTCAAAACGCGCCCTATGTCTCATTTTTCGCCGACCTGGAGAATCGCGAGGAACGCCTCCTGGGGAATTTCGACGCTGCCCACGGCCTTCATCCGCTTTTTGCCCGCCTTCTGCTTTTCCAGGAGCTTCTTCTTGCGCGTGATGTCGCCGCCGTAGCACTTGGCGAGGACGTTCTTGCGCATCGCCTTGACGGACTCGCGGGCGATGATCTGCGCGCCGATGGCTGACTGGATGGCGACGTCGAACATCTGTCTCGGAATCAGCGAGCGCATCTTGGTCACGACCTGGCGTCCGCGGTGCGATGGCAACCGAGCGATGGACCATCACCGACAGCGCGTCGACGCGCTCGCCATTGATGAGGATGTCCAGCTTGACGACGTCGGCGGCGCTGAACTCCTTGAACTCGTAGTCGAGCGATGCGTAGCCGCGCGAGACAGACTTGAGGCGGTCGAAGAAATCCATCACCACCTCGGCCAGCGGGAGCTCGTAGGTCAGCATGACCTGGCGACCGAGGTACTGCATGTTCTTCTGCTGTCCGCGGCGCTCGGTGCAGAGCGTTATCACCGGCCCCACGTATTCCTGCGGCATCAGGATGGTGGTCGTGATGATCGGCTCGCGGATCTCCTCGACGCGCGAGAGATCCGGCAGCTTCGACGGATTCTCGATCTCGAGCAGCGTTCCGTCGCGAAGCAGGACCTGGTAGATCACCGTCGGCGCGGTCGTGATCAGGTCCATGTCGTACTCGCGCTCGAGCCGCTCCTGCACGATGTCCATGTGCAGAAGGCCGAGGAAGCCGCAGCGGAAGCCGAATCCGAGCGCCTGCGAGACTTCGGGCTCGTAGTGCAGCGACGCGTCGTTGAGCTTCAGCTTGTCGAGTGCGTTGCGCAGCGCCTCGTACTGGTTGGACTCGACGGGATAGAGGCCCGCGAACACCTGTGGCTTGACGTTCTTGAAGCCCGGAAGCGCAGCCGCAGCCGGGCGGCGACGCCAGCGTGACCGTGTCGCCGACCTTGGCGGCGTGGATTTCCTTGATGCCTGCGACGATGAACCCGACGCCGCCCGCCGAGAGCTCGTCGCGCGCGACCGCCTTGGGCGTGAAAACGCCGACCTGCTCGCAGTTGTAGAGCGCGCCGGTCGCCATCAGCAGGATCTTGTCGCGCGGCTTGAGCGTGCCCTGCATGACACGGACCAGCATGACTACGCCGACATAGTTGTCGAACCATGAGTCGATGATCAGCGCCTGCAGCGGCGCCGACGGATCGCCCGATCGGCGGCGGGATGCGCGCGATCACCGCCTCCAGGATGTCGTCGACGCCCTCGCCGGTCTTGGCGCTGGCCCGGATCGCGTCGTGCGCAGGAATGCCGATGATGTCCTCGATCTCGGTGATCACCCGATCGGGATCGGCCGAGGGCAGATCGATCTTGTTCAGCACCGGCACGACGGTCACGCCCTGCTCGGTCGCGGTGTAGCAATTGGCGACCGTCTGCGCCTCGACGCCCTGCGACGCATCGACGACCAGCAGCGCGCCCTCGCAGGCCGCCAGCGAGCGCGACACCTCGTACGCGAAGTCGACGTGGCCCGGGGTGTCGATCAGATTGAGCTCATAGCTCGACACCGTCGCGCGCGACGTAGTTGAGCGCCGCCGTCTGCGCCTTGATGGTGATGCCACGCTCGCGCTCGAGGTCCATGGTGTCCAGGACCTGCGCCTCCATCTCGCGCTCGGCGAGGCCGCCGCAGCGCTGGATGAACCGGTCGGCGAGCGTCGACTTGCCGTGGTCGATGTGGGCGATGATCGAGAAAGTTACGGATGTGCTGCATCGAATTCATGGGGGTCCGCGGGTTCCGGCCCAATCAAAGCAAAGGGGCACCGCGAAGTGCCCCTTGCCGTCATCTGGATCTGGCTTATGGATGTCGCCTATTGCGGGGTGGTTGCGCTGGCTGATTGCGGCTGGCTGATTGCGCCGGAACAGCTTGAATTTTAGCCGATTTCTGCCTATCAGCGCGACTTTGCGTCCGCTGGCGGCCGAAAGGAACGCCGTCACGGCGGGCTCGTCGAGCCAATAGTGGCAAAGCTCCTCGTCCCCGGCGAGCAGCACGGGACTTTGTCGCTCCAGCGCTCTTTCGAGCACGGCATCGGCGTCGATGTCGATCTCGTCGACATCCCATCCGAATCGGTCCGCCAGCGGCGCCACGGCATCGCGCATGTCGTCGCAGAGGTGGCAATAGGCCCGGACGAGGAGCGTCAACCGTCGCGCGTTCTGGCCTCGACCGTCCACCGCGACGGGCCTCCGTTACCCGATCCGCTTACTCGCTACCGTTGCCGAGCTTGATCGTCGAGTAAAACTGGCGATCGCCGCGGCGGAGCAGGAAAGTGACGGAGCTGCCCTTTTCGAGCTTGCTGATCTGCGCATTGAGCTGATCCGCATTCTTCGCCTCGGTCGTGACGCCGCGGCTGATGGTGGCGAGAATCACGTCGCCCGGCTGAATGTCTCCGCGCGCGGTTCCCGTGATGTCCTCGACGCCCACCCCGTTCTTGATCTCGAGCTCCTTTTTCTGGTCGTCCGTCAGGTCGACCAGTGCCAGGCCCATGCGGTTCGGCTTGGCCTTTTCCTTGTCCTTGCCGCCCTGCATACCGCGCGGGGCATTGCCGGCGTCGTCTTCTTTCAGCTCGGCCACAGTGACCGGGACGTCCTTGCTCACGCCCTTGTGCCATACCTGGAGCACGGTGCGCGTGCCCGGCTTGATCGCGGTAATGATGCGCGGCAGTTCCGAGGACGAATTGACGGTGCGCCCATCGACCTTGAGGATGATGTCGCCCTGCTCGATGCCAGCCTTCTCGGCCGGGCCGCCTTTCTCCACCGAGTTGACCAGCGCACCGCTCGCTTTCGGGAGCCCGAAAGCGTCTGCCGTCTCGCGGCTGACTTCCTGGATCTGCACGCCGATGCGGCTGCGCGTGACTCGGCCTTTTTCCTGGATCTGCTTGGTGACGTTGATGGCAACGTCGATCGGAATCGCGAACGCGAGTCCCATCGAGCCGCCCGTCCTGCTGTAGATCATCGAGTTGACGCCGACGACTTCGCCCTTGAGGTTGAACAACGGCCCCCCTGAATTGCCGGGATTGATCGGAACGTCGGTCTGGATGAAGGACACCAGGTTCTCGTTCGGCAGCTCGCGTCCCTTGGCGCTGACGATGCCCGCGGTGATGGTGTTCTCGAGTCCAAAAGGCTTGCCGATGGCGGCGACCCACTCGCCGACTTTCAGCTTGTCCGGGTCGCCGATGGTCACCTTGGGCAGCCCGGTCGCGTCGATCTTGAGCAGCGCGACGTCCGTGCGCTTGTCACTGCCGACCACCTTGGCCTTGAATTCGCGCTTGTCGGTCAGCTTCACGGACACTTCGTTTGCTTCGTCGACGACGTGGGCGTTGGTCAGGATGTAGCCGTCGGACGAGAGAATGAATCCGGACCCGGTCGCCTGCTGCTCCAAGTCGCGAGGACGAGGCGCGTTGCGCGGAATCTGGCCGAAGCGTTTGAAAAATTCGTAGAACGGGTCGTCCTCGGAGAGCTCCGGCATCGCCGAGCGGCGCGATTTCTGGGTGACGTCGATGCTGACGACCGCCGGCCCCTGCTGCTCGTAGAGCTCGGTGAAGTCGGGAAGGCCCCGTCCGACCTGCGCAGGCGCGGCGGGAGAAAACCAGAGGGCGCCGACCAGCACGCCCAGCGTTGTCCAGAAGTTTGGTCTCATGCCATTTTCCTAACAGGATCGAAAGTTGTCGCTGGGTTCAGCGATGCACGACCGAATACGCGATCTGGCGAACTGTCGCGCCGGGCGCCTCGCCAAGCACCGTCACGAGATAGTCGTCGAGCTGCCGGCTGTAGACGTTGATGCCGCCCTGGTGCGACAGGCCGACCGGCTGCGGAGTCGGCAGGCGAGGGCTCGACGAAGACCGAGATCGCGACGAGCCCATCCGAAAATACCAGATGCGCCACCGGCGCGCTCTTGCCGCGCAGCGTGCGGAAGCCTTCGACGATCTTGGCGAAGCCCGCCGGCAGGTCCTTCACGAGCCAACCCGTATCCTGCGGCTTGACTTCGCCTGGCGGCGATTCACGCACCTCCCAATCGGGAAGCATGCCGACCGGGGGTGGCGGCTTGAACAGATCGCGGTCGATCTTCACGCCGATCTGGACGTCGGTGAACAGGAATTGCTCGACGGACTCGTTGTTCTCGTTAAGCAGGCGTGCCTTGAGCAGGAGGCCCGTGGCGATGTCGGCCCAGAATTTGTGGCCGTATCGCAGGCCGTCCTTCGGCTCGAAGATATAGGCCTGCGTATCGAGGCCGGCGATTCGCGCCAATTCGCCCTTGCGAAAGAAGTAGTGCTCGGCCAGGGCGTTCAATTGCTGTGGCAGGAGCGACGGAAAGGCGTTGCGGAAAGAGCGTGGCTCGATGCGGATGATCTTGGCGTCCGGATAGTAGCAGCGGACGACGTCATTGTTGCGAATGACTACGCGCACCGGACCGTCGAGGTTGGTGAGCTTTTCGAATTCGCTGCCGGCGTCGAGCAAGTGCGCGAGGTGGGAGGTCTCGACCCTGCCCGCGTGCTCGTAGACGATGGTGCCGACATAATTGAGCTCGCGCGCCGCGTTCGCAGCGCGCTGCAGCCACGCCGCCGCGTCCTGACCGAATGCGACCGGGACCGTGGCCAGCGATAGCACGATGAACCCGGCACGGCAGCCGACCCGAACGAAGCCGCTCAGGGAACGCAGGCCGCGCAACCGGCGGCGCGATGCCGCCGGCGTACTACTTGCGCGCATCCGGGTCGGTGGCAGCGACAGCGCGAAGATAGGGCCGTGCGCCCTGGATCGCCGTAGTCGGCGAATACTCCTGATGCACGAGCAGATACTCGTTGTCGATTGCGGGCCGTGCATCGGCCGCGCGCACGCCCGCAGCCTGCTTCGCCGTGGCAATCGCAGCGTTGATGCCTCCGTCGCTTGCAGGAAGCGTGGTCATGGCGACCCAGCCGACAACGCTGACCGCGGCCACGGTCGCAGCGGCAGCCCACGCCATCGCCGCGGGAGCGGGTCGCCTTCGCGGGGCGACAATACCGTGGGCTCCGCGGCGAGCAGCGCCGCGAAGCGCGTGCCAAAGCCGGGTGTACTCGAGGCCGACCCGCGAAGCGCATCGCCGATGACGTGATAGCAGACCCACGTCGTCATCGACCCCGCTTCTCGAAAGCTCGCGCAGACGCCTTCGAAGTGCTCGGCTTCCAACTCTCCGTCAACCAGAAGCGAGATTTTCTCGGCGGCGCGACCGCTATCGGGTTGACCTCCGCTGTCACCTTCGCCGCCACCCATCGATTTCTTCGCGCCTGCGGCGAGATCGTCGCCCGGCGCAGCCTGCAATTTGCCCATCACCATCTCCGGTCCTTGTCGGTCCCCAAGAGCGGCCGCAGCTCGGCCGCGATCGCTTCGCGCGCCCTGAAGATCCGGGAGCGCACCGTGCCAATCGGACAGTTCATCACGTTGGCAATCTCGTCATAACTCAGCCCTTCGATTTCGCGCAGCGTTATAGCCGTGCGAAGCTCTTCGGGCAGCGCCTCCATCGCCTTGTTGACGGTGTTGGCTATCTGCTTGCCGTGCAGCTCGTCTTCCGGCGTCGCCGAATCGCGCAGCTGCTCGGCATCTTCAAAATTCTCCGCCTCCTCGTGATCGAACCCCGTTGACGTCGGCGCCCGTCTTCCCATCGCGACCAGGTAGTTCTTGGCGGTGTTGATCGCGATTCTGTACAACCACGTGTAAAACGCACTATCTCCGCGAAAGCTCGGCAGTGCGCGGTAGGCTTTGATAAACGCCTCCTGCGTCACGTCCTCGACCTCGCCCGGGTCGCGCACCAGCCGCGACAGCAGCCGTCCCAACTTGCGCTGGTATTTCAATACCAGCAGCTCGAAGGCACGCTTGTCACCCCGCTGCGCACGCTCCACCAGCTGCTGATCTACTTCGCGGTCAGCCATCCGCGGGCGGTCCCTGGTTCATTCGTTATTATCGCTTCACCGCACACGGTGGGCGCGACACCCGCCGGCAGTATAGCCGAGCCGTCCGGTGCCTTGAGCCACGCCGTGACGGGAGTCTGGTTCCTAGACCGCCCGGACGGCGGTTAGTTCAGTCCACGGGTCGCAGGCAACGCGCTTTCGAATTCATCCGTCGCGTCCGCAGCTCGACGACCGGCGAAACCTTCCCGGTGACGGTGCCCCGGTAGTTGCGTATCGCCGGCTCGCGCCAGGCGGAAAGCTCCTCGCGCTGCGCGTCGTCCAGGAGTCCCAGCTGGTCGAGCACCGCGACTGTCGCCGGGTGCAGGCCACGGGCGTTGCCGTCGGCGACCTTGAGTGCGATACCCCAGTTCTTGCCCCGAATGCCAAGCGCCTGCACGCCTTCGGCGCCGACCTTGGTGACCCACGCGCCGCGCCCGGCACGCATCAGCGTCAGATCGTTGCGCTTCTCGCCCGATACCATGCCGGGGTGCTCGCGCATCGCTTCCGCAAGCTTCGCGGGCGCCATTCCGTAGCGCGCGTCTTCCCGCCCCGCGGCCAGTCGCGCGTAGGCAAACGCGAGGCGAGAAAGTGGCACCGCATAGTTGGGCGCCGAGCAGCCATCCACGCCGGCGACCAGATCGCGTTCGGCGACGCCGGCCAGCTGCGCCACGGCAGTTCGTATGGCCTGCTGCAGCGGATGATCGAAGGCGACATAGTCCTCGGTCGGCAAGCCGCATTGCCGACAATAGGCGAGCATGCCGCTGTGCTTGCCGGAGCAGTTGTGATGCAGCGTCGAGAACTTCACGCCGGCCGGAGGAGTCTGGTCGTGAGCTGCGTAGTACAGCGGGGGGTGTACACCGCAAAGAAGTTGCTCGGGGACGCAATCGATCCGACTCAGCATGTCGGCCACCGCCTCGACATGGCGCGGCTCGCCGGAGTGGCTGGCGCACATCAGCGCGACCTGCGGCTGCGAAAATCCGAAACGCTCTACGCCGCCTCCGGCAACGAAGGGCAGCGCCTGCAGCGGCTTGAGCGCGCTGCGCGTCGTGGTCAGGAATTCGGGGTCGCCCGCGGAAAAGAGGACCCGCCCCTCGTCGTCGACGACAGCCACCGAGCCGTAGTGCACGCTTTCAGTCGCGTCACCGCGGCTGACGATCGCCAGCGGCACGTGCACCGCTGACACGCTTGGGTCGCGGACTGGGCCGGCGCTAGCCATGTGGTGACGCTCGCGAGTTGCTTTGCCCCAGCGCCTGCCGGATCTGCTCGAGCGCGGCCGGATCCTCGATGGTCGTGATGTCACCCGGAGAGCGATTCTCCGCAATTGCCTGTATTGCGCGGCGAAGAAGCTTTCCGGAGCGCGTCTTGGGCAGCATGGCCACGAAATGCACCTTGTCCGGCCGCGCAATCGCGCCGAGCTCGCGATCGACGGTGTCCATGACTTCCTTGCGCACGCGCGCGCTGCTGTCCGCGGTGCCGACCGACGCCGGGTCCTTGACCACCACGAATGCGACGGGCACCTGGCCTTTCACCGCGTCGGCCACGCCGACGACCGCGACTTCGGCGACACCGGTGTGCGCCTGCACCGCTTCCTCGATCTCGCGTGTTCCAAGGCGATGGCCCGCGACGTTGATCACGTCGTCGGTGCGACCGAGCACGAAGTAATATCCGTCGGGATCGCGCGTCGCCCAATCGAATGTCGAATATGCCAAGCGCCGGGGAAAGGTCGAAAAATAGGTCTCGACAAAGCGGCGATCGTCACCCCAGACGGTGGTCATGCAGCCAGGCGGCAGCGGCGGCACGATCGGCAAGCACGCCTTTTTCGCCGCCGCCCACTTCCACGCCCGGTCACTCTCGTCCAGCAGCTTGACGTCATAGCCGCAGGCTGGAAACGACGGGCTGCCGAATTTGCGCGGAGTGTCCTCGATGCCCGGCTGCGCGGACAGGATCGGCCAGCCGCTTTCGGTTTGCCAGTAGTTGTCGACGATGGCGACCCCGAGCGCGTCGGAAGCCCACTGCGCCGTCGGCTCGTCGAGCGGCTCGCCCGCGAGAAAGAGATAGCGCAGCGAGGACACGTCGGCCTTTTTCATGAACGACGGGTCCTGCTTCTTGAGCACCCGTATCGCGGTCGGCGACGTGAACATGGTCCGCACGCCGTACTCGGCGACGATCTGCCACCAGATGCCCGGATCGGGGCGGATCGGAAGCGCCTTCGTACATGATCGTGGTCGAGCCGTTGAGCAAGCGGCGCGTATACGATATAGGAATGCCCGACCACCCAGCCGATGTCGCTGGTGGTGAACATCGTCTCGCCGGGAGCCACGCAGAAGATGTCGCGCATCGACGCGGTCAAGGCGACCGCGTAGCCGCCGGTGTCGCGCTGGATGCCCTTGGGATTGCCGGTGGTGCCCGAGGTGTAGAGGATGTACGAAGGCTCCGACGATTCGAGCCACTCGCACGCAACGCTCGCTCCTGCATGCTGCTTCGCGAGCGTCGCGTAGTCCAGATGTCGATTGCCACCGCCAGGTGGTGCGGGCTCGAGCTTGCGATCGACCATGATGACAGACGCCGGCGGATGCCGCGCGAGCCTCACGGCTTCGTCGACGAGGACGCGATACGGAACCACCTTTCCCGCCGCGCATGCCGGCGTCGGCGGTGATCAGCACTTTCGGCGTGGCGTCGTCGATGCGCGTCGCCAGGCTTGCCGCCGCGAATCCGCCGAAGACCACCGAGTGGATGGCGCCGATGCGCACGGTCGGCCAGCATCGCGAACACCGCCTCGGGAATCATCGGCATGTAGATCAACACACGGTCGCCCCGGCCGACGCCCTGCGCCTTGAGCATCGCAGCGAAGGTGTTGACCGCGGCGTGGAGCTCGCCGTAGGTGAAGCTCGAGCGCTGGCCCGTCTCGGTCGACACGAACACGAGCGCCGGCTGATCACGGCGCATCGCGAGGTGGCGATCGATCGCGTTGTGGCAGAGATTGGTGCGGCCGCCGACGAACCAGCGCGCGAACGGCGGCTTGCCGTAGTCGAGGACCTTGGAGAACGGCGTCTGCCAGTCGATCAACGCGGCGCGCTCGCGCCAGAACGCATCGCGATCGACGAGCGAGCGGCGATGCGTCTCCGCGTAGGACAGCGCCGCGGACAAAGTGCTCGTGTCAGAGCCCCGCGGTGTCGGCGCCGACGCGGACCACGGTCCTGCCGCGCACCATGCCTTTGAGGAACGCGTCGAAATGCGTCGGCAAGTCGGCGAAGTCGATGGTCACGACCTTGGATTGCACGCGCGTCGGCCGCCACTCGTTGGCCAGGCGATCCCACAGCTTTTGCCGCAGCGGCATCGGGCACTCCGAGCTGTTGACGCCCAGAAGCTGCACGCCGCGCAGAATGAACGGCATCACCGTGGTGGTCAGGCGCGAATCGGCAGCGAGGCCGACGCTTGCGACGGTTCCGCCCTGCTTCATGTTGGCGAGCATCCAGGAGAGAACCTCTCCGCCGAGGTTGTCGACGGCGCCCGCCCAGGTCGCCTTCTCGAGCGGACGGATCTTGGACAGGTCGAGGCTCTGGCGCAGCACGATCTCGGACGCGCCGATCGAGCGCAGGTAGTCGCTCTCCTTCTCCTTGCCGGTCAGCGCCACGACGTGATAGCCGAGCTTGGCCAGAATGTCGATGGCCACGCTGCCGACGCCGCCCGTGGCGCCGTTGACGATCACCGGACCGCTGCGCGGCGTGAGCCCGTTGTGCTGCATCAGCTCGATCGCCTGCGCCGCCGTGAATCCCGCGGTGCCGAGCGTCATCGCCTCGAACGCCGTCATGTTGGGAGAGCGCCGGACCACCCAGTCGCCCGGAACGCGAACGTATTCCGAATAGCCGCCGTCGTGCGCGACGCCCAGATCGTAGGCGTGCACGATGACCTTGTCGCCGTGCTTGAACCGGGGATCGGCGGACGTGTCGACGGTTCCCGCCATGTCGATGCCGGCGACCGTCGGATACTTGCGCATGATGCTTGCCGGCGCCCTTGTAGGAAAGGGCATCCTTGTAGTTGATCGTCGAATACTTGGTCTTGACCACCACGTCGCCGGGGTCGAGCTCATCGAGGGTCATCTCGACGAAGCGGCTGGCGACATCCTTGTCGTCCTGAAAAGTACGGTACGCCTTGAATGTGTGCACGGGACGATCCTCCTCGTTCTCTGATTCCGTCAGTTTCGCTCAGTCTTGCGTCGGCTTCATCGGTGCCGCCGGTCTCGGGTCAGGACACGACCTCGGCGGAGTTTGCGCCTTCTCCGGCCTGATGCGGCAATGCCATGTATTCGCGGGTGCGCATTTCGATCAGTCGGCTGACGGTGCGCGCGAACTCCTGGCTGTTGGGCCCTTGCAGGTACAGCTCTGCCGCCGGAACCGCTGCCGAAAGAAGCAACTTTACCCGATGATCGTAAAGGACGTCGACGAGCCACGTAAAGCGCCTTGCCGCATTGCCCATCTCCGGGGTGAGGCGCGGCACGTCGGAAACGATCACGACCGCGAACCGGCGCGCGAGCTCCAGGTAGTCGACCTGCGATCGCGGCCCCTCGCACAGCGTCGCGAAGCTGAACCAGACCACGGCTCCGGCGCGGCGCTTGGCCTTGAGGCGGCGGGTTTCGACGATCAGAGAGGGCTCCTCGTCCGGGTCCGTGGCGCATGCGCTCGAACAGGGCATCGAGCTGTCCGTCTGCGGCCCCGGCAGGCGCGACGTAGTAGCAGGACTCGTGCTCGAGCTCGCGCAGGCGATAGTCGATGCCGCCGTCGATCTCGGATCACATCCAGCCATTCCTTGATCAGCTCGATCGTCGGCAGCAGGCGCTCCCGCTGCAGGCCGTTCGGATACAGGTCGTCCGGGTGGTAGTTCGACGTCATCACGAACACCACGCCGCCCTTGAAGAGCGCAGTCAGAAGCCGGCCGAGGATCATCGCGTCGGCGACGTCCGATACGTGAAACTCGTCGAAGCAGATCAGGCGATGACGTCGCGCGATCTTCGCGCCGACCGCGGCGAGCGGATCGACCGCGTGCGTCAGCGATCGCAACTCGTCGTGAACGCTTTTCATGAACGCGTGAAAATGAACGCGGGTCTTGCGGCGCAAGGGCACGGCCGCGTAAAAGGCGTCCATCAAGAAGCTCTTCCCGCGTCCGACACCTCCCCAGATGTATACGCCGCGCGGAGGGATGGGCGGATTGAACCAGCGCCGAAGGAGCGATCGGCGCGCCCGCACGAACACCGCGAACTCGCTCGCCAGGTGCTCGAGCCGTCTCGAGCGCCGAAAGCTGCGACGGGTCGAGCACGATGTGGCGTCGGTCGAGTACCGGCGCCAGATACGCGGAAACCGCGCCGGGCGCCACCGTGGCGAGGCCGGGATCAGCGAGGTCGTTCATGAGGGATAGGCGGCGGTCATGAACAACGCTTGATGGATTCGATCAGTAGTTGAGCGAACGCTTGTCGACAGCGAGCGCCGCCTCCTTGGTCGCTTCCGACAATGAAGGATGGGCGTGGCAGATGCGGGCGATATCCTCGCTCGATGCGCCGAATTCCATCGCGACGACGCCCTCGGCGATCAGCTCCGAGACCAGCGGCCCGATCGCGTGCATGCCGAGCATGCGGTCGGTTTTCGCGTCGGCCAGGATCTTGACGAAGCCGCTCGTATCGCCGAGCGCCCGGGCGCGGCCGTTGGCCATGAACGGAAATGTCCCGGCACGGTACGCGATGCCGGCGTCCTTGAGCTGCTTCTCTGTCTGGCCCACCCACGCGATTTCCGGCGAGGTATAGATCACCCAGGGCACGGTATTGAAATCGACGTGGCCGTGCTGGCCGGCGATGCGCTCCGCGACGGCGACGCCTTCTTCCTCGGCCTTGTGCGCGAGCATCGGACCGCGAACGACGTCGCCGATAGCCCAGACGTTGGCGAGATTGGTTTTGCACTCGCCGTCGACGGCGATGAAACCGCGCTCGTCGATCGCGAGGCCGACCGCGGCGGCGCCGAGGCCCGCGGTGCGCGGAACGCGGCCGATCGACACGATCAACTTGTCGAAGGTCGCGGACTTCGCCTTGCCCTCGGCGTCGGTGTATTCGACGGTGACGTCTTTGTCCACGTTGACCGCGCCGATTTTGACGCCGAGCTCGATCGTGAGCCCCTGCTTGGCGAAGAGCTTCCACGCTTCCTTGGCGACCTGCTCATCGGCCGCGCCGAGGAACACGGGCAAGGCTTCGAGCACCGTCACCGCGGCACCGAGACGGCGCCAGACGCTGCCCATCTCGAGCCCGATGACGCCGGCGCCGATCACACCGAGGGACTTGGGAACGTCGCCGATCGAAAGCGCGCCGTCGTTGTCGAGCACGCGGACGATTGTCGAACGACGCGCCCGGCAGCGCGCGCGGCGACGAGCCGGTGGCGATGATGACGTGCTTGGCGGTCAGCGTCTGGCTGCTGCCGCCGGACACGTCGATCGTCCATCCGTCGGCGCCGGAGCCGCCGGTGAAGCGGCCTATGCCGTTGTAGAACGTGATCTTGTTCTTCTTGAACAGGTACAGGATGCCGTCGTTGTTCTGCCGGACGACCTTCGCCTTGCGCGCCAGCATCTGCCTGAGATTCAGCGTGAGGCCCGCGACCTCGATGCCGTGCTCGGCGAATGCGTGGCCTGCGTGCTCGTAGTTCTCGGACGACTGCAGCAGCGCCTTGGACGGAATGCAGCCGACGTTGGTGCAGGTTCCGCCGGGTGCCGGCTTGCCGTCGGCGGTCTTCCAGTCATCGACGCAGGCGGTCTTGAAGCCGAGCTGTGCCGCGCGGATCGCCGCGGTATAGCCACCGGGGCCGGCGCCGATGACAACGACGTCGAAGGACTCGGCCATCTAGCGGATGCCTTTGCTCACGGATGTCCGGTCAGAGATCCAGCAGCATGCGCGCCGGATCCTCGAGCGCATCCTTGATGGCGACCAGCGACAACACCGCCTCGCGGCCGTCGATGATGCGATGGTCGTACGATTGCGCGAGGTAGTTCATCGGCCGCACGACGACCTGGCCGTTTTCGACCACCGCCCGGTCCTTGGTCGCATGAATGCCGAGGATCGCGGACTGAGGGGGGTTGATGATCGGCGTCGAGAGCATCGAGCCGAAGACGCCGCCGTTGGAAATCGTGTAAGTGCCACCGGTCAGCTCCTCGACCGTGAGCTTGCCGTCCTGCGCGCGCTTGCCGAAGTCGGCGACGGCCTTTTCGACCTCCGCGATCGACATCAGGTCCGCGTCCCGGAGGATGGGCACGACCAGTCCGCGCGGGCTTCCCACGGCGATGCCGATGTCGAAGTAACCGTGGTAGATGATGTCGGTCCCGTCGATCGACGCGTTGACCGCCGGGAATTTCTTCAGGGCGTGAACGACGGCCTTGACGAAAAATCCCATGAATCCGAGCTTGACGCCGTGCTCCTTCTCGAAGCGCTCCTTGTAGCGGGCTGCGCAGCTCGAGCACCGGCGCCATGTTCACCTCGTTGAAGGTCGTGAGGATGGCGGCTGTCGATTGCGATTGCACCAGACGCTCCGCGACACGCTGCCGCAATCGCGACATCGGAACGCGCTGCTCGGGACGTCCGCCTTGCGCGGAAGGAACCGGCGCGGGCTTTGCGATCGAGGGAGCCGCCGGAGAGGATCCGGGTGACGGTGACGGCGCGGGTTTGGGCGACTCGGTCCTGGATTCGGCCGCGGCGATGACGTCGCCCTTGGTGATTCGCCCGCCTCGTCCTGTTCCGGTGACGTCGCCGGGACCGATGTTCTGCATCGGCCATCATCTTCCGCGCTGCGGGGAGCGCGGTGGTCGAGGACGAGGACACCGCTGCGCTCGCCTGCGCGGGACGCGGCGCAGGTGCCGGCGCAGTGGGCGCCTTCGGAGCGGCGGTCTGCGCAGGCGGCGGCGCCGGTGCCGTCTCAGCAGCCGCACCCTCGGTGTCGATCACGGCGATGACTTCCTGCGCCGTGACGGTCGAGCCGTCGGGCTTGAGGATCTCCGCGAGCACGCCGGCATTGGGCGCGGGAAGCTCGAGCACCACCTTGTCGGTCTCGATGTCGATCAGATTTTCGTCGCGCTTGACCGCCTGCCCGGCTTTCTTGTGCCAGTTGACGAGCGTCGCCTCGGCGACCGACTCCGGCAGAACCGGCACTTTGACCTCAATTCTCATTCACTATCCTTTGTGCGGCACGCGCTGCGACGCCAGGACGACGCGTGCCCTGAGCGTTCGGCGATCGATGCGGCATCAGTGCGCCCTCAGTGGGCAGTCACCATCTCGCCCGACCCGAGCTCGGCGGCAAATGCGTCCTCGACCAGCTTTTTCTGCTGCTCGACGTGCTTGGACGTGTAGCCGACCGCGGGCGAAGCGGAAATCGGACGGCCGGCGTACGAGAGCGCCTGTGCGGGCGCGATATCGGCCCGGAGATAGGCGCGCAGGCGATACCAGGCGCTTTGATTCTGCGGCTCCTCCTGGCACCAGACGACTTCCCGCGCATTCGGATACTTGGCGATCTCGGCCTTGAAGTCCGCGTGCGGGAAAGGATACTGCTGCTCGAGACGCACCACGGCGATATCGGCGACCTTGTTCTCGCGCTGATGTGCCAGGAGGTCGTAGTACACCTTGCCGCTGCAGACGATGATCCGGCGCACGTCCTTGGCCACCAGACGCGCACTGTCGCCGATGACCGTGTGGAAATGTCCCTGCGCGAGATCGTCGAGCGTCGACACCGCTTCCTTGTGACGCAACAGGCTTTTCGGGCTCATCACGATCAGCGGCTTGCGGAAGTCGCGGACCATCTGCCGGCGCAGCAGATGGAATATCTGCGCCGGCGTCGTCGGAACGCAGACCTGCATGTTGTGCTCCGCGCACAATTGCAGGAAGCGCTCCGGACGCGCCGAGGAATGCTCGGGCCCCTGACCCTCGTAGCCATGCGGCAACAGCAGGGTCAGGCCGCAAATGCGGCCCCATTTGACTTCGCCGGAGGAGATGAACTGGTCGATCACCACTTGCGCGCCATTGGCAAAATCGCCGAACTGCGCTTCCCAGATCACAAGCTGACCGGGCTCCGAAGTCGAGTAGCCGTACTCGAAGCCGAGCACCGCCTCCTCGGACAGCACCGAGTCGATCACTTCGAAATCCGGCTGGCCTTCCTTGACGTGCTGCAGCGGAATCCACGTTCCTGAATCCCACTTTTCGCGATTCTGGTCGTGCAGCACGGCGTGCCGATGCGAAAATGTACCGCGGCCCGAATCCTGTCCGGACAAGCGCACGCCGTAACCCTCGATTGAGGAGCGACGCATAGGCGAGCGTCTCGCCCATTCCCCAATCGAGCGGGAGCTCGCCCTCGCCCATCGCGCGCCGGTCCGCGATGACTTTTTCGACCCGCGGATGGAGCTTGAATTCGGCCGGAACGTCGGTCACTTTTCGTGCGAGCGCCTCCAGCGTCTTCTTGGGCACCGCGGTGTTGGCGTCGTCGGTCCAGTGCTTTCCGACAAACCTTGACCAATCGACCGCAAACGGCGGCTTGTAGTTCGACAGGATGGTCGTGTTGGTGTGATAGCCCTTGTCCATCGCCGCGCGATAGGTGTTGATCATCGCTTCCGCTTCTTCCGCCGTGACGACGTTGGCGGCCTGGAGCCGTTCGGCGTAAAGCGCGCGCGTGCCCGGATGCTCGCGGATGCGCTTGTACATCAGCGGCTGGGTGATCATCGGTTCGTCGGCTTCGTTGTGCCCCTGCCTGCGGAAGCAGACCAGATCGATGAAAACGTCCTTGTGATAGGTGTGGCGATACTCCATCGCCATTTCCACCGCCAGGAGGCACGCCTCGGGATCGTCGCCGTTGACGTGAAAGATCGGCGCCTCGACCATTTTCGCCACGTCGGTGCAATAGAGCGTGCCGCGCGTGTCGCGCGGATCCGACGTCGTGAAGCCGATCTGATTGTTGACCACGATGTGGATCGTGCCGCCGGTCTTGTAACCGCGGGTCTGCGACAGGTTCAGCGTCTCCTGCACGACCCCCTGCCCGGCAATCGCGGCGTCGCCGTGGATCAGCACCGGCAGCACCTGGTCGCGCGTCGCGTCCTTGCGCCGGTGCTGGCGGGCGCGAACCGAGCCCTCGACGACCGGATCGACGATCTCCAGGTGCGACGGATTGAATGCCAGCGTCAGGTGCATCGGACCTCCCGGCGTCACGACGTCGGACGAGAATCCCTGGTGATACTTCACGTCCCCGGCGGAGAGATCGCTGGCGTGCTTGCCTTCGAACTCGGCGAACAGGTCCTTGGGCATCTTGCCCAGAATATTGACCAGCACGTTGAGCCGGCCGCGGTGCGACATGCCGATGACCGTTTCCTGCACGCCGGCCGCGCCCGCGATCTGGATCAGATGGTCGAGCATCGGGATCATCGAATCGCCGCCCTCGCCCGAGAAGCGCTTCTGGCCGACGTACTTGGTGCCCAGATAGCGCTCCAGCGTCTCGGCGGCGGTAAGGCGCTCGAGGATGTGCTTGCGAAAATCGGGAGCGTAGTTGGGACAGGAGCGCAGCGGCTCGAGGCGCTCCTGGACGAAGCGCTTCTGCGGCGTGTCCGACATGTACATGTACTCGGCGCCGAAGCTGCGGCAGTACGTCTCCTGCAGCGCGGTGATGAGGTCGCGCAGGCGCATGCGGTGCGCGCCGCCGGGACCGCCTTTGAACGATCCGATGTCGAATTCCGTGTCGAGGTCGGCGTCCGTGAAACCGTAGGTCTTGATGTCGAGGTCGGCGATGTACGGCCTCTCGGCGCGCTTGAGCGGGTCGATATCGGCCTGAAAGACGCCCAGGGTGCGGAACTTGCTGATCAGCCTCAGCACCAGCACCTGCTTGTGCATGGCGGCGGCGTCGACCATGCCGCCGGCCAGCTTGCGATGTTTCGAAAGCTGAATGAACGAATCGATCACCGGCGCGTGCGCGACATCCGCGACGCCGCCGCGCAGGCTGTCGAAGTAGGCGCGCCAATCGGCGCCGACCGCACCCGGATCCGCCAGGTAAGCCTCGTACTGCTCTTCGATGAACGGCGCGTTGCCGCCGAAAAGCGTGCTGCTGCTCTGGAACTCCTGCATCGTGCTCATGCTTGTCACCTGTAATCTGGGGTCGAACGCCGCGGAAGCAAGTCTCGGCGACCGCGCCGCTAGCGTTTCGCGATCGGCTGCACGTCGCGGCGGACGGCGCCGCGATAGAGCTGCCGCGGCCGCCCGATCTTCTGGTCCGGGATCCGAGATCATCTCGTTCCACTGCGCGATCCAGCCGACGGTGCGCGCGAGGGAGAAGATCGCGGTGAACAGGCTGACCGGAATCCCGATCGCGCGCTGCACGATGCCCGAGTAGAAATCGACGTTGGGATAAAGCTTGCGCTGCACGAAGTAGTCGTCTTCGAGCGCGATCTTCTCCAGCGCCATCGCGAGCTTGAACAGGCGGTCGTCGTGCAGGCCGAGCTCGTCGAGGACTTCGTAGCAGGTCTCGCGCATGAGCTTGGCGCGCGGATCGTAGTTCTTGTACACGCGGTGCCCGAAGCCCATCAGCTTGACGCCTGAATTCTTGTCCTTCACACGCTTGATGAAGTCGGGGATCTTCGAAACGTCGCCGATCCCCTCGAGCATGTTCAGCGCCGCTTCGTTGGCGCCTCCGTGCGCCGGCCCCCACAGGCAGGCGATGCCGGCGGCGATGCAGGCGAACGGATTGGCGCCCGACGATCCTGACAGCCGCACCGTCGACGTCGACGCATTCTGCTCGTGATCGGCGTGGAGGATGAAGATGCGGTCGAGCGCGCGCACCATCACGTCGTTGACCTTGTACTCCTCGCACGGCACCGAGAACATCATGCGCATGAAATTGGCGGTATACGCGAGCTCGTTGCGCGGATAGACGAAGGGCTGCCCCATCGTGTACTTGTAGCACATGGCCACCAGCGTCGGCAGCTTGGCGATCAGCCGTATCGCCGAGACTTCGCGATGGTGCGCGTCGGTGATGTCGAGCGAGTCGTGGTAGAACGCCGACAGCGAGCCGACCACGCCGACCAGCATTGCCATCGGGTGCGAGTCGCGGCGGAAGCCGCGGAAAAACTGGCTCATCTGCTCGTGCACCATGGTGTGGTTGGTGACCATGTTCACGAACTCGGACTTTTCCTTCGCGTTCGGAAGCTCGCCCTTGAGCAGCAGGTAGCAGGTTTCCAGAAAGTCGCAGCTCACGGCCAGCTGCTCGATCGGATACCCGCGATACAGAAGCTCGCCCTTGTCGCCGTCGATGTAGGTGATCGACGAGGTGCAGGCCGCCGTCGACATGAAGCCGGGGTCGTAGGTGAAGCGGCCGGTCTTGGCGTACAGCGGGCGGATATCGATCACGTCGGGACCGATCGTCCCGCCCAGGATGGGAAAACTGATCGAGGGCGAGCCGTCACTGAAACTTAAGGTCGCGGTCTTGTCGGTCATGGCTTCAATCTCCGGCAGCAATCGTTGTCGGGATGCCCGGTTCCGGGCGCGTCCCACGGCTCCTCACACGGCTCTCAATCGCTCGAGCAGCGGCATCAGCGCCGCGTCGGCGGGCTCTTGGCGGCCCGACAGCATTTCCCACAAATCGTTATCGCTCATTTCCAGCATCGATTCCAGCGCTGCCAGCTCGGCTTCGGTGATCCGGTCGCCGCCGGCTATCGAGAAAGCGCGTCAGTACCAGATCGTTCTCGAGCATGCCGCGACGGCAGCGCCAGCGAAGGCGGTTCAGCGCCGCTCGGTCCATGTTCGTCCGCGGTCGCGCTAGATCGCGCGCTTGACCATGATCTCGCGGATCTTGCCGATCGCACGCGTCGGATTGAGGCCCTTGGGGCAGACATCGACGCAATTCATGATGGTGTGGCAGCGAAACAGCCGGTAGGGATCTTCGAGATTATCGAGCCGCTCGTTCGAGGCGAGGTCGCGCGAATCGGCGATGAAGCGATACGCCTGCAGCAACCCCGCGGGACCCACGAACTTGTCGGGGTTCCACCAGAACGACGGACACGCCGTCGAGCAGCATGCGCAAAGAATGCACTCGTAGAGGCCGTCGAGCTCCTCGCGGTCGGCGGGCGATTGCAGGCGCTCCTTTTCCGGCGGCGGAGTATCGTTGACCAGGTAGGGCTTGATCGAGTGATACTGCTTGAAGAACTGGCTCATGTCGACGATCAGATCGCGGATCACCGGCAATCCGGGCAGCGGGCGCAGCTCAACCGGCTCTTTCAGCTCCTTCAGGTTGGTGATGCACGCCAGGCCGTTCTTGCCGTTGATGTTCATCGCGTCGGACCCGCACACGCCCTCGCGGCATGAGCGCCGGAACGAGAGCGAATCGTCCTGCGCCTTGAGCCGGATGATCGCGTCGAGGAGCATGCGGTCGTGGATGTCGAGCGCGACCTCGTAGTCCTGCATGCGCGGCGCGGCGTCCTTCTCCGGATCGTAGCGGTAGATTCTGAATTTCATGCGTGGCTTTGCACGTCGAGGGCCTAGTAGGTCCGCGCCTTCGGCGGAAAGGCGTCGACGCTCAGCGGCTTGAGGTTGACGGGCTTGTAGTCGAGGCGGTTGCCCTCGCGATACCACAGCGTGTGCTTGAGCCACGCGGCGTCATCGCGCGTCGGATAGTCGCTTCGCGCCTGCGCGCCCCGGCTTTCGCGGCGCGCCTCCGCCGATACGATCGTTGCCTTGGCCGTCTCGATCAGGTTGTCGAGCTCCAGCGCCTCGACCCGCGCCGTGTTGAACGTGTTGCTCTTGTCCTTGATGAAGATCCGCGACACGCGCTCCTCGAGGGCCTTGACCTTGGCCACACCCTCACCCAGAAGCTGCTGGTTGCGGAAGACCCCGCAGTGCGCCTGCATGGTCTCGCGCACTTCGTGCGCGACCGCGGGCACCGACTCTCCGGAGGTCGCGGCGTCGATCCGCGCGAGGCGCGCGATTGTTTCATCCGCCGCGTTCGGAGGCAGCGGCTTGTGCGTCTTCCGCGCGAGCTGCTGATCGACGATGAAGTTGCCCGCGGCGCGGCCGAAGACGAGCAAATCGAGGAGCGAGTTGGTGCCGAGGCGGTTGGCGCCGTGGACCGACACGCAGGCGCACTCACCGATGGCATAGAAGCCCTCGATCGTCGCATTGGGATCGCCACCGCGCGGCGCCACGACCTGACCGTGAATATTGGTGGGAATCCCGCCCATCTGATAGTGGATCGTCGGGATCACGGGAATGGGATCCTTGATCGGATCGACATTGGCGAACTTGATGGCGATCTCGCGAATCGACGGCAGGCGCTTCATGATCACTTCCGGCCCGAGGTGATCGAGCTTGAGCAGCACGTAGTCCTTGTGCGGGCCGCACCCACGGCCTTCCTTGATCTCCTGATCCATCGAGCGCGAGACGATGTCGCGCGACGCGAGGTCCTTCAGGTTCGGCGCGTAGCGCTCCATGAAGCGCTCGCCGTTGCAATTGAGCAGGATGCCGCCCTCGCCGCGCACGCCCTCCGTGATCAGCACGCCAGCGCCAGCGACTCCCGTCGGATGGAATTGCCAGAATTCCATGTCCTCCAGCGGAACGCCTGCGCGCGCCGCCATCCCCAAGCCGTCGCCGGTATTGATGAAGGCGTTGGTGCTGTGGGCGAAGATGCGGCCCGCGCCGCCGGTCGCGAACAGCGTCGCCTTGGCCTGCAGGATCATTACTTCGCCCGTTTCCATCTCCAGCGCGGAGACGCCAAGCACGTCGCCGTCGGCGTCACGGATCAGGTCGAGCGCCATCCATTCGACGAAGAATTGGGTGCGCGCGCGCACGTTGCGCTGATAGAGCGTATGCAGCATCGCGTGGCCGGTGCGATCCGCGGAGGCGCAGGCACGCTGTATCGATTTCTCGCCGAAGTTGGCCGAGTGCCCGCCGAACGGTCGCTGGTAGATCGTGCCGTCGGGGTTGCGATCGAACGGCATGCCGTAGTGCTCGAGCTCGTAGACGACCTGGGGCGCCATCTTGCACATGTATTCGATGGCGTCCTGATCGCCGAGCCAGTCCGAGCCCTTGATGGTGTCGTACATGTGCCACAGCCACGAATCCTCGGACATGTTGCCGAGCGACGCACCGATGCCGCCCTGCGCGGCCACGGTATGCGATCGGGTGGGAAACACCTTCGACAGCACGGCGACCGAGAGCCCGGCTTCCGCGAGTTGCAGAGACGCGCGCATGCCCGCGCCGCCGGCGCCGACCACGATCGCGTCGAATTTTCGAACGGGCAGCGCGCTCACGCCTGCCTCACGGCGAAGAGGATTTGCGCAAACCATGCGGCGTAGGCAACGAGCGCAACGACGGTCAGGACTTCCAGCACGAGCCTCAACGCCGTGGGCTTGATGTAGTCCATCCAGATGTCGCGCACGCCGATCCAGGCATGCCAGAGCAATGCCAGTCCGAAAAGGAGCGTTGCGATCCGGAACAAGCCATTGGCGAAGAGCGCCTGCCAAAGGGAGTAATCGATCCCGCCGTTGTAAAGCAGCACGCCGAGCACCCCGAGCGTGTACAGCACCATGAAAACGGCCGTCATCCGCTGGACGAGCCAATCCTTCCAGCCGTAGTGCGCCCCGATCGTCTGCCGAAGGGGCCGGGTCACCATAGCCGCGCTGCGATGATCAAAGTCAGCAGGACACCCGCGATCAGGACCGCGACGCTCGACTGGCGCGCCGGGCGAAGGTCATCGCCGACGTGCAGATCGATCAGGAGATAGCGAATGCCGGCGAAGAAGTGATGGAGGTATGACCAGAGAAGGCCGACCAGGACCAGCTTGCACAGCGGATTCGCGAACATGCCCGCGAGGCTCGCGAAGCCTTCGGCGGACTGGAGGCTGGTCTGCAGCGCGAAAAGAGCGAGCGGAATGCCGATGAGAAACAGTGCGGCGCCGCTCGCGCGGTGCAGAATCGAAACCAGGCCCGGCAACGGCAGGCGAATGCGCACCAGGTTGAGATAGACCGGCCGCGATTTGACCACGGGAGGACCGCTAGCGGGCATCGCTCGTGAACGACATCGTTGTTCTTCCGTTTTTCAACCCGTGCCCGCGAGCCGAGGGACGCCGCGGGAACGCATGATCGCGCTCTACAAATTATACAGGCATTCGTCGGCGCCTCGCCAGCGCCGGCGGCGCGCATTTCCGACGTGGGCGGCCTTGCGAGTCGCTCGCGCATCTGCCGCCGCGCGCAAATCGAACCTAGCTCAGTTCGTTGACGTAGAAGTGATGTCGCGTGGTGCAGAGGCCGCGCCTCCATTCCACGGGACGGTCGCCGTACGTCAAGGTCACGCGCTCGACCGCGAGCAGCGGGTCGCCGGCCTTCACGCCGAGTATGCCTGCGCTCTGCGCATCGGCGATGACGGCCCGCAGCTTCTCCTGCGCCTTCAGCATGCGGACGCCGAACTGCGTTTCAAAAAAACTGTACATCGATCCTCGATAGCTCTCGACCTTGGCTTTGGTCAGCCCCCTGAACAGCGCGGCGGGCAGCGCGATTTCGTCGAGCACGACCGGCTGTCCGCCGTACTCCAGCACTCGGCGCAGGACGATCACCGCGTCGCCCGTCCTGAGCTCGAGCGCTCGCGCGACTTCCGCGGACGCTTTCGCGCGCCGTACATCGACGAGCCGACTCGCCGGATATTCGTCGCGCCCGTCGTTGCGGCGTATGCGCAGAAACCGGAACAGCGAGGTCTTCTCTTCGGTGTGCGTCGACACGAACGTTCCCTTGCCCTGGCGCCGGATGACGAGGCTTTGCGCGGCGAGCTCGTCGATGGCTTTGCGCACGGTGCCCTGCGAAACGCGAAAACGCTGCGCGAGCGCCATCTCGCTCGGAATCGCATCACCGGGAGGCCACTCGCCGCCGTCGAGGCTCGCCATCAGGAGCGCCTTGATCTGCATGTAGAGCGGCTGGAACGACGGAGACTTGCTGCTTGCGGCGGTGCGCATCGGGTCCTCCTTTCGAGGCTCGCCCGGAGAAAGCCGGGCGAGCGGCCTATGATCTTATATCATATGTCTTATAGAAGAGTCGATTGACACCCTGACGCCACCGACCGTAAGATGGCGTCTCGGGCGTCGCCCCCGCCGATAATGTGTTGGCTGATCCGGCCAATATCGGGCGGCAGTGGACGAGGCCGCAGGCATCTCAAACCGCATCGTGCCGTCCAGGAGCACCCAATGAAGAAACCCGTTCGCGTGGCGGTGACCGGCGCTGCCGGTCAAATCGGTTACAGCCTTGTGTTCCGTATCGCGAGCGGCGAGATGCTCGGCGCCGACCAGCCGGTGATTCTGCAGATGCTGGAGCTACCGATCGACAAGGCGCAGGCGGCGCTCAAGGGCGTCATGATGGAGCTCGACGATTGCGCCTTTCCGCTCCTCGCCGGCATGTCGGGAACAGGCGACGCCAAGGTTGCGTTCAAGGATGCCGACATCGCCATGCTCGTCGGTGCGCGGCCGCGCGGACCGGGCATGGAGCGAAAGGATCTGCTGCTCGAGAACGCAAAGATCTTCATCGAGCAGGGAAAGGCGCTCGACGCCGCCGCGAGCCGCGGCGTGAAGGTGCTGGTGGTGGGCAACCCCGCCAACACCAATGCCTATATCGCCATGAAGTCGGCGCCGTCGCTCCCGAAGAAGAACTTTACCGCCATGCTGAGGCTGGACCACAACCGCGCGCTATCGCAGCTCGCGGCGAAGGCCAGCAAGCCGGTCGACTCGATCGAGAAGCTGATCGTCTGGGGTAATCACTCGCCGACGATGTACCCCGATTACCGGTTCGCCACGGCGGACGGCCAATCGCTCAAGAGTCTGATCAACGACGAGGCTTGGAACCGCAACATGTTTCTGCCGGCAGTGGGCAAGCGCGGCGCGGCGATCATCGAAGCTCGCGGGCTGTCTTCGGCGGCGTCCGCAGCCAACGCGGCGATCGGGCACATCCACGACTGGATCCTCGGCAGCGGCGGCAAGTGGGTCACCATGGGCGTTCCCTCCGACGGCAGCTACGGCATTCCCCAGGACGTGATGTACGGAGTTCCGGTGACGACTGCTGGTGGCGACTACACGCGTGTCCAGGGTCTCGAGATCGACGCGTTTTCCCGTGAAAAGATGGACGTGACGCTGAAGGAGCTCGAGGAAGAGCGCTCCGGCGTCGCGTCGCTGCTCGGTTGATTCGCGGTGACCTTCCGCTTGACTCTCGCCCGCGCATGAGCACATTGTCCGCAGGCGCCAAATTCCGCGCGGCAATGGCCGCGGAAAAGCCGTTGCAGGTGCCTGGCGCGATTTGCGCCTATCACGCAATCCTCGCCGAGCGATCGGGCTTTCGCGCCCTCTACCTGTCCGGCGGGGGCGTCGCCGCCGGCTCCCTCGGCGTACCCGATCTCGGGATCTCGGGCCTCGACGACGTTCTGACCGATGTGCGACGCATCACCGATGCCAGCGCGTTGCCGCTCCTGGTCGATGTCGACACCGGCTTCGGAGCATCGGCCTTCAACGTCGCCCGCACCGTCAAGTCGCTGACCAAGGCTGGCGCGGCGGCGATGCATATCGAGGACCAGGTCGGCGCCAAGCGTTGCGGCCACCGGCCGAACAAGGAGCTCGTCACGCAGGGCGAAATGGTCGACAGGATCAAGGCCGCCGTGGATGCGAAGACCGACCCTGAGTTCGTCGTCATGGCGCGCACGGACGCGTTATCGGTCGAGGGACTGGACGCCGCCATCGAGCGCGCGTCGGCCTATGTCGAAGCCGGAGCGGACATGATCTTCCCGGAGGCGATGACCGAGCTCGCGATGTACAGGCGCTTCGCCGACGCGGTCAGGGTGCCGGTGCTCGCCAACATCACCGAGTTCGGCTCGACACCACTCTTCACGGTCGACGAGCTGCGCAGCGCCGGGGTCGCCATCGCGCTCTATCCGCTGTCGGCGTTCAGGGCGATGAACAAGGCCGCGCTCAACGTCTACACAACCTTGCGCAAGGATGGCACGCAAAAGACAGTCGTCGACTCCATGCAGACGCGCGCCGAGCTGTACGACTATCTCGGCTATCACGCCTATGAGTCGAAGCTCGACACGCTGTTCGCCAAGGCCGGGCGATGAACAACATCTCCGCGCGCGAGCGATGCGCGTCGAACGAAGGAATTCGAGCATGAGTGAGGCAATCGCCGCCCCGAAGCCCAAGAAGTCGGTCGCCCTGTCGGGCGTCACGGCGGGCAACACCGCGCTCTGCACGGTCGGCCGCACCGGCAACGACCTGCACTATCGCGGGTACGACATACTCGACATCGCCGACAGCAGCGAATTCGAGGAAATCGCCTATCTCCTCGTCCATGAGAAATTACCGAACGCATCGGAGCTCGCGGCGTACAAGGCGAAGCTCAAATCGATGCGCGGCATTCCCGCACGCGTGATGACGGTGCTCGAGCAATTGCCCGCCTCCGCGCATCCGATGGATGTCATGCGCACGGCCACTTCAGCGCTGGGAACGGCTTATCCCGAGCGCGACGACCATTCGCCCGACGGCGCACGCGACATCGCCGACCGCCTGATGGCGAGCCTCGGTTCGATGCTGCTCTACTGGTATCACTGGTCGCACCGCAGCAAGCGCATCGACGTCGACACCGACGACGACTCCATCGGCGGACACTTCCTGCATTTGCTGCACGGCAAGGCTCCATCCGCGCAGTGGGTCAAGGCGATGCACACCTCGCTCAACCTCTATGCCGAGCACGAATACAACGCCTCGACGTTCACCGCGCGCGTGATCGCCGGCACGGGGTCCGACATTTACTCCGCGATCACCGGCGCGATCGGCGCCCTGCGAGGCCCGAAGCACGGCGGCGCCAACGAATTCTCGTTCGAGACTCAGAACCGCTACAAGACACCGGACGAGGCCGAGCGCGACATCCGTCGCCGCGTGGAAGCGAAAGAGGTCGTCATCGGCTTCGGCCATCCCGTCTACACCGTCGGCGATCCGCGCAACAAGATGATCAAGGAGGTCGCGCGGCAAGCTGTCGCAGGAAGCGAACGACATGAAGATGTTCGACATCGCCGAGCGCATTGAAACGGCGATGTGGGACGCCAAGAAGATGTTCGCCAACCTGGACTGGTACTCCGCGGTGAGCTATCACATGATGGGCGTGCCGACGCAGATGTTCACGCCGCTGTTCGTCATTTCGCGTACGTCGGGGTGGTCGGCGCACGTGATCGAGCAGCGCATCGACGGCAAGATCATCCGTCCCTCGGCAAACTATATCGGGCCGGAGGATCTCGAGTTCGTTCCGATCGCGGAACGCAAGTGAGCACCCAGCCCGCGGCAGTCGGCGGCGTCGGCGTCCGCCGACCGGCGGACGCGGCGATGAACGCAGTTGCCGCTCCGAGTGTCGCGCGCGGCGCGACGCGTCGCCGTTACGCCGTGCTCGACGTCTGGCGCGGGCTGGCAGCACTTTCGGTGGTGTACGGACATCAGACCGCCGGACGCGTCGGCGCGTCGCTTTTCATTGCCTTCTACCTCGCGGTGGATTTCTTCTTCGTGCTTTCCGGATTCGTCCTCGCCTACCGCTACTGGGACGATCTGGTGCACGATCGCGGCTCCGTTCTTTCCGGTCGTGGTCGCGCGTTTTGCGCGCCTCTATCCGGCCCATGTCTTCGTGCTCTTCGCGCTGCTGGTCGGCTTCGGCATCGAGGCCATCCCCGCGTTTCTGCGCGGCATGCCGCTTTTCGACGCGTGGCGCGAGGCGATCCCGCCGTTTCCCGGCGGCCCTGGCTTCTCCACCTTCGTGCTGAACCTGCTGCTTCTGCAAAACGTGGGACTGACGCCCACGGGCCTCACCTGGAACGTTCCGAGCTGGTCGATCTCGGTGGAATTCTTCGGCTCGCTCGGCGTGCTCGGCCTGGTTGCGCTCTGGCGCAAGCCGGGCATTCGCGTCGCTCTCCTGGCGATCGCGATCGCCGGATATGGCCTTACGCTCGCATTCAAGGACGGCAGCCTGGACGCGACTTACGAGACAGTGTGGCACGTGCTCAACCTGGGCCTCGTGCGCGCGATCGCGGGCATCGCCGCGGGCGTTCTGTGCCTGCTCTACGTGCGAAGGTATCTGTCGCGGCGCGCGCTCCCGGCCGATGACCGCGACCGTTCTCGAGATGCTGGCGATTGCCTGCGCTGCTGGCGTTGATGATCCGACCGCAATTCCACGAGCCGCTCGACATCCTGTTTCCGCTCGCCGCGCTCGCGCTCGTTGCCGTCTTTTCGCTCGAGGCCGGCTTCGTGAGCGGATTGCTGCGCACCGCCCCGCTCCTCTACCTCGGCAGCCTTTCCTACGCCATCTATCTGGTGCACTGGCCGCTCCTGTTCGTGATGCGGGAGCAGTACGGCTTGCCGGTGGCGTTCTACTATCTGGCGGTGCTCGGCGCAGCCGTGTTCACGCATCATGCGGTCGAGGTGCCGGCCCGCCGCTTCATCAAGCAGCACGCACAACGCGCCGCAAGCGCCTAGAGGTCCATCGCATGTCGAGCCCGATCTCCAACGTCCGCCCCAAACCCGACAAGGTGCTTGTCGACATTGCCGACTACGTCACGCGCTACAAGGTTCGCGGCAAGGAGGCCTACGACACGGCGCGGTATTGCCTGCTGGACACGCTCGGCTGCGGCCTCGAGGCGCTGTCCTATCCGGCGTGCACCAAGCTGCTGGGCCCGATCGTTCCGGGAACCGTCGTTCCCAACGGCGCCAAGGTTCCCGGGACGCAGTTCCAGCTCGATCCGGTCCAGGCCGCATTCAACATCGGGACCATGATCCGCTGGCTCGATTTCAACGACACCTGGCTCGCCGCGGAATGGGGCCATCCGTCTGACAACCTCGGCGGCATTCTCGCCGTCGCCGACTGGATGTCGCGCAACGCCGTCGCCGCCGGACGCAAGCCGCTTACGGTCAGGGACGTCCTGACCGCGATGATCAAGGCGCACGAGATCCAGGGCGTGATCGCGCTGGAAAACAGCTTCAACCGCGTCGGGCTCGATCACGTCGTCCTGGTCAAGGTCGCTTCCACCGCTGTCGTCGGCGAGATGCTGGGCCTGTCGCGCGACGAAATCATCGACGCGGTCTCGCTCGCCTGGGTCGACGGGCAGAGCCTTCGCACCTATCGCCACAGCCCCAATACCGGCTCGCGCAAAAGCTGGGCGGCGGGCGACGCGACGGCCCGGGCGGTCCGCCTCGCGCTGATGGTCGCCAAGGGCGAGATGGGCTACCCGTCGGTGCTGACCGCGAAGACGTGGGGCTTCTACGACGTCCTGTTCAAGGGCCAGCCGTTCAAGTTCCAGCGCCCCTACGGCAGCTACGTCATGGAGAACGTGCTGTTCAAGATCAGCTTCCCCGCGGAATTCCATGCCCAGACCGCGGTCGAATGCGCAATGGCGCTGCATCCGAAAGTCGCCGGCCGGCTCGACGACATCCGCAAGATCACCATCCGCACGCACGAGTCGGCCATTCGCATCATCGACAAGCGGGGCCCGCTCGCCAATCCCGCCGATCGCGACCACTGCATCCAGTACATGGTGGCGGTCCCGCTGATCCACGGTCGCCTGACCGCCGCCGACTACGAGGACGACATCGCCAACGATCCGCGCATCGATCGCCTGCGCGACAAGATGGTCTGCGTCGAGGACAAGCAGTTTTCGAAGGATTATCTGGATCCGGCCAAGCGCTCGATCGCCAACGCGATTACCATCGAGTTCAAGGATGGAAGCAAGCTCAAGGAAGTCGTCGTGGAGTATCCGATCGGCCATCGCCGGCGCCGCAAGGAAGGCATGCCCGTGCTGATCGAAAAGTTCAAGACCAACCTCGCCCGGCGCTTTCCGCTCAAGCAGCAGCAGACGATACTCCGGCGCGCGCTCGATCCCGCGGCGCTGGACGCGAGCGCAGTGCACGAGTTCGTCGACCTGTTCGTCATCTGATCGTCAACAACCTGTCCGGAGTCTTTGATGAAAGCCACCCGAATCTCAGCCCTCCGAATCCCAGTCCTCGCCGCCGCGATGGCGGGCCTGTGCGGCGCCGCGTTCGGCGCCGGCGCGGCCGACCTGCCCGTGCTCAAGTCGGGCCTGTGGGAGGTCACGCGCGCCAGCACCCAGCAGGGCGACTCGAAGCATCTCACCACGATGTGCCTCGACGAGTCGGTCCAGGCCGAGATGCGCGAATTCAGCCTCGGCGTTGCCAAGGAGATGTGCTCGCAGAACGATCGCAAGATCGAAGGCAACCGCATGACGGTCTCGGCGATCTGCAAGCTCGGCCCGACGACCATGAAGACGCATTCGGTCATGCTCTTCACCGGCAACACCGCGTATCACACCGACTGCCACCGCGCACTATGACCCGCCCTTCATGAACATGACCGATGCGCAAGTCGACCGTCGACGGCAAGTGGGTCGGTGCCTGCAAGCCCGACCAGCAGCCGGGCGACATCGTCACGGAGACCGGACAGAAGATCAACATGAAGTCGATGATGAAGAAGTAAGGCCCGGCGCGCGATTTGCGGCACGGCGCGACGCGCGCGCAAAACGGGAAAGCGAGCCGTTGGCGCGATCCGCCACGCGGCAAGCTCAACATCGAAAGGCACGACCATGAAGCCACAACCTGTTCAATTCGCTGCAGCAATTTCGCACCGCGTCCGGCGTGACCGGACAGTACTATTCGCTGCCGGCGCTGGAAAAGGCGGGGCTCGGGAAGATATCGCGCCTGCCGGTGTCGATACGCATCGTGCTGGAATCGATGCTGCGCAACTGCGACGGCAAGAAGGTCACCGAGGAGCACGTGCGGGAGCTGGCGAGCTGGGCGCCGGTCGCGTCGCGCACCGATGAGATTCCGTTCGTCGTCGCCCGGGTCGTGCTGCAGGACTTCACCGGCGTGCCGCTGCTGTGCGATCTCGCTGCGATGCGCAACGTCGCGCAGCGCATGGGCAAGAATCCGAAGCTGATCGAGCCGCTGGTCCCCGTCGACCTGGTGGTCGACCACTCGGTGCAGGTCGACCACTACGGCGCCAAGGATTCGCTCGACCTCAACATGAAGATCGAGTTCCAGCGCAATGCCGAGCGCTACAAGTTCATGAAGTGGGGCATGCAGGCCTTCGACACCTTCAAGGTCGTGCCGCCCGGCATCGGCATCGTGCACCAGGTCAATCTCGAGTACCTCGCGCGCGGCGTGCATCAGAAGGACGGCGTGTATTACCCGGATACGCTGGTCGGCACCGACTCGCACACGACGATGATCAACGGCATCGGCGTGGTGGCGTGGGGTGTGGGCGGCATCGAGGCCGAGGCCGGCATGCTCGGCCAGCCGGTGTATTTCCTGACGCCCGACGTGGTCGGCGTGCACCTCAAGGGCAAGCTCAACGAAGGCGTCACCGCGACCGACCTCGTGCTCACCGTCACCGAGATGCTGCGCAAGGCGAAGGTCGTCGGCAAGTTCGTCGAGTTCTTCGGCGAAGGCGCGGCGTCGCTCGCCGTGCCCGATCGCGCGACCATCGGCAACATGGCGCCCGAGTACGGCGCGACCATGGGCTTTTTCGCGGTCGACGACAAGACCATCACTTACCTGGCCAACACCGGCCGCACGACGGCGGAAATCGAGGCGGTCGAGGCGTACTTCCGCGCCCAGGAAATGTTCGGCATGCCCAAGGCCGGCGCGATCGACTATTCGCAGACGCTGGAGCTCGACCTCGCCAGCGTCGTGGCGAGCCTCGCGGGCCCGAAGCGGCCGCAGGACCGGATCGAGTTGCCGAAGATGAAGGATTCGTTCAACACGCTGTTCTCGAAGCCGGTCTCGGAAAACGGCTTCAACCAGTCGGCCGACAAGCTCGCCAAGCGCTATCCGACCAAGCTCATGGCTACCCCGCCGTCCGGTCAGCGACAAGGCGCTGCAGCTGCCGGGCAACGGGCACCCGCGCGACTATGGTGGAGATGGTCGACAACCGTCCGACGCCCGATCGCGTCACGGGCGTCGGCCCCAAGCCGGTCGACATCGGCAACGGCGACGTGCTGATCGCAGCCATCACCTCGTGCACCAATACGTCGAACCCGGGCGTGCTGCTCGCCGCCGGCCTGCTCGCGAAAAAAGCCGCGGCCAAGGGTCTCACGGTCCAGAAGCACATCAAGACCTCGCTCGCGCCGGGATCGCGCGTGGTCACCGAGTACCTCACCAAGTCGCATTTGCTGGAGGAGCTCGAGAAGCTCAACTTCTATCTCGCCGGCTATGGCTGCACGACGTGCATCGGCAATTCCGGGACCGCTCGATCCATCGATCGAAGAGACGATCACGCAGAACGATCTGATCTGCGCGGCGGTGCTGTCGGGCAACCGCAACTTCGAGGCCCGCATCCATCCCAACATCAAGGCCAATTTCCTGGCGTCGCCGCCGCTGGTGGTGGCCTATGCGATCGCCGGACGCGCCAACATCGATCTCTCCTCCGAGCCGCTCGGCACGGGACGCGACGGCAAGCCGGTGTACTTGCGCGACGTGTGGCCGACCTCCGAGGAGATCGGCGCGGTGATGCAGTACGCGACCGATCCGGCGACGTACCGCCGCCTCTACGGCGACTTCACCAAGGAAAATCCGCTGTGGAACGCGATCCCGACGTCGACCGGCCAGGTCTACGCCGTGGGACAAGTCGACCTACATCGCCGAGCCGCCCTTCTTCACCGACTTCGCGATGCAACCGACTGCCATGCCCGCCGTTCGCGGCGCGCGCGCGCTCGGCGTCTTCGGCGACTCGGTCACCACCGACCACATCAGTCCCGGCGGGATCGATCAAGCCGACCTCGCCCGCGGGCATCTACCTGCTCGAGCACGACGTCGGCGTGCCCGACTTCAACAGCTACGGCAGCCGTCGCGGCAATCACGAGGTGATGATGCGCGGCACCTTCGCCAACGTGCGCATCAAGAACCTGATGCTGCCGGTCAAGGAAGGCGGGTCGCGCGTCGAGGGCGGATTCACGCTGCTGCAGCCCGAGGGCAAGCAGGTGCCGATCTACGACGCGGCGATGACCTACATCGCGCGCGGCACGCCGACGATCGTGTTCGCCGGCGAGGAGTACGGCACCGGCAGCTCGCGCGACTGGGCGGCGAAGGGCACGCAGCTCCTCGGCGTCAAAGCCGTGATCGCCAAGAGCTTCGAGCGCATCCATCGCTCCAATCTCGTCGGCATGGGCGTGCTGCCCTGCCAGTTCAAGGGCACGGACAGGTCACCTCGCTCGGCATCGACGGCACCGAGGAATTCGACATCACCGGCCTCGAGGCGGGCATCAAGCCGCAGATGGACGTCACGCTGGTCATCCGGCGCAAGGACGGCACGTCGAAGAAGGTGCCGGTGCTGCTGCGCATCGACACGCCGATCGAGGTCGACTACTACCAGCACGGCGGGATCCTGCCCTTCGTGCTGCGCCAGCTGCTGGCTGCGTGACGGGAGTCCCGGCCGCTGACGCGCATCCGGCGCTGCCGGGCGCGCCGGCGGCGCATCCGCTGGCGCGCGCGCTGCCCTTGTTTCTGTTCGCGGGTCTGTGCCTTTCGTCGCTCGATGCGACCGCGAAGTACATGGTGCGCGACCACTCGCTGTTCCTGGTCGTATGGGCGCGGTACGCGGGCCAGATGCTGGTGGTCACGCCGTTCGCGTGGCATCGCGCGGGTCCGGGCTTCTGGCGCACGCGGCGGCTCGGGTTGCAGCTATTTCGGTCGTCGATGCTGCTGATCGCGACCTTCTGCTTCTTCGGCGCGCTGCGTTACCTGCCGATCGCGGAGGCATCGGCGATCACCTTTCTCGCGCCCATCCTGATCGTGCTGATGTCCGGTCCGCTGCTCGGCGAGCGGCCGTCGCTGTGGCGCTGGATTGCGTCGATCACCGGCTTCCTCGGCATCCTGATCCTGCTGCGGCCGGGCTCGTCGGTATTTCATCCGGCGAGCACTGCTGCTCGTCGTCACCGCGTTCTGCAACGCGCTCTATCAGATCCTGACGCGCAAGCTGCTCGATGAGAGCGCGCACACGACGCTCTTCTACAGCGCGCTGGTGGGGACGGTGCTGCTCTCGCTGGCGCTGCCCTGGGAAATCGCCGACAACCACCTCACCTGGCGCGACGGCGCGCTGCTGCTTCTGCTCGGGACCGTTCGCCGGGCGTCGGCCACTGGGCGATCATCGGCGCCTTCCTGCGCGCGCCGGCGTCGCTGCTCACGCCGTTCACCTACCTGCAGATGGTGTGGGCCGTCGGCTACGGATACCTGCATCTTCGACCAGCTCCCCGATCACTGGTCCGCGTATCGGCATGAGCGTGATCGTCGCGAGCGGATTGCTGCTGGCGCTGCAGGAGCGGCAGAGCAGGCGGTAGCCACGTGAGCGAAGCGCGCGATCCGTTGAAACGGGGCACGCGAGCGTCAATCCGCAGTAAACCCCGATCGCTTCACAATCGGCCCCCACTTCGCGTAGTCCGCGGCGACGATCTTTGCGAATTCCGCAGGCGTGCTCGTCGCGGGATCCATGCCGAGGTGGCTCAGCTTGTCGACGACGTCGGGCGATTGCAGCGCGCGATTGATGCCGCGATTCAATGTGTCGACGATCGCGGGCGGAGTCTTCGCCGGCGCGAAGAAGCCGAACCAGCCGATCGCCTCGACGTTCTTCAAGCCAAGCTCGTTGAAGGTCGGCACGTCCGGCAACGCCGTCGAGCGCGTCGTGCCCGAGCTTGCCAGGACGCGGATCTTGCCCGCGCGATGAAGCTCGCTCAAGTCGGCGATGGCATCGATCGCGACGGGAACCGTGCCGCCGATGAGATCGTTGGTGTACGCGGCCGATCCCTTGTACGCGACGTGCACCATGTCGACGCCGATCTCGCGGCTCAGCAGGACGCCGAAGAAATGAGGAAGGCTTCCGGCGCCGGACGTCGCGTATGCCGCCTTGTCTGGATTTGCGCGCGCCCACGCGACGAACTCCTGCCACGTCTTCGCGCCGCTCTCCGGGCCTGCCGCGATCGCGAACTGAAACGTCGCGCCCAGCGCGACCGGGGTGAAATCATGAAGCGCGTCGTAGCTCAGGCTCTTGTAGGTGTGCGGCACGACCGCCATCGGACCGATGGGCATCACCATGATCGTCGTGCCGTCGGGCGCGGCGTTTTTGACCACCTCGGCGGCGATGCGGCCGATGGCGCCCGGACGATTGTCAACGACGACCGGCTGACCCAGCGTGTCCCTGAGCTTTTCCGCGACGACGCGAGCGATGATGTCCGCGGTTCCACCCGGGGCGAAACCGACGACGATGTGGATCGGCCGGTCGAATTTCTCCTGCGCGGTGGCGCAGGGCGCGAATCCCGTCAGCAGCGCAAGGAGCGGCGCACAGACGGCCGCCACGAATTTCATTTGCATGGTTTCCTCCTTCTGCGCCGGCGCGTTGACGCGACCGGCAATGATGCAGCCTAGCGCCGCCCCTGGTAGCGCGTCCGCTCCTGCACGCGGCTCAGGCTCGCAAGCGCGTTGCGGTCGCCCAGGTCCGCGGCACGCCGATAAAGCGACATGGCCATATTCAGGTCGGCGGGCACGCCACGGCCGTTTTCGTACATGAAGCCGAGGTTATTAATCCCCGACGCGCTATTGAGGTCTGCGGAGTGGCGGTAAAGCGCGACGGCATGCTGATCATCCTGCGCGAGGCCCCCCTGCCCGCTTGCGTACATGGATCCGAGGTCGGTCGACGACACGGCGTCGCCGAGGTTCGCGCCGGCCTTGTACCACTGCGCCGCGCGATCCGAGATCGACGCCGACACCGCGGCCGAGTCGGTACATGTCGCCCAGGGCGTTCCCGGCCGCCGGGTGGCCGAGGTCGAGCGCGAGCCGGTAGTATTCGACCGCCTTCAATGGATCGGGGCTGGTGGCACGGCCATCCTGATAGAACAATCCAACGTTGTACGCCGCCGGACCGAAACCTTGATCGGCAGCCTTCAGGTACCAGCTGAAACGCCTGCGCGTCGTCCTGCTTGGCGCCATGACCGTTGGAGAGAAGATAGCCCGCGTAGTTCTGTGCATGGGCATCGCCCAGCCTGGCGCCGCGCAGCGCCCAGTCCAGCGCCTTGACGTCGTCCTGCTTGACGCCGTACCCGTTGTGATACATCGATGCCAGGTAGTTCGCCGCCAAGCCGCTGCCGTGCCCGGCCGCGGTTCGCAGCTCCGATTCGGCCTCGACGTAGCGCTGATCGAAGTAGTTCTTGAGCCCCTGCTGAGCGCGACATGCGGATCGCCGCCGGGCCAGAAACGGATGATGCGCCCAGCAGAAGAATGATCGCCGCGGCGCCGCCCGCGTAGTACGGAAAGCGCGGGCGTCCCGCGAAGTTCTGCAGCGCCACCAGCGCGCGGCGCCACAACGTCCCGAGGCCCGATGGCGGCTTGACGATCGACCTGTTCCTTGGCGGCGCCAACACGCTCGGCGATCGCGGCAACAAGTTTGCGGTACTCCGGATGATCGAGGTCCCCCTGCCAGTTCATGAGGTTCGCGGTCTGGATGCCACGGAATCCGATCGGCAGCTCGATATTGTCGATCTGCACGGGGACGAGCTTTTCGCGTTGCGGCCGATCTCCGCTTCGTCGCGCACGAAGAGCGACGATAGCGCAGGTACCGACCAGAGCACGACGACGCACTTGGCGTCGTGAAGCGCCTTCTCGATCGACGCGCTCCATTGACTGCCGGTGGCAATCCCTTCCCTGTCTCGCCAGACATCCCATCCCTGGCTCGCGAGCACGTCGCGCAGGCGCTGCGCGGTCGGTTCATCCTCGCGCGCGTAGCTGATGAAGATGTCGGCCATGCCGATCGGTCTTAAGCGTTCTTGACCGGCGCCTGGCGCGCGATCCACCTCGTCAGCGGGCGCCATTGCTCCCAGTCCTGCTCGGCGCGCGAGCGCGGCAGGTCGAACACCGTCAATCCGTCGCGCGCGCAATGCACGTAGACCTGCGTCGAGCGAAGATGCGCGACCAGGGGAAACTCGAATGCATTGAGAAATTCATCGAGCTCGCCCGCGCTGTGCGTCCTCGGATCGACGCGCATCGCCACCAGGCCGATCGCGATGTTGCCCTTCTTGACTGCCTTGTATTCGCCGATCTGATCCAGGAAATGCTTGGTCGCGGCCATGTCGAACGCGCTCGGCGACACCGGCAGCAGCAGGATGTCGGCGCGGCGCATGGCATCGCGCAGGCTCTCCCCGTGCAAGCCCGCGGGCGTGTCCATTACCATCCAGTTCGGGTTGTGCTCCTTGATGTCCTCGCGATCCGAGTCGGGCGTCCACGAGGCGATCGCCGGAAACAGCGGCGGACGCCGGTCGAGCCATTCGGTCGCCGATCGCAGCGGATCGAAATCGGCGAGAACTACGCGCTGTTTGCGCCCCGCGAGCCAACCGGCCACGTTGGTCGCGAGCGTCGTCTTGCCGCTGCCGCCCTTCGGATTTGCCACCAGGATGGTTTGCATCGGTATCCCCCTCGGGCGTAATTCTAGGGCCAAAACACCCCGCGGCTACAAATCCGCCAGCACCGCCAGCAAAGGCTCGAGGACCGCCCCTCCCAACTCGATGCTGCGCGCGCCGCTCCAGCCCGTCTCCGGATCGGGCCGATTGGCGTTGTCCTTGAACGGCAACTCCAGCGTCAGCGCGAGGCAGCCGTGGGTATGCCCGACGTACTTGGAGGCCAGCGACAGGTTGACCTTGGTGTCCTTGTCGGACGGATAACCGTGGACATCCTGGAAGTCGCGGGCTCGCGGATTTGAACGCGGCGATGAACGCCCGCTGCAGGTCCGCCTGCTTGGCCGAAAAGCCCGGCAAGCGCTCTCCTCCATCGACGAAGACATACGGCAGCGCTTCGTCGCCATGAACGTCGAGAAACGCATCGACGCCGGTTTCGGCCATCGCGGCGCGTACGCACAGCACCTCGGGACTGCGCTCGAGGCTCGGCGAGAGCCACTCGCGGTTGAGATTGGCGCCCGCCGCATTGGTGCGCAGATTGCCGCGCACGCTGCCGTCGGGATTCATGTTCGGCACGATATGCACGACCGCCTTCGCCAGCAGCGCGCTCGCCACCGGATCGCCGGGGTTCAAAAGCCTTTCGATCATTCCGTCGACGAACCACTCCGCCATGGTCTCGCCGGGATGCTGGCGTGCGATCACCCACAGCGAGCGCTTTTCCGCGCCGGGCGACGCCCACCGAGACGACGTTCATGTCGCGGCCCTCGACGCTGCTGCCGAGATCGCGCACGCGCGCCAGCGGCGACGCTTCCGCCCGTCCGACGAGATCGAGATGCCGCTCCCACGAATAGGGCTCGAAATACGCGTAGTAGACCGAGTCGCGCTCCGGACGATGAGTGATCACCAGGCGATGCGCCGTCGAACGAGGTCGGAACGCGAAACCAGTGGCGATGATCGTACGAGGCGACGGCTTGGTAGTCGCGCCAGCCGTCGACATAGGTGCACGCGCCCGCATTCTCGAGAAGGATGCGGCACGCCTGGCCGGCGCCGCCCTGCATGCGGAAATAGAACCACTGGCGAAACTCCGAATGCGAGTCGGACCGGATATTCAGACGTATGTTTTCGTGTGAAGCCGAATCGACAAGCTCGATCGCGCCCGCGTCGAATGCACTGCTGATCTTGATCATGAAATAGTAGGGAGATTGAAGCGAGGAGCGCGCTCGTCGCAGTGCCCGAGTTGACCGAGCGCGGCGGAACGCGCAGGGCGCTATGCTACCATCGCTGGCGCTATCCGCCACGCGCATCGCGCCTGGATGCCCGACATTCGGGGCGCTGGCACGCATCGCCTTGCATCTCCGCCGACCTGGAACTGTTGTGATGGACACCGACCACTCCGTGCTGACACGCTGCGCCCGCGCAGGCAGGCGCCGACACGCGCCGCCAGGATTTCGAAGCCAACAAGCTGAAGAAGCGCTTGCGCCGCCAGGTCGGCGAAGCCATCAACGACTTCGCCATGATCGAGGAAGGCGACAAGGTGATGGTGTGCCTGTCCGGCGGCAAGGACAGCTACGGCCTGCTCGACGTTCTCCTGTCGCTGCAGAAGCGCGCGCCGATCCGCTTCGAAATCGTCGCGGTCAATCTCGACCAGAAGCAGCCGGATTTTCCCGCCGAGGTGCTGCCTTCCTATCTTGCGCGCATCGGCGTTCCGTTCCACATCGAGGAGCAGGATACCTACAGCGTCGTCAAGCGCGTCATCCCCGACGGCGGAACGATGTGCTCGCTTTGCTCGCGGCTGCGCCGCGGCGTGCTCTACCGCGTCGCGACCGAGCTCGGCGCGACCAAGATCGCGCTCGGCCATCATCGCGACGATATTCTGGCGACCTTCTTTCTGAACCTGTTTTTCGGCGGCAAGCTGAAGACGATGCCGCCCAAGCTGGTCTCCGACGACGGGCAGCACGTGGTGATACGTCCGCTCGCCTATGTGCGCGAGCGCGATCTCGCGCGCTACGCCGAGGCGATGGCGTTTCCGATCATTCCCTGCAACCTCTGCGGCTCGCAGGAGCACCTCCAGCGCAAGCAGGTCGCGGCGATGCTGCGCGAATGGGAAAAGCAGCATCCCGGCAGGGTCGAGACGGTGTTCAACGCGCTGTCGAACGTCGTCACGACGCATCTTCTCGATCGCACGCTGCAGGATTTCGCGGCGATTCGCGCCTCGGGCGCGCCGGTGCCGGACGGCGATACCGCTTTCGACGATCCCTGCGTCGCTACTCCGGCGGCGCATCCCCTGAAGGTCGTCCACGACGACTAGGGCGGCGCGCGCAGCGTCTTACTTACATTCTTGTTCGCCTGCTGGGCGACGCTGGACTCGTGGGCCCTACTTCGGTGGCCCTGCAATACTTTGCTTGTCGCCGCTCCATTCGCCGGCTCGCAGCGTTCTTATCGGCCAGACACTATGGTCGTCCCCGCGAAACGCGGGGATCCAGCGGCGTTCGTACAAAAGACACTGGATCCCCGTTTTCGCGGGAATGACGGTTCGAGGTATCCGCGGAATGACGGAGGCTCTCGACCGAACGACGCCGTCCGTTCGGGCGCCCGCCTTCCGCGACACCGACGCCGGATCAGCGCACCACGTCCTTGGTCTGCCCGAACAGGATCTTTCGCTCGGCTTCGGTCTGAACGCCGCCGGTGCCGGGATTGACTTCCTTGGCCTTGGCGTAGGCGCGTTGCGTCGCCGGGCGCGCCTTGATCGCTTCCTTCCAGCGTTTCAGGTTCGGAAAATCGTCCATGTTCTGCCCCTGCCGATCGGGCAGCACCCACGGGTAGCACACCATGTCGGCGATGCCGTATTCGCCGCTGATGAACTCACGATCCGCGAGGCGCTTGTTGAGGATCGCGTAGAGGCGTCCCGTTTCTTTCACGTATCGGTCGATCGCGTACGCGTTCTTGTCCGGCGCATAGTGCGCGAAGTGATGATTCTGGCCCGCCATCGGCCCGAGGTTGGCCATCTGCCAGAACACCCATTGAATGCAGTCGAGCCGCGCGCGCGTGTCGCGCGGAATGAATCGCCCGATCTTATCCGCGAGATACAGCAGGATCGCGCCCGACTCGAACATGGCGATCGGCTCGCCGCCATCGGCGGGCGCGGAGTCGACGATCGCCGGAATGCGATTGTTGGGAGAGATCCTCAGGAACTCGGGCTTGAACTGCTCGCCCTTGCCGATGTTCACCGGATGGATGGTGTACGGCATCCCGGCTTCCTCGAGGAACATCGTGATCTTGTGGCCGTTGGGCGTGGTCCAGTAGTACAGCTCGATCATGAATGCCTCGGAATCAATCGGCGACGATTCAGAACGTGCCGGGATAGCCGCCGCCGTCGATCAGCACGTTCTGTCCGACGATATAGCCTGCCTGCGCGCTGCACAGGAACGCGCAGCCTCGCCGAACTCGGCGGCGCTGCCGAAGCGTCCTGCCGGATTCGCGCTCATCTGCGCCTTGCGCAATTCCTCGACCGGCTTCCCCACCGCCTTCGCTCTCGTTTCGAGGTTGCCGCGCAGGCGATCGGTGTCGAACGGACCGGGAAGCAGGTTGTTGATGGTCACGTTGTGTCGCGCCACTTTCCGCGACAGGCCCGCGACAAACCCCGTAAGCCCGCTGCGCGCGCCGTTGGACAGACCGAGGATGTCGATGGGCGCCTTGACCGCCGACGAAGTGATGTTCACGATGCGCCCGAATTCGCGCGAGATCATGCCGTCGATGGTCGCCTTGATCAGCTCGATCGGCGTCAGCATGTTGGCGTCGATGGCGCGGATCCATGCGTCGCGGTCCCAGTCGCGAAAATCCCCCGGAGGAGGACCGCCCGCGTTGTTGACGAGGATGTCAGGCTGGGGACACTTCGCGAGCGCCGCGGCGCGGCCTTCGGGCGTGGTGATGTCGCAGGCGAGCCACTGCACGGCGTGACCCGACATCGCGCCGATTTCCTCGGCGGTCTTGCGCACCGCGCTTTCGGTGCGCGCGAGTATCGTGACCGCGACGCCTTCGCGCGACAGCGCCTCGGCGCAGCCGCGCCCGAGACCCTTGCTGGCGGCGCACACGAGCGCCTTGCGTCCGGCAATGCCGAGATCCATCGTCTCCCCTTTGCGTAGCCCGCGTCTAGCTTCCCTGATAGCCGTAGACGTTGGGGAAGAAAAGATCCTTCCACGACGACGGCCGATCCTTGATGGTGCCGACCTTGGCCATGAAATCCGCCGTCTTCATGATGCTCTTGGGCGTCAGCGTGTATTCGACCAGCGGGTCCTGCATCATTTTCAGTAGCTCGTCGACGCTCTCGCGCGTTCCGGACATGCGCTTGTAGACTTCCGCGGCGGCGCGCTTGTCGCGGTTGATGGTCGCGGTGGCCTCCTCGAAAGCGGCGACGAACGCGGCGTAGGTCTTGGGATTGGCATCGCGGAAGCGCGTCGTCGACCACACGAGATTGAACGTCGCCGGGCCCGCCGAGGATGTCGTAGTTGTTGAGAATGCTGCGGATGCCGGGCTTGGCCACTTCCTGATATTGAAATGGCGGCGAGCTGAAGTGCGCGGTGATGGTCCCGCTGCCGGAGAGGAGCGCCGTCATCGCGTCCGGATGTGGCAGCGACACCGTCAGCGGGTCGAGCTTGGCGTAATTCTGCTCGCCGAACTCCTTCGCCGCCGCCATCTCCAAAAGGAGCGCCTGGGTCGACACCTTGACCGTGGTCACCGCGATCTTGTCCTGATCGGTGAAATCGCGGATCGACTTCACGTTCGGATTCGACGTGACCAGATTCACCGGCATCGAATTGAGCGCGCCGACGCCCTTGACCTCGTTCTGCGTGCCGTGCGTCTTGGACCAGAGCGTGATCAGTGACGGCACTCCCCCGGTGCCGAAATCGAGCCCGCCGGACAGCAGCGCGTCGTTCATGGCGCCCGGACCTCCGAGCTTCGCCCACGTCACCTTGATCTCGCCCAGGCCGGCGGCCTGCGCCTGCTTTTCGACGAGCTTCGAGTCCTCCATGATCATCAGGGCGAGATACGACAGCCCGAACTGCTGCGCGGCGCGCACTTCGCTGGTCTCCGCGCGGAGCGGCGCCGCGGTCAATCCCAGCGCTGCCGCCGCCAGGAGCGCGCAAACGATACGACGTTGGATTCGCACGGCGCTACGCCAATTGTGCGATGCCGGCCAGCAGCCACCCCGACGATCCGTTGACGGGCTTGGTCAGGTTCCATATCTCGTCGACCGACTTCGCCAGCGGCTCGCCGTCCTCGCGCATCAGACCCGTGAAGCGCACGCTTGCCCAGTATTTATCGCCCTCCTCGCTGACATCCAGCACGTCGGCATCGAGGGTGACGATTTCGGTCGGATGATGGTTGACGCGTCCGTCGAGCTCGCGTCGCGACTTCGGTGTTCATCTCGGAGGTCATCACGCTCGCGAGCGCGGCGCGATCGCCGTTGTCATACGAGCGCTGGATCTGGATGTACTGGCGCTTGGCCTCTTTGGCGAAGCCTTGGGCGTCGAATCCCTGCGGAAGCGGCTTGCGCGTGACGCCGAACGCAGGAGCCGCCGCCCCGACTGCCTCAGCTGCGGTCTCCGGCTGTTCCCCTTGCGCGGTGTTCCATCGAGCAGCTCGCGCGCGATCATCGCCTCGCTCGCGATCGCTTACGCCGGCGTATCGCAACGCGCCGGGCGCGGCTCTGCGTCCCAGGAACGCGCGCAACAGGAAGATCGCACCCATGATCAAGATCGCGATCAGCAGGAGACTGCCGAATCCCTCGGACAACCCGAAGTGCGACATCAACGCGGCAAGTCCGAGGCCGGCGGCGAGGCCCGCAATAGGCCCGAGCCAGCGTGATGCACCCGAGGGTGCCGGTGCAACGGGAGGCGGTGCCTTGGGCGCGCTCGCACCGGCGCGCCGGCCGCGGCTGCGTTGCCGCATTCCCCGCAGGCGTCGCGGGAGCAGCCGCCGGACGGGTCGGAGCGACACCCTGACGCTGCGCACCGAAGCTGCGACCACCGCCGAGGCGCGCGTCCGCCGGATCGTTCAGTCCTACGGTAAGCGCGGCGAAAGCGACGAAGAACAGCAGTGTCGTGCGTGGCATGGGTTCCTCCGGTGCTGGCATCCACAAAATGGCGGCCAGGAACTGCGAATGCAAGGGCGGGCGTCGCTTCAAATCGTCGTGCGACGCATCTTCTTTTACGGAAGCCGAGAGCGCTCCGTCCGATTACCCTACCATCTTAACGGTACCGCAACGCGGCACCGCTGCGAGCATGCTAGTCGGCGGCCTGCGCCGCCGCGGCGCCGAGGCGAACGGTGCGCCGGACCTGGATCACCGTGCCGATCGCCAGGAACAGGAACAGCGATATCGCGCCGAAAACGATGCGCGGCGACCCGTGATCGAGCAGCGCACCCATGGTCACCGGCCCGAGCGTCGAGCCGAGGTCCAACCCCGAGTAGACGAAGCCATAGACACGGCCGGATGCCCCCGGCGGTGTTGCGCCGCGCACGATCATGTCGCGCGACGGACCGGTCGACCCGTTGGCGATGCCGATCAGCGCGAACACCGGTATCGCCCAGTGCGCAATCGCAGGCGACACCGCGACCAGCAGCATCAGCGTCGCGCCGACCGCGAGACCGGTCGCGGCGACGCGATCATGCCGGGTCGTTCGCGCCGCGAGGAAACCGCCGGCGAAAACGCCGGTCGCGTTGCCCAGCAGGTAGGCAGTGATGGCCGATGTTGCAACCGCCAGCGGAACGTCGTACGCCGCGTTGAGACTGGTGCCGCCGAACGTCTGGATGCCGATCGTCGCAACCGTCAGCACGCAGAAATAGGCGAAGCAAAGAAGGATGGGCTTCTGGGTGAAAAGCTCGATGCTTCCGGCGAGCGTGTGCTTGGGAGGGGTCGACCCGTGGGCGCGGCTCTGCAGAACGCTCCGCTGCGTCGCGAGCAGCGCCAGGGCAACAAGCCCGAGCGCGCCCAGCGTCACGAGCGCCGTGCGCCAGCCGAAGATGTCCGCGAGTCCGTAACTCGCGATCGGCGCGAGCGCGTAACCCAGGCTGCCGCCGATGCCGTGCGAGCTGTAGGCGTGACCCAGGCGCTTCGGATTGACGTTGGCGTTGAGCACGGCGAAGTCGGCTGGATGAAACACGCCATTGCCGATGCCCATCAGTGCGGCGATCGGGAAAAGCCATGCGATCCCGGGAACGGTCCCGGCCAGCAAGGTGCCGCCCGCGAGCAGCCCGAGGCCGCCGAGGAGGACGGGTCGCGCGCCGAATCGGTCGACCGCGAAGCCGGCGCCGAACTGGCACAGGCCGCTTGCTATATAGAAGGCGCCGACCAGCGCGCCCAGGGTCGCATAGCTCACGCCGAATTCGGCGCGCAGCAGCGGAAACAAGGGCGGAAGGACGAGCTGGAAGAAGTGCGACAGGCTGTGCGCCATCCCGACGACGCCGATCACGCGGACATCGCGGCGAAAAGCCACTGCGTCGGCGGAAGATGAGAGTGTCGTCACGACCTAAAGGCCACGGAAGGCAATTGAAATTGCGGCACAACGCCCGAATTATACCCAATCGCGTTCAGGAGCCGCCGACTGCTGCCGGAGCGACGCCGGAAGCGAGCGTAAAATCGACGTCCCGTGTCCACTCATCAGGCGATTCGTTCCCCCAGGAACGCGCGCCTAAGGCAGCACTCCAACACGCGTAAGGCCGCTTCGATCGAATCACCGAGAACCCAGGGAGACGCTGTCATGACCGACAAGGTCACCAAGACCGACGCCGAATGGAAAGCCGTGCTGGCGCCAGAGCAATACCGGATCACCCGCAAGAAGGGTACCGAGGCACCCTTCAGCGGCGAGTACTGGGGCACTGCCGACGCGGGAAGCTATCGCTGCTCGTGCTGCGGCACTCTGCTCTTCGATGCCGAGACCAAGTTCGACGCGGGCTGCGGCTGGCCGAGCTTTTACGCGCCCGCGCAGGACGAGGCCGTTCGCACCGAGGAGGACAACAGCCACCTGATGCGCCGCACCGAAGTGCTCTGCTCGACCTGCGACGCGCATCTCGGCCACGTATTCGATGATGGCCCGCAGCCGACAGGACAGCGCTACTGCATGAACTCGGCTTCGCTCAAGTTCGAGCCGAAGAAAGCGTGACGCCTTGCGCGTGCTGCTCGCCGAAGACGACGTGATGATCGGCGCCAGCGTGCGCCGCGGCCTCGCGCAGGACGGCATCACGGTCGACTGGGTTGAAGACGGCCGCGCCGCGGAGATCGCTCTCGCCGAGCGCGTGCACGATGCAGTGCTGCTCGATCTTGGACTCCCGCGCAAGACCGGCCTCGAAGTCCTCTCGTCCATGCGCCGCGGCGGCGACACCCGTCCGGTGTTGATCATGACGGCGCGCGACGCCGTCGCCGATCGCGTCGCCGGCCTCGATGCCGGCGCGGACGACTACGTCGTCAAGCCGTTCGATCTGACCGAGCTCGCGGCGCGCCTTCGGGCGCTGTCGCGGCGCCGCGCCGGACGCGCCGCCCCCACGCTCGCGTACGGCGCGATCGAGCTCGACCCGGCTTCGCACGAGGCGCGCGTGCGCGGCAAGGCGGTGACGCTCTCCGCGCGCGAATTCGCGCTGCTCGAAGCGCTCATGGCACGACCGGGCGCGGTACTCTCGCGTGCGCAGCTCGAGGGCAAGCTCTATGGCTGGAGCGACTCGGTGGAAAGCAATGCGGTCGAAGTGCACATCCACGCCCTGCGCAAGAAACTCGGCGCCGACCTGATCCGCAACGTGCGCGGTGTCGGCTGGATGGTCGCGAAGCCGGACGCCGATCAAGCTCCCACGACAATGCGGGCGAAACCCTCGTGAGATCGATCCGGCGCGAGCTCCTCGTGTGGCTGCTGTTAGGCATTGCGCTGGCGGTGGCCGTGGCCGCGATGGGCACGTACTGGCGCGCGCGCGACGAGGCCAACGCGCTGTTCGACTATCAGCTCAAGGAAATGGCGGCCTCGCTGACCGACGCGCCGTTCGCCGCTGTTCCCGCCGGAGCGGGAGCGATCGGTCCTGGAAGCGATGCCATGGTCGTGCAGATATGGGATCGCAATGGCGTGCAGCTTTTCCTGTCGCAACCGCAGCGCGTGCTGCCGCAGAACGCGCAGCTCGGCTTCACCACGGTAGCGACCGAGCAGGGTCCCTGGCGTGTCTTCAGCGCGCTGGCCGCGGGACAGGTCGTGCAAATCGCGCAGCCCATGAGCGCACGGCGGGAGCTCGCCGCGAGCATGGCTTTGCGCACGATCGTGCCATTGCTCGCGGTCCTGCCGTTTCTCGCCATCCTCATCTGGTTCACCATCGCGCGCGGGCTGAAGCCGCTCGACAGGGTCGCCGCCGCGGTCGCGCGTCGATCTCCGGCGCTGCTCGAGCCGCTGCCGGAGCGCAACCTTCCGCGCGAAGTCCAGCCGCTGGTGGGCGCGCTCAACAACCTGCTCTCACGCCTCTCGCACACGCTCGACGCGCAGCGCGCGTTCGTCGCCGACGCCGCGCACGAGCTGCGAACGCCCCTTACCGCCGTGCATCTGCAAGCGCAGCTCGCCGAGCGCGCGACGACCGACAGCGATCGCGCGGCGGCGCTCACCGAGCTCAAGGGCGGCCTGGACCGCGCCACGCGCCTGGTCGAGCAGCTGATGACGCTCGCGCGCGAAGAGCCTGGCGTCGCGGAAGCGCGCAACTCGGTGGTGGATCTGGTCGCGCTGGCGCGCGAAGTCGTCACCGACCTCGCCCCGCTCGCCGGAGCGAAGGGCATCGATCTCGGACTGACGACGTCGGCCGCGCGAATCCTGAGCGCCGACCGCGATGCCCTGCGCACGCTCATCTCGAACCTGGTTGACAACGCGATCCGCTATACGCCGTCGGGAGGCAGAGTCGACGTCGCGCTGGTCGACGAAGCCTTCGACACGGCGTTCAGCGTGCGCGACAACGGCCCGGGCATTTCTCCTGCAGACCGGGAGCGCGTGTTCGATCGCTTCTATCGCGGCAGCGGTGCAGGCGGCGTGCGCGGCAGTGGCCTGGGCTTGGCGATCGTCAAGCGCATCGCCGAGCGCCATCACGCCAGCGTCGAGCTGGGTCCCGGGATCGACGGCCAAGGGGTCGGCGTGACGGTCCGGTTTCCGCAGCCGATCCCCATCGCTCCCGGCACGCCGGCGAACGCCGAGGCGTCGCCATCGCGGCGCGAACCAGCTCAAGTGCCCAATCCCCAAGCGTCCGCGAATCGGTAGTCGTGCCGCCAGCCGGCGCAATCGCTGACAGTTTGCGCAAGCTGCGCGTTGACGAAGCGCGAGGTCGGGCACGTACAGGAACGAAGTACATTTAACCGAGGAAGGGCACGCTCGAAATCGCGACGTCGTAGTCAAGCGTCGCGACCTCCAAGCAGGCGTTGTTCGCGCCTATCCAAGCAAGGCTTCACGCATTGTCGGCCTCGAGCGAATCAGGGCGCGGGCAGGGCCTTGGTTATATTATTGTTAACAATGAGCTTATCCGACACCGTGAGAAAGCCATTCGCGTTCAAGTCGTTCAGGAAGTTCGCGGATGTCACGACGTGGGCGATCGCACGATTTACGAACAGCAGGTCTGACACCGTTACGACCCGATTCTGATTGACGTCCGCAAGAAGAAACCCGACCCTCACCACGGCCGTTGCGGTGCCACCGTCCGACGACGTGACGCCAGTGAGGGAGATCGACACGTACTGGCGATTGTCGACTCCCGCGAGTGGGACGATGACCGAATTGCCACTGAAGGTCGGCGTGCCCGCCGTCGCGACACCCTCGGTGACGCTCGGGGTTGCTGCGGTGATTGGCTTGTTGAAGGTGAAGACGATCGTTTGCGCGGGACCTAGCCGCGGCTCGGTTGTCGGATTCGTCGTCACCAGCGATAGCGCCAGGTCGAACGTGCCGGCGCTGCCGTGAACCTTTCTCGACGACGCGCTGCCGAGCACCGGCGGCGCTCCAGCCGCGCCGGTCGTGATTTTTCCGATGCGGTCGCCGGCGAACTCCGTGAACCACATATTGCCGTCGGGGCCGGCCGCGATGCCCTCGGCCGGCTCCGATCCCGGGCTGATGCCGGTACCGAACTCGGTGACGACGCCGTCGGTCGTGATCCGCCCGATCTGGTTGGCGATGAACTCCGTAAACCAGAGCGCTCCGTCGGGTCCCGCAGCAATGCCGACCGGTAGTGCATCGACGGTCAAGCCTGCGAACTCGGTCACGTCGCCCTGCGGCGTGATGCGCCCGATGCCGTTGATGCCTTCCTCCGTGAACCAGAGGTTACCGTCCGGTCCCGCGGTGATTCCGACGGGCGCCGCCCCATGACTGATGCCGGACGTGAATTCGGTCACCGCGCCGGTCTGCGTGATGCGGCCGATGCCGTCTCCGGTCTGCTCGGTGAACCAGAGGTTGTCGTCGGGACCGGCCGTGATGAAGGTCGGACCCGCGCCGGCGGTGATGCCCGCGCTGAATTCGGTGACCGAACCGGATGTGGTGATGCGGCCGATGCGATCGAGCCCGCTCTCCGCGAACCAGAGATTGCCGTCGGGGCCGGCCGCGATGCCGCGAGGCTGCGCGCCGGCGGTGATGCCGGTGCTGAACTCGGTCACGACGCCCGACGGCGTGATGCGTCCGATGATGTCGAGGTTGTCTTCGGTGAACCAGAGGTTGCCGTCGGGTCCCGCGGCGATGCCGAACGGCGTCGCCGCGGCCGTGATGCCGGCGCTGAATTCCTTGATGGTCCCCGTCGGGGTGATACGGCCGATGCGGCCGGCGAAGAACTCCGTGAACCAGAGATTGCCGTCCGGACCCGGAGTGATGAAAACCGGCTGCGCGCCGGCGCTCATGCCGGTGCTGAATTCGGTCACGACCTGCGCCGAGGTGCTGCCAGCGGACAGGCACAGGGCCATGAGGACGCAGCCGAACGTGCTACGAGGGCGTTTCATGCGAACCCCACGTCAACACCAGCGATGTGATCCATCCCGCCCCAAGCGCTTCGAGCATCAAACGGCCGCGCGGCGCCAGGATGGGCGGTCTTGCGTTCGGCTTTGAGCCTATCCGGAGTCGGCTGGTTCCTTAATGCTCCCTTAAGTTTCGGCCCGTATCTTCGGTTTCATGCCGGAACATCCCGGCAAAGCCAAGGAGCAGATTTCATGGAATCGAAAACCTTTCGCCGTAGCGCCGTGGCGCTCGCGATCGCGGGAGCGTTCGCCATCGGCGTGACGACTGCCGACAGGGTGTCGATGCACACCGCCAACGCTGCGACAACGCCGCCGACGGTCGCGACACCCGCCGTGTCCGCACCGGCAAACGTGGCACCGGTCGCGGCGCTTCCCGACTTCAGCGGCCTGGTCGAGAAATACGGGCCCGCGGTCGTCAACATCAGCGTCACCAGCGACGGGCGCAAGATGGCGTCCGACGACGACGACAGCTCCGGGTCGGACATGGACCAGGTGCCGCCGTTCCTGCGCGATTCGCCCTTCTTCCGCAACATGCCGCAGCAGCGACGCGGACCGACGCGCGGCGTCGGCTCGGGCTTCATCGTCAGCAGCGACGGCGTGATCCTGACCAACGCCCACGTAGTCGACGGCGCCGACGAAGTCATGGTGAAGCTGACCGACCGGCGCGAATTCAAGGCCAAGGTGCTCGGCACCGACAAGACCACCGACATCGCCGCAATCAAGATCGACGCGAAGAACCTTCCGGTCGTGAAAATCGGGGATCCTTCGCAGACGCGCGTCGGCGAATGGGTAGTTGCGATCGGCGAGCCGTACGGCTTCGAGAACACCGTGACCGCAGGCATCGTGAGCGCCAAGGCGCGCGCCCTGCCGCAGGATTCGTACGTTCCGTTCATTCAGACTGACGCCGCCGTCAATCCGGGCAACTCGGGTGGGCCTCTGTTCAACCTCAAGGGCGAAGTCATCGGCGTGAACTCGCAGATATTCAGTCACTCCGGCGGCTTCCAGGGCCTCGCTTTCGCGGTGCCGATCGACATTGCGATGCAGGTCGGCGACCAGCTCGCCAAGGGTGGCAAGGTCGAGCACGGCCGTCTGGGCGTCACCATCCAGGAGGTCACACAGGCTCTGGCGCAGAACTTCGGGCTGACGTCTCCCAACGGGGCGCTGGTGAGCTCCGTGCAGAAGGACAGTCCCGCGGCCAAGGCTGGAATCGAGCCGGGCGACGTCATCGTCAAGTTCAACGGCAAGGCGATCAACGGCTCTGCCGATTTGCCGCCGCAGGTGGCAAGCATGAAGCCGAATACCCAGGCGACGCTCGAAATCTGGCGCGATGGCAAGTCGAGGCAGGTGGCCGTGACCGTCGCAGCGATCGACGACAAGCCCGTGGTCGCGTCGAACGACAAGGCCGACCTTGGCAAAGCTCGACTCGGCATCGCCGTACGGCCGCTCTCGCCGGAGGAAATGCGTGACAACGAGCTTCCGAACGGTCTGGTGGTGCAGGACGTCGCCGGTGCGGCGGCCCGCGCCGGCATCCGCACGGGCGATGTCATCGTCGCGGTCAATAACACGCCAGTGAAATCGACCGCTCAGCTCAAGGAGCTCGTGGCCAAGTCCGGCAAGACGGTCGCGCTGCTGATCCAGCGCGATGACGCGCGCATCTTCGTGCCGGTGAATCTCGGCTGATCGGCCCCTTCCGGCACCAAGGGCGAACTCCAAGTCGACACCGATCTTCGGTGTCGGTCCCCAAGCGGACGGTGAACCCGTCCGCTTTTTTTTGGGCGCTCCGCGCATTTGGCCTCCCTCCCAAAAATCGCTTGACGGCTTTCGATATTGTTGTGATATCATTTAAATATCGCCTGTGCCTCCGGGATGGGCGTCGCGAAGGAGCCGGACGATGGAACGCACTCGGGAAATCAAAAGCGCCCACGAAGAGCGGCCGATCACGACCTGGAACGGCTTCGTCGTCCTCGTCATCGGGCTCGTACTCATAGCGTTTGGCATCTGGCAGCTCGTCCAGGGCATCGCGTTCGGACGCCCGGCCTCGATCGCGGCGCTGATGAGCGCGATCGCAATCTTTGTCGTGCTCTTCATCGCCGGCGCGCTGATCTTGTCGGGGCTCTACACGCTCCAGCCCAACGAAGCGGCGCTGCTGCAGCTGTTCGGGAGCTACCGCGGCACAACGCGCGTATCGGGCCTTCGTGGCACCAACCCGTTCTACACGCGGCGCAAGGTGTCTCTCCGCGCGCGCAATCTCAACGGCGAGCGGCTCAAGGTCAACGACAAGCGCGGCAATCCGATCGAGATTGCCGCGGTCGTGGTGTGGCGCGTCGACGACACCGCCAAGGCGAGCTTCGACGTCGACAACTACGAGAACTACGTCAAGCTGCAAAGCGAGGCCGCTGTCCGCCACCTCGCATCGTCGTTCGCCTACGACCACGGGGATATCGTGCCCGGCGCGGCGCCGGAGCCGACGCTGCTCGGAGGCAGCGACCTCATTTCCCGCGCGCTGGTCATGGAGCTGCAGCAGCGCCTGGCCAAGGCCGGCGTGGTCGTCGATGAAGCGCGGCTGATGCACCTCGCGTACGCGCCGGAGATCGCACAGGTGATGCTGCGCCGCCAGCAGGCCGAGGCGATCATCGCCGCGCGCCAGAAGATCGTTCATGGCGCCGTGTCGATGGTCGAGATGGCGCTGCGCGAGCTATCCGAGAAGAAAGTCGTCGAGCTGGACGACGAACGCAAGGCGGCGATGGTCAGCAACCTGATGACCGTGCTGTGCGCCGAGAGCGAGGTTCAACCGGTCATCAACACCGGAACGCTGTATCACTGACCCTTATCTTTCCGACGAAGGAGAAGTCATGATTTTTCGCGCAAGAAATCCTCGACTGTGGACGGCGGCCGGGGCAAGCGCCGGCACCGCCATCGGCACCGCTCTTGGCAACAGCCCCATCGGCCTCGCGGTCGGCGCAGTGCTCGGACTCGCGTGGGCACTGTTTGCCGCTCGACCGGGCAAGCGCATCATCTGACCGCGGAGGCGCCGGCCACGGCGCTAAAGCGGCACCCAAGCGGCAAGCGAGCCTCGCGTGCGGCGATTGTCACTTATCCTCTTCGTCACGCTCGCAGTCGCGAGCTGTGCCTACATCGTGGGCACGGCGGGTCTGCTGCCCTCGCGCGTCGCCGTGCACTTCGGCGGCAACGGACAGGTCAACGGCTCGATGCCGCGCGATGCCTATCTGCTCTTCACGCTCGCGCTCGCCGGGCTCTTCCCGGTCTTCATCGTGGCGTCGATCGCCGGACTGCCGCTGATCACGCAGCGTGGCGCCAAGCTTCCGAATCGGGCCTATTGGCTCGCGCCGCCGCGACGCGCCAAGACGCTCGTCGCGGTCGGCGCATTCGGCGGCTGGCTCGGATGCCTGCTCACGCTCTTTTTCGGCGCCATGCACTATACGATCCTCGACGCCAACGCGAGCGCCCCGCCGCTTCTGCGCGCGCAGCTCTTCTACAGCGTGCTGGGCGGATTCCTGGTCGCCGTTCTGTCGTGGCAGGCACTGTTCTACGCGCGCTTCCGAACGCCGCATTGACGTGAGAGCCGATCGACGCCGTGCGTCGGCACTCGCGTCGACTTGCTGACGATGGCCGAGAAAAAAGCTTTCCTCCTGAGGCTCGATCCGGTCGTCTGGAACGAGATGGAGCGCCTCGCCCAGGCCGAATTGCGAAGCGTCAATGCCCAGATCGAGTTCCTGCTCCGCGACGCTCTCGCGCGGCGTGGAGTCAAGCCCAAGCCCTCCGACGCGCCCCCCTCCACGACCGCATCATCGTCGACCCGTGGCCGTCGCGTGGATTGAACCCTTGCGCGGGGCATTGGCCGGGGCGCGCGCATTTGACGCCATGGCGCTGCGCGCGGCCCGGCGCGACGATGAGCAGTTCCTCTTCGCGTTGCATCGCGACGCCATGCGCGAGTACGTCGATGCCACCTGGGGCTGGAACGAAACCTGGCAACGCGCTCACTTCACGGCGACCTTCGCGCCGGAGCGGCAGGCGGTGATCGTTCACGCCGCAACGCGCCGCGACGTGGGCCGCGTCAGCCTCACGCGGCACTGGCGCAAGATTTTCCTGCGCGACATCGAGCTGCTGTCGTCGCAGCGTAACCGCGGCGTCGGTACTGCCGTCCTCGAGGCCGTGCTCGCGCTCGGGCGCGGCTCCAACCGCTACGTCGAGCTGCAGGTGCTCCGCTGCAATCCGGCGCAGCGCCTCTATGCGCGGCTTGGATTCCGGGTGATCGCGGACGACGGGGCGCGGCTGAGGATGCGCGCCCCTTAAGCGTGGCTAGCGCGTGATTTCGCGGTGCAACACGCGAGCCGCCTGCGCTATTGCGTGGTCGCGAGTCTTTTGGTGAGCCAGACGCCGATCGCCTGAATCTCTTCCATGCAGACCGAGTGCTCCATGCGGTACGCGTGCCATTCGACGGGGTAACCGCCGGCGACCAGCGCGCGCTGCGAAGAAGCGCCCCAATCGAAGAGGACCACCGGGTCCGCGTTGCCATGCCCCATGAAAATGGGCAGGCCGCGATTGGCGGGCGCCGCATCCTCGGCGAGCCGGTCGTGCAGAACCAGATAAGTCGACAGAGCGATGACTCCGCACAGGCGCTCGGGGTGGCGCAGTGCCGTGTGCAGCGCGATCACGCCCCCCTGCGAGAACCCGGCGAGCACGATGCGCGAGGCGGCGATGCCGCGCGATTTCTCGCGCTCGATCAGCGCGTTGATCTCCACCTGCGACTGTTGCACTCCGGCGATGTCGACGCGCGTGGCGAGATTGCCCGACGAGATGTCGTACCACGCGCGCATCGCCATGCCGTTGTTGATCGTCACGTTGCGCACGGGGGCGTTGGGGAACACGAAGCGCGCGGCGAGTGTCGCAGGAAGCTTGAGCTCCGGTACGATAGGCACGAAATCGTTGCCGTCGGCGCCCAGGCCGTGCAACCAGATGATGCTGGCCGTCGGATCCGCGGCGGTTTCAATTTCGATGCAGGGAAGCGTGTTGGATGGCATGATGAACTCGTCAGGCGACGCATTCTAACAAACACAATCCCATGCCCTCGGAGCGACCCACACTGACCTGCGCCGCGTGCGGCACCGAGCTGCCGTCAACCGCGAAATTCTGCATCGAGTGCGGCCATCCTGCGTCGGCGTCGCGCGCGGGCGATGCGCCGGGCGATGTGGCCGGTCGCATCCTGTCCGCGACGGCGTCGGTCGAGGGCGAGCGCAAGCTCGTCACCGTGCTCTTCGCCGATCTCAAGGGATCGACCGAGCTCTTCGCCGACCGCGATCCGGAAGAGGCGCGCGCGCTGCTCGATCCGGTCCTCGAGCACATGTGCGAGGCGGTCGAGCAATACGGCGGGACCATCAGCCAGATCATGGGCGACGGCATCATGGCGATCTTCGGCGCGCCGCTCGCGGCCGAGGACCACGCGGTGCGCGCCTGCCGCGCCGCGCTCGGCATGCAGGATCTCGTTCGCCACTACGGCGACGACCTGCAACGCTCGCATGGAGTGCCTATCCAGATCCGCGTCGGGCTCGATTCGGGCGAGGTCGTGCTTCGTCTCACCGGCCACGGGCTCCACATGAGCTACACCGCACTCGGACTGACCGTGCACATGGCGAAGCGAATGGAGCAGATGGCCAAGCCCGGGACGGTGCTTGCCGGCTCGGACACCGTGCGCCTGGTCGAAGGCTATGTCGAGACGCGGTCACTGGGTCCGCTGAAGGTCAAGGGCTTCGACAAGCTGGTCGACGTCTCCGAGATCCGGCGCGCCACCATGGTTCGATCGCGGTTCGACACCGTGCCGATGCGCGCGAGGATGTCCTTCGTCGGACGCGACGGACCTCTCGCCCAGCTGGTCGAAGCGTACGAGCAAGTCGTGACGCGCGCAGTGGGACGCGTCGTGGCGATTGTCGGCGATCCGGGCATGGGCAAATCGCGGCTGGTGTACGAGTTCCTGCGCGGACTTTCCGGCAAGGACGTGCTCGCGCTCGACGGCGGCACCGCACCCTATGGCAGCGGTGCCAGCTATCGTCCCGGGATTCGCATCCTGCACCAGTACTTCGACATCGCCGAAGGCGACGACGCCCAATCCATCCAGCAGAAAGTCGCCGGCGGAATCGTGGCGCTCGGCGGCGAAAGCGCGAGTGCGGTGTTTCCGCTGCTCGCGTTGCTCCACGCCCTGCCGGCGGGCAATGCCTTTCACGACCTCCCCGTCAACGAGCAGCGCCGCCAGGTGAGCGACGCGCTGATGTGGCTCGCGCGCAGGCTGACGTCGGACCGGCCTGCGGTGCTCGCCTATGAGGACTTGCAATGGATCACCTCCGACACCAAGAGTTGGCTCGAGCGCCTAGTGCGCGAGCTCCCTCCCAGAGGGCTGGTGTTGATCACATATCGCTCCGACTACGACGCCACCTCGGTGACCACGCCCGACACGCTCGTGCTGCGCCTCGATGGACTCGCGCCCGAAGCCTCGCGAGCGCTCATCACGGAGCTCCTCGGCGATGATCCCAGCCTCGACACGCTGAAGGACGAGCTCCCCGCGCGCAGCGGTGGCAACCCGTTGTTCATCGAGGAGCACGTGCGCAGCATGATCGACTCCGGCGCGCTCACCGGAAGTCCCGGGCACTACCGGATGGATTCGCCGCGAGAGATCATCGAAATCCCGCGCACCGTGCGCGCCGTACTCGCCGCGCGCATCGATCGTCTGGCCAGGACCGACAAGCAGATCCTGCAGGCGCTCGCGGTCTTCGGGCAGCGCACGCCGGTCCCGATGCTGGCGCGCATCCTGGACATGCCCGTGGACGAAGTGCGCAAGTCCCTGCGGCGCGTGCAATCGGTGGGACTCGTCATCGAGCGCACCGACGGCGAGCATCTCGCGTACGAGTTCAAGCACTCGCTGATGCAGGCCGTCGCCTATGACAGCCTGTTGCACGAGCGACAGCGCGAGCTGCACCTGCGCATCATGGAAGCGATCGGCGACGGCAGGAATTTCGACGTGCTCGCGCGGCACGCCGTGCTCGGCGAAGCCTGGGAGCTCGCGCTGAAGTACCTGCGCGCAGCCGGCCGCGCCGCGTTCACGAACTTCGCGGAAGCCGACGCCGTCGCTTACTTCGAGCGCGCGCTCGAAGTCTTGCGCCACCTTCCCGCGAACAGGGCACACCTCGAGGCCGCAATCGACATACGCTGCGACCTTCGGAATGCGCTCGTTCCCATGGGCAAGCAGCAGCGCATTCTGGACGTCCTTCGCGACGCCGAGCGCCTGGGCCAGGAGCTCGGCGACGACCGCCGGCTGGCAGAGGTGCTTGCTTTCATCAGCAATTGCTACGGAAATATCGGCCGATCCGGCCTCGCGCTCGACGCCGCGGAGCGGTCGTTGAAGCTCGGCGAGAGCATCGGTGAGCCGCGCATGCTTGCGATCGCGCACTTGAGCGTCGGTGAAATTCATCGCACGCGCGGCGACTACAGGCGCGCGCGCTCCGCGCTTGTGCGCGTGCTCGAATTGATCGCGCCGGGCGAGGAGCTGGAGCTTTCCGGACAGGTCGGCCTGCCGGCGGTGCGCGCGCGGAGCCATCTCGCCTGGACCCTTGCTGAGCTGGGCGATTTTCCAGCCGCGCACGCCGCTGCCGAGGAAGGCCTGAGGCTTGCGACTGGATCCGGCCATTCCTACAGCATCGCCCATGCCTGCCTGGGCTTAGGCGGCGTGCGGCTGCGTCAGGGAGAATTCCAGGCCGCGATTCCAATTCTGTCTCACGGTCTCGCGGCCACCGAGCGCGTGCCGCTGCTGCGCCCCCCGGTTGCCGCCGATCTCGGCGTCGCGCACGCGCGCTGCGGCAACATCACGGAAGGCCTGGTGCATCTTCACTCTGCCGTCGATGCGGCCAACGTCATGGGAAGGCTCTCACGCCTGCCGCTGATCCTGGTCAAGTGCGGCGAAATCCACCTGCTTTCGGGCGAGCGCGATGCCTCGGTAGAGCTTGCCGAGACGGCGCTGCGCCTCGCGATCGAGCAGGACGAGCGGGCCAACGAAGCGTATGCGCGGCATCTGCTCGCCGAGATTCGCGCGATCGAAGGCGACCTCGACCAAGCGGAGCGCTACTATCGCGAGGCGCTGGAGCGCACCAACGAGATCGGCATGGAGCCGCTGGCGGCGCGCTGCCACGCGGGCATCGCAGCGGTGCATCGCGCGAGATCGCGACCCGATGCGGCGGAAGACCACGTCGCGCGAGCCCGCAGGATGTTCAAAGCGATGGGGATGCGCTTCTGGCTCGAGCGCCTCGATGCCACCGTCGTCGAAGCGGCATAGGCGTTTCCACGGTCGGCAACGCATTTGCGGCGCCGCGGTCTAAAGCGTAGAATCCGCGCCTCGTGACGTGCCCCCGACACAATCGGAGGCATCGTGGTGGCGGCCCGTACCCGGTGACCGCGCAATCCAGAACAAAATTCTTGGAGTCCGATCGATGGCCCCTTCTTCCGGCAGCGCGCTTGCCTTGCGCGACGTCACTCTCGACGACAAATACCAGCTCGAGTCCGGCCGCGTCTATGTAACCGGCGTTCAGGCACTGGTTCGGCTGCTTATGCTGCAGCGGCAGCGTGATGCGCTTGCCGGCCTCAACACGGCGGGCTTCGTCTCCGGCTATCGCGGCTCTCCCCTGGGTGCACTCGACCTCTCGCTGTGGAGCGCTGAAAAGTTTCTGTCCAAGGCGCACATCCAGTTCCGCCCAGGCTTGAATGAAGACCTGGCCGCGACCGCGATCTGGGGGAGCCAGCAGGTCAACATGTACCCGGGCGCCAAGTACGACGGCGTGTTTGCCATGTGGTACGGCAAGGGGCCCGGCGTAGACCGCTGCGGCGACGTCTTCAAGCACGCGAACTTCGCCGGCACGTCCAAGCACGGCGGCGTGCTTGTGCTCGCCGGCGACGATCACGCGGCGAAATCGTCGACCCTGCCGCACCAGTCGGACCATCAATTCTCGGCGGCGATGATGCCGGTGCTGTATCCGTCGTCGGTGCAGGAGATCATCGATCTCGGCCTGCACGGCTGGGCAATGAGCCGCTATTCCGGCCTGTGGGTCGGCTTCAAGTGCGTGTCGGATACGGTCGAGAGCTCCGCGTCGATCACGGTCGATCCGGACCGCGTCAAGATCATCACGCCGGACGACTTTCCCTTTCCCCCGGACGGCGTGTCGATCCGCTGGCCGGACGCCTTCCTCGCGACCGAAGCGCGGATGCAGGATTACAAGATCTACGCAGCGCTTCACTACTGCCGCGCCAACAACCTGAATCGCATCGTCATCGATTCGCCCAAGCCGCGATTGGGCATCATCACCAGCGGCAAGAGCTACCTCGACGTGCGCCAGGCACTGGACGATCTGGGCATCACCGAGGCCGACGCCGCCGAGATCGGCATTCGCGTCTACAAGATCGCGATGCCGTGGCCGCTCGAGCCGGAGGGTGTCCGCCACTTTGCCGAGGGTCTCGAGGAAATTCTGGTGGTCGAGGAAAAGCGCCAGATCGTCGAGTATCAATTGAAGGAGCAGCTCTACAACTGGCGCACCGACGTGCGCCCTCGCGTCGTCGGCAAGTTCGACGAAAAAGGCGAGTGGATGCGCCCGCACGGCGACTGGCTTCTGCCGGCCACCTCGGAGCTCACGCCGGCGATGGTGGCGCGCGTGATCGCGCAACGCATCGAGCGGCTCGACCTGCATCCGCGCACGATGGAAAAGGTGCGCAGCCGGGTGGCGTTCATCAACGCCAAGGAAGCGGCGCTGGCGAAGCCCAAGATCAGCCTGCAGCGCATTCCCTATTTCTGCTCGGGCTGCCCGCACAACACCTCGACCCGCGTGCCCGAAGGCAGCCGCGCCACCGCGGGCATCGGCTGTCACGTGATGGCCATCTGGATGGACCGCGCGACCTCGACCTATACCCACATGGGCGGCGAAGGCGTGCCGTGGATCGGCCAGGCGCAGTTCACCAACGAAAAGCACATATTCGCCAATCTCGGCGACGGCACCTACTACCACTCCGGAAGCCTGGCCATTCGCGCGTCGGTCGCGGCGAGCGTCAACATCACCTACAAGATCCTGTACAACGACGCGGTCGCGATGACCGGCGGCCAGCCGGTCGACGGACCGATATCGCCGTCGGACATCGCGCGCCAGGTCGCGGCCGAAGGCGTGAAGAAGATCGTCGTCGTGTCCGACGAGCCCGACAAGTATCCGTCCGGCTATTTCGCTTCCGACATCGAAATCCACCATCGCGACGAGCTCGACCGCGTGCAGCGAATGCTGCGCGATACGCCGGGCTGCACGGTGCTTCTCTACGATCAGACCTGCGCCGCCGAAAAGCGCCGCCGGCGCAAGCGCGGCAAGTATCCCGATCCCGCCAAGCGCGTGGTCATCAACGAGCTCGTGTGCGAAGGCTGCGGCGACTGCGGCGTGAAGTCGAACTGCGTCTCGGTCGCTCCGGTGGAAACCGAGTTCGGACGCAAACGCACCATCGACCAGAGCTCGTGCAACAAGGACTTCTCCTGCGTCAACGGATTTTGCCCGAGCTTCGTGACCGTGGTCGGCGGCATCCTTCGCAAGCCGCAAAAGGCCACCGCCGGCGAGTTTCCGGCGATGCCCGAGCCGGCGCTCGCCTCCACCGCCGCGCCCTACGGCATATTGGTCACCGGCATCGGCGGCACCGGCGTCGTGACCATCGGCGCGCTGCTCGGCATGGCCGCGCATCTCGAAGGCAAGGGCTGCAGCGTGCTCGACATGACCGGCCTCGCGCAGAAGAACGGCGCCGTCGTGTCGCACGTGCGCATCGCCGACGCGCCCGAGCAACTCTACGCGACGCGCATCGCCGCGGGCGAAGCGAAGCTGATCCTCGCCTGTGACATCCTCACCGGCATCGGCTACGAAGCGATCGCCAAGATGCAGAAGGGCGTGACCAAGGCGCTCGTCAACACCGCGCTGGTGATGCCCGCGGATTTCACCCGCAACGCCGATCTTCGCTTTCCGCTGGGCTCGATGGAACACGAGATCAAGGACGCGGTCTCGCCCGGCGACGCCGAGTTCCTCGACGCCACCAAGCTCGCCACCGGTCTCATGGGCGACTCCATCGCCACCAATCTCTTCATGGTCGGCTTCGCCTACCAGCGCGGGCTGATTCCGCTGTCGGAGGCGTCGATCCTGCGCGCGATCGAGTTGAACGGCGCGGCGATCGAGTCGAACAAGCAGAGCTTCCACTGGGGACGCCTCGCGGCGGTCGATCCGGAGCGCGTGCTTGCCGCCGCGATTCCCGAGCAGAAGCCCGAGTCGCAGCGCCAGTCCGACATCGCTCGAGGAAATGATCGCGCGCCGCGCGACCTTCCTGACCGCGTATCAGGACGAGGCCTACGCCAAGCGCTACACCGACTTCATCGACAAGGTCCGCACCGCGGAGTCGGTCGAAGCTTCCGGGCAAGAGCGCCCTCACCGAAGCGGTCGCGCGCTATTACTTCAAGCTGCTGGCGATCAAGGACGAGTACGAAGTCGCGCGTCTGTACACCGACGGCGACTTCGCCAAGCGTGTCGCCTCGCAGTTCGAAGGCGACTACAAGCTCACGTTCCACCTCGCGCCGCCTCTGTCCAACAAGCCGGACACAATGACCGGCGAAGCGAAGAAGAGCGTGTACGGGCCGTGGATGATGGGCGCGTTCAAGCTGCTGGCGCGGATGAAGGGTCTGCGTGGAACGGCGCTCGACATTTTCGGCAGGACCGCTGAGCGGCGCATGGAGCGGCAGCTGATCACCGACTACGAAGCGCTGCTCGATGAGCTGCTGCCGCGCTTGGCCGCGCACAATCACGCCATCGCGGTCGAGCTGGCGAGCATCCCCGAGCACATCCGCGGCTACGGTCACGTCAAGGATAGGCATCTGATTGCCGCCAAGGCGAAGGAAGCGGAGTTGGTCGCGGCGTACCGCGCGGCGAATCCGACGACGGTGAGTGTCGAGAAGGTGGCGGCTTAGCAGCTCAAGCGAACGTCAACGGAGACGAGGCGTGATCGCGTACCGTCCTCGATGAAGCGAACCTGCCGCGTTTGACAGCGCCGGCGCGCGCAACCAATACTGCGCTTCCTTCGGCGCGTCGCTTGCACGGCGCCCGCAGGCAAGCCAGTCCCGTTCTCTAGTCCTGGAGGCCGCTCGTGCAGGCTCCGTTCGATCTTTCCGGCAAGGTTGCGCTCGTCACCGGCGCCTATCGGGGTCTCGGTTTCGCCATCGCGCAGGGCCTCGGGCGCGCGGGCGCCAAAGTCGTGCTGAACGGGCGCCGGCAGGAAGCAGTCGATCCCGCCGCGGCAGCGTTACGCGCACAGGATCTCGACGTCTCGACCTCGATCTTCGACGTCACCGACCGCGCGGCGATCGCCGCCGGCGTGGCGGCGATCGAAGCCGAGGTCGGGCCGGTCGACATCCTGTTCAACAATGCCGGCATCCAGCGTCGCGGCGCGTTCGCCGGATTTCCGCAAGAGCAGTGGGACGAGATCATCGCCACCAACCTCACCGCTCCGTTCGCGGTGTCGCAAGCCGTGCTGCCGAAAATGATCGAGAAAAAGCGCGGCAAGATCGTCCATATCGCGTCGCTCATGAGCGAGCTCGCGAGACCGAGCGTCGTTCCCTACACGGCGGCCAAGGGCGGTGTCCGGCAACTGACGCGCGGCATGGCGGTCGAGCTCGCGCCTCACAACATCCAGGTCAACGCCATCGCGCCAGGCTATTTCGCTACCGAGATGAATCGTGCGCTGATCGACAACGCGGAGTTCAACGCCTGGGTGTCCAAGCGCACGCCGGCAGGCCGCTGGGGCCAGCCCGAGGAACTTGCGGGCCTCGCTGTCTTCCTCGCGTCCAGCGCCTCGAACTACATGACCGGCCAGATGCTCGTCATCGATGGGGGAATGAGCGTCGCGTTGTGAGCAGCGAGCCAGGTCCCGCTCGCGAAGCGAGTGGGGTGCGAGCCCCCTCGAATCGGCCCACCTCGGGCCTCCGGCGCATCTCCATCGCGGACACTTCGCGCGATGCGCACCTGCGTTAGAAATTCGAAACTTCTGTCACTCCGCGCGGATCAGATTTTTCACGCCGGCCATCAGCATATTGTCGGAAATCGGTTACTGGGCGCCAAAGGCTCGCTCGGAGCGAGTTGTGGTCGCGAACTTCTGAGTTCAGGGACGGACGAAGGGTAGGATCGGCACGGTTGGAATCCAGATCCGAACTCCTGGCTGACAAGTTCTATCCATTCGGCGCAAAAAGGGAAACGTACAGATGACCAAGCTGTCGATCGCGGTTTTTCTCTCGGCTCTGTCTTCAAGTGCGGCCTACGCGCAGATCAATGCGGGTGAGACGAAACCCGAGCCGAACCTTCCCTTTACCATGACGCAGGTGGCGAGCTTCGATCTGCCGTGGCGCATCGCGTTCCTCCCCGATGGCCACATGCTGGTGACCGAAAAGGTCGGCCGCCTCCAGCTCGTCACTCCGCAAGGAGCCAAGACCGAAGTCAGGGGTGTCCCGCCCAGTTACTATCAAGGGCAGAACGGCATGCTGGGCGTCTTCCTCTCACCCCACTACACCACCGACCACAATGTGTATCTCACCTATCTGGAGCCGGGCGACTATGGTGGCGGCTTGGCGCTGGGTCGTGGCCAGCTTGTGCTGAACGGCGAGCGGGCGACGCTGGACGGGTTCCAGGTGCTGTGGCGCCAGATGCCCACGGGCAAGGGTGGTCAGGCAGGGGCGCAGATCGCCTTTTCGCCGGACGGCAAATACCTCTTCCTCACGGTGGGCGACCGCCAGCGAATGACCCCCGCCCAAGATCCCAGCCAGCCGGTTGGCAAGATCCTGCGGCTGACACTGGACGGCAAACCCGCGCCCGGAAATCCGATGGCGGGCAAAACGGGTGCCTCCTCCATTCCCTTGATCGATCCGCCGAGCGATACCGAGGCGGCCAAGACTGCGCGGGTCGTCAGCACCTATACGTTCCCTGCGCCCAACTTGACGCCGGCCGAAACCTGGACCACCGGTCATCGCACACCTTACGGGCTCGCCTTCGGGCCCGATGGCCGGCTCTGGGAAGTCGAGCATGGCCCGCGCGGCGGCGACGAGCTGAACCTGATCGAGCCCGGCAAGAATTACGGCTGGCCGTTGGTCAGCTATGGAAAAAATTATAACGGCGTGCCGATCCCCAGCCCCGATACGCGGCCCGACCTCGCCAAGCCGGTCATCTATTGGGATCCGGTGATCGCGCCCGGCAACCTCATGTTCTACAGGGGCAGCGTCTTCCCGCAATGGAATGGAAGCGCTTTGATCAGCGGCTTGGTCAGCGAGGTAATCGACCGCGTCACGTTTGACGGCAAAGGCGGCGCTGCCGTGGTCCAGCGCTGGAATGTCGGCAAGCGCGTGCGTGATATTGAAGAAGCGCCGGACGGCTCGCTCTGGATGTTGGAAGACGCCAGGCCGGGCGGTCTGTTCCACCTCACGCCGAAATAGCAGGTCGAATCCGAGATGCCCGAAAACGGCGGCGCTGCTCAGCCCGCGAGGTAAGCGCCGCCGTTGATGTGCACGGCCTGACCGGTTACGAAGCGTCCGCCCGGCCCTGCCAGCCACACAACGGCACTGGCGATTTCGTCGGGACGGCCGCGCCGGCCGAGCAGCGTCGCACGGCTTGCGTGATGCGCGGGCTGCGCCGACGCGCTCGAGCTCTTGCGCACCGTGTCCATCATGCCCGGCGATACGCAGTTCACGGTGATGCCAAACTCCGCGAGCTCGTGCGCGAGCGCGCGCGTGAGTCCGCCGAGCGCCGCCTTGGCGGTCACCACGTGCGCGCGATTCGACGCACCCGTGTGCGCCGTCAGGCCGCCGATGTTGATGACCGCACCCGCGCCACTCACGCGCAGGAGCGGCAGCGCGGCCTGCGTGCAGTGAAAGGCGCCGTCGACGCACACCGCCTGCGCGGCGCGCCATTCAGCGTAGGAGATCTGCGCGAACGCCACCTCGTGCCGGATGGCGGCGTTGTTGACGAGGATGTCGAGCCGGCCGAAGCGCTGCGCGATGGCCGCGATCATGGCGTCCACCTCGTTACGCTGCGTCACGTCGGCCATAACCAGAAGCGCATCGCCGCCGAGCGCAGCGATCTCGTCGACCACGCCTTGCGCTTCGTCGCGACTCGCGCGCACGTTCACCGCTACTTTCGCGCCTGCGTCGGCGAGCGCCAGCGCGATCGCCCGTCCGATGTTGCGCCCCGCTCCGGTGACGAGCGCGACCCTGTTCTTGAGCGGTGTGCTGTCCATGACGTCTTCTATCCTCTCAGGCTTGCGATGTCGATCCGTTGCGCGGCGCGCAAACGCAAGCCCCGCAGCACATCGAGCGCGCCGCGGGCACGGGTAGCGTCCCAGCCACCGTAGATGCAATTGGCAATGAACTTCGCTTCGAGAGCAGCGGGCGACATCGGCTCGTCACGGCCGCCGCGAAAATGGTCCTGGCTTGCTTCGCGCACCTCACCGCTGCGCAACGTCACGCGAACGTGGCCCGTGAACTGGCGCGGATACGGATTCTCGGGGTCGACGGCGTAGCGGACCTTGCCCGCGAGCGCGCGCACCGCGGGGTCGTGCACGACGGCTTCCTCGTATTCGACGAGCCCCGCGTCGCCCCGCAGCATGCCGACCGCGATGGCGTAGGGAATGCTGAATTTGGCGGCGTAGCCGTTCGGTGGGTTCTGCTTCGCGGCGAGCGGCTCCCAGAGGCGGTGCACGATGCCTTCGGCGGTCTTGCATTCGATTGCAATAACCTCCCCCGGCGACACGCCTTCGCTGACCAGCTTCCGCGCGCAATCGATATAAGGATGCGCCATGGTGCCGCAGGCGTAAGGCTTGAATGCGATGTCGGCGCACAGCCATTGCCGGCCCGCGCCATCGAGCATCGCACGGTAGTCGCAGCCGTCGCTGTTGGCGAAGGCGTGAAAGAATCCGTGCTCACCGTCGAAGAGCGTACGCGGTCCCGTGAAGCCTTCGCGCGCCATGCGTGCCGCGCGATAGCCCGCCTGCGCGGCCCAGCCCGGATGCATGCGCTTGGTCCATGCGCCTTCCGCGAGATATTCGATGATGCCCGACGCCATGCTGCCGGCGATGCCGAGCGCGTTGACCCACTGCGCATCCTCGAGCCCGAGCGCGGACGACACGCCTGCCGCCGCACCGAGCGCGCCGAACACCGCCGTCGGGTGGAAGCCCGCCTTGTGCACGCGCTTCGGGGCGACCAGACACAGCCGGCACATGACTTCGCAGCCCACCGCGATGCCGCGCACCGCGTCGCCCCCGGACAGGCCATGCTGCTCGACGGCCGCGAGCACGGCCGGAATGATCACGGCGCCGGCGTGCACGGGCCCGCCCTCGAACGTGTCGTCGTAATCCTCGCCGTGCGCGGCAGTGCCGTTGGTGAGTGCCGCGCTGGCCACGTTGAAGGCGCCCGCGTGACCGATGACCGTGCACACGCCCGGCTCCTCGCTCGCCTTGAGGGTGGCGCGCACGTAGTCGCTGTTGCGCGCAGCCACGCACAAGCCCGCGACATCCATGACCACGGCGTCGCACATAGCTTCCACGGAAGCGGGCAGCTGTACCGGCATGGATGAGAAGGCCGCCGCAAGCTGCTCCGAGACCGAAACTTTCGGAAGGCTCATCGTGCTTTTGTGGGAACGCGTTAGTCGGCTTCGATCTTGCTGGCGCGCGCCACCGCGGTCCAGTGCGCGATCTCGTCGGCGATGTACTCGCCGAATTGCTGCGGCGTCATCGGCATCACGTTCAACGCTTCCGCGGCAAACTTGTCGCGAAAATCGGGCGTTGCAATGACCTTGTTGATCTCCGCGTTGAGCTTGTTCACGATGGGCGTAGGCAGCTTTGCGGGGCCGACGATGCCGTACCAGGTCAGTCCATTGAATCCTTCGAAGCCCGACTCCTTGAACGTCGGCACGTTCGGCAGCAGTGGGTTGCGCTTGTCGCCCGTCACCGCGAGCGGCTTGAACGCGCCGGAGCGAACATGCTGCATCGCCGCCGCGAGCCCGGGAAAGATCACCTGGATCTGCCCACCCATGGCGTCGGTGAACGCCTGTCCGATGCTGCGATAGTTGACCGCGAGAATCGGCACGTCTGCGGCATGCTTGAATTGCTCCATCAACAGGTGATTCAGCGTGCCCACGCCCGACGTGCCGTAGCTCAGCTTGCTGGGATTCGCCTTGGCGTAGGCGACGAGCTCCTGCAGCGTGTTCACTGGCACCGCCTTCGCCACCACCAGGAGATTGGGCGTGCCGCCGAGCATGGCGATCGGCGTGAAATCCTTGAGCGCGTCGTAGCCAAGATGCGTTTTCACGGCCGGGTTGGTCGCGTGCGTGGCGACGTACCCGATCTCGAGGGTGTACCCGTCGGGAGCCGCGCGCGCGGTCATCTGCGAGGCGATCGCGCCGCCGGCGCCTGACTGATTCTCGACGATGAATGACTGATGCATGGCGGCGCCGAGTTTGTCGGCGATGATGCGCGCCACCAGGTCGACGCCGCCGCCGGGCGCCTGCGGTGCGATGAGTTTCACCGGCCGGCTCGGATAGTTGTCTTGCGCGAACGCTGGCATTGCCCACGCGGCGACCGCGACGCCTGAAATCACGAACACGGCGCGCGCAGCACGCTGGAACACGCGAGAAATCCGAGTCGACATCATGCCTCCGACGGCGCAAACATTTGCGCATCCTACGCCACCGTTGGCCTCCCCATTCGCGGATCGATGAGGAGGCAGATGCCGCAGGCCAACGCCAACGCCCGCCTTCCGTCCCGGGTGCACCCTGCGTGAGGCGTCAGACACCATCAGCGTCTCCGTCCAAAGCCTGGCCGACCGACGCGCGGTGTCACCCGAGATCCGGCGGCGATTGACCATTGCACGGCATAGGAGCGCCGGGATGCGATAATTCGAGTTTTCTGGCCTCGGAGCGAAACCCACTTCTTCCGAGGATTGTCCAAGGCGGACCCCCAGACCAACGATCGCACCAGCAGGCCTTAGAGTGAAATGCTGGCCGCCGTGAGAAACGAACCTATGCGATGCCTCCAAAATCCCCATGCGACGACGCTCCTTCTTTCAGGCAACCGCGCTGACGGCGCTCGGTTCGCTGATGGGCAAGATCATGACGCCTGACGCAGTCGCGCTCACCCCCGGGCCCGCACAGGACACCGACGCACTCCTCGCGCCATGGACCGGCCCCCACGGCGGCTTTCCGCGTTTCGATCGGGTCAAGGTCGACGCGTTTCAGCCTGCGATGATGAAAGCGATGGATCTGAATCGCGCTGAAATCGCCGCCATCGCCAACAGCACTACCGCGCCGACTTTCGACAACACCTTCGCGGCACTGGACGATTCAGGACGCGCGTTCCGGCGCGCGGCGCGCATCTTCGGCGTCTATACGTCTGTTCTCAACGACAAGCGCACCCAGGCGATCGAGGTGGAGATGGCGCCGATCCTCTCCGCGTTCAGCGACGAGATCGTGCAAAACGAGGCGCTCTTCGCACGGCTCAAGGCCGTCTACGACGCGCGCGCGACGGCGCAACTGTCGCCTGAGCAACTGCGCCTGGTCGAAGTCGTCTACACGAGCTTCACGCGCCGCGGCGCGGCGCTGGGCAAGGCCGAAAAGGCGCGGCTGAAGGCGATCAACCAGCGGCTCGCGAGCCTTTTCACGACCTTTCGCCAGAACGAGCTGGCCGACGAGGAGAACGGAACGCTCGTGGTCGACAAGGAGGGCGATCTCGACGGCCTGCCCGACAATCTCCGAATCGCGGGCGCCGCCGCAGCGGAGGAGCGCGGACAGAAAGGCAAATGGCTCTTCACCAATACGCGCTCGTCGATGGAGCCGTTCATCATGTATGCCTCGCGTCGCGATCTGCGCGAGAAAGGCTGGCGTTTGTGGACCACGCGCGGCGGCAATCCCGGTGCGCACGACAACCGGCCCATCATCACCGAGATCCTGCAGTTGCGCGCCGAGCGCGCCCGCATGCTCGGCTTCGAAACCCACGCGCATTGGACCCTGGCCAACAACATGGCCGGCACCCCGGACGCGGCGATGAAGCTGCTCATGAAGGTGTGGAAGGCGGCGCTCGCTCGCGCACGCGAGGAAATCGCCGACATGCAGGCCGTTGCCGACCGCGAAGGCGGCGGCATCAAGATCGAGCCGTGGGACTATCGCTACTACGCCGAGAAAGTGCGCAAGTCGAAGTACGATCTCGACAAGAACCAGATCAGCGCATACCTCCAGGCCGACAAGATCCGCGACTCGATGTTCTGGGTGGCGGGCGAGCTCTACGGGCTGCACTTCGCGAGAATCGACGACGTCCCGCGCTACCACGCCGACACGGCGGTGTATGAAGTCCGGCGTGATGGCAAGCGCGTTGGCCTCTGGTACTTCGATCCCTACGCGCGCACGGGCAAGCGGTCCGGCGCGTGGATGAACGAGTACCGCACCCAGGAAAAGTTCGCAGGCGACATGACGCCGATCGTCTCCAACAACTCCAATTTCGTCAAAGGGAAGCCGGGCGAGCCGATCCTCGTCTCATGGGACGACGCCGTCACCATGTATCACGAGTTCGGGCATGCGCTGCATGGGCTCAACTCCAACGTTCTCTATCCCTCGCTCGCAGGCACCGCCGTCAAGCGCGACTTCGTGGAGTTTCCGAGCCAGTTGAACGAGCATTGGCTGCCCACGCCGGAAGTTCTCAACCGCTTCGCGCTCCACTATCGGACTGGCAAGCCGATCCCGGAAGAGCTCGTCGCCAAGATCCTGGAGTCGGCCAACTTCAACCAGGGCTTTTCGACCGTCGAATACCTCGCGTCGGCGATATACGACATGAAGATTCACCTCGCGGCGACACCTGAAGGCAAGATCGACGCCGAAGCGTTCGAGAAACAGACCATGGCGGAGATCGGCTGCCCGCGCGAAATCGTCATGCGCCACCGCCCGCCGCACTTCGGCCACATCTTTTCGAGCGACGGATATGCCTCCGGCTACTACGTCTACATCTGGGCCGACACGGTGACCAACGACATCTTCGAAGCCTTCATGGAAGCCGGTGGCCCGTATGACAAGAAGGTCGCCAAGCGTCTTTACGATACGTTGATGAGTGTTGGAAACTCGGTGCCGCCCGATGAAGCGTTCCGACACTTCCGCGGCCGCGACGTGGACACCGACGCGCTGATGCGCGATCGCGGCTTTCCGATCGAGAAGAGCTAGCGCAGGATCGGCGCGGCCGCAAGCCGCGCCGCGATCGCCGCAGGTCCGACTGCTCCGGCTAGCTCGCTTTCGCCGGCCAGCCGGTCTTGCGCAGCCAGCCGAGACCCTCCGTCGTCCCATGGCGCGGGCGATACTCGCAGCCAACCCATCCCTTGTATCCGAGCTCGTCGAGCAGGTCGAAGAGCCGGTAGCAATTGAGCTCGCCCGTGTCCGGCTCGTGACGCTCGGGTGCGCCGGCGATCTGCACGTGCCCGATGTCGTTCACCCAGCGCTTAAGCTTCGTCGACACGTCGCCCTCGACGATCTGCACGTGATAGAAATCCATCTGCACCTTGAGGTTCGGCGCGCCGACCTCCTCGCGGATCGCGTGCGCCTCGGCCTGGGTGTTGAGCCAGTAGCCGGGGATGTCGCGCGGATTGATCGGCTCGATCGTCAGCGCGACGCCGTTGGCCGACGCCTCTGCAGCCGCGACTCGAAGATTGCGCACGAAGGTCGCGCGATGCCGCGCGCGCGTCGCATCGTCGGCGCCGGCGGGCAGCACCCCGGCCATGACGTGGATCCGCGGACATGACAAGGCCTCAACGTAGGAGAGCGCCGTGGCAAAGCTCGCCGCGAATTCCTGTTCGCGGCCGGGCACGCCGGCGAGCCCGCGACCGCCCGCCGCCGGGTCGCCCGGCGGCGTGTTGATCAGCACCTGCTGCAGCCCGTTGGCCGACAGGCGGGCGGCAAGCTCCTTCGCCGGAAATTCGTAGCCGGACCCGAACTCGATCGCGTCGAAGCCTGCATGCGCGGCCGCGGCAAAACGATCGAGAAACGGAATTTCGTTGAACAGGAACGAGATATTCGCGGAGAAACGCGGCATGGCTTCCGGTGATTGAGTGGCGCGCTTTTTTTGGCCTGGATTCGGCGCTCGGCGGCAGCATGGCGAGGTAGCGCATCTTGCGCCAACGACCACGGGGCACGCAACGGGCTGCTGTCCACTCACTCGCGGCTCGCCTTCGACCCCGCGTGGCGCAGCGCGGAAGACACGCAGGGACGATGACGCTGGCATCGATTTGGACCGTACGCTAGCGCACTTTGCCATCGCTACAGTGTCATACCTGTGTCATTTTGACCACACGGAGTTGTCCACCGCTTCTGTGGAAAAGAGCGTGGATTAACGGTGGATGTTCCGCGCGCGCGGCGGATTTTTCGCGGTAGAACTTTGATTTCTCGGCGGTTTTATGGACCCTTCCCGGCACATCAAAAAGCGCTTGCACGAGGTTAGCCAAGCTACTATGATTAGTGTTGATTCAGCACTTGAACACAAGATATAGTAGGTTTTGATTTTTAAGGCAATCCGCAAGGAAACCAAGGGAAGCCCGGTAGCCCCAGTGAAGTGCCCCCTAGATGCGCTCCAGCGCACGTCGGGCCGGCCCCCGGAAACCTGCGCCAGTATTGGAACTGCCTGGGCGATGCCCTATGGCCGCTGTGTCGCGTGGTTGGGACCAAGAACCATAAGTTTTAGACAGGAGAGAGCACTATGCAAGTCGTCAGTCCGTCCGCCGCCGCATCCTCCACAGCACAGAACAAACTGATGTCCGGCGAGACCCCTTCGCCCCTAGCGGCGAGCACGGAACCGACGCTCTCGCAATACAAGGTCATCCGCCGCAATGGCGCGGTGGTCGCGTTCGAGCCGTCGAAGATCGCGATCGCGGTGACCAAGGCGTTCCTCGCCGTGAACGGCGGCCAGAGCGCAGCGTCGGCGCGCGTGCGCGAGCTGACCGCGCATCTCACCGACGTCGTGGTCAACGCGCTGATGAAGCGCAAGCCCGACGGCGGCGCGATCCACATCGAGGAAATCCAGGACCAGGTCGAGCTCGCGCTGATGCGCGGCGGCGAGCACGAAGTAGCCCGCGCCTATGTGCTCTATCGCGAGAAGCGCTCGCAGGAGCGCGCCCACGAGAAGCAGGGCAAGGCCGGCGGCAAGGTCGACGGCGCGGCGATCAACGTCGTCGACAACGGCGTCACGCGCCCGCTCGACTTCGCGCGCATGACCGAGCTGATCAAGACCTCGTGCGAGGGACTGCCCGACGTCGAGCCCGATCGCATCCTCAAGGCGACGCTCAAGGACCTGTACGAAGGCGTGCCCATGGACGAGGTACGCAAGTGCGTCGTGCTCGCCGCGCGCACGCTGATCGAAAAGGATCCCGCGTACAGCTTCGTCACCGCGCGCCTGCTGCTCGACTCGATCCGCTTCGAGGCGCTGGGCGAGGAAGCGACGCACGCCGACATGGCGACGCAAGTACGCCGAGTATTTCCCGACCTTCATCAAGCACGGCATCAAGATCGGCCTGCTCAACGAAGGGCTCGCGCAATACGACCTGAAGACGCTCGGCGCCTCGCTGGTCCCTTCGCGCGACCTGCAGTTCGGCTATCTCGGCCTGCAGACGCTCTACGACCGCTATTTCCTGATCGACCAGTACGCGCAGTTCAGCGGCGCCGGACGCCGCTTCGAGCTGCCGCAGGCGTTCTTCATGCGCGTCGCCATGGGCCTCGCGCTGAACGAGGTCGACCGCGAAGCGCGCGCGATCGAGTTCTACAACGTGCTGTCGTCCTTCGACTTCATGAGCTCGACGCCGACGCTGTTCAATTCCGGCACGCATCGCTCGCAGCTCTCGTCGTGCTATCTGACGACGGTAGCCGACGATCTCGACGGCATCTACGAGGCGATCAAGGAAAACGCGCTCCTGTCCAAGTTCGCCGGCGGCCTGGGCAACGACTGGACCAACGTGCGCGCGCTCGGCAGCCACATCAAGGGCACCAACGGCAAGAGCCAGGGCGTGGTGCCGTTCCTGAAGGTGGTCAACGACACCGCGGTCGCGGTGAACCAGGGCGGGAAGCGCAAAGGCGCCGTCTGCTCGTACCTGGAGACCTGGCACCTCGACATCGAGGAGTTCCTCGAGCTGCGCAAGAACACGGGCGACGATCGCCGCCGCACGCACGACATGAACACCGCCAACTGGATCCCGGACCTGTTCATGAAGCGGGTGATGGAAGGCGGCGACTGGACGCTATTCTCGCCGGCCGACGTGCCCGACCTGCACGACAAGTGGGGCCGCAAGTTCGAGGAGGCGTACACGCGCTACGAGGACAAGGCGGCGCGCGGCGAGCTCAAGCTCTTCAAGAAGCTTCCCGCGGTGCAGCTCTGGCGCAAGATGCTGTCGATGCTCTTCGAGACCGGGCATCCGTGGATCACCTTCAAGGATGCGTGCAACGTGCGCTCGCCGCAGTCGCACGTCGGCACGGTGCACAGCTCCAACCTCTGCACCGAGATCACGCTCAACACCAGCGACACCGAGATCGCCGTCTGCAACCTCGGCTCGGTGAACCTGCTCGCGCACATGAAGAAGGTCGGCAAGGGGGATAAAGGAAACAGCGCCGCCAGTGAAGGCGCGTGGGAGCTCGATCACGACAAGCTCAAGGCGACCATCAAGACCGCCATGCGCATGCTCGACAACGTGATCGACATCAACTACTACGCGGTCGCCAAGGCGCGCAATTCCAACCTCAAGCATCGTCCGGTGGGCCTGGGCATCATGGGCTTCCAGGATTGCCTGCACCTCCTGCAGCAGCCGTACGCGTCCGACGGCGCGATGGCGTTTGCCGACCGCTCGATGGAAGCGGTGTGCTACTACGCCTACTGGGCGTCGACCGAGCTGGCCGAGGAGCGCGGCCGCTACGCGTCGTACAAGGGCAGCCTCTGGGAGCGCGGCATCATGCCGCAGGATTCGCTCAAGCTGCTGCGCGAGGAGCGCGGCGGCTACGTCGAGGTCGACGAGTCGGTGTCGATGGACTGGGGCGCGCTGCGCACGCGGGTCAAGCAGCACGGCATGCGCAATTCCAATTGCGTGGCCATCGCGCCGACCGCGACCATCTCCAACATCATCGGCGTCGCCGCGTCGATCGAGCCCGAGTACCAGAACATCTACGTGAAATCGAACCTCTCGGGCGAGTTCACGGTGGTCAACGAGCACCTCGTCGCGGAGCTGAAGCGCCTCGACCTCTGGGACGACGTGATGGTCTCGGACCTGAAGTACTTCGACGGCTCGCTCGCCAAGATCGACCGCGTGCCGGAGCAGCTGCGGCGCCTGTACGCGACCGCATTCGAGGTCGACGCGACGTGGCTCGTGGAAGCAGGCGCGCGGCGCCAGAAGTGGATCGACCAGGCGCAGTCGCTCAACATCTACATGGCGGGCGCATCGGGCAAGAAGCTCGACGAAACCTACAAGCTCGCCTGGGTGCGCGGCCTGAAGACCACTTACTACCTGCGCACGCTGGCCGCGACCAGCGCGGAGAAATCGACCGGCCAGGGCGGCGAGCTCAACGCCGTGTCGTCCTCCGGCGCGGCAAGCGCGGCCGGCGCGGGACGCAGCGCCATGCCGTCGGGCAAGATCACCGTGCCGACCGCCGCGGCGCAGGCCGCGCACGGTGTGCAGGAAGCCGAGGCGCCGAAGTTCTGCGCCATCGACGACCCGACCTGTGAGTCGTGCCAGTGACCGTTCCGCCACGGGCGCAGGTTTAGGACGCGGAAGGAACAGCGTCATGAAATACATGCTGCTCGCGACGCGCGAGGATCAGCAGCGGCTGATGGCGACGCTGGCATCGATGCCGGCGTTTCTCGCCGCGCGCTTTGGCGCGATGTCCGACCAGGAAGCGCGCGAGCGCGCCAACGGCCTGCCCTCGCCCGTCGAGCAAGTGTGGCACCTGGCCGATCTGGAGCTCGAGGGATTCGGCGTGCGCATCGAGCGCTTGCTGAACGAGGACAACCCGCAGCTCGCCGACTTCGACGGAACGGCGATCGGCGAGCGCCGCAACTACCGGACGAAGTCGCTGCGCGAGGGCATGAAAGCGTTCGCGCGGGCGCGCGCCGACAACATCGAGGCGCTGGCGCGCGTGACGCCGGCGCAATGGACGCGGCGCGGCGAGCAGGACGGCGTCGGCCCGGTGGCGCTGTGCGATATCCCGGCGATGATGGCCGAGCACGACGCGGCGCATCGCGCCGAGATCGAGGCGTGGGGCGCGCGCGGCGCGACGGCCGGTGTCAATGAAGATAGCAAAGATGCACGGGGACGAATGGCGCGCTGATCATCGGCATGATCAGCGTCATGATCAATTTGGTTGGCGCGGCGTTACTGATGAAGACACCGGCCCTTGACGACAAGGAGACAGCGAAGCACATCGAATGACGGCAGGACACTGGACAAGCGAACGCTCTTCGAAACGAGCGCGCCCACCAGCGTCCCATAAACGCCCCGCGAACCCGGACAGGAACGGTTGCATTGCTCGCGGAGCGACATGCCAGGCAGTAGCAGCACGGTAGGTGCAGCAGCAAAGTGCTGGCAGGTGCAAGGGAGTGGCAGGACGGCAACGTTGTTCTGGCAACCAACGGAGAGGAGCCAGTCGATGGCCCAGTACGAGCATGTCCCATGTCATGTGGTGGATGCGCGGTATCTAGGTGATTACAAGGTGTGGTTGGAGTTCAACGACGGTCGCAAGGGGGTGGTCGATCTCGCCGATGAGCTTTACGGCGACGAGTTCGAGTCGCTGCGCGATCGGGACCGGTTCGCGGACTTCGTGCTCGATTACGGACTCGCGACCATCGCCTGGGAGAACGGCGTGGACTTCGCGCCGGATTACCTCTATGAAAGGTTGGCTGCGGTGCATTAGCGAAGTCGGGAAGAAGCGGACCTCACCCCGCCCTCCCCTCGCGCGGAGAGGGCAGACGCGATAAGCGTCGGGTTTCCACGAAGTCGTGGCGAGGCTCCTTCTCCCATCGTTTCGGGAGCAGAGAAGTACTTGAAATTCGAGTAAAAGCAGCAACTTAATGAATACGGTCAATTTAACTGCCATTCGACAGTGGAGACGGTAGCAAAACTATCGTCGTCCCCGCGAAAGCGGGGACCAGTGGCTCGTACAAACGACACTGGACTTTCGCGGGAATGACGGAACGTACGAAGAGAGAGTATCGTAGGGCAAAGGTATTACGCCCAACGAACGATCGCAAAGGAAGGCCGGCAGGTCTTGACGGTAGCAATGTGACGACAACAGCGCAGATTTCGACGGAGCAGACGCAAACGCACGTTACGAGAATGAACGCAAAAGAAAAATCCCCGCCGGCCCAATAGTGGACCGTGCGGAGACAAGAGACCCGTGAACACGTTGCTTGGGTCGTACCTGCACCAGGACAGGAAGCGAGGCTCAAAGTATGCTGACATTCGAAGACGATTTCGTGACACCGGGAGCCACCCGCCCGATGCCCGAATCGATGGACGCCATCGACGCGCAGACCTCGGTCTCGGTCTACGGCGGCATCCTTTCGCGTGAGCCCGTGCACGACCTGGACGCCGAAGCGCAGGCGCTCTCCAACGGCTTCCACCGCGTCCGCGCCGAGGACAAGCGCGTCATCAACGCGCAGTCCGACGTCAACCAGCTCGTCCCCTTCAAGTACAAGTGGGCCTGGGACAAGTATCTCGCCGCGTGCGCCAATCACTGGATGCCGCAGGAAATCAACATGCAGCGCGACATCGAGCTGTGGAAGAACCCCAACGGCCTGACCGACGACGAGCGCCTGATCGTCAAGCGCAACCTGGGATTCTTCGTCACGGCCGACTCGCTCGCCGCCAACAACATCGTGCTGGGCACGTATCGCCACATCACCGCGCCCGAGTGCCGGCAGTACCTGCTGCGCCAGGCGTTCGAGGAGGCGATCCACACCCACGCCTACCAGTACATCGTCGAGAGCCTGGGACTCGAACGAGGCCGAGATCTTCAACGCCTATCACGAGATCAAGTCGATCCGCGACAAGGACGAGTTCCTGATCCCGTTCATCGAGGTGCTGACCGATCCCGCGTTCAAGACCGGCACGATGGAGACCGACCAGGCGCTCCTGAAGAGCCTGATCGTGTTCTCCTGCATCATGGAAGGGCTCTTCTTCTACGTCGGCTTCGTGCAGATCCTGGCGATGGGCCGGCAGAACAAGATGATGGGGTCGAGCGAGCAGTACCAGTACATCCTGCGCGACGAGAGCATGCACTGCAACTTCGGCATCGACCTCGTCAACACCATCAAGATGGAAAACCCGCACCTGTGGACGCCGGAGTTCCGCGAGGAAATCCGCGCGCTGATGAAGAAGCGGCGTCGACCTCGAGTACGCCTACGCCGAGGACACCATGCCGCGCGGCGTGCTGGGCCTGAACGCGACCATGTTCAAGGAGTACCTGCGCTTCATCGCCAACCGGCGTTGCCAGCAGATCGGCGTCGATCCGCTGTTCGACAAGGCCGACAACCCGTTCCCGTGGATGGCGGAGATGATCGATCTTGAAGAAGGAGAAGAACTTCTTCGAGACCCGGGTCATCGAGTACCAGACCGGCGGCGCGCTGAGCTGGGATTAGGGGAAACGACCATGCGGCCGATGCAACATTCCGCAATGACAAGGCTCGGCCGACGCCGGGCCTTTTTTTTAAACTCGCAAGGAGGAATCCAACAACAATGAATTCGATCTCCGCGCGTACGCGGCTGATCGAGCAGCGCCGCCGGGACGCGACCTTCCCGGTAACCACGTGGTTAGACACGAAGGGGTAACCCGATGGTTTCATTTTGGTGGGTGGTGGCAGCATTTGTTGGAGGCGGATGCTTGGGATTACTAGTCACCGCATTGACTCACATGTCAGGCGGATTACCCGAGCAGTCACAGCAGGTCCCGGATTTGAGCGGGACGCCTTGGTGAGGTGAAGCGCGCGATGTAGGTAGCGCGTTGTAGGTAGTGTCGATTTCGCTGATCGGATCGGCGAGGTGGGTGGTTCACTCTCCCTTGATTGAAGCGCGTGCTTGCCGCCGCATCTGATCCGATCTGAATGGCTCTCTCGGAATAGGGCAACAGCGTCTGATGTGGTCGACTCCGACTACGATACGGGAGCGTCACGGCCCTATTTCACATCCACCCACTCTCCCAACTCGCAATTCTCATAAGCATGCACCGCCGCCGTATCCGACCGGATCACGGTCTTGATCTGCTGGGGCTTCCCTAGCACCCCCACCACGATCGTGTAGTTCGCATTGCTCACACCCAGGTATTCGATGCTGATCAGCGCGGAGCCTTTCGCGTCATACTCCTTCTGCCGTTGCCAGGGTCGCTGCACGATAGTCGCGGTCTCGTAGCGCCCGGTCGGGTGGTAGCAATTCAGGACGGCCTTCGCGAAATTCGTGAAGCGCGGGTCCTGCTGCACCTGCGCGATCTTCATCGCCGGCTTCTTGGGAGCCTTGGGTGGTAGCTGCGGCGGCAGCGCAATGGTGGTCAGCGCAAAGCTCAACAGCGCGGTCTCGATCATCATTCTGGTCCCCTTTTTCCGTGAACTGGCGACGAGCGGATTGGCGGCCGAAGGCTGCCGCCGGTACTATGCTACCCCCGCCCGCCAACCTAAGGAAAACGATGACCCGCAACGTGCTCGACGAAGCGCACATTCACCCGCAGATCAGGAAGGCGATCGCGGACAGTCACTCGGGCATCGTCGGCGAGGTCAAGGCGGCGGTGGCCGCGCACGATGTGGTCGTGGTCGGCATGAAGCAGAACCCTCATCCGAAGAAGGCGCGCAAGGCGCTCGACGCCGCAGGCATCCCCTACGAGTACTTGAGCTACGGCAGCTACCTCGGCTCGTGGAAGCGCCGCAACGCGCTCAAGATGTGGACCGGCTGGCCGACGTTTCCGATGGTGTTCGTCAAGGGCGTGCTGGTTGGCGGGGCAAGCGACGTGAAGCGGCTGATCGACAGCGGCGAGATCAAGGCGTTGCTGGCGGGGAAGCGCGGGAAGAATGCCGGGAAGAAGTGAGGACGTTACGAACCCAAATTCGTCATTCCCGCGAAAGCGGGAATCCATTGGCTCTTTGACGGTTGCAAATGGATCCCCGCTTTCGCGGGGATGACGGTAATAGGCTGTCAATGCGTGCGTCTGTTTCCGCCAAGTCTTCAAGTACGCCTCGATCGCCGGCGTGTCATACATCTGCGGGTACGAGTTGGTCGCTTCGTCCTTCTTACCCGCGGCCGTCTGATCGCGCTCCTCCCACTGCTGTACCAGCGTTTCGGCCTTGTGGAATGCCTGCTCGAACGAATCGCTTTCCGGCAGGGCGTCCTTGAAATAGGCGCGGCCGAAATAGGTGAAGTCGTTTTCGTCGGCGCAGCCGAATGAGCGCCGGTCGCGCCGCGCGGCAGCGATTGCCAACGTCGAATCGTCTTTGAGAAAATCGATGAAGCCACCGGCGTAGCACGCCGATACCACCACGACCTTCCAGCGAACGCCGGTGGCCGCCAGCAGCGACCCCAGCTCCTTCGCGGGCAGGTTGCGCAGATTCATGCCATCCACGTCCAGCGTCAGATCGTGCTCTTCCGACCCGTGGCTGGTCAGATACACGAAGAGGATGTCCTTTTCCTTGTCCATGCGCGATGCGATGACGCTTAGCGCTTCGCGGATGCTCGTCATCGTCGCCATGGGCGCGCTGTCGAGCGTGTTGCGGCTGTTGATCAGCGAAAGCGACCGGCCCTGGGTCCCGTATGATCGGTCGAACTCCGCGCGCACGAAGTCCACTTCGCGTCGGAACACTTCCTGCGAACCGTCGCCGGCAATACCTAGAAAATAGAGATTGATCCGGTCCGGGTCGCGCGGCGCGACGGCTGCCAGCGCTGCATCGAGCAGCGCACGCTGCATGTACAGTGCGGACTCGACACTGACTCTCGCCCTTCGCTCATCCTGCGCGCCTTTCAGTCGCCCGAAGTGCCACGTTCCGGTGTCCTGAGTGCGGCCGTCCGGCCGCGCCTTCGCGTAGACCAGCGTGCCCTCGCCTTCGTATAGCCCGTCTGCGAAGGCGCCGGTGTAGACATCGCCGCTAGCGAGCCGGAGCACGCCGCGCCCTTGGAATCGCCATTCCTTGAATTCGCCGTCGTACCGATTGCCCTCCTTGCCGGTTACCCGCCCCGTTCCATTCAGTGAGCCATTGACGAATTCGCCTTCGTAAACATTGCCCTTGCCATCGCTGTACGTGCCGTGTCCCTGGGTATCCACTTGACGAATGCGCCCTGGTGGCTCGTTCCATCCTTGCGGGTGAACGTGCCGTTGCCGGTGAACTGATCCCGATCGAAATCGCCTTCATAGATTTCGCCGTTGTATTGGTGAGCTTTCCCCTGCCCTGCATCTGGCCGTCGCGCAATTGTCCACGATAGGTGCGACCATCCTCGTAGACTAGCTCGCCGGTACCCGCAAACTGTCCGTGTGCGAATCCACCGCGATAAGTGATCCCGTTACCGACGTACTTGCCCTCCCCTCCAGGTGTCCATTTTCGAAGTTCCTTCGTAGATATCTCCATTGGCCAAAACGTTGCGACCGCGACCGTTGAAGGCGTCGTTCGCGAATTCGCCTTCGTAGATCGAGCCGTCTACCATGGTCAAGCGTCCGCGGCCCTCCATCAGGCCCTTGACGAACTCGCCTTCGTAGATGCTGCCGGACCTCGATTCGAGCCTCCGTGACCGGAAAAGAATCCGTGTGCGAACCCGCCTTCGTAGCGTGACCCGTTGTCCCATTCGATTCGGCCGTGGCCCTGCAGCATGCCGCCTGCCAGCGGGCCGTAGTAGCGCCCGCCGTCGGGTGTGACCGCGTCGGGTTGCGATAACAAAAGAGGAGCGGCGTACAACGGCACCGGCTCCGACGACAGCAATGCGGCACAGCTGCTACGACGGCAACTTGATCAAGACGCGCATAGATGATGCATCATGCCATGGCTTGAGCGATAAGCGGTCGGAGCCGACCGGCCGGCGGAAAATTGGCCGAAGGCTTGGAAATCGATAAGTTTGGTAGGACAATGGAACCTCGTCGTGTAGGACAAGGTCTGACGGGCGCTGTCCTCTTGGCGAGTTGGATTCGATGCGAGCACCTCACCGCCACGACCCTGCGTCCCGGGGTCCCGACCATCCAGCGCCCGCGCTGGATTCCGCCCCGACATCGCGGGTCGGCGAAGACATGGGCGCTTCCCACGATTCCGGTATAAGCGGCGAGCGCGTCAACGGTCAATCCTGGATCGCGCGCGGCATCAGCCGTTTGCGCGACGCCATCCGCCGGCGAAGGCTCGCCCGGCCGGTGATTGTG
>CAVSRR010000007.1:0-1696903 GCA_963730465.1 uncultured beta proteobacterium | reverse complement strand
AGCCTCGGCGCCTTGCGCTTCGAGCGCGCGCGGCGATGCATCTTGAGCGACAGTTGCTGTGCGAGAAGCTCGTCGAACTTCAGACGCGTCCACGCGGGATGCTCGCGCTCGTCAAGCGCCTCCTGCGACGCGTCGGTCGGCGGATCGTGCAGGTAGGCAACGGCTTGCGCGAATCCCCACAAGCGCCGTGGTTCGCGCGTCCAGGGCGGCAGCGTCTCGCCCAAGTGGGCCGGATCATGCTGAAGGGCGCGACGCACGAGCTTGCGCAGAGCGTCCTGCGCCAGCCCCGCAGTGGTCGGATAGACCGGCGTCAGGCGATCGGGAAGCGGAGCGCCCGCATCGACGATCTGAAAGGCCGGGTGAATCATTTCCAGCCCTTGATTACCCTCACGCACGTCGCCGAAGGCACGCACGCGCTTGCCGGGAGCGAGCGCCTTGTGCTGGCTGGGATAGAAATGAAAAAAGCGCAGCACAAGCTGATCGTCGCCCTGCTCGAGCAGGCAAACGAGCTGCCGCCGTCCGCGATATTGAATCTCGCTGTGGATGACGGTGCCCTCGACCTGCCATGCTTGACCTGCTTTTACCGCGCCCAGCGGGCAAAGATGGGTGCGGTCTTCATAGCGCAGGGGAAGGTGCAGCACGAAATCCTGCTCGCGCCTGACGCCGATGCGCTCGAGTTTGTCCGCAAGCGTGTTGGCCGGCTTGGGCTCCTTTCCCGCAGCCGCTTTTTTTCTGGCCACGCTGACGCTACGTCGACCGCAGCACGAGCACGCCCTCGACCTCGATCCGGCCGGATTTGGGCAGCGCCGCGACCTGATAAGTCGCTCGCGCGGGGAACGGCTCCTTCAAGCGGGCGGCCATGATCTCGTTGACCTTGGTGAAGTCCGCCATGTCGATCAGCAGGAGCGTCAGCTTCACGATGTCGTCGAGCGATCCGCCCGCCGCGGTCGCCACTGCCTGAAGGTTGTCGAGGACCTGACGGGTTTGCGCTTCGACGCCGTCGCGCAGGTTGCCCGTCGCCGGATCGAGCCCGAGCTGGCCCGAAAGATAGACGGTGCTTCCCACGCGGATCGCCTGCGAGTACGGACCGATGGCGGCCGGCGCCTTGTCGCTGTGAATGGCTTCCTTGCCCATGGGCCGGCTCCTTGATCGTTGATGCGGCAATGTCGAACGGATGATCGCGCGCGTACATGCTAGCGAGAGCGGCCAGGGCACGCTTTCGCGGCGCCGGGTCGGTGCGGATGCTGGTTTGGAGGCGCGGACCGAAAGCGCAATGTTAGCGCAAGTCCGGAGCAAACCCGCGCTTAGACTGTGTCCGCGGCTGACTACGACGGTGACGTAGCGCGCATCAGGGACAACAGCGTGGGCCCGGCGATCAGCGCCCAGGTGATCGCGAGGAGCACCAGCGTTAGAAACACCGCCGCGCTTCCAAGGTCCTTGGCGCGCTTGGAAAGACGGTGAGTGTCGAAGCCGATGCGATCGATGGCAGCTTCGACGCTCGAGTTGAGCAGCTCGACGATCAGGACGAGTAGCACCGTGCCGATGAGAAGAACACGCTCGGCGGCGGCGACCGGAACGAAGAACGCCGTCGGGATCAGAACAACCGCGATGGCGATTTCCTGGCGAAACGCGCTCTCGTGGCTGAATGCGATGCGCAATCCCGCGAGCGAATAGAACAGCGCGTTGAAGAGGCGCCGCAAGCCGCGCTGGCCCTTGTGCGGGCTCTCGTGCGTGTCCTGCGGATCCGTCGATGCCGTCTCTATTTCCGGGATCACAAGGTCTCCCATGCGGGCGTCCGAGCGTCGCGCGAGGCACGCGCCGCAATGTCTCCGGCTTGCTCGGCAACTTCGCGCCAATTCACGATTCGAAGCTCGCCTGTTTCGCTTTCCACGAGCGCCGTCAGGCTTTCAACCCAGTCTCCGTCGTTGCAGTACAGGATGCCGTCGATCATCCGGATCTCGGCTTTGTGAATGTGCCCGCACACAACGCCGTGCATGCCGCGCTCCTTGCCCTCCCGTGCGATGGCACGCTCGAAATCGGTGATGTAGCTGACCGCATTCTTGACCCTGTGCTTCAGATACAGCGCCAGCGACCAATACGGAAGCCCGAGCCGGGCGCGGAGAGCATTCAGCCATCGATTCAGATGCAGTATGAACTTGTGCAGCTCGTCGCCGACCAGCGCGAGCCATCGCGCGCATTGGACGACACCGTCGAAGAGATCGCCGTGCAGCACCAGCAGGCGACGCCCGTCGGCCGTTACGTGCACGGCCTCGTCGAGAACCTCGATGCCGCCAAAGGACAGTTTGAGGAAGTGCCGCCCGAATTCGTCGTGATTGCCCGGAATGAACACGACGCTGGTGCCCTTTCGCGCCTTGCGCAGTATCTTTTGCACGACGTCGTTGTGCGCCTGCGGCCAATACCATCGGCGCCGCAGCTGCCACCCGTCGACGATGTCCCCGACCAGGTAGAGAAAATCCGACTCGGTGTGGCGAAGAAATTCGAGGAGCAGCCGCGCCTGGCACCCGGCCGTTCCCAAATGGAGGTCGGAGATCCAGATCGTGCGAAAGCGCAGCGTGCCGTCGCGCTCATCGTCCATCGATCGCCGTGTCCAGATTTCGTGCGGTGGTGCATCGGCGCCGAGGACGCGGAATCGCCGCGGCGATCCAGTCCGAACGGTGGATGTGGGTGAGAACCCTCGGCACATTTCCTGTTCTGCGCTAACAACACCATCCAAGCACCTATCGCGTCAGAAGTTTTCCTTTTATGGGACGTAACAGTAGTGGTCCGGTGTTGCCGGACGATGTCGGATTCGTGACAGATATGCGTCCGGGAGGCGCACGCCGAGTGGAGCGGATCAAAATCGCAAGGGGGTCGTCACAATCCTGTAACGCTTCGCGCGCAACCATTCGCTATTCGCATCGCGGAGCGTCCTATGGCCGTGCGCTGTGGGGGTGACCCCCGGGAAATCGAACAGATCGGGGAGAAGCAGGACTTCGAATGCGAGCTGAGCCGACTCGGTTTCAAGCATGAAGACTTCGCACTTCATGTCCGCCGTGCGAACGCGCTCGGCGCAGGGACCGCATGGACCGCGCATTACGCGGTGCGCGTGACCAACATTCCCACCGCACGACAGATGTTCTATTGGGGCGGACCGGGTGAGCGTTGGGTCGAGGCGTTTGTCGCGGATGTCGCGAGCGGCGTCTACGGGCAGCCGACGTACAGGCGGCCGACGATCAGGCAGGTCGCGGTGAGTCGCCGCACATAGCATCTGCGCTTTTGAAATAGCTCGGGAAGCATCTCGAGTCCGCCGACTCGTACCGACGTCCTCAAGCCGCCATTGCGAAGCTCGTTGGCCGGAGATTGTCGACGAATTGTCTCGTCGCCGCCGCCCAGGAATATTGAAGCGCGTACCGGTGCACCGCGGCGCGATCGAGGTCCAGCGCAGCCAGCGCGGCTCCGCGCAGGTCCTCCGACAGTATTCCGACCGAAGGCTCGCGGATGACGTCGATCGGACCGGACGCGGGATATGCCGCAACCGGCGTTCCGCACGCCATGGCCTCGATCAGGACCAGTCCGAAAGTGTCGGTCCGGCTCGGAAAAACAAATGCGTCGGCCTGCTGATAATAGTAGGCGAGATCCACGCCATGCTTCATGCCGTGAAACACCGCGTCGGGAAATCGCGCCTCGAGCCCGGCACGCGCCGGTCCGTCGCCGACCACCCATTTCGTTCCCGGAAGATCGAGCTTGAGAAAATCCTCGATGCTCTTCTCGACCGCGACGCGGCCGGCATAGAGAAAAATCGGCCGTCCCGCAAGCGGCAAGCGTTCCGCCGGAGCGAACACATCGGTGTCGACGCCACGCGACCAATGCGCGAGATTCACGAAGCCGCGCGTTTCGAGCCGGCGACGCATTTCGGGAGTCGGCACCATGACGGCCTCCGCGGGCCCGTGGAACCACCGCATCGCTCTATACGTAATGGCCAGCGGAAGGCGGCATCGCGCGTGGATGAATTCCGGAAACTGCGTGTGGTACGCGGTCGTGAACGGATAGCCTGCCGCGATGCAGTGCCGGCGCGCGGCCATGCCCAGCGGCGCTTCGGTCTCGATGTGGACCGCGTCGGGCTCGAATTCCTCGATCATCCTCCTTACGCGCGCTCCCGGCGCGATCGCGAGACGAATTTCGGGATAAGTAGGACACGGCAATGTGCGAAAGCCATCCGGCGTGATCATGCCCACATCGTGACGCAGCAACTCCAGCTCTCTAACCGTGTTCCTTACGGTCGTGACGACGCCGTTGACCTGCGGCGACCACGCATCGGTAACGATCAGAATCCGCATGGACACTGCCTCCGTGACTTGTAGCCTGCTCATTGCCGCGAGGATCGCGCCAGCGAGGCCGACGGTAGCGAGTCAGTGCGACGCGATCGTGACGATTTCGTTGCAGGCGCGTGACATCGACGCGCATCCCGCGCCTGGCGACGCAAGGTCGAGCTGCGCATTCATCCGAGGAATCGACGAATACAGGCCGTGAGGCCGGGCGCACCGTTCAGGCGACTTGCTCGACCTCGTTGCCCGCCTGGATCCATGCGTCGATCCCGCCGTTGAGCGGGCGGATGCGCTTGAACCCTACTTTTCTCAGCGCCTGCGCAACCTTGACGGCCGTTGCCTCGTTCGGGCACGCGCAGTAGACGACGACCTCGCCATCCGTCGGGACGCCTTCGAAGCCTTCGGCGATTCTTTTCATGTCGATCGTGCGCGCGCCCGGAATCCGTCCCGTCGTCGCCTGCATCAGAGGCGAGCGCACGTCGACGATCGCTTCGACCTTGCTTTCGTCCATCAGCGTGCGCAGTTCGTCGACCGAGACGCGATCCATGCGCAACTGCTTGACGAAGATGTGGCGATGCCACCATTTCACCGCGACCCAGACCGCGAAGACGGCAATGACGATCATCAAACCGTAGTGGCCAAGCGAGCTCAAGGTCGCCATGGCGTCGCCGATCGCACCCCGGAAAACGTAGCCGATCGCGACTCCGACGCCGACCCACAGCCCGGCGCCGATGGCGTCGAAAAAGACGAACACCGGATAGCGCAGGCGCATCGCGCCGGCGAGCGCGGTCGCCACCGACGCGAATCCGGGGATGAACTTGGCGAAGACCATCGAGGTCGCGCCGAAGCGCTCGAAGATCGACTCGGTCTGGCGGACGCACGAATCGGGCGAGAGCGACATCCTGCACAGGAGCCCCAGGATACGAAGGCCGAACTTCCTGCCGGCCAAGTACCATCCCGTGTCCGCGACCAGCGCTGCCGCGATTCCGACCAGCACCAACTGCCACAGCGGCCTTCCACCCATCGCCGCATATGCGCCGGCCACGATCAATGCCGGATAGGCCGGCACTGGCAGGCCCGCCTGGAGCGCAAGGACGTTGAGGAACACGAACCCCACGCCATACTGCTGAATCATCGAAATCAGGAAATTCACGGTCGACGCCCTTCACTGCTGGTCGCGGGAAGCCCCGAAAATCTTACATGGGCACAAAACGTCCAATGGCAAGGCCCAACGGCGCTCATATTGAGGCTTCGGTTTACGTCAGCATGCCGGCTGGCTATAATTTCACCCCTGTGGGGACGTAGCTCAGCTGGGAGAGCGCCGCGTTCGCAATGCGGAGGTCGTGAGTTCGATCCTCATCGTCTCCACCACAGACGAGTCCAGGGCCGTCCGGAGCGATCCGACGGCCTTTGCTTTCTTGAGTGGTGGGTGCGCCGCATCAAAGGCAGCCTTTCTAAACGGCGCAGCGCAGGCAAAAGGGCCGCGATGCTCATACAACACTTCATGCTTCGATCCAGATACCAACGGCCCGAGGGCGAGTGCGCAGCGGCTGAAGCTCGCTCAGACTCCTGATGGACATCGTCTACGGCATTGGCCTGCTCGCGGCGCTTGCACTCGTCGTGATGTACGCCCGCCGCTCGATGAGGAAGGCGAGAGAGAACAAGGCTCGGGAGCAGCGCCGCAAGCGCAGGACTTCGAAGCGGCGCCGCGGGCCCGACACCTCGTCGCCGAGATCCGACATGAGGGCGACCGATTCGCCGGTAACTGTCATCGACACGATACAGAAGCGCCACAAGGGCGATTGATGCCGCATCGCGTGGTCGAGCCGCTCTGTGCGAGAGACCATTGGGATGTGCGTGCCTCGATCTGAGTCACCGATAAGGCGCGGACCGGGCATTCCGCGGGCCTGACTCCGGACATCATGCAGGAACCCGATACTGCCCATCGCGATCCGGCGGCTCCGTTTTTCTCCGTCGTCGTCGCGGCGTACAACACCGGAAGGCGGATCCTGCCGACGATCCACTCGGTTCTGGCACAGACGTACCGCAACTTCGAGATACTGGTGGTCGGCGACGGCTGCAGCGACGCGACCGGCGACATCCTCGCGACGAACTTCGGCGATGCGGTGCACTGGGAGAATCTCGACCGCAATCACGGCAGCCAGTCGTATCCCAACAACACCGGCATCGAACGCGCGCGCGGCACGCACATCGCCTATCTCGGACACGACGACGTCTGGTCGCCGCAACACCTGGAACGGCTCGCCGCGGTCATCGTGGCCGCTGACCCGGATTTTGCCGTCAGCGGCGCGATCTACCACGCACCGCCCGGCTCGAAGTACTACCAGTTCACCGGAATCTTCGACGATCCCGCCGTTGCTGCTTACGAATTTTTTCCACCGTCATCGTTCGCGCATCGGCGCGACGTCACCGATAAAATCGGCCCGTGGCGCGATGCCGCGGACCTCCGGGCACCGGTCGATTGCGAATTTCTGCTGCGCGCCGTGGCCAGCCGATGCACCTTCGTGTCGACGAAAGCAACGACGGTCCACAAGTTCGCCGCCGGGCACCGTTATCTGTCGTATCGATTTCCTTCGGCGCAGGAGCAGGAGCGCATGCTCGAGCGCTTGCTGCGTCCGGGCGGCGAAGGCGAAGTGCTGCAGGAGATCGAGGCGGACGTCGCTGCGGGCGCCGACACGCCGCCCATCCGTTATCCCGACTTCAGCCGGTACTCGCCGGGCCAGTTCTATCGCGACGCTCGGCAAGCCAAGGGGCTCGATCAACCGCCGCTCATCGACGTCGTCGAGACGCTCAGGATCGCGCCGATGTCGTCTCACGCCGCGCTGGACTGGTATCCCGTCGAAGTGCACCCGGTGTACGGAAAGTACCGCTGGTCGGGACCGAACCCGAATCCGATTTACTGGCTCCCTGTGCGCATCGACAGCGCGTTCTACCTTCGCATCCACGTCATTGCCTTCGCCGATGCGGGGCTCATCAGGACGCTGGGCATCGAATTCAACGATGTGCCCGCGGCGCTGACCGTGGACCCGGTCGACGACGGAACCTACGTCCTGACTGTGCGGCCGCGGTCGAACGATCCGGTGACGGACGGGCTGAAGCTCAGGTTCCGAATGCCGTACAGCACGCGGCCCCACGACGATCCGTTCCAACGGCGGATCGGGATCGCACTGGGGACGATCCGGATCGTCAAAGCGACGTAGCTCACCAGCGATAGGGAACGATGCGCAGCGCTGCCTCGGAGTCCCAGGGCAGATCGAGCGCGTCGGGTGTTTCGTAGTCGTACATCCGGTCCGGCATGTTGATGATCACGGCTTCGCTCGTGCCGATGTTTTTCCAGCCGTGGTAGAGGTTGGGCGGGATCAGCAGCAGCCCGGGATTCTTTTCGCTAACCGTGAATGCATTCACGCGGCCCTTCGTCGGCGAGTCGTCACGTCCGTCGAAGACCGCGAGCGTGACCAACCCGGAGACGACGAACAATCGGTCCATGCTGGTCTGATGCAGACCCCATGCGCGGATGCGGCCGGGCAGCGTGGTCGTGATGTGGACCTGGACGATAGGCGTCGTCAGAATGTCCCAGCTGGCGCGAGCGACCTCCGTCACGTGGCCGTCTTCGTGCGGAACCGGGCGCGTCGATCGGAACATGAGGCCGTCGATGAGCGTCGCCCGAAGGTCCCCTTCCGCGTCGACAGCCGATCGTTTGGCGACAAGCTCCGCGCCGCCGGCCACCTTCGGAATTGCAGGCGCCGATTTACTCGCGGCAATTCCGAGCGCAGAACGCGGCGGCTTCGTCGTCATGGATGGCTATCGTGTCGTGAGCGCGAATCGCACTCACGCTATTGCCGGGCATTGGTGCGGCATCCCAGGCCGGCGTTGGCCCGCGCAGGGACGGTGGATCTAGCCCCTGCTCATCGTATGGGGCGCAGGCATGCGCATCGGCTGATGGCCGGCCATATTGTGTCCGTCGTGGAACGGCGTGTTGAAGGGAGGCCGCAGGCGGAAGTTTTGCGCACGCACCACGACCACGGTGGGCAGGTAATAACCATAGCCATAGCCGCCCCACGACCCGCAATTGAATTGCCAGCCGTCGCAGCCGTAGCCGTAACTGTCGGAAGCCGCGCCGTAGGACGCGTACTGCATAGGCGGCGTCGAATCGGCCACGTACTGCACCATCGGAGGTGGGGGAGGCGCGGGGGCAGGGTGATATTGCACGGGCGGCGGCGCCATGCTCGCGAGCTGCGCCTGACCTTCGAGCTGCCGGACACGCTCCGCTAGCGCCTGCATCTCCGCCTGGCGGGCGGCTTCGCGCGCGGCGGCCTCGCGCGCTGCGACCTCCTCGGGAGTCGTGTGAACGACGTTGGTCACCTTGACCCCGTCAGGCGGCGCGAGGTTGCTGACGTTGATCGAGCCGGATTTGTCGACCCAGGTGAAAACGTCCGCACGAGCGGACCCATGCATGATCATCATGCCGGCGAGCACCGCGGATAGCACCATCACCGAGAGGCGAGTACGCATGTTCGGCGTCCAATATTCCATTGGACTATTGTAGGCCGGCGTAGTGCGATTGTGTAGCGTTACAAAATGTGTCGCCCACCTTTAGCGCGGCGCGGAAATTATTCCCGCTTGACCCACATATTCTGCCGGATCGCAGCCCCGGCGGCGCACCCGTATCTCATGCCTCCGCGACCCGCCCCGCCGGTAGCGATTGCGCTGACTTGCCGCCCGCGAGCCATCGCCGACGCAGTGGCTTCAAAACCGCGAGCGCGAGAATCGCCGTGAAAATGTCGAGCGTGATCACGATGTAGAAAACCGGCACCCAGCTGCCGAGCTTGTCATGCAGCATCGCCGCCACCGGTCCGCCGAGGACCGAGCCGATGCCCTGCGCGATATAGAGAAACCCGTAGTTCGTGGTTCCGTGCTTCGTCCCATAGGTGTCGGTCAGGGTGCTGGGAAACAGCGAGAAAATCTCACCCCAACCAAAGAAGACCAGCCCGGACAGGAGCACGAACGCGAGCGCATCTTGCTTGAACGCCAGGAGCAGGAACACGGCACCGGCCTCCAGAAAGAAGGCCAGCGCCATCGTGTTCTCACGCCCGATGCGATCCGATACCCAGCCGAAGAAGGGCCGCGTTACGCCGTTCAGGACGCGATCGACCGTAAGCGCCAGCGGCAATGCCGCCAATCCATAGACGAGCACCGAGGCGACGCCGAACTCGCGCGCGAAGACGCTGATCTGCGACGTCACCATGAGACCGCCGGTCGACATCATGGTCATCATCAAGAACATCAGCCAGAAGATCGGCGTACGCAACATTTCCTTCGGCGAGTACTGGCGGCCGGTCTGAGCGACCGGGGCATGCGCCGCGCCGAGCGTTGGCTTCCAACCCGGCGGTGGCCGCCGCAGCAGCTGCGCGGTAATCAGCAGGATGGCGCCGAAAATGAACCCAAACGTGATCAGCGTGCTTTGATAGCCGTTCGCCTTGATCGCCGTGTCCACCGGAAAGGTGAACACGATCGCGCCGAAGCCGTATCCGGCGGCAACCATGCCGGTCGCAAATCCCCGCTTGTCCGGAAACCACTTGACCATCAATCCAACGATTCCGATGTAGAGGATCCCGGTGCCGAGACCGCCCAGCACGCCGTAGGTCAGGTAGAGCTGCATTGGAGACGCGGCGTAGGAGCCGAGGATCCAGCTCGCGCCGACCAGCACGCCGCCGATGGAGAACAGGACTCGCTCACCGAAGCGCTCGATCCAGAATCCCTGCAATGGGGAAAGCCAGGTCTGCACGACGATCAGGACCGAGAAGGTTACCTGGACCGCAGCGAGGCTCGCATCGAGCGTCGTTTGCAGAGGCTTCACGAACAGCGTCCAGACGTATTGCGGACTTGAGATCGCCATCATGGCAACGACGCCTATGGTCAGCTGAAACCACCGGCGATGGAGCAGCGGAGGTGCGGCCTCGGGCATTGCGCGGGACGTGGCGGTCGACATGGCACTCCTCCCAGAGTGAATGACAAGCGGGCTGGCGAGACAATCGCGTTAGTCTTGCATCAGACGTGCCAGCGCTGCGATCTCTGACCAAGCCATTGATTCGACGCAGCCGAAGTCACGTAAGCTGGTGGGTGGATGATCACCGGGTCAGTCATCGGCACCGGTTCGGTGCGGAAGTGCGCTCGAAGCGTGCGCGATCCGCGACGTCGCGCCGACCTGTCGTACGAGACTGTCTGACCGCCTTGGACCCCGATCGCTTGCCCAATCGGTTGCCGCTTGCCGCTCCCCGCGACGCGAGGCATGCTCCGCCCGGGAATCGGCGCGCGTCAGGCGTCGACCGGCGGCCTCGCGGGTGGCGTGCCGGTCGACCGCCTGTCACACCGACGTATCACGCATTCTCTAATGTCTCGGTGGAGGCCTCCTCGATGCGACGCGCGACCGTCCCGGATACATCGCTCCGTCCAGCCGCGGAAGACAGCGACCCGTATCGCACAAACACGCGGAGGATTCCGGTATCACCGGGCGGAGTCGGAAAGAGGACTGTCATGATCCTGTTGGCGAGTTCCCTCTTGAGCATGCCGTGCCCTACTTTCGCGCAGCCGGCCCCTTCGATCACACAGGACGTGTCGCCCGTGTCGACGACGGGGACAGATTCAGAAGCTGCGCTGGCTTCGGATGATGCCGCCGCGCCCGAGCCGTGGAACCTGCACGGACAACTCACCTTCGTCAAACAGTATCACCCGAGCTTTACATCGCCCTATCAAGGGACCAACAGTCTCCACCCGGGCAGCAATGGAGAGGAGACCACGGACCTGACCTTGTTCGCCGGAGTTCGACTATGGAATGGCGGAGCGTTCTACATCAATCCCGAGATCGATCAGGGATTCGGTCTGAGCGACACGCTCGGCGTTGCGGGATTCCCGAGCGGAGAAGCTTACAAGGTCGGAAAAGCTAAGCCGTACTTTCGCTTGCAGCGGGCATTTGTGCGCCAGCGGTTCGACCTCGGAGGTGAGAGCCAGCCGGTGAGCCCGGGCGCCAACGAGCTCGGCGGCGTGCTGACCGCCGACAACGTGATCGTGACGGTCGGCAAATTCTCGGTCGTCGACATCTTCGACACCAATCTGTATGCCCACGACCCCCGCGGCGATTTCCTGAACTGGTCGGTCATCGATGCGGCTGCATTCGACTATGCCGCCGATGCCTGGGGATATACCGTCGGCGGCGCGGTCGAATGGACGCAATCGTGGTGGACGCTTCGGGCGGGATTCTTCGATCTCTCCGATGTTCCGAACAGCAAGACGCTGGAGCCGGGCTTCAAGGAATTCGCGCTCATCGGGGAAATCGAAGGACGGTACGACCTTCGTGGGCACCCGGGAAGGCTGAAGCTGTTGGGTTTCCTCAACAACGGCCGGATGGGAAGTTACGCCGACGCGGTCAACCTCGGCCGCGAGACGGGCACGACCCCGGACACGGCGCTCGTGCGTCATTCCGCCTCGCGTCCCGGGCTGTCGCTGAATCTTGAGCAGGAGATTCGGCCCGACCTCGGCCTGTTTGCGCGCCTGAGCATCAACGACGGCAGCAAGGAAGCCTACGAATTCACCGACGTCAACCGGTCCGCATCCGTGGGTCTGGTGCTCAAGGGAAACCAGTGGAATCGCGCCGGCGACAGCGTCGGCCTGGCCGCAACCGTCAACGCGATCTCCAGTGCTGCGCGCAGCTACTTCGCGGCCGGGGGCCTCGGCATCCTGATCGGTGACGGGGAGTTGCCTCACTACAGCGGGGAGAAGATCGTCGAGACGTTCTATTCGATGCGGGTCGTCGAGCATTTCACCGTCGGCGCAGACTATCAGTATGTTGTCGACCCCGCGTATAACCGCGATCGCGGCCCTGTTTCCATTGTTGCGCTTCGTCTGCACGGAGAGTTCTGAATGCGCGACGAGCGCACCATTTCGGTCGGAAGCAGCGTCGGGTTTGGGACGGTGACTTGAGCGCGCGCTCATACCCGGAGACCACGGGCCAGCAACTGGAGCACGGCTGGCGCTTCGGTTGGATCGACGCAATCGTCATCCTGACCATCTTCGTGCTCCTCTGGCTGCTCGTGGCCTTGAGCGGAGACATGCGAGTCCGCTTCGACGAGCTGCACCCGCCGCCGCTTTCCCTCGACGTGGCGCTCATTCCCTACTACACCGCGCGCACGGTGCTGCGAATGTTCATCGCCTTCGCCGCTGCGCTGCTGTTTACCTTCACCTATGGCTATGTCGCCGCCAAGAGCCCCCGCGCGCGCAAGGTCATGCTGCCGCTGCTGGACATCCTGCAGTCGGTTCCTGTGCTGGGCTTTCTTTCGATCACCGTGACCGGCTTTCTGGCGCTCTTTCCAGGGAGCCTCCTCGGTGTGGAATGCGCCAGCATCTTTGCCATCTTCACGGCACAAGCGTGGAACATGACCTTCGGCTTCTACCACTCCCTCATCACGATTCCTTCGGAGTTGCAGGAAGCCGCGTCGGTCTTTCGGATGAATCGCTGGCAACGCTTCACCAAGGTCGAGCTGCCCTCGTCGGCCATCGGTCTGATGTGGAACTCGATGATGAGCTTCGGCGGTGGCTGGTTCTTCGTCGCGCAAAGCGAGGCCATATCGGTGCTGAACAAGAACATCAAGCTTCCCGGATTGGGCTCGTACATGGCCGCGGCCGTCGAAGCCGGGGATACGCGCGCCGCGGTGTATGCGATCGTCGCCATGATAGTCACGATCGTGACCATCGATCAGCTCTTGTGGCGACCGCTCGTGGCCTGGGCGGAGAAGTTCAAGCTGGAGCAAACCGAAGGCAAGGACAATCCGACCTCGTGGGTCCTGGATCTGCTGCAACATTCGTACGTGCTCGCGTGGCTGGCCGAGCACGTCGGCCACGTCTTCGGTCGCTTCTCAGAGCGCGCGTCGGCGATCGGCTCGGACCTGACCCAGACGATTTCCAGCTTCACGCCGGCGCCGGCGAAGCTGTTGCTTCGCGTGGGACTGTGGGCGGTCGGCGCGATCGCCATCGGCTGGCTGATCTTCGACGCGATCGATATCGCGCAGGAGATCAGGACCGACATGACGGGGTCGCAGATGTTGCACGTCGTTTGGCTGGGCGTGCTGACGCTCTCACGCGTGGTCGCGATGAGCATTATCGCGACGCTCATCTGGACGCCAATCGGCGTCTGGATCGGCTTGCGGCCACGCGTGGCACGCATCGCACAGCCGCTTGCTCAGATTGCCGCATCGTTCCCGGTCAACATGACCTTTCCGTTCGTGGTTGCCTTCTTTATCTCGACAAACATTCCGATCAATCTCGGCAGCGTCCTGCTGATGGCGCTGGGCACGCAGTGGTACATCCTGTTCAACGTCATCGCCGGCGCGATGGCGATTCCCACGGACCTGCGCGAAGCCGCCGCGTTGTTCGGACTGCACCGCTGGCACCTGTGGAAGACGCTGATCATCCCCGCCATCTTTCCCTTCTGGGTCACGGGCGCGCTGACCGCGACCGGCGGCGCCTGGAATGCCAGTATCGTCGCCGAGGTCGCATCCTGGGGTAAGGACAAGCTCGTGGCCGACGGCCTGGGCGCCTACATCGCGGAGGTCACCGAGAAGGGTGACCAGCCTGCGATCTATTTCAGTATCATGGTCATGGCGATCTTCGTCGTCGTGATCAACCGCATTGTCTGGCGTCGTCTCTATGACCTTGCGGAACGGAAGTTCAGGATCGACTGACCATGCTAAGTGACGACAAGAGCGCGGTCGCGCAGCGGCGCACGCGCGTGTTGCGATCCACCCCGTCGATTCGAGTGGAGTGACCGATGGCAACAGACACATTGCTTGCCCAGCGACCGGCCAGGAATCCGCCGGACAATGCCGCCGCTTCGGCGCCGCTCATCGAGCTGCGGCACGTGTCGAAGTCGTATGTGAGCGAAGACGGTGGATCGCCGGTGACGGTCCTCGACGATATCAGTCTCGAGGTCCGCGAGGGCGAGATGCTGGCGCTGCTCGGGCAATCCGGTTCGGGCAAATCGACGATCCTGCGATTGATGGCCGGCCTGGTCGAACCGACACAGGGCGCGGTTCTCAGTCATGGCGAACCGCTGCTGGCGATCAACCGCGGCCTCGTCGATCGTGTTCCAGAGCTTCGCGCTCTATCCCTGGCTCACCGTGGAGCAGAACGTGCAGGTCGGGCTTATCCAGCGCCGGCTCGATGCGGCGCGTGAAAAGGAAGAAATCGACCGCGCGCTCGAGCTGATCGGCCTGTCGGGTTATGAAAATGCCTACCCGAAGCAATTGTCGGGCGGCATGCGCCAGCGCGTCGGGTTCGCCCGCGCGCTTGTCGCGCAGCCCGAAGTGCTGTGCATGGACGAGCCCTTCAGCGCGCTCGACGTGCTCACCGCGGAGGGCCTGCGCACGGAAGTGGTCAACCTGTGGCGCGGCTCCGGGCACGCCGGCTTGAAAAGCATCTTCATCGTCACGCACAACATCGTGGAGGCGGTCTTCATCGCCACAAGGATTGTCATCATCTCGTCACACCCGGGAAGAGTGCGCAACATTATCGTGAATCCCCTGCCTTACCCGCGCGACGTCAATTCGAAGGCGTTCGCCGCCATGGTCGATCAGGTGCATGCGGCGATCACGGCGCTGGTGCTGCCCGACGAGCCGGCCGAACAGGCTGCGACGCGCCGCGACCGGTGACCGAACCGAAGGCGTTGCGACCGGCGAGGTCGCGTCGGCTCCCGGCCCCCGCGTCGAACCGATTCCGAACGTGCCGGTCGAAACCATCGTCGGTCTGCTCGAGATCATCGAGGACGCTCAGGAAACGATCAATGTGTTCGACCTGAGCGCACGAATCGGCAAGGAGTTCGGCGAGACCATCGCCACGGTGAAGGCAGCCGAGATGCTGGACTTGGTCGATACGCCCAAGGATGACGTGTTGATGACCGAGGCGGGGTGGTACTTCCTTGCCGCGCCGGCGCCCGCGCGCAAAGCGCTTTTCCGGCAAGCGATATCGAAGCTCCGTCTGTTTCAGATGCTCGCGGCGCGTTTGGCGGCGAGCCCCGATGGGCGCGTCAACGCCGACGCCGTGCTGGAGGAATTGGGTACGCTGCTGCCATACGATCACCCGGCCAAATTGCTCGAGACCCTGATCGCATGGGGTCGCTATGCCGAGCTGATCGACTTCGACCAAAATGCGAATGTCGTGTACCTCCACGAAGCGAGCGAAGGTGACGATGCGGATGAAACCACCACACCCTAGGTACGACTCGATGACCTTCGCAAATAAGACGTCCGCATGAATCCTCTCGGTGAGTTGCTGGCTGCTGACGACATACGCCTCGATCTCGACGTGTCGACCAAGACTCAACTGCTCGACGAGATCGCGGGTCTGCTTGCCGCGCGGCAGGGCCTGTCCAAATCGGTGGTCTTCGAGAGCCTGAAGGCACGCGAGCAACTTGGATCCACGGCCATGGGACATGGTGTCGCGATTCCCCATGCGCGCATGAGTCAGTGCGCCGGAGTCGCCGTCGCCTTCGTGCGAACGAAGGTGCCGATTCCCTTCGACGCGCCGGACGGCAGGCCGGTGTCGGTCTTTGTCGGTCTCATCGTCCCGAATCAGGCAAACGAAAGGCATTTACGACTGCTTGCGACCGCAGCGGGAATGCTGGACGACAGGAACTTTCGCAATACCCTCAAGACAGCAAGCTCGCCAACCACGGTCGGCGACCTGCTCGAATCCTGGCCGGATGGTCCGCCCGCATCGAAGGTGGGCGAACCTTCGCCAACCTGAGGCTCGCGAACGCACAACCACGGCCGCGCGAAATCGGCTGACCAATCGGCCGGGAAAGCCCGCCAGAACGCCGCTTCGGATTGTCACGCAGTGCATCCGCGCGCGACCGCGCTGGTTGCGATCCTTTGCGTCAAATGCACGGGAGTCTCTTGATGCTGTCTTTACGACCCGCGATGAAATATGAGCACTGTCTTTATGAACAGAAGCGTACCTTTGTCGCTGTCACTCGGCTGGCGGATGCGCCACGTAGCTGCCGTAGTTGCCGACGTGTCGGGCCGATTCCTGTTCATCCGAGAGGCGCAAGTGGCTTACGCGGTGCCGTCGTCGTTTCCATATTCATGGCTGAACAGCGGCAACGCTTTCCTTAACCGCACGAAGTGGCGGCACGACGCGACACGGGGGTTTGTCGAACTCGACAATGGGCATGCGCGACGCGCGCGGGAAACAGCCGGCAGTGATGGCGCCGCTTGCAGGTCAAGCCGCTCGGCCGCTCCCCGGAATGTTTGGGACCGAAGGGTCATCTATCTCTCATCACCAATCCGCCATTCGCTGAACAAGCGGTGGATTGCGGTGGGCTCGATCACGGCTTCAAGGCGATCCCGGAAGGCCCTGTTGGAGAACATCTCCGACACGGTGGCCAGAATCTTCAGGTGCTCGTCGCTCGCACGTTCTGGTACCAGTATTACGAAGAGGACCGATACTGCCTCTCGGTCCGGTGCGTGAAAATCGATCCCGGACTTCGTGCGCGCGAAAAGTACGATTGGCGCACTTATGCCTGGAATGCGAGCGTGCGGGACGGCTATGCCGTGCCCGAGCGCGGTCGACCCACTCTTTTCGCGGCGCTCCAGCGCTCGGAACACCGGCGCCCGGCTGACTCCGTGGCGGCGTTCAAATATTGCGGCTGCTTCTTCGAGGGCGCGCATTCGATCGGTTACGTCGAGCCCTATTACGACATCGTCGCTGGAAAGAAGACGGCCGACAATATTCTCGTGGGCTGACACTTGCGCGGGTGCGTTGGCTGCATGTGGTGCTCGCGCGCCGCGAGGGCTGAAAGCGGCAAACTGACAGAAGTGCATCGTTTACTCCTGACGCTTATCCGCGGGAACCTTCGTGCTCAGATGCACGAGGAGCGCCGCGGCGCCGAGCTCCGCGACCGCTAGCGCGCCAACTAACACCCACCACAGCAGCATCGAGCAGTTTGAAGGACAGGCCACGCTTCGGCGCCTGCTGATAGAAGTTCGAACAGCCTATCGTCCGCGCAGTAAAAGCAGTGTCGTGTTTTGCATGCGGACTGTAACGATTCCGTAAAGGCCCATCGGCATCTCCGAGCGGCGTCTTTACGATTTCTTTATGCCGGAGCCACGAGACTATGCGTCCACTTTATCCGGCGCTAGGTATGCTGGTCGTCATCGATTTCATGAAAGAACGGTGTGGATCTTCTTCATGCATGGTGGCTTCTGCGGTTCTTGTTCGTTTTCCTCCTGGCGTGCCCGTTTCTGGTCATTCCGATGCTTGTAACGCTCTTCAAGAAGCAGCGCGACGAACGGCGCCGGGAAGAAGCAGCAAGCGAACCCGGCGCCAACGGCGACGTTTCCGCACTGGGGACATGGAACGCGCTGGGAAATGCGCAGGTCGACACGAGCTCGCTTCGGGCGCGACCCGATCCAACGCTTTCGCCGCGAGATCGACTTGCAGCGTAGTCAAGCGTGGCGATGCGGGCGAATCGGCGCGGAGCGTTTTCATCGAAAGCGGTCTGATCGAGTCTCAGCGCTAACAAACATGCCAACCCAGGATTGACCACCACCGCACTCTCGGGGAAATCGAATGGACTTCATCTACATCGCAGTGATCGTCGCATTTTTCGTCGCGTCAGCGGGACTGATTCGCTTCTGCGCGTCCCTGATGGAAAAGGGAGGTAAGTCATGAACTGGGCTTATTGGCTTAGCGGGATCGCGACGCTCGGCATTTTCGTTTATCTCCTTATCGCGCTGTTCAAGCCGGAGCTCTTTTCATGAACACCTCGGGTTGGCTGCAACTTGGTCTGTATGTCGTCGTACTGCTGCTGCTGGCCAAGCCGCTCGGGGCGTATATGGCCGCCGTTTACGACGGGCGTGCGACATGGGCACAGCGCATCGGCGGTCCGCTGGAGCGATTGATGTACCGCGGTGCGGGCGTCGACCGGACCCGCGATATGGGATGGATCGACTACGCGCTGGCGATGCTCTGGTTCAACCTCGTAGGGGCGCTGGTCGTGTACGCGATGCAGCGCCTCCAGCAATGGCTGCCGCTGAATCCGCAGGAAATGGCGGCGGTGAGCCCGGACTCGTCGTTCAACACGGCGACGAGCTTCATCACCAACACCAACTGGCAGGGCTACGGCGGGGAAAGCACGATGAGCTATCTCACGCAGATGCTCGGGCTCACCGTTCAGAACTTCCTCTCTGCGGCCAGTGGCATGGCCGTGCTCGTTGCGCTCGCCCGAGGCTTCATCCGCAAGGAAGCCAAAGGCATCGGCAACTTCTGGGTCGATCTCACGCGGACGACCGTCTACATCCTGCTGCCCTTGTCGTTCGTGCTCGCGCTCGTGCTGGTCATGCAGGGCGTTCCACAAACGTTCGACAAGGCCGCCACGGTCACGATGGTTCAGCCCGTGACCTACGACAACCCGAAGAATGGCCCCGACGGCCAGCCACTGAAGGACGACAAAGGCAATCCGGTGACCGAGAAGGCGACCACGAGCGAGCAGACTCTTCCACTCGGCCCCGTCGCATCGCAGATCGCCATCAAGCAGCTTGGAACCAACGGCGGTGGCTACTACAACGTCAACTCCGCGCATCCCTTCGAGAGCCCGACGCCGCTCACCAACTTCCTGGAGATGCTTGCGATCCTGCTGATTCCGGCGGCACTCTGCTACAGCTTCGGGCGCATGCTCGGCGACACCCGCCAAGGGTGGGCGCTGCTGGCCGCGATGACGCTCGTGTTCGTTGCACTCTTGCCCGTTACCTACCTCGCGGAGCAAAACGGCAACCCGGTGCTGACCACGCTCGGCGCCGATCAGACCCTGAGCGCGACGAATCCCGGCGGCAACATGGAGGGCAAGGAAGTGCGCTTCGGCATCGCCAATTCGGCGCTGTGGGCCACCGCGACCACCGCCGCATCGAACGGCTCGGTCAATTCCATGCACGACTCGTTCACGCCGATCGGAGGCCTCGTTCCCATGTGGCTCATCCAGCTCGGCGAAGTGATCTTCGGCGGCGTCGGATCGGGCCTCTACGGGATGATCATGTTCGCGGTCATCACGGTCTTCATCGCCGGGTTGATGATCGGGCGCACGCCGGAATACCTCGGCAAGAAGCTGGGGGCCTTCGAGATCAAGATGGCGTCGATCGCGATCCTGCTGCCGCCGCTGCTCGTGCTCTGCGGCACGGCCGTCGGGGTGATGGTCGATGCCGGCAAGGCCGGCGTCGCCAATCCCGCTGAGCACGGCTTCTCGGAAATCCTGTACGCATTCTCGTCCGCCGGCAACAACAATGGCAGCGCGTTCGCGGGGCTCTCGGCGAACACGCCGTTCTACAACACAGCGCTCGGCATCTCCATGCTTTTCGCGCGGTATTGGCTGGCAGTGCCGGTCCTCGCGCTTGCCGGCGCCCTTGCGGCGGCCAAGCGCGTTCCCGCGTCCTCCGGCACCCTGCCGACGCACACGCTGCTGTTCGTCCTCGTGCTGATCGGCACCGTCGTCACGGTCGGCGCGCTGACCTTCGTGCCGGCGCTGGCGCTCGGCCCGGTCGTCGAGCATCTCCTGCTCTTCGCTAAGCCTTAAGCGCCTCAAACATCGAAAGAGATAATCATGTCGACTGCGACCGTAAAACAAGCGGGCCTGTCCTGGTTCGTCAACCCGGACCTGATGAAGAGGGCTTTCGTCGACAGCTTTCTGCGCCTGACGCCGCGGTATCAGTGGCGCAATCCGGTGATGTTCGTCGTTTACATCGGAAGCATCTTGACGACGATATTGTGGATACAGGCGCTCGGCGGCAAAGGGAAGCCTCCGCGGGATTCATTCTCGCAGTAACGCTGTGGCTGTGGGTAACGCTGCTGTTCGCCAACTTCGCCGAGGCGATTGCCGAGGGGCGCAGCAAGGCACAGGCGGCTTCTCTCAAGAGCGCCCGTCGCGACACCATCGCGAAGAAACTTGCCAAGCCTCAACGCGACGCCACGCAGATACCCGTGCCGTCGAACGCCCTGCGCAAGGGCGATGTCGTCCTGGTGGTTCAGGGCGACCTGGTTCCCGGCGACGGCGAGGTGATCGAGGGGGCGGCCTCGATCGACGAAAGCGCGATCACCGGTGAGAGCGCACCGGTCATTCGCGCCGCCGGCAGCGACTTCAACACCGTGACCGGCGGCACTCGAGTGCTTTCGGATTGGGTGATCGTGCGCATCAACGTCAATCCGGGCGAGGCCTTTCTCGATCGCATGATCGGCATGGTCGAGGGCGCCAAGCGGCAGAAGACGCCGAACGAGATCGCGCTGACCATATTGCTGGTGGCGATGACGCTGGTGTTCCTGCTGGCCACGGTCACGCTTCTGCCTTATTCGCTTTACAGCGTCGAAGTGGCGAAGGCCGGCACACCGGTCACCATCACGGTGCTGGTCGCGCTGCTGGTCTGCCTTATTCCGACAACCATCGGCGGATTGCTGTCAGCGATCGGAGTCGCCGGCATGGGCCGCCTGATGCGCGCCAATGTAGTCGCCACGTCGGGCCGCGCCGTCGAGGCTGCAGGCGACTGCGACGTCCTGCTGCTGGATAAGACGGGCACCATAACGTTCGGCAACCGCCAGGCATCGGGGCTCTTTCCATCAACTGGAGTCACGGTGCAGCAGCTGGCCGAGGCGACATTGCTGGCGTCGCTGGGCGACGAGACACCGGAGGGCAAAAGCATCGTCGTCTACGCCAAGCGCGCGCACGGGATCGCGCTGCCCACGCTGGAGCCCGGCAAGTTCACGATCGTGCCTTTTTCCGCGCAGACGCGGATGAGCGGCGTGACCTACGCGGGACGCGAGCTGCGCAAGGGCGCGTTCGACGCAGTCCGCGCCTGGGTCGTGGCACAGGGCGGCACGACCGACGCCGAGCTCACGACGCGTGTCGAGGAAGTGGCGCGCCGGGGCTCCACGCCGCTGGTCGTCGCCGAGGGTCGCCATGTTCTCGGTGTGGTCGAGCTCAAGGACATCGTCAAGACACACATCAAGGAGCGCTTCGCGGAGCTCCGCAAGATGGGCATCAAGACCATCATGATCACCGGCGACAACAAGCTCACCGCGGCGTCGATTGCCGCCGAGGCCGGTGTCGATGACTTCCTCGCCGAAGTAACGCCGGAAGCCAAGCTCAAGCTGATCCGGGAAATCCAGGCGGATGGGAAGCTCGTCGCGATGACCGGCGATGGGACGAACGACGCGCCGGCACTGGCGCAGGCCGACGTCGCCGTTGTCATGAACAGCGGAACGCAGGCAGCCAAAGAGGCCGGCAACATGGTCGACCTCGATTCGAACCCGACCAAGCTGATCGAGATCGTCGAGATCGGCAAGCAGTTGCTGATGACTCGCGGCGCATTGACCACGTTCTCGATCGCCAACGACGTCGCCAAGTATTTCGCGATCATTCCGGCGGCGTTCGCGAGCACCTATCCGGTCCTCGACGCTCTCAATGTCATGGGCCTTGCAACGCCCAACAGCGCCATCCTGTCTGCGGTGATCTTCAACGCATTGATCATTCCGGCGCTAATACCGCTTGCACTCAGGGGCGTCAAATACCGCCCGGTCGGCGCCGCAGCCATACTTCGCCGGAACATGCTGATCTACGGCGTGGGCGGCATATTGCTGCCCTTCGTGGGCATCAAGCTGATCGACATGCTGCTCGTGGCGGTGAAGCTGGCGTGATGCTGCGAAGACTACCGTTGAGTCTCACGATGTGCGCGACGATTGGATAATCACTATCGTCATTCCCGCGGAAGCGGGAATCCATTGTTCTTTTGATGGTCGCAAGATGGATCCCCGCTTTCGCGGGGATGACGAAATGACGAATGCGAGCGTCGCGCACTCTCGCGATGCTCGCTAGGAGAACTACGATGTTTGCGCAACTCGTGCCTTCGCTGCGAATGCTGATCGTCATGTCGGTGTTGACCGGCATCGTCTACCCGCTGGTCGTCACCGGTGTGGCGAAGGTCGCGTTTCCGCGCGCCGCCAACGGCAGCCTGATCGTGTCGGACGGGAAGACGGTCGGATCCGACCTGATCGGGCAGCCGTTCGACGATCCGAAATATTTCTGGAGCCGGCCGTCGGCGACCTCGCCCCAGCCCTACAACGCCATGGCCTCCTCCGGCTCGAACCTGGGTCCGCGCAATCCGGCACTCGCAGACGCCGTGAAGGATCGGATCAAGGCCCTGCGCGATGCCGATCCCGGCAACACAAACCCGGTGCCGGTCGACCTGATCACGGCGTCCGGCAGCGGGCTCGATCCCCATATCAGCGCCGCCGCGGCAGACTATCAGGTCGCACGCGTTGCGAGGGCACGAGGCTTGTCGCCCGACGAAGTGCGCAGTCTCGTCGCCACGTACACGCGGGACCGCACGCTCGGCGTGCTCGGCGAGTCACGCGTCAACGTTCTCGAGCTCAACCTCGCGCTCGATCGCGCCGCGAAATGAATGCGCTACATCGCCACCGGAACCGTCAAGGGCGCCTCGAAGTTCAGCGTCGTGAACGTGCGGCGAGTTCCGGACCCACGGCAGTAATCCGGGTTCGAAGGTAAGCTTCCGCCAGTACCCAAAACGGCTGACGGCTGTTAGGCTCAAGCATGCCAAGACAGCGTCCGGACCCTGACCAGCTGCTCGCCGCGGTCGAAGCCCGGGAAGCCCGTGCGACGCGCGGTCGCCTGAAGATTTTCTTCGGCGCGTCGGCGGGAGTCGGCAAGACCTACGCGATGCTGGTCGCGGCGCAGACGATCCGACGCGCCGCCGGCGACGTCGTCGTCGGTGTGCTCGAAACGCATGGCCGCGCCGAAACCGCCGCACTGCTCGAAGGCCTCGAGCGATTGCCGCCGCTGATGCTCGACGTAGAAGGCGCAACGGTCAGCGAATTCAACCTCGATGCGGCGCTCGCGCAGACACCCTGCGCTGATCCTCGTCGACGAGCTCGCCCACACCAACGCGCCGGGCGCGCGTCATCCGAAGCGATGGCAGGACATCGGCGAGCTGCTAGCGGCCGGAATCGATGTATTCACGACGCTCAATGTCCAGCACCTCGAAAGCCTGAACGACGTCGTCGGCGGCATCACCGGCATCCGTGTGTGGGAGACCGTTCCCGACACGTTTTTCGACGACGCAGACGACGTGATCCTGGTTGACGTGCCCGCGGACGAATTGCTGGCGCGGCTCAAGGCGGGCAAGGTCTACATGCCCGAGCAAATCGAGCGCGCGGCCGGCAATTTCTTCCGCAAAGGCAATCTCATGGCGCTGCGCGAGCTCGCGCTGCGCCGCACCGCCGATCGCGTCGAGGACGACGTTCAGGCCTACCGCACCGACCAGGCCATCCATCGCATCTGGAAGACCGAGGCCTCGCTGCTCTGCTGCGTCGGCCCCGATCCCGGAGGCGAGCATGTGGTCAGGAGCGCTGCGCGGCTCGCCAATCAGCTCGCTGTCGAATGGACGGCGGTGTACGTCGAGACGCCGAAGTTGCAGCGGCTGCCGCCGTCCGAGCGCGAGCACATTCTCACGACGGTCAAGCTGGCGCAGGACCTCGGCGCCAAAACTGCCGTCCTGTCAGGCAACGATGCCGCCGCCTCGATCGTCGAATACGCACATATCCACAATTGCTCCAAGCTGGTCGTGGGCCGTGCCCAAGCGAAAACCGTCTGGGCCTGGGGAGGCGGCGACCTCGCGAGGCGCTTGGGCGCTCTCGCACCCGATGTCGATGTCATCGAAATCGGCCGCGGCGAGGCGAGGGCCGAACCCTCCAAACCCGGCATCGCCTCGGAGACCGGCGACGATCCGCGCCGCGCCTCCAAGCGCCTTCGCTATCTGTGGGCACTGCTTGCCTGTTTGGCAACGATCTTGATCGCCGCGCCGATGCAGCCCTATTTCGACCTCGCCAACACGGTCATGCTCTTTCTGCTCGCGGTGGTGCTGGTTGCCGTCAAATTCGGGCGTGGTCCGGCGGTGCTTGCCGCTCTTGTCAGCGTCGCCAGCTTCGACTTCTTTTTTGTGCCGCCGCGATTCTCCTTTGCGGTCTCCGATGTTCAATACCTGCTCACGCTGATGGTGATGCTCGCCGTAGCGCTGATCACCGGACAGATGACCGCGGGGCTTCGTTACCAGGCGCGTGTCGCCTCGTTCCGCGAAGAACGCGCCTCAGCGCTCTACGAGTTCGCGAGGGATCTCTCCAGCCTTCTCCAGACCGAGCAAGTGGTGGAGGCTGCCAACAAGTTCATCGCCGGAACATTCCAGGCGAGCGTTGCGATCCTCATACCGGACGATCAGGATCGGCTCGAACTGCACGATCCAGGAGGCATCGCGCTCGCGACTGACCTGCGCGCCACGGCTCAATGGGCATACGACAAGTCGGAGCCGGCGGGCGCGGGGACGGACACGCTGCCCGGAAGCGAATTTCTGTACCTGCCGCTGCGCGCACCGATGCGCACGCGCGGCGTGCTCGCCATCAAGGCGGCGAATCGGCGGCAGCTCCTGGTGCCGGAACAACGACGGCACCTGGACACGTTCGCGGCGCTGGTCGCGATTGCGCTCGAACGCGTCCACTACGTGGAGGTGGCGCAAGCCGCGCTCATCCGGATGGAATCGGAGCGCTTGCGCAACTCCCTCCTGGCAGCACTTTCGCACGACCTGAGAACGCCCCTCGCGGCGCTGGTGGGTCTGGCCGAGTCGCTCGAGCTCACCAAACCCGAGATGTCCGGAGTGCAACGCGACACGGCCCAGGCGATTGCCGAGGAAGCGCGGCGGATGAATGCGCTGGTCAACAATCTGCTCGACATGGCACGCATCGAAAGCGGAGACGTCAAGCTCCGCCGCGAATGGCAGTCGGTCGAGGAGGTCGTCGGCGGCGCGTTGAAGGCGATCCAGCCCGCGCTCGCCAACAAGCGCATCGAGATCGCGCTGCCGCCGGATCTGCCCCTGGTCGAGTTCGACGCAACGCTCATCGAGCGGGTCCTCTACAACCTGCTCGAGAACGCGGGCAAATACACGCCTGCCGGCGCCGTGATCCGAATCGCCGCGGAGGTGTCCGGGGATCAGCTGCTGGTCAGTGTCAGTGACAACGGGCCGGGTGTGCCTCCTGCCCAGCGCGAAGCGATCTTCGACAAGTTCACTCGCGGCTCGCGCGAGTCCGCCATGCCGGGCGTGGGCCTGGGGCTCGCCATCAGCCGTGCCATTGTCGAAGCGCATCGAGGAAAGATCTGGGTCGAGGACAGCGCCGGGTCCGGCGCGAGGTTCTGTTTTATATTGCCGCTCGGCACTCCGCCGGAGATCGCACACCCGGACGAGCCCGCAAATGCGCAAGACATGAAGGCGCTGCCATGAGCGACGTCGCCCCGGTTGCAGTCCTGGTCGAGGACGAACGCCAGATCCGGCGGTTCGTGCGCACGGCGCTCGAGACGGAGGGCTGGCACGTGTTCGAGGCGGAAACGCTGAAAAGCGGCCTCGTCGAAGCCGGAACACGCAAGGCGGACGTCGTCATTCTCGACCTTGGCCTGCCCGACGGCGACGGCGTGGACTTCATCCGCGACTTGCGCACCTGGTCCGCGACGCCGGTCATCGTGCTTTCGGCACGGGTGCACGAGACCGACAAAATTCAGGCGCTGGACGCAGGCGCCGACGATTATCTGGCCAAGCCCTTCGGCGTCGGCGAGTTGCTCGCCCGCGTTCGTGCGGTCCTGCGCAGGAAAGTCGCGGACACGGCGGAAAAACTATCCGTATTCCGATTCGGCGACGTCGAGGTCGACTTGGTCAAGCGCCTCGTTCTCAAGCGTGGCGAGGAAGTGCACTTGACGGCGATCGAATATCGCCTGCTGTCGACGATGATCGCGAATGTCGAGCGCGTGATCACCAATCGCCAGATATTGCGCGACGTGTGGGGCCCTTCCTACGTGGGACGCGATCATTATGTGCGCGTACACATGAGCCATTTACGCCGCAAGCTCGAGGACGACGCGGCGCAGCCGAAGCATCTGCTCACGGAAACGGCCGTCGGCTACAGGCTTGTCCCCTGAGCGTGCGGCTGCGCTGCGTACCTGCGTTCAGGCCTTGAGCTGCGGCTCGAAGCGTCCGTCGATCGCCGTCCAGCCGGCGTCCGCAAAAATGGTCGTTCCCGTCAGATAGCTGCTCGCCTCGCTCGCCAGAAAGATGATCGGACCGGCCATTTCCTCGGGTTGCGCCCACCGGCCCAACGCACAGCGCCGCGCATACGCTTCGTTCCAGGTCGGGTTCGACGAAATCGGAACGGTGAGCGGTGTCGCAACGATGCCGGGGGCGAGCGCATTGACGCGCACGCCGCTCGGTCCCAGCTCGACCGCGAGGCCGCGCGCCATCTGCGTGATGCCTGCCTTGGTCGACGCGTAGATACTCTGACCGGGCTCCACATTCACGGACCGGATCGACGACATCAGAATGATGCTGCCACGCTTCCTCTCCATCATCGGCCTGGCGCAAGCACGCGCGACACGAAACGTTCCCTTGAGGTTCAGCTCGATCACCCGATCGAATTCCTCGTCGCTGTAGTCGAGAAGACGCTTGCGCAGGTTGACCGCCGGCGTCGTGAGGACAACGTCGAGACGGCCATGATCGCGGATCACCGTGGCAATCATCTCATCGACGGCTGCCGTGTTGCGCACATCGATTTGCAGCGACGAACCTTTGCCACCGGCGCGGACAATGCGCTCGGCGACGCCGCGCGCGTCGTCCGGCATCAGGTCAGCGACGATGACATGCGCACCCTGCGCGGCCATGCCCTCCGCGCCCGCCTGCCCGATCCCTGAGCCACCGCCCACCACCAGCGCAACGCGGCCGGAGAGATCGAACAGAGCGCGGTAGTCGAACGATTTTTCCGGATTCATGGCCGAGACCTTTCGGAGTGCAGCGCCGAGCGCTTGAACAAATGGATCACCGCGCCTGATCGACCATGGCGCGGAACTTTTTCACATTTTCCTCACCGGCATAGGCGGCGATCCGCTTGTAGGCGGGATCCATCTTCGCGCGGAAAGGCGCGAGATCGGGACGCGTCACCAGCATCCCGCCGTCGCGGAGCTTGTCGATCTGATCGGCCTCCGCGTCGCCGATAAGCTTGCGCATCAACGCGGCCGCCGACGCGCTTTCCTCGCGGAAGATCTGCTGCTGCGCGGGCGTGAGCTTCTTCCAGCTGTTGACACCGATGGTGTGGATCATGTTGTTGTAGACGTGGCGGGTGATCGCGAGGTGCTTCTGAACCTCGTAGAACTTGCTGTAGTAGATCACGGCGATCGGATTCTCCTCGCCGTCTACAACCTTTTGCGACAGCGCCAGATAAAGCTCCGGGAAGGCGATCGCCTGGACGATGCCGCCGAGCGCTTCCATCGACGCCTGGATCTGCAGCTCGGGCGGCGTGCGAATCTTCAGTCCCTTGACGTCGTCGGGCACATTGATCGGACGCACGCTGTTGGTCAGGTTGCGGAAGCCGTATTCCCAGTTGTGAAGGAGGACGAAGCCCTGCTTTTCGGCCAGTGGCGCGAGCCAGTCCATGGCCGGGCCGTCGAGGACCTTGTAGACCTGCGCCGAATTGTCGAAGATGAAAGGCAGCAGCACCGCTGCGAAAGCCGTGTCGTACTTGTCGAGCTGGCCCTGCGTCGGCAACCCCATGTCGATGGTGCCCAGCTTGATCTGCTGGGCCTGCTCCGGAGGGCCGCCGAGAACGTTGTTGGGAAAGATGTTGATCTTGATCGCGCCATTGGTGCGCATTTCGACGCGGCTAACAAACTGCTTGGCGGCGACGTTGGCGGGATGATCTTCGGGCGCGAAGTGCGCCCAACGCATCGTCAGCGGCGCCTGAGCACGCGCAACGTAGGGCGCGGCAAGCGACGCTCCGGCAACTCCGGCTCCTGTCTTCAGAAATCTTCTGCGATCCATGACTTCCTCCTTTGTTGGACGCCGTCGCGGCTATCGCCGTCGACAGACCTACCCTCGAAAACCGAAATAGTGCGGCAGAAACAGCGCAAACCATGGAACGAAAGCGACGATCAGCAAGCCTATCAGCACGACGCCGAGATACGGCAGCATCGCCCGCGACGCCGACTCGATGTCGGCGCGCATGATTGCGCAGCAGACGTAGAAACCCACACCCGCGAGCGGCATGAAGCCGCCGACACCCATGGCAATGATGAGCACGAGCGCATAGTGCAGCTCGCTCAAGCCCAGCTTCCCGGCGATGGGCAGCAGCAGCGGCGCGAGCACGTTGAGCGAAGGCAAGCCCTCCAGCAATACTCCGACGACGATCAGCAGGACGATGGAGCCGATCATGAAGACCGCTGTACTGTTGCCGACCGAATGCAGCAGCTCGACGAGCCGCTGCGGCAGGTATGCAACGGTCAGCGTCCACGAAAACCCGGATGCGGCCGCGAAAATGAACAAGAGCACTCCTGTGAGCGCGGCAGTGTCCGCAACGGTGCGCATGAATTTCCGAAAGCCCATGTCGCGATAGACGACGATCGCCAGGAACAGGCCGTAGACGACCGCGAAGGCCGCGACCTCGGTCGGCGTCGCGATGCCGAGAAGAATGCCGGCGAGAAGAATTCCGGGGAGCAACAGGGGTAGAACGGCGCCAAGCGCGGCTTGCAGCATCGCCTCGGCCGGCTGGCGCGGAATGCGTGCGGCGGACGAGCGGCGTGCGCGCACGTAGATGAGAACCATGAGCGCGATCGCCATCACCGCCGCAGGGGCCAGGCCGCCGATGAACATCGCCGCCACTGAGACGTTCGTGATCGAGCCGACGATGAGCATCGCGATGCTCGGGGGCACCGTCTCGCCCATGACCGCGGCCGCCGCCAGCACGGCCGCGCCCTCCGGCGCGCCGTGCCGTTCGCGCAACTGGTCGCGCATCACGGTCCCGACGGCGGCCACGTCCGCCGGCTTGGAGCCGGACAGACCGGAAACGACGTACATGCTGATCACGGCAACCTGCAGCAGCCCGCCGCGCATGTGCCCGACAACCGTGTAGATGAAGCGCACCAGGCGGACGCTGATGCCGCCGCGCTCCATGATCAAGCCCGCGAGGATGAAGAACGGCACCGCCAGCAGGATGAAATTGCCGGTGCCGTTGACCATGCTCTGCGGCAGCACGACCATCGACGCGGTGCCCGTGATCCACATGTACGCGGCGGTGGCGAGCAGCAGCACGAAGCCCACCGGCACGCCGGCGAAGATCGCGACGAAAAAGAGCAGCAATGCCGCGGTGATGGCTGCGTCGGCGGAAAACCACGCCTGCCACGTCTCGCGCGTGAGCATCGCCACGGCTAGCAGCAGCGCAAACGCGCCCGCGACTTTCCAGGCTATCCTGCCATGCTGGCGCCATAGATGGACGATCGCGTACAGGCAGATGAGCGCCATGCCCGCGGGCAGCGGTGAGCCGATGATCGCCGCCGGCAGCTGCAGCACGGGTGTTCGCTCGTTCCAGCTCGAGGCCAGAAACTCCAGCGATGCGATGCCGGTGAGGCCGGCAACGAACAGGACCAGGACATCGGCGAGCGCCATGCACGCGCGCTGTGTGCGCGCGGAGCAGAGATTGAGGACTACGCGCACGAAAGCATGATCGCGTCGCCGGTACGCGATCGCGCCGCCGATGAAGGCGAGCGTCGAAAGGGTCAATCGCGCAACCTCGTCGGCCCACAGAAACGAATGCTGGAGAAAGACGCGTGCGAAGACATTGCCCAGCACCACCAGCAGCTCGCCGATCAACGCGGCGACGACCACCGCTTCGGCCACCGCATCGACACCGCGCAGCAGCGTCCCGTCCGCCGCCTGGGTCAGAGGCTTGGCCGGATCGGCCATGACCCCTGATGCGAGTCCCGTTCCCGCGCTCATCGCGGCCGCGGTTTTAGGCACGTCGGACCATCGTGATTCCTCCTGCGCCTCGCGCGACACGCGATTTCGCGAATCGTCTTTCGCGCCCTGCGCTCTTGCAGTCGACCCTCCGCTTGCGGCGACTAATATATTAGATATACTAGCGTCGGGCAAGCAAGCCGAGCACGGATCCTCATGTCAGACCGTCATCTCAAAGCGGCGTCCGCGTCGCGGCCGGCGCAGACGCGAAACACAGCTTCGCCGCGGAACGCATCTGCGGGAGGCCGCAGGGTCGAGACCGCGTCGGCAATGATCTATCGCGAACTGCGCCAGGAAATCCTGTGGCTCGCGCGCAAGCCCGGCGAGCCGATCATCGAAAAGGAAATCGCTCTGACGCAAAGGGTCAGCCGCACGCCCGTGCGCGAGGCCTTGCTGCGGCTCGCTGCCGAAGGGCTCGTCGACACCGTGTCCAAGTCGGGAACGTTCGTCGCACGCATTCCCCTGCGCGCGCTTCCCGAGGCGATCGTCGTGCGCAAGGCGCTGGAGCAGGTGACGGTTCGAGCGGCGGCGCTGAACGCGCGGAAGAGCGAAGTGACGGGCCTTCGCGCGATCCTCGAGCGTCAGCGCGAAGCCGATGCCGCCGGTGATCGCACTGCATTTCATGGCGCCGACGAGGCGTTTCATGCCGCCGTCGCGACGGCAGGCGGCTATCCCGGCATCTGGTCGCTGGTTCAGGGCGTCAAGACGCAGATCGATCGCTATCGCCTCCTGACCCTGCCGCAGCCCGGACGGATGACCCGCGTCATCAAGGAGCATGCGCTCGTCGTCGCCGCCATCGAGGATCACGATGCCGATCGTGCCGCGGCGGCGATGGAGGGTCATCTCGATGGGCTGCGCATCAGCATGGAAGACATCCAGCGCATGAACCCAGACTTTTTTTATGAGGATATACGTGGCAAGGAGAACTTCCTGGCCTGAGCGCCTGGTCCCGTCGTTCGGGTCGAGATAAACGCAATGGCGGGTCGCCATCGCGATAAGATACGGGCCGAATCGCGCCGGCAGTGGTTGATCAACCGCTGGACCAGGGTCACAGCGATGCAAAAAACTAGACGTCCAACGACGGAGGAGCAGCAATGAAAGCAAGACGAAACGCAGTACGTGCGGGCATCGCCACGATGCTGATCGCACTTGCCGGCGCGTTGCCGGTGGGCCTCGCATCGGCCCAGAAGATGGTTTTTAAGGCGTCCGATGTTCACCCCGAAGGCTACCCGACGGTTGCCGCGGTGGAAAACATGGGCAAGAAGCTCGAGAAGGCGACCAACGGGCGCCTGAGCGTGCAGATGTACGCGTCGATGCAGCTCGGCGGTGAAAAGGAAGCGATCGAGCAGGCCCAGGTCGGCGCGATCCAGATCGCGCGCGTCTCGGTCGGCGCGCTCGGGCCCGTCATCGACGAGCTCAATGTCTTCAACATGCCGTATCTTTTCCGCAGTACGGCGCACATGCAGAAGGTGATCGATGGACCCATCGGCCAGGAGCTGATGGACAAGGTCACCAACAACCCGAAGGCCGGCCTTGTGGCCATCTGCTGGATGGACGCCGGCGCGCGCAGTCTCTATGACACCAAGAAGGCGATCAAGAACATCGATGACCTGAAGGGAATGAAATTCCGCGTCATGGGGAATCCCATGTTCGTCGACATGATGAATTCGCTCGGCGGAAACGGCGTCTCGATGGGCTACGACCAGGTCTTCAGCGCACTCCAGACAGGCGTCGTCGACGGTGCCGAGAACAACCCGCCGAGCTTTGTCTTCGACAACCATTACCAGGTCGCGAAATTTCTGACTCTCGACGAGCATCTTATCGTTCCGGAGATGGTCGTTTTCTCGCGCCGGACTTGGGACACCCTGTCGAAGGACGACCAGGCGCTCCTGATCAAATTCGGGCGCGAAATGCAGCTCGAAGAACGTGTGCTCTGGGTCAAATACGAAAAAGAAGCGATGGACAAGGCCCGCGCCGCCGGGATCACCGTCACTGAAATCGCCGACAAGAAACCGTTCCAGGACGCGGTCAAGCCCGTGTGGGACAAGTACGGCCCCAAATATGCCGACATGATCAAGCGCATCCAGGCAGTTCAATAGCGCGGCATCGAGGGCGTTCGGGTCGGCGCACTCGCGACGGCTTGCACCAGCAGCAGCATCGGCCGGGAGCGGCTCGCGCACGCGAGCCGCCCCGACTCGCCGCATCGGAGGAGACGATGTCGATCATCTACCGCAAGTCCATGGACGCGCTTTATCTTGCCTGCGTCGGTGTCGCCGGATCCGCGCTGGTGCTTATTTCCGCCGTGATTCCGTGGGGCGTGTACACGCGCTACGTGGTGAATCGCGCCGCGTCGTGGCCCGAGCCCATGGCGGTGCTGCTGACCATCGTTTTGACCTTCATCGGCGCGGCGGCGTGCTATCGCTCAGGCAACCACATGAGCGTATCAGTGCTGGTGCGGATGCTCTCCGGATCGCGGCAGCGTTTCGCCAGGTTCTCGGCCGAAGCGCTGGTCGGCGCGTTGGCGATCTTCATGGTCATCTACGGCAGCAAGCTTTGCGCCGCGACGTGGCACTCTGACATCGCCGATTTTCCGACCTTGTCGGTCGGATTGACGTATCTGCCGATCCCCATCGGCGGCGCCATCACGCTGCTGTTCGTGATCGAGCGGATGCTGATCGGACCCCCGCCCGCCGAGCTCGATCCCGAGGCGGCCGCCATGCACTCCGCTTCCTGACCAGAGCCGCATATGGAATTTTTTGTCGTCGTCATCACGCTGTTTGCATGCTTTGCGATTGGCGTTCCCATCGCCTACTCGCTTGGATTGGCGGCGATCGCGGGCGCGATGTGGATCGGCATTCCGCTCGAAGCAGTCATGCTCAAGATTTCGGACGGTGTCAGCAAGGTTGCGATGCTGACGATCCCGTTTTTCGTGCTCGCGGGCGCCATCATGGCGGAGGGCGGCATGGCGCGGCGGCTGGTGGCATTCGCGAATGTGCTGGTGGGCTTTTTCCGAATCCGCGGGGGATTGTCGGTCGTCAATGTGGTGGCGACGACGTTCCTGAGCGGCATCTCCGGATCGTCGGTCGCGGACACGTCGGCCATCGGCTCCGTGATGATTCCGCAAATGGAGAAGAACGGATATCCACGGGTATTCGCGACCAACGTCACTATCACCGCTTCGGTGCAGGCATTGCTGGTGCCGCCCAGCCACAACGCGGTGATCTACTCGCTCGCCACCGGCGGCACAATCTCCATCATCAGCCTGTTCATGGCGGGAGTCGTTCCCGGACTTCTTCTCGGCTTCTCGCTGATCGTGCTGTGCCTGTTCATGGCGTATCGCGACGGTCATCCCAGGGGCGTTGCGGTGCCCTTGCGCGAAGCACTCAAGGTGACCATCGACGCGCTGTGGGGGTTGGTGACCCTGGGAATCATCCTGGGCGGCATCCTCGGCGGGATTTTCACCGCCATCGAAGCGGGCGCGGTCGCATGCGTGTGGGCATTCTTCGTCACCATGTTCATCTACCGCGACTACAAGTGGCGCGACCTGCCGACGCTCGTGCACCGCACGCTCAAGACCGTCGCGATGGTAATGACGTTGATCGCCTGCGCTTCGGCCGTCGGGTACGTCATGGCATTAATGCAGATCCCGGCCAAGGTCACTGCGTTCTTCCTGACGCTGTCGAGCGACAAGAACTTGATTCTCATGATGATCAACGTACTGCTGCTCATCCTCGGCTGCCTGATCGACATGGCTCCATCGATCCTGATATGCACGCCGATCCTGCTTCCGGTCGTGACCAGCTTCGGCGTCGATCCCGTTCACTTCGGCATGATCATGCTGCTCAACCTCGGCATCGGTCTTTGTCACCCGCCGGTCGGAGCCATTCTCTTTGTAGGCTGCGCGGTAGGCAAGGTCAGCATGGAGCAGATCATGCGGCGCATCTGGCCCTTCTATGGCGTGATGTTCTTCGTGCTGATGCTTGTGACCTACATTCCATCGATCTCGCTCTGGCTTCCGCACCTGCTCAAGCTCTGAGGGGCTGGGGCGCTTACTAGCGCGCGGATGGGCCGGGGCCGCCGCACGCGCGCCGCGGTACATGGTCTAATGTCGGCCTCCCTTTGCGTCCTCTGAAGCTGATGGCCACTCTCCCGGATTCCCACCCGCAGGCCGACGACATTGCGCCCGGCACTCCCGCGCCGACGGTATCGACAATGCACGTGCTGGTGCGCAGCAACGCGATCGTTGTCATCGCGTTCATTGCCGTGGTCGTGTTCCTTCAATGGGCGCAGGCCGTCCTGATCCCCATTACCCTGTCCGTATTCTTGAGCTACTCGCTTACGCCCGTCGTCAACTGGTTGCGCAAGTACGCGAAGCTGCCCAAGGCCGTGGGTGCGGCAGCGACGCTGGCGATCATTCTGGCCGCGATCGGGTGGGGTCTCAATTCCCTGCAGCCCGAGGCGCTGGACATCCTGGACATCGTTCCGCAAGCGACGCAAAAATTCAGCCTTGCCATTCGCGGCAATCCTCGCGATCCCGCGAACGCGGTCGAAAAAATGAAAAAGGCCGCGACCGAAATCGAAAAAGCGGCCAACGATGCCGGCGCGGCGACCCCGACCACGGGCAGCGCAGCTCAGCAAGCGCGCGCAGTGCCTGTGCCCGATACACCACGCTTCAAGGTTCGCGACTATGTGCTGATGGGGACCGCCAGCTTCGTCGCCGGCATGGGCCAGCTCGTCGTGGTCATCGCGCTTGTGTACTTTCTGCTGGTCGCCGGAGACAGCTTCCGTAGAACGTTGATACGGATCAGCGGCGATTCGCTGACCAAGAAAAAGATCACCGTTCAGATTCTCGACGAGATCGATCTTCAGATTCAGCGATATCTACTGGTCCAGATCCTGAGCAGCGCGCTGCTGGCGCTCGTGGCGTGGGTGGCCTTCGCGTGGATCGGACTCCATAACGCGCTGCTATGGGCCTGCGTAGGAGGAGTGCTGCATCTGATTCCCTATGCCGGGCCGACCGCGCTCGTGGTCATCACGGCGCTGGTTGCATACGTCCAGTTCGACACTTTGCAGCCCGTTGCAATGATCATCGGCGTCACACTGACCCTGGTAGGAGCAATCGGCCTGCTGCTCGTACCATGGCTCACGCAACGCATCGGAAAGATCAACGCGGTTATCGTATTCGTGGCTCTCCTTTTCTGGGGATGGTTGTGGGGCGTCTGGGGGCTGCTCCTCGGCGTGCCGATCGTCATGGCGATCAAAGCGGTGTGCGAGAGGGTCGAGGATCTCCGCCCGATCGCCGAGTTCCTCGGCAACGACCCGAAGAGATCAACGAACGTCGACGTTGTTGCCTGACCTGCTCTACGGCAGGCGCCGCGCGGCCGTTCGCAGCTCTCCTGCGGTGTTACGTCACCCGCCCGCTCGACGTCTAACCGCGGCGTAAACGGACGGCATTGCGCGTTGCCCTGGAATGTACGGGCTTCAACGCGGCGCCGGTCAGCGACGCGGTCGCGGCCGATAAGCGGGCTGCCGTCGGCGCAGCCCGCCGCAGCGTCGATGCGAGCTTTTTCTGCCGCGCTAACGCCTGAGAGGGCGTGCGGCTCCCGGCAAGACTCAGCATGTCGGTCGACGCCGACAGCATCGCGAGCCAGGCCTGCATCGCGAATCGATGATTCAATCGCAGGACCTCCGCTCCGACGGCGCGCGCCGATTCCGCGCCGGCATCCAGTTTTTCCCGACCCATCAGGGCAAACTCGCGCCGATCGCGCGAGCTGGGGCTCGATCCGGCCATCGCCATCCGCTGTGTCCGTCGGGCGACGACCTCCGTGGAGGCGGCAGCCATTTCCGCGTAGCTTGTTGCGAGTCTCAGCCACGACGAAAGCGCATTCGCTCCGAGCAATCCTCTGGTTCGACGCATGCTGATCACCTCTCCGCTGCGAGGACAATAAAAAGCGCGCCCGCATCGCGGGCGCGCCCGTTGTGTGCTCTCGGTTGTTATGCCGCAGCAACCGCCGCGCCACGCTGGGCCTTCGCCGCACGTCCCGCAGTCGCGGCGCTGCCGCCTCGAGACACGTGCGACTCGAGCTCCGCCCTGCGCTGCGCCATCTGCTGACCAAGCACGACCAAATCGAGCTTGGTCTTGCGGACCTTCGGAAACATCTCGGTCTGCTCTTCCTTGATGTGATGGTTGACGCTCTCACCCAGAACGGTAAACCGGGCGTCGTAGAGGTCGTCACCCGGCTGCATGGACTCGAGCTGCGCGATCAAATCCTTGGCACCCGCGTGCTCAACCGTGGCCTCGTCCATCAGATCGGCATCCTTGATCGCCTTCCGCGCCGCCGGATAGAAGATCTCCTCCTCGATCCTGGTGTGTATCGTCAGGTCGGCGCAGGTCTGGCGAACGATGTCCGACTTGCCGCGCTTGCTCTTGCTGTCCTTGATTTTCTCGAAATCCTTGAATGCTTTTTGCACTTTCTTGTGATCGGCGATCAACATTGCAATCGCATCCATTTTTCCGGCCGCCTTGCTTGTTGCCATTTCATTTCTCCAAGACTCGTGTTTCAGTTGAACGACGATGCGTTTCGCAGGCGTACCGCCGCAGGGCGGCACGCCGATAACTCAAAGGCGCGGAGCGAGCGCCGATTCATACCGCCGCAGATGGTGCACACGGTGAATGTGCCCGGCGCCCAACCAGCCACCGACGGCTGCCGCCACCAGAGCGATCAGACTGCTCAGGAAAATGATCCACATGGTGGATGCGGCATAGCGCGCCGCGGTATCGGCCGCCGCCTGAATGTCGCCCTTGTACTTTTCGATTTGGGCTGAAAGACTCTGCAGGGTTTGATCGATTTCCGCCTGCGACATCGATGTGTTGGCGGCCAGCAAGGCCTTGGCGTTGTCGGTGTTGCCGTTGATGAGCGCGGCCGCGACACCCGCCATCGTCTGACGATCGAGCTGGGATGCCGCTTGTCGCACATCCGCGCCGCTCGGCTGGGCCGTCGAAGACCCTGTCTGTGCCGGTGACGCTGGCGCCGGAACCACCAGCGACGCGCCCGGTGCATTGCGCGCGCTGTTCTGTGCGACACGTTGGGTCAATTGCGCCTGCAAGCCGGTGATGGCATCGCCCATAGGTCCACCTTGAGTGCGCGGACCCACCTGCGGCATGCCAGCTCCGACGGCTGCAGCGCCCGCGGCGGCACCGCCCCTCATCAGCGCCGCTCCACCGTGCGCGAATTGCGTCAAGCCCATCGCAAACACCAGTCCGCCGACGACGACCGAGAGGCCCCATACGGTGATGCCGTGCAACGCGCCCACGGTCTGATCCTGACGCGCCACGAACCAACTCGCGAACATCCCGCCCAGCAGGAGCGACACCGCCCAGGTCAGCACTATCCATGCGACCGTTCCCATGCCGATGCCTTTTGCGGTCATCGTCGAATTGTAAGGATCGAACGCGCTGAAGCCGATCGCCAATCCTGCGACATACATCAGCGACGCCACAGCCGTGGCGACCAGCCAGCCCGCTATGATCGCGCCCCAGCGCATGGTTACGGGCTCTACATCGACCAGCGTGGTGGTTGCAGTGTGTACGTGTTCCATCATTTCCCTTTTTGTAAGTCGAGTCCGCGCTCGCAGTGAGCGCGCGTGGTCTGAAGATCGACGCCCTTAGTTGCAGCCGCGGAGCAGAGAGATCAGGATCAGCACGGGAATCGGAACCCCGAGCAGCCAGAGGAGCACGTAGCCCATCCCTCCCTGCTGCTTGTTGGCCCAGTTGGTGCGGAGCGCACTCAGACGCTTTTTCATGTCGTTTCCTTTGGATCAGGGGTCGCGGGCCGGCGCTTTCGCACCGTCGAAGTGCGCGCACTATCGCAGTACGCAATGTGCGCGCAAATCGGTTGGATGCTGATTTCGCTGTCGGCGGAACCTCCGATAGCGTAGGACGCGCGCCGACCGTGCGCCGGGCGCGATCGGAGAGCTTTTCGTGGGACGCTAGGATGGTAAATGGCGGGCTATCAAGCGAGACTCACATCTGCTTGTCGTGCGCCATTTGATTGGTACGCGCCTGCCGTGCGACCCCGTGCGAGGTCCGTCAGCCAGGCGCGGTTGCGCGGCGCGCGAAAGCGTCGCCGCGCCGCAGAGCTGCGCCTACATGCGTCCGATGCGCCCCAGCAGATAGCCGAGGATCAAGGCGCCGGCGACCGTCGCGATCGGGCGCTCGCGGATAGTCGCGGACATCGAATCGGTCAATCGCGCCTTGGCATCCATCGCCTGGTCGGGAAACGTGCTTGCCCAGTCCGCCGCCTGCGTCGCCGCGCCGGCAGTCTTGTCTACTGCGCGGTGGGCGCTGCCGCTGAGGCGATCGACCTGCGCAGTCGTCTTGTCCGCCACGGTGTCGACGACCTTGTGCGCCGTCTGTGCTGCGTTCTCGATCTTGGGTCCCATGGGTGTGGATGTAGAAAGCGGTGTGGTGCGATCCATAGTTTCCTCTCAGCGTGATGAGCTCTATCGGTTCCTGCCCTCGCGGCGCGGCGCGCCGGAAGCAGCGTTGAAACAGTGCAGGGCCCAGTACATCAGGCGGCGGCGCGCCCGGATACCTGCTCGCTTACTATCGCCTCAAATCGACGCGAGCGCAATAAGATCGCGTCCGATCCCTGCGTAGGACGCGCGCCTATGGGGCTGCGTAAAGCACGTCGGAATCAGGCTGAACGGCGACGGTCCGATGTCCTATTCGAAATACAGCATCCCGCCGATGGCGCATCCGTGGCCGTTCTGCGATTCTGGACGCACCGTTGTTGCTCGATCGGGCCCAAAGCAGCGAGGCCCGTGGGGCGTCGGGCTAACGGACCACCATCAATGGAAAGGAAACAAATCATGCGTCGAAGAATCCTTGCTACGCTTTTAATCGCGTCATTCGGTGCCGTTACAGCGACGGCAAGCGCCCAAAGCACGGCCCCGGACAATACACCGCGCAATGCCCCGGTTGGCACGTCGACGGCGCCCCCGACCGACGGCAGCGCCGACCCAACCTCCGCTGCGAATAACCCTGCGGCCTCGACCATGAGCGCTCCGGCACCCGTGAACACTGGCCAGCCGGCCGGCATGATCGACTATCAAAGCGCCCGCGCGGCGTGTGACCAGCAGCCCCTCAAATCGAGGGCCGAGTGTCAGAATGAAGTGAACGCCAATCACAGCGGCGTGGCGCCGGAATGCCAGAAGATGTCAGGACCGGCGCTCGACGCTTGTCTCAAGGGCGCGGATGCCGGCCAGTAGTTTGCCTTTCGCCCCAGGTTGCGCTCACGGAAACTAGGGGTCGCCCTATGGGCGACCCCTAGACCAGGTCGCGCAGCTTCAGATCGATCGGCTGCTTGCTGCGCTCGACACCGAGGCGGACGTGCGTTCCGGGCGCCGCCTTCAATCGCTCACGCGCGTCCGATAGCTTCCAGCTCGAAGCAGGCTTGCCGTCCATCGCGACGATGAGGTCGCCGGCCTTGATGCCGGCGTCCGCCGCGGCACTTCCCGCAACGACGTCCAGCACCTCGAATACGTCGCCCACACGCTCCAGCCACAGGCCCGAGCGGTCGGCCACATCCGGACGGCCGTAGTCCGCGTTCTTCTCGAAGAAGAGTTGCTGCCGCGGATAGTCGAACGTGATGTTGAACTGTTTCAGCACACCGTAGCCTATGTTGCCCGCGACATGGACATCGGCCGCAGCTGCAGCTCCCCTTGGCTGCTGGGACAGGTAGATGACCGGACTCGATACCGACACGTCCCCCAGCGTCAGGCTGCCGGCGCGCGCGAGCGACGAATACGTGTATCCGCCGACGCCTGCTTCGGAGACGACGCGATACTTCGGTGCATATTTCTTCGCGAAGCCGTTCTTGTCGACGAACGGCGCGGCCAGATCGATGGACGCCCAACGGCCGGTGTCGATGACAAATGCGCCTGCGATACCGTCCAGCGTGCCATCGACCTCCGGAACCTGACCCCGGAAGCGGAACGGAACGCGCAAGCCCTTGCCCGTGTATTTGAACGTTTCGGGATTGTAGAAAATGGCACGCGAGTGCTGGTAATCGATCGTGACCGGAAAGCGCCTGAGCAATTCATAGCCGAGGAGTCCGGCGACATCGTCAAGCCCTTCGCCGCGACCGGCGAAGTCCGTGAGGTCGAGCGTGGCGAAGACCTGGTCACGGATGACGATGCCGCCCAGTTCGATGTGGTCGACCTTGGTCATGCCGACATCCTGCTTGCTTTCACCGATCCCGCCGCCACCGAGCGCTCCTTCGACATTCAGGCCGAGATCGCGCGCGGTCGAGGGCTGAAGCAGGTTCGAGCCGCCGGAATCGAACAGCATCAGGAAGGTGCCCTTGCCTTGGATCTTCACCGGAAGATAGATATGTCCGTTGTAGATCTTGAACGGTATTTCGACGCTCGCCTTGCCTGCGACGAAGGTGTAGTCGGGCGCTGGACGCATCGGTTGCGAATACCGCGCCTCGTCGATGGGAACGCCGAAATCCACGCTCTGCACGGTCACGACCTGATCGTAGCTCGGGTCTCCGTGCGAGAAGGTCAGCGAAAATGGCACGCGCACGCCATTGACCTCGCGGTAGTCGCGGTAGCTCTCGGTGCGCGTTCCGGAGGCTTCGCGCTCGGTGAGCTGGTCGACGTAGCTGGTCTGGGTGTTGACCCAGATCTCGAACGGTCGCCCGCCGACGGGCGACATACGGAGCACATCGTCCTCCTGGCCGTTCAGAGGCCGCCGCGCGACATACTCGACCGAGCCGGCGCGACGCTCGGGGTACCAGAAGGCCATCGTCGTCCTGTACGCATTGCTGACCGTGCCTTCGATCGCGTCCTGCGTCGTCTCCAACCGCGACTGACCGGATTCATCCTGCGTCCACAGGACCTTGCCATCGTAGCCCTGGGCACCGGAAAGAAGACCGAGCTTGAAGTTGCCGTAGGTCCGGCCCGTGGCCAGGTCGTCCCACTGTTGAGTCGTGCCTATCAAGCCTCCGGTAGCGAGCCTCGCGACAACGTGCCGGGTTCGCAGGCTGTCCCACTGGTCGCCGCCCGTCGCGGCCTTCATCCTCGCGAGTATCACCTGAGGATCGATCGTAGCCGCTTCGTCGGCAGCGGACGCGATGGGCGAAAACACAAACGCCGCGCCTATCGCGCAGGCGATGAAAAATCCCGGCCGGATCGACATCTTTCCTCCATCGCGCCGCTATGTCGCGAAGATTGGCCCGGCGACGCGCGTTCCGCCGAGCCGCGTTTTACAGCTACGGGCGCGCCTCGGTCAAAGCACCTCGTTGATAGTCGCTGACCGCCTGCTCGATCTCTTCGCGCGAGTTCATCACGAACGGGCCGTACTGGACGATCGGCTCGAGCAGCGGACGGCCCGCGAGCAGCAGCACGCGACCTCCTGTGCTTCCGCCGGTCAACTCGACCGTGTCGCCGTCGGCGAGCACGCCGGCGTGATGGGTTGCGAGCGCTCGCCCGGCACCCGGCGGGCCGACCGTCACACTGCCTTCGAAAGGATAGACGAAGGCGTGGTAGCCCGCCTTGATGGGATGCACAAGCGTCGCGCCGGCGGGCAATTCGATGTCGAGGTACAGCGGGTCTGTCGACAAGCCCTGGATAGGTCCGGGCGTGATCGCGTCGTTCACGTCGAGCGTACCGGCGATCACCTTGACGCGCGCACCACCCGGCAGCATGACCACCGGAATGTCGGTCGCCTGGATGTCGCGATAACCCGCGGGTTTCATTTTCTCGCGCGGCCGGCAGGTTGATCCAAAGCTGAAAGCCGCGCATGCGCCCCGACTCCTGCTGCGGCATCTCGGAATGGATGATGCCGCGGCCGGCCGTCATCCATTGCACGCCGCCGCTCTTGAGCTCGCCGACATTGCCGAGATGGTCCTCGTGTCGCATGTGGCCGTCGAGCATGTAGGTCACGGTCTCGAATCCCCGATGCGGATGCGCGGGAAAGCCGGCAATGTAGTCGTCGGCCTTGTCCGTCGAGAAATGGTCGAGCATCAGAAACGGATCGAGTCTCGCCCACGCGGATTGGCCGAGGCTGCGGCGCAACTTGACTCCAGCCCCGTCGGAGGTCGGAACGGCTTCGATGACGCGTTGCACTGTGCGTGAGTTCATGGCGGCTCCCGTGAAGCGCTCAAATGGGGGCGACGGCGCGGCGCTTCAAGGCGGCGTCAGAAGCGCAATCGATGCAGAGGGCGCCGCAGGAGGCGCCCTCTAGCGCGCTACGAGAGCGGGTCGGAAAGGTACAGCCGGCTGCTCTTGGGCACGCCTGCGAGCAGGTATTCCATCTGGTCGGCCAGTATGCGCCGGTTTCGCAGGATGAAATGCTCGTGCCTGTTCGGTACGTAAGGCACATAGAGCAGCGGCATGTCGGCCTGCTCCGGGGATCGGCATCCCTTGGTTGTATTGCATCGCCTGCAGGCGGTTACCGTATTGGTCCACACGTCGCGACCGCCTTTCGAGACCGGCACGACGTGGTCCCTGGAAAGATCGCGCATCATGAAGCGCGTGCCGCAATAGGCGCACAACTGTCGATCCCGCGCGAACAGCAGAGCGTTGGTGAGGCCCGGCGCGTGTCCGTAGCGCGCGGTGCCGCTGCCCTTGATCGCGAGGATCAGCTTGGTCGCAATGCGCGAGCGCTCGCCGTTGCGCTGAAAACCTCCGCGATACTCGCGCACGTACTCGCCGACCGACCATGCGACCAGATGCTTCGCGTGATAAGTGATCGCTTCCTCGAGCTCGACCCAAGCCTGCGGCAGCCCGGCCATGTCGACGGTGAGTACCAGCGGTTCCATGGAGTGTGATTCGTTGGATGGTTCCATCGATATCCCCTATCTTACTCAGTAACCATCCCCCGGCGCAACGCAGAGCGGGCGAGCATTCCCCTGCGCGCGTTACCATCTCCGCCATGACCCGGGCCATCCTCGTCCGTCTAGTTCCTGCTCTGGGACTTACGCAGATCATTTCCTGGGGCTCCCTCTACTACTCGATCGCCGTGCTCGGAGCGAGCATGCGCGGCGAGCTTGGTCTCTCCGCGGCAGAGCTTTTCGGCGCGTATTCGCTGAGCCTGCTCCTCTCGGCGGTCGCCGCGCCGATCGTCGGTCGCGCCATCGACCGCCACGGCGGCCGACGGGTAATGAGCATCGGCTCGGTGACGGCCGCGGTTTCCTTGCTTGCGATCGCACACGCGCAATCGGCCACGGCGCTCTACGCCGCGTGGGCCCTCGCTGGCGTCGCCATGGCGATGACGATGTACGACGCCGCGTTCGCGACGTTGAGCCGGCACGCGGGAACCTCGTACCGGACTGCGCTCACGGCGCTTACGCTAATGGGCGGCCTGGCGAGCACGGCGTTCTGGCCCTTGTCGCTAAAGGGCCTCGACTTGCTCGGGTGGCGGGGAACGATGAGCGCATTCGCGCTGCTGCACATTGCGATCTGCTTGCCGCTGCATCTCGCGTTCGTGCCCAGGACCGTGACACCGATGGTCGCCGGCAGAACGGGCGCTGCGGACGCGCACGGTTCCCTGGCGCCCGAATTGCGCCGACCGGCATTCATTGCTCTCGGTGCCGCGTTCGCGTTAAACGGCTTCATCGTCTCGGCGCTGACTGTGCACTTGATCGCGCTATTGCAGGGCAAGGGCCTCAGCCTCGAATCGGCGGTCTGGGTCGGAGCCTTCTTCGGGCCGATGCAGGTCGCGGGGCGCATTCTGGAGTTCACCGTCGGTCGCCGCTTTTCGTCGCGCCACATCGGCGCGATCGCACTCTGGCTCCTCGTCGGCGCGGTGGCCATCCTGATCGCGGTTCACGGTCAAGTCGCGCTCGCGCTCGTCTTTGCCGTCGTATTCGGGTGCAGCAACGGTGTGGTCACCATCGTGCGCGGGACCGTCCCCGCGGAGTTGTTCGGACGCACGGGTTACGGAGGCATACTCGGCAGCCTGGCAGCGCCCGCGTTGTTCGCGCGTGCCATCGCACCGTTCGCGCTCGCGCCGCTCGCGATGCCGGAAACCGCGTCGTCCGGATGGCTGGCACTGCTGATGGCAATGGCGGTGCTCTCCGTCGTCGGCTTCAACATCGCGGTCAAGCGTCGATAGCTCGGCCGATTCACGCGCCGTCGCGTCGCGTTGTCGTTGCACAAGCGATTGGCGGCATCGACCGCGCCACCGATCGGCGAACAACGTTATGATGCGCGGTCGTCTCATTCCCAACGCCCATGTCCGAAGACCTGCCGCGCACGCCGCTGAGCGTGCTCTCGCAACGCCTCGCGTCCGGTGCAACGACTTCTCGCGAGATCGTCGAAGCGTGCCTCGCGCGCACTGACGCACTCGACGGGCGCCTGCATGCGTACGTCGAGGTTTATCGCGATGACGCGCTCGCGGCCGCTCAGGCCGCCGACCTACAGCGCAAAGCGGGCTTCGCGCACGGTCGCCTGCATGGGCTGCCGATCGCACTCAAGGACCTGCTGCACATCAAGGGGCGCGCGACGAGCGCGGGATCCAAATCGTGGCGCGGACGCATTGCAACCGAAACGGCAACCGCTGTCGACCGCCTGCTCGCCGCCGGCATGATCCCACTAGGCAAAACGCACATGGTCGAGTTTGCCTTCGGAGGCTGGGGCCGCAACCAGCCCATGGGCGCGCCGTGGAATCCTTGGGACACGAAAACGCATCGCGTCGCCGGGGGCTCCAGCAGCGGCTCGGCTGTCGCGGTGGCCGGCGGGCTCGCGCCGGCGGCCATAGGCTCCGACACGGGAGGCTCGATCCGCATTCCCGCCGCGCTTTGCGGCCTGACCGGACTCAAGCCGACACACGGTCTTATAAGCCTCGCGGGCGTCGTGCCGCTGGCGCTCACCCTGGATTCGCTCGGACCGTTGACACAAACCGTCGAGGATGCGGCGCTGCTGACGGCCGCGATGGCGGGACACGATACCAACGATGCCGCGACGCTTGCCGCGCCCCAGGTCGACTTCTCCGCCGCACTTACCGGCGCCGCCGACATACGCGGCATGCGCGTCACCGCGCTGGCGGCTGAGCAGTTCGCGGCAATCGTCGAGCCGGCGGTGTTGCGCGCGTTCGGCGATGCGATAGTGGTACTGCGGGATCGCGGTGCCATCGTGGAGGAATCGCGCGTCCCGATCGACTTCGACGACACCACGGTGCGCAACGGGCGCATTATCGCCGCCGAGGCGTGGACGACGCATCGGGCCTACATCGAGGATCCGGCGCTCGAGATCGATCCGTGGGTGCGCAAGCGCACGATCGGCGGCAAGGGCTTGAGCGCCGCGGACTATATTGGCGAGTTACGAGAGCGCGAGCGCGCGGCCGCGGCGTTCGCGCAGTGGATGCGCGGACGCGACGCGCTTCTCACGCCGACGCTTCCCATCAGCGCGACGCCACTCGACGAGGTCGACGAGGCGGCCACACCACTTGCGACATACACGCGCGTTGCCAACTACCTCGGCGCGTGCGCGCTGTCATTGCCCGCGGGATTGACCGACAGCGGCCTGCCGGTTGCCGTGCAATTGCTGGGCGCTCCTTTCACTGAGCCGCTGCTCGTCCGCCTCGGACGAGCGTTTCAGGAGTCCACCGATTGGCACCTGCGGAGGCCGGACCTGTCGGCCTGGGAGCGGGCGCGCTAGGCGTTTGCCGACGGCATGCGGGCCTCGGTGCCGTGCACTGCGTCGTGCACCCCAACGCGCATTTTCGGTTTGTGTCCGTCGGAAAAGGCCCGCGCAACATCCAGCGTCTCGCGCACGCCCAGATCGCACCCATGCGCCGCGAGAAAGCGCCTCGCGGCGTGTTCGCCCTCGTCGCGGAGCAACTGCAGCCAGGCGCGCGAACGCTCGGTCGCCGATCCATGCGCGTGCAGCTCGTCGCGCGGCGGCCCGATGCGATGCATCCGGACCGCGAGGAGGTGCGACGGATCCGCGTTTCTCTCCGCCAGCGCGCGCATGGCGGTGATCGCCTGCATCTCGGCGACCAGGCTCGAGTTGAATATGATTTCGCCGACGCGCCTACGTATTCCCTGTCCGTCGGTCGGCACCTCGGCAAATTCCGGCGCGAGCTGCACGACGATCAGGTCATCGGCGAGTCCACTGTGGATCATTGGCCACAGGGTCGGGTTGCCGCAGTAGCCGCCGTCCCAGTAGCGCTCTCCGTCGAGCTCCACCGCCTGGAAGAGCTCGGGCACGCATGCCGAAGCGAGCAGCGCATCGATCGACATCGCATCGTTCGCGATGACGCGCGGCAGCCCCGTCTTGACGTTGGTGACCGTGACGAACAGCGCCGGCGAGGACTTGCTGCGAATCGCATCGATATCGACGAACGTCTCGATCGCATCGCGCAACGGATTGAGTCCCAGTGGGTTGGAGTTGTACGGCGTCACCGCGCCGCTCGACAATAGCCACGCGCCAAACGACTGACGCAAGCTCCGCTCAGCCGGCCCCCAGATCTTTCGGGCCAGATCGGTCAGCGCGGGATCAGCGACGCGCAACCAGAACGCGCGCAGGGCTCTTCGCGCTTCCGGCGCGGATCCCTTTGCAAGAGCACTGGCGACGATCGCGGCGTTGATCGCGCCGGCGCTCGTACCGCTCAACTGCGCGATGGAAATGCCGCGGCGGCCCAACAGCACATCGAGCACCCCCCAGGTGTAGGCGCCCCACGAGCCTCCACCCTGGAGTGCGAGTCCAATCGGTTTGGGTGCCGCGAAGCTCGGCGGCGTACGAAGTCGGGCGTCGGTTTTTTTCATGTTGGAAATGGGCGCCGGGCGGCACCACGCGGCGGAGCGGTTCGTGGCCCGGGAGAAAAGAGATCGCGCCGTTGATGCCGTCACGAAGACGGAGATCCACGCGGGAGCGAGCGGCGCGGAAGCTCAACAGCGACGATCGCGGCTCAGAGTTACATTGTTGCGTTGCACCAAATCACAATGGCCAAAGTCTCCAGTCAAGTCCAATCGGTAATTGCAATGGCGCCAATAGGCTTGCTCGATGACAGGCTTAAGGGACTGGCAACATTACGAAATGCGTCGTATGGGGTGAACGGTCGATGTGAACCAACGCGGTCAGGCACGTGCGCAAACGGTGCAGAAAACCCCATGCTGCATTGCGACGGTGCATGCCGCGGGAAGCATGACGTCCCGGCACTCGTACAAGTCCTTGTTTTGCAACGATACCGTCTTCGCGCCGCGCATGGCACGGCGCTTGCGGGTAGATCGGCGTTGATGTGAGCACGGATGTCTCGCATACGCACCCACAGAATCGGGCACTTCGCGGTGTGGCCCGGCGCTCCGGCGCTGCGGACGTGGTTCCGGTCGGGCAACCGCGGCCACCGGCAATCGCTCCCACTCAAGCGCAGACGCGGCGGATCCGATTCCGCGCCGCAGTCTTCGCGCGATTCCATCGAACCACCTGTTTCACCCGACGTCGTCGAGGCCGATGCGCGCAGGCGCTACTGGCACTGGTTCGACGTGGCAGTGACGATTCTCTGGGTGTCCGTGCTGCTTTTCATCGTGACCTATGCGGTCGTCAAAGGAGAGACGGCACTGGCGGAGCTCGACGGACTCGCGCTCGTCGCTACGTATTCGCTTTCGCCGTAGCGTCGCCGGCGACGAGCCAGGCCATCTACAGCGCGAGGGCGACCCGCGTTCCCTGATCGATCGCGCGCTTGGCATCGAGCTCGAGCGCGACATCCGCTCCGCCGATCAACCTTGGCGCGATACCCAACGCCTCGAGGCCTGCCACCAACTCGCGCCGCGGCTCCTGCCCCGCGCAGATCACGACCGTATCGACCTCGAGCACCTGCCTCTTACCATCGACGTCGATGTGCAAGCCGGCATCGTCGATGGCGATGTACTCTACGCCGGCGAGCATGGTGACGCCGCGCCGTTTCAACAGCGTGCGGCGGATCCAGCCGGTCGTCTTGGCGAGGCCCGCGCCGACCTTCTCGGTCTTGCGCTGAAGAAGCCACAGCTGCCTCGGCGGCGGATTTTCGTGCGCGGCCTTGACGCCTCCGCGATGCGCGAGATCGGTGTCGATGCCCCACTCGGAGCAGAACGCCGCGATAGCCGGATCGCCGTGGCGCCCGTCGCTCGCATGACCATCCGCAGGATGATCCTCCGTCAGCAATTCCGCGACGTCGAAGCCGATGCCACCCGCGCCGACGATCGCGACGCGCTTGCCGGCGCGCTTGCGGCCCTCGACGATCTCGACGTAGCTCGCGACCTTCGGATGGTCGATGCCAGGAATCGCCGGTATGCGCGGCAGGATGCCGGTGGCCAGAATCACGTCGTCGAACGCGCGCAGATCGTCCGCGCCGACGCGCCGATTCAATTCCACTGTGGTGCCGAGCCGATCGAGGCGCGTGCGGAAATAGCGCAGCGTCTCGGCGAACTCCTCCTTGCCGGGAATGCGCCGCGCCAGGTTGAACTGGCCGCCGATTTCGGCAGCAGCGTCGAACAGAGTTACGTCGTGGCCGCGCTCAGCCGCGGTCACCGCGCACGCCATCCCCGCAGGACCGGCACCGACCACGGCGACCTTTCTTCGTTGCGTCGCAGGAGCCAGCTTCAGCTCGGTTTCGCGGCACGCGAACGGATTGACCAGGCACGTCGCTGTCTCGCGCTCGAAGATCTGATCGAGGCAGGCCTGGTTGCAGCCGATGCAGGTGTTGATCTCGGCGGCGCGGTTCTGCGACGCCTTGTTCACGAATTCAGGGTCGGCGAGAAAGGGCCGCGCCATCGACACCATGTCGGCATCGCCGCGCGCGATCACCGCCTCCGCCGTCGCGGGATCGTTGATGCGGTTGGTGGTGATCAGCGGAATCTTCACGTTGCTCTTCATCCGCCGCGTGACCCAGGTAAACGCGGCGCGGGGAACCATCGTCGCAATGGTCGGGATGCGCGCTTCGTGCCAGCCGATGCCGGTATTGATGATCGTCGCGCCCGCGGCTTCGATCGCCTGCGCGAGGGCGACGACTTCGTCCCAGGTGCTGCCGCCTTCGACCAGGTCGAGCATCGACAATCGGTAGACGATGATGAAGTCGGATCCCACGGCAGCGCGCGTCTGACGCACGATGGCAACCGGAAAGCGGATTCGATTCAGGAACGAGCCGCCCCATTCGTCGTCGCGATGATTGGTCTGCGGCGCAATGAACTGATTGATCAGATAACCCTCGGAGCCCATGATCTCGACACCGTCGTATCCGCGACTGCCGCGCGAGCTTCGTGCAGCGGACGTACGAGGCGATCGTCCGGCGAACGCCCCAGCTCGTCAGCGCGCGCGGCCGAAAGGGCGTGATCGGCGACTTGAGCGCGGTGGGCGCGACCGATAGCGGGTGATACGCGTAGCGGCCCGCGTGCAGGATCTGCATTGCGATCTTGCCGCCCGCGGCGTGGACCGCGTCGGTGATGATGCGATGCTTTCTCACCTGCCACGGAAACGACAGTTGCGAGGCGCGGGGCTCGACGCGGCCGGCGAAATTCGGCGAGATGCCGCCGGTGACGATCAGGCCGGCGCCTCCCTTCGCCCGCGCGGCGTAATAGGCAGCGAGTTTGTTGAAACCGTCGCTCGCCTCCTCCAGGCCCGTGTGCATCGAGCCCATGAGGACGCGATTCTTCAGCGTCGTGAATCCGAGCGGGAGCGGAGCGAGAAGATGCGGGTAGGGATTCGCGGGTCCGCCCATGACGGGCCACCGTTGCAAGCGACGAAGCGGCGAGGGTAAACCATAGCGCACGCGCAAGCCAGCGCGTCCTTCCAGGCCGTCCCGGCTCGCGACGAGATTGCGGGAGCGGCTGCGACAATCGACGCGAGGCGTCGCGCCCTCAATCGACGCGCAGCGGCGCTTCCATCATTGGACGCCCGTCGTCCGTTCCGTCATTCGACGCGCAGCGTAGCTTTCATGGTCGGATGGAAGACGCAGACATAGGGAAAGTCACCCTTCTTCGTCGCGACGTATTTCCATGACTTGCCCGGAGCGATTTCGTGCGAGTCAAAGCCGCCCGCAACCGACGTGACCGTGTGCGGAAACGGATCCTTGTTCGTCCACACGACCGAGTCTCCAGGCTTGACGACGAGGGTCGCGGGCTGAAAGCTGGTCCCGTCGATCGAAACCGCGTGAGCCGTCGCGGCCGCGGCCGGCCCTACGCTCCAGCACAGCGAGGCCAGCGCCGCGGCGCAAAATGCAACCAGTCGATCAGACCGCGACTTCACCGAGCTACTTCTTGGCCATGCCGGCCATCGACGACTGGATCATCTTGGCGTGATCGAGGTGAGCCACGAACGCCGGCCGCACCTTGACCAGCAGCGCTTTCAACTCCTCGTTCTTCGCGCTCGGGATCAGCGTCTTGTCCACGGCGTCGAGCACTTGCTCGTGGTAGGCAACTTCGTGGTCGATGTATGCCTTGTCGAACGCAGCGCCCTTGAGCGTCTTCAGATTGGCAAGGTTGGCCTCGCCGCCTGCCTTGAGGCTCTGGCTGGTCGGATTATCCTGCGGGGTGACCTTGAGCTTGGTCACCAGCTCGACCGCCGACTTATTCACGCCGGTGTGGTCGGTGACCATGCGCTCCGCGAACTTCTTCACATCGGGATTGCTGGAGGTCGACTGCGCGAGCTTGCCCGCGTCGATGTCGACCTGGTTGGCGGTCACAACGATCGACGCGATCTGCGCGTCGTTGATCCCCTGCGCGGACGCGCCCGCGGCCGCGAGCAACAGCGAGCTGGCAATGACAATGGCTGCAACTTTCATGGTGACTCCTCGAGTGGTGGATCCTGTCCCTGGCTGGAACGGACGAGGAAGTGTTCCCCGCCCCCGCCTTGGGGGTTACCGTGACCTATACGAGAGCTTCGGGCCGGTGGATGCAGATTGGATGCAGACGCCGGTGCCGCCGTTCCCGCGCCGGCGCCCGGCCCATCAAATCGCCGGGCAGAGGTGCCGTGCTATGGCGTCGGCGGAAATGCTCTTCCGAGGACATTCGCCACGATGCGATCGCAGCGCGCGCCCGCGAAGCCGAAGACATCGACGGTCGCCATGTCCATGTCTCGCGCCAGCGCTTCGCGCAGCAGCGCGCGCGCTCGGAACAGGCGGGTCCGCACGGTCGCGGCGGGAACGCCCAAGCACTCCGCGGTCTCTTCCACCGTCATGTCCTCGACCTCGCGCATGACGAACACCGCGCGAAACACCATCGGCAGCTCGTCGATCCTGCGCTCCAGGGCACGCCGGATTTCGGCACGCAAGGTGGCCTCCGGTGGCGATTCGCTTTGTTCGTCGGCCACGTCGACCTCCCCTGGCTCAGGCTCATCGGCTCGTCCAACCGCTAAGGGAACGACAACCTGGTCGTTCTTGTGCTTGCGCAGGCGCATTAGCGCGTGGTTGATGACGATACGTGTAAGCCACGTAGAGAGCCGCGCACCTCCGCGGAAGGCGTCGATGTGCCGATAGGCATCGAGGTACGCATCCTGCAGCGCGTCCTCCGCCTCCGCGTCGTCCTTGAGAATCGCGCGCGCGACGCGGAACAGCTTGCCGTTGTAGCGCCGCATCAGCACTTCGAACGCGGCAGGGTCGCGCTGCGCAATCCGGCCAGCAAGCTGCATGTCATCGATCGCGCTCGAGGGCTTCCGGATCCGGAGATGATGGTGTCACTTGCATGGCGTCAGTCGATCGTCCAGCCATTGGATGATGCTCGGCGCAACCGCGTTCCCGGCGGCTGCTTGAAGACCCGTTCCAGACCGTTGCCCGGCGAATTCGCGTAACCTATCACGCGAGATCGCGACCGATGAGAGTCTCACTCACTCCGCTTCTGAATGGCGCGGCCGCCTTGGTGGCTTGGTCGATCTGCGCCACGGCGCTCGCCGCTCCTGTCTTGAACGTCGGTTCGAAGCGCTTTACCGAATCGTACATCCTGGGCGAGATCATCACTCAAGCGGCGCGGGCTGCCGGAGAGACCGAGGCCCGGCATAGCCAGGGTCTCGGCAACACCGCGATCGTCCTGAACGCGCTTACGACCGGCAGCATCGACGTCTACCCCGAATATACGGGCACGATTGCGCGCGAAATTCTGAAGCTGGACACGGTGCCGCCTCTGCCCGAGCTCAACGCCAGGCTCGCGTCGATGGGACTTGCAGTCGCAGTCCCGCTCGGGTTCAACAACACCTACGCGCTGGCCGTGCGGGGCGACGACGCGAGGGTAAAAGGCATCGCGCGCCTGTCCGATCTCAAGGCGCACCCCGATCTTCGTCTCGGGCTCTCGCAGGAATTCATCGGCCGCGCCGACGGGTGGCCGGGTCTGAAGCGCGCCTATGAGCTACCGTTCGAGACTCCGCGCGGTCTCGACCACGGACTCGCCTATGAAGCGCTCGCCGAGCGGCAGGTCGATGCCATCGACATCTATTCGACGGATGCGAAGATCGACAAGTACGGATTGACGGTGCTCGCCGACGATCGTCAGTATTTTCCGCGATACGACGCGGTGCTTCTCTATCGAGCCGACTTGCCGCGGCGGCTGCCTCGGACCTGGGATGCGCTGAAGCGCCTCGAAAACAGCATCGACGATGCAACGATGCGGCGCATGAACGCGGCGGCCGAGCTCGAGAACAGGGACTTCGCTTCGGTCGCGGCCAGCTTCCTTGCGCAGCGTCCGTCGTCGGCCGGGTCGGTTCATGTGACTGCGACAACTCCGGCGACGCCGGTCGACGCCACCGCATCGACGTCGGGCGACGTGTGGCACAAAATCTTCGGGCCCGACTTCGGCCGCCTGACATTCGAGCACCTGAGGCTGGTCTTCCTGTCGCTCGTGGCGAGCATCGTCATCGGCGTGCCGCTCGGCATCCTCGCCGCCAAGCGTCCCGCTACCGAAGCCGTGATCCTCGGTGCGACCGGCGTTGTGCAAACCATTCCCTCGCTCGCACTCCTCGCCGTGCTCATTCCTCTGACCGGGCGCATCGGCGCGGTGCCCGCCTTCATTGCGCTCAGTCTCTACGCGCTGCTGCCGATCGTGCGTAACACGCACACCGCGTTGACGCAGGTCACGCGCGGAATGAAGGATGCGGCGCTGTCGCTCGGCATGCGGGCCGGAACGATTCTGCACAAGATCGAGCTGCCGCTCGCCGCCCCGACGATCGTCGCCGGCATCAAGACATCCGCGGTGATCAATGTCGGCACGGCCACCATCGCGGCGTTCATCGGCGCCGGCGGCTACGGCGAGCGGATCGTCACCGGTCTCGCGCTCAACGACCACGGCCTGCTGCTCGCAGGCGCGTTGCCCGCCGCGGCTCTGGCGCTGCTTATCGAGGGCGGGTTCCGGGTGGCCGAGCGATGGTTGCTTCCCCCCGCGGGCTCGCGCGTGTCCCGGCAGACGTAGCGTACGCTACGGGCTGCGCTTCATCGTCAGCCGGAACATGGTCACCCAGCCGTCCTTCGCCTGCATCTCGCTCCATGCTTCGTATGTCGAATCGTCGATCATTGTCCAGCGCACGCGGTAAGTCATTGACTGGCCGTCGGCGACGTACTGCGTCGCGGGAAAGACCAGCGCGCCCGGTGTGCTCTCCATCGTGCCGCGACTGATCCCACCCAGGTTCTCGATGTACAGGTACTCGACGCGCTTCGATCCGGAATCCCAGTAGTAGGTCGTCTCGCCGACATAATCCGGACGGCCGGGCGAGCGCACGGTGTGCGTGTCGCGCAGAGCGTTGCCGTTGTAGATCCAGTGGAAGCAGTGTTCGTCGTTCTGTTTGTTATCCGGAAATTCACCCTTCCAGCAATGACCGGCCAGAAATGCCATCGGCTTGAGTCCGTCGGGCGGTTGCGCGAGACCGTCGGCACGCGCCGCGAGCGCCATCGGAAGCATGCACGTCACGAGCAGCAGGCAGCTACGCATCGTCTAGTCCTGGAGAAGTCGCGACTCGATCTACTCTTTGAGGCGGATCGGAGCGAGGTAGAGCTGGCGATACGCCTCGAATGGCAGGGTATCGGATGCCTCGATCCGGCGCTGCTCGGCGATGGACGCCTCGGCTTCGAGTGCGAAGCGACGCGCGACTTCGTCGGACAGTGGCAGCTTCAGGATTGCGTCGCGATGCGCGCGCGATTGCGCGAGCCCGAAGTGTACGTATGAATTGTCGTGGTCTCGCGCCATCGCTTGCAGGACGCGCGCCGAGGGCGTCAGCGCGGGATCGTCGAGCGCGGCCTTCGCCGCGGAGAGCGCTTCTGCATGGAGTGCGCCACCGGACGCGAAGTCGAGCGCCGCGGCAATCTGCTCGCACTCGGCAAGCACCTCGGCACCCCAATCGACGAGGCTCGCTTCCTGCGACTCACGGGTAAGGCGCAGCCCCGGCTCGCGCCCGCGCGACGCGACGCGGCGCATGTTCGCGACGAGATCCCCGATCTCTTCCGGCGTATCAGGCGGGCTGTCGCTGAGCAGGCAATGCAGCAGGAACACATCGAGGAGGCGCAGCGTGCCGGCGACGATTCCGACGGGATGAAACGGATCGAGGTCCATCAGGCGTACCTCGACATACTCGACGCCGCGATCGCGCAACGCGTGCAAGGGACGCTCACCGGGACGGATCACGCGCTTGGGGCGGATCGTTCCGTAGAACTCATTCTCGATCTGCAGAAGCGTGGTGGCAAGCTGGCGATAATCGTCGCCCTGGCGGATGCCGATCGCCTCGTACGCCGGGTACGGCTGCGTCAGCGCCTTCTGCAGCGAGGCGCCGTAGCTTTCGAGGCTGTTGTAACTCACCGCAAGCGAGGATTGCGCGTCGCTCTGGTAGCCGAGCCGTCCCATACGCAGCGATGTGGCGTACGGAAGATAGAGCGTATCGCCGCTCAGCCGCTCCAACCCGTGATCGCGGCCCTCGACAAAGGTCGAGCACACCGCGGGCGACGCGCCAAAGAGGTACAGCAGGAGCCATGAGTGACGCCTGAAATTTCGGATCAGCGAGAAATACGCCTCGTTGGACAGCTGCTCGGGGAGCGAGAAATTGTAGTGAATGCCCGAGATCGTCTGCATGCGCCGGCCGTAGCGATACGACAGCCCCATCCGGTACACACTCTTCGCTCGGCCGACGTTCGAGGTCCCGTATTTGCCCAGGGGAATCCTGTCTTCGGCGGGAAGCCGGCACGGCATGCTGCCGCTCCACAGGAGTTCGTCGCCGATCGCGCGGTATACGACCTGATGGATTTCGGTGAGCTCGCTGATGCACGCGTCAGCGCTCGTGTTCACTCCCGTGATGAGCTCGACCTGCGACTCGCTGAAGTCGGTCGTGATGTGCGGATGCGCGAGCGCCGAGCCGAGTCGTGCCGGGTGCGGCGTCGAGGCCAGCAGGCCGTCGGGCTGGACGCGCAGGCTTTCCTTTTCGATGCCGCGGCGCAAACCGCTTAGGCTCTCATGCGGAAGGGTGCTCAGGCGCTCTTCGAGTGGCAGTACGAGTTCGGACAGCACGGGTGTCACTCCATCGGATGATCGGACGAGCCGGTCAGTGCAAGTCGTTCAGGATTTCCAGCGTGGTAAGACGCAGCAGCTGCATTTCGTCGGTGATCTTGACCATCGCTTCGTCCTTGTTGCCGAGGCCATCGACGTTGTCGCGCCAGGCGGCCCAGAGGCGCTCTGCCTCGGCCGGACCGGGGGCGGGTAGCACCTGCGCCAAATCCCGAATATAAATCATGCGCCCCCATCCCTGCACGGGATCGCCGAGCTGGCGGTTTTTCTGAAAGTGCAGATACTCCACGACGATCTGCGCTTCGCCGAGGTTCTTGAGCGTCTCGAAGGCGGCGATGCGAACGCTGTGGTTGATCTCGGTTTTCTCGTTGCGCCAGGTGTTATACGCCATTCCCGTCAGCGCGACGATGATGCTGAAAATGGCCACGATGTTGGCGCGAAGCTGCGACAGGATCTGCGCGCGGTTGATCTTGATTTTCATTGGGATGTCTCCGGATGTCTCATGCATGCGGATTGTCCCTCATAAAAACCCGGGAAAGTAGGGCGGAGCCTCGTGTCTTTCCGGTCAGAGCCATCCCTTTCCGGACGCGACGCCGCGGGCAGCGCCATCGACGACGCGTGCCGTGCCGGCGGAGCCTCTATTGCGCTAAGATTGAAAGCGCGGGACCGGCGTCGCATGTAACTGTGCCGGCCCGGCGACGCTCATATCGGTGCGGCAAGCCGCAAATCATCGACAGGAGAACCCATGCCCCGCTTTGCAAGGATCACGGCCGCATGCTGTCTTGCCGCCTCGGCACTGCTTGCGCTGCCCGCGCCAGGACAATCCGCGTATCCGAACAAACCGATCAAGATCATCGCACCGGTGCAACCCGGCGGCGGCGTCGATCTTGTCGCGCGCACGATCGCCAACGGCTTGGGCCAAGCGTTGGGGCAGTCGATTTTCGTGGAAAACCAGAGCGGCGGCGGTGGCTCGATCGCGTCCGTGGCTACAGCGCGCGCCGCGCCGGACGGCTACACGCTGATGGTGGGCTACGTCGGCACGCACGGCACCAATCCGGCCGTCCGAAAGCTTCCCTATGACGCCGTCAAGGATTTCACGCCTATCGCGATGGTCGGAGGAACGCCGAATATCCTGGTCGTGCCGCCTTCGCTGCCGGTCTCGACGCTGAAGGAGTTCGTCGCCTATGTGCACGCAAACCCCGGCAAGCTTTCGTATGGATCATCGGGGCCCGGAACGCTCACGCACCTTGCGATGGAGCAGCTCAAGGTCGCGGCGGACCTCGACATGATCCACGTTCCCTATCGCGGCATCGGCCCCGCCATCACCGATATCCTCGGCGGTCAGACGCAGGCGCTCTTCCCCGGTCTGGCCGCGGCGCTGCCGCACATCAAGGCGGGAAAGATGAAGCCGCTCGCCATCACCGGCACCAAGCGCCATCCCCTGCTGCCGGATGTGCCCACATTCGAGGAGCTCGGCTACAAGGGATTCGATGGCGTTCAGTGGTACGGCATTGTCGGGCCTGCGAAGATGCCGCCGGCCATCGTCACGCGCCTGAACGAGGAGATCAACAAACTGCTGGCGAACCCCGATCTGCGTGAGCGACTGTCGAGCGAAGCCCTGGAGCCGATGCCGATGACTCCCGAGCAGTTCGGACAGTACATACGAGACGATATCGACAAGTGGTCGCGCCTGGCAAAGGCGCGCAACATCGAGCTCAAAGACTGAACCAACGGCGCAAACATCCATGGCACAGAACACGAAAGTAATCGCCGACATCCATGCGCCGCCGGTCACGCAGATCCTGGCCGACTTCGTGGCCACGCATCCGTCTCGTGGCTGGGACGACAGCGTGGAAAACGAAGCGCACCGGACGCTGCTGAACTGGGCAGGCTGCGCGATCGGAGCCTCGGGGCATGCAACGGTCAAAGCCGCGCTCGCGGGAGTCCTCGAGCTTGAGCCGGGTCCGCAGGCGACGATTCTAGGTCGGAGCGAGCGCGTCGACATGGCCGGCGCGGCGCTGCTGAACGGCATCACCTCGCACACGTTCGACTTCGACGACACGCACCTGCGCACGATCATCCATCCCGCGGGGCCCGTCGCTTCCGCGGCGCTCGCACTGGCCGAGCACCGCGGCTCGACCGGCAGGCAATTCATCGATGCCCTGGTGCTGGGCATCGACGTCGAATGCCGCATCGGCAACATGATCTATCCCGAGCACTACGATCGCGGCTGGCACATCACGGGATCGACTGGCATGTTCGGCGCGGCGGCGGCATGCGCGCGGCTACTCGAGCTCGATGCGCACAAGACGGCGATGGCGCTGGGCATCGCCGCGTCACAGCCGATCGGCGTACGCGAGCAATTCGGATCGATGACCAAGGCCTTGCACGTCGGCGGCGCGGCGCGCGCCGGATTGATGTCTGCGCTCATGGCGAGGCACGGCTACACCGCGTCGCCTCGCGCCATCGAAGCGCCGCGCGGCCTGGCGCAAACGTACTCGACCAAGTGCGACTGGAATGAAATCAGCGACGAGCTTGGCAAGCGCTTCGAAATTTCATCCAATACCTACAAGCCATTTGCCTGCGGCATCGTGATTCATCCCAGCATCGACGGTTGCCTGCAGCTCGAAAGCGCGAACCGCCTTCCGATCGATGAGATCGAGCGCATCGACCTCAAGGTGCATTCGCTGGTGCTCGAGCTGACCGGCAAGACCGCGCCGCGCACCGGGCTCGAGGCGAAGTTCAGCGTCTATCACGCATGCGCCGCGGGAATCATCCTAGGAGAGGTCGGTGAGCACGCATTCGCGGACGAAGTCGTATCGCGCCCGGACGTGATCGCGCTCCGAGATCGCATCAAGGCGCGCGTCGATGATGACATCGGAGAAGCGTCCGCCGATGTAACCATCGTCTGCAAGGATGGACGCAAGCTGCACGTGTTCGTCGAGCACGCGATCGGCAGCATGGAGCGCCCTATGGGCGACGCCGACCTGCGGCGCAAGTTTCACGGCCTGGTCGACCCTGTCCTCGGAAGCGCTCAAGGCGAGCGCGTAATCGAGCAGTGCGCTGCAATGGCGAGGGCCGTGGACGTGCGCGGTCTGACCGATGCGGCACGCGCGTCGCAGCAAGCGCTCGCTGCGGATTGAGGCGATCTAGATACGCGAGCCTGCCCGCGCAAGCAGCGTCGGCGTTTCGATCATGGACGTTACGTTGCGCTGACGTAGAAGCTATGCGTCTTGTCGAACTCCGCGACGCCGTCGATGCAAGCCGCGCATAGTTGCGCCGTGTGCACGCGGACCGAATGGGATCCCGGCGCCATTTGGACGAGCGCGACTGCGCCGGAACTCGTTAGCGTGAACGCGGAGAGCGGGACCTTTGCTCCGTCGACCCAGACATCGGGGCCCATGGCGAGAGTTCCGCTCGGCCAAACAAGTTGAATCGTCACTAGCACGCGCGGGCCCGGACCCGTCACGAGCGCATTGTCTTGCGGTATGAAGTCCAGCGACGTGCAGCCAGCGGCGAGCCCGGCGAGCAGCACGACCAGGATCGATCGAATCGACATGTCACCTCCCGAAGATGAATCCGAATCCGGCTGGCCGCGCCGAAGATCGATGTCGCGACCGGCGATCAACTTACACCACTATGCCTTGCTGGTGCTGATCAGGCAACTGGGAGGCAACGGCAACGCGAGTGTGCGGCAACTGGCGGCGGTGCGCACGCCTTCCGACGATCTAGTGCGCGTCGCCTGGAGGCGCGACCCCCGCGCCATCGATGTGGTGCCTCGCAAGCGACGACGCGACAAAGCCGGACGCTTTCATCGTCTCGACGAACTCGCGTAGGTAGGCGGATCCGGCATCGCGGCCGCGCGGCGTCCCCATCGCCTGGTTGATCACCATGAATCGCCCCGGCAGCACGCGCAAGGAGGGAATGCGCGCCGCGTCCGCGTCGAGTTGCTGCTTGACCCCCGCGCGCGCCTCGAGCTTGCGAGCGATGAACATATCCGTGACCTCGCCGGAGATGGGCGTTCGCACCAGCGTTGCCGCCTTGAGCGCGCGCGTCAGGTAAAGGTCGTAGGCGCTTCCTGTCGCCACGGCGATGCGCACGCCGGCGCGGTCGACTTCCTCATTGCCGCGGATCGGCGAATCATTCGAAACCATGTAGGCGCCTTCGATCACCACGTACGGCGGGGTGTAGCTGATCTCCGCGGCGCGCACCGGGTCGATAGCGAGAAACGCGACGTCCCACACGCCCGATTTCAGCGCATCGGTAACCTTGCCGGCGGCCGGAAAGGTCACCAGCTCCACCGGAACGCCAAGGCGTCGTGCCAGCTCGCGCGCGAGATCGACCGACACCCCGGTCGGTTGCCCAGTCGCCTCGTCCTTGATCGCAAGAACAGGGTTGCCGAAGTTGATCGCTGCACGAAGCTTGCCCGTCGGCGCCAGGTCGGCGACGACCGCGGCGCTCGGAGGCGTCATGGGCGCCGGGGCTCCAGGGGCGACCGGCGCCGGAGCCGTGGTCGAACAGGATCCCAGCAAGAGCACTGCGGCGATGAGCGCGAATTTGAGCATTGCGTGTCCCGGATGAATGGATGACAACCCGCGCATTATGCCGCGCGGCGCGCCCGTTCCTCTCGCACGGCAGTCCCCGGCGCTCGACCCGGTCCGCCCTTGTATACTTTCCCACCCGTCAACACCCGAGGGGCACGCGATGGCCTTGCGGCGACGTGCCGGAGGCCCGACTCCCGATGCAGGCTGACACCGACTATTACGCCCAGCTCCCGATCTTCGCCGGCTTCGAGAACATCATGGATCCGACACGGTATCAGCCGCTGCCGGACGATTGGCTGCTCGGCATCACGGACGTGGTCAAGTCGACGAAGGCGATCGAGGAAGGTCGCTACAAAGCGGTGAACACCGCCGGCGCGTCCGTGATCGCAGCGATTTCGAACGCGCTTGCAGGGCGCAAGTTCCCCTTCGTCTTCGGCGGCGACGGTGCGAGCTTCGCGGTCTCGGGTGAAGACGAGGCCCTCGCGCGCGCCGCGCTGGCGGCAACCGCGGCCTGGACGCGAGACGATCTCGACCTCGAGCTCCGCACCGCGCTGGTCCCCGTCTCCGCGGTCAAGGAACAGGGACTCGACGTGACCGTGGCGCGATTCGCGCCTTCCGGCAACGTGTCCTACGCGATGTTCTCCGGCGGCGGCCTCGCGTGGGCGGATCGGGCTATGAAGCAGGGACGCTACGCCGTGGCGCCGGCGGCGCCCGGCACGCGTCCCGACCTGACGGGTTTCTCGTGCCGATGGAACGATATCCCCGCGTCAACGGATTGATCCTGTCATGGTCGTCGCGCCGGTGACCCACGGCGACCCGGCATTCCGCACGCTGGTCGAAGACCTTCTGGCCGACCTCGAGCACAGTCCCGAGGTCGCGCGTCCGGTGCCGTCCAACGCTCCTGGCGTAGGCTGGCCGCCTCCCGGCCTCGACCTCGAGGCACGCGCGTCGCGTAAAAGCGGCGAGGGCCTTTTCATGCGACGGCTTCGAGTCGGCATAGGCACGCTGATCGCCTACCTGATCATGCGATTCGGCATTCGTGTCGGCGGCTTCGATCCGTCTGCCTACCGGCGCGAAGTGGTCGAGAACTCGGACTTCCGCAAGTTCGACGACAACCTGCGCATGACGCTTGACTGCACGCCCGCGCTCGCCGACAGGATCGAAGAGCGTCTCTCCAAAGCGGAAGCGGATAAAATCGCGCGCTTCGGCCTGCATCGCCAGCCATCCGCGATCATGACCTGTATCGTGCCCTCGATCGTGGACAGCAGCCATGTCCATTTCGTCGACGGAGCGGCGGGCGGATATGCTATTGCAGCGAGACGATTGAAGCTCAACCAGGAGGAACGCATGACGCTTTGGGCTCGGATAGTGCACGAGGGACGCGAATGCTTCGGGACGGTCGACGGCGAGACCATGCGCCTGCACGAGGGAAACATGTTCACGAATCCGCGCCCGACAGCGAAGTCGATCGCGTTCAGGAGCGCAAGGCTGCTGACACCGACCAGCTCCGACCAAGATGGTGGCGCTGGTCGACAACTACGCCGCGCTCGTCGCCAAGCTCAATCACGAGGTTCCCGCGGACCCGCTCTATTTTCTCAAGGCGAACAACTCGTTCCTCGCCGGGGGAGAAACCATACGCGTTCCCAAGTCCTATGCGGGCAAAGTGATCTACGAGGGCGAGCTTGGCATCGTCATCGGCAAGCGGTGCAGCGCTGTGTCGGAGGCGGCGGCCGCGGAACATATCTTCGGATACACCTGCATCAACGACGTAACCGCCGTTGACATCTTCGGAACCAATGCCGGGTTCGCGCAATGGACGCGCGCCAAGGGTTTCGACACCTTCGGCGTGTTCGGGCCAGTGATCGCGACCGGCCTCGATCCCTCCGGGCTCGTCGTCAAGACGATCCTCAACGGCCAGGAGCGCCAGAACTATCCGCTCTCCGACATCATCTTTGCGCCGCAGAAGCTGGTGAGCCTCATCTCGCAGGACATGACGCTCGAGCCGGGCGACGTCATCGCCTGCGGTACCTCGGTCGGCGTGGGCTCGATGAAGCCGGGAAGCACGGTCAGCATCGTGATCGACGGCATCGGCACGTTGACCAATCCCTTCGACGCGTCGGCATGATCATGCTCGTCGTTCTCGCGCAAGCGGGATCCCGTGTCGTTCGTGCATAAGACCCAGAAGCGACCCAACGGTCGATGGATTCGCGCGCCAGCCGCTCGTGTGGCGCAATAGGTGTAGTGCAATAAACAACGGAGCCACGAAGCCTTCTCGATAGGAGGCGCGGCATATCCGCCACGCAGGAGGAGAAACATGAAAATCGCAGTCATCGGCGCGGGCGCCATCGGCGGCGTCCTCGCCGTGCGCCTCGCGCTCTCAGGCCAGACAGTCACTGTCGTGGATCAAGGCGCGCATCTGCAGGCGATACGCGACAATGGGCTCAAGCTCATCCGCGCCGACGGCACGGAGGAAGTCGCGAGGGATCTGCGCGCGGTGGCGACCTGCGACGAGGCGGGACCGCAGGATCTCGTTTTTCTGGCGCTCAAAGCCTATGTCGTCGAGGCCGTGGCGCCGCAGATGGGCGCGATGTTCACTGCCGACACCATCGTAGTGCCGATCCAGAATGGCTTGCCCTGGTGGTACTTTCAGAACTTCAAGGGTCCTCACGCGGGCTATCGCCTCAAGACCGCCGACCCGGATGGCGTGATCGAAAAGAGCATCGAATCGCGCCGCATCATCGGCTGTGTCGTCTATCCGGCGGGCGAAATCGTTGCGCCCGGCGTGGTGAAACTTCTCGAAGGCGATCGCTTTCCCGTGGGCGAGCTCGACGGCGTCGAAAGCGAGCGCGTCAAGAATGTGTCACAGGCTCTGGTCGACGCCGGGCTCAAGGCGCCGGTGCTTGCCGACATCCGATCCGAAGTCTGGCTCAAGCTGTGGGGCAATATGAGCTTCAATCCGATCAGCGCGCTTACCCACGCCACCCTTGTCGATATTTGCGAGGAGCCTGCCACGCGCGCGCTTGCCGCCGACATGATGCGCGAGGCGCAGGCGGTCGCCGAAAAGCTGGGCGTTACGTTCCGCGTGCCGCTGGAAAAACGCATCGAAGGCGCCGCCAAAGTCGGAAAGCACAAGACTTCCACGCTGCAGGACGTGGAAGCCGGCCGTCCGGTCGAAGTGGATGCTCTGATCGGCTCCGTGATGGAGCTCGGCGAATTGACCGCGACGCCCACGCCCGCGACGCGCGCCGTTTACGCGTTGCTCAAATTGCTTGTGAAGACGATGCACGACGAGGGAGCGCGCGTCGTCATGCAACGCCTTTGAAGCGCGGCTGACCTCGGACCGCCTCGTCGGCGCCGCTAGAGTCGGCTAGCCGTGGATCGCGCGCCAGACGCGCTCGGACGTCAGCGGCATCTGCATGGCGCCCGCCCGCGCTCCGACATCGTCGCGGCCGCCGTGCGTGAGCGCATCGATCACCGCATTGACCACCGCCGGCGTCGCGCCGATCGTTCCGAGCTCGCCGACGCCTTTGACGCCCATGGCATTGTTGAGGCATGGCGTCGACTCGTCCATCGTCATCTCGAAATGCTCGATCATGGCCGCGTGCGGCAGCGCGTAGTCGAGAAAGGTCGCTGACAAGGCCTGTCCGGACTCGCGATCGTAGACGAAGCGCTCGCACAATGCCTGCCCGATGCCCTGCGCCGCGCCACCTTCGAGCTGCCCGACGACGATCATGGGATTGACGACGCGGCCGACGTCGTTGACCGACCAGTAAGCAACGACCTCGGTCGCGCCGGTCTCGGGATCGACCTCGACTTCGCAGATGTGGCAGCCGTTGGGCCACGTCGGTCCCGCCACGGCGCTGCTCGTGTCGAGCACGATGCGCTGCTGCGGCTGGCGGCGCGCGAGCTCGAACAAGCCGATGTTGCGATCGGTCCCGGCGATAGTGAAAACGCCGTCGTGATACTCGATGTCACCGGCCGCCGCTTCCATCTCCGCGGCGGCCATCGCTTTTCCGTGATCGACGGTGCGCTCCGCACCGACGCGCACCGCGGAACCGCCGACGAAGAGCGAGCGCGAGCCAGCGCTGCCGAATCCCTGTCCGCGGTCGGTGTCGCCCAGCGAGATCCTGATCTTCTCGATCGGGACGCCGAAAACATCGACGGCAACCTGCGCGAATGTGGTGAGAAGTCCCTGGCCCATGCCCTGCAACGCCGAGAAAATCTCGATCTCGCCGTCGCCTTTGTCGTTCGCCGCGACGGTCACCGTCACGCGCTCCTCGAAGACTTCGGCGCCGGTCCACTCGAGAAAGGCGGCCATCCCACGCCCGCGCCAGCGACCGCGCTTCTTAGCCTCGGCGCGCCGCGCTGCGAAGCCGTTCCAATCGGCCAGCGCGGTAGCGCGGTTCATCACCGATTCGAACTGGCCGCTGTCGTAGGTCTTGCCCATCGCGTTGGTGTAGGGCATCTGCTCGGGACGGATCATGTTGCGGGCGCGCAGAACGGCAGGGTCGATGCCGGTCTGCCGCGCCGCCTCGTCCATCAAACGCTCGATGATGTAGATCGCCTCCGGCCTTCCTGCGCCGCGATACGCGCTCGTCGGCGTGGTGTTGGTGAGGACCGCCTTGATGCGAATATCGATCGTGCCGATGTCGTAGACGCTGGTCGACACCCACGGTCCGATCATCAGCTGGATGACGACGCCCGCGGGCGTTGCGAACGCGCCCATGTTGGCGAGCGAGCTCACGCGCAGCGCAAGGATGCGGCCATCGGCATCGAGCGCGAGCTCGGCCTTGCTGAAGATGTCGCGCCCGTGGTTGCCCGCGACAAATTCTTCCATCCTGTCGGCGCACCATTTAAGAGGGCGCTCGAGCGCCCGGGTGCAGAACGCGAGCACGACGTCTTCCGGATAGAGGCCCGTCTTCATGCCGAAGCCGCCACCAACGTCGCCGACGACAACGCGCACCTTGTCATTGGGGATCCCGAGCACCTCCGTGCACAAGGCATCGCGCAGCCCGGTGGGTGTTTGGCAGCTAACGCGCAATGTGATGCGCCCCGACTGCTTGTCGTAGCTCGCGAGGACCGCGCGCGGCTCGATGGGCGATGGAGCGATGCGCTGGTTGACGAGGTCGAGCGACACGGTGTGGGCGGCCTTGGCGAAAGCGGCGGCAGCCGCGGCGGCATCGCCGTGCCTTATCTCGGCGGCGATATTGCCCGTCGCCGCGGGCCACAGCAGGGGCGCACCGGCTGCGACGGCATCGTCGAGATCGACAACCATCGGCAGCGGCTCGTAGCGGACATCGATTGCCTCGCTCGCGTCGCGGGCTTCTTCCTCGCTGTTCGCGATCACGGCTGCGATGGCCTCACCCACGAAGCGAACCGTGTCCACAGCGAGCGCGTGGCGCGGAGGCGATGCGCTCGGCGAGCCGTCGCCGCGCCTGAAATCCGCCGACAGGGGCAAGGGCTTGACGCCCGCGCGAACGAGGTCGGCTCCGGTGACGACGGCGATCACGCCGGGCATCGCCGACGCAGATGCCGTGTCGATCGCAACCAGACGCGCGTGCGGATAGGGCGAGCGCAAAAAGCACACGTGGGCCTGGCCCGGCAGGGAAACGTCGTCGGCAAACATACCGGCGCCGGTCAGCAGGCTTTGATCCTCGACGCGGCGGACCGATTTGCCGCTGCCGAAGCGCGCGTATTGCGATTCGCTACTCATGTCCGTGCCATCATTGTTTGTCGAGCGTCGGCGGTCGCCACGCCAAGGGCAGCAGTCCCGGCGCGCGAAGCATGCGCATCATGCGAATTCCCGTTTCGCGTCCGCGATAGTAGCCGGCGATTCGAAGCGTCTGCTCGAAGCCGAGCGCACGATAAAAAGCGTACGCGGCCTTGTTCTGCGCGCGCAACTCGACGTGAAGCGTCGCTATGCCCGCGGTCAATGCGGTTTCGACCAGCCACTGCGTCATGCGGCGGCCGATGCCGCGGCGATGATGATCCGCGCGCACCGCAAGCAGTACGAGATGCGCACGCTCCTCGCCAAGAGTCATGATGGCAAATCCCGCCGTCAGCGCGCTTTCGGTGGCGACCAGGGACACCGTCTCCGCGGTGCCAAGCAGCTGCGCGATCCGCTCGGTGCGATAGTGCCATCCAAGACCCGTCTCGATCAGGTCGCGCGACATCGCGGCAAGTGTCGGTGCGTCGCCGCGGCGCGCGAGGCGCAAGCTGATGCCGGTAAGGTTCACGGCCCGATTTTGCCACGACTTGCAGCCGGTCGGGTCCGCGGGAAGTGTAAGGTCTCGCGGCGTGGAGTCCCGCAGCCTTGCGGGCGGCGTTGCGAAGGGGCATGATTTCCCCGGGACATTGGACGCGTCTGTTCGCAACAGCCGCACACTTCGACGGAGATCATCTTGCTCAGGCACATTCTCGTATTGACCGCAGTTATCGGGCTGGCCGCGACGGCCGACATCTGCGCGCAGCCAGCGACCGGGGCGCCCCCGATCAAGCGCACGATCCTGCAGAAAGTCGACGTTCCTGCGGGAAACTATGAAGCCATTACCGGCGTCGCGGAAATCTCCCCCAACGTCAACATCGGCCGCCACTCCCACTTCGGGCCCGAGGCCGGCTATGTCATGGATGGCGAGCTTGTGCTGATGGTCGACGGAAAGCCACCGCAAGCGCTGAAAGCCGGCGATTCGTACCAGGTCCCGCCCGGCGCTCCTCACGATGCGCGGGCGGGCGAAAAGGGCGCGAAAGTGCTCGCGGTTTATGTCGTCGAGAAAGGGAAGGCACTGGCGACGCCGGCGCCATAGCGCCCGAGACTGAAGGCGCCGTCTGGTCGAGACTTCGCGCATGAAGACCCCGCGCACTTGAATGCCAGGATGATCGGCCGTCGCGAAGCGCTGGCGCTGATCGGAGCATCGGGCGCGGCGCTGCTCGCCGCGCCGACAGTGCGCGCGGCCGCGGCTGCGACGTCCTGCGCCCTGCGTCCGCAACAGACGGAGGGCCCATTCTTCGTCGAAGAGGACTTGAATCGAGCCGATATCCGTACGGACCCGCGCACCGGTGCCGTCACGCCTGGAATACCACTGCAACTGAGCTTCAGGGTGTCGGCCCTGACGAGATCTGATTGCGCTCCGCTCGAGGGCGCCCGAATCGACATCTGGCACTGCGACGCGCGAGGCCGCTATTCCGAAACGGGACGTGACCGCCAGGATGCTGGCGCGGATAAATTCCTGCGTGGGTATCAACGCACCGATTCGTCCGGAGCGGCGCAATTCGTGACGATCTATCCGGGGTGGTACGACGGGCGCACAGTGCACATCCATTTCAAGATTCGCACCAACGCGGCATCGGCACGCGAGTTCACATCGCAACTCTATTTCGACGACGTGCTCACCGATCGCGTCCATGAGTCCGCGCCCTACGCGACGGCACGCCGTCGATCGATGCGCAACGATGACGACTTTCTCTTTCGCGACGACGGCAGCCGCCTGCTGCTCGATCCGGTGCCCGCGGCCCAAGGATATGCCGCGATGTTCGATGTCGCACTGCAGCTCGCGTGATGAATGATCGCAAGGCCCGCGTGCCCGCGGCGGCATCGAAGCCATTTCATTGGCCCCGAGACTCGAAGCTTCCACAACAGCGCGTGAATTGCGAATGCCGTCCGATTCGACGCACGAACTTCGCCTCACGAACGCGGCCTAATCGTACTGAGCGAGCGCCGCGCCCGACTCTCTGAGCGTCCACGCGCCTACCGGGACCCAAGACATGGCAAATCCGCCCATCAACCGCAGCGAACCACGCACCGAGCCTCGCATCGATTCCGACCCCGAATGGGTACCAACGCCGGCGGACGACAGGAGGCAGGTCACGTCGCGCCCGGCACGGCGCCGATCCCCCGTCGTCTGGACGTTGCTGTTGATCGTGCTCGCGGCAGCCGCTGCCCTGTTCTACGCGTGGCAGCACAACGCGCCGCTCCCCTCCGTCGTCGTGCCGCCCGTGGCTCCGCCCGCCGCGACCGAATCCACGCCGGCCATCCGCCATCCGATCGAGGACGCGCAAAGCGCAGCTCCGCCGGCTCCCGAGGACAAACCCCTGCCTGCGCTGATGACCAGCGATACCACTATGCAAAACACGCTCGCCGATCTTTTTGGCGCGGCATCGCTGGGCAAGGTGTTTTACGAAGACGGTATCATCCATCGCTTTGTCACGACCGTCGACAACCTCCCACGCAAGAGCGTTCCGTCGCGCAACCTGCCCGTGAAGCCGCTCCCGGGGCCGCTGCTTGCGTCGACCACGGCCTCGATCGCCGCTGACAACGCTGCGCGCTACGCGCCGTACGTGCAGTTGGCCGAAGCGATCGACTCGAAGAAGCTCGTCGCGGCGTACGTGCATTTCTATCCCCTCATTCAGCAGGACTATCGCGACTTGGGATATCCCAAGGGTTATTTCAACGACCGCCTGATCGAGGCGATCGACGACCTGCTCGCCGCGCCTGAGCTAAGCGACCCGCCTCAACTCGTTCAGCCCAAAATCCTCTACCAGTACGCGGACCCCGACCTCGAGGGCTTGTCCGCCGGGCAGAAGATCATGATCCGAATGGGTCCCGATAACGCCGCCAAGGTCAAAGCCAAACTGCGCGAGATCCTGGTCGGACTCACCGGGTCGCGCGGGGCCAATCCCACGCCCGCGAAACAGGCACAATAGGATCCTCCCGCGTTTGACCGGCCGGCTCGCTCTCGAGCGGTGCGCGGGCCCGGAGGACCATGCACGCTTCCACTCTCGTCGACGCGCTCAAGCGGCTGCTCAAGGCGCACGGCGTCACCTATGCGCAAGTCGCCGCCGCGTTGGAGTTGAGCGAGGCGAGTGTCAAGCGGATGTTCTCGCGGCGCGATTTCACCCTGCAGCGACTGGAGGATGTCTGCCGCGTCGTCGGCGTCGACTTCGGTGATCTCGCTCGCGCCGTGGCGGACGACCAGGCGGGCGTGACCCAGCTCACGATGGAGCAGGAAAAGGCGATCGTCTCCGACCCCAAGGTCTTTCTCGTCGCCTTGTGCGCGGTCGGTAACTGGACGATCGAGCAGATCGTCGATACGTACAACCTGACGCGCGTGGAATGCGTCAAATGCCTGACCAAGCTCGACCGGCTGCGCATCATCGATCTGCAGCCCGGCGATCGCATCAAGCCGCTGATAGGCCGCACGTTCTCGTGGCTGCCCGACGGGCCTTTCCAGCGTTACTTCCGGGCCCAGGTCGGCGCCGAATACCTGAGCAGCACTTTCGACCGCTCCGATCAACTGTTCCTCTTCGTCAGCGGCATGCTGTCCGATCGATCGCTGGCCGAATTGAAGGCGCAGATGCGGAAGCTCGCTGCCGACTTCGCAGAGCTGCATCGCGACGACGTGGCGCTGCCGCTGGCGCAGCGCCATGGCAGCAGCGCGCTGCTGGCGATTCGACCTTGGGAGCCGCGCGCGTTTCGCGCCTTGCGCCGCGAGGATCGCGCGCCCGTCGCCGGCGGGCAATCGCTGCATCCGGGGTCGGTCGCCGAAGCGAAGCCCGGCAAGCGCCCGCGGCGCACGTAGCGCGAAGCGGCGCGTCGCATCTGCAATTCGGGATCGCGCAGCGAGCGATGCTCGCCATGCGCTCACGCGTCTCGAGTAGCGTCGGCTGCGCCCCAGGGTAGCGCGCCGCGCGACTTTGGGTGACACGGTGGACGCGCGCGCCGGCGCCGGGCGAATGTGGCGGCGCGGGCATGTGCCCGCGTGCGGAGGTCCACTTATGTCGCGAACATCGAGGGGTGCATTGATGATTGCCGGCGCGCTTACCGCCGTGTCCCTGGGCGGTTGCTATGTCGTTCCCGTAACGCCGGACGGCAGGCCGATCTACCCGCCGGTGCCAGCAATGGCGGTTCCCGCGTACGGCCCCCCGACCGCTCCGCCGCGCGACTACGTTCTCGCCAATGCCCCCGGGCCGAGCGTGCTGCAGGCGCGGCTGTATCCGTCCAATGACGTGGCGACGCAGACAGGCATGCTGGCGGGAACGGTCACCAACATGATGACCGGGAAGGGACGTTTCGAACTCGACTACCGCGGCGAGTTGCTGGTAGGCGAGGCAACGCGCTCACCCTCATCCGCGGACCCGCGCCACGGCGTGGCCAACGCCTACGGGCAGCGCGGCACCTACATGAGCTGCGAATACCACATGAGCACACCTTACCAGGGGACAGGCACGTGCAATGTCTCTTCCGGTGCCCAATACCAGGTGCATATCGGAAGTTGAAGCCGAGCGACTGAGCCGCAACTGAGGGTCTGCGAAGCACACGGACGAAAATGGCCGGGACCGCACGGGGCGGTCCCGGGCCATTCGCAGTCGAGCGCCCGGAGACGTCGCGCCGCATGGCGCTCGCGGACGCGGTCAGCGGAACCTTGGTATCACTTGCTCCTGGAGCCGGACGATGGGCGCTTGCGGGACGAGGAATCCTCGCCGCGCGAACGGCGCTTCGCCGCTTCCTCCGCCTTGCTCATTTCCTCCGCTTCGCGCGGTGACTTGGGTGCAGCATCGCGAGCAGCTTGATCCACGCGCCCGGACTTCACGAATGCGGCTTCCTGATCATCGAATTTTTTGGCCGACTCATAATCGCCTTCGCCTTGAACTTTGCCCACTTGAACTCCTTCATGAGGGTTGTGAAAACAGAACGGGCCGGTTTCCCGGCCCGTCCACTCCTGCGCCAGCCCCACCGGGGTCAGGCTCTAGGAAGCAATATCATTTTTATTTTTGCCGAAGCTCACTACGAAATAGATGTAGGGATGAGGCCGCCAGTCAACTCTGAGCTAGTCTGTAGTTGAAGTTGCTGCTTTGTCTTCCCTACACGCCGCGAATGTTGCGCTGGCTCGACCGCCCCGGAAATCAGCGCGAGTCTGAATTTCGTGTAGGACGAACGGGAAGCCGGCGCTCTGACGGCGCCGAACTAAGGCAACTCGGCACGCGTTCGGAACGTAATGGAGTAGCGCAGCGCCTTGGTAGGCAGCATGCTGTGCTGCCACTGCCATCGTATCGGTCCCTGCATCACATAAACCGAGCGCGGCTCGAGCTCGAGCAGAACAACGCCGCTTCGCGCCTCACGTGACTCGAGCGGGCGAAAACGCATGCGACCCGGGCCGGCAAGCGAGAGGCCGACAACGATGCCGTAAGCCGCCTTGTCGCGATGCCAGCCGATCGGCGTCCCGGGCCGGTATTCGCTGACGAGCGCATGAACGAACTTCGCGGGATCGATCGAAAGCCAAGTGGCCAGTCGCCGCAGGAGCGCATCGAGGAACGTGGGCAACGGACCGCTTGAGAACGTGTCATCGTCATTCCCGTCGTACGCGGCGGCGTCTGCCGCAGCGTGGAAGTGCACCACGCGCCGCCTGGCGAGATATTCCTGAAAACGGGCCTCGCGAAACGGAAGGGGCGCCATCGCGGTGAGAAGGTCCCTCTCCTCGGAGCGGGTGATGAATTCCGGTCGGTACACGAGCCCGTGCGGAAGGGCCGGCTCGTCGAACAACGTGGTTTGTCGTAACTCTTCCATGGCAGGTTTAGAAGCGCGCAGGCGCGAAAAGTGCCGCGACAGCGCCGTTCGCTTACTGCGTCGCGAACAAGCCGCGCTGGAGGATTTCCGCCGTCCGCGAATTAAAGTATCGTTCGTGCGTTACAAACCATCATCCGGCGCAAGCCATCGCCGCCGAAACCCGGACGCACGAATGGGAGCTCGAGCCATGTTCGTCACACCTTTGTATGCCGGCCTGCTGACGCTTTTCTTCGTATTGCTCAGCGTCAGGGTCGTAAACTTGCGCCGCAAGGGCATCACTTTCGGAGACAACGGCGACATCGGGGTCATTCGCATCGTCCGCGCCCAAGGGAATTTCGCAGAGTATGTCCCGCTGGCGCTGCTGATGATGGGCTTCCTGGAAGTGAGCCGCTACTCGATCTACCTGCTGCACGCGCTCGGAATTATCCTCCTCGTCGCGCGTCTTCTCCACGGCTTTGCGCTTTCCTTCGGCTGGCAGGTTCGCTCCGGCCGCGTTGCCGGTGCGGCAATGACCTTTGTGGTTCTGTTGGTCGAGGCCGTTCTCTGCATCTACCAAGGGTTCAGGGGACAGTGGGTTTGGCTGCAGTGACCTGATCTGCAACGTCGGTGGCCGGCAAACCGCCAGCCACCGATCGTTGCTGGCCTCGCTTGGCATAGCGGGCGACCGGCACCAACTTAGCGCTTGTTGCTGCCATCCCCGCCGTGTGAGTCTTCCTGGTTCGCACTCTCGGATGGATTCTCCGGATCGCGCCGGACGCCGGCGCGCGGCGCGCTGCCGTCGCCATCGCTCTGTTGGGACCGGTCGCCTTCCTGGTATTGCTGCTGCTGAGGCTTTCCTGTCGTTCGCGACGAGGTCTTGTCGCGATCCGCACCCTGCTGGCTCGCACCCTGCTGCTTGCTACGATTCTTCGGATCTTGCGATTGACGATGCTGTCCCATGAGGCTCCTCTGTCTTGAAAAAGGAATTTGTAGAACGAACTGCGCTGTGCGCGGCCCATGCCGACGTCGTGAATTCGAGCAAATTCGATACCAGGCCTGAAACGCCTCGACGTGCGTCAACGAGGCCGATTTTTGTATGCGACGCCGGACGTTTTGCCGGTGCTCGACTGTAAACCGTGCGCTCCTGCAAACCTTACCGATGGCGGGTGGCGCATAATATTGGCCACAAGGCGCTGAAGCCGCTGCGGTTCTTTCGGCGCTGGCCCGACCCACCATTCATTCGATGACCATGAATATCCAATCTCATACTCGCGTGCTCGTCTTCGCTTTTTCGGCGTGCGCCCTCAGTCTTGCGCCGGTCATGGATGCAGCAGCCGCGTCGCCCTCCTCCGCCAATGACGCGCTCGCGAAGCAGTCCTCGGGAGACGCCGGCGTCTCCTGGTACAAAGGCGACGTCGATGCGGCGTTCGCCGCGGCAAAAAAAGAAAACAAGCCCGTATTTCTGTATTGGGGCGCCGTATGGTGCCCGCCCTGCAATCAGGTCAAGGCAACGATCTTCAATCGCCAGGATTTCATCGAGCGATCGCGGTTTTTCGTGCCGGTATACATCGACGGCGACACACCGAGCGCGCAGCGCCTCGGCGCGCGCTTCAACGTGAGCGGCTATCCGACCATGATCCTGCTCAAGGCCAACGGCAGCGAGATCACGCGATTGCCGGGCGAGGTCGATGCCGACCAGTACATGCGCGTGCTCACGCTCGGCATGAATGGCGCGCGTCCGGTCAAGGAAACGCTGGACGCGGCGCTGTCGCAGAATGGTAGCAAGCTCACCCCCGAAGACTGGCGCATGCTGTCGTACTACTCGTGGGAGACCGACGAGCAGCAATTGATGCCCAAGGACAAGCGCGCGGCAACATTGCAGCGCCTGAGCGTCGCCTGCCCCGCGAGCCAGCCCGAAACCGCGACGCGGCTCAAGCTTCAGGCCATTGTCGCCGCGGCCAATGCGAAGGACGCAAAGCCTCGCGATGACAAGGCGTCGACCATGCAGCTGATGGCGGTACTCGCCGACCCGAAGCTTGCCCGCGACAATTTCGACCTGCTGGTCTACTACCCGAAGGAAGTGTCCGGCCTGGTGACGCTGCCGAATACCGCGGAGAGACAACGCGTCGTCGGCGCATGGAATGCCGCGCTCGACAGGCTCATCGCCGACGCATCGCTGTCGACGGCCGATCGGCTCGCGGCTGTCGATGCGAAGGTCGCGCTTGCGAGGCTCGACGCACCCAAGGCGGCGCTACCCGATGACTTGCTGAAGAGCGTGCGAGAGCAGACCGCGCGCGCCGATCGGGAAACCTCGGATCCTTACGCGCGGCAGTCGGTGATCAGCGCGGCGGCCGATGTCCTCGACGACGCGGGACTGGGTGAGGAGTCCGACGCGCTCCTCAAGCGTGAGCTCGCGCGCTCGCACTACCCGTACTATTTCATGCTCGGCCTTGCAGCAAACGCCAAAAAACGCGGCGAAACCGCCGTGGCGCTCGACTGGAGGGAAAAGGCCTACGCATCGGCGGAAGGCGCGGCCACCCGCCTGCAATGGGGCGTTGGCTACGTCGACGCAACGATCGAGATGACACCGCAGGACTCGGCGCGCATCGAAAAGGCGGCGCTCTCGGTCATCGCCGAGCTCGATCCGGTTCCCGACACCTTCTATGAGCGCAACCGCCGCGCGCTCGAGCGAATGGGCGAGAATCTCGCCAAGTGGAACAAGGGCCACCAGCACGACGAATCGGTCAAGCGCATCCGAACGCAAATGGCGGGCGTATGCGCGAAGCTGCCTGCGTCCGATCCGGCACGGGCGACCTGCGGCAGCGTGTTGCGGCCATCGAGCGGCTTGAAAGCATGACGCTGCGCCGCAGGACCCGCGCGCTGCAAAACGAGAGTACCTGGATCGAGAATGGGACGAGATCGCGCGATCCGGTTTCCCGGGCGCGCGGACTGGCGATGGGATGCGCGCTCGGCGCGGCCGCGGCGTTCTCGTGCGCGCCAGCCTGCGCCGGCGAGGCCAACGGTGTCGCCTCCTATAAATTCAAGGGCGGCGATATCGTGGTCAATATCAAGCACGCCTACCTCTTTACTGGACCCGATGTGGTCAGCGGCAAACCGATCCGCCGGGTCGTGTTGTCGGTTGCCGATGTGTCGGCCAAGCTCGCCGCCTGCGCAACCATGCTGTGCTCCGACGGTGACATCGTTGAAGGCATGACCATCGATTTCGATGCCGGGCCGCGTCTCAACTACTGGTTCGTGGGCAACAATCAGCTCGTGCAATATTCCGGAACCGCGGATCCTGCGTCGCTCGTGCTCACCGCGAACACGCCCAAGCGGCTCGCGGGCAAATGGGATCTGGACGCGAGCGCATCGGGAGGACCGAAGATCCACGTCCAGTTCGACGCGCCCTTGGTCAAGGAAGTCTCGAAGCTTCGCTAGCCGTTCCCGCTGGAACGTATCGCGCTCTCAACCGCCGCTGGGATGCGTCGGTGCACCTTCCGTCTCGAGGTGCGTTCCGAGACCGAAGAGCTGATCGAGCGCCTGCCGGTACTGATCGGCGCCCGCCCTCATGCTGTTGTTGTGGCTCCCGCCTTCGACAAGCAATAGCTGCTTCCGCGCCGTCGCCGCATCGTAGAGTTGCTGGCTGAAGCGCGAAGGCACGAAGCGATCCGCGGCGCCGTGTACCACCAGGACCGGCATCTTGACTTTCGCCATCTTGCCGATGGAATCAAACTTCTGCGACAGAAGCAGGCCGACCGGCACCCAACTATAGGTAACCTCGCGCGCCATATCGGCGAGCGTGGTGAACGTCGATTCGATGATCAGGCCGCCTGCCGGAGCGCGGCGTTGCGAGGCGTCGCCCGACGAATCAGCCTGCTCGCTGAGCGCAGCGGCGAGATCGACCGCGACTGCGCCGCCAAGCGAATGTCCGTAAATGAATCGGCGCGCCGGGTCGGGCTGCTGCCCGACCAGCCAGGTCCACGCGGCATGCGCATCTTCATAAACGGTCTTTTCCGAGGGCAGATCGCCGTCGCTCTTGCCGAATCCGCGATAGTCGATCGCCAGCACCGAAAATCCGAAGTCTCTGAGCTGCTCCAGCCGGAACACCTGGCCGGTAAGGCTCCAGCGCGTGCCATGCAGGTACAGCACCGCGGGCGCGTTCGGATCTTCGGCTGGCCACCACCAGGCGTGTATGTGCTGTGCATCCGCGGCGCTGCTGACCGGAATGTCGAATTCGCGAACGCCGTCGGGCAAGCCGGCATACCATCCGGGCGTTTCCTTGACGACGCGGAACGTCAGCCGCTCCTCCTCGTGCTGGAGAGCGGCGGTGCCGCAAGCCGTGAGCGCGCCCAGCACGACCGCTCCGACCAGCAGACGCCTGGCAAGTGGATAGCGTTGGGAGAGAGCGATGTGGACCATGGTCGGCGTGCGGGGACTGCGATTCACAACGAATTTCCCGCGATGCTCGTTGACACGGCTCGCGGGAGCACTAAGTGACCGCGGCGCCTGTCAAACGTTCCGCGCTGACGCGTGAGATAAAATAACCAAGCCCCCAAACTTCCGCGGTGCCCGCGAACCGGTGCGCCGCACGTCCTCGAGAAAGGGAGAACATGAGCACAATCCGCAACGTTGCGGTCATCGTAGGCAGCCTGCGCAAGGAGTCCTTCAACCGCAAGATGGCCAAGGCGATGATCGCGTTGGCGCCTGCCACGTTGAAGCTCGAAATCGTGGAAATCGGCCAGTTGCCGCACTACAACCAGGACTTCGAGGCCGATCCGCCGCAGGAAGTGAAGGATTTCAAGGGGCGCATCCAGCAAGCCGATGCGGTGTTGTTCGTCACGCCCGAATACAATCGCTCGGTTCCCGGAGTGCTCAAGAACGCGATCGACGTCGGCTCGCGGCCGTACGGCAAGAGCGCCTGGAACGGCAAGCCGGGCGCGATCCTCAGTCTCTCGCCAGGACCCATCGGTGGGTTCGGCGCCAATCATCACCTTCGCCAGTCGCTGGTCTTTCTCAACGTGCCGGCGATGCCACAGCCCGAGGCCTACGTCGGCGGCGCAGCCAAGATGTTCACGGAAACAGGCGCGATTGCCAGCGACGACACGCGCGAGTTCGTGACCAAGTTCCTGGACGCGTTCGCGAAATGGGTCGAGAGAAATATCGCGAGCTGACAGACATCCGAGCGTCCTGGTGACGCGCTCGCGTTGCGCATTCCGCGCCGTCAGACGACGCGGCGCAAGGTCGGCGGTTCGCTCGCCAGCCGGGTCCATATCGAGCCTCGCATCCACACAGCCGTCTCGGCAACGCCCATGGGGCGGCTGAGCAGGTAGCCCTGCACGATGTCGCATCCCATGGCTCGCAGGCGGTCGAGCGTCGCGTCGTCCTCGACACCTTCGGCCACGACGGACAAGCCCATGTTGTGAGCGAGGTCGATGGTCGAGCGCACGATGAGCGCGTCGCTCGTCGTCGGTGGCCATGCCGATGACGAATGACTTGTCGATCTTGAGCTCGTGCACCGGCAGGCGCCGCAGATAAGCGAGCGACGAATAGCCGGTACCGTAGTCGTCGATCGCGAGCCTGCAGCCGAGTGCATGCAGCCGCTCGAGATTCTTGATCGCATGCGCGGGGTCGTCCAGGATTGCGCTTTCGGTGATCTCCAGAGAGATCCATCGCGCCGCGCAGCGATGCCGCTGCAGCAGCGCCGCGAACCGGTCCGGCAGCGTCGCGTCCATGAGGTCGCGCGCCGACAGGTTGATCGACACGTTCATGGGCAAACCATTGAAGCGCCATTCCGCGCATTGCGCAATCGCGTGCGCCAGGACCCACTGCGTGATGGCACGGATGTAGCCGGTCTGTTCCGCAAAGGGAATGAATTCGATCGGCGCGACGAGCCCCCGCGTCGGATGACGCCATCGCACCAGCGCCTCCGTGTAGAGCTCGCCTCCGCCGCCGCGCAGCATGACTTTCGGCTGATACGCGAGCGTCAGCTCGTCGTTGTCGACCGCCTTGCGCAGATCGCTCAGCAGCGACAGCCGGTCGCTGCTGTGCTTGTCCTCGTCCTGGTCCCATACGGCGGCGCCGCAGTTGGCGCGCTTTGCCGCGTACATCGCGATGTCCGCGCGACGCAGCAGCGTCGAGCCCTCGGCGCCGTGCTCCGGAAAGACCGCGATCCCGATGCTGCCACGGACGTCGACCACGTGGCCCTGAAGCGTCGTCGGCAGCTCGAGCACATGCTGAATCGCCTCGGCGAAACGCCGCGCGTCGTCGATGTCTCGTCCGGGCAAAAGCACGGCGAACTCGTCGCCTCCGAGACGCGCCACGATGTCCACCTCGTCGGTCGCAATGGACTGTAACCGTGACGCGGTTTCGCACAGCAGCAGATCACCGATCGGATGCCCCAGCGTATCGTTCACATACTTGAAATGATCGAGATCCATGAGGAGAACGGCGACGTGCTCGACTGGATGGTCAGCACTCGCATCTGGCGCGATGGCTTTGTCGAGCAGATCCGTGAACAGCGTCCTGTTTGGGAGCTTGGTTAGCGCATCGCGGTACGCGAGCTCCGTATTGTGCGACTCGCGGATGGCAATTTCCTGCTGCATGTTCTGTAATGCCTTCGCGAGATCGCCGATCTCGTCACGGCGCGATGTAGCCGGAACTGCTTCACTGTAGTTTCCCGCGGCGATTCGGGGGGCAACCCGCGCCAGATCGACGCACCGGGCGCGCAATATTGCGCGCGATGGCAACGCTGCAAAATATCAATACGACGACCGCGGCCAGCGCGATCCAGCCGAACTGCGAGCGCAGGCGATTGAACGGCTCCAGCGCCGACGATAGGGGCTCCTGCAGCACGGCGATCACCGTCTCGTCCGAGCGCGTCGGAAGATTGAGGACGCGCGTTACCGAATTGCCGCTGTACATCGCGTTGCCTTCGTCGTCACTGGCGGCGTAGCGATCGGCGGCGACGTCGTCGAGGAGGGTCACGCGCTCAGTATCCGTCAAGGTCGTTCCCTGGAGCCGCCACCCCTCGCCATTCTGACGGCTCAGGAAACGATACCTGCAGTTGCGTCAATCGCTTGAAATCCTGCGCGCGCGCATCGTTGACCGCGAATCCGATGGCCACCCACGCGACCGGGAGGGGTGCCAAGACCGGGACGACGACGAGCTGGTAGAGCTGCCCGCGAATGAGTACCGTCGCCGATGACTGCTGGTTCTGCTCCGCTTGTGCGATGAGGTTGGGAAACGGAAACGTGTCGTCGACCGAAACCCCGAGCGTGTCGCCGAGAACGCGGTGGTCGAGGCCGATGAGCATCATCACCGAGGCGTCGATCCGCTTGCCGTAGTTCACGAGCACCGAGCCGATGGTTTGCCGATCGCCCGTCGATATCACTTCGCGAAACGCGTAGTCGGCCGACATCAGGCGCGCACCTTGTACCGTGCGGCGCGTGTCCTGCTCGAGGAGGCGATCGAAGACCCGCGCACCGGAGACTAGCGCCTCGCCGACGGTCTTGCGCGCCGCGGATCGCGCCGACCTTATTGATGAGATAGAAACTGCCCATCTGCACGATGACCATCAAGCAGGAGAAAAGCCGCCAGGATCCGGGTCTGCAGGCTTCGCATCGGAATGGCGCGAATGGCGTTCATGCGCAGCGCCACGGGGTCAATGACGTGTTCGTGCCCATCCGAGCGGCGGTATGGTGCGGTCGCGCCAGACGCGCGTGACGGCAGGTCCGAGGCGTCGAGGGCACGCCCCTTGGCGACGCGCGATCGCGCACCAAGATCGTCGTGTGCCGAGGCGACTCTGCTGCTGTAGGACAAATCATGCCACTCCAAGAAAACGCCAACTTTGCTGCCGTAAATGGGCACTGTTGCAGCGAAATTGAGCAGCACACACCGTGTTACGGTCCACGCGCACGCTCGCTGACTGCCTCATTGCCTGCCAAAAAATTGCTGTTAAAACAATTCGTTACCGAAGTTCAATTGCGCTTTGGCTTTGTGCTGAACCATTTGCATCAAAACTGCTTAACCGTCCCCTGTCTGCGAGCCACCCTAAGCAAATACCCTGCCTCCCGGCCTTATGAGTCCCCGCCACCGAACTCCGTCCCGAAGGGAAGGGAATGCCGCGACCGTGTTGCACTCCTCCGTCGGAGCGCGACTTCGGGCGCGCCGGGTGGTCATGGCCGTCGCGATCGGTGCGGCACTCGTATCAGGCTGGTGCACGGCGCCTTCGCGCCGAATGGCTTTTCGATGTCGATGCCGGTGCGCGCTACGACAGCAACCTCACGGCGGCACAGCAGCCTGCGGACGTTCGCGCCGATGCGGCTGCCACTCTTTTTGCATCCGGCGGGTATTTCTTCGCGCTGACCGGCTCCGACGGACTGACGATTGATCTGACCACTGCCGCCGACGCGTGGAGCCGCTTTTACGGGGTCAATCAGGTCGCCTTCGGCGGCGCCCTGTCGTACAAGCACAAGTTCGGCGTCGGCTATGACGTGCCCTGGCTGTCGCTCGCCCTCTCAGGTTCGCACATCGACTCGCGCAGCGCGATTCGACAGGGTGACGCCTTCCTTGCACGCGCAGAGGCCGGCCAGCGCTTCAACGAAGCGCTTAGCGCGTCGCTCGGTTTTGTCTACGATCGACGCCTTGCCGCCAACGACCTCCCCGTCGTGCCGGGCATCTCGGGAAAGGTCTTCGACCTGCGCGGCAAGAGCGGATTCGTGCGAGGCGGCTATGCTGTCAGCGACACCGTCGAACTCGGCGCGAACTTCACGGTCCGGCGCGGCGACGTGGTGTCAACGACGCGCCAGAATCTCGAAATTTTCCTGGCATCGGACGCCATTGCCGCCGACCCTGCTTTCGGGAACGATTTTTTTGCCTACCGTCTGCGCGGAACGACGAAGACTGCCGGGATGTCGTCGAGCTGGGCCGTTTCGGATCATTCGTCGCTCAACCTGGCTTTTAGCGACGAACGAACGCGCGCTTACGAAGGACTGGACTACCGAGGCTGGGTCGGACAGCTCTCATTCGCGTACCGTTATTGAGGAACACAGTCATGCGGACAATTCGAGTCCTGGCAGCCCTGATCGCGATATTTGCATCGGCTGCCGCCTTGGCCCAGGCGCCGACGGCGGAAATCGCGGCCAGCGTCACCGACCATCAAGGCAGGCCCGTCGCTGATGCCGTGTTGGTCGCCGTCCCGGTCGACGGCCTTTTGCGGGCGGCGCCTCGCGTCCGCGAGGGATCGGTCGACCAGGTCGACAAGGAATTTTCTCCGCGCGTGACAGTCGTGCAAGTCGGCGCGCCGGTCACCTTCCCCAATCACGACGACGTCCGCCATCAAGTGTATTCGTTTTCACCTGCGAAGCGCTTCGAGCTTCCGTTGTATGCGGGCGTTCCAGCGCAACCGATTGTTTTCGACAAGCCCGGCGTTATAGTGCTCGGCTGCAACATTCACGACTGGATGGTGGGATACATCTACGTCTCCGAATCGCCTTTTTTTGCCAAGACCGGCAAGGACGGCAAGGCCGTGCTGGCCGACCTGCCGCCACGCGCATACGTAGTCCGCGTCTGGCACCCGCAACTCGATGCGAGCGAGGATTCGACGCGCAAGACGATCGACGTCTCGCGTGAGCGGAGCGTCGAGGCCACCTGGGCCGTGACGCTCAAGCCGGAAGTTCACGTCCGCCGTGCTCCAACGTCGGAGCATGGCGGGGGACGCTACTGACGCGCCGATTGGGGCGCGCATGGCGGAATCGGGCCGCGACCTTAGCGGCGTCGCGCGAGAGCTTGACCTGAACTGCGGTCCGAAGCGCCCGCCGATCCGCGAGACGACCTGCGAGAAACGCCGCGCTTCTCCGCCCGCTTTTCCGCTTCCATTTGCCTGCGCAGGAAATGCAGCGCGAGGCGCTCGGCCTTGCGCGGAGCCGACGTGACGTCGTCGCGAATCGCCTTGTGCAACGTTCCGTCCCGCCACGCGACGAACACCGCGGGATTGATGTACGACTTGCGGCATACCGCCGCGGTGTTGCGCAGCTCCGCTGCGACCTTCTTCACGGCTGCCACGATGCGCTCGTTCAGTGCGCGCTCGGTGAGCGGCTCCGGCAGCGGCGTTGCCGCCATGAGCGCAATCGCGCTAAGCGTGGCGCCCCAAGTACGAAAATCCTTGGCAGTGAAGTCCGCGCCCATGATGTCGCCCAGGTATGCGTTGACCTGATCGGAATCGATCGGACGCCTGGCTCCGTCTTCGTCCACGTACTGGAACAGTCGCTGACCGGGCAACTCGTGGCAGCGACGCACGAGACGGACCAGGCGCTTATCGTCGACCGGGACTTCGTGCTCGGCGCCGCCCTTACCGCGAAACCGGAACAACAGGCGGCCGTCGCGGACGAATTGGACATGGCGGTTGCGCAGCGTGGTGAGCCCGTAGCTGTTGTTGTCGCGCGCGTACTCGGCGTTGCCCACGCGGACCCGGGTCGCGTCGAGCAGGCTCACGATGACGGCCAGAACCTTCTCCCGTGGCAGCCCCGGCTGAGCGAGATCGCGGCGCAGCCGTTGCCGCAACCGCGGCAGCCCCTCGCCGAATTCGACCATGCGCTCGAACTTTGCATCGTCGCGCACGATGCGCCACTCGGGGTGATAGCGATATTGCTTGCGCCGCCGGGCGTCGCGCCCCGTGGCCTGAAGATGACCGCGTGGATTGGTGCAGATCCACACGTCTTCATAAGCCGGCGGAATGGCAAGGCGCGCGATGCGGTCGAGCTCCGAGGTCGCGGCGAGAGGCCGGTTGTCGGACCTGACGTAGGCGAACGTCCTACCTTTTCGCAGCCGGCGAATGCCCGGGTCTGAATCCGACACGTAGACGAGACCGGCCGCCGCTGCCATCTCCATCGCTTCGGCCATGGCGGCAGTCACCGGTTCGTCGATCGTCGTGGACACGCGCGGTGCCGCGCGTCGCGCATCGATTCTCGCGGTACGCAGGTCATCCATGAAAAGCCCAACTCGTCGAATGGTCGGCATTCTGACCGCGCCGATGCCCCCGCGTTCATTCCCAGGCGCCTCGAGCCCGTGGCGAAGTCGTGCGTCTGCGCGAAACTCAACAGGACGCGGTGGACACGCCGTCAATCCTCGAACCCGCCGTCCGCACGAAGCCCGCGCGTCGCGTCGCCGCTCAACAAGTCCACCAGGCGGCGCGCCGGCATCGGTTGGCGCGACGTTGCGAAGACGCCGGCCGAGTAACTTGTCGCGAGCTCGAATTCCGCAGGCAGCGGCCCGGCGAGCGCGACACCCGGCGTGTACTTGATCTCGGTGACTTGAGTGCATCCGATCGCGGACGCCGCCGCGCTCTGAGCAAGAGCGCGCATCGCGACCGCACCGCTCGAAAACGTGCGCAGTCGCGGCGCGACAGCCTCGTAAACGCCGAGTGCACGCAGCACCTTCACGAAATGAATGCCCGCGGTCGAGCGCTCCGTGTCCGGCACGTAGATCTCTATCGAATCCAGCAGCGAGGCTCGCAACGCTTCGCGGCCGGAAACATCGGGCACAGCATCGCGCTCTCGCACGGCGATCGCGGTTCGCACGCGTCCGAGCAATGCGACGGTCTCCGGAAGCACGTGCCCCGACCGCGCCAGATCAGCGATGATCGTCGCGGTGAGGATGATGACATCGCACGGGTCCCCCGCGAGCGCGCGCTCCTTGATCGCGCCCACCGCGTTGAAAGTCCCGTGAATGCCGATCCCGGTCCCGGCTTCGAATGTCGCCTGGAGCGATTCGACCAGGCCCTTGGCGGCGCCTGCGCTGAGAATCTCGAGATCCATGAGCGCGTCAGATCCTCATGCGCCGACCAGGCGACCGTTACAGCGCGCGACTACTGATCCGGCTTCGCCCCGGAGATCTTGACAATGCGCTCCCATTTGGCGACGTCGTCGACGACATAGCGGCCGAATTCTTCCGGGGTCATTTTCATTGCGACAGCGCCCTGGCGCGACCATTCGTCACGCACCTCGGGACGGCTGACGATGGCGGTAATCTCGGCGTTGAGGCGCCGTACGACTTCCGGCGGTGTGCCCTTGGGTGCCATGACGCCCAGCCAGATCACTGCTTCGTATCCGGGCACACCGGCCTCGGCCATCGTCGGCACGTTGGGAAGCACCGAAGAGCGGACCTTGCCCGTCGTCGCGAGCGCCCTGACCTTGCCCAGTCTCGCGAATTCGCTCATGGTGGTGACGGCGTCGAACATCATGTCGACCTGACCACCGAGCGTGTCAGTGCGCGCTTGCGAGCTGCCTTTGTACGGAATGTGCACGATGTCGACTCCTGCCATCGCCTTGAAGAGCTCGCCCGCCATGTGATAAGGCGTACCCGGACCCGAGGATGCGTAGTTGAGTTTTCCGGGCTTCGACTTCGCAAGGGCGATCAGCTCGCCCAGGGTCTTGGCCGGCAGCGCGGGGTTCACGACCAGCACCAGGTCGGAATAGTTCACCGGCGCGACGGCAACGAAATCGCGCACCAATGAATACGGCTTGTTGGGAACGAGCGATTCATTCACCGTTTGCGCGTTGGACATCAGCAGCAGCGTATAGCCGTCGGGAGCGCTCTTCGCGACAGCGTCGGTGCCGATCACCGATCCCGCGCCGGGACGATCGTCGACGATGAAGGGCTGCCCCAGAGCTCCTTCGAGCTTTTGCGCGAGCACCCGCGCGTAGATATCCGCCGGGCCGCCGGCGGCAAACGGCACGATGATCTTGACAGGCCGCGCAGGGTATTCCTGCGCCAACGCCGGAGCGCCGGAGATTGCCAGGACAGCGACAGCAAGCATCGAAACGATACGCGACATGAATCCTCCTTCGCGACCCGAGACCCGGGGCGAACAAGCGCGTAATCTACTACGCGTCACTGGCGGCGGGTGCGCATTTGGGCGTGGACCCTAGTCGAACAGGGAGTCGGCGGAGTCTGAGTCGGAAGGCGATGCCGGCCCGTCGGCTGCTTCCGCGACCGAAAGCGCGCCGACCCGTACGCCGAGGAGCCGGATCCGGCGCTCGAGCGGAACGCGCTTCAGGCACTCGCCCGCCGCACGGCGGATGGTTCGGGCGTCCTGGGTAGGCGCAGCGATGGTCTGGTCGCGCGTCACTGTGTGGAAGTCGTCGTAGCGAAGCTTGAGTCCGATCGTCTTCCCGGCGTAACCCTTGCGCAGAAGATCGTCCGCAACGCCGTTGCAAAGACCGGTGAAGATCTCCGTCAGGAGTTGGCGATCGCGCACGGCGTGGAGATCGCGCTCGAACGTCGTTTCGCGGCTGATCGATTTCGGCTCGCTGAAGGTCTCCACGGCCCGATCGTCGCGCCCATTGGCTGCTTCGTGCAGCCACGCGCCATAGCTCTTGCCGAAATGCTCGAGCAGCCACAGCGGATCCGCGTGAGCGAGCTCGCCGATCGTGCGCACGCCCAGCGCCTCGAGCCTGGCGCTCGCCTTCGGGCCAATGCCATTGATCTTGCGCGCGGGCAGAGGCCAGATGCGGCGGGCGACGTCCTCGGCGGCGAGCATCGTCAATCCGTCGGGTTTGTCGAGCTCCGAGGAGATCTTGGCGAGCAGCTTGTTCGGCGCGACCGCGATGGAGCACGACAGCCCGGTCTCGGCGCGCACGCTTTCCTTGATCGCCTTGGCAACGTCGCGCGCCCGCCACCACGCTTCCCCGGGTGTCGCGACGTCCGCGTCATGGTCTGCCAGACGAACGCCGGTGAGATCGATATAGATCTCGTCGATGCCGCGGTCTTCGATCTGGGGGGCGATCGCTTGCACTGCGGCCTTGAACCGATGCGAGTAGTCGCGATAGCGATCGAAGTCAGTCGGCAGGAGAATGGCGTCCGGAGCGAGTTGCGCCGCCTTCATCAACCCTTGCGCCGAATGCAGGCCGAGCGCGCGCGCTTCGTACGTCGCAGTCGTGATCACGCCACGGCCGACATAGCCGCGCAGCGTTGCGAACTGGCGCGTCGCCGCGCCGGTGACCGGATCGACCAATTCGCTCGGCTGGTGCCGCCGACCGCCGCCGATCACGACGGGTTTGCCGCGCAACTCCGGGTAGCGCAGCAGCTCGACGGATGCATAGAAGGCATCCATGTCGAGATGCGCGATGTGTCGTAGCGGTGCGATGGACACGGCCTATGTCCTTGCGAGACGCGTCCTTGATTTGGCGACAGCGCCTTGCAGTAAACTTGATCGATGACGGTAGCCGACACCCGTGGAACCGACGATGCGCGAGCGCTCGCGTCGAGCTTCGACCTGACCCGGCTTACGCCGGATTTCTACGCCGACCCGTACCCGTATTATCGCGCACTCCGCGACAACGAGCCGATCAGGCACATGCCCGACGGCTCCTGGCTTCTCACGCGATACGAGGACATCGCGGGCGTATATCGTGACTTCAAACGCTTCAGCTCGGACAAGAAAAAGGAGTTCGGCGCAAAATTCGGCGCGACGCCGCTCTTCGAGCATCACACGACGAGCCTGATCTTCAACGATCCGCCGATGCATACGGGCGTGCGGCGGGCCATCGTGGGCGCAATCAGCCAGCGGCACATTGCCGCAATGGAACCGGGCCTCGGCGCGCTCGTCGACGGACTGCTGGACGCGATGGACGCCGGCGGCGAGGTCGACCTGATCGAGGCCTTCGCGGCGTCGATTCCGATCGGCATCATCGGCAACCTGCTGGGCATTCCGCTTGACCAGCGAGAGCCATTGCGCGGCTGGTCGCTGGACATCCTGGGCGCGCTCGAGCCGGTGCTGACGGCGGAACGCGCCGAGAAGGGCAATCGTGCGGTGACCGAGATGCTCGCGTATCTCCGGGTGCTGGTCGATGACCGCCGCGCGCATCTTCGCGACCCCGACATCGATGTGCTGACGCGCCTCATCGTCGGCGAGCGGGACGGCGAGCAGCTCACCGGAAACGCCCTGCTGCATCAGTGCATCTTCCTGCTCAACGCCGGCCACGAGACGACTACCAATCTCATCGGCAGCGCACTCCACGCGCTGGCGATGTGGCCGGAACAGAAGGCGTGGTTGATCGAGCGCATCGGAAACGTAGAGGCTATGAAGACGGCGGTCGAGGAATTCCTTCGCTATGACAGCCCTGTTCAACTCGGCAATCGGATCACCACCGGAGATGTCTCGAATCGCGCGGTGTCAGCTTGCCTCCGGACTCGCGGATCACCATCGGGATCGGCGCCGCGAACCGAGACGCGACCCAGTTTCCCGACCCGGACCGGCTCGATCTCGCTCGCGAGCCGAATCGCCACCTGGCCTTCGCATCCGGCATCCACACCTGCGCCGGAATCAATCTCGCGCGTCTCGAAGCGCGCGTGGCGCTGTCGCGCTTTCTCGCGCGTTTCCCGCGCTACGCACTTGCCGCCGACCCCGTGCGGGACAGACGCGCGCGCTTTCGCGGGTTTCTGCGGCTCGATGCGCGCCCGAGGCCCTGAGTTACTTGCGCCGTTCGAGGTCGATGTCCAGGTATTTCCAATACGTCGAAAAGATCGGCGGGCTGAATCCCTTCAACCACGGCTGGACGAAATCGTTTTCGAGACGGAATATCGCCGGCAACATTGGCATGTAGGTACGCGAGAGATCGGACATGGTTCGCGCGGCGGCGATTTGTGCGGCCGGCGTGGCGCTGCGCAGGAACTGCTCGGCGGCCACGTCGTAAGGAGCCAGCTTGAACAGCCCCGAGTTGATCCTGCGCGGCTGCTTGCTGTAGAGCTGCAGAAGCTCGGGATAACCTGAAGGCGTCCCGCCGAAGCCTCGGAAAATGATCTGGAATTTTCCCTGCTCCATTTCCTTGATCGCATCCTGGAATGGAGTCACGTGAAAATCCATGTGCACGCCGATCGCGTCCATGTTCTTGTTGACGAGCGTCTGGATCTCGCGCGAGACCGCGCCCGAGCGTAGCGTCATGGTCAGCATCAGCGGCTTGCCGTCGGGGCCCCTGCGGTAGCCTTCCGCGTCCTTGTTCGCATAACCGAACCGATCGAGCAGCGCTTTCGCGGCCGCGGGATCGTACTGTGATTTGTCGACGAAGGAAGGATCGTGACCGGTCACGCCCGGCGGCGGGATCTGATTGGCCACAAGCGCCTGCCCGGCATAAACCACGTTGACCAGTGCATCCATGTCGATCCCCATTGCGATCGCCCGCCGCAGCGCGATGCGATCGGTGCTCATTCCCCCGACGACGGGATCGACGGTGTTGAAGTTGAACGAGAAGAGATAGGGTTCGGCGAAAACCTCCCGGGTCACGCCGCGCGCGACGTAATCCGGCTTCAGCTTGTTGTTCGCGAGCAGGCGCGTCGCGATGTCTCCCCTGAGAACCAGGTAATCGAGACCTCCCTGCTCGAATTGCAGCAGACGCGTCTGGTCCTCCTCAATGATGCTGATCTCGACCACGACCGATTTGCGGCAGCGTCTTGCCGCGCATGCTCTTGACGAGCTCGGCGCGCGCCGGATCGTCGCTTGCCGGGAAATGTATCTCCCGATAGCCGGGATTTGCTTCGAGGACGATACGGGAGCCCTGCTTCCATTCACGCAAGCGAAACGGTCCGGTACCGACAGCTCGAGTGCGTATGTCGCGTCCGGCGGCTTCGACCACCTCGCGTGCCGCAGCGCCGACAAACGCGATCATGTCCCGAATGTTGGCGTAATCAACGTCCACGAGGTGCAGCTGCACCGTGTAGCGATCGAGAGCGCGCAAGCCTTCGATGGGTCTGTCGAAGTCGAATTTGCCGGTTTTCTTGGCGGCCTCGACGACGGGGCGCGCGCCGAGGACGAGGTCCGTGATGATAGGCGCGCCGCCGCGGCGCCCGTTGGGATCGAGCCAGCGCTTGTACGAGTAGACATAGTCCTCGGCCACGAGCTCGCGTGGCTTGACTTTGAACGCGGGGTCGTCGGTGAAGAAGATCCCCGGCTTGACGTGCATCGTCCAGGTCTTGCCGTCGTCGGTGATCTCGATCGGTCCCGTCGCGGTAACGGGAGATAGTTTCGGCGGCGACGCCAGATAGTCGACCTCGTACAGCGGCTCGAAAATCGCTACCAGGACTTCGAACGAGGGATTGTCGCTGTAATCCTGCGGGTCGAGCGTGTCGATGTCGAAGCTCGCCACATGCAGAACCTTTCGGGGGTCGGCCGCGGATGCGCCATTGGCGCAGGTGATCGTGGCGACGATGGCGAGCGCCGCTATCCATCGCACTTTCCGCACGGTCAACTTCATCGATGCTCCTTGCGCGGCGTGGTCATGGACCCGTCAGCGCCGCGATTATGCCTCAGGCGGTATCGCTGCGCTCTGCGCGAACGTCCGCTATGATGCGCTTCCACACATACATGAGCCGAGGTGGGGTCGATGGTATCCGCAATCCGCACCGTCGCCGTGCCGGCGATACTTTCACTGGTTCTCCTCTGCGGCGCTGCGGAGGCGCAGATCAAGATCGGCGTGACCGTATCCGCGACGGGCCCGGCCGCATCGCTGGGCATCCCGGAAAAGAATACGGTCGCGATGTGCCCTAAGACCATCGCCGGCAAGAGTGTCGAGTACGTCGTCCTCGACGATGCGACCGACACCACGCTCGCGGTGCAGAACACCAAGAAGCTGATCTCCGAGAGTGGGGTCGACGCCATCATCGGCTCGACCACCACGCCGAATTCGCTGGCGATGATCGACATCGTCGCCGAAGGCGAAACACCGACGCTGTCCCTGGCATCGTCGGCGCGCATCATCGAGCCTGTCGACGCCAAGAAAGCCTGGGTGTTCAAGACTCCGCAGACGGACGTGATGATGGCGGGCGCGATTCTCGAGCATATGGCGAAAAACAACGTCCGGACGCTGGGGTACATCGGCTTCAACGACGCGCTGGGCGAGGCTTTCTTCGTCGAAATCGACAAGGCCGCGGCTGCGCGCAATATTTCGCTCAGTGCCAACGAGCGATTCTCGCCCAAGGACACGAGCGTGACAGGGCAGGCGCTGAAGCTCATTGCAGCGAAGCCCGACGCCATTGTCATTGGCGCTTCCGGGACGCCTGCGGCACTTCCCGCCCGTACGCTCGTCGAACAGGGCTACAAGGGCAAGCTGTATTTCAACCACGGCGTTGCCAACAACGATTTCCTGCGCGTGGGAGGCAAGGACATCGAGGGAGGATTCGTTCCCGCGAGCCCCGTCATTGTCGCCAGTCAGCTACCGGACGATCACCCGGCCAGGAAGCGCGCGCAGGAGTACACGAAGCTGTACGAAGCTGCACAGGGTGCGGGCAGCGTCTCCGCGTTCGGCTCGTACACGTGGGACGCCTGTCTCGAGCTCGCGAACGCGATTCCGCAGGCGCTCAAGACCGCGCAGCCGGGCACCCGGGAATTCCGGCGAGCATTGCGCCAAGCACTCGAGGACACCAAGGGGCTCGACGTGACCAACGGCGCGGTCAATATGAGCAAGACCGATCATCTCGGACTCGACTCACGAGCGCGGGTGATGGTGCAGATCCAGAACGGAAAATGGGTGCTGCAGAACTAGAATCTCTCAGCCACCGTCCCTGGTTTGTGATGGCCGTGATCCGAGCTGCTGAGCCCCTATCCCGACCAATCCGTCGGCGTCCGAAGAACGAGAAAAAAGAGCCGGATCGGTGTAACCGAACCCGGCTCTTTCAAACGTGAACGCGCCCGTGCGGGCGTGCGACATCAACCTGCAGGTGGGTAATAGTAGCCCGGTGGCGGACCCATGCGCTGGCGGGGACCCCCGGTAGGTACCTGGTTTCCCTTGGCGTACATGCATTGCATGTAAGCCTGATCATAGCGAAGTTGCATGTCGTAGTTGGAGTAGTAGACCGAGTTGGCGCCGGCAGTCCCACCGAACAGCAGGCCTGTTCCCGCGCCAATCGCGGCGCCCGCACCGGCATTGCCGCCGACCGCACCGATCGCCGCGCCCGCGGCCGCACCGAGCAACGTGCCGACAGCGGCGTTGCCCGCGGCGTTATTCGCCGCGGCCTGCGCCGCACCTCCGCTAAATTGCTGCGCGTACTGATTGCACGCAAAGCCATCCGCTTGGAACTGATCGAAGTTCTTGTTCGATCCCGGCAACACCATGACGCTGGGACCGGTGGGCACGGTGACGCACGCGCTCAGCAACGCCACGCTGCAGAGCGCGCCGGCGAGCGCAAGACGAGATGTCGGCATTTTCATGGGACCCATCCGTTCCGCCAATCAGTTAGGAGCCGGCGGCGCGTTGTCAGGAATGACCCTGAGCCAGTGGGCGCAAGACTGCACTTGCGGGTAGTAACCGGCCGGATCGGTGCAGTAGTACGAGATCTGTCCCTGGGTCTGCGGAACGCTAGTCATGTCGCGTTGGGTATAGCCGCCGTCGTAAGCCGGTGCATCGCTATATGACGCCGGGGCCGAGTAATACGCGCCGGAGTAAGTTGGATAAGAATACGGATAGCTCGCGTAGTACGGATAACCATAGTACGGGTAGCCATACCCAAGTCCCCAGTACGGGAAACCTATCGCGAAGCCGAAATACGGGTAGTAGCCGTGGGAATGGCCATAATAGCCGCCGTGGTAATAACCACCCCCGTGGTAGCTTCCGCCACCGCCGTGGTAAGCGCCGCCACTCATGCCGCCGCCCATGTGGCCACCGCCCATGCCGCCGCCCATATGCTGCGCAAGCGCGCTTCCACTGGCGATGGCCAGTCCGAGCGCTGCGGCAACTGCTAATGCGATCCTCTTCATGGAAACCTCCTCTTAACGCTACATTAGACTTAACGCATACAGTGAAGTTCGGCTGACAGTCGCATTACACAATAGCGTCGAAATGTTGGAGATGTAAGCAAGTATTGCCGGCGAGCGCCCCGCGTTGGCCTGCGTGCACCGGTATACATACGCAGGTGCGGATAATTCCGGATGCAGCGCCGCGCATAGGAGCGAACGTGCCGGCGACCCGGCAGTGAGAAGTGTCGCGCACCGGCGAAAGATGCGCAATCAGCTCGCAATAAGTATGCTTACGGGTTGGGCAGAATTGTAAGGAATGACATGGCAAACGAACCAGGAGGGCGCGTCGAATCCAAAATGGACGCTGCGTCGCTTTATCGCGAGGAAATCTATACCGACCGGGCGGCGGGCACGCTGAGGGTGCTCGTGCCCGTTACCCGCGACGGCGGGCCGGACCAGACGCGCCCCACGGTCTATGTCGGCGAAGCGCAGATCCTCACCAACATGGGTCCACTGCCGATCAGCTTTGAAATCGAGGCCACCTCGCTTGGCGAGGCGGTCCAGCAATACGGGGAAGCTTCGAAGGAGGGCGTCGAGCGAGCCATGCGGGAGCTGCAGGAACTCAGGCGTCAGGCGTCGTCTTCGATATTGGTTCCCGGGTCCGGAGCCGGCCTGCCTCCCACCGTCGGCGGGGGCAAGCTCAAGCTGCCCTGATGACAAGCGCAAGTCTTAACGCCGCCGCGTTCTAACCCACAGGCTCGACGACGGAAGTGAGCAACCACTCCGATTGTGCGAACCGCGTCGAGAGGAAATCCGCGAAGGCTCGTACTTTGGCCGAGAGATGCCGCCGGCTCGGATACGCGACATAAATGTTGGCCACCGGCACCTCGAATCCCTGCAAAAGCGGGACGAGTCGGCCGGCGTGCACCTCGGGACCGACAATAAAGTCGGGCTCGAGAACGATGGCGATGCCGGCGACGGCCATCGCGACCAGAAACCTGCCGTTGTTGGCGTGCACGGGTCCGTCGATGCGCACGGAGCGGTCCGCACCCGAGCTGTCCTGGAACGGCCACACGTACCTGTGCGGAGAGTACTCGTAGCTCAGGCAAGCGTGCCTTGCCAGGTCATCCGGTTTCTGCGGGGTGCCCCGGTGCCGGAGATACTCGGGCGAAGCGCAGCAGACCAGCCGCGTCGTTCCGATCTTGCGCCCTACGAGCTGCTGGCTCCCGATCTTGCCAATCCGCAGCGCCGCGTCAAAGCCCTCATCGACCAGGTCGACCACCCTGTCCGATAGTTCGACATCGAATCGCATATGCGGATGCCTGACCACGAAGTCCGCTATCGCCGGAGCGAGATAGCGAACGCCAAAGCTCGTACCACAGGTGATCCTTAGCGTGCCGCGGGGATTGGCCGCGCCCGCCCCCGCGGCTTCTTTCGCTTCCTCCAGGTCCGCCAACAGCTGAACGCAGCGCTCATAAAATGCGCGTCCGCTCTCGGTCAGCGAAAGGCGTCGTGTGGTGCGATTGAGCAGACGAGCATCAATATGCGCTTCGAGATCCGCGACCAGTCGCGACACGGAGGACACAGAAACATCGAGCCTCTCGGCCGCGCGCACGAAGCTGCCGGTTTCAACGACTTTGGCAAAGGCCGCGATCGCCTGAAGCTGATCCATCCATTATTATTGCACTACACGCAATAGCATATTGTGCAATTACATCTTTATTTCGCCTTGAGCAACGTTGACTATCACTCGAGCCGCGATCGGCTGCATAACCAAGGACACCCATGAAGCTCTACTACTCTCCCGGAGCGTGCTCGCTATCTCCCCACATCGCCCTGCTCGAAGGCGGAATCAAGGCGACGCTGGTCAAGGTCGACACCAAGACCCACAAAACCGAAGACGGCACCGACTTCTACACGATCAACCCGAAGGGCTATGTTCCCCTGCTCGAGCTTGACGACGGTCAACGCCTGAGCGAAGGGCCGGTGATCGTTCAATACATCGCCGATCTCAACCCGGCGTCGAATCTCGCGCCCGCCGCCGGCACGATGCAGCGATATCGTCTTCAGGAGTGGCTGAATTTCATCTCCACGGAACTGCACAAGCAATTCAGTCCGATGTTCCAGGCGACCACGCCGGCCGAGTACAAGGAAATCCTCAAGGAAAAAATCGGCAGGCGATTCGACGGGGTCAGCGCGTTGCTCGAGGGCAAGGATTACCTGATGGGCAGCACTTTCACGGTCGCTGACGGGTACCTGTTCACGATCCTGCATTGGACCCGGCACGTCGGTATCGACCTCGCGCGCTGGCCGATCCTGAAGGCGTATCAGGCTCGTGTCGCAGCGCGCCCGAAGGTTCGCGAAGCCCTGCTCATCGAAGGCCTGATCAAGCGCGATGACCGCGTCACCGCCTGATTCGAAGCAACGATCATCGTGCGCGCCGACGAGAAATCCAATATGACGTTGCCGACGGTTTTTCTTTCGCACGGCTCGCCGATGCACGCGATCGACGCCGGTGTCGCGGGCCGTGCCTGGACTGAGCTCGGCCGGAAGCTGCCTCGCCCGCGGGCGGTGCTGATGGTGTCGGCGCACTGGGAAACCTCGATACCGATGTTGACCGGAAGCTCGCGTCCGGAAACGATCCACGACTTCGGCGGCTTCCCCGAAGAGCTGTATCGGTTGCGATATCCAGCGCCCGGCGCGCCGGATGTCGCATCGGCGATTGTCGCGCGTCTCAAGACCGCGGGAATCGCCGGCGGAATCGATGGCTTGCGCGGCCTCGACCATGGCGCGTGGGTTCCACTGCGCTGGATGTATCCCGACGCCGATGTTCCGGTCGTGCAGCTTTCGGTCCAGCCGGATCACGACACGGAATACCACTTGCGCCTCGGAAGCGCGCTTCGACCGTTCGCCGACGACGGCGTGCTCATCGTCGGCTCCGGACATGCGACGCACAACCTGCGAGATTGGGCGTCGTCCCGGCGAAGCGGACAACCGATGCCATATGTCGGTGCCTTCTCTCGCTGGCTTCAGCACAGTCTCGCTTCCGGCGACGTCGATGCGTTGACGCACTATCGCGATCGTGCGCCAGAAGCGGCGCGCGCGCATCCGACGGAAGAGCATTTTCTTCCCCTGTTCGTAGCGTGGGGCGCGGCCGGGAGCGGCGCGCAGTCGGAGCGTGTTGTCGAAGCCACCGAGGCTGGCGCCCTGTCGCTGGACTCGTACTTGTTTCATCCGGCGGCTGAGACAGCAGTGCAATAGCGACTAGCCATTCGCGTTCGCCGCCAAGCCTCTGATTCGCGGAGCGCGCCTACACAAGGTCGGACATGGTCTTACGCGAAAATCGGAAAGCAACCGATTTTCGCGTGGGCCGGTCACGCATAGATTGGCATCGTGATCAACCGCCCGGAGATCCCGATGAGCAAGCGCAACCAAGTCCGCAGTCAAGCCTTCAGGCGCGCCGCGCCCTTTGCGGCAGGCGTGCTGATAGGAACCTCGGTGGTAACTCCTGTTTTTGCGGCGACGCTCGACGTCGACAAGCTGCAACCGCTGGTGTTGCTCGTTTCGCTGATTGTGCTGTTGATCGGCTTAACGCTCAAGGCCGTCGCCACACCCCGCTCATCACAGAAGGGGAGTGATGCAGAGGCGGAGGGACTCGCGTCCAGCGACATGCGCTGGCAGCCGACGGGTTCGGCCATCGATATTGCGATGCCACGGAACACGCTCCGCTAAAGTCGCGGAAGCGCACGCCGGACGCGGGAGTTTCTAGTGCAACCGCTGACGGCCCTTGCGTGAGGCCTCGCGGCGCTGCGCACGCCGCTCGGCCCGATTGGGCGTGTCGGGTCTGTTGCGCTCCTGCCAGAAGCGCGATATCAGAACGGCCGCGATAGGCAGCTCGTCGATCATGCCGAGCCTCTTTTCCTCGGTATCGACCCAGTCCAGATATTCGGGGTCGTGGTCGCCGTAGGCAAGCGCCTCAATCGGAAGCATCCAGTCACGGGAGGATTCCTCCGAGTACAGTGGTTCCCACTCCTGCTCGCGCAGCAGAACGCCGGTCATGAATCCCTCGCACCATGCGCTCGCCTCGGGCGGGCTCCGTTCATCTTTGAGGTCGGTCTCTGCGTGATACAGAAGTGGCTTGAAGCGCGTCGGCGACTCGGCGAGAGTGCGCCTGATGCTCTGCTGGAGCCGCAGGACAAGCGACAGAATCCTCTCTGCCTGTTCGTTGTCGTGGAACACGGGCGTCACGCTTCGCTGACTGTCGCTCCATAACACGGGCAGCCACTCGGACGGTTGTATGAGCTCCGGCCCGCTGACAATCGCCGTCAGAAATCCGTCGAGCATCTCCAGGTCCATGCAATCCTGCGGGACGACGTTGGATCCGAGAAATGTCTCGAGCTCGTCGTAGTCGGCATCGCTCAAGGGCTCATCGAGCTTGTTGGTCTCGGTCATGGATTTGGCTTTGGCTGCTTCACTACGTCGCGGGACAGCAATGATCGTCCCAGATGCTCCCGAAAGCAACTCTAAGGCTCGCGGCGCAGTGCCTGTGCCACATTCAGGGCGGCCGCGAAGAGGAGCACGGCACCGGCCTGATGCAGCACCGCGAGCTTCAAGGGCACCACCAGGAGCAAGGTCGAGATCCCAAGCGTCAACTGAACGAAAAGCATCGCGAGGAGGATGTGCGCGGCCGCGCGCGCCACCGTCGGCACCGCCGCCGTTGCGCGCACGCGCCACCATACAATCGGAACCGCGATGAAGAGCACCCAGGCGATGAGCCGGTGATCGAATTGAACCGTCGCCATGTTGTCCACGAAATTCACGTACCACGGCCGGATCACCATGATTTCCGGAGGCACCACGTAGCCGTTCATCAGCGGAAACGTGTTGTAGGCAAACCCCGCGCGTATGCCGGCAACGAGCCCCCCGGATAAGGCCATGACGAAAATTCCTGCTGCAATCGAAGCCGTAGCCCGAAAGAGTGGCTTGATTCTCGCGTCAGCGAGGCCTGGCGGCCGAAGCAGCGTCAATGCGGTCCAGAACATCGCGGCGAAAATCAGCAAAGCGAGACCGAGATGCGCGGCGAGCCGGATCTGCGATACGCGGGGATCGTCGACCAAACCGCTTTGCACCATGTACCAGCCGAGCGCGCCCTGCAAGCCGCCGAGCAGAAAAATGCCGAACAGCTTCAACGGCAAACCCGGCAGCGGCGGCAGGCCGCCTCGCGCGACGAACCACAGCAACGGCCCAATGAAGACGAAACCCACCAGGCGTCCGAGGAAACGATGCGCGTACTCCCACCAGAAAATGCCCTTGAAGGCATCGACCTTCATGTCGCGATTGACTTCGCGGTATTCGGGCGTGGCCTGATACTTTGCGAACGCTTCGTTCCACTGCGTCTCGTTAAGCGGCGGCAGCGTGCCCACGATGGGCTGCCATTCGGTGATCGAAAGGCCCGAATGCGTGAGTCGCGTCGCACCACCGATCACGATCAGGGCGAACACGAGCGCGCAGCATGCGAGCAGCCAGACCGCGACGGCGCGCGGTTGGCCGCGGCCCGTAGCGCTCGGCGCCGGCGACGTCGGGGCAACCGGGAAATTGCCGGATGTCGGCGAGGTCATGTCAGCCATCTTACTATCGGCGCGAATGCAAGCGTAAATCCGGCACCGCTTTCAATGCTCGTGAGATTCGCTCATTCCCGGCATCGCTTGCGCATGACGCGACATGTGAGCGGCGGGCATCGTAAGACCAAGCACGGCCACGATACAGATGATCATCGCGCCCGCCCCCATTTCCAGTGTGGCGTTGCGCCTGAGCCGCGCGAGCGCACTCTGCTCCGACGCGTTCCCGGCGGTTGGCGCTGCGTGAGGAAGCAGCGGCGCCTCGCGAAGGCGATTGACCGCCGCCAATGCAAACATCAGGCCGAAGAGCAAAAGCTTGCAGAGCAGCAGTTGGCCGTACGTCGTACGGAAGAGCGCAGCGACGTTCCCGACCAGGTACGATGCATTGACGAGTCCCGTCACCACGAGTGCGCTCACGATCACGAGCCCCATGGTCGAAAATCGCTGCGCAGCCAAAGCCGAGAGCGCATACCGCCAGTCGGCTTCGTCGCCGGCACGCCTGAGCAAAGAGACAAGCCCGGGAAGCGCGCCGACCCAGGCGCCGGCCGCGAGCAGATGGATCGTGTCGGCGCCCAGATGGATATAGTGGTCGGCTCCGGTATCGGCGGCCGCGTGACCTGTCCACGCAAGCGTTGCTGCGTATGCGCCCGCAAGCACGGCACCAAGGGCGATCAGGAAACTGTCTTGACGGCGAGGCTCCCGGCGCCGCGCGCGCCACAGCACCGCGACAAGCAACAGCGAAATCGCGGCGCGACACACCCAGATGTGACCGAAGAGCGTTTCGCCGACGACCGTCTCGAGCGTCGGCCAATTCATCGCCATTGCAAACGGCATGCCGCTCATGCCAGCAGCCTCCAGCAGCAGCCATCCGATTGCCGACGCGATGCTAATGGCCATGCAGAATCCCCCGACGCAAACCAACCTCCGCCGACCTTCGCGCCTGCCCTCGGATGCGCCCGGCGAAATACTTCGCAGAGCGGGTCCCGCCACCACGCCAAAGAAGACGAACTCGCCGAACAGCCATAGCACCGAGCCAAAATGGATCGCGCGGGTCAGCACAAGAAACGGATTCATTGCTCGCTCGCGGGTGCTCGGGGCATCGGGTCAGGGGGCCACATCGAAAGTGAAGTCGCCTTCCGTGACGTGGGTGTCCACCGAGAGCGCACGCCACACCACGCGGTACCGGCCCGGCGCGAGCTGCGGCACCGAGACCTGCAGCACCGCTGCGTCGGCACGGTCGACGCGCTTGTCCTGCTTGTCGACCTGCTTTCCGTCGGCGCTCAGGACCTTGACCGTGCTGAAGGCGGGCTCGAGCTCCTGCGAAAACCAAAGCCGCACGAGCGCGGGCGAGGCGTGAACCGTGCTGCCGACGGCGGGCGAAGCGTGGTCGAGAAACGCGTGCGCGCCTGCTCCGGACGCCACCAGCGCCATCGTCAGAATGGCGAGCGCGTGTGCGTAGCCTTTCATCGTCAGTTTCCGAATATCGGCTTGCCGATCGTCGCCGGGAAGAGATCGTCCAGGAAGAAATGGATCTGCGCTATCCAGCCGACCTTCGATCCCGTCTGGCGATTGATAGGTATCATCGCCTCGAGGCCCAACTGCATGTATCGGCCGTCCCACAGGATGCCGGGATTCACTGTTCCGGTCGTCGGCCCCCGACCCCGATCGATCGGCGTGCTCAACGCGAACTCCACAACTGGGATCATTTGATTGAAGGGCTGCGAGAGCCCTACGTCCTTCACGAATGCCTGAAGGTACGGAAGGCTGTACTCGATGGCAAAGCCCCACTCGATCGTGTGCGGATGCTGCTCGACGTCGGCATCGCCGTCGGCGGAGGTCGAGGTCGTGCTGGAGCGCGTTGGAATGCCGATGCCCACCGACCCGGTCACGGCCAGCGGGCGCAGGAACATCGCGCTGTCGGGCAGATCGCCAAAACCTTTGCCGAAGAAAATCGCCGGTGTCACGGTGCTGAACGATTCCGCGCCGACGCGCTTGGAGCCCGTCCCGCCGATATCCCAATCGGCGCCTACTGACACAATCGCCTCATGCTCGTCGTTTTGATAGAACTTGTACTTGATGTTTGCCTCGATGTTGTCGAAGCCGCGCTGCGTGGCCCCGCCGTCGGGACGCAGCTCGTTGTACGACGCGCCGAAGCCGATGCCCAGGTTTTCCGTGATGCGCTTCGACACGTCAATGGAGAAGTCGGTCTCGCGCGTCGCCGTGCCGTCATCGCCCGGTGTCTTGATCGACGAAATCGTGGGCAGCGACAGTTCGTCGGCAACGAAGGGATCGTCGGTGGTCAGCGTCGCGGGGAAGAAGCGCTTTCCGGCGAACCCATGCCCGAAAGCGCCCTCCGTCGCCGCGATGCATGCGACTGCCAGCGCAAGCAAGCGAAGATCTCCGCGACTCACGATTCCGCGACCGTCATTTCGCGGCACGCGCCGCGCATGGCCGGCAACGACGCCGCGGCGGTCCGGCGCACGATTAACGTCCATGCGCGCCTCCGGCTCCCATTTCCTCGACCCAGACCGATACCTCGACCGCGCCCGCGTTCTCGAACTTGAGCGTCAGGGGGAACCGGTCGCCGACTTTCAGCGGTTGCCTCAGCTCGCTGAGCATGACGTGATAGCCGCCCGGCTTGAGCTGCACCGTTTCGCCAGCCTTCACTTCCAATGTCCCCACGTCGCGCATCTTCATGACGCCCGCGTCGAGCCTCATTTCGTGAATTTCGGCGACGCCGGCCACCGGGGAGGACACGCTCATCAGCCGATCAGCGTGATCGCCCGTGTTCTCGAGCGTGACGAAGACGCCTCCGGTCTCTGGCGCCGGGTGGAGTCGCGCGTGCGAAGGGGTGATCGATCTTGAGCGACTTGAGCACATATTCGTGCGCGGATGCCGCGCCCGCCCAAACGGCGCAGGCAAGCAAGATCCCAGCGAGCATTTTCATGGCCATTCCTTCCGGATCGCGTAAGCAGCGCGCCGCACGACGAAGTACGGCGCGTTCGATGCCGAACACCCGCGGCGGACATCCGTCCCTCGCGGTCGACGCGTTCAGCCGATCAGGAAGCTCTTGGAGGCCCGCGCAAGGGCGGGAGCAGAATGGAAGTCGAAAAGACCGACAGCCGCGTTGCTTGCGTTAGCGGCAGATCCGTACCGACGTCGAGCGCCGGCAGCGAGAAGGCGCTCGTCGACACCGCGGCCGATGCCGACCCACAGCAGAATGCGCAATGCGACGATCCATGCCCGGGACCATACGGACGCGGAAGCGCCGGATCGGAACCCGTGGCGGGCTGCGCACCGCGAACCGCCGAGCAGAAATCGTCTCCGCCCGGCAGCGCTGGCGGCATCGCATAGGCCGCGAGCGGCGCCAGCAACTGCGCCACAAGCGCGACCAGCAACACTCCAATGCGGAAACGGGACTTCATCGCGACATGATTGTACCGCGGGGCCTGCGCGAAGTGTTGAGGGCGGCGCCCTGCCGATGCCGCAACTAGAACGTGTACAGCGCAGCGACGCGAAAGCTGCGGCTTTCGACCGGATGGAAGTGAATGTCATTGACGCCGGAGGCGGGCTCTCCAGGCAGGCGCGATGTGTAGTAATACGTTATATCGTCGGCCTTATGGTCGAAGATATTGAACACATCGAGACGAATTCTCGTTCGGCTGTCCAGGTTGTAGGTCGCCTGCGCATTGAAAAGCGTAGTCGAGGCGGACTTCGCGCTGGCGTCTTCGATGAGCGGCCGTGGGCCGAAGTAGCGGCCGAAGAGGCTTGCCGTCCAGGGTCCCAGATTTCGCAGCGTCATGCCGCCGGTGGCCGTGGCCTGCAGCGCCTCCGGAATGTGGTTGCCGATCGGCTCATCGTCGGCGAATCTCGCACGCGTATAGGCGAGATCGAGATCGATGAGCAGCCACTTCGCTGGCATGTAGTGATTGGACCATTCGACGCCGGTCCGCTTGGAGGGACGGCCGATGGCATCCGTTCCGGTGTCGCCTTCGAACACAAGCTCGGAATCGAGATGCAGGTACCAGAGCGAGAGCGACGACTGCAGACCCGGGACGATCTCGGTACGCGCGCCGACTTCCGCCCCTTTGGCGCGCACCAGCGGCGTCGCCGGATCGACCGCATCGCCGGTGCCGGGATCGACGTGGGTTGTCGTGCCGCGCGCGTCGTTACTGTGATAGCCCTCGCCCAAGTTGAGGAAATATTCTGTCTTCTGCCACGGGCCGAAGATAAGCGACAACTTGGGCAGGCCGATGCCGGCGCGGCTGCTGCCGGAATTCGCGGGGATATTGCTGTCGACCTGACTGCGGAAGACGTCGGTTCGCAAGCCGGCGATCGACCGGAGCCACGTCGTCCATTGCGTCTCGTTCTGCGCATACAGCGCATAGCTCGTCTCCCGAACCCGATCCTCGCGCTTGGTCGCGATGGGCACACGATCCACCGTGTCGTAAATCGCCACCGGGTCGAGACGGTCCTGCCGGATATCCCAGCCGAGGGTATTGGTCATCTCGAAGCCATTGACCCTGTCGGGGCGCGTCCAACTCCCGTTCCAGCCGAGGATCTTGCGATTGTCGTACTGGTTGAACTGGTCGCCGTTGACGGGATCGTCGAGGAAGTAGGTGAAGTCCGACCACAGTTTGAGGTAATAGCGGATGGCGTAGGCGGTCGTCTGCAGCTGGCCGCCGGCAAGCTCACCCTGGTAGTCGCCCGACAAGCTGTAGCGATAGCTCTTTCCGCCATCGGTGGGGTTGATGGCGCCGAAGCGGTCGATGAGCCCTTCGTTGACGGCGCGCAAAGGGATCTGGTCGGTCGAATTCCACTTGCCCGAATAGGCCATCGCGGTAACGCCCCATTGGCCATCACCGGCTTTCTGCGTGTATCGCATCACGCCGTTGAGCTTCTGATAGTTGTCGGGGTTATCCCAAGGACCGTTGTCGTGGTAGATCTCGAAGCCGTAGACGAGCCGCCCGGGCCCGAACTCCGGCGAGCCTGCGGCAAGCGCACGGCCGTACTGCTCGCTCCCGACGCCGAGTTCGATCAGCGAATTGGGCAGCAACTCCGCATAGTGAATGTCGGCCGAGCCCGCGGTGGCGAAATCACCTTGTTGCGCGAAGTACGGCCCCTTGTAGTAGTCGACTCTGGACACCAGCTCCGGGATCATGAAATTGAGGTCCGTGTATCCCTGACCGTGCGCGTGCGTGCGCATGTTCACGGGCATGCCTGCGACAGACGTTGCGAAATCGGTACCGTGATCGAGATTGAAGCCGCGCAGGAAGTATTGATTCGCCTTCCCTGCTCCGCTGTGCTGAGTGACGATCATCCCGGGGATCATCTCGAGAACCTCACCTGGGCGCAGCAGCGGTCGATCGTCGATGAGCTGGGGCGTGATGAATCCCGCGCTGGCGGCATCGGACGTGTCGAGCGCCGTCTCGTAGTGGCCGACGACGTCGATCCGATCGATCTTCTGGACGCCGTCGGCGTGCACGAGGCCCGCAAGCAACGATCCCGCAACGATTGCCGCCAGGCGATTGCGTCGACGCGGAATCATCAGGACTGCGGACGGGATTTGGCCGTGGGCACAACATCCCAATACGCGGCGGCGTCACGCTTGGACGCAGCGCAGCTTGCTTGTAAGGGACTTGTCTACGATCATGGCGGCCACACACGGCTTTTCGGCCTCGGAAGATCGTCGGCGCGGTCGCCGCGCCAACCGACATGCGGTAACAATCGATGCTCCAAACCAAACCTCTTGGCTTCGGATTCGGGCTGGAAACACCCGATGTCGATGTGTCGAAGCCGCTGTCGGGCGCGGCGTTCGATGAGATCGAGCGCACGTTTTTTTGCGCCCAGGTGCTCGTGCTGCGCGGGCAGGCGCTGACTCCAGCACAGTACGTCGCCTTCGCGCGCCGCTTCGGGCCGCCGGAGCCGCACGTCATCGATCAGTTTCACCATCCGGCCGATTCCAACATCCTGATCCTCTCGAACCGGAAAAATGCCGGCCAGCCCATCGGACTTGCCGACGCGGGCACATACTTCCACACCGATTACTCATACCTGCAGGTGCCCGCGCGCGCGACCATGCTCTACTCGATCGAGGTGCCCGCAAGTGGCGGCAATACACTGTTCGCGAATCAATACGCGGCCTACGATGACCTCGACGACGCAACGAAGCGGCAGATCGAGTCGCTGGTGGCCGTGCACCACTATGGCAATCGCAAGGAGATGAACGACGCGAGCCGCGTCGCCGCGTCGCCTCTCACGCCCGAGCAGAAGTCGAAGATGCCGCTCATCGCCCATCCCCTCGTGCGTGCGCATCCGGTCACCGCGCGCAAGGCGCTCTACGCGGTCTCGGGCAGCTCCTACGGAATCGTCGGCATGCCCCACGACGCGGCCGTCGCGCTGCTGGACGAGCTCGCGGCGCACGCGACACAGCCGAAATACGTTCTGAGCTACGCCTATCGCGTCGGCGACGTGGTGATCTGGGACAATGCGTCACTGCTCCATTCGGCGACGCTCACGGACCCCGCCGATCCACGTACGCTCTGGCGCATCACCATCAAGGAGCCGTCGACCAAGCTCGACGCGCTCGAGGTCCTTGCGCCGACGTTTGTGCCGGGAATGATGTAGCCCTGCGCCTCGGCGTCCGGTCCGCTGTGGGCCATCGGTCTAATCCGTCGCCGATCAGCCCCTCCTTGCGGCTGGTGTAGACTTATCCCGTGAGCACTTCCCGCACGCTTTTTTTCGGAAGCACACTCCGCGTGTGGGTAACTGCGCTATTGCTTGCGACCTTCATGTGGTCGCAGCACGAAATGCAGCGGCATGAGTTGCAGCACCTGGGCGATCAGCTGCAGAGGCACCACCAGCAGGGGCTGCAGAATCCGATAAGCGATCCGCCGTGCCTCGAGTGCTCCTTACTCGCGGGGGGATCGCACGCAATCCCCGGCAGCCTGGCTTCGACACCGCCGGACGTCGTTCCCGCCGCACGGATCGCGATGACATTTGTCTCGCGTTCCGTTATCGCCGGCACCTACTACTCCAGCCGCGCCCCGCCCTCGCTCCTCTAAGACAACTCGATGCGCCGCCCCCGAGACCTCGGGGCGGCTGGGTCCAATGTCCAGAGGAGTATTGCCGTGTCCAGATTCACATGGGTGCGCGCCATCCTGGCGCTTGCGCTGTTTGCGCCGACCATCGCGCTCGCGGCGACCGATGCCGAACTCGCCGAGATTCGCGAGCAGATCAAGCAACTGAGGGAAAGCTACGACGCGCGCATCCAGGCGCTGGAGCAGAAGCTAAAAGCGGCGGAAGCTGCATCACCCGCGGTCGCCGCCACCGCGACTCCGACAGCTGCGCCTGCACCCGCGCCGACTCCTGCACCTGTCGCGTCGGCCCCGCCAGCCGGCGCGCCGTCGTCGGGCCTGAGCGCGTTCAACCCCGCGATCTCCGCCGTCCTGCAGGGCATTTACTCCAATCTGTCACAGGATCCCACCAAGTACGTGATTGCGGGCTTCCCCCTCGACAGCGAAGTGACTCCCGGCAAGCGCGGATTTTCGCTGGGAGAATCCGAGCTCGGCATCTCGGCCAGCGTCGACGATAAGTTTGCGGGCAATTTGATCGTGTCGCTGACCCCCCAGAACACCGTCGAGGTCGAGGAAGCCTACGGAATCGTGACCGCTCTGCCCGACGGCCTCACACCCAAGTTCGGTCGCTTCTTCTCGGGACTGGGCTATCTCAACGAGCAGCATCAGCACGTCTGGGATTTCGTCGATGCTCCGCTGGTGTACCAGGCGTTCCTCGGCGGGCAATACACCAACGATGGCCTGCAACTCAAGTGGATCGCGCCGACGGATCAGTTTTTGGAATTCGGCGCCGAGATAGGCGATGGTGCCGGCTTTCCCGGGACCGACCGCAACAAGAATGGCATCGGCGACGCAGTGGCATACGTGCACACCGGCGGCGACGTCGACGCGAGCAACAGTTGGCGCGCGGGTCTTTCGTATCTGCAGACGCGCGCGCAGGATCGCGAGTACGCGCAGTTCGACACCGCGGGTCGCACCGCACAGCTCGGCTTCAGTGGCAACAGCCACACCGCCATCGCCGACTTCGTATGGAAGTACGCGCCCAACGGAAATGCGCAATACACCAACTTCAAGGTGCAGGGAGAGTACTTCTACCGGCGCGAGGATGGAGACCTGACCTACGATCGCGACGGCGCATTCCGCCTGACGCAGACCGCCGCGTACTCGTCGCGACAGCAGGGCTGGTACCTGCAGGGCGTCTATCAGTTCATGCCGTACTGGCGCGTCGGCGCACGCTATGACCGCCTCGATCCCGGCAGCATCGACTACGGAGCGAACGCGCAGTATCTCGCCGAGCCGTCCTTCCATCCTGAGCGGGTTTCCATCATGTTCGACTGGACGCCGTCGGAATTCAGTCGCTTCCGCCTTCAGCTGGCGCAAAGCAAGGTGCGTCCGGACGTGACCGACAACGAGCTGTTCCTCCAATACATCCTGACGATAGGCGCGCACGGCGCGCATCGTTATTGAAAGCGAAACCATGAGAACGCATCTGAAGCTATTGATCGCAGCGCTCTTCGCGTCGTGGCTGGTGCCGGCAGGGGCCACCATCAACGTCTTTGCGACGGTCCCCGAGTGGGGCGCGCTCGTCGATGAGCTCGGCGGTGACAAGGTCAAGGTCTACACCGCGACCAACGCGTTGCAGGACCCGCACCACGTCGAGGCGAAGCCGAGCCTGATCGCCCGCGCCCGCAACGCCGACCTCATTGTCGCCACCGGCGCCGAGCTCGAGATCGGCTGGCTTCCGCTGGTGCTGCAGCAAGCGGGAAATCCCAAAGTTCAAGCGGGAAAGCCTGGTTACTTCGAGGCCGCGTCTTTCGTTACCCTGCTCGACAAGCCAACGCGGCTCGACCGTGCCGAAGGAGACGTGCACGCCGCCGGCGACCCGCATATCCAGACCGATCCGCGCAACATTGCCTTGGTCGCCGCGCCGCTTGCCGCGCGCCTAGCCGAAATCGATCCGCCGAACGCGGCGTACTACCAGTCGCGATACAAGGCTTTTTCCGAGCGCTGGACGGCGTCGATCGCCAAATGGGAAAAGGAAGCGGCGCCGTTGAAAGGCGTCGCCATCATCGTCCAGCACAAGGCCTTCACCTACCTGATCGCATGGCTCGGCCTGAAGGAAGTTGCGTCGCTCGAGCCCAAGCCGGGCATTGAGCCTACGACCGCACATTTGTCAGAAGTGCTCGAAATCGTGCAGCGACAACCGGTCAAGATGGTCCTGCGCGCGGCGTACCAGAGCGATCGCGCGTCGCAATGGATTGCCGAGCGGGCGAAAATCAACGCCGTCGCGCTGCCGTTTACCGTCGGCGGTGACGACGCGGCCAAGGACCTGCCGGGCTTCTACGAGGATACGATCCAGCGCCTGCTCAAAGGCGCGCAGTGAACAAAAACTAGAGAAGGAAGCACCGTGAACATCAACGCACTCGACATTTCAATCCTGCTGCCGGCGCTGGTCGCGGGCCTCCTCGTCACCTCGACCCATGTCCCGCTTGGCATGCAGGTGCTCTCGCGAGGCATTGTCTTCATCGACCTCGCGATCGCGCAGATTGCCGGTTGCGGCGTGGTGCTTGCCGATCAAATCGGATTCGAGGCCGAGGGCATCGCGGTTCAGGTCGCGGCGCTCGCCGCCGCGCTCGCAGGCGCATTGCTGCTCACGTGGACCGAGCGCATCTGGCCTGATGTGCAGGAAGCAGTGATCGGTGTCGTCTTCGTGCTCGGGGCGACGGGCAGCGTGCTGCTGCTCGCGAGCAACGTGCATGGCAGCGAGCATCTGCGTGACCTGCTGGTCGGGCAAATTCTCTGGGCGCAGCCCTCGCGCCTTGTCTGGGCCGCTGTGGTCTATGCGGCGATCCTCTTCCTCTGGTTCGGATGGAAGGAGCGTCTCGGTCGTACGGGCTTCTACATCCTCTTCGCGCTCGCGGTGACGGTATCGGTACAGCTCGTCGGCCTGTACCTGGTGTTCGCGACGCTGATTGTGCCGCCGCTGGCCACGCGCAAGATGACCCGACATCGGCTCGCGGCGGCGTGGGGCATCGGCGCGGCAGGTTATGCCGCGGGGCTCGTCGCCTCGACCGCGCTCGATCTCCCGACGGGGCCCGTCATCGTGTGGATGCTGGTCATTCTGGCGCTCGCGTGGTACGCGATTCTCGCGCCAAGATTTGCGGCGCGGGCCATGCCGCGAATGACCGCACCAGCCACCGCGCCAAACGTCGCGGCTACTTCCGCAAAGCCGCGATCCCGCGCTGGAGGCCGTCGAGCGTGAGCGGAAACATCCGCGGCCCGAGAATGTCCAGCACGATCTGCGTCGAGCGCGTGTAGGTCCACGAGCGCTCGGGTTCGGGATTGAGCCAGATCGCGTGGCGGTATGCGTCGACCAGGCGCTTGAGCCAGACGGCGCCCGGCTCGTCGTTCGAGTACTCGACGCTGCCTCCGGCCTGCACGATCTCGTACGGGCTCATCGCGGCATCGCCGACGATCACCATGCGCCAGTCGGGACCGTATTTGTGCAGCAAGTCGAAGGTGGCGATGCGCTCGTTGCGCCGGCGGCGATTGTCGCGCCAGACGTAGTCGTAGACGCAGTTGTGGAAATAGAAATACTCGAGATGGCGGAACTCGCTCTTCGCCGCCGAAAAGAGCTCTTCGCACACCTGGACGTGCGGATCCATCGAGCCGCCGACGTCGAGGAAGAGCAGCACCTTGACGCGATTGCGGCGCTCGGGCACGAGGTGCAGGTCGAGCCAGCCGGCGTTCTTCGCGGTGCCGTCGATGGTCGCGTCGAGGTCGAGCTCCTCGGGAACGCCTTCGCGCGCAAAGCGCCGCAATCGGCGCAGCGCGATCTTGATGTTGCGCGTGTTGAGCTCGACCGAGTCGTCGAGGTTGCGAAACGTCCGCTCATCCCAGACCTTGAGGGCGCTCCGGCTGCGCCCGCCTTCCTGGCCGATGCGGATACCCTCGGGGTTGTACCCATACGCGCCGAACGGGCTCGTGCCCGCGGTGCCGATCCACTTGGAACCGCCCTGGTGCCGGCCGCGCTGCTCCTCAAGCCTCGCCTTGAGCGTTTCCATCAGCTTGTCCCAGCCGCCGAGTGCCTTCACCAGCGCCTTGTCTTCCTCGGACAAGCTGCCCTCGATCATCTTGCGGATCCACTCCTCGGGGATCTCCGCGCGGATGTCGAAGACGGCGTCGACACCCTTGAAATAGGCGCCGAACGCAAGGTTGAACCGGTCGTAGAGCGCTTCGTCCTTGACCAGGCAGGTTCGCGCGAGGAAATAGAAATCGTCGACGCTGCCCGAGACGACGTCGTGCTTGAGCGCATCGAGCAGCGTCAGGAACTCGCGCGTCGAGACCGGAAGCTTCGCGGCCTTGAGGTGAAGGAAGAAATCGACGAGCACGGCGTCGCGGTCGAGGCGCTACCTCGGCCGGTCGAGCTGATAGCGCAAGTGCTTCTTTACCGCCGGCCATTCGCCGTCGATGATGCTGAAGACGACCGTGTCGCGCTTCGACCCGTCGGCGGAGAGCTGGTGATTGCGCAGCACGCCGTCCTGCTTGGCGCCGAGGCGCGCGATCGCCGTGCGCGACGCTTGATTGAACCAATGCGTGCGAAACTCGACAGCGATGCATTGCAGCTTCTCGAACGCATGCGTGAGCAGCAGGAGCTTGCACTCGGTGTTGACGGGGCCGCGCTGAACGCGCTTGGCGTACCACGTGTGCCCGATCTCGAGCCGCCGGTTGGCGGCGTCGACATTGAAATAACGCGTGCAGCCGACGATGTCACCCGACGACTTTTCCCGCACGACGAAGGGCATCGCGTCGAGCTTCTCGCGCATCTCGAGCGCGGACGCGATGTACCGTCCCATCCCGCCCGGTGGCGCGACGCTCGTGTACCAGAGGCGCCACAACTCCCCGTCGGCGGCAGCGCGCCCGAGCGCCTCCTCGTGCTCGGGCGCCAGCGGCTCGACGCTGGCGTAGTCGCCGGTTAGCGTAACGGGCTCGATGAAGCGCACGGCTAGCGGCCCGTTCGCGCCATGAACGCGACCCGCTCGAAAAGGTGCACGTCCTGCTCGTTCTTCAGCAGCGCGCCGTGCAGCGGCGGAATGATCACCTTCTTGTCCGAGCTCCGGAGCGCCTCGGGAGGAATGTCCTCGGCGAGCAGCAGCTTCAGCCAGTCGAGGAGCTCGGAAGTCGACGGCTTCTTTTTCAGCCCCGGAACTTCGCGCAGACTCGAAGAACACCTCCAGCGCCTCCTTGAGCAGGCTCTTCTTCAGTCCGGGAAAGTGAACGTCGACGATGCGCGTCATCGTTTCCTTGTCCGGGAAAGCGGATGTAGTGGAAGAAGCAGCGGCGCAGAAACGCGTCCGGCAGCTCCTTTTCGTTGTTGCTGGTGATCACCACCAGCGGACGGTGACGCGCGCGGATCGTCCGCTGCGTCTCGTAGACGTAGAACTCCATGCGATCGAGCTCGCGCAGGAGGTCGTTGGGAAACTCGATGTCGGCCTTGTCGACCTCGTCGATCAGCACAACCGCAGGAGATTCCGGCTTCGAATGCCTCCCACAGCACGCCGCGCTTGATGTAGTGCGCGATGTCGCCGACATGCGCGTCGCCGAGCTGCGAGTCGCGCAGCCGCGACACGGCGTCGTACTCGTAGAGTCCCTGCTGCGCCTTGGTCGTCGACTTGATGTGCCATTGCACCAGCGGGCGCTTCAGGCTTCGCGCGACCTCCTCGGCGAGCATGGTCTTGCCGGTCCCCGGCTCGCCCTTGACCAGCAGCGGCCGCTCCAGCGTGACCGCCGCGTTGACCGCGAGCATCAGGTCCGGGGTCGCGATATAAGTGTCGGTTCCTTCGAATCGCATCAAAATTCCTCGGGCGCGACCGGCGACATCGTCTGGCGCGGGCACATTATCGCATCGCGTACGGCACCAGCCAAAGGACCGCCATACCTACGACGATCGTCAGCGTCGTGTTCCGCGACCAGACGGCGATCGTGAGCGCCGCCACAGCGGCGATCAGCTTCGCGTTTCCGAGGTCGAGACGCAGCACGCCGGGCGTGGCAAAGACGACTGCCGGAACGACGATCGCGGTCAGCATCGCCGCCGGCACGTGCCTGAGCGCACGCTCGAGCAGGGGCGGCATATCGCGGCGCGCGAAGAGCGCGATGAACGAGAGCCGGGCGATGTAGTTGATCGCACCGACGGCGAGGATCGCGACCCAGATCGTGGTTTCCTTACTCATGTTGCCCCCGCATCGTGTCGGCAAGGGCGCCGGCGACGATCCCGATCACGCCTGCACAGATCAGGGACAAGTGCATGGGCATGGCGTCGAGCGTAATTGCCACGGCTGCCGTCACGGCCACGACCAGGAGCGACACGCGGTCGCGCAAGAGGGGCGCCAGTACGGCGATGAAGCACAGCGGCACGACGAATTCGAGCTGCCATGAGGCCGGGATCACCTGCCCGACAAGGATGCCAGCCAGCTCGGCGATCTGCCAGACAATCCAGAGCAGCGCGCCGCCGCCCAGAAAATAGGAAGCATTGCCGGCCAGATCATCCGACTCGCGAAAGCGATGGATGGTGCTCGCGAACGCCTGATCGGTGAGTACGAACGACAGCACGTTGCGCCAGCGATGATCCAGCGGCCGCAGGTACGGCGCCATGGCCGCGCTATACACCAGAAAACGCAGCCCGACGACGAGGCACGAGAGCACGATGACAAGCAACGGCGCGCCGGCGGCGAGCAACTGCGAAGCGATGATCTGCGCAGAACCGCTGAACATGATCGCCGACATCGCCATAGTCGCCAGCGGCGAGACGCCGGCAGCGATCGAGCCGATGCCGCACACCATGCCGAACGGAACGATGCCGATCAGCGCCGGAGCCATGTCGCGGACACCTTCCAGGAACGCCAGCCGGGAGAAATGCGATCGCATCCGCACGCAGACGAAATAAAGGGGAGGCACGACCTCCCCGACGCGCCAATTATAGGCCCGCGATCAGCCCTTGACGCCCCCCGCGGTCAAGCCTCCGACGACGCGCTCCTGAAACACCGCGATCAGAATCGATATCGGAACGATCGCGACGATCAGTGCGGCCGAGATCAACGGCCACGGGAAGGCGTATTCGCCCTGGTAGAGGGTGATGCCGACCGACAGCGTTCGCATGCTCGCGCGATTCATCATGGTCAGCGCCAGCAGAAATTCGTCCCAAGCGTTGACGAAGGCGAGAATCGCGGCAGTAAACACCCCGGGCGCGGACAGCGGAATCACGATCTTGAACAGCGCGCCGACGCGCGAGCAGCCATCGATCATCGCTGCCGCCTCGAGATCGGGCGGGATCTCCTGGAAAAAGCTCGCCATGACCAGCGTGCACACCGGCATCGACAACACCGCATAGGGAAGAACGAGCGCCAGGTAGGTATTGAGCAGCCCCAGCTCGCGCATGAGCTTGAACAGCGGCACCATGAGCGAGATCAAGGGAAACATGGCGACGCCCATGAGCGAGGCCATGATCAGATTGCGCTTCGGGATGCGCAGCCGTGTCAGCGCATACGCGGCGAGCGCCGACACGAGCACGCACAGCGCAGTCGACAGCGTCGCGACGACGAAGCTGTTGAACAAGAAGCGGGGCAGAGGCTGCTCGGTGAATGCCTGGTAGTAGTTGGCCAGAGTTGGCGCGGACGGCAGGTAGGTTATCGGAAACTGCATCAGCTCGGTCTCGGTCTTGAGCGAGGTGAACAGGATCCAGACTGCCGGGAAAAATCCGTTGATCGCGACGATGGCGCCCGCGATCCAGAGTACCACTCGGCGCTTCGGAAGCATGCGCTCAATCCGCTCCGCGGCCGGCGCTGCGTCGCGTCTGCCGCAGGTACACGCTGGTCGCGATCATGCTGATCACGAACATGAGAGTCGCCAGCGCCGATCCGTAGCCGAAGTCGAGAAAATCGAGTGTTGTCTTGTGGATGTACATCGCCAGCGTCTCGGTCGATTCGCCGGGACCACCGCCGGTCATGGCGAACGGAATGTCGAAGGTCTGAATGGCGGTGATCGTGCGAAAGATCAGCGCGACGAAGATCGCCGGCCGCAGCATCGGCAGCGTGATCTCCACGAATTGCTGCCATGTGTTGGCGCCGTCGACCTCTGCCGCTTCGTAGAGCGATCGCGGAATGGTCTGCAAACCAGCGAGCAGCATCAGCGCCATGAACGACGATGTCTTCCATAGGATGGCGATGCAGACCGCGGCCATGGCGAGAGTGGGATCGGTCAGCCACGCGATCGGCGCGACGCCCATGCGCCCCAGCAAATCGTTGACCAGGCCTTGCTGATACTCGAAGAACCATCGGAAGATGAGCCCCGAGAAAACCAACGGCAGCGCCCATGGCAGAAGCAGGCCGAGGCGCACCGGCCACTTGCGCCGGAACGGAAGATTGGCGAGCAGCGCGAGTCCCAACCCGAGCAGCAGCGCGCCAGGCACGGTGACGACGGTGTAGATCGCGGTATGCAGCACCGCGTGCCAGAAACGCTCGTCGCCGAACGCGCGCACGTAGTTGTCGAAGCCGGCGAACGGCTCGCCCATCCAGGCTGCGCGAGCTGAATGGTGAAAAAGCTGCTGTAGACGAGATTCGCAATCGGATAGACCACGATCAGCGCGAGCAGGATCGCCGCGGGGGTGAGAAGGAGCAGGCCGAGCGTGCGCTCCGAGAGATCCTTGCGACCCCTGGTTGCCGCGTCGGACATCAGGCGCTCCTGCGCCCTGCGTCGGCTTTCGAGGCCGCGAAGTGCAGGATACAAAGCGCTACCAACAAGAGCGGAGCTCTCACGCTGTCTCCCGCCGACCAGGACCCAAGCAACCGGCGCCTTTATCGATAGATCGGAGCGAGGCGCCCCTTCATGTCACTCAGTGCCGCGTCGGTCGTCTTGGTGCCGGAGAGGTACGCGTTCATGTTCGAGCGGATCGCGTCGGACACCTCCGTGTAGCGCGGGGTCACCGGCCGCGATTTCGCCGTCTCGACCACGGGGAGCGCTTCTGCAAACCACGGGTTCGCCTTCAGCACGTCCGGATCCTTGTACACCGATGGAAACACCGGCAGGTGCGACGCGAGCAACGCCATGGTCTTCGACACTTCAGGCGTCGACAGCCAGCGTGCGAACTTCACCGCTTCCGGCTTGTTCTTGGAATAGGCCGACACCGCGAGCTGCCAGCCGCCGATGCAGGTCGCGCTCTTGCCGCCCTTGTCCGAGGGAAGCGTCGTCACCCCGACCTTGCCCTTGACTTTCGAGTCGGCATCGCCTTCGAGGCGATTCCAGACGTAGCCCCAGCTCTGCCCGAAGATCACGTTGCCCGACTGGAAGTCGATGCGGATGCGATCGGTCGCGATTTCTCCGATGTTCTTCGGCAGGACACCGGACGACTTCAACCGGCCCATGAGCTGGAACGGCTCGCGCGCCTGCGGCGAGTCCAGGTTGAGCTTGCCGTCCTTCGTGATATCGCTGCCCGCGCCCCAGAGCGGCACCAGATACGTGCACACCGTCCCCTCGATCGGCGAGCCCGCCGTCGAGAAGCCTTGCAATTGAGGATTGTTCTCGCCCTTCATGATCACCTGCGCAGTTTCCATCAGCTCGTCCCACGTTTTAGGTACCGGGCGCTTGTATTTTTCGAGCAGATCTTTGCGGTAATAGAGAAACTGCGCGTCGGCGAAATACGGCAGCGCGATCACCTTGCCGTTGACCTGATCCGCGTCGGCGTAGGCCTTGATGTATTGCCGCCATGACCTTGGCTTTGTCGGCGCCGAGATAGCTGTCAAGCGGCTCGGCCCATCCCGCTGCGGCCCACTGCGCGGGACGGATGACGTCGATCAGCATGATGTCGAGCGATGAATCCTTCGATGCGAGCACCGTATTGAGGTATTGCTGTTGCGCCTCGGATGTCGCGCCGCCGACCTCGACCTCGACTTTGACGTTGGGATTCTGCTTCTGGTACTCGTCGGCGATCTTGCGCATCACGTCCGGACGCTGCTGGCCTCCGGTGAAGATCCGCAACGTCGTCTGCGCCGACGCGGCCGCGGCGAAACCCAGCGCAAGTCCGGCAAGCATCAGCAGTTTGAAGGCCTTCATTGCAGTCTCCTCGGGACAGTCTGACAGCTTGTTGATGTGCTCGATGGTGTCCATCATCCGCCTGTTGCGCATCGGCCGCTAACTTCGGATCACCAGTCGTTGCCGCGGATCGCCAGACCCGACGCCGGATCGAACAGATGGAATCGATCCAGGTCCAGCGCGACACGAAGCGTCTGGCCGGCGCGCAAAGCGGCTTCGGGCGGAAACCGGCCCGTGATCTCGTTTTGTGTCGCCCCGGACGAGAGCGCTCCCAGACTTGATCCTTCCCAGCGTGTCCGAGCCCAGCGGCTCGACCAGGATGAGCTCCGCTGGAATGATCGAAGCCGACGGACTCTGCGCCGTCGCGACGGTCACGTGCTCGGGCCGGATGCCGAAAACGAGTGTCGCCCCACCGTGGCCGGCGCACTCGGCAACGCGCGGAGCGGGAACGGGAAGGTCGATTCCTCCCGCAAGATGCAGCACGCGTCCACCGTCACCGACCCGGCAGGGCAGGAAGTTCATCGGCGGCGAGCCGGTGAATCCGGCGACGAACTGCTCTGCGGGACGGTTGTAAATGCCGTCGGGGGTGTCGTGCTGCACCAGCTTTCCTGCGCGCAATATCACGATGCGATCCGCCAGCGTCATCGCCTCGACCTGATCGTGCGTCACGTAGATGATCGTATTGCCGAGCTTCTGGTGCAGCTTCTTGATCTCGACGCGCATCTCGCTGCGCAGCAGCGCATCGAGGTTGGAGAGCGGCTCGTCGAACAGGAACGCCTTCGGTTGGCGGACGATCGCCCGCCCCATCGCGACGCGCTGCCGCTGGCCGCCCGAAAGCTCGCGCGGCCGCCGCTCGAACAGGTGCTCGATCTGGAGGATCGCCGCCGCTTCGCGCACGCGCGTTTGTATTTCGCTCTCGGGAAGTTTGCGCAGACGCAAGCCGAAGGCCATGTTCTCGAAGACGGACTTGTGCGGATACAGCGCGTAATCCTGGAACACCATGGCGATGTCGCGCGACCGCGGCGGCAAATCATTGACTACGGTGCCGCCGATGGCGATCTGTCCCGACGAGATTTCCTCCAGCCCCGCGATCATCCGCAGCAGCGTGCTCTTCCCGCAACCCGAGGGGCCGACGAAGACCACGAATTCGCCGGCGTCGATCTCGAGGTCGATGCCGTGAATGACCTGCGTTGCTCCGTAAGCCTTGACGACGTTGCGAAGGGAGACCTGTGCCATGACGCTTGCGCGCTGCGGCGGGCGCTTCAGCCCGCGCTGGTCTGCGCAAGGCCGCCGTCGACGATCATGTCGTGGCCGGTGATGGCACGCGCTTCGTCGGACGCGAGAAACAGCACCGCGCGCGCGACGTCGTTCTCCGTCAGCCTGAATTTGAGGCACTGACCGTCGATGAATTCGCGATCGAGCTCGGGCGTCAGCCACAGCTTGATCTGGCGCTCGGTGAGAATCGCGCCGGGAACGATGGAATTGACACGGATGTTGTGCACGCCGAGCTCACGCGCCAGCACCCGAGTCAGTCCGCTGATCGCCGCCTTGGCCGTCGTGTAGGCGACCATGCCCGGCGTCGCGCGCATCCACGAGACCGAGCCCATGTTGATGATCGAGCCGCCGCCCAGCCTCGCCATGCCGGGCGCGACGGCCTGTGCGGCGAAGAAATGATGACGCAGATTCACCGCCTGACGCTCGTCCCAGAACTCAGGCGTGACATCCTCGATCGCGATGACGGTCGTCGCGCGCCGCGTTGTTCACCAGGACACCGATCGCGCCCCATTCCTTTTCCACCGTCTCCAGCGTCGAGCGCAGCGCTGCGATGTCGCGCACGTCGCAGGGATGAAACCGGACCACCAGCGGCGCGAGACTCGACACCAACGCTTTCGATTGCGCCTGGTCGACGTCACAAAAGGCAACGCGACATCCCTGGTGCGCGAGAAGCGCGACAATGACCGCGCCGATGCCCGAGCCACCGCCGGAGATGAACGCAGTCTTGCCCGAAAGGCTCGGGTAGGACGCGACCGCGAAACCGCCCGCGGACGTCGCCGTGCTCAGCGCTGCCATATCGTCGGCGGCCATGATTGTCGGAGCCTTGTGTAACACGGGCATGACTGACGTGTAAACGCCCGCTACAATGACAAAGGTCGCCGCCGCGACGCAGCAAGCCGGCCGCGGGGCAGCGGGTCCTGCGCGCAGGATGCGCGTCCTTGCTCTCCGGATCTCACTTTCCTCATTTTTCATTCGCCCCGATATTTCGCGAAAGGCCATGCCATGGAACTGCCCGTCAATCATTTCAAGCGAGCAATCGTGTCGGGCAAGACGCCCATCGGCGCGTGGTTGATGAGCGCCGCGCCGTCGACGGCCGAGGCGCTCGGCTCGGTGGGCTTCGATTTTCTGGTCGTCGACATGGAGCACACGCCCATCGACACGCCGCAAATGATCGGCATCCTTCAGGCGATCGCGGGAACGCCGGCGCAAGCCGTGGTCCGGCCGCCGTGGAACGACATGGTGATGGTCAAGCGCGTGATGGACGCCGGCGCCCAGACCCTGCTCTTTCCCTTCGTGCAAAACGCGGATGAAGCGAAGCGGGCGGTCGCATCGACGCGATATCCGCCGGACGGAGTCCGCGGCGTCGCCGGTACGCATCGAGGAAGCCGCTACGGCACGATCCCCAACTACCTTAAGCGCGCGAACGAGGAAGTCTGCGTCATCGTGCAGATCGAGACCCTGCCGGCGTTCGCTCAGCTGGAGGCGATCGCCGCTGTTCCGGGAGTCGATTCGATTTTCATCGGGCCGGGCGATTTGTCGGCGTCGATGGGCTTCCTCGGCGACATCGGCCATGCGACCGTGCAGGAGAAGCTGAAGGAAGGCGCGCAGGCCTGCAAGCGTCTCGGAAAGCCCTCGGGCATCATCGGCATGAATCCCGACATGGCGGGCAAGTTCGTCGAGTACGGCTTTTCCTGGGTGGCCGTCGGGTCCGACATGGGCTACATGGTCAGCCGCGGACAGGAATATCTCGCCAAGATGCGTGGCACCGCGCCTGCCGCAACAGCCAAACCGCAAAGCGCGTACTAGAACGCCCTCACCCGAACTGCAGCGTTCGGCGGTGACTCCGACCATCGAGCTTCAAGCGGGCGCGGGGCGTGTCGTGGTTGTGCCGGACATCGGCGGCGCGATCGCCACATTCGAATGCGGCGGCCATGCGATTCTGCGCCCCACGCCGGAGGAGACGATCGTCGCAGGGGACGTACGGAGCTTCGCCTGTTTCCCGCTCCTTCCGTTCTCCAACCGCATTGACGGCGCAACGCTGCACTGGGCAGGCCGCGCCTTCGCGCTGACCCGCTACGTCGACAGCGACCTCTGCGCGATTCACGGCAACGGATGGCAGCGAGCCTGGCGCGTGACCCAGCGCGACACCGGGCACCTGGTCATCGATCTCTTGCACGACGCCGCGGGCGCGAATGCGCGAGAGTGGCCGTTTCCCTATCGCGCCCGGCAATCCTTCGCGCTCACTGCCGATGCGACGGGCGTCACGCTGAGCGTCGAGCTTGGCATCGAGAACATCGGCAGCGAATCGTTTCCCTTTGGCCTGGGATGGCATCCCTACTTCGATCGCGACCCGCAAACCGAGATCGGCTTGGTCGCGAAACATGTCTGGCACACCGACGCTTCGCGCCTGCCTGCGCGGCTCGGACCGGTGCCGGCTGATTGGAGCTTCGATCCGCCGCGCGCCATCGGAGCCACCGTGCTCGATAACTGCTTCGCAGGATGGCGGTCGCCGGCAATGGTTCGCTGGCCGGAAAGAGCGCTGGCGGCGGAGATTTCGGCCGGTCCGGCGTGCCGATTCCTGGTCGCATACATTCCCGAAGGCAAGCCGTTCTTCGCGCTCGAGCCGGTGACCCATATGACAGATGCGTTCAACCGCGCGGGCAACGATGAAGACACGGGAACGCGGGTGCTCGCACCGGGCGCCTCCTTTTCTTGTACGATGAGCATCTCCGCGTCGCCAAATCGCTGATGGAGTCCCGCTGATGGAATCCGCTTTCACCTGCGTGCTCGACATCAAGGCCAGCCTGGGCGAATGTCCCACATGGTCGGTCGACGAGCAGGCGCTGTACTGGATCGACATCAATGCGCCGTCGCTCAATCGCTTCGACCCCGCGAGCGGCACGAACACCGCGTGGCCGATGCCGCAATCCATCGGATCGTTCGCCCTGCGCAAGAGTGGCGGGTTCGTTGTCGCCCTGCGCGACGGTGTTTGGCTTGTCGATCGCCATGGCGCTCTCGATCGCAAGGTTGCCGACGCCCCGTACGATCCTGCCACGCATCGCTTCAACGACGGCCGCGCCGACCCCCAAGGACGGTTCTGGGTCGGAAGCATGAACGAAAAGCGCGACGCGAACAGCGCGCGTCTCTATCGGCTGGATACGAACATGAGCCTCACGCCGATGCTCGACGACATGATGATCTCCAACGGGCTGGGCTTCAGTCCGGACGGACGCACGATGTATCACTCCGACACCCCGCCGCAGACGGTACGCGCGTACGACTTCGACGGCGCGAGCGGGACGTTGTCCAACGATCGCGTCTTCGCACATTTCGACGGCGACGGCGAGCGGCCCGACGGCGCAGCGGTCGACAGCGAGGGCTGCTACTGGAGCGCGTTCTATCGCGGCGGCAAGCTGGTCAGACTCTCACCGGAGGGAAAGCGCCTGTCCGAGTATCCGGTGCCCGCCATGTGTCCGACCATGTGCGCTTTTGGAGGCGAGGATCTGCGCACGCTGTACGTGACGACCGCGCGCCAGATGCGCGAGGCGCACGAGCTCGAGCTGCTTCCCCAAACCGGCGGACTATTCTCGATGAGGGTCGATGTCGCCGGCTTGCCTGAACCGAAGTTCGCCGGATGACGCTCGGATAGCCGACTCAGCACGCGCACCCCACATCGATGATGCTCGACAGCACCGCGTTCATTCGGATCGACGCACCCAACAGTCTCGGCTCGACCGCGTCCGGGGCGTCTTTCGCCACCAATACCGGCGACATCCTCGAAGTGGCGTGCTTCGGGGCAGGCCTGTTCCGCCTTCGTGTCGGCCCCAACACAAAACCGGACTACGGCCTCATTCTGAGCCGCGCGCAACGTTGCGAGGTGGCGCAACCCGCAAGCGGCGTGTGGACCTTCAGCTCCGGCAACGCACGTCTGGAAATTCGCGGCGAGCCGCTGTCGATCCAGCTTTTCCACGACGGGCAGCGCGTCCTGACGTCGATCACCGACGAGCACTTCCGCGGCTTCACGCGCATGCCGGTGATCGGCCGGGCGCGATCGGGTCTGCAATGGATCACGTCTTTCGCGCTTGGCTCCGGCGATCCCGTGTACGGGCTGGGCGAGAAATTCGGGCCTCTTAACAAGCGTGGCCAATTGATCGAGTCTCAAGTCGAGGATGCGCTCGGCGTCAACACCGGGCTCTCGTACAAGAACGTCCCGTTCTGCTGGGGTCCTGGCGCGGGAAAATCGGCGTGGGGAATATTCATCGACACGCCGGGCCGCGTGACACATGGGGTGGGCCATCCTGACTGGTCGCACCGGTCGTACTGCGCGGTTGTCGACGATGAAGCGCTCGACCTGTTTCTCCTGTGCGGCCGCGATCCGGCCGAAGTGCTCGAACGCTTTACGCACCTCACCGGACGCGCCCCGGATGTGCCCCTGTGGGGCCTCGGCCTGTGGGTCTCAAAGGCCTACTATCGGACACCCGAGGAAGCCATCGCAGTCGCAAGCAAGCTTCGCACGCGCCGCATCCCCTGCGACGTGCTGACTTTCGACGGCCGCGCCGCGTGGGATGTCCAGACGCGCTTCGACTTCCATTGGGACCCGCAGCGTTTTCGCGATCCACCGGCGATACTGGCGCGGATCAAGGCGAACTCGCTCAAGGTCTGCGTGTGGGAATACCCTTACGTTTCCATTCACTCGCCGCTCTTCCAGGAGCTCGCCGACAAGCACTATCTGCTCAAGACCGTCGATGGCGAGCCCTACGTGTTCGGCTGGGATACTTCGCCCGGAACCTCGCCCTTCGGCGACGTGCTCACGTCGCTGCCGGAGAGCGGCCTTGTCGACTTCACCAATCCGGCCGCGTACGCGTGGTGGCGCGATGCGCATCGGCCGTTGTTCGAGGCCGGCGTCGATGTCATCAAGAGCGACTTCGGCGAGCATGTTCCCGAGGATGCGGTCGCGTTCAACGGCGACCGCGGCAAGCGTCTTCACAACGTCTATCCGTTGCTCTACAACCGCTGCGTCTTCGAGGCGACGCGAAAATTCGGTGCGCGTGACACGCCGCCGATGATCTGGGCCCGCGCGGGGTGGACAGGCAGTCAGCAATATCCGGTGCAGTGGGGCGGCGACCCGCAGAGCGACTGGGAAGGTCTTGCAGCGAGCGTCCGCGGCGCATTGTCATGGGGCATGAGCGGCGGCCCCTATCACGCCACGGACATCGGCGGATTCTACGGATCGGCTCAGCCTACACCTGAGCTTTATCTGCGCTGGCTGCAGATGAGTGTATTCAGCTCGCACATGCGGGTGCACGGCATCGGTGCGCGCGAGCCTTGGGCATTCGGCGAGGACAACGAGGCCATCGCACGGCAGTGGATCGAATTCCGCTATCGCCTCCTTCCATATCTGCGCACCGTGATTGCGCAGGCTACCGCCACCGGAATGCCGGTGCAGCGCGCCATGCCGCTTGCCTTCCCCACGACCGCGCTGACGCGACCCTACGACACGCAGTTCATGTGCGGTGACGCACTACTGGTCGCGCCGATCGTCGCGGCAGGCGGCGAAGCCGATGTCGCCCTGCCACCCGGCGCTTGGTACGACTTGTCGAGTCGACAGCGCATCGCCGGCCGGCAGGTGATCCGCTACAAGGCGACGCTGGATCGCTTCCCGGTGTTCGGGCGCGAAGGCTACGCGCTTCCGCTCGGGCCTGTCGTGCAACACACCGGCGAGATCAACGCCGCCAGGCCGCTCGAGGCGCTTTGGTTGTTCGGCGCGCCATCGCGTGCACTCGATGGGTTCGCGCAGGCAAGGATCGCGGTCGCGGCACCCGGGGAGCGCTCGCGGGTTTTCGCGGCGCCCGACGTCAAGGTGGAAATCTTCGGCGACGCCGCGGGTGTCCACGTCGAACCTCTGACCTGATCGTTCGCCGATGAAAGCGAGCGCGCCCATCGCCGTCACCTTGGGCGAACCCGCCGGCATCGGCCCGGACCTCTGCGTGCGCCTCGCTGAGCGGCGCTCGGCAACACGCCTGATCGGCATCGGCGACATCGAGCTACTCCGCGATCGCGCCCGGCGTCTGCGCGCGGGCGTGCGGATCGTGCCCTATGTTCGCGGCCGCGAGCCTGTGCCAGGCACCTTCGAGGTCTCTCATTTTCCGCTAGCCGCGGCGGCCGTGCCCGGACGTCTCGATCCGGGCAATGCGAAAGCGGTCCTCGCGACGCTCGATGCCGCGTTGACCGGATGCCTGGCAGGCGAATTCTCGGCGATGGTTACCGCGCCCGTGCAAAAGAGCGTCATCAACGATGCCGGTATGGCATTTACCGGTCACACCGAATTCCTCGCCGCGCGCACCGGCTCCACCGTGGTCATGATGCTGGTCGGAGCGACCGCATCGGGCCCGCTGCGCGTGGCCCTCGCGACGACGCATGTGCCTCTCTCGGCCGTGCCAGGCGCAATCACGGAAGCCCTGTTGATGCGCACGGTGCGCATCGTCGCCGACGATCTCGTGGCGAAGTTTCACATCGCAAAGCCCCGAATCGCCGTCTGCGGATTGAACCCCCACGCCGGCGAGGGCGGCTATCTCGGCCGTGAAGAGGTCGAGATCATTGCTCCTGCGCTGGCGAAGCTTCGCGCGGAGGGCATCGACGTGGCCGGACCTCTTCCGGCGGACACCGTTTTCGTTCCGGCCAAGTCGCGCGAATTCGATTGCGTGGTCGCGATGTATCACGACCAGGGCCTTCCGGTGCTCAAGCACGCGACATTCGGTCACGGGGTTAACGTGACACTCGGGCTGCCGATCGTGCGCACGTCGGTCGATCACGGCACCGCGCTCGACTTGGCCGCCGACAGCGCCGGGGCGCGCAGCGCCGACCCGGGATCCATGTTCGCGGCAGTGGATTTGGCGATCGAGCTCGCCAAAGCGCCGGCGACCAACCCGAACGACGAGTGAATGCCGTCCGCCATGCGCCGCGCAAGCGCTTTGGCCAGAACTTTCTCGTCGACCGCCACTATATCGATCGAATCGTTGCCGCAGTCGATCCCGCGCCCGGTGACACGGTCGTCGAGATCGGACCCGGTCTCGGCGCGCTGACGCGGCCCCTGCTGGCAAGGCTCGAACGGCTCACCGTTATCGAGATCGACCGCGACCTCGCCGCCCGCTTGAGCGATGAGTTCGCTTCCGAGCGCCTCTCCATTCACACGGTCGATGCGCTTGCGTTCGACTTCTCGACGCTCGGGACCGGCTTGCGCGTCGTCGGCAACCTGCCCTACAACATCTCATCGCCGATGCTGTTTCACCTCGCGCAATTCGAGTCGATGCTGCGCGACATCACGGTGATGCTGCAGCGGGAAGTCGTGCAGCGCATGGCGGCAGCGCCGGCAACGCCGGACTACGGCAGGCTGTCGGTGATGCTGCAGGCGCGGTTTCGCGTCGAGCGATTGTTCACCGTGCCGCCAGGGGCTTTTCGCCCTTCGCCGCTTGTCGATTCCGCGGTCGCGCGCCTGACTCCGCTCGCCGCCGCACGGCCGAAAATAGACGATGAAGCCTTGTTCGCGCGCGTCGTTACCGCGGCGTTCGGCCAACGGCGCAAGACCCTGCGCAACGCGCTCAAATCGCTGGCTTCCGAAGAGGACCTCGAGCGCGAACGCATCGATCCCGGCGCCCGTGGCGAAACCTTGTCGGTCGCGGATTTCGTCCGGCTCGCGAATGCGCTGGCGCGGGCAGCGACGCGACCCGCCTAAGCCCAGTCGCCGTCCGGCCGCCGCGTCGGCGCGTCGATGCGCACGAGCTTCCTTCGACCTGTCTCGCCACTAAGTAACGAGACGTTCCGCTGTGCGACCCCGAACGCGCGCGCGAGAAAGACCCGTAACTCCGCGTTCGCCTTCCCGTCAACCGGAGGCGCGGCCAGCGCGATTTTCAGGCGCGCGTCATTGCCATCGCCGTATCCGCCGACGACCGCCGTGGATCGGGCGCCGGGCTGCGCCTGAATCCGCAGCGTGACGGAGCCGTCCCCGGATTCCCGCCGCCACGTGCGCGGCGTCACGAGACCAGGCGCGCAACGCTCTGCTCCAGCCACGCCACTGGCAGGATGAGCGCGAGTTGTGCGAGAACGATCACGATCAGCGGTGACAGATCGAGCGTGCCGCCCAACGGCGGAATGACCCGGCGAATCGGCGCAAGAACGCGGAAGGTAAGCGCATTGAGGACGCCGGCGAGCGGGCCGTCGGGCGCCACCCAGGAAAGGATCGCCTGGATGAAGACCGCTCCGATCAGGATCCACAAGGCGGCCTTGATCAATTCGACGATTGCCAGAAGCAGCACGTATGCGGCGAGCGTGCCGGAAACGTCCGCGCCGCCCACGGTGGCGAGCGCGAGCAGCCAGAGGACCTGGCCCAGCCAGGCGACGAACAGCGAGGCCCAGTCGTAGCCGCCAAATCCGGGCAGCACCTTGCGCAACGGCTTGACGGCCCAGTTGGTGAGTGCCGTGACTGCCTGGCCCACCGGGTTTCTGAAGGGCGCGCGCATCCATTGCATGATGAAGCGCAGCAGCGCCGCGTAAACGATGAACCCGAAGACGGTGTCGATCAGAAAGCGCAGGGCCTGGCTCAGCATGGCTCGATGCTCAACTTTCGGCGCCGAAGAGGTCGCCGAGCTCGCCGGCCCGGGCCTGCGCGGCTCGCGCGGCCGCGGTAACGGCTGCCTTCACATGCGCCTCTTCGAGGGCGGCGATGCCACGCTCGGTCGTTCCCGCCTTGGATGTCACCTGCGCGCGCAATATCGCGGGCTCCGAGTCGCTCTGCTCGGCGAGGCGGATTGCGCCCGAGAACGTTGCGAGCGCGAGGCGCCTCGCCTCGTTTTCGCCGAAGCCAAGCTCACGCGCGGCATCTTCCAGCGCCTCGAGAAAGTAGAAAACGTATGCGGGCCCGCTTCCGGAGATCGCAGTAATCGCGTCGAGATCGCTTTCGCGCTCGCACCACATCGTGCTTCCAACCGCCTCCATCACCGAGGACGCGCGTGCACGTCCTTCGGCGTCGACGCCTGAAAGCGCGTACAGGCCGGTGATGCCGGCGCCGATCATCGCCGGCGTGTTCGGCATCGCCCGCACCAGTCGCCGATACCCGAGCAGCCAGCGCGACAAGTCGGCCAGCCGGATGCCAGCAGCGATCGTGATCACGACCTGCCGCTTGAGCAGCGTCGCCAGCTCGCGCGCGGCGATACGCACGTTCTGGGGCTTGACCGCCAGAACGATGATTTCGGAATGCACGACCGACGGTGACTCGATGGCGGCAAACGTTGCGACGCCGAAGCGCGCGGCGATCGTCGAGCGCGCGTCGGGGCTCGGATCGACCACGGCGAAGCCGTTCGACGCGACACCGCGGGCGACCATGCCGCCGATCAGGGCTCGCGCCATGTTGCCCCCGCCGATGAAAGTGATGTTCAAGCCTGCATTCCGGTTGACTCCGATTCAATGATTGCGATTGCGGCGCCGATCGATTGCGTTCTCAGTGCGATTCGCTGAGGCGAGTTCCGAACAAGGCACTGCCGATGCGAAGCTGCGTCGCACCTTCGGCGATAGCGAGCTCCAGGTCCGACGACATCCCCATCGACAGCGTATCGAGCGCGTGGCCCTCGCGGCGCGCCGCATCGTAGATCTCGCGCAGAACGCGGAACTGCGAGCGTATGGTCGAGGCGTCGCCATCAGCCTGCGCGATGCCCATGAATCCGCGCAGCGCGATTCGCGGCAGGCGCGAGATCTCTTGCGCCAGCGTCAGCGCATCCGAAGGTGCTGTGCCGTGCTTCGTCGCCTCGCCGCTGATGTTGACCTGAATGCACACGTTAAGCGGCGCAAGCGCCGTGTCGCGAGCGGCCGACAGGCGCTCTGCTATCGTCTGCCGATCGACAGTCTCGATCCACGCGAAGCTTCGCCCCGCGGCGCGTGCCTTGTTGCTCTGGAGCGGGCCTACCAGGTGCCACTCGATGTCCGGGAGCGCTGACAACGCCGCGATCTTGGTTTCGGCCTCGCGCACGTAGTTCTCCCCGAAGGCGCGCTGGCCAATCGCGTATGCGGCCCGGATCGATTCGACGGGAAAGGTCTTGCTGACCGCGAGAACCCGGATCGCGGCCGGATCGCGGTTCGAATCCCTGGCGGCCGCGACGATGCGCTGGCGAATATCTTGCCACGCCTTCTCGTCTAGGCTCATAATCGAATGACGCCGGCATAGGGTTGGATGAGTTGTCGGCCACAAGTCACTGATGAGGCTTGGAACGCTTTCAGCGCCGCAGCCTGACTTTGGGCTTCAGGGATTATAAATGGACATTGCAGAACTGCTCGCTTTCGCGGTCAAGAACAAGGCCTCCGACCTGCATCTGTCGGCGGGCCTGCCGCCGATGATCCGGGTGCACGGGGACATCCGGCGCATCAACCTGCCGCCGATGGAGCATGAGGACGTGCACGCCATGGTGTACGACATCATGAGCGATGCGCAGCGCAAGACGTACGAAGAAATGCTCGAATGCGACTTTTCGTTCGGCATCCCCAATCTTGCGCGATTTCGCGTCAATGCGTTCAATCAGGAGCGCGGCGCCGCGGTCGCCTTCCGTACTATTCCGTCCAAGGTGCTTTCGCTCGAGGAGCTCGCCGCGCCCAAGGTGTTCGCCGAGCTTACCAACCGCCCGCGCGGGCTGATCCTGGTGACGGGGCCGACCGGATCCGGCAAGTCGACCACTCTGGCGGCGATGATCAATCACGTCAACGAGACCGAATACGGTCATATCCTGGCGATCGAGGATCCGATCGAATTCCTGCACGACTCGAAAAAGTGCCTGATCAATCAACGCGAGGTCGGTCCGCATACGCTGTCGTTCGCCAACGCCCTGCGTGCGGCGCTGCGCGAAGACCCCGACTACATCCTCGTGGGCGAGATGCGCGACCTCGAGACCATACGCCTGGCGCTCACCGCAGCCGAAACGGGCCACCTCGTGTTCGCCACGCTGCACACCAGCTCCGCGGCCAAGACCATCGACCGCATCATCGACGTCTTCCCCGCGGCCGAAAAGGACATGGTGCGCGCGATGTTGTCGGAATCGCTGGTGTCGGTGATTTCGCAGACATTGCTCAAGACCAAGGATCAGCAGGGCCGAATCGCGGCGCACGAGATCATGATCGGGACGCCCGCGATTCGTAACCTGATCCGGGAAAACAAGGTCGCACAGATGTACTCGTCGATCCAGACCAGTCAGGCGGCGGGCATGCAGACGCTGGACCAATGCCTGACGGAAATGGTCCGCCGCAACCAGATTGCCATTTCCGAGGCGCGCAATCGGGCGGTGAACAAGGATCTGTTCGGCGGGTAATCCGCGAAATCGGGAGATCACGTCATGGAACGCGAAACCGCCACCAAATTCATTCACGAGCTGCTCGATCTCCTTGTCAAGCAGAAGGGCTCGGACCTTTTCATCACGGGAGGCTTCCCGCCTGCGGTGAAGATCGACGGCAAGATCGCGCCGGTCTCGAAGACCGCGCTGACTCCGCAGCACACGATCGAGATCGTGCGCAGCGTCATGAACGACAAGCAGGCGGCGGAGTTCGAGTCGACCAAGGAATGCAATTTTGCGATCAGCCCGCCGGGCATCGGGCGCTTCCGCTGCAATGCGTTCGTGCAGATGGGCCGCGTCGGCATGGTCATGCGGACCATCAACACGACGATTCCGACCTTCGACGAGCTGAGCCTGCCGCCGGTGCTCAAGGACGTCACCATGAGCAAGCGCGGAATCATGCTGTTCGTGGGCGCGACCGGCGCGGGCAAGTCGACGTCGATGGCGGCGCTCCTCGGCTATCGCAACGAAAACAGCTACGGCCACATCATCACCATCGAAGACCCGATCGAGTTCGTGCACGAGCACAAGAACTGCATCATCACGCAGCGCGAAGTCGGCGTGGATACGGATGGGTGGCAGATCGCGCTCAAGAACTCGCTGCGGCAGGCGCCGGACGTCATTCTCATCGGCGAAGTTCGCGACCGCGAGACGATGGACTACGCCATCGCCTTCGCCGAAACGGGTCACCTGTGCCTCGCGACGCTGCACGCGAACAGCACCAACCAGGCGCTCGACCGGATCATCAATTTCTTTCCCGAGGAGCGCCGGGCGCAGCTGCTCATGGACCTGTCGCTCAATATCCGCGCTTTCGTGGCCCAGCGGCTCATTCCGCGCCGAGACGGCCGGGGACGGGTCCCGGCGGTCGAAGTGATGCTGAATTCGCCGCTGATCTCGGACCTCGTGTTCAAGGGCGACGTCTCGGGGATCAAGGAAATCATGAAGAAGTCCCGTGAGCTCGGCATGCAGACTTTCGACCAGGCTCTTTTCGACCTGTACGAGGCCGGCCTCATCAGCTACGAGGACGCCCTGCGCAACGCCGATTCGCTCAATGACCTGCGGCTCGAGATCAAGCTGCACGGCAAGGACGCCAAGAATCGCAACGTCATGGCCGGGATCGGCAACATGGACTTGGTGCCCGACTCGTCCAACCCCATGGCGGCAAATCGCTTCTAGGAAGCTTCCTCTGGCCGGCACTTGGCGCTTTGGCCGAGAGTACTGTTCCACCGCACTTGTCACGATTTCGCTAGGCGCCTGCGGCGTGCGCAATGCACCCGATCTCTTGGCGCTTGGGACATGTTCTAACGGATAAGCGTCGGCGTGATCAGCGCCACGAATGCCTATGTCATAAACGGGCTGCGTGGCGGTCGTTTCGGCTGTGCGTCGAGGCCTCCACGTGTTGCACCACCGCAACATTTTGTTACGCTTTCCACCGTTCTCTCATGTCTGTGTTTGCCTGCCGTCCCTGGCCCAAACTAGACTCGACTCTGTGCCAGCCAGCGCAGTCACTGCGCGCGGATCCTCGGGGGCGTGGATCCTTATAAGGGAGACGATCATGCAGAGCGGTGGACTCCGGGTAGCAGTCGCGAGCGCGGCGCTCGCCATCGGCGCGTTTTGGGTATCGGCCGCGTCGGCACAGGTGCTGACCTTCGAGGGCTTGAAGGACAACGAGCCCGTCAATGCCTTCTATAACGGCGGCCTCGGTGGCGCCGGGAGTGGACCGGGACCGAATTTCGGCGTTACGTTCACCTCCAATTCCATGGCGCTGATCGAGTCGGATCAGGGTGGCAGCGGCAACTTCAAAGGGGAGCCTTCACCGAAGACGACCCTGTATTTCGTCACGGGCGCCGCGGCAGAGATGAATATCCCCGCGGGCTTCAGCACCGGATTTTCGTTCTTCTATAGTGCGGCCTTCAACCCAGGTGTGATCAAAGTCTGGAGCGGTCCGAACGCTACCGGCACCTTACTCGCCACACTCGACTTGCCGGTGACCGGAGACGGATCCTCAAAGCCCGGCTGCGATGCAAAGCAATTCTGCCCGTTCGTACCGATCGGTGTTTCCTTTACGGGCGTTGCCCAGTCGGTCGATTTCGGCGGCACTGTGAACCAGATCGGCTTTGACAATATCACTATCGGGTCATCCAGCCCCGCCGGCGCGGCGGACTTGAGTGTTCCGACGCTCGATACCTGGGCTTTCGTGATATTGACGGGCTTGCTCGCGATCGCGGGCTTCGCCGCCATTCGCCGCCGGCGACTGGGCAGCTGACGCGGGATCCGGTGGTTTCGCACGCGCGTGCGAGACCAACGTTCGCGGGCCAAGCGCAGAGCGCAAGGCCCGCGTTCGATCTAATGTCGAAACACCGCAAGGTCTCCAGCGAAAATCGCGCGGCGCGTCTAAAAGAGTTCCTGGCCTTGCGGCTGTTTCGGTCCGCGGGTCGTCTTCCGCTCCTGTGCTATGCTGTTCTTCCGCAATTCGCGGGCCATATTCTGCGAGAGTCGGACCGTGGCAGGCGTTGATTCGAGCACCCCGATTCCCACCGAAATCAAGCTCCATCAGGCTTCGCGCCTGTTAGAGCTTTCTTTCGCCGACGGCACCAGCTTTCGGTTGCCGTATGAGTTCCTGAGAGTCTATTCGCCATCCGCCGAAGTGCGTGGCCACGGGCCCGGCCAGGAAACGCTGCAAGTCGGCAAGCGCGAGGTCACGATCGCCGAAGTGGAATCCGTCGGCAACTATGCGATACGTCCCAAGTTTTCCGACGGACACGAGACGGGCATCTACTCGTGGGACTACCTCTACGAGCTCTGCTCGCGGCACGAGGCGATGTGGGACCGTTACCTCAAGCGTCTGGACGCCGCCGGCGGAAGCCGCGATGCCGATCCGAACGCTGTGACGGCCACGCCGGCGCACGCCTGCGGTCACCACCACTGAAGGTCGCACCTTGAAGGAGGAAACGGACTTCGGCTTCGAACGGGTGTCGCCGGAGGAGAAGACGCGGCGCGTCAAGGGCGTCTTCGAGTCGGTCGCCAAGAAGTACGACCTGATGAACGACCTCATGTCCGGCGGCCTGCACCGCGCCTGGAAGCGGTTCGCGGTCGGGGCAAGCGGCGTCCGCGCGGGCGCAAGCGTACTGGATGTCGCTGGTGGCACCGCGGATCTGGCGCGCCTTTTCGCTGAGCGCGTGGGTGACAACGGCCGAGTCATCCTCACCGACATCAACGGCGCGATGCTGAGCGTCGGACGCGACCGGATGCTCGACGAAGGCAAGCTACTTCCCGCCGTGCAGTGCAACGCCGAGGCGCTTCCTTTTCCTGCCCGATCCTTCGACTGCGTGAGCATTGCGTTCGGACTGCGCAACGTGACACGCAAGGATGCGGCGCTCTCCGAGATGCGGCGCGTGCTGAAGCCCGGCGGCGTTGCTCTTGTCCTCGAATTCAGCCGGGTCTGGGAGCCGTTGCGACCGGCTTACGACTGGTACAGCTTCAATGTACTTCCGCGCCTCGGGCGCATGGTTGCCGATGACGAGGCCAGCTACCGTTATCTCGCCGAGTCCATACGAATGCATCCTGACCAGGAAGCGCTCAAGGGCATGATGGAGCAAGCCGGCTTCGATCGTGTCGAGTGGTTCAACCTCGCGGCGGGCGTGGTCGCGCTGCACCGCGCCTATGCGCTCTGACCACGGGCTCTGACGCATGCAGGCGTTCGCTCCCGCCGTGGATCTCGCAAACCGTGTTCTCGAGCGCGAGGACTGGGCGCGCGAGCGTTTGTCGGCGCATGCAGGCCGCACGGTGCGGATGATCTGCGGTCCGATCCAATCGTCGCTTGCAATCACGCCGGGTGGCATGCTGATGGCCGGCCACGACAATCCGGACCTGACGCTCACCGTCTCGCCACTGCACCTGCCGACGCTGCTTGCGAACCCGGAACGCTGGAACGATCTGGTCGCGGCGGACGGCGACGCGACGCTTGCCACGACGCTCGCCGATCTCTCGCGGACGCTGCCCTGGTTTGTCGAGCAGGCGTTCGCGAGCGTGCTCGGGCCCGTCGTCGGCACGCGGCTCGCCGATGCGGGGCGGGCGATGCTCGCCCTCCCCGAACACGCGGCGCGGAGCTTCGGCACAAGCCTTTCCAGCTACGTTCATGACGAGGCACGCGTCGGCGTAAGCGCGGCCGAGGCCGCCGAATTCGGCGCCGCCGTTGCGGCAATCGCCGCACGCGTCGATGCGCTCGAGCAGCTCCTCGATCGGCGCGCGGAGGCCGATCCTGACAAACAGGTACCGCGCAAGAGCGGACGCTAGATCCTGTGCCCGCCGGCGCTTACGGCGAGGTAGACCTCACGCAGGAACATGCTGAGCGACGCGATCACCGCGAACATCGCCAGAACAAACAGGATGGCGACTTCGCGCGAGATGTCGACGGCGACGAGGGCGCCTACGAAAGCTCCTGCGACGACCAGGCAAACGAGCAGCGCCCCTAGGCCGGCGGAGAGCATGGCGAAATAGATCAGCCGTATCCGTCGCGCCAGCCACCGCTGCTCTCGCCTGAATGCAGCGTCTTCTTCGCTCTCCTTTGCCCCCGATCGTGCGGTGAGGCGCTCTTCGAGGACGCGGCGTCGGTCGACGTTGCGTCCGAGGCGCACGTTGAGGACCGCGATCAGCGTGCCGATTGCGGTCAGAAGGAATACGGGCGCAATCGCGAGCTGAATCACGCGTGTAATGTCGGTGATGTGCGATTCCATGATGAGCGCGCCGCGAGGTAAGGTGAGATGAAGCGAGCGTAGTCTACCGAGTCTGAAGTTTGCTCGATAGCTCGGAGCCCCGATTGTTCGCAGGAGACCCCTGCGGCGTCGCTTGAAATGAAAGTCCCCTCAACGGCTCGCATCCGTGGGCATCCCTTACAATCGCAGCATGCGGTGGCTTCGACTGGTCAAGATCCTGCGCGTTGCGCTCAAGTACGGGCTCGACGAGTTCCTGCTCGGCCACGAGCGCTTTCACTGGCTGCGTCCCACCGTCCGGACCGTCACGTTCTGGCGCGATCTTTCCGCTCCGCGCGCGCAGCGCCTTCGCCTCGCCCTGCAGGAGCTGGGTCCCATCTTCGTAAAGTTCGGGCAGATGCTCTCGACGCGCCGCGATCTGCTGCCCACCGACATTGCCGACGAGCTCGCCGGGCTGCAAGACCGCGTTCCGCCGTTTCCGAGCGATCAGGTCATTGCCACGCTGCAGCGCGTTTACGGCAAACCCGTGGACGAGGTCTTTCAAAGCTTCGACCGAACGCCGATCGCGAGTGCTTCGGTCGCCCAGGTACATCTGGCTACGCTGCCGGATGGAACGCCGGCGGCGGTCAAGGTCCTGCGCCCGAACATAGGGAGCACGATCGAAAAAGATCTCGCGCTGATGCAGGCCGGCGCGGTTCTGGTGGAGAAGCTCTGGTCCGACGGCAAGCGGCTGAAACCGCGCGAGGTCGTGGCCGAATTCGATCGCACTATCCACGACGAGCTCGATCTCGCGCGCGAGGCGGCGAATTGCTCGCAGCTCCGCCGCAATTTTGCCCGCTCGCGGCTGCTCCTCGTTCCCGAGGTCTTCTGGGACTGGTGTAACAGCGAAGTGATGGTCATGGAGCGCATGGAGGGGATACCGATTTCCCAGGTGGAGAGGCTCGTCGAGCACGCCATCGATCTCAAGGAGCTGGCGCGTACCGGAGTCGAGATATTCTTCACCCAGGTTTTTCGCGATGGCTTCTTCCACGCCGACATGCATCCAGGAAACATCTTTGTCGCGACCGCGGCGCCCGACAAGGGAAAATATATCGCGCTCGACTTCGGCATCATGGGAACGCTCTCCGACACCGACAAGAGCTATCTCGCGCAGAATTTCCTGGCCTTTTTCCGTCGCGACTACCGTCGCGTAGCGACCGCGCACATCGAGTCCGGGTGGGTGCCCCGCGACACGCGCGTTGACGAGCTCGAGACCGAAATCCGCGCCGTCTGCGAGCCGATTTTCGACCGGCCGCTCAAGGAGATTTCGCTGGCGAGGGTCCTGGTGCAGCTCTTCAAGGCTTCGCGGCGGTTCAACGTCGAGATTCAGCCGCAGCTCGTGCTGCTTCAGAAAACGCTCCTCAACGTCGAGGGCCTGGGACGCCAGCTCGATCCCGACCTCGATCTCTGGGTAACCGCGAAACCTTTTCTCGAGCGCTGGATGCGGGACCTGATCGGGTGGCGCGCGTTCGAGCGCCGCTTGCGCGACGAGGCTCCGTTCCTGGTCACCGCACTGCCCTTGTTGCCCAGGCTATTGCACACGCGCCTCTCCGCCTCGCAAGACGCGGCCGGCTCCGCGCTCAAAGACCTCGCCGCGGCGCAGCGCACCCAAAATCGCTGGCTCGCCGTCCTGGCAGCGCTCCTGGCCGGCGCGATTGTGCTTCTCCTGGTGAGACCGCTCTAGCACCGGACGTCGCGCGTCCTGACGATTCACTGTCCGCGCGACAGGAGGCGCGAGAGACGTCGGTGAACCACGACGCGGTCTATTGCCGCGGCCGCCGGATGGTGACGTCGTTCCATACGATCACTACGCCCGCCTGCTTCTTCGTCAGCCGCTCGAGCGCGGCTTTCTGCTCCGCACTGCGCACGCATCCCTGCAAAGTGACGAAGCCGCGCGTGGTCGTCACCCACACGGCGGTGTCGCGCAGGCGCTTGTCGCCCTCGATCGCCTGCACGACCCGGTCGTTGATCTCGGCGTCGTGCTTGTACGGACCGCCACACTCGCAGGTCCCGGCAAGACAGCACGAGGTCCCGCGCTCGGCGCGCGAATGCGCCTGCGCGCGCATTTGCTGCTCATCGAGAACAGGCGCGGTGACGGGCGGGCAGCCATCGAGTGACGCGGTTGCCTGCGCAAACGGGTCGAGCAGATACGACTGCGGCGGTTCGGCGTCGGCGATGCACGCGACGGTCAGGAGCGCGACGGCGAACGCCGCGCGGATAATCATCATTCCGGCCCTCCGATCGTGACTACGAATCTCGCCCATTTTGCTACAATCCGCCGATCATCAAATAGGCCCGGTTCCATCCGCGATGGCGCTGCTCGAGATTCATAATGTCAGCCGCCGTTTCGGTGACTTCACGGCGGTCGACCAGGTCAGCATCGGCATCGAGGCGGGGGAATTCTTCACCCTGCTGGGGCCTTCCGGCTGCGGCAAGACCACGCTGCTGCGCATGATCGCCGGCTTCGACTTGCCCGATGGCGGTCGAATCCTACTCAACGGCGATGACATGGCGGACCGCCCTCCGGAGCAGCGGCCGGTGCGCACGGTCTTTCAGAGCTATGCCCTCTTCCCACACATGAGCGTCGAGGGCAATATCGCGTTTCCGCTGCAGATGGCCAAGACACCCGCAGCGGAGATCCCTCTCAAGGTTCAGGCCGCCCTGGAAGATGTTCGCCTCGTCGGATTCGGAAAGCGCTACCCGCACGAGCTTTCCGGGGGCCAGAAGCAACGAGTCGCCATCGGGCGCGCCCTTGTCACGCATCCGACCGTCCTGCTGCTCGACGAGCCCCTCGCCGCCCTCGACGCAAAGCTGCGCGAGGAAATGCAGATCGAGCTCATCAACCTGCAGAAGGAAGTCGGCATCACGTTCGTGTACGTGACTCACGATCAGACGGAGGCCCTCGCGCTGTCGCACCGCATTGCGGTCATGAACAAGGGACGCGTCGAGCAACTCGATCAGCCCTCGAAAATATACAGCTTCCCGACGTCGCGCTTTGTCGCTGATTTCATCGGCACGTGCAACCTCCTCGAGGGTCCTGTCACCGCGATCAGCGACGGCGTAGCGTCGATCGACGTCGAGGAGCTCGGCTCCGTTCGCGTCGCTACGGGTGCGGCGCCCGGCGCCGCGAGCAGCACAAACAGCGGCGCTATCGCACTGCGACCGGAGAAGATACGCATCGCCGCCCCCACGCCGCAAACGGCGACCGACGGCGCATCCGATGCGTCGGCCGTCAATCACTTCCGCGGAACCGTGACCGATTTTCTCTACCTCGGCGACGTCACGGTGTACATCGTGAGCACGCCCCGCGGCTGCAAGCTCGAGACCCTGCTCGCCAACTCCGGCGCGGGACGCACCAAGTTCTTCGAGGTCGGCGATGCCGTCGAGGTGAGCTGGAGTATCGATGCCGGACACTTCATCCCCTAGTAGCGCCGTGGCCCATCGCGTCCGCGATCGCATGGGCAAATGGCTGGTCAGCGCGCCGCCGCTCGCCTATCTATTGTTCTTCTTCGCGATTCCGACGCTGATCATGGTGCTCGCGTCGTTTCGCACGCCGGGAGAGTTCGGCGGCCTTGCTCCCCTGGTCGATGATGGAAAAGTCGACCTCAACGTCGACAGCTACGTCAGGTTCTTCACTGAGTCGGTGTACGCGCAGATATTCGTCAAGTCGATCTGGTATGCGCTGCTGACCACGCTTTTCTGTCTGCTCCTTGCCTATCCGCTCGCTGCCGTCATCGCGAGAAGCCCGAAGAAGTACCGCGACCTGCTTCTCCTGCTGGTGATCCTGCCTTTCTGGAGCAACTTCCTGATCCGTGTCTATGCGTGGATGATCATCCTCGGCCCGAACGCTGCGATGGCGCGGACCGTCAACGGTGTTCTCGCCTGGTTTGGGCACGACCCCGTACCGCTCCTCTTCAGCTCGTTCGCGGTGCTGGTGTGTCTGGTGTACGTGCACCTGCCGTTCATGGTGCTGCCTCTGTACGCCAACCTGGAAAAGCACGATCGGGCCCTTCTCGACGCGGCGCAGGACCTCGGCGCGAGCGCGTGGCATCGATTCTGGCGCATCACGTTTCCGCTGTCCCTGCCGGGCGTGTATGCCGGCGCCGCGCTGGTCTTCATCCCGGCGCTTGGAATCTTCGCCATCCCCGACATACTCGGAGGTCCCGAGGACAGCCTGATCGGCAACGTCATCAAGCAGCAGTTCCTCGAGACGCGGGACTGGCCGTTCGGAAGCGTACTTTCGATCGTGCTGACAGTCGCGGCGCTGGTGCTCGCGGGGCTGGCTGCGTGGATCGGCCGTTCGCAGCTCGGCACGCCCTCGAGTGGAGCGCGCGCCCGTGCGTAAGCGCCCCTTCCTTCTATGGACCGCCGCCGGAGCGGGCTACGCCTTCCTATATGTGCCGCTCATCATCGTGATCGTCTATTCTTTCAACGACTCGCGGCTCAATGCCGAGTGGGTGGGCTTCACCCTCGATTGGTACGACAAGCTTTTCCACAACGAGGACATGCTGGCGGCCGCGGGCAATTCGCTCATCATCGCGCTGGTGGCGAGCCTCGTATCGACGGTGCTCGGAACGATGGCGGGCGTCGCGATGTATCGCTATCCATCGCGACTGCTCCAGCTGCTCGTGCTGACGCCGATCGCCATCCCCGAGATCCTCATGGGCGTATCGCTTCTCATTTTCTTCGTTCTGCTCAATATCACCCTGGGACTCGCATCCGTCGCGCTGGCGCACATCGCGTTTTGCGTCGGCTTCGTCGCCATCGTCGTTCGCGCGCGCCTGGCGGGCATGGACGAGAGCCTGACAGAAGCCGCGCGCGACTGCGGCGCGACGCCATGGAATGCATTCCGCCATGTCACACTGCCGCTTATCATGCCCGGCGTGATCGCGGGCGCGCTGATGGCGTTCACGCTCTCCATCGACGATTTTGTGATCACGTTTTTCACCGCCGGCGCCGGAACGGTCACGTTGCCGCTGCAAATCTATTCGATGATCAAGATCGCAGTCACGCCCGAGGTCAACGCCATATCGACGCTGCTGATGCTGTTGACGCTCGCGCTCATCGTCATCGCCACCCGCCTCACGCCGAGCCTTCTCAGATCCGACTGACAGAGGAACCCCATGAACCGATTCGTGCTGCTCCTGGCCTCGATGCTTTTCGCGCTTCCGGCGCTCGCGAAGGACCAGCTGCACCTCTACAACTGGAATAACTACATCGCGCCGGAGACGGTGAAGCGGTTCGAGGATTTCTGCAAATGCGAAGTCGTGCAGACATACTATTCGGACAACGAGGAGCTCCTCGCGAAGCTCGCCGCGGGCGCAAAGGGCTACGACATCCTGGTGCCGACGTCGAATGCCGTTCAGGCGCTGATCAAGGGTGGCCAACTGAAGCCGATCGACAAGGCGCAGCTCACGAACCTCAAGAACATCGATCCGGTCTATCTGAATACTTCGTTCGATCCGGAGAACAAATACTCGGTGCCGTACGCGATGTCGCTGACGGTGATCGGATACAACGATCAGAAGATCAAGGAGCTCGGGCTTCCGACCGATACCTGGGCGGTTGTCTTCGAGCCGAAGTACCTCGAGAAGATCAAGGGTCGCGTCACAGTGCTAGACAGCTCGAGCGAGCTCTTCGCGGCGGCACTCAAGTATCTCGGCTACTCCGCCAACGACGTCGATGAGGCGCACTGGAAGCAGGCCGCGGACCTGATCAAGAAAGCCAAGCCGTACTGGGCGGCGTTCAACGCGTCGTCGTATATCAAGGAGCTGACCGTCGGCAACATCTGGCTGGTGCACGGCTACTCCAATGATATCTTCCAGGCCAACCTCGATGCCGAGGCCGCCAAGCGGCCGTTTCACATCCTTCACGGCCTGCCCAAGGAGGGCGCGGTGCTCGCCGTCGACAACATGGTGATACACAAGGACGCGCCGCGCCCTGACCTGGCCCTCAAGTTCATCAACTTCATGCTCGAGGGTAAAAACTCCGCAGAGCTCACGAACCTGATCGGCTCCGGCAATCCGAACACGGACGCGTTGAAGTACATCAGGCCCGACATCCTCAAGAATCCGGCGATCTTTCCCGACAAGGCAATGGCCTCGAAGCTCGAACAATTGAAGGACCTGACCACGGCGCAGCGGCGCGTGCGGAACAGGATGTGGACCGAAATAAAGGCGGGACGGTAGCGGGCACTAGAGCCGCGCGTCGAACGTGTGAACCCGATCGAGGTCAAGCCACTAACCCCCGACCTCGGGGCTGAGTTTCTGCGCTTCTTCGATCACGAGCGCGGCGCCGCGTTCGTGGACAACCCGGAGTGGGCCAAGTGCTATTGCCACTTCTACAACGTGCCGCGGGCAATCGACTGGCCGTCGCTATCGGGTCCGCAGAATCGCGTCGCCATGGGAGCGCGCATAGACGTTGGCGCGACCGATGGTTTTCTCGCCTTTGACGGAGCCGAAGTGGTCGGCTGGCTCAACGCACAGCCGAGGCATCAGTTGCCGCACTGCTTTGAGCGCATGCGAATCGAGGCGACTCCCTTGCCGTGCGAATCGTTCGAGGCGGCGGTCATCGTCTGTTTTGTGGTGGCACCGCAACGGCGTCGCCAGGGGATCGCGCGCGCACTGCTCGCGGCATCCCTGACATCGTTTATGGCGCGAGGCTTGAAGGTGATCGATGCGTTCCCGTTCAAGTCCGAAGCGAGCACGCTTGCCGCGGATCACTATCACGGCTCGCTCTCCCTGTTTCTGGATCATGGATTCTCAGTGCTGCGCGAGGACGAAACGCTGACCGCGGTGCGCAAAGTGCTGCGATGATCGATCACCCCGGCGGCTCGAAGCTGCCGCAGTATTTCGCCGTCCTCTACGGCGTGATGATTGTCTACGCCAGCCTCGAGCCGTTTTCCGGTTGGATGGCGCCGCTGCCAGGCACACCCTTCTTTCTGTTCGAATCCCTGCCCACGCGCTATACCCGCTACGACGTCGCCATCAATGTCGCCGCTTACACCCCGTTTGGCTTCCTCGTCGCACTGACTGGCAGGCGCGCGTCGGCGGCTGCGCGTATCGCGATCGCGATCGCTGCCTCGGCGCTGCTGTCATTCGCGATGGAAACAACGCAGATGTTTCTGCCTTCGCGTGACGCCAGCACGGTCGACGTGATCTCGAATACCGCGGGCGGCGCGTTTGGCGCCGTGCTCGGAGCCATGCTCAACGGCATCCCGGGGCTGCGCGTGCGCGTGGCCCGGTGGCGCCGCCGTATCTTTGCCCCAGGCGGCAGCGGCGACCTCGGCGTGGCGCTGCTGGGCATCTGGCTGCTCGCGCAGGTCAATCCGGGCATCGCCCTGTTCGCTGCAACATTCGATCCGTCGCGCGAGCTGACGCGCGATCTCGCCGGCACGCTGCTTCAGGCCGCTCAAAGCGCCTTCAATGTCGTCGGGGTGGGATTGTTCCTCGCGCTGATGCTGAGGCAAAGACGATATTTCGGCGGCGCCGTCCTGGTGCTGATTGGTGTCGCGCTGATGCTCAAGGGCGCCGCCGCGGCGGTGCTGCTGCGCTCGACGATGTGGGAAAACTGGCTGAAGCCCGGCACGAGCATTGGCGTCGCGGTCGGCGCGGTCGTGCTCATGCTGACGAGCGCGCTGTCGCGGCCGATGCAGGCGAAGCTGTGCTCGATCGCGCTCCTGTCGTCCTTAATTGCGCCACTGCTGGCGCCGGACATGTGGGAAGCGCGCCCGCCGCTTGCGTTGTTTGACTGGCCGTACGGCCACTTGCTCAATTTCAACGGACTGACGCACGCCGTGCTCGTGGTCTGGCCGGTGCTCGCGAGCTGTTACCTCATGTGGCTCGTCGGACAACCGACATGGAACGAGCCTGCGCCGGCGGATCCGTAAGCTACTCGCTGACGCGGGGCAAGCCGCGGATGTCGCGAGCGTTCGCGTATAATTCGGCGCTCACCGCGAGCCCGAATGAGCTATTACAAGCGCCACGTCTTCTTCTGCTGTAACCAGCGCGATCCGCCGGAAGCTTGCTGCAACAATCACGGCGCCAAGGACATGCAGGCGTACGCGAAGCAGCGCATCAAGGAGCTGGATCTGAACGGCAAGGGAAAAGTCCGGATCAACAAGGCCGGCTGTCTCGATCGCTGCGATGAAGGACCCGTTCTGGTCGTGTATCCCGATGATGTCTGGTACACCTACGTCGATCGCCAAGATATCGACGAGATCATCGACTCGCACGTCCTCAACGGACAAATCGTCGAGAGGCTCAAGATTTGATCCAGGGCGAGCGACGCAGCGTCCTCCCGGGTCCCGCCGGCAAGCTGGAAATCGCGTTCAACATCCCTGACGGCAATCCGCGCGGCATAGCGCTTGTCGCGCATCCCCATCCGCTCCAGGGCGGAACCCTCGACAACAAGGTGGTGCAAACGCTGGCGAAGACGTTCGCGGCACTCGGGTACGTTGCGTCGCGATTCAACTTTCGCGGTGTCGGCGCAAGCGAAGGCGAGTTCGACGACGGCGTCGGCGAGACCGACGACGCGCTCGCTGCCCTCGCGGCCGCCAAAGACGAGTTCGGCGAGCTGCCGGTTGCGCTTGCCGGGTTTTCGTTCGGCTCGTTCGTGCAAACGCGCGTTGCGCGCGTCGTCGCCGCGGAGCGGCTCGTCCTGATCGGACCTGCCGTCAAGCGCTTCAGCACCGAAACGGTTCCTCCGGACACGATCGTCATTCACGGCGAGGAGGACGACGTCGTTGCGCTCGCTGACGTACTGGCGTGGGCAAGGCCGCAGCAGCTGCCCATCGTCGTCTTTCCCGGATGCGGGCATTTCTTCCATGGCCGCCTGCCGCAGTTGCAACGGGTGATCTCGGGCATGTGGCAGAAATGAGCGGGGCGGACGCGGTCGTGCTGTCGGTCGCCGGGTTGCGCAAATCCTATGGGGACAACGAGGTCGTGCGCGGGCTGGACTTTGCCATCGCGCGCGGCGAGTGCTTCGGCCTCCTCGGGCCTAACGGCGCAGGCAAGACCACGACCTTGCGCTGCTGTCTCGGGCTCACCGATCCGAACGCCGGCACCATAACACTGGTTGGGGAGCCGGTACCCGAGGCGGCGCGGCGGGCGCGCATCCGCGTCGGCGTCGTTCCACAGATGGACAATCTCGATCCTGATTTCACGGTTGTCGAGAATCTGCGCATCTACGGCCGTTACTTCCGCGTGGCAAGCGACCTCCTCGACGAACGCATTCCCCGCCTCCTCGAATTCGCGGGCCTCTCGACCAAGGGCACGTCGAGCATACGGACGCTGTCCGGCGGCATGAAGCGCCGGTTGACCCTCGCTCGGGCGCTGATCAACGACCCTGAGCTGCTGATTCTCGACGAGCCGACCACCGGCCTCGATCCGCAGGCGCGGCATCTGATCTGGGACGGACTTCGGCAGCTGCTGACGCAGGGCAAAACCATACTGCTCACGACCCACTTCATGGACGAGGCGGAGCGATTGTGTTCGCGCCTGGCGGTCATCGATCATGGGCGCATGATCGCCAGCGATACGCCGCGCGCGCTTATCGCGGCCCATGTCGAACCCGAGGTGATCGAGGTCTATGGCGACGAAGCGAGAGCCTGGGCCGATGCGCGTGGAAAGGCGCTCGCCGAGCGCCTAGAGCTCACCGGCGAGACCGCATTCTGCTATGCGCGCGACGCGGCGCCCCTGCTTGCCGACCTGGCCACGCAGACCAGTGTCCGCTACCTGCACCGCCCTGCGAACCTGGAAGACCTCTTCATCAAGCTTACCGGCCGCGAATTGCGCGATTGATCCGGCGCGCCGATACGGCGCCGATGCTGCGGCGCGCTAGAGATTGAATATCCGGCGCGCGTTTTCGCCGCGAACCTTGTCGCGGGCATTGTCCGCGAGGCCGTTGACGCGCCGAAGACACCCCGGCATGTCGCCGATCGTGTGCGGATAGTCCGATCCGTAGATCACGTTGCCAGCGCCAAAAGTCTTGACGCACAAGCCGAGCACGTCCGGGGAGAAGACCACCGAGTCGGCGTAGATGCGCGGCAGGTACTCCGACGGGCGCACCGAGATCTTCTCGCGGCACGCAGGGATGTTGTCGAAGCACTGGTCCATGCGCGAGATGAGATACGGAAGCGCGCCTCCGCCGTGCCCCGCGATGATCTTGAGCTTTCGATAGCGATCGAAGAATCCGTCATAGATCATGCGCGACACCGCGAGCGAGGTATCGAAGGTGAATCCGATGGAGGCCGTGAGCTGGAAGCGCGTCATGTCCATGTCGCCGACGCCCGGAGGCGCGCTCGGGTGAACGAGAACCGGCAACGCGTGGGCGTCGATGGCGGACCAGATCGGCGCGAAGGACGGATCGGTCAGTGATTTCCCATCGATGTTGGCGAGCACCATGACTCCGGACGCGCCGGCGGCAACGCTTCGCTCCAGCTCGGCAAGCGCGAGCGTTTCGTACTGCCAGGGCAGGGACGCGAGCCAGCGCAAGCGATCCGGATGCGCGGTTTGCGCCGAGGCCATGTCATCGTTCATGATCCTCGCCGCCTGCAGGCTCACATCCGGGCCGCCCCAGTAGCAGTTGGGGCAGGTCAGGGACACGATGCAGATGTCGACTCCATGCTCGTCCATGGTCGCAATTCGCAGCCCGTAGTCGAACATTGCCGGAACCGGCGTCATGAAAGGGGCGCCATCGAGATGGATGGCGCGCAAGCCGCCGCGCACCTGCAGGACGGTGTATCGCGGAGCGCCGTGTTTCTGAAGAAGCTGGAACCAGGCCTCCGTAAGGCAGTGCGTGTGTACGTCGATGACCGGGCTCATGTTTTCATTTCATCCACTAAATGGCGTTGCACATCCAGGCAAGTCAGCACTTCAATCGACCTTCGCTCCGGACTCCTTGATCGCCTTTGCCCACCGCGGTTGCTCCGCGGCGATCGTCGCCGCGAACTGCTCGGGCGTGTGCGGCGAGAACGGTTCCATGCCGAACTTGAACAGTTGTTCCTTGAACTCCTGCGTCGCCTGAATGCTCTGCAATTCCGCGGAAAGGCGCGCGACGATATCACGCGGTGTGCCGGCCGGCGCGACGATGCCCTGCCATGCCTGCCAATCGAAGCCCGCCACCGTCGAGGCGATAGGGGGGACATTCGGCAGCAGTGTCGTCTGTTTTGCCGCGGACGTTCCCAGAGCGATCACTTTCCCCCCGCGTATGTTCGGGACGGCGACAGTTGCATCGGCGAACATCAGCTGTATCGACCCGCTCAAGAGATCGGTCAGCGCGGCCGGCGTTCCCTTGTATGGAACGTGCTGGATGTCCAGTCCGTACTCGCTCTTGAGCGCTTCCATGAAAAGCTGGTGCGGGCTGCCATTGCCCACCGATGCGTAGTTGTATTTCCCGGGATTCTTCTTGATCGCATCGATCATCTGCCCGACATTGTTGGCGGGAAATTGCAGGTTGGCGATAAGAAAGAAGTTCACCGAGCCCACCTGGGAAATGGGCGCGAAGTCCTTCACCGGATCGATGGGCGAAGGGTGATACAGGGCGGGACTGATGCCGAGCGTCGTGCTCGTTGCCATCAGCAGCGTGTAGCCGTCGGCCGGCTGCCTGGCGACGAATTCGGCGCCGACCAATGTGCCGGCGCCGGGCTTGTTGTCGATTATCACCGGCTGCTTGAGGCTTGCCCCGAGTCGCTCGCCGATGGCACGCGCGAGCAAATCGGTCAGGGCGCCGGGCGGATACGGCACGACAAGATGGATCGGACGTTCCGGATAACCCGATTGCGCCGTCGCAGCGCGGCTCACGCAAAGCATGAGCGAGCACGCCGCCGCGAGAATCAGGAATCCGAAGGTGTTTCGATGCCTTTTCATCGATGGCCGGCAACGTGAGAGGAGCGCCGAAGGTAAGGGACCACACCAAGGGGTGTCAAGCACGGAGTGCGCGAATGCGCAGCCCCGGTCGCGATATACTCGCCGCGTTCGTTCCTCGACGTTGCCTATGACATCCGTTGCGTTGTTGCGCGTCCCAGAGCTGTCGCTGCGCTGGCTGCCGGTCTGGCGCCGCAACCTCCTTGTATGGCGCAAGCTTGCGATCGCATCGGTGCTCGGCAACATCGCCGATCCGCTCCTCTACATGCTTGCGCTCGGTTATGGCATCGGGAGCTTCATTCCCGAGGTCGGCGGCATGAAATACATCGCGTTCATCGGCACCGGCATGGTATGCCAGAGCGCGATGTTCACCGCATCCTTCGAGGCAATGTACTCGGCCTTCTCGCGGATGCACATGCAGCGGACATGGGAAGCGATCATCAATGCGCCGCTGTCGCTTGACGACGTACTCTTCGCGGAATGGATGTGGGCAGCGAGCAAGAGCGTGATCTCGGTGATGGCGATCCTGGCCGTCATCATGGCGCTCGGCTACGGGCATTTCTGGCTCGCATTCTGGGTGCTGCCGCTGGGTTTCGTTATCGGACTTACGTTCGGCGCGTTCGGGCTCGTCATGAACTCGCTCGCACCGAGCTACGACTTCTTCACCTATTTTTTCACGCTGGTCCTCACACCGACCCTGCTGCTCTCGGGCGTCTTCTTTCCGGTCGATCAGATGCCGGCTGCGTTGCGCGTCGCTTCGGCGATCCTGCCGCTCTCGCATGCGATCGACATCGCGCGTCCGCTGCTGAGTGGCACGGTGCCGGACAACATCGTGCTGCATCTCGCCGTGCTGCTCGCCTACGCATGCGCCGCCTACTACGTCGCGCTCGTGTTGACGCGGCGGCGTCTGCTTCGCTGAGGCCAACTGAGGCGACGCGATGCTCTGGGTCAAATCATTGCACATCGTGTTCATGGTGACCTGGTTTGCGGGCTTGTTCTATCTGCCACGCTTGTTCGTCTATCACTGCCAGGCCAAGGACCCGATCGGCATCGAGCGTTTCAAGATCATGGAGCGCAAGCTCTACTTCGGCATCATGACCCCGGGAGCGGTGCTGACGATCGTGTTCGGACTGTGGTTGTGGCTGGGGTACGGAATTTCAGGAGGCTGGCTCTATGCCAAGCTCGTCCTTGTCGCAATTCTGGTCGCGCATCACATTTGGCTCGGCAAGCTGATGCTGGACTTTCGCCGTGATCTCAACCGGCACGGTGATGTTTTCTATCGCTGGATCAACGAGATTCCCGCGCTGCCGGTGCTGATCGGAGCGGTGCTTCTGGTTGTGTTCAAGCCGTTCTAGCTCTATCCGCGATCCCATGGAACGCTTCTTCGCGCCGTGCCCACGAGGCCTGGAAGCCGCGCTCTCGGCGGAGCTCGCCGAGCTCGGCGCCACGGAAATCTCCGAGGCCGATGGCGGCGCTGCGTTTCGCGGCCCGATCGCGCTCGTCTACCACGTCAACCTCGAAAGCCGCCTTGCGAGCCGCGTACTCTGGCAAGTAGGTCATGGCGCGTACAAGGACGAGCAGGACATCTACGATCTCGCGCTCGGTCTCGATTGGCCACAATGGTTTCGCGCCGATCGTACGCTGCGCGTCGACGTCGCGGCGACACGCTCGCCGCTCGCCAGTCTCGAATTCGCGACGCTTCGGGTCAAGGACGCGGTGTGCGACCGACATCGCGCTGCCGGTGGTATCCGGCCGAGCGTCAGCAAGGACCATCCGGACGTGCGCGTGCACGTGTATCTCACCGCGGGCGACGCCACGTTCTATCTCGATACCTCGGGCGATCCGCTCTTCAAGCGCGGCTATCGGCGACAGACGGCGGAGGCTCCTTTGCGCGAGAATCTCGCGGCGGGGCTGTTGCGTCTCGCGCAGTGGCAGCCCGGCACGCCCCTGCTCGATCCGATGTGCGGCAGCGGCACCATCGCCATCGAAGCGGCGCTGATCGCGACGGATACCGCTCCGGGACTGAAGCGCACCTTCGGGTTCCAAAAACTTGGCTGGTATGACGGACCGGCCTGGCAGAAGATCAAGCAGGCGGCACAGCGGCGCGCACGAACGATCGCGCCGGCGGCGATCTGGGCCAGGGATATCGACGACATAGCCATCCACCAATGCCACGTGAACATCGCCGCGGCGGGCGTAGCGGAAGCGATCGTTGTCGAGCAAATCGACGCGCTGAGCGGTGAGGCGCCCGCGAGCGAAGGGGTGATCGTGAGCAATCCTCCATACGGCGTCCGGCTCGCAGGATCGCGCGCGCTCGCTGAAATGTATCCGCGGTTGGGCGACGCGCTCAAGCAACACTTCGCGGGATGGAATGCGTACCTGCTGAGCGGCGACACGCGCCTGCCGAAGCTGATCGGGCTCAAGGCAAGCCGGCGCACCCCACTCTTCAACGGTGCGCTGGAATGCCGCTTGTATGAATATCGCGTCGTTGCCGGCTCGATGCGCTCGCCCCGTCCTGATGCCACGCAGGGTGCCAAGCGCCATGAGGGAAGCGGGCAGTGATAGAATCGCTCGTCCCCGTCGCTATCGGTACCTCGAACCCACCATGATGCTTCCGAGCCGCCACTACGAATCCGAGCACACCCGCTTTATCCGCGAGTTGTTGCAGGAGCGGCCCGACTTGGTCGAGAAGCAGCGCGAGGGACGCGCGATCTGGTGGGACAAGCGGCCGCGCGAGCTTGCGGAGGAGCGCACCATGGACCAGGGACGCATTCCACAGTCGCCCTACGTCTACGACGCCGACTCGTAGTCGGTCAGCCGAACCCTCAACGCGATCGTACCGCGGGTTGCCCCGCGCACGGCACGACTCACGCGCCGAATTCGATACGGCGATCCTGATATTCCCGCGAGCACGGAACACCACCGCTACGTCGCGCTTGCCTCGCCGTAGATGAAATAGCGCGTCGTCTGGCGCAATTCGGCGCGCCATCCCATGGATTCGAGTTTCGCCGCGAGCGTCGCGGGCTCGTAGAATATTTTCACGATCCTGAACTCGCGGCCATCGTTGAGCTTGCGGCCGACAACGCTCGCGTCACGTCCCGCAAGCACATGATCCTTCGCCGTCGACGTCGGATCGAACGCCGAGTCGATCAGGTACGCCGTGCCGCCGGGTTTCAGCGCCGACGCAACCGTCGCCCAGAAGGAAGCGAACCGCTCCTCGGGCACGTGTGAGAGCCAGAAACTGAAGAACACTGCGTCGTAGCGCCGCGGCGGACGCCAAGCGAACAAGTCTGCCTCGATATATTCGACGTTGCCCGCCGCAACGCGCGCGCGATTGACACCGATGACTTCCGGTGACGCGTCGACCGCCGTCAGCTGCCCGACCCGCGGCGCGAGATGGCGCGTGAACAGCCCCGTGCCACAGGCAAGCTCGAGCACGGTCGATGGCCGCCGCGCGTCGAGCCAACGTCCGACAGCGGATTCCACCGCTGCTGTTTCGGAGTGCCACTGGGCGTTGAAGACGTCGCCGCGGTCGTAGCGTCCGGTGCGAAACCACCACTCATCGTATTCGCCAGCGCGGGCGCGGTAGTAGGCGATCTGATCGCCAAGAATATCGACGGTAGGCACTGTCAGCGAGCGAAATGTTGCGGCACCAAGTATACCGCGCCGCATGTTGGCCGGCGTCGACCGATGGCCGAGGCGGCACGCGCATCCATTACAATGTCGCGCACGTCACCTGCCCTTTGGCTTATGCGGCACACGCGGCACCTGCGACCCTACCGCCCCTGGAAGCAACACACCGCCGCGGCTCTGCTGATTACGGCGGCGCTGGCGATCGCGGGCACAACGGCGTGGCGCCAACGACATTCACCCGCTCCGGCCGCCTCTCCGATTCAAGCTTCAACCCCGGCTGCTGCGACGGCGCGAGTGGCGTCGGTGGCAGCGCCGCCAGCCGCGCAGGCCGCGCCGATAGGCTCGGTCGACGCGCCGGTCTCCGAAGCGATCATCGACACGACGCTTCGAATCAGCGGGTGGTCGCTCGATCCGGCAGGCATCAAGGGCGTGGAGATTCGCGTCGACGGGCAGCCGCACGCGGCGCGATACGGCATCGCGCGTCCCGACATCGCCGCGGCGAAGCCGGGATTTCCGGACTCTGCAGCCGCGGGATTCGAGTTCGTCGGAGACTTTCCACGCCTCGATCCGATACGGCACTCCGTCAACGTGGTCGCGATCGACCGCACGGGCCATGAAGCGATCCTGGATCGCAAGAGCCTGATTCCGCCGCGCGCGATGGACGCGTGGCGTAACCTGCTCGATGCGCACCCGGCGCTCGCGGACCGTCCATTCCATTTCCTGATGATGACCTCCGGCGTCGCATCAGGCGGCGCCGCGGAAGTCGATTCCGCGTATCGGGTGTATCTGTCGCGCACGGCAAGTGTCGGCATAGCCGTGCCGATACTCTACCTGCGCACTACTCGAGGAGCCTCCGGCGACTGGATCTTCGATCCCGACTTCGACCTCCGCCGCATGTGCGGCTCGCGCGTCGTGGCCGAGGACAATCTGCACGGCGTCATCCAGTACGCGATCGACAAGCACCTGCCGGTGCAGTTCATTCTCAACGGCGGCATCTGGGCCGACGCGAGCTGCGACACGCCCGAGTGGGACGTGAACGACAGTCTCGAGCAAGACGTCGACAACTGCCAGTGGACACAGGATAACGTGATTTTTGCCGACGACTATCTGAAAAACCTGCCGGGATCCACCAACTCGCCGGAGCTAGCACGCACGCTGACCTACAACGTCTACGCGGGAAAGGTCCGACATTACAAGCGGCGCAACCTGCAGGCCGCAGCCCGCATCATCGCGACCTTCGCGCGCGCGCATCCGGATCTCTTTGTCGGCGTCGTCCTCGATGCCGACACGTATATGAATCCGTTCTTCATTCAGAACCACATGCTCGAGATTTTCGACTACAACCCCGGCATGTTGAAGCAATTCCGGCACTGGCTCGCCGGCACCGGTCCCTACGCCGGAAAGCCGGAACCGGGCGTGCCCGATCTTTCGCACTACCGCCGCCCACACCCGCTCACCCTGCGCGACGTGAACAGGCTCGCGGGCAAGCACTGGTCCTCGTGGGACGATGTCGATCCGCCTCGCTCGTTCCCCGGATCGCCCTATCAGCCGGCCGCGCCCGGTCAAGCGCTGATCTGGGACGATCTCTGGTACCAGGAGTGGCAGGTGTTCCGTCAGCACGTCATCGCGCTTCACTACGACGATCTCTCGCAATGGGTGCACGAGACCGGGATCCCGAAGGACCGCATTTTTTCCGCCGAAGGATTCATCAGCCCCGATCCGGGCCAATCGCCCTTCGCCCTCCACATCACGAGTCGCGGCCAGAACTACGACACCTCGGGCGTATCGATCGAGGGCTCGATTCCGAGCGCGGGCCATCTCGGGGCGGTGCTCTATGGCGACACCGCGGAGAACAGGACCGAGATGGAAGGTCCGCACAGTCTCTTCGCGGCCTACTCCCGCATGGATCCCGGGTGGGCGGTGGTCGAGACCAACGCGACCAATCTCAAGAAGGCGCTCGAGCAACCGCGTTATGCGCAGTCGTATCACGCATTTCGCGACATGTTCAACTTCGACGCGCAGGAAGTCTCGGTGATGGCCTGGAACGGATCGAACGGACTGTTTGCCGGTCAGCCCGGCTACTTGCCGTACACCGCTTGGCGCAACACGCCCGCGGAGGCGGCGATGCGGGACTTCATGGTTACGCATGCAAATCTGCCTCGCGGCGCGCGGCTGTGGGTGTTCGGCGCGCCCGGCTATCCCGACGACGACGGATGGCGGCTCGACCAGGGCAAGGTCTACGCGCGCGGCAGCTACCTCGATCTCGAATTCGACGACAACAAAGCGACGCTGCTCTCGCCGTCAGACCAGGTCATCCGAACCGCAGCCACGGATTTTGTCGTGCTGGGACTGCGTGACGCGGCAGCGCTGGCGTCGGTGCAGGTGTTTGCGCGGGTCGACGAAACGTCGCCATGGATCGCCATCGGCGCGCCCGTTGTCGCGTCGGACATCAAGCATGTCGAGCCCGGCATTCAGGTGCCGCTCGCGTGGCCCGATTCATTGCTCGCCAAGGACACGATCGTCTCGGAGATGAAGGTCGTGATGGCATTCGACAAGGGCACGACAAGCGCGCGCCTGGATCGGATTGCGCTCTATCCCCGCATCGACGAATCGCGCCGAAGGCACTAGCACATCGGCTGGCGCCCGAAGATCATCGAATGCGCCGCAGGCCGCGGCCGGCGTCCCGATGCGACATCTCAGTACAATGGGCCTCGAATGAACACTCCTTCGAGCGCGCGCCACATCGATGCATTGACCGGCGTTCGCGCCTTCGCGGCGCTGTGGGTATTTGCCTTTCACAGCTGGCTGTTCAGCGGATCGCCCCCGCTCGCCGTATCCGCTTTTGCGCGAACGCTGGACTTGACGCCTCTCGTCACCTTCGGCTGGCTCGGCCTGGATGTCTTTTTCGTTCTCTCCGGCTTCCTGCTGACGCGACAGGCGTGCATCAAGATCGGCCACGCGGATTTCCATGGCAGCGCGAAAACCTTCACCGCCGCGTTCGGGGAGCGATACGCGTCCTACCTGCGGCGCAGGGTCCTGCGTGTGTACCCGGCGTACTACGCATGTCTGACCGCGCTGCTGATACTGGCCGCGACTGGCGTCTATCTGCGCCTTCCGAGCCGGCTCGACCTTCTGCTGCATCTCGGCATGGTGCACAACTTCGTCGAGAAATACATCGCGACCATCAACGGCGTGTTCTGGACACTGCCCTTCGAATGGCAGTTCTACCTCGTGTTTCCGCTGATGTTCGTACTCCTCCGCCGCCACGGCGCCTGGGCGCTGTACGCCGCCGCTCTGGCATGCGTTATCGTCACGAAGCTGGCCGTGATGGCCCTCGACAACGGCTACCCTCAAGTGCTGCTACCCATCCGGTTGGACGAGTTTGCCGCCGGCATGTGCGCCGGCGCCTATGCGTTCGCGCGTCCATTGAAAGACCGCGCGATCGTTGCTTTCTGGCTCGGCATGGCGGGCCTACTCGCGACGCCGTGGCTGTTTGCTGCCTATCCGCAAGTCGGCCACTATTACGACTTCAAGGGATTCCTGCGGCCCCCTTGGATACAGGCCAGCATTTGCCTGGTTTTGCTCGGCCTGACCGGCGAGCACCACGCGGGCGCAAGGATCTTCGGCAACAGACTCGCCGTCGCGCTAGGCACGATCAGCTACAGCATCTACCTCTTTCACGTACCGGTTATGGAGATGTTGCCGTCGCTCGGATGGCTGCCGTCTCGCGACAGCGCGCAGGTGAACTGGCCCCGTACCCTGGGCGTGGCGATACCGGCCGTCATTCTGGTGAGCACTGCATCGTACTGGCTCATCGAACGCCCGTTTCAGGACAGTGGCAGGCCGCAGCACGCAGGCGGTCCACTGCGGCGACGTGGACTGCTGACCTCGGTCGATCCGATTCTTCTGCTGCTCGCCTGGGCCGCGATGCTCGAGCTCTTCTTGCTTGTACGTGCGCCCTAGTCCCGCCTCGGCCCTGAGCGGGCACCGGCCTCGTGCTATATTTGTTGACGGGGACCTGCGGGCAGACTCCCCGCTCCACCAGACCCTGTGCGTCCAAGCTCTGCTCCTGATCCCGGGCCCGCACCCGGATAGGAGACTGCATTGGACACCAATATCATGTCAGCGCATGTCAGACGACTCTTGTGGGTCCGTGGGCTGCGTGCGTTCGGCGACGGCTTCGTCAGCCTTCTTCTGCCGCTGTACCTGATCGAGCTCGGCTTCGGCCCGTTCCAGGTGGGCGTCATCACCGCCGGCACGCTCCTCGGGTCCGGCATACTGACCCTCGCCATCGGTCTCGGTGCATATCGGTTCAGGCTGCGCAGCTTGCTGCTGGCCGCGACGTTCATCATGGCCGCGACGGGGCTCGGCTTCGCACTCATCACCGATTTCTGGCCGCTTCTTCTGATTGCGGTCCTCGGAACGCTCAATCCGTCCAGTGGGGACGTGAGCGTGTTCCTGCCGCTCGAGCAAGCCGCACTTGCGCATGTCGCCGCGGACCGCGAACGCACCGCGCTGTTCGCGCGCTACAACATCGTCGGAGCGCTTGCCGCGGCGCTCGGAGCGCTGTCCGCGGGGCTGCCGCAGATCATGGTTGACGCCGCCGGCGCGAACAGAACGTCTGCTCTGCAAATCATGTTCGGCGCGTACGGTGCGATCGGCCTGATTGCCGCCATGATCTATCGCAAGCTTCCTGCGAACTTCGCCGCGCCGGAGCACGTCTCCACGGCGCCGCTCGCGCAATCCAGGCGCATCGTCTACGCGCTCGCGGCGTTGTTCAGCCTCGACGCTTTCGGCGGCGGCTTCATCGTGCAATCGATGCTGGCGCTTTGGCTCTTCGAGAAGTTCCAGATGTCGATCGCACTTGCTGCGACGATTTTCTTCTGGACCGGCGTGTTGACCGCGGCTTCCTATCTGGTCGCGGTGCGCATCGCAGGAAGATTCGGCCTGATCAACACCATGGTGTTCACGCATCTCCCCGCGAGCATCCTTCTGCTGATCATCCCGATGATCCCCGACTTGTCGTGGGTGATCGTGATGCTTTTCGCCCGCAGCGCGGTTTCGCAGATGGACGTGCCCACGCGGAGCTCGTACGTCATGGCGGTTGTCTCGCCTCCCGAACGCGCCGCTGCAGCGAGCATCACGTCGGTTCCGCGGAGCCTGGCGCAGTCGATCAGTCCATTGCTGGCCGGCTATCTGTTGCAGGTGTCGCCCTTCGGCTGGCCGCTGGTGCTCGGCGGCGCCCTGAAGATCGTCTACGACCTTCTGCTGCTCGCGATGTTTCGCGCGGTTCGCCCACCCGAGGAGTCACGCCCCGAGCGCTGATCGGCGCGCGCGCCGCCTGCGGCTATTTGTCGTCCAGACGAATCTCGACGTACGCCTGATCGCGAATCTGACGCACCCAGTCCTGAAACGCCTCGTCGGACTTGCGCTGGCGAATCGCCACCAGTGCTTCGGAGCGCTCGCGATCGGCGGTAATGTCCTGCCTGCGCCGCTCGATCACTTCGATAAGGTGCCAGCCGAACGTGGTTCGAACCGGATCGGACACGTGACCCGGCTCGAGCTTCCTCATGGCCTCGTCGAATTCGACCACGGTGTCGCCCGGGTTGAGCCAACCCAGATCTCCGCCCTTCGACGAAGTGCTGTCCTCGGAGTTGAGCTTCGCGATTTCCTCGAACTTTGCGCCCGAATCGAGCCGCTGCTTGAGACGGTCGATCTTCGCCTTGGCGTCGGCTTCGGAAACGACTTCGTTGACGCGTATGAGGATGTGGCGCGCGTGGATCTGATCGACCACCGTTGAATCGTTGTGCGTTCGCTTGTCGAGCAGCTTCACGATGTGAAAGCCCGCGGAGCTCCGCGTGATGCCCGAAATCTCGCCAACTCTCATCTTCCGCACTTGGTCGGCGAACACCGTCGGAAGCCGTGCCCCCGATCGCCACCCCAGATTGCCGCCCTTGAGCGCGTCGCTCGCTTCCGAGAACGCCGCGGCGACCTGGGCGAAGTCGGCTCCGCCACGCAGGGCGCGCAGCGCGTCGTCAGCTCGCCGCTTCTTGACGTCGATCTGCTCGGCGCTTGCCTGTTCGGGGACAATCACCAGAATGTGGGCAAGGTTGTATTCGGAATCGCCACCTGCCTGCGACTTGATCGACGCCAGATATTGGTCCACTTCGGCGTCGCTGACGGTAATCTTGCTGTCGACCTCCCGCTCGCGGATGCGCTGCACCGTGAGCTCGTTGCGAATGTCCTCGCGGTATTTGGGATAGGGGATGTTCTCCTTCTGCAACGCCTTGCGGAAATCCTCGGCCGACAGCTTGTTTTCCTGCGCTATGCGCAGGATCGCGCGCTCGATTTGCGTATCGTCGACCTTGACTCCATTCTCCTTGGCGAACTGCAGTAGCGACTTCTCGGTCAGCATCCGCTCGAGGACCTGCTTGTCGAGGACGTCTCGCGCCGGCGGATCGACCTTCTGCTGCTTGAGCTGCTGCAGGACAATGCGCTTGGAGTCGTCGAGATCGTGTTGCGTGATGGCCTCGTCGTTGATGACCGCGATGACCCTGTCGACGCTGACGACCTTGTCCTGAGGCACCGCCTTCGGCTGTGCCAGGGCGCATGCGGAGACGAGGGCCAGTGCCACCTTGAAGAGAATTCGAAATGCCATAACTGCGAACCTCTAGAATTCCGGAAAGAGATCGTTCGCCCCTGGCCCGCTCGGGTGAAGGATCGGGTCCGTGACGGTCAGATAGCCGGGTACGTTGCGCTTGAGGACGTCGATCGGGTTGGTGCCGAAGCGAGCCAGTCCGTTGAGCTCGAATTGCGCGAAGACGGATTTGCTCGCCGTCTCGGTCGCTGTCGTCAAGCTCTGTGCGGCAATGCGAAACGCCCAGCACCCGCCATTATACTCAAGGCCGACAACGCCCTCCAACGTCTTCTTGTCGACGATCGAATAGTTCCAGCGAGCGATTACCGACCAGTTCTCCTTGAACGGCCATTGCCCGGACAAGTCGACCTGGTTGAGCTGGGCATACGTCCCGTCCGGCTGGACCGCCATGCGGTTGTAACGGTAGCTTGCGTTGAGCACGCTCCCGGGAGCCGGCTGCCAGCGGACCCCGATGTCGAGACGCTCGATCTGCGGATGAGCGAGGTCGTAGTCCAAGGCGCCGGCAGCCGACCAGACGTCCGATAGCCGCGCTTCGCCCGATAGCAGAATATCCGACGTGTTGCCTGTGCGCGGAGGCTCGGTGAGGGTCACTAGCTGCGGCTCGAAATAGTAGCGCTGCCCGATCGCGAAACGCATCTTCTCCTCGCCGGTCTGGGGATCGATCAGCCTCGTGAGCGCGGCCAGCGTCAGCTGATTCGCGTCGCCAATGCGATCGATGCCGAGATAGCGGTTCTCGGTGAACAGCTGGGAGAAATTGAAATCGTCGATGGCAGTGTCGAAGGCCGGGATCTGAGCCTGGTTCCGGTAAGGTATGTTGACGTAATACGCGCGCGGCTCGAGCGTCTGGACGAATGCCCGGTCGAACCAGTTCGTATCGCGCTCGAACACCAGGCCCGCGTCGAGACTGCTGATCGGCAGCACGCGATTCAGATGCAGATCCACCAGACTCGGATCGGGCGGAACCGACTGTTCGAAATCATAGTGCGTCATGCTCAATCCGGTGCGCGCGGTGAAGAACCACGCGTTGCCTTGTCGCGACCACGTTATGGTCGGATACAGCATCGTTCGCTCGGCCTGGACCAGCGTCGGCTGCCGGAATCGCACGAACTCGCCGGTGGCCGCGAAATCGAGCCCGTTCCACGACACCGGGCTCATGTTCATCACCAGCTGCGGCTCGCGAAAATACGGCGGAACGATCGGGTTCGCCGGATCCTGCAACGTCTGGAACGTCTGAATCTGTCCCAGGAAGGAAAAGGGGCCACGGTTGTAGCTGAACCCCACCTCGCGCGGCAGCTCCGTCTGCGATGTCACCACCACGCGATCGGACAGGTCGGTGAAGTAGGCATCGTCGGACACCTTCTCCACGTCGACAAACGCTGAGAGCCCAGGCACGGACGCGAACGTCTGATTGTGCTTCCAGGACAGCAGGTAACGATTGGTTCCGGTGATGCGGTCCGGCAGAAATTCGGCGTCGAGCTCGCCCGCGGCGTCGGGAAAGAGATAGCGTTCCTGCCCAATTAGCTGAAGCCCGCGCCGCGTCATGAGGCGCGGCGTCAAGGTTGCGTCGTAGTTCGGAGCCAGATTGAAGTAGTACGGCAGGGACATTTCGATCCCGCGGCTGTTCGACGTCCCGAATACCGGCGTGAGAAATCCGGACTTGCGGTCGTTCGACAGCGGGAAGTCGAGCGAGGGCCAGCTGAGTACGTTCGTGCCCTTGAAGATGATGCTCGCGTTGTGCGCCGTTCCGACGAGGCGCGAGCGATCGATGTCGACTTCATCGGACGTGAGGTACCAGTCGTCATTGCCGGCCACGCAGGTCGTATAGCGCATGTCCGTAATCTGGTACTTGTTCTCGCCAAGGAACTGCAGTTCCTTGCCCTCGCCACGGGACGTGTTCTCGCCGATATGGAAGTCCGGCTGGTTGAAAACGCCCGTTTCGTCGGTGCGCTTGAATCGGGCCTCGGGCCCGGCGATCGTGTCGGTACCGCGCCGGATTACGACATTGCCCTTGGCCCAGACTTCCTCCGTCTCGAAGTCGTAGTGCAGCCAGTCCGCGAGCACCGTCTGCCGCCGCGTTCGCAGCTCGACCTTGCCCGATGCCTCGACGGCCTTGTCCGTCTCACCCTCCAGCCGATCGGCGCGCAGAAATACTGCGTCGCGATCCGTCCCGATTCCGGGCCTCAGCGCCTTGGGAGGCGGCGGCACGAGTATCGGCGCGGATTTGAGCTGCGGTGGAGTATCGGACCCGTCTGCGGGCGCCGTCTGGCCGTACGCGAGACCGTGCACGAACAACAGTGAAGTCCCGAGGATTGTGGCGCAGCGATACATGGAAAAGAACAAGGTCAGCCGATGCTAAAATGCGCCCATTCTACCTGCCTCACCAGACCCTCTTTTCCCGCTTCCGGCCGCATGACGCCCGATGTACGATTCGACGCGCTGTGCAGGTGGCTCGGCAGCGTGCTGCCCGTGCCGATGTTGTCGATCGAGCCCGCCTCCGCCGATGCGAGCTTCCGCAGGTACTTCAGGGTAACGCTTGCCGGGGAGCATTCGCTGACGGCGGACGGCGCGCGCGGCCGCACGCTGATCGCAATGGATGCACCGCCGCCCAACGAGGACTGCCGCCCGTTCGTCCGGGTCGCGCGCATGCTGAGGGACGCCGCCGTGCATTCGCCGGCCGTGCTCGCGGAAGCGCTGGATGATGGTTTTCTGTTGCTGAGCGACCTCGGGCGAGCGACCTATCTCACCGCTTTGACGGATGCGACCGCGCCGGCTCTTTATGGCGATGCCTGCGCGGCCCTGGTCCGCTGGCAGCTCTCGAGCAGAGCGGACACGCTTCCGTCCTACGACGAAGCGCTGCCTCAGGCGCGAGCTCGACCTGTTTCCTGACTGGTACGTCGCGCGGCACATCGGCGTCACGCTCGATCCCGCGCAGCGCGATACTTTGAATGTCATGTTCCGGCGCATTCTCGACAACAACCTCGCGCAGGCGCGCGTTTACGTGCACCGCGACTATCACTCGCGCAATCTCATGGTGTCCGAACCGAATCCCGGCGTGCTCGATTTTCAGGACGCTGTTTTCGGGCCGATCACCTACGATCTTGTATCGCTGTTGCGCGATGCCTACGTCGAATGGGACGAAGCCTTGCAAATCGACTGGGCTGCGCGTTACTGGGAGCGCGCCCGGGCGGCAAGCCTTCCGGTCGCCGTGGATTTCGGCACGTTCTGGCGCGACTTCGAATGGATGGGTGTGCAGCGGCAGCTCAAGGTGCTGGGCATCTTCGCGCGGCTCTATCACCGCGACGGCAAGGACGCGTATCTGAAGGAAATGCCTCGCGTGATGCGGTACCTGCGCGGCGCGTGCTCGCGCTATGACGAGCTGTCGCCGTTGCTACGCGTCCTGGACGCCCTCGAGGCGCGCCAGCCCGCGATCGGCTACACCTTCTGACCTCGTCCGTGATAGCCATGATTCTCGCGGCCGGCCGCGGCGAACGCATGCGGCCGCTGTCCGACGCGATGCCCAAGCCGCTGCTCGAGGTCGGCGGCAAGGCGCTCATCGTGTGGCAAATCGAGCGCCTGGTAAGCGCGGGATTTGTCCGGCTCGTGATCAACGTCGCGCACCTGGGAAACCTCGTCGAAGCGGCCCTCGGCGACGGCCGACAATTCGGCGCGTCGATACTCTACTCGCGCGAGACCGAACCGCTTGAAGTCGCGGGCGGAATCGCCACGGCGCTGCCGCTGCTAGGCGATGGAATGGCGCTGGTCGTGAGCGGCGACATTCATACGGACTACGACTACCGCGCGCTCCGCGCCCGAGCCGACGCCATGGCAGCGACTGACGGGGCGCCGCATCTGCACATGGTGATGGTTCCCAATCCGCCGTACCATGCCGACGGCGATTTCGTTCTCGCCGGCGACAGACTTGCGCTGGGTGGCGCGGAGCGCCTGACCTTCGGCAATATCGCCTTGTACCGGACGACGCTGTTTGCGGGCCTGCCTCGCGACTGCAAGCTGAAGATGCTTCCTTATTACGTCGATTGGATCGGGCGCGGCTGGGCCAGCGGCGAGCTCTATGCCGGCGACTGGGCAAACGTCGGCAATCCCGCGGAGCTCGCCAGCCTCGATTCGCGGATTCGGCGTCGCGCCGCGCTACGAGAGTTCGAATGAGCGCTCCAGCCGATCTGTCCGCCTTTGCAAATGGGCGAAGCTGACTTTCACCTGACGCCTACAGCTTGTTCGAGGAAGTGGGTGTTTTGTCGCCCGAGGCTGGCTAAGGATGCCGTGGACGAGCTCTTCGCCCACGGCTAAGCCGGGCCACCTGGGCCTCGTTTATCGCTTTTCGCGGCCGGGCGCCACAAATTGACGCCTCCTTGCGGCATAATGGTATGTTAGCGTCATAAAGATTGCTGGAGGGCGAGATGATCAACGCATCCATTCCCGCGCGTACGCTGGCGGCATTTGCGCTGCTGGCGCTAGTTTTCGGCGTCGCCAGCGCGCAGGTGCAGCAGGTCTATCGCTATATCGATGCCGATGGCCGCGTTGTCTACTCGGACAAGCCGCCGCCCCCGACGGCCAGGGATCCGCAGGCCAAGCGAATCGGCAACAACAGCATCGAGACCAGCGAGCTGTCCTACGCTGTCCAGCAAGCGCAGGAGCGATTTCCGGTGACGCTGTACACGTTTGCCTGCGGCGTCGTCTGCGACACCGCGGAGGGGGTTCTCAACAAGCGCGGCGTACCGCATGCCGTCGTCGACGTGAGCCTGGGCGACGGCGCCGAGCGCCTGAAGCGCCTGAGCGGCGGCCTCGACGCCCCGACGGTGCAGGTCGGCGACCAGTACGCGACCGGCTTCAACGAAGGCAAATGGCAGGCGATGCTCACCGACGCGGGCTACCCCAAGACGCCGCCGCCCAGGACCACTCCGGTCGGTCGCCCGCCGGCGCCGCCCGCGCCAAGCGCGACCAGCCAGAGCGTTACTGCCCCGGACGCGGCTCCGCCCAAGGGTACCTATCCCCAGTAGCGGGAGCGCACCCTTTCTCGGGGAGATCCCTACCGCGCGTGGACTAAGCGCGCGCAGTTTCCCACGGCCGAGTGGCGCTCGATCAGAGGCATCCTGGCGCTAGCAAGTTCGCTCGCCGCCATCGTTTCGGCTGGGATCGTCATGACCTGCCTGCGGTAGACTCTCGCGGCGCATGGTCTTCGCCTCGCCGATCTTCCTGTTCCTGTTTTTGCCGCTGGTGCTCGCCGCGTACTTCGCGCTGCCGCAGCGGTGGGGCAACGCGGCGCTGCTGATCGCGAGTCTTTGCTTCTACGTCTGGGGCGAGGGAACGTACATAGCGATCGTGTTGTTTTCGGTCGGGTTCAACTGGGCCGTGGGGCGCAAGCTCGGCGATGCGCAAAGCGCTTCGGCGAGCCGCCGCTGGCTGGCGCTTGGCGTCGCAGGCAACCTGACGCTGCTGGCTGTATTCAAGTACGCGAATTTCGCGGCCGCCAATGTCAACGTCGCGCTCACTGCCTTGCATTGGCAGCCCGTATCGCTCGCGACCATCACCTTGCCGCTCGGAATCTCGTTTTTCACCTTCCATGCGCTTTCGTACCTGGTCGACATACGACGCGGGAACGCGGCGCCGCAGCGCCGGGTAAGCACCTTCGCGCTCTATATTCTTCTCTTCCCGCAACTCATCGCCGGACCGATCATCCGATACAAGGACATCGCCGGTCAGATCGTCTCGCGCGAGCGGCGCTTCGGCGACGTCGCCGAGGGAACCCGGCGCTTCATCCTCGGCCTGGGCAAAAAGATGCTCGTGGCCAATACGCTGGGGCGCGTCGCAGACCAGGTCTTCGCCATCGCGCCCGCCGAGCTCACCACAACGGTCGCTTGGCTGGGTCTCGTTTGCTACACGCTGCAGATCTACTTCGATTTCTCCGGATACTCGGACATGGCCATCGGACTGATGCGCATGTTCGGATTTCGCGTTCTCGAGAATTTCAACTATCCGTACATCTCGCAGTCGGTGCGCGAATTCTGGCGGCGCTGGCACATCTCCCTGTCGAATTTCTTCCGCGACTACCTGTACATTCCCATGGGCGGGAACGAGCGCGGAACGGCGCGGACCTACGCCAATCTGATGGTGGTATTCCTGCTATGCGGACTGTGGCACGGAGCGAGCTGGACGTTCGTGACGTGGGGAGGTTGGCATGGAGCGTTCCTGATTGCTGAGCGGGCAGGGCTGGGCCAGGCGCTGGCGAGAATCGTGGCGTCCGCTTCGGCACGCGTACGCGCTCGCGGCGATCGTGGGCGGCTGGGTTCTGTTCCGCTGCGACACGCTTGCTCACGCGGGCGCTTACTATGCGGCCCTGATGGGAATCGCCACGAACGACGCCACCGCGGCGCTCCGGTATCCGCTGCGCATGCTGCTCGACAATCTCACCGCTGCCACGCTGGTTGCGGCATGTATAGGCGCAATGCCGGTCGGACGCTGGCTTCTTGCAAAGCTCGCTGGGGCGGGGACGATCCGTCATGTGTCGTCGTCGGCGCTCTTCGGCGGCGAGTGGCTCTGGCTGGCGCTCGTCCTCGCCGCGTCGTGCGCTTATCTCGCTTCAGGCACCTACAATCCCTTCATCTACTTCCGGTTCTAGCCGATGTCGGACACCATCGACGGGTACCTCCAGGAGCGATCCCACCCCGCCTGGTTCGGTATCTGGCTCGTCGCTCTATTTGTGACGGTCCTTTCGATCGCGCTGGTCGGCAGCTTTCGCGATCGCGCAGTCCTCGCCGAGGAAAACCGGCGTGCGGCAGCGCTCCCGGGACTGTCGTCCTCCGCGCAAGATTGGCTCGCTTTTCCGGGCCGGTTCGAGCGCTACTTCAACGATCATTTCGGATCGCGGCAGCGCTTGCTCGCGATCGATCACTGGATCAAGGCCGCGATCTTCGGGGTCTCATCCGTGCCCACGGTGCTGGTGGGCAAGCAGGGCTGGTTGTTTTTCATGGGAGAGGACGGCGGCTCCCTCGATCGCTGGTACCGCGGGATCGGCGCCTTCACCGACGCGGACATCGCCGCGCTGCGAGTCGAGCTGCTGCGTCGCCGCGAATATCTTGATCGTCTCGGCATCGCCTACGTGGTCGTCGTCGTGCCGGAGAAGTATTCCGTGTATCCCGAGTTCCTGCCGGATTGGGTAAGGCGAGTCGCGCCGATTCCGACGCTGGACCGTATCGACGCCGATCTGTCGCAGCATCCCGAGCTGCACTTCATCGATCTCCGAGGGCCGTTGCGCGAAGCCACGCGAAACGAGCGTGTGTATTACAAGACCGACTCGCATTGGAATTTCCTGGGCGCGAGCGTGGGCTATGGCGTGCTGTCGTCGGAGGTCGGGCTGCTGCTTCCGGGATTCACCGCGGTGCCGTCGAGGCGACCACCGTTCGATCCGGCGGTCGATTTTTACAGCGGTGACCTGTCGCGCATGGTCGGCGCGGAACGCCACTTCCGCGAGGACGACCTGGCGCCCGTGTGGAAGGTCATGGCGGACGAGTCGACGCGCTGCGCGCGGAAGGATCCGGTGGGCGAGACGTCGGGGGTCGAATCCTATATCTACACCTGCCCCACCCCGCCGCGCTACAGCGCGCTCGTGTATCGCGACTCGATGGCCATCCCGCTGATCCCTTTGCTCTCGGAGAATTTCCGCAGAACCACGTACGTCTCGTCGCGGGTGATGGATCCGGCGCTCGTCGAGAAACTAAAGCCCGACATCGTGATCGAGGAGCTGGTCGAGCGCACGCTCAACGCACCACTCGCCTTCCCGCTGAAGGTTCCGACACGCTAGCCTGGATCGGGAGCGGCCGCGAAGCTCAATGCTTGCCTGTATCGAGCTTGAGCTCCTGAATCTTGCGCGTGAGCGTGTTGCGGCCCCAGCCCAACCACTGTGCCGCCTCCATCCGATGGCCGGCGGTGTGGGCGAGAGCGCGCAGGATGAGAGTGCGCTCGAATTCCTTCTCCAGACGGTCGCCGACCGCCCGCTCGCCGCGCGTGAGAGCCTGCGCAAGCTCGCGATCGAGCGCCTGCTGCCAATTGCTCTCCTCCGGGCGCGCCGTGCCGGCGCCCTCGGTTCGCAGCTCCGGAGGAAGGTCCGCCGATTCGATGCGCTGCCCGGGGCCCATGACGGTGAGCCAGTGGCAGATGTTTTCGAGCTGACGCACGTTGCCGGGAAAGGCAAACCCGGACAGTGTCTTCAGCGCGGCATCCGAGAGCTGCTTCGGCTCGACCGCCAGGTCACGCGCGCTCTTCAGAAGAAAATGGCGCGTCAGCGGCGCGATGTCCTCAACGCGCTCGCGCAGCGGCGGGAGCCGCAGCCTGACGACGTTCAATCGATGCAGCAGGTCTTCGCGGAAAAGACCCTGGCGGACACGCTCTTCGAGATTCTGGTGGGTCGCGGCGATGATGCGGACGTTCGCTCGCAACGGCGCATGGCCGCCGACGCGATAGTACTCACCGTCGGAGAGCACGCGCAGCAGGCGGACCTGCAGATCAGGCGGCATGTCACCGATCTCGTCGAGAAAGAGCGTGCCTCCGTCGGCCTGCTCGAAGCGTCCGCGGCGCGAGCTCTGCGCCCCGGTAAACGCGCCACGCTCGTGACCGAACAATTCCGACTCGAGAAGGTCCTTCGGGATGGCCGCCGTATTGATGGCTACGAACGGCTGCGCCGCGCGGACACTGTGCCGGTGCAGCGCGCGGGCGACGAGCTCCTTGCCGGTGCCTGATTCTCCCGTGATCAGGACCGTGACGTGCGATTGCGACAGGCGGCCGATGGCGCGGAAGACTTCCTGCATCGCCGGCGCCTGCCCGAGCATCTCGGGAGTCGCCATCGGCGGCTGAGCGGCCGAGGACGGCGCAGGCGTTTCCGCGCTGGCGCGGCGAATCAGCGCCAGCGCGTGATCGACGTCGAACGGCTTGGGAAGATACTCGAACGCGCCGCCCTGAAAAGCCGCGACCGCGCTGTCGAGGTCGGAATACGCCGTCATGATGATTACGCGCACCGTCGGATGGCGCTCCTTCAACTTTCCCAGCAGCGCGAGACCCGATTCACCCGGCATCCGGATGTCGGTCACGATGACCTGCGGCTCGCCGTGCAGCAAGGCCTGCGTGACTTCGTAGACGGACGCAAACGACTTGTGCGCGATGCCTTCACGCGCAAGCGCTTTCTCGAGCACCCATCGAATGGATCGATCGTCGTCCACCACCCAGACGGAGCTCACCGCATCGGCCCTGGAAAAATCGTGATCGTCGTACGCATGCATGTTTATACCCGCAAGTTAGTGCGCAGTGAGGGTGGTGAGCGAAGCCGTCCCGGAAGCCGGAACCTGTCGATTCGGCGGTTGCGGCCCATTACGTACCCGCCCGATTGAGCTCCAGCGGCAGCAGCACCGTGAAGTTCGTCCGGCCCGGGACGCTCTCGCATTCGATGGCGCCATTGTGTTGCGCGATAAATGTCTGGGCGATGGTGAGGCCCAGGCCGCTGCCGCCTTCGCGTCCGGAAACGAGAGGGAAAAAAATCTTGTCGCGAATCGCCTCGGGGACGCCCGGCCCGTTGTCCTCTACCGAGAGTGCGAGCGCCAGGCGATGACGACGCCTGGCGAGCGTGATGCCGCGCGCCACGCGCGTTCTGAGGCGAATTTCACGCGTGCCCGAAATGCCTTCGAGCGCCTGGGCGGCATTTCTCACTATGTTGAAAACCGCCTGAGTCAGCTGCTCCGGATCCGCCTCGAGCTCGGGCAAGCTGATGTCGAAATCGGACAGGATGAGAATCTGCGGGAACTCTGCCTGGATGACGCTGGCGACTCTCACCAGAAGCTCGTGGATGTTCGTCTGCCGGTATTTCGGCAGGCGGTGCGGTGTCAGGAGTCGGTCGACCAGTGTCTGCAGCCGGTCGGCCTCGCCGATGATCACCTGCGTGTATTCGATCAGTGGCGGACGATCGAGCTCGTGCTCGAGAAGCTGCGCGGCGCCGCGGATCCCCCCGAGGGGATTCTTGATCTCGTGCGCGAGGCTGCGTATCAGATCGCGGTTGGACTGCTGCTGCTCGAGCAGGCGCTCTTCGCGCGCGATCTTGAGCTGCTGGTCGATGTGGCGAAATTCGAGCAGCAGCGTCGCCTCGGGAGTGTCCACGACCGACACCGTGCATGACAGGTGCAGCTTGAGCTTGCCGGCCACGCCGAGCTCGAGCTCCTGCTCGGTGTATGACGCGCCGCTCGCGAGGGCCTTGTCGATGGCTTGGAACAGCGTCGGCGCCTCGCCGAAAACCGCGGCGATGGAATGTCCCACGAGTTGCCGCCTGGAAAGCTCGAACAGATTTTCCGCAGCGGGATTCGCATAACACATGTCACGCTCGTCATTGAGCAATACGACGGCGGTAGCCAGGAGTTCCAGGCCCGGATACGCGGCGCAGTACGATTCGGCGGTGGAGGTGGGCGTTTGAGGAAACATCGCGTGCCACCGATGCGGTGCAGCGATGATAGTAGCAAGTTCCGCGCCCGTGGAGCTCGCGAGTCGCGAGTCGCGTCATGCATCCGACGTTGACGTCCCCGGGTCAACTGCCAGCGACTGGCGGCGAGCGTGCCGAGATTCCTCGAAGCACGCTTCATCACCGACCCGAAGCTACTTGAGCGCCGCCAACTCCTTGCGCAGGGCTTCGATGTTCTTCTCGTGAAGGCTGACCGATTGCCTCAATTTCGATGAGGCGGTTCGCATATTTCTGGGCGTCCTTCTGCTCGTCCGGCAACGGCGGCGGCGCGCCGTCTCCGTAAGCCGTGCGCGCCTCGGCGAGAAGTTTTTCCTCGGTCTCGAGCTCATCGGTCAAGACCTTGCGCCGCAACACTGTCGCGACCGCGCTGTGTATCCGCGTCGACCTTGGGAAATCCTGCGGGCGTCGGCGTGCCTTTGCCCGACGAATCGGATCGGGTCTGCTCGCCCACACCGCAGGAAAGCTTCCTCCAGCCCTTTTCAGGTGCGATGTTGGTGTAATGCATGTTGCCTTCGGCGTCGACGTACTTGCATATCTCGGCGAAGGCGAGCTGGGTAAACAGGAGCGGCGCGCACCATGAAACGGCACGGATGCACTGGATGAACGCGCGAACGCTTCGGGCTTGGACCATGAGCCCGCCAGTGTATCAAACCGCTGGCGCCGGACGCCGCGCCCGGGGCGCGGCAGGGCCGGCCGCACTGCGGCCGGCCCCGATTGCTCGACGGGCGTGACTACATGCTGTAGTACATGTCGAATTCGACCGGATGCGTCGTCATGCGGAAACCGCGTGACTTCCTCCATCTTGAGGTCGATGTACGCGGCGATCATGTCCTCGGAGAACACGCCGCCGCGGGTCAGGAACTCGTGGTCCTTCTCGAGACTTTCGAGGGCCTCGTCGAGCGACGCGCACGGGTGCGGAACCTTGGCGGCGACCTCGGGCGGCAAGTCGTAGAGGTTCTTGTCGATCGGATCGCCCGGATGGATCTTGTTCTGCACGCCGTCGAGGCCCGCCATCAGCAGCGCCGCGAAGCAGAGATACGGATTCGCCGTCGGGTCCGGAAAACGCACTTCGACGCGGCGGCCCTTGGGGCTGCTGACGTACGGAATGCGGCATGCCGCCGAGCGGTTGCGCGCCGAATACGCGAGATTGATCGGCGCTTCGAAGCCGGGCACCAGCCGCTTGTACGAGTTGGTGCCTGGATTGGTGATGGCGTTGAGCGCCTTGGCGTGCTTGATGACGCCGCCGATGTAGTACAGCGCGAAATCCGACAGGCCGGCGTAACCGTCGCCCGCGAAAAGGTTCTGGCCGCCTTTCCACACCGACTGGTGGACGTGCATGCCCGATCCATTGTCGCCGACGATGGGCTTGGGCATGAACGTCGCCGTCTTGCCGTACGAATGCGCGACCATGTGCACCGTGTACTTGAGGATCTGGCTCCAGTCGGCGCGCTTCACGAGACTGTTGAACCGGGTTCCGATCTCACACTGGCCGGCCGACGCAACTTCGTGGTGGAATACCTCGACCTCGACGCCCTGCTCCTCGAGCGCGAGCGAGATCGCGTTGCGGATGTCCTGCAGCGAGTCCATCGGCGGCACCGGGAAATAGCCGCCCTTGACCGGCGCGCGATGCGCCATGTTGCCGCCCTCGAAATCCTTGCCGGTGGACCACGACGCTTCCTCGGACTCGATCTTGACCGAGCAGCCCGACATGTCGATGCTCCACGTCGACCGAGTCGAAAATGAAGAATTCGGGCTCCGGACCGAAGTACGCGGTGTCGCCGAGACCGCGTCGACTTGAGATACGCCTCGGCGCGCTTGGCGAGCGAGCGCGGGTCGCGGTCGTAGCCCTTGCCGTCGGAAGGCTCGACCACGTCGCAGGTGATGTTGAGCGTCGTCTCGTCGGTGAAAGGATCGATGCGCGCGGAATCCGCATCGGGCATGAGCAGCATGTCCGAGGCCTCGATGCCCTTCCAGCCGGCGATCGACGATCCGTCGAACGCATGGCCGTTGTCGAACTTGTCTTGCGTGAACTGCTTCGCCGGGACCTGAACGTGCTGTTCCTTGCCGCGCGTGTCAGTAAAGCGAAGGTCGACGAACTTGACCTCCTTGTCCTTGAGCGACTTCAGTACATCGGCGGATGCAGCCATGCGATTCTCCTGTTGGTGCGTGGAAACGATGAAAAAGACGGGCGAAAACCAGTGCGGAAAGGGACGTTTTTGCAGAGCAACGAAAAGCAGAAACTATGCCATAAGCTCACGTCGCTGGCACGGGGGGACGGGGCCTTTTCAGGCCTTCGGCGCTGTCTTTTTGCACCGCGATTGGGCGGCGGGACTCCGATCCGCTTCGCGGTGGTGCAACATGACGTTGCGGGTTCCGCCGGAGCACCCTGAGTCCGCGCTATACTTTCGCCTTCGACGCCGGTAAGCACCTGCCGCATCAGCGATTCGCGGAACTCTACCCATCAGGGCCTGATCGTGGTCCTCGGGGTTCGACCCAGGAAAGACTGTCATGAGCGACACCACCGAAGACATTCTTGCTGCAGCGCGTGAGCGTGCCCAGCAAGGCCGTTTGCCCTACTTCGGTGCTGTGACCCCAAGCGAGGCTTATACCCTCCTGAAAGCCGCTCCGAGGGCCCGCCTGATCGACGTTCGCACACGGCCGGAATGGGACTACGTGGGCCGCGTTCCGGACAGCCAGCTCCTCGAGTGGAACCTCTATCCCGATGGTACGCGAAACCCCGAATTCCTGGCCCAGCTCCGCGTGCTCGCGCCCGATCCCGGCGCTCCGCTTTTGTTTCTTTGTCGCAGCGGCGTACGCTCCGATGGAGCGGCCAGAGTCGCTGCGGCAGCGGGCTACGCAATGGCGTTCAATGTTCTCGAAGGCTTCGAAGGCGACAAGGACACAGAGGGCCACCGCGGCACGTTGGGTGGTTGGCGCAAAGCCGGCCTGCCTTGGGTTCAGGGATAAAACAAATAAACCTGGTAGCCCGCCTGCGTCGTCGCACTTGCGTCGATGAATAGTCTGATCGGCAGTTCGCTGTTGCCCGGAATGCCGACGTCTGGATCCGCCGCGCCACTCAGGTATTCGCCCGGCGCGAACGCACGGCGAACGACCGCCTGGTCTTGCGCGTCGGAAAGCGTCAGCTCGAGATAGGGATATGCGAGCGGGTATGGCGCGCGATTGCGCACCGTTGCCGAAAGTATCAGCAGTCCCTTGTGCGCCGGGTCGGCCTGAAGATCCGACGCTTCGATTGAAATCGCGGTGACATCCTGCAGCGCATGAACCTGGCAACCGGCAGCCGCGCATAGCTTGATCAACGCTGGCTTGGTATTCGGCCAGTGCGCCGCGATTGCATCGCGGAAATGAAACAATGCCTGTGCGCCGAAAAGCAGCACCAGCACGGGAACGAGCATGCCGAAGATCCACGTCGGCACGCGTCGCCGCTCGCGCTTTTCCTGAGGCGAGAACCGCGACGCATAGTCGATCTCGCGACCCTCGGTGGTCGCATCGTCGCGATCATCGAGGGGCATGTCCTCGCGGTCATCGAGCGAATCATCCTTGCGGATATCCGCTACGATCGCGGGTTCTATTCGCTCGTCGAACGCTGGCGCGGGTGCGGGCTCCAGCGCCTGAGCGTTGCGCAGCGTGACGGTCGGCGGGCCGAGGGAGGGATCGTCGAACGCGGGCTCGCTGCGCTCGGTCCGGGCCTGCGGCGCGAGCGAAACCAGCGCCGCGACGCCGTCAAAGACCGTGTGGCAATGACCGCAGCGTACCTGACCGGCGCGCAGGGCGAGCTGCGGCGGAGTGACCCGGAAGATGGTCTTGCAACCAGGGCAGCGGGTGAATTTTTCCTCAGCCATCGTCATTCAAGCGGATGCCGGCGAGCGCCACCCATCCTTCATCGCTGTTCCAGACGTCGATAGTAAACCATGGGGCGTACGCCGCCATCACCGCGGGTGCCTGCGGCTCCAGTATTCCGGAAAGGACGACATGGCCGGTGGTACGTACATGGGCTGCCAGCAGCGGAGCAAGCAGTTGCAGCGGATTGGCAAGGATGTTCGCGACCACTACATCGTACTTGCCTTCCAACGAAGCATCCGGCAGATGAAAGTGCGCGGCGACGCTGTTCAACCGGGCATTGTCGCGGCTCGCGGCAATCGCTTGGGCATCGACGTCCACGCCAACGACGGAGGCCGCCCCCAGTTTGGCTGCGGCGATCGCGAGTATTCCCGATCCGCATCCGTAGTCGAGCACGGTCTCACCGGCAGATAAATTCTGCGCAAGCCAGCGCAGGCACATGCGCGTCGTCGGGTGACTGCCAGTGCCGAATGCTAACCCCGGATCGAGCCTCAGATTGATGGCCTGCGTGTCGACCGGCTGGCCCCAGCTTGGCACGATCCACAGCCCGGGCGCGACGCAAAGCGGCTGGAATTGCTGCTGCGTCTTGCGCACCCAATCGTCATCGGCGACTGCAACGAATCGGTGCGCGGGCACCGGCACGCCCAGCAGGGCGCTCGCGCGACTCAGTGCGGCGACGGCGTCGCCATCGTCGGCGAAGAGCGCGGACAGCGTGCACAGCGGCCAGAGATCAGCGCCATCCGAGCCGGGTTCATCGTATCGAGCGACTTCAGCGTCCGAGCCGGCATTGGGGTCGGCCGTGTCGATCGCCAGCGCGCCGGCTTGCAGCAACGCATCCGCCCACGGCTCGGCGCTCGCAGCGTCGGCGACAAAGCTCAGCGCGACAAAAGGCATGGTCGCCGCGACCGACTAGGCGAGCCGATCCGCCTTGCGCTTGGCCATCCTCTGCTCGAGATAGTGGATAGATGTGCCTCCACGCAGGAACGATTCGTCGAGCAGGAGCTCCTGGTGAAGCGGAATGTTCGTCTTGATCCCCTCGATGACCATTTCGGACAGCGCGATGCGCATGCGGCAGATCGCCTGCTCGCGCGTATCGCCGTATGCAATCACCTTGCCGATCAACGAATCGTAATTCGGGGGAACGAAGTAGTTGTGATAGATGTGCGAATCGACGCGAATACCGGGTCCGCCGGGGGCGTGATAGGACGTGATACGGCCTGGCGACGGGACGAAGGTATCCGGATCCTCGGCATTGATCCGACATTCGATGGCGTGTCCGCGGCGCGCGACATCGCGCTGACGAAAGGCGAGCCGCTGCCCCGCTGCAACGCGAATCTGCTGCTGCACGATGTCGATGCCGGTGATCATTTCCGTGACCGGATGCTCGACCTGCACTCGGGTGTTCATCTCGATGAAGAAGAACTCGTCGTCCTGGTACAGAAACTCGAACGTCCCCGCACCGCGGTAGCCGATCTTGCGGCACGCGTCCGCGCAGCGCTCGCCGATCCTGGTCAGCGCGCGAACCGGAATTCCCGGAGCGGGCGCTTCCTCGATGATTTTCTGGTGACGCCGCTGCATCGAGCAGTCGCGCTCGAAAAGATACACGGCGTTCTTGTGCGCGTCGGCGAGCACCTGGATCTCGATGTGGCGGGGCGCTTCGAGATACTTTTCCATGTACACGGTGGGATTGCCGAACGCAGCGCCTGCCTCCGCTCGGGTGAGGCTGACCGCGGAGAGGAGTGCTGCTTCAGTGTGCACGACACGCATTCCGCGTCCGCCGCCGCCGCCGGCGGCCTTGATGATCACCGGATACTTGATTGCCCGGGCGCTCTTGATGATCTCCTTGGGATCCGCGGGCAACGCACCCTCGGAGCCCGGAACGCAGGGCACGCCGGCCTTGGTCATCGCCACCTTGGCGCTGACCTTATCACCCATCAGGCGAATCGTATCCGGCCGCGGGCCGATGAATACGAAGCCGCTTTTTTCAACCTTCTCGGCGAAGTCCGCGTTCTCGGACAGGAAGCCGTAGCCCGGATGGATGGCCTGCGCGTCGGTCACTTCCGCGGCGCTGATGATGGCCGGAATATTGAGGTAGCTCTGGTCGGACGGCGGCGGCCCAATGCACACGGACTCGTCGGCCAGGCGCACGTATTTCGCCTCGGAATCCGCCTCCGAGTGCACCATCACCGTCTTGATGCCCAGCTCCCGGCACGCGCGCTGGATGCGCAGGGCGATCTCGCCCCGGTTCGCAATCAGAACCTTGTCGAACAACTGGCCGGCTACCTTGTTTGCCACCTAGACCTCGCGGCGCGCGACCTGCGGTCGCCGGCTACGCGACGTCCGCCAGCGCGCGGAAGCTTTCGCCTCAGCCAATGATGACAAGGGGCTGACCGTATTCGACCGCCTGCCCGTTCTCGACGAGGATCGCCTTGACGATACCCGCCTGGTCGGCTTCGATCTCGTTCATGAGCTTCATCGCCTCGATAATGCACAAGGGGTCGCCGGGCTGGACGGCATCGCCGACTTCCACGAAGGACGCGGAGCCCGGTGCGGCGGCGCGATAGAAGGTTCCGACCATCGGGGCCTTGACCGCATGACCCTCGGTAGGGAGCACCGCGGGCGGCTGTCCCGACTCCGACGTGGCGGCATTGATGCTGGGTACGCCTGCCGGCAAGGCGATCGCATGATGGGCAACCGGCATGGAGCGCGTAATGCGTACGCGCTCCTCCCCTTCCGACACTTCGAGCTCGGCGATTCCCGAGCTCTCGACCAATTCGATCAAGGTCTTCAGCTTGCGTAAGTCCATTACACACCCCCCGGGTTGGAGTTACGCCGTTAATACGGCCATACGACAGCTGCGACGACTTCACATCAGCGGATCAATTCAGGCTCGCGGGCGCCGAGAGGGAAGTGCATTGAAGCCCTTTGGCACTTGCACGCCACGCATTTTGCAGCGAATGGCAGGGGTTGTCTACTGTTGCGCGATGATACGAGGAATTATTTCGAGCACACCGTACTCGCCATACCAAGAGGACGTCCAGGAATCAGGCACTCCTTCGAGGGGCAGAAGCACCAACGCGGACCGGACCTACAACAAACGTGTTATCGCAGAGCGAAGTTGATCCGCTTTGAATGGACCGAGCTGGGTTCGCGCGACATTGCCCTTGCGATCGATGATGATCGTAAACGGCAAAGCACTGAGCTCGTTACCCAGCGATTTCGACAGGTCGACCGCGTCATACCCTCCGATCAGCGCAGGGTAATTGAGATCCAGCTCTTTAGCAAACTGCTCGACCTTGTCGCGCTGATCCACCGCGATGCCGACGAACTGCAGTCCCCGTGGGCCGAACTCTCGCTGCGCGACCACAAACTCCGGCATCTCCTTTCGACAAGGCTCGCACCATGTCGCCCAGAAATTGACGACGACTACCTTGCCACGCCACTGCGCGAGCGACTGCTGATGCCCTGACACGTCGGGTAGTGATAAGGCGAGGAGTTTGCTTGCATCGCGCGGCGCATTGTCCCGGACGGCCAAGGCCGCCCCGCAGACGAGAGCGACAAGCCCCGCAACGCCCATCCAGATCCAGGACTTCCAGCTTCGCATCGCTCAGACCTCGGCAACGAGTGAGCGCTTACACTCTATTGAAACCATTGTTTCTTCGGAACGTCGTCGAGTTTCGTGGGCGCACTATCGGCGGCGGGGAGCGCGACGGTAACACGCTGAACTGTCGGCGGATAGCATATTCCCAAATCCGCACACCCCTGCGATTCGGCCTGGACCACGACCTTCTGGCCGGGAGCGGTTCCCTCGAGATGCAGATTGACGATCACATTTCCGCGGTAGGTCTCCACGCGTCCGAAGAACTGGTCCTCCTTGACCTTGCCCGCCGGCAGCGAGGGAGCAACGAGACCCGACGTGGCAGGCTCGACGACGAAGTGCAGCTTGTCCCGGTACAGGTAGTAGCCGTCGGCGATATTGAACCGTGCCTCGACCGTCTGCGGATTGAGCGCACGGGCACTGAACCGAAATGCCTTTTCCGGAGGAAGCGGATTGACCTGGGCGACCGCGGGCGCGGCGACCAGGAGCGCCCCCAGAGTCCATAGGACGCGCCACATTCGGTCAGTCCGCGTCGGCGGTTTCCGCGGCGATCCAGTCGAGGTAGGCGGGCAAGGCATCGGAGATGGGGACAGCGACGATTTCGGGAAGTTCGTAAGGGTGGCTGGCAAGTATCGTCGCCTCGACCTTGGGATAGAGCTCCGCGCGGGTCTTGATCGCAAGCGGCGTTTCGTCGGTCGTTTCGATTTCTCCGCGCCAGTGATAAAGTGACCGAACCGGCGCACCCACGTGAACGCAAGCGGCCAGACGCGCGTTGAGCAGCTGTCTCGCCAAAGCCTCTGCCGCATCGCGCTCGGGCAGTGTCGTCAGAACCAGCAATGCCGGCGGCGGTTTGCGCTGTGGCAAGGAGTCACCATGCGTTTTCTCGTGTTGTTGATTGTACTGGCTTTCCCCGTGATCGATGTGATGGCCACGCTGCGCTTCGCGCGCTGGACAGGCGTGCCTGCACTGGCATGGATGCTTGCGTCGATGGTCGCCGGGATGCTGCTGTTACGCCATGAACGGCACGGCTTCAGGGCGCGGACGCTTGCCGCGCTGCGCGGTGACCGCCCGTTGATGAGGGGCTTGTTCGACAGCGGGCGCAAAGTACTTGCGGCGTTTCTGCTGATTCTGCCGGGAGTGCTCTCCGACCTGCTCGCAATTCTTCTGCTGATGCTGCCGATCAATGTCGGCACGCCACTCGCGCCACAGACCGTAGGCGCGGGTTTCGGCATGCGCCGCCGGGACGCGCTCGACGGCGACTACCGCCGCGTCGACTGAACATTCGCGCGGCGCCCGGGCGCCGAGCTCGGGTACCAAACTCAGGTACCAAAAATCGTCGGCTGAGATTTACGCGCGCGCCAGTACGCCCACACCATCATGATCACGCCGGCGACGATCATCGGCAGCGAAAGCCACTGCCCCATCGACATGCCAAGCGCGAGCACGCCGAGAAAGCTGTCGGGCTCGCGCGCGTACTCGATCAGAAAGCGAAAACTCCCGTATCCGATCAGGAACAATCCGGAGACGGCACCGAGTGGCCGTCGATGCCGGGCGTAAAGCCACAGGAGCGCGAACAGGACGAATCCCTCCAGCGCGGATTCGTAGAGCTGAGACGGATGTCTGGGTAGCATCCCCACCTGCTGGTAGATTGCGGTCAACCCCCGCGCCGCGCCTTCCTGCGGAAAGCTCGCGATCCACGCCTTGTCTTCTGCGGCCGCCTGCGGAAAGTAGACCGCCCACGGCGCGGTGGCGCTCGTCACGCGCCCCCAGAGCTCGCCATTGATGAAGTTGCCGATCCGCCCCGCGGCAAGGCCCAGCGGCACGAGGGGAGCGACGAAATCCATGACATCGAGCCACCGCTTGTTGCGATTGCGGGCATAGAACCACAGCGCGATCATCACGCCGAGAAAGCCGCCGTGAAAACTCATCCCTCCCTGCCAGATCGCGAGCACTTCGGCCGGGTGCGCAAGATAGTAGAGTGGCTTGTAGAACAGCACATAGCCGAGCCTGCCGCCGAGTATCGTTCCGAAGACGCCATAAAAAAGCATGTCGTCGACGTCTCGCGGATGCCAACCCGTCAGCAGATTCTGGCGCGCGCGGAATTTGCCGAGGATCACGATCTGCATGAAGGCGATGAGATACATGAGCCCGTACCAGCGCACCGCAAGCGGGCCGATCTGAATCGCGACGGGATCGAACTGAGGATGAACGAACATTGAGATTGCGGCGCAGCGCTGGTGGCGACAAGCTATCGCAGCCCGCTTTGTTAGAATTTGATGACGCCGCGATTATACGAGAGAGGTAAACCCAGTGCCGAACAACCGCCGAAGCCGCATCATCACCCAGGGATACGCCAGGTCGCCGAACCGCGCGATGCTGCGCGCGGTCGGTTTCGGCGACGACGACTTCGACAAGCCGATCGTCGGAGTCGCCAATGGACACAGCACGATGAATCCGTGCAATGCCGGCATCCAGCCTCTGGTCGACCGCGCAATGGATGCACTGACATCGGCCGGCGCGAAGCCGCAGGTCTTCGGATTTCCGACGGTAACCGACGGCATCGGCATGGGCACCGAGGGAATGAAGTATTCGCTCGTCTCACGCGAGGTGATCGCCGATGCGATCGAGGTCGCGGTGATGGGTCAGTGCATGGACGGCGTGCTGTGCGTGGGCGGTTGCGACAAGAACATGCCCGGGGCGATGATGGCGCTCGCGCGCATGAATGTTCCGGGCATCTTCGTCTACGCGGGAACGATCAAGCCAGGCAACTGGAAGGGACAGACACTCACCATCGTGAGTCCGTTCGAGGCGGTCGGCGCGTTCGCGGCGGGCAAGATGTCGCAGGAGGACTTCGACGGCATCGAAAAGAATGCCTGCCCGACCGTCGGCGCGTGCGGAGGCCAGTACACGGCGAACACCATGTCCTCGTCATTCGAGGCGCTCGGCATGAGCCTCCTCGGGAGCTCGCAGCTGGCCTCGCCCGATCCCGAGAAGGCGGACTCCTCGGCAGCCTCGGCACGGGCGCTGGTGAATGCGATCAATCTCGACCTGAAGCCGCGCGACATCATCACCCGCAAGTCCATCGAAAACGCCATCGCAGTGGTGATGGCCACGGGCGGATCCACCAACGCAGTGCTGCACTACCTAGCCATCGCTTCCGCGGCCGAAATCGAATGGACCATCGATGATTTCGAGCGCATCCGCCAGCGCGTGCCGGTGCTCTGCGACCTGAAGCCGTCGGGACGCTTCGTCGCGGTGGACTTCAACCTCGCCGGCGGCGTGCCGCAGGTGCTGAAGATGCTGCTCGCGCACGGCTTGCTGCATAGGGACTGCATGACCATCACCGGCAGGACGATCGGTGACGAGCTCGCGGGTGTCAGCGAGAACCCAAGGGCGGATCAGGAGGTCATACGCCCGTGGTCCGATCCGATGTATCCGCAAGGACATCTCGCCATCCTCAAAGGCAATCTAGCGCCGGAGGGATGCGTCGCCAAGATAACGGGCCTCAAGAATCCATCAATCACGGGTCCCGCGCGCGTCTTCGATTCGGAGCCCGCGGCACTCGATGCGATCATGGCCAGGACCATTCAGCCGGGCGACGTCATGGTGATCCGCTACGAAGGCCCCAAGGGCGGTCCTGGGATGCAGGAAATGCTCGCGCCGACGTCCGCCCTGATCGGTCAGGGGCTGGGTGAGAGCGTGGGACTCATTACGGACGGCCGCTTTTCGGGGGGGACATGGGGCATGGTCGTCGGCCATGTGGCGCCCGAAGCGTTTGTCGGCGGCGTGATCGCGCTGGTACACGAGGGCGATTCGATCACCATCGATGCGCATCGGCGGCTCATCCAGCTCAACGTCGGCGAAGACGAGCTCGCACGACGCCGCGCGGCATGGAAGGCTCCGCCACCGCGTTACACCCGTGGAGTGCTTGCCAAATACACCCGGCTCGTCTCGACGGCGAGCCTGGGCGCGATCACAGATCGGGGTTAGTGGACGAGCGATTCCCGGCCCGTCCGATTCTTGTGGAGGACTGCCATGCTGACATCACGCTCACTCCCACCGCGTCCGTTCGCAGCGCTTGTCGCATTGGTCCTTTGTGCTTGCGCCGCGCCCCTGCCGATGGGGCAAAGCGTTCCGCCCCCGCGGCTGGCCGTCGGCGACCACTGGGAATATCGCGTCATCGACGGCCTGCGCCGGGACGCGATGAGCCAACTCGACGTGCAGGTGACCGCGATCAACGCGGGCGTTGCGACCATGCGCCTGGTCGCAGTCAATTCGTACGGACGCACCGAGAAATACCAGCAGATCGATGCGACTGGTGGTCTGGTTGTCGGGAGCTTGCGCTACGAGCCGCCGCGACGTTTTTCGCCGCCGCTCGAGCTGTACGACTTTCCACTCGGGGAGCGCACCTCCTGGCGCCAGGTCGTCGATACGTTCCGCCCGGATACGGAGCTCAACGACCACATCCTGGTCTATGGCGAGGTTCAGGGGCGCGCGACGGTGACGGTACCGGCGGGCACGTATGACGCCGTCGCGATCTATCGGATCATCCAGTTCGACGACGAAGAATTCTGGCGCACGAGGACCACGCGACGCGACACGGTCCGGTATGCCGCCGAGGTCAAGGGCGTGGTCAGCGAGATCCGCGACGCGGAGTATGTCGAGACCACCAGCGGCTCAGATCCGGCAACCATGCGCACCGAGCACACGACGACCGAGCTCGTCGCCTTCACACCGGGCCGGTAGCCGCAGCAAGCCGGCGCATCGACGGGCTAGGACAAGCCCAGCCGCTGCCAGATGATAGTCGTCAGGCTCGCCAGATTGAGCGTGTAGAAGTGCAGACCGGGCGCTCCGTGCGCAAGCAGGTCGTCGCACAAGTCCGTGACCACATCGAGTCCGAAGGCGCGAATCGACGCGCTGTCGTCGCCGAAACTCTCGAGCTTTCTGCGAATCCAGCGCGGTATCTCGGCGCCGCACGCGTCCGAGAAACGCGCGAGCTTCGAGAAGCTCGCGATTGGCATCACGCCGGGAACGATCGGGACCTGCACGCCGATCGCCGCGGCGTCATCGACAAAATGGTAGTAGCTGCTTGGATTGAAGAAATACTGGGTGATCGCGGAGTCCGCGCCGGCGTCGACCTTGCGCTTGAAGCTCGCCAGATCGTCCGCGGGGCTCTTCGCCTGAGGGTGGTATTCCGGATAGCACGCAACATCGACGTGAAATTGGCCGGGGCACGCGTCGCGAATGAACTCGACCAGCTCGCTCGCATAGCGAAAATCTCCGGCGTCGACGGAGCCCGACGGCAGATCGCCGCGAAGCGCGACCAGATGCGCGATGCCGTGCTCGCGGTAGGTTGCGAGCGTCTGACGGATTCCGTCCCGGGTCGAGCCGATGCATGAAATGTGCGGTGCCGCGCGCTGCCCGGATTTCTGGATGTCGAGCACGGTGGAGAGCGTCCGGTCTCGAGTCGATCCGCCCGCGCCGTAGGTAACGGAGAAAAACCTGGGTCCGAGCTGGGCGAGCTGGTCACGTGTCGCGACCAGTTTTTCCGCGCCCTGCGGCGTCGCCGGCGGAAAAAACTCGAAGCTGAAGACGCGATCGGCGTCTGCGGTCATCCCGGCCTTCGCTTAAAGCTTCATTTCTTGCCGTGAAGGATGAGCGCCGACAGCGCCCACGAAATGATGCTGTACAGGATCGCGCCTCCGATCGCCGACCAGAAGCCGGCGACATGAAACCCCTGGACAAACGAGCCGACGAACCAGAAGAGCAGCCCGTTGATCACGAAGATGAACAGGCCGAGCGTCAGCACTGTCGCGGGCAGCGTGAGAATGACCAGCAGCGGTCTGATGAATGTGTTGATGAGACCGAGCACGAGCGCCGCGATCAGCGCGGTGGTGAAGGAATCGACCTGGATCGACGACATCAGATAAGGCAGCGCGATCAGCGCCACTGCATTGATCAGCCATACCAGTAGTAGTCGCATCGACTGTCCCTCATGAAGGCCGATTGTCCTGAAAAGCGGCGGATTCGACTGGCGCCAAATCCGCCGCGGCATCGTCAATAGCGGTAGCTGTCCGGTTTGTACGGGCCCGCGGCATCGACCCCGATGTATTGTGCCTGTTTGTCCGAGAGGCGCGTCAGCGTTGCACCCAGCTTGCTCAATTGCAGCCGCGCCACCTTTTCATCGAGATGCTTCGGGAGGACGTACACGCCGATCGGATATTTGCCGCTGCGCTCACGCGCATCGGTCCACAGCTCGATCTGCGCCATCACCTGGTTGGCAAAGGAGCTCGACATCACGTAGCTCGGGTGTCCCGTTCCGCAGCCCAGATTCACGAGCCTCCCCTCCGCCAGCAGGATGATCCGCTTGCCGTCGGGGAAAATGATGTGATCGACCTGCGGCTTGATGTTCTCCCAGGTGTGGGCCTTGAGCGATGCGACGTCGATCTCGTTGTCGAAGTGACCGATATTGCAGACGATGGCGTTGTTCTTCATCCGCTTCATGTGATCGTGCGTGATGATATCGACGTTGCCCGTCGCGGTGACGAAAATGTCCGCCTTGTCGGCCGCATAGTCCATGGTCACGACGCGATAGCCCTCCATCGCCGCCTGCAGCGCGCAGATCGGGTCGATCTCGGCGATCCAGACCTGCGCCGACAGCGCGCGAAGCGCCTGCGCCGACCCCTTGCCGACATCCCCGTAACCGCAGACGAGCGCGACCTTGCCGGCGATCATGACGTCGGTCGCGCGCTTGATGCCGTCGACGAGCGACTCGCGGCAGCCGTAGAGATTGTCGAACTTGCTCTTGGTCACCGAATCGTTGACGTTGATCGCAGGAAAGCCGAGACGGCCTTCCTTGTGCATCGTGTAGAGGCGCTTCACCCCCGTCGTCGTTTCCTCCGTGACGCCCTTGATGTTGCTCTTGATCCGCGAGTAGAAGTTCGGGTCGTGCGCGAGGCGTCCTGCGATCGCGGTGAACAACGCGAACTCCTCTTCGCTCGCGGGCTTCGAGATCACCGAGCGATCGCTTTCAGCCTGCGTTCCCAGGTGCACCAGCAGCGTGGCGTCGCCGCCGTCGTCGAGGATCATGTTCGGCGTTCCGGCGACGCCGTTCGGCAACGACCACTCGAAAATGCGATGCGTGTACTCCCAGTATTCGCTCAAGCTCTCGCCCTTGTACGCGAACACCGGCGTGCCGGTCGTCGCGATCGCCGCGGCGGCATGATCCTGAGTCGAGTAAATATTGCAGGACGCCCAGCGCACGTCGGCGCCGAGCGCTTTCAAGGTCTCGATCAGCACCGCGGTCTGGATGGTCATATGCAGCGAGCCCGCGACGCGTGCACCGCGAAGCGGCTGGGTCGAGGCAAATTCCTCGCGGATAGCCATCAGGCCGGGCATCTCGGTCTCAGCGATCGCGATTTCCTTGCGACCCCACGCGGCGAGAGCGAGGTCGGCGACCTTGAAGTCGGTGAAGTTCTTGGTGTCGGTTGTAGCGTTCATGCGTCACTCCGTCTAGAGCGACCCGGCACAGGGAGGAGGCAGGATTTGCACTCGTCACCCCGCGTTGGAATCGCGGTTCAACGAGCGCCGTTGCGAAGAGTCCCGAGCCTGGCAGGCGCAGAACCGGTCCGGATCGACCAGCCAAGCCTGTTGCAACGCTCCTCGGGAACGCGCATTTTATCGTAAGATCAGGCTCTTGCGCAATCCTCGCCGGTGTCCCAGGAACGCGCCATCGGGGTAGAGTGACTGCTGATCCCGCGGTTCATGCAAACACCTGGTTACAAAGTTCGCGCAAACGAACGAGTGCCAGCCCGGACAATCCAACACCTGCCGAACCATGCCCATAAGCGATGAACGATCAAACACCGCCTCCCGCGAGACCGCCTGAGCCCGCGAGCGCCGAATGGCGCCCGCCAGCCAGGGAGAAAATCGACGAGCGGCCGGTTCTGACCACGCCTCCCGCCCGCGCCCATCGCGGGCGATGGATTGTGATCATTGTGGTGGCGCTGATCGTGGCGGCTGCCGCGGCCTGGTTCTTTTTCGGTCGCGCGGGCGCGGACGCCGCCAAAGCAGGAAGCGGCAAAGGCGATGCTGCGCGTCCGGTCCCCGTGCTGGCGGCGGCGGCCCGCAAGGGCAACATCGAGGTGTACATCGACGCGCTCGGCACCGTGACTCCGCGCAGCATGGTGGTGGTGCATACCCGCGTCGACGGGCAGTTGCTGAACGTTGCCTTCCGTGAAGGCCAGGACGTCAAGGCGGGTGACCTGCTCGCTCAGATCGATCCGCGGCCGTTCGAGGTGATGCTGACGCAAGCCAACGGCCAGATGGCGCACGATCAGGCGCTACTGAAGAATGCCGAGATCGATCTCGATCGCTACAAGACCCTGCTGTCCCAGGATTCGATTTCAAAGCAGCAGGTCGACACCCAGGAGGCGCTGGTTCGCCAATATCAGGGAACCGTCGCCACCGACCAGGGCGCAATCGACAACGCCAAGCTTCAGCTGACCTACGCGCGAATCACCGCGCCCATCAGCGGCCGCGTGGGGCTGAGGCAGGTGGACCCGGGCAACATCGTGCACGCGTCGGACGCCAATGGGCTGGTCACGATTGCGCAGGTCAAGCCCATATCGGTGATCTATCCGATTCCGGAAGACAACGTACCCCGCGTCGTCAAGCGCGCGCAGTCGGGCGAGGCAATCGCAGTCGACGCTTATGACCGCAGCGGAAAAACCAAGCTCGCCACCGGCCGCATGCTGACTTTCGACAACCAGATCGACACCACGACGGGAACGGTCAAGCTCAAGGCCGAGTTTCCCAATCAGGACGGCTCGCTGTTCCCCAATCAGTTCGTCAACATTCGCATGGGCATCGAAACGCACCAGGACGCGACGCTGGTTCCGAGCGCCGCGATTCAGCGCGGCGCGCCCGGCACCTTCGTTTTCCTCGTCAAGCCGGATCAAACCGTGTCGATCGCGCCGGTCAAGCTCGGCGCCGCGGAAGGAGAGACGACCGAAATACTGAGCGGCATCGATCCGGGGAACCAAGTCGTGGTCGATGGCGCGGACAAGCTGCGCGAAGGCTCGAAGATCGAATTGATCGATCCGGCCGCGCGCGCAGCGCAAACGACTCCGCAAAAAGGACCCCGGTCGGGCAAATCGGCGGACGGAAAAGACGGGCAGGGCCGCCGTTCCAAAAACGGCGGTGGCTGATTCACGGGCAACGCGTCTTGCGAAGCGTCCGACAACTGGTGAAACGTAAGGCGCGATGAATCCGTCCCGTCCCTTTATCCTGCGGCCGGTCGCGACGTCGCTGGTGATGCTCGCGATCCTGCTCTCGGGCATCATCGCCTACCGCGTGCTGCCGATTTCGGCGCTGCCGGAAGTCGACTATCCGACCATCCAGATCGTGACGCTCTACCCGGGCGCGAGCCCGGACGTCACAACCTCGTCGATCACCGCGCCGCTCGAGCGTCAGTTCGGCCAGATGCCGGGCCTCAAGCAGATGTCGTCGACGAGCTCCGGCGGCGCGTCGGTCATCACGCTTCAGTTCGATCTCACCCTGTCGCTCGACGTCGCTGAGCAGGAGGTCCAGGCCGCGATCAACGCTTCCGGAAGCTTCCTGCCCGCCGACCTGCCGACGCCGCCGATCTACAACAAGGTCAACCCGGCGGACACGCCGATCATGACGCTGGCGCTGACGTCGAACACGATGCCGTTGCCCAAGATCGAAGACCTCGCGGATACGCGGCTTGCGACCAAGCTTTCCCAGCTCCCGGGCGTCGGCCTGGTCAGCATCAGCGGCGGCCAGCGCCCCGCCGTTCGCATCCAGGCGAATCCAACTGCCCTTGCCGCGTATGGCCTGTCGCTGGACGACGTGCGTACGGCGATCGGCAACGCAAATACGAATCAGGCCAAGGGAAGCTTCGACGGGCCGACGCGCGCGTCGACGATCGATGCCAACGATCAGTTGAAGTCGGCGGACGACTACAAGGGCATGATCGTCGCCTATCGTAACGGCTCGCCAGTGCGGCTCACCGATGTCGCGGACGTCATCGACGGCGCCGAGAACACGCGCCTGGCAGCGTGGGCGAATCAGTTGCCCGCGGTCATCGTCAACATCCAGCGCCAGCCGGGCGCCAACGTCATCCAGGTCGTCGACGGGATCAAGAAGCTCCTGCCGCAGCTCCAGGCATCGATGCCCGCCGCCGTCGACGTAACCGTGCTCACCGACCGCACGATCACCGTGCGCGCGTCGGTGCACGACGTGCAATTCGAGCTCTTCCTCGCCATTGCGCTCGTCGTGATGGTCATCTTTCTTTTCCTTCGCAGCCTGTCGGCGACGGTCATTCCAAGCGTCGCCGTACCGTTGTCGCTGGTCGGAACCTTCGGTGTCATGTACCTCGCCGGGTTCTCGATCAACAACCTGACGCTGATGGCTCTGACGATCGCGACCGGATTCGTCGTCGACGACGCGATCGTCATGATCGAGAACATCGCACGCTATATCGAAGCCGGCGAGAAGCCTCTCGACGCGGCGCTCAAGGGCGCGGAGCAGATCGGGTTCACGATCATTTCCCTCACGATATCGCTGATCGCGGTGCTGATTCCGCTGCTCTTCATGGGCGACGTCGTCGGACGGCTGTTTCGCGAATTCGCGATCACGCTCGCGATATCGATCCTGATTTCAGCTTTCGTCTCGCTGACGCTTACGCCGATGATGTGCGCCAAGTTCCTCCGCCATACACCGGAAGAGCAGCAGACCTGGTTCTACCACAAGAGCGGCGCGGTCTTCGACGCCGTCATAGCGCGCTACGGCCGCATGCTCAACTGGGTGCTGGACCGCCAGGCCGCGACGCTGGTGGTCGCGCTCATTACGCTGATCCTCACGATCGTCCTCTATGTCGTCATTCCCAAGGGATTCTTCCCGGTGCAGGACACGGGCGCCATCCAGGGCATCACCGAAGCGCCCGAAAGCATCTCATTCGCGGCGATGTCGGAGCGCCAGCAGGGCCTCGCGCGCGTCATCCTGCAGGACCCTGCGGTGGAAAGCCTGTCGTCGTTCATCGGCGTCGACGGCACCAATGCGACGCTGAACAGCGGCCGCATGCTGATCAATCTCAAACCGCTGTCCCAACGCAGCGGACGCGCGGAAGACGTCATACACCGGCTGCAAGGCAAGCTCGCCGATGTCGAAGGCATCACGCTCTACATGCAGCCGGTGCAGGACCTGACGATCGAGGATCGCGTCAGCCGCACCCAGTACCAATTCACGATCGAGGATACAGACCCGGACGAGCTAGCGGCCTGGGTGCCGAAGATGGTCGACAGCCTGCGCAAGCTCCCGGAGCTCGCTGACGTCGCGACGGATCTCGAGAACGGAGGGCTGCAGGCGTACGTGGACATCGACCGCGCGACGGCGAGCCGCTTCGGTATCACGCCGGCGGCCATCGACAACGCCCTGTACAACGCCTTCGGCCAGCGGCTGGTGTCGACGATATTCACGCAGACCAACCAGTATCGCGTGGTGCTCGAAGTGAAGCCCGAGTTTCAGCTGGGGCTGGAGGCAATGGCGCAGGTCTACGTTCCTGCATCCAACTCCGGCTCGCCGACCGCAAGCGTCACGGCAGTGCAGACGACCGGCGGGAACGCATCGGCGGCGCTCGCGGCGCCCGGGGCCGGGACGACGTCGTCGAGCACGAGCACGGCGCGGAACGATGCAGATTCCGCTGACGGCCATTGCGCGCATCAGCGAAAAGGCCACGCCGCTGGTCGTCAACCACATCGGACAGTTTCCGGCGGCGACGATCTCTTTCAATCTCGCGCCGGGTGCTTCGCTCGGTGACGCGGTGAAGGCCATCCAAAAAACGCAGACTGACATCGGCCTGCCCGTGAGCGCGCAAATCGAGTTTCAGGGCGCGGCGGCGGCGTTTCGCGGGTCGCTCGCGAACGAGCTTTGGCTGATCCTCGCCGCCATCGTCACCATGTACATCGTGCTCGGGCGTGCTCTACGAGAGCTTCATCCATCCGATCACCATTCTTTCCACGCTTCCGTCGGCAGGCGTCGGGGCGCTCCTCGCGCTGATGCTCTTCGGCAAGGACCTGAGCGTCATCGCCATCATCGGCATCGTGCTGCTCATCGGCATCGTGAAAAAGAACGCGATCATGATGATCGACTTCGCGCTCGACGCCGAGCGCAAGGAAGGCAAGCCGCCGCGCGAGGCGATCTACCAGGCGTGCCTGTTGCGCTTCCGGCCGATCATGATGACGACCATGGCGGCGTTGCTCGCGGCGCTGCCGCTGATGGTCGGCTGGGGCGTGGGCTCCGAGCTTCGCCATCCGCTCGGCATCACCATGGTCGGAGGACTGATCGTGAGCCAGATGCTGACCTTGTTCACCACGCCCGTCATCTACCTCGGGTTCGACAGCCTGGCGCGCAAGGTCGAGTCTCGGCGCAAGCGCAAGCGACGAACCGCGGCCTGCGCCTGCGACGGGCGATTAGCATGGCCGACTCAGAAACCGGACGCCGATGCTCCGCACGCGGCAATGCATCGCCGTCGGAGGTCAACCTTTCGGCGCCCTTTATCGCACGCCCGGTCGCGACGACGCTGCTCACTATCGGTCTCGCGCTCGCAGGCGCCGCCGCGTTCCGCCTTCTCGCCGGTCTCGCCGCTGCCGCAGGTCGACTTTCCCACGATCTCGGTGTCCGCGTCGCTGCCCGGGGCGAGCCCCGAAACCATGGCCGCGACGGTCGCCACCCCGCTGGAGCGCTCGCTCGGCCGCATCGCGGGCATCACCGAGATGACCTCGAGCAGCTCGCTCGGCTCATCGCGTGTCACGCTGCAGTTCGAGCTCAATCGCGATATCGATGGCGCGGCGCGCGACGTGCAGGCCGCGCTCAACGCCGCGCGCAGTCTGCTGCCGACCGGACTTCCCAGCAATCCGACGTACCGCAAGGTCAATCCCGCCGATGCGCCGATCATGATCCTTGCGCTGACCTCCGACACCATGACGCAGGGCCAGATGTACGACGCGGGATCCACGATCATCGCCCAGAAGCTCTCGCAGCTCGCAGGGCGTCGGGCAGGTGCAGGTCGGCGGCAGCTCGCTGCCGGCGGTGCGCGTCGAGCTCGATCCGCAGACGCTCAACAAGTACGGCATCGGCTTCGAGACCGTGCGCACGGTCCTCGCCGCCACCAACGCCAACCGTCCGAAAGGCATCGCTGGAGGACGGGCGACCGCCACTGGCAGATTTACGCCAACGATCAGGCGAAGAAGGCGGACGAATATCTGCCGTTGATCGTCGCCTACCGCAACGGCTGCGGCGGTGAAGCTCACCGACCTCGGCACGGTCGTGGATTCGGTGCAGGATCTGCGCAACGCGGGCTCTTCCAACGGCAAGCCGTCGGTGCTGATCATCATCAGCCGCCAGCCGAACGCCAACATCATCGAGACCGTCGACGCGGTCACTGCGATGCTGCCGCAGCTGCGCGCGTCGATCCCGAGCGCGATCAAGGTCGACGTGATGATGGAGCGCACGACGACCATCCGCGCTTCTCTGCGCGACGTCGAGCGGACGCTCGTGGTCGCGGTCTTCCTGGTCGTCCTGGTCGTCTTCATGTTCCTGCGCAACTGGCGGGCGACGCTGATTCCGAGCGTTGCGGTGCCGGTGTCGCTGGTCGCGACGTTCGGCGTCATGTATCTGTTCGGATTCAGTCTCGAACAATCTCTCGCTGATGGCGCTGACGATCGCCACCGGCTTCGTGGTCGACGATGCCATCGTCGTGCTCGAAAACGTCTCGCGCCACATCGAGGAGGGCATGTCGCCGATGAAGGCGTCGCTGCTCGGCGCGCGCGAGGTCGGCTTCACCGTGCTGTCGATGAGCCTGTCGCTGATCGCCGTGTTCATCCCCATCCTGCTGATGGGAGGGATCGTCGGTCGATATTTTCGCGAGTTCGCGGTGACGCTCTCGGTCGCGATCCTGATTTCGCTGGTGCTTTCGCTGACGATGACGCCGATGATGTGCTCGCGTCTGCTGCGCCCGGAAAAGGAGCAGCGCCACGGACGCTTCCACGCCTGGAGCGAGCGCGCGTTCGACGCGATGCACCGCGGCTACGAGCGAAGCCTCACCTGGGCGCTCGCCCACGGGCCTGGTCATGATCGCTGATTCTCCTCGCGGTCGTCTGCCTGAACGTCTATCTCTACATCGATCATCCCCAAGGGATTTTTCCCGACCCAGGACACCGGCCGGCTCATCGGATTCATCCAGGCGGACCAGAGCATCTCGTTCCAGGCGATGCAGCCGAAGCTGGCGAGCTTCGTTTCCATCGTCCGCTGCCGACCCGGCGGTCGACAACGTGGTCGCGTTCACCGGCGGCGCGCAGCGCAATACCGGGTTCATGTTCGTGCAGCTGAAGCCTCTGGCCGAGCGCAAGGATTCCGCCGACAAGATCATCGCGACGCTTGCGGATCAAGCTCGCCAACGAGCCCGGCGCGAACCTGTTCCTCAATCCGGTGCAGGACATCCGCGTCGGCGGCAGGCAGGCCAACGCGACCTATCAGTACACCTTGCAGGCGGACGATCTGGGCGAGCTGCGCACCTGGGAGCCGAAGATTCGCGCGGCTATGAGCCAGCCTGCCGGAGCTGGTCGACGTCAACACCGATCAGCAGGACAAGGGCCTGCAGACTTCGCTGGTCATCGACCGCGACACCGCCACGCGCCTCGGCATCTACGCCGACTTGATCGACACGACGCTCAACGACGCTTTCGGTCAGCGCCAGGTCTCGACCATCTACTCCGCGCTGAACCAGTATCACGTGGTCATGGAAGCCGCGCCCGAATACTGGCAATCCCCGGACGCGCTGGATCACGTGTACGTGAGCACATCCAACGGGAGCCAGGTTCCGCTGTCCGCCTTCGCCCATTACGCTCCGACGAACACGTCGCTGGGCGTGAACCACCAATCTCAGTTCGTGGCGTCGACGATCTCCTTCAATTTGCCGGAAGGCACGTCGCTCGGTCAGGCGACGGTGGCGATCGACGACTGCGCTCGCGCAGGATCGGCGTTCCGGCAACCATACGCGGCAGCTTCCAAGGCACGGCGCGGGCATTCCAGGATTCGCTCAGCAGCCAGCCCTGGCTGATCCTCGCGGCGCTCCTCACTGTCTATATCGTCCTCGGCATTCTTTACGAAAGCTACGTGCATCCGATCACGATCCTGTCGACGCTGCCCTCGGCGGGCGTCGGGGCGTCTGCTCGCGCTGCTGCTGTTTCACACGGAATTCAGCGTCATCGCGCTTATCGGCGTCATCCTCCTCATCGGCATCGTCAAGAAGAATGCGATCATGATGATCGACTTCGCGCTCGAGGCCGAGCGCAATCACGGCAAGAGCTCGCGTGATGCGATCTTCGAGGCGTGCCTCTTGCGCTTCCGGCCGATCATGATGACGACGATGGCGGCGTTGCTGGCCGCGGTGCCTTTGGCGCTCGGCACCGGCGATGGCGCGGAGTTCCGCCAGCCGCTCGGCATTTCGATCGTCGGCGGCCTGATCGTCAGCCAGATGCTGACCCTGTACACGACGCCGGTCGTGTACCTGTATCTCGACCGATTCAGCCTGTGGTCGCGCCGCGTTCGGCAAGGCCGGCGCCCAACGCTGAACGCCACCGCCGAAGCCGGGGACTAAACCGAATGGCCGAATACAAAAAAGCAACCCGTCGCGCCGATCGAGGCGTCTTGTCGCGCTGGCCGTCTTTGCAGCTTGGGCATTGTCCGGTTGCGAGGTCGGCCCCAACTACGTGCGACCCGCTGTGGACGCGCCCGTTGCGTACAAGGAGACGGTACCGTTCAAGCCGGCAACGCCGCGAGACGGAGAGCCTCGCGGAAAGTGGTGGGCTGTCTTCAATGATCCGAAGCTCGATGGGTTGCTGTCGCAGGTCGAGTTCAACAACCAGACGGTCAAGGCGGCGGAAGCGCGGGTGCGCGAGGCGCGGGCGCTGACGCGCGAGGCTCGCGCCGCGCTGTTTCCCATGGTCAGCGCGAATGCCGCCGCAACCCGGGCGGGCACCCAGACAGGAAACGCAACCGTCAACAACGGCAACGTCTCCCTGCCCGGCGTTCGCAACAACTTCAACGTGTCTCTTGACGCGAGCTGGGAGATCGACCTGTGGGGCAGCATCCGGCGGACCATCGAGGCAAGCGAAGCCAACGCGCAAGCGAGCGCTGCCGACCTGGAATCGGCAAAGCTCGTCGCCCAGGCGACAGCTCGCCCAGGACTATTTCCTGTTGCGCGTTCAGGATGCTCAGATCCGCCTGCTCAACGACACGGTGAGCAGCTATCAGCGATCGCTGCAGCTGACGCGCAACCAGTATGCGGTGGGAGTCGCGGCGCGTGCGGATGTCGCCCAGGCCGAGACGCAATTGAAGTCCACGCAGGCGCAGGCGATCGATGCAACGCTGCAGCGAGCGCAACTCGAGCACGCCATCGCGGTTCTTGTCGGCAAGCCGCCTGCCGACGTCACGATCGAAGTCGAGGCGGTGACGAAAGAGTTTCCCGCAATACCGGCCGGAGTGCCCTCGGAGCTCCTCGAGCGGCGCCCCGACGTTGCGGCTGCCGAGCGGCGCACCGCCGCGGCGAACGCCCAGATCGGCGTCGCGGAGGCCGCGTTCTTCCCGTCACTCACGCTTTCGGCGACCGGCGGCTTCCAGAATTCGGTGTTGTCGCAACTGTTCTCGCTGCCGAGCCGATACTGGTCGATCGGCGCCGATCTGGCGCAGGTCGTCTTCGATGCGGGCTTGCGTCGCGCGCAAACGGATCAGGCCATCGCGACCTATGACGAGAATGTCGCGAACTATCGTCAAACCGCGCTGAGTGGATTCCAGCAAGTCGAGGACAATCTCGCAGCGCTGCGCATCCTGGAGCAGGAGGCCGCCGTGCAGGACGAAGCGGTCACAGCCGCTCGCGAGTCGCTGACCATCGTCCTCAATCAGTACCGTGCCGGCACGGCCAACTACCTGGCCGTGGTCGTCATCCAGGCCGCCACCCTGTCCAACGAGCGAACTGCGCTGACGATCCACGGCCAGCGCCTGACTGCAAGCGTCGCCCTGATCCAGGCGCTCGGCGGAGGGTGGAGCGCGTCTACGCTCTGAACCGCGGCAGGGCAGTTGCGAAAAGCAGCGCGCGACTGTTGCTCTGCCGGCTTATTGAAGGTTTCCCGCAGCGTCGAAGAACTCGTGCATGAGGAAGTCCTCCAGCTTGGCATTGTCGGAAAGCCGCGCCGACAGGATGATGTTGTGCCCTAGTCGAGGCGATTCCCACGTGAAGTCTTCCTTTTCGTATTCGCGGATGATCACGATCATCCTGCGCACGACGGCAATGCGCATGTCGCTGTTCATGCCCTTGCGAACCTCGATGAGTTGCGGGGTCTTGCGCCCCATCGCCGTGTTCCACCCGTAGAACTCGAACGCGGCGTCGTCGTAGGTCATACGCTTGATCTGAAAGATGCCGCCCCCGCGTTCCTTGTTCTGGGTCCCGGTCCCTCGCGCCGCCGTCGGCAGGTTGGCCGCGATCGAGCGATTGAACTTGGCAGCTTCGTCCTCGGCCGGCGGAGCTTCCGGCTCACCGCGCTCGCGGCGCCGTGCTGCAATGAAGGCGGCCAGGTCCGTGGCGGGCGGGGTGGGTTGCGGTGTCGCAACGGGGGGCGCCGGCGGCGGGGGCGGCGGAACGATGACCGGCGCCTCGGGCGCGGTCATCCTAACGACCGGCGGCTGCGTGCGCGGTGTCGCCCTCGGGGGCGTCGGTGCGGGACGGGGTGCTGGCTGCGGCGGAGGCGTCAGTTGCGGTGGGGGAGGCGGTGTCGGCGCGGCGGCGATCTGAACCTGCAACCGATCGTTGGCCGCTTCCTCCTCCTGATCCTTGGGCCCGAAGAGCTGCGTTCGCGGAATCCACAGGAAGAGAATCGCCAGGTGGATCAGTATCGAAACCGCGATCGTCAGCCAGACGCGCGGGATCGTGACAACGTCCTGCCTGGACCGCAACTCGTCGAGCCAGTGGCTCATCACTCACTCGTTTCGCGCAGCGGCGAATCGGAATGGGCCGCCGACTGGGCCGCGAACTGGGCGAGCAGCGCGCCGACGAGAGAAGACTCGCGCTTGTAGAAACCCTCGGTGTGAAAGGTCTCCTCCAGCGCGAACAACTCGTAATCGAGGTGATGACACACTTCATGAATGAGGGTGCGCAGGAAGGTCTTGAACGCGACGACCTGTTTTTTCTGCGCGGTACGCATCCATACCGTGATGCACGCGCGCGTGTCGTCTTCCTCGGGCTCGTAGAGTCCGTGCAGCTCGCCGTAGTCGTCAGCCGGCCGACGCAACAGCACCTTCACCCGCACCGGCGGAACGTGGTACCCATCGAGCAGCGCATCGACCAGCCCCTGGCAGGCACGCTGCGTCGAAGTGCGATGCTGCAGGCGCAGCCCGTCGGCGATCCCCGCGATGGCGCCTCCCAGAACGAGGCCACGCGGGATCCCCAGCGTTTCGATGGCATCGCTCTCGCGGTAAATGCGTTGGCGGGCGCGCGAAAGCTTGGCGTAATAGGAAAAAGGCACGGTGATGGGCCGAGTTGGACCGAGGAGTCTATCCGACTTCGCAGGGTCGGCAACCCGCGCGCATGCCTTCGCGCTTGACGCACATCGCCGGCGGCACGCATATTGATCCGGTGCCCGCTGTCATTCTCCCCGCCCCCCTGGCCTTCGATTCGTCAGGCACGCCATTCTCCGAAAAGTTCGGCGACGTCTACCACAGCGCCGACTCGGGCCCCGACCAGGCGCGGCACGTCTTTGTCCGCGGCAACCGCCTGCCCGAGCGATGGCGCGGCGCACGCATATTCACCGTCGTCGAAACGGGTTTTGGCCTCGGACTCAACTTCATGGCGACGCGGGCCGCCTGGCGATCGGACACGGCCCGATGCGCGCGCTTACATTTTGTTTCGATTGAGCGCCACCCCTTCGTCCGGCGTGACCTCGCGGCCCTGCATGCACGCTATCCCGAATTCTCCCAACAGTCCGCTGAGATCTGCGCCGCATGGCCTCCCGTGATCAGCGGCACGCACCGGCTGCATTTCGACGAAGGGCGGGTCACGCTGACGCTCGTTTTCGCGGATGTGCTCGAAGGGCTCCGCGATCTACGGCTCGGCGCCGACGCATTCTATCTCGACGGGTTCGCTCCCGACCGCAACCCGGAGATGTGGTCGCCCTCGGTGATGAAGGCTCTCGCACGCCTGGCGCGCCACGGTTCGACCGTGGCCACGTATACGGCCTCGCGGCGCGTGCGCGACGCGCTTGCCGACGCGGGCTTTTCGGTGGAGAAATCGGCCGGCTTCGGACGCAAACGCGACATGCTGGCGGGGCGCTTCGCGCCGCGCTGGGCGCCAAGGCATCAGCCCGCTCCCCGCGTCGAATGGCCCGAGCACAGCGCGCTGGTCGTCGGCGCGGGTCTCGCGGGGTCCGCCATCGCCGAGCGTCTCGCCTCGCGGGGCTGGCGGGTTTCGATCCTCGATCGGGACGGCGTCGCGGCGGGCGGTGCCTCGGGTCTCTACGCGGGCGTGCTGCAGCCGCATTTGTCGCGCGACGATTGCATCCTGTCGCGCTTCACACGCAGCGGGTTTTTATATACGCATACGCGACGGCCTTCGATGCGCTTCGACGGTTCCGCCGTGCCGCGTGCGCCGAGCGGGGTGCTCCAGCTTGCCGACGATGCGACGCACGAGGCGCGGATGGCCGATGATCTCGCGCGGCTCGGCTATCCGGGGGAGTACGCGGAGCTCGTTTCCGGCGAAGACGCGAGCTCTCGCGCGGGCCGCAAAGTAGGAGCAGGCGGCTGGTGGATTCCGATGGGAGATTGGGAACGGCCGGCTGCCTTGGTGCGCGCGCAACTTGCCGCGGCCGACCTCGAGTCGATGGCCCCGGCACAATTCCATCGCGACGTCGCGATGCTTCGTCGACAAGGCGAGCGCTGGTCCGCGATCGACGCCGCAGGAATCGAGATCGCCAGCGCTGCGGTGGTCGTGCTCGCCAACGCGTGCGACGCCGAGCGGCTGGGAAATCTCGCATCGACCGCGACGCTGCAGCGCGTGCGCGGCCAGCTCACTCTGTTTCCCGGATCCGCGGCCGGCCCTCGTACTGTGGTCTGCGGCCGAGGCTACGTGCTGCCCGCGATCGACGGCAATATCGTGATGGGCGCGACGTTCGATCCCGATGACGGCTCCACGCAGGCAGACCCAGCTTGCGACGTCGCCAACCTCGGTCGCGCCGAGCGCCTCCTGCCGGGGATCAGCTCGGGCGTGGATCCGACGTCATTGCGTGGCGAGGTTGGCATCCGCTGTGTCGCCCCCGATCGCATGCCGTTGGCGGGAGCCGTCGTCGATCACGCGCATGCACGCGCCATCGCGGACACACTGAGAGGCGCGCATACAGGCGACATGCCTCGCGTTCCCGGGCTCTTCTGCCTGACCGCGCTCGCGTCGCGCGGCCTGGCCTGGGCCGCCCTCGCTGGCGAATGCGTCGCCAGCCAGATCGAAGGAGAGCCACCGCCTTTGGAGCAAACGCTTGTCGACGCGATCGATCCCGCGCGATTCGCCGTCCAGCGCGCGCGGAGGGGAACGCTGTAAGCGAACCTGGATCGTCGTGCCCTTGGGACAAGATCATCGCCATTGGCATCGCCGCGCGATAATATCGGTCATGAACAAAATCGGCCCGGTGCCCGACTCGCCGTTTGCGGCGCTGCTCAAGCCGCACACCAAGGATCTCGGCGGCTTCCAGGTCCAGCGCCTGCTGCCGTCGATCGATGCGCGCATGGTGGGGCCTTTCATCTTTTTCGACCATTTCGGTCCGGCCACTTTCGCATCGGGAAACGGCGTGGACGTGCGTCCTCACCCGCATATCGGCCTTGCGACCGTCACCTATCTTCTCGAAGGCGCGATGATGCATCGCGACAGCCTGGGGAGCGTTCAGCGCATCGAACCGGGTGACGTCAATTGGATGACGGCCGGTGTCGGCATCGTTCATTCCGAGCGGACGCCCCCGGAGGAGCGTAAGTCCGGCCATCGTCTTCACGGGCTGCAGACCTGGGTTGCGCTGCCCACCGCGCACGAGCAGGTAGAGCCGTCGTTCGTCCATCATGCTGCCGCAGCGCTGCCCACGGTCGCGCTGCCCGGTGTATCGATACGCGTGATCGCCGGAACCGCATTCGGCCAGCGTTCCCCCGCCCCGACCTTTTCACCGACGTTCTATGTCGCCGTGGAAATGGAGCCGGGCTCCGCCTTCGATTTGCACCCGGAGCACGAGGAGCGTGGAGTCTACGGGATCGAGGGCGAAATCGTGGTAGCCGGCGAAGCACTGGCCGGGCACCACATGGCGGTGCTGCGATCGTGGACCACGGTGAAGATCGAGGCGCGCTCGCGCGCCCTGCTTGTGCTGCTCGGCGGCAGCAAGGTCGATGGCGAGCGTCTCATCTGGTGGAACTTCGTTGGCAGCTCGAAAGAGCTGATCGATTCCGCGAGCGCCCGCTGGCAGGAAAGGGGCTTTCCCCTGGTCCCGGGGGAGACGGAATTCATCCCCCTGCCGGACCAGCCCCGACCCGCGGGAACGCTGCTCTGACGCAAAGCCCCGTTACGCGGGGACCGACTGCCGGGCTTCGCCTTTCAAGCCCGCGGCCGCGCGCAAGGACTCGGCGCGGTCGATGGCCTCCCACGTGAATTCGGGCTCGTCGCGTCCGAAGTGCCCATACGCCGCGGTCTTGAGATAGATCGGGCGCAGCAGATCCAGCATCTGGATGATGCCTTTGGGACGCAGGTCGAAGTGCGACGTCACCATCTCCGCTATCTTCGCGTCGGGGATCTTGCCGGTCCCCTCGGTGTAAACGGTCACGTTGATCGGCTGCGCGACGCCGATGGCGTACGACAGCTGCACCTGGCACTGGCGAGCGATGCCCGCTGCGACGATGTTCTTGGCGACGTATCGAGCGGCATACGCGGCCGAGCGATCGACCTTGGACGGGTCCTTGCCGGAGAATGCGCCTCCGCCGTGCGGCGCGGCTCCGCCATAGGTATCCACGATGATCTTGCGCCCGGTCAGACCCGCGTCACCATGCGGGCCGCCGATTTCGAAGCGACCCGTCGGATTGACCAGGTATTTGGTGTCCACGAGCATCTCCGGTGGCAGGACTGGCTTGATGATCTCCTCGACCACTGCCTCCATCAACTCCTTCTGCTTGTGATTCATGCTCGGATGGTGCTGAGTGGAGAGCACAACGGTGTCGACCTTCTTCGGACGTCCGTCGACGTAGCGCACCGTGACCTGGGATTTCGCATCAGGGCGCAGCCACGGCAGCCGGCCGTCGCGGCGGACCTCGCTCTGGCGCTGTACCAGACGATGCGCGTAATAGATTGGAAACGGCATCAGCGAAGGAGTCTCGTCGCACGCGTAGCCGAACATCAGACCCTGGTCGCCCGCGCCCTGATTCATGTACTCGTCGGAGCTCCGATCGACGCCGCGAGCAATGTCAGCCGATTGCCGTCCGTAGCAGACCATGACCGCGCAACCCTGGGCATCGAAACGCAGCTCCGGATCGGTGTATCCGATGCGATGGATCGTGTCCCGCGCGATGCGCGCATAGTCGTGCTTGTGATCGGTCGTGATTTCTCCGGTCATGACTACCAGGCCAGTCGATACCAGCGTCTCCGCCGCCACCCGGCCGTGCGGATCCAGCGTTAGAATCGCATCGAGGACAGCGTCGGAAATCTGGTCGGCGACCTTGTCCGGATGCCCCTCCGAAACCGATTCCGATGTGAATAGAAACTCGCCCATTGCCGTTCCCCTCGTTTGAATGTCTGGCGGGCGCCTGGGGCGTTGAATCGCCCGGGATGCCGCATCAGCAGAAAGACTTGGATTCTACCAAATCCCGGATACCGGACGACCGTCATCCCGACGCCCGGCCGCCGGCCGCCGACATTCGCCCATGAACACGATCGAGCTCATCGAAATCCAGCGCGCAGCGCAGTTGCTGCGAGCGGGAGCGTTGGTCGCGTTTCCCACGGAGACGGTATACGGATTGGGCGCCGACGCGCGCAATGCCGACGCGGTGCGCCGGATTTTCGCCGTGAAGGGGCGGCCCACCGAGCATCCCGTCATCGTGCATTTGGCCAGCGCCGATCTGTTGTCGCAGTGGGCACGCGAAGTGAGCCCGGGCGCGATCGCACTTGCCGACGCGTTCTGGCCGGGTCCATTGACGCTGATATTGCCGCGCGCCGCGACCGTGCTAGACGTCGTGACCGGCGGTCAGGACAGCGTCGGCCTGCGCGTTCCCTCCCACCCGATCGCGCACGCGCTCCTCACGCGATTGCTCGAGCTCGGCGGCGACGGCATCGCCGCCCCCTCCGCCAACCGCTTCGGACGCGTCAGCGCAACCAACGCGCGACATGTCGGCGAAGAGTTCGGAAACTCCATCGCGCTCGTGCTCGACGGCGGATCCAGCCGTCATGGGATCGAGTCGACCATTGTCGACTTCACCAGTGGCGAACCGGTGCTGCTTCGCCCGGGAGCGATCAGCGTCGAAGCATTGCGCCGCGTTCTCGGCGCGGCACCCGCGGTGGCGGCGCCGAATTCTCCGAGAGCGTCCGGCACGCTCGCGTCACATTACGCGCCGAGCACGCCCGCGCGCCTCCTGGATCCGGAAGAGCTGGTCCGGGCGCTTTCAAGCGCGATGCTCCGCGCGCGGACCGCGGTGCTTGCGCGCACCGTCGCGAAACCCGTCGATTTCGACGGCGCATGGATCGCCGCTTCGGAAAACAGCGTCGCGTACGCCCGCGATCTCTACGCCAATTTGCGCACGCTCGACGCGCTCGGCGTTGACGAAATCTGGATCGAGTCGCCGCCCGGCGGCGCCGATTGGCTCGCCGTGAACGATCGCGTGCGCAAGGCAACGCACGGTCGCTGAGTCGCAACCCCGCGCTTCGGCCTCAGCATCGGCCAGAGAATGCTCGCGTGAGAAACGGCACGATGACAGCGACCAGCTCTCGCTGCTGGTGCTCCATGAGGTGATCGGCGCCCGCAATCGAAACGTGCTTTGAGCAGGCATCGCGCGGGAATGCCGCTACGCGCTTGCCCGCGCTCCTCAGCACCTGCGGCAGATCGCGCTCGGCGGCAATATCCAGCACTGGCATCGAAGGCGGCGAGGCGAATCCGTGCGTCATGCCGATCGGCACCCATGCGACGATTTTGGCTGCCGACGCGGAGGCGAGATACGCGTCCACCATGGACGCGCCCATGCTGTGCGAGACAATGGCGATGCGCTCGAACCCCCGGTCGCGAAGAAAGGTGAAAGCAGCGGCGAGACGAGCGGCGGCCTCGGGGAACAAGGCTTCATATTGGTCGTTCGACGCGTCCGCGACAAGAACGGGCATCTGTATCGACAGGGTCACGATCCCCGACTCCGCAAGCCCGGTACGAAGGCCGTTGTTCAGCCCCCAATCGGGATGCACTCCGGAGCCATGAACCACTATGGCGGCAGCCTTGGCGACCGCCGGAGGCGAAGCTTCGGTGTAGATCGCCAGAATTCGAGGCTGCGCCGCCGTCGAGAGATAGACCGGATCCCCGACGACGATCGCGGGAACCACCTCGGCGGCCAGACGCGCCTCTCGCGCATAGTCCGGCGCGCAAGACGCGTGCTCGGACGCGCCCGCAAGAATGAGGGCCGACAGCGTTGCGGCCAGGAGTCGCCCGATCCTACGCATCGATTTTCTCCGCGCTCGCAGGGCTGATACCATCGTCGGCGAGAGCCCTTCGTCATGATTTCGTGCCGCTGAGTCCTGGCTTGCCGATCGTCACCACGCTCCAGCCATCATATCCGACGCGCATGCGCGCACATCCACCCGTCATCGTCGTCGCGCCGGACTCTTTCAAGGGATCGATGACGGCAGCGGTCGCCAGTGCCGCCATCGCCGAAGGTCTGCGCCGCGTCTGGCCGGACGCGGACCTGCGATTGTGTCCCATGGCAGATGGCGGCGAAGGGACACTCGATGCCATTCTTTCACGTGGCGGGCAGCGCCGGATGGCCCGCGTGGCCGGCGCCTCAGGCGAGGCGGTCGAAGCGGCCTATGGCATCGCCGGCGAGGGCAGGATAGCAATCATCGAAGCGGCGCAAATTGTCGGCCTCGTCGATGCGCGAGGCACAGCGGTCGATGTCGAGCGGCGCAGCTCGCGCGGCATAGGCGAGCTGATCGTGACGCTTCTTGATGGCGAGGTGCGTGAGCTCATGATCGGTCTTGGAGGCACGAGCACCAACGACGGTGGCGCCGGAATGCTGGCCGCACTCGGCATACGGCTGCTCGATGCGGGCGGACGCGCGATAGATGCCACACCTCGGGGACTGGCAGGTCTTGCCAGCGTCGATGTCGGTGGACTCGACCCGCGGCTGCGAAAAACCAAAATCACGATCATGTCCGATGTCGACAACGTGCTCGTCGGTCCTGACGGAGCCACTGCGATCTTCGGGCCGCAGAAAGGCGTGCGCGCGGAACGCAGCGGTGAGATCGACGCGGCGCTTTCGCGCTTTGCCGCGCTCGTTGAGAACGCGATGGAGAAACGCGCGCAGAATCGGCCGGGCGCGGGAGCTGCCGGAGGCCTCGGTTTTGCGCTCCAATTACTCGGCGGCGAAACGCGGTCGGGCGCCGAAGTCGTCGCCCACATGATCGGGCTCGATTCGGCTTTGCAGGGCGCCGACTGGGTCATCACTGGCGAAGGGCGCAGCGACGCTCAGACGCTTTCGGGAAAGACGCCGTTCACGGTGGCGGGTCGGGCGGCGAAGGCGAGCGTGCCGACGACGCTGGTCAGCGGCGCGGTCGATCGCGAAGCGTTGCCGCTCCTGACGCGCACGTTTGCGGGATGCTTTTCGATCTCGGACGGCCCGGCAAGCCTGCAGGATTCCATCGCGAACGCGCGGCTATTGCTCACCAATCGCGCCGAACAAATCGCTCGCGTCGTCGCGGCGAGGCCCATCTCCGGCGCGCCTTGAAACGATGGCAAAGCAGGCGGCGGGGCGGATCACGCCTTCAGCCTGCTTCAGTGCGACAAGCCCATCATGTGATCGGGCAACCACGTGGCGATCTCCGGAAAAACGCACAGGATCACAATCTGCAGCATCATGCACAACACGTAAGGAATCGTGCCCCACATGATGCGCGTGACCGGCACGTCCGGTGCGATTGAGCTCACGATGTAGATGTTGAGCCCGACGGGAGGATGGATCAGTCCGATCTCCATGTTGATGGTCAGGATGACGCCGAACCAGACGGGATCGAAGCCGGCGGCCTTGATGATTGGATAGAGAATCGGCGCCGTCATGAGAATGATGGCCGCCGGGGGGATGAAGAACCCGCAGACGAGCAGGAAGACGTTGATCATCCCCATCAAGACCCAGCGATTGACGTGCATCTCCGCAATCGCCTGCGCCAGCGTCTGCGTCAGATACAGCGACGTGAGCATGTAGCCAAACAGCACCGCCGCGGCAATGATCATGAGGATCATCACCGACTCGCGGGTCGTGTCGCGCAGGATCGTCCACCATTTATCCGGCGCCCACATGCGATAGATCAGGATCGCGAGCAGAACGCACATCGCCGCACCCACGCCTGCCGCCTCGGACGGCGTCGCCACTCCTCCGTAGAGCGCGTACATGACCCCGGCGATGATGACGAGGAACGGCGCGATTTTGGGCACCGACTGGAACTTCTCCTTCCAGCTGTAGCGGAAATCGATGGCGTGCGAGCGGAAGCCCCTTTTCCAGATGAGGAACAGGGTCCAGAGCATGAACAGGGCCGTGAGCATGATGCCCGGCAGCACGCCCGCGAGGAAAAGACGGCCGATCGAGGTTTCGGTCGCGATGCCGTAGAGAATGAAGGTGATCGACGGCGGGATCAGAATGCCGAGCGTTCCGCCGGCGCAGATCGAGCCTGTCGCGATGTCGTCGGGATAGCCGCGCCGCCTCATCTCCGGGATGCCCATCTTGCCGATCGCCGCGCAGCACGCGGGCGACGATCCGGTCAGCGCCGCGAACAGCGCGCAGGCACCGAGGTTCGAGATCACCAGCCCTCCGGGAAGGCGATAGAGCCAGCGGTCGAGCGCTTCGTAGAGGTCCTTGCCTGCCGGCGACGAGCCGATCGCCGCGCCCATCATCACGAACATCGGGATCGAGACCAGGGTGAAGTCGTTCAACCCTGCGAAGAACGTTTCCGCGACAACGTGCAGCGCACCGAACCCTTGGAAGATGACGATGAAGACGATCGAAAGGGCGCCCAGACCGAAAGCGACCGGCGTGCCCGAAAGCAGGACGACGAGCGTGACGATGAGAACGATGGCGCCTTGCGTGGACGGACTCATGCGTGACGTTCCGCCGTGATGCCGAAGGGTGGCTCGCGGCCGCTCACGAGGCAGAAAAGCTCGACGATGTACTGGAGCGTGAGGATGCCCAGACCGATCGGCATCGACGCATAGGGAATCCAAAGCCTGACTCGCCACATCGTGTTCGAAAGCCAGTGCTGATTCCACGCCTCGAGCCAGTACTGCCAGGTGAGCACGGCCATGACGATGCAGAACGACATGGCGAGGAGCGTCGAGATCAACGCAAGCCACCAGCGCTTGCGCGGGCCGAGGTAAAGCGGGAGCACATCGACGTTGACGTGTCCGCGCGTCATGAGGACGAATGGGCTGCCGATGAAGGTCGCCGCGACCAGGCTATAGGTGACGAAGTCCGTTTGCCAGATGGTGTTCTGGTTAAGCACGAAGCGAACGAACACCATGTGGCAGACGACAACGACGCTGACGGCGATGAGCGCGGCGGCGACATAGCCGCACAGCCGCGAGATCAATCTGACGATTCGAACGAAGTGGTCCACGCGCTTACCCGATCAGCTCGCGGGTTGCGCGAGGTCGACGCACGGAAGCGCGCGTTCCGCCTACCACGGAGTTCGGAGTCTTTATTTGACGCTTAACGCTTCGTCAATCAGTTTCTTGCCGTCCGGAACGTCCTTGGCGAACTCGGCGTAGGAGCTTTTCTTCGCCAGTTCGATCCACTGGTTGTATTGCGCGTCGGTCAGGCTCTTGATTTCGACGCCGTGGTCCTTATAGGCCTTGATCGTTGCCTCGTCCACCGATTCGGCCTTGTCCTCGTAGTATTTTTGCGCCTTCTTTCCAGCCTGGAGAATGGCATCCTGCTGCTTCTTGTCGAGCTTGTCGAAGCTCTTTTTCGACATGAGCATGGGCTCGTACATGAACCACAGCGCGTTCGTTCCCGGCACGGTCATGCATTTCGCCTGCTCGTAGAGACGAAAGGAAAGGAAGCTCCCCATGCTCGTGTCCGTTCCCTCAGCCACGCCGGTCTGGAACGCGTTGTAAATCTCGTTCGAGGGAATCGAAACGATGGACGCGCCCGCCGACTGCCACATCTGCGCGAAGGTGGGGCCCGCGGCGCGGAACTTGAGTCCTTTCACGTCATTGGGCTCGAGGATACAACCACGCTTGGAAACCATGCCGCCGCCGAACCACGCGTCGGCGAGAACGATCGCACCCGCTTGCTCGATGTGCGCGTGGACGTCCTTCATGAACTGAGAGTCGTTGAGCCGCTTGGCGCGTTCGTAGCTGCGCACCAGGCCCGGCATGAGGGTCGCGCTGAACGCGGGGACCTGCCCGCTCGCGTAGTCGAGCGGGAACAGCGTGATGTCGAGCTGGCCGTTGACCAGCGCGTTCCATTGCTGCTCGGCCTTGAACAGCGAAGCTCCGGGATAAACCTGGATGTCGAGATCGACGTTCGCCGCCTTGGCATCGCGCGCCACCATCTGCACCATGTCGTCGCGCACGTCGCCCTTGCCACCCGGAAACTGGTGCGAGGCCCGCATGACGACCGGGGCCGCGACGACAGAGCCGGCGACCAGCGCGGCGATCCATGTGGCGAGCATGCGAAGCTTCCTACCTTTGTTCATCTGAATCTCCTCCAAGTTTGCATATCGAATTCAGTCCGGTCTCACCGGTCCGCCGGATTTTTTTGTGACCGTCGAAACGCAGCGGGTATTCTAACTCTGGCCTGATTGGATTCAATCGGCAGCGCTCGCGACCTCCGCGCGCACGCTATCGTTATAGCCTTGGAGCGGATCCACCGTCCCGCCCGCCACGACGCGCACCGCGCAATACTTGAACTCCGGGATCTTGCCGAACGGATCGAGCGCGGCGTTGGTCAGCAGATTCGCGGCGGCTTCGTAGAAGCAGAACGGAATGAAGACCGCGCCTCGCGGCGTGCCCTCGTCGGCGCGCGCGAAGAGCGTCACGCTGCCGCGGCGCGAGGCGACGGTCACGACCCCGGCGGCGACAATGCCGAGCATCTTGAGGTCGTCGGGGTGCAGCGAGGCGACCGGCGCCGGCTCGATGCTGTCCAGGACCTCGGCACGGCGCGTCATGCTGCCGGTGTGCCAATGCTCGAGCTGGCGCCCGGTGATCAGCACGAACGGATAGTCGGCATCGGGGCGCTCTGCTGCAGGGATGATCTGCGCGGGAACGAAGCGGCCCGTTCCGGTCTTTGTCGGAAATTCCTCCGTGAACACGACGCGCGTGCCGGGATCGCCTTCCTTCTCGCACGGATATGTTACGGCAGACTCCTCTTCCAGCCGCGGCCACGTGATGCCGGCGATCGACGGCATGACCCTGCGCATTTCCTCGAATACCTGGCTCGGATGATCGTAGTGCCAATCGAGGCCGAGCTTCTGCGCCATCGCGTTGATGATCCACAGGTCCTGCCGCGCTTCGCCCGGCGGATCGAGCGCCTGGCGGCCGAGCTGCACGGCGCGGTCGGTGTTGCTGAACGTGCCCGTCTTTTCCGGAAATGCGGACGCGGGCAGGATGACGTCGGCGAGATAGCCGGTCTCGGTCAGGAAGATGTCCTGCACGACCAGCATCTCGAGCTCCGCCAACGCCTGGCGCGCGTGATGCACGTCGGGATCGGACATCGCGGGGTTTTCGCCCATGATGTACATGCCGCGGATCTGTCCGGCGTGCACCGCGTCCATGATTTCGACGACGGTGAGGCCCGGCGCTGGATCGAGCTTGACGCCCCACTCCGCCTCGAAGCGCTCGCGCCGCATCCTGATTGTCGACGCGCGTGTAGTCCGGAAGCATCATCGGGATCAGGCCGACGTCGCTCGCGCCCTGGACGTTGTTCTGTCCGCGAAGCGGGTGCAGCCCGGTTCCCGGCCGGCCGATCTGCCCGGTCATCATCGCCATCGCGATCAGGCAGCGCGCGTTGTCGGTGCCGTGGATGTGCTGCGAAATGCCCATGCCCCACAGGATCATCGATGCGCGCGAGGTGGCGTAGAGTCGCGCGACTTCGCGGATGACGAGGCGCGGGAATCCCGCACAGCGGCGCCATCGCTTCCGGGCTGTAATTCGGCACGTTGGCCTTGAGCGCCTCGAAGCCGTTGGTGCGGTCGGCAATGAAGCTCTCCTGCACCCAGCCCTGCTCGATGATCGTGTACATCATCGCGTTGAGCATCGCGACGTCGGTATCGGGCTTGAACTGCAGGTAATGCGTGGCGTGCCGCGCAAGCTCCGAGCGCCGCGGATCGGCGAGTATGAGCTTGGTTCCGTGCTTGACGGCGTTCTTCATCCACGTCGCCGCGACCGGATGGTTCACCACCGGGTTGGCGCCGATGAGGATGACGACTTCGGCGAGCGTCGCGTCCATCACCGGATTCGAGACGGCGCCCGAGCCGATGCCTTCGAGCAACGCCGCGACGCTCGACGCGTGACAAAGGCGCGTGCAATGGTCGACGTTGTTGGTGCCGAAGCCGGTGCGCACGAGCTTCTGGAACAGGTACGCCTCCTCGTTCGAGCCCTTGGCCGACCCGAATCCCGCCAGCGCCTTGGAGCCGTGCTGATCGCGGATCTTGCGCAGCGTGCCGCCCGCGAGCTCGAGCGCTTCCTCCCAGGTCGCTTCGCGGAACACCGCAAGCGTATCCGCCGGATCCATGACGAAGTCGGCGGACTTCGGGTAGCCCGCTTTCCGGATCAGCGGCTTGGTCAGGCGCTGCTGGTGATGAACGTAGTCGAAGCCGAATCGTCCCTTGACGCAGAGCCGTTCGTGATTGGCGATGCCGTCGCGCCCCTCGACGCGCACGATGTGGTTGTCCGCGACGTGATAGGTGAGCTGGCAGCCGACGCCGCAATACGGGCATACCGACGCGACTTTCTTGTCGATCGGCACGAGGTAAGCGTCGTTGGCCGGCGCGAGCGCGCCGGTGGGACAGGCCTGCACGCATTCGCCGCACGCGACGCAGGTCGACGCGCCCATCGGGTCGGCAAGATCGAACACGATCTGCGAGTGCGCGCCGCGGAACGCGTAGCCGATCACGTCGTTGACCTGCTCCTCGCGGCAGGCGCGAACGCAGCGCGTGCACTGGATGCAGGCGTCGAGATTGACCGCCATCGCCGGATGCGACAAGTCGGCCGCCGGCTGGGCGCGCGCCTCGAAGCGCGGCACGCCGATGTCGAGCTGCCGCTTCCAGTGGGCGAGCTCGGAGTCGAGCTTGTAGACCCTTTCCGGCACGTCGGAGGCGAGCATCTCGACGACCAGCTTCTGCGCGTGCACCGCGCGCGGGCTCTCGCTCGAGACTTCCATTCCCTTGGTCGGTGCGCGGCAGCACGACGGCGCCAGCACGCGCTCGCCCTTGATCTCGACCATGCACGCGCGGCAATTGCCGTCGGGCCGCATGCCCTCCTTGTAGCAAAGGTGCGGGATGTCGACGCCGTGGCGCTTCGCCGCCTGGATGATCGTCTCGCCGGGCTCGGCCCCGATCTCGGTGCCGTTGAGCCGAAATGCGGTGAGCTGCAGATCCAGCGCCTTTTCGTACGGAGCGTTCATCCTAGCCAAGCTCCTGCGGGAAATATTTGATGACGCACGCCATCGGATTGGGCGCGGCCTGTCCCAGCCCGCAGATCGACGCGTCGATCATGGCCTGCGACAGCTCCGCCAGCAAGGCGGTGTCCCACTTCGGCCGTGGCGAGCAGCCCTACTGCTTTCTGCGTCCCGACGCGGCACGGCGTGCATTGGCCGCAGGATTCGTCGGCGAAAAAGCGCATCAGGTTGAGCGCGGCGTCGCGCGCGCGATCGTGCTGCGACAGGATGATCACCGCGGCCGAGCCGATGAAGCATCCGTGCGGCTGCAGCGTATCGAAGTCGAGCGGAACGTTGCCCAGCGATGCCGGAAGGATTCCGCCCGATGCGCCGCCCGGCAGGTAGCCGTAGAACGTGTGTCCCGGCAGCATGCCGCCGCAATACTCGTCGATCAGCTCGCGCACCGTGATGCCCGCCGGCGCGAGATGCACGCCCGGCTTGGCCACCCGTCCGGAAACCGAAAACGAGCGCAGGCCCTTGCGGCCGTTGCGGCCGTGCCCCGCGAACCACTCGGCGCCCTTCTCCAGGATGTCGCGCACCCAGTACAGCGTTTCCATGTTGTGCTCGAGCGTCGGGCGCCCGAAGAGTCCCACCTGCGCGACGTACGGCGGACGCAGGCGCGGCATGCCGCGCTTGCCCTCGATCGATTCGATCATCGCCGACTCTTCGCCGCAGATGTACGCGCCGGCGCCGCGGCGCAGATGAATGCGCGGCAGCGCGACGCGGAGGATCGGCCTCGAGCGCCGCAAGCTCGCGCGTGAGTATCGCGCGGCACGCGGCGTACTCGTCGCGCAGGTAGACGTAGATATCGTCGATGCCGACGGCCCATGCGGCGATCAGCATGCCCTCGAGAAAGCGATGCGGATCGCGCTCGAGGTAATAGCGGTCCTTGAACGTGCCCGGCTCGCCCTCGTCGATGTTGACCGCCATCAGCCGCGGCGCCGGCTCGGCGCGCACGATTTTCCACTTGCGGCCCACGGCGAAACCCGCGCCGCCCGAGCCCGCGCAGACCCGAGTTCTCCATCGCGGCGATGACCGCGTCGACGGTACGCTCGCCGCTCCGGCACGCGAGCAGCGTCGCATAGCCGCCCGCCGCGCGATAAGCGCGCGTAGTCGATGTACGACGGCACCTCGGCCTCGGTGCGCTTGGCCGAGATCGCCGCGGCGATCTTTTCAGGCGTGGCGCGATCGACAGGATTGCGTCCGACGACCGCGGCCGGCGCATGCTCGCAGCGGCCGATGCACGGCGCGCCGATCACCCGCACGCCCGCGCCGCTCGCGCTCTCGACGGCGTGATGCAGCGCTTCGGCGCCGGCCATCTGGCAGGAAAGCGTCTCGCAGATGCGCACCGTCAACGCCGGCGGCGGCGTCTCGCCCTCCTTACGACGTCGAAGTGGTGATAGAACGTCGCCACTTCGTAGACCTCGGTGCGCGCGAGCTTGAGCTCCTCCGCGAGCGCGAGAATGTGCGCCGCCGAAATATGCCCGTAACGATCCTGGATGCGATGCAGGAACTCGATCAGCAGGTCGCGCCGGCGCGGCGAGTCGCCCAGCAGCGCACGGATCTCGGTGACGGCTTGCGGATCGAGCGGGCGGCCCTTGGGATGGCCGCGGACGCCGCGCTTGCGCCCGAGCGCGGACGTGTCGACGATGGCGACGTCGCTCATGCGCGGCGTTCCGTGGTGCGTATCGGCTTGCAATCAGAGACGGCCATCTGCGTCAATCGAGGAAGTCGCAATATTTTTCGACGTGCGCGGCGAGGTCCAGCGAATGCTGCCGGACCAGGCTCTCGGCGAGCTCGGTATCGCGCTTTTCGAGCGCCTCGATGATCGCCATGTGGTCGACGATCGAGCGCGCGGCGCGATCCTTCTGCGAAATGGTCATGCGCCGGATCGCCCGGACGTGAATGAACAGGTTCTCGATCGTCTTGCCCATCAGGTGCGAGCCGGAAAGACGGATGATCGCCTGATGGAACGCGATGTTGGCGTCAGAGTACTCCTGGATGTGCTCGCTGGGCGTCGTATTGAGAAATTCGTCGAACATGTGCCGCAACGCGTTGATATCCTCGTCGGACGCGTTGATCGTGGCAAGGCGCGCGGCCATGCTCTCCAGCGCCGCCCACATCTCGATCATTTCGATGATCTGCTTCTTGGTCTTGCGAATGATGAAGACGCCGCGGCGCGGCTCGGTGCGCAGAAATCCCTCCTGCTCGAGCAGCGTCATCGCCTCGCGGATCGGCGTGCGGCTGACGCCGAGAGCGCCGGAGAGCTGTCGCTCGTCGAGACGGATCTCCTCGCGGTGCGCGTAGATGTCGGCGTCCATGATCGCCTGCTTCAGCGCCGCGTAGGCCTGGTCCCGGAAGCTTACGTTGGTGGAAAGCGGCTGCAGCGCCAGGGTCGGCGCAGGTGCAGCGCTGTCAGTCATAGTAGCCATCACACTCGCTCGCTTTCGGCTCTCTTTTCGGGCAGTGGTTGCGTCGCGCTCGCAGCAGCGGAAACGCGATCCTGGCGATCGCTGGACGACCGGGCTGCCCGCTGCCGGATCAGCGCCAGCACGACATCGACCGTCGGCGTGGGAACCTTGGTGAGCAGCCCGAGCTCCTGCACGACGCCGACCAGCGGCTCGATTTCCATCTCCCGCCCGTGCTCCAGATCCTGCAACATCGACATCTTGTGCGGCCCGAGCGCCTCGCGCGCCCTCGATGCGCTTTTCCAGATCGACCCGGAGACGCAGCCCGAGGCGCTCGCCGATGGTCCGCATCTCCATCATCATGGATCGGCAGATCGCCCGCGTTCCGGGATCGCCGGTGACCACATCGATGGTCGCCAGCGTCAGCGCGCTGATGGGATTGAAGCACAAGTTGCCCCACAGCTTGAGCCAGATCTCGTCACGGATATCGGCGCGTATCGGCGCGTCGAAGCCCGCGGCCACCAGCGCCCGATGCAGGCGCTCGACGCGGTCGCTGCGCTGGCCCAGGGGCTCGCCGATCGGAAACTTGTTGCCGTGCTCGTGCTGTATGACCCCTGGCGCGACGACTTCCGTCGCCGGGAACACGACGCAGCCGATGGCCCGCTCGGGACCGAGGAGCTTCCGCTGCAGGCCGCCCGGATCGATGCTTTCGACCTCGGCGCCGGAAAGCGTCGGATTCGCCCGCGCAGAAAAACCAGTAAGGCAAGCCGTTGCTCGCGGTGACGATGCAGGTCTGCGGGCCAAGCAGGGAAGTCATGGACTCGACGGCGCCCGCGATGGCGTGCGCCTTGAGCGCGATGATCACGTAGTCCTGCTTTCCCAGGTCCGCGCGGACGATCGGAGCACGCGACGCGCGCGACGCGCGATTCGGCACCGATCAGCAGGCGCAAGCCGCTCTCGCGAATCGCGGCAAGATGAGCGCCGCGAGCGACAACGCTGACGTCGACACCCGTCCGCGCGAGCTCGACGGCCAGGTAGCCACCGATTGCGCCGGCTCCGAATACACAAACCTTCACGCCGATCCTCCTTACGGCCGCAAGGTGACGAACCACGATGCGCTCGCTCCAGGGCCGCGCCCGCGTCATCAGCCTTGGAAGGCGTTCGCGCGCCTCCCTTCGCTCCGACCGGGCTTGACCTAAATGGTAGTTGACTTTGACTGATATACCAAATACGTTATGCCAAGTTCCGAATAAAAGCCAACAGCGGTGCGGCCTCGTCGCGCGACCCGCTCGATTGGCTCGGGTGAATCGAGCGCCGATGGGCTCGGCGTCGAAACAACTACTCGCGCGCCACGACGCGCCGAGACTTGGAGGAGAGACCATGGCAAACGCAATGAACACCGGCGCAGCGGCGACTCCCGCGTCGTCCACGAACCGCTGGACGCAACTCATCATCGGCATCATTTGCATGGTGCTGATCGCCAACCTGCAATACGGCTGGACACTTTTTGTTACACCTATGGCGCAGAAGCATCAGTGGGATGTCGCCGCCATCCAGGTTGCATTCAGTATTTTCATCGCCCTCGAGACTTGGCTTACGCCCGATCGAAGGCTGGATCGCGGACCGTCTCGGCCCCCATAAAGGGCCGAGGCTCGTGGTCGCGCTCGGCGGCATCTTTGTCGCGCATCGGCTGGATCGTCAATTCCTACGCCGAAACGCTGTCCATGCTCTATGTCGGCGCCGCGATCTCCGGCGTCGGCGGCGGCGCCGTCTATTCGGTATGCGTCGGCAACGCGGTGAAATGGTTCGCCGACCGTCGCGGGCTCGCGGTCGGACTGACCGCGGCAGGCTACGGCGCGGGCTCCGCGCTGTCGGTGATTCCGATGCGCATGATGATCGGCTCGTCCGGCTACGAGGCCACGTTCTTCTGGTTCGGCCTGATCCAGGGCGGCGTCGTGTTCCTGATCGGCTGGCTTCTGCGAGGTCCGCTGCCCGGCGAGGCCAAGGTGGCCGTGTCTTCGGCGAAGGTCGTGCAGTCGACGCGCAGCTTCGCTCCGTCGGAAATGCTGTCCACGCCGACTTTCTGGCTGTTGTATCTGATGTTCGTGATGATCTCCGCCAGCGGCCTGATGGCGACCGCGCAGATCGCGCTCGTCGCCAAGGATTACGGCCTCTCCAACACGGTGCTGTTCCTGGGCGCTTCGACCCTCACCGTGGCGCTGATCGTCGACAATGTCATGAACGGCGTGGCGCGTCCGTTCTTTGGCTGGATCTCGGACAAGATCGGGCGGGAACCCACGATGGCGATCGCCTTCGGAAGCGGCGGCGTCGCCTATTGGCTGCTCGGCACGCTCGGCACCAACCCGTGGGCGTTCGTGCTGTTCGCGGGCCTCATCTTCTTCACCTGGGGCGAGATATTCAGCCTGTTTCCGTCGACCTGCACCGATACTTTCGGGCCGAAGTTCGCGACGGTGAACACGAGCCTGCTCTACACGGCGAAGGGAACTTCCGTCTTCCTGGTTCCGCTCGCGAACGTGCTGAAGGATTGGACCGGGAACTGGCACGCCGTCTTCATCGTCACGGCGATCGCCAATTTTGTCGTCGTCGCGCTGGCGCTGTTCGTCCTGCGTCCGCTGCGCGCGAAGCAACAGGCTGCCGGCAATGCGTCGGTGGCCGCGCAAAAGGCCGTCGCCGGATAATCTGCATAGAGCCGCGGCGCCTCTTCGGCTCGGAGGCGTCGCGGAACCGCCATCGGCGTTCATGCAGCGCTGATGCGGCATTGCCGATCAGGTTTCGGAGAGACAACCATGCTCGACCAACCGACCAGAACCGCCAAACCCGCGCCCGGGGCCAATCCTGCCGCCGCCGAAGACGCGCCGAAAATCGCCAGTGGCGAGATCAACGCCCAGTCACCGGAGACCGACGGCTTTCAGCTGGTCATCGATGCCCTCAAGCTGAACGGCATCGATACGATCTTCGGCCTGCCCGGCATTCCCGATCACCGACCTCACGCGCAAGCTGCAGGCCGCAGGGATGCGCGTGATCTCCTTCCGCCATGAGCAGAACGCCGGGTATGCCGCTTCGATCGCCGGCTTCATGACGCAGAAGCCGGGCATCTGCCTCACGGTGTCCGCGCCCGGCTTCATGAACGGACTGGCGGCGCTCGCCAACGCCACCACCAACTGCTTTCCGATGATCCTCATCAGCGGCTCGAGCGAGCGCGAGATCGTCGACTTGCAGCAGGGCGACTACGAGGAGATGGACCAACTCGCCATCGCCAGGCCGCACGCCAAAGCCGCGTTCCGCGTCCTGCACGCCGAGGACATCGGCGTGGGCGTGGCGCGGGCGATTCGTGCCGCGCTCTCCGGCCGTCCCGGCGGCGTCTATCTCGACCTGCCGGCCAAGCTGTTCCCGCAGACGATGGACGCGGAAGCGGGGCAGGCAGTCGCTGATCAAGGTCGTCGATCCGGCGCCGCGCCAGATCCCGGCGCCGGACGCCGTGCAGCGCGCCCTCGATCTGCTCAAGAAGCGCCAAGCGTCCGCTCATCATTCTCGGCAAGGGCGCGGCGTACGCGCAGGCCGATGCGGATATTCGCGCGCTGGTGGAAAAGACGGGCATCCCTTATCTGCCGATGTCGATGGCCAAGGGCCTCCTGCCCGACACGCACGAGCAGTCGGCATCCGCCGCGCGCTCGTACGTGCTGCCCGAAGCCGACGTCGTGATGCTGATCGGCGCGCGGCTCAACTGGCTGCTGTCGCAAGGCAAGGGCAAGACGTGGGGCGGCGCTTCGCCCAAGGCGTGGGGCGGCCAGAAGTTCGTCCAGATCGACATCTCGCCGCAGGAGGCGGACAGCAACGTCCGCATCGATGCGCCGGTGGTCGGCGACATCGGTTCGTGCGTCTCGGCGATGCTCAAGGCCATCGGATCGAACTGGCCGCAAGCCGCCCGCCGAGTGGCTCGACGCCATCACCGAGCGCAAGACCAAGAACGTCGCGAAGATGGGTGAATCGCTGGCGAAGAACCCGACGCCGATGAACTTCCACAGCGCGCTGAACGTCGTGCGCGACATCGTCAAGGCGAATCCGGATGCCATCCTCGTCAACGAGGGCGCGAACGCGCTCGACTTCACGCGCAGCATCGTGGACATGTACAAGCCGCGCAAGCGCCTCGACGTCGGCACGTGGGGCGTCATGGGCATCGGCATGGGCTTTTCGGTCGCGGCGGCCGTGGTCAGCGGCGAGCAGGTGATCGCGATCGAGGGCGACAGCGCCTTCGGTTTCTCCGGCATGGAATGCGAGACGATCTGCCGCTACAACCTGCCGGTCTGCGTCGTGATCATGAACAACAACGGCGTCTACCGCGGCGACGAAGTCAATCCCACCGGGGGACGCGATCCGTCGCCCCTGGTGTTCGTCAAGGGCGCGCGCTACGAAAAGCTGATGGAGGCCTTCGGTGGCGTGGGCGTGTTTGCCACGACGCCGGCCGAGCTTCGCAGCGCGATGGAAGAAGCGATCCGCTCGAAGAAGCCTACGCTGATCAACGCGGTCATCGATGAGAAGGCGGGCACGGAAAGCGGCCGCATCACCAGCCTCAACCCGAGCGCGAAAAAGAAATCGTGATCCGAGGAATCGGATTTGTTCTTTCTGCTGAGAATTACCGAATTGCGTGACGGATCGCGCCATATTGTCGTCGTCCCGGCGAAAGCCGGGACCCAGTGGCGTTCGTACCAAAGACACTGGATTCCCGCTTTCGCGGGAATGACGATGGAGGATCACATGCCATGCACTTTCGTAACGCTCAGTAAATGACGGCATTGCATAGGGGAACGTAATGGGCAAGGCATTGGATGGAGTCCACATTCTCGATTTCACCCACGTGCAATCGGGTCCGACGTGCACGCAGCTCCTGGCATGGCTGGGCGCCGACGTCGTCAAGGTCGAGCGCGCGGGCGAGGGAGACATCACGCGCGGCCAGCTGCGCGACATACCCGACGTCGACAGCCTCTATTTCACGATGCTCAACCACAACAAGCGCTCGATCACCGTCGACGCCAAGAATCCCAAGGGCAAGCAAGTCCTGGAGGCGCTGGTGAAGAAGTGCGACGTGCTGGTGGAGAATTTCGCGCCCGGCGCGCTCGACCGGATGGGATTTACGTGGGAGCGGATCCAGGAGCTCAATCCGCGCATGATCGTCGCGTCGGTCAAGGGTTTCGGTCCGGGACCCTACGAAGACTGCAAGGTTTATGAGAACGTCGCGCAATGCGCGGGCGGAGCGGCGTCGACGACCGGATTCGACGACGGCCCGCCCTTGGTGACCGGCGCGCAGATCGGCGACTCGGGCACCGGCCTGCATCTGGCGCTGGGCATCGTCGCCGCGCTCTATCAGCGCAAGACGACGGGACGCGGCCAGCGCGTGCTCGCGGCGATGCAGGACGGCGTGCTCAATCTTTGCCGCGTCAAGCTGCGCGATCAGCAGCGTCTCGCTCGCACCAAGGTGATGGAAGAGTATCCGCAGTATCCGAACGGCAAGTTCGGCGACGCCGTCCCGCGCGCGGGCAATGCGTCGGGCGGCGGCCAGCCCGGATGGATCCTCAAATGCAAGGGCTGGGAGACCGATCCCGAACGCTTACATTTATTTCATCACGCAGGCGCCGGTCTGGAAGGACATCTGCAAAGTCATCGGCCGCGAGGAGTGGCTTACCGATCCGCGCTACGCGACGCCCAAGGCGCGCCTGCCGCATCTCATGGAAATCTTCGGCGAGATCGAGGCGTGGACCAAGACCAAGACCAAGTTCGAGGCGATGGACCTGCTCAACAAGCACGACATCCCCTGCGGCCCGATCCTGTCGATGAAGGAGCTCGCCGAAGAGCCCTCGCTGCGGAAGACCGGCACCGTCGTCGAGGTCGATCATCCGAAGCGCGGCAAATATCTCTCCGTCGGCAACCCGATCAAGATGTCGGACAGCGCGACCGAAGTGACGCGCTCGCCGCTGCTGGGCGAGCACACCGACGCGGTTCTTGCGGAGCTCGGCTACACCAAGGAACAAGTCGCCGAGCTGCGGTCGTCCGGCGCGATCTGACCCACCCGAGCGAATCCCTACCGCCGCGATCGGCGGCGTCCATCTACGAGGAAGAACAATGGCACATGACAAAGCCGCGGTCAGGAAGATTCTCGACAAGGTCAAGGCGGAAGGACGCACCTCGCTGACCGCGCCCGAAGGCAAGCTGGTCTGCGACGCGTACGGCATCGCGGTGCCCAAGGAAGGCGTCGCGACCTCCGCCGCCGAGGCGTCGAAGATCGCCTCGTCGATGGGGTTCCCCGTCGTGCTCAAGATCGTTTCGCCGGAGATACTGCACAAGACCGAGGCCGGAGGCGTGCTCGTGGGCGTGAAGAGCGCGGAAGAGGCCGAGAAGGGCTTCGCCACGATCATGGCCAACGCCAAGAAATACGACGCCAAGGCAAACCTCCTCGGCGTTCAGGTGCAGCAGATGCTCGCCGGCGGCCAGGAAGTCATCATCGGCGCGGTCACCGATCCTTCCTTCGGCAAGCTGGTTGCATTCGGGCTCGGCGGCATCCTGGTCGAGGTGCTGAAGGACATCACGTTCCGTCTCGCTCCCGCATCGCGCGAAGACGCGCTGTCGATGCTCGACGGCATCGCTGCGGCGGAGATCCTGAAGGGCGTCCGCGGAGCCGACCCGGTCGATCGCGAAGCGCTGGCCGGAATGATCCAGCACGTCTCCGAGCTGATCTCGGACTTTCCCGACATCACCGAGATGGACTTGAACCCGGTGTTCGCGACCAAGAGCGGCGCCATCGCCGCCGACGTGCGCATCGTCGTCGATTTCTCTCCGGCGGAGCCGCGCTATCGTCCGGCGCACGACGACATCGTGCGCGACATGAACCGCATCATGAAGCCCGACGCTGTCGCGGTCATCGGCGCGTCCACCGAGGAAGGCAAGATCGGCAACTCGGTCATGAAGAACCTGATCAACGGCGGCTACAAGGGAGAGATCTATCCGATCAATCCGTCCGCCGCCGAGATCATGGGCCGCAAGGCGTACAAGAGCGTCAAGGATGTTCCGGGCGTGATCGACGTAGCCGTGTTCGCGATTCCGGCCAAGTTCGTCGCGCAGGCGCTGATCGAAGTCGGCGAAAAAAAGATTCCCGGAGCGGTGCTGATTCCGTCCGGCTTCGCCGAGACCGGCAACGTCGAGGGTCAGAAGGAAATCCAGGCCATTGGACGCAAATACGGCGTTCGCCTGATGGGGCCCAACATCTACGGCTTCTACTACACGTGGAAGAATCTGTGCGCGACGTTCTGCACCGCCTACGACGTCAAGGGCCATGCCGCGCTCTCGTCGCAGTCCGGCGGCATCGGCATGGCGATCATCGGCTTTTCGCGCTCGGCGAAGATGGGCGTCTCGGCGATCGTGGGTCTCGGCAACAAATCCGACATCGACGAGGACGATCTGCTGACCTTCTTCGAGCAGGACGACAACACGACCATCATCGCGCAGCATTGCGAGGACCTGAAGGACGGGCGCGCGTTCGCCGAGGTCGCCAAGCGCGTGTCGAAGAAGAAACCGATCGTGATGCTCAAGGCGGGCCGCACCAGCATGGGCGCGCGCGCTGCCAGCTCGCACACCGGCGCGCTCGCCGGCAACGACAAGATCTACGAGGACGTCCTGAAGCAGTCCGGCGTGATCCGGGCGCGCTCGCTGCGCGACCTGCTCGAGTTCGCGCGCGCGATTCCGGTGCTGCCCACCCCGAAGGGCGAGAACGTGCTGATCATCACCGGCGCGGGCGGATCGGGCGTGCTGCTGTCGGATGCCTGCGTCGACAACGGCTTGTCGCTGATGGCGATGCCACCCGATCTCGACGCGGCGTTCCGCAAGTTCATCCCGCCGTTCGGCGCGGCGGGCAACCCGGTGGACATCACCGGCGGCGAGCCGCCGAAGACCTACCAGAATACGGTGAGGCTCGGGCTCGAAGATCCGCGCATCCACGCGCTGATCCTCGGCTACTGGCACACCATCGTCACGCCGCCGATGGTGTTCGCGGAGAAGATGGTCGAGGTGATCGACGAGATGAGAGCCAAGGGCATCCACAAGCCGGTCGTGGTATCGCTCGCGGGCGACGTCCAGGTCGAGGAGGCGGCCGAGCATCTGTTCGCGCACGGCATCCCGGCGTATCCGTACACAACCGAGACGCCGGTCGCGGTGCTTGGCGCCAAGTACAAGTGGGCACGCGGCGCGGGCTTGATCTGACCGTTCCGTCGCCGTCGCATCTGATCGTCCCGGCCCGCGCCGGGACGATCATGTTGTAATCTCCGGATCGCGCGGCCGTCTTTTGGGGCCCGCTCCATTCCGCAGCCATGAACGCCAACCTGTACGCGCTGCTGCGCGATCACTTCGCCGAGCATGGCGAGCAGCCGTGCATTCTCCATCCCGGCGGGGCGGTGATCCACTACGACGAGCTCGACCAGATGGCCGCGCGCATGGCGAATGCGCTCGTCGCCTCGGGTTGCAACAAGGGCGATCGCGTCGCAGCGCAGGTCGACAAGTGCTGGGAGGCCCTCGCGCTTTATCTTGGATGCCTTCGCGCCGGCCTCGTCTATCTGCCTCTGAACACCGCCTACCAGAAAGGCGAGCTGACGTATTTCTTCGGCGACGCCGAGCCGCGGGTGATCGTCTGCAGACCCGCGAGCCACGAGGCGGTCGCCACCCTTCGGCCGCAAGCGACTGTTCTCACCCTCGCCGCCGTCCGAAGGAACGCTGCTCGATCTCGCGCGCGAGCAGCCCGAAACTTTCGACACCGTCGTTTCCGCGCCGGACGATCTCGCGGCGATCCTCTACACCTCCGGCACGACCGGACGCGCCAAGGGCGCGATGCTCACCCATCGCAATCTCGCGAGCAACGCGCTGACGCTGGTGAACACATGGGGCTTCACGCGCGGAGACGTGCTGTTGCACGCGCTGCCGATCTACCACGTCCACGGCCTGTTCGTCGCGTGTCACTGCGCGCTGCTGTCCGGCAGCCGCATGCTCTGGCTCGCAAAGTTCGATGCGGCCGAAGTGATCGGAGCTCCTGCCGCACGCCAGCGTCATGATGGGCGTGCCGACGTTCTATACGCGGCTTCTCGCCGAGCCCGGTTTCGCGAAGGACGCCTGCCGCTCGGTGAGGCTCTTCATATCGGGCTCGGCGCCGCTCCTTCCTGAAACGTTCAACGAATTCCGCTCGCGCTCCGGACACGCCATTCTCGAGCGCTACGGGATGAGCGAGACGGGAATGAACACATCCAATCCTCTCGACGGCGAGCGGATCTGCGGCAGCGTCGGGCCGGCGCTGCCGGGCGTTGACGTTCGCATCACCGGCGCGGACGGGCACAGTGTGCGCTCCCGGCGCGATCGGCGGCATCGAAGTCAAAGGCCCCAACGTGTTCGCCGGTTACTGGCGGATGCCCGACAAGACGCGGGACGAGTTCACCGACGACGGCTATTTCAGGACCGGAGACCTGGGCGAGCAGCTCGCCAACGGCTACATCAAGATCGTCGGTCGCGCCAAGGACCTGATCATCACCGGAGGGCTCAACGTCTACCCGAAGGAGATCGAGGAGCGCATCGACGCGCTGCCCGGCGTCGCCGAGTCGGCGGTGATCGGCGTGCCGGATGCGGACTTCGGCGAAGCGGTGACCGCGGTCGTGGTCGCCAAGAGCGGCCACGCGCTGCACGAATCGGAAATCATCGCCGCGCTGAAGGCCGACATCGCCAGTTTCAAGGTTCCCAAGCGCGTGCACGTCGTCGAGAGCCTACCGCGCAACGCGATGGGGAAAGTCGAGAAAAAAACCCTGCGCCAGCGCTACTCGGCGAGCGTGACCTGCACGCGATCAGCGCCGTACCGTGCCAGCAGGGGCTACGAGCACGCCTCACCTTGTCGTCGCCGGTACCCCAGCGACCAAGGGTGTCGATACGGCCGCGCTCGTTCATGTCGCGCAGATCTGTCGGCGCTCCGGCGGGCGGCGGAGCAGCGTCGAATATCCCCGGCGCCGCGGCGATGAGCCCGGCACGAACGTCCGGCTGCTGGCACGCCTGCGTCCAGGAGTTGCTGGTCGACCCAGACGGGCTTGCCGGCGAACGATGCGCGCATAGACACTGCCGGTCGCCTGATCGGCGAAATTGACCTCCTTGAACCGCCTCACGCATTGCGTGAGAAATCCGGCGTTGTGCTCCGGCGCGAGCTGCGCGGGCGCGCCGTAGAGAGCATCCGGCCCGGTCGCATTGATGTTCACCTTGCGATAGCGCTCGACATCGATCAGGCATTTGACGTCGAGCACGTGCATAGCGTCGTTCCATCCGAACGCGACCGTGCGCGGCTGCTCGCCGAGTCGCACGCTGTTGTCGAGGAATTCGAAGTGGACGCGCTTGTCCGCGCGCTGTATCCAGGTGAAGAAGAGCTGCGGCATCCCGCCGTAGGCCAGCACTCCGTGCGCCAGCGTGTCGTCGACGGCTTTGTAGCGCCCCACGTCGAGGCCGCGGTGCCATGCGCGCTCGACCAGCGATTCCGGCGGCGTGATCATGAAAAACAGGTAGACGACCCGTCCGAAGCGCGTCAGCAGATTGCTGCCGGCCTCGGCGGAGTCGGGAGCGAAGCTGTCGAAGCGAAAGCGATCGATCAGCAGGTGCGACATGTCTCCGCGCTCGGCCTTGCGCGCCATGTAGCGGTCGAGCTTTTGATCGACGATCTGCAATTCCTCGCCGGTGAAGGCGCCGCCGTACTTGTAGACCTCGCCCAGAGTGCCGTAGTCGAGAAGCTGCTTGCGCCAGATGTCGGGGCTGATCAGCGCGAAGTCGCTCCAGCGCACGCCGATATCGCCGGCGAGCGCCTTCTGCAGCGGACGCAGGGTGCTCTTGCCCGACGCCGACGCCCCCTTGGTGTTCATCACCACCGGGAGCTCCTGCCGTGGAAGCAGCGCGTAGCCTTCGCTGCGAGCGGCGTCGATCAACCAGGGCTCGAGCAGGTCGCCGATCGCGGTGGCGCCGAAATCGTTGCAGGCGATGTCCGTGGCGAGCGACACGACGAGCTCGCGTCCGCCCCAGACGCTTCCATGGCGGACGAGCAGTGCCGACACGACTTTCGCCAGCGCCCGGTACGCGGAGCGGTGCAGCTCGTCACCCGCGGCGTGCGCTTTCGCCTCGCAGGCCGCGACCGCGCCGGCCTCGGAATCGGCGCCGGGCGTGGCGACCGCGGTGCGATGCCTTCGGCTCTCGAACAACGCGCGCAATCCCTTCGCGGGCGTCGCCGGCGCAGCGCTGGGCGCGCTGGCGGCTGGAAAGGATCGTTCCAAGCTCCGCGTCGATCAGCGCCCGCAACCGCTTGCGCACGTCCTCGTACGCGGCCTCGATCTCGGCGCTCCGCGGATCGACACAGCGGGCGAGAATCGCGCGGGTCATGCGGCGAAAGTTGATGCCGAGATCCTCGATCTTCGAGCCGTCGGGCACCGAAAGATCGGCGGTCACGCGGATCAGGACCTCATGCAGCGCCAGGCGCGCCGGCCGGAACGTGACGAGCGCGCTCTTTTCCAGGCCGGTGAGGTCGTGCATCTCATCCGCCTGCGCAAGGCTGGTGAAGACGTTCTCCGGACGGTAGATCGTGCACAGGTGCCGCAACGGTCGCGGCACTTGCGAGACGATCCCCGGGTTCCACGGACCGAACTCTGCCGGCGCCGGAACAGGATCAGTCATCGATGGCTACCGGTGATCACGTGGCAACGCAGGTCGGGATGCATGAGCGAAGCGAACTTTCAGGCCTTGATCAGCTTCCAGAGAAAGAACGCCGCGATTACGAACATCAGTGCCGCAAACGCGTGACGCAGTTGCGCCGCGGGCCAGCGATGCGCCATGCGCACGCCGATCGGCGCGACCACGACGCTGGCGCTGACGATCGCGATCAGCGCGGGCAGGTAGATGTAACCCACGGTGTAGGGCGGCAAGCCGGGATGGCGAAATCCGGCGATGAGAAATCCGACGGTGCCCGCCGCCGCGATGGGCAGTCCCAGCGCCGCGGACGTGGCGACGGCATTCTGAAGTCGGACGTTGCACGCCGTCATGAACGGCACCGAGATGAAGCCGCCGCCGGCGCCGACCATGCTCGAGATCACGCCGATGGCGGCGCCCGACGACCCACAATCCAAACGTCCCCGGCAATTCGCGCGTCGGCTTCGGCAGCGTGTTGCGGATCAATCGCGCTCCCGTATACGAGGCAAACAGCACGAACACGCCCGACAGGAGCCGCGTCGACATTCCGCTGACGATCTGGGGACCGACCAGGGATCCGATCAGGATTCCCGGCGCGAGGCTCCAGAAGACCGGCCATAACACCGCGCGATGCTGGTTGTGCGCGCGCACGCTGGCAATCGAGGTGAAGACGATCGTCGCCATCGAAGTCGCGACGGCAATGTGCAGAACGTCGTTCGGCGGAAACTGCTCGTAGGTGAAGAGCAGCGTCAGCATCGGAATCATGGTCAAGCCGCCGCCGATGCCGAGCAATCCGGCAATGAATCCGACCACGCACCCGATGACGATGAACACCGGGATCAGCGCGAGGTCCAAGCTACGCCTTCAGCATCTTCTTGGTGATGAAGGTCCACTCGCGTGGATCGACGGGCGTGATCGAGAGCCGGTTGCCAGGCGCCAGGACGCGCATGCTCGCGAGCTCGGGCCGCGCGCGCAGCTCGGGCAGCGAGACGAGCCGCGTCTTCTCGACGAGCGTGACTTCGACGTTGACCCAGCGCGGCGCGTCGATCGTCGCCTTGGCGTCGTAGTACGGGCTCTTCTTGTCGAACTGCGTCTTGTCGGGATACGCGGCCTTGCTGACCTTCACGATGCCCGCGATGCCGGGCTCGGCGCAGCTCGAATGGTAGAAGAACGCGAGATCGCCGACCTGCATCTGATCGCGCATGAAGTTGCGCGCCTGATAGTTGCGAACGCCGTACCAGGCCACCGTTTGCTTCGGCATGCGAGCCAGATCATCGATGGACACATCGTCCGGCTCCGATTTCATCAACCAGTAGCGCATGTCGGCAATTCAATGGACATCGACAATCGAGCAGCAACGCGATCGGCCGCCGAAGCACGCGCTTCGGCGCCAAGAGGGAGTCCCCCGCCTGTGCCGTGCCAACCTCATCCTGAACCGAGGTTCAAGAGGGTCGCCTGCCAGGGCCATCAGGCGCTTCCGCGTAGGGAGCGCACACCGGCCCGTTGAAAGCACGGCAACCTCGCTAAGTTAGCATTGGTTCAAAGAATATATGGCCAGCTCGAACACCGCAGGGGACAAAGGGCGCAGACGAGCCTGGACGAAATCAGAACAACTTGTCCTGCTCCGCCATCGCACGATCGATGGCTGACTGCATGGCAGAAATTCTACGCTGAATGCCGGCGGTGTCAAAACCCGCGGCCGACGACACCGGCGCTGCGGCGCCGCTTCCGCTTTTCGCTCGCAGCAACTCGTGCGCGATGTTGAGTCCCGCCATGACGGCGATGCGCTCCGTGCCGGTGATCTTTCCCGCGTCGCGGATTTCGCGCATGCGGCGATCGACGAACTGCACTGCCTGAAGCAATTCCTCGCGCTCCGACTCGCGGCAGGCGACGCGGTATTCGCGCCCGAGAATGGAGACGTCCAGCGTGATCGAGGGATCTTCCACCGCAGTCAGCCCGTCGATTCCGGCAGCTGCTGCAGCAGCGAGTCGAGGCGCGCGCTCGCGGCGGCGATGCGCGAATTCAACGACCGGTTCTGCTCCATCGAGCGCCCAAGCTCGCGCTTCAATGACTCGTTCTCGGCGCGCAGACGATGATAATCGGCCAGCAGCGTGGCGAGTTTTTGTTCGAGTCCGGCGAGATCGGCGTCCATGGGTGCGGTCGCACTATAGGCGGAACGATTCTGCGGCGTCAACCGCGGGCGGTGCATTCATTGCGTCAAGCAAGCTGCATTCCGTTGCCATGCTCGCGCTTGCGTGCTCGTTCTGCGCGGGATCGGGGCGCTGGCGGGCGTGCGCGCCATGCACGCCGGGTCGCGCTAGCCCGTCGAGAGCGGCTCGTAGCGCACCGCGAGGATCTCGAGCTCCTCGGCGCCGCCGGGCGTCTTCAGCGTCACGACGTCGCCTTCGCGCGCCTTGATCAGGGCGCGCGCGATGGGCGAGACCCAGCTCACGTAGCCGCGCGCGGTGTCGATTTCATCCACGCCCACGATGCTGATGGTGCGCTCGGCGCCTTCGCGGCCGCGCACGGTGACTGTCGCGCCGAAGAAAATCTGGTCCTCGCTGTCCGCATCCCGGCGCATGAGGGGATCGACCACCTCGGCGGTGTCGAGCCTCCTGATCAGGAATCGAATGCGCCGATCGATTTCGCGCAGGCGCTTCTTGCCGTAGATGTAGTCGCCATTTTCGGACCGGTCGCCGTTGCCGGCGGCCCACGACACGATCGACACGACGCTCGGTCTCTCCTGGTCGACCAGCGTGGCGAGCTCGGCCTTCAGGCGCGCGAACCCGCCCGGCGTCATGTAGTTGCGGCTGCCTTCGGGCAGCGGCGAGGCTTCCTCGACATCGTCGCCCAAGTCGGCGTCGGAATCGTCTTCGCGGGTAAAGGCCTTGTTCATGGACTGCGCTGCCGCACCAAAATCTCGCTTCGATTATAGGCCCGCGCGCTTGCAAACGCATGGCATCGCAAGAGCATTAGTACATCCAGCGCACCCCGACGAAAACGTTCGTGCCCGCGGTGTTGAAGTCGGCGGCCAGCTCGTAGTGCTTGTCGAACACATTGTTCAGACGCGCCTGCAGCGACCATCGATTTGCAAAATCGTATTCGGCCGTCAGGTTGAGCAGCGCGTAGCCGCCCATGCGGCGCGTATTGGCGGCGTCGTCGAAACGCGCCGATGACGCAACGACCTCGGCGCCGATGCTTCAGCGCGCCGGCATCGCGCAGCACCGACAACGAGCCGTGCCGCCGCGCGCGCCGCGGCAACAGCAGGCCGTTGCTGTTGTCCGTAGGGTTTTGCAAGTCGATGCTGCCCTTGAAGCTGAACTGACCCACGCGGCCGCCGAGCTCGATCGTGACGCCTTCCAGCGTCGCGTCGGCGACATTCTGCGGCGCGCAATTGAAGTCGGCGTCGCATTCGAACACGATCAGGTCGTTCACCCGGTTGCGGTAGGCGACGATTCCCGCGGTCAGCCCGTCACCCGAATAGCGCAGCGCGAGCTCGGTGTTGCGGGACGTCTCCGGCTTGAGATCGGGGTTCGAGAATCCGGGAAAGTAGAGGTCGTTGAATGTCGGCGCCTTGAACGCCGTGCCGTAGCTCGCCGTCGCGCGCAGGTTGGCGGTGAACTCATAGCCGTAGGCGACGGTGCCGGTCGTGCGCGCGCCGAATTGCGAGCTGTCGTCGCGGCGCAGGCTCGCCTGCGCCGACTGCTGTCCCTCGCGTATCTGGTAGATGCCCGCGACGGAGTTGGTGTTGCGCGAAGTCACGTCGAAGGCCGTGTCGCTGTCGACGTGCTCCTCGCGCCGCTCGGCGAGGAGTATCAGGTGCCCGTAGCCGGGCATCAGGTCGTTCTGCCAGGAATACAGCCGCTGCCGGGTGTCGAATCGCGACGGGCCGAAGGCTGTCTGCGTATCGCTGTCGTCGCGGGTCTCGGCGACCGAAAGCTCGCTCTTCCAGATCGACGTCAAGCGGTTGCGGCTCGCAACCGAGTAGCTCTGGACGGTCGTGATCGTGCGATCGTCGAAGCCGGGGCCGCTGTCGAACTGGGCGTTGAGCCGGCTGTAAAGCGCCTGCGCCGAAACCTCCTGCTCGGGCGCGAAGCGATAGGACAGGCTGCCGCTGACGTTGTTGTCCTGGTAGCCGTCGCGGTCGGGGTTGTAGCTGAAGTTGTTCGGATTGAAGATGGCATTGAAGCCGTCGCTCTGGCGATGGCCCGCCTGCAAGGCGTAGCGCCAGGCGCCGTCGCCGCCGGTGCCCGAGACGCCGCCGTTGATGCCGCTCGTTTGATAAGTGCCATAGCCGGCGCTGGCGTTGGCCGAGAACGCATCGCCTCCCTTGCCGCGTGAATATCTGGATGACGCCGCCGATCGCATCGGCGCCATAGAGGCTCGACGCGGGACCGCGCAGGATCTCGATGTGATCGATCTGGTCGAGCGGAATCGCCTCGAGCGGCGTGGTGCCGCTGGTCGAGGAGCTCACCCGCAAGCCGTCGACGAGCACGAGCGTCTGTGCCGTGTTCGCGCCGCGCATGAACACGCCGCTGGTCGACCCGGGACCTCCGTTGGTGACGACTTCGATTCCGGGCTGGCGCTGGAGCAGGGCGGCAAGACCGTCCGGACCGGCGCGCGCAATTTCCTCGGGACCGATCCAGCGTGACGTCGGCGAGCAAATCCGTCAGCGGCTGCGCCTCGCGCGACGCGGTCACGAACAAGGGTGCAATGCTGGTTTGCGCGATGGCTTGCGCCGAGAGCACGAGCGAAAAGGCCGACGCTGCGCAACAAACCGCGCCACGGCAGGACGAAACTAAGTGAGTCATCACAGGCTCCGCATGCGCCGCGCTTCCCCGCGCGGCAGGTGGATCGAAACAGCGCGGAGAGCGTCGTCGGGCGGAAAAAAGGCGACCGGCTTCCGTCCGGTCATCGCCTCCCCGCGATGCGCCAAGATTCGGAAATGCGAACCGACGCAGCTCCGCACGCAGGCCGGTCTCCGGACTCGTCAGTCGGCTCTGGTTGCAGCCCGGACCGCCTGCCTTCCCATTCGCTGGATGGCGAACAGTGGCGTGTGCAGCGACCCTTCCTGACTTACCGTTGCGGGGGCAGTGCCGGAATGGCTGGGGTTGAACCCCGGCGCACCGGCTTCCCGTTTCACCCGGCGCACACGAAACGCGCGCCGGACACCTGCGACGCGGGATTATAGCCACGGGTGGACGTGGCCGCGCTCCGTGGCGGACCTGCTATAATTTTCGCCCTTTCGTTCCCGCCCGACCGCCGCCTTCCATCCGTGAGCCGCAAGCTGTACATCCGTACTTTTGGCTGCCAGATGAACGAGTACGACTCGGCGAAGATGGCCGACGTGCTCCACGCGACGTCCGGCCTCGAGATCACCGAGCGGCCCGACGACGCCGACGTGATCCTGTTCAACACCTGCTCGGTCCGCGAAAAGGCGCAGGAGCGCGTCTTTCATGACCTGGGCCGCGTCCGCCACCTCAAGACCCTGAACCCCGACCTCGTCATCGGCGTGGGCGGCTGTGTCGCGAGCCAGGAGGGCGCGGCGATCGTCAAGCGCGCGCCCTACGTCGACGTCGTCTTCGGGCCCCAGACGCTGCACCGGCTTCCGGAAATGATCGCTCGCAGGCGTGCCACCGGCGTGCCGCAGGTCGACATCAGCTTTCCCGAGGTCGAGAAATTCGACCACCTGCCTCCGGCGCGCGTCGACGGACCGTCGGCGTTCGTTTCGATCATGGAGGGCTGCAGCAAGTACTGCACGTTCTGCGTGGTGCCCTATACGCGGGGCGAGGAAGTCTCGCGGCCGTTCGACGACGTTCTCACCGAAGTCGCCGACCTGGCCGATCAGGGCGTCAAGGAAATCACCCTCCTCGGCCAGAACGTGAACGCCTATCGCGGTGCGATGGCCGTCACGAAGAGTCAGGGCAGCGAAAAAGCCGATCTGGCCACGCTGCTCGAATACCTGTCCGAAATCGACGGTCTCGAGCGCATCCGCTACATGACCTCGCATCCGCGCGAAATGTCGTCGCGGCTCATCGAGTGCTACGCCACGCTGCCGAAGCTCGTGTCGCAGCTCCATCTGCCGGTGCAGTCCGGGTCCGATCGGATTCTCGCGGCCATGAAGCGCGGCTATACCGCGCTCGAGTACAAATCGACCGTGCGCAGATTGCGAGCGGCGCGGCCGAGCCTGTCGCTGTCCTCGGATTTCATCATCGGCTTCCCAGGCGAAACCGATGCCGATTTCGAGCAGACCATGAAACTGATCGAGGACGTCGGCTTCGACGGAAGCTACAGCTTTGTCTACAGCCCGCGCCCGGGGACACCCGCCGCGGATTTTGCCGACCCGGTCCCCCCGTCGATCGCTCAGGCACGGCTCGCGCGCCTGCAGGCAAAAATCGATGAGCAATTCGCAGCCAACAGCCAGCGCATGGTCGGGACCACCGCAATCGATGCTGGTGACCGGACATGCGACCAAGGATGCGCGCGAGCTTGCGGCGCGCACCGAGAACAATCGCGTCGTCAATTTCGCCGGCGGCAGCGATCTGGTCGGGCGCTACATCGATGTGCGCATTACGTCGGCGCTGGCGCATTCATTGCGCGGGGAGCTGGCGCTGAATTGAACGACTCCGCCGACGCGGGTAGCAAGGGGATCCCGCGTCGATTTTCGATTTCTCCAAGGACCTGATTCGATGTCACTCATCTCGCTGCAACGCGTCCCCCTGCTGGTCGGCGCCATTGCAACCATGCTCTGCTACGGATGCGCCACAGCGCCGGCGCCTGATCCAGCAACCGTAGCCGCGGCCGCCGCGGCCGCCACCGCCGCGACTACCGTGGCGTCCGCCAACGCAGCGCCATCCGCCGGTGCGGCGCCGACTCCCGCGCTTGCCCCCGGTGCCGCGCGCCCATCCTCGAATTCGCCGGCGATCGCGGCCGCCGCGGCAGCAGCAGCGGCCGTGGCAGGACAGCAAAAACCGTTCGCGGAGGTGATCAAGGACGCGAAGGAGTCGCCCGGGTTCTTCAACCTGTACACCAAGGACGAAAAAGTCTGGGTCGAGATCAGGCCGGAGCAATTCGACCAGCCGTTTTTCCTGCAGATCAATCGCACCACCGGCATCGGCGACCGTGACCCGTTTCGAAGCCCCATGCTGCGCTCGTACATCGTCGAATTTCACCGGCTGGGCACGCTCGTGCAGCTTATCGCCAAGAATTCCCAGTTTTTCGCCGCCACCGGCACGCCGCTGGAGCGCGCGGTGCGCGAATCGACGAGCGACAGCCTTCTATCCGCCGTTCCCGCCGCAAGCCAGGCGCATCCGGAGCGCAAGTCGATCCTCATCGACGCCAATGCGCTGCTGCTCGCCGATATCCCGGGCGGATCGACCGCCCTCGAATCCGCCTATCACGTCGCCTATGGATTCGACGCGCGCAACTCGAGCTTCACCGCCACGAACAATACCGAAGACCTGACGGGCTTCGCGGTGTCGGCGCACTATTCGATCCCCAAATTGCCGGCGCCGCCCTCGATGTCGTCCCCGTCGCACAGCTCTCCGCCCGCTCACCTCGAAGACGAACGCAGTCTCTTCCTCGGGCTACTACTACAGCTTCGCCAAGCTGCCAGGAGCCGATGACGCCTCGCATGGCCGACGACCGCATCGGCCACTTCATGGTCCGGCGTTGGGACTTTTCGTCGGACTCCGCGTCCTCGTTCCCCGAGGTCTATTACGTCAAGCGCTGGCGGCTCGAGAAAAAAGACCCCGACGCCGAGATGTCCGAGCCAAAGGTTCCTATCGTCTACTGGCTCGATCGCGACATCCCCGTCAAATACCGCGAGACGATCAAGGCCGGCGTTCTCGAGTGGAACAAGGCGTTCGAAAAGATCGGCTTCAAAGACGCCATACGCGTGGAAATGCAGCCGGACGACGCGACATTCAGCACCGCGGACACGCGGCACGCGTCGATCCGATGGGTCGTGCGCGACGAGCCCGGAGCCCTCGCCATCGGGCCGAGCCGCGCCGATCCGCGCACCGGCGAGATCCTCGACGCGGACGTCGAGATCGAGGATGGCTGGACGCGCCTGCCTCGCCGCCAGGCATCCGAGCAATTCGCTCCGCGCGCGCACGCGAGCGGCGATGAAGGCTTCTGCGATTACGGCGACGTGGCGATGGACGAGCTCGCGTTCGCGCTCGATCTGCTCGTGGCCCGAGGCGAAATCGATCCCGACAGCCCCGAGGCGGAAAAATATGTGCTCGCAACGCTCAAGGACGTGGTGACCCATGAAGTCGGCCACACGCTGGGATTGCAGCACAACTTTCGCGCATCGACCATCTACACCCAGAAGCAGCTCTCGGACCCCGCCTTCACCGCCGTACACGGCATCGGCGGATCGGTGATGGACTACAACGCCGTCAACCTCGCGTTGCAGGATGAGCCGCAGGCCGACTACGTGATGCATTCCCTCGGACCCTACGACTACTGGGCGATCGAATACGCCTACAAGCCGATCCCTCCGGCACAGGAGAAGGAGGAGCTCGCGAAAATTGCGGCGCGCAGCGGCGAGCCGGACCTGGCATTCGGCAACGATATCGACGCCGGCTTCGGCGGCTCGGCCGAGGGCATGGATCCACAGGTCAATCGCCGCGACCTGGGAAGCGATCCCCTCGACTACGCGATGCGCAGGCTCACGCTGTCGCGCGAGCTCTGGGCGCGCCTGCAGGATCGCCAGTTGAAGCCCGGCGAAAGCTACGAGATGCTGCGTCGCAATTTCCTCTCCGGCCTCACCCAGCTCGGCAACGCCGGCGTGGTCAGCGCGAAATATGTCGGAGGCGTCGTGTATGTTCGCGATCACGCAGGCAGCGGACGCGATCCGTTCACGCCTGTGCCCGCCGCGAAGCAGCGCGCGGCGCTCAAGCTCATCGCCGACGGGCTGTTGTCGGTCGACAGCTTCCGTCTTCGCCCCGAATTCGTGCGCCGCCTGACGGTGGACCAGTTCGACCGCTATCGCGATGACGCCGGATCGAGCGCGATCACTCCCGACATCGCGCTGACGCTCGCGCATGCTGGGCGTGCAGCGCGCGGTGCTGGACCAGCTGATGAGCGACGGCGTGGCGACGCGCATCGCGGAAGGCGAGTTCAGGCAAACGCGCGACAACCAGAGCTTCCGCCTTTCCGAGCTCTACGACACGCTTCAGGACGCAATCTGGAGCGAACTGAAGACCGGGCGCGACATCGGCGCTTTTCGCCGCAACCTCCAGCGCGAATACCTGCGCCGTTTGGCCGGTACGCTACTGCGGCCGTCGCAGAGCGGTCAGGCCGATGCTCGCGCACTTCAGCGCGAGAACGCGAAGCAACTGCTCGCCCAGATCAAGGTCGCCGAGTCCAGAAGCGACGTATTCGAAGGAAGCGCACGCGCACCTGGCCGAGTGCGAGAACACGCTTGAAGAAGCCCTGAAGGCGCCGTTGCAGCGCCCGGGCGTATAGCGGACTTCCGGGCACGCATTGAAGCCGCAGACCGTCGAGCTGGAGCTCTCGCCCGTAGACAATCGCGCGCTGGCGAACCTTTGCGGCGCGCTCGACGCCAACCTGCGCCAGGTCGAGGCTGCGCTCGACGTCACGATCGCGCGCCGAGGTGCCGCACTGACGCTGCGCGGCGCGTCGCCCCAGGTTCAGCAGGCCGCGACGGCGCTGCAGCGCTTCTATGCGCACGCAGCCGAGCCGCTCTCGGTGGATGACATCCAGCTCGGCCTGATCGAGTTGGCGACCCAGCACAACGCGGCCGCGAGCGCCGACGAAACAGACCCGGCCGTGACAGCGCAACTGCGCACCCGCCGCGCGGACCTGCACGGCAGGACACCGAACCAGATCCTGTACCTGCGCCACATCCAGGAGCACGACATCACGTTCGGCATCGGTCCTGCCGGAACGGGCAAGACTTATCTTGCGGTCGCCTGCGCGGTCGACGCGCTCGAGCGGGATACCGTCAAGCGCATCGTGCTCGTGCGGCCCGCCGTCGAGGCGGGCGAGCGGCTCGGCTTTCTTCCGGGCGATCTCGCGCAAAAAGTCGATCCCTACCTGCGCCCGCTTTACGACGCGCTCTATGACCTCATGGGATTCGACAAGACGGCGAAGCTGTTCGAGCGCAATACCATCGAGATCGCGCCGCTCGCCTACATGCGGGGTCGTACGCTGAACCACTCCTTCATCATCCTCGACGAAGCGCAGAACACGACGCCCGAGCAGATGAAGATGTTCCTGACGCGAATCGGCTTCGGAACCAAGTCCGTCATCACGGGCGACGTCACCCAGATCGATCTTGCGCGAGGACAGAAAAGCGGCCTGATCGAGGCGCGGCGGGTCCTGGCGGACGTGCGCGGCATCGCCTTCACCGAGTTCACCAGCGCCGACGTCGTCCGTCATCCGCTGGTGCAGAAGATCATCAACGCCTACGAGATGCACACCAAGAGCGAGCGCATCGATGCGCCGATCGACACCCCGCCGGGCGGAAGATGACGGGCGATCCGCTCACCGCGGCGGAGCAGGACGCGCTGCGCAAACGCTGTGCGATCCAGGTTTCGGGCCACCTTCCCAGCGCGCCGGGTGCCGAGCTCGTGCGCATCGGCAAATGGTGCCAGGACCACGGTTGGGATGCGGACAGGTACGGCGAAGGCCAGCTGATCAGCGCTTTCGAGCGCAAGAGTCGCCGATCGGCTCGGCAAGGCGGCCGCGGTTTTCATGCCGAGCGGCACCATGGCGCAGCTCATCGCGCTGCGCATCTGGTGCGATCGCGCGGGATCGCGGCGAATCGCGATGCATGCCACGTCGCACCTCGAGCTCCACGAGGAGCGCGCCTACGCGCATCTGCATGGTCTCGACGTCACGCTACTCGGCGCCCGCGAGCGTCCGACGGAGGCGCGCGACCTGGCCGCAATGATCGAGACCGCCCGCGGCTCCCGCGGCATTGCTGGTCGAGTTGCCGGCACGCGAGATCGGCGGCCGCCTGCCGGCGTGGCAGGAAATCGAGTCGCTCGCCGCCCTCGCGCGCGATAACGGCACCAAGCTGCACATGGACGGCGCGCGCCTGTGGGAAGCGCGCGAATACTACGCGCCGAAGTCTCTGGCCGAGGTTTGTGCGCCATTCGACTCGGTTTACGTATCCTTCTACAAGGGCATCGGCGCGCTCGCGGGGGCGATGCTGCTCGGACCCGAGGACTTCATCGCGCAGGCGCGCACCTGGCGCCGCCGCCACGGCGGCACGCTGGTGCAACTTCATCCTTTGGTTGCGTCGGCCGCGATGCGCTTCGATGCCCAGATCGCGAAGATGCCGGCATACCGTGCACGCGCGCTCGACTTCGCAGCCGGACTGTCGACGATCGACGGTATCCTCGTCGATCCGCAACCTCCGCAGGTCAATCTTTTTCACATCCACTTCGCGGCCCCGCCTGCGGCGGTTGCCGCTGCACGGGACCGGATCGGATCGGACGACGGCGCATGGCTCGCGCAGCGCATCGCGCCGGGTATCAAGCCGGGCTGGTCGTCGACCGAGATCTACGTCGGCGATGCCTTGCTGTCGCACGACAACGCCACCTTGATTCCGCTTTTTGCCAAACTGGTCGACATCGCGCGCTCGCACGTCGCCGTGGATCCGCCAGCGGCGCAGATGAAAGCCCAGGCGAAGATTCAGGCAACGACATGAGCGGCCGCCGTGTGCGCCGCGCGCGCTTGTCGGCTCAGTGTTCAATATGCCGTGACGGGCGACGATGTGCCGCCGCGGCCCCTGCTTCGACGCTGGGCCACCGCCGCGTTGGCGAAGGATGCCGATGTCACGCTGCGCTTCGTCGATGCCGTCGAAGGCGAGTCGCTCAACCGCAGCTACCGGCGCAGGCGCGGCCCGACAAACGTTCTTTCATTCGTGTACGATGATCGGCCTGGCATCGTGCACGGCGACGTGGTTCTCTGCCTGCCGCTGTTGAGGCAGGAGGCGGCAGACCAGGGAAAGACGCTCGCGGCGCACTGCGCACATCTCGTGGTTCACGGCATGCTTCATCTTCAGGGATACGACCATCGCCGTTCGAACGAGGCGGCCACGATGGAGGCGCGCGAAATAGCGATTCTCGCGGCGTTCGGCGTCGCGAATCCTTATGCGGCGCGTCCCGAATCGCGACTCAGAGCGGCTCCGCGCGCATCAAGATGACTGAAACGACGGGCGACGACGAACGCGGCACGAGGCTCGCCGACAAGCCGACGCTGCTCGAGCGGCTGTCGGCGTTTCTGACGCGCGAGCCCGAGGATCGCGAGGAGCTCGTCAAGCTTCTGCACAGCTCGTTCGAGCGAAAGCTGCTCGATGCCGACGCGCTGTCGATCATCGAAGGCGCGTTGCAGGTGTCCGAGATGACCGTGCGCGACATCATGATCCCGCGCGCGCAGATGGACGTCATCTCGATCGAGGACGAGCCTGCGGGATTCATCCCTTTCGTGCTCGAGACACGGCACTCGCGCTTCCCGGTCATCGGCGAAAACAAGGACGACGTGATCGGCATCCTGCTCGCCAAGGAGCTCCTGAACTACTACGCCAATCCCGAAAGCTACAACCTCCGCGACACCCTGCGCCCGGCGGTTTTCGTGCCCGAATCCAAGCGGCTCAACGTGCTGCTTCGCGACTTCCGCGCGAACCGCAATCACATCGCCATCGTCGTCGACGAATACGGCGGGGTCTCGGGCCTGGTCACCATCGAGGATGTTCTGGAGCAAATCGTCGGCGACATCGAGGACGAATACGATTTCGACGAGGCCGAGGACAACATCATTCCCGAGGCCAACGGACGCTACAGAGTCAAGGCGCAGACCGAGATCGCCGACTTCAACGAGGCTCTCGGCACGGACTTCGGCAACGAGGAGTACGCGACAGTGGGCGGTCTCGTGCTGAAGGGCTTCAAGCGCCTTCCCAAGCGCGGTGAGTCGACGACCATCGACAGCGTGCGCTTCAAGGTCATCCGCGCCGACAGCCGCCGCATCTACACGTTGGAAGTGGAAAAGTTGACGCCCATTCCCGACGAAGGACCCGAGCCGGGCGGCGCTTGATGCCCGGGACGTTTGCCGTGCTCGCGGCGCTGCTCTCCGGCATCGCCACCGTTTTCAGTTTCGCGCCGTTCGGCGCGTCCGCGCTGCCGGCGCTCACGCTGGCGGGCCTGTTTGCGCTGTGGCAAGGCGCGGCGTCGCCGCGACGCGCATTCGCGCTCGGCTTTGCGTTCGGACTGGGACTCTTCGGCGCCGGCGTTTCGTGGGTATCGGTCGCGCTCAGCGGCTTTGGCGGCATGCCGCCAGCTGCTCGCGGCGATCGGCACCGCCGGATTTTGCGCGTATCTGGCGCTCTTCCCCGGGCTCGCGGGATGGATCACCGCGCGCACCACCTCACCCGATTCGCATGCGTCGCCTGATCGTCGCGGCCGCGGCATGGACGCTTTCCGAATGGCTGCGCGGATGGCTGCTCTCGGGTTTTGGATGGCTTTCGATCGGATACGCTCAGCTCGGATCGCCGCTGGCCGGCTACGCTCCGATCGGCGGCGTCCTCCTGTCCGGCTTTTTCCTCGCGCTGACGGCGGCGTGGCTCGCCGGTCTGATCAGGTCTTTCGACACAAGCCGCAGGCAAGCGCTCATCGGCGCCGCTGCATTGGCAATCGTGTGGATCTGCGGATACGCGCTGATGCGCGTCGATTGGAGCGATCCGGTCGGCGAGCCCACGACGGTCAGCCTGGTTCAGGGCAATATCGGCGAGGACAAGTTCCTGCCCTCGTATCGCCAGCAAACGCTCGCGATCTATGCCGACCTCGTCGCTCGCGCTGAAGGCAAGCTCATCGTGCTGCCCGAGAGCGCGCTGCCGATGTTCGCCGATGAGGTCGACCCTGAATTCGTCGCACAGCTCCGCTCGGCGGCCAAGCGCAACGGCGGCGACCTTCTTGTCGGTCTTTTCTTTTTCGAGCCCGCCGAGGGCGCCGGCGACTACGATCACTACTACAACAGCGTGGTGTCGGTCGGCAGCGCGACGACCCAGGTCTATCGCAAGCATCATCTCGTGCCCTTCGGCGAAACGATTCCGCTCAAGCCGGTGTTCGGCTGGCTCATCAACAGCGTGCTTTCCATTCCGCTTGCCGATCAGACTCCGGGCGCCGCCTATCAGGAGCCGTTCGCCGTCGCCGGTCAGCGCCTGGCGGTCAACATCTGCTACGAGGATGCGTTCGGCAACGAGCTCGATCGGCGCGCGGCCGACGCGACGCTCCTGGTCAACGTCACCAACGACGCCTGGTATGGCCGCTCGCTCGCGGCCGAGCAGCACGAGCAGATTGCCGCGATGCGCGCGATCGAGACCGGCGCGGCCGATGCTGCGCGCGACCAACACCGGCATCACTTCCATCATCGATCACCACGGCGTGGAGCGCTCGCGCCTGCCCTGGTTCACGCGCGGGATTCTCGAGGGCACGATTTCCGGTCGCATGGGCCTCACGCCTTATGTGCGCTTCGGCGATGCGCTCGTGGTCGCGCTGGCGTTGCTCATCATCGCGGCGACGCTCGTCCTGACGCGGCGCTCCCGGAAGAAAGGGATTCGGCGAGGTTGGTCGAGACGCCGGCATCCAGTAACATCGGGACCTTCGGTACGCTGGCGACAGCTCGGGTCCAAGTGCTCACTTTTCAGCAGGTCATTCTCACCCTCCAGCAGTATTGGGGAGCGCAGGGCTGCGCCTTGCTGCAGCCCTACGACATGGAAGTCGGCGCCGGGACGTCGCACACCGCGACCTTCCTGCGCGCGCTCGGCCCCGAGCCGTGGCGCGCGGCCTACGTGCAGCCGTCGCGCCGTCCGAAAGACGGCCGCTACGGCGAGAATCCCAACCGCCTGCACCAGCATCATCAATTCCAGGTCGTGCTGAAGCCGTCGCCGGAGAACATCCTCGAGCTTTACCTGGGATCGCTCGAGGCGCTCGGCTTCGACCTCAAGGTCAACGACGTGCGCTTCGTCGAAGACGACTGGGAGAACCCCACGCTCGGCGCGTGGGGGCTCGGCTGGGAGGTGTGGCTGAACGGGATGGAAATCACCCAGTTCACCTACTTTCAGCAGGTCGGCAGCCTCGACTGCAAGCCCATCACCGGCGAGATCACGTACGGGCTCGAGCGGATGTCGATGTACCTCCAGAACGTCGAGTCGGTCTACGACCTCGCCTACACGCGCGACATTTCGTACCGCGACGTGTTTTTCCAGAACGAGGTCGAGCAGTCGAAATATGCATTCGAGGAATCGAACGTTGCGAGGCTGTTCGAGCAGTTCGCATTCTTCGAGGGCGAAGCGCAAGCGGCTGCTGGATGCGAAGCTCGCGCTGCCGGGCTACGAAATGATTCTCAAGGCAGCCCACACCTTCAATCTGCTCGACGCGCGCGGCGCGATATCGGTCACCGAGCGCGCGGGATATATCGGACGGATACGCACGCTGTCGCGCCTGGTCGCGCAGGCGTATGTCGAGTCGCGTGAAGCGCTCGGATTTCCCATGCTCGGTAGAGTCACGGAGCCGGCGTGACGCGCGGAAACGCTGCTGGTCGAGCTTCTGACGGAGGAGCTGCCGCCGAAAGCGCTGAAGGCGATGGGCGAGGCCTTCGCGTCCGGCATCGAAGCGGGACTCCGCAAGCGCAGCTTCCTGGGAAGCAGCGAAGCAACGACGTACTCCACGCCGCGCCGGCTCGCGGTGACGATCACGGACGTCCGTGCGGTCGCCCCGGACGCGGAAGTGATCGACAAGCTCATGCCTGCGAAGGTCGCCAGCGACGGATCCAAACCGAGCGATGCCTTCACCAAGAAATTGAAGGGGCCTCGGTCGCGAGCACCTTGCAACGGCTTCGCTCGATGCCGTCGACGGGCCTGATCGCATATAAGTCGCCTCCGACGGCAAAGCCGACTACGTGTACCTGCGCCGCCGCGCCAAAGGCCAGCCGCTGGAGCGCGGACTCGACGAAGCGATCGAGGAGGCGATTGCCGGGCTGCCGATTCCCAAGGTGATGAGCTACCAGCGCCCCGATGGAACGACGGTGAAATTCGCGCGACCGGCGCATCGCCTGAATGCGATCCATGGGTCGCAATATCGTGAACGTTGCAGCGCTTGGATTGCAGGCGGGACGCACAACCGCAGGACATCGGTTCATGTCGCGCCCGGACATAATCCTCGAGAGTGCCGGCGCCTACGAGCCGACACTCGAAGCCGAAGGCAAGGTCATCCCGAGCTTCGGCAAGCGGCGCGACAAGATCGTTGCGGAGCTGAGCGGAGGCCGCGGCGCGGCGCCACGGTCATCATGCCCGACGAGCTCCTCGACGAAGTGACCGCGCTGGTCGAATGGCCCAAGGTCTACACGGGAGGCTTCGATCCGGCGTTTCTCGAAGTGCCGCAGGAATGTCTCATCCTCACCATGCAGAGGAACCAGCGCTATTTCGCGCTCGCCGGCCCGGATCGGCAAATTGCAGAGCCGATTTCTCATGGTGAGCAACATCGAGACGCACGATCCCGGCCAGATCATCCACGGCAACGAGCGCGTATTGCGCGCCAGGCTCGCGGACGCCAAGTTCTTCTTCGACCAGGACCGCAAGCAACCGCTCGCATCGCGTGTCGACAAGCTTCGCAGCGTGCGCTACCACAACAAGCTCGGCACGATGGCCGAGCGGACGGACCGACTGCAGTTTCTGTCGAAGCACATCGCGAGCCTGCTCGGCGCCGACCCTGCGCAGGCAAGCCGCGCGGCCATGCTCTCCAAGGCCGACCTGGTGACCGATATGGTCGGCGAATTTCCGGAGCTTCAAGGCGTGATGGGCCGCTACTACGCCGAGCACGACGGCGAGCCGGCGCCGGTCGCCAGGGCGATCGAGCAGCACTATTGGCCCAGGTATGCGGGTGATGCGCTGCCGGAGGATGCAATCGGGCAAAGCGTGGCGCTCGCGGACAAGCTGCTTGCCATGGCGGAAATGTTCGGGATCGGCAACGTGCCGACCGGCGACAGGGATCCCTTCGCATTGCGCCGCGCGGCACTGGGCGTGCTCAGGATCCTGATGGAGAAACGATTGCCGCTATCGCTTTCCGACCTCGTGCAGAACGCCTTCGAGGCGACGAATGCCGTCCCCGGCATCGAGCGGCGGACGGAGGAAATGGCAGACATTCTTGCTCGAGCGTTTGCGCGCCAACCTGCGCGAGCAGGGTTACAGCGCGAACCAGGTCGATGCCGTATTGAGTCTGCGGCCCTCGCGCATCGATCTCGTGCCGGCGCAAATGGAAGCCATCCGCACTTTCGCCGCGCTACCCGAGGCGGAAGCCCTTGCCGCGGCAAACAAGCGCATCGGCAACATCCTTCGCAAGAACGAAAGCGAAGTCGCGTCGGCGGTGGATCGCAAGCTGCTCGTCGATGGCGCAGAGAAGGACCTCTACACTGCGGTCCAGGAGCTGCTTCCGGTCGTGCGCGACCACGTCAAGCGCGGCGACTACACGGCCGCGCTGCGCTCGCTGGCTTCCGCGCGCACCCGCGTGGACCGCTTTTTCGACGACGTGATGGTCATGGCCGACGACGCAGCGCTGCGTGCCAACCGGCTTGCGCTGCTGCGCGGCCTTTCCGAGGCGATGAACCAGGTCGCCGACATTTCCAAGCTCGCCGCCTGACGCGAAAAGGCAGACGTGGTCCAGTTCTCCGAAACCGTCCCCCACACCCGGCAGGTCAAGCTGATCATCCTGGACCGCGACGGCGTGATCAATTACGACAGCGATCAGTTCATCAAGTCGCCCGAGGAGTGGCGCCCGATCCCCGGCAGCCTGGAAGCGATCGCGAGGCTCAATCACGCCGGGTTCCGTGTCGTGGTGGCGACCAACCAGTCGGGACTCGGGCGGGGCCTCTTCGACATGGCGACGCTGATCGCGATCAACGAGAAGATGCACAAGGCGCTGGCGCAGGTCGGCGGGCGCATCGACGCCGTCTTCTACTGTCCTCACGCCGCCGACTCCGCGTGCGACTGCCGGAAGCCCAAGCCGGGCATGTTTACCGAGATCGGCCACCGATTCGGCGTCGAGCTGACCGGTGTTCCATGTGTAGGCGACAGCGTGCGCGACCTTCAGGCGGCAGCGGCCAGTCGAGGCGCAGCCTATCCTGGTCCTTTCGGGCAAAGGCGAAAAAACGCTGCGCGATGGCGTGTTTCCCGCCAACACCATCATCTTTCCCGACCTCGCGTTCGCCGTCACCGCGCTCCTGGCCGGCGACTGACGCGCCCGTGCAGGCGAGCTGAGCGATGTCCGACGATCCGTTCGCTGCTGTTCGCGCTGTTCCAGCTGATCTTCACGCCAATCTATGCGGTGCTGGTCCTGCTCGTCTTCTGGCTGCCGCCGGTCGCGCGCTACAAGTTCATCATCGTCTGGTGCGGCATCAATCTTCTCGCGGCGCGCCTGATCTGCGGCATCCGCCATCGGGTCGATCGGCGCCGAAAACATTCCGCGATCGAGCGAGCCGCACATCGTCATGTCCAAGCATTCCTCGACCTGGGAAACGCTGGCGCTCAACTTCCTGTTTCCTCCGCTGGCTTTCGTGGCCAAAAAGGAGCTGCTTTCCATTCCATTCTTCGGCTGGGCCTTCGCGCTTGCATCGCCCATCACCATCGACCGCGCCAGCGGCCAGGACGCGATGACACAAATCGTAACGCAGGGCCGCAAGCGCTTCGAGCAGGGCTTCTGGATCGTCGTCTATCCCGAAGGAACGCGTATCAAGGCTGGAACGCGCTCGCACTACAAGTCCGGCGGCGCGCGTCTTGCCATCGCGCTTGACGTGCCTGTCGTGCCTGTGGCGCATAATGCCGGCTATTTGTGGCCGAAGGGCACGCTCGGCAAACGACCCGGCACGATCACTGTCTCGGTCGGTCCGCCGATTCGCGCCGAAGGTCGGGACATGCAGCGACTGATCAGCGAGGTCGAGACTTGGATCGAAGACGAGGTCGCACGGCTGGGGAATCCGCTCGACGCACGGACGCCCCCGCGCGCCTGACCGGCGCCCGCAGCGGCGGCGGGAGCGTGCGCAGCATCACGCTATGCGATCAGACCGTCGACTATCGCCTGAGCCGCGCGCGGCGCCGTTCCATCGGCATGGTGATCGATCACAGCGGACTCAGCGTGCGCGCCCCGTCCTGGGTGTCGATACGCGAGATCGAGCTTGCGCTACGCGAGCGGGCCGAGTGGGTGATCAAGACGCTCGCGGAATGGCGGGGGCGCGACAAGGAGGCGCTTCCGGCGCAGTGGTGCGAAGGCGCGGCATTGCTCTTTCGCGGCCGCCCGTTGACGCTCGCGCTCTTCCCGGCGCGCAAGAAAACCATCGCTGCCGACCTGCTGCATCTCACCGTTCTCCACCCCACTCCCGCGGACGAAACCGAGATCGCCGCCTTCGTCGGCCGCTGGCTGAAGGAGCAGGCGCTGGCGCTGCTCGCGCCGCGCGTGCTGCATTTCGCAAGCCAGGTGACCGGCTTCGCGCCGCAGGTCAAGCTCTCGAGCGCGCGCACCCAGTGGGGCAGTTGCAATCACAAGGGGGAGATCAGGCTGCACTGGCGCCTCGTCCAGCTCCCACCCGCGATCGCTGATTACGTCATCGCTCATGAGGTCGCGCACCTGGTCGAGCTCAATCATTCGCCGCGTTTCTGGGCGCTGGTCGAATCGCTGTTTCCGGGCCACGTCGAAGCGCGCCGCGAGCTCGACGCGCTGACGCCGGTGCTGGGCTAGGCCGGGCAGCCTAGCCCTCGCGCGGCAACGCGAACTCGATCTCGACGCCGCTCTGCGCCCGCAGCAGGCGTGTCAGCACCGCGGTCAGCGCTTCACCGCTGCGGGTATCGCGCCAGGCGCCGGCGTCGTGCCTGAAGTGAAATCCACCCGCTTTGGCGGCGACCCATAGCTCGCGATTAGGCACGTGCCGGTTGACGATGATCTTGCCGCCGTCGCATTCGATCGTCAGGATGCCGTCGTTGAGCGACCAGTCGAGATCGGCGTCGGAGCGCGTCCGCCGCGGCGTCGAGCGCGGCGCCGATCGACATCAGGGCCCTGTCCGCCAGTGCGACGAATTCACTCTCGGTGCTCATGAAAAACGTCCTCGCTTCGCATGATAGACTGCAGGTCGATGGCATCGCCTATCGATTGAGCGCATCGAGCGCATAGAGCTCAAGCAGCCGGATGTTACGCCGTTTCATCGCCTCGATCATCGTCGCCCTTGCCGCGCTCGCGGTCGTCTCGTGCGGCATCAAAGGCCCGTTGAAGCTGCCGCCGGCGAAGCCTGCCGCGACCACTCCGGCGTCCGGCGCAACGCCTGCTGCGACGCCGGCAACACCCGCCGCGACACCCGCGACGGGGACGGTAACGACACCCCTTCCCGCGCCGGAAACTCCGGCGCCGGCGTCGTCGCCGCCGAAGCCGTCCGCACCACCCCCCGCTGCGCCCCCGGTTGCACCCGGCGACAAGGAATCGTGATCGCGTTCGAGTATCGCGGCGGCGTGCTGGCCGCCGAAGGCGTCTCGCTCGAGCGAATCGCCGAGCGCTACGGCACGCCGTGCTTCGTGTATTCGCGCGCGGCGCTGGAGGGCGCCTTCCGCCAGTTCGACGCCGCCTTCGGAGATGCGCCGCACCTGGTCTGTTACGCGATGAAAGCCAATTCCAGCCTCGCGGTGCTGAACCTGCTGGCGCGCCTCGGAAGCGGTTTCGACATCGTCTCCGGGGGAGAGCTGGCTCGCGCCGTCGCGGCCGGCGCGGATCCGGGCAAGATCGTCTTTTCAGGCGTCGGAAAAACGACGGCCGAAATGCAGCGCGCCCTCGAGCTCGGCATTCTTTGCTTCAACATCGAGTCCGCCAGCGAGCTCGATCGCCTCGATGCCGCAGCGCGGCACGCCGGAAAGCGCGCGCCCATCAGCATTCGCGTCAATCCCGACGTCGATCCCGGGACGCACCCCTACATCTCGACGGGGCTCAAGGAAAACAAGTTCGGCATTCCGCTCGACGACGCGCGTGCGCTCTACCGGCGCGCCGCCGGCCTTGCCAACATCGCGGTGCGTGGCGTCGACATGCACATCGGCTCGCAAATCGTCAGCCTGGACCCGCACATCGCGGCGGCAACCAAGGTGCTTGCCCTGGTCGACCAGCTTTCGGCGGACGGCATCCAGCTCGAGCATATCGATTTCGGCGGCGGCATCGGCATCCGCTACCGCGACGAGGAAACGGTCGATCCGCACCACTATGCGCTCGCGATCCGCCGGCTGATCGGCAGCCGGCCACTCAAGCTTCTGTTCGAGCCGGGGCGATTGCTGATCGGCAATGCGGGCGTGCTGCTGACGCGCGTCGGCTACCTCAAGCCGGGTCCGCTGCGGAACTTCGCCATCGTCGATGCCGCCATGAACGACCTGCTTCGGCCGGCGCTGTACGACGCGTGGCACGACGTATGGCCGGTGGTGCCGCGCACCGCGCCGAAAGAGCTGTGGCAGGTGGTCGGCCCGGTCTGCGAAAGCGCCGATTTTCTTGCTCGCGACCGTATGCTGGCGCTGGCTGAAGGCGATCTGCTAGCGATACTTTCCGCGGGCGCTTACGCGATGGCCATGAGCTCGAATTACAACTCCAGAGCGCGCGCCGCGGAGGTGATTGTCGACGGCGAATCGGCGCATCTTGTGCGCCCTCGCGAGACCGTCGAGGAACTCTTCGCGCACGAATCTTTGCTGCCTTGAATCGCGAATCCGCACGGAAAATCACGTGTGCAAAATCGCAACACTGACGTGCAGCGTCACATGAAAGTGCAATTAAATCTTGTATTTCGAAAAAAATTGGCTAGAATTCAGGCAGCAGGTGTCAATGGGTTTGTCAAGAGCAGTCGTAAATTCCTAATGTCTCGGGACCGATGCAAAGAAACCTGCGATGAAACAGATGCACTCATAACAGTTATAGCAACTCAGACAGGAGAACCAAAGATGGCTGACATGATGACCATGGCGACACCGGCGGCACCGTCCGCTGCGCCTAAGAAGAAGGCGGCCAAGAAGAAGGCCGCCACCAAGAAGAAGGCTGCGAAGAAGAAGGCGGCCCCGAAGAAGAAGGCAGCAAAGAAGAAGGCTGCGCCGAAGAAGAAAGCGGCGAAGAAGAAACCCGCCAAGAAGAAGGCAGCAAAGAAGAAACCCGCCAAGAAGAAGGCCGCAAAGAAGAAGGCGGCGCCGAAGAAGAAAGCGGCGAAGAGGAAGCCCGCCAAGAAGAAGGCCGCAAAGAAGAAGGCCGCGCCGAAGAAGAAAGCGGCAAAAAGGAAGCCCGCCAAGAAGAAGGCAGCAAAGAAGAAGTAAGGCTTCTGCGGCAATACGTCCGTCGCGACACTGCGATGGACCCCAAAACAGGCGATGCGAAAGTGTCGCCTGTTTTGCTTTGGGACTCCCGATGGCAGGCCGCTCAGAGGTGCCTGGCCGGAGCCGCCTTTCCGGAGTCGGCCGCCGGCTTGGCCGACGCGGTCTTGCCGCTGACGGAGCCGGACCGCCTTGATCTTTTTTCGCTTGGATTTCGTTGCCGCAGCCGGGGACATCGCTGATCACCCGCAGCTGCTGGCCCGCGACGACCTTCGTACCGAGCCCGGTATTCCACGACTTCAGGTCCTCGGCGGTGACCGCGTAGCGCGCGGCGATCGAGGACAGCGTTTCTCCCTTGCGAACCCGGTGGTAGACCAATCGGCCGCTCGGCACGGTCGTGAAGACCGCGTTCTGCAGGCTTTCCGCGGTCGCATCGCTAGGCGCCTGAGTGGGGACCAGCAGTGCATGTCCAACGGGGACCTTCGCCCGCGGGCCGATGCCGTTGACCGTACGCAGCGTCTCCAGCGAAAGGCCGAAGCGCGTCGCGACCTGCGGCAGGGTTTCGTTGGGCTTGGTCCGATACGCCTGCCAGGTGACCATCGGCTGATTGGATAGCTCCAGCTTCGAAGCGAACAGCTCCGCCTTGTCGTACGGCAACAGGATCGTGGCCTCGTCGGCACCCGCGATGACCGGTCGGTTGTGCTGCGGATTCAGGGAAAGGAACTCGTCCAGCGGCATCTCCGCCAGGTCCGCGGCGATCTTGACGTCCATCTTCCGGGTGGTCCGCACGACGGTGAAATAGGGCGCATCGGGAATGAGGGCGAGCTCGAGATTGTGCGCTTCCGGATCGCGGACGATATTCTTCACCGCCTGCAGCTTGGGCACGTAGTTGCGCGTCTCGGCCGGCATGGCCAGGCTCAGATAGTCAGTCGGCAACCCGCGTTTCTGGTTGGCAGCGATAGCGCGCCGCACCGAGCCTTCGCCCCAGTTGTACGCAGCGAATGCGAGGGACCAGTCGCCGAATTCCGCATAGAGCTTTTGCAGGTAGTCGAGCGCCCCGTCGGTGGCGGCCAGCACGTCGCGTCGCTCATCCATCCACCACGTCTGCTTCATTCCATAGTTCTTGCCGGTCGAAGGAATGAACTGCCAGATGCCGGATGCGCGGCTGGTCGAGATCGCCATCGGGTTGTACGCGCTTTCGATCATCGGCAGGAGCGCGGTCTCCATGGGCATGCCGCGCTTCTCGACCTCGGTGACGATGTAGTACAGGTAGCGGCGGCTGCGCTCGACCATGCGCGCCATGTAGTCGGGACGCGCCGCGTACCATTCCTCGGCCGCCTTGACCTCGGGCGTATCGAGGTCGTCCAGGATGAATCCATTGCGGATGTGCTCCCAGAGGTCCCCGTACTCGGAGCGCAATTGCAGCGTGGCGTTGGTGACCGAATCGGGATCGCCTCCGGTCGCGCGCATATCGGGCAACTCATCCTCGGGAGGAAACGTTGCGATCGACGGCGGTTCGATCCGGAGCATGGGCTCCAATGCCACGGGCGGTACGGGGGTGTGGCCGGAACGCTCGCACATGCAGCCAGTGCGAGCGTCAAAATCGTGGCGGCGATCCTGGATGTCTGAGCGAGTGTCAAAAACGCCTTGCGGATGGATGAGGTGGGCGCATGTTAGGGGTCAGCGACGAGGCGCGTCAAGGAACACGCGGGGATCACACCGGCCGGTCGCGCGCGCAGTCCTCAAAACGCGTTCTTCCAGGCACGAAGTTCCGCGAACACCGCCACGCGATCGGGCAGATCGCGGCCCGCATGGTCGATCGCCGCAGCGCGAATCGCCGGGTCCGACGGAGCGCAAAAACGGATTGGTCGCGCGCTCCTCGGCGATGGTCGACGGAAGCGTCGGCTGACCGCGGTTGCGCGTCGCCTGATCGCGCTCCAGACGCGCCTGCAAGGCCGCGCTGCGCGGTTCGACCGCCAGCGCAAAGCGAAGGTTCGAGACCGTGTACTCGTGTCCGCAGTAGACCCGCGTTTCGGGCGGGAGCGCGGCGAGCTTGTCGAGCGATGTGACCATCTGCGCGGGCGTTCCTTCGAACAGCCGTCCGCAGCCGGCCGCGAACAGAGTGTCTCCGCTGAAAACCATGCCGTTGCCGAAGCACGCAATGTGCCCGGACGTGTGGCCCGGGATATCGAGAACCGAAAATTCGAGCCCGATTTCCGGCAGCGAGCACGGTGTCGCCCTCCGCCAGAGCGCCGCGTGCGCCCCGGAATCTGTTCGTGTGCGGGGCCGAAAACGGGCACCGGCCAGCGCGCGAGCAAGCCTCGATTGCCGCCGACGTGATCGCCGTGATGGTGCGTGTTGATGATCGCGCAAAGCTCGATGCCTTCGCGGTCGAGGTATTCGATGACCGGCGATGCGTCGCCCGGGTCGACGACCGCGGCCTTGCCGCCGTGCTGCATGACCCAGATGTAGTTGTCGGCAAACGCGCGGATGGGGATAATTGTCGGCATGGAGGAATCTTCGGCAGCGGCGAGTATCCTGTCAACGGGCACGCTCGCGGAGTGGCTCGCGACGCCGCTGGGAACCTACTTGCGGTCGCGCGAGCAGGCGTATTTCGATCATGCGCTCGCCGACATTTTCGGCTACCAGGCCCTGCAGATCGGCCTGCCCGAGAGTCCGTACTTGCGCGCTTCACGCATCACGACGCGGTGCAGTGTCGATCTCGAGGAGCCCGCTCAGGTGCTCGCCGATCCGCATTGGCTGCCGTTCGCCGAAAACAGCACCGATCTGATCGTGCTGCCGCACGCGCTCGAGTTCACCGACGAGCCGCACCAGTTGCTGCGCGAGATCTACCGCGTCATGCGGCCCGAGGGACAGCTCCTCATCGCCGGTTTCAATCCCTTCAGCCTGTTCGGCGCCAAGCGCTACTTCGGCCGGGAGCAGGCAATGCCGTGGAACGGCAACTTCATCACGCTTTACCGCCTCAAGGACTGGCTCTCGCTGCTTGGATTCGAGGTTGCGGGCGGCAGGCTCGATTGCTACGTGCCTCCGTTCAAGCAGGAAAAGTGGCTCAAGCGATTCGGCTTCTTCGAAAAAGCCGGCGATCGCTGGTGGCCGGTCGCGGGCGGAGTCTATTTCCTGCGGGCGACCAAGCGCGTCCTGGGCATGCGGGTGATTACGCCGACATGGGCACGGCGCGTGCGCAAGAAAGCGCTGGCGCCGGTCGCGCGACAGGCGCGGGAGCTCGTCTCCGAGCCTTCCGAATGAGCTGTCGCGCATGAGCGCGCCGGTAATCATCTACACCGACGGCGCGTGCAAGGGAAATCCCGGGCCCGGAGGATGGGGGGCGCTGCTCCAATACGGCGGCAAGACCCGTGAGCTCTTCGGTGGCGAAGCGCACTCGACCAACAACCGGATGGAGCTCACCGCGGTGATTCGCGCGCTGGAGAGCCTGAAGCGCCGGTGCCCGGTCGAGATCTACACCGACTCGCAGTACGTCAAGGACGGCATCGAGCGCTGGATTCACACATGGAAGATCAACGGCTGGAAGACGAGCGCCCGCAAACCGGTGAAGAACGCCGACCTCTGGAAGGCCCTCGATCGCGCCACCGCCCAGCATGATGTCGCCTGGCACTGGGTGAAGGGACACGCCGACACGCCGGGCAACAACCGCGCCGACGAGCTCGCCAATCTCGGCGTCGACGCCGTGCGCTAGCGCCGCCGCGATCTGGCGTCGCCCGGTCTCAGAGCTGCATCGGCAGAATCACCATTTGCATTCCGCTCAGGTGCAGCTTGCGCTGCAGGGCGAGCGCGGTCTGGTTGTGCAGAAGTCGCGTGACCCAGTTCTCGTTGCGGAATACGAGCTTGCTGGTGAAGAACACGCAGTTCGGATACTCGCGCTGAATCTCCTCGGCGAGCTTGACCAGCTCGTCGACGCGGTCGGTGCCCAGCGAGAATCGGGCCGTGGCCGCGAGGTCGTTGGCGTGACAATAGTCGACATAGAACGCGAGCGCCCTGTCGAGCGACTTCCTCAGGCCTTCGATCTGCTCGGGGCCGCCGTAGCTCTGCCGGTCGACCGCCTTGGCGCTGATGAAGACGAAATTCCTGAAGTGATTCGGAAACAGGCGCTGCACCCACAGCACGGTGTGGATCCCGCCGCCGCGACTCGATCCGACGATGAACACCGCCGTCGGCGCCTCCGGATCGAGAGGAGGCGGATTCTCGCACTTCGGACATTGCGCCGCGGTGAATATCTCATCGACTTCCTTCAGGCGCGCCTTGACCCAGTCGTAGTGCCGATGCACCGCAAGACACAGGGCGATCACCACCGAGGTGATGACGACAGTCACCCACCCGCCGTCGCCGAATTTCTCGATGGTGGTGACCGCGAGAATGCCCGAGGTCACGAGTAATCCGAGTGCCGACAGCGAGAAGCGGAACATCCACGCGCGTCCGGTTGTGCGCGCGCGCCACCAGTAGATGCACAGTCCCAGCAGCGACAGTGAAAACGTCAGGAATACGTTGATCGAATACAGAACCACCAGCAGGTCGACCTTGCCGCGGCTCCAGAGCAGGATCACCAGCGCGGCCAAGCCCATGATCACGATGCCGTTCTGCGTCACCAGCCGCGTCGACAAATGACGGAACTGGTGCGGCAGCCAGGAGTCGGCCGCCATGTTGGACAGGACCGACGGGCCGCCGAGGAAACCGGTATTGGCGGCGACGAACAGGAGCCCCGCCTCGAAGAACAGCACGAGCAGCAGCGACACCTGATTGAATCCCGCGGGCAGGCCGAGGCTTTCGATGATCGAGCCGAACACGACCGCGTTCAGCGTCTGGCCCTCGACCGGCTGTGCGTTCCAGAGCAGATACAAAAGGATGATGCCGCCGGCCGTGAACGCGAGCGATGCGGCCATGTAGAACATCGTGAGCTTGCCGGTGCGTACCACGGGCTCGCGCAGCGTCTGCACGTTGTTCGAGACCGCCTCGATCCCGGTGTACGTGCCGCCGCCCAGCGAGTACGCGCGCAGGAAGAGCGACAGCGCCGCGACCCATCCGATGTCGTGCACGAGCTTGCCGGTCTCGGACACCGCGTTCAGGAACAACCAGCGTGAGTCCCTGCGAATGACCAAGGATGCCGTAGGCGATCAGGAGCACGTGGGTGACGAAGAATCCGACGAAGATGGGGAGCAGGAAGCGGATCGACTCCTTCATGCCTCGCATGTTCATCACCAGCAGCACGACGACGAGCACCACCTCGGTCCCGAGCTTGAGCTGGCCGGCCGCGGCCGGCAGCAGGCTGAACAAGGCGTCGACGCCGCTGGCGACCGATATCGCGATCGTAAGGACATAGTCGACGATCAGCGCCGCGCCAGAGACGAGACCCGCGCGCGGGCCGATGAGGCTGGTTGCCACGCGATAGCCGCCGCCACCGGTCGGAAACAGCTCGATGACCTGGTTGTATGCGAGCGAGATGATGAACACGGTCGCCGCGGTCGCGATCGCCATGTACAGCCCGAGATGCGTGTGCGCGCCGAGCGCCTTGAACGCCTCCTCCGGTCCGTATGCCGACGATGAAAGTCCATCCGCGCCTAGACCGACCCACGCGATGAACGCTGCGAGCGCGATGTGCTGGCGCGTGGTCTGGCTTAAGGGATCGAGCGGTGCGCCGATCACCCAGTCGCGCAGTTGCTCGTAACGGATCACGGCTGAATCCGGGCGGCGCGAAGCCGTGGCAGTTGCGTTCGCGGCAAGCGGCACGGGGACGATGCTGGACGAGTTAGAAGGCGAAGAGATGCGGCGTCGGATACCGCAGGATAACGTCGCATGTTGCGATGCAGCATCACGACAAACTCTACTCTGGCGCCGGTGCCTTGGCAAGTCGACGCGCGAACACCTGCATCTCCTTCATCGCTTGCTTGTCGCCCTTTTTTTCGGCCGCGGCGATCCCGTTCCGATAGGCGCTCAAGGCCTCGTCGTTGCGTCCCGTTTGCGTAAGCGCCTTCCCCAACATCTTCCATGCCGCGGAATACGCAGGATCGAACACGACTGCCCGCTGGAGGTGCAGCACCGCTGTGGCGGCGTCGCCGGCGCGCAGATACTCGAATCCCAGCCCGAACCGCAGCAAGGCGTTGTCCTTGCCGCCGTCGAGCAGCTTTTGCAACTGGAGCAATGCGGCACTTGCTTCGCTCATCGGCGCATCACTGGTGCAGCAACTCTCCGCTCGCACAATCGACGTGCCTCATGGGATAGATGATGTTTCGCGCGGCTCCGTTGAGTTGCCCTTCCGCACTCGCGTACAGCCAGCCCTCGGTGCCGTGGCGATAGACGATCTTTTGAGGAAACTCGTTGCCCGGGTTCTCGAAGGTAAAGACATCGTGCCCGCCGTCCTGTGTCTTGCCGGCAAATCGAAACGAGGTCTCCTTCTTGCCCGATGGGACGTTGACGTAGAAAACGCCCTCGGGCCGCGACTCGAGCCGGACATACTCGAAGTCCTGGGTTTTGCCCTGCATGACAGTCTGGCTCATGCCGACCATCATGTCCCCGCGCAGCGGAAGCCATTCCTCTCGAAATTCGCGGCCGTTAACCTTTCCGTCCCAGCAGCCGTGCAACCATGCGAAAGGTTGGAGCTCCACCGGCGGCGCAACCGCCGGCGTCGCGGCGGGCGTTGGTGCTGCAGGAGCCGCCGGCCCGCTGGCGAGGCGCGTCCGCAGCGGGCAGCGGAGGCGTCTCTCCCAGCGCGGGCGTCAGGACACAGCCCCAGGAGGAACACACCGGCGAGCTTTTGCGCGAGCCACCGCGCGCAACTCCGAACGGCGACGGACAATCCGCGAGGGCCGCTCGATCGACGGCGAAGAGCGCGTGAAAAGAGTGAAAGTGCAAAACATGTCGTTTCTCAAGTCATTTCTCGGCATGGCCATACGGCGAAAGCGCGCACCGCTTGGATCGTGAAGCGCGTCAATAAATCCCGCCGCATGCCAGCGCTCGCCAACCGCAGGCGTCAGCAATGTCGCGAATTGCATCGGCCGTCACGAAGCGCCCAGAAGCGACTTCTTGAGGTCGGCCTGAACCGGCTTGTCGCCGAGCCAGACCTTGGTCAACGCCTGATTGAACGCGTCGCCGCCGATGCTTCCCTTGGTCTCGCCGTTCAACCCGATGCGCGTCGCACCGTCGACGAAGTCGAGAGTGACGATGTCTTTTTCCTTGACCTCCTTGAACGATTTCATGATGCTCGCCAACTGGTCGGACTGCGTTTTCACCGCCGCGAGCTCCGCGGCGGTGTTGTTTTCCGTGAGACCTTCGTTGAGCGCATCGACGAGCTGATCGGCCGACAAGCGTTCGCAGCAGGTTGAGCTGGATGCGGCGCGGACTCTTCGCGAGCACCGCCGGGAGATCCGCGGCCTTTTGCGGCAGATACAGGCTTGCGACGTAGATCTTGAAAACGACTTTGGTGCGCACGCCCGGCGCCGTTCAGAACCAGCGTCCTGCCCTCCCACCGAAACCTTGTCGTCGAGCCTGACGCCGCCAACCTCGGCCGCGACGCACGACGACCGGCAACAAAGCCGACGCAGATCGCGACGCAGCCGCAGCCACCGACTTCACAACGTTCGCTTCATGAGCGCTCCTCGACTCGTCGTCTACAACGCCTCGAAAATGCCCGCGGCACCCATGCCGGTCCCGATGCACATGCTCACCATCCCATACTTCTGCTTGCGCCGCCTCATGCCGTGCACGATGGTCGCTGTGCGCACCGCGCCCGTCGCCCCGAGCGGATGGCCGAGCGCGATGGCGCCGCCGAGTGGATTCACTTTTGCGGGATCGAGCTCGAGCTCCTTCATGACCGCAAGGCTTTGCGCGGCGAAGGCCTCGTTGAGCTCGATCCAGTCGATCTGATCCCGTGACAGTCCGGTGCTCTTGAGAACCTTGGGAATGGCCACGATGGGGCCGACGCCCATGACTTCCGGCGGCACGCCTCCGACCGCAAAACCGACCCAGCGCGCCAGCGGCGACAGGTTCAATTCCTTCAGGACTCTGTCGCTGACCAGGATGCTCGCGCCCGCGCCGTCGGACATCTGCGAGCTGTTCCCGGCAGTGACCGATCCCTTCGCCGCGAACACCGGCTTCAGCTTGGCCAGTCCGTCGGCGCTGGCATCGCCGCGCGGGCCTTCGTCGCGCTCGAAGGAGCGATCGCGGCTGACGACCTTGCCGGTCGTCAAGATCGGGCACGTTTTCGCGAATGGGATACGGCGAGATTTCGGACGCGAACTCGCCCGCAGCCTGCGCGGCGAGCGCTTTCTGATGGCTGCGCGAGCGCAAACTCATCCTGCTGCTCGCGCGACACCTTCCAGCCCGAGGCGACCTTTTCCGCGGTAAGGCCCATGCCGTAGGCGATGCCGAGGTTCTCGTCCTTGGAAAAGACGTCGGCGTTGATGGCGAGGCGACCGAGCATCGGGATCATGCTCATGCTCTCCGTGCCGGCGGCGATCATGATGTCGGCCTCGCCGGTGCGAATGCGGTCCGCGGCGATCGACACCGCGTTCAAGCCCGAGGAGCAAAAGCGATTGACCGTCATTCCGGCGACGGTGTTGGGCATTCCCGCGAGCAGCAATCCGATGCGAGCGACGTTCATTCCCTGCTCGTACTCGGGCATCGCGCAGCCGACGATCACATCCTCGACGCGGCCGGGATCGAGCTGCGGCACCTGCGCAAGCACGCTTCGCAGCACGTGCGCGAGCATCGAGTCGGGCCGCGTGTGCCGGAAGGCGCCGCGTGGCGCCTTGCCCACGGGCGTTCGCGTCGACGCGACGATGTAGGCGTCCTGCATCTGCTTGCTCATCTTGCCGAACCTCCGTGACGACTTCGCAGTCGCCGCCAGAAAACGTTCGTTTCGGCAGTCCGGGACCCGGTGTCGAACATCCGGATCCGGCGTCCTGGGTTGGTGATGCGCTCAACTTCGAGTCAATTTCACCTCAGTTCCGCAATGGCTTGCCGGTCTTCAGCGTGTGGGCGATGCGCTCCTGCGTCTTCGCGTTTCTGAGCAGGCGCATGAACTCGCTCCGCTCCAGCGTGAGAAGCCACTTTTCGTCGACCACGCTGCCCGAGTCGAGCTCGCCGCCGCAGAGCACGCGGGCGACCGCAAGTCCGATCTCGAAGTCGTACGCGGAGACGAATCCGCCGTCGCGCATGTTGACCAGCATCATTTCCAGCGTCGCGATGCCGGTCTTGCCCGCGACCGGTATGTTTTTCGCGGGCAGCGGCGGCCGGTAGGCGCTCTCGGAGAGCGCCCGGACTTGCGCTTTCGCGACCCAGAGCAACTCGTAGGGATTGAAGATCACCACGTCGGATGGCCGCAGATAGCCCAGGTCCTTGGCGTCAAGCGCGCTCTTGGAGACCGTCGCGGTTGCGACCTGCTGAAAATAGGTGCGAATAAACGGAAACTGATCGAGCTGGCTGCCGTTAGCGCCGCGCGCGGACTCCTGCGCGGCGCGCACCGCGAGCTCCTTGCTCCCTCCGCCCGCGGGCAAGAGGCCCACTCCGGCCTCGACCAGCCCGATATAGGATTCCAGCGCGGCGACCGTGCGATCGCAATGCATGATGAATTCGCAGGAGCCGCCGAGCGCCATGCCGCGCACCGCCGCGACCGTCGGAATCAGGCTGTACTTGAGCCGCTGCGCAGTGAGTTGAAATTTGGCAACGACGGCTTCGACCTCATCCCACTTTCCGGCCTGCACCGCGGGCAGCACCGTCGCCAGGTTCGCGCCGACGGAAAACGGCTCGCGCGTCTGCCAGATCACCAGCCCGCGCCAGTTTTTCTCGGCTTCGGCGATGGCCGCCAGAAGCCCATCGAGCACGTCCTCGCCGATGGTGTTGAGCTTGCTCTTGAACGACACGATGGCAATGTCGTCGCCGGTGTGCCATACGCGCACCGCGTCGGTTTCCATGATCGTCGTGCCCGCAGGCCACTTCTCGCCCAGAATCGGATCGGGAAAATACTGGCGGCGATAAACCGGCAGCGTCGAGCGCGGCTTGAACGCGTTCTCCGCCGCGGAATACGCGCCCTCGCGCGTATGAACGCCGTCCGCCGCAGGGCCGTCGTTCACCCATGTCGGCAGCGGCACGGTGGCCAGCGTCTTGCCCGCGGCAATGTCCTCGGCAATCCATCGGGCGACGTCCTTCCAGCCCGCGGACTGCCAGATCTCGAACGGTCCCATCTGCCAGCCAAATCCCCAGCGAATCGCGAAATCGACGTCGCGCGCGTTGTCGGCAATGGCTGCGAGATGGTAGGCGCAATAGTGAAACAGATCGCGAAAAATCGCCCATAGGAACTGCGCCTGAGGGTCGCTGCTCGCGCGCAGCCGGGCGAATTTTTCGGCAGGGTTCTTCAGCGCCAGAATCTCGGCGACAGGCGCGGCGATCTCGCCTGCGGAGGCGCGGTAGGACAGCGTCGCGAGGTCCAGCACCTGGATTTCCTTGCCGGCCTTCTGAAAGACGCCGGCCCTGGTTTTCTGTCCGAGCGCGCCCTTGTCGATCAGGCCTTTGAGCCACGCCGGCGACTGGTAGTACTTGTGCCAGGGATCGTCGGGCAGCGTCTGATCCATGGTCGCGATGACGTGCGCCATCGTGTCGAGCCCGACGACGTCGGCCGTCCGGTATGTCGCGCTTTTCGCGCGGCCGATCGCCGGGCCGGTCAGCGCATCGACGACATCGAATCCCAGGCCGAACGCTTCTGTATGCACCATCGTCGCGAGCATGGAGAACACGCCTACGCGGTTGGCGACGAAGTTCGGCGTGTCCTTCGCGCGCACCACGCCCTTGCCGAGCACGGTGACCAGGAATGTCTCGAGCTGGTCGAGCAATCCGTGATCGGTCGCCCGTTGCGCGATGAGCTCGACCAGGTGCATGTAGCGCGGCGGATTGAAAAAATGGATGCCGCAGAATCGCGGCCGCAGCGTCGGCGGGCACGCCTCTCCGAGCGCATTGATCGACAGCCCGGACGTGTTGCTGGCGAAGATCGCGCGCGGAGCCGACGTGCGGCGCGACCTTCTCGTAGAGCGCCTTTTTCCAGTCCATGCGCTCGGAGATGGCCTCGATGACGAGATCGCATTCCCCGATCTCTGCGAGGTCCCGGTCGTAGTTGGCTGCATCGATGGCAGTCGAGCGGTCCTTGGCAGCCAGTGGCGGCGGCTCGAGCTTCTTCAGTCTCTCGATCGCGCCGAGCACGATCGCGTTCGGGATCGCCCTCCTTCGAGGCGAGGTCGAACAGCACGACCGGCACGCCGGCGTTGGCGAGGTGCGCGGCGATCTGCGCGCCCATGACGCCGGCGCCGAGCACCGCAACCTTGCGTACCAGAAAAGGTGTATCAGACATGCGTAATCCGGTTGCGCGAGAGTTCGTGACGCCGCGATCGTGCCGCCCAATCCTGGGTCCGGAAACGCCGCGCCGCAGGATGACCTGCGGCGCGGACAACGCGTTTGCGGCAGCCTTACTACTTGAATGTGTACGTCAGCTGCGCCGCGACAGACGTTGACATTGTTCTTGTAGGAGCCGCTGATGAGGCCGTTCGACGCCGTGCTGCCTTCGTTCTGGTTGATCTGCGGATCCTTGACGATGATGTAGGTATAGCCCGCGTCGAGCACAAGCTGCGGCGAAAACTTGTACTGCGCGCCGATGGCAATCCACGTGCGGTCGTTGTCGGGCAGGCGCGGCGTGAGCGTGGCACTGCGCACCGGCGATTGATCGTACGCGAGTCCGCCGCGGAACATCCACTGATCGCTGTAATGGTAGTTCGCGCCGACCGAGCCGCGCCAGGTGTTGCGGAAATTCTCCGGCGTGTTGTCCAGCACCGCGCCAGTGCTGCGCACGACGGTCAGCGCCTGTATCGAGTGCCAGCCCGTATATTGAACGTCGGCCATGACGTCCCATTTGCTGTCGATCTGGCTGGAAGATCGAGAGGTTACCGGTGTCGGGCACCTTGAGGGCAAGGGTGAAGTCGCCGCTCGCCAGCACGCCGTTGACGGCATTGGCCAGCGCGTTGGCGACCGGCGCCAGCGTAGGCTGGCAACGCCGGCACCGGAGGATTGGTGATGTTGGCCGTCCCTCCGACGTTGTATTTGATCGCCGATCGGTACGACGCGCCGAATCGCGTCTGCGGGTCGATGTTGACCAGGACGCCGATATTCCAGCCCCAGCCGCCGTCGTTGCCGCTCAGATTCGGCATCGGACTCGGCGCCGGCATACGCGCCCACAATCGGTGCAACCGCGGCCGCGGGGATCTGCCCCGCGGCGGCGGCCTGCGCGCCTGCCTGTGCAATCGCGCCTGCGTAATTCACCTGCTTGGTGAGCGTCGCTCTCGAGGTGCTGGTAGTTGATGCCGCCGCCGATGGTCCACATGTCGTTCACTTTGAACGAGACCGCGGGATTGACGTTGAGCGTTTCGACCTTCGACTCCACCGCCTGAAAGCGGCCTATCCAGTCCGAGTCGTAGTTCGTCTTCAACCCGAACGGGGCGTTGATGCCTATCCCCAGCGCCCATTGATTGTTGATCGGCACCGCAAGATACAGCGCAGGAACACCGGCGCACGAGCCGGCGTCGCCGCCGGTGCCTCCCAGCGGCTGAAAGGCCGCGGGCTGACGACCCATTGTCCTGGAATTTTGCGGAAGGGCAGATGAGACTGCCGGCGACTGGCCGCTTGAATGCCGGGCATGCGCGACATGCCTGCGGGGTTTGTGTAGATCGTGCTCGCGTCTTCCGCGGAGGCGGCGCCACCGGCGAAAGCGTTGCCAAGGCCGCTGCCGCTTTGCTCCTGGAGCGCGAACGCCGAGCCATAGGCCAAGCCGGCATGGCCAGCCGCGAACGACAGTGCCGCGCTTCCCACGGCGGCGGCAATTCGTGTGCGGCGAAATCGACACGATCTCTTCACGTTATCCTCCATCAGTGGCTCGATTATGATTGTCATCCGTCACAGGCGTCGTCGGCCAGAGCGCGACGGGCGTGCGCGATAACTATACACTTGCCCGCAGTGGGGGTCACTCAGGCGGGAAGCTCTCGCGGCCGCCGATCCATGCCGACTGCGACATAGGTGAGGCTCGCTTCGGTCACCTTGACGCAAATGACCTCCGTCGGGTTGCGCTGCGCGTAGACCTCGACCGCGACGGTGATGGATGTCCTGCCTTCGCGAGTGATGTCGGCGTAGAAGCTGACGACATCGCCGATCAGTACCGGTTCGCGGAACACGAATGAATTGACTGCGACAGTCGCGACGCGCCCGCGCGCGCGGCGAGCCGCCGGGAATGCTGCCGGCGATGTCGACCTGCGACATCACCCAGCCGCCGAAGATGTCGCCGTTCTGGTTCGCGTCCGCGGGCATGGGCACGACGCGCAGCGACGGCTGCCGGTCGGGCAGCGTCACGTTCTCGTCGGCCTTCACGCTCGCTCCGGTATGGAACGCGAGGGCTAACGCGCAACGACGCGACGGAGGCCTCCGTGTTGCATCGCCCGCTTCATGCCGCCTTCCTCCTCGCCTCGTCGCGCAGCTCGCGTCGCAGGATCTTGCCGACGTTCGACTTGGGCAGCTCGGTCCTGAACTCGACATCGCGCGGGCACTTGTAGCCGGTCAACTGCTCGCGGCAATGCGCGAGCAGGGCTTCACTGGTCAGGGTGGGATCCTTCTTGACCACGAACAGCTTGACCGCTTCGCCTGATTTCGGATCCGGCACGCCGACCGCGGCGCACTCCAGCACTGCCGGGTGCATCGCCACCACGGCCTCGATCTCGTTCGGGTAGACGTTGAAGCCCGACACCAGGATCATGTCCTTCTTGCGGTCGACGATGCGCACGAAGCCGCGTTCGTCCATGACGCCGATGTCGCCGGTCGCGAGCCAGCCGTCGCGATCGATGACTTGCGCCGTATCTTCCGGCCGATTCCAGTATCCGGCCATCACCTGCGGGCCCCTGATGCAGATTTCGCCACGCTGGCCGAGGGCGACTTCCTTGCCGTCGTCATCGCGCAGAACGAGCTCCGTCGACGAAATCGGCAGTCCGATCGACCCGTTGTACTCCGGAAGATCGAGCGGATTGATCGTTGCGCCGGGCGATGTCTCGGTCAACCCGTAGGCCTCGATCAGCGGCTTGCCGGTCACCTTTTCCCACCGCTCCGCCACCGCCTGCTGCACCGCCATTCCACCGCCGAGCGTCAGTTGCAGCGTCGAAAAATCGAGCTTGTGGAATTCGGCGTTGTTCAAAAGCGCGTTGAAGAGCGTGTTCACGCCGGTGAATCGCAGTGAAGGAATGCTTGCTCATCTCCCTGACGAGCCCCGGGATGTCGCGCGGATTGGTGATCAGCACGTTCTCGGCGCCGAGCGTCATGAACGTCAGGCAGTTCGCCGTCAGCGAAAAGATATGGTAGAGCGGCAGCGGCGTGATGACCACGTGCCGCCGCTCGCCGACGAAGGGCTTCACCCAGGCGCCCGACTGCAGCAGGTTGGCGACGATATTCCGATGCAGGAGCATCGCGCCCTTGGCCACGCCGGTCGTGCCTCCCGTGTACTGCAGGAAGGCGATGTCTTCATGGCCGAGCTCGACGCGCTCGAGCTTGCGCTTGCGGCCCTCGCCAAGCGCGTCGGAAAGCCGCATCGCCCCTGGAAGATCCCACGCGGGGATCATCTTCTTCACGTGCCGCAGCACGAAGTCGACGAGAACGCCCTTGAGACCCAGCATTTCGCCGATCGAGGTCACGACGACGTGCTTGACCTTGGTTCTGGAGATAACTTCGGCCACCGTGTGCGCGAAATTTTCCACCACGACGATCATTTCCGCGCCGCTGTCGTTGAGCTGATGCTCGAGCTCGCGCGGCGTGTAGAGCGGGTTGACGTTGACGACGGTGTAGCCCGCCCTGAGGACGCCGAACAGGCACACCGGATACTGGAGGATGTTGGGCATCATCAGCGCGACGCGCGCGCCCTTGGCCAGGCCCGCGCCCCTGCAGAAACGCGCCGAACGCGGCCGACAGGCGGTCGAGCTCGGTGAAGGTGATCGTCCTGCCCATGCACGAATACGCGGGGCGCGACGCGAACCGCGCGCAGCTGTCCTCCAGCACCTCGCGCAGCGACGCGTACTGATCGACGTTGATCTCGGCGGGAACGCCGGCCGGGTAGGATTTCAGCCAGATCTTTTCCACTCGTTCCTCCCAGGCGATCAGGCGTTTCGTGCGGCGGACATCGTATCAGACGGTCGCAGCGCCGCCGTCCGGGCTTTCCGGAGCGCGTCGCCGCGTAATGCAGCGGGCCGCCGCGGAACGGCGCGAACCCGGTGCCGAAGATCGCGCCGGCGTCGACCAGATCGGCATCGGCGACGATGCCGTCGGCCAGCGCCGCTTGCGCCTCGGCCACGAACGGATTGATGAGGCGGTCGGCGAGACCCGGCCGGGACCGCGCCGGGCGCGCTCTTTGCCGCCTTGCCGGAGGACCAGTCGTAGAATCCGCGCTTGGTCTTTCGGCCCAAGATTCCCCGCGGCGATCAATTCGCTCAAGCGCTTGGGCGGCTCGTCGTTGCGGCCGAGCATCTTGCCGACCGCGAGGCAGATGTCGAGCCCCACGGTGTCGGCCAGCTCGATCGGGCCGACCGGCATGCCGAACGCGAGCGCGGCTTCATCGACGGTCTCGGGCGTGATGCCCTCGTCGACGCAGCGCATCGCCTCCATGAGATACGGCGCGAGAATGCGGTTGACCAGGAAGCCCGGCGCGCTCTTCACCGGCAGCGGAAGCTTGTCGATCTGCCGCGTAAACGCGGCGGCGACCGGAATCAGCTCCGCGCGCGTGCTCGCGCCGACGACGATCTCCACCAGCATCATTCGCGACACGGGATTGAAGAAATGCAGGCCGATCAGGCGACCCGGATCGCGCATCGGCGCCGCGATCTGTTCCAGGGGAATGCTCGAGGTGTTGGTCGCGAGCAGCGCCGTGGACTTGGCCCTTGCCTCGAGCGAAGTGAACAGCTGCTGCTTGGCCTCGAGGTTCTCGAAGATGGCCTCGATGATGATGTCGGCGCGCGCCACGCCGTCGCCGGCGACGTCGGGAATGAGCCGGTCCAGCGCGTCGCGCACGCGCAGTGGATCCTTGAGCCGGTCCGAGAAGAGCTTCGCCGCGCGCCCCATCGCCGGCGAGAGTCGCTCGGCGTTCTGGTCCTGCAGCGTTACGGTGAGACCGCGCAGCGCGCACCACGCGGCGATGTCGCCGCCCATCGTTCCTGCGCCGACGACGTGCACGTGCGCCGCGGCAGCGCGTGCCTCGAGGGGAGACGCCTCGCTCTCTTTCCCGTTGGCCGCCAGTCGTTCGCGACCGAAGCTCTTGAGCCGTTCCTGAAGCTTGAACACGCGGATCAGGTTGGCGGCGGTCGGCGTCTGCAGCAGATGTGGCAATCGAGGCCGGATCCGAGCGCGGCACGGCCAGCGCATCGCCGTCGTATTTGACCCAGATATCGAGAATCGCGTAGGGCGATGGGTAGTGCTCGCGCCGCGCGCGCGTCGCCACCTGCTTTCTCGCCTGCGCGGCGATCAGCGGACGGATCAGCGGATTGAGCGTCAATGAAAGCGGAAACGGCACGCGGCGAGGCGCGCGGCGCTCGCGCAGCACGCCGCGCGCGGTGTTGTCCATGATTCGCCGCGGCACGCACTCGTCGGCGATCCCCAGCTTCTTGGCGCGGCGCGCGTCGACGGTCTTGCCGGTCAGAAGCAGATCCAGCGCGGCAGGCGCGCCGGTCAGCCGGGGAAGACGCCTGATGCCGCCCCAGCCCGGAACGATGCCGAGCATCACCTCGGGAAGTCCGAGGCGCGTGCCGGGCTCATCGACAACGACACGGTAGCGGCAGGCGAGCGCGAGCTCCATGCCGCCTCCGAGACAGAAGCCGCGGACGAGCGCCAGCGTCGGACATGGCATCGCGGCGAGCTGCTCGAAGGTATCCCAGCCGCGCTTGACCAGCGCGATCGCGTCGTCGACGCTCTTCAGCTCGCCGAATTCGTCGATGTCCGCGCCGGCGATGAATCCGTTTTCCTTGCCGGAGCGGATCACCAATCCCTTTGGGCGGCTGCGCTGGCGATGTCGGCAAGCGCAACGCGAAGCTCGGCCAGCACGTCGGCCGAGAGCGTGTTCGTGGTCGCGCCTTGCTTGTCGAATGTCAGCCATGCAAGGCCGTCGGCATCGCGCTCGACGCTCCAGTGCAGCAATGAGCTCATCGTCTCGGACGTCATGGTCACGCTCGTTCGACCAGCATCGCGCCGCCCTGGCCGCCGCCGATGCAGATCGAGGCGATTCCGCGCTTGCCGCCGGTGCGCTTGAGCGTGTTGAGCAGGTGCAGAACGATGCGCGCGCCGGACGCGCCGACCGGATGGCCGAGCGCGATGGCCCCGCCATCGACGTTCAGCTTGTCGACGTCGAGCCGGCCCAGCGCGGCGTCGGCGCCGAGCTCGTTGCGGCAGAAGTCGTCGCTTGCCCATGCGCGAAGACAGGCGATGACCTGCGCCGCGAACGCCTCGTTGATTTCCCATTCGTCGATGTCGCGAAAGCCCAGATGATGACGCTGCAGGATCGCGGTGGAGGCGTAGACGGGTCCGAGTCCCATCTGCGCCGGGATCGAGCCCCGACCACTGGCTGTCGACGATCGTCCCCAGCACCGGCAGCTTGTGCTTCGACACCGCCTCTTCGGAGGCGAGAACGAGCCACGCGGCACCGTCGGTGATCTGCGAGCTGTTGCCGGCGGTCACGTTGCCGTACTTGCGATCGAAGAACGGCTTCAGCTTGGCGAGATTCTCGGGCGTCGAATCCTCGCGCACGCCGTCGTCGGCGGCATAGACCTTTCCTTCGCGGTCGAACAGGGGCTCGATCTCCCCGTCGAAGTGCCCGTCCCGCTGCGCAGCGAGCACGCGCCGATGGCTCTGCGCGGCGAATTCGTCCATGTCGCGCCGCGTGATGCCGAATCGGTAAGCGAGGTTTTCGGCGGTCTGCCCCATGAGCAATCCCACCATCGGATCGGTGAGGCCCTTCATGATGCCGATCACCGGCGTCAGGACTTCCGCGGGACGAAGCTTGAAAAATGCGCTGGCCTTCGCGCCGAACGACCTCGCGGCGCTGAAGTTGGCAAACCAGAGCACCATCTTGTCCGAATACAGGAGCGGCGCGCGCGACAGCGCATCGACGCCGCCCGCCAGCACGAGACTGGAGCGACCGACGCGAATGTTGGTGATCGGCCGAATCCAGCGCCTGCATGCCGGACGCGCAATTGCGCATGACCGTCCAGCCCGGCACCTTCAGTCCGCATCCCATGCGCAGCGCGACGACGCGGCCGATATTGACTTCGTCGGGCGACGGGCTCGCGCAGCCGAGGATCACCTCGTCGAGCTCGGGTGGCGAAAACGGCATGCGCATGAGCAGCGCGCGGCCCGCCTGCACGGCGAGATCGGACGCCGAAAACGGCCCGGGCTTGCTGCGCGCCTTCAGAAACGGCGTGCGCATCCCGTCGACGACGTAGACTGGCTGATTCATCGCAGCCTCACATCGGGTTGTCGGATGTAACCGGGAACTGCCGAAATCCGCAGATCGGCGGCGCGTCACCCCGGGCGCGCGACCGCAGCGCGGACCGCTCAATGTTCGTCAAACAGACACCGGCATTCCGTCTTCGCGGAATCGACGGCATGAATCCGAATCGACTTCGCACGGCCCGTTGCCTCACGCGGCAGCCTTGTGCGCAACGACCTTGGTCGCCTGAATTTCCGACGCACCGAGATCCGGCGGGAAATCGTCCACGCGAACGACCTTGTCGACGAGACGTTGCGCGCGGCGCATCGCCGTCGCCTGCTCGGGCGTGATGACTCCTGCGGCTTGCGCCGCCGCGACCCGGTCATCGCGCGCGCCGAATGTGAGGCGGCCCGCCTTGACCGCATCCTTGATCCTCGCCTCGGCCGGCTCCGCCGCCAGCGTCGCGGCGAGCGCGAGCTCGATCGCGCCGACGGGATTCTCCTCGCTCGATGAAATGAACATCCCCGCCGTCAGCCGGTCGCGCGTCGCCGAAGGCTCGATCAGCAGCTTGGCCACCGTGTGCCCGAGCTGGTCCGACGGCACGACGTACGGGCGGCCCAGCGGGAAGACAAGCATGCGCAGAATCGTGGCGATGAACCGGTTCGGAAAGTTCGATATCACGCCTTCGATCGCGTTCTGCGCCTTGAACATCGCGTCCCAGATCGACCAGTGCATCAGCGGTGCATCTGCCGCCTGACGGCCGTCGGTCTCGTAGCGCTTGAGCGTTGCCGAGCACAGATACAGCATCGAAAGGATGTCGCCGAGCCTCGCCGACAGCTTTTCCTTTCTCTTGAGCGCACCGCCGAGCGAGCCCATCGACACGTCGGAGAGAAAGGCAAGGACGGCGGAGAAACGGGTCAGCTGCTGGTAGTAGCGCTTCGTTTCGGGCGCGGCGCTCGCGGGCGCTCCCGCGCAGTGCGATCCGCAAAGTCCCATGACGAACGAGCGCGCCATGTTCGACAGGACAAATCCGATGTGGCCGAAGAGCGCCCGATCGAAGGCGATCGATGCGCGGTCGCGGTCGGTCTCGCGCGTCGCCTCGATTTCCTTCAGGACGTACGGATGGCATCGGATCGCGCCCTGGCCGAAGACGATCAGGCTGCGCGTAAGAATATTGGCGCCCTCGACCGTGATCGACACCGGCAGCTGCATGTATGCCGCGCCCAGGAAATTCGACGGACCCATGCAGATGCCCTTGCCGCCGGCGATGTCCATCGCGTCGTTGACCACCTGCCGCGCGCGCTCGGTGAGATGAAGCTTGGCGATGGCCGATGGCACCGCGGGCTTTTCTCCAAGATCGACTGCGAGCGCGGTCAGCATGCGCGTCGCATCCATCATGTACAGGTTGCCGCCCATGCGGGCGAGCGCTTCTTCGACGCCTTCGAACTTGCCGATCGCCGTCTTGAACTGCGTGCGCACGCGGGCGTATCCGCCGGTCGCGCGCACGGCGAGCTTCGCCATCCCGGTGCTGGACGACGGCAATGAAATGCCGCGCCCGGCCGCCAGCGATTCCATCAGCATGCGCCAGCCGTTGCCGACCTGCGGCTTGCCTCCGATGATCCAGTCGATGGGAATGAAGACATCCTTGCCCCAATTGGGCCCGTTCTGAAACACGGCGCTGAGCGGCATGTGGCGATTGCCGATGTTGACGCCCGGATGATTGGTTGGAATCAAGGCACAGGTGATGCCCAAGTCTTCCTTGTCGCCGAGCAGGTGCTCGGGATCGTAAGCACGAAACGCGAGGCCGAGGACCGTCGCCACCGGCCCGAGCGTGATGTAGCGCTTTTCCCAGGTGAGCCTGAGGCCGAGCGTGGTCTTGCCCTGGTACTCGCCTTTGCAGACGATCCCGAAGTCGGGAATCGCCGCGGCATCGGACCCCGCGTTCGGATTGGTGAGCGCGAAACAGGGAATATCGATGCCCTTGGCGAGGCGCGGCAGAAAGTGTTTCTTCTGCTCGTCGGTTCCGTAGTGCAGCAGCAGCTCGCCCGGCCCGAGCGAATTCGGCACCATCACCGTCACGGCCACGGTGCTCGAATGCGTTGAAAGCTTGGTCATCACCTGCGAATGCGCGTAGCCGGAAAAGCCGAGGCCGCCGAATTCCTTCGGGATGATCATGCCGAGGAAGCCCTTGTCCTTGACGTATTGCCAGACCGCGGGCGGCAAATCGCGATAGACGTGGGTCGTCTCCCAGTCGGTCACCATCGAGCACAGTTCTTCGCACTCGTGATCGAGGAAGCGCTGTTCCTCGGCGGTCAGCGTCGGCCGCGACATGGCGAGCAGCCGCGCCCAATCGGGACGGCCTGAAAAGAGCTCGCCGTCCCACCAAACCGTGCCGGCCTCGATGGCGTCGCGCTCGGTTTGCGACATCGGCGGGAGCACTTTTCGGAATGCAGACAGAACGGCGTTGCTGACCAGCTTGCGACGCAGCGCCGGAAGGTTCAGGACGATTGCCGGCAACAACAGTACCGCGGCGACGATCGAGCAGCGGAAGAGGAGCGAGCCACTCGGCACGCCATACGGCGGCGAGGGCGAGGACGATCGCCGCCGTCCATACCCAACCCGAAGCCTTGAGGTAGGCCAGGGCAAAGAATGCGACGATGAGAGCGAGCAACCAGGCAACAATGAGCATTTGCGACTCCTACCCTTAAGCGGAATCCATGCGGCGTCTTCGCCGTCGCGTTCGGAGACCTTGTGAAGCGCGCGTCCGGCCAGCTATCGGGAACGATAACCGGTTGCGCCGAGGCGCCGATCCGGCAACGCCTGCTTGGATCGAGTCCGCCAGCGTATACGAAAGCCCGGGTCCGGGCCACCATCACTCGCGCGTTCTGTTCGTATCGCCCGGCGGCACGCCGCCGCTCGCATACGCCGTGTCGATCGCGTCCTTGAAGCGGGCCAGCACCAGCGGGCGCTTCAGCTTCAGCGTCGGCGTGAGCAAGCCGTTCTCGATGCTCCATGGGTCCTGAGTCGCGATCACCTTGCGAATTCTTACCCAGCGGGGAAAATTCCTGAGCAAACCGTTGGCGCGCTCGAGCAGCAGCTTCTCGTCGGTTTCGCGGCTGACGGTCAGCAGCGTCAGAAAGGGCCGCCCCTCGCCGACGAGCATCACCTGCTCGAACACGGGATCGTGCGCGAGCGCGAATTCAACGTCCTGCGGCGGAAGCTTCTCGCCATTGGACATCACGAGGATGTCCTTGACGCGTCCGCGGATGTAGATTCGGCCCTCGCGCATTTCCGCGATATCGCCGGTGTGAAGCCAGCCTTCGCCGTCGACCGAAGCGAGAGTTGCCTCGGGATTCATCCAATAGCCCTGCATGATGTTGGCGCCGCGAGCGAGCAACTCGCCGTTCTGACCGAGCTTCACGTCGACGTCGGGGAGCGCCGGCCCGACGGACTCGGGATCATTGTTGTCCTCGCGATTGACGGAAATGACGGGCGAGGCTTCCGTCATGCCGTAGCCCTGCAGCATGTGCAGCCCAAGGCCGATGAATGTGCGCGCGATGACCGGATCCAGCGCGGCGCCACCGACGACGGTCAGCCGGAGCCGCCCTCCGAGGCGGGCGAGAATCGGTTTGGCGACCAGCGCGCGAAGCACTGGCGTCGCCACGGCGTCGAGCGCGCCGGCACCGCCCTGCGCGACCCTCCATCCGCGTGCGACGCATTGCTCGAAGAGCCAGCGCTTGGCTGCGGATCCGGAGAGCGTCTGATCGATGCGCGCGAGAAACTTCTCGAAGATCCGCGGCACCGCGAACATCACCGTCGGCGCCTGCGCCGCCAGATCGTCGGCGATCTGAGCAACGCCGCGTGAGAAGACGACCTTGGCGCCGATCGACAGCGGAAGATAGTAGCCGCCGGTGCGCTCGAACATGTGCGACAGCGGCAGGATCGACAGGAACACGTCGGACGATCGCGCCATGCCCGTTTCCTGGCAGGAGCGCACGTTGGCGATGATATTTCCGTGCGACAGCATCACGCCCTTGGGCCGCCCCGACGTTCCCGAGGTGTAGCAAATCGTGGCCAAAGTCGATTCAGGCAGCGACCGAAAGATGGGCGCCGCGGCACTCTCGGGCAACAGGGTCGCAACCGACGGCAGGTCGCTGCCCGCATCGGGCCGGAGAACGTGGACCGGCGCCGCCGACTCGCTGCACCGGATAAACGCTTCCGCCATGCGGGTGGTTTCGATGATGACGAGTCGCGCTTCGGCATTGCCGGCGCACCACGCGACGTTTTCGGCATTGTCATCGACATACAGCGGGACGATGACGAGCCCAAGGCCGAGCGCGGCCAAGTCGATGGAAACCCATTCGACGCTGTTCTTGACACACAGCGCGACGCGATCGCCTTCCACGAGGCCGAGCGCAGTAAACGCCGATTGCCAGCGCCCGATCAGACGCGCGAGCTCCGCGACGGTGACGTCCGTCCACGCGTCGCCGCGGCATTGCCGGTACAGCGCGAGGTCCGGCGTCGCCAGCTGGTTCTTGAAATAATCCGCGATATTGACTGGCACCAAGGCCTCCCCCGACGAGTCGAGTGCTCGCGCTCCTCGCATTCGATTCTGACGCCTTTGCGGCACCGGGTCCATCGGGTCCATGCGCCGGGCGACGCGGTGCAACATGGCGGCGCGAGCCGTCAGAACGTCATTGTTCGCTATACTTCGGCAACGCTTCGCTCGCGCCGATCATGCCCACGATCACCATTCAACGCCGGCACAAGCTCGACCCCAAGAAGGCAAAGGCGGTCGCGCAGAAGATCGCCAAGGACCTTCACAAGCGCTTCGATCTCGAGTGCACCTGGGATGGAGACAACGTTTCGTTCCGCGGCCGGGCGTAACGGGAGAGATGCGGCTCGGCAAAAGTAACGTGGCGCTCAACGTGCAGCTCTCATTCCTGATGACTCCGCTGAAAGGTCCCATCGAGCACGCCATCCGGAGCGAGTTCGACAAGCTCTTCGGTGAAGCGTAGCGGAACGAGTCGCCGCGCACTCAGCGGCCCGGATCGGGGAACGGCGCGCGATCTCCATCGAAGATAGCTTGCATCAGCGCAGTTTCGCGCTTATCGATGGTCCCAAGAAAGAAATCCACGTCGCGCATCCCCGAGAAGCTTGCAAAGCCGCGCTCGAGGAATTCCTGCAGCGCCGAGAGACCCGCGACGCGGGCCGGACGGCGCATCATCGCGAGCAGCGGCCGCAGCACGGGCTGGCGCACGTAACGCTCGAGCGCGACACCGGTCTGGACGATCAGGTCGATCTGGCGCCTGCGCTCGGCGCGATTGCCGCACGCGCGATAGGCGTCGCAATATGCCGCGACGGTCAAGGGCGCGGCGGCGTTGAGCTTGCCGACCAGCGCGTGATCGAGCTCGTGCGAAAGCGTGGAGAGCTCCATCGCCATCGCCACCGTTGCGACCGCCGAGTCGGGCAGGACCCTGATCATGATTGGCACCACGCGGGCGAGGTCCGCGTCGCGCTGGCTGAAATCCCCGGGGCCATACAGCTCGCTCTGGAAAAATGCAATCGCCTCGGCGTAGCGCGGAGTCCGCGGCGAGGTCTGCATAGGTGGCGTTGAGCCGCCGCGCCTGCCACTGTGCGAGGCGATCGAGCGCGGCGGCAAGCTCGGTCGACGCGGCGCGCTCCTGGTGCAGCAGTCGCGCGCACTCGAGCTGGTGCACCAGCAGCGCTTCGGCGAAGAAGGCATTCTCGCGCGACGCCGGAATTAGGTTGTTTTGTCTAGTGGCCCGTACTAGTGTGGCAAACGCGGAAATTCCATTTTTGCCGATTGAATCCGCTTTCGCACCCAGTGTAGCGCAGGTTCTCGAGGTCTTTCATGCAGCAAGCTCCCCCGTCGGAGGAACGCGCATCGCCGAACGCCGCGCGACGCACGCTGCTCAAGGCCGGTATCGCCGGTGGAGCGGTTCTGGTCCTCGCGCGGTTCATGGTCGGTTCCAATTCAGAGCCGGGATCGGCTGACGGGCGTGGATCGGCGCTCGATTCCGCGGCGCGGGCAATCGTTGCCGCAATCGCGCCGGTGCTGCTCGATGGCGCGCTGCCGCTCGACGTCAGCACCGAGGCGCGCGCTGAAGTCGTCGCCGGCGTCGATCGCGCTGTGGCTGGACTTGCCCCCGCGTCGCGCAAGGAGATCGGCGAGCTATTCGCACTGCTTTCCTTCGCGCCGACGCGCTGCCTCCTGGCGGGGGTCTGGTCGCCCTGGCCGAGCGCGTCGCGCGAATCGATTGCTGCGTTCCTCGACTCATGGCGCGACAGCCGATTCACGCTGCTGCGCTCCGGATACGGCGCGATGCATCAGCTTGTCATGGCCGCGTGGTACGGCAACATCCGCGCATGGCCAGCGATCGGATACGCGGGGCCGCCATCGTTGAAAGTCGGTTGATGGGCAGCGGCTCGCAACCGCACCCACCGCGTTGGCAGACCCATTCCGCGCCGGTATCGCGGGCGGATGGAAGGTCATCGATGCCTCAGCGTTGAGTCGCGATCTTGTTCTCGATGCCGACGTGGTGATCGTCGGCACCGGGGCCGGCGGCGGAACAGCGGCGGAAATTCTGAGCGACGCCGGTCTGAACGTGGTCCTGGTCGAGGAGGGACCTCTCGCGACATCGTCGGACTTTCACATGCGAGAGCCCGAGGCCTATTCCCAGCTCTACCAGGAATCCTCGGCACGCAAATCCAAGGACCGGTCGATCAACATTCTGCAAGGCCGGTGCGTCGGCGGAAGCACGACCGTCAACTGGACGTCGAGCTTCCGCACACCGCCGGCGACGCTCGAGCACTGGGCGCGGGAATTCGCTCTCGAGGGATTCGGTGTCGCCGATCTCGCGCCGTGGTTCGAGCACATGGAGCAGCGTCTCGGCGTGGCGCCGTGGCTCGTCGCGCCCAACGAGAACAACATCGCTCTGCGTCGCGGCGCGACGGCGCTCGGCATATCCACGGGCGAGATCCGCCGCAACGTCAAAGGCTGCTGGAATCTCGGCTATTGCGGCATGGGTTGCCCGACGAATGCCAAGCAGTCGATGCTGGTGACGACCATTCCTGCTGCGCTTGCGCGAGGCGCGACCCTGGTGACGCGCGCACGCGCGCTGACGATTGCGCACGCCAACGGTCGCGCGGCGACTCTGGAATGCGTCGGCCATGGACGCTGCGGGTACCGACCCGACGACGCGCAGGATCGTCGTGCGTGCGGCGACCTTCGTCGTCTCCGGCGGCGCGATCGGGTCGCCGGCGCTTCTGATCCGGAGCAAGGCCCCGGACCCGCACGGCGTCCTCGGCAAGCGCACATTCCTGCATCCGACGGTCGTCTCGGCGGCGCTGATGCCCGAGCGGGTCGATGGCTATTCCGGTGCGCCACAGAGCATCTACTCCGATCACTTCCTGGATCTTCCGCCGGACGGTCCGTTGGGGTACAAGCTCGAAGCCCCGCCGCTGCATCCGATTCTGGTCGCGACGACGCTGCCGGGACATGGCGTCGCGCACGCGGACTGGATGCGCCAGCTCTCGCACATGCATGTGCTCATCGCGCTCATGCGGGATGGATTCACACGCCAGAAGCCCCGGTGGCTCGGTTAACCTCAACGCCGACGGATCGCCGGTGCTGGACTATCGCCTCGACGATTTCTTCTGGGACGGCTGCGCGGCGCGCGCTTGTCAGCATGGCGGAAATCCAGTTCGCGGCGGGCGCCCGATCGGTGATGCCCTTGCACGCGCCTGTCGCACAGCTATTCGAGCGTGAGCGCGGCGAAAGGCGGCCATCGCAGCGCTCGCGCTCGAGCCCTTGAAGACTTCGGTGGTCAGCGCGCACGTCATGGGTGGCTGCGCCTTCGGTCCCGACCCCAGGCGTGCCGTCACCGATCGCACGGGCCGCCACCACCAGCTCGAGAACCTGTACGTGCTTCGACGGGTCGCTTTTCCCGACCAGCATCGGCGCCAATCCGCAACTGTCGATCTACGGCGATCACCGCCAAGCTTGCGACAGAGCTGGCAGCGCGTCTCGGCGCGCATCGATTAGGATGATTGCTCTAAAGCGATGGCCTAGAGTGGCGCCGTACGACAAATCCGCAGTTCGACTTTCAGTTCACTCTAGTCAAGGAGCAAACATGCAAAAGCATACGATGAACGAAATCAATGCCGGGCGTTTCGCCGACGCCGCGTTCGCGGCCTCGCGTCAGGTATGGCTCGCCGGCCTCGGTGCGGCGGCGGTGACGCGTCGTTGGGCAAAGAACGATGCCGGCAACACCTTGCGGGCGCTGGTAAGGCAAGGTTCGGCAGTCGAGACTCGGGCGATTCGTGTCCTCGGGAGCGGCGTCGAGACGTCGTTCGCGACGGCAAGCTCGATCTGGAATCGCACGAGGGATCAGGTCCGCGCAACCGTCACGGCGCTTGCCGATACCGCAGCCGCCGCGCTGCCGCAGCTGAAAGCGCCGGTCAAAGTGAGCCGCAGGGCGTCTGGCCCGAAGCCGCGCAAAGCCGCCAAGACCCGGGCATCGACTCGCGCCAAACGCGTGACGCGCCGCGGCAAGCAAACCGCCAGGAAGGCGCGCTAGTAGCGGGACCTTAAGGCGCCGACCATGGCCGGAAAGGCCCCGCCTCGACGGCGACACGACCGTCGTCCGTCCGCAGGGCCGGCTCCGGCCATCGGCCTCGCTTTGGCGGGTGGTGGCCCGCTGGGCGGCATCTACGAGGTCGGCGCGCTGATCGCGCTGTCCGACTCGCTCGAAGGCATCGATTTCAACGACGATCGATGTCTATGTCGGGGTCTCCTCCGGCGGTTTTGTCGCCGCCGCGCTGGCGAACGGCATTTCTCCGACGCAGATGTACCGCCTGTTCATCGACAACGGCGCCGATGCGTCGCTGTCGCCGGCGCTTTTTCTTCGGCCCGCGCTGGGCGAGTTCGCCCGTCGCGGCCTGTCGCTGCCGCGCCACGTTGTGACGGCGGCACTGAACCGGATTCGAGCGGCCGACCCACGCAATGTCATGGAGTCGGTCGCGGCCTTGTCTTCCGCCTTCAGCCGCGCCATTCCGACCGGCTTGTTCGACCAGCGCGCGCTCGACCGTTTTCTGACCCGCCTTTTTTCGGCACCGGGACGCAGCAACGATTTTCGCAAGCTCAGGCACAAGCTTTTCGTCATCGCCACCAATCTCGACACCGGAGCATCGACGACATTCGGCGGCCCCGGCTTCGACCACGTTCCCATCACCAGGGCCGTGGAAGCGTCCGCCGCGCTGCCGGGTCTCTTCCCGCCCGTCGTCGTCGACGGCGCGCACTACGTCGACGGTGCGCTCAACAAAACCTTGCACGCCTCCGTTGCTCTGGATGCCGGCGTTCGTCTGTTGCTTTGCGTCAATGCACTGGTTCCGTTCAACGCGATCCCGGCGCGCGGCCGGAACGCGCCCGACAAGCTCGCGCACGGCGGGCTGCCGATGGTCCTCGCGCAAGCCTTTCGTGCGATCATTCACTCACGAATGGCAGTCGGCATGGACCGCTACCGTGCACAGTATCCCGATGCCGACATCCTTCTCTTCGAACCCGATCGCGAGGACGCCGACATGTTTTTCGCCTCCATTTTCAGCTATGCGCGCCGCAAGGCCCTATGCGAGGCCGCCTATCGCAAGACGCGGCAAAGCCTGATTGCGCGTCGCGATTCGCTCGCGCCCATGCTCGCGCGACACGGCATCCGGCTCAAGCTCGACGTTCTCGCCGAAAGGGATCGTCCCATCGCCGCCGCGCTGATCGACACCCGTCCGTTGCGCGCGCGCAAGCCCGGAGTGCGGCAGGCGACTCGCGACCTTTCGCACACGCTGGACCGTCTCGAAGCCTGGCTCGTCGCTCGCGCGTTAGGGAGCTGACCCGGCGTCCGCGAAGGATCCCCATGGCGGAGCGCAAACGGCCGCGGCGCACGCGCGAGCGCATCGTCGAAACCAGTCTCGCGATGTTCAACCGTCTCGGCGAGCCCAACGTGACGACCGCGCGACATCGCCGACGAGATGGGCATCAGCCCGGGCAATCTCTACTATCACTTCCGCAACAAGGATGAGATCGTCGGCGAGCTGTTCGCGGCGCTCGAGTCCCGCCTCGACGCGCTGCTCGACCCTCGCGTCGAGCGGTGTCGTCGACGTCGAGGATCTCTGGCTTTTCCTGCACCTGCTGTTCGAGGCGATGTGGGAGTACCGCTTTCTGTACCGGGATCTCGATGAAATCCTGTCCCGCAGCCGCGCGCTTTCGATGCGCTTCGGCTCGATCATGCGCCGAGGCACCGCGACCGTCGCGGCGCTTTGCCGAAGCATGGTCGCCAATGGCACGATGCGGGCATCGGAAAGCGAGATCGCCGCCATCGCCGACAACGTCGCGCTGGTGGCAACATTCTGGATTCCGTATCAGAGAGTCGCGGCACAACAACCGGACGCCGAGGCGGTCAGCCTCGATCGTGCCGCGTATCAGGTCCTGTCCCTGATCGCTCCATTCCTGCAGGGGCGCTCTCGAGCCCTGGTCGATCGGCTGAGCCGGGACTATCTGTGAAGGTTTGCTGAAGGAGGAGACCGATGGCTAAAAAATGGGCGAAGTTTCCGCATGACGCAAGCGCATATGTTTACGATGGCGCGGCGCTGAAGAAGAACTGGCCGCGTCTTCATCGCGGCGACTGCGAGCCGCTGCCCAAGGACACGGCGACGCAGGACGCGTGGCGCGCATTTCACGCCGGCGAATTTCAGCGCGCCGTCGAAGCCGGCATTGCCGTCGGCGGTTCCGCGGTCAACGCGGCGATCAAGGCGCAGTCGATTTACGCCAACTACATCGACAAGGTGGAAAAGTCGCGGCTGGCGCTGTTCGAGGAAGCGGCGGGATGGGCGGAGCAGCGGCGCAAGATCGCGCCCGACGATGCCAATGCCCACTACCTGTACGCCTACGCGCTCGGCAGGTACAGCCAGGGCATATCGGTCACCAAGGCGCTCGCGCAGGGTTTCGGCGGCAAGATCAAGGATGCGCTGACCAAGGCGCTGAAGCTCGCGCCGGCGCACGCCGACGCGCACGCCGCATTCGGCGCATACCAGGCCGAGGTGATCAACAAGGTCGGAGGCCTCGTCGCCGGGATGACCTACGGTGCCAAAAAGGACTCGGCGCTGGAGCACTATCAGAAAGCGCTGAAGCTCAATCCCGACTCGGCGATCAGCCGCATCGAATACGCGAACGGACTGATCATGCTCTTCGACAAAAGCCGCCTGGACGAGGCGACGAAACTCTACGAGCAGGCCGCGCGCTGCGAGCCCATGGACGCGATGGAGAAGCTCGACGTGGAGCTCGCCAAATCGGAGCTGGAGTAAGCGTAACGCTCGTTCTAAAGCGAGACTGCGTACTCCATCTGCGGCGGCGCTGGGCGCCTGATCCCACGGCCAAGGCGAGAGAAGCGTCGCCAGCACCAGCTTCTCGAACTCCGGCGCGAAGCCGTCGATGACGCGATCGGGATCGGGACAGAGGCCGCGATCCGCGACGACGCCGAAGCGAACTTCGTCGTTGTAGGAGAGGATCGACACGCCCAATCCGATGTCGCCGGACTGCGGCACCCAGAACATCATGCCGCCGATGAGCGCCCCGCCGAGGTACAGCGGCTGTTGCGGTCCCGGTACATTGGTCATGACCGCGGTCGCGTTCTTGGCGAGCAGCGCCAGCAATTGCTCCTGCAGCGCCTTCGGCCCTGCGCCCATCGCGGCGAGCAAGCCGAGAGCGACTACGGGCTGATACGATCCCTTGAGAACGCGCATGTTCTCGCGCACCGCGTAGAGACGCTCGACCGGATTCTCGATGCCGATCGGCAGGTCGAGAAAAACCAGGCCGAAGCGATTGCCGAGCTTCCACGCCTTTTCAGGCGGACGCAAATTGACGGGCACGAGCGCGCGGATGTTCACGCCGTCGACGCTTTCGCCTTTCTGGATCAGGTACGAGCGCAGCGCGCCTGCGACCGATGACAGCAGGACGTCGTTGATCGAGCATTCGAGCGCGCGGCCGACGGTCTTCACTTCCGACACCGCGATGGGCTCCGCCCATGCCACGCGCTTCGGCACGCCGGGCTTGCCCTTGAAGCGCGTGGCCGAGTCCTCGCCCATGAGCGCCAGCTTTGCGATCTCCTGCGTGAATGCGCTGCCCTGGCGCGGCGAACGCCACGGCCTTGGCGGGATCGTGCCAGATGCCTGCGCCTTTTTCGATCAGGCCCGAGCCGAGCTTGCTCGCCATCCTGAACAGCCCGTCGAGCGGATCGTCTGCCGGACGATTCCGACGTGCGCGGCGGCGGCGGCACGGGACCCTGCACGCGTCCTTCGCGGTCGGCGTCGGTCATCGACAGCATCACCTGGATCAAGGCGATGCCGTCCGCGTAGCAATGATGGATGCGCACGACGACGGCGCTGCCGCCATCGTACTTTTCGACGAGGTGAAACTGCCACAGGGGCCTCGAAGGATCGAGCGGCGTGGCCATGAGCTCGCTCACCAACGCCTCGAGCTCGGACTTGCCGCCGGCGCCGCGGCAGCTTGACGCGGAGCACGTGGGCGCCGATGTCGAAATGCGCGTCATCCTCCCAATACGCGCCGGTCGGGGTTTGCATCGGCCGCTGGCGGAACCGCTTGAAGCGCAGGAAGCGATCGCGCAGGGTGGCCCTGAGGCGGGCCAGGGTCAGACGCTCGCCGAAGCTCAGCACGCCGCAGATCATCATCAGATTGCTGGGGCGATCCATGCGCAGCCACGCGGTATCCACGCTGGACATGCGCTCCGGTTTCTTGGGTGAGGTCCGAGGCATCTGCGCTGCGCGTTGAGGATAATTGCCCAGTCGTTCGTCAGTCGCGTTAAAGTAGCACAGAAGCATCGGCGCACGTGCGCCGAGGATCATTGGCTCGCTTCGACTCGACTTCGTCTTACGTCGCACTGCAGCAGGAGAAACCATGGCCGCCGCCCCGAAGGACCTGAAGACCCAATTCGAAGCCGCCACCACCGCGGCGAAGAGCGCCAAGAAGAAGCCCGACAACGCGACCCTTCTGAAGCTCTATTCCTACTACAAGCAGAGCACCGAGGGTGACGTCAAAGGCGCGCGCCCGGGCGGATTCGATTTCGTCGGCGGCGCCAAGTTCGATGCATGGACCAAGCTCAAGGGGATGAGCAAGGACGAGGCCATGCAGAACTACATCAAGCAGGTCGAGAAGCTCAACCGCGACTAGGCCGTCGCGAAGCAGCGGCGGTTTTGCCTCTCGCGCCGGCAGACGCCGCGGCCGAGCGCGTGGGCTAGATCATCAGTTTCTTCAGCGTCTCCGGGTCCTTGACGACCGTTTTCTGGCGCGCCTGCGGCGCGCCGTACAAACCCGCCGGCGGATTCGTCTCCAGCCGCATCAGCACCGACGCGTCGGCGCAGCGCTTGTCGAACGTCACCGACACCCTGTCGTCGGCGACGGCGCCGAGGCGAAGCACGCCGTGCCGAGCTGCGCGTTGAGCGGCTTCAGCACGCCGTTTGCCACGAGGTCGCCGGCGGAGCCGCTTCCCGCGAGCAGCAGGTCGTAGTCGCGCGGGCTCGCCGCCGGACCGCGGCGTCGCCATGATGACTTCAGGCAAGCCGACGAGCTCGCGCGCGAGCAAGTTCCTCCGACGCCGCATCGGGCATGCCTTCGACGGACAGCGTGACCTTCTGCCCGGTCACGCTGACATGCTGGAGAAAGAAGTCGCGCGAGAATTGGTCGGCGATCTTCGTGCCGATCGCCCTCAACGCCTCCTCCTCGCTCGCCCAGCTGCCCATGCCGGTCGGCAGCGTCGTGTTGTAGTAGATCTCCTCGCCCGTCTCGCGATCGATGCACTTGACCGTCCACGATGTCAGCGCGTACTTGGTCACCGTCAGGCCCGACGCCTGGAGTCGTCATGGAGAGCCGCTTGATCCTCGCTTCGCCCATGACCTGAAAGTCGGCCCCTCTCTTGCTCGGATCGGCGCCTGCATCGCCTTCGGACCAGGTGCGGAAGCCGAACGACTTGATGCGCTCCTTGAGGATATTCTCCGCCACCGGCGACGGCTGCGGCGGCGCGTCCGGCTGATCGGCGTCGCGCACCGAAACCTGCACCGACACCTTCGGGTTGCCGTTGGCGCGGATGAGCTCGATGCGCTCGTCGCGTGACATCTGGTTCAGCGATTTCTGAACCGCCTTGACGTTCACCACCGCCTCGGTCGTGACCGACATCAAGCCATCCTTGCCCACGTGCGGCTCGCTTTCGCGGACGACGGTCGTGATGTAGTTGCCGCTGTTGGACATGAGCTTGTCCTTGAGCACGTCGTAGTTCTTGGCGAGCGATTTCGCGTCGAGCAGAAGTGCCAGCGCCTTGGCGACGAGCTGGCTCTTGGCATCGGCGCGCACGTCGCTTTGCAGCAGCGACTTGTCGCTCTGATAGCGGGGATCGCTCGGATCGATCAGGCCCACCGCGGAGATGCGCATGGTGCCCGGATCGGATTTGGCGGCTGCCGTAGGTGCCGGCGGCGACGCCGCTGCGGACGATGCCGCGCGCGGGCGCGACAGCCGACGTCGAAGCCATGGGCTGTGACGTCGAACCCCGCGCCGACTTGCCTTCATCCGCCCGCTTGACGTTGCTGCAGCGTGTACCAGCCGCCGGCCGCGAGCGCGATCACGGAAACGCCGACGATGATGCCGACGGCAAGGTTGTGCGACTTCTGCGGCGGCACCGGCTGGCGCGCTGCCGACCAGCTATCGGGGCCACGTCGCGGCGTCACGACAGTCTTTTCGATGGCCGGGACCGGCGCCGGCGGTCTCGCGACCGTCGATATGAGCGTCGGATCGCGTATTGGTGATCGTGGGCTCCGGAGCGGCCGCCCGCAATGCAGCCGCGAATTCGGCCGCGGTCTGGAAGCGGTCGTCGGGACGCTTGGCGAGCGCCTTGCGCACGATCGCGTCCATCTCGAGCGGCGCCTGCACGTTGAGGCTCGACGGCGGCAGCGGATCCTCCTTGAGCACCTTCTGCATCGTCGTCGCAGCGGACCCCGAGAACGGCCGCTCGCCGGTCAGAAACTGGTAGAGGATCACGCCGGCCGAGAACAGATCCGAGCGGCCGTCGACCGGCAGACCCATGATCTGCTCCGGCGACATGTAGCCGGGGTGCCCATCACCGCGCCCGACCTGGGTCAGATTGGACGCCTCGATGTGGGCGATGCCGAAGTCGGCGACCTTCACCGAGCCGTCCGGCAGCATGAAGATGTTCGCGGGCTTGATGTCGCGGTGGATCACGCCCTGGCGGTGCGAATAGTCGAGCGCATCGAGGATCTGCGACATGATGCGCACGATGCTGCGCCGTCGTGAATCGCTCGTTCGCCTCGAAGCATTCCTTGAGCTCGCGGCCCTTGACGAACTCCATGGCGATGAACCAGGCGCCGCCGTCCTCGCCGAAATCGTAGATGGAAACGATGTTGGGATGGCTGAGGCGTCCCGCGGCCTGCGCCTCGCGGCGAAAGCGCGCGATCACGTTCTCGGAGTCGTCGCCGGAAAGCTGATCGCGCGCGGATCGTCTTCAGCGCGACGACGCGCTTGATGAGCGGATCGTAGCCTTCGTAGACGACGCCCATCGCGCCGCGACCGATCTCGCGCCGGATCTCGTATTTGCCGAGGCTGCTGATCTCTGCCATGCATCGCTCCCGATTCGACTCCCTACCGCTCGCCACCGCAGCGCAGGCATCCAAAGCAGCGACGCCGGCACAGCGCCGGCGTCGTGGCCCTTGCGGTCAGCGCATCACTTGTACTTGGCGTCGATTTCCCACACCGATTTCTGCACCAGGCGCTGCACCATCGTGTCGAGCGAGACGCCGCCCTGCTGCGAATTGGAAACGCCGAGCACCGACGTCGACTTGGCGCCGACTTCCATCTTCTCTTCGGTGTAGCCGGTCGCCACCTGCTCGGTGGTCTCCGCATTGATGATCTTGTAGCGCATGCCGATGATCCAGACGCCGCTCGACTCGCTGGTCTGCACCGATCCGACGCCGACGCCGGCAGCCGAGGCGCCGCGTCCGAAGCCGCCGAGGATGCCCGGCCATCTGCGCCGAGCGCGCGGCCGTCGAATCCCTGCTGCGCCGCGGCGACCTGCTCGGTCTTGAGAATGTCGAACTTCACGACGTACTTGGTCGACTTGAGCTTGCCCATGCGCAGCAACTTGCGCGCCTGGTCCGGATCGCCGAGGTTGTAGGCGAGCTCGAATTCGTTCAGCAGCGGGCCCAGGTTCGTGCGCTCGAGCACCTGGAAGTTGGCGGCTCGAGAGCTCGACCTCGCCGAAGTCGGCGATGTTGTTGGACCGTGAACTTCTGCAGGAAAGTCGCGTTGTTGCTCTTGATCTCGCCTGGAATGACGATCACCGCCGGTCCCTTCTTGTTCGACGTTGGTGTATACGACGGGCTGGTAGAGGGCCTGGTCGGCGGAGGCATTTGCCTTCTGCGACGTATCGCTCCCCGCCGTCGGCGACGGATTGCCGAACTTGCGGCTGCGCGAACGCCAGCGATGCACTTGCCAGCAAGGACCGCGCCGAGCGCGAGCTCGCGTGATGCGAATGGATGTGTGATTGGCTCATTGTGGATACCCCTCTCAAGTTCAATCGATTGCGCTTGGCGCGCGGGCGTTACTTCGGCGCCGGTCTCGTTCCGGCCCCGAGTCCCGCATTCTTGCAATAGTCCGAATAGAGCTTGGCCACGACTTCGTCCGCCTTTTCGTTGACCAGCGTCAGCGCCATGCGCTGCGTGTCCGCGCCGGCATACGAGCTGGAACTGGCGTCGACATTGGAAATGATGCGCCCGTTGCTGCCGGTCAGCGTGAAGCCCATGTTCACCGACACCTGATTGACCGCCATCATCGGATTCACCGTGGCCTGCGACGTGATGAGGCCGCGCAGCACGAAGCTTGCGCCGAGCCGCTTCGCGGCCGCAAGCGCGGCGTCGGGATCGTTGCGAAAGTAGGCGTCGATCTCGGCCTGCGCGATCTGGCGGCGGATCTCCTCCGGCGTGTAGGTCTTGAGCCCGAGCGCGCGAAGGCGCGAATTGATCGCCTGGAAGTGCCTTCCGTAGTTCTGCTGCTGCGCCAGGATCACGCCGTTGGACTGCACCTCGCCGATCACCACCATGATCTTCTTGTCTTTGATGCCGGCGCGGCACGGCGTCGACAATTGCTCGGCGATGTCGCTCTGGCGGGCCTCTTCGTCGATACGGTCCTGCTCATCCGGTTGCGAGAACTTGAATCCCTGCGCAGCCGCGGACCCCACCGAAAGCGGGACCAGCATGACGAGCATCGCGAGGGCGTATCTCAGGCGCATGACGTTTGGGTGTAAGTGATCAAAGTGCGCAGCCGTGTACCACGGCGGGACCGTCGAAAGGTTAGCCCAACGGGACCGGGAAAGCCATACGGAATATTCGACACCGCCGGCCGGGCTTCGCCGTTGCAAACTGTGGGAGACAAAGGCGCACACGAGGTAGAGGCGCGCCGCCCTCATGTGCGAAATGGGGTGCTCTCGCTACTTCAGCGCCGCTTTGGCGAGCTTGGATGCTGTTTTCATGGTTCTCTTCGCGGTCCTCGTGGCGGTCGAGACGGTCCTGGCTGCCGTGTTGGCCGCGCCGGAGACTGCCTTGGTGGCGGTCCGCGTCGCATTGCGCGCCGCGCCCTTCACCGCCTTTTTCATCGGCGACGCCGGCGGCTTGCGCTTGATCCCCTGGGCCTTGAGCAAGGCGTTGACAGCATCCGACAGATCGTTGACTCGCTCGCTCAGCTTGTCGACGTCCGCGGCCGTGTAGACGCCCAGACGCGAAAGGGCACGGGACACACGATCCTCGAAGACCTGCTCCAGCTTGTCCCATGTCCCCCCGGCCATGGTATGCATTTCCTTCGCCTTGGCTTTGGCCGCCTCGCGAGCGGCGTCCGCCGTATGCGAAGCCGCGCTGCGAGTCATTGCCTCGAGGTTCTCGCCCTGCTTGACCAGCATCTCGAAGACTTGCTTGCCGCCCTGCTGCGCCTTGGCAAAAGCGCCCAGTCCGGCGAGCCAGATCTGGTGGGAAGACTCGAGCACCGCTTTCGAGATTCCCTTGTCGTTGTCGCCCGATTTGGCGCCCGCTTTCGCTTTGGCGTTTTTGAGCATTCTGGTTCTCCTCGAGTGCGCGGCGATGCGTGCCGACAGTGACCCATTGTATGCGAGGGTGCTAGATAAATCATTCTAAAGCGGTCGACGCTTGCCGGCCGTCCGACTCTATGGAGACGGACCCGGCCGGTATAATGAAATGGCATAGCGTGCGCGAAACGACATCGGCGACTTCCGGGCGCCACCCATTCGCCAAACGCAGGCGTCCCAGCGCGCGAACCGAGCGTCTTCGAGGAGGAATCACACATGAGCTACTTCGTCACCGGTGGTACCGGCTTCATCGGCCGTTTCCTGGTCGAAAACCTCAAGAAGCGCGGCGAGCCGATCCACGTCCTGGTGCGCAAGACCTCGCTCAAGAAGCTCGATGCGCTGCGGGTGACATGGAATGCGGACGAAAAGCAGATCATCGCGGTCGTCGGCGATCTCGGCAAACCCGATCTGGGGATCAGCGACGCAGACAAGAAGAAGCTCAAGGGCAAGATCAAGCACATGTTCCATCTGGCCGCGGTCTACGACCTGAACGCGAGCGCAGAGGACCAGCAGCTCGCCAATATCGACGGCACGAGAAACGCCGTCGAGCTCGCGCAGACTTTGCAGGTCGGCTGCTTCCACCACGCGAGCTCGATCGCCGCGGCGGGCCTCTACGAGGGAACGTTTCGCGAGGATATGTTCGAGGAAGCGGAAGAGCTGGATCATCCCTACTTTCGCACCAAGCACATGTCCGAAGGCATCGTGCGCAAGGAGTGCAAGCGTCCGTGGCGCATCTATCGGCCCGGGTTCGTGGTCGGGAACTCGAAAACCGGCTACATCGACAAGATCGACGGGCCGTACTATTTCTTCAAGCTGATCCAGCGCCTGCGCAACATGCTCCCGCCGTGGATGCCGACGATAGGCATCGAGGGCGGACGCATCAACATCGTCCCGGTCGATTTTGTCGCCGATGCGATGGACTATCTGGCGCACAAGAAGGGCCTCGACGGAAAGTGCTTCCACTTGACCGATCCCGAGCCGCACCGCATCGGCGAAGTGCTCAACATCTTTGCGAAGGCGGCGCACGCACCGCAGATGACTCTGCGCATCAACGCGCGCATGTTCGGCTTTATCCCGGCGCCGATCCTTTATGGGCTGGGGTCGTTGTCACCGGTCAAGCGGATGATTCGGGCCGTGCTCAAGGACCTGGGCATTCCGAAAGACGTGTTCGAGTTCGTGAATTGGCCGACGCGCTACGACAATCGCGAGGCGGCCAAGGCGCTGAAGGGGTCGGGCATTTCTGTCCCGCCGCTCGCGAGCTATGCGCCGCGAATCTGGGACTACTGGGAGCGCAATCTCGATCCCGACCTGTTCATCGATCGAAGTCTCGCCGGCCGCGTACGGAACAGGACCGTGGTCGTCACGGGCGCGTCGTCCGGCATCGGCAGGGCGACGGCGCTCAAGCTCGCCTCCGCGGGCGCGAAGGTATTGCTGGTCGCGCGGGGCGAGGAAAAACTGGTCGAGACCAAGAAGGAGATCGAAGCAGCTGGCGGCAAGGCCTGGATCTATACCTGCGACGTCTCGGAGCTCGCATCGTGCGACGCGCTGATCGCCAAGGTGCTCAAGGATCACGGGTCGTGTGACTACCTGATCAACAACGCGGGACGCTCGATTCGCCGCGGCATCGTCAATTCGTTCGATCGCTTTCACGACTTCGAACGCACCATGCAGCTCAATTACTTCGGCGCGCTTCGCCTGATCATGGGGTTTCTGCCGAAGATGATCGAGAACAAGCGCGGCCAGATCATCAATATTTCATCGATCGGCGTGCTCTCGAACGCGCCGCGCTTCTCCGCCTACGTCGCGTCGAAGTCCGCGCTCGACTCGTTTGCGGCGTGCGCCGCGTCCGAGTTCGTGGACAAGGGCATCGCCTTCACCACGATCAACATGCCGCTGGTGCGCACGCCAATGATCGCACCGACCAAGATGTACGAGAACGTGCCGACCCTTTCGCCGGAGGAAGCGGCCGATCTCGTCGTCGAAGCCATCGTCTACAGACCCGTGCGAATCGCGACACGACTGGGCGTCGCGGGCGCCATCGCGCATGCGATCGCGCCGAGGCTCACCCAGATCATGCTCAACACGGCGTTCAACATGTTCCCCGATTCGGCCGCGTCCAAGGGCAAGAAAGATGGCGAGGGCGAGCTCTCTCCGGAACAGATGGCGTTTGCGCAGCTTACGCAGGGGATTCATTGGTAGGGTCTGCGTGCAGGGGAAGGCTTTCTAACGGAGCTTGCTGGACCGGTCAGCCGCGATAAGGCTGGCCGCCGCGCTGCGCGCGGCGGTTGTTACAAAAACAATTGCCTGACAGGGGACCAAATCGTGAGAATCGTTAGATTGACTGCGCTGGTGATCGTAGCTGCCACCGCGACCGCGGCCACGCCTGCCAGCAAGACGTACCCACCTGTTCCATCATTGACGGTGAAGCACTGCACGGAAGTGCTTTGCAGCGTGAATGTCGATATTGTTCCGGCGCTTACTCCCAGCCTCAAATGCACCATCGACGTTGATCCGCCGATCCTTGATCTCAGGGGAGGGCCGTCCGTTCAGAGGATCGAGTGGACCATCACCAGTCCGCTTACAGGAAAATGGCCCGATCCGACTGATCCATATCTGCCCGTACAATTCGAGCGCGACGCCCAACACGCCATTTCGAACATGTCCGTTTCGGGCAATACAGTCGCGGTAACCTACACGCGACCGATCGCCGGCGGCCATCACTACGCGTATGGTCTGAGCACGAAGCACCCGACACTGGCAACGTTCTGCGACATCGATCCCTGGGTGGTGGACTAGCGGCGCGTATCGTTGATAGACATCAGCGCGTCAAGATGACTGCCCTAGGAAAAGCCGGCCCGATGCTTGCGACGTGTGAACTGCGCGTGGAATTGGGCCGTCCGCTCAAATGGCCACGATGAGCAACGAAAAGGGTAGTTTTGCGCCAAATAAACATTGCACAAGTGTCGGTGTGGGTGGCTACAGAGGCGTAGCTGAACACGCTGTAGCCTACTTGCACCGTCCGCTGAATGTCGCGACAATGGCTGGGCGATCGAGGGCGATCGTTGTACGCCAATCGAATGTCGTTGCGGGTCGATGGGGGTTGGATCAGGCAGCGCCGGGCGATGCCCTTGGGCGCGGGTAGGCGCGACAGATGCGCTGACCGCGAAGCGGCAGGGCTTCAGCGCGCTTGGATGACATCCACAATCGGGGAGCGATCGATGCGAATCACAACGTCGTTGTTGGCAATCATGCTGAGCGCCGTGATGTTGGGGTGCGGTAGCCAACCTACCTTGGGCACCGGGCGGATGGTTCCATTCGCTGCCGGGACCCAAAAATGCTTCAGGGGAAATTGCCTTGTTCGCGTCACAATCGATCCCAGCAAGATCACGGCAGATAATACCTGCGGTGTCGATGTCCCGGACACAGTAGTGAATCTGGGCGGCTCTGGCGGGGGTCCAAAACGCCTGATCGTATGGGCGATCGATACGGATGGCTACGTATTTTCGATGGCCAGCGGGACTCCGGCGCTCAACCCGAAAAGCAGTACTAATTTCGGTACACCCGTGGTGCGCGGCCCGTGGATGAGCGATGTATTTACGGTCTCCACGCAGGGTCTTTCCCATGAGTACGGACTGAACATCGTCAAACCTGACGGTACAGCCTGCAGCCAATACGATCCCTGGGTGATTGAGTAGCGCGCGCTATCGAGCGAGGACTTGCTCGGTGAATACCGATCAATCCTCGCTCGAAAGAAGTTTTCGTTTCGGATCTCATCGAGGGAGCAAACGAGAATGCGGTTGCCCGTATTTGTCAGCGATTCAATTCCCACCCGCGAGCCAACTCCGCGCTTCCGCAATGACCTCCTCGAAATTGAGCGCGCGCCCGGACTCGTGCGATGACGCAAAGCGTACTTCGCCAAGTGCGTGCCGCGTGTTCGACATCAACGGTCGAAGAAAGGCTTCATCTGCGGGATCCATTTGAATGCCGGTGGTCCCCGCTTGACGTTCAGCCATGCCGTGAAATCGGGCAGCGCGCTCCCAGTCCTGCGCGAGGGCGGCGAGCCCCGCAGAAACCACCAGCGCGCTCTGGCCCGCGGGCTTCGATCCGGATTGCTCCGCGATGGTCAAGACTTCGCCGAGTAGAGCGCGCGCGCGTGTGGCCGCACCCCGTTCGATGGCAACCATGGCGAGATTGAGGAAACCGACGGCGGCCATATCACGGTCACCCAACTCGCGGCCCAGGACGGCGGTTTGCTCATAAAGCGGTTCGGCCGCCTTGAGGTCACCTTCGAGGCGGTATATCTGGGCCAGTGCGTTGGACGCGGTGGCGATTTGGCGCTTGTTGCCGAGTTGGTTCGCCAGATGGAGGGCCTCTCGACAGTGCACGAGCGCCGTGAACCGGTCTCCCTGCCCGAGCGCTGCCAAGGTGAGTGTATTCAACGCGGAAACGATCATGGGTACGTCGCCGAGTACCCGCGCCGTCTGCAAACTTTCCTGCAGGTACGAGGGCGCCTCCTTGTAGTGGCCCATTGCGCAGCAAATCTGTCCCGCAACCCAGAGCGCCCTACACCGGGGAAGACTGTTGGTCTCTCCGACCGATCTCGTCACCGCTTCAACCGTCACCCTGTGCCCTAGATTGAGCAAGCCGCGCACAAACCAGTAGTGCTTGATTGCGTGGACCAGGCGGTAATCCTCCTCGGCAAAAAGCTCGTTACGCAAACACCATGCGTGCGCCGAAAGGATGTTTTCACGCTCGAGATCGAATCGTTCAAGCGCAGAGCCTTGTGCCGGGCCCAGTAGATCTGGCGCAACGTTCTCTGTGTAGGTGAGAAAGAAACCTAAGTGCCGCGCCCTTGTCGCCTCGCCCTCGTCTGATTGAGCTAATCGCGTCGCGGCATACTCCCGGACGGTCTCCAGCAGACGATAGCGAGTGCTGTCGCCCTCAACTGACACGAGCGACTTGTCGACGAGATCGGCGAGAGTGTCCAGCACCTGCGCTTTATCGAGATCACCTCCGGCGCCCACGGCTTCCGCGGCTTCCAACGTCCAGCCGCCCGCGAAGACGGCAAGACGACGAAACAGCGTTCGCTCCGTCTCGGTCAGTAAGTCGTAGCTCCAGTCGATCAGTGCACGCAGCGTTTGCTGACGCGGCAAGGCAGCGCGGTTGCCGCTTGTCAGCAATCGAAATCGATCTTCCAAGCGCGCAGCAATCTGTTCTACGGACAAGGCCCGCACCCGCGCCGCGGCCAATTCGATTGCCAAGGGGATACCATCCAGACGCCTGCAGATCTCGGCGACCGCGATCGCGTTGGACGCGGTCACCTCGAATGCGGGCTGCGCCGCGACGGTCCGGTCGATGAACAGCCGCGCCGCTGCGAATTCTTCCAAAGCGGAATGCTTGAACTTCTCGTACGAATCAGGGACGGGCAGCGCGGGTACGGGATAGACCGTCTCTCCCGGAACGCGCAGGCTTTCGCGACTGGACGCCAGTACCCTGATGTCGGGGCCGGATTGCAACAACTGTGTGGCCAAAGCCGCACAAGCGTGTACCAGGTGTTCGCAATTGTCGAGAATGACCAGCAGTCGCTTATCCTTTACATATTTCAGCAGTGCTTCGCTAACCGGCCGCCCCGCTTCCTCGCGCACCCCGAGGACCGACGCGACCGCCTGCGGCACCAGGCGTCCGTCCGTCAACGCTGCGAGCTCGACGAGCCACACGCCATCGGGGTAGTCGACCAGCGCGTTGGCGGCTGCGTGAAGCGAGAGACGTGTCTTACCGATGCCGCCCAGACCGAGCAAGGTCAGGAGGCGAGTCTCGTGCAAAAGCGTTCGGATCTCAGAAAGCTCATGCTCACGCCCAATGAACGATGTCAGCTGCTGCGGCAAGTTGTTCGGCGTCGCCTCCAGCGAACGAAGCGTCGGGAAACTCTCGCGCAACTCAGGGTGCACGACCTGGTAGACGCGCTCGACATTCGACAAATCGCGCAGGCGCACAGCCCCGAGATCGCGCAGTGTCATCCCGGCGGGAAGACGCTCTCGAACAAGTGCCGCAACCGCTTCGGATAGCAGGATCTGGCCCCCATGCGCGACGCTCATGATTCGAGCCGCGCGGTTCACCGAAGGGCCGAAGAAGTCGTTTTCGCGACGCTCGGAGACGCCCACGTGGAGGCCGCATCGCACGCGCAATTGAACGCTGGCGGCCGCGACGGGCGTGGCTAGCGCACTCTGAAGTTCCAGTGTGGCGCGGAGCGCATCGAGCGGATCCTCGAACGCCGCATGCGCGCCATCGCCGCTCATTTTCACCAGCGTGCCGCGATTGCCGTCGATCGCCGCGCGCGTAAGCGCATCGTGTCGCGCCAACGCGTGACGCATCCCGTCGGGATCCTCCTCCCAGAGGCGAGTGCTCCCTTCGACGTCCGTAAAAAGATACGTGGTGACGACAGTCGGGCCGTCCACGCCAACCCTCCCAAAAAAGCACGATCTCCAAGCCCGCTGCTCTAGGGGCGGCGTGGCAAACTCTACCCAAACTCTACCACCAGAAACGCGGCACAAGGCCGATTGCATGGGCCGCGCAAATCGCGCCGATCGGCGAGCGGCGAAGCCTTCGCCGACGGCTTGCTCGCTCAGGAGTTCGCTCGGTCCGTGCTGATGCGAGCCACGAGTTCCATAACTTCGCGATCTCCCAACAGCGCGTTATGTCCTATCCCGACAAGCGCCAGATTCTCCGCGCCCTTGAGCTCGCAGCTCGCCTGCGGCGCGACCAGGCTGTCGTGGCGCGACCAGATCGATACGATCGGGACCGGCGACGGCTTTGCCTCGTCGCGGTTCAACTCCTCGAGCCAGGCGTTGCCGGGACGCATCTGGGCGAGGCATCGGCCGACGAATGCATGCGCCATCACGCTGCCGTGATGCGGCGTTCCGATGGTGATGATCCGATCGATCCGGGCAGGTCCACGCTGGCGGAGGCAAGTCCGGGCGACCAAGCCGCCCATGCTGTGGCAGACCAGGACGACGCGATCTGCGCCGGTGGCGGCGCACACGGACTCGATCTTGTCTCCGAGCTGCCCGGCGAAGCGCTCGATATCGCTGTAGGGTGGTCCGTAGTTGATCGTGTAGACGGGGCCGATGCCATGCCGCACAAGATAGCGCCGCATGCTGAACCACACCCCGTCGTTCACCAGCACCCCGTGCACCAGGATGAGGGGTAGCCGGGCACGCGCGGGAGCGGGATCGCGCACGATCAGACGATGCAGCGCCATCAGCGGCCACGATGCCGCGACAGCGCGTACCTCCCCCACGAAGAGGCGCACCATGCCCGAAAGGCTCAGTTGCGCATCGGGCGGGCGCGGCGTCCGCCAAATCCACGTCAGCGCAAACGAGGCGGCTGCGAGAACAACGACCGGCGCCAGATAGGCAACCGGCGCGCCCGCAACGAACCACCACGGCGACGCGCCGTGCGCAACGCAATCGATGGCCCAGCGTACGTAGTGCGTCGTGCCGGCGACCAGCAGCACGAGCAGAAGAAGGGAGGTCATTCGCGCCCGATGATACCGTGGGCGCGCCGGGCGCACGCGATGGGCGCTCGGCCGGCGATGCGGTGCCCGAGCAACGCGCCAACACCCGATCAGGAGGTGGCGCTCGGTCAGGCTCCGGCCAATGCCTTGCGAAACCGATTGAGCTGCTGGACGGATTCGAGCGGCTGCCCGAACAACGAAGACAGGTTTTTCAGGATCATGCTCGACACGCGCTTTTCCCATTCGGCGTCGAAGTCGATCTGCTCGTCGAGCCACCGCTGCAGCCACGATGGATCGGGCAGCCGGCTCTGCACCGTGTCGCGTGGGAAGAGTCGCTTGTTGACGTGCAGATTCGTTGGATGCAACGCCTTGCCCACGCGGCTGGGGCTCGCCATCAGCACGCCGATCTTCGCGAACGCGCGCTTGGCTTCCTCGCCGAATCGCTCCATCGCGCGGCGCATGAATCGCAGGTAGGCGCCGCCGTGGCGCGCCTCGTCTCCCGAGATCAACCGGTAGATGTGCTTGATCACCGGCTCCGTGTGCCACTCCGCGGCGCGGCGATACCAGTGGTTGAGGCGGATCTCGCCGCAGAAATGCAGCATGAGCGTCTCCAGCGGAGGCGCCGGATCGAACTCGAAGCGAACGGCGTGCAACTCTTCCTCGGTCGGCGCGAGGTCGGGTCTGAACCTCCGCAGGTAGTCCTGCAGGACCAGCGAATGCTTTTGCTCCTCGTAGAACCAGATCGACATGAACGCGGAGAAGTCGCTGTCGCCACGGTTGTCGCGCAGGAACATCTCGGTGGCCGGCAGCGCCGCCCACTCGGTGATCGCGTTCATCCTGACCGTCTGCGCCTGTTCCTCCGACAACAGATCCGCGTCGAATTGATCCCAGGGAACGTCATCCGCCATGGACCAGCGGACCTGCTCGAAATCGTGGAAAAGCTCCGCATAAAGCATAGCCGCGTCCCGTTCAGTTCCAGCTTGTTTGGGGCCATCGGGAACGGCCCGCGTCCGGCGCTTCACGGCCGCAGATACCGATACGGCCAGTGGCGATCTCTGGACGCGTGGTCGATCCTAACACGGTCGCTCCGCCGCCGAAACTTGCGTGTCAATCGGTGCGAAGCGCGTCGATCGCTTCGCTCAAGTCGGGCATGAGCCGCACGCCCGGGAGCGACTTTGCGCAACCGTCGTGTCATCTCACCGCACGCCCAGATGCGCGTTGCGGCGGGCAAATGCCGGCGCAGCTCGCTCAGGGCCTCGCCCGCCTGCCGCGGTGCAAACGCGCCCGAAAACGACACCATGACAATGTGCGCCTTATGGGCGAGCGCTGCGCGCACGATATCGTCGAGCGGCGTCTGCGTTCCCAGTGAAATGCACTGCGCGCCCTCGGCCACGAGCAGCGCCTCGGCCATCAACAGAGCGATGCCCGTGCTGTTCTCCGGGAAGCGTCGTCAGAAGAACGGTCGGCGCTCCCGAATGGCGTGGAAACACATTGATCGCACTGCGCAAGGCGCCCTGCAGCAACTCGCTGTAGAGACGCTCTTCGAACACCTGCAATTCGCCGCGCATGCTCGCTTCGGCCACCGCGCGATTGAGCGCCGCGACCGTCTCCAGAACGAAGCGCTGCAAGCCCTGGCGCATCAGCAAATGCGCGAATGCGTGCTGAAGCGCCGGGGCGTTGTGGGCCCTGACCAGCGCGAGCACATCGCGCTCCAGGACCGGCGCGGTCGCTTCGCGCCGCGGCCCGGCGCGCGTATCGGCGAGCACGTTCAACGCCGCAAGCGGCTGTTGCATCAGCTTGCCGGGGCGCATGCCGGTATCCATCAAGCGCTTGATCACTCGCAGCTTGGCGACCTGCTCGGGCGAATACTGGCGCTCGGTGTTGTCGTCGCGACCGGGCTTGGGAAAGCCGTAGCGACGCTCCCAGACCCGAAGAACGTCCTTGGACAGGCCCGTCTCGCGCTCGACGGCGCTGATGTTCAGAAGAATGGGTGGGCGATCCATGGCGAGGTTGTCCAGTGCGTTTGTCCAAGGCGACGAATTGACAGTATCCGGGCGTCAAGTTATTTTAGGTTCGAGACGGCGAGCTTGTCCATGACACAATGGCTTGCACGCTCAATTTTGTCCAACCGAGCACGCCGACCAGGATCCGATCGCAATGCCGCAGCGCCCGTGGATCTCGATTGTCTTCGCCGCCGCTCTCGCAGCCAGCGGCGCGGCGCATGCGCAGAATTCGCAGCCCGCGGCGGACGCCTGTCCGGAAGTGCTGAACTTCTCATTCAATCGGCTGCAGACCGGGCAACCCGAGTCGCTCTGCCAATACCGCGGCAAGGTCGTGCTGATCGTCAATACCGCCAGCTATTGCGGATACACGCACCAGTACGAGGGACTCGAGGCGCTCTACAAGAAATACCAATCGCGCGGACTGGTCGTGGTCGGATTTCCGTCCAACGACTTCGGCGGGCAGGAGCCCGGCACCAACACCGAAATCGCGGAATTCTGCCGCCTGACCTATGGCGTGCAGTTCCCGATGTACGAGAAGTCCAGCGTCACCAGCATCAAGACCAATCCGCTCTATGCCGAGCTCCTGGCGCGCACGGGGCAGAGCCCCAAGTGGAATTTTCACAAGTATCTTGTCGATCGGGACGGCAAGCAGATCACGAGCTTCGGCACGCAAGGTCGAGCCGAACGACACCGAGCTTCTAGGCGCGGTCGAGCGGATGCTCGCCGCCAAGCCTGCGGTCCCGAAGAGTTGAACGGGGCCGGCTCAGGCTCCCGTTGCCGCCGCGCTGTCCTTGACCGGCGCAGCGGCTTCGCCTGCATCCCGCACGCGGGCGCCCGATTGAATCCATCAGCAGTCAACTTGCGTATTGGTAGACGAGGGGCGCCGGCTTAAGCGCCTGCGCTAGCTTCCTGGCGGGCATCGCCCGCCGCTCGCGCCACACCTTCAGGGGAGGGAATACGGTGCGCGTCGCGATTGTTGGTTCCGGCATAGCAGGACTGGGGTGCGCTTGGCTGCTCCGTCAGCAGGGATGCGAGGTTTCGCTTTTCGAGGCCAACGACTACCTGGGCGGGCATACTCACACCGTCGACGTCGAGCTCGACGGCATCGTCGCTCCGGTCGACACGGGCTTTCTGGTCTACAACGACCGGACGTATCCGAAGCTCATCGCGCTGTTCGACGAATTGGGCATCGCGTCGGCGCCCAGCACGATGTCGTTTTCGGTGCGCGATGACAAGGCCGGCATCGAATGGGCCGGGACGAATTTCGGGTCGCTGCTTTGCGCAGGCGACGAACGCGCTTCGGCCGGATTTCTGGCGCATGCTGCGCGACCTGCTCCGCTTCAACCGCGAGACCACGGCGATGCACCTCGAGGACCGCATCTACGACGTCTCGGTCGGCGAATTCCTCGACGCGTCGCGCTATTCGAGGCCGTTCCGGGAGTGGTATCTCGTGCCGATGGCAGCGGCGATCTGGTCGGTCCCCGAGCGGGAAGTGCTCGACTTTCCGCTGCCGACATTCATCCGCTTTTGTCACCATCATGGGCTGCTCAAGATTTCAGGGCGGCCGCAGTGGCGCACCGTGGTCGGCGGCGCCCGAACCTACGTCGACAGGATCGCCGCCAGCCTTACCGACGTGCGCCTTTCGACACCCGTGCGGCGCATCCGGCGCCGTCGCGACTGCGTCGAGGTCAGCAGCGAGTCGCTTCGCGGCGAGCGATTCGATCAGGTGGTGCTGGCGTGTCACAGCGAGCAGGCGCTCGCCCTTCTCGCCGATCCGTCGCGCGAGGAGTCGCACCTTCTGGGAAGCATCCGCTGCCAGTCCAACCGGGTCCTTCTGCACACCGACACACGGCTCATGCCCCGCCACCGGCGCGCATGGGCGGCGTGGAACTACCTCGCGCCCCGAGGACACGTCGTCCGGCAAACCCGTCGCCGTGAGCTATTGGCTCAACCGGCTGCAGCCGCTGCCTTTCCGGACGCCGTTGATGGTGACGCTGAATCCGCCTTTCGAGCCGCGACCGGAGACCGCTGATTGCCGAATTCGAGTACGCCCATCCGATGGTGAAGGGCGTGTCGGAGACCGCGCAGCAGCGCCTTGCCCACCTTCAGGGCGAGCAGCGCACGTGGTACGCGGGCGCGTGGATGGGCCACGGCTTTCACGAAGACGGGCTTGCGTCGGCGCACATCGTCGCCGATGGCATCGCCCTGCAGCTCTCGGAAATCATGAGCGAGCGCGAGGCCGCGTGATCGCAGCCCCGGAGCCATCGTGACCACGGCAACATCCACACGTTCCCAGCCTCGTGCACGGCAAGGTGATGCATCGCCGCCTGCGCCCGGTCGGCAATCAATTCACGTACGACGCGTTCTCGCTCGCGCTGCCCCTGTCGCGCATCGCCGATCTGCCGCAGCTGGGCCTCGCGCACAACCGGCGCGCGCTGGTGAGCTTTTTCGATCGCGATCACGGCGCACGCGACGGCAGCGCGCTGGAGCCATGGATTCGCAGCGTGCTCGCGGCCGAATCGGTCGCGGCCGAAGGCGAGATCGTTCTCTACACGTTTCCGCGAATGGTCGGATACGTCTTCAATCCGGTGAGCTTCTGGGTCTGCCACGACCGCGACGGCGGCGTTCGCGCGGTACTGTGCGAGGTCTGCAACACTTTCGGCGAGCGGCACAACTATCTGCTGGCGCATCCGGACGGAAGAGCGCTTGCCGACGGCGAATCGCTGCATGCGCGCAAGGTCTTCCACGTGTCGCCCTTTTGCGAAGTCAAGGGCGACTACACGTTCCGATTTCATTTCGGGCCCGCGCGCTGGCTGGCGCGCATCGACTACGACGACGGCGCGGGCGAAGCGCGCAGCGTGCTGCTCGAGACTTCGATTTCCGGCGTAGCCGAGCCGATTTCGGCGAAAGCGGTCCGCGGACTGATCTGGCGTTACCGCTGGTTCACGCTCGGCGTGATCATGCGGATCCACTGGCAAGCGATCAGGCTTCTGATCAAGCGCGTGCCCTACATTTCCAAGCCGCAACCTCCGATGCAACAGACGACGCGATGAACACGCTCGACACGGCCTTTTCCTCCGGCAGACAGCGCGCATCGCTGCCGGCCACCGCGCGGATCCTGTTCACCTTGCTCGAGCGCATGGAGTTCGGAGCCCTGACCCTGACCACGCCCGACGGCATCACCCGCCGCTTTGGTCCGGGCGGATCCGTGGGCGCGCTCGACGGTGAAGTGGATCTCACGCTTCACGACTGGAAGCTCTGCGGCGACGTCCTTACCGGCGGCGACGTCGCGTTCGCCGAGGCGTTCATGGACGATCGCTGGACAACCAGCGATCTCACGGCGCTGTTGACGCTCATCGCGCTCAACCAGCGCGCGCTGGAAGTCGCTTTCTATGGACGGTGGTGGCGCCAGCTCGTGTTCAGGACGAGGCACCTCCTGCGCAGCAACACCAAGCGCCGCGCGCGTCGCAATATCGTCGCCCACTACGACCTGGGCAACGACTTCTATGGACTATGGCTCGACGAAACCATGACCTATTCGTCGGCGCTCTTCGACGGAGATCTGTCGCGGCCGCTCGCTTCGGCGCAGCAGGCGAAATACCAGCGAATGCTTGAGCGAGCTCGCTCCACAAGGCGGCGCGCATCTGCTGGAGATCGGATGCGGATGGGGAGGGTTCGCCGAAGTCGCGGCGCGCGCGCGGTGTCGCGTGACAGCGGTCAGTCTCTCCGATGCGCAGACCGCGTACGCGCGAGCGCGCGTCGCGAAGGCGGGCCTCGCGTCGAAGGTCGACTTTCAGATCCGGGACTATCGTGACGTCGCCGGCCGGTTCGACGGGGTCGCGTCGATCGAAATGTTCGAGGCCGTCGGCGAGCGCTACTGGCCCTCGTTCTTTCGCGCGCTGCGCAACGCGTTGAACCCGGGCGCGCGAGCGTGCATTCAGACGATAACGATAGCCAACGATCGCTTCGAGCAATATCGGCAGACAAGCGATTTCATTCAGCAATATATTTTCCCGGGCGGCATGCTCTCATCGCCCGACGTATTCGAGAAGGAGGTCAACGCAGCGGGGATGAAAGTCGACGGCGTACACCGCTTCGGACACGACTATGCCGAGACGCTGCAAGCGCTGGCTCGCCGCCTTCGATGCCAACGTCGACAAGGTGCGCGCGGTGGGCTTCGACAAACGCTTTATCCGCTGCTGGCGCTTTTATCTTGCCTACTGCGCTGCCGGCTTTGCCAGCGAGACCACCGATGTCGCGCAGTATCAGCCTGGTTGCAGCTTAGCGTATCGCTCTGCACCTCCGCAGTCTGCAACGCGGCGCCGGCAATCGGCAACGCCGCGTACGAAATCCACGCGCCACCGCTCCCCGCCGCCGTCACATCGCTGGTGCCGAACCTGGAAGCCAAGGGCGGCGGCGAGATGACCTTCATGACGCTTTCGGTCTACGCGGCCTATTTCTATTGCATCGACCGCGCGCGCTGCCGGTGGTCGCCCGAGCAACCGTTCGCGATGCAGCTCGTCTACCATCGAAGCCTCGTCGGCGCCAGGATCGCCGAGCGCAGTGTCGAGGAGATCGCCAAGCTCGGATACGGAACACCGGAGCAGCGCACGCGCTGGGGCGAGCTGATGAAGCAATTCTTCGTCGACGTCGTCGGTGGCGATCACATCACCGGTGTCAACCTTCCCCAGGCCGGCGTGCGCTACTACTACAACGGCAAGCTGCTGGGTGAAATTCTGGATCGCGAGTTCGCGAAGGCGTTTTTCGCGATCTGGCTCGATCCGCGAACCTCGGAACCGGAGTTGCGCAAGAGACTGCTCGGTGAGGCGAAGTGACCGCGGCCGCGGCGCCACCGCTTGCCCGCGTTCCTGCCTCGACGCTAGCCGCGTACGGGCTGTTCGGCATGCCGCTGGCTATGGCGGCGCTTCCGTTGTACGTGCATTTGCCGAAATTCTACGGCGATCATCTGGGCGTGAACCTGGCGCTCCTCGGCGGCGTGCTGCTCGTATTGCGGCTTGCCGACGGCGTGATCGATCCCCTGCTCGGCGTGCTCTCCGACCGAGGTGGCGCGCGCAAGCGCTGGCTGTTGCTCGCCGCTCCCTTGCTCGCGCTCGGAATGCTCGCGCTGTTCTCCCCGCCATCGCTGGCGGAGGCGCCGCTGATCGTGTGGCTGGCGCCTGTCGCTCGCCCTCGTCTACGGCGCGTTCAGCCTGGCGACGATCAACCACCAGGCATGGGGTGCGGAGTTGTCGGGCGATCCGGTCGAGCGCACCCGCATCACCGCGGTGCGCGAGGGACTCGCGCTGGTCGGCGTCGTGGTCGCGTCGGTACTTCCGGTGTTTCTCGGCGGCGCTGACGGCGGCCTCAGTCGCTTCGCGATGCTCTTCGGCGTCTTCACGCTCGCCTGCGCGGCAATCACTGTCGCCTTCACGCCGGACACGCGCGCCGCGCCTATCACGCCCGTACAAGGTCATTCCGTTCGAACGCTCCTGTCGCGACCGCTAGCGGACCGCGCTGTTCCGGCGATTGCTGCTGGTGTTCATGCTCAACGGCATCGCGGCGGCGATCCCGGCGACGCTGGTGCTGTTCTTCATCGCCGACGTGCTCCAGGCGGAATCGCAACAGGGCACTTTTCTCGCGCTCTACTTCATCGCGGGCGCCGCGGGCATGCCGCTCTGGGTCAAGCTGTCCGCGAGAATCGGCAAGCCGAACGCATGGCTCACGGCAATGGTCGTCGCCATCGCGGCGTTCGTATGGGCGTCGCGCCTGGAGGCTGGCGACGTCGCCGCGTTTGCGATCATCTGTGTCTTGTCGGGGATCGCGCTGGGAGCGGATCTTGCGTTGCCTCCCTCGCTGCTCGCGGACGTCATCGGGCGTCGCGGACGCATGGAGGCGACCGGGAGCTATTTCGGACTGTGGACCCTGGCAACCAAGCTCAACCTGGCGCTCGCCGCCGGAATCGCCCTGCCGCTGTTGTCCGCGCTGGGTTACGCTCCGGGTGGACGCGACCACGCTGCGCTCACCGCACTGGCCATCGTCTACGCGTTCGTTCCCTGCGTGCTCAAGCTCGCGGCGTGCGGAGCGTTGGTCTGGTTCAACAAATCGCGATGAGGATTCAGTGGCTCGACCAGGACACGATGTGATGCGCCCCCGGCGTTCACGCGCCGGCTCGCGCGTCGCATCGGCATCGATGCGCTCGACGCGCGTCCACTCAGATGGCGCTGAATCCTCGACTTCCTCCATGGGACGAATGCCGGATCTGGGTGATCGGAGCCTCGACCGGCATCGGCGCCGCCACCGCCAAGAGCGTTTCTCGCCGCCGGCGCGCGCGTCGCATTGTCGGCGCGCAAGGCGGAGCTGTTGAGCGAAATCAAGGGCACGAACCCGCGTGCAGTGGTCGAGCCGCTCGACTACACCGACAGCGACGCAGGTCGCCTCGGCGTGGGAGCGCGTGCGCAGCCGCTGGGACGGCATCGACCTGGTGCTCATCGTCGCCGGCACGCACGCGGAGATTCGCGCGTGGGAGCTTACCGAAGCCAATGCAATGCCGATTCTCGAGACCAATCTGCACGGCGTGATCCGCACCTGCGCCGTCGTGCTTCCGGCGCTGCTCGCGCAGCGCTACGGCGCGATCGGCATCGTCGGCTCCGTCGCCGGCTACCGGGGACTGCCCAAGGCGCTGATCTACGGAGCGTCGAAGGCGGCGGTGATCAACTTCACCGAGACGCTCTACCTCGATCTGCATCCGAAGGGTCTGGGCGTGTATCTGATCAATCCGGGGTTCGTGAAAACGCCGCTGACCGATCACAACGAATTCAAGATGCCGGCGCTGATTTCGGCCGAAGAAGCGGCGGAGGATATCGTGAAGGGACTGCGCGCCGGCAAATTCGAAATTCACTTCCCGCACCGCTTTACCAACACGCTCAAGCTGCTGCGCATCCTGCCGTATCGATGGTATTTTGCGTTGATCCGCAAGTCGACGGGGCTTTGATCTGATCCGCGCATTTGCTTTGACGGCAGGCCGCCGCGATCGCCTATAATCTGCGCCCTTCTGGCGAATTAGCTCAGCTGGTTAGAGCAGAGGAATCATAATCCTTTGGTCCGGGGTTCGAGTCCCTGATTCGCCACCAAATTCAAAGAAATCCACGCAATACTTTCGAGCCCGCGCAGTTGCGGGCTTTTTCTTTGGGTGATTTCCAGTTCTGCGCTGGCAATTGCGGGCCGTAGAGACCTCCCGCACTGGTTCTTGCGGCAGCCCAGCCCGGGGCGATCGCGAACATGCCAAACGGAGCGCGGCGCCGACCGAACAGAGGAGCGTTGCTGCCGACCGCGACATAGCAGGAGTCTGCGGAATGTCGCGCCGGACAGCGCGCCAATCGCGCGCCGGAACGCGCGCAAACAGCAGCTTGCTAGGCGTGGACGCCGATCGGAGTCGTCTGCGTGCCCGCGCCGCTTTTGGCGAGTTCGCGATCGCCAGGGGCTTCGTTAGCCGCCGTCCACGAATCCGCGAGCTCGCGGGCGTATTCGATGGCATCATCCTTGAGGCCAAAGCTCGCGAGCGATCTCGGGAACCCTATCTCGCACACATGCCATCGCGTGTCGTCGCGTTGCTGGACGGTGAAGAGCCATTGCTTCATCGCGAAGTTCCGGCGCCGCCGCGCAGTGGCTGCGGCGGCGCCGGGTTCCGTTACTGGTGATACCTCATCTTGGCGTCACGGATGCATGCATCCTTGGCGTCGCCGGACATGGCGTCACATTTTTCCTTCGCGACCTTGTAGTTGGCGTCGTTCTTGTCTTCGCGAGCGTCGGCCATGGCTTCGCCGCTCTTGCGCTTGGCCTTGGCGTCGGCGGTCGCCTTGACGTGCGCTGCGTTCGCCTCCTTCATGCACACGTCCTTGTCATTGCCTTCACGAGCCTTGCAGCCTTCCTTGGCGGTCTTGTAGTCGGCGTCGGCTTGGGCAACGGTCGCCTTGTACTCCGCGTCGCGCTGCGCCTTGTCTGGATCCGCGGCTTGCGCGCTCAACGAGAACGCGCAGAACGCCGTTACGACCGCCAGTTCGGTTAAAGTAAATTTCATGATGTCCTCTTTCGTTTATGGAGAAATTGTCGCGGCTATCACGCTGTTGCCGCGGAGCTTCGTCTATTGATTCAACGATTCCCAATCCTTGACCTGCTTGTCGGCGTCGTCGCGGGTAATGCCATAGGCTTCCTGAATCTTGCCGACGAGCTGATCACGCCTGCCATTGATCTGAGTCAGCGAGTCATCGGTCAACCGGCCCCACTGCTCCTTGATCTTTCCACTCACTTGCTTCCAATTGCCTTCGACGCGGTCCCAATTCATGCTGCACTCCTGAGCTTGTTGGAAATGTCCGGCCGGCGCCCTACCTCGAGGCCGACGCCCGCGCTCCTACATCTTTTGCTTCGTATCCTTGGCTGCGTCATGGATCGCGTCTCCGGTCGCGGAGACATCCTTCCCGGCGCCTTCGACGGTATTGCACGCTGTCAGTGAAACCGCGGCAAGCGCCGCGAGGCACAAGCAGAATTTTCTTGATCATGGCTGTCCCTTTTATATCGGTTAGTAGATAAAAGAAAGGCGAGCGAAGCAAAGGGGGAGGTAGGAGGGAGCCCCGCCCGCGACCGCGACCTCGACGGCGGTCCGTTACGGAGCGCGTCGCCAAGCGCGCGGTCAAAACACACAGAGTTCCTCTTTGATGCAATGCATACGTTCGTCTTCCGCTATCCGACGCGCTACTGCCCTCGTCGGAACAATCCCGCGACCAGCGATACGACGAACAAAATGAGGAAAATGAAAAAGAGAATCTTGGCGATTTCAGCGGCGCCCGCGGCGATACCACCGAATCCGAACACGGCGGCGATCAGCGCGACGACGAAAAACACCAGCGCATAGTGGAGCATTTGTAATCCTTTCTGCCCGAAGCCGAGCGCGTGTATTCAAGACCTCAGAAGTGGAAAAAATTGCAGGAAAATCCACTTCGCCAAGCACACGCCGACAATTACGCAATCGGCGTGCCAGACGCGTACGCGCGTAGCTATCGAGAAAAGGAGAAGGCTTCGAGAAATCGCGCGGCACGCGAGCCCGTGCCGGCATCGCGCGCGTCAGGCGACGGCGCGCAGTGCGGTCAGGAAATTGTCGTACTCGGCGGACTTGTCGAAAAACCCGTCGGCGCCGACAAGAGAGCATTGCCGCCGATATTCGGGGTATGCGTAGTTGGTCAACACATAGATTTTCGGCGCGGAGCCGGTGATCTGCTGGCGAAGCTTGCGCACCACCTCGATGCCGCTGCCTTCCTTCAATCGGATATCCGTGACGATGACGTCGGGCTGAATGCGAACGATCGCATCCACGGCTTCCTGCTCGCTTTCCGCGAAACCGACAACGTCAAAATTACCCAGGCCCTTGACGTTTTCGATAATGCGTTTGCGGATGAGCGACGAATCTTCAACGACAAAGACGCGCACTTTGGTTCCCATGGACGAATCGACGGTCGACCATCAATTCATCAAGTTGTGGCGCAGCGCGTATGCCGTGAGGTCGGCGTTGCGGGTAAAGTCCATCTTTTCGAAAATGCGACTCCTGTAAGTGCTGATCGTCTTGACGGAGAGGCACATTTCGTCGGCGATGTCGGTGACCGTTTTACCGGCGGCGAGCTGAACGAAAATCTGGAATTCGCGATTCGACAACTGGCGGTGTGCCGGCGCTGGCGCGTCGCCAGTCGCCGCCAGGGCCAACGCCTCGGCAAGCGAAGCGCTGACGTATTTTCGGCCCGCGGCGACAGTGCGAATCGCCTCCAGCAATTCGTCGGCGCCTCCTGCCTTGGAAAAGAATCCGCTGGCACCCGCGCGCAGGAGATTGACGGCGTATTGCTCCTCGGGATGCATGCTGACGATCAGAATCGGCAACTCCGACTTGCCGGCGGCGCAGCGCGGCGACGGTATCGAGCACCGATGCATCGGGCAACGAAATGTCGAGCAGCATTACGTCGCACGGCTGGGAGGCGGCCAACGCCAGGGCGTCCGCTGCCGTTCCCGCCTCGCCCGCAACTTCGAGATCTTCCGTCGTGTCGATGAGTTGCTTGAACCCTGCGCGAACGACCGCATGGTCGTCCACCAGCACAACGCGAACCTTGCGATTTTCCGATTTTCTGTCACCACGTCAGTAGCCTCGCGCTGCGTGGCCTGCCGCCACGGCATCATTGTAGGGCAGCGCCATCGGCAACTCCAAATTGCTACGCCGCCATCGCAACATCCCCGCACGAAGCGGGCGAGCGCATTTCCGGCGACGGCAGGTTAAATTCGCTGCCGCGATACGCGTGCAGGCGGTTGTAGAGCGTCTTCAGGCTGATGCCGAGCACCTGCGCCGCCTTTGCCTTGCTTCCCGCTACCGAATCCAGCGTCGCCATGATCAACGCGCGCTCCGCGTCGTCGAGTGAGGTTCCCACGCGAATGGTGACGTCTCTCGCGGCGTCGGAATGGCGCCGAAACCCGCGCCGCAATCGCGGAATTGATGGATGGCATTCCGGGCACCGCCATCGCTGCCCTCGGATTTCTGCGCCGCAATCGACTGTCTCGCCGGCGTCCGGCACATCGACGTCGACCACATCGTCCGACAGCACGTAGCCGCGATGAACCACGTTCTTGAGCTCGCGGACATTGCCAGGCCACGAAAACGCCGCAATGCGCTCGCGCGCTCGGCGCGGTATACGTCTTTTCGGTTCCGTGCTCGGCGTTGAGCTCCGCCAGGAACATCTCGGCCAGGAGCAACGCATCCCCTCGCGATCGCGCAGCGGAGGCACCGGCAGCGGAATAACGCACAAGCGGTACATCAAATCCTCACGGAGCCGCCCTTCGGCGACCGCCTTTCCCAAGTCGCGATTGCTCGCCGCGATCACGCGCACCGACGCCGAAATTTCCTGATCTCCGCCGACTCGGCAGAAGCGGCCTGACTCGAGCACGCGCAACAGTCGCACTTGCATGTCCACCGGCATCTCGGTCACTTCGTCCAGAAACAGGGTTCCTCCGTCGGCACGCTCGAAGCATCCGCGATGCGTGCGCGCGGCGCCGGTGAAGCTTCCGCGCTCGTGGCCGAACAGCTCGCTCTCGATCAGATTCTCCGGCAGCGCCCCGCAGTTGACGGCGACGAAGGCCTTGCGGCTGCGCTCCGAAAGCTGGTGTATCGCCTGGGCGACGAGTTCCTTGCCGGAGCCGCTTTCGCCGAGGATCATGACCGTTGCGCTGGAAGGTCCGAGACGCTCGATCGTCTGAAAGAGCCGCTGCATGGCGTCGCACGCGCCGTAGAGCGCGGCAATGTGCTGCAATCGTCCGGACCGGTCATCGGTTCGCCGGCTCCACGGGGGCAGGGCGCACGCTGGTCGTAACGACGTCACATGCGTTCGCGAACTGTTGGCTGTCTCCGTACATCTCGGACTCCGCTAGGTTGACGGCGCAATACTGACCTAGCGTGCAACTCGCCGGTATCGGGAGGCGTCTGTTCTTGTCGTAGGCGCCGAGCGCGATCATGTAGGCGGAGTCCTACAGCGAATTGCCTCCGGCGCGCTGCTCCGCTCGCTGTTGCGCGTGGGTAAGCTCGCCTCCGCTCGCGCCCGAAGCGAGCGCAGACGAGCACGATCGAGCGCGAGGCGCGTCCGATCGGCCGCGACGCCGGCTGCATTGCATTGCCATCGAAGCATTGCGCCATGAGCCGGAATCACTGCGCACTGTCGCGCTGTTCCTCCACCGTTTGCAAGCAGCGTGCCAGCATCGAACGAGGGACCTTTACTATGACGCCGGGCGAGCCCAGGCCGCTGCTTTGTAGAATTGCCTGCGTCGGCTTGTAAGATCAGACCCGCTGACCACGTTCAGGAATCGCGAAGTCGCCGTTTGCAGGCGCACGCCGCGCAGGACGGCAATCCGTCGGGCACGCGCCTTGCTGCAGCCGTTGTCACCGAAGCCAGGAGGTTCTCAATGCCCCATCATCCGCCACACCCGAGACCCGACGATCCGATGCCGATGCCTCCGCGACCCGATCCTGACCCGCCGCCGTCGCAGGATGACGAGCAGGACTCCGATCTGGAGAAGCGGCCCGGCAAGTAAGACTTCGCATCGTACGGGCGAACGACGAACGTCGTGCCGATGCATCGTGCGTCGAGCAGTCGGCTGACGCGATCTCGCGCCGGCAATCTGTGCTTCTGACGCGCCTCTCGCCGGACCGCGCGCGCGCAAGGGGTAAAATCCACCCTCACCTCCAAGTCGGACCGCTCTCGGAATGAATTCTGGTCGCATGCCGCGCGTCACGGCCTGGTCGGCGATTGTTTTTGCCGCGACAGGCCTCGTGGTCGTTGCCGTCGCGGCCTGGGTCATTGCCGCGTGGCACCAGCTGGTGCTGGCGACGCCCTCCGTCGGCGTGCCGCAACTGCAGTACGACACCGCCTGGGCCTTTGCCTTTTCCGGTGCGGCACTCATCGCCTATGCGATGCGGCTGCGACGCATAGGCAGGCTGTGCGCCGCGGTTCCGCTCGCGCTGGGCGCGATCCGGCTTATCGCCTATCTCATTCCCGGAGCGATCAAGACTCATCCCATTCTCGCCCATGCATGGCTGCCCCTCGGCGCAGGACAACTACAACGACATGGGCGTCCTCACGGCGCTGGTGTTCGTCGTTCTCGGCCACGGCGCTTGCGTCGGTCCAGCCCGCCGCGAAGAGCGCGTGGCGCTCGGTACTGGTGGCGCAGCTTGCGTCGATGGCTCTCGCGTTGGCTCTCTTGATGCTGTTCGGCTCGTTCACGGCCGCGGCGATCGGATCGGAATGGCTGCTCATGACCGGAGGCGAGAGGGTCAATTCGCTGCTCTTCATCGCGCTCACCGCCGCGTTGCTCGTCGACCGCATCCTCGGCAGCGAAAACGAGCAGCAGGCTCTGCGCCGGTCGGCTCCGTTCATCGTGTGGCTCGCGGTGTTCGTCTCGGTGCTGGTGCTTTGGCGCGCGCTCACGATCGAGGAGACCCGCGTCATTCAGCACAGCACGTCGCTGGTCGCGGCCGACGCCAAGGGTCAGGTCTCGCGCGATCTCGAAGACCGCATCGAAATGCTTCAGCGACTGGCCGAGCGCACGCTGAACTATCCGTACGATGCCGAGCTGTGGGCGCGCGACGCCGGAAGCCTGATCCAGGACATCAACGAGTTTCAGTCGATCTCGTGGGCGACGCCCGACTCGATCGTGCGCTGGGTCGCGCCTCGCTCCAATGAAGGCAAGATCATCGGCTACAACATGCTGTCCGATGAGGGCCGCGGCGCCGCCGTGCGGCTCGCCATTCAGACCCGCAAGGTCGCGCTGACGCAGTTTACCGATCTGGTCGTCGGTGGAAAGGGAGTGCTCATCTATGCGCCGGTGTACGACGGCGATTCCCTGCGCGGAATCGCCGCCGGCGCGCTCGGCAACGGCAACTGGCTGCGCTCGCTGATCGACGGGCGATTTGCCGACCACTATGTCGAGCTGATCGAGAATGGCTCCGTCGTCCAATCGGTCAACGCCGACGACGCCCCGGTCCGAGGGCGCGTGGTCCGAGGAATTGCCGCTCGATATTCGCAATGTCCACTGGCTGCTGCGCGTCACGCCCACGCGCGAGCTGCTCAGCCGCGGCGCGTCCGGCCTGCCCGAGGTTGAGCTCGGATTGGGAATCGTGCTGGCAACGCTCCTGGCGCTTCTCACCTATTTTTTCCAGACCGCGCGCCGCCGCGCGCGCGACCTTCGGGCAACCAACGTCCGCCTGCAAAGCGACATCGAGCGCCGCTACGCGGTCGAACAGGAATTGCGCCAGAGCGAAAGCCGCACGCAGCTGATCATCAACGCGGTGAAGGACTGCGCCATTTTCATGCTCGACGGCGATGGCCGGATCGCGAGCTGGAACCCGGGCGCCCAGGCGCTCAATGGCTACGCCGCAGACGAAGTCCTCGGCAAGCCTATTTCCATGCTCTATCCGGCCGACCGCGACCAGTCAATGGACGGAGGAGCTCGCCGTCGCCGTGCGTCGCGGCTGGTTCGAGGAGGAATGCTGGCATCTGCGCAAGGACGGCAGCCGCTACTGCGCGCGACGACATGATCTCCGCGATCCGCGCACGAGAATGGCCGCCTGGAAGGATTTTCCGTGGTGACGCGCGATGCAACCCAGCGCATCGAGCTGCGCGAGCAGACGGAGCGCTCGCGTGACTTCTACTTCGCGCTGTTCTCCGACTTTCCGAATCTCGTCTGGCGCTCCGACAGCTCCGGCGCGTGCGATTACCTGAACAAGGCGTGGCTCGACTACACGGGCCGCGAGCGTGATGCCGAGCTCGGCGACGGTTGGCAGGACGGCATCCATCCGGAAGATCGAGCAGCGATGGCAGGAATCCTATTCGACAGCATTTGCCGCGCGCCGCCCGTTCGAAGTCGAGTACCGGTTGCGGCGTTCCAACGGCGAATACGGCTCGATCATCTGCGTCGGACGCCCGTACCACGACATGAAGGGCGACTTCTGCGGCTATCTATGCTCCTGCTACGACAACAGCGCCCGCCGCGCCATCGAGGGCGCGCTCAGGGAAAGTGAGCAGCGCTACGAGGGCATGACCTCGAACGTCCCCGGCATGGTCTTCCAGTTGGAGCGCGATCAGAGCAACCGGCTCTCGTTCGCGTACGTGAGCCACGGCTGCGAAGCCCTTACCGGCCTGCCCGAAGCAACCGTTCGCGCCGACGCGTCAGCGTTCGTGAATCTCGTTCCGGCCGACGAGCGACCGCATTTCATGGCCACGCTGGACGCTTCCGCCGCGCACATGAGCACGTGGAACTGGAGCGGCCGGCTGCGGGCGACGCACGAGTCGACGGAGCGGTGGATCAACATCCGGGCCAGGCCGCGCGCCGGCGATCACGGGGAAGTCCTGTGGGACGGCCTCGTCTACGACGATACGCAGGCGCGGCTAGCGCAGCGCGAGCTCGAGCGCTCGCGCGAGGAGCTGCGCTCGCTGTCGCGACATCTTCAGACGGTGCGCGAGGAAGAAAAGGCGCGCATTGCGCGCGAAGTTCACGACGAGCTGGGGTCCACCCTGACCGCGCTGCGGATGGACCTCGATTGGATGGCAACGCGGCTGCCGGCGGACATGGCGCCGCTTCGCGAGAAGCGCTCGGCGATGGTGAAGCTGGTCGAGGCAGCGGTCGCGGCGACGCGAAAGATTGTCACCGACCTGCGTCCGAGTGTGCTCGACGATCTTGGCCTCGCCGCCGCGGTGCGCTGGCAGGCTTCCGAGTTCCAGAAGCACACCGGTGTCGCCGATCGAAGTCGAGGCGGCGGACGAAGACGCTCCGATCCAGCGGGAAGTCGCGCTCGCCCTGTTTCGCATTTTCCAGGAGACGCTAACCAACGTGGCGCGTCACGCCAAGGCAACCCACGTTTGGGTCGACCTGACGCGTGAGCGACGACGGCTATGTGCTTCGCGTGCGCGACGACGGAGCGGGAATGAGCGAAAAAGAGCTGATCAAGGCGACGTCGCACGGCGTCCGCGGCATGCGCGAACGCGCTCAGCAATTCGGCGGCGAGGTGACGGTTTCGAGTCGAGCCGGGTCGAAGGGACGACCCTCGTCGCCTCGGTGCCGTCAAAGCGGCTAGACGATCCGGCGCAACCTGATCCGCGTCCGGGGAAGCGGCTAACCGCGAAGCGCTGTTCGCGCCTCCGCTGACCGCCGTCGCGCGCGACGGCTCGGGTAGAGCGAGTGCCGCGAGCGATGGCATACGAGACTTCCATGCGGCCCATCCAGCGATCTCGCTCGCCATGCACCCGCAGCGACATCGTCACCCGAGCATCTTCCGAGCCATTCCTTCAAGGCCCCGACCAGGCGTATCCACTCTCCGCGCAGTCGCGCGCCCATCATCGTCGATGCTCCGCGCCGGATCTGCGCACGGCTTCAGGATGTCTTGACCGTCATCTGATCGACCACGCTCTTCACGCCCGAGGTCGACGAGGCGACCTGCTTGGCGCGGTCGCGCATATCGGCGTTATCGACCGAGCCCGACAGCGTGACATTCGCGCCACTGGTGTCGACATTGATCTGACGTGGACTTGAGGCCAGGCTCTGCCAGCAGCGCCGCCTTCACCTTGGCAGTGATCGCAGCATCGTCCGTCGCCGCGACACGTCTTGTCGGCTGCATTGCTGATCGCCGTTCCGACCTTGTTGGCCGCCTGATCCATCTTGGCCTGGGTTGAGCCTGCGGGTGCGCGCTGGTCGCATCCCACCGTCAAGAGGGTTCCTGCGGCGAGCGCGATGAGTAGGGCGGAAGGTCGATTTCTGAGATTCATGGTTGCTCCTTTGATGAATGGCGGCTGCATCGAACGGCGGCTAGCTGTACTGCTGCGAGCCTGCCTCCCAATAAGGCCGGGTTCCGAAAAAAGAGTGGATAAGCACTGCGCGATCGTGATCCAGAAGGCTCAGCATCGCATCCACATGCACGGACGGCGCTCGCTCGACCCAATCGCGCGCAGCGTTCACGCACAAATGCTCGCTGTCGCGATCGAGGTGCATGGCATTCCACGGAATGGCTACCACTCGCTCGCTCCGATGAGGGACGCGGTCCAAGGTGACGATGCCGTAGGCGATGCGGCCGCGTCCTGAGATCGATCACGATGTCGTGGAGCTTGCCGATCGATTCGCCGAAGCTGTCGACCACCGGCAAATCAATCACTTCCTTGCTGGCCGCCATGCTCCGCGCGTTCAGACCCGACATCGCGCGTGCACCCGAACTCGTCCCGAAGAACGCCATGCGCACTCCCTTTTTCGCGTTTACAAGCTGCGAAGGAAGTGTGCATTCGCGGGCGACGACGGAGTATCGGCAGAACGCTGTTTATCGCGTGGGAAATTCGGGGCCGCGCTATCGGCGAGGGTCCTACAGCAGCGGCGATCCGGCGCCGTCAATCACACACCTGGAATCAGGCGGCGAGGAGGATGCCCGACCCCGGGGTCTGCAGGGTGACCAGGCTCGTTCCCAGGCGCGGCCAACTCGATCAAGGGACTCAAACGTCTGCGTCCGGGCGGCGCCGAAGAATGTCGCGAAAGCTACGTCGGCGGCGTCGCGGCCCGTGCCGATGCGCACGATTTCATCGAGTGGCGACAGCTCGGTCGGATCGAAGAGATACCAGCGGTCGCCGAGATAGGCCTCGAACACCGCATGAAAGTCCGGCGGCGGATCGCTGTAGCGTGCGTAGCCCGTGACGAAGCGCGCGGGGATATTGAGCGCGCGGCACAACGCCACCGCGAGATGCGCGAAGTCGCGACATACGCCGGCGCCGTTGGCAAGAACGTCGCGCGCCGTCGTCAGCGGAGACGAAGTTCCGACCTCGTACGCGATGTGGTCACGGATCCATCGGCAAACCGCCTGCACCCGGCGATATCCACCCTGGAGTTGCCCGAACTCCCGGCACGCAAGTGGAAACAAACGATCGGCTTCGCAATACTTGCTCGCCAGGACATATTGCAGGATCTCGCCGGGCAATTGCGCCAGCGGCGTCTCCGGCGCATCGAGATTGACCTCGGGCTCGTCCAGATCGACGGTCGCGAGGTAGCGGATCGAGAGCTGGCCCGGCGGCACGTCGAGCCTGAAGAACCGGTTGCTGCGCGCGGCGTCGGCGAACTCGTCGATCGGGACGGCTGGCTGCGAGCTCACCGACTCCGCGCGCACGGCCTGCTTCGGAGTCGTCGGGACGCCCAGATCGAAGACGAAAAGCGTCTGCTGCGTAACGTCGTACTCGAGTTCGCAATCGATGTGAAAGCTTTTCACGCCCGTCGGGTCCCGCCGACCGCCGTCTTTCCGCTGCTACTTCGCGATATCCTTCGGAAGACCGGTGAGCAGGTCCGCGAGATCGTCGGCGTGCTCTTCTTCCATGGCTTGGATCTCTTCGAGCATCCGGCGCGTCGTCGCGTCGAAGGGGGCGAAGTACGCCGCCATTTCGCGGTAGCTGTCGATGGCGATGCGCTCGGCGATCAGATCCTCCTTGATCATGTCGATCAGACCCTTGCCTTCGACATATTCCGAGTGGCTGCGGCTGAGCAGGCCGTCGGGCGAAAGGTTCGGTGCGCCGCCGAGCTGAACGATCCGCTCCGATATCTGGTCTGCATGCTGCTGCTCCTCGCCCGCGTGCTCGAGAAATTCGTCCGCGACAGGCCCCGCGTGAATGCCCTTGGCCATGAAGTAATGACGCTTGTAGCGCAACACGCAGACGATTTCGGTGGCGAGAGCTTCATTGAGGAGCTTGATCGCGGTCTTGGTGTCTCCGCCGTAACCCGCCGTCACGGCGCCATCTTCGATGTGCTTGCGCGCACGCGCGCGCAGCGTTTTTACGTCGGTCAGAAACGGCGTGTCTTTCACGGCTGCTCCTTGGTCGATTGCTCAGGGGAAGTGCTGCCTCAGGTCCGACTCATTATAGCCAGCACGTTTCGTGCCCGGGAAATATCGCGTGACCGGGCGCATCCGCGTGCCGTCGTCAGCACAAACAGCTGGCCGGACGCGCAATTTCTACAAAGCGGTGCAAGAATGTCGGCCCGTTCCGGCGCGCCGCATCTGGTTGCGGCCTCGACCGATCACTTCGGCAAGTTACGCCGGTGGTCGCGGCGCGCCGCGAAGCCCGGGGCCGGCCGTCGCGTTTGCGCTATCATCGCCCCTCGCCGTTGCGAGAACGCGATAGCATGGCCGACGCCGCCGATCCCACATTCGCCGCCCAGATCCATACCCATCGCGGATATCTGCTGCGTGTCGCGGCGCTGCAGCTGCGCGACGCCGATCTTGCCGAGGACGTTGTCCAGGAAACGCTTCTGGCGGCCTTGAAGGGGGCACAGGGCTTCTCGGGAAAGTCGAGCATCAAGACCTGGCTCACTGGCATCCTGAAGCACAAGATCGTCGATGCGATCCGCAAGAAGGGTCGCGAACCGGTCGTTTCGTCGATCGACGAGGAGTGCCAGCTCGACGATTTCGACCCGCTGTTCGACGAGACTGGCCATTGGGACAATCCCCCGGCAACGTGGGGCGATCCGGAAGCGCAACTGTCGCGTTCGCAATTCTTCGACATCGTGGATTTTTGCCTGGACAAGCTTCCGCCCAACACCGCCCGCGTGTTCATGATGCGCGAAGTGATGGAGCTCGACGGAGCGGAGATCTGTAAGGAACTGCGCATCACCTCGACCAACCTCTGGGTGATTCTTTATCGGGCCAGGGTGGCGCTTCGCCAATGCCTGGAGCAGAACTGGTTCGCCGCGGGAGCCGCCGGCGGCCGGATCGCGTGATCGAGGGCGCCCGTTCATTGTGGGCCCACTCATTTCATGCAAGGATGCGAGCCGATTGATCTCGCAACTCCAGGACGACGACGCTGCCGTTCCGCAGACGCCTGCTCGTGAGAGTGCACCTCCTCTTCTGCGATGCGTGCACACAGTTCGATCGCCAATTGCGCTTCCTGCGCGTCGTCATGAGCCGCTACCGCCAGTAAGCACACGCTTTCCGCCATGGCCTCAATCACACTCAACGGCGCCCCCTATCGCTGCCGCGCGCCCGGCCAGCGGATATCCGACCTCATCCGCGACCTTGCGCTCGAGGGCAAGCGTATCGCCATCGAGCGCAACGGGGAGATCGTGCCCAGGAGCAAGCACTCCGAGACGGTCCTGGTGGATGGGGATAAAATCGAGGTCGTCGCCGCAGTTGGCGGTGGCTAGCGGATTCGCCCCATGAACGCCCCCATCGACACGCCCGCACTGGCCCAAAACGACGACCCGCTGGTCATCGCCGGTCGCGGCTACGCGTCGCGGCTCCTGGTCGGCACCGGGAAGTACAAGGACTTTGCCCAGACGCGCGCCGCCATCGACGCCTCGGGCGCCGAGATCGTCACGGTCGCCATTCGCCGCACCAACATCGGACAAAACGCAGGCGAGCCCTCGCTCCTGGATCACCTGCCGCCGTCGCAGTTCACCTTGCTGCCGAATACCGCCGGCTGCTACAGCGCCGACGAAGCGGTGCGCACGCTCAAGCTGGCGCGCGAGCTGCTCGACGGCCACAAGCTCGTCAAGCTCGAAGTGCTGGGCGACCCTCAAACCCTGTTTCCCGAACGTACGCGAAACGATCCGGGCCGCGGAAATCCTGATCAAGGATGGTTTCGATGTGATGGTGTACACGTCCGACGACCCGATCATCGCGCGCGAGCTCGAGGCCGTCGGCTGCGTCGCCATCATGCCGCTTGCCTCGCTGATAGGCTCGGGCATGGGCATTCTCAATCCGTGGAATCTCAAGCTCATCATCGAGCAGTCGAAAGTACCGGTGCTGGTCGACGCCGGAGTGGGCACGGCATCGGATGCGGCGGTCGCGATGGAGCTGGGCTGCGCCGGCGTGCTGATGAATACCGCGATCGCCATGGCGCGCGAGCCCGTGCGAATGGCGGGCGCGATGAAAAAAGCCGTCGAAGCCGGCCGCGAGGCGTACCTCGCGGGACGCATGCCGCGCAAGATCTATGCCGCGAGTCCGAGCTCGCCCCGCAGTGGCCTCATTGGTTGATGTGGTCCCATCGCTTGAGGTGGCGATCGGCTAGAGGTTGCTCGCCGCACCCGTCCCACTCGGAGCCAGTCTTGCTACGTTCGTGCGCTCTTGCCGCAGCGATCAGCTGGATCTCGCTCACCGCATTCGCATCGCCGCTCTCGCAGCAGGAGATCGTGAGCCTTTGCGGCAACGCCGAAGATCCGACCCACTGCGGCCGACTGATCGAGGAAGTCCAGCTCAAGCGCCTGCCCAATCTCGCCCGCCGCGACGGCAATGCGCTCATCGTGTCGCTCTATCCCTCGGGCACAGCGACCTTCAAGGACAGCGACGATCCGATCGCTGGCCGCTCGTACAGCCTCTGGGACTTCCTCGACTCCATCAACGCCGTGGTCCTCTACTCGACCGCGGGCGATGCGACGACATTCATACTCGTGCGACGAACGACCGAACGCGCGCATTCGATCTGCCGGCGGAGCCGCGCCTGTCGCCGGACCGGCAGCACATCGTCACCGTGGACGTGTGTCCCGACTCAATGCGGCAACGAAATCGCGGTATGGCGCGTCGCGCCGGAGTCGCTGCGCAAGGAGTTGGCATGGACCCCGGGTCGAGCAGTGGGCGGACGCTGCCGCGACCTGGAAGGATGGAAACACGCTGGCGATCGAATACAACGCCGCCGGCGCTGACAAGGCGACCGTAGTCGAACGCGCGCTTTCCGATCCGGCGTGGAAGCGCGTCGCGCCCAATTGATGGCGATCGACACGCACGCGACGACGCCCGGCCACCGATCGATTCGCAGCTTCGTGCTGCGCCAGGGACGTTTCTCGCCCGCGCAGCAGCGCGCGTACCAATCGCTGCTGCCGCGCTTCGGCATTGCATTCTCCGAAGCCCCGCTCGATCTCGCGGTCGCTTTCGGGCGCACCGCGCCCGAAGATCCTGGAAATCGGCTTCGGCATGGGCGAGACGACCGCTGCGATCGCGAAGGCGCGGCCCGGCCGACGATTTTCTCGGGATCGAGGTTCACAGTCCCGGCGTCGGCAGCCTGCTCAAATTGATCGAGGAGGAGCGGCTTCCGAACGTCCGCATCATCCAGCACGACGCGGTCGATGTGGTCACGCACATGCTTGCGCCAGGATCGCTCGCGGGTGCGCATGTATTCTTTCCCGATCCGTGGCCGAAAAAGAGGCATCACAAGCGGCGGCTTCTGCAAAAGCCGTTCGTCAGCGCACTCGCCGAGCGCCTTGCGCCGGGCGGCTACCTGCACGTCGCAACCGACTGGGAGGAGTACGCGATCGAGATCCTGGAAACGCTGCGCGCCGAGCCGCTGCTTGCCAACACCACCGCGCATTTCGCGCCGCGACCCGGGCTACCGCCCGCTTACCAAGTTCGAGCGCCGCGGCATGAAGCTTGGCCACGGCGTGTGGGATCTCGTGTTCGCGCGGCGCTGACTGGCCGCGCTTCGTCAGACTGTCGTCAGCGGCGATTCGGGTCGCGCGACAAGCGCGATGAGCCGGCTGATCGCGCCGCGCGCGACGTCGCGCGAGAAATGCTTGCGGATATTCTCGCGGCCGCCTTCGGATAGTCTTCGTCCACAGCGCCTGCATCGTGATACGCGCGCACGATCGCCTCGGCGAAGCTCTCCGGATCGTCGCCGACAAGCACGTCGACGCCGGGCGTCAGATGCATGCCTTCGATCGACGGCGTCGTCGCGACGACCGGCAGCCCGTAGCTCATCGCGTGGTTGACCTTGCCCTTGACCCCGGCACCGTAGCGCAACGGCGAGACCGAGAGCCGGCACCCGGTCAGATACGGCGTCAGATCGGGAACGTGGCCGGCGATCGACAAAATCCTCGGCGGCCAGCGCGCTGATGGTCGGCGGCGGGATCGATGCCCGACGACGTAGGTTTTCACGCCGGGAAGGCGTTGGCGCAAGCAGCGGCAGGATTTCCTTGCCGTACCAAAGCACCGCGTCGGTGTTGGGCGGATGCCGGAAGCCGCCGATGAACAGCAAGCCCTGTCGCGCTCGGCGAATGGCTTGTCGGCGTCGAGCGGCTCGTGGATGGTCGAAAGAAGCATCACCTGCGCGCTCGGGCACGAGGCTTTCCAGAAGCGTCCTTCTCGAATGGGCTCACGACCAGCGTCACGTCGGCCTTGCGGATCAGCGCCAGCTCTTCGTTGCGCTTGGCTTCGCGCGGTGCGCTTCGCGGTCGCCGCTGGCGTTGAGCTCGGCCAGGCGCTCCTCGCGCAGAAAATGCAGATCGACGGTGTCGAACACCACCAGCGCATGCGGCGCGAATGCCCGGACCGCATCGATGTGCTTGGCCGCGACGTAATGCCGCGACAGGATCACGATATCGAACTCGCTCGCCGCGCGTCCCGAGCAGAATCGAGATCGAGCGCGCGTAAGGATGGAACTGCACCTCGACACCCAGCTGCTGCAGCGCCGACACATACGGCTGCCGGTATTCGAGATTGTCGGGAGCGAAGGTGACCTTGCAGCCGAGGTTCACCAGAATTTCGATGATCTGCTGCATCCGCATCGAGCCGGCGTCCTGGTCGGGCGTCAGCATGCAGGCGTCGATCACCAGCACGCGCCGCTTTGCCCACCGGTCGCGCTCGAGTTCGGGTGCGACGCCGTTGGGCCGGTGCGAGGCGAGCGCTGTCGGCCCACTTGGCCGCGAAGGTGCTCTGATTCACGACCTGGTGACGCTTCACGCCCTTGGTCTCGTCGGTGCCCGAGGTGGCGCCTTCGAAATGAGCGACGACGGCGCGTCGGGCTGGTAGTACACCTTGCGCCCCGCCGCGCGCACCGCGAACGCCAGGTCCACGTCCTCGTAATATGCCGGCGCGAACCGCTGAGTCGAATCCGCCGAGCTGCGCGAACAACTGCGCCGGAATCGCAAGACACGCGCCCGAGCAGTAATCGACCTCGCGCACATAGTTGTATTCGGGCTTGTCGGAATCGTCGTTGCGGCCGTAGTTCCATGCCGATCCGTCGCGCCACACGATGCCGCCGGCTTCCTGCAGCCGGCCGTCCGGATAGATCAGCTTGGCGCCGACCAGGCCGGCGTCCGGATGACGCTCGAAGATCGCCAGCATCGCGTCGAGCCAGCCCGCGGTTGGCGATGGTGTCGTTGTTGAGAAAGACGAGGATCTCGCCGCGCGAAATCGCCGGCGCCGCGATTGCAGCTGCCGACAAAACCGAGATTGGCTGTCGTTGCGCACGAAGCGCACGCCGCTGACGGCGGAAAGCGATGATTCCGCCGGCTCCGGCGACGCGTCGTCGACGATCACGACTTCGTAGCTTCCCGCGGGCGTGTTGGCGTGCAGGCTCGCCAGGCACGTGTAGGTGAGCAGCGGCTTGCCGTACACCGGAATGATGATGCTGACGCGCGGGTTCGGTCGCAGGGCGCGAATGCAAGCGGCGCGATCTCGCGCGCCTGCGACGAATTCCCTGCCGGCCCGAGGCACGAATCGCTGAGGGCGCGTGAGCCGGCGCGCGACCCGTCGCGCCAGCGCGCCGGCGCCCTCATCGCGAAGAATCGCCGAGGCGATCCCGGCATAGCGGGGCGACTGTCGAACCGCCGCCCAGCGCGCCCGAGTGCGCGCGAGCACGAATCTTGGCGCGATGCGCGCCGTGCCGAAGCGGCGCGCTCGCGCGCCAGATGGTGCTCGTCTCCAGCTCCTCGATGCGCGGCGCGTCGCCGCGACCTGCCCCTCCGAAGCGTCGACCTGCCTTTGCATCGCCGCAAGCTGCGTCTCGACCCTGCCGATGTGGAGCTGTGCTGCGACCTGCTCTCTCAACGCGGCGAGCAGTTGCGCGGCGAGCGTCTCCCGATCGAGTCTGGCTGCGATCGCGGACCGCGCGAAATTCCTTGAGCTCCGCTCGACCACCGCCACGCGCCTGCCGAGCTCGTCGCGCGCCTCGCCGTATGTCCGCATTCGACGCCGGCGACGAAGAGTTGCGGCAGCGAAATCGGCTGCTCGGGGCTCGCGCGTCGGCGGACAGATACCAGTGGTGCGCGTCGAGCGCCGGCAGCGCGTCTCAGCTGGCCGCGCGCGCGCATGCGGTGCGGGGAAAGGCGCGAGATAGACCGCGAGATAGCGCTGGGGATCGGTCATTTGACCGCGACTCGCGCCAGCGCTGGACGCGCCGCGCTGCCCGGAGCGCCCCGCCTTGATCAGCGCCTCGTTCCACTCGGCCGGGCTCGCGTCCCATCGCATGACCTGAGCGCGCGGGTGTCCGCGCCACGCGCTCGGCAGCGCGCCGAGGCTGGAAACCACGATCGCGGTGCCCGCAGCGAGCGCGTTCGACAGCGTGTACGAGTAGGTCTCCGGCACCTGCGCCGGAAACCAGATCACATCGGGTCGCTCGGCGGCGATGAGGGACGTCAGATCCTCGTCGGCGTATTGACCGTGGATCGACAGCGGCGCGGCAGGCCATTGCGGCACCGGCTCCGTGGTGGATCCGATAACGCGAAACGCCAGGGGCAACCTGCGCGCGCGCGCGTCCTCGCGCACAGGCAGCGACGACGCGAAGACCTTTTTCCGGCGACAGATTGCCCAATGTCACCACCCTGATTACTCTGCCCGGTTCGATGAGCGGCGTCTCGGGATGCGGCAACACCAATGCCTCGACATCGGGAAAATAGCGCGCGATGCGCTGAGCGACGTCGCGGGTGGGCGCGAGCACGCGGTCGGCGCCTCGAAGAAGCTGTGCCCAGCGCGGCGCGCCAGGAGGCGATGTCGAGTCCCCATTGCCCGGGCCGTCGCGACAGGCACGCCGCGCAGCCCGCGGCGTCGGGTTCGCCGCAGTAGCGTCCATCCTCGGTGTTGAGATGATATTGCGGGCAGATCGCATAGTAGTCATGCAGCGTGCAGTCGTAGGGCACGCCGGCATCGCGCGGAAGGTCGAGCACCGCTCGCGGCAGGCCGTGCACATGATGAAAATGCATGCGTACGAGCCCGAGCGAGCGCAGGAGCGCTGCCAGCGCCGCGCGATTCCGCGGGCAGCGTAAAGATAGGCGGAGAAATCCTCGCCTTCCTTGAGCCACGACAGCTTCACCCGCTCGGCAGTCGCAGGCTGCAGCAGCAGAACGTTGCAACGCTCGCTCATCATTTCGGCCAGATCGTCGATGTGGCGGCGAATGCCTCCGCCCCACCCATGCGCCACGAAGAGCACGAGTTGCCGCTCGGACTCGGCCAGCCGACAGGAGATCGACGCGACGCTGAAAAGGACGCGCCGGATCGCGCGTCGCGAATTCCTCGCGCTCGGCCGGAGTAGCGTGGATAGAGCCTGCCCAGCGCGAGCTCGGCGCGCGCTGCGAGATCGTCCGCGACCGGCGGACCCGAACGAAGTTTCGCCCCAATGCCAAACGTAAACGTCGGCCGCGAGCACGTGCCTGAACCCGCTGCCCGGACGCGCGCAGGCAGAAATCCTGCTCGACGCCGTAGTCGCTGCCGAGCGGCCCGCCATCGAAGCGCCCCACCGCGTCGAGGCTCGCGCGGCGCACGAATATGCACGGACCGCGCGCCACCGGCACCGTTGCCGACAAGCCTTCGTTCGCCCTCCGAAACAGGAGATCCAGCGATGCCAGCGTGTGCTCGGCCGGCATCGCATTTCTCACACCGGTGCGCGGATAACCCGCGATGCCGCCGTAGTTGGTGAACGGCACGACGGTCGCGACGTCGCCCGGGCTGTCGCACGATCGGGCGACAGCGACGAGGCGGTCGAGCCAGTCGTTGGCGACTTCAGCGTCGCTGTGAAGGATGACGAGATCGCGCTCGGAGTGCAAGCGCGGCGCCGCGATTGACGGCCGCGGTGAACCCTTCGTGCTGTGGCTGCTCGATCAGCGTCAACTGCGAGCGTGCCGCCCGCTCGCGCAGCCAGCGAACCAGCTCGGCTTCGGGACATGCGTCGTTGACCACCACCAGCTCGAACGGCGTCTCCTGCGAGAGCGAGGCGGTCGACAGGACGCTTTCGATGCAACGCCGCGTCGCCTCGGCGCCCTTGTGCACAGGCACGATGACATCGATCGGCATCATGGTTGAGACTCGAGCCACCATTTTCTCATTCTGCAGGTCGAGGCGTTGCGATGAGACCTACCGCGCGGCACGGCGAAACTCTTGCGCGACGGGTGACAGCTCGATATCGTCTCGGCCCGTCGCCGCGATGGCTTCGAGGGCCGATCGGCCTCGGGTGGATGTAGGGAAGTCAGTCAAGGAGTGGCGGCGTTTCGGCGCAGCCTCCCCGCGTGCCGGAAAAGCTGATCCGCGCACGGGCGGCAACCACGCATTTTACGCCGGCGCGCATGAGCGCTCCAAGCGGTCTGTGTCGAGCTTGCGACCGAGCCTGCGATCCATCCTGAAAGCGAGGCGCTGACTACGCCACCTCGATCAACACCGGCTGGTGATCGGCGGCCTGTGTTTGCTGATCGACGCGCACCTGCCGGATCCTCGGCGCGAGGTCGGCCGACACGAAGATGAAATCGCAATGCAGCTCGGGCTCGTCCGGCCGTCTCCTTCTCGTAGATCTTGAAAGTGGCCGGGTGCGGCTTTCCCGGGCTCCGCTGCCTCCCACGCATCGACAAGCGGCGGAGTCCCGTCATCGAAGCTTGCGCACATCCGCGCGTGCAGTGGATCGTCGGGCTCGAGGTTGAAGTCGCCGGTGATGATGGTCGCCTGGGGCCGCAAGCGCGTGTGGAATGGTCCGCCGGTCGTATCGACGATGCGGCCCAGGCGCGCATGCTCGCTGCCTTCGCTGTAGATCCGGCGCAGCGCCTCGACCTGGGCCGTGCGCTTTCGCGTGCCGTAGTACTCGAGGTGCGTCGTGATGACGCGCACCGGGACCGGCATCGCTCGACGAGCACCGCCTCGAGGGCGATCCGCGGCATTCCGTTGACTCCGGGCTCGACAGGATAGGGAAGCAGATGGCGAAAGACCTGTCCGACGGGAAGCCGCGACAGGATCATGTTGCCGAAGTGCCGGCGCCCGCCGTCCTCCGCGGGCACATCGACCGCAACGCCGGGCACCGGCGCATAGCCGGGGAGCAGGCGCGCGAGCTCGGCAAATTGATTCTCGCCACGGCTGCCCAATAGACGCGGCGAGGGAAAATGGTTGGCGATCTCCTGCAGGCACAGGACGTCGAAGTCGGCGATCGCCCTTGGCATGCTCCACGATGCGCGCCGGGTCGACCCTGCCGTCGATGCCGCGGCACCACTGGACATTCCAAGTGATGAGCTTCATTTGATACCTGCCCGCATGAACGATAGTACGAATTGTCTCTGAAAAAGCAAAAACGCGATAAGAAGCGGCGCGCTGGTAAGCAGTGTCGCCGCGGTGATGATCGACCAGTCGATGCCCTGATCGGTCGCCGAGAACACCTGCAGGCCCACGGTGAGCGGCCGCGACTCGACCGAGTTGGTGATGATCAGCGGCCAGAGAAAATTGTTCCAGTGGAAGCTGACGCTGACCAGCGCGTAGGCCAGATAGACCGGCCGCGCCAGCGGAACGTAGACTTTCCACAGCACCTGCAGCGGCGTGCAGCCTTCGACGCGCGCCGCCTCGTCGAGCTCCTTGGGGACGGTCTTGAATGTCTGCCGCAGCAGAAAGATGCCGAACGCGCTGGCCATGTACGGGAAGCGCAATGGCGACGATGGTATCGCGCAGCCCCAGCGCGCTCATCGTGCGATAGTTCTCGACGATGAGCACGTCGGGCATGACCATCAGCTGCAGCAGAACCAGCGCGAAGAGCACGCCGCGGCCGGGAAACACGAACCGCGCGAACGCGTACGCCGCCAGCGTGCAGAGCACCAGTTGCGCCGCGAGTATCATCGCGCAAAGCAGGATGGTATTGAGGAAATAGCGCGCGAACGGCGCAGCGGCCCAGGCGCGCGCGAAGTTATCGAGCGTAAGCGGGGCGGTGGGAACGAAGCGCGTGGAGAATTCGCCCGGGTGAAACGCGGTCCAGACCGCGTATGCCAGCGGGAGAATCCACAATGCGCCGAGCAGCCACGCGCCCGCGGTTTCCAGCGCGTGGGTCGGGTCGATCGGGCGCGCCGGGCGAACGGCATTCATTGGTAGTGAACCTTCCGCTCCAGGAACCAGAACTGCAGCAGCGCGACCGCGCCGAGCAGGAGCAGCAGCACCATCGTCAGCGCCGCGGCGTAGGCCGAGTCCCAGAAGCGAAAGCCGATCTCGTAGATGTAGTAGAGCAACAGCTCGGTCGCGTTGTCGGGACCGCCGCGCGTCATGACGACGACGTGGTCGACCAGCCGGAAAGCATTGATCACCGCGTTGACGAAGACGAACAGCGTCGTCGGCATCAAGAAGGGGAAACGTCACCCGCCGGAAGAAATACGAGCGCGACGCGCCTTCGATCGCCGCCGCCTCGGCGAGCTGCGGCGACATCTGCTGCAGCGCGGCCAGGTAGAAGATCATGAAAAAGCCGGCTTCCTTCCAGACGGTCACCGCCATCAGCGCCGCCAGCGCGCTGTTCTTGCTGCCGAGCCAGTTGTGCGCCGGCAAGCCGAAAGCGCCGGTGATCTGCTCGAGCAGCCCGTATTCCGGCGTGTAGAAGAAAAGCCAGATGTTGGCCACCGCGATCATCGGCAGCATGGTCGGCGTGAAATAGGCGAGCCTCAGAAAGCCGCGGCCGGCGATCTTGCCGTTGACCCACACCGCCATCAGCAGACGCCAGCGCGATCGACAGCGGTATCGTGCCGAGCGCGAACCAGAGATTGTTGGCCAAGCGCCTGCCAGAAAATCGGGTCGTCGACGAGCTGCGCGTAGTTGTCGACGCCGACGAACACCGAGCCACGCGAGCCCTTCGGCGTCGAATGGAAGCTGTGCCAGAGCGTCGCGATCGCGGGGTAGTGCGTAAAAAGCGCGAGCAACGCCGCCGCGGGCAACAGCAGCAGCCAGCCGTACAGCCACTGCGCAGAGCGAGTCATTGAGACACTTCGCTCTGCGCCGCGATGCGCTACTTGCGATAGGGCCGGAGCAGCCGCTCGGCCTCGCGCTGCGAATCCTTCATCGCCTGGTCCGCGCTCTTGCTGCCCGTGAGCGCCGCCTGCAGGCCGTCGTTGAGCGCCTTGGTGACGCGCTGGTTGTCGTGCGTCGACAGCTCGGCGACCGCGAATTGCAGCTGGTCGCGCGCGACGGCCGCCGGCGGAAACTCAGCTACGTATTTTTTCATCGCCGGCGTTTCCCACGCGTCGGGGCGGACCGCGACGTAGCCGGTGTCGATTCCCCATTGCGCGGCGCGCGCGGGCGAGGTGATCCACTTGATGAACTTCAGCGCCGCCGCCTGCTGCTCGGGCTTCGCCTGCTTGAAGAGTAGAAGTTGCCGCCGCCGGTCGGGCTGCCGCGACGCTTGTTCGCGGGCAGCATCGCGACGCCGAAATCGAACTTGGCGTTGTTCTTGACGTTGGTCAGGTTGCCCGTCGTGGTCCACATCATCGCGACCTTGCGCTCGAAGAAGTCCTTCGGCGTCGTGCCCCATTCGACGATGCCCTCGGGGTGCACCTTGTACTTGTTCGTCAGGTCCATCCAGTATTGCAATGCCTCGATGACTTCGCGGCTTGTCGTAATAGGTCTCGGTGCCCGCGGCGTTCATCAGCTGGACGCCGTTCTCGGTCGTGAGCCCCTGGAACAGCCAGTACGGAAATCCCGACGCCGGAATCTGCACGCCCCACTGCGTCACCTTGCCGGATGCGTCGCGCTTGGTGAGCTTCTGCGCGTACTCAGCCATTTCCTTCCATGTTCGCCGGCGGCCTGTTGGGGTCGAGGCCCGCATCCTTGAACATCTCCTTGTTGTAGTAGAGGACGATGGTCGAGCGCTGGAAGGGAATGCCCCAGGTCTTGCCGCCGGTCTGGCTGTTCTCCATGAACGCGGGATAGAAGCCCTTCAACCATTCCCGATCGTCCGCGGTCTTGATCAGCGGATCGAAGGGCACGATGGCGTCCTCGTCGATCAAGGTGAACATGTCGGTGGACAGAAGCACCGACATCGTCGGCGCATCGTTGCTCTTGGCCGCGGTCAGCGCCTTGGTGATCGATTCCTGATAGCTGCCGGAATAGATCGGCTTGACCTTGATCCCCGGATTTTCCTTTTCGAAGTCCGCGGCGAAGTTGTCGATCAGCTTCGTGATCGGGCCGCCGACGGCGACGGGGTAGTAGAACGAAATCTCGACCGGCGCCTGCGCGAGACGTCGCGCTTGCGAAGGCGGCCACGGCGATGGCGACGAGCCAGCTCCCCAGGGTGTTGCGTTTCATTGTCTTCTCTCCTCGTGTTATTGCTATGACTACGCCAACATGGTTGTCGGTTCGTTGAACAGATTCTGCCGCGCGTCGGGCGCCGGTAGCGGCGTCGAAGTAGTGGCTCGCGCCGCCGGCCCAATCCAGGCGCGCGGAGTCGCCGCTCGACAGGCCGACGCGGCCGGCGACGCGCGCGGTCAGCACCTGATCGCCGATCCGGCAGAGCAACAGCGAATCGGCGCCCAGGTACTCGACGGTCTCGACGCGAGCGCTCGAATGCGCCGTCGAGCGAGAGCACGATGTGCTCGGGCCGAACGCCGAGCGTGCCGCCGGCCCACTCGATCGGACCGACGCCCGGGCCCGCGGGTCCCGGCGATGACCGCTTCGCGGTCGCCGCGCTCCAGTCGCAGCAGATTCATCGGCGGCGTGCCGATGAATCGCGCGACGAAGGCGTTCGCCGGCGTCTCGTACAGCTCGACCGGGGCGCCGTTCTGCTCGATCCGGCCGCCCGACAGCAGGATGACCCGGTCCGCCATCGACATCGCCTCGACCTGATCGTGCGTGACGTACACCATGGTGATGCCGAGCTGCCGCTGCAGGTTGCGGATCTCGAGCCGCATTTCCTGCCGCAGTTGCGCGTCGAGATTCGACAAGGGCTCGTCCATCAGGCACACGGGCGCCTCGGCGATGAGCGCGCGGCCGAGCGCGACTCTCTGCTGCTGGCCGCCCGAAAGCTGGCCCGGCTTTCGATCGAGCAGCGCCGACAATCCCAGAAGCTCGGAGACGCGTTCGAGCCGGCGCTCGCGGTCGGCATCATCGGTGTTGCGCACGCGAAGGCCGAAGACGATGTTCTCGGCGACGCTCAAGTGCGGAAATAGCGCGTAGGACTGAAACACCATCGCGATCTTGCGCCGCGCCGGAGGCAGATCCGTGACGTCGCGGCCGTCGATGAAGACGCGGCCCGTGTCCGCGCGGTCGAGCCCGGCGATGAGCCTCAGTGTCGTCGACTTGCCGCAGCCCGAAGGGCCGAGCAGAACGTTGAGCGTTCCCGGCTCGAGCGCGAAGGAAATGCTGTCGACGGCGCGGACCTCACCGCTCGCGGTGGTCCAGTGCTTGCTGACGTTCTCGACGGCGATTGCCGACACCAGGAGGCCTTTGACTTGAGCTCGTCTTGCGGCGGGTTCAGATATCGCATACGGATGGCGGGACGCCGCCTCGCCCGGCGCTGAATGATAGCAAAGCCGCCGGTCGCCCGGCCGCACATCGTCAGGCGAAAAGTACGGCCAGCGCCGCCCCGGGGTCCGCCGCGCGCATGAACGCCTCGCCGACCAGAAACGCATGCACGCCGCGCGCGCGCATCCTGCGCCACGTCCGCCGCCGAGAGAATGCCGCTCTCGGTGACCACCAGCCGATCGGCGGGGATGCGCGGAAGCAGATCCAGCGTCGTCTCGAGCGAGACATCGAACGTTCGCAGGTTGCGGTTGTTGATTCCGATCAACGGCGTCGTCCAGCTTGAGCGCCCGGTCCAGCTCCGATCCGTCGTGCACTTCGACCAGCACGCCCATCCCCAGCGAGTGCGCGAGGCGTTCGAGCGCCATGAGCCGCTCGTCCTCGAGCGCGGCGACGATGAGCAGTATGCAGTCGGCGCCCAGCGCTCTGGATTCGAGCACCTGGTATTCGTCGACGATGAAATCCTTGCGCAGCGCCGGCAGCGAGCACGCCGCGCGCGCCGCGATCAAATGCTCCGGGCGTCCCTGGAAAAAATCGCGATCGGTCAGCACCGAGAGGCATGCGGCGCCGCCGGCCTCGTAGCGCCTGGCGATCGCCGCCGGATCGAAGATCGGCCGCAGCACGCCCTTGCTCGGGCTCGCCTTCTTGATCTCGGCGATCACCGCGGAGCGTCCCGCTCGCGATCGCTGCGCGGAGCGCGCCGACAAAATCGCGCGCCGGTGGCGATGCTTCCGCGCGCGTCGCGCATGTCGCCCGCGGATATCGCCTGTCTTCGCGGCGGCGACCTCCCTGGCCTTGGTGGCGAGGATCCGGGCGAGGATGTCGCGATCGGTCACGGCGAGGCGTGCCAGCTTGACTGTGGTGGCGACGAACTGCTCGAGCTTCTTCTGCGCGGCTCCCGACGCGACGGCCGCGCGCGCGCGATCGATGCCCTCGTGGATCGACGCCGCGACGTTGGCGGCGTAGAGCGCGACGCCGGCATTGAGAACGACGATCTCGCGGGGAGTGCCCTCGACGTTGGCCAGCGCCTCCAGCAGCATCGTCTTCGATTCCACTGCGTCGGCGACCTTGAGCCCGCGGTTGGAGATCATTCTGAGCCCGAAATCCTCGGGATGGATCTCGTACTCGCGCATCTGCCCGTCCTTCAATTCGCCGACCATCGTCGCGGCGCCGAGCGACACCTCGTCCATGCCGTCCTTGCCGTAGACGACCAGCACGTGCCTGCTGCCGAGCCGCTGCAGCACGCGCACCTGGATGCCGACCAGGTCCGGATGAAACACGCCGAGGAGCTGGTTGGACGCGCCCGCGGGATTGGTCAGCGGCCCGAGGATGTTGAAGATGGTGCGCATGCCGAGCTCCTTGCGCACCGGTGCCGCGTGCTTCATCGCGCTGTGATGGTTCGGCGCGAACATGAAGCCGATGCCGGTCTCGGCGATGCAGTCCGCCACCTGCGCCGGCTTGAGCATGATCTTCGCGCCGAGCGCCTCCAGCACGTCGGCGCTGCCCGACTTCGACGACACCGAGCGGCCGCCGTGCTTGGCGATCGCGCGCGCCGGCGGCGGCGGCGACGAACATCGCCGCGGTGGAGATGTTGAACGTGTGCGCGGCGTCGCCGCCGGTGCCGACGATGTCGAGCAGATGATCGCGGTCGGGCACGTCGACCTTGGTCGCGAATTCGCGCATCACCTGCGCCGCCGCCGCGATCTCGCCGACGGTTTCCTTCTTCACGCGCAAGCCGACGGTGAGCGCGGCGATCATCACCGGCGATGCTTCGCCGCTCATGATCTTCCGCATCAGCGCGAGCATTTCGTCGTGGAAGATCTCGCGGTGCTCGATGGTCCGCTGGAGCGCGTCCTGAATGTCGATGGGCATGTTCGTTCCTGGGCGGTTATCGAGGAGACTTGAGGAAATTCGAGAGCAACGCGTGGCCGTGCTCGGTCAGGATCGCTTCCGGATGGAACTGCACACCCTGGACCGCGAATTCGCGATGACGCACGCCCATGATCTCGCCGTCCTCGCTCTCCGCGGTGATCTCGAGGCACTCGGGCATGCTGCTGCGCTCGATCACCAGCGAATGATAGCGGGTAGCCGTAAACGGACTGGTCAGCCCCGCGAACACGCCTTCGCTGCGATGCTCGATCGCGGACATCTTGCCGTGCATCACACGTTGCGCGCGCACGATGCGTCCGCCGAACGCCTGGCCGATGGCCTGGTGACCGAGGCAAACGCCGAGGATGGGAATATCGCCCGCGAAGCGCTGCACCAGCGGCACCGAGATGCCCGCCTCGTTGGGCGTGCACGGGCCGGGCGAGATGACGATCCTCTCCGGCCGCCACGCGTTGATCTGCTCGAGCGTGATCGCGTCGTTGCGATGCACGTGCACATCGGCGCCGAGCTCGCCCAGGTACTGCGCCAGGTTGTAGGTGAACGAATCGTAGTTGTCGATCAGGAGCAGCATTCGTCAGCCCTCCGCATCCAGGCCGAGCTGAACCATGTCGGCGGCGCGCTGCAATGCGCGCAGCTTGTTGAGCGTCTCCTGCCATTCGCCCTCGGGGGACGAGTCGTGGACGATGCCGCCTCCGGCCTGCGCGTAGAGCATGCCGTCCTTGATCACCGCGCTTCGGAGCGCGATGGCGGTGTCCATGTCGTCCTGGAAGCTGATGTAACCCACGGCGCCGGAATAGATGCCGCGGCGCGAGGGCTCGAGCTCGTCGATGATCTCCATCGCGCGGACTTTCGGCGCGCCGCTCACCGTGCCCGCGGGAAACGCCGCGCGCAGCACGTCGATGCTGGTGAGGCCGGGCTTGAGCCGGCCCTCGACGTTGGAGACGATGTGCATCACGTGCGAATAGCGCTCGATGACCATGCGCTCGGTCACGCTGCACCGAGCCGGTTTGCGCCACCCGGCCGACGTCGTTGCGTCCCGAGGTCGAGCAGCATGACGTGCTCGGCGATCTCCTTGGGGTCGTTCAAGAGCTCGGTTGCGAGCGCCTCGTCGGCATCGCGGTCCGCCGCGCGCGGCCGCGTGCCGGCGATCGGCCGCAGCGTGATGTTCTGGCCTTCCTTGCGCACGAGAATTTCCGGCGACGCGCCGACCAGGTGAAAGTCGCCGAGATCGTAATAGAACATGTAAGGCGACGGATTGAGCGAGCGCAGCGCCCGGTACAGCGACAACGGTGGCGCCGCAAACGGCCTGCGCATGCGTTGCGAAATGACGACCTGCATGATGTCGCCGGCGGCGATGTACTCGCGCGATCGCGCGACCGCCGCCTGATAGCCTTCCGCGCCGAATTCGCTTTCGGCGACGGTGATCTCGGACGCAACCTGAAACGGAATCGCCGCCGGCTGCCGCAGCTTGCGCCTGAGCTCCTGCAAGCGATCGTGAGCTGCCCAATACGCGTTGGGCTCGCCCGGGTCCGCGTAGACGATGAGCGAGATCTTGCCCGAGAGGTTGTCGACGACCGCGAGCTCCTCGGTCAGCAGCAGCAGGATGTCGGGAATGTCGGCGAGCTCCGCGGTCGGCGCCGGCGCCGATGCGGCGAGCCGGGTCTCGATATGGCGGACGGTGTCGTAGCCGAAATAGCCGGCGAGCCCGCCGCAGAAGCGCGGCAGCCCGGGGCGCGGCGCGGCGCGGTAGCGGCGCAGGAACTCGCCGATGAACGCCAGCGGATCGCCTTCGTGACGCTCGATGATGCCGCCCCGATCCTCGACTTCGATCTGCCGTCCGCGCGAGCGGATGCGGACCTTGGCCGGCAGGCCGATGAACGAATAGCGCCCGAAGCGCTCGCCGCCGACGACCGATTCCAGCAGGTAGGTATAGCGCTGGTTGGCGAGCTTGAGATAGAGCGAGAGCGGCGTGTCGAGGTCGGCAAAGGCCTCGAGCACGAGCGGAATGCGGTTATACCCTTGCGCTGCAAGAGCGCGGAATTCGGCTTCGGTCATGATGCTCCAACGATTCTCTGTACGAACGCAACGTTATTGCAGGCGTCGCTTTTTGCGCGCGACGCGTGAGCAGCGGATCACGATAGGCGCGGCCAGCGCCAATCGTTGCCGTGCCGCCAGGCCCAGCCGTTGCGATAGAGAATGTCGAAGCTCATGGATTTGAGAGTGCGACCGTTGGAGCCGCGAAGAAACTATACCATCACGATCGGCGCTTTGCACCGGGGCGGATGTGACCGGCAGTCGGTGCGGGGCCGGCAACGCTTACCGGGCCCGCGCGACCTCGGCGCGCATGGCGGCCATCGTCCCGGCGTAGTCGCCGCTGCCGAAGATTGCCGATCCGGCGACGAACCTGTCCGCGCCTGCCCGCGCGATCGCGCCGATGTTGTCGACCTTCACCCCGCCGTCGACCTCGAGGCGGATTTCGCGACCGGTGCGCGCGACGACCGCGTCGATGCGTGCGCGCACGAGCCTGATCTTGTTGAGCGCCTCGTCGATGAAGGACTGGCCTCCGAAGCCGGGATTGACCGACATGATCAAGACGACGTCGAGCTTGTCGAGCACATGGTCGAGGCAGTCGAGCGGAGTCGCCGGATTGATCGCCAAGCCCGGCCTTGCACCCGTGCTCGTGGATGAGCCCGATGGTGCGGTCGACATGAAACGTCGCTTCCGGATGGAAGCTGATGATCGCCGCGCCCGCCTCGGCGAATGCGGATGCCAGCGCGTCGACCGGCGTGACCATGAGGTGCACGTCGATCGGAACGCTGACATGGGGCTTCAGCGCCCGGCACACCAGCGGCCCGATGGTCAGGTTCGGAACGTAATGATTGTCCATCACGTCGAAGTGAATGAGGTCGGCGCCGGCGTCGATGACCGCGCGGACTTCGTCGCCGAGTCGCGCGAAGTCGGCGGAGAGAATCGATGGCGCAATCTGGCATGTACGCATCGCGTTATAATTGCTCCGTCATCCGGGGAAGGGTCTTAGCCGTGGCCGCAAGCGAGAAATACGAGATCACCGTCACGCCCAAGGCCAGCTACGTCGAGGACCAGTCGGACCCGTCCAAGAACCAGTACGTCTTTGCGTACACGATCACGGTCACCAATTCCGGAACCGTTCCCGCGCAACTCATCAGCCGCCACTGGGTCATCACCGACGCCAACAACAAGGTCGTCGAGATCAAGGGCCTGGGCGTCATCGGGCAGCAGCCTCTGCTCAAGCCGGGCGAAAGCTTCGAATACAGCAGCGGGACGCATCTGGAAACGGCGGTCGGGACCATGCGCGGCGAATATCAGATGGTGGCCGAGGACGGGCAGCATTTCGACGCGCCGATTCCTTCGTTCACCCTGTCGGTGCCGCGCGTCCTTCACTGACGCCTGCGTCAATGCATCACCGAGCGCAGGCGCACACATGCCGCCGGCTTGACGCGCGTCGTGTCGGGAGCCGCGACGGTCGTGTGCACGACGGCGCGATCACTGCTTGCGGCTGCCCACGCCTGACTCTTCGTCGCTCGGCGTCCCGGAGCTCCGGGCGGCAGCTCGGCGGCTTGCGCCTGCCACCCATGGTGAACCAGACGATGAAAACCGCCAGGATCAAGGCGACCAGTGCTTCGAGAAGTATCCATCCCATGGCGATGCATTCCTGTGTCGCCGCGCTTTGTGCGCTGCTCGCATCCTGCGCAACGGTCGCGCGTTCAAGCTCCGCACGACCGAAACTTCCAGCCATCGTCGCTTCAGGCGGTCGCGTTTTCAGCACTGCCCGGCTGGAAGGACGACACTGCCATCCGACGCCCTGCCTTCGTTTGCCGCGAGCTGCCGCTCGCTTAACGCGCGAGGCGAATCGGCGGCGATCTGGCGGGACGCCTGCGCCGCCGCGCCTTCCATCGCAGCGCACGACGACGCCGGCGCGCGCGCGTTTTTCGAAGCGCAGTTTACCCCATACCGGGTGGTGACCGCGGATGGGATCGACCTCGGACGAGTGACGGGCTACTACGAGCCGCTGCTCAAGGGCAGCCGCGTGCGCACCGATCGCTACCGCTATCCGCTTGTATGCGCCGCCGGACGATTTGCTCACCGTGGACTTGGGCGAGCTCTTTCCCGCGCTCAAGAACGAGCGCGTTCGCGGACGCCTCGATGGCAGGCGCGTCGTGCCGTACTGGTCGCGCGCGGACATCGAGGCGGGCAAAGCGCGGCACGTCGGGCAGGGAGCTGGTCTGGCTCGATGACCCGGTCGAAGCGTTCTTCGTGCAGGTGCAGGGCTCGGGCCGGGTTCGAGCTTCCCGATGGCAGCAGCGTGCGCATCGGTTACGCCGATCAGAACGGCCTTCCGTACCGGTCGATCGGGCGCGTGCTCATCGATCGCGGTGAGCTGACCCTGGAAACGGCGTCGATGCAGGGGATCAAGGCCTGGGGAAGGCAGCATCCGGACCAACTGCCCGCGCTGCTCGACGAGAATCCGAGCTACGTCTTTTTCAGGGAAGTGACGCCCAATCCTGGCAACGGCATCGATGGCCCTGTCGGCGCCCTCGGCGTGCCGCTGGCCGCGGGCAGAGCGATCGCCGTCGATCCGCGCTTTCTGCCGCTCGGCGCGCCCGTTTTTTTGGCGACCACGGAGCCGCTTTCCAACGCTCCGCTGCGACGCCTGGTCCTGGCGCAGGACACCGGCGGCGCGATCCGCGGCGCGCTGCGCGCCGATTTCTTCTGGGGCTCGGGCGACGACGCGGGGCGAAGCGCCGGACAGGATGAACCAGGCGGGGAGCATGTGGCTGCTGTGGCCGAAAGGCGCGCCGCCGCCGATGCCTCGCCTCGCCGCGCCAGCTCGTTAGCTGCCTGCCGCGCCAAGGATGGGCGGAAAGAAAAGATCCTTCCACGACGCCGGCTTGGCCTTGATCGTGCCGACGCGCGACATGAATTCCGCGTACTTCATCGTCCCGTTGGGAACCGTCGAGAAAGTCGAATTCGGGTCGGCGAGAATCTTGATGATTTCCTCGGGCGTCGACTTCTGCTTCGATACGGCGAGATAGATTTCAGCCGCCCGCTTCGGATCCTTGGCGATGAGCGCGTTGGCCTCGTTCATGGCCGCGATGAACACTCCGCAAAGCTTCGGATTGGCCTCGAAGAACTTGCGCGTGGTGTAGGTCATGTCGACGGTGATGTTGCCCAGGATGTCGACCGTGTTGAGCACCCGGTGCAGGCCCGGCGTCGCGTCCTCGATGTAGGAGAACGGCGGCGACGCCATGTGGCTGTTGATCTCGCCCCTGCCGGACAACAAGACGCCGAGCGCATCGGGATGCGGAAGGCCGACCGTGATCGGATCGAGCTTCGCATAGTTGGCGTCGCCGAACTCCCTGGCCGCGACCATGTGCAGCATCACCGCCGGCAGCGATGTCTTGATCCCCGGGACGGCGATCCGATCCTTGTCGGAGAAATCCTTGAGTGACTTGATGTTGGGATTGCGCGTCATCAGGTACAAGGACGATGAGCTCATTCCCGACAAGCCGCGGATCTCGAGCGCCGGATTGTCCTTTGCCTTCGCCCACAGCGTCAGGAAGCCGGGCACGCCGATCGATGCGATGTCGAGCGCGCCCGACAGCATCGCATCGTTGATGACATTGCCGCCGTCGAGCACGAGATAGCGTTGCCTTGACCTCGCCCAGCCCGGCCGCCTTCGCGTTCTTTTCGATCAGCTTTTCGCTGGCCATGACCATCAGCGGGAGGTAGAGCACACCGAAGCCGTGGGAGATGCGTACTTCGGAGACTTCGGCGCGGGCGCTGCCCGCGGCAACGAGAGCGAACGCGATCGTGACGAGCACACGCACGGCGCGCGTCGGCTTGCAAAAGCTCATCGATCTCTCCGGAGCAGGTGCGGCGTCAGCCAACAGCGTTCGCCGGATCGGCGAGAACGCCGTGCGCCTGCTGGTCGGCATGGTACGACGAGCGCACCATCGCACCGACCGCGGCGTGCGCGAAGCCCATACGGTAGGCTTCCCGCTCGAGCATCGCGAAGGCGTCGGGATGCACGTAGCGAAGCACGGGGAGGTGAGACGCGCTCGGCTGCAGGTACTGGCCGATGGTAAGCATGTCGATCCGGTGCGCGCGCATGTCGCGCATCACCTCGAGGATCTCGTCGTCGGTCTCGCCCAGGCCGACCATGATGCCGGACTTGGTCGGAATCTGCGGGAAGCGCGCCTTGAACTGGCTCAGCAGCTCGAGCGAATTCGCGTAGTCGGCGCCGGGCCGCGCTTGCTTGTAGAGGCGCGGCACGGTCTCGAGGTTGTGGTTCATCACGTCCGGCGGCGACGCGCTGAGAGCGTCGAGCGCGCGGCCGAGACGGCCGCGGAAATCGGGAACGAGCACCTCGATCCGCGTCGCCGGCGACATCTGCCGCACGGCGCGGATGCAATCGACGAAATGCTGCGCTCCGCCGTCGCGCAAATCGTCGCGATCGACGCTGGTGATCACGACGTACGAGAGCTTGAGCGCGGCGATGGTCTTGGCCAGATTGAGCGGCTCTTCGGGATCGAGAGGCAGGGGCCGGCCGTGACCGACGTCGCAGAACGGACAGCGGCGCGTGCAAAGCTCGCCCATGATCATGAACGTCGCGGTGCCCTTGCCGAAGCACTCCCCGATGTTCGGGCACGATGCTTCTTCGCAAACTGTATGCAGATGGTGCTCGCGCAGGATGCGCTTGATGTCGTAGAAACGCGGCGACGACGGAGCCCGTGCGCGTATCCACGCTGGCTTCGGCAGCCGCTCCGCGGCGACGACCTTGATCGGAATCCGCGCGGTCTTGGCGCCGCCCTTGTGCTTGACGCCGGCAGACGCGGACGATGGCGCGGGAGGCTCCGGCGGAACGCACGAGCGTATCGCTCATCGTGCGCTTCCGATCGACGCCGGCAATCGCCTGCGACGACCTCGCCGACGAGGCGATCCTCGATCTCCGCGCGCGGCGCGCGCACGCCGAGGTCAGAGAGCTGCGTCACCGCGAGCCCACGATAGCCGCACGGGTCGATGTCGTCGAACGGCGCGAGATCCATGTCGAGATTGAGCGCGAAGCCGTGGTAGGTGCAACCGTTGCGGACCTTGAGACCGAGCGCGGCCATCTTGGCCTCGGCGCCGTCTTTCGCGACGTAGACGCCCGGAGCATCGCGGCGTCCATACGCCTCGATCCCATACGAATCGAGCAATTTTATCACGGCGGTTTCGATGGCCACGACCAGCTGGCGCACGCCGAGGCGAATGCGTTTCAAGTCGATCAGCAGATAGGCGACGAGCTGTCCCGGCCCGTGATACGTCACCTGCCCGCCTCGATCGACTCTGATGATCGGGATCGCATCGTCGCGCAGAATATGCTCGGGCCGTCCGGCGAGTCCCGAGCGTGTACACGGGCGCGTGCTCGGTCAGCCAGATTTCGTCGGGCGTCGCCGGACGTTCGAGCATCGGTGAAGGCCTGCATCGCGCGCCAGGTGCGCGTGTAGTCCGTCCGCCCGAGACGCTTCAGCGCGGGCGCGTAGAGGGCTCGGACGCCTCGCCGGCGGCCGCCGCCGGATCAGCGGTCGGCGGCGACGCCGCGGCTTCGTTCAAGAATGTCCACCGCTGAGGCGCGCCGTCACAGAACCATGACGACCTGCGGATGCCCGGAGAGCTCGCGGTAGAGCGCATCGAGCTGCTCGCGCGAGGTCGCGTTGACCACGCACGTCAGCGACAAGTACTTGCCCTCGCGTGACGCGCGCATCTCGAGAGTCGAGCTGTCGAAATCGGGGACGTGGCGCAGCACGATATCGAGCACGAGCTGCGCGAACCCGTCCTCGGTTCGCCCCATGATCTTGATCGGGAACGAGCAGGGAAACTCGAGCAGCGACGACGATTCGGCCATGGTCTTTTCCATCGCTCGAACATGGGGGCGGCCTCGGCCATGCGCAAGCGCATCGCGCTCGCTCTACGGACGGTACATGTACTCGCGGGTCGAAGGATGCGGCAATCGCCCGTCGGGGAAGGGCTTGCCCGCAAGCAGCTGAAAGATCGAAAGCCAGCCGCGCTCGAAAGCGTGTGCCGACCCCGCCAGGTAGATGCGCCAGACGCGGAATTTCTCCTCGCCAACCTCGCGGCGCGCGGCGTCGGCGTTGGCTTCCAGCCTCTGGACCCATTGCCAGAGCGTGCGCGCGTAATGTTCGCGCAGCGCCTCGGCATCGACGACCTCGAGTCCCGCCGCCGCCACTCCCTCGGCAACCCGAGACACGTGAACCAGCTGCCCTCCGGGAAAGACGTATTCCTCGACAAAATCGCTGATGCCGCTGCCGAGGGCTTCCGCGCCGACATGATTCTGGGTGATGCCGTGATTGAGCACCCATCCGCCGGGCTTGAGAGCGCGATAAATCTTCCCGAAGTAGCGCGGGAAATTGTGCGCTCCCACGTGCTCGAACATGCCGATGCTCGCGATCTTGTCATAGCTTGCGTCGTCGGGCAGCTCGGCATAGTCGAGGAGTTGCACGCGAACGCGGTCCGCCAGACCGAGCTCCGCGATTTTCGTCGTCACGTAGTCGTACTGATTCTGCGACAGCGTGATGCCGGTGGCATTGACGCCGTAGTTCTGGGCGGCCCAGAAGATCAGTCCGCCCCAGCCGCAGCCGATGTCGAGGAATGACTCGCCCGGCTGAAGCCGCAGCTTGCGGCAGACGTGATCGAGCTTTTGCGCCTGCGCCTGGTCGAGCGTGTCGGAATCGGTCTTGAAATACGCGCATGAGTACACCATGCGCTCGTCGAGCCAGAGACGATAGAACGGATTGGAAACGTCGTAGTGATGCCGGATGTTGGTCCGGTTGCTGCGGTGCTGGTGCAGCCATCCGCGAACCCGGGCACGCATCGCATCGCGGCCGTGAGTCACGGAGCCGACCAGCGCCTCGGCAATGGCCAGCACGCGCTGGGCACCGCCGGAGAAGTCGATGTCGTTGTGGACGTATGCCCGAGCCAGCCTTCCGAGCTCGGGCGAGGCAAGCGCCCGGACGCCGTCCCAGTTACGGGCGTAGATATCGACTTCCGGGGTCGGCGAAAGCGTGACGCGACCGCCGTCGGGCAATACCAGCGCCACTGGGATATTGCGACCGCCGTAGCGGTGTTCGACGATTTTGGATAGCTCTGTCATACGCATTGATGCGAACGGGGAGAGCAAAACCGCTGTGCCAACTCAAATTCTACCCGCATCGAGCTTCGCTGCGGCAAGCCAATGTGTAGGACGTTGGCCGACACGCGCGGCTGGGGCGCAGGCGACGCGCCCCACGCATTACGCAGCGTGGATTGCTAATGCTTCGGCTTCGGCTTCGGCTTGCTCGCCTGAAACAGATCGTACATCTGGCGGAATGCCGGCCCGGGCGTGCCGCCACCGAACGGCTTGCCATCGATCATGGTGACCGCGAGCACTTCCTTGGTCGACGACGAAAGCCACATTTCGTCCGCGGTGAGCGCTTCCTCGCGCGAAATCGGTCGGACCTCCAGGTTCAGCCCGCCGTCGCGAGCCAGCTCGAACGCCGCGTCATAGGTAATGCCCGGGAGAATCTGATTGTCCTTGGGCGGAGCAAGGACGACACCGCCGCGGACCACGAATACGTTCGACGCGGAGGCTTCCGTCAGGTGCCCGTCGCGAAACAAGACCGCCTCGACTGCGCCCGCGTCGGTCGCGAGTTGTCGCGCAAGAACATTGCCGAGGAGCGAAATCGTCTTGAGGTCGCAATGCAGCCATCGCTCGTCGGTCGCGGTCACGACCGGGACACCGCGCTCGATCTGCGTTGCGGTCGGCAGCGGAAGCGGGTTGCTCATCATGAAGACGGTTGGCGCGACACCCGCGGGAAAAGAATGGTCGCGCTTGGCGACGCCCCGGGTCACCTGGAAATAAACAGCCTGGTCCTCGAGCGGAGTGCGCGCGATAAGCTCGCGCACGATCGATTCCCACTCCGCTGCCGTATGCGGGTTGGCGAGCCGGATGCCGTCGAGACTGCGTTGCAGGCGGGCGAGATGCTGGGGAAGGCGGTACGGCTGGCGGTGATAGACGGGGATCAGCTCGTACACGCCGTCGCCATAAATGAAGCCTCGATCGAGGACGGAGATTTTGGCATCTTCCAGCGGAATGAATCGGCCATCGAGATATACGGTCATATCGGGTACCTAGTCGTCAGACTGCGCGGGCATTTCTGTCCCGCGACGCGCGGCGCGGAACGATGCGTCACTTGAACCACAATCGTATGGTGTCCCATGCGCGCCCGAAAATGCTTGCGGACGGCACGTCAGCCAGCGCGACCAGCGGGTATTCGCCGACGGGCTTGGCGTCGAGCGTAACCTCGACCTTGCCGACGCGCTGACCTCGCGTCACGGGAGCGACCAGAGGCTCGACGGCCTCCAGGGTCAACTTGAGTTGCGTTGCCTGACCCTTCGGCAAGGTTACGTACTGATCCGCGACGAAGCCCGCGGCCACGGTGTTGGTCGCACCTTTCCACACCTTGAGCTCGCTGACCTGCGCGCCGTTTTGATAGAGCTGCACGGTATCGTAGAACTGAAACCCGTAGTTCAGGAGCTTCTGTGCCTCGCTCGCGCGAGCTGCGTCGGAAGCTGCACCAAGCACCACCGCGAGCAGCCGCCGGGGTCCGCGTGCGGCCGACGCGATCAGGCAATAGCCCGCCCCATCGGTGAATCCGGTCTTGATACCGTCGACGTAGGGGTCGCTCCACAAGAGGCGATTGCGATTGGATTGCGTGATGTTGTTGTAACGGTATTCCTTGATCGAATAGAGCGGGTAGTACTCCGGGAAGTCGCGGATGATGGCGGTCGCAATCAATGCGAGATCGCTCGCGGATGACACCTGCTGCGGGGCGGGAAGTCCCGTTGCGTTGACGAAATGAGTCGACGTCATTCCGAGCCTCGCCGCTTCGCGGTTCATTCGCTCGACGAAGGCCTCCTCGGAGCCGGCGGCTGCTTCCGCGAGGGCGATGGCCGCGTCGTTGCCCGACTGCACGATCTCGCCGTGCAGCAGCTCGTCCACCGATACAGCCTTCTTCGGATCGATGAACATTCTCGACCCCTCTGCGCGCCACGCCTTCGTGGACACCGGCACCATTTGCGAGGGCGTGAGCTCCTTGTCCTTGAGTGCACGAAAGACCAGGTAAGCCGTCATCAGCTTGGTCAGCGATGCTGGCTCGCGCGGCTCCGCGGCGTTGACATCCACAATTGTCTTGCCGCTAAGTATGTCGACGAGCAGATAGGCTTTCGCGGCGATCGGTGGCGGCGGTGCGCCAACAGGCACCGCGGCCTCGCCCGAGACCGCGCAGGAAACAAGGGCAAGCGCGAACGACAGGATCGCGCGAAAAGGAAAGAGCATTGCTCGAGATCTGCAGGAAGATGCGCATTATACCGCGAGCGACGCGGCCACTTTCCCGATGCCTCGTGCATCACGTGTCCCGCGTCGTGCCGCAACCTCGCGATGCCGTGCAACGAAGCGTCCTCATCGCGCTCCCAGTTCCGCGGCCGCCTCCTTGCATGGACTCGCAGCAAGCGCGCGACGCCATGCATCCATCCAATCACCTTCGGTCGCGCTCGGCGGAAGGGAGAGCCTCACGACCGCCGAGGTAGTCTCGGCCCAACAGAAGTACTCTGTGGGCAACGCAGTGCCGCTCGCGCTGCCCGCGGCGACCGCTGCCCAAACCTGCGAGAGCGGGTAGCGGCGAAGCGCATCGACCAATCCTCGCTTCGCGTTGGCAGGCCACGCGGGAAGATCGGCCGGGGTCTGCACGATCAGGCGTGATGACAGGGAGGAGACCTGCGTCGGCGGCTCGACCAGGCCGCCTTGGGCGTTGCGAGCGAATGGGACGCTGCCCAGTCGATCCGGGACCAACACGATTCCGTATCCCGTCGCGGAAATGTCGCTCGCCGTCGCCGGCAATGCAGCGACGAGCGCGCGCGCCTGAGCGCCGGCGACGCTCGAAGGAGCGACCGTGGCGCCTAGCAGCAGAAGCTCCGATGCGATCAGGAAAAAGCTCGCGCCCAGCGTCACCGCGCGTCGCGAACGCTCCGCCGCCACAACGCCGGCGACGCTCGCCCTTGTCGTCGCCGCGACGCCAAGGCCGATCAGAAGGGCAACGAGAGCCGACGTGCTGTAGAGCAATCGCCCCTGCTCTCCGTCCGCCGCGAGTTCGGCCACGTGGGGCAGGAGCAGCAAAATCGACAGGAGCGCGGAGGCGCCGATCGCGACCCAGTTCGCCCATGCCTCGCGTCGTCGCCACGACGCCACCATGCCGAAGACGAGCACGACGAACATCGACACCAGAAATACGGCGCGCGCGAACGGCAGTGGCAGCGTCGCGTCCACCCACGCGGAAGCCGCGCTCCACGCCGGCACCCATGCACCGCTCGCGAGCGCCCGCAACGGCGACGATCCGGCATAGACCTGAAAAGGACTCCCGAAAATCACGGCGCGCAAGCCGAAATAAGCGCCGCCGAGGAGGATCCATGGCAGCGCGTCGCGCGCGCCAAGCGCCAACGCGCGGGGCATCCCGGCGCGCGATGTCGCGGTGCGGCGGGCAATCGCCAACGCGGTAACGACCGCAGGCAAGAGCGCGGCGGATTCCTTGCTCGCGAGCGCACATGCCGCCGTCAGCAGTGCCGCCACGCTCGAGCGATCGTGCCATCGGGTCGAGCGTTGAATCAGCGCGATCGTCGCCAGCATGAAAAATTCGGCGAGAAGGTCATACCGCCCTGAGATCCACGCCACCGCCTCGGGGCTCATCGGGAACAGGAGGAAAACAGCTGCCGCCAGCGCCGGCCCGATCACGGCCTTGCCGAAACCGCATTCGATCGAAAATCTCCGGACGATGGTACACACGAGCGCGCCACTCGCAAGATGCAAGACAAGATTGGTCAAGCGCCATTGCAAGGGGTGAGCGCCGGCGAGGACGAAATTGATGCCGAAACTCGCCATCGAAAGCGGGCGATAGTAATAGCTCGGCGAATCGAGGCCGGCGTGAAATTTCGACAGCAGCGCCGTCCCGAGACGTCCTTCCTGCGCCCAATCCCACAGCGCGCCGAGCACCGCATAGTCGTCGCTCAGCATCGCACCCGCCAGGGTCGGCCGGTAGATCAGCGCGCATGCCACGAACGGCAAGAGAATAAGCGCTGCGTCGAGCGGTTTCGCGATTCGCATTCAGCGCGCTTCCGCGACCAGCCGGCGGCGATCGATCTCGGTGCGGCCTTCCGCCCAGTTGACCGCGAACGTGCGAACCTCGGCACTTCCGTGCGCGAGGGCCTCTCGCGGGAATCGTTGCCGAAAAGCCCGCCTCGGCCGTGCTCGGATACGCCGGGAAGTACAAAGTCAGCGGCTCGCCGCGAGCGCCGAGGTACGGCAGACCGACCCGTGCCGGGATGGCTGCGCCGCCGTTGACGACCACCTCCACCCGCTCGACTCCCCGCGGATCGATCGCCCAGCCCGACCATTCGACATCGCCGCTCGGGACCTTGTTGCTCTGCGGCTCGGCCACGACACCGAACGCCATCGGAGTGGTGTCCATCGCGTAACGCAACGGCACGAGCGAGACAACGGCGGCACCGATCGCGAGCAGCGCGAATGTCGCCGCCGGAGCCATCGTGCGCTCTCTTCGCCCGCCCATTACCGCAAGCGTGGGCGCCAGAAGCGACGCGAGCATCACGACAAGCGTCGCATATAAAGCAACGCTCGCGAGGTGCGCGTGCCTCGGAACCTCGACATATCCGTCGCCGAAGACGGAGCTCATGACCGCGTACCAGGCAACGCCGGTCAGAGCGTACAAGGTCAATGCAAGCGGCGCGCTTCGGCGCGACAGGACTGCGGCAACACAGGCAACGCCGCTTCCGAGGAAGACCGCACCGGCCGCAGCGAGCATTTGCATGAACGCCAGCAAAGGGATTTGCGCCACGACCGGAGCGATGCTGGTTGCGAGCGCGCCGCCGATCTCGCGCGTCGCGCCGCCCCCGCCGAATCGCCGGCCCGCGATGCTGCCGAGATAACCGAGGCTCCAGTCCTGCAATTGCGGCACGGCACGAAGCGCGGCGCGGAGCAGCGTCAGCTGGCTCGGTCGCAATCAGCGCCACAACGCGGCCTCTGGGCGTTGCGAGGGCTTCCGGGCACGTCGATCGGAGCTGCTCGCCCATGGTCACGTACCAGTTTGCTCCAACGGAGGCCAGGCAGCGCTCCGGCAGCCCGAGCCTGCTTGCTGTCAGCGCCTCGTCCCTCGAGGCGGGAAGGATGGCCCCGAGAACCACGTCGGCGCTATTCGCCTCGACGATGGATGACTGCGGCGAGAGGTGCTCGGCTTGCACCACGGCGACCGCGGCGGCTACTGCGACAAGGAGCAAAGCGGCGCGGCGCGCGGGCACCCAGAGCGCGAATACCAAGCGGCAGGATGAGCAGAGCCGGCAACCACATGTGCTGCTGGCGCGAAAGGCCGAGGCCGGCGAGGCTCAAAGCCAGCGCGATCACCTGGGTTCGCGCCGGCGGATCGGCCTGTGCCGGACGCGCGCCGATGGCCACCACCAACACCACGCTCGCATAAGCAAAGAGAAGCGCGGAGAATTCGGTGTAGAGCGTGTTCATCCAGAGCGTGACGATCGGATCGCAGACCACGAGCGCGAACACGACTGCGTGCGCGAGCGCCAAGCCCGGCCGGTTTCGCAACATGACGCCGAGAGCAAATGCGATCAGGACCAGCGCCGACCCCTTGACCGCTCCGATGATGCGCAGGTCGATCTTGTCACCCACGCTCATGAGCGCCGCGACGGGCGCGACGAAGAGGAGCTCGCTGCTCCAATAGCAATCCTGCGGGTGCCGCTCATCGCGCACATAGGTCGCGATCGGCGCCTCGGGGTGCGCCTGCAAACGCGCCGCTGGGACCACGTCCGGCCAGAGGCCGACGCATGCCGATGTCCGCCCCATGTCGAACTGATTGGCATAGCCCAGCACCGGCGCAGCACTGACCACGGCATAGACGCGCAGCGCGCCGACGACGATCAGTACGAACGCGAGCAAGGTTGCGAATCGTATCCGCTCAGGCATGATGACGTGGGGTCGAGGCAAGGCGCCTCTCGATCGATCGTGCCGCGAGCGAATGCGGCAGATCGACGGGCGTGCTTTCTCGCATGAAATCCGGTGCGGGACGGATTATGCATTATTGGCAGGCCTTGCGGCCGCAGCAGTGGATAAAGAACGCCTTCGTTTGGGCAGGATTCCTGTTCGCGCATGCTTGGCGCGATCCCTCGCTCGCGATGCAGGTCGCCGCAGCCTTCGTGGCCTTTTGCCTCCTGGCGAGCGCGGTCTATATCGCCAACGACTGGATCGATCGCGATGCGGACCGCAAGCATCCGCTGAAGCGCAACCGGCCGATCGCGTCCGGCCGTATTCCGCTGGCCGGAGCGCTCATCACGTCGATCGCGCTTGCAGTGGCGGCCCTTGCGCTGGGCGCCTGGGTAGGCATCGACCTCGTCGCGATCCTCGCCGCGTATCTCGCTCCTGAACGCGGCGTATTCTTTCGGCCTCAAGCGAATGGTGATCATCGACGTGATCGCTGTGTCGCTCGGCTTTGTGCTGCGGCTTCTTGCCGGCACGCTCGGCGTCGGCATCTCGCCCTCGCCGTGGCTTCTCATGTGCGGTTTGATGCTGACGCTCCTGCTCGGATTCGGGAAGCGCCGCGCCGAGCTCGACGCGGTCAGCCTCGACGCAGGGCGATCCGTGCTCGCTCAATATTCGCCGGCGCTGCTCGATCGTCTGATCACCGTGTGCGTCAGCGGAACGCTCATCTCGTACAGCCTTTACACCATCAGTCCGCAGACAATTGCCTTGCACGGCAGCCCGAATCTCGTCTATACGGTGCCGATCGTCACGTACGCGCTGTTCCGCTACCTCTACCTGCTCGACGGACACCACGCAGCGGAGGATCCGAGCCGGCTCATGCTCACGGACGTCCATCTGCAGACGGCCGTCCTCGTCTGGCTCGCCGCGATCGTCTGGATTCTCACGCACGGCAGCTGACACGCCCGAACGCGTCGGGTACGCCTTCAGCCGTTCAGGAACGCGAAGTCAACGGCGGGCTTGCGCCCCGAAACCAGGTCCGCAACCGCCTTGCCCGATCCGCAGCTCATCGTCCAACCGAGCGTTCCATGCCCCGTGTTCAGATAGAGGTTCGCGTAGCGGGTGCGGCCGATGATTGGAACATTCGACGGAGTCGCCGGCCTCAGTCCGGCCCAGTACTCGGGGTTGTCGACGTCGACGGCATCGCCGAACCACTCGTGCGCGCGCCGCGTCAGCGCCTCGCAGCGCACGGGATTGAGCTCGAGTCCGTAGCCGGACAACTCGGCCGTGCCTGCTACGCGGAGCCGGTCTCCGAGGCGCGTGAAGACGATTTTCTTCGCGTCGTCGGTGATGCTCACGGTCGGCGCGGCCGCGGGGTCGAGGATTCGCAGCGTTGCCGAATAACCCTTGGCAGGATAGACGGCGACGCTGACCCCGATCGGCGCAAGCAGTCGCGGCGTGTAACTCGAAAGGCACACGACGTAGGCGTCAGCCGTGAGCGTCTCCTTGGCTCCCTTGTCGTCGGCGACGCGCACGCCGGTGATTGCGTTTGCCGATGCCTGCAGCGATTCGATCGTCACGCCGTAGCGGAAGGCGACGCCGCGCTGCGCCGCGAGCGCGGCAAGCGCTTGAGTGAACTTCCTTGCGTCACCCGTCTCGTCGCTCGCCGTATAAGTGCCGCCGGCGATCCAATCACGTCTCGACGCAAGCGCGGGCTCGATGGCGACACATTCGGCCGCCGTCTTTACATCGCGCGCGACGCCGTACTGTGCCACGAGGCGCGCCGCGTCGGCGGCGTCGTCGAAGCCCTCGCGATCGGTGTAGATCTGCAGGATGCCGCGCTGCAGGTCGTCGTAGTGCAGCCCGATCGACGCGCGGAGATCGCGCAGCACCTCCCCCGAGTACTTGCTGATGGCGAGGATCTGCAGCATGTTGCGCCGGGTGCGCGACGGCAGGCACTCGAGCAGGAACTGCAGACCCCAGCGCCACTGCTGCGCATCCAGCCTCGGGCGAAACAGGAGCGGCGCGTCGGGTTGCCCGAGCCACCGGAGAATCTTGAACGGCGCGGCGGGATTCGCCCACGGCTCGACGTGCGAGACCGAAATCTGGCCGCCGTTGGCAAAAGATGTTTCCAGCGCCGCCGCGCTCTGCCGTTCGATCACGGTCACGTCATGACCCGATTCGCGCAGAAACCAGGCGGTCGTGGTTCCGATAACGCCCGCGCCGAGGACCACGACCTTCATTGACCGAGCGCTTACGCGTATTCCGTCACGGGCACGCAGGAGCAGAACAGATTGCGATCGCCATAAACGTTGTCGGCGCGGCCTACCGCCGGCCAGATCTTGTTCGCTCTGACGCTGGCGAGCGGATACGCCGCCTGTTCGCGGCTGTAGGAGTGGTTCCATTCCGTCGCGAGCAGTGCTTCCGCGGTATGCGGCGCATGCTTCAAGGGGTTGTCGCAGCGGTCCATTCTGCCGTCCTCGATGGCGCGAATCTCCTCTCGGATGGCGAGCATGGCATCGACGAAGCGGTCCAGCTCGACCTTGGACTCGCTCTCGGTCGGCTCGATCATCAGCGTTCCAGCTACCGGAAAGCTCATGGTCGGCGCGTGAAACCCGTAGTCCATCAGCCGCTTTGCGACGTCCTCGACGGTGACCTCGCTCGTCTCCTTGAGCGGCCTCAAATCGAGAATGCATTCATGCGCAACCAGTCCGTGCTCGCCCGCGTAGAGCACCGGGTACTGCGGTGCGAGCCGCCGCGCGACATAGTTCGCCGCGAGGATCGCCGACTCGGTCGCGGCTCTCAAGCCATCGCCGCCCATCATCGTGATGTACATCCACGAGATCGGCAGGATGCTCGCACTGCCGTAAGGCGCCGCGGAAACCGGGCCGATATGCTCATGCGTCGCCTCGTGCGCCTTGCTCGTCGGTCCAAGCAATGTTCGATGCGTCGGCAGAAACTTCGCCAGATGCGCGCCGACCGCGACCGGCCCGACGCCGGGACCGCCGCCGCCGTGCGGGATGCAGAACGTCTTGTGAAGGTTCAGATGCGATACGTCCGCGCCGAATTCTCCCGGAGCGGCCAGACCCACCAGGGCATTGAGATTCGCGCCGTCGACGTAGACCTGTCCCCCGTTCGCATGGACGACCTCGCAGATCTCCTTGATCCGGGTCTCGAACACGCCGTGGGTCGACGGATAGGTGACCATGATCGCCGCGAGATCGTCGCGGTGCGCCTCGGCCTTCGCCCGCAGGTCGCCCAGGTCGACGTTGCCGTCGTCATCGCACGCGACGACGACAACCTTCATGCCCGCCATTTGCGCGGACGCCGGATTGGTGCCGTGCGCCGACGCCGGAATCAGGCACACGTTGCGCATGGGCTGCCCCTGCGCGGCGTGATACGCCTTGATGATCAGGAGCCCTGCGTATTCGCCTTGCGAGCCGGCGTTCGGCTGCAGCGACACCGCGGCGTATCCCGTCGCCGCGCAAAGCATGCGCTCGAGGCTCCCGATCATTTCGCGGTAGCCGACCGTCTGGTTCGCCGGCGCAAACGGATGCAAGTGCGCGAATTCGGGCCACGTCACCGGCGTCATCTCGCTCGCCGCGTTGAGTTTCATGGTGCAGGAGCCGAGCGGGATCATCGAGCGGTCGAGCGCGACGTCCTTGTCGGCGAGACGCCGCAAATACCGCATCATCTCGGTCTCCGAGTGATATCGGTTGAACGTCGGATGCGTGAGAAACGTCGAGGTGCGCTCGAGATCCGCGGGCAGCGCATCGTCAGTCGTCGCGTCGAGCGATTCGAAATGAGGTACCGGAGCCCCTTCCGGCGCAAATATCGCCCACAGGAGATTGACGTCGTCGCGCGTGCTCGTCTCGTCCAGGGACAAGCCGATATGCCCCGGGTCGATGCGCCGCAGGTTGGCGCCGCGCGCCACCGCAGCCTCGTGTATGGCGGCGGTGCGTTCGCCGGTCGCGATCGTCAGAGTGTCGAAAAACGTCGAATTCACGACCTCGAGTCCCAGCCGCCGCACTCCTGCCTCGAGAATACCCGTGAGCCGATGCACACGACGGGCGATGATCGCGAGCCCCCGCGGGCCGTGATAGACCGCGTACATGCTCGCGAGCACCGCGAGCAGCACTTGGGCCGTGCAGATGTTCGATGTCGCTTTCTCGCGACGAATGTGCTGCTCGCGCGTCTGCAGCGCGAGCCGGAAAGCGCTTCGACCGTTCGCGTCGACGGTGACGCCGACCAAGCGGCCGGGCAGGTTGCGCTTGAACTCATCGCGGGTGGCGAGAAAGGCCGCGTGCGGGCCTCCGAAACCCATCGGCACGCCGAATCGCTGGCTCGAGCCGACGACGGCATCGGCGCCCCACTCGCCCGGCGGCGTCAATAGCGTGAGCGCGAGGAGGTCGGCCGCGGCGATCACGAGTACGCCCCGTTCGTGGAGGGCATGTGCAAGGTTGCGATAGTCGCGCACATCGCCGCGCACGCCCGGATACTGCACGAGCGCGGCAAAGCAATTCGCACTGGTTGCGTCCATCGCCGGACCGACGACGACGCTGATGCCCAACGGACGCGCCCTCGTCCTGATGACGTCGATCGTTTGCGGCAGGACGTCGTCGGCGACGTAGATTGCCGTGCTGGCGCTCTTGCCTGCGCGCTGGCAAAGCGTCATTGCCTCAGCTGCCGCAGTCGCCTCGTCGAGCATCGACGCGTTGGCGATGGCCATTCCGGTCAGATCGCAGACCATGGTCTGAAAGTTCAGCAGGGCTTCGAGTCGACCCTGCGAGATTTCCGGCTGGTAGGGCGTGTATGCGGTGTACCACGCGGGATTCTGAAAGACGTTGCGCAGGATGACGCCGGGCGTGAATGTGCCGTAGTAGCCCTGACCGATGAATGATTTGAGCACGCGGTTCTTGGCGGCGATCTGCTTGAGGGCGTGCAGCGCTTCTTCCTCGCCTTCGGCGGGTGCCAGCGCGAGAGGCACGGTCCGGCGGATCGAACGCGGAACGACGGCGTCGATCAAGGCCGCGCGAGTCGGATAGCCGAGCAAGGCAAGCATCTGTACCTGTTCTTCGTCGGTGGTCCCGATATGGCGATCGACAAAGCCTCGGTGCTGCTCGAGCGCGGTGAGCGAAATTTTCTCGCGCGCGCCTATCGCCGCCTCCGCCATCATCTGCCTTTCCACTGTCGGTTCTGCCATCATCATCGCGGCCTCATTCTTCGCCGGCCACAGCGGTGTAGGCGGCGGCATCGAGAAGGGATCCGAGATCGGCGGCGTTGTCCGGACGCAGCTTGTACAGCCAATGTCCGTAGGCATCCGCGTTGACCGTTTCAGGCGCGTCCGTGACTTGCGAATTGCCCGCAGTGACCACTCCGCTGACCGGCGCATAGATGTCGGATGCGGCCTTGACCGATTCGACGACTGCGCAGGCTTCGCCTGCTTTCACTTTTCGGCCGACAGCGGGAAGCTCGATGAACACGAGATCGCCGAGCGCCTCCTGTGCGTGGTCGGTGATGCCGATCGTTATCGTGCCGTCCGCCTCGCCGCGTATCCACTCGTGGCTGGCGGTATATTTGAGATCGGTGGGAACATTCATGGCGTTTCTCCTTCTGGGATTCAGGCGAGCAGGCTCTTGCCGTTGCGTACGAAAGGCGGCTTGACGACGCGAGCGGCAAGCGCCTTGCCGCGGATTTCCACTTGCACGGATTGGCCGACGGCGACATCGGCGGGAAGTCTCGCCAGCGCGATCGATGCGCCCAATGTCGGCGAAAATGTCCCGCTGGTGACTTCACCGCCGCCTGCGCCGGATGTGACCTTCTGGTGCGCGCGCAACACGCCCGCCTTGTCTTCGAGCAGCAGGCCGATCAGCTGCCGCGCGGGCGGATGCGCCAGCAGCGCCGCCTTGCCAACGAAATCGCGCGCGCTAGCCAGATCCACGGTCCATGCAAGCCCGGACTCGAGCGGATCGACCGACAGGTCCATGTCCTGGCCGTAAAGATTCATCCCTGCCTCGAGACGCAAGGTGTCGCGCGACCCCAGGCCGCACGCCTTGACGCCCGCTGCAGACAGGGCTTGCCAGAATGCCGCCGCGCGCGTCGAAGGCAACATGATTTCGAAGCCATCTTCGCCGGTATACCCGGTGCGTGCGATGAAATACTCCCCGACCTGCGCCGCCATGAACGGCTTCATCGTCTCGGTCGCGGGCCTGGAATCGGGCAGCGCCGCCCACACCCGCTCGCGAGCGCGCGGACCCTGCACGGCGATCATCGCCAGATCGCGCCGGGACTTGAGCGTCACCTTTGCTCCTCGCGCGACGATCAGCGATTGGAGCCATGCGAGGTCCTTGTCAGCCGTTGCCGCGTTGACGACGGTCCGGAACCGGCCTTCGCGGAGGAAGTAGACGATGAGGTCGTCGAGAATGCCGCCGTCGGCCTCGAGCAGGCACGAATAGAGCGCCTTTCCCGGGACAGTCAGCTTGTCGACGTTGTTGGCGAGAGCGTAACGCAGAAAGTCGCGCGCATCCGCGTCGCCGTCATCGGGATCCGCGCTTTCGAGGTCGACGGCGAGCATGTGCGAGACGTCGAACATGCCCGCGTCCCGGCGCACGGCGTGGTGCTCCTCGATCTGCGAGCCATAGCTGAGCGGCATATCCCAGCCGCCGAAATCGACCATCTTCGCGCCGGCAGCGCGGTGCAGGGCATTGAGCGGAGTTTTTTTGAGCAAGAATTCTCCCAGGCGACAGCAAAAGGGCGAAGCCGGCATGCCGACTTCGCCCCGTCTGTCCTTTTACCTGAGAGATTGCGGCGCAGCTTGAACGAAGCCGCGCCGGTGCCCCTTCGGTGGGCCGATCGACACGTAGCCGACCAGCCGCTCTCCAGATGGTTGTTGCGCCCGCGCAGTCCTTTTGCCTGAGCGATTGCGGGAGTTACGCCTTCGGCGGCAGCTTGACTTCAAGTCAAAGCGGCGCTCTCCTGCGCGGGATTTCTTGAGCTTACTACTTTTTCAGGGTCAGAATCCAGCCAACGAGCTCCTTGATGTCGGCGTCGGACACTTGGGCATTGGGAGGCATGGGGATCTGGCCCCAGACGCCCACCCCACCCTTCTTGACCTTGTCGGCGAGCTTGGCCGCTGCATCCTTGTCGCCCTTGTACTTGGCGGCGACATCCTGGTACGCCGGCCCCACGATCTTCTTGTCGATGGAGTGGCATGCGGCGCAGCCGTCCTTTTGCATCATCGCCTGCGCCGCCGCATTGTCGAGTGCGGCGCTGGCGGGTCCTGCGAGCAGGAGCGCCGTCGCGAGGGAAGCGCCGTGCCATCGGGTGATTCGCGTCATGCAACCTCCGGTGATGGTGGAAAACCGCGAGTGTCGAGGTTGGGCGCCATGTTACCGGAACGCAGACACCCATGCCAACGCGGATCCACCTCCGGCACGGTACGGCGATCAAGTTTCGCTCGGCAGGCGCGCCGTGGACAGCCGCGAACGGATGAATCGACTGCGGACAGATGTCCCGCGGCAAACCCACGCAGTCGACGGGTTTTGCTACGCGTCCCCGGCGGCACCGTGCGGCGTTGCGAGCGTCGCCGGCAATGTCTCTTGGGTCGACAGGCCCGGTGCCTCAACGTCGCTGGTTGTTCGCATGGCGCAGCGTTTCGGCGCCGTGGGACTGTTCGTTTTCGAGCGCCCGTTGCCAATCGGCACACGTCACCGCATCGCTGGAGCTAAACAGTCGTCTCGGACTTCACGGAACCATCGAGCGCGATCAGCAGCGACGACAGGCCTCGCCGGATTGCACCCGCGAGCGGTCCATGCGAACGCCCGTGTCAGGCGGGGACGTCCTCGAACGACGCGCGCTCGAAGTCGGCGCCTCGCTGTATCAGGCGCGTCAATCGAAGGCGGCGCTCCGGACCGGAGGCGAGCGAGCGCAGGACGCGTCCTGCGCTGAATGTGCGCGGAGGGATGATGATGCAAGGCTTCTCATCGGGCGTTTCGGCCAGGGTCAGCGCGGGGGCAGGCGGCTCTTCGGCCAGCATGGTGGTCAATGCGCGCGCGGCGATCGCGCTCGCCGACCCCGGCCAGAGTTTCAATGAAACCGTCAGCTCGCCGCGCGTGTCGAGTGCGACGCGCGTGACGTAACCGCAGCGAATGCGATCGTCATCGCGCAGCACGACCAACTGATCGAGATGCCAGCGGTGGGGCCCACTGCCGACGCGCCGCAGCGTGGCGGTGTTGCCCTCGTACGTCCCCTGCCAGCGTTCCCACGCCCAGACCTTGTCGGCCTCGTCCTTGTTGCGATCGTAGCCCGTCAGCGCGTCGAGCGTAGCGAGGTGCTGCGTGCCCTGATACGACAAGCGCCCAAGCAGGTCCTGGCTGTTGAATGTGCGCCCGCTGATCCGAAAATAGGCGGCGCCGAGGCCGCCGACGCAAAGCTCAACGCTTGTGTTGGGATCCGCCGCGGGGCGGCGCGGGGGCAGTGCGTACCACCGTGTGTCGAGGTAGGTCAGGAGGGCCGTGCAGGCCTCCACCGAAGCGTCGTGCCCCAGCTGCAGCTCCGCGGGATTGGCTCCGCTTGCCAGCCTCTTCAGCCTGCCTCGCACGCTGGTCACGATCTTGGCGGGGTAGCCGTAGCGGGTAGCCTCGCCGACCGCGCGTGGACCGACCGGCAGAAGCGCCGCGCCATGTGGCGCCTCCAGATCGATCACGATCAGCGGCCCCTCGGTCTCGCGCTGCTGAGCGTAAGGAAACACCTTGCGCGCCCACATCGACAGCCATCGATCCGTCAACTCGATCTGGCGCACTGTCATTGCACACGGGTCGGCCAGATCGAGCAGTAGCGCGTGACAGTACGTCGAGTAGCACGAGACTCCGACCGCATTGGGCATCAGCTCGTCGGAGACCGCCGTCACCGCGCAGTCGAGTATTTCCGCGAGCCTGTAGTAAGCGTGCAGCTCTTGCCAGACCGCGGGCGCGGGAATGCGCCGCGCGAGGCCGTGCACCAGCATCAATTGCTTGCCGACCCAAAGGCCGCGCTGTAGCACCTTTGCTTTCACGCCACTAAGCTCGGGATCCCCCTCGAGGAGCGGCTTCAGGCACGCCGAGTACTGACTCCACAGGGCATGCCACAAGGCGAGCGCCTGTTCCGCCGCCTCGTTCTCACGCTCGCCCGCGGGTTGTGGCTTGCCGGCGTAACGCCGCGCGAGCTCGGTGTGCAGGAATATCACCGGCTCGCGCATGATTTCCGCGATGCGTGCGCGCTCGCGCGGTGCGAAATCAGCTTCGGCCAGGCGCTTCAGCTGGCCGAGGATAGTCTCGTAGTACCGGGGAATGTTGGTAAGAGGGACCGCGCGCAACCACGCGGCGCAACCGTCGGCGTCGGCAAAGGCCAGGTTCTCCGAGCTCGGCTGCGGCTGGGTCGGCGTCTGGGCGAGAGTGAATTCGTTGGTCACTGATTCCCCGCGGAGGGTGCTGATCAGAACCTGGCGGCGCGGCTTCAGTTCCGTAGAGTCGCCCCGCGCGCTCTGTGCCTGTCCGGGTGGAGTGGCCTCCCCTGAGAGCCGGACGCGCACACGATCGCACCGGAACCGTTCATGTGCGTGAAGCTCACCTGCGCATGCCCGATTCGAGACATGTTTATAGCATAAGTCTGTCCTCTTACATGAGCCGGCCGGCGCCCGGCGCCCGCCGGCCGAGCAACGTGAATATTCTGCATTTGTAGTAGGCAATGTGCACATGCTTCTCGGCTGACGGACGAGCAGACTGCGTTCTCATGAGCTCGGCTTACGGGCTCTGGCAGTTGGAAGAAAGACGATCATGACGAATCTTAACAAGCGCAACCCGATCCGCCTCCAGACTGCATTGGTCGTGTTGCCCGCAGCGCCCGCACTGGGACTGAATACACCGCGGCTCACGACACTGCCGGGTCTTGGGCCCAGGGCCGACTTGGCCGCTTTCCGTTTCCCTCCAACCCGCGCTGCGCGAGCTTCGCGCAGTCGCGGGGTCTTTTTGAGGGACTGGGACGGAGTCGCGCAAACCGCGCCGCTCGCGCTGGGTAGAGCCACTCGCCGTGCTGGGCACGCTGGTGGTGGCGATACTTTCTTTGGTGCTGTGCGTTAACACGACATCGACGGTGGCAAGCGCGGCGTTCGGCGCCGGCAATCCCGGCCCCGCCATCGTCATGGCAGCGTCGGTCGCGCCTCCCTTCGTTCTGCCGGTGCAAGCACGATGACCGCTGCATGCGCCCGCGACCGGATGTATCCGGTGCCGCTGTGAGGCGGGGATCGACGTTTCCGGATCTCTACTTTGCCGGCTACTGCCTGGCGGTGCGAATGTTATCGGGAGGCCCCGCCTCGAAGTCACTCCGGAATGGATTGATGTCGATCCCGCCGCGGCGCGTGAAGCGCGCGTAGACACTGAGCCTCTCGGGCCGGCAGCGATCGCGAATGTCGATGAAGATTCGCTCGACGCAGGCTTCGTGGAACGCCGCGTGCCGGCGGTACGAGACAAGATAGCGCAACAGTCCCGCCCGATCGATGCGCGGACCGCGATAGCGGACGAATACGTCGCCATAATCGGGCTGCCCCGTCACCGGGCACATCGATCGAAACAAGGACGAGCAAAGCGACTCTTCGACACAATCGCCGCCGCTCGTCAGCAGCGCGCCGTCCGGATCCCTCCCGTCGACGCTAACATCGCATTGATCGATCGACACCGCGGGGGTGGCCCTTGACCGATCGTGAGTCACGGAGCCGAAGTCAGCACCCGGCGTCAGCGCGACGGCGACCGGGTCTCCGCACACGCGGCCCAGATCGTCCGCTATGCGCTCGCGAAGCGCTTCGTCAGACGTCAAGGACTCCTGCGCGAACGAGCCGAGATAGAGCTTGAGCGACTTGGATTCGACCATCGCCGGCGACTCCGCCCTCACCCGGATTGTCGCGATGGCAAGGCGCGGCCTGCGTCGCGCGTCGAGCCAGGCAAGCTCGTAGGCATTCCAGGTATCGCACCCGGAAAACGGCAGTCCGCCCAGGATGCCGATCTCCGCGCGCTGCGGCGCGCGCGGAACCGCGAACAGCAGCGATGGATCGTAACGATCGGGATACCCGGTTGCCTTGCCGAGCGGTGAATCATCAAGGTTCGTCATGAATCACCCAGACGCTAGAATGAGGCGTCAGTCGTGGGGACAAGGGATGGATCCGTTTCGCATCGTTCACATCAGCGACCTGCACTTCGGGATGGACTATCAGGATGACATCTGGAAATCGCTGATCGAGCATCTCCTTCGCGATCCCCGGCCCGACGCAATCATCGCGACCGGCGATCTGGCCGACACGCCCGACCCCGGATTGTTCGATGAGGTCGCTGCGGAATTCGATCGCCTGACCGAAGCTCGAATCCCCTGGACGGTCTGCGCAGGAAATCATGATCGCCACAGTCAGGGAAACGCGGGCTGGCTGGGAAAGGTCATGGGATGGTTCAAGGATTCAAACATGGATCCCGCATCGTTCGATCGCAAGTTCAAGGACCATATCGCCGATCTCCAAAGCCCTCAGGAATGGACATTTCCGGACGTTCCGCGGGGAACAGCGACTCCGGTCCCCAAATGGCGCGTGAGAGTCCTGGGCATCGACAGCAGCAAGGCCGCGCAGTACTCCGCTCAGGGATTCGTCAAGCTGGACGTGCTGGGAGCCGTGAATGGCGCGACGCGCAGCCACGATGAGGAGACGACCCGCGATCTGGTCATTGCACTGGTCCACCACCACCTCCTACCGATTGCCGCACTGGAGCAAAGCTCACAGCATGTCTCGTCGGTGCTCAATACCACGACACTGGTGAACGCGGGAAGTGTCCTGGAGAACTGCGCGACCAACAACGTCAATCTCGTTCTTCACGGCCACGAGCATATGCGCAACATCGCAAGATACGGCGTTCCCGGCAAGACGCTGGCCAGCGACCTCGTCGTGCTCGGGGCCGGCTCCGCGACGGGGGCGGACACATGGGCTGGCTGCGACGCGACGCGTGCCTCGATCAACGTCCTTGAATTGCGGCGCGATCGCAGCGTTTATGTGCAGGAACAAAGAATCGTCGGCGGCCAATGGCAGGACTGTGGTGACGCGGTTTGCCTGCTCGACGGTCGGCAGATCCGGGAAGCCCGCGTCCTGCGCAGGGACGACCTCAAGGCGCGGCCAGTCAGTCGGATCGAGAGGCACTTCGCCTTCACCGAGTACCGCGACATCGACGTGCGCGAGACGCGTACCTTCTGGCCCGTGACAAAGGACCATCAGCTTGTTTTCGACGTCCACCGTCTTTCCGGGTCGCCGATCCTCGGCAAGCTGAATGTCGACTGGGAGGGCGGTGGCACGGACCGCTGGGCCGGCAATCCCGAAGGTGGTGAAAAGGCGGCGAACTTCGGCCGTCCTCCGGATGGAGGCAGGGGTTACCGGCTCCAGCTGCAGATCGACGACTGGCGCACGAAGGCTCAGCGATTGGAGCTCGAGTACACGTGGTCGCGGAGCGCGATCCTCACGATGACCGATCTCCAATTGCTGCGCGACGATCAGCTGGACGACTTCCGCAGAGCAGGCAAGGAAGCGGTCTCCATTCATGTCACCGATCCCCTCGACTCGCTCACGCTTAGCATCAGCCTGCCTCCTGCCCTGCTGCCTCAGGGTGGGAGGATCGAGGTCCACGTCGGTCACCTGGAAACCGGGATCGAGAAAATCGAGCCGCATCAGGAGCTGCAGGAATTTCTGCATGTGATGCCAGGCGGCTACGCGACTCTGACCGTTCCGTTTCCGCTGCCGGAATGCCGCTACTTCCTGGCGTGGAGGCCGCACGCCGCGTTTCCGCCGGATGCGTCGGTCACAGCCACCCGCAACAGGATCGGCGGGAATGGCGATCACATCGCCTCGAAGATCGTTGCCGATTTGATGCCGCGTCTTGCGCGCCGATGCACTGTCGCGCTGTATGTGCCTGAGCTGATCGAGGCCGGCGGCGTGCAATTTCGTCTTCGCGGTTTCGCTGCTGACGTCGATACCGCGGCGGCCGGCGAAACCCGCCCGCCGGAGGTCTACCGCGCGCGCGACGAGTACGACAGCGTGCTCGGCGCCTGGTACGGAGAGCCAAGCTGGTCCTCGGTCGACCCGGCGAATCCCGACGATCGCGACGGCATGTGGGATGGAGAGGAGGACGTCTTCGTCCTTCCCGCGTATCAGTTCCGATGGTCGCCCGCGTCGGAACCATGGGGCATCTTTCGAATCGGTTTGGGACACGGGGAACCGATCGACGAAGAGCTGGCCGAACGAATTGCGATGGCCGCGGCCATCGTGCTATAAGCCGCACCAACTGGAGTCCATCGTGCTAATACGCTTTCCAGCACCGCCCGGGGGCCTCGCGCGCAGCTTGTCGTTGTCGCGGTCCGGTCAGGACGGAGATGAGGTTCTCCTTACTCCGCTTCCTTCGCTTCCGCTTGCGACGCAGCAGCAACCTGCCGACCCGAAGACGCGCAGCGGCGTCGATTCGACGTCGTCGTCGTTGAACGGCGGACCCACGTCGCCTGCCGGAGTCAACTCGGCGAAGCCTTGAGCGGCTTCAGGTGCCGCGCAACAAAGGCTCGCCGTCGCATCGCTTGGCGGCGTGCTACGCGCGATCGAGGCGTCGATAGCTGATCGCCTCGGCGACGTGCTTTACGGACAGCGCATCGGCGGCGGCAAGGTCGGCGATGGTACGTGCGACTTTCAGGATTCGATGGTAGGCACGCGCCGAAAGCGATAGTCGCGCGAACGCCTGCTTGAGCAGCGACTCGCTTTCGGCGTCGAGCGCGCACCAGCGCTCCAGCTCGCGAGTTTGAAGCTGGCTGTTCGCTTTGCCCTGCCGCGCGCGTTGGCGCGCGGCCGCTTGCGCGACGCGCTCGCGAACGACAATCGATGCCTCCCCGCTTCCGCTCCCGCCGCGCCTCGCGGGCAGGAGCGTCCGCGGGCAGCGACGGCACCTCGATCTGCAAGTCGATCCTGTCCATCAACGGACCCGAGATGCGTCCGCGGTAACGCGCGATCTGGTCCGGCGTGCATCGGCATTTGCCGCTCGGATGCCCGAGGTAACCGCACGGGCACGGATTCATCGCCGCGACGAACTGGAAGCTCGCCGGAAAGGTTACCTGCCGCGCAGCGCGCGAGATGTGGATCTTTCCGGACTCGAGCGGCTCGCGCAGCACCTCGAGCACCTTGCGGTCCCACTCGGGCAGCTCGTCGAGAAAGAGGACGCCGTGATGCGCCAGCGATATTTCGCCCGGCCTCGGATCGCTTCCGCCTCCGACAAGCGCGACCGAAGACGCGGTGTGATGGGGCGCGCGATACGGACGGCGGCCCCAGTCTTCGTGGCGAAAGCGCCCGGTCAGCGATTGGATCGCGGCCGATTCGAGCGCGTCTTCCTCCGGCAGCGGCGGCAGGATTCCCGGCAGGCGCTGGGCCAGCATCGACTTTCCTGTTCCCGGCGGCCCCAGCATCAAGCAGGCTGTGTCCGCCGGCTGCCGCAACTTCGAGCGCGCGCTTGGCCGACGACTGCCCACGGACATCCGCAAGATCGGGTGCTTCCGCATCGACGCACGAGGCGGCGCGCGGGCCACATCGCGGCAGGCTTTCCCGTCCGCAGAGATGCGCGCAAACGTCGAGCAGGCTTTTCGCCGGATGAACCACGGCGTCGCGGACCAGCGCGGCTTCGTGCGCGCTCGATTCGGGCAGCACGAATGCGCGTCCGTCGCGATGCGCCTTGAGCGCCATCGCCAGCGCGCCGCGAATCGGCCGGAGATCGCCGGTCAGCGCGAGCTCGCCCGCGAATTCGTAGCGGTCGAGAGCGTCCGCGGGGATCTGCCCGGTGGCGGCGAGGATGCCCAACGCGATGGGCAAATCGAAGCGGCCGGATTCCTTGGGCAGATCGGCGGGCGCGAGGTTGACGGTGATCTTGCGCGCGGGGAAATCGAATTGCGCGTTTTGCAGTGCCGCGCGAACGCGATCGCGGCTTTCCTTGACCTCGGTGTCCGGCAGTCCGACCAGATTGAACGCCGGCAATCCGCCGGCGAGATGGACCTCCACTTCGACCGGAGGCGCGTCGAATCCCGACAATGCACGGCTGTGCAGGACGGCGAGAGCCATGCATTGCTTTCGAGCCGCTCGGCGTCGCTACACGCGGCCGCGGCGCCGGTCACTTCGCCGCGGGCTTTGCGCCGGCCTCGCTCGCGCGCGAGACGCTCCTCGAGCGCATCGAGCTTCTCGCGGGCTCGCGCGAGCAGCGCAACCTGGATGTCGAACTCCTCGCGGCTCACCAGATCGAGCCGTCCGAGCGCGCTGCGTCAGCAGGACGCGGACGTTCTTTTCCGCGTCGCGCACCGGGCTCGACGCCATCGCCGCGGCGACTCGCGCGCTGATGTCGTCAAGAATTTTGTCGCCAATCATCTGCGCTCTCCTCTCGCGAATGCATGCAACGAGTCTAGCAAAAGCGCGCCGTCGTGCTGCGCTGCGCAAGGCGGACTAGTCCACCGTCGCCCCGTTTAGGCACAGCAGCCACTGGGCGCGCACCTTGGCGGTGCAATTGTCGGGTGCACTGCAACAGGACTCACCTCGCGACGTTGTCGCAAGCGTTTGATATCAAAAGAACTTAATGCTTGGCACAGCTTGTGCTGACACGTCCATGCACGATTCTTCGCAATCAGCCAAGGGAGTTCTTCATGCGCTTCAAATTCCGTGCACTCACAACGCTGTTTGTCGCTGTGGCCGGGGCGGGCTCGATCGCTCACGCGCAAACGACAACGACGCGCCGCGCCAGCGGTCGTGTGCTCCGGCCGCGCCGGCGGATGCCAAACCGGCGGAGCCGTACACGCTCACCGGCCAATTCGGCATCTACAGCCAGTACATCTTCCGCGGACTGACCCAGACCGACACGAAGCCCGCGTTCCAGGGCGGATTCGACTACGCACACGCAGCGGCTTCTACCTCGGCACCTGGGGCTCGAACATCAGCTGGCTTCACGACGAAGTCAGGCGTGTGCGACCACGGATGCAGCCTGGAGTGGGACCTGTACGGCGGCTGGAAGTATGCCTTCAACGACGACTGGGGCATGGACGTCGGGCGTTCTCTACTACTACTACCCGGGCAGCTACTTCCATGGCGTCACCAAGCCGAACACGACCGAGCTCTACATCGCCGGCTCGTGGAAGTGGGTATCGCTGAAGTACTCGGACAGCGTCGACGACACGTTCGGCGTCCCGGATTCGCAAAACAGCTGGTACCTCGACCTGTCCGCGAACTATCCCGATCAACGATGCGTGGACCATCAATCGCTCACGTCGGACGTCAGGAATATCACGGAAGCAACAACGGCGTTCAGCAACAGCCAACGCTGAACTACACCGACTGGAAGCTCGGCGTGAGCTAGCTCGATCAACAGCTACAACTTCGGCGCGTACTACACCGACACCAACGCCAAGGACGCAGGCGTACACGATTGCCGGCAAGAACATCGGCAAATCCACGGGAACGGTCTTCGTGCAGAAGACGTTCTGATCGCCGCGTCAGAAACGGCAAGCTCATGGACTCATCGAGGGGCGAAAAATGAAATTGGTAACCGCAGTCATCAAGCCGTTCAAGCTGGACGAGGTCCGGGAGGCCCTTTCCGCCATCGGCGTGCAAGGCATCACCGTGACCGAGGTCAAGGGCTTCGGGCGTCAGAAAGGCCACACCGAGCTCTATCGCGGCGCCGAATACGTCGTCGATTTCCTTCCGAAAGTGAAAATCGAAGCGGCGATCAACAGCGACATGCTGGATCGAGTCATCGAGGCGATCGAAAAAGCCGCCAACACCGGCAAGATCGGCGACGGCAAGATCTTCGTTTTCGACCTTGAACAAGTCGTGCGCATCCGAACCGGCGAGACCGGTGCGGACGCGCTCTAAGGGGAATCCTATGAAGCAATTCCTAGCGTTGATCGCCCGTCTTCGGCGCCATCAGCGTATCCAGCGTCGTGCTCGCGGCAGACGGTGACGGCGGTCCGGGCCACAAGGACAAGGGCACGGCGCCCGAAGCCGCGGCGCCGGCAACACCCGCTCCTGCGACACCGCCGGCCATGGCGCCTGCTGCCGCGCCCGCACCCGCGGCAGCCGCACCCGCCGCGGCCGATGCACCGAAGGGCGACGCACCGAAGGCCGATGCCGCCGCCGCGCCCGCCGCGGCCCCGCCTGCTCCGACATCACCTCAACTGATCGGCGTCGACAAGATCAACAGCGGCGACACCGCCTGGATGCTGACCTCGACGGCGCTGGTGCTGCTGATGACGATCCCGGGGCTCGCGCTGTTCTACGGCGGAATGGTGCGCAAGAAGAACGTGCTCGCGACGCTGATGCAAAGCTTTGCGATTACGTGTCTCGTCACCGTGCTGTGGGTGATCTGCGGCTACAGCCTCGCGTTCATGCCGGGAGGATCATTCGTCGGCAGCCTCGATCGGCTTTTCCTGAGCGGCATGCTCTTCCAGCATGACGCCGGCAAGGTGACCGTCTCGCACCTGGGACTCACGATCCCGGAATCGGTGTACATGACGTTCCAGATGACGTTTGCGATCATCACGCCGGCGCTGATCGCCGGCGCATTCGCCGACCGGATGAAATTCTCGGCGATGCTGTGGTTCATCGGCCTGTGGTCGCTGCTCATCTACTCGCCGATCGCGCACATGATGTGGGAGCCCTCCGGGTTCTGGGCCGCCAAGGGCGTGCTCGATTTCGCCGGCGGAACGGTCGTGCATATCAACGCCGGTATCGCGGGCCTGGTCTGCGCGCTCGTGCTCGGCAAGCGACTCGGTTACGGCAAGGAAGCGATGGCGCCGCACAACCTGACGCTGACCCTGATCGGCGCATCGCTGCTGTGGGTGGGCTGGTTCGGCTTCAACGCAGGATCGGCGGTCGCCGCCGACGGCCGCGCCGGCATGGCGATGGTCGTGACCCAACTCGCCACCGCCGTTGCGGCGCTCGCCTGGATGTTCACGGAGTGGATGGCCAAGGGCAAGCCTTCGGTGCTGGGCATCGCCTCGGGCGCCGTTGCCGGCCTGGTGGCGATCACGCCGGCGTCGGGCTTCGTCGGCATCACCGGCGCGTTCGTCATCGGCATCGCAGCGGGCGTGCTGTGCTTCTTCGCCGCAACCACCGTCAAGCGAATGATGGGCTACGACGATTCGCTCGATGCCTTCGGCGTGCACTGCATCGGCGGTATCGTCGGCGCGCTGCTGACCGGTGTGTTCAACGTCAAGGAGATCAGCGGTGCGGACGCCGACTTCATGGTCCAGCTCGGCGCTGTCTGCACGACCCTGGCGGTATCGGGCATCGGCAGCTTCATCATCCTGAAAGTCATCGACATGGTGGTGGGCCTGCGCGTGTCCGAAGAAGAAGAGCGCGAGGGTCTCGATATCAGTCTTCACGGCGAGCGGGTGGAGTAGTCAGGGCAAGTACGCTCGAGTTTCTCCTCAGTGGCTATTCGGGGCGCCCCCAAAGCGCCCCGTTTTTTTCGCTGATTGCGAAAATCGTAACGCCTCGGCATCGGGCCGCTGCAATCGCGTCGACATGTCGCACTACACACTTGTCAGGACTCTCACCCAGCCGACCTGCGTCCCAGCAGGCCGGAGCCGATCCCGGCTTTACCGACCGTCGATGGCTGCCCGGACTCGTCACGAGCTCGAATGATCCGGCCCGATCGCGCGTTTCCTTATTTCACGGCTTTGGGCGCCTTGCCAGCCGCGCCGCCTTTTCGGGCGCGCGGATGCGCCTCGTCGTACGCCTTGGCCAGATACTGGAAGTCGAGGTGCGTGTAGACCTGCGTGCTGGCGATGCTGGTGTGACCGAGAAGCTCCTGCACCGCGCGCAGATCGCCCGATGACTGCAGCAGATGCGAGGCGAACGAGTGCCGCAGCATGTGGGGATGCACGTGGCGATTCAATCCGCGCTTGACCGCCCAGTCCGCGAGACGCTGCTGGATGGCGCGCGGCGCCAGGCGCCGGCCGCGTGCGGCTCAGAAAGAGCGCCTCCGCGTCGCGGATCGGAAAGCCGGCGCGCATGCGATCCACGCCCCCAGCGCGGCGCGCGCCGGCGCGCCGACCGGGACGATGCGCTCCTTGGATCCCTTGCCCCAGACGCGGACCTCTTCCGCTGGCCAGATCGAGCATCGACAGGTTCAGCCCCGAGAGCTCGGCAACACGCAGGCCTGAGGAATAGGCGAGCTCGAGCAGCGCGCGGTCGCGGATCGCGAGCGCATCGTCGCCTTCGATCGCCACGAGTTGCACCGCCTCATCGGGCGACAGCGCCGAGGGCAGACGCCGCTGCGACTTGGGCGCTTTGAGGCCCGCGCAGGGGTTGTCCTTGAATGAATCGTCGCGATCCATCGCGAAGCGGAAGAAAGCCCTCCACCCCGAAAGCAGACGGGCGAGGCTTCGCCCTGTCAGTCCGCGGCCGTGCAGCGTTGCGAGAAAACGCCGGAGATCCGCAGCTGAAAGCGCGGTGAGCGGTGCCTCGCCGGCGAGCGCCTTGAGCGCCGCGACGTCGCGCAGGTAAGCAGCGCGCGTGTGCGCCGGCCGTGTCGCAAGGGAGCGCTCGTAGTCGTCGAGCAGCGCCGCATCCATGCCCGCCCGCGCGCTCATCGGCGGCTCGGGCGCGACGTGCGCGCCGCTAGGCTTGCGGCAGAAACCGGGCGGTGGCAACGCTTGCGACCTCCGACAGGCGCGTGAGGTACATCGTCCCCATCCCCGCGTAGAACCGTGCGGGATCGTCGGCGCCGAGCGCGAGCAAGCCAAAGGTGGGATGCGTGCGCAGCGGCAGGAATGCGAAGGAGGACAGCGTGTGCGCGCCGTCGAACCAATCGCGCGACTCGAACGGCGCGTGCGGTCCGCAGAACGGCGCGATCCAGCGCAGCCGCATAGTCGCGCAGCTCCTGGCTCGTCGCCGCGAGCTCCGGCAGGTACGACTGCTCCGGAACCTTTCCCCACAGGCGCAGAGCAACGTGCGGCACGTGGAAATCATCCTTCAAGCTGTGGTAAAGAACGCCCAGCGTCGTCTCGAGGTCCGCCGCGGAGAACAGCGCGAGCGTCGACCGGTGCAGCTTTTCGCTGATCCCGTCGTTCTCGCTGCCGAACTGGATCAGCTCGTTGAGCTTGCTCTCGAGCTGGCTGTTCTTCTCGCGCAAGGTGACGATCTGCCGCTCCGCGATCGGTATTGCGTGGCCGCCGTGGGGGTGCGGAACGTAGATGTCGGCCAGCACGTCGGCGTATTCCGCGAAAAACTCGGGATGCTGCTGCAGATAGTCCGCGACGGCCTTCGCATCCATCGACTCTCCCTCCTCTGATGCGATCATCGCTCGCTCGTCTTTCTCACTGGTCGCTCGCCTTCATCGCTCCACCTCATCGTTCACCTGCCACTCGCCTTCGAAAACACTCTGCGCAGGACCGGTCATGAACACGGGCGATTGTCCGCCGTCCCACGCGATCGTCAACGTCTCCGCCGCGCGTCGCGACGCGCACGGGCGAGTCGAGCAATCCGAGTCGGATGCCAACCACCACCGCAGCGCACGCTCCCGTGCCGCACGCCAGGGTCTCACCCGCGCCCCGCTCCCACACCCGCAAGCGAATGTTAGCGCGATCGATGACCTGCATGTAACCCGCGTTGACGCCGTTCGGAAAACGGAAATGGCGCTCGATGTGCGGTCCCTGCGTCAGAACCGGCGCATCGTCCACGCTGACCACGACCTGGACCGCATGCGGGTTGCCCATGGACACGACGCCTACCGAAACGCTCGCTCCGTCCACTTCCAGCGCGTGGAGGATGGCTGCGGCGCCGCCGACAAAGGGAATCTCGGAGGGCTCGAACCGCGGCACGCCCATGTCGACGGTGACCTGCCCGTCGTCCTCGAGCCGCGGCTCGATGATGCCTCCGCGCGTCTCGACCCGGAGGGCGCGCTTCGTGGTCAAGCCGCGGTCGCGGACGAAGCGGACAAAGCAGCGCGCGCCGTTGCCGCACTGCTCGACCTCGCCGCCATCGGCGTTGAAAATCCGGTAGCGAAAATCAACGTCGTCACGCACTGACCTCTCCACGATCAGGATCTGATCGCAGCCCACGCCGAAGTGGCGGTCGGCGAGTCGCTTCAACCGGGCGGCATCGAGCTCGACGCTTCTGGGTGATGCCGTCGAGCACGACGAAATCGTTGCCGAGCCCCTGCATCTTGGTGAATTTAAGGCGCATGGCTCGTCAGCGCGGTTGCGCCGGCGGCGGCGCGCCTGGCACTGGAAGGTCGCCGCGACGGCTGAAGGGCAGGTGCACGCCGTTCTGGACGATGGCCTCGCCGTCGAGCGCATATCGCAGCGCCATCGTGCGCCGGGTGGCGGTCAGCGCGATGAGCCTCAGGACGGCGTTCATATCCGTGTGCGTATCGACGTCGATCACCTTGCTGCCGCCGGCCGCGATCGGTCTCTCCCTGTACGGTCCCGCCGTTGGTCAGCGCGATTTCGTTGACGCTGAATGCGAAGCGAAGCGACTGCAGCGTCAGGTCGATCGAGTTCGGATTCTCGACACGCATTAACAAGCTCACCGAAGCGTCGCCGCCGCGCACTTCGCCGATGACGATGCCCTCGACGCTCACCTTCGGAGCAACGAGCTGCGGTCCCGAGACCCGCGCACGCCGCCAGCAGAAACATGGCGAACGCGGACACGGCAACCGCGATTGCGCTGAGCGACGGCCCGACACGCCTCTGCCATCGTGTCACGTCCGCGCCACGCTCTTGGCCCCGCGAGCCTCACGTTCAGACATTGAAGCGAAAGTGCATGACGTCGCCGTCGCGCACGATGTAGTCCTTGCCTTCCAGGCGCATCTTGCCGGCTTCCTTGGCACCCTGCTCGCCCTTGCAGGCAATGAAGTCGTTGTAGGCGATCACCTCGGCGCGGATGAATCCCTTCTCGAAGTCGGTGTGGATCACGCCGGCGGCCTGCGGTGCGGTGCTGCCGCCCTTCACCGTCCACGCGCGAACCTCCTTCGGGCCCGCCGTGAAGTAGGTTTCCAAGCCGAGCAGCTTGTAACCCGCGTGAACCAGGCGATCGAGGCCCGCCTCGGTCAGGCCCATGTCGGCGAGAAATATTCGCTTGTCCTCCGGGTCCAGGTCCGCGATTTGCGACTCCAGCGCAGCGCTGATCGCCACCACCGGCGCGCCTTCCGCTTTCGCGTACTGCTCGACCGCAGTCAGCAGTCGATTGTCGGCGAAGCCATGCTCCGCGACATTGGCGACATACATGGTCGGCTTCATCGTCAGCAGGAAGAGCGGCTTCAGGACTGCGCGCTCCTCGGGATAGAGATCCACCGATCGCGCGGGCTTCGCCTCGTTCAGCGCCGCGCCGACCTTCTCCAGCGCCGCCACCAGCCGTTGCGACTCCTTGTCCGCGCCGGCTTTGGCCGCCTTGGCGTGTTTCGCGAGCTGCTTGTCGACTGTCGCAAGGTCGGCTAGCGCGAGCTCGGTGTTGATCGTCTCGATGTCGGAGATGGGGTCGACGGCGCCCGCAACGTGAATGACGTTTCCGTCCTCGAAGCAGCGAACGACATGCGCGATCGCATCGGTCTCGCGAATCGTGGCCAGAAATTGATTGCCGAGGCCCTCCCCTTTCGACGCGCCCGCGACCAGGCCTGCGATGTCGACGAACTCGACCGTTGCCGGCACGATGCGTTCCGGGCGGGCAATCGCGGCCAGCGGGGCGAGACGCGGATCGGGCACCTCGACGATGCCGATATTGGGCTCGATGGTGCAGAACGGATAGTTCTCGGCGGCGATGCCGGCCTTGGTCAACGCATTGAACAGTGTTGACTTGCCGACGTTGGGCAATCCGACGATGCCGCATCTCAAACTCATTTTGTCTTCGATCCCTTATCGGTCGAGGTGTTCAGTTCGTCCTTGGGAGAGCGAACGGCCGATGTCGCCGGTGTTGCATTCGAATCCGCGTTGACCGCTTTTGACGATGCAACGTCGCCTGCGCCGGGCGCCTTCGGCGGCTTGGCCACTGTGTGCAGTGCGTGCATCGCTCGCTCGGTGTCGCCCATCTCCAGCGCGGGCCACAACGCCAGCGCCCGCGCGATGGCATCGTCGATGGCCTGCTGCTCCTCCGATCGTGGCCGATGAAGGACGTAGTCGGCGACTTCCTGCTCCGACAATTCGCCTTCGCGCGGATGCCCGATCCCGATTCGCAGGCGCCAGAACGCCGGCGTCCCGAGCGCCGCGGCGATGTCCTTGAGGCCGTTGTGACCCGCGCTGCCGCCGCCCTGTTTGAGCTTGACGGTTCCCGGCTTCAGGTCCAGTTCGTCGTGAGCGATCAGGATTTCCTCGGGCGCGATGCGATAGAAACGCGCCAACGCCGATACGGCCTGGCCGCTTCGGTTCATGAAGGTCTGCGGCAGCGCCAGACGCCGATCGATACCATCGCTCGAGCGCACGCTTCCGACGATCGCCTGGAATTTCGCCTGCATGCCCAGCGACACGCCGGCAGCCCGCGCCAGGCGCTCGACGAACCACGCGCCGGCGTTGTGCCGGGTCGCGCTGTATTCGCTGCCTGGATTGCCGATACCGACGATCAAACGCAGTGGCGTCATGGTTGCACCTGTGTATCACGCCGCCTCCAACAAAAAAGCCCGCCAGGAACCGCCAGGCGGGCCTTTTTTGCTTGGGAATGAGTGCTACTTCTTGTCGTCCTTCTTCGCGGGAGCCTTCTCCGCACCCTTCTCCGGCGCCTTCTCGGCGCCCTTCTCCGGCGCTTTTTCCCCTGCCTTGCCGGCTTCCGCCGGCGCGGCCTCGGCGGCGCCAGCCTCGGCCACCGCGGCGACTTCCTCGACTTCGGCAATGACGCGCGGCACGATCGCAGTCGCGACCACCGGACTCTCACCGCCTCGCGTCACCGCGGTCACCCCGGCCGGAAGCGTCAGGTCGGCTACGTGGATCGATTGTCCGACCGCGAGCATCGACAGGTCGACCTCGATGAACGCCGGAAGGTCCTTCGGCAGGCATGACACGTCGAGCTCGGTCAGCACGTGGCTGATGATCGCGTCGGTCGTGGCCGCCGGAGACTTGTCGCCGTTGGCGAAATGCAGCGGCACCTTCATGCGGATCTTGCGGTTCTCGTCGACGCGCTGGAAATCGATGTGCAGCACTTCGTGACGGAACGGATGCATTTGGACGTCGCGCAGCAGCACGCGCTGCGTCGTGTCACCCAGCGTCATGGTCAGGATGGTCGAGTGAAACGCCTCTTTTTTCAGCGCGTGGATGAGGGCGTTATGGTCGACCTCGATCGTTTGCGGCTTGTCGGCGCCGCCATAAACGATGCCGGGCGCCCTCCCCGTCACGCGAAGGCGACGGCTCGCGCCCCTGCCTTCCTGCTCGCGCGGAAATGCGGTGAACGACTGTTGCGACTTCTGTGGCGATTGCTGCATGGCAAAGCTCCTTTGTCTGCGGCCTTCCGGTGCGTCATGGCATCCCTCGGGATCCAATCACACCCAGTCGTCCGCTAATGGCGACATGCCCGCTCGAGACCGCGCTCTGAACTGAAACTAAACGACGGCAAACCAGCGGGAAAGCTTTGAATTATAACCTGATTCGGACGCCCGGCGCAACCAGTCCGAGCGGGGCCCAGCGTGCCGGCTACTCCGTGAACAGCGAGCTCACCGATTCTTCGTTGGAGATCCGCGTCATGGTTTCCGCGAGGAGCTGCGCGCAGGAGAGTTGCCGTATGCGCTTGCACGCCTTTCGCTTCGTCCGACAGCGGAATCGTGTCCGTCACGACGATTTCGTCGAGCTGCGATTCGGCGATGCGCGCGACGGCGCCGCCGGATAAGACAGGGTGCGTGCAATAGGCGATCACCTTCTGCGCGCCGTTTTCCTTCAATGCCGCGGCCGCCTTGCACAGCGTGTTCGCCGTGTCGACGATGTCATCCATGATCACGCATGAGCGGCCCTCGACGTCACCGATGATGTTCATGACTTCGGCGACGTTGGCCTTCGGACGGCGCTTGTCGATGATCGCGAGATCGGAATCGAGGCGCTTGGCGATCGCGCGTGCGCGCACGACGCCCCCGACGTCGGGCGATACCACGAGCAGATTTTCGTAGTTCTGCTTCCACAGGTCGCCGAGCAGCACGGGCGTCGCGTAGATGTTATCGACCGGGATGTTGAAAAAGCCCTGGATCTGATCAGCGTGCAGGTCCATGGTCATCACGCGATCGACGCCGACGGTCGTGATCATGTCGGCGATGACCTTGGCGGTGATCGGGACTCGCGCCGAGCGTGGGCGGCGGTCCTGGCGGGCGTATCCGAGGTAGGGGATCGCGGCGGTGATGCGTCCGGCCGATGCGCGCTTGAGCGCATCGACCATGACCAGGATCTCCATCAGGTTATCGTTGGTCGGCGCACACGTCGACTGCAGGATGAACACGTCGCGCCCGCGGACGTTTTCCAGCAGCTCGACCATCACCTCGCCGTCGGAGAAGCGCCCGACGATGCAACGGCCGAGGCTGATGCCCATGTGCCGGACGACGGCTTCCGCGAGCTGAGGATTGGCGTTACCAGTGAAAACCCGCATGCGCTCAAACTTCATCGCGCCGTCCGGAATCGCGCGCGCCAGGCGTGCGCGACCCGCATGAATCGCGACGTCGGCCCGACGCAGGTGTGGCTGGGGAGGTAGGGATCGAACCTACGAATGCCGGAATCAAAATCCGGTGCCTTACCACTTGGCGACTCCCCAAGGGAAACAGTCACGTCCGAAATGCTAGTCGGCCGACATCGCTTAAGGCAAACGACCAGAGCGGGTGACGATCGAGTGCGCGCGCAACAAAGCCGGTCAATTCGCGCGGCAGCCGCGAGAGTGCATGTTGTGCGGCCTTTTCGTTGTCAAAGGCCGCCAAGACACACGCTCCCGATCCTGTCATGCGCGTTCCCGCATCCGGTGCCACGCCGCTAAGCGCCGCGAGAGCGTCCGCGATCGCCTGAAATCGTGCGACCGCCGCCTGTTGCAGATCGTTGCGGCCGTAGCCCTCGGAAAAGACTGACATTTTCGCGGACTCGCTGTTGCGTGTCAATTCAGCCGCGGCGAAAATCTCCGCCGTCGAGACGTGAATCGGCGGAACGAGCACCACGAACCACGCGAGGGGCACGCTGCATGCTTGGAGAATCTCGCCAATGCCGCGCGCGAAGGCCGGCTCGCCGAAGACGAAGAACGGCACGTCAGCGCCCAGATGGAGCGCAAGCTCCATCAGCCGGGCCCGCGACAAGCAAAGACTCCAAATGCGATTCAAACCCAGTAGCACCGTGGCGGCATCGGAGCTGCCGCCGCCGAGGCCCCCGCCGACGGGCAAGCGCTTGTCGATGTGGATCGAAACGCCATGGTCGACGCCGCACTCACGCTGCAGGAGCCTCGCGGCGATGACCGCCAGATCGTCGTCCGCGACAACGTCGCCCGCGCCGCCGGTGCGGATCACTTCACCATCGTCGCGCGACGAGAGCGTAATGAAGTCCGCGCGGTCGATCGGCACCATGAGCGATTCGAGCGTGTGGTAACCGTCCGCCCGGCGTCCTGTCACATGCAGGAAAAGGTTGAGCTTCGCGGGTGCGGGAAGCGTCCAGCTCGTGTGCTCGATCAAGGTTTGCTCGTGGCTTCCGCCGTCAGAACGATCACAGAGTCACTGCCAGGCGTCGATCACCAGGCGCAATTCCACGCCCGGGTAGTCGAGCGTCATTCGCGCCGGACGCGATGCGCCCGCCGCGTCCTTGACGAATGTCTGATAGGCGATTGTCCATCCGTCCTGGCGCAGCACAGCCGGATTGCCGTCGTCGGCGGCCTCGACCGTGTAGGGCGCGCCCTTTCGCGGCGAGCCCTGGATCCAGAATGCGAGGCCCGAGACTGGCAACGCCCAGCCGAGCCCGCGCGACGTCAGCGTTGCCCAATCGCTCGCTGTCTCAATGCTGCCGTCCGGTCTCCTGAGCTCAACGCCGCGAGCGTCGCCGGTCAGCCGGGCGAGGGTCTGACCCAAGGGCGTTGCGAGATCGAGCTCGTCGCGATCGGCGGAGTGGCTCCAGCGAAAGCTTGCGGCGAATCCATCCGTGTCATGCCGGGCGGACAGGCGGCCAGCGACTTGATACGCGTCGCGCGCCTCGGAAAATTTGGCGGTATCGGGCGGAAGTGGGAGCGACGCGCATCCTACGAGCGCGAGCAGGCTCGCGACTGCCGCGACGCGGCCTTGAAATGGCCCGGTCAAGCGCGCTCCCGCGGCGCGCGCTACGGCGCGAGTCGACGCACGGTCTCTAGCAGCAGCGGGTTGTCAGGCGTTTCCTTGAGTTGCGACTGCCAGACCTCTTTGGCAAGATCGCGCTCGCCCTTCGCCCACAGCACTTCACCGAGATGCGCGGCAATTTCGGGATCAGGCCGATCGGCGAGCGCGCGACGAAGGAATTTCTCGGAGTCGCCGAGGTTTCCCAGCCGGAAGTGCGCCCACCCCATGCTGTCCAGGATCGACGGGTCCTCCGGCGCGAGTGTCAGCGCCTTCTCGATGAGTTTCATTCCCTCCGCTGTACGCGGCGTACGGTCGACGAGGGTATAGCCGAGCGCGTTGAGGGCTTGAGCATTGTCGGGCTTGAGCTCGATCAAGCGCGTCAGACGCGATTCGACCTCGTCGAGCCGGTCGAGCTTCTCGGCGATCATGGCGGTGTCGTAGATCAGATCCGCGGAGTCCGGATCCGCAGCCAGCGCGGTGGAAAGGACGTCGTAAGCGCCCTTGTAATCGCCCGCGTCGCGCAGAATCTGAGCCTCGGTCTGATGCACCTCGATCTCGTGGTCGTGACTGTCCGGCTTGAGGGTCGACAGGTACCGGCGCGCTGCCGGTATGTCGCCCTTCTTGGCCAGCACGTTTGCGATCCGCAGCGACGCGATCCAGCCACGTTCACCGTCGGTGACTTCGCGATAGCGCGCGATCGCTTCGTCGTAGCGCTTGGTGTCTTCGGCAATCTGGCCCAGATAAAAAGCAACCGACGCCGGTTCGACGCCCGCGCCGCGCAGATCCTCGAAAATGCGCTCGGCGGTCGCATAGTCCTTCATCTGCACGGATAGCGCGCCAACCGCGAACTCTACATCGCGATCAGTCTTGTCCTCGTCGTACAGGCGTTGGAACAGCGCCCGGGCCTCGGCGTAGCGTTTCTGCTCGACGTAGAGCTGTGCGAGGGCCCCTGTCGCCGCCCGCGATTCAGGCGCGCTCGCGAGGAATCCGTTCAAATATCGAATGGCGCCTTCGGGAGAGGACTTGGCGAGGAGATCAGCCTTGATGAGGGCCGCGCGCTCCCATCCGGGCCTGAGCTCCAGTGCGCGGTCGGCGGCGTGCATCGACGACGCCGCAATCTCGATATCGGTGAGGCCGGTGTTGTACCCCGCCAGCGCAATGGCGAATTGCGCCTCCGCGACTCCGGGATACGGCTTGGCGAGCTCAACGATCAGCCGATACACCACGGTCTTGTCCGTCTGTGCCGAGAGCGCTTGATTGAGCTGAACGAATGCATCTCCCAGGGTCTTGCTGTCGGCACCAGCCTCGGCGAGTACGCGCGCGAGCTCGGATTTCATGTCGCCGCCGGCGCCTGGAAGCGACAGCGTGGCGACCATTTGCTTGGCACGCTCGGCGGTCGGATCGAGCTTCGACCAGAGGCGCGCCGCTTCGAGCGCGAGATCGCGCTGGCGCGCGAAGAGCGCCACCTCGGTTGCCCGCCGCGCCAGCTCTGCGTCCTGTGCGTCGCGCGCGGCCTCGAAGTAGGCGCGTGCGGCCAGTGCGGGCGCGCCGCGTTGCAAGGCAATGTCGCCTACCAGGATGCGATAAACGAGTTCGGCGGTCAGGCCTTGCTCGGGAGCGGCAGACGCCTCCGGGGGAGGCGCGGTGACGGAAGAAGCGTCAGGAGGAGCCTGCGGAGCGGTCTGCGCAGCAGCCTCAAAGCCTGCGCTCCCGCCGCCCAGCAGCAGAACCACGCTGAGTGCAACCGGGGACAGCAGGGACAGGGGAGAGAACGACTGCGAACCGTGAGGCAACATGAATCGCTTTCTGAGCGCCGGCTTAAGGCCGAAGCGCCTTCAATCTTAGGTTATATTGGGCGCCGCAACAAACGCGCCCGAACTGCCCATGCCCGAACTCCCCGAAGTCGAAACCACGCGGCGCGGCATCGCACCCTACGTGGAAGGGCAGAAAGTGACGGCTGTAAGACTCTACGACCGTCGTTTGCGGTGGCCGGTTCCTGAAAACCTCGCGGAAAAGCTGGTTGGGCGCCGCGTCGACCGTGTCGATCGGCGCAGCAAGTATCTCCTGTTTCGGCTGGGTCCGGATACGCTGCTCATCCATCTGGGCATGACCGGCAGTCTGCGCATTTACCAGGCCGCGCCGGCCAGGCGCACCCACGATCACATCGATTTCGAGTTCGCGAAGGGCACCGTGCTCCGCTATCACGATCCGAGGCGCTTCGGCGCAGTTCTGTGGTCGCCTGGTGGAATGCATCCGCTGTTGAAGAGGCTCGGCCCTGAGCCTCTGGGCGTGGATTTCGATCCGGATCACCTGTTCCGAGCGACGCGCAAGCGCAAGGCCGCGATCAAGCTCGCCCTGATGGACAGCCGCGTCGTCGTCGGCGTCGGGAATATCTACGCCAACGAATCCCTGTTTCGCGCCGGCATCCGGCCGACGACCGCGGCCTGTCGGATATCGAGTCAACGTCTGAGGCGACTGCGCGAAGCCATTCGCGAGACTCTCGCCGAAGCCATCGCAAAGGGCGGCAGCACCTTGCGCGACTACGTGGGCAGCGACGGTGCCGCCGGTTCCTTTCAGCTTGAGTACTTTGTCTACGGTCGCGAGGGACAGCCGTGCCGCGTCTGCGGGGCGCCGATCCGCTCGATTCGTCTTGGGGGACGCGCGACGAGCTATTGTCCGCGATGCCAGCGCTAGCCTCGGGGCCCCCGGTCATACCTCGCCTTTCGCGGGTCGGCCGTGGCGCGCTTTATGCTAGAGTCCCCCGCACAACGCGCCCGGAATCAAGGGGCGTGACGCATGCGGCGCAGGCCGGCTGGCGCTCTGTTACACGTCGGCGGGACCGGGCTCGCAGAGTAGGGCGTTCGCGCCCGCAGGTTCAGGCTGGCGCCCGAGGGAGGCGCAATCATGATGCAATCAAGGGATCTCGCGGCTCGATTCGAGGCGTACAGCGACTGGCGGCGGCGCCTCTCTGCTGGCATTTCCGGACTCCATGAATGGCTTTCTCAGCAGGAACTGGCTGACGCGCACGCCGACCTGAGCATTCAGCATCTGCTGGAGCGGTTGCATCAGGATCAGCTCGTCGTGGCGTTCGTGGCGGAATTCTCGCGCGGCAAGTCAGAGCTGATTAACGCCATCTTTTTCGCCGACTTCGGACAACGCTTGCTCCCATCGGCCGCCGGCCGGACCACGATGTGTCCGACCGAGCTGCTCTACGACTCGACTCGCCCTCCGTCGATTCGACTGTTGCCCATCGAAACGCGGGCGCGCGACGGCTCGGTCACCGAGTTCAAGAACTACGCCGACGAGTGGGTGACGCTCGCCCTCGACTTGTCGTCCGCGGACAAGATGAGCGAGGTCCTCTCGCAGGTCTCGCAGACGAAGCGCGTGCCAATCGTGCTCGCGCGCAAATATGGACTCTACGACGACGGCGACGTGCTCGCTCCGATGTCCGCCGCCGACGAGGCCGCCGTCGACATTCCTTGCTGGCGCCACGCGGTGATCAATTTCCCCCACCCGCTTCTGCAACAGGGCCTGGTCATCCTCGACACTCCGGGCCTGAACGCGATAGGGACCGAGCCCGAGCTGACACTCAACCTGCTGCCCAATGCTCACGCAGTCCTGTTCATCCTCGCGGCCGATGCCGGCGTGACCAAGACCGACATCGACGTATGGCAGAACCACCTGGTCGGCGAGAATCCCGCGACCAAGGAAGGCCGGTTGGTCATCCTGAACAAGATCGACGGCCTCTGGGACGAGCTGCGCTCACCCACGGAGATCGAGGCCGAGATCGCGCGCCAGGTCCGCACCAGCGCTGAATTGCTGTCTCTGCCGCCGGCACAGGTCTTCCCCGTGTCGGCTCAAAAGGCGCTGCTGGCCAAGGTCAACGGCGACGACGCGCTTCTGGCCAAGAGCCGGCTGCCGCAGCTTGAGCTCGCGCTGTCGAAGGAACTGATCCCGGCGAAGCGGCATATCGTCGGATCGGCGACTCACGCCGAGCTTCGATCGCTCGCCGCCAGCACGCGCACGATCCTCGACAGCCGGATCGCCGGTATCCATGAGCAGCTTGGCGAGCTTCGCGGCCTGCGCGGCAAGAACCAGGACGTGGTCGAGCACATGATGGAGCGCATCCAGCAGGAGAAGGATCTGTTCGAGCGCGGGATGCAGCGCTACACGGCGCTGCGCACCGTTTTCACGCAGCAGACCAATACGCTCTACGAATGCATCGGGCTGGAAAAGCTGCGCACGACCGCCGGGGAAACCCGCAAGCGCATCGAAGACAGCCCCTTCACCAAGGGCGTGCGCTCGGCCATGAACGATTTCTTCGCGAATATTCACGGCGGGATCGAGCAGAGCGGGCGGCAGACGGCCGAAATCCACGACATGATGATCGCGATGTATGCGCGATTCGCACGCGAGCACGGCATCGAGCCCTTTTCACCGCCGACTTTCTCGATGCTCAAGTACCAGAAGGAAGTCGAGCGTCTTGAGCGCGCGTACAACGTGCACTTCAATACGCTCTGGAACATGGTGAGCAAGGCCAAATTCACGCTCATGAAGCGCTTTTTCGAGACCATCGCGATCCGGGTCAAGCATGTCTACGACATCGCCAACCGCGACCTCGAAAGCTGGCTGAAGGCAGTCATGTCACCGCTGGAGACGCAAGTGCGCGAGCATCACATCCAGCTTCGGCGGCGGCTCGAGAGCGTCAAGCGCATCCATCGCGCGAGCGACGAGCTCGAGGAGCGGCTGGCCGAGCTGGAGCAATCGGAAGCGGGGATACGCAGTCAGATCAGCGCACTCGATCGCGAGATGGCGGCGATCGTTGCGATCATCGAGCAGCCCGAGTTGATGCCCCTGGCGGCAAACGGCTAGCTGCAAACGCCTTTAGCGGTCGGCCGACTTCCGCGCGCGGCTTGGCAACGCCGCTTGCCATCAATCCTTCGTACTTGCGCAGCAGCTGCTCGCGCGTCTCGACGTTATCCGGATTGACTGGGATGCAATCGACGGGGCAGACCTCGACGCACTGAGGCGTATCGAAGTGCCCAACGCATTCGGTGCACTTCGCAGGATCGATGACGTAGATCTCGATTCCCTGCGTGATTGCGCCGTTCGGGCACTCGGGCTCGCAGACGTCGCAGTTGATGCACTCGTCGGTGATCATCAGAGCCATGATTCGGGCTAGACCTTTGCGGTACCCGTGCCGATTGCCTCTACCTTGGCCTTGAGGCTCGCACCGACGAGCGGGTGCACGAACTTGGTGACGTCGCCGCCGAAGCGAGCGATCTCGCGGACGATCGTCGACGACAGGAAAAGATACTTCTCGGCAGGGGTCAGGAACAAGGTTTCGACCTCGGGATAGAGGTTCCGGTTCATCCCCGCCATCTGGAACTCGTATTCGAAGTCGGAGACCGCCCGCAACCCGCGGACGATCACCGTGGCGCCGACGGAGTGCACGAAGTCCATGAGCAGCCCGGAGAAACCCGCAACCTCGACGTTGCGATGCTCCGCCAGCACTCCGCGGGCAAGGGCGATGCGCTCGCCGGACGGGAACATCGGCCGCTTGCTCTCGCTGTCCGCGATACCGACGACCACCCGGTCGAACAGCTTTGCCGCCCGACGCACGATGTCCTCATGCCCTCGCGTGATGGGGTCGAACGTTCCGGGATAGACGACTGTGAGCATCGGGCGTGAGTCTAGGTGGCGTGCGGATCATTGGCGCGGCGCAGCAGATGATAGTGTACCCGCCCGGCCTTGTCGCTTCGCCAGACTTCCAGCCCTCGCGGCGCGGCAATCGTCGCCGGCGCTTCGACGTACACCATTCCAGACGATGTGAGCCGTGCTGCGACAGCCGGGCATGAGCGCCTCCCAATCCGCGCCGCCGAACGGCGGATCGAGAAAGATAACGTCGAACGATCTCGTCTCGCGCGCGAGAAAGCTGGCCGCATCCGCGCAGTGGGTTTCGAGCGCCGTCGTGCCGAGCGCCGCTCCGTTGGCAGCGAGCCTGCGCGACGACTCCCGCGTGGCGATCGACCGCGACGCCGAGTGCTGCTCCCCGCGACAGTGCTTCGAGCGTGAGCGCTCCGCTGCCGGCGAAAAGATCGAGTGTTTTCGCGCCAGCAAGGTCCTGACCCAGCCAGTTGAACAGGGTCTCGCGAACCCGATCGGGGGTGGGCCTGAGGCCTGGGACAGAAGGAAAGCCGACCCGACGCCCACGCCAGCGGCCGCCGATGATTCGAAGCTTATTGGCGTGACGATCTGCGGTGCGCGCGCTGCGGGGAGACATGCTGGCCCGAAAGGTAGAATGATCGCTTTCGCTCCGCAAGTCCTGCGCCCCTCCATGTTCGACCTTTTCAAACGCGCTCCCGACGCCGATCGCAGATCCTGGAGCGAGCGATTGAAGGCCGGGCTTGGGCTATCGCGAGAGCGACTCACCCGCCCATTGGCGGCCATCTTCGGGGGGGCGGCCCTTTCAGACGAAACGCTCGAAGCCCTCGAGGCGGCCCTGCTCGAGGCCGACGTCGGCGTGCCGGCGACCGCGCATCTGCTCGCTCAGCTCGTGGCGCGCGCCAAAAGAGCCGACGCCAATGCGGACGCGCGCACGCTGCTGAAGGAAGTGCTCACCGAGATGTTGGTTCCGCTCGAGCAGGCGCTCGTCATTGGTCCTGAGCGGCCTTTCGTGGTGATGATCGCCGGCGTCAACGGTACCGGCAAAACCACATCGATCGGCAAGCTCGCCAAGCATCTGCAGGACAGGGGCTATTCGGTCCTGCTCGCCGCGGGCGACACCTTCCGCGCCGCCGCCCGTGAGCAACTCGAGGTCTGGGGCGAGCGCAATGGCGTCGCGGTGATCGCGCAACAGGGAGGCGATCCGGCCGCGGTCATGTTCGACGCCATTGCAGCCGCGCGGGCCCGCGGCATCGATGTTGTTCTTGCGGACACCGCGGGGCGGCTTCCGACCCAGATGCACCTGATGGAGGAACTGAAGAAGATCCGGCGCGTGCTCGCCAAGGCAATGCCGGGGGCGCCGCACGAGACCCTTCTGGTGCTGGACGCGAACACCGGCCAGAACGCGCTTGCCCAGGTCGATGCTTTCAACGCCGCGTTGAACCTGACCGGCTTGGTGTTGACCAAGCTGGACGGGACGGCGAAAGGCGGCGTCGTCGCTGCCATCGCCAAGACGCGGCCGATTCCGATCAAGCTCATCGGCATCGGAGAGGGCGTCGACGACCTCCGAGAGTTTCGCGCAGCCGAGTTCGTCGAAGCCTTGGTAGGCTAGCCGCCGCCCGGTGCCCTTCCTGCTTGCGGCACCGGTCCCTCCTCCAGGGCGTCGCCGCTGTCCGGGCTCGGACGCGACTGCGAGCGCACACTAACGTCCCGACGGAAGGAACTTCCGGACCGCTTTGGCACTCTTAGGTGGCGAGTGCTAAAATCGTGGCGCTCAGAAGGAGACCCTTTCAATGACCGCAAGTACCTTGGCATTTCCGACCCCGGCATCACTGGGGAGCCTGGATCACTACATCCAGGCGGTGAACCGCTTTCCGCTGCTCACCGCGGAGCAGGAGGTAGAGCTGGGACGTCGCTTGCAACGGGACGGCGATCTGGACGCCGCTCGCCAGTTGGTGTTGTCGCACTTGCGCCTGGTGGTCGCCATCAGCCGCAACTACCTGGGTTATGGCCTACCCCAGGCCGACCTTATCCAGGAAGGCAACATCGGCCTGATGAAGGCGGTCCGCCGGTTCGATCCGGAGCGCGGCGTTCGCCTGGTTTCGTTCGCGCTGCACTGGATCAAGGCTGAGATTCACGAGCATGTGCTGCGCAATTGGCGGTTGGTCAAGATCGCGACCACCAAGGCGCAACGGAAGCTGTTCTTCAATCTGCGCAGCATGAAGCCGGGCAGCCAGGCGCTCACCCCTGCGGAAGCGCGCGGAATCGCGAAGGCGCTGAGCGTCAAGCCGGAAGAGGTTCTGGAGATGGAGACGCGCCTCACCGGCCAGGAAGTCGCGCTGGATCCGCCGGCGGGAGACGAAGGCGAGACGATGACGCCGATCGCGTACCTCACGGACAGCGAGGCGGAACCCGCCCAGATCCTTGAGAGGGCCGAAACCTCGCGCAATCGCAGCCAGGGGCTGCAAAGCGCGCTGTCGCGACTCGACGACCGGAGCCGCGCAATCATCGAGGCGCGCTGGCTGCGTGAAGACGACGACGCCGAGACGCTGCAGACGCTTGCCGACAAGTACGGCGTGTCGGCGGAGCGCATCCGTCAGATCGAGAGCAAGGCGATCAAGACCATGCGCGGACAGATGAACGCCCTGCAATAAGCTTGCCCGACGCGATGTCGCGCTGGCGACATCGCCAGGCTTCGTTGAAAGCGCCCGGATCCGGGCGCTTTTCTTTTAGAGCTCCACCTGGGTTCCGAGCTCGACCACGCGATTGGTCGGCACGTTGAAGAACTCGCTCGCCTTGGTCGCATTCTTGGACATCGAAACGAAGAGCCGCTCACGCCAAAGCGCCATGCCCGGCGCCACCGTTGCAATCAAGGTCTCGCGCGAGACAAAGAACGACGTGTCCATCATGTCGAATGGGAAGCCGCGGTTCCCGCATTGCTCCAGCAGCTTCGGAACATCCGGATCCTCCTTGAAACCGAAGAACGCCTCGACCTGCTGAAAATTGCATCCGAGCTCCTCGATCTGGAGGCGCTCGGAAAGCGAGACCTGCGGAATGTCGCGCGTCGTCACGGTGAGGAGCACCACGCGCTCGTGGAGCACCTTGTTGTGCTTGAGGTTGTGAAGAAGCGCATGCGGCACGCGGCCTGGCATGTTGGTCAGGAATACGGCCGTGCCCGGCACCCGGACGGGCGGATGCGACCCGATGCTCTCGATGAATATGTCCAACGGCATCGTTTCGTTCGTAAGACGCTCATGCAGTATCGAGCGTCCGCGCTTCCAGGTCGTGAGCAGCGTGAACACGATGCCGCCTATGACGATCGGGAACCACCCGCCCTGCGGAATCTTGAGCGCATTCGACGCGAGAAACGAAAAATCGATCGCGACCAGCGGCGCGGCGATGGCAAATGCGACCAATCGGTTCCAATGCCAGAGTCTGGTCATGACGACGAAGATCAGAATCGAATCGATCGACATCGCCAGAGTCACCGCAATGCCATAAGCCGCAGCCAGGTTGCTCGAGCTTTGAAAGCCCGCGACGAGCAGCATCACCGCGAGCAGCAGCGTCCAGTTGATGAACGGCACGTAGATCTGGCCGATCTCGCGCTCGGACGTGTGCGTGATGGTGAGACGCGGGCAATATCCCATCTGTATCGCCTGTCGGGTCAACGAAAACGCGCCCGAGATGACCGCCTGCGACGCGATGACCGTCGCGCAGGTCGCAAGCACGACCATCGGAAGAAGCGCCCACGCAGGGGCGAGCAGATAGAACGGGTTCTTGATCGCGGCGACGTCGTGGATGATCAGCGCTCCCTGCCCGAAATAATTGAGCGCGAGAGCCGGGAGGACGAAAAATAGCCAGGCACGCTGGATGGGCTTTGCTCCGAAGTGCCCCATGTCGGCGTAAAGAGCCTCGGTTCCAGTCACCGCCAGCACGACCGCGCCGAGCGACAGAAACGCGGCGACGGGGCTCCCGCCGAGAAATCGGATCGCATAGGTCGGACTGATCGCCGCAGGACAGTCGGCGATGTCGCGATTTCGATGGCGCCCAGCACTCCTATGGTGACGAACCACAGCACCCATGACGGGTCCGAAGAACACGCCGACGCGCGCCGTGCCGTGGCGTTGAATCGAGAACAGACCGATCAGAATCACTAGCGTGAGGGGGATGACGTAATGCGTCAGCAGAGGAGTGGTGATCTCGAGCCCCTCGACCGCGGAGAGCACCGAGATCGCCGGCGTGATCATGCCGTCGCCGTAGAACATCGCGGCGCCGAAGATCCCGAACCCGACCACCCACCATCGCGTGCGCCGGTTTTCGAGACCGCGCGAGGCGAGCGCGGTAAGCGCCATGATCCCGCCCTCTCCGCGATTGTCGGCACGCATGATCAGCGTCACGTACTTGAGCGTCACTACGATCATGATCGCCCAGAAAATCACCGACAGGATCCCGAGCACGTTGTCGGGCGTCAGCGGCAGGCCGTGCGGACCCGTGAAGCATTCGCGAAGCGTATACAGCGGGCTGGTGCCGATGTCTCCGAAGACGACACCGATTGCCCCGACAACCAGCGGGGCCATGGGCTTCCGCTTGCGACCCGCCGAATCCGGCGCAACTGCGCCGGCGGTGGTCGTCATGCTGCCTCGTCCGATCGTCGCGAGAAGCGGATGTTGAGTTGCTTGAGCTTGCGATACAGATGAGTGCGCTCGAGGCCCGCTCGCTCGGCAACGCGGCTCATGTTGCTTTGCTCCTTGCCGAGGAGGTGCTCGAAATAGATTCTCTCGAAGGCCTCGCGCGCCTCGCGAAGCGGCAGCTCGAAAAACCGCGCCGTAAGCTCGGGCGAGATCGCCAATGCCGGCGGCAGCGCAGTCTCGCCGAGAAGGCGGCGCACGTGCTCGGAGCGTGATCTCGCTGTCGACCGTGAGCGCGAGATTGGCCATCACGTTGTGGAGATGGTCGAGATTTCCGGGCCAGTAAGCCGCGGAAAGCGCCGCCACCGCCCCCGACTGCAATCTTCCCGAGCGTCCGCTGGCTGGCCGTGATGTCGCGCCAGAGACGGTCGATGAGGGCGGGCAGATCTTCGCGCCGTTGCCGCAAGGGCGGAAGCATGACCGCGCCGACCGAGAGGCTCGCGAGCAGACCTGCATCGAACTTGCCTTCGGCCGCGAGATTGCCGAGTTGTTCGCTGCTGGTGCAAACGAGCACCGTGTTGTGCTTTTCGAGCTTGGGCAATAGAAACGCGAGGCCTTTCTGCTCGGCCTTGGTGTAATTGCCGATTTCCGAGCAGTAAAGCGTCCCGTCCCGCGCTTCCTCCAGAAGCAGCAGTGGATTCGTCGCCAGCCGCGCGCCGGTGGCGAGCACTACATACGGCGTCTCCGGCGCGTGCACCGCCCGCGCGACGAGCTCGTGGCCGGTCCCGGGCTCGCCCACGACGAGTATCGGCCGGTTGGCGCGCAGGAGCTGCTCGATCGCGCGCTCGACCTCGATGACCGGAGCGCTGGTGCCGAGCGCCGTCAGCGAGATGTGGCGCGGGGCCTGACCGGCGGCGGCCTTGAGCGCACGCGTCACCGTCGAGAGGAGCTTTTGCAAGCCGACCGGTTTTTCCAGGAAATCGAACGCGCCGATGCGCGTCGCCTCCACGGCGGTCTCGATCGTGCCGTGGCCCGACATGATGACCACCGGCATGGTCAGCTGTCCGTTGGCGGCCCATTCGCGCAGCAGTGTCACGCCGTCGGTGTCCGGCATCCAGATATCGAGCAGGACGAGCGAAGGCTGCGCTCGTGCGCGATAGGTTCGGGCCTGACCGGCGTTCTCGGCCACGCTGACCTGGTAGCCTTCATCCTGCAGGATTTCCGAGAGCAGGTCGCGGATGCCGACTTCGTCGTCGACGATTAGGATTTCGTTCGGTGGCGCTATCAATTCGTGGTTCCTTCAAGCGGGAAATAAAGCGTCACCAGCGCCCCGTGTTGCGGGCGGTTCCCGACGGTGACGCGGCCGTGGTGTTCTTCGACGATTTTCTTGACGATGGCAAGGCCCAGACCCGTGCCCTTGGCTTTGGTCGTTACATAAGGTTCGAACGCCCGGCGGATCATGTCTTCCGGGAACCCGCTGCCGCGGTCGCCGATCGAGAGCGCAAGCTCGCTGCCGTGGATCTCGGTTGCGATATCGTACGCGGGAGTGGCGGAGTCTGCCTGAGCATCGACTGCGTTCTGCACTAAATTGTGAAAAACCTGACGCAACCGGGTTGGCTCGCCCTGTATGACGGGGTTGCCGTCGACAAGCTTGAGCGCGACGTCGGGGCGCAGATTCTCGTACAAGCCGAGCACATCGAGCAAGAGCGCATGCATGTCGACCGCCTGCATCTTTCCCGGCCGGGGCTGGCGCGCGTAGATCGCGAAGTCGTCGACCATGTGCTTCATCGCCGCCACCTGCGTAACGATGGTTTGGGTCCCGCGCAGCAGCGTCTCTTCGTCGGTTCGCCGGCAGCTTGCCGGCGAGCTTGACGGCGAGACGCTCCGCCGAGAGCTGGATCGGCGTCAATGGATTCTTGATCTCATGCGCCAGGCGCCTCGCGACCTCGGCCCAGGCCGCGTCGCGCTGCGCTTCCGCCAACTCGGTCACATCGTCGAAGACAACGACGCAGCCTGGCGCCGGCTCGCCCGGAAGCCCCGAGCCGCGCATGAGCAGCGAGCGCTTGTGATTCGAGACATCGAGCTGCGCCTGACGTTGCCACTGCCCGTCGCGGCCGGTGCGAAAGCCTTCCGCGACGAGGCTCGCGAAGGCGTCGAGAGCCGGCAGCCTTCGGCCCCAATCGGCAAGCGGAACGTCGATCAGGTCCGCCAGCGGCTGCTGCAGAATCACCGCCGCGCTCGGATTCGCGGTACGCAGCCGGAATGCGTTGTCGAAAGCGAGCACGCCCGCCGATAGATTGGCGAGCACGCTTTCCAGATAGGCGCGCGTCGTTTCCACGGCGCGGTGGCTTTCCTCTCCTTTTTGCTTCGCTTCGGCGAGCTGCGCCGTCATCGTATTGAACGATTCGGTGAGCACGCCGAGCTCGTCGCGGCTCTGCACGGGATGGCGCCGACTGAAATCGCCCTGCGCAACCGCCCTCGTGCCTTCGGCGAGCAGCCCGAGCGGGAGACTGAATTGCTCGGAGAGCACGACGGCAAGCCCGAGCGCCGAGAACAGGGCCAGCAGCAGCGTCAGCGTGAGCGTCAAGGCGTACAGCTGCTTCAGCGCAACCCGGGAATACGAAATCTCCTGATAGTCGCGATATCCGGCCTGTACCTTCTCGGCGTCCTGCTGCAACTGCTTCGGCACCGGCTCGACAACCTGAAGCACGCGCAGGGGCTCCTTGGGGTCGGAGCTGTTGACGGGCACGACGACGCGCAGCAGCAATCCCTGATCCGGCGCCTGCTCGATGGCGGAGAACGTCTGCTGCAGTCGCGCACGCCGCAATGCCTGCGGCGGAGGCGGCTCCGGCGTGGCCGTCGATCCGGAGACGCCGCCGACCGCGAGCACGCCGCCGGTGGAGGAAAAAAGCGCTGCCTCGTAGATGCCGGCCTGCTCGCTGGCCCGGTTGAGATTTGAAGCCAGTCCGCCCGGCTCGCTTTCCTGCAGCGTCAACGGCGAGCTGCGTCGCCTTGTTGGTCGTTTCCTTCAGCAGGTATTCGAGCGCGTTGCGCCCGAGATTGAGGCCGCCCTCGAGCGCGCGGTCTACGCGCACGTCGAACCACGACTCGATGCTCTTGCCGAGAAACTGTATCGACACGCCATAGAGGAGCGCTCCCGGCAGTACGGCGACGAGCGCGAACAACAGAACCAGCCGCACGGCGAGCCGCGACCCGAAGACGCCTTCCCTGAGGTTCTTGCGCAGCCGCCATAGCTGGTAGCCGACGAGCGCCATGAGCAATACGAGCAGCGTGCAGTTGAGGACGACGAGGAGCGTGTAGTGGCCGGCAAAGAGCGCCGTGTTGGCGCTTGCCGTCGCGAGCAGGAACAGGAACACCGTGCCCAGCACGGCGCAGCCGAGCAATACATATCGGATCGCGCGCGGGCCCGGAATGCCGCTCACGGGACGAAACTCCAGCGGTGCCATTCCGACTGCAATGACCAATCGCGCGACGCGAGCGCAGTGATCTGAAATGGCTTGGGAAGCTGCGCGACATCGAGGCGCAGGCGAACGGCCGCGTCGTAACGCGCGCCCGGAACGAGCACATCCTTCTTGACGACCGGCCGGGCGGCGACGCGGGACAGCACGCGTTGCACGTCCTCGAGCGTTTCGAGCTGCTGACCCAGGAGGCCCGTCGTCAGGCGGTACTGCCGCGTCAGCGGCGAGTAGGTCAAGCGATACTGGACCGTCAGTTGCGCGACCTTCTCGTCGACCCAGTACCAGCGCGGGCGCCCGAGCTCGAATTCCAGGACGAAGTACAGCGACACGCCGTTCTCGAGCGCCTCTTCCAGCGTCGGGTTGATCGACACGTCGAACTGCGCCGTGAGAACGTACTCGTCGTCGTCGAGCACCAACTCGGCCGATTGCACTCCGATCGTGTCGGCGCGGGCCGGGCGACGCAAGCGGGGGCAGCAGCGCAAACGCCACGCAGAGAAGGCCGAGTACGAGGCGGGACATTGGCGACGTGCCGCGAGCGGCGATCGAGCCGCGCACAGTCTCTTTCGGAGGCGATCAGATTTTCTGGAGGAGGGCGTAGAAAAACCCGTCGTGATTGTGCGCTGCGCCGGGGCTGGCTGGCAAGAGTTGCCCGCCGATGGCGGCGATCTCGGCGTCCATCGCGCACTGCACACGCGATGCGTCGCGATGGGCCGCGACGAATTCGTCTATCCGCGCAGCGTTCTCGGCAGCGAAGATCGAGCACGTTGCATAGAGCATCTTGCCGCCGGATTTGAGGCAGGGCCAGAGCGCATCCAGCAGACGTTTCTGCTGCGCGACGAAACCGTCGACGTCGCTCTCGCGCCGCAGCCACTTGCCGTCCGGATGGCGGCGAACGACGCCCGACGCGGTGCATGGCGCGTCGAGCAGAATGCGATCGAACGCGACGCCGTCCCACCATGCCGTCGATATCACCCGCGTCGGCGACGCGCAAGCTCGCGCTCAAACGCAACCGGGACAGATTGCGCGCCACGCGCTCGAGGCGGATTTCGTCATCGTCGAGCGCAGTGAGGTCGAGGGTCGCGAGCTCCGCCAGATGCGTTGTCTTGCCGCCCGGCGCGGCGCACGCATCGAGCACTCGCATGCCGTCACGCGCGTCGAGCAATTCCGCGGCGAGCTGCGCGCCCGCGTCCTGCACGGAAAACCATCCGTCGGCATAACCTGGAAGATCTTCGACGCGGCGCGGCGCGGCGATGATCACCCCTGACGCGCCGACGGGATTCGCAACGATGTTCGCCGCTCTCAAGACCTCCAGGTATTGATCGCGCGAGGTTTCGCGCGCATTCACGCGCAGCGTGAGCGGCGGCCTCGCGTTGCCTGCGTCGAGAATTGCCGCGGCGCCGTCACCGTATTCCGCGACGACCTCGTCGATCCACCATCGCTGATACGAATAGCGCGCTTCCGCATCGCGAGCGATGTCTTCGAGCACTCTTGCGCGACGACGCAGAAACGTGCGAAGGATGGCGTTGGTGAGCCCCTTGGCGGAGGTGAGCTTCAATCGGCCCGTCGCACGCACCGCGCTATCCACGACCGCGTGCGCAGGCGCGCCGGTGTGAATCAGCTGATAGAGCGCCACCCAGAGCAGCGCCTCGACGCCGGCGTCGGCCAGGCGGACGCTCGGCGAGCATCCGGACGATGGCGCGCTCCTGGCCCAGGAACCTGAGCGTCCCATAGGCAAGCTCGGTGGCAAGGGCGCGCTCGGGGGACGCCGAGGCGCCAGCCTCCTCGAGCGCGCCGCCCGAGCGCGACGCCTGCGAGGACCCTGCGAACCGCCTTCGCCGCGATGCGTTGCGCTTCCTCCATCGCGGCGAGCTTCCGCGCTAGCGCACGAGCGCCAGCAGCCGGTGGATGCGCTCCTCGGTCGGCGGATGGGTGCTGAAGAGCCCGGCGACGCCTCCGCCGTGCAGCGGGTTGATGATCATCATTTGCGCGGTCGCGGGATGCGCCTCGGCCGTTTCGAGCGGCAGGCCTTTCGCGTACCGGTCGATCTTGGCGAGTGCGTCGGCGAGCGCGCGCGGATCGCCGGAGATCTCGGCGCCCGTGTGATCGGCTTCGTATTCGCGACCGCGCGAAATCGCGAGCTGGATCAGCAACGCGGCGATGGGCGCCAGGATGAGCACCAGGATGCGCCAGCAGTGGATTGCGCTGGTCGTCGTCGCTGCGTCCGAAAAACATGCCGAAGTGCGCGAGCGTGGAGATTGCGCCGGCGATCGACGCGGTGATGGTGGAGGTGAGTATGTCGCGATTTCGCACGTGCGCGAGTTCGTGTGCCAGCACGCCTCGCAGCTCGCGCGCGCTCAGGAGCTCGAGGATGCCCGTGGTGGCCGCAAGGGCCGCATCCGGGCTGCGCCCGGTTGCGAACGCGTTCGGCTGCGCTTCGTCGATCAGGTACACCCGGGGCATCGGCAGCCGTGCGCGGCTCGTCAGCTCCTGGACGGTCGCATAGAGCGCTGGCGCGGAGGCCGCGTCGACCTCACGGGCGTTGTAGAGCCGGAGCACCATCGTGTCCGAAAACCAATACGCCCACAGATTCGTCGCCAGACCGATTGCCAGGGCCACCAGCATTCCCTGCGCTCCGCCCAGCAGCGCGCCCACGATTCCGAACAAAGCCATGATGGCGGCCATCAAAAGACTCGTCTTGAACCAGTTGCCGAACATCGTCGCCTTTCCTTTCCGTCCCCGAGAGTCATCCCTGCAGTAGCCGATTCTAGATGGTAGCCGACCGCAGGCGATTCAACGGCGCGCCGGACTGCTCGTCCTCGCGCCGGAGTCCGGGAGATGGTTCTCAACGCACGGGCGCCCGGCACGCATTCCCGTTGCGATCGGGTTGCCCGCCAGGAAATCTCCCGCAGCCGAGACGTCGGCCGCCGGCGCGCTGCAGTTCGCGGATGGCGAGCGCCTGGTCTCCGCAGGCGATGAGGAGACCACTCGCCGTCCGCCCGCAGGACCGTCCCGGGCGCATCGCGGATCGTCCCGGCGCCGGATCGGCCGCCCAGATCTTGATCGGCTTGCCGTCCAGGATCGTGAACGCACCCGGCACCGGATCGAACGCCCTGACCTGGCGATCGATGGCGAGTGCGGACGCCTGCCAGTCGATCGCCGCGTCGTCGCGCGAGATCTTGCGAGCGTAGCTCGCGCCGTCCTCGCGCTTGTGGAACCGAGTCCAACCGGCCTTTGCGCCGAAGCTCGTCGAGCGCATCCACGATCGCCGCGGCGCCGACGGCGGCAAGCCTGTCCGTGAGTGTCGCCGTCGTGTCGCGAGGCCCGACGTCGATCGCAGCGTGTCGAAATGAGCGCGCCCGTATCCAGGCCCGCGTCCATCTGCATGATGCTGATCCCGGTCCGGGCGTCGCCTGCGAGCAGGGCACGCTGAATCGGCGCGGCGCCTCGCCACCTGGGCAGCAGCGAAGCGTGAATGTTGATGCAGCCATGACGAGGGAAATCCAGCACTCGCTGCGGCAGGATCAGTCCGTACGCCGCGACGACGAGCACGTCGAACGTCGGGCCGTCCAGCACGAGCTTCTGCTCCCTCGTCCCGAAGCGTGTCCGGCTGGAGCAGCGTCAACCCGTGCTCGAGCGCAAGCTGCCTTCACCGCGCTCGGCGCGAGCTTGAGCCCGCGGCCTTGCCGCTGATCCGGGCGCGTCATGACCGCGACGACTTCGAATCCGGCGCCGAGAATCGCGTCCAGAGCCGTCGCGGCAAATGGGGGCGTGCCGGCGAATCCGACCCGCAGCTTGGCTGCCGGCTCGGGTGAGTCAGTGGACAGAGGGGTGAGCAACTGTGGGACCCCCGGGTTGGAAGCCGGGGACGAAACGAGGATTACCCGAGGCGCCAGCCGCGGCCTGATCAGCCCGCCAGTCGCTGCTTTTTTCGGAGTCGCGCCGAAAGACGGGCGCGCTTCAACGGCGAAAGATAGTCGACGAAGACCTTGCCAATCAGGTGGTCCATCTCGTGCTGGATGCACACGGCGAGCATGCCGTCGGTCGACAGCTCGAACACCTCCCCGTGCTCGTTTTGGGCGCGAACGGTGATTTTGGCTGCTCTTGTGACCTTGTCGTAATACCCCGGCACCGAGAGGCAACCCTCCTCGCATTCGGCCTCGCCCTCGGCAGCCACGATCTCCGGGTTGATGAAAACCCGCAGATCGTCGCGGGCTTCGCTGACGTCGATCACGATCACCCGCTTGTGCACGTTGACCTGGGTCGCCGCCAGGCCGACGCCCGGCGCGCTGTACATGGTCTCGGCCATGTCGGCGACCAGTTTACGGGTGTCGGCGGTGACCGCCGCGACCGGCGAAGCGACCTTTCTCAGCCTCGAATCGGGGTACTCGAGAATGTCCAGAATCATAAATGCTTGCAAAATGCATACTTGGGATGCAGAATCAACCCTAAACCCTTATTTTGCGGCGGTTTAGGACGTTTGCAAGTCCACCCGTAAACCGGCTTGCAGCCCATCCGGACGCCGCGTTTTGGAGAGGCCTTATGCGCCTAAAGTCTATCATAGCGCCCCTGCTGTTTTCGGCATGCGTGGTGCCGTTTCTCCTTTCGGCGTCCGGTTGCGTCTGCGGAGGATCTCCAGCTGCAGGACAATCCTCCTGATCGCTACACGGTCCAGAAGGGCGACACGCTCTGGGGCATTTCCGGAAAGTTTCTGAAGCAACCGTGGCGCTGGCCCGAGATCTGGCGCATGAATCGCGATCAGATCAAGAATCCGCACCTGATCTATCCGGGCGATGTCATCGCCCTGGACAAGGTCAACGGCGAATGGCGCCTTTCCCTCGCGCGGAGCGGGGCAACGCGATTCCGGTCCGCGCGGCGATGTGCGACTGTCGCCGTCAATCCGCGTAGAGCCCCTGGATGCCGAAGCCATTCCCAGCATCCCGCCGGGCGACATCGCGCCGTATCTGTCGCTCCCGCTGGTGACCGACACCGACGGCATTCCCGGCGCCGGGAAGATCATCGCCGCGCGGGACGAGTCGCGTCGTGCGCGGCGGCGGCGACTACGTCTACGCGATCAACGTCAACGAAAAGTCGGGAACGCAGTGGTACATCTACCGCCCGGGCAAGATCCTGTATTCGTTCGACAGCAACGAAAAGCTCGGCTACGAGATGCGCTTTCTGGGCACCGCGCGCGTCGATCGTTTTGGCGAAGTCTCGCGGATGCAAATCATGACCTCGCGCGAGGAGATTCTGTTCAACGACCTGCTCCTGCCCGCTCCGCCCGAGCAGCTGGTGAATTATGTGCCGCACGCACCGGACAAGCCTCGTCGATGGACGCATCATTGCGCTCGGCGGCAACATCGATGAAGCCGGCCGAGGTCGTCATCGTGACTCTCGATCGCGGAACGCGCGACGGCATCGAGGTCGGGCACGTCCTGGCGATTTACCATCCCACGCCGGTGATCGCCGATCCTCGCGTTTACGAAGGCTCCGACATCCTCGCCCGCTTCACGGATCAGACGAGAGCCCTCGTGGCGCCGACGCGATACCTCAACATTCCGCCCGAGCGATCGGGGTTGTTGTTCGTATTTCGGGCATTCGACAGGGTCTCGTACGCGCTCGTCGTGAACGCGTCGGAACCCGTCGTCGTCGGCGACCTCCTTCGCAAGCCCTGATCCCGGCGCCTCGACAGGCTAGCAGCGATGGAGATCGACGCCCGCGTCGAGGCATGGGCGTCGCTGCAGCTTCTACCCGGCATCTCGGCGCGCACTCTCGCCGGATTGCTTAAGACCCTCGGCGGGCCCGAAGAAGTACGCGGCGCGTCACGCGCCAACCTGGCGAGGCTCGTTCCCGGCGAGGTTGCAGCTGCGATCGAACGCGGCCCCGATCGGGAGCTGCTCGAGCGAACGCTCTCCTGGATCGCGGAGCCCGGCCACGCGCTGATCGCCTGGGATGACGCCGACTATCCGCGCGCGCTGCTCACCATAAGCGACCCTCCGCCCGCGTTTTATTTCCGGGGCCGGCGAGAGCTTCTCAACCGTCCGGCGCTCGCGATCGTCGGAAGCCGCAATGCGACGCCGCAGGGAATGGAGAATGCGGAGTCGTTTGCGGCTGCGCTCTCCGCGGCAGGATTCACCATCGCCAGCGGCCTCGCTCAAGGCATTGACGCCGCCGCGCATCGCGGGGGCCTGAGCGCCGCCGGCAGCAGCATCGCCGTCATCGGCACGGGGCCGGACCGCATCTACCCGGCGGCGAACCGCGATCTGGGCCTGCGCCTTGCCGAAGAAGGCGGCGTCTTGTCGGAATTTCCGCTCGGCACGCCACCGCTGCCGGCGAACTTTCCCCGCCGCAATCGTTTGTTGAGCGGTCTGTCCCGGGGCGTCCTGGTCGTCGAAGCGACGCTGGCCAGCGGATCGCTGATTACGGCGCGCTTCGCCGCGGAGCAGGGACGCGAAGTGTTCGCCATTCCCGGGTCGATCCATTCCCCGTTCTCCAAGGGCAGCCATCGCCTGATCCGGGATGGGGCCAAGCTGGTCGAGACCGCCCAGGACGTACTCGAGGAGCTCGGCGAGCATGGCGTCCAGGCAGGATCCGCCCGCCGACCCGCCAGGGCCGGCGCCTGCGGGCGACGCAGGGCGGGTGCTCGAGGCGCTCGCGCACGACCCGGCGGGCGTGGATGCCTTGAGCGCGCGCACGGGCCTCGCCGCGGGGATTGTTTCGGTCGCGCTGGTCGAATTGGAGCTTTCCGGCCGGGTCGCGCCGATGGCCGGGCGGGCTGTTCCAGCGCGTGCGTTAGGGACAAACGTCCCCATCTGCGGCTGATCGCGCCTTGCTCCGGGGCGGTCCTTGCTATCATCTACCCCCCTTTGCCGAGCCGAACCCATCAGGAACCGATGGCCAAGAGCCTGATCATTGCCGAGAAGCCTTCCGTTGCCGCGGATATCGCGCGCGCGCTCGGCGGCTTCACGCGCCACGCCGACTACTTCGAGAGCGAGCGGTACGTGCTCTCGTCGGCGATCGGCCATCTGCTCGAGCTCGGCATGCCGGAGGAGGAGGAGGTCAAGCGCGGCAAGTGGACGTTCGCGCACCTGCCGGCCATTCCGTCGAAATTCGCGCTCAAGCCCATCGAGAAGGCCGAATCCCGGCTGCGGCTGCTGCTGAAGCTGCTCAAGCGCAAGGATGTCACCGCGCTGGTCAACGCCTGCGACGCGGGCCGCGAAGGCGAGCTGATCTTCCGCAACATCGCCCAGTACGCGAAGACCGCCAAGCCGATCAAGCGGCTGTGGCTGCAGTCGATGACCCAGGGCTCGATACGCGACGCGTTCGGGCACCTGCGCGCGGACGAAACCATGCTCCCGCTCGCCGATGCCGCCGTCTGCCGCTCCGAGTCCGACTGGCTGGTCGGCATCAACGGCACGCGCGCGATGACTGCGTTCAACTCCAAATCGGGCGGCTTCCAGCTGACCACCGTCGGACGCGTGCAGACGCCGACGCTGGCCATCCTGGTCGAGCGCGAAGAGAAGATCCGCGCGTTCCGCGCGCGCGGCTACTGGGAAGTGCACGGCACGTTTCGCGCCGCGAGCGGCGACTACGACGGCCGCTGGTTCGACGAGAGCTTCAAGAAATCCGACGACGACGCCGACGCGCGAGCAGAGCGGCTCTGGGACGAAGCGTCCGCCGCAGCCATCGCCGCCAAGTGCGAAGGTCAGCCGGGCATCGTTACCGAGGAGACCAAGCCCTCGACGCAGATGTCGCCCGCTGCTCTACGACCTGACCAGCCTGCAGCGCGAGGCCAACGGCCGATTCGGCCTTTCCGCGCGCACGACCCTGTCGCTCGCGCAGGCGCTTTACGAAAAGCACAAGGTGCTGACCTATCCGAGAACCGACTCGCGCGCGCTGCCTGAAGATTATCTGAGCACGGTCAAGGAGACGCTCGAGTCCTTGCGGCGAATCGAACGCCTACTCGGTCCTCGCGGGCCAGGTGCTGAAGGCCAAATGGGTCAAGCCCAACAAGCGGATTTTCGACAACAGCAAGATCTCCGACCACTTCGCGATCATCCCCACGCTGCAGCAGCCGAAGAGCCTGAACGAGCTCGAGGCGAAGCTCTACGACCTGGTGGTCAAGCGCTTCCTGGCGGTGTTCTATCCCCCCGCCGAATATCTGCTGACCACGCGCATCACGCGCGTCGCGGGCGAGCCTTTCAAGACCGAGGGCAAGGTGCTCGTCGTCGCCGGGCTGGCTGGCGGTGTATGGCAAGGAAGCGCAGGCCGACACGGACCCGACGCTTCCTGCCGTCAAAGAGAACGAAACCGTCGCGACGGAGGAAATCCGCGTCGTGGCCAACCAGACCAAGCCTCCCGCGCGCTTCACCGAAGCGACGCTGCTATCGGCGATGGAAGGCGCGGGCAAGCTGATCGATGACGATGAGCTGCGCGAGGCGATGCGCGAAAAGGGCCTCGGCACGCCGGCGACGCGCGCGCAGATCATCGAGGGCCTGATCCTCGAAAAATACGTGTTGCGCGAAGGACGCGAGCTTCAGCCCACCGCGAAGGCCTTCTCGCTGATGACGCTCCTTCATGGCTTGGGCATTCCCGAGCTCTTCTCGCCCGAGCTGACCGCGGAATGGGAATTCAAGCTCTCGCAGATGGAGCACGGCAAGCTCAAGCGCGAGCAGTTCATGCGCGAAATCGTCAAGATGACGCGGCACATCGTCGGCCAGGCGAAGAACTATGAGAGCGACACGATCCCCGGGGACTTCGCGACCTTGAGCGCGCGCTGCCCGAAATGCGGCGGCGAGATGCACGAGAACTACAAGAAATTCCAGTGCCAGTCGTGCGACTTCGGCTTCTGGAAGATCGTCGCCGGCCGTCAGTTCGATGTCGCGGAAGCCGAGACGCTCCTCACGCAGCGTTCGGTGGGTCCGCTGGAGGGATTTCGAAGCAAGCTCGGGCGGCCTTTCGCGGCGACGCTCAAGCTCAATGACGCGAACGAAGTCCAGTTCGATTTCGGCGACGGCTCGGGAGACGACGGCGGCGCAGCGCCCGATTTCACCGGCCAGGAATCGCTCGGCCCGTGCCCGAAGTGCGGCAACGCGGTCTTCGAGCTTCCCGCGGCTTATGTCTGCGAAAAGGCGGTGGGCCCGGACAAGACCTGCGACTTCCGCTCCGGACGCGTGATCCTTCAACGCCCCGTCGAGCGAGCGCAGATGCAAAAGCTGCTCGCGACCGGCAAGACCGATCTGCTTCAATTCGTTTCCTCGCGCACGCGTCGCCCATTTGCCGCGTTTCTGGCCCGACAAGGTGACGGCAAGATCGGCTTTGAATTCCAGGCGAACGACGGCGCCAAGGGTCGCGGAGCGCGAGGCGCGCGCGGTGGCGCCGCGTTACGCGTGCTCGGACCTCATCCCGACGACAAGCGGCCGGTCGAGCTACACGCCGGACGATACGGTCCCTACGTCAAGCACGGCTCCGTCAATGCGACCTTGCCCGACAAGGATGGCATGGATGCGCTGACCCTGGCGGACGCGGTCGCGCTGCTGGCCGCGAAGTCGGGCAAGACGGCCGGCCGCTCGACGGGCAAGCGCGCGGGCGCTGCCCTCGCGACGCTGCCGAAGGCGACCAACGGGAAATCTTCCGCGAAGCCCGCTGCGCCCGCCAAAGAGCGGGCAGCGTCGAAATCCGCCAAGGGGCGAAGCGCGAAGCCGGCAACCGCAGTCAAAGTCCCCAAAGTCCGCGCCAAGGCGAAGACCCCCGTTCGCAAACGCACGACTTAAGCTCTGACGTACGAGTCGGGAATTCGCTCCGTCACGTCGCGAATCGACGGACTGCCTCAAGTGATCACCCAGGACGCTATTCGCGTGCGGCCCGTCAGAACGCCTGACGCACCAGCGGCTTGCTCTGCGTCGCGACGCCGTCGATGCTGTAGGTGAAGGTCGCATGGCTGATGTCGGTGAAGGAGAGAGTGACGCTCCCGACCGCGGTGATGCTGAACTGGGTTGCGTCGTAGGGGAGTCCAAACGGAGTGCCTGTCGTCGCATAGACAGAACCCGTCAACGTTGCGCCGCCGGTCCATGTCCCGTCGGGGACAAAATAGAAGACGGGTTTGCCGTCGAGCCCGTAGGTGTACCAGATGGCGACCAGCGTGTCGTCGTGCTGGTTGAGCGTCAGGCCCCATCCATCCTGCGCAGTGCCACCCCACCACAGGTCACTGTAGTTGGCGTGCGACGGCGCGACGGCGGCGCCGAACGCCTGACGCGTCATCGCGAAGCTGGCGCCTTGGCCGTTTGCCAGTGCATACGAGAGCGTGCCGTTGCTCGCGTCCGAAAAGCGCAGCGAAACTGTTCCCGCCTGAATCAGGGTGGCGGGCGGCGAATAATTGTTGAAGGGCGCGCCGCTGGCCGAATACATCGCTCCGGAGAAAATCGTGTGCGTCGCATTCCACGCGCCGCCGGGCATTACGAGCCAGCTTCCCTTGCCGTTGGCGTCATACACATACCACGTCGCGAACAGGACGTCGTGGTGCTCGATGATGCTGATGCCCGTGCCATTGAACGCCTGCCCGAACCACCACAGGTCCGTGTAGTCGACGCTGCCGCCCGCGGTCTGCGCGGCGCGCACGGCGGCCTGCGCGTTGACGATGCCTGCGCCGCAAAGACTGGTCGAGCACGTGGACAGTGGCGGAAACGGGGTCGCGGAGGAAGTCAGTATCGAGCGCACCTCCGCGGCGGTCAGGCCGGGCGCCACGGCGAGCATCAGCGAGACCACCCCGGACACCATCGGCGCGGAGAAACTGGTTCCGTCGAAAATCGCAATCGAGTCACCCGAGGGCGCGGTCTTCCCGCTGTTCCAGAGCGCATAGATGCCGTCGAACTGCGGATACTGCCCGCCGGGCGCGCTGATGGTCAGGGTCGCTCCGAAATTGCTGTAGCTGGCCAGATTTCCGGTTGAAGTCGTGGCGCCGACTGAAATGACTCCCCTGCAATTCGCGGGTGAGTGAACGGAGACATCGGCGGAATTGTTACCCGCGGCGGCTACGATCGCCCGGGTGACACCGTGCGCGAGGACGGCGGTGATCACCGATTGCTCGGCCGCTCCGCACGCGTCCGCCATGTCGTCGCCGAGGCTCAGGTTGATCACTTGCGCCGGCGTGGCGTTGGCGGGCGCCCCGGGCACGGGAAGTCCCCCGGCCCACGCAATGCCATCGATGATGTCGGACACACTGCCGCCGCACTTGCCGAGCACGCGGACCGGAAGGATCTTCGCCGACCAGTCGATGCCCGCGGTCCATGAATGGTCGTCGCCATTTGCGCCGATCACGCCTGCGACCGCTGTTCCATGCCAGGTGCTGTTGGCAATCGCGCAGTCCGCGCCCTGAAAGGGGCCGTTCTTGTCCGCCTGCGTTACCCAGTCGCCAGGATCCAATGCGTCCGTGTCGCGCCCGTCGCCGTCATTGGCCACCACTGGGTCGGAAATGAAGTCGTAGCCTTGCACGAATCGTCCCGCCATCGCGGCGTGCGGGCGATAGCCGGTGTCGACGACTGCGACCACGACATCGGGGCTGCCGGTCGTAATGTCCCAGGCGCCGAAGGCATTGATCGCGGCAGCGCCGTTGCCGAGGTAGGTCTGCGCGTTGATGAAGTCGTCGTTGGGAACGAAAGCGGGCTTGAGCCGGCGATCGGGCTCGGCGTATTCAACGTCGGGATTGGCCGCGAGCCGCGTCGCGATCGCTCGCGCATCGCTCACGGGGATCGGATGATCGAGTGTGACGACGTGCGCGTCCAGCGCCATCGGCCGCAGGTAGTAAAGGGAAGTGGCCGTGTCACCGGCCAGAAGCGCGAGTCGATTTTGCACGGGCAGCGCGCGCTTCGCCGTACTGTCGCTCCTGAACTTGAGGATCAACTGCTGCGTCATCGGCTCCGCGGCTGACACCAGGAGCGGCGACGCGAGGGCGAGCGTCATAACGGCGAGGAGACCCGGTCGACACCACCGCGACCGGACGGTTACCGCCAACTCAAACATCCAGGTTGCGCACGCCCAATGCATTGGTTTCGATGAATGCCCGCCGAGGTTCGACTTCTTCACCCATCAAGGTGTTGAATATTTCGTCCGACGCAATGCCGTCCTCGATCTGAATGCGCAGCAGTCGGCGCGCCTTGGGGTCCATGGTGGTCTCCCATAACTGCTCGGGATTCATCTCTCCCAGGCCTTTGTAGCGCTGGATGGCGACGGCGCCACGCGCCTCAGTGAGAAGCCAGTCGAGCGCTTCTTTGAATGTATGAGCTGCCGCGCTTTTCTCCCCGCGGCGGACGGTTGCGCCCGCGTGGATCAGTCCCTGCAGAACCTCGCCCGCGGCTTTAATCTGCGCGTAGTCGCCGCTCCCGAGGAAATCTGCATCGAGCCCGGTCGCATGTGGAGTGCCGTGGCGCGTACGCACGATGACCAGCCGATGCTGCTCCGCCTCGACGTCGTAGCGCGTGCGAATGCTGACCTCCGGATCGGCGACTGCGGCCTCGAGCGCTGCTGCGCTTCGCTCGGCGGCCGTCTGATCGCCGAGATCGATCGACAGCCCCGTCAGCAGTGCATGCAGCGCCGCCGGATCGATCACGCGCGACAGCCGGTCGATCACAGCTTCCGCGAGCAGATAGCGGCGCGCGACGTTCTCGAAGGCCTCGCTCGACAGCGCCGGGCGTCCCGTGCCGGGAATCAGTTCGGCATTCTTCAAGGCAACCTTGAGCAGATGCTGCTTCAGGTCGTGGTCGTCCTTGAGATACGTCTCTTCCTTGCCCTGCTTCGCCTTGTAAAGAGGCGGCTGGGCGATGTAGATATGGCCGCGCTCAACCAGATCCGTCATCTGCCGGTAGAAAAAGGTCAGCAGCAGCGTGCGTATATGCGACCCGTCGACATCGGCGTCGGTCATGATGATGATGCGGTGGTAGCGCAGCTTGTCGATGTTGTATTCGTCCTTGCCGAAGCCGGTTCCCAGCGCGGTGATGAGCGTGACGATTTCCTGCGAGCTGATCAATTTCTCGAATCGGGCGCGCTCCACATTGAGGATCTTCCCTCGTAGCGGAAGGATTGCCTGGAACTTGCGGTCACGGCCCTGCTTGGCAGACCCGCCCGCGGAGTCTCCCTCGACCAGATACAGCTCGCACAGCGCCGGATCGCGCTCCTGGCAGTCGGCAAGCTTGCCGGGCAGACCCATTCCGTCGAGCACTCCCTTGCGGCGCGTAAGCTCCCGCGCTTTTCGCGCAGCCTCGCGGGCGCGCGCGGCATCGACGATCTTGGCGCAGATGGTTCTCGCGTCGGCGGGATTCTCGAGCAGAAACTCGTTGAGCTTGCTGCCGACCACATCCTGCACGATCGGCTGCACCTCCGACGAGACGAGCTTGTCCTTGGTCTGCGACGAGAACTTGGGCTCGGGAACCTTGATCGACAGCACGCACGTGAGGCCTTCGCGCATGTCGTCGCCGGTGGTCTCGACCTTGGCCTTCTTGGCGAGCTCCTCCTTCTCGATGTAGCTGTTCAAGGTGCGCGTCATTGCCTGCCGCAATCCCGTCAGGTGCGTGCCTCCGTCGCGCTGAGGAATGTTGTTGGTGAAGACCTGCACCGATTCCGCATACGAATCGTTCCACTGCATCGCGACATCGACGACCACGCCGTCCTTCTCGCCGATGGCGTGGAAGATCTTCGAGTGCAGGACGCTCTTGCTGCGATTCATGTAGTCGACGAAGGCCTTCATGCCTCCCGAGAACGCGAACGTTTCGCTCTTACCGTCGCGCTGGTCGACGAGCTCGATCTTGACGCCATTGTTCAGAAACGACAGCTCGCGAATGCGGCGGGCGAGGATGTCGTAGTGAAACTCGACGTTGTTGAACGTAACCTCGGAGGCTTTGAAGTGGACCTCCGTTCCGCGACGCTCGGTGGGGCCGGTGACCGCCAGCGGCGCGACGGCGACGCCGTCCCGAAATTCCATCTGATGCGCGTGACCGTCACGCCAAATGCGAAGCTTGAGCCACTCCGACAGGCCATTGACCACGGAAACGCCCACTCCGTGCAGGCCACCGGAGACCTTGTACGAATTCTGGTTGAACTTGCCCCCGGCATGGAGCTCCGTCATGACGATCTCGGCCGCGGAGCGCTTGAGCTCATCGTCGAGCTTGATGTCGGTGGGAATGCCGCGTCCGTTGTCGACGACAGAGATCGAATTGTCGGCGTGGATCACGACCTTGATATCGTCGCAGTATCCCGCGAGCGCCTCGTCAATCGCATTGTCCAGGACCTCGAACACCATGTGATGCAAGCCCGTGCCGTCGGACGTGTCGCCGATGTACATGCCCGGCCGCTTGCGCACGGCCTCGAGGCCCTTGAGGACCTGGATGCTGGTGGAATCGTAGTCGCTGCCGTTGTCGATCGGCTTGGGATTGGGCTCGGTCATGCGCTGATTTCTCTCTTTTCAGGACCTTCTAAAGCGTCGACGCCGACTTGGGAGTCGGCGCCACGGGCTTGGCTTGCACGTTCATTTTGTCGTCAGATGCGCATCGGCATGACGACGTATTTGTAGTCGCCGCGATCGGGCATCGTTATGAGCGCGCTTGAGTTGGCGTCTCCGAAGGCGAGCAACACACGGTCGGTCGCAAGGTTGTGCAACACGTCCAGCAAATAGGTGATGTTGAACCCGATATCGAGCGCTTCTCCCTTGTAGCCGATCTCGAGCTCCTCCTCTGCTTCTTCCTGCTCGCTGTTCGTGCAAATGATCTTGAGCTGGTCGGCTCCGAGAACGATCCGGACGCCGCGGAATTTCTCGTTGGAAAGAATGGCTGCTCGCTGCAATGCCTGCAGCAGCTCCGTCCGGGAAATATCGATCTGTTTCGAATGGCCGGTCGGGATGACACGGTTGTAGTCCGGAAACTTGCCGTCGACGACCTTGCTGACGAGCTCGATGTTGGCGAAGCGAAACCGCACCTGATTGGCGAGGAGATCGATCGTCAGCTCGTCGTCGCTTTCCTCGAGAAGCTTGCCGACTTCGAGCACGGTCTTGCGCGGGAGAATCACTTCCTGGCGTGTGTAGTTCCCCGGAACTGCAAGGCTCGCGTACGACAGGCGATGGCCGTCGGTCGCCACGGTTTGCAACGAGCCCTTGTCCACCACCAGCAGCATGCCGTTGAGGTAGTACCGGATGTCCTGCTGCGCCATCGCGAACTCGGCGAGCTTCAACAAGCCTCGAAAATCGCGCTGCGGAAGCTTGATGGTCTGCTGTTGCTCCTGCCCGAGACTAATGCGCGGATAGTCGTTGGCGGGAAGCGTTTGCAGGTTGAAACGAGAGCGGTTCGCACGAACCGTCATCTTGCTCGCGGAGGTATCGACGCTTACGGTCGCGTCGTCGGGAAGCGCTCGAAGAAGATCCTGCAACTTGCGCGCAGCGACAGTCACCGACTGGTCCTGCTTTCCCTCGAGTTCGCTATGTGCAGTGATCTGCATCTCGAGATCGGTCGCCGTCATGAACAGCCGCCCGTTCTTCTGCTCGACCAGAACGTTGGCGAGAATTGGCAGTGTGTGCCGGCGCTCGACAATGCCCGAAACAGCCTGCAAAGGCTTCAGCAATGCATCTCTTGGTATTTGCTTTAATTGCATTATCTAAACCTAAGAACAACTAATAGAGATCGAGCGCGCTCGGGACAACTCGGAAAATTTCAGCATTGCCCGGTACTTGGAACCAGCGCCTCGACTTGTACAAACCGTGTTCGGCCTGTTGATGATTTGGGGACAGAAACGCGGACTCACGGCAGGGGCGCTTAATCACCAAATTATAAACTGTTTCGAGGGCGATTTATACAGCGCCGGGGCCTAGTTCCGAAGCACCTGCAGGAGGAAGTTCACGTCATGGCTCATTTCCGGAACCGAGTCCCTCAGCTTCGCAATCTGGCGGCAGGCGTGAAGGACCGTCGTGTGGTCGCGGCCACCGAAATTGCTTCCGATTTCGGGAAGCGAAAGCTGCGTCAATTCCTTGGCCAGCGCCATTGCAACCTGTCGCGGCCGGGCGATCGCGCGCGACCGTTTCTTCGAGTGCATGTCGGAAATCCGGATCTTGTAGTAGTCCGCAACCGTCTTCTGAATGTTCTCGATCGAGATCTGCCGGTTCTGAACGGCGAGCAAATCGCGCAGAGCATCCTTGGCGACCGAAAGCGATATCTCCTGCCCGTGAAAGCTCGAATAGGCGGTGACGCGCTTCAGCGCTCCCTCGAGCTCGCGCACATTTGAGCGGATGTGCTTGGCGATGAAGAATGCAACCTGCTCGTCGAGCTTCATGCCAGTCTGCGCGGCTTTCGAAAGAAGGATTGCCACCCGCATCTCGAGCTCCGGCGGCTCGAGCGCGACGGTGAGGCCCCAACCGAAGCGCGAGATGAGGCGCTCCTCGATGCCCGCTATTTCCTTGGGATAGGTGTCGCACGTGATGACGACCTGCTTGTGCGCCTCGATAAGCGTGTTGAACAGATAAAAAAATTCCTCCTGGGTGCGGCTCTTGTTGCTGAAAAACTGGATGTCGTCGATGAGCAGCAGGTCCAGGGAGCGGTAGTAGCGCTTGAAGTCGTCGAACGCCTTGTGCTGATAGGCTCGAACCACGTCGGAGACATACGTTTCGGCGTGGATGTAGCGGATCCGCGCGCCGGGATCTTTCTCGAGAATGTGGTTGCCGATGGCCTGGATGAGGTGTGTTTTTCCCAAGCCAACCCCGCCATAAACGAACAGCGGGTTGTACGACGTGGGATGGTCCGAGACCTGAAGACCGGCTGCGCGCGCGAGCTGGTTGGCCTTTCCGGAGACGAAGCTCTCGAAAGTGAAACCGAGGTTGAGGCTCGCCTGCTCGCCGCGTCTCGCCGCGACGGGCTTGGCCTCCGGAGCGCTTGCCGCGACCGCGACGCTTGCCGGGGCCGGCCGATCGGCTGCGTCCGCTACGACAAAAGCGAGCCGAAGCGGCCGGCCGACCGCGACAGCCGCGAGCTCCTCGATGCGACCCGCGAAGCGCTCCTTGACCCACTGGAGGACAAAGCGGTTAGGCGCGATAAGGCGCAAGCCATCGCCCGCCAATTCGAGACGCAACGGGCGGATCCAGGTGTTGAACTGCTGTTGCGTCAACTCTCGCTGAAACGACTCGAGGCAACTTTGCCAGAATGCGGGGGTCGACATGGGTACCTGCTGGGGAGACGCGCTGGAAAAAAGAGCGGGCGCCGTGCGGAGCCCGCCTGACGCCATTGTACTCTTCGCGGAGTCGAGTTATCCACAGCGGTCCAGAAGACGATCAGCCTTGACAGAGTGGTACGCAAAGCGCTCTAATGTAAGGCTTTTTCCATCGAAGGCGGCACCATGAAACGTACCTACCAGCCCTCCGTCGTCCGGCGCAAGCGGACCCACGGTTTTCGTGCCCGCATGAAGAGTATTGGCGGTCGCAAGGTTCTACGCGCTCGACGCGCGAAGGGCCGCGTGCGGCTGGCCGTCTGAACGCGGCACCCAGCGCCTCTCCGACCACGATCTCGGCGATAGGCTCGAACCAACGCCACCGGCTTCGTGGCGCGGCGGCCTTCGCCGCCATGTTCCAGGCGGGTCGGCGTCTCAACGGCGCGCATCTCCAGCTCCTCGCCTCTCCGGCGGAGGGCTCGATCGGGCGCGTCGGATTCGTCATCGGCAAGAAGCAGCTCGCGAGCGCGGTTGACCGCAACTACCTGCGGCGGCTTCTCAGGGAGGCTGTCCGGCAGCGGCGGCCCGCACTGGATGCGTTCGACATCGTGCTTCGTTTGCGCACATCATGCCCGCCGGCAAACCTCGCAGGCCTCTTGCGCGAAGCGTCGGAGCTCCTCAGCGATCTGACCGAAGCGCGCGGCCGATGAAGGCGGTGTTGCTGCTCGCGTTGCGGGGCTATCAATACGCCATTCGCCCGATGCTGGGCGCGAACTGCCGTTTCTTTCCGAGCTGCTCCGATTACGCGCGCGAGGCCGTCGAACGGCACGGCGCCGCGCGGGGAACGTGGCTCGCTGCGCGGCGCCTGGCACGGTGTCACCCGTATCATCCGGGCGGGTACGATCCGGTTCCCTGAAGCTACACGCTAGAGCACATTCACTTTCGACTGGTTCATGGATACCCAACGGCTGATCCTGTTCGTCATTTTTTCCTTCTCCGCGCTCTTCCTGTGGGAGCGGTGGCAAGCCGAGCATCGGCCTCCGCCACCGCCCATCGTGCAACAGCCCGCGCCGACGACCGGTTCGGATGCGCCTGTTCCGGGAAGCGCTGCGACGCCAGTGCCGGGCGCAGTACCGGGCGCGGTGGCCGCCGCCGCAACGCCCCCAAGCGAGAAGATCGTCATCAAGACCGACCTCTATACGGCCGAGGTGGATACGCTCGGCGCGGTCCTGAGCGAAGTGGCGCTGTCGACGCATCGCGACACGCACGACGAAAACAAGCCGTACGTCTTGCTGCAAAAAAATGCGGAGCGGACCTTTGTCGCGCAGACCGGACTGCTGGGCGAGGGCTTTCCGAACCATCGGACCTTGTGGCAGGCCGTTCCGGGGCCGCGCGACCTCGCGGCCGGCGCGAACGAGCTGGTGCTGGCGCTGCAGGCTACCGCCGCCAACGGCGACAAGGTGCAGCAGAAGCTCACTTTCCATCGCGGCAGCTATGTGATCGACGTTGCCTACGACATCACCAATGTCGGCACGGCACCGCTGACCCCCTACGCGTATTTTCAATTCACGCGCGACACCAAGGCGGCGGTCGTGCAGAGCTCGATGGCTCCGTCCGCGTACACGGGGCCGGTGCTCTTTAACGAAACAGACAAATTCAAGAAGGTCGATTTCGGCGAGCTGGACAAGCTCGCCGCGGATCCGAGCCGCAAGCTCCCGTATACCAAGAATGCCGACAATGGCTGGGTCGGTATGGTCGAGCACTATTTCGTTGCCGCGTGGCTGCCATCGGACGAGGCGAAAACGCCTCGCGAGTTCTACGCGAGAAAGCTCGACAATGGTCTCTACGCCGACGGGGTCATTCTGCAGGCCCCGGCTATTGCGCCGGGAGCAACCGGCGAAATCAAGGTTCCGCTCTACGTCGGCCCGGAAGAGCAGGACACCCTGAAGAATCTCGCGAAGGGGTTGGATCTCGTCGTCGACTACGGGATCTTCACCGTCATCGCCGCACCCTTGTTCTGGCTCTTGAAATGGCTCCATGGCCTGGTCCACAACTGGGGATGGGCCATTGTGCTGCTGACGATCATCATCAAGAGCGTCTTCTACCCGCTCAACCACGCCAGCGCGCGATCGATGGCGAAGATGAAAGTGATCGCGCCCAAGCTCAAGGCGTTGCAGGCGCAGTACGCGAACGACAAGCAGCAATTGCAGATCAAGATGATGGAGATGTACAAGACCGAGAAAATCAACCCTCTCGGCGGCTGCCTTCCGATTCTGGTGCAGATTCCGGTGTTCATCGCGCTTGTACTGGGTTCTCCTGTCCGCGGTGGAGCTGCGGCACGCGCCGTGGATCGGCTGGATCCACGACCTCTCGGCGCCGGATCCGTACTTCGTACTGCCGGTTGTCTATGCGATCACGGCGTACCTGCAGGTGAAGCTGTCGCCGACGCCCATACAGGATCCGGTGCAGGCGAAGGTCATGCAGATCATGCCGATCGCTTTCTCGGTCATGTTCATATTTTTCCCGTCGGGCCTGGTGCTGTATTGGTTGATCAACAACTCGCTGCAGATCTTCCAGCAGTGGCACATGAACCGCGTGCTCGAGCGCGAAGCAGCCGCCGTCGCGGCGAGAAAGCGATGACGCGCGTCGGTCCAGGTCGCGAGCCGGTCGCCGATGCGCTGAGCATCGCGCCGGCCGCTCCGCATCGAAGCCGAGCGCTTAGCGTGTCCAAACCCGGCACCGCCGACGTCATCGCCGCTATCGCGACGCCGCCCGGGCGCGGCGGCGTCGGCATTGTTCGCGTATCGGGAGCGAAGTCTCGGTCCCATCGTCGCGGGCGTCATTGGCCGGCCCTTGGCGCCGCGTGTCGCGACCGCCGCCGCGTTCCGCGGTGCGAACGGCGAGACGCTCGATCAGGGCATCGCGCTTTTCTTTCCGGCGCCCGCGTCGTACACCGGCGAAGACGTCCTCGAGCTGCAGGGGCATGGCGGCCCTGCTGTGCTCGCGCTGGTCCTGCGACGCTGCCTCGATCTGGGCGCGCGTCTTGCCGAGCCCGGCGAGTTCACCAAGCGCGCCTTTCTGAACGACAAGATCGACCTCGCCCAAGCCGAGGCTGTCGCCGACCTCATCAGCGCCACGACGGCGGCGGGCGTTCGCGCCGCCGACGCGGAGCCTGGTCGGCGAATTCTCGCGCGAGGTCCGCGTGCTCCTCGATCGACTCGTGGACCTGCGAGTGTTCATCGAGGCCACTCTCGATTTCCCCGAAGAGGAGCTCGATTTCCTCCGTGCGGGCGATATCGCAGGCAAGATCCAGCGCATGCAGCAAATTCTCGAGGCGCTGCTCGCCCGGTCGCGTCCCGGGCGGCTGCTTGCTGGAGGGCCTCCAAGTCGTCCTCATCGGGCAGCCCAACGTCGGCAAGTCGAGCCTTCTCAATCAGCTCGTGGGTGAGGATCGCGCAATCGTGACGCCGGTGCCGGGAACGACGCGCGATGCGATCTACAGCAGCGTCGAGGTCGAGGGCATTCCCCTGCACGTCATCGATACGGCGGGCTTGCGCGAGACGGAAGATGCCGTCGAGCAGATCGGCATCGCGCGGACGTGGGCGGAGATCGAACGCGCCGACCTGGCGCTTGTCATTACCGATGCGCGCGCGCCGCAGCATCCGGACGATGACGCGATCGTCGCCCGGCTCGACGCGTCGCTGCCGCGGGTGATCGTGCGCAACAAGATCGATCTCGCGGAAGTCGCGCCGCGTCGCGCGAGTTCCGGCGGGGCCGCCGAGATCTGGCTGTCGGCAAAGACAGGCAACGGGCTCGATCTGCTGCGGCGGGCGATTCTCGATGTTGCCGGCGCGGGCGAAGACACGCATGACGCGTTCCTCGCTCGCGAGCGACATCTGCGGGCGCTGCTGTCCGCGCAGAAGCATCTCGCGCTGGCCGCGACGCACCTCACTTCGACCCCGGCTCTGGAGCTATGCGCAGAGGAGCTGCGACAGGCTCACGACGCGCTCGGCGAGATCACCGGCGCGCACACCGCGGACGACTTGCTGGGGGCCATCTTCAGCCGGTTCTGCATCGGCAAATGATCACCGAGGGCGAGGCGCGAGTCCGACGGGTGCTACGCGGCCCAATCCAGTATGACCTTGCCGCTCTGACCCGAGAGCATCGTGGCGAACGCGGCTTCGAAGTCCTCGGCGGGGTAGTGATGCGTGATGATCGGCGACAGGTCGAGACCGCTCTGCAGCATCGCCACCATCTTGTACCAGGTCTCGAACATCTCGCGCCCATAGACGCCCTTGATCTCGAGACCCTTGAAGATGACCTGGTTCCAGTCGATCGCCATGCGCGACGGCGGTATGCCGAGCAGCGCGACCTTGCCGCCGTGGTTCATGTGCAATAGCAGGCTCTCGAACGCCTGCGGCACGCCTGACATTTCCATTCCGACATCGAAGCCTTCGGTCATGCCCAGATCGTCCATGACGTCTCGCAGCTTCTCGCGCCCGACGTTGACCGCGCGCGTCGCGCCCATGCGCCGCGCGAGATCGAGCCGGTAGTCGTTGACGTCGGTGATGACCACGTAGCGCGCGCCGACGTGGCGCGCGATCGCCGCCGCCATGATGCCGATCGGACCGGCGCCGGTGATCAGCACGTCCTCGCCGACCAGATTGAACGACAGCGCGGTGTGCGTCGCGTTGCCGAAGGGGTCGAAGATGGACGCCAGGTCGTCGGAGATATCGTCGGGAATCTTGAACGCGTTGAACGCGGGGATGACGAGGTACTCCGCGAACGCGCCCTCGCGATTGACGCCGACGCCGACGGTGTTCCGGCACAGGTGCCGCCTGCCCGGCGCGGCAATTGCGGCAGAAGCCGCAGGTGATGTGCCCTTCGCCGGAAACGCGGTCGCCGATCTTGAAGCCGCGCACCTCCTCGCCCATCTCCACGATGCGCCCGACGTATTCGTGGCCGACGTGCATCGGAACGGGAATCGTTTTCTGCGCCCACTCGTCCCACTTCCAGATGTGCACGTCGGTTCCGCAGATCGCGGTCTTGCGCACGCGAATCAGGACGTCGTTGTGGCCCACCTCGGGCTTCTTCACCTCGACCAGCTTCAGCCCGGGACCGGGTGTCTGTTTGGCGAGCGCTTTCATCGAGTCCTTCATGGCATCCGAGCCTTCTTCAACGAATGACGCCAAGCGTCTTCCCGACCTTGGCAAAAGCGGCGACGGCGCGTTCGATCTGGGCCGGACTGTGCGCAGCGCTCATCTGGGTCCGCAGCCGCGCTTTGCCCTTGGGCACCACGGGATACGAAAATCCGATCACGTACACGCCTTCTTCGAGAAGCGCATTCGCGGCGCGCGTCGCGAGCTCCGCGTCGCCGAGCATCACCGGAATGATCGGGATGGTGCCCGGGCACCAGATCGAAGCCCAGCGCGGTCAGCGCTTTGCGGAAATGCTCGCCGTTCTCGTGCACGCGCTGGCGCATTGCGCGCCCCTCCTCGCTGTCGACGAGCTCGAGCACCTTGAGCGTCGTCGCGGCGATGCACGGCGGCACCGTGTTGGAAAACAGATACGGGCGCGAGCGCTGACGCAGCAACTCGACGATTTCCTTGCGCCCGGAAGTATAGCCCCCGGCCGCGCCGCCGAGCGCCTTGCCCAGCGTTCCGGTGATGATGTCCACGTTGGCTTCGACGCCGCAGTATTCGGGCGTGCCGCGGCCGCCGTCGCCGACGAATCCGACCGCATGCGAATCGTCGACCATCACTAGCGCGCCATGCCGGTCCGCGAGCGAGCAAATGGAGCGCAGGTCGGCGATGATGCCGTCCATCGAAAAGACGCCGTCGGTGGCGATCAACTTGAAGCGGGCGCCCGCCGAATCCGCCTCCTGCAGCTTCGCTTCGAGATCGCGCATGTCGTTGTTGCGGTAACGATAGCGCTTCGCCTTGCAAAGGCGGATGCCGTCGACGATGCTCGCGTGGTTCAGCTCGTCGCTGATGACCGCGTCTTCCTCGCCGAGCAGCGTCTCGAACAGACCGCCGTTGGCGTCGAAGCAGCTCGAATAGAGGATGCTGTCGTCGGTGCGAAGAAATTTGCTCAGCGCGCCTTCGAGCGATCCTTGTGCACGGTTTGCGTCCCGCAAATGAAGCGCACCGAGGCCATGCCGAAGCCCCACCGATCGAGCGCGTCCTGTGCGGCCTTGACCAGGCGCGGATCGTCGGCGAGGCCGAGATAATTGTTGGCGCAGAAGTTCAGAACGCCATCGGCGCCGTTGACCCGTATCTCGCGGCGACTGCGGGCTGTCGATGACGCGCTCGGTCTTGTAGAAGCCGGCCGCGCGGACTTGATCCACGGTTTGGCGCAGGTGGGACAGGTAAGCTTCGCGCATGATCGAGTGTCGGATGTCCTCGGCAGCATTGCCGTGCGTCTACGGCGGCGCACATGCATGAACTCATGCGCGGCGCCGCGCTGGCAAGCGCCGATGGTAGCGCCGAACAGGCACGGCATAGAACTTGACAAGCGTTGCCGGATAAAGTTTGGGGCGCGACACTAGAGCGCATGGCACCCGATGGTCAGCACCGGTCTGCGGGCTGCGGCGGCCTCGCGGTCGGGCTGGCCGCGGCGCTCGCGTGCGACGCCTTGCACACGCCCCTCCCGTGGATGATCGGCCCGCTCCTTGCCGTGGCGGGGACGCGCGTCGCAGGCTGGCCCGTCGACGCGGTGCCGGGCGGCCGGCAGGCGGCGCAATGGATCATCGGCACCGCCCTGGGATTGTATTTCTCTCCACAGGTCGCGGAGCGTGTCGGCGGCTTCGTCTGGTTGCTGATACTGGGCGCGTTGTTTGCGATTGGCGTCGGATACGTCTGCGGCTATTTTCTGTCGATCCTCGGAGGAACGGATCGAACGACAGCAGTGTTCGCGAGCGTTCCCGGTGGCGCAGCGGAAATGTCCGTGCTCGGCGAGCGCTTCGGCGCGCGCGTCGACCAGGTCGCCGCCGCGCAGTCGCTTCGAATTCTGCTGGTGGTCGTCACCATCCCGTCCCTCTTCGCTTTGCTGGGCTTGCATGGAGCCGACCCGTTTCTGGGCGCGAGCGCCGAAGTGCGATGGCCGGCGCTGCTCGCCCTGCTCGCCGTTACCGGCGCGGCAGGACTCCTGCTGATGCGGCTCAACGTTCCAAACGCTTATGTGCTGGGCGCCCTCTTCGTGACCATTCCGCTGACGATCGCCGGCGTGCATACGTCGGCCATGCCGCGGGGAATGGTCAACGGAGCGCAATTGCTGCTCGGATGCGCGCTTGGCGCCCGGTTCAATCGCACCTTTCTCGCGCGTGCGCCACGCTTTGTCGCCGCTGTAGTGGCCACGGTGGCAATGGCGATGGTCATTTCCGTTCTGTTTGCGCTGATAATGGCGCGCCTGACCGGCATACATCCAGCGACGCTGGTGCTCGCAACCGCGCCGGGCGGCATTGCGGAAATGGCCATCACCGCCAAGGTGCTCGACCTCGGCGTTCCGATGGTGACCTCGTTTCATGTCACCCGCGTGCTGTTGCTTCTCACCTGTACGGGGCCGCTGTTCGCGTGGCTGCGCCGCCACCGCCGGCAACGCGAGCGAAAGCGAGCGCCGGGCGGCCCAGTGGCCTGACCAAATCGCCGCGAGGCTGGCCTTGGCGCGGAACCTCGGCCGCGTGCTAAAGTTGCTGCCCTCCAACGATTTCGCCCGGCCCGCGTTTCCGCATCAACGTGCGCAGAACGCATCGGATTTTCCGGCGTTACTCATGAATCATCCCGATCCGATTGCTGCCCTTACCGCTTCAATCCGAGCCTGACATCAACGCGCCGTCGTATGTGCGGCACGAAAGGCTTCTCAACTGGGTCCGCGACTTCGCGCGGCGCGACCGATCCCGCGCGCATTGTCTGGTGCGACGGATCCGATGCCGAATACGACCGCTTGTGCGCCGGCATGGTCAGTGCCGGGACATTGCTGAGGCTCAATGCGGAAAAGCGCCCGAACAGCTATCTCGCGCGCTCGGATCCGTCAGACGTGGCGCGAGTCGAGGACCGCACGTTCATCTGCAGCAACCGCGAGGATGACGCCGGTCCAACGAACAACTGGGTCGCGCCGGCGGAGATGCGCAGGACGCTCGATCGCCTTTTCGATGGGTGCATGCGCGGGCGGACGCTCTATGTGATTCCCTTTTCGATGGGCCCGCTGGGAAGCCCGATCGCGCATATCGGCGTCGAGCTGACCGACAGCCCGTACGTCGTGGCCAGCATGAAGCTGATGACGCGCATGGGCCGCGCCGTGTATGAAGTGCTTGGGACCGACGGCGTCTTCGTCCCATGCGTGCACTCGGTGGGAGCGCCACTACTGCCGGGACAAAAGGACGTCGCGTGGCCGTGCAACGCCAAGCACAAGTACATCGTGCATTTTCCCGAGACGCGCGAAATCTGGAGTTACGGGTCCGGGTACGGCGGTAACGCGCTGCTGGGCAAGAAATGCTTCGCGCTGCGCATCGCTTCGGTGATGGGGCGCGACGAAGGCTGGCTTGCCGAGCACATGCTGATTCTCGGCGTTACCTCGCCCGAGGGTCGGAAGACCTATGTGACGGCGGCGTTTCCGAGTGCCTGCGGCAAGACCAATTTTGCGATGCTCATTCCGCCGCAGGGGCTCGATGGATGGAAGGTGACGACCGTCGGCGATGACATCGCATGGATCAAGCCGCACGCAGATGGCCGTTTTCACGCGATCAATCCGGAGGCGGGATATTTCGGCGTCGCGCCAGGAACCTCGCGCGAGTCCAATCCGAACGCAATGGAAATGCTCAAGCGCAACGTCATCTTCACCAATGTTGCGCTGACCGATGATGGCGATGTCTGGTGGGAGGGCATGACGCGCGAGCCCCCCGCGCATCTGACCGACTGGCGCGGGGACGCGTGGACACCGGATGCGGGACGCAAGGCGGCCCATCCCAACGCGCGGTTCACCGTTTCGGCCAAACAATGTCCGTCGCTCGATCCCGAGTGGGACAACCCCGCAGGCGTGCCCATTTCCGCCTTCATTTTCGGCGCGAGGCGCAGCGACACGATCCCACTCGTCGTCGAGGCCGAGAATTGGGAAGATGGCGTGTACAAGGCCGCCACCATGGGCTCCGAAACCACCGCGGCCGCCACCGGCAAGGTGGGCGAAGTACGCCGCGATCCATTCGCCATGCTGCCGTTTTGCGGTTACCACATTGGCGATTACTTCGCGCACTGGCTTTCGATGGCCGAGAAGGTCAAGCATCCACCGCTGATATTCAACGTCAATTGGTTCCGAACCGATGCGAACGGGAAGTTTGCGTGGCCCGGCTTCGGTCAGAACATGCGAGTGCTCAAGTGGATCGTCGAGCGTTGCCTCGGCACGGCGCGCGCGACGCGTACTGCGCTCGGACTGCAGCCCGAGTACGGCGATCTGGATTGGAGAGGTCTGGAGTTCGGTCCCGATCGCTTCGCGACCGTGATGCGGCTCGACGATGCGCGCTGGCAGAGCGAGCTCGCCGCTCACGACGAACTTTTTGCGAAGCTCGGCGCCAAGCAGCCACCGGTGTTCGTGCAAGAACGGACCGAGCTCGGCGCGCGGTTCGCGCGCCGATAGCTGTCGCTCTGAAATAGTCCCCGCGACGTGCAGGACGAAGCGCGGCTTCGTTGAACACAGCGCTCGACCATGCCCACGGTGATCGCGCGCTAGCGCGACAGTCCTCGCCGCGCATTTCGCCCCTCTGCATCCTAACGGTCTCGCGCAACCGCCCAGTCGCGCGTTCTGACTTGCGCTCTGCCTTCCGGACCGGTACTCTGTCCATGTAATCGCTTGCTGTAAACGCTTGCAGGCGCAAACGCTTAAAGATCAAGGCGGCTACTTGAGCGATGCAGTGCGACGACGACGAGTGTCCGGCCGGACGTCGACGACGTTGGCGGACGTGGCTTTCGCGGCGAACGTGTCCACTGCATCGGTGTCGCGGGCCCTTACTCGTCCCGACATGGTCAGCGACGAGATCCGGCTGAGAGTGTCTCGGGCCGCAGTCACGCTTGGGTATGTTCCCAATGTTGCCGCGAGAGCGCTGGCGGGCCGGCGCGCCGGCCTCATCGGCGTGGTCCTCGGGGATCTCGAGCGACCCGGGGTCGCCGACGCGCTTACCTCACTCGACGAGCGACTCGACCTCGCCGGCTGGGCCCTGATCGTGAGGAGTTGCGCGCGCGGAAGCGGCATCCGCCGCGCACGCCAGGGCACTCCTTCATCGAGGCGTCGATGCGCTCGTCTTTCTCGGCGTCGATGTGCCTTCGAATTTTCGCATCGTGGTCGATGCCGAATCTCTGCCGTGCGTCAGCGTCGATCGGATCGACGATACCGGATTCGTCGCGAACGCGGGATTCGATCTTGGCCGCGCGAGGAGGCTCGCCGTCGACTACCTGACGCAGCTGGGCCACCGCAATATGGCGTGTCGTGGAGGGACAGCGACGCCGCGGCTTTCTCGGCGGGTGCTCGCCGAGGCGCGGATGCGTCACCGCGTGACGCTTGAACCCCTGAGTCTGTCCGTGGGTCCATAGCCGAGGGACTCATCGGACGCCTCGCGCGGCCGCATCCACCCACCGCTGTGATCTGCGCCAGCGATGCGCTCGCCGTCGGTATGTTGCAGGCGTGTACCGCTCAAGGCATTGATGTTCCCGGCAGGATTTCCGTGGTCGGCATGGGAGACACGCTGCTCGCCCGCTGCGCAACGCCCGCGCTAACAAGTCTCCGTATTCCCACACACAGGGCTGGCATAGCGGCCGCGGACTATTTGCTGGCGCGCTTTGCCGGCCGTGTCTATGCGGTCGAGGAACTGCCGGTCAAGGTGGTCGTCCGAGGATCGACAGGACCTGCGCGATAGCGCCACACCGGCCTTTGTTCCACGTGAAACTTTGGGTGGGCAATACGGCACTCATGACGACCGGAGTTCCACGTGGAACTGCGGCCCAGACCGGCTTTCGCCAGAACGTTCTTTGGATTATCATAGTCAACCTGAAGCCGATCCAAAAACTCCTTTAAAAACATGTTGTTTCCGCAACGTTTCGACGTGATCGTGGTGGGCGGCGGCCACGCCGGAACCGAGGCTGCGCTTGCCGCTGCGCGGATGGGCAGGCGCGACCCTGCTGCTTACGCACAGCATCGAGACCCTAGGGCAGATGTCGTGCAATCCCTCCATCGGCGGCATCGGCAAGGGACACCTCGTCAAGGAGGTGGACGCCCTGGGCGGGGCCATGGCGCTGGCCACCGATCGCGCGGGCATTCAGTTTCGGATTCTCAATGCCAGCAAGGGTCCGGCCGTTCGTGCCACCCGCGCGCAAGCGGACCGCGTTCTGTACCGACAGGCGATTCGGTCGACGCTCGAAAACCAGCCCAACCTGACGCTGTTCCAGCAGGCCGTCGATGATGTCCTGGTTACCGCAGGGAAGGTCACCGGCGTGGTGACGCAGGGCGGCGTGCGCTTCGAGGCAGAGACGGTCGTGCTGACGACCGGAACGTTTCTGTCCGGCCTGATCCATGTCGGCCTCGACGCATCACGCGGCCGGGCGGGCGGGCGAGCCTCCATCCAACACCTTGGCGGCTCGCCTGCGCGAGCTCGCCTTCCGGTCGGCCGGCTCAAGACCGGGACCCCGCCGCGGCTCGACGGCAGGACCATCGACTTCAGCGCGCTGACGGTTCAGCCTGGCGACGAGCCCGTGCCGGTTTTCTCGACCCTCGGGACCGCGGGAAATGCATCCGCGGCAACTTGCCTTGCTGGATCACCCACACCAACGCGCAAACCCACGAGATCATCCGCGGGGGGCTCGATCGATCGCCGATGTTCACCGGCGTGATCGAAGGAGTCGGGCCGCGCTACTGTCCGTCGATCGAAGACAAGGTGACGCGCTTCGCCGATCGGACCGGGCATCAGATCTTTCTCGAGCCCGAGGGGCTGGAGACGCACGAAATCTACCCCAACGGGATTTCGACTAGCCTCCCGTTCGATGTGCAGCTCGCGATGGTGCGCTCGATCAAGGGGCTGGAGCACGCGCATCTGCGTGCGTCCCGGCTACGCCATCGAATACGACTTCTTCGATCCCCGGGCGCTCAAGGCCACGCTCGAGACCAAGGCGATACGGCGGCCTCTTCTTCGCCGGGCAGATCAACGGCACGACCGGCTACGAGGAGGCCGCTGCGCAGGGAATCCTCGCCGGCATCAATGCGGGCCGGTACGCCGCCGGCGAGGACGGATGGTATCCGCGCCGCGACCAAGCCTATCTTGGCGTGCTGGTCGATGACCTCGTCACGCGCGGCGTCACCGAGCCCTACCGCATGTTCACCAGCCGCGCCGAGTACCGCTTGCAGTTGCGCGAGGACAACGCCGATTTGCGCCTCACCGAGGCAGGGCGGGCGCTCGGCGTCGTCGACGACCGGCGATGGGACGCCTTCTGCCGGCACCGGGACGCGGTTGCGATGGAGCTGGAACGCGTCAAATCCACCTGGGTCAATCCGAAGCTCGTCAGCAGCGCCGATGCCGAGCGCGTTCTCGGTCAGCCGCTGGAGCGGGATAGCGCGCTGGTCGAGCTCCTCCGCCGGCCCGGTGTGGGCTACGCGGAGCTCATGACCTTGCCTGGCGCGGGAACCGCGGTGACGGACGCTCGCGTCGCCGAGCAAGTCGAGATCGCCACCAAGTACGCCGGATACATCGAGCGCCAGCACGACGAGATCGCGCGCAGCGCGTCGCAGGAGGCGCTGGAGCTGCCCCACGATCTGGACTATCGCGGCGTGCGCGGGCTCTCGTCCGAAGTTCAGCAAAAGCTCAACCTGCATCGACCCGAGACGATCGGCCAGGCGATGCGCATTTCCGGAGTCACTCCCGCCGCGATCAGCTTGTTGCTCGTTCATCTCAAGCGCGGCTTTCGAGCGCAACCGCAAGCCGCCCGCAGATTCTCCGCATGATCGAGGCGCTGGCCGCGGGCCTTTCCGCGCTCGGGCTCGACGCGGACGACGAAGCCTGTGCCAGGCTGTCGCAGTACATCGCCTTGCTCGACAAATGGAATCGTACGCACAACCTCACCGCGATCCGCGATCCGGGGCAAATGGTGACGCACCATCTGCTCGACTCGCTGGCGGTGCTGGCGCACCTTCCCAAACAGGGCGCCCTGCGCGTTCTCGACATCGGCAGTGGCGGCGGGCTGCCGGGCATTCCGCTCGCCATCGCAAGACTCGGTTGGAGCGTCGTGCTGCTCGACAGCAACCACAAGAAGGCGGCGTTCCTGCGGCAGGCGGTCATCGAGCTCGGGCTCGGCAATGTCCGGGTATCCGACGAGCGCGCCCAGGACTACGACGCCGAGCCGCTGTTCGATGTCGTCATCTCGCGAGCCTTTTCCGATCTCGCGACGTTTGCCGCGCTCGGGCGCCGATTTGTCGCGCCCGGGGGCCGGCTGGTCGCCATGAAAGGGCTCTATCCACACGAGGAGTTGGAGCAACTGCCCTCGGAGGTCGTCGTCGTCGGAGGTTCCCGCGGTGCGCGTTCCGGGATTGGACGTGCAGCGCCACCTGGTGATCATGGAGCCGCGCGCAGCCATGACCAAGATCATCGCGGTGGCCAACCAGAAGGGCGGCGTCGGCAAGACCACGACCAGCGTGAATCTCGCGGCAAGCCTGGTCGCGATGAAGCGCCGAGTGCTGCTCGTCGACCTCGACCCGCAGGGCAACGCCACCATGGGCGCGGGCGTAGATAAGCGAGCGCTTACATACACGGTATATCAAGTATTGCTTGGAGAGAAGAAGATTGCCGACGTGCGTGTGCGATCGCCGTCGGGCGGCTTCGACCTGGTTCCGTCGAATCGGGAGCTGGCCGGCGCTGAAGTGGAGCTCGTCGATTTGCCCGAGCGCGAGATGCGGCTCAAGGACGCGCTTGCGGAAGCGCTGTCGCAGATGCGAGCCGCGATCTCGGCGGTCGTCGACGAGTACGATTTCATTCTCCTCGACTGCCCGCCGTCGCTCTCGCTCCTCACGCTCAACGGCTTGTGCGCCGCCGACAGCGTGCTCATTCCGATGCAATGCGAGTACTACGCACTCGAAGGGCTCTCCGATCTCGTGCAAACGATACGCAAGGTGCGCGCGCACCTGAATCCGCGCCTCGAGATCGAGGGCCTGCTGCGGACGATGTACGACCCGCGCAACACGCTTGCGCTCAACGTCTCCGCCGACTTGCAAAAACACTTTGGCGAAAAACTCTATCGCACCGTGATCCCGCGCAACATCCGGCTCGCCGAGGCGCCGAGCCACGGCATTCCGGCGCTGCAGCTCGACATGATGTCGAAAGGCGCGCAGGCCTATCTCGCGCTGGCGGGCGAGATGCTGCGGCGGGACGAGAGTGTTGCGACTTCCGCGGGAGCGATGCATGGCTAAGCTGAAAGGGCTCGGTCGCGGCCTCGATGCGCTCCTCGCAGGCGCCGACGAAGGCGCGGCACGGCGAATCGCTGCACTCGCTTCCTCTCGATCGCATCGCGGCCGGGAAATATCAGCCGCGCACGCGCATGGACGATGACTCGCTCGCCGAGCTCGCCGAGTCGATCAGGGCACAGGGCATCATGCAGCCGATCCTCGTGCGGCCGGTCGATGGCGGCCGCTTCGAAATCATCGCCGGCGAGCGGCGTTGGCGCGCCGCGCAACGCGCGGGATTGAAGGAAATACCGGCGCTGGTGCGCAGCGTTCCGGATCAGGCAGCGCTGGCGCTGGCGCTGATCGAAAACATCCAGCGCGAGGATCTGAATCCGCTGGAGGAGGCGCAGGGCATCGCGCGCCTGATCAGCGAATTTCGGTTGACGCACGATGCGGCCGCCGCAGCGGTGGGCCGCTCGCGCAGCGCGGTGAGCAACCTGCTTCGCCTGACGCAGCTTCCCAAGCAGGTCCAGGGATACCTGCATGCGGGGAAGCTCGACATGGGTCACGCGCGCGCGCTGCTGGGCCTCTCCGGCGCGCAGCAGGTGAGCGCGGCGGCCAAGGTCGTAGCGGAGCAGCTGTCGGTGCGCGACACCGAGCGGCTGGTGCGCAGCATGTCGTCACCGCCGGCGCGACGCACGGCGCGCGGCAAGGCTAGCCGCGACGCGGACGTCGTGCGCCTCCAGGAGGAGCTCGCCGAGACGCTCGGCGCGAAGGTCCGTATCGATGCGGCGAAAAAAGGCGCCGGCCGCGTCGTCATCGAGTACTCCAGCCTGCAGCAGCTCGACGGCATTTTGGCTCGCCTGCGCCGAAAGTAAATCGACGCGAGCGGACGCACAAGCAAACGGCGGCGCCGAAGCGCCGCCGTGAATGGCAAGCCGAACGTGCGCGCGCCGGTCGGTCAACCCAACTGCTTGAGCATCGTCTCCGCGCCCGAAACCTCGAACTTGCCGGGCGCTTCGATGTTCAGCGCCTTCACCACGCCGTCGTCGACGAGCGCTGAAAAACGCTGGCAGCGCACGCCCATGCCTCGCGCAGTCAGGTCGAGCTCGAGGCCGAGAGCCTTGGTGTACGCGGCGCTGCCGTCGCGCCATCATTCGCACCTTGCCGCCGGCGTGCTGGTCCTTGGACCACGCGCCCATCACGAACGCGTCGTTGACCGACATGCAGAGGATGTCGTCGACGCCCTTGGCCTTGAGCTCTGCGTAATGCTTGACGTAGCTCGGCACGTGCTGCGCCGAGCACGTCGGCGTGAAGGCGCCGGGTAACCCGAATATCACGACTTTCTTGCCCTTGGTGAGCGCGTCGACCTGGAACTGGTTGGGCCCGACCTTGCAGCCTTCCGTTTCGACGTCGATGTATTCACTCAATGTGCCCGCGGGCAGGCGGTCGCCTACTTTGATGGTCATCTTTTTCCTCCGGAACGATGGCGCGGACGCGCCGTGGTGCGGCAATGAAGGACGAAGATTGTAGCGGAAAAATATCCCGCGCAGCGAGCTCGCGAATTCAAATCGTGTCTTGTCGGAAGCGAGGCGAAAGCGTAGTTTCGGCAGTCCTGAAGTCGGGGAGAGACGGAACATGGCAAAGCTCGATCTCGCGCGTGAACGGCGCGCCACGTTGCTGATCGCGACGCGCAAGGGCCTGTGGCAGTTGAGCGCCGATGCGCCGCGTCGCAAGTGGCGGCTCACGGGACCGCACTTTCTGGGCCACATCGTGCATCACTGTGTTGCCGATCCGCGCGAGCGCAAGACGCTGCTCGCAGCCGCTCGCACGGGCCATCTCGGACCCACGATTTTCCGGTCCGCGGACCGCGGCCGCACGTGGCATGAGGCAAAGCGCCCGCCGGCTTTTCGGGAAGGCAGCGGGCGCATCGTCGACCACACGTTCTGGCTTGCGCCCGGACACGCGTCGGAGCCGCGCGTGTGGTACGCCGGCACTTCGCCTCAGGGACTGTTTCGATCCGAGCGATGGCGGCGCGACGTGGGACGGCGTCGATGGATTCAACGAGCATCCGATGCGCAAGGCGTGGTGCGGCGGCGACCAGGATGGCACGCCCGACGGCCCGACGCTGCATTCGATCCTGATCGATCCGCGCGATCGAAACCACATGTATATCGGCATGTCGAGCGGAGGCGTGTTCGAATCGACCGATGCGGGAGCGGATTGGCGGCCGCTCAACGCCGGCGTCAAAGCCACCTTTCTGCCGGAGCCGACGCCGCCATTCGGTCACGACCCGCATTGCGTGCGGCAGCATCCCGCGATGCCCGACCGGCTCTACCAGCAAAACCACTGCGGCATCTACCGCCTCGATCGCCCCGCGGAGCGCTGGCAGGACATCGGCGCGAACATGCCGAAGAGCGTTGGCGATATCGGGTTTCCGATGGTGGTTCATCCGCGCGATCCCGATACGATGTGGATATTTCCCATGGATGGAACCACTGTCTGGCCGCGCACATCCCCGGCGGGCAAGCCGGCCGTGTATCGGTCGGTCAACGGCGGCAAATCCTGGCAGCGTCAGGCGAGCGGACTGCCGAAGACCCAGGCGTGGCTGACGGTGAAGCGGCAGGCGATGACGGCCGATCAGGGATCCCCGCTCGGCGTTTACTTCGGCACCACCAGCGGAGAGATATGGGGAAGCCGCGACGAAGGACGCACGTGGAAATGCCTCGCGGCGCACCTGCCGCATGTTTATGCCGTCGAGGCTGCGTGAAGCGGCCTCGCGTCTCGGCAAACAGGTGCAGCCGCGTGAACGCTGATCGCTCGTGCGCGTTCTCATTCCCGGGCCGCTTCGCGACTACACGGCGAACGCCGCCGTAGTCGATGCCGACGGACCTACGCTGGACGATCTTGTCGCGAGATCTCGACCGCCGCTTTCCGGGATTGCGCTTTCGGATCATCGACGAGCAGCAGCGCTGCCGGCGGCACATCAGATTTTTCGTCGATGGCATGCAGGCGACCGAGCTGGATCGGAGCCTGCACGGCGCACGGGAGGTGATGATCGTGTGCGCGCTTTCCGGCGGATAAGTCGGACGCGGCGCCGGGACTGAATGCACCGCAGCATTCGTTGACGCGTCGCCGCAAAAAACCCTATAATCCAAAAGTTTGCATGAGTCCGCGGTGTCCGATTCAATCCCCGGCCGTACGCGCTTTCGGTACCCCTTGGGGCGCGTCGTCGGCTGGCAGTTCACCGCCACGGGGATAATCGCCGCGGCGGGCGCCATAGGGTGGGGATGGCCCGGTGCGATTTCGGGCCTTTTGGGCGGAATCACCAACGTGGCCGCGGGCGCTGCCTACGCCTTCGTGGTGGGACTCGCAGACCCGGCCTCGGCGGGAGGAACGCTGGTCACCGCGTTCAGGGCCGAGGCGGTCAAGATCGTGCTGATCGTTGTCCAGCTCTGGCTGGTTCTCACGATGTATCAGGACGTGGTCCACGCGGTTTTTTTTGCCGCGTTCGTCGTCACGGTGCTGGTCACCCAGGCGGCGGTACTGATTCGCAGACTGATCGGGGATCGCATAGCTCGACGCGTTCCGGGAATACGCAGCAGCAACGACGTCATTGGAAAACTGCACTCTAGAATTCACATGGCCGAAGAACACGTACTCGACCCCACGTCGTACATCCAGCATCACCTGACCTTCCTTGCCGAGCCCGTGCGGGAGTCGGGCGGGTTCTGGACCGTTCACTACGACACGGTGATCACGTCCCTCATTCTCGGCGCGATCGCGTTTGGTTTCCTGTGGCTGATCACGCGCAAAGCGTCGGCCGGAGTTCCGTCCAAGACCCAGGCCTTCGTCGAGCTTTCGGTGCAGTTCGTCAACGACCAGGTGAAGAGCCTCTTCCACCACGACATGCGCTTTGTCGCGCCGCTGGCGCTGACCGTGTTCGTCTGGGTGCTGTTCATGAATGCCATGGACTTCCTTCCCGTCGACATCATGGCGTGGATCTATCGAGCACGTCTTTCATCAGCCCGAGTGGCGCGGCGTTCCGACGGCGGACGTCAACACGACCTTCGCGTTGGCGCTCTCCGTTTTCGCGCTGATGATCTTCTACAGCATCAAGGAACAAGGGCCTCGGCGGCTGGATCAAGGAGTTGATCAGCACGCCGTTCGGCATCAAGCCGTTGTGGGCGTCGCCGCTGCTGATCGCTTTCAACGTCCTGTTCAACATCATCGAGTACGTGTCCAAGCCGCTTTCGCATTCGCTGCGGCTCTACGGCAACATGTACGCCGGCGAGATCATCTTCCTGTTGCTCGGCCTTTGGGCCGCGACCGGCGCGGCGGGGCGTCGTCTTCGGCGGCGTCCTGCACCTGGGCTGGTCGATTTTCCACATCCTGATCGTCGTGCTCCAGGCGTACATCTTCATGATGCTGACCGTGGTCTACGTCGCCATGGCGCACGAACATCACTGATCCGCTGTTACAAGTCATTCAATCGTCCAACCTCCGTCTCAGAAAGGAAAGCAAAATGGACAAGCTGCAACTGGTCGCGCAGATCCAGGCATACACGGGCATCGGCATCGGCCTCATGATCGGCCTGGGCGCGCTCGGCGCCTGCGTCGGCGTGGGCATCATGTGCTCGCGCTTCCTCGAGGGCGCCGCGCGTCAGCCGGAAATGATCCCGGCGCTGCAGGCGAAAGTGTTCCTGCTCCTCGGCCTGATCGATGCGTCGTTCATCATCGGCCTGGGCATCGCGATGCTCTTCGCGTTCGGCAATCCTCTTATTCCCGCGGGCCTGAAATAATCGGCGCGACCGGCCTTGCGCTAGGGCAAAACAGAGGACCAGTCATGAACATCAACCTGACGCTGGTGATGCAGGCGGTCGCGTTCTTCGCGTTCATCCTGTTCACCGCCAAATTCATCTGGCCGCCGCTGATGCGGGCGATCGAGACGCGGCAAAAGCAGATCGCCGACGGGCTCGCGGCCGGCGAGGAAGGCCGTCACAGCCTCGTCAACGCCGAGAAGCGCATCGCCGACATGATGACGGAGGCGAAGACACGCGCATCCGACATCGTCGCGCAAGGCGAGAAGCTCAAGAGCGAAGCCGTCGAGCAGGCGCGCACCGACGCCAAGACCGAGGCGGATCGCATCCTGGCCGCGGCCAAGGCCGAGATCGAGCAGGAGGTCAATCGCGCCAAGGAGTCGCTGCGCGCGCAAGTGTCCGGCCTCGCGGTCGCCGGCGCGGAAAAGATCCTGAAGCGCGAGGTCGACGCGAAGGCGCACGCCGATCTCCTGAGCGCGCTGCAGAAGCAGCTATAGGCCGATGTAACAGCCATGTCGGAAAACGTCACCATCGCGCGACCCTACGCCGAAGCGGCGTTCTCGCTCGCGCGCGAGCAGAACGAATTGCCTCGCTGGGCGGGAATGCTCGGACTGCTCAGCAACGTGGCGAGCGATGCCACGGTTCGCGCGGCTCTCGACAACCCGAGGCTCGACAACGCGGCCAAGGAGTCGCTGCTGCTCTCGCTGTGCGGCGATGCGCTCGACGCGGATGGGCGCAGCTTCGTCCGGGTTCTGCTCGAGTCCGATCGCATCGCAGTGCTGCCGGACATCAAGACCCTGTTCGACACGCTCAAGGACGGCGCCGACGGCGTCGCCCGTGCGCAGATCGTCAGCGCGTTTCCGGTCGATGACGCGCAGCTCGCATCGCTCAAGACGTCGCTCGAAAAACGCTTCGGCAAGAAAATCGAAGCGACCGTCAGCGTCGATCCCGATCTCATCGGCGGCGCGCGGGTCACCGTCGGCGACACGGTGATCGATGCGTCGGTTCGTGGCGAGCTCCAGGCCATGAGCAGCCAGCTCAGAGTTTGAGACCGCCCTGATCCTGAACCTGCACCCTATCGCACCCAGAACATAACGCGACCACCACGCGAACGCGCAAGGACAAATCATGCAGTTGAATCCATCGGAAATCAGCGAACTCATCAGGACCAAGATCAAGAATCTCGACGTCGGCGCGCAGGTGCGCACGCAGGGAACGGTCGTGTCCCTTACCGACGGCATCTGCCGCGTGCATGGGCTGTCCGACGCGATGCAAGGCGAGATGCTCGAGTTTCCGAACAACACCTTTGGCCTCGCGCTCAACCTCGAGCGCGACTCGGTCGGCGCCGTCATTCTCGGCAAGTACGAGCACATCACCGAGGGCGACACGGTCAAGTGCACGGGAAGGATTCTCGAGGTGCCCATCGGCCCGGAGCTCATCGGCCGCGTCGTCGACGCGCTGGGCCAGCCGATCGACGGCAAGGGCCCGGTCAACGCCAAGCTAACGGACGTCATCGAAAAGGTCGCTCCGGGCGTGATGTGGCGCCAGAGCGTGGCGCAACCGGTGCAGACCGGGCTCAAGGCCATCGACGCGATGGTGCCGATCGGCCGCGGGCAGCGCGAGCTCATCATCGGCGACCGGCAAACGGGCAAGACCGCGGTCGCCATCGACACCATCATCAATCAGAAGGGCAAGGACCTTTTCTGCATCTACGTCGCGATCGGGCAGAAAGCGTCGTCGATCATGAACGTGGTCAGGAAGCTCGAGGAGCACGGCGCGATGGCGTACACCATCGTCGTCGCCGCGTCGGCGTCGGATTCGGCGGCGATGCAATACATCGCGCCCTATTCCGGATGCACCATGGGCGAATACTTCCGCGATCGCGGCCAGGACGCGCTGATCATCTATGACGATCTGACCAAGCAGGCGTGGGCGTACCGCCAGATCTCGCTGCTGCTGCGCCGCCCGCCCGGGACGCGAAGCGTATCCCGGAGACGTTTTCTACCTGCACTCGCGGCTTCTCGAGCGCGGCGCGCGCGTCAATCCGGAATGGGTCGAGCGATTCACCAAAGGAGCGGTGAAAGGCAAGACCGGCTCGCTGACCGCGCTGCCGGTGATCGAAACGCAGGCCGGCGACGTGACCGCATTCGTGCCCACCAACGTGATCTCGATTACCGACGGGCAGATCTTCCTGGAAACCGACCTCTTCAACGCCGGCATCCGGCCGGCCATCAACGCCGGCATCTCGGTGTCGCGCGTCGGCGGCGCCGCGCAGACCAAGATCATCAAGAAGCTGGGCGGCGGCGTGCGCCTTTCGCTCGCGCAGTATCGCGAGCTCGCGGCGTTCGCGCAGTTCGCGTCCGATCTCGACGAAGCGACGCGCAAGCAGCTCGATCGCGGCCGGCTGGTGACCGAGCTGATGAAGCAGCCGCAATATTCGCCGCTGTCCGTTTCCGAGGAAGCGCTGACGCTGTTCGCGGTGAACAAGGGCTACTACGACGACGTCCCGGTGGAAAAGGCGCTCGCGTTCGAGTCCGGATTGCGGCAATTCATCAAGAGCAAGTACGCGAGCCTGATGGACAAGCTCGAGCAGACCAAGGACATGGACGCCGATGCCGAGAAGGCCTGGTCGGCCGCGATCGAAGACTTCAAGAAGAACGGCAGCTTCTGATGGTCGCGCAATGCACAGGTCGATCTCGGCCGTCATTCTGCGAAAGCGGGAATCACTGGATTTGAGGCGCAAAATGGATCCCCGCTTTCGCGGGGATGACGTTCTTAGGCATTCGCAGGAATACAGATGGCAGGCTCCAAGGAAATCCGCAACAAGATCAAGAGCGTGCAAAACACGCGCAAGATCACCAAGGCCATGGAAATGGTTGCGGCGTCCAAAATGAAAAAGGCCCAGGATCGCATGCGCGCGTCGCGTCCGTACGTGAGCCGCATGCTTGCCATCGCGCGCCATCTGTCGCACGCCAATCCGGAGTATCGCCATCCTTTCGTGGTCAAGCGCGGTGAGCCGAAGAACGTGGGCCTCATCGTCATTACGACGGACAAAGGCCTTTGCGGCGGTCTCAACACCAACGCCCTGCGTCTCGCGCTCTCGATGATCAAGGCATGGCAGGCCAAGGGCGTGGGAGTGCAGGTCACCGTCCTCGGCAACAAGGGCCTGGGCTTCATGAACCGGCTGAAGGCGAACGTCGTTTCGCATGCTCGTGGGCCTGGGCGATCGCCCGCACCTCGACAAGCTGATCGGTCCGGTCAAGGTTCAGCTCGATGCGTTCATCGCCGGACAGATCGATGAATTGCACCTGGTCGCGACGCGATTCGAGAACACGATGAAGCAGACGCCGGTGGGGGTCCAGGTACTTCCGATCGCCGACCTCGGCGAGGAAGTCGAAAAGCGCGCGTTCCCCTGGGACTACATCTACGAGCCGGACGCCAAGACGGTGCTCGAGGGTTTGCTGACGCGATACATCGAGTCGATCATCTACCAGGCGGTGAACGAGAACAGCGCTTCCGAGCAAAGCGCGCGCATGGTCGCGATGAAGGCTGCCTCGGACAACGCAGGAACGATCATCGACGAGCTGCAGCTGATCTACAACAAGTCGCGGCAGGCGGCGATCACCAAGGAATTGTCGGAAATCGTCGCCGGAGCGGCGGCGGTTTGACCGCACATGTACGGCTTGAGCCATGCCTGGCGACAGCGTGAAAATGATTCTTGAATTGAGGAACGCAACATGAAAGAAGGAACCATCGTCCAATGCATCGGCGCCGTGATCGACGTGGAGTTCTCGCGCGAGCACCTGCCCAAGATCTATGACGCGCTGACGCTCGAAGGCGCGGAGCTTACGCTCGAAGTCCAGCAGCAGCTGGGCGACGGCGTCGTGCGCACCATCTGCCTCGGCTCGTCCGACGGATTGCGGCGCGGCATGAAAGTTCAGAACTCGGGCGCGCCCATCATGGTCCCGGTCGGCCCGAAGACGCTCGGCCGCATCATGGATGTGCTGGGCCGTCCGATCGACGAGGCGGGGCCGGTCGGCGCCGAGAAGACCATGTCGATCCATCGCGACGCGCCGGCGTTCGAGGACCTTTCGCCGTCGACCGAGCTTGCTCGAGACCGGCATCAAGGTCATCGACCTCGTGTGCCCGTTCGCCAAGGGCGGCAAGGTGGGTCTGTTCGGCGGCGCGGGCGTGGGCAAGACCGTGAACATGCTCGAGCTCATCCGCAACATCGCCATCGAGCACAGCGGCTTCTCGGTGTTCGCCGGCGTCGGCGAGCGCACGCGCGAAGGCAACGACTTCTATCACGAGATGAAGGACTCCAACGTCCTCGACAAGGTCGCGATGGTGTACGGGCAGATGAACGAGCCGCCGGGCAACCGCCTGCGCGTCGCGCTGACCGGGCTGACCATGGCCGAATACTTCCGCGACGAAGGCCGCGACGTTCTCTTCTTCGTCGACAACATCTACCGCTATACGCTCGCCGGGACCGAAGTTTCGGCACTGCTCGGGCCGCATGCCGTCGGCGGTGGGCTACCAGCCGACGCTGGCCGCCGAGATGGGCGCGCTGCAGGAGCGCATTACGTCGACCAAGACCGGCTCGATCACCTCGGTGCAGGCCGTCTATGTGCCGGCGGATGACCTGACCGATCCGTCGCCCGCGACGACGTTCGGCCACCTCGATTCGACGGTGGTGCTGTCGCGCGACATCGCGTCGCTCGGCATTTATCCCGCGATCGACCCGCTGGATTCGACATCGCGCCAGCTCGATCCCAACGTGGTCGGCGAGGAGCACTACACGACCGCGCGTCGAGTGCAGCAGACGCTGCAGCGCTACAAGGAGCTGCGCGACATCATCGCGATTCTGGGCATGGACGAGCTCTCGCCCGAGGACAAGCTCGCGGTCGCGCGGGCGCGCAAGATCCAGCGCTTTCTGTCGCAGCCGTTCTTCGTCGCCGAAGTGTTCACCGGCTCGCCGGGCAAGTTCGTCTCGCTCAAGGACACGATCCGCGGCTTCAAGGCGATCGTCGACGGCGAATACGACCACTTGCCGGAGCAGGCTTTCTACATGATCGGCGGCATCGAAGAGGCCGTCGAAAAAGCGAAGACGCTGCAGTAGCGATTCGCCCGTCCCGAAGACCATCATGGCCAACACCATTCACGTCGACGTCGTCAGTGCCGAGGAGTCGATCTACTCCGGCGACGCGGAGTTCGTCGTGCTGCCGGGCGTCATGGGCGAGCTCGGCATCTATCCCAAGCACACGCCGCTGATCACGCAGATCAAGCCCGGAGTCGTGCGCATCAAGGTGCCCGGCGAGGCCGAAGAGCAGATCGTCTACGTCCGAGGGCGGGTTTCTGGAAGTTCAGCCCGACGTCGTGACGGTGCTGTCGGATACCGCCATCCGCGCGCACGATCTCGACGAGGCCAAGGCGCTCGAGGCGAAGCGCCTCGCGGAAGAGTCGATGCACAACAGGACCTCCAAGGCCGACATCGCGATGGCCGAAGGCGAGCTCGCCGGCGCGATGGCGCAGCTGGCGGCTATCCGCCGCTTGCGCAAGCGGACGTAGCGACGCACCTCCCTCCGGACGGCGTCGCCACATCCTTCGGGTTGCCGGCGCCGCGCGTCACGGCGATCAGGGCAGCGCAGATGACCGAGCGCTCCGAAGCAGTCCTGGTCCTTAACGCAGGCTCGTCGAGCGTCAAGTTTTCGCTCTACGCCGACGCACGCGACGACGCTCGGCCGCGACTGCGCGGCCAGATCGAAGGTCTGCAGAGCTCCCCCGACTTTGTCGCGCGGGACGCGCAGGACCGAATCGTGCACAGGCGGGATTGGGGCGACGCCGGCTCGCTCAGCCACGGCGACGCGATCGCGTATCTGCTCGAATTTCTGGATCGCGAATCCGGGAGCCGGTCGCCTTGCCGCTGTGGGCCACCGCGTCGTTCACGGCGGCCGCGACTTCGTCATGCCGGTCAGGGTCGACGCGGCGGTGCTGGCCGCGCTCGAGCGCCTGATCCCGCTGGCGCCCCTGCATCAGGCGCACAACATCGCGCCGATGCGCGTCATCGCCGCGCACGCGCCGTCGTTGCCGCAGGTCGCGTGCTTCGACACCGCCTTTCATCGCACTCAAGCCGCGCTTGCGCAAGCGTTCGCGCTGCCGCGCGTGATCACCGAGCGCGGCGTGCAGCGCTACGGGTTTCACGGACTGTCCTACGAATACATCGCGTCGGCGCTGCCGCGCTTCGACGCAGCGGCGGCGCGTGGCCGCGTCGTCGTGGCGCACCTGGGCAACGGCGCGAGCTTGTGCGCGATGAAGAATGGCAAAAGCGTCGCCACCACGATGGGATTCACCCCTCTCGACGGCCTGATGATGGGAACGCGCGGCGGCAGCCTCGACCCGGGCGTCGTTCTGTACCTGATGGACGAGCTCGCGCATGGACGCGCGGGCCATCGAGACGCTGCTCTATCGGGAATCCGGCCTCCTCGGCGTGTCCGGCGTCTCGAGCGACATGCGAACGCTGCTCGCGAGCGACTTGCCCGACGCGCGGCTCGCGATCGATCTTTTCGCGTACCGGTTTCGCCGCGAGCTGGGCTCGATGGTCGCCGCCATCGACGGACTGGACGCGCTCGTTTTCACCGGCGGCATCGGCGAGCACGCCGCGCTCGATCCGCGAGCGCGTCTGTCGCGATGCGGCAATGGCTGGGCGTGGAAGTCGACGCGGCGTCGAACGCGTCAGGTGGACCGCGAATCAGCGTCGAGGGCGCGCGTGTCTCGGCCTGGGTGATTCCCACCGACGAGGAGCGGATGATCGCCCGTCACACGCGCGAGGTCCTCGGCCTGCGCTAATTGCCGGACCCGGAACGCGTCGCCGCGACAAGTGCGTTACGCGCTCTTTCTCGTGGCGCCGGGATTCAACTGCTGCTCCGCCAGCGTCACCCAGTAGCTCGCGCCGATCGCCAGCGCATCGTCGTCGAAATCGTAGTGCGGGACTGTGGATGTTCGGCGTCTCCGGGCCGCGCCCCGCGCCGAGCCAGACGTAGCAGCCGGGCTTCGCCTGAAGCATGAAGGCGAAATCCTCGCTGCCCATTTCCGGCATCGGATCGGTGTCGACGTTGTCGCTGCCCACGATCGCGGTCGCGGCCGCCACGGCGTTTTGCGTCTCGGCGGCGGAATTGACCAGCGCCGGATAGCGCCGCTCGTAGCGAACGGTCGCCGACATCTCGAATGTCGCGGCGACGCCGGCGACGATAGTGCGCATCCGCTGCTCGATCAGGTCCTGCACCTCGCGCTTGAACGTGCGCACCGTTCCGCGCAGGACGACCTCCTGCGGAATCACGTTCCATGTATCTCCGCCGTGCACCTGGGTGACGCTGACCACTCCCGCATCGAGCGGGTGCAGATTGCGCGCGACGATCGTTTGCAGGGCGTTGAGCACCTGTGCGACGAAGAGCATCGGGTCCTTGCCGGTGTAGGGCATGGCCGCGTGCGCGCCCTTGCCCGTCACGACGATTTCGAACACGTCGTAGGCGCCCATCAGCGGCCCGACGCGCATCGCGAACGATCCCAGCGGCTTGCGCGGCCAGTTGTGCATGCCGTAGACCGCGCGCATCGGAAACTTGTCGAACAATCCCTCCTCCACCATCACCCGGCCGCCGCCTTCGTTCTCCTCGGCCGGCTGAAAGATGAAGTAAACCGTTCCGTCGCAGCTCTTCTTCTGCGCGAGCGCCTTTGCCGCACCGAGCAGCATCGTCGTGTGGCCGTCGTGACCGCACGCGTGCATCTTGCCTTCGTTGCGGGACGCATAGGCGACGCCCGAGCGCTCGAGCACGTGCAGGGCGTCGAGGTCGGCGCGAAGGCCGATGGCGTCCTGCCGCCGTTTCCGCTTTTCCCTTGCCGCGCAGCACGCCGACGACCCCGGTCTTGGCCATGCCCGCGTGCACTTCGAGCCCGAACGCGCGCAGCTTTTCGGCGACAAATGCGCTGGTCGCGGTTTCCTCGAAGGCCGTCTCGGGATTTGCGTGGATGTGATGCCTCCACTCTTTCATTTCGGCAACGAGCGCGTCGATTTCAGGCAGGATTTTCATCGTGGGAGCGCAAGAAACCGAGAGGAGATGGCGCGATGTTAGCGCAAAGCGGCGACTCAAGTCCGCTACGGTAAGATGCGCGCTAGCGAGCGCGAACGATGCCACCTTCCAATCCAGCGACATTCGATCTTGCCATCGTCGGCGGCGGCATCAACGGCGCGGGCATCGCGCGCGACGCGGCGGGACGCGGCCTGAAGGTACTGCTGGTCGAAAAAGACGATCTGGCGGCGCATACGTCGTCGTGGAGCACCAAGCTGATCCACGGCGGCCTGCGCTATCTCGAATACTACGAATTCCGCCTCGTCGCCGAGGCGCTGGCGGAGCGCGAAGTGCTTCTTCGCGCCGCGCCGCACATCATCGCGCCGCTGCAGTTCGTCCTGCCGCACGAGCCGCATCTGCGGCCCGCGTGGATGATCCGCGCGGGCCTGTTCCTCTACGATCATCTCGGCGGCCGAAAGACCCTGCCGTCGTCCTTCGGCGTCGACTCTGGCGACGAGCCGCTGGGGCGCGGGACTGAAGCCGACATTTCATCGAGGCTTCGTCTACTCCGATGCACGCGTCGACGACGCGCGCCTGGTCGTGTTCAACGCCATGTCCGCTCGCGAAAAGGGCGCGGACATCCGCACGCACACCAAGCTGACCGAGGCGCGGCGCGAAAACGGCATCTGGCGGATCACGCTGAGAGATCCAAACGGCGAGTCGCAGGCAGTCAGCGCGCGCGCCATCGTCAACGCGGCCGGGCCGTGGGTGAAAGAGGTGCAGGACGAAGTCAGCGCCGGACCGACGCAGGCGAGCGTGCGGCACGTGAAGGGAAGCCACATCGTCGTCCCTCGCGTCCATCCGGAGGCACACGCCTACATCCTGCAGAATTCCGATCATCGCATCATCTTCGTCATTCCCTACCAGCACGAATTTTCGCTGATCGGCACGACGGACATCACGGTCGAGGAATACGAGCATCCGGAAATCACGAGCGATGAGATCACCTATCTGTGCGGGATCGCCAACGCGTACCTGGCCAAGCCGATCTCGCCCGCGGACGTCGTGTGGACCTACAGCGGCGTGCGGCCGCTCTACGACGACGGCTCGGCCGATCCCGCCGCGGTGACGCGCGACTACGTGCTCAAGCTCGATGCCGACGCGGGGCCGCTCCGCTGCTGTCGATTTTCGGCGGCAAGATCACCACCTTTCGGCGCCTTGCCGAGCAGGCGATGCGCGAGCTCGCGCCCTTCTTTCCCGGCATGAAAGGCGCGTGGACGAAGGGCGAGCCCTTGCCCGGCGGCGACATGGTGAAGGGCGACTTCGCCGCGTTCGAGCGGGACCTGCAGGCGCGATACTCCGCACTCGATCCATCGCTGCTCGAGTCGCTGGCGCCGCCGGCACGGAACGCGCTCGCCGCGCGTGCTGGGGAGTGCCAAGACGGTGTCGGATCTCGGTCGGCACTTCGGCGACACGCTGTTCGCGGCGGAGGTCGACTACATGATCGCGCAGGAGTGGGCAACGACCGGAGAAGACATCCTCTGGCGGCGAACCAAGTGCGGATTGCACATGACGCCGGCCGAGCGCGACAGCCGTCGCGCGATACATGGACGACCGAGCCGACGCCGACTCGAGCGCCGGGATCATGAAGCCGCTGGCCGCGCTTCCTGACACGGCAAGACGCGGCATCCGCTGCGTGCTCACCGATATCGACGATACGCTGTCGACGCGAGGACGGATCACGGCCGCGGCGTACGCCGCCATGGAGTCGCTGCAGCGCGCGGGCTACATCGTCATACCCGTGACCGGACGTCCGGCCGGCTGGTGCGACCACATCGCGCGCATGTGGCCGGTCGCGGCGATCGTCGGCGAGAACGGCGCGCTGTACATGAGGCACGACGATGCATCGCGGGCGCTGAAAAAGCGCTTCGTCGCCGGCGAGGCGGAACGAAAGCGCGATCGCCTGCGGCTGCAGGCCATCGGAGAGAAAATTCTTCGGGAAATTCCTGGTTGCGCGCTGGCGTCGGACCAGCAATACCGCGAGACCGACCTCGCGATCGATTACTGCGAGGACGTCGCGCCGCTTTCAGCCGGCCGACGTCGAACGCATCGTCGCGATCATGCGAGCGGAAGGCATGACCGCCAAAGTGTCTTCGATCCACGTCAACGGATGGTTCGGCAGCTATGACAAGCTGGCGATGACGCGCACCCTGCTCGCCGAGGAATTCGGCATCGACCTCGACCGCGAGGAGCGGCACTGCATTTTCATCGGAGACTCGCCGAACGATGCGCCGATGTTCGACTTCTTCAGCCATTCGATCGGCGTCGCGAACGTGCGCGCCTTCGAAGGCAGGATCGGTACGCCGCCGAAATATGTGACGTCCGGCGAATCGGGAGAAGGCTTCGTCGAGATCGTGAAGATGCTGCTCGGCTGAGCGAGCCGGCTCGCGAGGATTCTACTTCGACGCGGTCATCGTGGCGAGCTTGGAGACGTCGATGCTCCCGCAGCGCGCCGGTGAGGGTCTTGGCGTCGACGCCGGAGCCGCTGATCGCGACGCTGAAGCGGTTGTTCAGAATGACGTTGACTTCGCCGCTTCTGGAGCTGCGGTCATAGCGCTCGTGCACGAGCTGGCCGTTGATCTTGGTCGTGCGCTCGTAGCCGGTGTCGGTTTCCTTCTCCATGCTCGGGTCGAACTTCGCGGCGAGACCTGCGAGGCCCGACAGCGACCCCAGGTCGGAGATCTCGACATCGAGGCTGCTGTTGTTGGCGCCCTTGTAATGCGCGGTCGCGCTCGACGCCTTCATGCCCATCGCCTCGCCGCTCTGGCCGGAGGCTTGCGTTCGCTTCATGCCCTCGATCGATTCCGGCAGCATGTCCTTGAGACGGTGAAAATCGACCGTCTGAACATCCTTGCCGCCGCTCACGATCTGGCCGACTGCGTTGAGCGCGGCGTTCATGTCGACCGCCGATGCGCCCGCGGCGCCCGGATCGCCACCGTGAGCCTTCGCCGCCTTCTGAGCGCGCTCCGCGTCCTCGCCCATGCGCGCGAGCTTGCCAATCGCGTCGTTGACACGCGCCGCGTCGGCGTCCGATTTTCCGCCGAAGATGCTCGACAACGCGCCGGCCGCCACCGCGGTGTCGGCCGCTCCGTCGTGGTGAGAACTGAACTTGCCCATCGTGCCCAGGCCCAGGAAGCTTAGTGCTCCGATCGCGCAGGCGCTGAGCACGCCGATGATCACGCCCGCGACGATCGCGCATAGCACGGTGACGACGGTGTAGCCGACCGACTTGTCCTTGCGGACAGCGCATGAGCACGGGCAAGCCCAGATAGAGCAGATACAACCCGTAGAGGCCGGCGATGATCGCAAGAATGCCGAGCATCGGGATGAGGTGGAAAATGCCGGCGACCCATGCCGGGGTGTAGCTGTACGCCGTCACCTTCAACGCTCGAAGCGAATCGCGCTGGCCGCCGAACGTCGGCGCCAGAATATCGACGATCCACGCAATCAGCCAGACGCCGATGAACGCGAAAACAAATCCGAGAATGGCGGCGAAAACACCGGCGATGATGCCGGTCCTTACGCTGCCGAGGAAGGGAACGTTGACGCCGATTACCGTGTTGCCGATGAGCGTCGCGATGACGCCGATCGCCACCAGCGGCAGGACGTATCCCATGTAGATCTCGCCCGAGGTTTTTGCCTCCGCCGCGATCACCGGCCATTCGGTCGCCGGCGACAAGCAGGATGCCCTTGATGCGCGCAAAGATGCTGCGCGCCATCGCTTCGTCGAAACGCGGCAGCGGGCTCGCGGCTCCGCCCGGTTGTCCCGGCGGCGGCACTGCGGCGGTGGAGGCGGCGGAATGTTGACCGACGGCGCGGGCTCGGGGCGCGGCGCGCTGGCGGCGGGCGAGGGTGCCGCGGCAGGAATGGGCGGAGGCGCCATCGGCGCAACGGGCGCGGGGGTCGGCGGAGGCGGCGGCGGGGTGGTTTACCTGTGGCGCGGGTGGAGCCGGCGTCGGGCTCGGCGCTGCGCGACCGGCGCCGGTGCGCCGCAATGCGAGCAGAACTTGACGCCGTCTGCGAGGCGTTGACCGCATTGTCCGCAAAACATTGATGGTCTCCCCTAGGAACGCTGGATTTACACGCTGGCAAATAAGCTGGCGCGATTGTGCGCCGGTCCGGCCTGCGATTCAACGGGACAAATCACGCCGCAGCGCGGTTGCGCCCGCGTAGCGAGCGCCCGACACCTCCTCGATGCGCAACACCTCGTTCCATTTCGCCATTCGCTCGCCACGCGAAAACGAGCCGACTTTGAGCTGCCCCGCATTCCATCCCACTGCGAGATGAGCGATGGCGACATCTTCGGTCTCGCCCGACCTCGCCGACACGATCGTGCCGAAGCCCGCATGGATTGCGGCGTTGCGTGCCGCGAGCGTCTCGCTCAGCGTTCCCGCCTGGTTGGGCTTGAGCAGGACGGCGTTGCACGCCCGATCGGCAGCCGCGGCCGTCGGACACGCGCCGCGCTCGTGGTCAGATAGTCGTCACCGATGATCTGCACGCGCTCGCCCGCGGCTCTCGCGAATCGGATCCACGCATCGCGGTCGTTTTCGGCGAAAGGATCCTCGATCGAAACGATGGGGTAACGGTCCATCCAACCCAGAAGGATCTCAGATAGGCCATCGCTGTCGAGGTCGCGCGCCTGCAGACCCAGGCGATAGCGCCCGTCGCGAAAGAGCTCCGAGGCCGCCACGTCGAGCGAGATGGCGGCGTCGTGCCCCGGCGAATAACCCGCGCGCTCGATCGCGCGTACGAGCATGGTCAGCGCATCTTCGTTGCTGGCAAAAGCCGGCCAATAGCCGCCCTCGTCGGCGACACCGAAGCGCGAATTCGCCGCCGCCATCAAGTCCCCCGCGGCGCGATACACGTCGGCGCAGACGCAAAGCGCTTCGGAAAACGAAGCTGCGGACAGCGGTACGACCATCAAGTCCTGGATGTCGATGCGCCGGTCCGCGTGTGCGCCGCCGCCGAAAATCTGGATCTCGGGCAGGGGCAGTGATACCGGTTGGTCGCGCGCGAGATAACGCCACAAGGGAAGCTGCTCGCATGCCGCCGCCGCCTGGGCAACGGCGAGCGAAACCGCGACGATTGCGTTTCCACCCAGACGCGCCTTGTCGGCGGTACCGTCGAGCGCGATGAGCGTAGCGTCGACCGCGCCCTGGTCGTGTGCATCGAAGCCCGTGAGCGCATCCGCGATTTCGCCGTTGACGTGGCCGACAGCGCGCATGACGTCGTTGCCGCCGAGATGCGCTCCTCCGTCGCGCAGATCGACGGCTTCGCGCGAGCCGCGCGAGGCTCCGGCCGGGGCGATCGAACGTCCCACCGCACCCGTCGCGAGCCGTACTTCCGCCTCGACCGTGGGGCGTCCGCGCGAATCCCACACGCGGCGGCCGCGAACCGATCCGATCTCGCTGCCCATGTCAGGCTCGCTCCCCTGCGGCCGGGCGCCCGCCCTGCGCGCAATCCGATGCGGCCCAGCGTGCGCCGATATGCGCGAGGCTCGTCTCCGGACGGTCGAGCAAGGCGGCCGCGAACGCACGTACGCAGTCCTTGACTGCGGGGTCGGTGATGATATTCGACGGGCGACTTGCCGTCGATGCGCGCCAGCATGAGCGCCGGGAGCAGCGCCGCCGTACGCGCTTCCAATTCGTGCGCAGGCTCCCACGTTACGTGCCGCAGATAGGCGCGCGAAAGCGCGTCGAATGCCTCGACGTAGCTTCCCTTCCACTGCGGACGCCACGCTCCCTTGAGAAGGAGATGATTCTGCACAAAGGCAAGATCGAAGGCAGGATCGCCGTACCACGCGCACTCGGCGTCGACGATCACGGGCCCACCTGGACCGCAGAGGATATTTTTCGGACTGAAGTCGCCGTGGACCAGAGCGCGCTTCGTACGGCGCGTCGTCTCAACCAGTTCACTTAAGCGAGCGGCAAGACGCGGATGCGCCGACGCAGTGGCGACCAGATAAGGCTCGAGCCGAATGTCGTAGAAAATGTCGTCCGTCTCGAAGCGAGCGGCAATCTCGCTCGCGGTTTGCGGTGGCTGCGTGAATGCGCCCCAGCATGTCGCCGATCGCGCTCGCGTCGCGCACATCGATCGCTCCGGCCGCGAGCGACGCCTTCCACGTCGAAAAGCGCTCGGGCGGAAAATACTCCATGGCGAAACAGCCCGCATCGCGGTCCTCGCCCAGGATTCGAGGCGCCGCGGACGGAACGATCGCCCTGGCGACGCGCATCCATTCCGCTTCCCATCGATTACGACTCACGGGCACGTGCCAGTTCGCGGCTACCTTGAGCTTGGGCAAGGCTCTTTTGACGCACACCGTGACGCCGCCGGGCAGGTCAACGCGATAGATGTCCGAAGAGACGCCGCCGTCGAGCGGCGCAAACGCCAGATCGGTGTATGCACTCACTATCGCCATATTCATCAGTGAGTCTCGAAGCCACTTGTCGTCCGGCGGCGTGGGTCGCATGAGGCCGGTACCCACCGGATGGGTTTTTGGCGTCAAATGAGACTCCGGAACGATATTTGCATCCGAAACTTAAGCTATCATCGCAGCCCGCCCCTACAAGGCCCTGATTCGGAAATAAAGGGCCGGAAAATGCGGAGTGGGTTCAGACGAAGGACCGGGAGGAAATCGTGATGATCCGCTTCGGCTTCAACATCAAGACACGCAGTGGCCAGCGTGTGGACAACATTTGCATCATGGCCGCCAGTCGACACGACGCGGAACGGCGTCTGCGACAGATGTACCATCATTGCGAAATCATCGGGTGCAACTCCGAAGCGGTCCGCCGCAGCAATCCGCTCGATCTCGAAGGCGTCATCGGCATGATCAGCAACGATCCGGCCACCGTGTCTGGCGTCGCGCGGTCGATGTTACGCAACAAGTCCGGCGCCCACTAGCTCGTCCACCAACGCCTTGTAGTCGCGCGCGCCGGCGCTGTTGGGCGCATGCCGAAACACGTCGAGCTGGCGCGCAGGGCTCTCCGCCAGGCTCACGTTCTCCGCGATCCGCGTCGCACAGATCTCGTCGGGCCGAAACGCCATCGACATCAAATCCGCGACCTCCGAGCTCATCTTGCGCCGTGCATCGAAGCGCGTGAGGAGATAACGCCGCGGCAGGCGGTGCTTGAGGACCGGCTCGAGCGCGTTCAGGCTTCGCTCGACCTGCTGCGCGCCCTGGAACGCGAGGTAGTCCGCCGAGACGGGGACGACGATGAGGTCGCAAGCGAAGATGGCGTTGAGGGAGAGTACGCCGAGCAGCGGACAGCAATCGATCACCACCGATGACGCCGGCGCATCGCTCGCGTGCAGCGCGCCGCGGAGCCGCGTCACCACGTTGACGCTTTTCCCGAGCAGAGTATCGAGCTTGGTCAGCTCGAGATGACCGGGACACAGAAAAACGCCGCTCTCCGTGATTTCGGAGACTTCGGCAAGCGGTCGCTGGCGCACGAAAAACGAATACACCGAATCGTCGGCCAATCTCGGCCGTATGCCGAAGATGCCCGACAGGTGCGCTTGCGGATCCAGGTCGATGCCCAGGGGTCGTTGCTTGCGCTGCGCCATACCCGCAAGGAGGTTCAGTGAAGTCGTCGTCTTTCCGACACCGCCCTTTTGGTTGAATACCGCGATGACCGTCATGATGGGATTCTAGAGGATTCGAAGCGGACGGGCGTTATCCGACTCGGACCTTGCGACAACGAGGCTTGATTCCGTTGCGAATTATCTCCCGCGCCTGTAGTCAACGTTTTGAAGGTTCCCAGAGCTGATTCGGGCGCGTAGCCGTTGCAAATCGAATTCGCGCACGGCGCGACCGATGGGCAAAAATGCGATAATCCCAGACCGATGAAAATGCCTGTCCAAGTCGCGATTTTCGCCGCAGGCGAAGGCAAGCGGATGCGCTCGGCGCGGCCGAAGGTTCTGCATCGCCTGGCCGGGCGTCCGATGCTGGCCCACCTGTTGAGCGCGGTTCGCTCGATCAAGCCGCGCGCTATTTGTGTCGTCTTCGGAAGCGGCGGTGACGAGGTCCCCGCGGCGCTCCCAGCGACCGACCTCATATGGGCCAGACAGGAGAAACTGCTCGGCACCGGGGACGCTCTGAAATGCGCGCTCGCGCACTTGCCGAAGGATGGCGTGACCGTGGCGATGATCGGGGACATTCCGCTGATCCAACCCGACACCTTGTCGCGACTCGCGACCGCGGCGGAAGGCGATCAGCTCGCGGTGCTGACCGCATCCCCGGCAGATCCTTCGGGTCTCGGCCGCATCGTGCGCGATGGTGCGGGCCAGGTGCGCGCCATCGTCGAGGAGAAAGACGCGAGTCCCGAGCAACTCGCAATCGGCGAAATCAATGCGGGAGTTCTCGCGGCGCCGACACAACGCTTCCAGCAATGGCTTGCGCGCTTGACCAGCAACAACGCCCAAGGCGAGTACTACCTCACCGACGTCGTGGCGCTCGCCGTCAGCGACGGCGTTACGGTCGTGGCCGTGCGGGCGGCCGACGCGTCGGAAGTGCAGGGTGTAAACGACCGTGCCCAACTCGCGGCCGCGGAGCGCTCGCTGCAACGGCGCTCCGCGCGGGTCCTGATGCAGCAGGGCGTGACACTCGCCGACCCCGAGCGCATCGATGTGCGCGGAACCCTGACTTGCGGCAAGGATGTTGCGATCGACATCAATTGCATCTTCGAGGGCGTCGTGACGCTCGGCGACGGGGTATCGATCGGCGCACAATGCATTCTCAACAACGTCACCATCGGCGACGGAACGGCGGTCGCCGCGTTTTCGCATATCGAGGACGCGAGGATCGGCGGCCGCTGCCGGGTCGGCCCGTACTCCAGGATCCGGCCGGCCACGGTGCTTGGCGACGAGGTCCATATCGGCAACTTCGTCGAGGTCAAGGCGAGCACAATCGAGGCGCGCAGCAAGGCCAACCATCTGGCGTACATTGGGGATGCGAGCGTGGGACGCGACGTCAACGTCGGCGCCGGCACCATCACCTGCAACTACGACGGCGCGAACAAGCACCGGACTGTCATCGAGGACGACGTGCACATCGGATCGGACACACAACTCATCGCCCCGGTGACGGTGCGCAAGGGCGCGACAATCGGCGCGGGAGCGACCATCAGCCGCGAAGTCCCGGCGGGCGAGCTCACCATTTCGCAGAAAAAGCAGGTCGTGGTGCCCGGCTGGAAGCGGCCACGGAAAGCGCAGGCCTGATCATGTGCGGCATCGTCGGCGCAGTTGCCCGCGAGAACGTCGTACCAACCCTCATCGAGGGCATCCGGCGGCTGGAATATCGCGGCTATGACTCTTCGGGGCTTGCGGTAATCAATGGCGGCCTGCACCGGCTGGTCAGCACCGCGCGCGTCGCCGATCTGGCCGCGCAGGCCACTTCGAGCGGCATCAATGGAACGACGGGAATCTCGCATACACGCTGGGCGACGCACGGCGCGCCCACGCCCACCAACGCACATCCGCATGTCAGCGGCGGCGAGATCGCGGTGGTTCACAACGGCATCGTCGAGAACTTCGAGCCCTTGCGCGCCCGTCTGCAGCAGCAGGGATACCGCTTCGTCACCCAAACCGACACCGAGGTGATCGTCCACCTCATTCACTCCCATTACGACGGCGATCTGCTGCCCGCGGTGCGCAAGGCCGTCGCCGAGTTCCGCGGTGCGTACGCGATAGCCGCCATGAGCACGCGCGAGCCGGATCGTATCGTCGGCGCGCGCGCCGGCAGCCCACTGCTCGTGGGCGTCTCCGACAACGATCACTTCCTGGCCTCGGACGCGAGCGCCCTCGCGCCGGTCACGCAACGCGTCGCGTACCTGGAAGAAGGAGACGTCGCCGACATCCGGCGCGAATCCTACGCGATTTACGACGCGGATGGAGTGCGCGTCACGCGCCAGGTAGTGACGGTCAAGACGGCGGACGACGCAGTGGACCTGGGACCCTTCCGGCACTACATGCAGAAGGAGATTTTCGAGCAGCCGCGCGCGGTCGCCGACACCCTGGAAAACGTCGGCAGCATCGAGGCATCGCTTTTCGGAGCCGGCGCGGCCGACGTATTTTCTAACATCGATGCCGTGCACCTGCTCGCGTGCGGGACGAGCTACTACGCCGGAATGGTCGCGCGCCTGTGGCTCGAGGGCATCGCCGGCATCCCGGCGCAGGCTGAGATCGCGAGCGAGTACCGCTATCGCGAGAGCGTTCCCGATCCGAAGGCGCTAACGGTGGTGATCTCGCAGTCGGGCGAGACCGCGGACACGCTCGCGGGACTGGCGCACGCCAAAAAGCTCGGGCAACGCCATACCCTCACAATATGCAATGTCGCGACCAGCTCGATGGTCAGGCAGACCGAGCTCACCTATCTAACGCGCGCAGGCACCGAGATCGGCGTCGCGTCGACCAAGGCGTTCACGACGCAGCTCGTGGCGCTATTTCTGATGACGCTCGCCATTGCCAAGACGCGCGGGCGCCTAAGCGCCGCGGATGAGGCGCGCTGGTTGCGCGACCTTCGCCATTTGCCGAGCGCGATCCAGTCGGTCCTTGCGCTGGAGCCCGCGATCATTGCCTGGGCCGAGCGCTTCGCCAAGAAGCAGAACGCGCTCTTCCTCGGCCGCGGACTGCACTACCCGATCGCGCTCGAGGGCGCGCTCAAGCTCAAGGAAATCTCGTATATCCACGGCGAGGCGTACCCTGCGGGAGAGCTCAAGCACGGGCCGCTGGCGCTGGTTGATTCGAACATGCCGGTGGTCGCCATCGCGCCCAACGACACCTTGCTCGACAAGCTCAAGTCGAACCTGCAGGAAGTGCGCGCGCGCGGCGGCGAGCTTTATGTTGTCGCCGATGCCGACAGCCACATCGAGACCAGCGAAGGCGTTCACGTGTTGCGCCTGCCGGAGTACGGCGGTCTGCTCTCACCAATCATGCACACGATCCCGCTGCAGCTACTCGCGTATCACACCGCGGTCATGCGCGGCACCGACGTCGATAAGCCACGGAATCTCGCGAAGTCGGTGACGGTGGAGTAGGCGCTTGACGGCGGTGGGGACGGTGCAGTCCGCGCGGGGCGGACAATTCGAGCGCCGCCCGAGGTCGACAGAACCCGAATGAAGCCCGACGTCCAATTCCGCCTGCGCATCCGCGCCGGCGACGAGATCGCGGTCGGTCCCGGCAAAATCGAGCTTCTCGAGATGATCGCCGAGACCGGGTCCATTACCGCAGCAGCCAAGGATCTCGGCATGTCGTATCGCCGCGCCTGGCTGCTGGTCGACACCATGAATCGTTGCTTCAAGGGCCGCGTTGTCGAGACCGAGGCGGGCGGCAACCGTGGCGGCGGAACACAACTCACTGCGCTGGGCGCCCAGGTCGTCCGCTCCTACCGCCGAATCGAGGCTCGGGCTGCCAGGGCGGGCACGGCCGACATCGCGACGCTCACCAAGCTTCTCGCTCGCGGCTCCAAAAAACGCTGAGGGGCCGATCCGTTTGGCCTGCGCAACCGCGGATTTGCGGTACGATGGCGCCCCGAACGGACTTCCGCGCACGCATGGAATTCGCCTTCATTCTCGACCCGCTGGACGCGCTCAAGGCCTACAAGGACACGAGCGTGTCCATGATGCGCGCGCTCCAGTCGCGCGGCGGAAAGCTCTTCGCCCTCGAAACCTCCGACATTTTCTGGGCCGCGTCCACGACGCAGGCACGCGTGCGGCCCCTGCTGGTGACCGACGACGACCATGACTGGCATCGCACCGGCGAGCCGCTCACGCGGCCGCTCAAGTCATTCGATGCGGTCGTCATGCGCAAGGACCCGCCGTTCGACATGGAATACGTCTACTCGACCTACCTGCTCGAGACGGCGGAAAACGAGGGCGCTCTCGTCATCAATCGTCCGCGCGCGGTGCGCGATCACAACGAAAAGATGGCCATCACGCGTTTTCCGGAGTTCACCGTGCAGACGCTCGTCGCGCGCGACCCGGGGTTGCTCAGCGCATTCATCGACGAGCACAGGGACGTGATCCTGAAGCCGCTCGATGGCATGGGCGGCGCGTCGATTTTTCGCGTGCGAGTCGACGATCCGAACCGCAACGTGATCATCGAGACGCTGGCGCGCTACGGCGCGCAGACGGTCATGGCGCAGCGCTTCATCCCCGAGATCGTCGACGGGGACAAGCGCATCGTGCTGATCGACGGCAAGCCGGTGCCGCACGCGCTGGCGCGTATCCCGAAGGCAGGCGAAACGCGCGGCAATCTGGCAGTCGGCGGCAAGGGAGTCGCCCGCCCGCTGAGTGCACGCGATCGCGAGATCGCAGAGAGCGTGGGCGCAAGGCTTGCCGCCGACGGACTCTTCGTGGTGGGACTCGATGTCATCGGCGACTTCCTGACAGAAGTAAATGTCACCAGCCCCACCGGTTTCGTCGAGATCACCAAGCAGACTGGTTTCGACGTCGGGGGCACATTTGCGGCCGGCGTCGAAGCGCTGGTCCGCAGCAAGCGCCACTCGGCCTGACCGCGCCGGGGTCGGCAAGCGCGGCGCGGAATTCGGCGCAAGCGCGTGCTAACATGATTACCGGGCGGATAGCGTGCTTGGAGGACGGCGCAATCCGGTGCGGTGCCACTTTCGCCGGAACGAGAATGCGGGCGCCCTCGGTGCGCGCCTGTCCCGGGAGATTCCATGATCGGCATCCTCATCGTCGCGCACGACACTTTCGGCGAAAGCCTCGTCCGCGCGGTGACACATGTGCTCGGCGTGCGGCCGCCACAGTTCGAGACGCTCGCGGTTCGCGCCACCGATGACCCGCTGGACCTGTTGCCGCGCGCGCGCGCCCTGGTAAAAACGCTCGACACCGGAGACGGTGTTCTCATCTTCTCCGACATCTATGGCGCGACCCCCTGCAATCTCGCCACCAAGCTGCTTCAGCCCGGAATGATCGAGGGCATCGCCGGGGTCAATCTGCCAATGCTAGTGCGCGCGTTCACCTATCGCAGCAGGGGCATGGACACCATGATCAAGAAGGCGATCAGCGGCGGCTGCGACGGCGTGCTCCACGTCGGAACGGATTCGGTTTATGCAACAACGAGAAGTTGAGATCATCAACAAGCTCGGCCTCCATGCTCGCGCTTCGGCCAAGCTCACTCAACTCGCGGCAAAGTATCAATGCGAAGTGTCGCTCGCGCGCAATGGCCGCAAAGTCAACGCCAAAAGCATCATGGGCGTGATGATGCTGGCGGCGGGCAAGGGGAGCCGCATCATGCTCGAGACCGACGGGCCGGATGAATCCGAGGCGATGGACGCGATTGTCGTGCTCATCGGGGACTATTTTGGCGAGGGGCAATGACGTGTGCCCGTTGCGCGGCGGCTGTGCGCCAACGCTATCGCCATATACATATAAAGAGCGGTCCGGGAGGACGACACGACCCGTCGAAGCCAGCCGCTCATTTCCGTAACATTCCACTACACGCAATGCCGGCGTAATCTTTGCTTACCGACGATCCCCATGCTCTGCATTCGCGCGGGAACCAATGTCACGGAACGGGGATCAATGAACGAGTGTCCGCCGCAGTCGAGCGCATGAAGATGCATTCGGGCAATACACGCAAAGCGGATCGGCGCCGCGCCTGCGCCGATGATGCAACGCCGCATGTCATAGCTCCGACTTCTTCGCGAGCGAAAATGTCCCCCGAATTCAACGCCCTCACCCATCCATGAGTTTTGTCCTGCACGGCATCGGCGTCACGGGCGGCATCGCGATCGGGCGCGCGCAGCTCGTCTCGCACGCGACGCTTGAAGTCGCGCATTACGCGATCCGCGTCGAACAGGTGCCGGCGGAAATCGCGCGGCTGACCCAGGCGATTCAAGCCGTGCAGAAGGAGCTCGAAGTCCTGCACGGGTCGATGACTTCGGGAGACGCGCCGGCGGAATTCGGCGCATTTCTCGACGTGCACTGGATGATCCTGACCGATCCTACGATTTCGGAAGTGCCCAAGCGCATGATCGCGGAGCTGCACTGCAACGCCGAATGGGCGCTGACGCAGCAGATGGCGTTCCTGATCGAGCAGTTCGACACCATCGAGGATCCGTACCTGCGCGAGCGCCGGGCCGATGTGGTTCAGGTGGTCGAGCGCATCCTGAAGGTTCTGCTGGGCAAACCCGGAGCGGTGCGCGCGTCCAGCGCCGAAGAGCAGACAATCCTCGTGGCGCACGACCTGTCTCCCGCAGACGTCATCCAGTTCAAGACGCACCACTTCGCCGCTTTCCTGACCGATCTCGGCGGCGTCACCTCCCACACGGCCATCGTCGCGCGCAGCCTCAACGTCCCGGCCGTTGTCGCAACGCACAATGCGCGAGCCCTGATACGCGAGAACGAGCTCCTCATCGTCGATGGCGCTAAAAACGTCGTCATCGTCAATCCCGACCGGTCGGTGCTCGCGGAATACCGGCTGAAGCAGGGCGAGTTCGAGATCGAGCGCAAGAAGCTGAAAAGGCTGAAGACAACGCGACCGACGACGCTCGATGGGCAGCAGGTCGAGCTGTTCGCCAACATCGAGCTCCCGGAAGATATCGGGCAGGCGCTCGAGAACGGGGCGACCGGGGTCGGCTTGTTTCGGAGCGAGTTCCTGTTCCTCAATCGCCAGGGATTGCCGTCCGAGGACGAGCAATTCGAGGCGTATCGTCGGGTCGCTGCGGGCATGGACGGCAGGCCGGTGACGGTGCGCACATTCGACCTCGGCGCCGACAAGCACAAGGAAGGGCTCGACGGGCTGTCGCGCGTCGCGCCCAATCCCGCGCTCGGCTTGCGCGCCATCCGGTTCTGCCTGGCCGAGCCGAAGCTGTTCACGACGCAGCTTCGCGCGATCCTGCGCGCCTCACACTACGGCAACATCAACATCCTGGTCCCGATGCTGGTGTCCGCCGCCGAGATCGACCAGACGCTGGTCATGATCGCGCGCGCCAAGGATAGCCTTCGCGAGCAGGGCGTGCCCTTCGACGCCGGAATCAAGGTCGGCGGTATGATCGAGATTCCCGCGGCCGTGCTCGCCATCGACACGTTCATCCGCCGGCTCGATTTTCTATCGATCGGTACCAACGACCTGATCCAGTACACGCTGGCTGTCGATCGCGCCGACGAAGCTGTTTCGCATCTCTACGACCCGCTGCACCCCGCAGTGCTGAAGCTGATCGCGATGGCCATCGACACCGCCAACAAGGCCGACGTTCCCATTGCGGTATGCGGCGAAATGGCGGGCGAGTTGCGACTCACGCGCATGCTGCTCGGCATGGGTCTGCGCCATTTTTCCATGCATCCTGCGCACCTGCTCGAGGTCAAGCAGCGCGTCCTGGGCAGCGATGCAACAGCGTCACGCGCAATGGTCAATCGCATGCGCCGCAGCGACGATCCGGAAAAGGTCGGCGCCATGCTTGACAGGCTCAACGCCTGATACGCGGACCGCGCGCTTGGGGCGCGGTTGACAACAGCCGGGATGCGTCGTACCGTAAACGTTGCGCCGATTTGAGGATCAGCTTGCGGGCGCGTTATAAATCCGGCTAAAGCGGCGAGGTTTCATCCGACCCGATTAGCGAGAAGCTGGTCGGGTTTTTGTTTTCTGGCGCTGGCGCTTGCCCGCACACGACATCGGATCATGAGTCCTGCGACCCCACCGGGCGCTTCGGTTGGCATCGTCACGCCGCAGAGCGCGACGTTCGTCGAGGCGCTCGCGCTGCAGTCAGGCGCATCGCTGCCCGGATTCGAGCTCGTCTACGAGACCTACGGCACCCTCAATGCCGAGCGCTCGAACGCGATCCTCATCTGCCACGCGCTCAATGCATCTCACCATGTCGCAGGCACCTACGCCGGCGAAGCCGAAAGCGAAGGCTGGTGGGACAACATGGTGGGCCCCGGCAAGCCCGTGGATACCGATCGCTTCTTCGTCATCGGCGTCAACAACCTCGGGAGCTGCTTCGGCTCGACCGGACCTGCATCGATCAATCCAGCGACGGGAAAACCCTGGGGGTCGGACTTTCCGATCGTCACGGTCGAGGATTGGGTCGACGCGCAGACGCGGCTCGCCGATCGGCTGGGTATTCAGCGCTTCGCGGCAGTGATGGGTGGCAGTCTCGGTGGGATGCAGGCGCTGGCTTGGGCGATACGATACCCGCAACGGATCGCGCGGGCGCTGGTCATCGCCGCCGCGCCCAACCTCTCCGCGCAGAACATCGCCTTCAATGAAGTCGCGCGCGCGGCCATCATGACCGACCCGGAGTTCCACGACGGCAAGTTCTACGAGCACGGCGTCAAACCCGTGCGAGGTCTGCGCGTCGCGCGGATGATCGGGCACATCACCTACATTTCCGACGAGCAGATGGCTGAGCGATTCGGGCGCCAGCTGCGCGAAGGTCTCAACTTTTCGTTTGCACCGGAGTTCCAGATCGAGTCGTATTTGCGCTATCAGGGCGAGAAGTTCGCCGAGTACTACGACGCGAATACGTACCTGCGGATCACCAAGGCGCTCGACTATTTCGATCCGGCGGCCGCCACCGGCGGCGATCTCGCGCGTGCGCTGGCCCCCGCCACCTGCGGATTCCTTGTGATTTCATTTACGACCGACTGGCGGTTTTCGCCGGCGCGCTCGCGCGAGATCGTCAAGGCGCTGGTCGACAATCGCAAGGACGTGTCCTACGCCGAAATCGAGGCGCCGCACGGACACGATGCGTTCCTGCTCGATACGCCGCAATACCTCGCGGTCGTAAGATCGTTCCTCCAGCGGCGGGCGCAATGACGTACGCGACACGCGCCGACTTTTCGACCATCGCCGGGTGGATCCAGCCGAGCGCGCGCGTGCTCGACCTCGGCTGCGGCGACGGGAGCCTCCTCGCCTACCTGCGCGACTCGCGCGGTGTCGCGGGCTATGGCATCGAAATCGACGACAGCGGCGTGCTGGCGTCGATCGGCAACGGGATCAATGTGATCCAGAGCGACCTGGAGAGCGGCCTCGCTGGATTCGACGATCAATCCTTCGACAGCGTCATCCTGTCGCAGACGCTTCAGGCGATGCGCCACACCGAGCAGATAGTGATGGAAATGTTGCGCGTCGGCCGCGAGGCAATCGTAACCTTCCCCAACTTCGGCTACTGGTCGCACCGCCTGCAGGTGCTGAACGGCCGCATGCCGGTGTCGGGCAATCTTCCGTATCAATGGTACGACACCCCCAACATTCATTTGTGCACCGTCGCGGACTTCGACGCATTCTGCAGCGAGCGCGGCTTCGATGTTCTCGAGCGCGTTGTCTTGCGCGACGCGCAGCGCGTGACGGTTCTCCCTAATCTGCTCGGTGTGCTGGCCATCTATCGTTTCCGCCGCGGATGATTTGATCGGCTCGCGCGAGGCCCGCCGCATCGAAGGGCACGGTTACAATAGGGCCGATGGCTCGGCCCCAAAAAAAGCGTATCTGGGAAGCGCTCTTCAACCGGCGGATGCTGATTTGCATTTTCACCGGGTTCAGCTCCGGGCTGCCGCTGTGGCTCCTGATCAACCTTCTCCCGGCGTGGCTGCGATCAGAGCAGGTCGATCTCGCATCGATCGGCTTGTTCGCGCTGGTGCAATTGCCGTTCACGTGGAAGTTTCTCTGGTCGCCGCTCCTCGATCGCTATGCGCTCCCGATGCTGGGCCGCCGGCGAGGCTGGATGCTGGTAACGCAGATCGCGCTGCTGATCTCGATTCCGATTTTCGGGCTGCTCGAACCGAAACTCGACCTCTGGACGATTGCCGCGCTGGCGGCGCTGGTGGCTTTTTTCTCCGCGAGCCAGGACATCGTGCTCGACGCCTATCGGCGCGAGCTCCTCCCCGATGCCGAGCTCGGCCTGGGGACGTCGATTCACGTTCAGGCCTATCGCGTGTCGAGCCTGGTCCCGGGGGCGCTCGCCCTGGTGCTCGCCGATCACATCCCATGGCACAGCGTATTCCTGATCACCGCGCTGTTCATGCTGCCGGGGATCGCCAACACGCTGCTCGTCTCCGAGCCGGCGCGCTCGCGCAATGCGCCACGCACGCTGACCGAGGCGGTGGTCGAGCCCTTTCACGAATTCATCACTCGCGCGGGCTGGCATCAGGCGCTGCTGATTCTCGGGTTCATCTTCCTGTACAACCTCGGCGCGAGCATGGCCACCGCGCTGGCGACGCCGTTCTATCTCGACATGGGGTTCTCCAAATCGGAGATCGGACTGATCGCCAAGAATGCTGGCTTGTGGGCGAGCGTCGCCGGAGGCCTGCTCGGCGGCCTGTGGATGCTTCGCATCGGCATCAACCGTGCCCTGTGGCTGTTCGGCGCGGTACAGGTCGTGTCGATCCTCGGCTTCGCGCTCCTCGCTCATGCGCACCGCGCCGACCGCGCGCTTCTGGCGCTGGTGATCGGCTTCGAGGCGCTGGGTGTTGGCCTTGCGACCGCCGCATTCATCGCGTTCATCGCGCGCGCCACGGATCCGCGGTATACGGCCACGCAGTTCGCGTTGTTCACGAGCCTTGCTGTCGTTCCCCGAACCTTGATCAATGCGACGACGGGCTGGATCGTGGAGCAGACCGGCTGGTTCGATTTTTTCTTGCTATGCGTTGTCCTGGGGCTGCCCGGTATGGCGTTGCTGCTGCGGGTCGCGCCTTGGAACGCGCCGGTTCCTGCGGAGCCTTGAGGCGCCGCGCCTCTTCGCCTCCCGCGCGGCACCGCGTCGTTCCGGCATCGTTTCATGTCGTGCACTCTGCGCCCTGTAGGCGCGTAAGCCCGAATCGCATCAAGTCCCAATTTTCTCCAGCGCCTCGGACACTTCGATCCACTCAGTCTCGAGCCTTGCGAGGCGCCAGGTCAGATCGCCCTGGCGCGCGATGGTGTCGCGCAGCGCGTCGCGTCCCCCTTCGGCGTACGCCTCCGGCGTGGTTAGCCAGGACTCGATCGACGATCGCTCGGTCGCGATGGTCTCCATCGCCCGCTCGATCTCAACCAACCTGTCGGCCAGTGGCTTGCGCTTGGCATAGCTTTCCTGGCGCGCGGTGGCTTCCGCGCGCTTTTGGGCGCGGCGGTCGAGCGTAGGCGCGAGCGTCTCCATGGGCGCGTCGCGTGCAGCGTCCTGCGCGCTGCCGGTGAGCACCCACCGCCGGTAGTCGTCCAGGTCGCCGTCGAACGGCGATACCTTGCCATCAGCGACGAGCCAGAGCTCATCGGCGGTCGCACGCAGGAGGTGGCGATCGTGCGCGACCACGATCAATGCTCCGGTGTAGTCCTGAAGCGCCTCGGTCAGCGCTTCGCGCATGTCGATGTCCAGATGGTTGGTGGGCTCGTCGAGCAAGAGCAGGTTGGGCTTTTGCCGAGCGAGCAATGCCAGCGTCAGCCGTGCCTTTTCACCACCCGAAAAGTCGCGCACCGGCGAGGTCGCGCGCTCACCGCGAAAATCGAAGCTGCCGAGAAAGTCGCGCAGCTCCTGATCGCGCGTCGCAGGCTCGAGGCGGCGCATGTGCCACATCGCCGATTCGGCGAGCCTCAACTGCTCCACCTGGTGCTGCGCGAAATAGCCGATGCGCAAGCCCGCGGCGACGAGGCGCGATCCGGACAAAGGGACAAGCTCGCCTGCGATCGCGCGCAGCAGCGTCGATTTACCGGCGCCGTTCGGTCCCAGCAATCCGATCCGCTCCCCCGCCAGGATCGCCCAATCGACGTTTTCCAGCACAGGCGTGCTGCCGTAACCGAGCGTCGCGTGGTCGAGCTTGAGGAGCTGCCGTGCGCTGGTCGGATGTGCCTCTAACTCGAATGAAAACGGGCTGTCGACGTGCGCGGCCGCGATAACCTCCATGCGCTCGAGAGTCTTGATGCGGCTCTGCGCCTGCTTGGCCTTGGTTGCCTTGGCGCGGAAACGGTCGATGTAGGAACGCAAATGGGCGATCTGCTTTTGCTGCTTCACGTACGCGGATTGCTGCAACGCCAGTGCTTGCGCCCGCTCGCGCTCGAACTGCGCGTAGTTGCCGGTGTAGTGGCGCAGGCGGCGCTGATCGAGATGGACGATCTCTCCAACGACGGCGTCCAGAAAGTCGCGATCGTGGGTGATCAGAAGAAGGGTTCCCGGATAGCGCTCGAGCCAGTCTTCCAGCCATAGCACGGCATCGAGGTCGAGGTGGTTGGTGGGCTCGTCGAGGAGGAGCAAGTCCGAGCGGCACATGAGCGCCTGCGCCAGATTGAGGCGCATGCGCCAGCCGCCCGAGAACGTCGACACCGGATCGTTGTGCCGATCGGCGCTGAACCCGAGGCCGGAAAGAAGCATCGCCGCGCGGGCGCGCGCGGAGTAGCCATCGATGATTTCGAAGCGATGATGCAATTCGGCGAGATGCTCGCCCCCCACGTGCGCGTCCGTCGCTTCATCGGCCTGCGCGATCGCGAGCTCGCTCTCGATCGCGCGCAGCTCCTTATCGCCGTCGAGGACGTAGTCGATCGCGCTGGTGGGAGTCGGCGCGGCCTCCTGGGCGACGTGCGCAATCACCCAACCCGGCGGGATCGACCATTCGCCCTTGTCCTGCGACAGCTCGCCGCGGATGAGCGCGAAGAGGCTGGTCTTGCCGCTTCCGTTGGCGCCGATCAGGCCAACCTTGTGGCCGGGATGGACCGTCAGCGACGCGTCCTCGAGCAGGTGCTTCAGGCCGCGTGCGAGCGTAAGCTCAGAGATGCGGAGCATGGCTCAAACCGGGGGACGCGCGCATAACGGCAGTCACGTCAGATCGTAGTCGTAGTCGATGATCAGCGGCGCGTGATCGGAGAATCGCCGGTTGGTGTAGATCGAAGCTGCGCGCGCGGTCGTGGCGATCCCGGGCGTCGCGATCTGGTAGTCGATGCGCCAGCCGACATTCTTGGCCCACGCCTGTCCGCGGTTCGACCACCAGGTGTACTGATCGGGTTCCTTGTTCAAGCGACGGAAGACGTCAACGAAGCCGAGCTCATCGAAGACACGTGTGAGCCACGCCCGCTCCTCGGGTAGGAAGCCGGAGTTCTTCTGATTGCTGCGCCAATTGCGGAGGTCGATCGGCTGGTGTGCGATATTCCAGTCGCCGCACAGAATCACTTCGCGCCCAGCTTTCCTGAGGCGCAAAAGATGCGGAAGAAACTCCGCGAGAAACCGGTACTTGGCCAGCTGGCGCTGTGGCGAGCTCGAACCGGAGGGCAGATAGACGCTGATCACGGTGAGGTGTCCGAAGTCGGCCTCGACATAGCGTCCTTCGGCGTCGAACTCCTCGCTCCCGAATCCGATGCGCAGCGACGACGATGGTCGCTTGGAGTACAGCGCCACGCCGCTGTATCCACGCTTGGCGGCAGTATGAAACGCTGCGTGCGACTTGCGCGGCGCGGCGAGCGCTCTTGGAACGTCGTCGACGTGCGCCTTGACCTCCTGCAGGCACACGACATCCCAGGGTTCGATTCGCGCAAGCCAGCGTGCGAAACCCTTGCGCTCCGCGGAACGGATGCCGTTGACGTTGACCGTGACAATGCGCATCGTGCGAGCTGCGGATCCGGCGGTGATTTGCGAGGGCGGATTCTACCTGATCGCACATGCGATTCGTGCGCTGGAACCTCGCCATTCGCGTCGGCGTTTGACTTGTTGCGAGCGGTATAATCGGACAGGTTCGCGACGTCGCATTCACACTCTCCATGACCGACTTCCGGCAGGATTTCCTTGAGTTCGCTTTGGCACGCGACGTGCTTCGTTTCGGTGAGTTCGTGACCAAGGCGGGGCGGCAGACTCCTTACTTTTTCAACGCGGGATTGTTCAACGACGGCGAGAGCCTGCGCCGGCTGGGCGACTTCTACGCCCGGGCGTATCTGACGTCGGGTGTGCACTGCGATCAGCTGTACGGACCGGCATACAAGGGCATCACGCTGGCCGCGGCGACGGCTATCGCATTGGCCGAAAAAGGGCACAATCTGCCGTACAGCTACAACCGAAAAGAGGCGAAGGATCATGGTGAAGGCGGCGTCATCGTCGGAGCCCCGCTCGTCGGGCGCGTTCTGATAATCGACGACGTCATTACCGACGGAGGAGCCAAGCGGGAATCGATCGAGCTTATCCGTGCCCACGGCGCAGTGCCGGCAGCAGTGTTGATCGCCTTCGACCGCATGGAGCGCGGACGCGCGGAGAAGTCCGCGGTACAGGAATTGCAACAGGAGTTCGGAATACCGGTGATCGCGATCGCAACGCTCGACGACCTGCTGAAAATGCTGGCGCGCAAGGCGGAGCTCTCGCAGCACCGCACGGGTGTCATGGCGTACCGGGAGCAATACGGCGCATCGGCGTGACGAATTTACGGAATGATCGGGATTGGGCGGGGAGCCGAGCGATGCATACCACCATCAACCAACGACGCGCTGCGTCGTGCGCTGCCACGTGCTTCGCCGCGTGGCTCGCTTTCGCTGCGCTGCCGGCAGCGGGTGCCACCGCGGGCGTCTACAAGTGGACCGACGATCAGGGAGTCGTCCACTATAGCGACCAGATACCCCCTGATGCGGTCAACAAGGGCAGCTCCGTCCTCGACAAGCAGGGACACCAAGTCAAGAAAATCGAGCCAAGCCCGACACCGGACCAGATCAAGGCCAAGGAAGCCGAAGACGAGCGCCAGCGCGTGATCGCCCGGGCGCAGGCCGACAAATCGCGGCGCGACCTGGCGCTGGTCCACTCCTATACCAGTGAGGAAGAGATCGACTTTGCGCGCAACCGCGCGCTTCAGGCCGTGGACAGCCAGCTCAAGTCTGCGGAAACCTACAACGCAGACTTGACCAGGCGTCAGCAGCAACTGATCAAGGACAAAGCGGCATTCGGAACGAAGCCGGTGCCCGCCACCCTGGACAACGAGCTGGCGAGCTTGACCGATGAGCTTGCCCGTCAGGACAAGGTGCTGGCGCAGAGAAGGTCGGAAATCACCGCGATCAACGCCAAGTACGAAAACGACAAGCAGCGCTGGCGCGAGCTGAGGACAGATCCGAAGGCGCCCGCGGGCCTGGCGCCGAGCGCGTCCTCGAATGCACCCTCGGCCGCTGCACCGGCCGCGTCCTCGACCGGCCAGGCCCGAAGCGCCACGTCGAACACTACGGGCAACGTCGCGCCCAAGTAGCGAGTAACGTCCCGTACTCAAGAAGCCAAGGCGGCCCGCGGGCCGCCTTCGTCGTTTTCGGCGCTCGGTGCGCTCAAGCGCCTGCCGATGCGATAATCAGCGCCCTTCTCTTCCCCGCCGGCAACTTGAATGGCGCAATACGTCTACAGCATGAACCGGGTCGGCAAGATCGTGCCGCCCAAGCGCGTGATCCTGAAGGACATCTCGCTGTCATTCTTCCCCGGCGCCAAGATCGGCGTCCTCGGCGTGAACGGCTCCGGCAAATCGAGCCTGCTGCGCATCATGTCGGGGGAGGATAAGGAGTACGAAGGCGAAGCGATCCCGATGCCCGGAATGCGCATCGGCTACCTGCCGCAGGAGCCGCAACTCGCGCCCGACAAGACCGTTCGCGAGACGATCGAAGAGGGCCTCGGCGAAATATTCGACGCCAAGCAAAAGCTCGAGGAAATCTACGCTGCGTATGCCGAGCCCGATGCCGATTTCGACAAGCTCGCATCCGACCAGGCAAGGTACGAGGCGATTATCGCCGCCGCGGGCGCGGATACCGACGTGCAGATGGAGATCGCGGCCGACGCACTGCGCTTGGCACCCTGGGACGCGAAGATTGGAAAGCTCTCCGGCGGCGAGAAGCGTCGCGTCGCGCTCTGCCGCCTGCTCCTCTCCAAGCCCGACATGCTCCTCCTCGACGAACCCACCAATCACCTCGATGCGGAAAGCGTCGAATGGCTCGAGCAATTCCTGCTGCGCTTTCCCGGTACGGTGATGGCGGTCACGCACGATCGCTATTTTCTCGACAATGCGGCCGAGTGGATCCTCGAGCTCGATCGAGGACATGGCATTCCGTGGAAGGGTAATTACAGCTCGTGGCTCGAGCAGAAGGAGCAGCGCCTGCAGATCGAGGCCAAGCAGGAATCCGCGCGCATCAAGGCGATGCATACCGAACTGGAGTGGGTGCGCACCAACCCCAAGGGACGCCAGGCGAAGAGCAAGGCGCGCATCGCGCGCTTCGAGGAGCTGTCCAGTCACGAGCACCAGAAGCGCAACGAGACCCAGGAAATCTTCATCCCCGTCGCCGAGCGGCTCGGCAATCAGGTCATCGAGTTCCACGGCGTCAGCAAAGGCTACGGCGAGCGCCTACTGATCGACGATTTGAGCTTCAGCGTGCCGCCGGGCGCGATCGTCGGCGTCATCGGACCGAACGGCGCAGGCAAGTCGACCCTCTTCCGCATGATCACGGGCGCGGAAAAGGCAGACAAGGGAAAAATCGTCATCGGCTCGACCGCGAAGCTCGCCGTCGTGGACCAATCGCGCGAGGCGCTGCCCGACAACAAGACGGCGTGGGAGGCTGTCTCGGGAGGCCTCGACATCCTTACTGTGGGCCGCTTCGAAATGCCATCGCGCGCGTACCTCGGGCGCTTCAATTTCAAGGGCGTCGATCAGCAGAAGAACGTCGGCCAGCTCTCCGGCGGCGAGCGCGGACGCCTGCATCTGGCGATCACGCTCCTCAAAGGCGGCAATGTGCTGCTGCTCGACGAGCCGTCGAACGATCTGGACGTCGAGACGCTGCGCGCGCTCGAAGACGCGCTCCTCGAGTTCGCCGGCAGTGTTCTGGTCATTTCACACGACCGCTGGTTTCTCGACCGCATCGCCACGCACATTCTCGCGTTCGAAGGCGACTCGCAGGTCAAGTTCTTCGAGGGCAACTACCAGGAGTACGAGGCGGACAAGAAAAAGCGTCTGGGTGAAGAAGGCGCGCGCCCGCACCGGATCCGGTACAAGGCGCTGGCTTAGCCCGGATACACCGATGTAGCAGCGCGGCGGCGTGCGGGGAGAGGTTGCGCGAATAGGTGTGCGTGGGAACTTGCAGTCACATCGATTGCGCGACACATCAATTTCGTCATTCCCGCGAAAGCGGGAATCCAGTGTCTTTTGTACGGACGCCACCGGGTCCCCGGTTCCGCGGAGACGACGAACCTACTACGCAAGCTTGCGTTTCAGTATCGCGTTGACCTGGGCGGGATTCGCCTTGCCCTTCGTCGCCGCCATGGCCTTGCCGACCAGCGCGTTGAACGCCTTTTCCTTGCCGGCCTTGTACTCGGCTACGATCGCAGCGTTGGCGGTGATGACGTCTTCGACGATCTTCTCGATGGCACCGGCGTCGGAGATTTGGCGCAACCCTTTCGCCGCGATGATGGCGTCCGCATCGCCGCCGTGTTCGCCCAGCCATGTCGCGTCGAATACGTCTTTGGCAATTTTGCCCGAGATGGTGCCATCCTCAATTCGTTTTAGGAGCGCGCCCAATTGCGCTCCGGAGACCGGTGCTTTGCCCGGATCGATATTCGCTTTGTTGATCGCCGCGGAAAACTCCCCGAGAACCCAATTGGCAGCCAACTTTGGGTCCACACCCGCCTGTACGGTAGCGTCGAAAACCCGCGCGAGTCCTGGCAATGCAGTGAGACTTGCAGCATCGACGGCCGGCAGTTTGAGTTCGTCGACGTAGTGCTCCCGCTTCGCTGCGGGTAAATCTGGCATCGACGCTTTCACTTGCTGAATCCATGCCTCATTAATGACGAGCGGCGGCAAGTCTGGATCGGGAAAATAGCGATAGTCTTGCGCGTCTTCCTTGCTGCGCATCGCTCGCGTCTCACGCCGATCCGGGTCATAGAGTCGGGTTTCCTGCACGACTACGCCGCCGTCCTCGATCAAATCCGTTTGGCGGCGGACCTCGAACTCGATCGCTTCCTGCATGAAGCGAAAGCTGTTGAGGTTCTTGATCTCGCAGCGCGTGCCAAGCTTCGTCTCGCCCAAGCGCCGTACCGAGACGTTGGCGTCGCAGCGAAAACTTCCTTCCTGCATGTTGCCGTCACAGATGTCGATCCCCACCACAAGTTCGTGAAGTGTCTTTGCATAGGCAACGGCTTCATCCGCGCTACGCATGTCGGGTTCCGATACGATCTCCAACAGTGGTGTTCCGGCGCGGTTCAAGTCGATGCCCGTCATGCCGCGGCCGAGCGCGCCGTGCGAATCAACGCCCTCGTGCAGCGACTTGCCGGCATCCTCTTCGAGGTGCGCGCGTGTGAGCGCGACCTTGATCGCGCCGCGAGTCGGCGACACGATCGCGATTGAGCCGCCCTGCACGACCGGGATTTCGTACTGCGAGATCTGGTAGCCCTTGGGCAGATCGGGATAGAAATAATTCTTGCGAGCGAACACGCTGCGCTTGTTGATGCTGCCGCCGACCGCGAGGCCGAAGCGGATCGCGCGCTCGACGGCTCCCTTGTTGAGCGCCGGCAGCACGCCGGGGAGCGCGATGTCGACGGCCGATGCCTGGCTGTTCGGCGGTGCGCCGAATGCCGTGGACGCGCCGGAAAAAATCTTCGACACCGTCGACAGTTGGGCGTGCGTCTCGAGTCCGATGACGACTTCCCATGGAGCCTTACCACTCATGGCGCGTAGCCCTCCGGTACACGCCGGTGCCAGTCGCTTGCCTGCTGGTAGCGATGCGCGACGTTCAGGATGCGCGCCTCGGAGAACGCCGCACCCTGGATCTGCAGGCCGATCGGCAGTCCCTTCGCGTCGAATCCGCATGGAATCGAAATCGCGGGCGTGCCGGTGAGGTTGCTCGCAATCGTGAAAATGTCATTGAGATACATCTTGATCGGATCGTCGGTCTTGTCGCCCAGGCAGAACGCGGTCGTCGGTGAGGTCGGACCGACGATCACGTCGCAGCTCCGATAAGCGCGCTGAAAATCGTCGGCGATCAGCCGTCGCACCTGCTGGGCTTTCAGATAGTAGGCATCGTAGTAGCCGTGCGAGAGCACGTACGTGCCGACCAGGATCCGCCGCTTGACCTCGGCGCCGAATCCCTCGGCGCGCGTCTTCTTGTACATATCCATCAGATCGTCGAATTTTTCGGCGCGATGGCCATAGCGAACGCCGTCAAAGCGCGCGAGGTTGGACGAGGCCTCGGCGGGCGAAATGACGTAGTAGACCGGGAGTGAATATTCGACGTTGGGCAGGCTCAGCTCGACCGCGGCCGCGCCAAGGGACTCCAGCGTCTCGATGGCCGACTGGATCGCATTCGCGATATGAGGTTCCGTGCCCGGGCCGAAGTATTCGCGCGGGAGGCCGATGCGAAGACCTTGCAGCGGCTTCGCGTCCGCCTCTTCCCTCAGCACGCGCGCGTAATCCTCCACGGGCCGATCGAGGCTGGTCGAGTCGCGCGCATCGTGGCCCGCCATGGCATTGAGCATCAACGCGCAGTCTTCCGCCGTCTGGCCGAACGCGCCGGGCGTGTCGAGGCTGGACGCGAATGCGATCACTCCATAACGCGAGCAAATGCCATAGGTCGGCTTCAGCCCGCAGATGCCCGACAGCGCGGCGGGTTGCCGGATCGAGCCTCCCGTATCGGTGCCCGTTGCGGCCGGGACGAGCCGAGCCGCGACTGCGGCCGCCGAGCCGCCCGAGCTTCCGCCCGGGACGCAGGTGTTGTTCCAGGGGTTCTTGACCGGTCCGAAATACGAGTTCTCGTTCGACGAGCCCATCGCGAACTCGTCCATGTTCGTCTTGCCGACCAGGACCGTACCGGCCTCGGAGAGCTTTTCGGCGACAAAGGCACTGTAGGGCGCGACAAAGCTCTCGAGCATCCTCGACCCGCAAGTCGTGCGAAGGCCCGCGGTCATGAACACGTCCTTGTGCGCGACGGGGATGCCGGTAAGCGCGGATGCCGTTCCCGAAGCGATGCGCGCGTCCGCGGCCTTCGCCTGGGCCAGCGCTCCCTCGCGATCGACGGTAACAAATGCGTTCAGCGTTCGATTCGCCGCATCGATGCGATCGAGGAGAGCGCCAACGAGCTCGACGCTGGACAGGCGTCCCTCGAGCAAAGCGCGCGAAAGCTCGGCGACGGGGGCGGTAATCACGGGAGACAATCAGTCGACGTAGAAAGAATCACACCAAGCGGGAGCCGCGACGAGCCGCGCAGCATCGCCGCTCGAACTTCAGGCCGCGCGAGGCGTCATTCGATGACTTTCGGGACCAGGTAGAGGCCCGCTTCCACGGCGGGCGCGCCGCGCTGATACAACGCGTGCTGGTCGATCTCGGTCACGGCGTCGTCGCGCAGCGGCAGCGTCGCGTCGTGCGCGTGCGACATCGGCACGATGCCGGTCGTATCGACCGCGCGCATTCGCTCGATCATCTGGAAAACGCCCTCGAGCTTGTTTCGCACGTCGATGGCCTCGTTCGAGGTGATCTCGATCCGGGCCAGATGCGCGGCGCGTTGAACATCATCGACGGAAAGACCCATGATCAGGCGGAAAACGGTTCAGAAACAAGGCCGATTAGGGTATCATAATCGCTTGTCATAAGAGTGCCGGCCGCTGCGGTGGCGGCCTTCCACATCGAAAGTCCCCATGTTCGAATTCTTCAAGGGCTACTTTTCCAGCGACCTCGCGATCGATCTGGGAACAGCCAACACGCTGATCTATGTGCGTGGCAAAGGCATCGTGCTGAACGAACCCTCCGTCGTTTCGATTCGCCAGGAAGGGGGGCCCAACGGCAAGCGCGTGATCCAGGAGGTCGGCCTCGCCGCCAAGCAGATGCTCGGGCGCACACCGGGCAACATCACGGCGATTCGTCCGATGAAAGACGGCGTCATCGCCGACTTCACCGTCACCGAGCAGATGCTGAAGCAGTTCATCAAGAAGGTGCTCGACTCCAAGCTCTTTTCTCCCAGTCCTCGCATCATCATCTGCGTCCCTTGCGGCTCGACCCAGGTGGAGCGGCGCGCGATCCGCGAGTCCGCTCTCGGCGCCGGCGCATCGAAAGTTTATTTGATCGAGGAGCCGATGGCCGCGGCGATCGGTGCGGACCTGCCGATATCCGAAGCGACCGGCTCGATGGTCGTCGACATCGGCGGCGGCACGACCGAGGTCGGCGTGATCTCGCTGGGCGGCATGGTGTACTCGGGCAGCGTGCGCGTCGGCGGCGACAAGTTTGACGAGGCCATCGTCAACTACATACGCCGCAACTACGGCATGCTGATCGGAGAGACGACCGCGGAAATGATCAAGAAAACGATCGGCTCCGCGTTTCCCGGTTCGGAAGTGAAGGAAATGGAAGTCAAGGGCCGCAATCTCGCCGAGGGGATTCCGCGAAGCTTTACGGTGTCCTCGAATGAAATACTCGAGGCCCTGACCGATCCCCTGAACAGCATCGTCTCCGCGGTGAAGAGCGCGCTCGAGCGCACTCCTCCGGAGCTCGGAGCCGACATCGCCGAGCGCGGCATGGTGCTGACCGGCGGCGGCGCCCTGCTGCGCGACGTCGACCGCCTGCTGATGGAAGAGACGGGACTGCCGGTGATCGTCGCCGATGACCCGTTGACTTGCGTGGTGCGCGGCTGCGGCAAGGCGCTCGAGAACATGGAAAAGCTGTCCGGTATCTTCACCTCTGACTAAAGGCCGGCGCCACGCGCCGGCTTATGCGACCGCCCGCTCGTCCGATCCATGCGTCACATTTCGATCGAGCCGCCACCGTTCTTTCACCGCGGACCGTCTCCCCTTGCCCGGCTTGCATTTTTCGGCCTGCTGTCGCTGGCGCTGTTGTTCGTCGACACGCGCTACCGCTACCTCGAGAACATCCGGCAGATCGTCGCGATCGCGCTGTATCCGGTGCAGCGCGCGGTGCAGCTGCCGGGCGAAGCATTCGGATATGTCAGCGCCTACTTCGCCTCGCAACGCACGCTCGCCAATGAAAACGCCGCTGCGAAGGAGCGGTTGCTCGCGCAGGCGCCCGCGGTGCAGGGCTTTCCTCTTCTCGATCAGGAAAATGGACAGCTTCGCGCCCTTCTCAAGATGTCGGAGCGCTTTCCCGGCGTTGCGACTGCCGCCGAGGTGCTCTATTCGGGACGCGATCCGTTCACCCAGAAGCTGATCGTCGACAAAGGCGACATGGCGGGCGTGCAACTCGGCCAGGCCGTGATCGACGCGATCGGCGTCGTCGGGCAGGTCACGCGCGTATTTCCCTACATGTCCGAGGTGACGCTGGTGACCGACAAGGATCACGCGGTACCGGTCAAGGTCGAGCGCAGCGGTCTTCGCAGCGTCATGTACGGCGCGGGCACAGCCAAGCTGCCGGAGCTGCGCTTCCTTTCGCCGAACGCGGAGATCCAGCCCGGCGACAAGCTCGTCACTTCCGGCATCGACGGCACCTATCCGGCGGGGCTCGCGGTGGCGCTCGTCGCATCGGTCGAGCGCGAGACCGGCCAGGTGTTCGCCCGCGTAACGTGCAAGCCGCTGGCCGGTGTCGAGCGCGATGATCAGGTGTTGATTCTGAGCCGCGCCTCGGTATCGTTGCCGCGTCCCGACGAGCCGGCCGAGGCCGATGCGCCGCGCAAGAATCGCGGCAAGCGACGGAACTGATTCCACGATGGCGCAATTGTCTTCTTTTGCAGCCGCGCGACCGGAAGAGATCCTTCTCCCGGCGAAGCCGTGGTTCGTTTTGTTCACGCTGCTTTGCGGATTGGTGGCCAACGCGGTGCCGGCGTCGGGCATGGCGCTGTTGCTCAAGCCCGACTTTCTCGCACTGATACTGCTCTACTGGTGCATCCAGGAGCCGAGGCTGATCGGCGTTGCCATCGCCTGGTTCGTGGGGCTTCTCATGGATGTCACCGACGCGACGGTGTTTGGCCAGCATGCGTTGGCGTATGCGGTGCTTGCCTATGCCGCCGAGTATTTCAGGCGGCGCGTACTCCGCTTTCCACTCTGGCAGCAGGCGGCGCAGGTCGCGGTTCTGCTTTTGGGATGTTCCGCGCTCGTGCTGTTCATCCGCGTCGTCGGCGGAGCGCCGGCGCCGCGCTGGACTTACGCCGTCGGCCCTCTCGTGGGAGCGCTGCTGTGGCCGATTATCACCGTGGCGCTGCAGTGGCGCCAACGGCCGCGGCGCGCGCCGGAGCGATAGGACGAGCGATGCGCCGACTCTTCGCCAAGCGGGGCCGTCCAGGCGGGTTGAGCGCACCGGAGCTGCGAAACCCGCAGCTCGAGCAGCATTTTTTCCGACGCAGGCTTCTGATCGCCGGCGTATTCGTGATCGTCGCATTCGGCGGACTTCTCGGCCGTTTCATCTATCTCCAGCTGATCCAGCACCAGCACTACCAGACCCTCGCGGAGAGCAACCGCATCGCGATCGTGCCCATCGTCCCCAACCGCGGAGTGCTGACCGATCGCAACGGCATCGTGCTGGCGCAGAGCTACTCGGCCTATACGCTCGAAGTCACACCGTCGCGGGTGAAGAATCTCGACGAGACGATCGATGCGTTGGCCACGGTGGTCGACGTGCAAGCGCGCGACCGCAAGCGCTTCAAGCGCCTGCTCGAGGAGACCAAGAATTTCGAGAGCCTCCCTTTACGCACGCGTCTCACCGACGAGGAGGTCGCGCGATTTGCGGCCAATCGATACCGCTTTCCCGGCGTGGAGATCAAGGCGCGGCTCTTCCGCCAGTATCCGTTCGCCGAAGTCGCTTCGCATGTCACCGGCTACATCAGCCGCATCAACGAAAAGGATGTCGAGCGCATCGACTCATGGAACGAGACTGCCAACTACAAGGGCTCCGACTACATCGGCAAGCTCGGCGTCGAGCTCGCCTACGAGCGTGAGCTGCACGGCACCACCGGGTGGGAGGAGGTCGAAGTCGATGCCGGCGGCCGCGCGGTGCGCACGCTCTCGCGCACGCCGCCGGTTTCCGGCAACAACCTGAAGCTCGCACTGGATATCAAGCTGCAGCAGGCGGCAGAGGCCGCGTTCGGCGACCGCCGTGGCGCACTGGTGGCGATCGAGCCCTCGACCGGCGACGTGCTCGCGTTTGTCTCCAAGCCGGGCTTCGATCCCAATCTTTTCGTCGACGGCATCGACCCCGCGAACTGGGACCTGCTCAACGAATCGCCCGACAAGCCGATGCTGAACCGACCGCTGCGCGGCGCCTATCCACCGGGGTCGACCATCAAGCCCTACCTTGCGCTGGCGGCGCTGACCTCGGGCAAGCGCACCGCGGCCCAGACGATCTTCGATCCCGGCTTCTATCAGATCGCCGGGGCGGCGCATCGATTCCGCGACGACAAGCCGGGCGGACATGGCTACGTTGACATGACCAAGTCGATCGTCGTTTCCTGCGACACGTACTACTACATGCTGGCCGGCGACACCGACATCGACGACACCTATGCGTTCATGTCGCAATTCGGCTTTGGACACAAGACCGGGATCGACATCGAAGGCGAGCTCGTCGGTGTACTGCCGTCGCGCGCATGGAAACGTGAGCGCTTCCATGACAAGTGGTATCTGGGCGACTCGATCTCCGCGGGCATCGGTCAGGGATATGACTCATTCACGCCGATACAGCAGGCCGCGGCCATCGCCATGATTGCCAACAACGGCGTTGCATTCGCGCCGCACCTGGTGAAAAGTGTCGAGAACGTCAGGGACGGCGGCGTCAGACAAATCGCGGCGCAACCGACGCGCACCCTCAACGTCAAGCCCGAGCATCTCGAGCTTATCAAGAATGCGCTGGTCGGCGTGGCAAGGGAAGGGACCAGCGCCAAGGTCTTCGTCGGTGCACAATACATTTCGGCGGGCAAGACGGGCACGGCACAGGTCTACTCACTCAAGGGCGAGAAGTACTCCACCAAGATCGACGAGCGTCTCCGCGATCACGCCTGGTACGTGGCCTACGCGCCGGCCGACCATCCGCGTATCGCCATCGCGGTGCTGGTGGAAAACGGCGGCTTCGGCGCCGACGCCGCGGCGCCGATCGCGCGCGCCGTGTTCGACTACTATCTCCTCGGGCAGAAGACCCCCGCAACCGCGGCTCCGGGCAGCGCTCCGCGCGAGTCCGACGACGAAAGCGACTGAGCATCAGGAACTCACCGGCGATGGATAAATTCTACGCACTGCTGTCCAGGATCTGGGAAGTCCTCGTGCGCCGCGTGGACAGCTATCTCATGGCCGCAGCGCTGGCGATCGTAGGCATCGGGCTCATCACGCTTTTCTCGGCATCGGATCAAAACATTGCGCGCGTCACCAGTCAGGTGTTGTCGCTCGGCTTCGCGCTGGTGCTCATGTGGATCGTGGCCAACGTTTCTCCGCAACAGCTCGCGCGGGCTGCGCTGCCGCTCTATGTCATCGGCGTCCTGCTGCTGATCGCGGTGGCTTTGGGCGGAACGGTGGTCAATGGATCGCGCCGCTGGCTCAACTTCGGGTTTGCCCGATTTCAGCCGTCCGAGCTGATGAAGATCGCGCTGCCGCTGATGCTCGCGTGGTACTTCCAGAAGCACGAGCGCCGCGTGCGTTTTCGCGATTTTCTGCTCGCCGTGGTGCTCATCGCGGCACCGGTATGGCTCATCAAGCGCGAGCCCGACCTAGGGACAGCGCTGATGATCGGCGCGTCGGGATTCTACGTGCTCTATCTCGCGGGACTGTCGTGGAAGATCATCGTCGGCCTGCTGGTCGGCGCCGCCGCGGTCGCGCCGCTCATTTGGCCGCATCTGCACGACTATCAGCAGGAGCGGATCCTCACTTTCCTCGATCCGGCGCGCGATCCTCTCGGTACGGGCTATCACAGCACGCAGGCGTCGATCGCGCTCGGCTCCGGCGGCGTGATCGGCAAAGGCTGGCTCAATGGCACGCAGACGCACCTCGATTTCCTGCCCGAGCGCCATACCGATTTCATCTTTGCGGTGTTCGGCGAGGAATTCGGCCTGATCGGAAGCGCGCTGCTCCTGGTGCTGTATCTGCTGCTGATCGGACGCGCGTTCGTGATCACCATGAATGCATCGACGCTTTTCACGCGCCTCACCGCCGGCGCGATCACGCTCATGTTTTTCAGCTACGCCTTCGTCAACATGGCGATGGTGAGCGGGCTCCTTCCCATCGTCGGCGTGCCGCTGCCGCTGATATCCTTCGGCGGCACCGCGCTGGTGAGCCTCTTCATCGGGCTTGGGATCCTGATGAGCGTGCAGGCGAACCGCAAGCTGGTGAAGACGTAGCCTGAATGTTTGTGCGACCCGCCGGTGAGACTGCGCGGACGCGCGCGCGTGTCAGCCTGCCGTGTGCGCTCCTGGCGCTCGCGGCGCTGGTGCTCGGCGCCTGTTCGACAACGACTCCGACCAAGACACCTGCCGCTTCCGCCACTGTCGAAGCTCCGAAGCGCGGCGGCGGCTATTATAAGGACGACGGGCCCGGAGACAATCCGCCCGCCAATCTCGACGCAATTCCCGATGCCACGCCGCGTCTCGAGGCACTGAATCGCTTCGCAAACCGGCCGTACGCGGTCTTCGGGCGTGACTACGTGCCAGCGACGAGTCTGCGTCCGTACAAGGAGCGCGGCATCGCCTCGTGGTACGGCAAGAAATTCCACAATGCCAAAACCGCGACAGGCGAGACCTACGACATGTACGCCATGACCGCCGCGCATCCGACCTTGCCCTTGCCTTCCTACGCGCGAGTGACCAACGTCGCGAACGGAAGGAGCGTCGTGGTACGCGTCAACGATCGCGGGCCGTTTCATCCCGGCCGCATCATCGACCTTTCGTACGCGGCGGCATATCGCCTGGGCATCGCGCAGAAGGGCAGCGGTGAGGTCGAGGTCGAAAGCATCCTCCCGGCGGAGGCGCCCCCGCAGGTCGCCGTGACGCCATTGCCGCAGGTCGCCGTGATCGACGCTACTGCACCCGCGCCTGTTCCCGATCGGACAGGAACAGGGAGGCTACGTAGTGCAGTTGGGCGCGTTCGCCAACAATGCGAACGCCCAGAACTTCGCGTCGACTCTCGCGAACCAAACCACGGGCGGTACCGTCGAAGCGAAGGTACGGCAGGTCGACGGCCTGTTCAGAGTCTATGTAGGACCTTATCCGACGCGAGAAGATGCTCGCCGCGCCCTCGAAAACCTCCGTGACAGCGCTGGCCTCGAGGGCACGGTCAAAGCCCCATCGACCGCTCCGTGAATCTCGGTTGACCCGGTTTCGAATGAGTGTTCGTTATAATCACCTGTGCATCGCTCGTCTGACACCGCTTTGTCTTCGCGCAGCGAGTCCCTTCCGACCGCCCGGTCTTTTCGGAACTTCATGACCCGCATACCTTTCGGCATATCCTGCATTTTTGCGTTGCTCTGCCTCCTGAGCGCGACCGTGGCCCGCGCCCAGCTCACCATCGAGATCATCGGCGGCGGCGCGACCACTATCCCGATCGCGATCGTGCCGTTCGCAGGTGAAGCAGCGTACCCACTGGGCGTTACCGGCGTCGTGGGGGCGGATCTCGCGCGGAGCGGCCTGTTCAAGCTTGTCGACTCCGGCGGTGTGGTTCCCCGCCCGTCGCGGACGCAGGAAGTTCGCTACGGCGACTGGACCTCACGGGGAGCGGACGCGGTGGTAGTGGGCAGCATGGCGCCGCAGGCGGATGGCAGGATCCAGATGCACTTCTCGCTGCTCGACACTGTCAAGCAGTCCGAGCTCACCGACTTCAATTTCACCGTCACGCAGGCGCAACTGCGCGCCGCCGCGCACAAGATCGCGGACATCATCTACGAAAAGCTGACCGGCGACGTCGGCGTGTTCAGCACCCGCATCGCCTACATCGCCAAGCAGGGATCGAGGTATGAGCTGCTGGTCGCCGAGGCGGACGGCTTCAACCCGCAATCGGTCGTCAGCTCCAACGAGCCGCTCCTGTCTCCGGTATGGTCGCCGGATGGCACGCGCATCGCGTACGTGTCGCTCGAAAACAAGAAGCCGGTGGTCTACGTTCAGTCATTGTCGACAGGGGGCCGTCAGCTCGTCGCCAACTTTCGCGGCAGCAACAGCGCCCCCGCGTGGTCGCCGGACAGCTCCCGCCTGGTGGTGACGCTGACCAAGGATGGCGGCTCGCAGCTCTATATGATGAACGCCGACGGCAGCAACGTGCAGCGCCTCATGACTTCCGCCGGGATCGACACCGAGGCGAACTTCGCTCCCGACGGAAGGTCGATACTGTTCACGTCGGACCGTGGCGGCAGCCCGCAGATCTACCGGCTGACGCTCGGCGGCGGCACGGTCGAGCGCATGACCTACGACGGCAACTACAATGTTTCGCCCCGCAGCCTTCCCGATGGCAAAGGCTTCGTGTTCGTGCGTCGCGACGGAGGACGCTTCAACATCGCGCTCCAGGATTTCGCGACGCGGCAAGTGCAGGTCCTGACCCAGGGCTCGCTCGACGAATCGCCGAGCGTCGCGCCCAACGGCAAGCTGATCATCTACGCGTCGGACACGGGTGGCCGTGGTATATTGGCCGCCGTCTCCAGCGACGGCCGTGTCAAGCAGCGTTTGACCGCGGCCGCGAGTGACGTTCGCGAGCCCGCATGGGGCCCTCTTCTCAAGTGAGCGGAGCGTTGATCCTGCCCCGGTCCGCACCCTTTCGCCAACCTCAGGAGCTCAGCATGCAAGAAAAAATTCATACACTATTCGTCGGCGCACTCTTCGCGACCCTGCTCGCAGCCTGCAGCTCGACGCCAACGACGGACACTGCCGCGCCGGTCGAAAGCCGCAGCGTGGGGACCACGCCTCCGTCCGGGGCTTCCACCACCGGCACGTCGGGCGGTGGCGTCTCGGGGACCGCCGGCGCCGGCAGCGGGGCGAGTCAGCTGCACGATCCCAACAGCATCCTTTCCAAGCGCAGCGTGTATTTCGAGTTCGACAGTTATGTGGTCAGCGACAACTACAAGGCGTTGATCGAGGCGCATGCGCGTTATCTGCAGGGTGACCGTAATGCGCACCTGACGATTCAGGGCAACACCGACGAGCGCGGCAGCCGTGAATACAACATCGCGCTCGGACAGCGACGCGCCGACGCCGTGAAAAAGATGATGCTGCTCCTGGGCGCGACGGATGCGCAGATCGACACCGTCAGCTTCGGCGCGGAAAAGCCGAAGAACCAGGGCCATGACGAAGGCTCGTGGACCGACAATCGGCGCGACGATCTCGTCTATCGCGGCGAATAGCGCGTGTCTCGTTTCGCAGCACCCACGGCGCTGGCGCTCTTGCTGGCGGTGCAGCTGGCGACCGCGCCGGCGCGCGCGGCGCTGTTCGACGACGATGAGGCGCGCAAGCGCATCGACGCTTTGCGCGGTCGCGTCGACCAGATCGAGCGATCGCTCAACCAGCGCCTCGACGAGCTCGAGGCCAAGAACTCGGCCGTTATCGATCTGTTCAAGGACGTCGAGCAGATCAAGTCCGACATCGCCAAACTCCGCGGACAGTACGAAGTCCTGACCTACGAGCTCGAGCAGGCGCAGAAGCGGCAAAAGGACTTGTACGTCGATCTCGACACGCGCTTGCGCAAGCTCGAAGGCGGAGCCGCGGCCCCGGGCACGCCCGGCGCGACCGAAAGCACTCCTACCGCGCCGGTCGCCGGGACGTCGCCGTCCTTGCCGCCGACCGCCCGTCCAGGTGATGTCGCATCCGAGCAGCGAGCCTACGACACCGCGCTCGACCAGTTCAAAAGCGGCAACTACTCCGCCGCGACAGCGAGCTTCCAGGCCTTCGTTCGCACCTATCCGAAGAGTCCGCTGGCGCCGTCCGCGCTGTACTGGGCGGGTAACGCACAATACGGACAGAAGGATTTCCGTGGTGCTATCACGACCCAGCGTCAGCTCCTGTCCACCTTCCCCGATAGCCAGAAGATCCCCGACGCGCTGTTGAATATCGCCAGCGCGCAGATCGAGCTGGGTGACAACGCCGGCGCCAAGAAAACGCTCGGCGACATCATCGCCAAGTATCCCACCTCGGAAGCGGCAGGCAAGGCACGCCAGCGTCTGCCGGCCCGCTGAAAGCGGCGGGGTGGAGTCGTTCTCGGCTCGCCTGATCGCCTGGCAGGAGCACTCCGGGCGCCGCGACTTGCCGTGGCAGAACACGCGCGACGCGTATCGCATCTGGATTTCCGAGATCATGCTGCAGCAGACGCAGGTCGCTACGGTCATGCCGTACTACCAGCGTTTCCTGAGCGCTTTCCCGGACGTTCACTCCCTGGCTGCCGCTCCGATCGATTCGGTATTGCAGCTGTGGAGCGGGCTGGGGTACTACCGCCGCGCGCACTTGTTGCATTGCGCCGCGAAACAGATCGTCAGCAGTCATGGCGGCGCTTTCCCGCGTGAGGCGGCGGCGCTGGAGACGTTGCCCGGCATTGGTCGCTCGACCGCGGCGGCGATCGCTGCCTTTGCGTACGGCGAGCGCGGTGCGATTCTCGACGGCAACGTCAAGCGCGTCCTGGCGCGGCACGAGGGTGTCGAAGGCTATACGGGCGAGCCCGCTGTCGCGCAAATGCTCTGGGCGCGGGCCGAGGCGCTGCTGCCGCCTGAGCGCATCGAGCCCTACACGCAGGCGCTGATGGATCTGGGTGCAACCATTTGCCTGCGCTCGACGCCCACCTGCACGCGTTGTCCTGTCGCCGACGATTGCGTCGCGCGGTTGACCGGACGCATCGATCGGCTCCCGCTTCCGCGCCCGCGAAAACCGTTGCCGCAGCGCGAACTTTCAGTGCTGCTGATCGGACGAGGAAGCGAGATCCTGCTCGCGCGACGTCCGCCCACGGGCATCTGGGCCGGTCTCTGGAGCCTTCCGGAGGTCGGACGCGGCGAGGACGTCGGGGCCTTCTGCCGCGAACACTTCGGCGCCGTCGTTGCCGCAGGCGAAGCGCTCGCACCGATCGAGCATGCGTTCACACACTTTCGCCTTCGTCTGACTCCGCTCTTGTGCACGGTCGAGCACTGGCCGTCGCGAATGGAAGATGCCGCGCGCAACGCTTGCGTATGGCTGCCGCTCTGTGATGCGACCGGCGCAGCGCTGCCGGCGCCGATCAAGAAGTTGCTGCGATCGTTGGCTATGCAGGCGGTCGGTGCCTAGGGCCTGAAGGTTCGCAGATCGCTCGGAAGGAGCGTTTCCGCGCGTTCCTTGTATTCGCGGCGAAAGGCGGCGAGCTCCTTGGCAGCGTCCTCATTCTTGCCGTCGGCGATCAAACGACGGATGCGCTTGATCCATTCGTCCGGCGCGAGAGGCGCCGCGTCCTTGCGACGCTCCTGCGCGGCTTTGTCCGCGCCGGTGGAAGCAACCTTGCCGAGCGCCGCAGCGTCCCTCGGAGCTTCAGGTTCTGCCTTGCCCGCACTTTCCATCATCGCGGACGAGGGCGACGACTGTGCCGCAGGCTTGGTCGCGCTCATCGTGGACGCGGAGATGCGCGAACGCGCTGGTGCGGGCGCTGCCGCGGCCTCGGGCGCCGGTGGTGGGGGCATCGCGGCAATCATCGGCGGCGGAGCGTTGCTCGCGCCGCCATCTGCAGGTACTGGCGGCGGCGCAAACGGCTGGACCCCGTCGCGCAGTGCCGGCGCGGCAGGCGGGCTCGGCACGCTGGTGTTTTGATGCGCGACCGCCAAGGCCGCGGCAAGCTCGGCCTTCTGCTTCGCGGCCTGATCGCGCTCCGTCGTCTCCTTTGCGGGTTGCGCGGGACCTTGCAGCGTCGTCTTCTTGTCCTGAGTGGATGCGCCGGGCGGGGTCGCAAATCTGTCCGCGCTGTTGCTCACGCGAGGTTTCGTTTCGTCGCCCGCGCGCTTGAGCTTGCTCCTTCGCCGCAGGCTTGGCTTCCTCGCGCAAGGCGTGCGTTGCGATTCGTCGGTCGCCACCGCCGATGCCGCTGCCGCATCGCGTTTCTGCGGCGTATCGGCAGGCTTCATCGCGTCGGCAGTGACTTGCTGTCGCGCGGCGTTCGTCGCCGGGGAAAACGCGGCGGGCGTCACCTGTTCGGGCGGCGTCATCTGCACGATACCCACGGCTACCGCCGCCACGGTTGCGGCGGCGGCAAGCGGCCACCAGCGTGGCGCGGCACGCAGGCGCCCAGGCTTCGCGCCGACTTCGCGCCGCGCGGCGGCGCGAATGCTGTCGTCGAGCGCGGCCGGTGGCTGCTCGCGACTGGCCGCTCGCCAGGCAGCGCCAAGGTCCGGATCGATCTCGCTCATGAGGTGCTCATCGCTCGTGTGCCAATGTCAACGTTCCCGCTTCAGCCCTTTTCAACGTCACGAAGGTCGGACAAGTCGCCGCGCAATTTGTTTACCGCATAGCGCAAGCGGCTCTTGACCGTCTCCACGCCGACCCCGGTCAGCTCGGCGATCTCGCTCAACGACAGACCTGCTTCCTGTTGCAGCAGAAAGGCGTCGCGCTGCGCGGGCGGCAAGGAAGCGACCGCGTTTTTCAGCCGATCGCCCGAGCTGGCGATTCTCGGCAAGCGCTTCCGGCTCCAGTCCTCGATTCGCGGGAAGACCGGCGACCGCGTCTTCGTGCGCCTCGTCGTCGGCCGACACGAGCGAGACAACCCCGCTCGCGCGATAGTGGTCGATCAGACGGTTGTGCGCGAGACGATAGAGATACGTCGCGAACTTGGCCGTCGGCGTGTAGCTCGCGCGGGCACGGATCAGATTCATCCAGACGTCCTGGAAGAGTTCGTCGACCGCCACGCCGGGGCGGCATTGCCGCAACAGGTAGCGGTAGACGCCGCCCTTGTGGCGCGCATACAGTGCATCGAACGCCGCTGCGTCCCCGGCGGCGTAGGCGAGCATCAGGTCTTCGTCGCTGATCGCGGCGGAGGCGGGCATGGCCCGACCAGTATGCGAGCAGGCCCATGCAGAGGCAAGCGTGGCCGCGAGCTGGCGCGGCCAAGCTTGTGTTAGCGCGGCGGCGGCGCGAAGCGTCCTGCGTCGGGAAACGGTTCCGGCCGCGCCCTGGCGATCGGCGCGTAGGCGACGGGCACGCCCTGCGCCAGGAGATTCTCGTACGAGTCGTAGTAGATGGTGATGGTCTCGCTGGGCGCATCGCTCGCGCGCCGGAAGTCCGTGTACTGTGCGTACGACGTTTCGCTGCGGCCGTAGCCTGTACCAATCTGCGATTTCTGCTCCGCCATCGCACCCGCTGCGTTCGCTGCCGACGCAGGAGCCGCGGCGCGGTCGGCCTCGTCGCGCGGCTGGTCGCGTCGCTCCAACTTGCCACTGAGCTGCGGCATCGACTGCAGCACGGGACGCGGCTGCTCGCGAAACACTGCCACGCCGATTACGCCGACGTTGTCCGGCCGCCCGGTCCGGGCGGCGTAGGAATTCGCGAGTGTCGTGAAATAGAAGGCCGCGGTGCGCGAGAGGCTGGTGCGCCAGCCGGCGATGTCAAAACTCGTGTGCGCGCCGAGCACATAGCCCGATTGCGATGGCGACGCCGTGTCGCCGCTGATGACATTGACGCCGTCGACGCTCATCACCGCGAGCGCACGCTCGTTGCCGTCGTTGCGCAGGCGAATCGCGTATTCGTTGCCCGGCTTGCCGACGACGTAGCGCCGCCCTTCGTGAACGTAGATCGGAAGCACCCTGCCGTCGCTGCGGTCGATGATGTCGACGCCGACCCGATCGGTCGGCCAATGTGCCGCTGCCGCGCCGGACACGGCGATCGCGCCAATCGTCGCGATGATTCCCAAGGCATATTTCCACGTTGATCGCATTGTCTGCCCCTGTTTGCGCGACAAAACCGTCGCTCGCTACCTGTAAACGGAGCGTCCGCGCGATCGGGGTTACGCGCCGGGGAGGCGAGGCCTGCATGCGATAATCGCCCGCATGCAGGACGTCGGTTACCTCACCCGCGAAGTCGCATGGCTCGCCTTCGCGCTCGCCGTTGTCTTCGGCGCTGTCGCCAACCGATCCAATTTCTGCACCATGGGCGCGATCACCGATGCGTTCGTTGTCGGTGACTGGCGTCGGATGCGCATGTGGCTGTTGGCGATCGCGGTCGCGATCGCGGGCGCGACGGTCCTGGAGCGAATCGGCGCGGTCGATCTATCCAAGTCGATCTACACCGCCGCAAGAGTTTCGTGGCTGTCGCACATCGTCGGCGGCTTGCTTTTCGGCTTCGGCATGACGCTAGCGTCGGGATGCGGCAGCAAGACGCTGATCCGTCTCGGCAGCGGCAATCTCAAATCGCTGATCGTGCTGATCGTGCTCGGGATTTCCGCCTATATGACGCTGAAAGGTCTGTTCGCGGTGTGGCGTGTCACCGCGCTCGATGTGGTCCGCTTCGATACGTCTGGAGTCGGCGCCCAGCACTCCGACCTTCCCAGCGTCTTGACGGCTTTGATCGGCGACGGCGAACTCATCAGGGTCGCACTGCCGCTGCTGATCGCGGCCGTCTTCGCGGTCTGGGCGCTCGCCAACCGCGATTTTCGAGCCAGTCCGGAAATGATCCTCGGTGGTGTAGTCGTCGGCGCGGTGATCGTTGGCGGTTGGTACGTTACCGGACATATCGGACATTTAGCCGAAGATCCGCGCACGCTGGAGGAGGCGTTTGTCGGGACCAATTCCGGCCGGCCGGAATCGTATTCGTTCGTCGCACCCGTGGGTTACCTGCTAGAACTTCTCATGCTCTGGAGCGATCAGACGAGGATCGTGACTTTCGGAATAGCCGGTGTTTTGGGTATGCTTGTAGGTTCGGCAGCCATGGCGCTGGCGACGCGCACCTTCCGCTGGGAGGGCTTCGCCTCGGTCGAGGATCTCGTCAACCATATCGTCGGTGGAGTGTTAATGGGTTTTGGAGGCGTTACCGCCCTCGGTTGCACCATCGGCCAGGGACTCACCGGAATGTCGACGCTGGCGCTGGGATCGGTGATTGCCACGCTGTCGATCGTGGGCGGGTGCGTGGCGGCTTTGAAGTACCAATATTGGCGAGCCGGATAAGTGTTCGGGGTAAAGGTAGCAGGATGATTGTTTACGATCTGATCTGTACGCGACAGCACCGCTTCGAGGGATGGTTCGCCTCGTCCGATGATTTTGCGCTGCAGAGCGAGCGCACGCTCGTGCGCTGCCCGATTTGCGATGACGGCGCCATCGAGCGGCGGCCGTCCGTCAACGTGCAAGTTGGCCGGGCCGCGATGCCTGCGGCCGAGCGCGAGAGCACGCCACCGGCTCAGATCCAGGCCGAAGGCGAGGCGCTGAAGGCGCTGCGCCAGCTCATCGCCAGCAGCGACAACGTCGGAGCCGGATTCGCCGAGGAAGCGCGCAAGATTCACTACGAAGAGGTGCCGAAGCGCTCGATCCGCGGCCAGGCGACGCGCGAGGAAGCGGCCGAGTTGCGCGATGAAGGCATCGAGTTCATGTCGCTGCCAAGCGTGCTGACAAGGGACCTTAACTAAAGCGTCTCTTTTGCGCGGGAGGGGCCGATTAGCTATAATTCGTGCCCCCAGGGGGCCGTTAGCTCAGTTGGTAGAGCAGCGGACTTTTAATCCGTTGGTCGTGGGTTCAAGTCCCGCACGGCCTACCAGCAAAACAAAGAGTTGCGTCACTTCCCAACTCTTCGCTTCCTCGGACCGTGACAAAAACGTGACAAACTAATCACGTTTTTTGCACGTCCGCGCTCGATACGAGCCGCTGCGGCCGTCAGGTGCTCGGTTCCAAACTTCGCGTAGCGGTCCACCATGGTCCGCGATTTCCAGCCGCCAAGATCCTTGAGCTCATCGCAGCTCGTACCGACTTGGCGGTGCCACGACGCCCACGTATGGCGCAGGTCGTGAAACCGGAAATCCGCAATGCCGGCTTTGTCGATCGCCGTATGCCATGCGCTGTTGGTCATCTCCCACGCAATCGGCTCACCACGATACGTAAAGCAGAACACTGGGTGCTTGCCACGCTCAGCTTCCAACACTTCCACTGCATCCCGGTTCAGCGGTACGCCTCGCGGCGTGCCATTCTTGGTGCGGTCGAGCCAGGCAGTCCCACGCTTTAAGTCCACCCGTTCCCACTCCAAGCCAGTAATCTCTCGTGCCCGGCATCCGGTCGCCAGCGCAAAACGAATCAGCACCTGTAGGTGCGGTGCCGCGGCGGCAATCAAGCGATCCGCCTCGTCCTGCGTCAACCACCGATCTCGCTGCTTCTCGCCGGACAGCAAGCGGATCTTCGGCATCACCTCAATCCACTGCCACTCATCACGCGCCGTGCGCAACAAGTTGCGAATGGTGGCGAGGTAACGATTGACCGTCGCCGGCTCATTTCCACGCTTCAACTCCGACTGGGTAATCTGCCAGATCACGTCACCGTTGATCTCGCGCAGACCCAACTTCCCCAGGTAAGGGTCGAGACGCCGGCAAATGCGCTGGACGTCTTTGAAGCTCCGAAGCTGCTCTTTGCCTGAGAGATACCGCACCACGGCCTCTTGCCATGAGCGGGTAGGCTTGATCCCGAACTTGGCTTCGCGGAACGCCTCGACTTTCAGCTGGGCGAGGAGAGCTTCGGCTTCGGTTCGGTCGCAAGTCCCAGCGCTTTGGCGTATGCGCTGGCCGTTCGGTAGCGTTGTTGCAATCCACCAGAGACGGGAATCGTCTCGCCGGTAGATCCCGGTTTCGCGGGCCATTGAGTCTCCTTTCCGGCCCGCCCTTGGCTCTTATAGTCGTCCAACCAGGCATCGAGGTCAACGCGATCGTAGACGCGGCGGCGGCCGAGGTGCAGGGCCGGAACCCCCAGCGACTCAAGTAGGGTGACGCCGATGCCGAGGTAGTCCGCAGCTTCTTGGCGGGTGAGGCACCGGGCAACGGGACGTGGCAGAGCGCGTGAATCCATCGCAACGGAGGTAGAGTCGGAGTCCAGAGCATGCTTCGACGGAGCGATTCGACCAATCCACTGGAGCGCAGAACGGGATAGTCAGCGTAGCTGCGCGAGACGCGGCACGCGATGGATCCAAGCACAGAGCCGCAGAGCGTCGGAACGCGGCACGAGCAGGCGATCAGGCAGTGCCGTTGAAACCCACGTGCAGACAAACCACTAGGCGAGGGCGCGTGCCGCCTCCTTTTATCTTGCCCTCGCGTTTCTGCCTTCGATTTCGGTCTGCGAATTCACCGATGACCAGAGACTGATCGCCTCGAAGGATGCGAAACGCCGTACCTACCTAGTCGGGCTTGTCGCCTCTTCTGCCGCGGTTGGGGTGGTTGCGTGTTCTGCGAAGCACTCGATCGAGCGCGTCGCGTAGTGGGCCGGGTGGCAGATCTGCTGATGCGCCATCTCCGAGTTGGCGATCGCGCGCTTCCTGTTGAGCTCGAGCATCGGCAATGGACGGTGCCAACTCCGGCACGAACGAGCCTTCGCCCGACCGTCGAATAAGCGTCGCACAGTAACCCACCGGATTTCGAACCGTGGCGACCAGCATTCGTCCGGCGAGCTCGTCCAGGAGCACCTGCGCCACCTCGGCAGGCAACGTTGCAAGTCGGCGCTTAAGGCCGGCGCGCTGAGTATCGGTGAGCCCTGACGGGAAGATCCATTCATGCTTATCCACAACCAAACTGTCGTCTTGGGTAGCCGCGGGTAGTAGTGGTGTATCTAATGATGGTTCATTGGTGGTTCTAGGTACGACACCGGCGTCAGGGGGCCACGACACCCCTGTCGGGGGCCCCCTGACACCGGTGTCATCCCCCCACGACAATTTGTCATGGGGTGTCTCGATCGGGAGACGATAGCGGTTGCTCGTGCGCGAACCATCGTGTCGGTACCGTGGCTCGATCAGTAGCCGACCCTGCGCCGCAAGCGCGGCGATTGCGCGTTGAACGGTACGGACTGTTGTTGAACACTTTAGGGCTAGCGAGCGGTGTCCAGGCCAGCACACGCCGTCATCGTCGGCGATGTCTGCAAGCGCCAGCAGCATTATCTTGGGTCCTGGAGGCAGGGGCGCCTGCCACGCCCAGTTCATGGCGCGAATACTCATGGTGTGCTCGCGGGCGCAGTTGCGCGCCGAAGCTATACAAACTAAAAGCCTGCCGCGCCGTGAATATTGCACAAGGAGGTCGGTCGTAGGTGAGCGAACATGGCACCACGGGTTGCCAGTGCGATAGCCCCCTGCGACCATCTCGACGGGCATGAGCTTCAGCAGCAGTGCAACTCTTGGCGCGCCTAACCGAAAGGGCCGCAGGTACGGCATTCGTTCGTCGCCTAAAATCCGCGTTCGCAGGGTCGTATGTGGCCTGCGAGCCTCGCGCCGCCCTCGTTCTCCCAGCGCTGCGTTGCCAGCTGGTACGCTTTCCAGTCTCGGACGGACGCAAGCTCGGTCAGCGGTTTGGAGCCCGCCAGCCGTCTGTAAACGGAGCGCAATACCCGTCGCCCAACGACGGTCATGCTTCAGTAGAAACGGATGTTCGATGGATCGTCTCGGCGCCCTCGACGACCGGAAGTCACCAGCACGCGCACGTTCTATCTCGTGAGCTCTTTCCGGATCGCTTTCAGCTCCTTCCGGCGCTTGGCGCTAGGCTTGGGGTATGCCATCTTCAGCCCGTTCAAAGTGTCGATGATGATTTGCGAAACGATTAGCCGCCCATTCTCTTTGTCGTCGGCCGGAATCGCGTACCACGGCGCATTGACCGTGCTCGTCGCACTCAAGCAATCCCGATAGACGCTCATGTACTGCTTCCAGAATTTTCTCTCCTTGATGTCATTCATGCTGAATTTCCAGTTCTTGTCCGGCTCTTTGATGCGATCGAGGAAGCGCTTGCGCTGTTCTTCCGCCGAGAGGTGGAGGAAGAACTTGATGATCACCGTTCCGTTCCGGTACAGATGGTTCTCCAGATCCACGATCGACTTATACCGCCCCTGCCAGATCGCTTGCGTCTCAACCAACGCGGGCGGCAAGAGCTCCGCATGGAGAATCTGCGGATGGACGCGAACAATCAGGACTTCCTCGTAGTAGGACCGGTTAAAGATGCCGATCTGACCGCGCTCCGGCAGGCACAGAGTGCTGCGCCATAGGAAATCGTGCTCAAGTTCGTCCGCGCTGGGACGTTTGAAACTGAACACCTTGCAGCCTTGTGGATTGACGCCGGACATCACGTGCCTAATGGCGCCGTCCTTGCCCGCGGCGTCCATCGCCTGAAAGATCAGCAGCAGCGCGTACCGATTGGAAGCATAGTGGAGCTGCTGCAGCGCACTCAATTGGACGACGTGCTCTGCGAGCAATTGCTTGTATTGTTTCTTCGACTTGTACACCGGCTTCACGTTGGTCGGCCGGAGGTGGAGATCGACTTGCTCCGCCTCGCGAACGCGGTAGTCGTCCGAATTGATCTCCATGGGCCTTTCCAAGTGGGATTCCAGGTCGCAATGTGCGCCGAACACCGAGCTTGTTCTGTCGCCTACCGCACAGACGGGTGCGTGAAGTTGACGTACTTTCGGATTCGCCGTACTGCGCGGGGGCTGGGCTTTGGAGACAAATGCGACAGGATCGATCGGCGCCGGGAGTGCTCCTGCTCATGTCGGCGTCGTGGTCGCCGTGCGCGGCAGCGTGGTCGATGTGCGATTCTAAACGCGCCTGCCGCCGATCTATTCGGTCCTGCATGCCGGCAAGGATAGCGGAAATCGTCGTCGAAGTGCTCGCGCAGCGCGACCCGCAAGCACGTCCGCGGCATCGCTCTGACACCCACTCATGGCTTGGCCCGCGGCATGCCAGCGCTCGACACGCGGCGCCCCGCTGAACGCGCCGGTAGGCAAGGCCATCCTCTCGCGCATGTTCGATGTCTTCGGCAACACGATCGATCGCCTGCCGCCGCCTGCGGGCGTGCAATGGCGGTCAGTGCATCGGGCACCGCCGGCGCTGGCGCGGCGTTCCACGTCGTCCGAGGTCTTCGAGACCGGGATCAAGGTGATCGACGTGCTCGCCCCGCTGGAGCGTGGCGGCAAGGCCGGCATGTTCGGTGGCGCCGGCGTCGGCAAGACCGTGCTGCTCACGGAGATGATCCACAACATGATCGGCCAGCAGAAGGGCGTCAGCATCTTTTGCGGCATCGGCGAGCGTTGTCGCGAAGGCGAGGAGCTCTATCGCGAGATGAAGGAAGCAGGCGTGCTGTCGAACATGGTGATGGTGTTCGGCCAGATGAACGAACCGCCGGGTGCGCGCTTTCGGGTAGGCCACGCGGCGCTGACGATGGCCGAGTATTTCCGAGACGACGAGCACCGCGATGTGCTAGTGCTCATCGACAACATCTTTCGTTTCATCCAGGCCGGCTCGGAGGTCTCGGGACTGATGGGCCAGATGCCGTCGCGGCTCGGCTACCAGCCGACGATGGGTACCGAGCTCGCGGGTCTCGAGGAGCGCATCGCCAACACCGATAGCGGCGCGATCACGTCGATCCAGGCGGTCTACGTGCCGGCCGACGACTTTACCGATCCGGCGGCGGTGCACACGTTCTCGCACCTGTCGGCGTCGATCGTACTGTCGCGGCAGCGCGCAAGCGAAGGTCTTTTCCCGGCGATCGATCCGTTGCAGTCGCACTCGAAGATGGCAACGCCCGGCATCGTCGGCGCGAGGCACTACGCACTGGCGCAGGAGATCCGACGCACGCTGGCGCAGTACGCGCAATCTGAAGGACATCATCGCGATGCTTGGCCTGGAGCAGCTGTCGCCACAGGACCGCACCGTCGTCGCCCGCGCTCGACGTCTCGAGCGCTTCCTGACGCAGCCCTTCTTTACCACTGAGCAATTCACCGGCCAGACGGGCAAGCTCGTCAGCCTGAAGGATGCGCTGGATGGCTGCGAGCGAATCCTGCACGACGAGTTCAACGACGTCCCGGAGAGCGCGCTCTACATGATCGGAGCGATCGGCGAGGCCAAATGAAGGCCAAGTCCGTTGCCGGCCGAGCGCGCAACCCGCGGCAACACCGGACGCGAAACCGCACGAAACGGCCAACGCAGGCAGCGACGCCGCGGTCGCTCATGCGGCTTAAGGTCCTGCTGCCGTTCCAGGTCTTCGTCGACGAAGACGATGTTTCGCGCATCGTCGCCGAGTCAACGCATGGCGCCTTTGGGCTGCTTCCGCATCGGCTCGACTGTGTCGCCGCACTGGCGCCGGGTATCCTGATCTACGAGACTCCCGCCCACGGCGAAGTCTGCCTCGCTGTGGACGAGGGCATGCTCGTCAAGACCGGCTCTAGCGTGCTGGTGTCCGTGCGCCGTGCCCTGCGCGGCGAGGGCCTCGCGCTTTGCGCGAAGCGGTCGCGCAGCAGTTTTTGGCGGAGGACGCGCAAACGCAAAGCCTTCGATCGGCCATGGCGAAAGTGGAGAGCGGCTTTCTGCGACGCTTCGCGAGTTTCGAACATGCGATGAGCAAAGCCCGATGCACCGCTGGCCGCCCATGGCCGATCAGGTGGGCGCTAAGGCGGACCGCAAACTCAAGGCGCGGCGTGATGGCAACGCCGGCGTCTGGCTCGGCCTCGGCATGATGGGCCTGATCGGCTGGTCGGTCGCGGTGCCGACCCTGCTGGGCGCCGCACTCGGCCTGTGGCTCGACAAGACACATGCGGGCACGCATTCGTGGACGCTCGCGCTGCTGGTTGCCGGTCTGGTGCTCGGCTGCCTGAACGCTTGGCGTTGGGTCGCCAATGAAGACCGCGCGATGCATGAAGACTGCGGGATCGCGATGCATGAAGCGCTGATCCCTCGCTGGCCGCTCCTGGCCGGCGTGGGGCTTGGGACGATCTACTTTGGCGGACTGTGCTGGACGGTTTACTGCGCCACCTCGTCACGGCAGCCCGGGCTGTGGATCTTCTCAGCCTTGCTGCTGCGAATGGGCCTGGTCTTGACGGGTTTCTACTTCGTCGGGGCAGCCATTGGGAACGCTTCTGCTGTGCCTGCTCGGCTTCATGGGCGCCGCGCGATGGTGACCTGGCTGGCACAGCCCGCGTCGGCCCCGCACGTGGCCGCGAGCGCGGAGACCTCCATGCGCCTTAGCCCGGACCAATGGGTCTTCTGGCAACACGGCTTCATCAAGCTCAACGCGACCATTGTCTTCACCTGGGCGCTGATGCTGGTGCTGCCGTGGGGGTCCGCGCTCGTGACGCGCAAGCTCGGCACCGGGCGGCAGCTCTCGCGCTGGCAATGCCTGCTCGAAATCGTCGTCACGGGCATCGCGAGGCAGATCAAGGAGGTCGGCTTGGGCGAGCCGGACAAGTACCTCGCATTCATCGGCACGCTGTTCGTCTTCGTGGCGGCCTCGGCCTTGTGCACCGTGCTGCCGGGCTTCGAACCGCCGACGGCTCGCTGTCGACCACGGCCGCCCTGGCGCTTTGCGTCTTCGTGGCGGTGCCGTTCTTCGGCATCGCGAGCCAGGGCCTGCGCGGCTACTCCGAAGTCTTACCTGGAGCCGACGGTCCTGATGCTGCCTTTCAACATCATCGGCGAAGCGTCGCGCACGCTGGCGCTCGCCGTGCGCCTGTTCGGCAACATGATGAGCGGCGCGATGATCGCCGGCATCCTGCTGACGATTACGCCCTTCCTCTTCCCGGTCGTCATGACCTTGCTGGGCTTGCTCACCGGCATGGTGCAAGCCTACATCTTCAGCATCCTGGCCGCGGTCTACATCGCCGCCGCCACGCGTTCCCGCAGCTCGCGCAGCCGCCCGCCAAGCCATCTACCCCCCAACCCGAGGCCCGACCATGGACAGCCAGACACTGATTGCCATCGCCTCGATCGTCATCGCCGGCCTCACCACCGGCTTCGGCACCATGGGCCCCGCACTGGCCGAGGGCAGGGCGGTCGCCACGGCCCTGACGGCACTGGCGCAGCAGCCCGATGCCTCGGCCACCATCACGCGCACGTTGTTCGTCGGCCTGGCGATGATCGAGTCGACGGCCATCTATTGCTTCGTGGTGTCGATGATCCTGATCTTCGCCAACCCGTTCTGGAATGCCGGCGGCCGCGGTCACGTCGGCGGAAAGTAGGCCATGCTGATCGACTGGTTCACCGTCGGTGCGCAGGCGCTCAACTTCCTCATCCTCGTCTGGTTGATGAAGCACTTCCTCTACAAGCCGGTGCAAGACGCCATCGCCGCGCGCGAAAAGCGCATCGCCGACGAACTCGCGGATGCCGACGCGAAAAGGCCGAGGCGAACAAGGACCGCGAAGACTTCCAGCGCAAGAACGCCGACTTCGACCGCGACCGCGCCGCGCTGTTCGCCACGGCGGTCGAGCGACGCCAACGCGGACCGCCAGCGGCTGCTCGATGTTGCACGCAAAGCGGCGGACGCGATGGCGGCGAAGCGCGAGCAAACGCTGCAAGCCGACGCCGAGAGGTTGAACGAATCCTGCGTGATCGCACAGCAGGAAGTGTTTGCCATCGCGCGCCGCACTTGGCCGACCTGGCCTCGACTAGCCTCGAAGCCAGCGCATGTGCGACGTGTTCACGCAGCGCCTGCGGGCGCTCGACGGGCACAGGGACGGGCTCGGCGCAGCGCTCGATTCGGCGACGGGCCTGCTGCTCGTCCGCAGCGCGTTCACGCTGCCGCAGCCACAGCGCGACGCCGTCCAGCATGCGATCAACGAGACCTTTTCAATCGACGCCGCACTGCAGTTCGAGTCGCACCGGATCTGGTGGGCGGCATCGAACTCAGCGCGAGGGGCATAAATTCGCGTGGAGCATTTCCGACTATCTCGCCTCGCTGGATCTGGGCGTGGGCGAACTGCTGACGCAGGCTGCGCCGAGGCTGTTGCGAAAACGCCCCCATCGGCGCCGCCGCTGATCGCGCCCACAGCTGCTGCAAGCGGCGCTCCCCGCCGTCGCGGAACCCGCCCCGTCATGACGCGGCCACTCGAGCATTGCAGCAGACCTTCGACACAGCCTTCGAACTGCTGGCGACAGGCGCGCGACGCGTTCGTGCCGCGTCTCGTAGCGCGCGAAGTCGGCACGGTCAACTCCGTCGACACCGGCGTCGCCCGCGTCAGCGGACTGCCCGGCGTTGGCTACGCGGAGGTGATCCGCTTCCCCGGCGATGTTTCGGGCATAGCCTTCAACGTCGACGACAACGAAATCGGCGTGGTGCTGCTGGGCGACCATGCCCACCTGCATGCGGGCGACGAGGTCGAGCGCAAGGGCCGAGTGATGGATGTCGCGGTCGGCGAATGCCTGCTGGGCCGTGTGATCGATCCGCTCGGTCGTCCACTCGACGGACAGGAGGCGCCGACAGGCACACCCGCCTGCCGATCGAGCGCCCCGCACCGGCGATCATGGACCGCGAGAGCGTCAACGTGCCGTTGCAGACTGGACTGATGGTTGTGGACGCGCTCATCCCGATCGGGCGCGGCCAGCGCGAACTCATCCTTGGCGACCGGCAGACAGGAAAGACGTCCATGGCGATCGACACCATCGTCAACCAGCGCGGTCAGGATGTCGTGTGCATCTATTGCGCAATCTGCCAGCGCGCGTCGGCGGTGGCCAAGGCCGTGGCCGTCTTGCGCGCGCAGGGCGCGATGGACTACACGGTCGTGGTCGTGGCCGAGGGCAACGACCCGCCGGGGCTGGCCTGCGCCGCACCGTATGCCGCGACCACCATCGCCGAGCACTTCATGGAAGCCGGGCGCGATGTGCTGATCGTCTATGACGACCTGACCCAGCACGCGCGTTCGTACCGCGAGTTGTCGCTGCTGCTGGAACGCCCGCCCGGACGCGAGGCCTTCCCCGGCGACATCTTCTACATCCACTCGCGACTGCTGGAGCGCTCCACCCACCTGCGCAAGGAACTGGGCGGCGGTTCGCTCACCGCGCTGCCCGATCATCGAGACCGAGGCGGAGGACATCTCGGCCTACATCCCGACCAACCTCATCTCCATCACGGACGGCCAGATCTACCTGTCGCCAACCCTGTTCGAACTCGGCGTGCTGCCTGCGGTCGATGTCGGCAAGTCGGTCTCGCGCGTGGGCGGCCAGGCGCAGCGCGCGGCTTTTCGGGCGGTGGCCGGCGACCTGAAGCTGGGCTATGCGCAGTTCGAGGAGCTCGAGACCTTCGCGCGGTTCGGTGCCCGGCTGGACGACGACACGCAGCAGGCCATCGTGCATGGGCAACGCATCCGCGCGTGCCTGAAGCAGCCGGAGTTGTCGCCGGTCCCGTGCCGGCGCAGATCGCAATCCTGCTGGCGCTGAAGTCGCGAGCTCTTCGACTCCGTGACCCTGGATCGCATGACGGATGCCGAGCGCGCCGTAGAGGAGGCTGCGGCGACATGCCCGTCGAGCTGGGCGAGCGGCTGGAGAGCGCGGACAAGCTGAGCGATGACGACCGGGCGGCGATCATCGAAATGGCGCGCAAGGCCATCGAGCCATTCTTGACGCACCTTGCCGATGCAACACAACCGAGCGGGTGAGCGGCAAGTCGGGAGCACGTTGATGGCCGACACTACGGCAAGCCTGCGGCGCAAGATCGCCAGCGCCAGCGACCTGCAATCGGTCGTTCGCGCCATGAAGGCACAGGCGGCCGCGAGCGTCGGCCAATACGAGAGGTCCGTGGCGGCGCTGGCGGACTATGCCCGCACGGTCGAGCTTGGCCTGACGCGTGCTTTCGCACCGGAGGGCCGACGGCGCCGAGAGCCGCACGCGCAGCCCGGCTGCACCCCGCGACGTTTGCGCCGTGATCTTCGGCTCCGACCAGGGCCTGGTCGGGCGCTTCAACGACGTGGTGATCGACTTTGCGCTCGACACGCTGCGCGCCCTGCCGGCAAGGCGCAGGTCTGGGCTGTTGGCGAGCGCGTTCGCGCGCGCCTGGCCGACGCGGTGTAGCCCTGCGCGGGCAGTTTCGCCGTGCCGCGTCAGTCCAGGCGATCACGGCGCTGGTCGGGCAGGTCATGATGAAGCGTCGCCGGGCGCGAGGCGCACGAAAGCGCGGTGCAAGCGACGGCGCTCCATCTCTTCTACAACCGCCCGGTCCGGGACGGCGTACGCGCCAGTCAGCCAGCGCCTGTTGCCGCTCGACGAAAGCTGGCTGCCAGGTCTCGCCGCCCAGCCCTGGCCGACCGCCATGCTGCCCGAAGTCATGGGCGAGGGCACGGCAACGCTGCGCGCGCTGATCCGCGAATACCTGTTCGTCTCGATCTTCCGCGCCTGCGCCGAATCGCTCGCAAGTGAAAACGCGAGCCGTCTGGCGGCGATGGATCGCGCCGATCACAATATCGACGAAATGCTGGGAAAACTGCAGGCGGCGTTTCACCGCCTGCGGCAAAACGGCATCGACGATGAGCTGTTCGACGTGATCGCGGGATTCGACGCCCTGTCACGGTCCTGATCGGCACGATGGCTTTGTCTCCCAACACACGGACGAGAGCTTGCGACAAGCGACGTGGCTGGAAGGCGCGACGGTTGCTCCCGTGCGCGCACGTCCCTACAAGCTCTAGCAAGTGCAAGCGAGGGCATCGACGACGACCGATACCGAGCTGAAGACATTGCCAACGCGGGCAATTATTGGGCTCAAAAGCACACCGAAGGCCGGGTAGAATACGCCGGCCGCAATCGGGATGCCGATCGCGTTATAGGCGAACGCAAAGACCAGGTTCTGGCGGATGTTGCGCATCGTCGCGCGGCTCAGTACGATGGACCGCGCAATGCCGGCAAGATCGCCTTTCACCAAGGTAATGCCGGCACTCTGCATGGCGACTTTGTTCTCGGTTCCCATGGCGATGCCAACCGCCGCCGCGGCCAACGCTGGCGCATCCCCAGCGCCCGCCATCGCGACAATGCGTCCCTCAGCCGTGAGTTTCTTGACGATAAGGTTCTTGTCCTGCGGCAATACATCAGCCTCGACCTCCGTGATGCCGAGTTTGCGGGCGACGGCCTCAGCGGTCGTCTTGTTGTCGCCGGTCAGCATCACGATCCGTATGCCGTCTTTCACGCAGGCTCTCGAGGGCCGCTTGTGTCGTTGACTTGATTGGGCCGGCAATGGCGATCACACCACCTGGCTTGCCGTCTACCGCGAGAAACAGGGCAGTCGCTCCGTCGCCGCGAAGTTCGTTGGCCTTGTGTTCAAGATCACCGACCGCAATGCCGAGATCCGCCATCAGCTTCGCGTTGCCCAGCGCCACCGACCTGCCGCCGATCTTTCCGGTAATACCTTTGCCGGTACCGAGGCGAAGTCCGGCGGCTTCTAGAATTGCAGCATTGCGCTCTTGTGCGGCGGTGACGATGGCTGAAGCAAGAGGATGTTCACTGGACCGCTCAAGACGGCGGCGACGAAAGAATTTCGGACTCCGACAGTCCCGTGACGGGAACGATGGTCGTCACCTTGGGCTTGCCTTCGGTGAGCGTGCCGGTTTCGTCGACGACCAGGGTATCTACTTTCTCCATTCGCTCGAGCGCCTCGGCCGACTTGATCAGGACGCCCGCACCAGCGCCTTTGCCGATGCCCACGCCGATTGACATCGGGGTTGCGAGGCCAAGCGCACATGGGCAGGCGATGACGAGGCCGGAGACCGCTGCGATCAAGGCGTAAGCAAGCGCGGGAGGGGGGCCCCAAACCGCCCAGGCGACGAACGCAAGGACAGCCACGCCAAGTACGGCAGGCACGGTAGCCCGACACGGTGTCCGCCAAGCGCTGAATGGGTGCTCGACTTCGCTGCGCTTCAGCGACCATGGACACGATGCGCGCGAGCATGGTGTCCGCACCAACTTTGTCAGCACGCATGACCAGCGAGCCGGTGCCGTTCACGGTCCCTCCGATGAGCTTGTCGCCGGGTTGCTTGGCAGAGGGCATCGACTCACCAGTGACCATCGATTCATTCACGGCGCTTTTGCCTTCGAGGACTTCGCCATCGACCGGCACGCCGTCGCCCGGTCGAACGCGCAGACGATCGCCGACCTGGACCAGCTCGAGCGCCACTTCCTCATCATCGCCCCCAGCCTGCAGCCGGCGTGCTGTCTTGGGCGCCAATTTGAGCAAGGCACGAATCGCACCGCCGGTCTGCTCGCGGGCGCGCAATTCCAGCACCTGGCCTAGCAGTACGAGAACAGTGATCACGGCCGCGGCCTCGAAGTAAACGGCGACCGTGCCCCCCATCCCGCGGAACCCGGCAGGAAACATTTCCGGCGCAAAGGTTGCGAAGAGGCTGTAGAGGTAAGAGGCACCGGTCCCGAGGGCGATCAAGGGTGAACATGTTCAGGCTGCGGTGCATGACCGACGCCCAGGCGCGCTCGAAGAATGGCCAGCCTGCCCACAGGACGACCGGCGTGGAGAGAGCAAATTGAATCCAGGTGGAGATTCGCGGGACGACGAGATCGTGCATGGCAGAGACCCGGGATGTGGCCGCCCATTTCCAGGACGAAGACCGGCAGCGTCAGGACCAGCGCGACTCGTAATCGTCGCGTCATGTCGACGAGCTCGTGGTTCGGACCGACATCTGCCGTCACTTCGACGAGTTCAAGTGTCATTCCGCAGATAGGACAATTGCCCGGCCCCACGTGGCGAATCTGCGGATGCATCGGGACAGGCGTAGATGGCGGCCGCCTTGATCGAGGCCGCGACAACGAGAGTTGCGATCGGAGGCAATGGTCATTCATGCAGCGATTGTCGCGCGATGGTCTTTGGTCAAGGACCACGTCTGGTGCGCGATCATCAGTTCCTCATTGGTCGGGATGACCCACACCGACACGCTGCTGTCCGGGGCGGAAATGCGCGGACCGCCTCTCGTTTCGCCCGCTCGTCGAGTTTCACGCCTAGCCACGCGAGCTTCCGGCACAGCGCGGCGCGCACGGCGCCGAACCAGTGCTCGCCGATGCCGGCGGTAAACACGAAGGCATCGAGGCCGCCGAGCACCGCCGCATAAGCGCCGGTGAACTTGGTCATTGCGTAGACGAAATACTCCACTGCCGCGACCGCGCGGAATCTGTGCTCTCCTGAACACCAGCACGTCACCGGTGGTTCCGGATAGACCGAGCAGGCCCGCGCGCTCGTAGAAGAATTTCTCCAGCGACGCATTGTCGAACAGCTTGCGGCGCAGCAGGTAAAACAGCGCGCCCGGCGGCACGTCGCCCAGGCGTCGCCATCGGCAGGCCGGATAGGGCGGCGAAGCCCATCGTGGTTTCGATGCTGTGCCCGTCCAGCATGGCACACATGCTCGCCCCGCCACCAAGATGCGCGGCGATCACCCGCCGCGCCTGCGGCGCGAACTTCGGGACTTGCCGGCTGACGTACTCGTAGGAGATGCCGTGGTAGCCCCAGTGACGTACGCCGGCATCCCGCACGTCCTTCGGGAGTGCGTAGGTTTGCGCTACTTCGGGCATCGTCCGATGGAACGACGTGTCGAAACAGGCGACCTGCGGCAGGCCCGGAAACGCCTCGTCGAGCGCCCGCGCGCCGCGCACGTTGAAGGTTTGGTGGGACGGCTCCATCGCCGCCAGCGAGTCGAGGTAGTCCAGCATGTCGCCCTGGATCAGGACCGGCGCTTCGAAACGAGCGCCGCCGAGCACGATGCGGTGGCCGGCTGCCACGACCTTCATGCCCGCGACGTTGGCTTCCAGCCAGGTGATGACGAAGTGAAGCGCCGTCTTGTGATCGATCGCGTGGCCTTTGCCCCATTCATGCGCATGGCCAACGCGTTGCCGGCCGGGTTATTGGCGACGAAGTGCGGGTCGTCTTGCATGCCGTCGATCTGGCCGCGGCAGAGGAGGGGGAGCGACCCGGCCACGTCCGTCGCATAGGCAGCGAACTTGAGGCTGGTTGAACCTGCGTTGACGACGATGATGGCGTCGGTCACGGCCGCTCAATCCGTCACTTCGGGCACAATGCCGCCGGAGTCGCGCGCCAGCGCTCGACTGGTCAGCACCACCGGCACTCGCGCGACGACGACCAGTCCCGCGGTTTGCGCGTCTGCCATGAAGGCTGTCATATTGGTCTTCCAAGGCAACGAGATCCCTGGCCGCCATGGATAGTGGAAAGCGCGCGGAGCGCGCGGTCAATACCCGTCTGCTGCGTAGATCTAGGTCAAGCGCCAATCCACTCGCTTAGAGCCGCGTTCAACGACCGCTGCAAGTTAAGTCACGTGTTATTGGAGTTTGGTCGCAGCAGCCCGGACCGTCCGTGCGCTATCGCACACAAAGCCGCCACTGTGCCGATGCGAGCTGCCGCGTACCGCACTAAGAGAACTCGGACGTTGCTGTGTTGTCCGCGCATTTTCCACTTTTGACGTCCGCGGATGACGCCGATCCATATCTCGCTCCCACTCGCGCCAGCGCCGCAAGCGCCAACGCCATGGCGAAACTGGCGCTACTGGGGTGGCAATACTGCGGACAGGGGCGTCGGCGAGCGTGCCTTGTCCGACTCGGCTCGATCGTTCGCATCAGAAGGTGCGGCCTGCGTGCCCTTGTCTTCGGTTGAAGAAGCGGCGTTCGACGTCGGCGCTGACTCTCCCGCGCTTGTCGTCGTTGCGGGCTGGTGTGGTGATAGAAACGACATGATGATTCCCAAGCAAAGCCACACGAGCCAGTAATTGATTCGCTGCCCATGGCCTCCGGTGATTGTTACTGCCTTTGCGGTCGTCACCGGGCGCGCCTTTGGAAGAAGCGCCACCAATCGGGCAGCAAGAGTCTCTGTTTCCGGTGAGCTCTGTGGATGGCCTGGGAAAACATTGAGTGTCGAGACGAGGGACCTTTCAGCGTCCGACGCGGACAATGCCGCCAGACGACTAGCCTCCTCCCAAGGATCGACGTTCATGCGCGCCAACGCGGATAGAACGCTTAGCCGCTCTCCTCCTGACTCATCGACTATCGGCGCAAACAGAAAGGCATCGTATGCCGAGGTAACGTTCAAAGCTGGACTTGGATTGGTCATTACGGAGACCCTGATGCGGGCTCAAGGGGTGACGCAGCGGCTTCAGGCGTCGCTTCGCGCGCCCAGTATCCGCGACGCCCATAGTGCTTGTGGATCTCAAGTTCATGCTGGCGATCCAGGTTCACGGCGGGGTCGTACGGCGGAGCGTCTTTCACTGCCTGCTGGGTCAAGCTGACCGAGACCGTGGCGTCGTGATAGCTCACGTTCTCAATCCATTGGGGCGCGATCAATACCTGGTGGCCGAGCCACCAGTTGCTTGTATCCACGACAACATACCGAATCGCCCAGGTTTCCTCGTCGACGAGCAGCCCCTGGACGTGCCCAATGTCTCCATCCGCGGCCTGCACGCGGTAAGTCAGCACGACTTTGCAGTCGCGCAAATGGGGGTCGTCATTCTGGCGCTGCGCCGGATGTGCACGCGCGGAAGTCTTCAGCGCTTCCACCCGCAGCGCATGTGGCGCCGTGACAAATCCGTCGTAACTGGGCATCAGCATGGCCGGGTACGTTCCTCCACCCCAGAGACCGGCACCGCCCCAGTAGTAGGGATAGCCGTAGTACCCGTTGAATCGGATTTCGTGTTGTCGCGAAACCGGCTTCTGGGTATCGATGTCGGGACTATTCTTGACTTGCTCCTTCGTGATCGAGATCGGGAATATCTTTGCTTTCCAGTTTGGGTGGCGAATCGCAATGGGAGAAATCAACACGAATTTTCGACTCGAAGGCAAAGTGCCGGTATCGACCACCAGGTAGCGTATGACCCATGCTTCGTCATCGAAATATAAATCCGTCACGCGACCGACGCCGCCGTCGGTGGCTTGGACGGCACAGCCCTTCAGTTCGTTTGCATTACGTAACATGTGCTGACGCGCAGGCTATGCTGGTGACGATCAATTACCGAGAGTCCGCCGGACGGCTTTCGTCCAATGTCAGCTTCGTGGGTGCATCCTTCGTTTCCGCCAGAGGTTTCCCTCGCTGTGTCGCGGCCAGACTCCACTTCCAGTTCCGGATCTCCGGCATGTCCTGGCCATGCTCGTCGATGTACTGCTTGTGCTCGACGAGCTTGTCCTGCATCATTTGTTTCAGGTACGCGCCCTTGGTGCCCAGGTGCGGCAGGCGATCGACCACGTCCTGGACCAGGTGGAAACGGTCGAGCTCGTTCTGCACCCGCATGTCGAAGGCGGTCGTGATGGTGCCCTCTTCCTTGTAGCCGCGCACGTGGAGGTTGCGGTTGGCCCGGCGGTAGGTCAGCCGGTGAACCAGCCAGGGATAGCCGTGGAAGCCGAAGATGATGTGCTTGTCGTTGGTGAAGAGTGAGTCGTAATCCGTATCGCTCAGCCCGTGCGGATGCTCGCTCGCCGGATTGCAGCTTCATCAGGTCGACGACGTTGACCACGCGGATTTTCAGATCGGGCAGATGCTGGCGAAGGATGGAAACGGCCGCCAGGATCTCCAGCGTCGGCGTGTCGCCGCAACACGCCATCACCACGTCCGGCTCGGCGCCCTGGTCGTTGCTGGCCCATTGCCAGATGCCGATCCCTTCCGTGCAATGCACGACCGCGGCGTCCATGGTCAGCCATTGCGGCAGCGCGTGCTTGCCCGCCACGACGACGTTGACGTAGTGCCGGCTGCGCAGGCAGTGATCGAAGACCGACAGCAGGCAGTTCGCATCGGGCGGCAGGTAAACGCGGACGATGTCGGCCTTCTTGTTGATCACATGGTCGAGGAAGCCGGGATCCTGATGGGTGAAGCCGTTGTGGTCCTGCTGCCAGACGTGCGAGGCGAGCAGATAGTTCAGCGACGCGATCTTCCGGCGCCAGGGCAGCTCCGACGTGACCTTCAGCCATTTGGCGTGCTGGCTGAACATCGAATCGACGATGCGGATGAACGCCTCGTAGCTGTTGAACAGCCCGTGCCGGCCGGTGAGCAGATAGCCCTCCAGCCAGCCTTCGCACTGGTGCTCGCTCAGCATCGAGTCCAGCACGCGGCCGGCGGGCGCGAGGAACTCGTCGTTCTTTGCTTCGCGGGCGTCCCACTGCCGGTTGGTGACTTCAAAGACCGCGCCCAGGAGATTCGAGAGCGTCTCGTCGGGACCGAAGACGCGGAAATTGCGCTGCTCCTGATTCAGCTTGGCCACGTCGCGCAGGAACTTGCCCAGCACGAGCGTGTCCTGGCCGTCGACCGCGCCGGGCGACGGCACATCCACCGCGTGGATCGTGGAAGTCCGGCATGCGCAGGTCGCGCAGCAGCATGCCGCCGTTGGTGTGCGGATTGGCGCCCATCCGCCGGTCGCCCTTCGGCGCCAGCTCGGCCAATTCCGGCATGAGCCGCCCGCTCTCATCGAACAGCTCCTCGGCCTTGTAGCTCTTCATCCAGCTTTCGAGCTGCTGCGACATGCTCGGGATGCTCGGCATCCACGAGCAGCGGCACCTGGTGCGCTCGGAACGTGCCCTCGATCTGCAGGCCGTCGACGACTTTCGGTCCCGTCCAGCCCTTGGGCGACTTGCAGGACGATCATCGGCCAGCGCGGCCGCGTGGTGTCGTTCTTGTTCCGCGCGTTGCTTTGGATCTGCCGGATGTCCTCGATGGCCTTGTCCAGCGCCGCGGCCATGAGTTGATGCATCGTCTCCGGCTCGTCACCTTCGACAAAATAAGGCGTCCAACCGCAGCCGCGCAAGAACTGCTCCAGCTCCTCGTGCTCGATGCGCGCCAGGACGGTCGGATTGCTGATCTTGTAGCCGTTGAGGTGCAGGATCGGCAGCACGGCGCCGTCGGTGATCGGGTCGAGAAACTTGTTGGACTGCCAGGCGGTCGCCAGGGGCCCGTCTCCGCTTCGCCGTCGCCGATGACGCAGGCGACGATCAGATCGGGATTGTCGAACGCTGCCCCGAAGGCATGGCTGAGCGAGTACCCCAGCTCGCCGCCTTCGTGAATCGACCCCGGCGTCGTCGGCGCGACGTGGCTGGAAATTCCGCCGGGAAACGAGAACTGCTTGAACAGTTTCTTCAGCCCGGCTTCGTCCTGGGTGATGTTCGGATAGACCTCGCTCTAGGTGCCTTCGAGGTAGACATTGCCCACCATCGCCGGGCCGCCATGGCCGGGACCGGCGATGTAGAACATGTCCAGGTCGTACTTCTTGATGACCCGGTTCAGGTGCACGTAGATGAAATTCTGGCCCGGCGTCGTGCCCCAGTGCCCGACCACCAGCGGCTTCACGTGCGACAGCTTCAGCGGCTCGCTTCAGCAGCGGATTGTCGTAGAGATAGATCTGGCCGACCGACAGATAGTTCGCGGCGCGCCAGTAGGCGTTCATCCTGTGGAGCAGTTCGGGCGTGAGCGTTGGAGTTTTCATGGATTGGAGTCTCCGAATGGGGCCGAACTGGGGACGCGGGCCCTGGAGAGCTCCAAGCGACCCGGATTTCATGGTGCTGCTGAAATTGCGGCGCCGCGCTCGTGCCGAGCGAGAGCGCTCATGCGCGGGGCCTTCAGCCAGAGCATGAATGCAAGCATAAGGCCGGCAACTACGCCAGACGATGGACACTCGCCCAAAGTGGGATGAAGATGCCATCGACGGTGATTGTGTCACTCCCGGACTCACGCGAAGCAATTGCAGCAACGCGACGAGCGCGAAAACGACGATGGCAATCGTGGTAAAGGGTTTCAACCGTAACCTTTGCTGTAGCGATCACCGCCCTCGGATTTCACCCCCTCATCGAAGGCAGCCCGCGCGACACGCATTGCTAACCCGAATCTAGTGACCTCTTGGAGAAGATGCCCAATACCCGTGACGCCCATAATGCTTGTGGAGACCGACTTCGCGCTTTTCGATCAAGTTCCGCCGCTGCGTCGTAGGACGGAGCGTCCTTCACGGCCTGCATGGGTGAGCGTACACGGAGACCGTGGCGTCGTCCCAACTTACGCTGTCAATCCATTGCGGCGCGATGAGAACCTGGTGTCCCATCCACCAATTGCTCGTATTGACGATGATGTAGCGAATGGCCCAAGTCTCTTCGTCGACGAGCAGCCCCTGAACGTGTCCGATGTCACCATCGGTTGCCTCGACGTGGTAGCTCACTACCGCGTTACAGCTGCGCAGGTGGGGATCGTCATCTTGGTGCGGTGGCGGATGAGCGCGCGTTGAAGTCTTCTGCGCTTTTTTCTAGACTGTAGCCCATGCGGTGACGCTACGAAGCCATCGTAGTTCGGCCATCATCATGGTCGGGTATGCTCCGCCGCCCCACAGTCCGGCACCTCCCCAATAGTAGGGATAGCCGTAATATCCGAGGTAGTGAATTTCGTGCTGTCGCGAGATCGGTTTCTCGGTGTCGATATCGGGACTGTCTCTTCACCTGCTCTTTGGTGATCGAGACGGGTAGCACCTTTTCTGTCCAATTCGGATGGCCGATCGCGATGGGCGAGATCAACACCTTCCGGCTCGAAAGCCAGCTACCGGTGTCGACGATGAGGTAGCGGATGACCCACGCTTTATCGTCGAAATAGAGGTCCTTCAGGTGACCGATACCGCCGTCCGTCGCGCGGATGGCGTAGTAGCCCCCAGATCGTTCATCGCTGCGTAACATGGTTATTCCCCTTCGGCAGGTTCGGCCGACCGGCGTGCGCGGGATTGAATCAAAAGAAACTGTCGCTCGCGATATCCAGACATTCTTGGTCCGGTGACGAGGCCCATTACGCCGTGAGCATCGGCATCTCGGCACGGCTGAAATCTGAGCCATCACGTTTAAGACATCTTCACTGTCTGTTTAAGCAAGAATGACTGCTTCCGCAAATCCAGTCTGTGCGGTGTCGCACACGTTTCGTAAGGACGAACAATGACGACAAGCGGTCGGAACGCAACGCTGCGATTCGCGCCTCCGCACCGAAGCGCGCTAAGTGCCGGCTCCGACCACGTACACGCTTGGACCAGGGCGCTAGAGTACATACGGTGTCGTACTTAAGCCTAGGTGTCATCTGTAACCGGGAGGAGGAGCAATTCGCACTTCTCAGCGCGCGCGCCGGCTTCAGTCAGTCAAAGCGATGGTTGACCGCAACTGCCCGGCACACACCCGCGCGACGATGTGCCCTATGTGCGACGTCGCACAGACAACCCATTGTAAATCGTTCAACTTGTGGTTGCGGCAAAGGCAGCACCGATCAGGCGACCGAGGTATCACCGACGTACCGGAGCAGGAATGCAAGATCTGACGTATCGGGCTTTTGGAGACTCCTCCAACACGAAGCAACTTGAGGTCGTACTGGATAAGCTCGTCGCGTTGCGAATGGACCTTGAAACCGTTTGTGCGGTTAGCACGGTGCGCCCGACTGCTCCCTTCTCGCAAGAGGCGGCGACAGAAGCCTACGAAATCGTGCGTTCCGCGGTCGTGGATGTGCGACGCATCATTCGTCAATGCGATGGATTCGACGGGTCGCTCCCGCTCGCCCGCGGAACGCGAAGGAGTGAGTGTCGCCCGGTCGATCCGAAGACGCATGCAGCGCGCTTTGCTCGCTAGCGAAAAGGCAAAGTTGAACTGCTAGTTATCCATTCACCCGCCGGCATTCCTCGCGCTGTTCGTGACCATTGCGCTTGGATCCTTCGGTCCAAGCTCAATCGATAACGCAGCGAGAATAGGATAAGACAATGACTAATATGGGTGACTCGACGGCGCACCCGGCGCAAGCTTCGAGGGTGGCTGAGGACACGCAGAAAGTGGCGGGGGCACTGAGCGACGCTGCGGTGCCAGTGCGTGAGAGGCTCCGCGATGGAAGCCAGGTTTTTATCCGGCCACTTCGCAAAGAGGACGGTCCACTGGAACGCTCCTTCATCGAGCGTTTGTCGCCGCAGTCTCGGGAATATCGCTTCCTCGGGCAGATGACCGTCAGCGACGACTTAGTCAGGAGAATGACGGATCTGGACTACGAGCGAGATATGGCTTTCGTCGCACTCCGTGACGATACGGTCGACGCGAGTGAGATCGGCGTGGCCCGCTTCTGTGTAGCCGACGATGGCCAAAGCTGCGAATGCGCCGTGACGGTCAGTGATGAATGGCAACATAAAGGTCTCGGTACCTTGCTTATGCGGCACTTGATAGCCGTGGCTCGCCTCCGCGGGATCAAGCGTATGGTCTCGATCGATATGGCCGAGAACAGCGGCATGCGCGATTTGGCCCAGAGCCTCGGCTTCAATCGCAAAATCGAGGCAGGTTATCCGAGCGAGGTCCTTCACACCCTGTCGCTCTAACGGGCGTGATCGTTGCCGCGACGGCGGCGTCCCTAGCGTAGGTATTGGCTTGCAAGTCTCTGGCGTCCTTGCATCGTTGCAGAGGCGAATCTTGGGCCCGACACATTGACGATAGGCGCGCTAACAACCATCCCGATCTACGTCCGGGCGAGGGGGAAGTGATCGCCACGTCGCGATCGAGCGGACCGATTACTCGCTATCAATCATATACGCCGGGCGCCGATGCCGAAGGCGACGTTGATGCCCTTTCGCTCTGGGCCGGACAGAGCGTCGGCCTCTGTGTCGAAGGTCCAACCAGCGGGCGAACATCGTGCCAGAGATTACGATGCCCAACTGATGCTTCGGCAGTTGGCCCAGTGACCGCAGTGGGTCGGAACCTTCCGCTCGCCGACGTTCAGCGGTCGACCATCGCGCCGGCAGCCCGGGACTTCCCGTTAGTCCTGGATCAGGCTTTGTCTCCGACGCGCCGCTTGAGGAAACGCATGAACAACGCTACCGCTCCGAGAACTGCGCAGGCGGTCAGAACAAGAGCGATTTTATCGTTCACCGGCACCGGGGAGGACACTGCCGCCGGTGGCGGCGAGCCGCCGACATGGATATTGCCCGTTGCATCGGCGGCATTGAAATACACGACGGGCCGCCCATCCACCATGACGACGTCTGACAGCGAGAATCCTCCGGGTCGGTGTTACCCCGCCAATCGTGACCGGGCCGGTGATGATCCCGACTGGCGCACTCCAGGTAAGCCCGTTGTCCGCCGATTGCATGTAGTAGATCTGCTGCGACTTGCGCGAACCGTCGCAGTTACGCAGCGTGAATACCCATCCCAGCGTGCCGTCGCCGTTATCGAAGACGCGCGCATCGATGTCCAGCCATTGCCACCGACAAATTCGCAGGCGATGAGCCCGAGTGGCGTGAGCGGATCAGCAACAGCGGCGTTCGTTCCGGTCACCCGCCACGGGCCGGTGCTCGCGGCTGATGGAAAAGGCTGGGCACCGTTGTCTGTGATCGCGGCGCGCCCGAGCAGGCTGTTGTTGTCGTAATACATAATGCCGTTGACGACCCCAAAGATGCCCGCGGTCTCGTCGGCGATGTCGTTGCCGGAACTGGGCCGACCGGGCCGGCACGGCTCAGCGCGAGCGTCGCCGGGTTGGTTCCGACGTCGTTGACGCCGAGGAAATTGCGGTACCGTAGTCACCCAACGATGGCGGACCAAAGAAGCCGTTTATCGTCCACATGAATAGCGTATAGCGACCGTCCCAGACCACGGCCTTCGGGTATAACCATGGTGGTTCGCCATACGCTGATCCCAAAATTTGGTAATCCTAAAGGACCGCCGACGAACGACAGCGTTCCGGTCGTCGTGAACGTTGTCCCATTCGTCGAGGTCGCGTGCCGGTAGCCGCCGATGCGCAGCGGATAGAAGTCAGGGCCGGACCGACGCGGGTGGAAGCTCGTCCACGACGGCAACCCACATGTGATACGTGGCACTGCTGCCATCGTAAAGAATCGTCGGGTAGCTCGATCGGTTGGCGACTGCGCTTCCGAGGGTCACTCCGTCGAGCGTCACGAGGCTGTTGCTGCTGGTGACGATCGGCGGAGCTGCCCGGGCAGAGGATGCGATGCCAATCGCGATTGCGATCGCAACGGCGCAACCCTGTGCTCGCAAGCTGATTCTTGTCGGACTCACTCTCTCGTTTCTTTTTTCGTCCCGCCGCCGCGCGGTGGTCAACGCGACGCTTTCGCTTGGTTATGCCTATCATCATTGCTCAGATTCTTCCAAGCAAAAGCAATACTACAAGAACAACAACGACGAGACCCACGACTCCGCTCGGCCCATATCCCCAGTTTCCGCTGTGCCCCCATGTTGGTAACACGCCGACCAGCGCCAGAATAAGAATGATAAGAAGGATCGTGCCAATGCTCATCGAGTGCTCCTTGTGGTTTGCAGCGTAGAAGTGCGCCGGCCAAGGCCCGAGATGTGGTGGCCATTTCCAAGACAAAGCCCGGCGGCGTCAGAACATGGCCGACCCGGCACCACCGGGTCATATCCACCAGCCGTGGTTCGGGCTGACGTCGGCTGTTGCGGTGACCAATCCCAATGCCATATCCCGAAGCTGAGGCAATTGCCAGGTCGCGCTTGACGAATCTGGTAATCGTGTTTTTCCGATCAATTCCAGCGCGGGCAATGGTTCGTACTCTTCAGCGACCGATCGTCCGGTCGTGTCGCTGCTACTTGGACTGCACATAGGCTGCGACTGCCGGAATTTCGTTGGGGGCCAGATCCTTGACGATGCCATGCATCACTGGCGCCGCACGCGTTAACACTTGGATATATGTGAGCTGTTTGGCAATGTACTTTGCGTGCTGGCCGGCGAGGCGCGGGAAATCCCCATCCCTTCACCGCCCGCGCCGTGGCACGTTGCGCACGCGGGGATGCCCCGGTCCGGCAGACCCTTGTCGAACAATTCCTTGCCTTTCGCAATGAGGGCCGGGTCATCTGCGGCCGCGCGCGGGCGGTTGAGCGGCATAGTAAGCGGCAATCCCAGCGATGATCTTCTCGTCGAGTCGGCTTGCGATTCCCCACATAAAATCGTGGGCGTCTTTCTCGGCGCGTGTTTGTTTCCGGAATGCGTCGATCTGCGCCGCCAGGTAGTCCTTGCGCTGCGCGGCCAGGATCGGGAAACTCTGGAGACGTGCTGATGCCGCGCGGCCCGTGGCAGGTCGAGCAGAGGTTGACCGCCTTTTCCTCCGCTGCCTTTTGGATATCCGCCGCGTTGTTCTGGGCGCCTGCCGAGTGACGTGCGCCGGCCAGGATGATCGCGGCGAGCGCCGTTTGCGATTCATGGCGCAGCCCCTTCCGCATGCTAGGCATCCCGCCCGCCGTCCCGGTCGCGGTGCGTCGCCGCCGATCAAAATGCGACCCATACGTTGAAGAAGCTGGTGTTGTTGTCTCGCGCGTTGCGGCCGTTGCCATCGAAGTTGGTCGACGCGCCGTTGAACTTGTTGTACGCCGTGTACTGAAACATCAAGCGCACGTTCTGAATCGGCAGGTAGTCGATCTCGGAAAATGTATCCGCTGCTGTCCGGTTTCATCGCATTGCCGCTCGGATCCGTGCCGTAAAGCCCGCTATCCGGGCTACCCGTCGTTGAGAAGTATGCCAGCGTCGCGCCGTACTTGCGGTCACGGTAGTACGTCGCCTTCGCCTTGAAGGTATGCAGTTTGTCGGTCGAATTTGCCGGCGTCGGGCCGGCACCAATGCCCGCGCCTGTCTAAGGGTTACGGGGAAGCTCGCGTCGTACGACTGTCGCTCGTCGATGTACGTCACCTGCGCCGTATAAGTGTTGGGGTCGGTGATGTATTGGTACTGCGCGTCGAGCGCGATGTCGCGGAAACGGTCTGTCGGCGTCGAAGTGTCGAAGTTGCTCGGATAGCGGTCGCGATCATGCCGTAGGTGCCCACCATGATCGAGTTCGGTCCCCAGTCGTGGCTGTACGCGAAGCGCCAATACGGGTTGTAGCCCTTGAGCGCGGCCACGCCGCCATCCGTATGAATATCCTGGCCCGGCGCAGAACGAGAACGCGCCGTCGGCTGTCCGATAGAACGACACCTCGCCGTACAGCGATTTCTTCCAGAACAGATAGCCGCCGAGGCCGCGACCTGCTGCGCGAGCCCGCCTCGATCAGCGTCGCGGCGGCTGGCGTGTGGCCACGGCGACGTCGTAAACGGGAAGCCGAACGCCGGCGTGCTGTTCCAGACGTCCTGCACCGTCGGGATTGTTGTTGCAGCGTCGCGCCGTAGATCAGGTCCGGCTCGGCCGCACCCACGCTGCTGTGCGACCGACGGCTTGCAGATCCGTATTGTCTATCCCACTGTGGCCGCCGAGCGTGCCGTCGGCCTTCGTCGCGAGATTGTCGTAAGTCCACTGGATAAACCCGCCGATGTTGTCGTTCACCTTGCTCGCGAGAAAGAGGCTTGCGCCGCTGAACACGATTCCGTTGTTGCGTTGCGTGACCGAGACGGTCTCGCCGGTGTCGGGATCAGTCGTATTGTTGTTGCGCGTATTGGTAACCGATGCCTGCGCCATCAGCGCGAGCGGAACGTAGTTCATGCCCTCCGATGAAAAGCTATCTTGCCGATCGTATATCCCGTCAGCTTGAAGTAGCGCCCATAGGGAGTCAGCTCGGGAAAACTCACATGGAGGCAATGCCCTCCTGCCCAGTCTGGCGCGCATAAGAGGGTACGGCCAATGCTGGTTCAATCGCGCCTAACAACGCATACAGAAACAGCGCCAACGCGAATTGAGCCCGGGTCGTGTTGACCTCGTATTTTTTCATGACAGCGATCCTCGAAAAATTCGGCGATACGAGTGCGGCATGCAAAGACGAGCGTCACGAGACCTGCGACTGCGGCCGATTAACAATGCACTGCGTCCCTTTAAGGTTAAACAGCATTCTGGGTACCCTCTGTGCGGTATCGAACATAGTGGCAGACGTTCGCCCGGAGACGGAGCACCGAGTCGGCGCCGAGAACATCCGCACGCTCGAGCGGCACGGGTGGTTATCGGGGGCGCGGCGACTATGCGAATTGCGCTATCTGATCCAAGCGTCGTAAGCGGAGCGCAAGGTTGCTCAGTTGATGCGTCCGAACCGATTGTGCAGACCCCAACGGTCAGAGCGCTCGGGCGTGGGGATTGTCGTGACCTGGGATTCGCCGATTTCGTCCTTCGACGGAATTTTTATGCCAGCGATCGTCCCCACCCGACTAGGGTCCACGCGCCGGTGCGCGGTGGACCCTTCGCGAAGGCGAGCGTGGTTAGGGTTTTTTCGCCCAGGCGGTACACCAACCCTTGGCGCTCACCAGCTTGCCTGCGAATACGCTGCAGGGACCCTCGGAGGCGCCTACCTTGCCCGAGTACCGGCTGCAGCTGCCGCAGACGGCGCTCTGGTCTTTGCGCGCAGGGGCCTTAGTCGCGTCCATTTTGTAACCCAACGCGGTCGCCGTCGGATCGGATTCGCTGACCGCTTCAACCGCCTGTGCGGTTTCACTGAATAGGCCAGTTGCGAAAGGCATGGCGGCAAGCGAAACAGCGCCGCTCTTGATGAACCGACGGCGGGACGAGTCAGTGGTGATTTGGTTTCCTTCAGGTTGATGGAGCATGGGTCACGGAAGGTTGCTCGCGCCAATAACTGATCGTCTCTAGCAATACGAAGCTGAGCGCAAAGTTCACCAATCGAGTCTTAAGTGCATCACGCAACCCCACTGGCGCGGTAGCATCGAGCCGTAGCGGGCTGCACTTGCGGATCCGTTGCCAAGCAGCGTGGCACTTGCGAGTCACCCCGAAGCGTATGGCAGAAGTCGGTAGAATTCGGTCTTGACGACTCGGTAGCATTCGCAGGATCGCGATTCCAGACCCGGGCGATCGAGCACGGTGATTCTGCCGCGCTGATAACGAATCAGTCCCGCACCTTGTAGTTTTCTTGCTGCATCGGTGACACCTTCGCGGCGCACGCCGAGCATGTTGGAGATTAGTTCCTGCGTCATGGAAAGCTCGTTCGATGCGAGTCGATCCAGGCTCAGCAACAGCCACCGGCACAATTGCTGGTCGATCGAGTGATGTCTATTGCATACGGCTGTCTGCGCCATCTGCGTGATCAGCGCCTGAGTGTAGCGAAGAAGAAGGTGCATCGTCGGACCGAAGCGCCCGAACTCATTCTTCAGCAATTCGGCCTTGAGCCGGAACGCGTGTCCGGCACTCTGGACCACCGCACGGCTGGGCGTGGTTTCGCCCCCCATGAATAGTGAAATGCCAAGAATGCCTTCGTTTCCAACAAGTGCGATTTCAGCGGGATTCGCCATCTTTTCCATGACGTACAGCAGCGAGACGATGGATGTCGTCGGAAAATACACATGGCGCAGCGCACCTCCCGATTCGTAGAGAACGTCGCCAAGCGGCATCGATATCAGCTCTAGATACGGCGCGAGCCGCTGCGTAGTCACTCGCAGGCCACGGTCAACGAGCAGGTGATTCTGGTGGGGGCTGTGGCGCGCCAATTCGTTCATCCGGACCTCTCCAATCACGGGAGGCAAGGATGATGTGTTCCGGGTGCTGCGACCTGATCTCAAGGCGGCCGTGACGGTATTCTAGGCTTTCGCGTCGGTATGTGTGCGGAATCGCACGAAGGGACCATTTCCTGCTGGGGGTTGAATGTAGGGGCACGACCGTTAAGTGGGGTACAGCACAGACGACGCTCAAAATCGTACCTACTATCCGACCTTCACCTCATCTAGTTGAGGCGATTCCGACTAGGCAAAGGGCCGCTCAGTTGTGTCGCCAGCTACCTTGGTTGGGTTTGCTCACTGGATGCGCTTGGCGCGCAGAGGCTAAACGAATGGTTGAGCGAAAGACAGCGGCCAATCGGGTGTTGGCAAGCATTCCTGCCCTGCAGTTTCGGCGGATGCGGCCTCAACTCGACAGCGTCGCTCTGAAGTTCGGACAGATTCTCTATGAGCCGGGTCAAGTGATTCAGCATGTCTACTTCCCGGTTGACTGCCTGATTTCGTTGCTGACCGCGGTCGACAAGCGTCGAACGCTTGAGGTTGGCATGGTCGGAAATGAAGGCATCGCCGGTATGCCCTTTATCCTCGGCATGGGCGTCTCCGGCGTCCGCGCGCTAGTGCAGGGCAGCGGTAGCGCTTGGCGTATGAAATCCTCACGCTTTCGTATCGAGTTCAACCGGATTCCGCCGCTACAGCATGCCCTGTACCGCTACACCCATGCGTTAATGGCGCAGATTTCGCAAACGGCTGCATGCAACCGCTTCCACGGAGCCGAAGCTCGACTGGCCCGCTGGTTGCTGATGACCCGCGACCGCGTCGGATCGGACGAGTTTTCACTGACACATGAGTTCTTAGCGCACATGCTGGGCGTGCCCCCAGAGGGAGTCACGGAAGCCGCCAGCGCACTCAAGCAACGCAAACTGATCAGCTACAGCCGAGGCAAGATCCAGATTCGGGACATGCCAGGGCTTCAGCGCTACGGCGTGTGCGTGCTATAGATCGTAAGAACAGTGTACGAACGCGCCGAGCTACAGCCCTGAGCCAGGCGAAGGTCGGGCTGAAGCTTCCTAGCGTGACCGAAGAGTTTTTGACCGAGGCGTTGCGGCGTAGGAAGAGTCGCACCAGCTTTTGGGCGCGGAGCCGAAGCTTCAAGCCCCCCGCCCAGTCTGACGGTTTCCATCATGACGGATGAATCGTCGGACGGCGCTATGTGCGGCCTCGCACAGACACGAGCTATGGTTCCAGCCACCATGGGCTAGCGCGATGTCTCTGCTAGTCGGCCTGACAGCGACAACCAACATTATTGCAACCTTACATCGTTGCAGTCGTGACGGCGTGTTGATGGTCAACACCGGCGTGCCGGACATTGCCGCATTTTGATAGAGTACAGGCACCGTTATCCAACGAGACTGGACACTGGTCTAGGAGCTAATTTATGAACGCACGTGGCCGTCAGATGAATTCCCGCGTTGAGATCGTAATTTCCGACCGTGGCCGAGTGACACCGCGCGCCTGATCGGAGAGCGCGGCGCCGTACTCAGAGCGCCGCGGGACGCCCGCTGCAAGAGAAACGGAGCAACACGTGCCACTTCATCGACGAGCGGATCTAGGGACCTCAATCGATACTGATATCTACGGTACCGAGACCGCCGGACATTTCGGTCCCAAAATACCGACTGAATGATGGCGAGCTACGATCCGACGTCGCGCATGCGCTGGTGCGCGACGAGCTCTTCCTCGACGGCAATGCGCGGCAAAACCTCGCGACGTTTTGCCAGACTTATCTCGACCCGAAATCCATCAGCTGATGGATCTGTCGATCGACAAGAACATGATCGACAAGGACGAATATCCGGCGACCGCCGAGATGGAAAGCCGCTGCGTCCACATTCTCGCCGATCTGTGGAATTCGCCCGAAGCCGCGACACCATCGGCTGCTCGACCACCGGTTCGAGCGAAGCCTGCATGCTCGGCGGCCTGGCGCTCAAATGGAAATGGCGCGCACGGATGGAGCAGCGGGCAAGCCGACCGACAAGCCCAATCTCGTTACCGGCCCGGTACAGGTCTGCTGGCACAATTCGCGCGCTATTTCGACGTCGAGCTGCGGGGGATTCCGCTGGAGCGCGGCCGGCTCGGCATGACGCCAGACGAAGTGATGAAGCGCGTCGACGAGAACACGATCGGCGTGATGCCGACCTTGGCGTGACCTTCACCTGCCAATACGAACCGGTGGCCGAAGTGGCGGGCCCTGGACGAGCTGGCGCGCGACAAGCATCTCGATATTCCGATCCACGTCGATGCCGCCTCCGGTGGGTTTGTCGCGCCGTTTGTCGAGCCGGACCTGGTCTGGGACTTTCGCGTGCCGCGCGTGAAGTCCATCAATGCCTCGGGTCACAAATTCGGGCTGGCGCCGCTCGGCGTCGGCTGGGTGGTCTGGCGCGAGAACCGACCTGCCGGAGGACCTGATTTTCTACGTGGACTATCTGGGCGGCAACATGCCGACGTTCGCGCTGAATTTCTCCCGGCCCGGCGGCCAGATCATTTCGCAGTACTACCTATTCCTGCGGCTCGGACGCGAAGGCTATCGCCGCATTCAGCAGAACGGCTACGACACCGCGAAACACATCGCGCGAAATCGGAAAGGTTGGCCCCTTCGAGCTTCTTTCGACGGCGATAGCCGCAAGGGCATTCCCGCCGTCTCCTGGACGATCAAGGACGGCAGCGACCGGGCTTCACGCTTATTCGATCTTTCCGACCGGTTACGCATGCGTGGCTGGCAGGTCGCCGCCTACACGATGCCGCCGAACATCACCGAATCATCGTCATGCGCCTGATAATTCGCAACGGGTTCAGCCGCGACATGGCCGACATGCTGTTGGAGGATATTCGCCGTTCGGATCGAGCACTTGCAGAAGCATCCGTGGCGCGACGCCGCAAGACGCGGCGAAGGCACACCTTCACGCATCACGCTTGCCGAAGGAAAGCCTGTGCCCGGAGAAGGCTGGCACGCGAATTTGTCGCACCCTAGAAGCCGCCGGCATTGCCGGCGAAGCACGCGCAAGCGAGAAGATTGTCATGGCAATGATAAAGGGTCGCAAATACCTGAGCGTTACCGCAGTCGGACTGATGACCGCGGCAGCGGTCGTCACGAGCCTTCGCGGCTTGCCCCTGCTCGCGAAGGAAGAGATGACGATGTTCCTACCTCGCGTTCACGGTCATCTTCTATCTGGTCCCGGCGTCGCTGGTTTCGGCTGAATTGGGCGGTGCGTTCGCGGACAAAAAGGGCGGCATCTATACATGGGTCGGCGAGGCGTTCGGCGTGCGCTGGGGATTCCTGGCGATCTGGCTCCAATGGATCCAGAACGTCGTTTGGTTTCCGGTGGGTCTGACCTTCGGCGCGGTGGCGCTCGCCTATACATTCGGGCGTCCCGACCTCGCCACAAACGGATTCTTAGTGGGATTGTTTTGCATTGTTGTTTACTGGCTCGCGACGGCCGTCGTTCTTCGAGGTGTCGAAGTCTTCGCCGAGTTCGCCAACTGGACGTTTATCCTCGGGACGATCCTTCCCGGCATCGTTTTGGTGGCGCTGCTAGGTTATTGGCTCGCCGCCGGCCACCCGATCGGATGGCAGCACCTCACCACGCCTGCCTTGTCAGACGCCGGCCAAGCGCGCTTCTGGCCGGTCATTCACGGGTTCGGGACGGTCGCGTTCCTGGCAGGCATCGTCCTGCTATTTGCCGGCGTGGAAGTGCAGGCAGTGCACATCGTCGAAATGCGCAAGCCCAGCCGTGAATATCCATTGGCGATCGGGATCGGTGCGATCCTCTCGCTTGTCATTTTCACGTTGGGCGCGATACCCATTGCGGCAATACTGCCGAACGACAAGATCTCGCTGCAATCTGCCGTTTTTGACACCTTCACGGCGGTGATTACCGATCTCTGGCATCTTGGGTGGCTAACGACAGTGCTGTCGCTGCTGGTAGGAATCGGCGCGATCAGCGGCATTTTCGCCTGGCTCGGCAGCCCCTCGAAGGGATTGCTGGCAACGGCTCACGACGGCGAGTTGCCGCCGGTGCTGCAGGTGTCCAATGGCCACGGCATGCCGACTCACATCCTTCTTGCGCAAGGAATCGTGGTGACGGTGATGTCATCTCTATATTTCCTCATCAAGGACGTCTCGGTCGTGTTTTTCATGCTGTCGGCCATGACGATCGCGCTCTATCTGATCGCCTACATGTTCATGTATGCGGCCGCCATCAAACTGCGCTATACGCAACCGAAATTGGCGCGCCCATTCTGCATACCTGGTGGCCTTGCCGGCATGTGGATTGCTGCCGGTATAGGTTTCGCCGGGGTACTTTTCAGTTTCCTGGTGGCGTTCTTCCCGCCCGATCAATTGCCGGTGGGATCGCCCGCGCTGTATGTGGCGCTGGTAATCATCGGCACCGTAGTGTTCTGCGCAATACCGCTGGTTCTCCATGCCATGCGTCGTCCCGAATGGGCGGGCGGCGTAAAGCCGATTGATGCGACAGACCTTGCAGTCCAAGGCGTATGAGGTCGCTCTTCGTTTTGTTCCAGTTCGAAACCGTAACCAAAGGTACACACACATGAAGTCACAGAAGACACTATTAGCCGTGATGCTGGCGGCGTCGCTCGGCGTTTCGGTTGGGTCCTACGCAGCTGTCGTTGTTGACATCAATGTCGCACCGCCGGCGCCGAGATACGAAAACGCGCCGCCGCGCGCGGGGTATGTCTACACGCCGGGATACTACAAATGGGATGACACCCACCATCAGCACGTCTGGACAAATGGCGAATATCAGGCGGAACGGCATGGCGAGCACTACGTTGCTCAGAAGTGGACCGAGAAGGATGGCCACTACCATTCCGAAGACGGACGCTGGGAGAAGGACAAGGGTCAGTAAGGACCGGCACGAACCCAGTGAAACAAGCCCCGCCCCGGGGCTTTTCTTTGCCACTAGGGCGCCTGCGGGATTTCTGCAGGAAGTCGTGTGACTATCCCTCTCCCGACTTAGGAGTCGCTGCGAGTCGGTAGGACAGCATTGGCGCCACTGATCGTAGAGAGCAAATCACGGCCGACTGTTCGAGCCATTCGGTCCGGTAACGACGATTACGCGCGTGCCTGTCCGCCAGTTTCGGGGCGACGCCTCGTTCAACACTATTGTTGAGCCGTCCTGGAAGCGAACCGCAATCTCATAGCTTGTTGCCGACACGGCGCTCGTGCCGGTGGCGTGTGGCGCGCCCACGGGAATACGTCCTGCAAGATGGGCTTCTACGGGATCGATCCCTGCGCCAGGGTCGTTGACCCGCTGGCGCATCGATATAACGACGCCGCACTCGCGGCACGACGTCAAGTTTCGGCGATGGATCGTGTCGCGCACCAACGCGACGTTCGCTTTTGCGTCAATGACGCGAGCGCCATCAGACCCGAATGGCCCTGGGGGCTTCGACGGTATGCTTTGCTTGGGAATGTCGGCGTAGGAGGCCGGGATGGAGCGGACCATGGCGGATATAGCCAAGACTGCCAACGAACAAATCGCCAGTCCCAAAATCCACGTCGGCGTCCGCGCCATTCGTTCGAAGTACGTGCGCATTTGCGCCCTTTGGGGATGCCCCGCGGTCCAAGCGATCCTCTAGCAGGACACCAACCACCGGCCGCAGACCGGTACGCTGAGCATGATCCAGTAACTCGGTGGCGTCGGTGCGACAGCGCACACTGCACTCCATGCATCGGGCGCTGCGGAGGGCTTCTCGAAAACGTGACAAAAACGTGACAAACTCTGCAGCCATCTACGTGCATCTACGGGCAAGGGCGGGCCAAAACACGTTAAAAATGACCTAATTTCGAGCTTTTAATCCGTTGGTCGTGGGTTCAAGTCCCGCACGGCCTACCAGCAAAACAAAGAGTTGCGTCACTCTCCAACTCTTCGCTTCCTCGGACCGTGACAAAAACGTCCCTAACCGATCACGTTTTTGCACGTCCGCGCTCGATGCGAGCCGCTGCGGCCGCCAGTGCCCGGTTCCAAATTTCGCATAGCAGGCCACCCCTCGCGATTTCTATCCGCCAAGGCGAGTAGCCAACATTTTCCGAATCGACTCGTCCGCGGAGAGGGCTGCCGACAAAGTTCTAGAATGAACCATTCGTTCTACCTACCGAGTCTAGTACCGGGCCACTTGTGATCAGGCGACTAACCCTTATCGCGCTGCTTGTTGCCGCGACGACTACAAATGCGGCGGATCCCAGCAAGCGCTGGCATGGCATCTTGCCGGAGGATGCGCCGGGCTTCGATCCTTCGGGGCCGACCAATACATCCTCCGCAGCAGTCGTCGAGCTGATTTTTGATCGGCTCCTCACCTATGACTATCTCGCAAGACCAGCCAAGCTTGTTCCCCTGGCGGCGGAAGCGATGCCCGCGATCTCGGACGGGGGGAAAACATGGACGGTCAAGCTTCGCAAAGGCGTTACGTTTGCGGCCGACCCGGCGTTCAAAGGCGCGCGTCGCGAGCTGACTGCCAACGACGTCGTCTATACGTTCAAGCGCTTTATGGACCCGACGCAGCGCTCGCCCTACCAGTTCATGATGCGCAACAAGTTGCTCGGGCTGGACGACCTGGCCCGCGCCGCGAAGAACGGCAAGCTTGACTACGACGCCCGAATTCCCGGCGTCGAGGCGCTCGACCGTTACACAGTCCAGTTCCGGCTCGTCGCGCCGGACTATCGCTTCGGATATCTCCTCGCGCATACGGCAACGGGCATCGTCGCGCGGGAGGTCGTCGAGGCGTACGGCATCGATGTCGGCAGGCACCCCGTCGGCACCGGTCCTTATGTGCTCACCAGCTGGACCCCGGGCACCCGGGCGGTGCTCGACTCCAACCCGGACTATCGCGGATTCGTATGGGACTTCGCAGCCGGATCCGACCGGCGCGACGCAGAAATCGTGACGCAGATGCGCGGCAAGAAGATGCCGCAAATCGGACACATCGAGCTATCGGTCATCGAGGAAGACACGACCTATTGGCTCACCTTTCTTCGAGGCGACCTCGACTCGGTAAACCTGCTGCCTCGCTTCCAGGCCACGGCGCTGGTCGGAGACAAGCTGGCACCGGATCTGGCGACCAAGGGAATCTCGATCTATCGCGCGCCGCAGCCGGTTGTCGGCTTCACGGTTTTCAATTTCCGGGACCCGATTATCGGCGGATCTTCACCCGAGAAGCTCGCCTTGAGGCGTGCGATCGCGCTGGCCTACAAGGGTGATGACCTCGTCCACGTGGTGTTCCACGACAACGCGGACCGCGCGCAGATGTTCATCCCGCCGGGTGTCACGGGATACGACCCCGCTTACCGGACGACCAATGCCTACGATCCCGAGCTTGCGAATCGGCTTCTCGATCGCTTCGGATACAAGCGCGGCGCGGACGGTTTCCGCACACTGCCCGACGGCAAGCCGCTCGAACTCGTGCGCAACTCATATACCGGCGGAACGGCGCGCGACGAAGACCTGATCTGGCAGAAGTCGATGGAGCGGATCGGGTTGCGCATCCGCATGGAAGTGCTGACCGGCGCCGAGAACGCAAAGCGGTCGACCACTTGCACGACGATGCTGTTCAACTGGAATTGGTACGCCGACTATCCCGACGGCGAGAACTTCATGCAGATTCTTTATGGACCCAACAGCAACGAAAGCAATGCGGGTTGCTATCAGTCGGACGCATACGATCGCCTGTATCGGCAGGCCGAGGCGTTGCCCGACGGTTCCGAGCGCAATCGCCTTTTCATTGCGATGAGTCGACAAGCTGATGCGGATACGGCCTGGGTGCCTGGCGCCTACCAACGCCGTATAGTCGCCCTGCAGTCGTGGGTGCTGGGACACAAGGCGCATCCGTTCCTGTACTCGGTCCTGCCGTACATCGATGTCAAGCCGCACTAGATGCTCTGACCGACGCGCCGGTCCCTCGCCGGATTACATCGCGCGCGCTCTTGCGCATGAAGAACGTGAGCCCGTTCTCGTCAAGCTCCGCTGCGCCACGACATTGCCACATCGCCGCGTGGCGAGCATCGTCGCGCAATGCTTCAGCGCGCAGCCCGCGCCGTGCTGCTCTCGCCGGTCTCCGTCAGGTAGCGCAACTCGGCGACACCGTACATGGACTGAGTCAGCGCGGGCCCTGGAGCCATATCCTTGACGTAGCGATTCATGAACGCGAGACTGTACGTAACGATTTGCTCGCGGGCAGAGACCCCGATATTCGTCCACGCAAAATGCGTGGCGCCCTCGAATTCGACAAGGTATTTCGGCGCCGGCGACTGATCGAAGCCGCCGCCCGCGCGGTCGATGGTGGGCGTGATGCCGGAATCGCTGGTGCCACCCTGAAACATCACGGGCACCGCCAATCCCGCGAGCGTCCGGTGGAGGATGTACGGCTGACTGTAAGGAGAAAGCGCAAGCACCGCCTTGACGCCCGGCAATTTCCAGCTCGGCCAGGCGCCGGCCAGACCGAGTACCGTATAACCGCCCAGCGAATGGCCAGCGAGCCCGAGACGCGATAGATCGACGCGATTGCGAAATCGGTCATCGACCGTGACCGCGGCGATCACGCGCCGAATATCATCGGCGCGGTCTTTGTACGTCTGATCACTCCACGCCTGTGGTTGCCTGAACGGTATTGACGGAGAGTCAATCAACCGACCCTCACCGCCGTCGCAGAACGCATCGCGATGATTCGGGGCAAAGACCAGATAACCAGCCGACGCAAACGCCTCCATCAGGAATCGCGACTGCGTCGCGCACCCATGATAGCCGTGCGAAAAAATAATGACCGGCTGTCGACCGCTGGAGTCCGCGCTGGCCGACCAGACGGTGACTTTAAGTCCCGAAAGTGAGATCGATTGCTCGGACGCCGCTACGGTCGTCGCAGCGAGCATGCAGGTCCAGAGCAGCAGTACCCCTATCCTCATCGATCACTGTCCCGAGACGCGATCGTTTGTGTGACTTCGCTCAAAGCCGGTTCATCGCCGCCGCGTTGCGTGAATCGGCGGCATGGGACAGAAGACCGCCTGCGTAGTTCTTCCCCCGCGCACTTCGCGGTTGCTCCGTGGCGGACACGGGGCTCGCCGCGGGGTGCCATTCTGGCGGGCCAAACACGGTCATGGCGCTCTCACGCAAACCGCGCGCGTACCTGAGCTCCGACATCATCGCCAACCACGAGTGAAACGCGATTCGAAACGGGTTGTTCGTGTTCAACGCGACCACCAACCCGTACCTGATGGGTATATCGGGCTGTTCCCGTGCGAATGTTCCGAAGATACGGTCGAAGACGATCAGCACTCCGCCGAAGTTGCGGTCAATGTATTCGCGATTGGAGGCGTGGTGCACCCGGTGGTGCTGCGGCGTATTGAGAAACCATTCCAGCGGCCCCAGCCGACCAATGAGTTCTGTATGGATCCAGAATTGGTAAACGAGATTGATCGCCAGCGCTGCAAGCACCACGTCGGGCGAGAACCCGATCCACACGAGTGGCGCGAAGAAGATCGCCGCGCCGCTGATCGGGGCGGTCCATCCTAGCCGGTACGCCGCAGAAAGGTTGAACTGGTTCGGTGAATGATGGACTGCGTGCGTTGCCCACAGCCAACGGATGCGGTGGTCCGCCCGATGCATCCAGTAGTAACAGAATTCCTGGCCGACGAAGAGCAACACCCACGACCACGCGCGGTCCATCGGAATCGTATTCAGTCGATGGCCCCAGACCCAGTAGAACAGCGCACCAATGACACCGGTCCCGAGCATGCCCAGGATGAGCCGCCTGCCCACGGCGTCCCCGAGGGAGGCAAAGAACGCGCGCCAATCGTAGGCTTGACCACGAATGCGCTGCAGATACAAACCCTCGACGGCCGCCACCAGAACCAGGAGTGGCAGAGCGAAGAACAAGGGTGTGAGAGTTGCGTCCATTGGGAGAGGCACAGTATTTCAATGAACGATGATCGAAGATTCGGTCACTCGTGTCTACCTGACGGCCTGATTCTTGTTGTAACGAGGCATTGCGATGTGCCGCAGCCATTTCGGAGATGCCGCTGCCCGTAACCTTCCTGCCGCTCGGTCCACGGCACCGCGAACTGACGCCCGCCCTTGCTCCGGGCGCGATAAAGTGCGTTTGGATGCGGACCCCGAGCCAGTTGCTTCGGCCGGACACGACCGTCGCGGGCCGGCTACAACCAGTCTACCCGCCGCTTTCATGGCGCTCATTCGCGCCGCTCGACTCATACGCCTTCGCTCGCGAAGAAGTCATCGCCGGTCTCCTCAAGTCTCGTCAGCAGTCAACCCCAAGGCCCGGGCGAGCCGCCGTGTGGTGAGCCCCTGCACCAGAATCGAGAAGACAACGACCGAATAGGTGAGCATCAGAACCAGATTGCGATCTGGACCGGCAGGCAGCGACAGCGCAAGCGCCACCGAGATACCACCGCGCACACCGCCCCAGACCAACAACCAGCCCGAGCGTGGGGGCAGACCGAACCAGCGTCGCCCCACGCTGGTTGGCACGCCCACGACCAGATAGCGCACAAGCAGACAGAGAGCGACGATCGGCAACGCGGCGATGAACGATCCGGACGGGAACACGATCAAGGTGAACTCGAGGCCGATCAAGACGAACAGAACCCCATTGAGGATCTCGTCGAGCAGCTGCCAGAACATGTCGAGCCGGTAGCGGGTCTGCTCCGACATCGCGAGCGCACGACCCGCGGTGCCGATGATAAGGCCGATGGCCACCATGGCTAGCGGCCCGGAGACACGCAGTGCGCGCGCGAGCGCGTATCCGCCGACAACGGTGGCGATCGTGATCAGGACCTCTATCTGGGGGGCGTCAATCGTGCGCAGGATGCGGTACACCAGATATCCGACCACGAGACCGAAGATCGCGCCGCCCAGCGCCTCTTGAGCGAACAGCGCGAGGGCCGTGCCGAACGTCGGTGCCGCGCCGGTCTGCAGCATCTCGAGCATGAGCGCAAATAAAACAACGCCCACGCCATCGTTGACCAGCGATTCCCCGGCAATCGTTGCCTCGATGCTCTTCGGGACTTTCGCGGACTTGAGCAAACTTAGAACCGCAATCGGATCGGTCGGCGAGATGAGCGCCCCGAACAAGAGGCAGTAGGGCAACGGCAACGGAACCCCTAGCAACGAAAGGAGCTGCCAGCTGCCGAAGCCGATCAGCAGCGTAGAAAGCGCAGTACCGACCAAAGCGAACATACCGACCTGCCAGGCTACCCTTCGAAGCTGGGTGAAATCGACGTGCAGCGCACCGGCGAAGAGCAGGAACGACAGCATGCCCTGCATCAGCACTTCCGAGAAGTCGATCGACGCCAGCAACGCATCTTCGTGCCCGCGCGCGGTCTGGAAGCCAAGCTGGTCGAGGCCGATTACCACGAGCGAAACCGCCAGCGCGATCGCCATGACGCCGATTGTCATCGGCCACTTCAGGTAGCGATGGTTGACGTATGAGAACGCAGCCGTCAGCGTGAGCAGGACAGCGATCGTATTGAGCATGGTGTTGGCTTTCGTTCGCGCAGGCTGTAGTCCTGCCTCCAAAGTGCGCATCCCACAGCGGACGACCTATGGCATTGCGCCGTCACACCCTGGCTGGCGCCTTCGGCAGTGACTCGGTCCGATCAGCGTTTCTTGATCGGCTCCATTCCGTTGTCCTTGATCGCCGCAGCAGCACGATTGGAGGCGAGAAACGCGACCAGTCGCTTAGAGGCTTCAACCTCTTTCGATCCTGCAACGATCGCGGCGGCAAAGGTCTGGATGAACTGAAGCTCCATCGGGACCGGGCCTATGAAGTCGAGTCCCGGCGCGTGCAGGAGCTCGCTGATTGGCTGGACGACGATGCCTGCATCTCCGGATGCGACCAACGCGGCGGACTGCGAGCCGCGCGGCATCATCTTCGTGTTGAGCTTGTCCGCGATCCCGAGGCGCGGGAAGAGCTCGGTCGTCAGGTAGATGCCGCTGGTGCTTGCCGGCACTGCGACTACCCGGGCGCTCACGAGCGCCTGCGTGAAGGCTGAGACAGTGCTGATGTCCGGTTTACGCGCTCCCGCGCGCACCGCCGCGCCGAGAGCCACCCGCGCGACGTCGACGTCCGTTCCGGCGGCGATCTGGCCCGCAGCGATCAGTTCGGTGAGTCCTTCCCTGGAGAGAATCGCCACGTCGGCAGGCACGCCACGGCCAAGCTGCGCCGCGATGGTCTCCGGCCCCTTGCCCTGCGAGGCGCCGGACAAGGTGGTGACGGTGATGCCGGTCGAGCGCTCGAACTCGGGGAGAACCTGCTGATAGGCAGTCGAGAATCCACCGGAGATGATCACCTTGAGCTGCGCATGCGCGGGACTCGGAGACGCCAGAAGGGTCGCGACTGCGATCACGAGCACACTGAACGATCTCCGCGGGCAAAGCGAAAAAGCATTCGTCATCATTTTCTCCAGGCTGCCTATCGTGATGCATGGCTCGAAGCGCCAAGTTGGATCGCCACGATTCAGAGACGATTGTCGCTCCGATCCGGTCCGCTAGCGTAGGCTGTGTGAGCCGCTCAGGCAATGGCAGTCCACGAGCGGCAATACGGTCTTCCTTCACATCGGCGGCGATCTGTGCCAGAGCGGCGCCGGACTTTTTGTTTGGGGGTTGACACAGATCGGCGCTGAACTAAAAATTCCGGGGACACATTCGGGCACCACGTCCAAAGATCGGACAAGACCCGTGTCGCGCATTCGGGCGCACTGACAGTCAAACGACCCGAAGAGCGAAGTGATGAACTAACAACTAAGGGGCGCTATGAACAAGGGGAGCTGTGCAATCGTGGTCGGTCTTATCGGGTGCGCTTTGTTGTTTGTCGCGCCCGCACACGCGCAAACGGGTCAGCAGCTTTACGCAACCCTCTGTTCCGTTTGCCACAACAATTCGGATCATCCAATAAACCTTGTCAATAACGCTGCAGGCAACGCGGCGTTACTTACTACGGTCAATGACTTGGGCATGGGCTCTGCCGGCTCTACTGCTGACTTTGCGAGCATTGCCGCCTACCTGGACACCATCAAGCCGACCATCAACTTGGCACCGGTGGCGCATAACTCTCCTGGAACGGAGATCGACCTTGGCGACGTTATTGTATCCGGGGCGACGGACCACCACTTTCTGCAAATAATTACCGAGATCGTGACCGTCACCCCGCCCACCAAGGGAACGGTCACCTACTCATGGACCATCGGTTTCGGGGCTCCCTCGCAGGTCACGTACACGCCCTTTCTCGGGCAATCCGGCACCGACACCTGGACGTACCAGGGCATCGGGGAGCACGGAAACACCACCGTTCGCACGGCAAGGGTCAACATCGCCGCAGGGACTGGGCAACCAATCACCTTTCCAGATCTCAATCAGCATGGCTTGACCGGGTCTTGGTGGGAGCCTGCGACCGGCGGGCAAGGAGTCGAAGTCGAAGTGTTCCCCAATCCTTCGTCGGGAACGGCCTTCGTGAGTTGGTTCACCTACGATACCGTCGCAGGTGGCGCGGAGCGCCAGCGGTGGTATACCGCCCAGGGTCAGGTGGCACCCGGCGCGTCCGGTGTTGCGCTGAACATCTATCAAAACGTGGGTGGCAATTTCAACGCTCCTCCGATAACCGCGGCGCAGTTGATTGGGACCGCGATCCTTAGCTTCGACACCTGCACCAGTGGTCAGCTGGTCTACCAGTTTATCGATGGCACGTTTCGCAGCGGGGTCATACCCTTGAGCCGTTTGACGCAGAACATGACTTGCTCGACCTCGGCCCCACCTCCGACCAACGCAGACTTCGTTTTTTCCGGAAACTGGTTCAATGCGGCCACGTCGGGGCAGGGCTTGACCATCGAAGTCAACCCGAATTCCAGCCAGGTGTTCGCTGCCTGGTACACGTATCTGCCCAGCGGCAGTACCGCAGGGGCGGCCGGACAACGCTGGTATACGGCGCAAGGCGACTTCACGCCGGGTAAGCGCTCCATTCCCGTGACGATCTACGAAACCACCGGCGGCGTGTTCGACACGCCGACGCCAGCGGGCCAGAAAACCACGCCGGTGGGCAGCGGAACGCTGGCATTCCAGAGTTGCTCGGCGGCAACGTTTGCCTACAATTTCACCGCCGGGAGCAGCAGCGGTTTGTCTGGAAGCATCGCGCTGAGCCGTGTTGGCCCCGTTCCTCAAGGCTGCACGTCGTGAAACCCATTCGCAAGCGTACGCGCTGACTGCTTATTGGCGGTGTAGGTCTGGATCGAGTTAGATGCCAAGGTCGATGGACGCGCCATGAATGTAGACTTACCCGATCCAGCGACTGGCGCCACCGTGCGGGAACTTGTGGAGGCCGGCCGATGCCGACACAATTGCTCGCACGGGAGACACATTCGGCAAGTAGGAGGCAACGATGCCGTTGACTCGCAGAGATTGGATCGGCGCCGCCATTCTTGCAGCCTCAGGGGTGGCGATGCGAGGAACGTCCGCACTCGCTACTGACATCCCAATTCGCCGGGCGAAGCCTTTGCGTATTTTGATACTGGGCGGCACGGGGTTTACGGGACCGCATCAAGTACGTTACGCACTGGAACGCGGGCATAAGGTGACGTTGTTCAATCGAGGCCGAGAATCCAGGAATTGGCCCGGCCAGGTCGAAGAACTGATCGGTGATCGAAACACAGGCGATTTAAAGGCGCTGGAAGGCCGCGAATGGGATGTGTGCATCGACAATCCCACGTCGCTCCCATTCTGGGTACGGGACGCCGGCCGCGTCTTGCATGGCAAAGTCCGACAGTATGTTTTCATTTCCACGGTTTCGGTATACGCCGAGAACGACAAACCAGCCGACGAGTCCGCCGCTCTCGCGAAATATGCAGGTAAGGACGCGATGGCCGAGACTCTGGAATCGTTTCGTGCGAACGTCGGCGAACTTTATGGACCACTGAAAGCGGTCAGCGAACAGGAAGCGAAGAAACAGTTTCCGGGTATGGCCACCATCATTCGACCTGGTCTTATCGTAGGACCGGGCGACGAGACCGACCGCTTCACCTACTGGCCTATCCGCCTCTCGCGTGGGGGCGAAGTTCTGGCGCCAGGCGACGGGACCGATCCCGTGCAGTTTATCGATGCTCGCGACCTCGCGGAGTGGACGATCCGCATGGCTGAATCGCGAGCGTTCGGAACGTTCAATGCGACCGGCCCGGAACATCCTATCCAGATGCGCGAAATGCTGACGACCATTGCGGCTGCAACCCATTCCGATGCGCGAATCACGTGGGTGGCGAGCGACTTCCTGGAGGCGCACAAGGTTGAGCCGTGGAGCGACATGCCGGTATGGGTCCCTGCCCAAGGTGACGACGCAGGATTCGCCAAGCGCAGCATTCGCAAAGCCGTCGCCGCTGGATTGACGTTCCGCCCCCTCACTACCACCACCACGGACACGCTCGATTGGTTTCGGCAACTGCCAGCGGCTCGACAAGCAAAGTTGAAGGCCGGAATTTCGCCCTCACGGGAAGGCGAGGTGTTAGCGGCATGGAAGTCAACTCCGCACGCAGGGCTTAGATAGAAGCAGATAGCCGGGTGCGCGCGCCAGCGGGCACACGTCGGCCTCAAGCTTCATTCTTCAGGGCGCTCGCGCTTCGGGGTCTGCAAATCCGAAGCGGCCTCAATCGCCGCTTCCCTCCGCAAGAAACGCCATCACCGTCGAGGTGAATGCTGCCTCGGCCTCGATGTTCGACAGGTGCGCGGCCGCCAGCTCGACATACTGCGCACCCGTGATGCGCTCGGCGAGAAAGCGGCCGTCCGCGGGCGATGTCACCGCGTCGTGCGCTCCGGCCACGACGAGCGTCGGCAGCTTGATGCGCGACACCGAGTCGCGTTGATCCATGTCGCGCACGGCGCCGCACGAGGCGACGTACCCCGCGGCGGGCGTCGTCAGGAGCATCGTGCGTGTCTTGTCGATGGCAGCCGGAGACGAGGCGATGAACGACGGCGTATACCAGCGCGCCACCACGTTCTCGACGATCGAGGCCATGCCGCCCTTGTTCACCGCATCGATCCGGGCGTTCCAGACCTCGGCGGTGCCGATGCGCGCGGCGGTGTTGCAGAGCACGAGCCGCGAAAGCCTGCGCGCCGCATTCGCGCCCAGCCATTGGCCAACCATGCCGCCCATGGAGAGGCCGCAGAAGCGCACCCGAGTGAGGCCAAGAACGTCGAGCAGGGCCACCGCATCGCGCCCAAGTTGCTCGATCGTGTATGGGCCCGCCGTCACGGCGGATTGTCCGTGACCGCGGCTGTCATAGCGCAGAACGTTGTAGTGCTGGGTCAGCGCGGGCGCCTGGCCATCCCACATCGACAGGTCGGTACCGAGCGAGTTGCACAGCATGACCACCGGCGCATCATCCGCGCCGTCGAAGCGGTAGTGAAGTCGCACGCCGGCGACGTCGGCGAAGGGCACGGATCAACTCCTCGGCGTCGATAGGCAGTCGACTCTACATCGATTCGGACCGCGGAGCGCCGGACACGATCACGGGATGCTAATACTTGATCTGCGCCAGATCGCGCAGCACTTCCGGCGTGGTCGTCTTGAACCCGAAGAACTCCAGATACGCGGGAATCATCTCGAAGAGCATGTCGGTCCCCACCTGAACAGGGCATCCCTTCGCCTTGGCGGCGCTCAGGAACGGCGTGAACTCCTGTTTCATCACGACTTCACCGACGAAGGTTTGCGGCGAGATACGGTCGATGTCCATCGGCAACGGGTCTCCCGGCTTCATTCCGAGCGGAGTCGCGTTGACGACGACGTCGTAACCCGCGGGATCCTTCGATCCTGAGGCGACCTCGATCCTGGGATAGTGGCGGCGCAGCCGCTCGGCAAGCGCATCGGCCGAGTCGCTGTTCATGTCGAACACGGTCAGCGCCGAAACGCCTGCCGCCGCGAATGATGCCGCGATGGCGGAGCCCACGCCGCCGGAGCCGACGACCAGGGCGCGCGCGCCTTTGAGCATCCGTCCCTTGCGCTCGACGCCGCGCACGAATCCGGTACCGTCGAACATGTCCCCGAGCAGCGACCCGTCGGGGCGCTTGAGAACCGCGTTGCACGCTCCGGCAATCTGGGCCGTAGGCGTAACGTCATCGACCAGGGCCACGGTCGTGACCTTGTGCGGCATGGTGATCAGCGAGCCGCGAATGTTCGTCAGGTTGAACAAGGTCCGCAGGAAGGAGGGAAAGTCCTCCACCGTGACGCCCATGGGAACGACCACGGCGTCGATTCCAGCGTGGTCGAAGTAGGGGTTGTAGATCATCGGCGCCTTGAAAGCCTCGGTCGGATAGCCGATGTGCGCGATGAGAGTTGTCTTTCCGCTGATCATGTATGGCTCCCGATGCCCGTTCGTGAATCCGACACTATCGACCGAAGCTTGCAAGGCTTCGGTCGCGGCGCACGTTGCTGGTGCGTTGGCCTGCGGCCGGCAGAAATCGCCGCCGTGCGGCGCGCGCTCCACCAGGAGTCATTGACAGGGCCGCACGTCTGTCTATGATTCACGGCATCCGCGCAAGAAAACCCGGAGAGTGCTGTGGTCGCGAGGCTGAAGTCCGCGAAGTCGAAGGCGAAAGCAAAGCCGGCGGGGAAGCGAGCTGCGCGTTCGCGCAAGTACGACCCCGAGGAGACCAAGCGCGACATCCTCTCAGTCGCGACCAAGGAATTCGCCAAGCACGGATACAACGGTGCGCGCATCGATGCAATCGCCGCGCAGACGTCGACCACCAAGCGGATGATCTACTACTACTTCGGAGGCAAGGAGCGGCTGTACATTACCGTGCTCGAACGGGAATACGCGAGGATCCGGTCCTACGAAGCGGGATTGCATCTCGAATCGGTCGAGCCCGAGCAGGCTATCAGGAGGCTCACCGAATTCACGTTCGACTATGACCATGCCAATCCGGACTTCGTGCGCCTGGTCGCCATCGAAAACATCCATCACGCGCGCCACCTCGCCAAGTCGAAGGAGATTCGGCGCGTCAACGCGACCATCGTCGACACCATCGACGAGATCGTCCAGCGCGGCCGGACCCAGGGAATTTTCCACGCCAGCGTTCGCGCGGTCGACGTGCACATGCTGATGAGCGCTCTGTGCTTCTTTCACGTGTCGAATCTGCATACCTTCGGCGCCATCTTCCGCCGCGACTTTCTTTCTCCAAGCGTCCGGAAGACGCACAAGAAGATGGTCGCTGACTTCGTGGTGCATCTGTTGAAAAACGGGTAGTGGTTGGCCAGTGAGTGCGGGCGGAGCACGGTGTAGCACGGCCGCGCTTGCCATCGCCGGCATTGCGGCTCAGGCAATACGCAGGACCTCGCTTGACAGCGGCAACGTACCACGCCTACCATGTTTGCGCAATTTGTACGGAATGGTGAGTACGGAACCGAACGGATGTGCGCGAGGCCTCGCGTGGCTCGCGAAACCGCCCGGAACAACCGCCGCCATAGCTGCAGTGGATCTAATCGTCCCGGCTGCGCAGTCAGGGATGTCGTTGAAATTCCCGAGGGGATCAACGGTGTTGTCGCCGTATGTGAGGAATGCGACGGCATGCCGCCGCGCGCTGAATGCTCGATGCCTGCGGCGCGAATAAGCCGCCGAAGACGCGTACCGCCTGCATGAGGACTCCGATGCACCCCGGCTTCAACTACGAACCGCTCACGCCCACGGCATTTCTTCATCGTGCGGCGCAGATCTTTCCAGACCGCGTCGGTGTCGTCGAAGGCAATCTGAGATTCACCTATGGCGAATTTCTGGAGCGCTCGCTCAAGTTCGCAGGGGCTCTCAAGGCCATGGGCGTCAAGCCCGGCGATCGCGTGGCAATACTCGCCGGGAACACCCACGTCATGCTCGCCGCGCACTACGCCGTGCCCTTCGCGGGCGCCGTCCTGGTCGCGCTCAATACGCGCGTCACTGCCGCCGACATGGCTTATATCCTCGGTCACTCCGGCGCGTCGGTCCTCATTTACGATCAGGAGTTCGCCAAGGCGGCGACGGAGGCCGCCAAGGAAGTCGGAGCCGCCGTGCGCCTGGTCCGCGCGGGCGGTGATGCCGACGACCTGGAGGCACTGATCGCCGCGGCCAAGCCGTTTCAAGAGCCGGTCACCGACGAGCGCTCGATGCTGGCGATCAACTACACCAGCGGAACGACGGCGCGCCCCAAGGGCGTCATGTATCACCATCGTGGCGCCTACTTGCAGGCGCTGGCGATGGCGCTGCACATGGGCATCAACAGCGATTCCGTCTATCTGTGGACGCTGCCGATGTTCCATTGCAACGGATGGTGCTTCCCCTGGGGCGTGACGGCGATGGGCGGAGTACACCTGTGCCTGCCGAAGGTGGAAGCGTCCGCGATCTGGAGGCACATGCGCGAGTCCGGAGTCAGTCACTTCTGCGCCGCTCCGACCGTGCTGACCATGACGATCTGGGATCCTGGCGCGGGCAAGGAAAAACTTCCGCGCGCGGTGCGCATCGGCACCGGAGGCGCGCCACCGACACCCGCGCTGCTGGAGCGGCTCGCCGAGCTCGGCATGGATATCACCCACCTCTACGGGTTGACCGAGACTTACGGACCGTCGGTCATCTGCGAGTGGCGCAGCGAGTGGAACGCGCTGCCGATTCCCGAGCAGGCGAGGCTCAAGTCGCGCCAGGGGGTCAACAATGTCATCGGCCAGCAGATCCGCGTCGTCGACGACAATGGAGCCGACGTTCCGCGGGACGCGACGACCATGGGCGAGATCGCGATCCGAGGCAACAACGTCATGCTCGGCTACTACAAGGACGAGGAAACAACCGCCAAGAGCTGCCCCGATGGATGGTTCAGGACCGGGGATCTCGGCGTAATGTATCCGGATGGCTACGTCGAGCTGCGCGACCGCGCCAAGGACATCATCATTTCCGGCGGCGAGAACATTTCATCGGTCGAGATCGAATCCGCGCTCACGACACACGCCGCGGTGCTGGAAGTCGCGGTAGTCGCCGCGCCCGACGAGAAGTGGGGCGAGGTCCCCGTGGCGTTCGTGACGCTGAAGGACGGCGCGGTCGCAACCGACGCCGAGTTGATCGAGCACGTGCGCGGCATCCTCGCGCGGTTCAAGGCGCCGAAGCGCGTCATTTTCGGGCCGTTGCCCAAAACGGCGACCGGCAAGGTGCAGAAGAAAGTATTGCGCGATCGGTTGAAGGCGGCTTGAGGCGATGACCTCGCCCGGGCACGCGCGGTCACGCAAGGATGCGGCAAAGGGCGGCAAGGTGGGCGCGTGTCGGGCGCGGTTGCGCTTGCCGATGCGCTGCAGAGTGCAACATTGATTGGAGATGACATGGCAGCGCAGTCCACCAAAAGCAAGTCGCGTCTCCCCCTCAAGGACATAGACGAGAAGAACAAGAAGCGGATCCGCGAGCTCAACGGCGAGTTTCTCAATCTTTACCGCGTGCTCGGGCACCACGCCAAGTTGCTCTCGGCATGGATCGAGTTCGCCTACACACTGCGCCGCGACTGCACGACCACGCGGAGCTTGCGCGAGCTGATGATCCTTCGCGGCGCGCAGCTCGAAGGATCGGCTTACGAGTGGCACCAGCATCGCCGCTGGGCGCGGCAGCAGGGCGTGCCTCCCGAGCAGATCGAGGACCTTTTCTTCTGGCGCGAATCGCCGCGCTTCAGCGCCGCCGAGTGCGCGGCGCTGGCGCTTACCGAAGCAATGATGGAAGGCGACGTCTCGGACGAGGTCTACGTCGAGCTGACCAAGCACTTCAGCTCGAGCGAGGTGATCGAGCTGGCGCTGACGGCGGGCTTCTACGCCATGGTGCCGCGCGTCCTCAACGCGCTCAAGGTTCCGATCGAGGAGGACACGCTTCACGCACCGGTCGGCGCGGAGAAGTAATCGACATGAAAGCGGCTTCCAAGGATTTCGGGGAGTTCTATCAGCGCGATCGCACCGTGCACCCTCCTGCGTACGCGCCGGCGTACAAGACCAGTATCCTGCGCTCGCCGCAAAAGGCGCTGATCTCGCTGCAGAACTCGCTGTCGGAGATCACCGGCCCGGTGTTCAGCAGCGACGAATTGGGTCCGATGGACGGCGACCTGATCATGAACTACGCCAAGACCGGCCTGCCGATCGGCGAGCGGATCATCGTTCACGGATTCATCCTCGATGAGAACCGGCGACCGGTGAAGAACGCGCTGGTGGAAGTCTGGCAGGCGAATGCTGGCGGCCGGTATCGGCACAAGAAGGACACCTACATCGCGCCGATCGATCCGAACTTCGGCGGATGCGGGCGCGTGCTGACCGACCAGGATGGACACTACGTTTACCGGACGATCAAGCCGGGTCCTTATCCGTGGCGCAACTACGTCAACGACTGGCGTCCCGCGCACATCCACTATTCGCTGTCGGGCAGCGGATTCGCGCAGCGGCTCATCACGCAGATGTACTTCGAAGGCGACCCGCTGATCGCGTCGTGTCCGATACTGCGATCGATTCCCTCGGAGGCAGCCGTGCGGCAATTGATCGCGCCGATCGACAAGAATGCCGGCATGCAGCTCGACAGCATGGCATATCGCTTCGACGTCGTGCTGCGCGGCTCGCGCGCGACGTGGTTCGAGAACGCCGTGCAGTCGGACGATGCCATGCAGCGCGAATGACGAACATGGTCAATCAGCTCGACTATCTCAAGGAAACGGCATCGCAGACCGCGGGGCCGTACGTGCACATCGGGCTCGCGCCAAAGCAGGCGGGCTTCGATATCTTCGAAAAGGACTTTTCCAATGTGCTCGCCGGCTCGAAGACCAAGGGCGAGCACATACGCATCGAGGGACAGGTCATCGACGGGTCGGGCACGCCGCTGCGCGATGTCCTGATCGAGATCTGGCAGGCGAATGCGGCGGGCAAGTACAACCATCCCGCGGATCTTCAGAACAAGCCGATCGACAAGACCTTTCGCGGCTGGGTCGGGCGTGCTCGGACTTCACGACCGGCGTGTACGCGTTCGACACGATCAAGCCGGGTGTGGTCGCAGGGCGCAACCGGCGCCCGATGGCGCCGCACGTGAATTTCTGGATCGTCGCGCGCGGCATCAACATCGGTCTCGCGACTCGGATGTATTTTCCCGACGAGGCGGCGGCGAACGCCAAGGATCCCGTGCTCAATATCATCGAATGGGAAGCGCGCCGCAGCACGCTCATCGCCAAGCGGGAAGCCAAGAAGGGCAAAGTCGTGTACCGCTTCGACATACGCCTACAGGGGCCCGACGAGACAGTATTCTTCGACATCTAAAGCGGCCCGGATCCTGCAATTCCGTGCGGCTCGACACCGACCGGCGAGCGCGTCGGCCCGCGGCGCCAGCCCCGACTTTGGCGCTCATTTTCAATGTAGCGGTGCGCTTGGCCGATTCATTCCGGACATTCCCGATCAACGCAACAGCGTGTGGACCCAGCCTGTGGATTTCGACGTCTTACCGCAACTGAAGCAGCTAAGGAGCGCATTCGGGCTTTTGTCGCCGAAGAAGTCGTTCCGATGGAGTCGGACTCCCGGTGCACGCCGCACGGCCCCACCGACGGAGCTGCGGCAGGAGCTGATCGTCAAGGCGCGCGAAGCGGGGCTTCTTTCGCCGCACGTCGCGAAAGAGTACGGCGGCATGGCGTTGTCGCACGCGGGCCGCGCTATCGCATTCGAGGAAGCCGGCTACTCCCCGCTCGGGCCTGTCGCGTTGAACATATTCGCGCCGGACGAAGGCAATATGCATTTGCTCGAGGCTATCGCCAAGCCCGTGCACAAGGAGCGATGGCTGCGGCCGCTTGCCGCGGGCGAGATCCGATCGTGCTTCTGCATGACCGAGCCCTCGCCGGGAGCAGGGTCCGATCCATCCATGCTGACGACTGTCGCCCGTCGCGATGGCGATCACTACGAGATCAACGGCGGCAAGTGGTTTATCACCGGTGCCCAGGGCGCCTCGCTCGCCATCATCATGGCCAAGGCCGACGACGCGGGCGCGACGATGTTCTTGTCGCCCATGGATGCGCCGGGCATCGTCGTGGAACGGGCGATGGACAGTCTCGACACCTGTTTTCCGGGTGGGCACGCCGTCGTGCGCTTCGACAAGCTCCGCGTGCACGCGGACGACATCCTGGGCGAGCTGGGCGAAGGGTTCAAATACGCCCAGGTGAGGCTGTCGCCCGCGCGCCTCACGCATTGCATGCGCTGGCTCGGCGCCGTGCGGCGGGCGCACGACATCGCGGTGGACTACGCCCGGCATCGGCAGGCATTCGGCAAGCGCATCGGAGACCACGAAGGAGTCGGATTCATGCTTGCCGACAACGAAATGGACATGCACGTCGCGCGCCTCGCGATCTGGCATTGCGCGTGGGTGCTCGATCAGGGTGATCTCGCACTGCACGAGTCGAGCCGCGCCAAAGTCATCGTTTCCGAAGCGCTGTGGCGCGTGGCCGACCGTTGCGTGCAGATACTCGGCGGCCAGGGTGTCACCGGCGAAACCGTCGTGGCGCGCATTTTTGCGGACCTGCGCGCCTTCCGCATCTACGACGGACCGTCCGAAGTGCATCGCTGGAGCATCGCCAAGCGCATTCTGAAGGGCCACGATCGCGCCGGGCTCGATCATCCCGTCAAGGTGCAACCCGCCAGCCATTGAATCTGCCAATAAGGACAAGCATGGACGTGAAATGCAGGTCGTGACTTCATCAGCAGTGGAACCGGGACGCAGCGACGGCCGGATCGATGCGAGCGTCGCCGGCGATATAGCGCGCTGGCTGCGCGGCGAGACGGGCGCGGACAACGTGCGAGTCATTGCCTTCGAGCGCCTCCCGGGCGGAGCCATCCAGGACAACTGGCTTCTCGACGTCGAAGTCGACGGCGCACCATGGCAGGGCGCGCACGGCTTCGTATTGCGCACCGACGCGCTCTCAGGCGTGTCCGCGAGTCTCACGCGTGCGCAGGAGTACGCGGTGCTGCGCGCGGCGCATGTCGCGGGCGTGATCGCGCCCGAGCCCGTGTTCCTGTGCTCCGACCTCGACATCATCGGACGCGTGTTCTTCATCATGCGGCGCATCCGCGGCATCGCCGCCGGTCACCGCCTGACGCGCGAGCCTCTGCTGGTACCGGACGGCGACGCGCTCGCCGAGTCGCTCGGCGCCAATCTCGCGCGCATCCATGCCATTCGGCCGCCGCGCGCCGAGCTTGCGGCGCTGCGCCGGCCGTCCGCCAATCATGCGCTCGCCACCATCGCCGAATATCGCGCCTACCTCGATACCCTCGAGGATGCCTATCCAGGACTGGAGTGGGCGCTGCGCTGGTGCGAGACGCACGCACCCGAGCCCTGGGACGTTACCCTGATTCATCGCGACTACCGCACCGGCAACTATCTTGTCGACGGCGGCCACCTGACGGCGGTGCTTGACTGGGAATTTGCCGGCTGGGGAGATCCGCGCGAGGACATCGGCTGGTTCAGCGCGCGCTGCTGGCGCTTCGGCGCCCACGCGCGCGAGGCCGGCGGTCTGGCCGCGATCGAGCCGTTCCTGCGAGGCTACGAAAGCGTCGCCGGCCGCAGGGTCGACCGCGACGCGCTCAACTACTGGCAGGCGATGGCGCACCTGCGCTGGGCCATCATCGCGCTTCAGCAGGCTCAGCGGCACATCGCCGGCGGCGAGCGCTCGCTCGAGCTCGCGCTTACAGGCCGCATCGTGCACGAGCTCGAATACGAGCTGCTGCAATTGATCTCCGGAGACAACGCATGAAAGACATCTCGGACGCGGCCGACCTGATCGCCACGGCGCGCGAGGCGCTACTAAGCGAGCTTCTGCCGACGCTCGCCAAGGAACAGCGCTACATCGGGTTGATGATCGGCAACGCGATGGCCATTGCGCTGCGCGAAAGCCGGTCGGGTGTGGATGCGACACACGGTGAAGTCACGCGCATCCGCAAGCTCCTGGAAGGCACTCGATCCGCCACATGGGAGTCGGGTCCGGCGGGTGTAGCAAGCGAGCTGCCTCTGTTACGCCGGAGGCTGTGCGCGGCCATCCGCGACGGCGAGTTCGACCATGCGCACGAGCCGGCTTTGACGGCGCATCTGGTGCAGACCGCGTCCGACTGGGTGGCGATTTCCAATCCCAAGGCGCTGCGTCCGGAACGCGCGGCAGCATGAAACGTCGCGAATGTGGAAAATGCGGTGGAATGCGCGGCGAGTCGATGCCGCATGATCTGAACGCCATGAGGATCCGAAGATGGAACTGTCACTGAAGGGACGCAACGCGCTCGTCACCGGCGCCAATGGCGGATTGGGCAGTCATTTCGCGCAGACGCTTGCGAAGGCCGGCGCAGCCGTCGCGGTCGGCGCGCGGAAGGTCGATTCGCTGCGAACCGTAACGGACGCGATCACGTCCGCCGGCGGCCGTGCCGAACCGATCGCGCTGGACGTAACCGACCCGGCGAGCGTCGCGCGTGCATTCGACCAGGCGTCGGCTGCGCTCGGCGCGATCACCGTCGTGGTCAACAACGCCGGCATCGCGATTACCAAGCCGCTCCTCGAGCACACCGAGGAGGATTGGCAACAGGTGATCGAGGTCAACCTCAACGGCGCCTGGCGTGTTGCGCAGGCTGCAGCGCGGCACATGGTGAAGCATGAGCAGGGAGGCAGCATCGTCAACGTCGCATCGATCCTGGGCTTGCGCGTCTCGGCACAGGTTCCGAGCTATGCCGCGTCCAAGGCCGCGCTCATCCAGCTCACCAAGGCGATGGCGCTCGAGCTTGCGCGTTATCGCATTCGCGTGAACGCGCTGGCGCCGGGTTATGTTGAGACCGGCATCAATCGCGAGTTCTTCGAGAGCGAGCCCGGCAAGGCGCTGGTGAAGAGAGTGCCCCAGCGGCGCATCGGTCAGCCCGGGGAGCTCGATGGCGCGCTTCTTCTGCTCGCCTCGGATGCCGGCTCCTACATGACAGGCGCAGTATTGGCGGTGGACGGCGGCCATGTGGTGAATACCCTATGACGAAATCCTCTGGCGACGGCAGCGCGGAGTCTGTCTACAACTTCTGGCTCGGCCTGATTCCACAATTCTTCAGCCAGATCGGCGTCAAGCTTCCCCCGGGACACAACCCTACGGAACGCCCCGCGACGAACGCAGCCATCGACTGGCTCGGACCGTGGCAGGCGGCGATGCCTTTCCTCGCGGGCATGCCGGGTGTGCCCGCGACCGGCGCTGCGACCGGCGCCGCGCAGTCGATGCTCGCGCCATGGGCGGCGATGCTCACACCGTATCCGAGTGCGCAGGGCAAGACGGATTCAGCGGCGGCCGCGACCGGCGCTATGGGCATGCTGGGGCCGTGGGCCGCAAACATGTCACTCTTCTCCGGAGCCGGTGGCACGGACGCAGGTCCGCACGGCGCCTCGGCAGCGATGCAGCCGCTCCAGGCGACGCAGCAAGCGTGGCTCGATTTCATGACGCGATTCGGCGGTGCCTCGCCGCAAAGCTACATGACTGGATTCGATCGCACCTTCGGCGGCCTCTTCGATGCGCTCGGCTTCGGGCCGATGCGCAAATTGCAGGCGGCCTTTCAGGAGCTCGCCGCGGCCAGCCTCGAGCAGAACCAGGCGCGTGCAGGGTACGCGATGATCGTGCAAGGCGCATTTGCCGCCGGGCTCGAGCGCCTGATGGCGCAACTGGCCAAGATGGCTGATGAAGGCGAGCGCGTCGAGAGCGTGCTCTTGTTGCTCAAGATGTGGGCGATGCAGACCGAGGAGGCAGTGCACGAGCAGTTGCAATCGGCGAAAGGCCTCGCCGCCACCGCCGCGATGACGCGCGCCGGCTTGTCGCACCGCAGAAAGCTGCAGCAGGTTGCCGCCATCGTGGCCGACTCGCTCGATATGGCGACGCGTCGCGAGCTCGACGAAGTCTATCGCGAGATCCACGAGCTCAAGCGCGAGCTCCGCTCGCTGCGAACCGCGGCGCCGTCGCGCCCCAGCGCGGCTGCAAAATCTGCCAAGCCCGCCGCCGAGGCCAGCAGGCCAAAGCCACGCGCGCGGCCCAAGAGGAGAAAGACCCGATCATGAACCCAGCCAACAAGGCAATGCTGGCGTCGCGGGCCGCCGCCGCGGTCGCGATTACGCCGGCCTCGGTCGCGAGCGAGCTCGAGGAGGCGCGAAACAAGATTGCGCGCGGCCTCGCGCGCCTGGCCGAGGTCTCGGAGGAGGATCTCGCCATCGCCACAGTGCCTCGCGACGAAGTCTGGCGCGAGGACATGGTGCGCCTCTACCGCTGCAAGCCGGTGGTCGAGAAGCCGCATGCCGTGCCGATTCTCATCACCTACGCGCTCGTCGGCCGCTTCCAGATGATCGACCTCGAAGTCGACCGCTCGCTCGTGCGCAAGCTGCTGGCGCAGGGCTTCGACGTGTACTTCGTCGATTGGGGGACGCCAGGGCGCGCACAGCGCTGGCTCACCATCGACGACTACGTGTCGGGCTATCTCGATCACTGCGTCGACTACATTCGGACACGGTCCGGAGCGGACAAGATCAACTTGCTGGGCATTTGCCAGGGAGGCGTATTCACGACCTGCTACGCCGCGCTCTTCCCCGAGAAAGTGCGCAATCTCGCATTCACCGTGACGCCCATCGATTTTCATGGCGACAAGCGCGATCCACAAACCGGCTCCGGCTACATGAACCAGTGGGCGCGGGCGATGACGCCGAAGGACATTGACGATCTCGTGGACGTCTATGGCACCGCGCCGGGCAGCCTCGTCGGTTTCGCATTCCTGATGATGAACCCGCTGTCGAACGTCACGAAGTACACAATCGACCTGGTCGACGTGCTCGACGACGAGACCAAGCTCCTCAACTTCCTGCGCATGGAACGCTGGATCGCGGACCGTCCCGACCATCCCGGAGAAGTCGTGCGCCAGTGGTTCAAGGACCTCTATCAGGACAACAAGCTCATCAAGAACGAGCTGATCCTCGGCGGACGCAAGGTATCCTTGCGCGACATCACCATGCCGGTGCTGAACATCTACGCGACAGGCGACACCATCATCCCCGTGTCGTGCTCGAAGAACGTGAAGAAATACTTCGGCACGAAGGACTACACCGAAGTGGCTGTGCCAGGCGGACACATCGGAACTTTCGTCGGTGGCAAGGCGCAAAAGATACTCGCGCCCACGCTCGCGGAGTGGTTCAAGGAGCGCAGCGGTTGAGGGTGTCGACTCGTCGCGCACGAACGACTCCAGGATGAGCGCCTGACCGGCGCGGCCGTCCGATACGGCCCCGTAGCTGACGCGATCCGCGACCGTGTGGTAGCCACACGTCGCGCTCCACGCGCCGCCAGTCGCCCACGGAGAGCGCAGTCGCAATCGCAGGAACCGATTGGCGGCGCGCTGCTCTAAGCTCGGCTCATCGCCACCGCCCCACCATGATCCACCGCCTTTTTTTCGCGCTCTGCCTCGCGCCGCTCTTGCTGGCAGGAATGGCCACGGACGTCGCCGCGGCGGGCAGGATCTGCACCAGCAACGATACGTTCATATTCGGCAATCGCTCCGTGGGCAGCGTCACGACGGCGACGGCGACCGTCAGCAACTGCGGCGACGCACCGTGGTCGCTCACCGACGCGAGCGTGCATCCCGCGACCGGCCCCGAGTTTCAGGTGAGCGCCACTTGCGTGACCGGGTTGACACTCGCGCCGGGCGATACCTGCACTGTCACCGTCCGCTTCGCGCCGACCACACCCGGACAGACGTCCGGCGGGTACTGGCTGCACAACACGACGACCACGCCGGACCAGATCATCACGTTCTATGGCCGCGGTGTCGACTCGGACAGCGGCAGCGCGGCGCTGGAGTTCATCCCCGCGAGCGCGGACTTTCCGGCGCAGGCGGTTGGAAGCCAGTCGCCTGCCATGGACATCGAGCTGCACAACCTGGGACCTGCCGCGCTGACGCTTACTGCCGTAGTTCTCAACGGTCCCCAGGTCTACGACTTTCTCGGCTTCGACAATAGCTGCGAGGTCGGCGCGACGATCGCCTCGGGCGATTCCTGCCACATGGTGATCTACTTCAGTCCACAAGCCGCCGGCACGCGTCTGGCTAACCTGGTGATCGATTCGCCGCAACTCGCGTCGCTCGCCATCATGCAGATTTCCGGCATCGCAACGCCGCCGATCACGATTACGCCGACGGTCGACGTGGTCGAGTTCTACAACGCAGGGCTCGATCACTACTTCATGACGCCGCTGGCGGTCGAGATCGAGGCGCTCGACGAGGGGCGTTTCGCCGGCTGGGTGCGCACGGGGCAGAGCTTCAAGGCGTATCCGCAGCAAACGGCCGGCACGAGCCCGGTGTGCCGCTATTACATCCCGCCGCCGCAGGACTCACATTTCTATTCCGCGTCGCCTTCGGAGTGCGCGGTTGTCGGGGCCACGTATCCGACACTGGTTCTCGAGTCGCCGAACCTTTTCTATATCGCGCTTCCGGATGCGAACGGAGTCTGTCCTTCCGGGACGATCGCGGTCTATCGGCTGTTCAATAATCGCGCCGACGTCGATCACCGCTACACGACCGATCCGCAGATCAAGGCGCAGATGATCAGCGAAGGCTATATCGCAGAAGGTTACGGGCCGAGCGCGACGATCATGTGCGCGCCGCAGTGAATGCGACTTGCGCTGAGCCAGATCATCGTCCACTATCGCGCCTGTCGCTGTCGCCGGAAGTCCGCACCACCTCCAGCATCGCTTCCCGCATTCTTTTCAATAGAATGACCCGTCGATCCGCCGAATGATGCAGACCAGGAGCGCCAAGACCGTACACCGGGTCTTCGAGCTCGCCATCCTGGTCAAATTCATCGACGGCGTGCTCGAGACGATAGGCGGGCTGCTGATCCTGTTGGTGCCGCTGCATTCTCTCGACACCTGGATCCGCTGGCTGGTCGAGAACGAACTGTCGACCGAGTCGCCCGAGTTCATCGCTCACGCGGCGCAGCATCTGCTCGAGATACTGTCGGTCAGCACCAAGATGTTCGCGAGCCTCTATCTGATTGGCCATGGTCTGGTCAAGGTTTTTCTGGTCTATGCGCTGTGGCGCGAGAAGCTCTGGGCGTTTCCCGTCGCCCTGTGGTTCATCGCACTGTTCGTGGCGTACCAACTCTATCGGTACACCCATACGCACTCGGTCGCGTTGTTGATTTTTGCGTTTATCGACGTATGCGTTGCCTGGTTCATCTGGCGCGAATACCTTGCGCGCAAGGCCGGTCTGGCGCCGACGAAATAGCGGGATCCGCGGGGGCGAAATCGGGGGTCAGCGGTTGCCCGGGCTTGCTTCCCTCGCGTATAATTCGCACGTCACCAGCGACATTTTGCGGGCGACGCGGGTCGTGAAAAAATGCAGTCGTGGGTCGTTAGCTCAGCTGGTAGAGCAGCGGACTCTTAATCCGTTGGTCGTAGGTTCGATCCCTACACGGCCTACCAAATCAAACAAAGGATCAGCGCGGTTTGCTGATCCTTTGTCGTTTCTGACCGTAACAAAAACGTGACAAACTAATCACGTTTTTTGCGCGTCCGCGCTCAACACGAGCCGCTGCGGCCGTCAGGTCGGTTCCAAACTTCGCGTAGCGGTCCACCATCGTCCGCGATGTCTGCCAACATCAGAAGCACGATCTTCGGTCCCGGGGGTAAAGGGGCTTGCCACGCCGAGTTCACGGCGCGAATGCTCATGGTGCGCTTAGCGGCGCAATTGCGCGCCGAAGCTGTGCAAGCCAGAGCATGACGCGGTGGCTATAGTTGCAAGATCCCACACTGAGCGGCATCAGGCCTCTCGCATGGACCTCGGACATCGTTCACAAACGTCTTGGTTTGGCCAAAACGGCATTCGACCGCTGCCCGACTCTTCGCAATTCTCGATCGATCGAACAAACTCGTCGAGGTTGCCATCGTAGGCGCGCTCCGGTTAAGCGTTTCTACAACGACCGCGCGAAACACTGTGTTCCGGACCGGGCGCCATTCCCGAAGCGGGCTGGCTGTATTGTCGGCGCGGCCATCGCCGGCGTCTTACATGCTCACGAGGCCGGATCGCCGCGGACGGAGAACTTTGTCCGACGGCTAGGGCTTCGCGTGGTGAAACGCTTCGACGCGAACGAGCCCAGACAGCGGCTGCTCTTGGGACTAGTTCGAGTTACCATCCGACCAAGACCGCAGCACTCAAGTACGGTGTCAAGCCGATGGCCGAGCAATTTGCACTATTGCAAACCGACATTGTAGACAGCACTCGGTTAAACGAGCAGCTGGGTGATGCAGCAATGTCAAGCCTGTGGGAAGCGCACGATCGGCTGTCCCGAGATCTGTTACGCAAGTGGCGCGGCCGTGAACTCGATCGAACGGACGGGTTCTTGCTGGTGTTCACAGACACAGCCGACGCGGTCAACTACGCTGTAGCTTATCACCGAGCGTTGGCTAGCCTAGGCGTGCCCGTCAAGGCCCGAGCTGGTCTGCATCTCGGGCCGCTGACGGCACGGAAGAATCTCAGTGCCGATGTGGAGCTCGGCGCACGGCAGATTGAAATCGAGGGCCTAGCCATTTCAACCGCGGCGCGCGTGAACGCACTCGCGCAGGGTGGACAAACACTGTTGACCGTTCAAGCCAGGATGGCTCTTGGCGTCACCACACTAAGACTGCAAGGTCACGGCCATTGGCGCATAAAGGGACTGGTAGAACCGATCGAGTTGTTTGAAATCGGCGACGCAGCTTCACCGTTCACGCCGCCGCCCGATGTGGCTAAGGCTTATCGCGTTGCGCGAGTAGGCGCGGACTGGGTACCCGCGCGCAAAGTACCAAACAACCTGCCCGCCGAGCGCGATCCTTTCGTGGGGCGCGGAGACAGCTTACTTAATCTTACGACGCGATTCGATGACGGCGCCCGGCTTGTTTCGATTCTGGGGATTGGGGGCATCGGCAAGACGCGGCTTGCGCTTCGCTACGGGCGCGGTTGGCTCGGAGACTATTCCGGTGGTGTGTGGTTCTGTGACTTGTCCGCTGCGCGCGAGCCCGGCGGCATTGTGTACGCGGTGGCGCAGAGCCTGGACGTGCCGCTAGGGAAGGTCGATCCGGTGGACCAACTCGGCAAGGCGATCGCCGGACGGGGACCGTGCCTCGTAATCCTCGACAACTTCGAGCAGGTTGCGCGGCATGCCGAACAGACGCTTGGCACTTGGCTCAAGCTCGCGCCCGATGCCCGCTTTGTCGTCACTAGTCGAGAGATGCTTGGCATCTCCGGCGAACACGCTTTGGTGCTGACGCCATTGTCGGCGGAGGAAGCAGTCCTGCTGTTCCAGCAGCGCGTGCGGGCGGCCGGCGTTTCTCACGACGCCGATCTCAACGATCAAGAACCGATCTCGGCGCTCGTCAATTTGCTGGACCGTCTGCCACTCGCGATCGAGCTCGCCGCCGCGCGAGTACAGGTGATGCCACCCCGTGTGCTGCTGCAGCGCATGAACGAGCGCTTCAGGCTGCTCGCGGCGACGGGGGGCGAGTCGACCGGCAGGCGACGCTACGTGCGACGCTCGACTGGTCGTGGGATTTGCTGTCGCCAGCGGAAAAGGCGACCTTAGCGCAACTGTCTGTGTTCGAGGGTGGGTTCACGCTTCCTGCAATTGAAGGAGTGATTGATCTTGCTTCATTCGGTGACTCGGTTTGGATAGTGGACACACTGCAGTCCCTGGTACAGAAATCCTTGGTTCGACAAGCGAGCAATGAGCGCTTTGATTTACTCAGGAGTGTGCAGGACTACGCGATCGAGCAGCTTAGGGACCTATATTCCGAACAAAGCGGCGCGCACTTGGACGAATTGGCGGTACAGCGACGTCACTGGCGGTATTTCGCTGTTATGGAAGAGTTTACCGTTGGCGAGTGCCTTGTTCGAATTCAGAGAACTTGGTAGCCGCGTGTCGTCGCGCCGCACTTGCGAGAGATACGCGGGCGAGCGCTAGCTGTTTGATCGGTGCTTGGCAGGCGCTCAAAATGGTGGGTCCATTTCGCGCCGCGTTGGACTTGCTGAGAGATGTAACGCAGGTGGAACCTTTCGGCGCGACTGATAGAGTTAAAGCGCTATGGGTTGCCGCCCGCGCTCATCATTTGCTCGGTGAGCAGCGTTTAGCGCGCCAAGATCTCGATGCGGGATTGGCACTAACCAGCGAGGCTGGGGAGATGTTGTGGGAAGGCCGCCTCCTATGCGCTTCTGGGGAGCAATTTACAACGGCTGGGCACGTCGAATCGGCGAAGGAATCATTTGAATCGATCGTTACAAATCGGACGCAATTTCAGAGACGATCACTTGGTGCGCGACGTTTTGAACTCATTGGGCGCTCTGGCGAACAGTGAAGGAAACATGATGGACGCGCGGCGTTACTATGAGGAAGCTCTTACTCTATGCGTGGTTCCCAAGGACGCGGACGTTCAGGGTGGTCTGCTAGGTAATTTGGGAGAGTTGTGTATGAGCCTTGGGCGGGCCAAGGAGGCTTGTGATTACTTCGAACGTGCGCTCACGCTCGTCTCAGTCGCGAGACATCGGCGATGGGAGGGAAACATACGTTGCAATCTCGGCTTGCTGCACCACGAGCGGGGAAACCGCGCAGCCGCGCGCGCACAACTCGAGGCTTCGCTGCAAATCGCCCGCGAAATTGGATATACACGCCTCGAAGCCACAGTACTCTGTAACCTTGGAATCCAGCACTACACTTGCGAGGCCTTCCCCGAAGCCCTAGATTGCCAATTGCGCGCGGTGGCCCTAGCCAAGTCGCTTGGTGACATCCGCGCTGAAGGACAATTCCGAACGTACCTTGCGCAAGTCCTTATTCAGACACATAAGTTTGGAGACGCGATTGAATGCCTTTTGCTTGGTGAAGCATTGTTGAGCGGAAGCGAACGATCCAGATAAGTCTCGGCCTGCTGCTCTGCGAGCGAGCGCGCCTTGATTCGGAGCTTGGACAGATGGACCGAGGGCTGATTACATTCGCTGAGGCACGTGCACTCGGCGAGCGGGCGTCCGTCCCAACGGATTCGGAACTAGGTCTCGCTCTCAAGCGCACTGCATCAATGTTCGACCAAGCCAAGATAAAGACAGATCGACCACGCTAGGATGAATAGCTTGATCTAGCGGGGACATAGAGCTTGCGGAGTAGAGCGCGTGACACATCGCTCGACGTCGCGAGGTGCCGAGCGGCGCCAACGGACGGCACTCGCTAAGCGGCCTCTTCAATCAATCCGTTGCGTCCTGCTGAAACGTGCCAATACCGATCAATTGGTGTTGGTAATTGTAGGGTCTCCAGCGTCACAAGTCTGAACGGAAGATCCGTTTATCCGCAGCACGGTTGGTGTAAATCTGACACCTGTGTAAGTGCCGTCGCTATTGACGTGCGTCTTGTGCGTACTCGCCCAGCGAAATCGACGGCTGGTTGCTGAAGCATTCGTGCCATCGTCGGGGTCGGAATTGTTCCCATCCGCTGTATCGTAATGTTCTGAGTTGAACTCATCCGCAGGCTCCCCTTGCAGCGGTTTTATGCCATAGTTAACGTCAAAGGAGAATTGCTTGAGGTTCGTATTAGCATCGCCCTTCTTCAGCACGAAAATCACTTTGATCTGATTCGTGCCATTAGTGTGGTCCGGTTGGGGCACATTTATCTGTGCAGGGTCGATCCAAGCTGAACAGTTGGTAGTTTGATCGCCGGCGTGAACATAGACTGGGACCACGCAGCGGTTGACGTGGGCGAAGCACGTCTGCGTGCTGCCTGGATTTGACAGTACATGGACGGTCACCGGACTCAGTTTAGAGTGCGTAGCCGCGGTTTGGGCGGCACATACCTGAGCTAATCCGAAGGCGACGCATACCGCCAAGATCAGTTGTTTCATTCCAATCCCCCCGTATTAGATGACTCAAATCAAGTCGGAAAGGCGGCCAGAAGTTTGCTCCTGATTACTAGGTGCGTCTAGCGACAAGTGTTGCGCTCCGACTCCCCCATCGCCCGTCGCTGGTTGTTGGCGCTGTCGCAAAACGCCTCTATTGGAATATGCCAGCGCGAGCAAGGGACAACAAGGTGATTATTCACAGGCGGATCAACCCGCGGAAAGTCGGACCTCGGCGTTTCGCGACACGATAACTGCAACCCGCTTGCAACGGACTAGCACTACTTCTTTGCTGCCCGGAGTATCGCCTCGCTGATCTGAGTACCAGCGACAATTTGGAACCGATCGCCCTAGGCCCCCATGTCCCATGGCGACTGAGCGTCGACAAGAAGAGTTCCGTGAATCTACCAAATCAAACAAAGGATCAGCGCGGTTTGCTGATCCTTTGTCGTTTCTGACCGCTAAAGCGATGAAAGCCGCGGCTCGTCCCAAGCGGCGCTTTTGGATCTCGATCCCGACCCAACGCGCTACGAAGATGCGGTCATGTCAACCGCTTACTCTAAGTGCGGAAGCGTCGTCGTCCGAAGGTCAGGCTCCGTTGGGATTATTTCCACCGTGGGATCGAAGTGCTCGGCTACTGCTTTGCCGCCGAGGCCACCCGCGATCGCGCCAACGGCTGCACCGACAACGGTGCCCACCGGACCGGCGGCGACCGTGCCGACCGCCGCACCAGCAGCGATACCGCCTGCGACACCGCCTGCCGCTGCTCCAAGCCCGACTCCAACAGGATGCGCACCTGGCGCGCCAGTGATTGGATCGGCATTAGTCGTAGCTTCTTTTGTCTTGTCATGGTCCATACGGTTCTCCAGTGTGGTGCACTTCGCAGACACTTACCCCGCTTGCCGCACGGCGAACGTGAACAGCGACGGGTGAGTACACATTGGACGTTCTGCAGGCCCGCGTCTGTGCGGTAGCGCCCCTACCTAGCGCGAGGCTCTAGCCGTGATCTATTGGTCTGATCGTGGTCCACGACAGCCGCGCGATGTGTGCGACAACGGCATCCTAACGCTCCGGCAGGAGGTGCCGCGCCAGGCACGACGCATCGTTCATGAAGTATGCAAATCATCGCTGCGAGTAACGCGCTGAACTGATCGATCTGCACGTTTCGATCGCTATATTGCGCACTAAGTGCACCAACGCACAGACAACCGCGCCTGCGTGGGCAATGCTGCACGCTGGTCTCCCGGAGAGTCGTCTGCTTTTAACCCTCTCGGCCGGCCGCGCGCAAGATGCACGTTTCGGGGGCGGATTATGGAAAGTCAGATGCGTCGCGGACCGCGAGGCCCAATTAGCTCCAAGCAGCTTCGGACGTTGCTCGACAAGCTGGTCGCGGTTCAGATGGACCTTGAGCCGGTTTGCGGCTTGAAAGGCGCGCGGGTATCCGTCGTTCTTGCGCGTGACGCCATCACCACTGCCTGTGAAGTTCTGCAGTCGGCCGTCGCGGACTTGGGCAAGATAATTTATCAAGTCGACGAGTTGATTGATCACCCCGATGCCTCTCCTGCAAAGGTAACGGACCACCTGAAGAAGCAAGAAGCAAGGCGTGGCGTGCGATGAGATCCTCCGCATTTCAGTGGTAACCTAATTTTGCCTCTGTGACGGCGATGGCCATGGCTCAGACGGTTGCCCCGCGGAGAACGATGTGGATGCGAGTCGGAAAACTGCTCTGATTGCTGCGCGGGTCGTGCATGACTTCGCGAGGAACGATCCGCAGATCCCTGCTGCCGCATCGATGAATGTGCTCCAAGGCGTGGCGCGAGACGCTTGCGGCAAACCCCCCTGCACAATCTGTCCTGGGGGTTTCGTGACCGGTCAGATGCCGGCCGGGCGCCGCCGATCGGCGGAAATCGCGGACGCGCTGTAGGTTACGCACAGCTGAAAGCGTGTCAATGTCAGGCCACCGCCTAAAGCATCGCTGCAAAGTCCTGGTCAAGAACATCCGTTGTCTGATGGCGCCGCCAAACGAAGCGTCCTATCCTCGAAGTCTATAAAGAGGAGCCATCCTCCCATTCCACAAACGACGATTGAGGGAAATACCATGGGATCATACCATATTTTTCGCGAATGCAACGTAATGCCGCGCCGAGACGCGGTTCTGCGCTTGCACTGGCTTTGCTGGCGGTTTCCGTGATGCTCACACCGCTCGCCGGCGCCAACAGTGACGAAGTTGCCCGCGCGCCGTCCGGCGTAATGTACGTGACCGGTGGAGTCGGCAGCGAAGCGGTGGACCGGCTGAAGTCGATGGAAAAGGACTTCAATCTGAAGCTGGTGTTTGCGAGGACGTCGGGTGCGTACCTGAGCGACGTCAAGCTCACTCTGGTCGATGCGTCCGGTCGCGCCTTTCTCGACATCACATCCGAAGGGCCACTGTTAATGGCAAAACTGCCGCCGGGGAGCTATCAGATCGACGCGACGTTTAACGGTCACCCGGAGACCCGCAAGGTTACGGTTGCTGCGGACAAACTGGTTACGGTCGACTTCCGGTGGCCACGCGACTAATACACGCAATGATCAGTGAAAAAGGCCCCGCGCGTCGGGGCCTTTCTTTTGTCAGCTAGCCAGAACAGCGGCGACGGCGCGGGCAACGGGAAGTCGGTCTGAGTATTCTTTTCTAAGCATGATTCAGAACCCACCGGCGTCGGCGTGGCAGCGCATAATGCGTCACCTGGTTCCCGTGTCAGTCGCCGCCAGGTATGGGCACCCTGGCGCAGCACCGCGATGTCGTCACGTTTCTGCGTAGCGAGCGCGGGTACACCACCTCAATTCAGGCGGCAAAGGCTGCTCCTCGGCACCTACGACGCTTGGACTGGGGGCCCGCATGATGTAGGCTGCAAAGGCGTAAGCATCGTGGTGGATCATGGGCACAAATTCCGGAGACGCGAACGCCGATACCGCAGCGCGCGCATCCGAGACCTATGGGAATTTCCGCATCACCGCGGGAGCGATTGACGACAAGGAGAGTTCGATGAAGTTCGTATGGATGTCGTGCCGAGCGCATTCGCTGGGCGCGCTCGCGATTGCGGTCCTTGCAGTCGGCTGCGCCAGCGGGCCGCCGCCGGCTCCTCCGGTGGATGAGAGCCTTCTACCGGCCGCCGGATTCAAGCTGATTGTTGCGACAACGGTGCAGCAGCAAGAGCATCTGCAGACCCTGACGCCGGGGCGGTTCAGGGCGATGGAGCGAAACGGCGTTCCTTTCTACGTCTATCCAGCTGCGAGCAAAAAAGGGATTTATGTCGGCACGCAAAAGGAATATCAGGCCTATCTGAAGCTGCACCCGGACGGCAATGCAAACCTGGGTGCCCAACTGCAGGCGCAAACGAATAAAGACCAGGCGGGTTATGCGAAAGAGGACAAGATCATGCAGAACGCGACGCAGCGCGACCTGTCCGATCCCTGGGACTTTTGGCCTAACTTCGGATTCGGCGGCCCGTAGCCGCGTCCGCGACGTGTCGACCGCGGGATCGGCCCTTTTCCCTTTAGTGCCGGAAACACCGGGAATATTGCGCGCGCTCCATCGGCATCGGCATGCTCGGTGCCGGCTGTTCGCTTCAGGGTTGACCGAGGCGCCACACTTCTAGTCCGTCGGTGAGCCGTCCGACCTCGTCCAGCATTGCGTGGGTTGGCGCTGCAAGGCTGGACCCACACATCCGTCTTGAGGCTCAGCGGCGGGCGCGCGCCGGGGCATAACCCACCCTGTTATCCGGCGACGCCCCGCTTATGCGGAGTCCTACGCAAAATTCAGACACCCGCCGATAGCCTTCGGTATCGGGCCGAAGTATTTTCCTTTGCACGTATCGAGCGTCAGCACGCATCGAGCGCCATGGATACAGGAGCCCATATGGACCGCACCCTATCGCAGGCATACGACTCAGCCGATCCGATCGATCCGACGGCTGAGACCGTGATCAACGCAGTCCCGTACGTCGTGGGCGGGGTTCACTCGGACGGGCGAGAATCGCACGATCGACCGATGCCGCTGCGTCGCCCATCAAGGGCCGGGTGGTCACGGTCGCGAGCCGTTACTTCGCCGCGCAGCGCGACACCGTAGGCGGTTAGCTTCATCCACCGGGCGCACATTCGCCGCCCGGGCGTGCCCCGGCCGGTGAGCCGAGCCGGCCGTATCTGATCCCGCGGCCGCAGCGAGCGACTTGGGCGTTCGCGAAGGACTCGGCGGCGCGGCCGCGTCGCCGTAGCGGGGGTTCCCGAGGGCGTTTTTCGCGAGCGCCCGATATTTCTCCGAGCGCATCGACCCCCACCAAGCGGAAACGAGGCTTCGTCGGACGCCTCGCGTCGCAACGTACGAACTGCCGGCCGAGGCGCATAACTGGCGGTGGGCGTCACCTGGCGTGATGCCCCCGCGGCGTGTCGGCGACGATTGAGCGTTTCGTCTGCGGTGCTCATCAGCGCCGACTCCGGGCTTTGCGCACGCGCGCGAGACCGCGCGTCGAGTGTCGCGCGAAATCGAATTCGCGTGGCACATCCATTGCTCGTACCGTTCGCATCGCGAACTGCGTGAGCGTCATCCGCTGCAACGCGCCGAGCATCATTTCGGTGCCGCCCTAGCGGTTCAGGAGTTCGCGCCACACCTGGTGTCGGCACGCAGTTTGTAGGTGACAGTCGATCGATTTACAGCGCATTTCGATCGCTAGAGTTTCACCTATCGACGGATTGCGTCACATCAGGCCGATGGTCGGCAAAGCGGCGCGGTCAGCGCGTCCTTCGAGCGTCTGCCGCACCTTCGAGTCTCGGCGACGCAAATCTGCCCAGCGCGACCGTTCATCCGGCTTGGATACCCCGGTTCGAAGCACGGCATATGTCTTGCTCAATGAAAGGCGTGCCTGGTGCGTCAATCCGAGCCCGGACAGGAAAAATTTCAGTGGCAACGGACCGGCAGCATGTCATCTACAAAGTGGGAGCGAATCGTGGCTACAGACGGAAAAATGAATGCAGGCAGAGCAGCCGATGGAACAGGGCGCGGCCAGCGTGGTTTTACGCTGATCGAGCTGCTGATAACGATCACGGTATTGGTCATCCTGTCCAGCATCGCCGCGAACGGATACAGCACGACCGTCAACAACAACCGGATCTACGCGTCGCAGAACGAGTTCGTCGCCTATCTCACGCTCGCACGAAGCGAGGCGGCTCGTCGCGGCCTCCCGGTAGTCGTGAAGGCCACTTCGCCGGCAAGCGGCAATGCATTCGGCGGCGGATGGACCGCGTTCGTCGACACCAACGGCAACGGCTCGTTCGACACCGGCGAACCGGTGCTGCGCAGCCATGAAGCCTTGCCTTCGAGCATCCTCGTCGGCGACGGTACGACCACGTCGATCGTCTTCAATTCGACCGGCTTTCTGTCCGGAGGCGCAATCGACGTCAAGCTCTGCGCCACCGATCCCACGCTCGCCGGGTTCGACATTTCGATCCAGGCCAACGGCCTCACTGATGTTGCCGACGTCGCAGGTCACGCCGGCTCGTCGCAAAGCAGCTGCTCCTGAGCGCGAACATGAACAAAAGCAAACAGACCGGCAGCGGGCTGATCGAGGCGCTGATCTCGATCTTCGTCGTCTCCATCGGCTTTCTCGGCTTCGCGGGCGTCCAGGTCACCGGACTCGCCGCCGCCAACGATTCGCTCTATCGCAGCAAGGCGATCTACCTGTCCTATCAGATGGCGGACCGCGTGCGCGCGAACCTGCCCGGGGCGCAAGCCGGGGCGTACAACTCGTTCAGCGGCGAGGGTACGAGCCCGGGCTGCATCTCGACCGGTTGCACCGCCGCGCAGCTTGCGCAGAACGATTACTACGAGTGGAGCACCGAGGCCGCGGCCGTGTTGCCATCCGGTGAAACCACGATCTGCAAGACCAGCTCGGAAACGGAGTGCGACGGAGGCGGCAACAACTACGCCATCACTCTGACGTGGTCCGAAAAGGGCACCTCCCACAGCTTCGTGCAGACGTTCCGGCCATGAGCGTACGGCGACAGCGGGGCATGGGCCTGGTGGAGTTGCTGGTCTGGATGGCCATCAGCCTGCTCATCATTTCGGTGATCGGCGTCGTCTACGCCAACACCAAGCAGCTCACGCGCGTCAACGACAACGTGTCGCGCCTGCAGGAAAACGGGCGCTTCGTGGTCTACCTGCTCAACCACGACATTCGCATGGCCGGATTTCGCGGCTGCAACGGCAATGATCCGACGGTGGTGGCGGATAGCTACGTCAACACGCTTGCTTCCAACGCATATCCCTACCAGTTCGACAGCGCGATCGCCGGCTACTACGGCTCCAGCACAACGTGGTCGCCCACGCTGCCGAGCGAGATCAGCAGCCTGACGCCCGCTCCGAAGGCAGGAACCGACGTCGTCACGGTCCGTTTCATTGATGGCACCGGCATTCCCCTGACGTCCGCGATGACGGCCTCGACCGATGACATCCAGGTCGCGCCGGGAAGCGCGCTTGCGCCGGGAGACGTGCTGCTCATCGCTGACTGCTCCGCGATCGCGATTTTCAATGCATCCAGCTTCGACATCGGCAGCGGCGTGCTGAAGCACGACACCGGTGGCGCGACAGTGCCGGGCAACACGACCAAGAATCTCGGCAGTGTGTTTCGTACCGACGCCAACGTCTATCGCCTCGTCACGCGCTCCTATTACATAGGGCCGAGTGTGCGCAAACCCGGAACCAACGCGCTCTGGTCGAGCAGCACGCCCGCCTACGACGGCCTGCCGCAACCGCAGGAGATGGTCGAGGGCGTCGAGGGACTTTCACTTTACTTTGGCGAAGATACCGATGGCGACAAGGCCGCCAATCGCTATGTCACCGCCAATGCCGTGGGAACGTGGGGCAACGTCGTCAGCGTCAAGGCGCAGTTGCTCCTGGCGACGGTCAGAGACAACGTCACGACCTCTCCGCAGGCGTACACCTTCAACAGCACGACGACTACACCGACGGACAGGCGGCTGCGCACAGTGCTGTCATCGGTCATCACCGTTCGCAACCGCGCGCCATGATGAACGCCTCCTCCCGCATCGTGACCTCGCGCCGGCGTCAGTCCGGCATGTCGCTGTTTCCCGCGCTGATGTTTCTGCTGGTGCTCGCCGTGCTCGGCATCTCCGCGCTCAACAGCACCCTCATGCAGGAAAAGATGGTCTCCAACGCCAAGGACTCCAATCTGGCGTTCCAGGCCGCGGAGGCGGCGCTTCGCGACGCCGAATCCGACGTCGAGCGCAACAACACTTTCTGGACGCCGACGAGCTTCACGTCGACGTGCACCGGCGGCCTTTGCAATCCGCCCTCGACCTGGCCTACGCCGGTGTCGCTCGACATTTCCAAGGCGATCGACTGGAGCAACAGCGGGCTGACGCGAACCTACGGTAGCCAGACCGCCGCGCCGGCGCTGCCCGACGTGGCCGCCCAGCCGCAATACGTCATCGAGCGGATCCCGCCGCCGCCCGGTCTGCCCGCGAGCCCGGGAGCGAGCATCGGAATGGGGTGCGGAGCATCGTGCCCGCCGCCATCAGCGGGATTTGCGTATCGGCTCACCGTCCTAGCGACGGGAGCGCGTTTGGAAACACGTGTCGTGCTGCAGTCAACATACATCGTGAGGAACTCATGAAACTGTTCAACCGGGCACTCGCAGTCGCGATTGCGATGCTGCTCGCGGAATCGGCGTCGGCGGCTCTGCTGTCGATCGCTCAATATCCGCTGTTCCTCACGCACCGGACGCTGCCTAATGTTCTAGTCATCTACGACAACTCCGAATCCATGGACGGCACGATGGCGGGCAAGCTTATCGCCGGTGACGATCCGAGCACGCGCGGCAACATCGCTCGCGGCGTGCTCCGCAGCACGATCAGCAGCTTCTCCGGGCAATTCAACTGGGGACTCGAATCGTTCGCCACCTACGGCCCCGGCTTGTATTCGACCTACCCGTACTGGCTCGGCAACGAGACGACGATGGTCTTCACCGACGACTGCGTATCGGGCGTCTCGGTGTCCAACGGCGGGCTGCGCTGCATAGCGAATCCGCAGTGGAACGGGTCCAGCGTCGGGGACAGCTACGTGACGTACGATCGCGCGAGCGACGACCCGGACATCAACGACGTGCTCTACATCGGTTACTTCGGCTCGGGCGCGTGGGCGTCGACCGCCGGCGGCGGAAGCTACAACTTCTTCTTTACGCACAATCCCGGCACGGACTGGGACGCGAACATGGCGAACTACTGGACGACGCTCAGCTTTACGCCGACCGACGCCGGTTACATCCCGTTCAATCCGCCCATCTCCCGACAGCTCTATGCGTATCGCGCCTGGGGCTTCTACGCCGGCGTCAACGGACAAGGCATCATCAATGAGCCGGTTCTGGCGCCCAGCGCGACTGGCCACCTTTCCAACATCCAGTCGATGCTCGCGACGGAAACACAGTACGGCCCGGAGATCAAGAATGCGGCAGTGTTCACGCCGCTGGCCGGAAGCTTGCAGACCGCGAACCAATATTTTGCTGGCGGCTCGACGCCGATCAGCCTGTCCTGTCAGCGAAGCTTCGTCATGCTCGCGACCGACGGCAATCCCACCTCCGACTGGTGGGGCAACATGTATCCGTTGTCGCAGCAGCAGAACACCTATAACTCGACGTCGAGCACGTGGACGTTTTCGCCCGCGGCGCAGGATGTCTTCGGCCAGATCACGGCGCTGCGCACCGTCAATGTCGGCGGCACGAATCATGACATTCAGACCTACGTCGTCGGCATGGGGGACACCGTCGCCAACCCGAGCTCGGTTGCGGCAATGAATCAATTCGCCACTCTCGGCGGCACCAATACCGCGTATCTCGCGCAGGACAGCGCATCGCTCGCGAGTGCCTTCCAGGCGATCGCGGTCGACATCGAATCGAAGACAGCCGCGGCGTCCGCGGTTTCGCTCAATACCGGTTCATGGGGCACCGGAACCAATCTCTACCAGGCGCGCTTCAACAGCGGCGACTGGTCGGGCCAGCTCATCGCTTATCTGATCAATGCCGACGGATCGATCGGCGCGCAGCAGTGGGATTCTGGTCAAGTCATCAACGGCCAGGCTTGGGATACCGGACGGTCGATCCTCACCTACAAGCCCTCGGCGTCGCTTGGCTCGCGCGGCATTCCGTTCGTCTGGCCGACGACCTATCCCGGAACGCCGGGCGCCACCGACATGGACCTGGCGCAGTCGACGATGCTCGATACGGCGGGCGCCAACACGACAGGTGTCTCGGACGTCGCGCTCGCCAGCAACGGCGCCGTCGCGACCGCGTCGAGCTACTACAACTCGGCCTACCCGCCGAGCGCGGTGATCGATGGCCTGCAGCGCCGGCTCCAACTGGGGCAGCGGCGGCGGCTGGAACAGCGCGTGCTGCGGCAACACTTTCCCTGATTGGCTGCAGATCAATTTCAACGGCTCGAAGACCCTCACGCAAGTCATCGTGTATTCCGTACAGGACACTTACTGGGCGCCGGTCGAGCCCACGGACACGATGACGTTCAGCCAATACGGACTCGTCAATTTCGCCGTTCAGGGTTGGGACGGCAGCACATGGCAGACGCTGGGCTCGGTCAGCGGCAACAACCTGGTGAAGCGAACGGTGAACTTCGATTCCTTCACCACCGATCGCATTCGCATCTACATTACCGGCGCTGCCGACGGCTACTCACGCGCCACCGAGGTCGAGGCCTGGGGTGTCGATGCCAGCGCTGGCGGCGCCGACGGATTCGGCGCGCAGCGCTTGGCGTGGATTCGTGGGAACTCGGCCAACGAAGTCGGGACCTGCCCAACGCTGCACGCCGTCGTTCCGCAGCCGTCCGACGAGCAAGCTCGGAGACATCATCCATTCCGCGCCGAGCTACATCGCTGCTCCTGCCCAGGCCTATCCGGATTCCATCGAGAGCGCCCCGTACAGCACGTTCGCGGCGGCCAACGCAGGCAGAACGCCGATGATCTACGTCGGCGCCAACGACGGCATGCTGCACGCCTTCAACGCCAACAACGGACGTGAAGCGATGGCGTACGTGCCGAGTTCCGTCTACAAGAACTTGAGCGCGCTCACGGCTGCGAGCCACTCGACAGTCGCGGGCGAGCCGGTTGCCCACCACTATCAGGTCGACGGATCGCCGACCATCGCCGACGCTTTCTACGGCGGCTCGTGGCACACGCTGCTCGCGGGCGCGCTCGGCGCCGGCGGACAGGGCGTGTACGTCCTGGACGTCACCGACCCGAGCACGTTCTCGCAGGCAAACGCGAGCTCGATCGTGCGCTGGGAGTTCACGGACAATGACGACGCCGATCTCGGCTATAGCTTCTCGCAGCCGCTGCTGGTGAAGACCAACAACGGGCGCTGGTCGATCATCGTGGGCAACGGATACAACAACAGCGAGGACGACGGCCACGGGAGCAGCAGTGGCCACGCCGTGCTCTTCGTGCTCGACGCGCAGAACGGAACCGTCACCGCCAAGATCGACACCGGTATCGGGAGCTCTACGACCCCCAACGGTCTGTCGGGTCCCATCGCCATCGACACCAACGGCGACGGCATCGCCGACGTCGTGTATGCGGGAGATCTGAACGGCAACCTGTGGAAGTTCGACCTGTCCTCGTCCAGCGCAGGAGCGTGGCGCGTCGCCTTCAGCGGCACGCCGCTCTTCACCACGCCGGGTCAGCCGATCACGGTGCGCCCTGACGTGACCAAGTTCACGCAAGGCGGCTATCTCGTCGCGTTCGGGACCGGCCGCTACATCGACACCAGCGACGGCAGTACGACCGGCACGCAGTCGTTCTACGGCATTCGCGACAATGGCGCGTCGGCAGTACCTGGTCTATCGAGCCTCGTGCATCAAAACGTCGTCAGCAGCACGGCCGTCGGCAGCGACGGCAATACCTACCGGCTCACCACGCATGCCGTGGGTCCGGCAACACTTGACGCGCCGCTCGCCGGAGACAACGCGGTTGCGATCGCCGGACTACACGGCGAGCAAGCGCGGCTGGTACATCGATATGCCGGCAGTGGGAGAGCGCATCGTCAGCGATGCGAACATTCGCGCCGGCCGCGTCGTGTTCAACACGCTCATCCCCAACACCGACCCCTGCGGCTTCGGCGGCACGGGCTGGGTGATGGAGGTCGACATCATGACCGGCAACCGCAACGACAGCCCGACCTTCGATACCAATGCCGATGGACAGATGTCGACCTCTGACCTGAACCTGAACGGCACCCTCGACAACGCGAGTGGCCGCGCGATCACCAGCATTCCGGCGGCCGCGGGCTTCCTGCGCGCACCGCCGCAAACGGGCCATCCGCCGTTCGAGAACAAGTACGTCAACACGTCGGCCGGCTCGGTCACGGTCATCGGCGAGACCGCCGGGCTCGGTAGTTCGGCCCGCGGCTCGTGGCGGCAGCTCCAATGAAAGGCGCAATCATGAATCGCAGCTTGTTCGTCCCGGCATTGTTGCTCGCAGCGTCGCTGTCGGCGCCGGCCTACTCGATGACGGCGACGGTCTCCTCGACGACGCAGCCCGTCGTGGCGCCCGGCACCTCGAGCGCCGCGAAGACAGGCACAGCGGCGACGAGCGCGGTGCCGGCAGCGCGCCGACGGGCGCGACCAACGCAGCGATGCCGAACGCGGCGGCAGTGACGCGTCCGACCGCAACATTGTCGGCGCCGGGTATCCCGCCGAAGGCTGCTTCGGCGCCCGCCAAACCGACGACCTCACGCGCGGGGCCGATCCTTCCCGCGACGGCGCAGCAGGCAATGGCGTCTCCGCCAAATAGCGGCAGCGTGGGCCGCGACCGCGACCTCCGATAACAGCTCGGGCATGCGCAGTGGCACGCTCCAATCATTCAGCAGCGGCGGAACGTTCCAGGTCTACGGCCAGAAGCTCACGTTCAATCCGCAAAAGGTCAAGGTGTTCAACGCCGCGGGCAAGCCCGCAAGCATCTTTGGCCTCAAGAAAGGCTCGAACGTCCGTTTCACGCTCGACCCCACGGATATGAAGCATCGCCGCGTCGCGGTGATTTACACCAACTGAAACGGTAAAGCCAAGTGAATCAAGTAAACGTCACGCGGATTCTCATTGATAGAGTTGATGATCGCTTGCGCGATCGTGGCGATCCTCGCAGCGATCGCCTACCCCAGCTACTTGAGCTCGGTGCAGAAATCGCGGCGGTCGGAGGCGACGGCGTCGCTGCTCGGCGTTGCCGCGCAGATGGAGCGCTACTCCACGGAGAAAGGCACCTACGCGACTGCGACCCTCGGCTCCGCGTCGCCGGCGATCTATCCCACTCACACCGAAAACAGCTACTACAACCTGTCTCTTGTCGAACCTGTCCTCGACGACGTATACGGTCAGCGCTGCCCCTGCGGCGATACAGGCGAGCGATCCGTGCGGAACGTTCACTTACACCGAATCGGGTGTGAAGAACGTCAGCGGAGGCACGTGGACCACATCGCAGTGCTGGGCGCGTTAGCGCGCGCACCGTTGACGCCTCCCGATCTTCCGCGACACCTCCGCAGGAAATTTCCCGCAGCGCTATGATATGCGGCGCGCGCGCTTAGACGCGCGACAACAGGACGGAGGAGCATCACATGTCGTGCGCGCGCACGGGCGTTGATAGCGATGGGCTTCGCGTTCGCCATGAACGGCGCCATCGCGCAGGGTCAGCTCAACATCGTTTGCAGCGTCCAGCTGCCGTGGTGCGAGGCCGTCGTCAGTCAGTTCCAGAAAGACACCGGGATCAAGGTCGGCATGACTCAAAAGTCTGCTGGCGAGGCGATGGCGCAGGTCGCCGCCGAGCACGCCAACCCGAAGCTGGATCTCTGGTACACCGGCTCCGGAGATCCGCATCTCCAGGCAGCGGAATTGGGACTCACCGAGGAGTATCGCTCGCCGATGCTCCCGCAGCTGCACGATTGGGCCGTGCGCCAGGCTGAACAGTCGAAGTATCGCACCGTCGGCGTGTACACGGGCGCGCTGGGCATCGGCTACAACCCGGAGATATTGGCCAAGAAGAACCTGCCACCGCCCAAGTGCTGGGCGGATCTTGCCAACCCGATGTATCGCGACGAAGTACAGATGGCCAACCCCAACGCGTCCGGGACCGCATACGCGACCATCGCGACGCTGGTTCAGATCTTCGGCGAGGACAAGGCGTTCGAACTGCTCAAGGGCATGCATCGCAACATCAACAACTACCCGCGCAGCGGACCCGGTGCGATACGCGCGGTCGGCCGTGGCGAGACGGGGATTGCGGTCACCTTCCTTCACGACGGCGTCACCGAGATTGCCGGCGGCTTCCCGGTGAAAATCGTCGTTCCGTGCGAGGGGACAGGCTACGAGGTGGGCTCGATGAGCATCGTCAAAGGCGCGAGGAACCTGGACAACGCGAAAAAATTCTACGACTGGGCGTTGACACCGGCCGCGCAGAAAATCGGCGCCGAGACCAAGAATTACCAGACACCCTCGAACAAATCCGTTCCCGCACCGCCCGGCGCGCCGAAGATGGACGAGATCAAGCTGATCAACTACGACTTCGCGAAATACGGCAGCGCGGCCGAGCGCAAGCGCTTGCTGGAGAAGTGGGATCGCGAAGTCGCCGCAATGCCGCGCTAGCGGATTCGCGCGCAGTAGCGATTTGCGGCCGGGCTCACCGGCCGCCAGACAGCCACGTCCGGATGGTCGGACCGTAGACGTTCTCGACCAGCCCCGCGAAGACGAGCGCCACGCCGACCGCCTGCAGCGGCACAAGCGACTCTCCGAGGAAAATCGCGCCGCACGCGATGCCCGATACCGGGATCAGCAAGCCGAACGGAGCGATGAGGCCGGTGGGATACCGATGCAGCAATCGCGCCCACGACGCAAATCCGAAGAGCGTGGCGACCCAGGCGAGACAAAGGACGCAGGCCCAGGTCAGCGCACCCGCCGACGTCACCGCGCTCCACACCGACGCGCCACCCTCGAACGCGAACGAAAGCAGCGCAAGCGGCAGCGGCGGTATGAGGCTCGACCAGACCACGAGCCCGAACATGTCGGAATCGTGCTCGGCCGCGGCGTGCTTGGCGATGATGTTGCCGACGCCCCAGGCAAACGCGGCGACGATCACCAGCGCGAATCCGACCAGCGTCGCGTGCGCGCCCTCGATCAATTTCTGAGCGGCGAGAATGACGATGCCGGCGGTGGCGATAGCCGCGCCGACCAGGTTGTGCCGCTGCAGACGGTCGCCGAGAAAGGCGATGGCGAGACCGACGGTGAAGAACACCTGCATCTGGATCACCAGCGACGACAATCCCGCGGGCATGCCGAGGTGCATCCCGAGGAACAACAGTCCGAATTGGACGACGCCGATCGCGACGCCGTAGCCGATGATGTCGCGCCATGGCATGCGCGGCCGCTTGATCACGAACACAAGAGGCACGGCTGCGAAAAAGAAGCGCAGTGCGGCCAGCGCGAAAGGCGGCAGCTCGCGCAAGCCAACCTTGATCGCAACGAAGGAAAAGCCCCAGAGCGTGACCGTGGCAAGCGTCAGCAGCAGGTCGCGCGGCGCGAGCGCCGTCTTCACCGCGGCAAGCCCGCCGCCGAACGCCGGCGAGCCGTTGCCGGCGCCCCTCGCACGCAATGCTCCCGCGTCACAGGTCGATTACGCGGCGTGTCTGCAGGGACTCCCTCAAGGCAAGCGCAATGCGCGTGGCCTCCGTCGCATCGTGCAGGGTCAAGAGCGGTGGGCGATCGTCAAGCACGGCATCGACGAAGTGCGTCGCCTCGCGCAGAAAGGCCTCCTCGAAGCGCTCGTAGAATGTCGGCGTACATTCGTTGCGCACGCCGTGCGCGTCAGCGATGTCCACGCGGTTGAGCCGCGGGTTCTGGCCCACGGTCAGGCGCCCCTCCGTGCCGAAGATTTCGGTCGATGTCTCGTGCCCGTGCGCCATGGTGCGCGACGCGTAGAAGCACGCCATCTGTCCGCCGGCGAACTCGCAGGTCGCGACACCGTTGTCGACGTCGCCGAATTCGCGCAGGCCCTCATGCAGAGCGACCACGCCGGTCGCGAAGACGCGTACGGGTTCAGGTTCTCCTAGGAGCCAGCGCGCAAGGTCGATGTCGTGCACGGTGCAGTCGAGGAAAATGCCCCCGCTGGTCGGAGCGAAGCGCACGAAAAACCCCGACGGATCGTTCATGTCGAGGTTCTGGGAGCGCACCAGGAAGGGCCGGCCGATCATGCCCGCGCGGACCTTGTCGTACGCGTCGCGATAGCTCGGATCGAAGCGCCGGCCGTAGCCGATCATGACCTTGAGGCCGGGGTGCCGGGCGGCAAGATCCTCCACCCTGCGGCAATCCGCGAGATCGAGCGAGAGCGGCTTTTCGCAGAACACATGCTTGCCTGCGTTCAGCGCCTGCACGATCTGGTCGGCATGCATCGACGTGGGGGTGACCAGGAACACCGCATCGACGCGCTCGTCTGCGAGCAGCGCGCCGTAATCGCGATAGAGGTGCGGTACACCGAGCTCCTGGCCGGCCCAGGTTAGCTCGTCGGCGACAGGGCTGCATGCGGCGATCAGCTCGGCGCGCGGAACGCGGCGCGCAAGATTCTCCGCGTGCCTTCGGCCGAGGCGGCCAAGACCGGCTATGCCCATGCGCAATCTGGAAGGTGTCGTCATCATTTACCTTGCGGGCGGGATTCACATCCCGCGGCTGACTCGCAGTGCCGCGCCAAAGGCTCGTTCGCCGGCGTGGATCTCGGCGCTATAACTCGATCGAGCGCCGCTCGCGCCATGAACGCGTAGCCGCGTCGGCAAGCTCGAGCGCCTTGACGCCGTCGTTGACGCTTGTGCGCACCTGCTTGCCGTTGGCCACCGCATCGAAGAAATGCGTCATCTCGTTGGCGTATGCAACGCGATAGCGCTCCAGGAAAAAATGCTCAGGCTTGTCCTGGCTGACACTGACCGCATCGTGCAAGACGACTTCCGTCGGCTTGTGATTCCCGGCTTGCAGCATGCCCTTGCTGCCGAGCACCTCGAAGCGCTGGTCGTAGCCGTAGGCCGCGCGGCGGCTCGTATTGATCTGCGCGAGCCTTCCCCGCCGCGTGCGTATCGTCACCGCGGTCGAGTCGATGTCCCCGACCGCGGCGATGGCCGGGTCGGTGAGACAGCTCCCGGTGGCGAACAACGTCAGCGCCTCGTCCTCGAGTATCCAGCGGAATATGTCGAAGTCGTGGATCAGCATGTCCTTGAAAATGCCGCCCGAGGTGCCGAGGTACTCAATGGGCGGTGCGCCGGGATCGCGGCTGGTGATGACGAGCATCTCGGGCTCGCCGATCTCGCCCGCGGCAAGACGCGCCTTCACGGCCATGAACGTGGGATCGAACCTGCGCTGAAATCCGATCATGCATTCGACGCCTGCCTTGCCGACCGCCTGGGCGCAGGCGCGCGCACGCACCAGGTCGAGGTCGATCGGCTTCTCGCAGAAAATCGCCTTCCCCGCGGCCGCACCGCGCTGCACCAGCTCGGCGTGGGTATCGGTGCTCGAGGCGATGACAATGGCTCCGATCGACTCGTCGGCAAAAATCGCTTCGGCGGTCCGCACTTCGGCGCGATGCTTGCCGGCGAGGTCCACCGCGGCAGCGCGATTGACGTCGGCAACGTACTTGAGATGCACACCCGGCTGGCGCGCGAGGTTGGCGGCGTGGATGCTGCCGATGCGGCCCGCTCCGAACAAGGCGACTTCGATCATCGTGACTCCGCGGTTGGTGAACGCTTGATCAGCCACTCGTGCGCCGGATCATTCTTGAAATGCCACTCGCGCGTCGGGCCGGCCATCACGTTCAGGTAGTACGAATCGTAGCCATAGGGCACGACGACCGGATGATAGCCCCTCGGGACCATGACGACATCGTGATCCTCGACCGCCAGCGCCTCGTCGAGCGAGCGGTCGTCGCTGTAGACGCGCTGGAACGCGAAGCCCTGCACCGGGTTGAGGCGATGGTAGTACGTCTCCTCGAGCGAGCTTTCGAGCGGAAGATTGTCGGTATCGTGCTTGTGCGGAGGATAGCTGGACGAGTGCCCGCCCGGCGTCACGACTTCCACCACCAGCAGATGATCCGCGGGCTCGGATTGGGGAAGGATGTCGCAGACGAAGCGCTGGTTGAGGCCCTCGCCGCGGGCAAAGCGCTTCATCGTTCCGGGTTCGATCAGCCGCGCGGGCGCGCTTCCGTTTCCGGGGGCGCTGGCGACGCCGATTTCGCTCCTGGTGTGCGCGCGAACGCTGACGCCGTTGCCGCGAGGAAGGTAGACGGCGTAGGGCGCTCGCTGCTCGAAGACACTCGCTCGTCCGCCGATCTCGCGCCAAATGCCGCTCTCCGACGTCACGCTGACCGTGCCGCTGAGGACGACGATGCAGATTTCGTCCGAGGCCTTGGTCTTAGGTGTGACCTCCTCGTCCGCTTCGAGGCGATAAGCAGCGAATCCGACAAATTTCCAGCCGGCGGATTGCGGCGTCACCCGAACGATTTCGGCGCCGTCGGGATTGGCTTTGACTAAGAGTGTCATGACTGCCTATTCCAGATCGCGAACGTGTGACCCGACATAGTCGCGCGGCGCTCGCGAAATTCTCCTGATCGACATTCTCGCCGACGCCTCAGTCTCGTCATTCCCGCGAAAGCGGGAATCCAGCGTCTTTTGTACGAACGCCGCTGGATCCCCGCTTGCGCGGGGATGACGTCCGGGGTGTGACTGCGTCATTTCTACAATCCATTCGAGTTTGCCACAGCACCTACCAGCGCACGCAAATGCCGGTAACCCTTGTCCGCATAAGCGTAGCTCGGCGCGACCACCGGATCCTGCTCCGCTTCGACCACCAGCCAGCCTCGATACGCGTGCTCGTGCAACAGCGCCATCAGCGGCTCGAAGTCGATCGCTCCATCCCCCGGGACGGTGAAGGCGCCATTGATGACGGCCTCTAGAAAGCTCCAGTTGCGATTGCGCGCCATGCGTATGACCTCGGGCCGGACGTCCTTGCAGTGGACATGACAGACTCGCCGTACGTGCTTGGCGAGCATCGCCGCCGGCGCCTTCAGGTCTCCACTCGCAAACGTCATGTGTCCGGTGTCGAAGAGAAGCCCGACCTCGTCGCCGACGAGCGCCATCAACTGGTCGACCTCGGCCGGCGTTTCAACGTACGCGCCCATGTGGTGGTGATAGGCAAGCCGCACGCCGCGCGTGAGTGTGTGCCGTGCCAACGTCGTGATCCTGTCCGCGTAGGCCGCCCACTCTTCGCGTCGGAAAAAACGCGGCCGTTTGTAAAGTGGGACAGGCGAGCCCTGGATGCTGTCCGCGACCTCGCCGTAGACCATGACCTTGGCGTCGTTGGTAGCGAGGAGCTCAAGGTGCGGCCCTACAGCGCGAATTTCGTCTTCCACCGAGCGCCGCGCGAGCTGTCCCGAATACCAGCCAGAGACGAGTTCCAGTCCGTACTGCGCGAGTACCTTGCGCAAAGCTTCGGGCTCGCGGGGAAATTTGTTGCCGAGCTCGAAGCCCTGATATCCGATCGCCTTGCCTTCGGAGAGCGCAACTTCGAGCGGAATCTCGCCGCCGAGCGAAGGCAGGTCGTCGTTGCTCCACGAGAGCGGATTGATGCCGATCTTCACGCTGAAGCCAGTGTCCGCGCCGGCGCTCATGGCTTTTGCTGTTGCTTGTCGCGCTCATAGCCGAGGCGCGCGGCACGCACTTGCGCTCTATCGGAGACTTCGGGCACCGCCACCTCCCACCAGCAGCCTCCTTCGGCGGTCGTGCGATCGGGGTCGGTTTCGATGCAGATGAGATACGTGCGCTTCGCGGCACGCGCGCGTCCCATCGCCGCTTCGAGCTCGGGAATCGTCTTCACGTTTTCCGCGAGCGCGCCCATAGAGGCGGCGTGCGCGGCGAAGTCGATGCGCGGCGCACCATCGGGCCCCTGCACGCAGTCGTCGAACAGATTGTTGAAGGGCTCGCTGCCGCACGCCTGCTGCAGGCGGTTGATGCACCCGTAGCCTCGGTTGTCGAGCACGACGATGATCAGCTTCCGGTCGAGCATCACCGACGTGGCGATCTCGGCGTTGAGCATCAGGTAGCTTCCATCGCCGACCATGACGACGACTTCGCGCTCGGGCTTCGCCATTTTCACGCCGAGTCCGCCGGCGATCTCGTAGCCCATGCACGAGTAGCCGTATTCCATGTGATAGCCGCCCGGAGTCGCGGTGCGCCAGAGCTTGTGCAGCTCGGCAGGCAGCGTGCCCGCGGCGCAGACGACGATGTCGCGCGCCGGCGAATCGGCCACTGAGCGCTGGACCGCGCCGATGACCTCGCCGTCGTACGGAAGCTCGACTTCTCGTCGTCCGGTGATGCGGTCCACCGTCTCGCGCCAGTCGTTTGCGGCGTTGCCAGCCTTGTCCTGCCAATCTGGCGCCGACCGCCAGCCCGATAACGCGCGGGAGAGAGCCTCGAGGCCGAGCCTCGCGTCCGCAAGCAACTCCACGCCTCGCCATTTGAGTGCATCGAAGACATTGACGTTGAGACTGACCAGGCGCGCCTGCGTCGACAGCGAGTGCGAGCCCGTAGTGAAATCCTGCAACCGGGTTCCGACGGCGAGCACGACATCGGCGTCGCGCGCGAGCTCATTGGCCGCGGTCGATCCCGTGACACCGATCGCACCCGCTTGCATCGGATGATTCCACGGGAGTGCCCCCTTGCCCGCTTGCGTCTCGGCGACCGGAACCCCGTGCGCGTCGGCGAATGCGCGCAATGTGGCGCCAGCTTCTGCGTACAGAACGCCGCCGCCGGCGACGATCAATGGCCGCTTCGACCCGCGCAGCACCGCGACAGCGCGCGCGAGCTCTTCTTCCATCGGCGGTTGCGCGCGAAACAGCACCGCGGCCGGAGCGAAAAAATCCTCCGGGAAATCGTAGGCGACCGTCTGAACGTCCTGCGGAAGCGCGAGCGTCACCGGGCCGCACAGCGCCGGGTCCGTCAACACGTGTATCGCGCGCGGCAACGCGGTAAGCAATTGCTCGGGGTAGGCGATGCGATCGAAATAGCGCGACACGGGCTTGAAGCAGTCGTTCGCCGATACCGTGCCGTCGTGGAAATCCTCGACCTGCTGCAAAGCAGGGTCCGGCGCACGGGACATGAACACGTCGCCCGGAAGAAAGAGCACCGGCAGGCGGTTGACGTGCGCCAGCGCGGCAGCAGTCACGAGATTCGTCGCGCCAGGACCGATCGACGTGGTGCACGCCATCATGCGGCGGCGCATGTGGGCCTTGGCGTAGGCGATCGCGGCATGCGCCATCGCCTGCTCGTTGTGCGCCCTGTAGGTCGGCAGCGTGTCGCGGTGGCGATAGAGAGCCTCGCCGATGCCGGCGACGTTGCCGTGCCCGAAGATGGCGAACACTCCGCCGAAGAGCGGCGTCTTCGTGCCGCGGGATTCGGTGTGAAGCGCCGCGAGATATCGGACGAGCGCCTGCGCCGTGGTGAGTCGTATCGTGCTCATGCCGTCGCCCGGTGCATGCGCCTAGCATTGCGCGACTCGCGCCATGCATCGATCAGGGTTTCGAAATTGGCGCGCACCTCGCGCACCAGCGCATCGTCGTCGATGGCACCCGAGAGCCAGCGCCGCGACGGCTCCTCGAAGATGGTCCGGCCGACAGCGAAGCCGCGGCACGTCGTGCTCGCGCGCGCCGCGTCGAATCCCGCGCGCAATGCGTCGCTGCTGGCCGCGAGTCCGAGCATGACCACGCCGCGGCAATAGGGGTCGCGCTCGGCGATTAGTGCGTCGACGCCGCGCCATTGTTCCGCGCTCATCGGCTCCAGCTTCCACCATTCGGGATAGATGCCGAGATTGTAGAGGCGCTTCAACGCTCGAAGCACCGTGTCGCTCGTCCGGGGCAACTCCTTCGGCGGGATGATCTCGAGCAGCAGCTCGTGGCCGCTGGCCTGCACCGCCTCGTACAGGGATCGGATCTGCGCTTCCTGCTCGAGCCGATTCTCCAGGGCGTCATCGGGGTGATACTTCACCAGACACTTGACGATGTGCTCGTGCGGCCAGCTCACGAGCGTGGTCCCGATCGATCGTCCGCGATCGAACTGCAGCGGATTCGATCCCGGAAGCTCGACCGGACGTCCAATCCACCAGCCACGTCCGGTCGCCGCGTCGAGCGCGTCCTGTCCGTAACGATCGTCGCACAGCAAGCCGATGCTCCCATTGAGCGAGCGCTCGCGTGCGGTTTGCCCGACCGCATCGACGAAGAGGCGCTTCAACTTTGGCAGCCGCGATTCTCCCGCTTGCGTCTCTTGCGCCAGATCGAAAAACTGATTGCGATGGTCGAAAGCGAAGGCGAGCACTTCGTCGTGTGGCGTGCGCGGCGCCGTGACTCGGTGCAATCGCGTCAGCGCGGCATCCTGGTCGGGGCGCGGGATGCGGTCGGCGTTGGCGAGGTAGTAGTCGAGCTCGACACGGGTTGGCATCGCCGGCGCGCATCCGTGCCGCGAGACGACGAGGGCCCCGCATGCGTTGGCGTAGCGCGTGCACGCACCGTAATCCTCGCCGCGCGCCCAGCCCGACAGAAAGCCGGCGGAGAACGCGTCGCCGGCACCGAGCACGTTCAGCACCGCGACCTCGACGCCGCGGCCGTTGAACGCGTCGTCGAGCGTGCGGGGAATCTCGCCATCGATGACCGCGCAGCCGAGAGGTCCGCGCTTGACCACGAGCGTCGCTCGCGTGACCGCGCGCACCGCCGCAAGAGAGGCCATGATGTCGGTGCTGCCGCCGGCGATGTTGAACTCCTCGATCGTGCCGATGATGAGATCGAACAGCGGAAGAATGCCCTGGAGGTGCGCGGTGACGTTGTCGGAGCGCACGTAGCGCGTCTCGCCGTCGCCGCGCTTGGTGAGGCCCCACAGGACCGGGCGGTAGTCGATGTCGAGGACGGTGCGCACGTCGTGCGCACGTGCGCGCTCCAGCGCGAGGCGGCTGATGCGGCCGATATATTCGGTGGAGAAGTGCGTGCCGGTGATCAGCAGCGCTTTGGCTTTGGCGATGAACGCTTCCTCGACATCCTCTTCGGCGATCGCCATGTCGGCGCAGTTCTCGCGCATGAATATCAGCGGAAACGTGTCCTTGTCCTTGATGCCCAGCACGACCGCGCCGGTAAGGCGCGACGGATCGGTGCTCACATGACTGACGTCGCAGCCCTCGCGCGCGATCGTCTCGACCAGGAATCGTCCCAGGCCGTCGTCGCCGATGCGCGAAATCAATGCAGCCTTGAGTCCCAGGCGCGCGCAGCCGAAGGCCGTATTGGCAGACGAGCCGCCGAGGTATTTGGAGAAGCTCGTCACGTCCTCGAGGCGTGCGCCGATCTGCTGGGCGTAGAAGTCGACCGCGAATCTGCCCAGGCAGATCACGTCCAGCGCACGGTGGGTGGCGAATCGAGTGGCGTTTCGCATTTTTGTTTAAGTCGCGGCGGCGCACGAAGCGTTGACAAGTCCATGCTCGAGGCGCTGCTTTGAGGCGACGACGATGTTCGTGCCGGAGTCCGACGCCGGGTGCAATGGCGAGATTCGGCGGACCTTCAGGCATGTGCAAACGGCGTGACCAAATTCTCGCGGAGAATCGCGCGGACCGCAAGTGAAGTTGGACTACAATCCGCCAAACGACGACCGGATCCGGTCGCGATCACAACGATGTGTCGCCGAGGAGAAACGATGGCGGGGACGAAGGTTTCGCTCAGGAAATTCGCCGCACTTGCGGGCTTGGCTTTGGTCATCGTCGCGGGCGGCGCGCGGGCACAGGGGCAGGTCAACATCATCTGCAGCGTCCCGATCACCTGGTGCGAAGCATTGATCGCGCAGTTTCAGAAGGACACCGGCATCAAGGTCGGCATGACGCAGAAAGGCTCCGGCGAAGCGATGGCGCAGGTCGCCGCCGAAAAGGCTAGTCCCAAGTACGATGTATGGTATGCGGGCACTGGAGATCCCCATCTGCAGGCGGCCGAGCTCGGGCTCACAGATGAATACAAGTCGCCGATGCTGGCGCAGCTCTATGAATGGTCGCAGCACCAGGCGGAGCAATCGAAGTATCGGACCGTCGGCATTTACACCGGCGCGCTCGGCATCGGCTGGAACACCGAATTGCTGGCCAAGAAAAAACTCCCCGAGCCCAAGTGCTGGGCTGACCTTGCCAAGCCGGAATACAAGGATGAGGTGCAGATGGCCAACCCGAATGCGTCGGGCACGGCGTACTCGACGATCGCCACGTTCGTGCAGATCTTCGGCGAGGATAAGGCGTTCGAATTGCTGAAGGGCATGCACCGCAACACCAATAACTATCCGCGAACGGGCGTGGGCGCGATACGAGCTGCGGCACGCGGCGAAACGACCGTAGCGGTCACGTTCATGCATGACGGCGTTTCCGAAATCGCCAACGGCTTTCCCGTAAAGGTGATCGTGCCCTGCGAGGGAACAGGTTTCGAAGTCGGTTCCATGAGCATCATCAAAGGTGCCAGGAACCTCGAGAACGCCAAGAAGTTCTACGACTGGGCGCTCACGCCCGCCGCGCAAAAAATCGGCGCAGATACCAAGAACTTCCAGACACCGTCGAATCGCGCCACGCCGATTCCGCCCGCTGCTCCGAAGATGAGCGAGATCAAGCTCATCAACTACGATTTCGCCAAATACGGCAGCGCCACCGAGCGCAAGAGACTTCTCGACAAGTGGGACAAGGAGGTCTACGCGCTGCCGAAATGATCCCGGCCAAGTTGCGCCGGCGCCGCACTCTGCGCACTCTAGCTATGCGCGCCGACGCCACTTTGGTGAGACACGTCGACCGCGACTTGGTCAGACACGTCGGCCCGCACTTAGTCGGACGCGCCGACCCCACATTCGTCATTCCCGCGGAAGCGGGAATCCATTTTTCAGCAAGTCAACGTGGATCCCCGCTTTCGCGGGGATGACGCACGGGGAGATGGCGGGGATCGCGCCCGGAGATATGCGGCCGGGGATGACGTTCGGAAATGACGTCCGGAGACCATCCGGAGACCAGGTCCGGAGACGATGCACGGGGATGGCGGGTAACACCCGGAAATGACGCAGAGTGACACCGATGACCCAAGACGATCCCGCTCTCCACGCCCGCTACATCGCTGCCCGGGCGATCGCCCATCAGGCCGGCGAGCTTGCGCACAACTACTTCTCGCGACGCGACGCGCTGGCCGTCGAGAGCAAGGGCGCGCAGGACTACGTCAGCCTGGCCGATCGCGCGGTCGAGATGTTGATCCGCGAGGAAATCGCCAGGGCATTTCCGGACGATGCGTTTCTCGGCGAGGAGACCGCATCATCGGTGTCGGGCGACGAAGAGCGCATCTGGATCGTCGATCCGATCGACGGCACGCACAACTTTCTGCGCGGCGCGTACTACTACTGCGTGTCGATCGCTTATGTCGAGCGCGGCCACCGCGAAATCGGAGTGGTGATCGATCCCGAGCATGATGAGCTGTTCCATGCGCGGCGCGGCCATGGCGCATGGAACACGCAGCATGGCGAGGAGCATCGCCTGACGGTCAGCGATTGCGCTTCGCTCAAGCGCGCGTTCGTGTGCCTCGGCCACCACGATCGCTATGCCGAGCCGCGAGTGATGGCGATCCGCCAGGCGCTGATGGATGCGGGAACGGCGGTGCGGAGCCTCGGCGCGGGCGCGTTGCAGCTTGCGCACGTCGCGGCGGGACGCTACGACGCTTTTGTCGAGCTATCGCTGAACGCGTGGGACGCGATGGCGGGACTGCTATTGATCGAGGAAGCGGGCGGATACACTGCGCCGTTTCCGGGCCCGGGTGGCTTGCGCAAGCCTGCGCCGGTGATGGGATGCGCGCCTGGGATCGCGGAGGAGATGAGGAAGGTTGTCGGGAGTTTGGTAGGCCTGCGACCGCGCGTTTTTCACCGCAGCCTATCACGGCACACCCAGTTGGCGGGCACCCCCACCCACCGCGCCACCTGGTCGCCGCGCGCCATATTCGTCATTCCCGCGAAAGCGGGAATCCATGTTGCGACTGTCGAGGTCAAAATGGATCCCCGCTTTCGCGGGAATGACAGACGTCGGGTTGTTCACGGTTGCAACATGGATCCCCGCTTTCGCGGGGATGACGATACGTTTGCCGTTTGCAGGATTGAAGCGTTGAACCTAAGCGGAATGACGCCTGAGGTCTTCGTGCCTACTTCGCTCCCACCGTGCTCTTCGCCGTCTTCGCGAAATCGCCTGCGTAGACGAACGCGAACGAATCGGGCTTCAGATATTTGCGCGCGGCAGCGTTGACCGTCTCCGGCGTCAGGCGCGCGATCGCCGCATCGATCTCGCCGGAAAACGCGAAGGTCCGCCCCAGATACTCCTGCTGTGTCAAGGCGTCGGCGAGGCCCGCGTCCTGCGTTCGCGACAGCTTTCGCTCCTGCAGCAGAGCCCGCTTGCCGTTTTCGACTTCGGTCGGCCGAAAAGCCCTGGGTCACCGCCAGCGTGAGCTCTTCATGCACCGCCGCTTGCAGCGCGCTGCAGATTTTGCGGGCGCGAAGATCGCGGAAATCTTGAGCGTGCCATTGGGCTCGAAGCTGCTCGCGCGGAACGAGCTGCCGACGCCATAGCTCAAGCCTTCCTTCTGGCGCACGCGGTTCCAGAGGCGCGAGTCGGTCGAGCCTCCCAGCAGATAGTTGGCGAGCAGAAACGCCGGGTAGTCGGGATCGCGATCGGTGAGCGCGAACGAAGTCGAGCCGGTGAAAAACGCGTTGGCCTTGTCCGGCGTCTCGAACGGCATCGCGTCGGGGCGCTTGGCGATCAGCGGGTCCGGCACGCGCGTGAACGGCGACGGGCTCTTCCAGTCTCCGAACAGCCGCTCGAGCTGCGCCTTGACCGCGGCTGCGTCGAAGTCGCCGACCACGGCGATGTCCGCCGCGCGTTCCGCCGTAGAAGCGGCGGTGGAACGATTGGAGCGCATCGACGCCGGGCGTCTGCACGGCCTTGATCGCTTCATCCAGCGTCGGCGTATAGCGGTCGTCGCCGGCCGGATAGGGATTGTCATAGCGCGCCAGGGCGCGAACCGCGATCGCGCGCGGATCGGAGCGTCCTTCCTCGATCGCGGCGACCTCCTCGCGCTTGAGCGTCTCCAGCTCGGCGGCGGGGAACGATGGCTCGCGCAGGACCTCCGCCAGCAGGTCGAGCGTCGGCGCGAGATTGGCGCGCACGGTCTGGCCGCGCGCCGATGCGCTGGTCATGCCGCCTCCGACCGACAGCTTCGCCCGCAGACGATCGAGCTCGTCCTCGATCTGCTGGCGGCTGTGCCGCGTCGTGCCGCGCATGAGCATCTCGCCGGTGAGCTCTCCTTCGCCCCGGAGGCCGAAGACCGACTTCTCGTCGCCGTAGTGCAGGCGCAATGCAAACTGCACCGTCTCGCCACGCGTCTTTTTCGGCAGCAGCGCGACCTTCATGCCGTTGGCGAGCGTGAATCGCTGCGCGCGAGCATCGAGATTGGCGGGCGTCGCGTCGAAGGTCTCGCCCGCGGCAACCGCGGCGTCGCCCTTGTAGTCCTTGACCATGGCCGCGACGTCGACCGTCGGCGGCGTCGGTGAGCGGTCCGGCTTGGCATCGGGAATGAACTCACCGATGGTGCGGTTGGCCTGCTTGAAGTACGTCGCCGCGACCCGGTCGACGTCCGCGGGCGTCACCTTGCGCCACTGGTCGCGGCGCAGAAAGAACAGCCGCCAGTCGCCCTCCGCGATCGACTGCGACAGCGACACGCCCAGGCGCTGCGGATTGTTGATGGTCTCCTCGATCGATTGCAGCGTCTTCGCGCGCACGCGGTCGAGCTCTTCCGCGGTGACTGGCTGCGCCTTGACGCCTTCGACCGTCCGCAGCATGACCTCGCGCGCGCTGTCGATCGGATCCCCGTCGGGCACCTTCGCCAGGAACATCGCAAAGCCCGGATCGTGGCCGTTGTAGACGTAGTCGTCGACGTTGGCCGCCTTCTTCGTTTCGACCAGCGCCTTGTACAAGCGGCCGCCGGGCTCGACGGTCATCACGTCGACCGCCGCTTCGATCGCGACCGCGTCGGGATGCGCGGCGGGCACCGTGTGATAGAGGTCGGCGAGCCACTGCGTATTGCCGACCCGGCGCAGCGTCACTTGCCGCTCGCCGTCCTGCACCGGCTCCTCGGTGTAGAGCGCGCGGCAGCACGCGCGTGGGCTTCGGTATCGGCCCGAAGTATTTCGCGACCATCGCCAGAGCCTTGTCCGGATCGAACGCGCCGGCGATGACCAGCACCGCGTTATCGGGCTGGTAGTAGAGGTGATAGAACGCCTGCAGGCGTCCGATGTCGACCAGCTCGACGTCGGAGCGCGCGCCGATCGTGTCCTTGCCATAGCTGTGCCAGTTGTATGCCGCCGAGGTCGTGCGCTGGATGAGGATGCGCACGGCGTTGTTCTCGTTGCGCTCCATTTCGTTGCGGACGACCGTCATCTCGCTGTCGAGGTCCTTGCGCGCGACGAACGAGTTGACCATGCGGTCGGCTTCCATGCCGAGCGCGTAGTCGAGGTTTTCGTCCGACGCGGAGAAGGTCTCGAAGTAGTTGGTGCGGTCGAACCAGGTCGAGCCGTTGAAATCCATTCCGCGCTGACCCAGCGCCGTCATGATGTTGCCGCGCGACGGCGTGCCCTTGAAGAGCATGTGCTCGAGCAGGTGCGCCATGCCGGTCTCGCCGTAGTTTTCCATGCGCGAGCCGACGAGGTAAGTGATGTTGACCGTGGTCTTGGCTTGCGACGCGTCGGGGAACAGAAGCACCCGAAGGCCGTTGCTCAAGTCGTATTCGGTGATCCCCTCGACCGAGGGGCCCTGGGTGATGCCGGCCGGAAGCGCCGCGGATGCGCTGCAGCACAACGCGGCGAGAAAGACGGCCGCGCACGCGCGGCGAATCGATGGAGCAAGAGCGTTCATGGGGTGGCCTGCGAGAAAGGTTGCCGCTTCTGCGGACGGCTTGCTGAAGCAAAAGGTTGACGGAAGTCGGTCAATGGACCCCGGTCGCGGGCGAAAGTTTCGCGCCGGGCGGATCGGCACGGCGGCCGTGTGTTGACGTTTACGTAAACGGCATATAATGTCGGCTTGTCCGCGCCGAGGAGTAAGCTTTCGCTCCCGGCGCGAAGCCTGCGTTACGGGGACTTCGATGAACGATAGCGCAATCGCCCGCAAGCCGCTCGTCTACAAGCCGGTGCACAAGGTGCGCTTCGTCACGGCCGCGAGCCTGTTCGACGGCCACGACGCCTCGATCAACATCATGCGCCGCATCCTCCAGGCGAGCGGATGCGAGGTGATCCATCTCGGGCACAATCGGTCGGTCGACGAGATCGTCACTTGCGCGCTGCAGGAAGACGCGCATGGCATCGCCATCTCGTCCTATCAGGGCGGCCACGTCGAGTTCTTCAAGTACATGCTCGACCTCTTGCGCGAGCGCGGCGGCGGCGACATCAAGGTTTTCGGCGGTGGCGGCGGCGTGATCGTTCCCTCGGAAATCGAGGAGCTCCACGCCTACGGCGTGACGCGCATCTTCTCGCCCGAGGACGGTCAGCGCCTCGGGCTGCAGGGCATGATCAACGAGATCGTCAGCGCCTGCGACGTCGACCTCTCCCACGACCTTCCGCACGATGTCGCCTCGCTCAAGAGCGGCGACGCGTGGCTCGCCAACAAGGCGCTCGCGCGCATGATCACCGGCCTCGAGGCCGGGCTCCGTGCCGGCCAAGCTGCGCGATGAGCTTTTGCGCGCGGCACAAACGAGCAACGCGCCGGTGCTGGGCATCACCGGCACGGGTGGCGCGGGCAAGAGCTCGCTCACCGATGAGCTGATCCGCCGCTTCCGTCTTGATCAGGACGACAAGCTCCGCATCGCCATCATCTCCATCGATCCGTCGCGCCGCAAGTCCGGTGGCGCCCTTCTCGGCGATCGCATCCGGATGAACGCGATCCATTCGCCCGGCAAGCAGTCGAACATCTACATGCGCTCGCTTGCCACGCGCGACGCGGCGAGCGAGATCTCCAAGGCGCTGCCCGATGCCGTCGCCGCCTGCAAGGCGGCCGGCTACGACCTGATCGTCGTCGAGACCTCGGGCATCGGCCAGGGCGATGCGGCTATCGTGCCGCACGTCGATCTGTCACTGTATGTAATGACGCCGGAGTTCGGCGCCGCGAGCCAGCTCGAGAAAATCGACATGCTCGATTTCGCGGACTTCGTCGTCATCAACAAGTTCGACCGCAAGGGTGCGGCGGACGCGCTGCGCGACGTGCGCAAGCAGTACCAGCGCAACCGCGAGCTCTTCCGCCAGCCGCCGGACGAAATGCCGGTGTACGGAACGATCGCCGCGCGCTTCAACGACGACGGCGTGACGGCGCTGTATCAGGCGCTGGCGGCGCGGCTTGCCGAGCGCGGGTTGAAGCTCGGGCCGGGCAAGCTGCCGTCCGTCACGTCCAAGCACTCGACGCGCCAGCACGCCATCGTGCCGGCTTCACGTGTCCGTTATCTCGCGGAGATCGCCGAGAGCGTGCGCGGGTATCACGGATGGGCGAAGGCGCAAGCGAAGATCGCGCGCGAGCGGCAACAGTTGCGGGCGGCGAAGGCGATGCTGGGTTCGTCGCGCGCGTCCACAGGCGATTCGAGTGCCGAAGCCCCAGGCCCGTCATCCCCGCGAAAGCGGGGATCCAGCGGCGTAGCGACCGATCCAACGACACTGGATTCCCGCTTTCGCGGGAATGACGAAAGTGGAGTATCGGGCGTAAGTCACGAAAGTGCGGCGGAGGGCGGGAGCGACGCGCGAAACCTGGCGGAGAATGGCGCGTCGACACAGCTCGACGCCCTGATCACTGCCCGCGACGCGGCCCTCGACCCTCGCGCGAGCAACCTCCTCGAAACATGGCCGCAAACCAAGGCCTCCTACACCGGTGACGAGTACGTCGTCAAAGTTCGCGGCAAGGAAATTCGCAGCGCGCTGACGACGATCTCGCTCTCGGGCACGCATATCCCGAAAGTCGCGCTGCCTCGATACGAGGACGACGGCGAGATTCTGCGCTGGCAGCTCACCGAGAACGTGCCGGGGTCGTTCCCCTACACGGCCGGCGTCTTCGCGTTCAAGCGCGAGAACGAGGATCCGACGCGTATGTTCGCGGGCGAGGGCGACGCCTTCCGCACCAACAAGCGCTTCCACATGCTCGCCGACGGCATGCCGGCGAAGCGGCTGTCCACGGCGTTCGACTCGGTCACGCTCTACGGCAACGACCCGGCGCTGCGCCCGGACATCTACGGCAAGGTCGGCAACTCCGGCGTGTCGATCGCGACGCTCGACGACATGAAAGTGCTCTACTCCGGCTTCGACCTCACCGCGCCGAACAACTCGGTGTCGATGACCATCAACGGTCCGGCACCGACGCTGCTGGCGATGTTCCTGAATACCGCCATCGACCAGCAGCTCGACAAGTTCAAAGCAGACAACCAGAGAGATCCTGCGCAGGACGAGGCGACCAAGATCAAGGCGTGGGCCTTGTCCACGGTGCGCGGTACGGTGCAGGCCGACATCCTCAAGGAAGACCAGGGCCAGAACACCTGCATCTTCTCCACCGAATTCAGCCTCAAGGTCATGGGCGACATCCAGGAATATTTCGTCCAGCACGACATCAAGAACTTCTATTCGGTGTCGATCTCGGGCTACCACATCGCCGAAGCCGGCGCGAACCCGATCTCGCAGCTGGCCTTCACGCTTTCCAACGGGTTCACCTTCGTCGAGGCGTATCTCGCGCGCGGCATGCATATCGACGACTTCGCGCCCAACCTGTCGTTTTTCTTCAGCTATGGCATGGATCCCGAGTATGCAGTGATAGGCCGCGTCGCGCGGCGCATCTGGGCGGTTGCAATGCGCGAGCGTTATGGCGCCAACGAGCGCTCGCAAAAGCTGAAATTCCACTCGCAGACGAGCGGGCGCAGCCTGCACGCGCAGGAAATCTCCTTCAACGACATCCGCACGACCCTGCAAGCGCTGATCTCGACCTACGACAACACCAATTCACTTCACACCAACGCGTACGACGAGGCGATCACCACGCCGACCGAGGAGAGCGTGCGCCGCGCGATGGCGATCCAGCTCATCATCAACCGCGAATGGGGCCTCGGCAAGAACGAGAACCCGAACCAGGGCAGCTTCATCATCGACGAGCTGACCGACCTGGTCGAAGAAGCCGTGCTCAAGGAATTCGAGGCGATCAGCGAGCGCGGCGGCGTGCTCGGTGCGATGGAAACGGGCTACCAGCGCGGCAAGATCCAGGAAGAGTCGATGTACTACGAGCACCAGAAGCACGACGGCACGTACCCCATCGTCGGGGTCAACACCTTCCGCAATCCGCACGCCGACACCGCGCCTCCGCAGAAGGTTGAGCTGCAGCGCTCCAGCGACGAGGAAAAGCAATCGCAGCTGAAGCGCCTGGCAGACTTTCACGCGCGCAACGCAAACGCCGCGCCGAAAGCGCTGGAGCGGTTGAAGCGCACCGTCATCGAAAACGGCAACGTCTTCGCCGAGCTGGTGGACACCGTGCGGGTATGCTCGCTCGGACAGATCACGACGGCACTTTTCGAGGTGGGCGGGGAGTATCGGAGGAGCATGTAGGCACGGGACGCCGTTTAGACGGCCACGCTGGGGACTGCTTCGGGGTAGCGTGGGGAGGTTGCATCGTCGCGAGGGAATGAACTCTTTCTCGCCTCGTACATGAGGAGTGAGAGGCGCCTGTGGTCCGTTTGCAACATGCGTGAGGTCCGGACCCGTTACTTATCGCTAACCCATTGTAATTAGGTACGAATTTCTCTACTATTCGCGAGGTAGCGCGAAAACAGGACGTCAACGCGAATGGGAGAGCTCTAATGCTTCGAGGATTCCTCAAGGTCTTTCTTTGCACTCTGATGGCCGCGGCCTGTATGCAGGTATCCGCGCAAGCGCTTCGAGTGGGTAGCGTCGCCGATTCGCGCTTCGGGGACTCATGGACGCTCGATGGCCCGGAAATGAGCAATACCCGGGCGAAGCTGCTCAATCCTCTGAATTTCGGGCCGACAGGCATTGCATCGAGATCGATCACGATCATCAGCACGGGTGCTACCGTCGGATCGATCAATGCGTCGCTGCTGGCTGGTGTCGATGTATTCTTCATCGGCTATCTCGACGACGCCAACGTCAACGCCTTCACCGCCGCCGAGCTCAACGCCATGCAGGCGTGGGTCAATGGAGGAGGCACGATGATCGTGACCTGCGACGACGATGCGCACGACGCGGTCTGCGCGTTCTTCGGTCACCCGTCCTCCGCGGGCAGCCCAGGCGTAAACCCGACCGTTCCCACGGCGGCGGGCTCTGCGAGTCCGATTTTCAACGGGCCATTCGGCGTAGTGACCTCGATCAACGAAGAGGGCACTCAAGGCGCGTTTACGTCGACGACCGGCGCGACGATTCTTGCGACCGATTCAACGCCCGGCACCCCGCTGCCCGACGTACTTATCCAGCAATTCGGCTCCGGGCGCGTCATATTTTTGGCGGACGTCGACATGATCGCCAACGCGGAAACTTCGGGTGGGGGGATCGGTGACTCGAACGATCGATTCATGGGCAACCTGTTTGCTTTTGTCGGTGGCGCCGGCGCCGGTGGTGCGGCTGCTCCGGTCCCGACCGTGACACCGGCCGGACTTGCACTCCTCTCGCTGCTGCTTGTCTGCGCGGTCGCTATCCTCTGGCGTCGCCGAGGCGGACTCGCGTAGCGGCATCGTCTGCCTCGAGAAAAGGGGTCAACCCTTTCCTCCATTAATTCGCTGCAGGGGGCCATCAGCCCCTTGCGGTGCCGCACCTGGCCCGCCGCACAAGGACCAGCGCGGTCAACGCCACCGCCGGGAACAGATTCACTGCGCTGAGCACCGGGCTCGCGCCTTCGCGCATCCGTCCATACATCATGACTGTTAGACGCGAACCGGAACCGGCCAGCATCAGCGTCGTGTTGAAGTTTTCGAACGACGGTCAGGCGCGGCGGCCCCTGACGTAGCAGCTGCGCGCCAGGCTCGCTGGACAGACGTATCCGCGCGTGGGCGATCGGGGTTGTGCGATGTTTCGCCGGCGCCGCAACCGGCGTATCCTTTCCGTGAGTGCGCATCGAGCGCGCCTTCTTTCGCCATCGAGAGCGAAACGCAGATCCCGAGGAGGATGAAATGACCACGCTCAACATCAACGGCAAGCAGCACGACGTCAACCTGCCCGGAGACACTCCGCTGCTCTGGGTCTTGCGCGATGAGATCGGCCTGACAGGCACCAAGTTCGGCTGCGGCATGGCGCTGTGCGGCGCGTGCACGATACACATCGACGGCGAGCCGGGACGTGCCTGCGTGACGCCGATCTCATCGATCGGCAACAAGAAGATCGTGACCATCGAGGCGATGAGCTGCGGACAAAGTCGGACGCGCCGTGCAAGCCGCGTGGATCGACGCCGGCGTTCCGCAGTGCGGCTACTGCCAGGCGGGGCAGGTCATGTCGGCGACGGCGCTGCTCAAGAAGAAGCCCAAGCCTACCGACGCCGATATCGACGATGCCATGACGGGCAACATCTGCCGCTGCGGCACTTACGGGCGCATTCGCGCCGCCATCAAGCAGGCGGCGGGCATGAAAGGAGGCGAAGCATGAACGCCCCATTCGACCTGTCCCGCATCGCCGCCGCCGGGGAAGAATCGGCGGAGTCACTGGTCATTGCCAACGTTAGCCGCCGCAAGTTTCTGCAGGGAGTGTCTGCGCTCGGCGGCGGCCTGGTGCTCGCCGTCGGATTTCCCGCCGCTCTGCACGCGGAGGACCCGCCTAAGTACGGGGCGGACGGCATGCCCCACGGCTGGGTCGACAGCCCGCTGGTCTTCGTCGCCATCGGCGAGGATGGCATCGTCAGCATCGTCTGCCATCGCTCGGAAATGGGCCAGGGCGTGCGCACCGGCATGCCCATGATCGTCGCCGACGAGATGGAAGCGGACTGGTCGCGCGTTCGCGTGGTGCAGGCGCCCGGCGACGAGGCCCGCTACGGTAACCAGGACACCGACGGCTCTCGCAGCACGCGCCACTTTTTCATGCCCATGCGCCGTTGCGGCGCCGCCGCGCGGCAAATGCTGGAGGCGGCGGCCGCGGCGCGTTGGAAAGTTCCGGTCAGAGAAGTGCATGCCACGAATGGCGAAGTCGTTCACGTTCGCACAGGACGCCGCTTAAGCTACGGCTCCCTCGCCAAGAAAGCGGCGGCGATGCCCGTTCCGGCGATGGAAACGATCCGGCTCAAGGATCCGTCGGAGTTCCGCTACATCGGCACGGGCAAGCTGAAGCTCGTCGATGCCAAGGACATCGTCACCGGCAACACGCAGTACGGCATGGATACGCGCGTTCCCGGCATGGTGTACGCCGTGGTTGCGCGGCCGCAAGTGTACGGCGGCAAAGTCAAGAGCTTCGACGCGGCGGACGCCATGAAAGTGCCGGGCGTCATACGCGTCGTGCAGATCGATGCCACGCCGGGAGCGCCGCTGTTCAATCCGCTCGGCGGCGTCGCCGTGATCGGGCGCAACACATGGGCGGCGATGCAGGGGCGCAAGGCGCTGAAGATCGTCTGGGACGACGGCCCGAATGCCGACTACGATTCGGTCGCCTATCGCAAGACGCTCGAAGAATCAGCACGCAAACCAGGCAAGGTGGTTCGCAACGACGGCGATTTCGCCGCCGCCGCGGCTTCCGCAGCGAAGAAAATCGAAGCGGAATACTACCTGCCGCACCTGGCGCACGCGTCGATGGAGCCGCCCGCAGCGAGCGCGCGGATCACCAAGGGCAAATGCGAAGTCTGGGGCTGCTTCCAGTCGCCCCAGGCCGCGCGTGACCTGGTCGCCAAGCGGCTCGGCATGTCGGCCGACGATGTCACCGTGCACGTCACGCTGCTGGGCGGCGGCTTCGGGCGCAAGTCCAAGCCCGATTACGGCGTGGAGGCGGCGGTTCTATCGAAGGCGATGGACGGCAAGCCGGTGAAGGTGGTCTGGACGCGCGACGACGATCTGCACAACGATTACTTCCACACCGTGTCCGTCGAGCATCTCGAGGCCGCGGTCGACGCGCAGGGCAAGCCGGTGGCGTGGCTGCACCGCACCGTCGCGCCGACCATCGTCTCAACCTTCGATGCGAGCGCCAACAACGAAGCCAACTGGGAGCTCGGCATGGGCGTCATCAACGTGCCCTTCGCCATTCCCAGCATCCGCATCGAAAATCCCGACGCGATCGCGCACACGCGCATCGGCTGGTTCCGCTCGGTGTCGAACATTCCGCACGCTTTCGCGGTGCAGTCGTTCGTCGCCGAGCTGGCGGCAGCGGCAGGGCGCGACCAGAAGGACTATCTGCTCGAGGTGATCGGCCCGGCGCGCGTGGTCACGCCGCAGATGTTGAGCGATACCTGGAACCACGGAGAGGCACCCGAGCGCTATCCGGTCGACACGGGCCGCCTGCGCCGCGTCGCGGAGCTTGCCGCCGAAAAAGCGGGATGGGGCAAGTCGATGCCCAAGGGCAGCGGCATGGGGATCGCCGCGCACTACAGCTTCGTGAGCTATGTCGCCGCGGTCGTGCAGGTCGCCGTCGACAGCAAGGGCGAGGTGACGATTCCGCGCGTCGATATCGCGATCGACTGCGGCGCGACCGTCAATCCCGATCGGGTCGTGGCGCAGATGCAGGGTGCGTGCGTGATGGGCGTGGGAGTGGCGACGCTGGGCGAGATCACCTTCAAGAACGGCCGCGCGCAGCAGGACAATTTCCACCAGTACGAGGTGTCGCGCATGCCCGCGGCGCCGCGCGAGATCTACGTGCATATCGTGCCGGGCGACTACAGCAAGCCGATGGGAGGCGTCGGCGAGCCGGGCGTGCCACCGATCCCGCCGGCACTGTGCAACGCGATTTTCGCGGCGACGGGCAAGCGCATACGGCAATTGCCGATACGCGATCAGCTGAAAGCGTAGCCGTCCCACCTTCGCTGTTGCCACCGCGCGGATCGACGGGGCAACAGCGAAACCCCTACCGCATTCCTAGCTTCGCGTGCGCGATGACGTTCGCCGCTTCGCGCGGCGGCGAGCGCCAGTATTGCGCCGGCGCGTTGACCTGCGCGCCGAGCGCCGCCGCCGCGTGCCACGGCCAGCGCGGATCCCAGAGCATCGCGCGCGCCATCGCCACCAGGTCGGCGTCACCCGATGCGACGATGGTCTCGGCCTGTGTCGCGTCGGTGATGAGCCCCACTGCCATGGTCGGCATCGACGTCGCCGCGCGGATCGCGCGCGCGAACGGCACCTGATAGCCGGGTCCAAGCGGAATCTTTTGCGCGGGCGAAATGCCGCCGCTCGACGCATCGATCCAGTCGCATCCGGCAGCTTTGAGCCGCAGCGCGAGCGCGATGGAGTCATCGATCGTCCAGCCGCCCTCGACCCAGTCGGACGCGGAGATGCGCACGCCCATCGGCTTGTTTCCAGGCCACACAGCGCGCACCGCGGAGAATATCTCCAGTGGCAGGCGGATGCGATTCTCGAACGAGCCGCCGTACGCGTCCTTGCGGTGGTTCGATATCGGTGAGAGAAATTCGTGCAGCAGATAGCCGTGAGCACAATGCAGCTCGATGGCGTCGATGCCGATGCGGTGCGCGCGTCGCGCAGCGTCGACGAATTCGCGCTTGATCTGCGTCAGGCCGGCCGCGTTGATCTCCGCTGGTGGCGTTTCGTCGGCGAGGTGCGCGACCGGCGACGGGGCGACCGGCGTCCATCCACCTTGCGCAAGTGGAATGAGCTGACCACCCTCCCACGGCACCTGCGACGAGCCCTTGCGGCCTGCGTGCGCCAGCTGGATCGCGACCGGCGTAGCCGGCGCATTCGCCCGCGCAATGGCCAGGCGCTCGCTCAGCGCTTTTTCGCACGCGTCGTCGTAGAGTCCGAGGCAGCCATAAGTGATGCGGCCGACGGCCGAGACGGCGGTCGCTTCGATTGCGCACATGCCCGCGTTCGATTGCAGCAGTTGCCCCCAGTGCACGATGTGCCAATCGGTCGCGCGGCCATCCACGGCAGAGTACTGGCACATGGGTGATACGACGATTCGGTTGGCGAGGGTGAGCTTGCGCAGCGTGAAGGGCGAGAAGAGGGTCGAAGGCATGGTGACGAAGAAGGCGCGGTGATGGGAAACAGAGTCCCATTATCGCCCAGGCCGTCGCCCGTCGTCTGGAAGCAGCTTCGCTACCAGTTGATCGCCCAGCGAGCGCGTACTACTGTCGCGAGCTACACGGCTCCGCGAACGAGCAACACGCCGATGCCGACGTTCCACAGCGCTTGCAGGACTACCACCTGAGTCATGCCCAAGACGTCGAGATGCAGGCCACCGACGACGAGGGCAACGGCAGGAACGATGCCGATCAGCAGACCGAACATTCCAAGCAGTCGCGGCAGAGGGCGGGTGCGCAGCAGGTCGATCGACCAGAAAACAATGCCGAGCGACATGAGAATCGCGCCGAGGTTCGCAAAGGTCTGGTTCAGCACCGAGCAAAAATTCAGGAGTTGCGCCGAGGTCCGCAGATCGGCGTCGGGAAGGTGAGCAGTCGCTGCCGCGACATGCCCGATCACGAACCCGCTCATCAAGGCGGCGCCGATCATGCGAAAGCACGCCGACGGCATACGCGATCAGGCCGGCGCGGACCCAGGGCCGCTCGATGCCACGCCGCCGCGAGAATTCCGTGAGAATGTAGAAGATGCCCAGCATGAGGGCGATCAGCACGCCATGAACCCAGGCGGAAAGCGACGCGAGACGTCCGATCTCTTCGATCGCCTGGGCGATGTCCGGTGAGTGTACCGACGGGTGGTGCGCCATGGCCGCGATCTCGAGGAGCGTGGCGACCACGAGCAAAATGCCCGTCTTGGGTGCGGCAAGATTGTTTAGTATGGGAGCATCGGCAGGAGCGTTCGCGGACATGGTCGGCCTCTCGTAAGGGTCGCGATCACGATAACCGGGGCGGCCGGAAAAATGCCGGACAGATGCGGCCGAAAGTCCGCCAAGTGAGTGCCAAGGAGCGCGGAACGCGCGCCAGGCGAGGGCCCGCGTGAGAGGCACGTGAGGGCGAATGCCGGGACGAACATCCATCCATACTGGAACGGGAGCCATGTCGGAAAGGCACGCCAAGGACAGACGCGCGCAGAAAACGCGGCACGCCCTGCTCAGCGCATTCTTCGACCTGGTGATGGAGAAGCACCGCTACGACGAAATCACCATCGGCGATATCCTGGCTCGCTCGGGCGTCGGCCGCTCGACGTTTTACGAACATTTCGCGAGCAAGGATGGCCTGCTCGCGAGCAGCCTCGCCGGTCCCTTCTCGATCCTTGCCGATACGATTCGCGAGCGCGACAATACTGAGCACCTGACCCGGCTGCTCGAGCACTTCTGGGGAAACCGCGCGATGGCGCGAGGGACTTTCGTGGGCGCCGTGCGGCGCAAGACGATGCCGGTCCTTGTCGAGTTGATCGAGGAGCGGTTGAAGATCGATGGCGCCGGAAAGCTGTCTGCGCTGATCGTCCCCGTCAGGCTCGCCGCGATTCAACTCGCCGAAGGCCTGCTGGCGCCAACTACGGCGTGGCTGCTGGGCGACGTGCAATGCTCGCCGAAAGCGCTCGCGCTCGCGCTGCGCCGGACGTCGCGCGCGACGCTATCGGCGCTGGAAGTTCGCTGCCTGATGGAGCGTCAGTGGAAACCTCAGCGGACACTCAGTAGACGTCACACAGCGCGGCGTGCCGTGTGAATCGCTCAACGGAGGTCATATGGACGAAGCAAACGACGTAGTCATCGAAGCGTGGAACACCGTTCTCTTCGACAAGTTTCGCCGCTTCAAGCATCTCCTGGTCAACGGCCTCGCGTTGCACAGCGACGAGGCGCTCAAGCGCTACCCGTATCCGCAGGGCGCGCGCGTGCTGGACATCGGATGCGGATTCGGCGACAGCACGCAGATCATTGCCAAGCAGGTGGCACCGAAAGGCGAGGCGGTCGGCGTGGACTGTGCCAAGAACTTCGTCAATGCCGCCACGCAGGACGCGAACGAGGCCAAAGTCATCAACGCTTCGTTTTTCGCAGCCGATGTCCAGAGCGACAATCTTCGCGGGCCCTACGACTTCGCATTCTCGCGCTTCGGGACGATGTTCTTCATGCTCCCGGGCGCGGCCATGCGCAACATCCGCAAGGCGTTGAAGCCCGGCGGCGAGCTGAAGATGATCGTCTGGCGGCGCCGCGAGGAGAACCCCTGGGTCTATGAGGCGGAGCTGCGCGTCAAGGAGCTCGTTCCCGTCGTTTCGCATGAAGAGACCGACCAGGTGCACTGCGGACCGGGGCCGTTCTCCATGGCCGGACCGGATATGGTGAGCTCGATGCTGCGCGGCGCAGGCTATGACCGCATCGACTTCGAGCGTTTCGACGCCGATGTCTGCATCGGCAGGGACGTGAACGAAGCGGTCGAGTTCGCCATGTCGCTCGGGCCCGCCGGCGAGATCATCCGCCTCGCCGGAGACGAAGGTGAAAAGCGCAGGCCCCAGGTCGCCGCGGCGCTCAAGGAGATCATGGAGCGATATTCGCGGCCGAACGGCGTGTGGACGCCGTCGAGCACATGGTTTGTTACCGCAAGAAATCCTTGATGCGCCATTCGTCGTTCCCGCGAAGCCCCACTCGTCATTTCCGCCGAAGCGGGAATCCATGTTGCGACCGTCAAAGTCAAAATGGATCCCCGCTTGCGCGGGGATGACGAGCGTGGGAGGGGGATGACGGGCCGTCCGACCGTGAGGGAAGTACCAACGCGAGGGAGTTGACGGGCGGCGTCGGGCGACCGTGAGGGAAGCACGAACGCGGGAACTCAGAAACGCGTAACGTAAGACGACTATGTCCCAAATAGGCGACCTGTTGCGCGCGCTCTACCGCAACCTCTTCCTCGAAAGCACGGTGTATGAGGACGAGCACGGACCCGACCGGCGCCGCCGCGTGCTGAACACGATCCTGCTTTTGCTGCTGTTCCGCATCCTGGCCGACATACCCGCGCTCAATGTCGACGAGGAGCGCCTGCACCAGTTGCTCGCCGACAATCCTTTCCTGGGTTTTGTCGATCTGCTCGCGGGCGGAGACGTGCTGAAGCATTTCTCCGTTGTCGCCGCGGGAATCTTTCCGTATCTGGTAGCGCTGGCGATCGCCCAGGGCGCGACGCTCGTCGTACCTTCGTTGCGGGAGATGCGAAACCAGGGCGAGGAGCTCAAGAAGCGGGTCAAACTCATCGCCAAGGTGTTGACTGTCATCCTCGCGTTCCTGCTCGCGCTCTTTGTCAGCCACGTTCTGTCGCGGCAGACAGGATTCTTTCCCGGCAAGATCCGCTGGTTTACGGGATCGACCTTCCTGTCGACGCTTTGGATCGTCGTTCTCGTCACATTCGGCAGCACGCTCAGCGCCGGGCTGGTCAACTGGATCAGCCGCACCGGTATTCGTCCCGGCGAAAACATCGTCCTGCTCGCAGGAGCGAGCCTGACGCTGGCGAAGCAGATTGCCGATATCGTGCGCGACGCGCCGGACACAGCAAGCGCCATGGAGCGTGTTGTCACTGTGTCCGCGGTTCTCGTCGTTCTCGTCGCGCTGGCCTTTGTCCTCGTGTCAGCGCAGCGTCCCGTGCGATTTACGTTTCCGCGGCGACAAACGAACCTCGCTGCCGGCGGATCGCTGCCGTCGGCTTCCGTACCGTTGCTGCTAAACGGCGGCGGCATCGTTCCACTGTCCGCGGCGATCGGGCTGCTCGGGCTATTGCGGTTCGCCGATGCTTACATCGTTTCGGGCTTCGGAGAGTCCTTGGGCGCCGCCGCCACCGCGATCGGCGCGCGACTCGCGCTCACGAGCGGATGGTATTGGGTGGCGCTCGCCGCGCTGATCGTCCTGTTCACGTACGCCTGTAATTTCGCGACCATCGACGCCGGGCTGGCGGACAACATGAAAAAGCAGGGCGCGTTCATTCCCGGCTTGCGGCCGGGTACGGAAACGGCAACGTTCCTCTCGAAAACCGTTGCGCGGATCTCACTCCTCGGCGGCGTGTCCATGGCTCTTTTCGGCGCGGGCGTGCCGTATGTGATCTTTCGCCTGACTCAGCGCGACGATCTGCTGACCGTGCTGTCGCTGATCATTATCGTCAAGACCGTCGTCGCGGTGTGGAACAGGTACCGGGCGGATGGAACGATGGAGCGGTACGACACGCTCCTGAAGCGCGTGCGGGTCTAACCTGCGGCAACGGGCCTCGCGGCGAATCCGAGCACGGGTTGCACCTGCCAGTCGGTATCGTCGACCGAGGGAAACGGCTTGACCCACAGTTCATCGGGCGGCAATCGCCGATGCAATTGCATACCGAGCCACGCCGACTGCAACTCGCGGATGCTGTCGACATTGCGTTCGACCTTCGACGGGTCGTGCTGACGCTGCCCCGGGTGAACGCGGAACGATGAGAGCGCCTCGCTGCGATAGACGGCGTCGCCTTTGAGCAGCAGCGCGGTCCAGGTCACCATGTCGATGATGCCGTGCCCGTCCGCGCCGTCGAAGCGAAAGTACGCCGGCGCCTGGTCCAGCAGCTCGTCCTTGCGGAACATTGCCGTGCTCGGCTCGCCGATGGTGTTGAGTCCCGCCATGAGCATGGCGTTGGCGAGCGTCGCGCCCGCGATCACCGAGTCCGCGGCGACGATCGGCGTGGTCGCAGGCTGATCGGGGAGCGCGCGGCCGTGCGCATCGATGCGCCGCCGGCGCGACGTCGCGAGCGTGATATCCGGCGCGTGGCGAAATGCGTCGAGCAGCGACGCGATGCAAGTCGGCGCGAGCAGGTCGTCGTCGCAGAGGAATTTGACGAACTCGCCGCGCGCTTCGTCGAAGCAGCGCGTGAAGTTGCCGCGCGGCCGCAGACGCGGGTGATTGCGGTGGTAGCGAACGGGAAAGCGACTGGCGCGAGCGCGTACCATCGCTTCGATTTCGGGACCGGACGAGTCGTCGCAGATCACGATCTCGATGTTGTCGTAGGTCTGCGCCAAAGCGCTTTCGAACGAAGCGGCGAAAAAGCCCGGGTTGTAAGCCGGGATGGCGATCGACACCAGCGGGTCACCCCGCAGTTGCCGGTCGCGCTTGGTAAATCCATCGGCCGTGGCGTCGAGTCCCGCGAGCGCGGCCACGCGAGCGAAATCGTCCTCGGTCCCCGTCGATCCTCCGGCGCGCTTTGCGATGGCGATGCGTCCGCGCGGACGCAAGGTCCTGCGACACTCGAGAAAAAAGTGCAGTAGGGCCGCGCGATCGAGATCGTGGATGAAGGCTCCGCAGCCGATCATGCCGACCGCACGATCGTCGAACGGAAAATCTTCGCCAGGCTGGAACGGCACGTCCGCGCCGTCGTGCCAACCCATGCTGAGCGTATTCGTCGCCGTGGCGCCCGCGCTGCCGATATCGACGCTCAGCGGCGCGCCGCCGCCGATCGCGCCTCGCCCGAAGGCGCCGTCGCTCACCGTGAGCGCCCGAACGTTCGATCGCGCCGCGTTGCGCCGGCCACGCGCGGCACGACGCCCAGCTTCATCGCGGCCGTCGCCACACGCGGTCGGTCATCGCGCTCACTTGAGCGAGCGATCGCGCACACCAGTGCGTCGGCAAAGCGCGGCTTGGCGCGATGCTCATTGCGGACGCCGCCACACGCCGTCGCGCGTGAACGCTTCGACGTTGCGCGGATCGGCGCCGCGCGCCACCAGCGACTCGAACGCCTCGAGCGATGGCGGCGGCGACGCGCCTTCGCCGCCGATTCGCACGCCGGTGAAGCTTTCGATCGACGCGCCGACTTCGTCGTAACCGAGCAGCCATCGATCCACTGTCGCTCCGGTGAACCGACCATTGAATTCGTGGATCAGCAGCACGCCGTCCATGTCGCGCTGGCACTGGATGTTGAGCGGCCCGCGCCATCCCGCGGCCGAGAACGCCTGCGCGCATCGCGTGCCGATATCGAGCGCGGCCGGGATCGCGGTCGACCTCGACCCATTTCGAGCGGCGCATCCGGCTCTGGTTGCGCGTGCAGATCACGTGCGGCACCGATCCATCGGGCGCGATCAGCGCCTGGATCGAGCTCTTAAGCCCCTGGAAGCTGTGATAGAGCGGAATGCCGCGCGACTCGATGCCGTCGAGAAACCGGTTGACGCTGCGCGGGTCGCCCAGAAATTTCTGCACGATCCAGCCGTCGCTCGCCAGCGTGCGCTCGAATTGCCCGTCGGTGGAAATGAGGTACACGTCCTGCGACGCGTAACCGCGGCGCGGCTTGGCGATCAGCGGAAACCCGTTTTCACGCGCGAATGTCGCGCGCTCCCCCGCCGTCGCCTTCGAGATCGACGGCGCGAACGGCAGTCCATGGCGCGCGCAGAACTCGGCACTGAGCCACTTGTCGGCGATCACGTTTCCCGCTTCCGCGCTGCCGCACAGCAGGCGCGGCGCGAGGTCGGGACGCCTGTCGCGCAACGCCGACAGAAAGACGATGTCGTCGTCGCGGCAGGGAATCACCAGGTCGATGCGCTCGCGCTCCATGATGTCGAGCAGGCGCGACTCGAACACCTCGGGCTCGGCCGCGGTGGCGGGAACGATGTACGCAGCGTCCCAATCGAAAATCGAAGGCTCGTTCGAGACCGACGTGGTCGCGATCAGCTCGAGCTCGTTGCGCCGGCGGGCGAGCGTCGTGAGGACGTTCTGGCCAACCTGCGTGCCGACCGAGAGCACGAGAAGCCGAAGCTTTTTCATCGGAGGCCCGCCACGACGCCGGCGGGCGGCACGAGCACACGGAGCCTGCTCGCGGGCAATCGAGGGTTTTTCATGCGTGGAATGGATCGCGGCGGCGTGGTCTCGCCGCGCGAGCACGTAGTCGGCAAAGCCGCGATTTTACTCCGAGCGGATGTGCAGCCGGCGCACGACTTCGCCCCATTTGACGTAGTCGGCGCGCAGCTCGCGGTCGAATTGCTGCACGGAGCCGCCGGCGGCATCGAGCCCCTGGTTCACGAGCCAAGCGCGCACGTCCGGCTCGTGAAGGATCCGGTTCAGCACGCGGTTCAGGCGCTCGACGATCTCGGGCTGCGTGCCGGCAGGCGCGACGAGTCCGAGCCATTTGCGCACGTCGACCTTGCCGAGACCCGCCTCTGCGATGGTCGGAACGTCGGGCAGCAGCGGCGAGCGCTTGTCCACAAGCACGACCAGCGGCCGCAACTTGCCGGCGTTGATATACGGCAGCGCGGAGGTGATCGCGCCGAACATGATCTGCACTTCGTTGGCGAGGAGCGCCCGATAGCCGTCCGCCGTGCCGCGATAGGGAACGTGCAAAAGCTGGATTCCAGCGAGCGAGGCGAACACTTCGGTGTCGAGGTGATTCGCCGACCCGACGCCCGATGACGCATAGTTGAGATGGCCCGGCCGCGCCTTGGCATAGTCGACGAGCTCGGCCAGCGTGTAGACCGGAAGCGAAGGATTGACGACGACGACGGAGGTCGCATACGCGATGTTGAACACCGGTGCGAAGTCTCGCAGCGGATCGTAGTTCAGCGCGCGGATCGCCTGCGACGCGGTGATGAACGTCGCCGAGGTCGCCAGCAGCAGCGTGTATCCGTCCGGCGCCGCGTGCGACACCGATTCGTTCCCGATCACGCCCGCGCCGCCGGGCTTGTTGTCGATCACCACCGGCGAGTGCAGCGCAGCCGCGAGGCGATCGCCGATCTCCCGCGCAAGCATGTCACCGAGGCCGCCAGGCGCGCTGGGGACGACGATGTGAATGGGACGTGAGGGGTAGTCTCTGAGGCGACGGCGCGGCGGCGGATGACGGGCCCGAAACGAGGACGGCGAGCGGCGAGCGTCGCTACAGCGGCGAGAGACTGCACCGCGTCACGGGCGAGGGACCTGCCCGGCGCTTGGTTTGCAACACTCGATCATCCGTCATCCCCGCGAAAGCGGGGATCCAGTGGCGTTCGTACGCAATGCGCCATCGTAACCCAACGACACTGGATTCCCGCTTTCGCGGGAATGACGATTGGGAGCTTCTGCGGGAATGACGATTGGGAGCTTCTGCGGGAATGACGCATTGGGACGTGTTCTGCGCGAATTACGCCTTGGGTAGCTTCTGCGGGAATGACGATTGGGAGCTTCTGCGCGAGTGACGGTTGGGAGCGTTCGCGGAAATGACGATTGGGAGCTTCTGCGGAAGACATTGATCCGCGAATGCGTGCGGAGCTTCTGCGCGGAATGACGCGACGCCTGACGTCAAACGTGCACTGAGGTCCGATTTCGACGCGGCGTTGCCTCGACTCCGGGCTCTTACACGAGCTCCGTTGGAAGTGAACAGCCGGGCGTTGCCTCGACTCCGGGCTGTTACTCCACTCCGTTGGAAGTGAACGCCGCCTTGCCTGCCGGCGTCGCGATCTGCTTCAGCACTGCTTTCACCGCTTCGGGTGACGTCGTGGCGGTGGTCATCACCGCAGCGTAGGCGCTGTAGTTCTGAACGTCGGCTGGCAGTGGGCCCACGAGGCGCACACCTTTAGCCTCGTATGCCTTGATCTCGGTGATCGCGCCGAAGCCGATTTCGTTTCCCGTGCTTTTGCTCACGTGCGCCATCACCTCCGCGCCAGTGGCGTAGCGCGTGGTCTTGGGCTTGATTTGATCGAGGATGCCCATTTTCTCGAACAGCTTGTCGAGATAGATGCCACTCGACGCGGTGTTGTAGACGATCGAGTCAGCCGCCAGCAGCGACCGCTTCAATGCATCGACCGAAGCGATGTCGGGCGCGGGCGCGCCGCTGCGCACGACTACGCCGCCGCCGACACGCCCGACCGCAACTTCGGTGTCCGCGGCCAGCTTGCCGTCCTTCGCCGCCTTGGCGATCACGTCAGGCGGAGCAATTACGATATCGAACGCCTCGCCTGCAGCCAGACGCTGGGCGATCTGCGGCGCAGTGCTGAACTGCGTCTTGAGGTCATCCCCCGTCTCGCGCTTGACCAGACTCACGAATGCCTGCAAGCCGGGCTCGACGGCTCCGGCGCTCAGGACTTTGAGCTCTGCGGCGGTGGAGAGCGCGGGCACGAGCAAAAGTAGCGCAAACAAAATGCCTCATGTCGGAGTGCTCCCGCGCGCTGTTACTGCTTCTCCACAGTCACGCGTCCTTGGGGATTGATGAAGATGTGGTAACGGTTACCGTCCTTGCACGATGCGATGTGATCGTTGTCGGCGCGCGTCGTGACGCTGACGACTTCGGTGCACGGCAAGCCTTTGAGCGCAAGCACCGTGAACAAATCCTTCTTGACGGCGTCGTCGTCGGCCGCAAAGGCAGACGTGGCAAGGCACGCGGTAAAGCAGACGACGAATGACAGGACGATCGTCGAATCTGAAGGGATGCATCCGAGCAAATACTTACGCATGACTTCTCCTATCTGCAAAACCGCGTCGGGCGATCCAGGAACCAAAGCCTGGTCGCCGGCTCCACGAAAGCTGCGCGCCTCGAACGCAGGCGCAGCTTGGAGTGAACGGCGGTCGACCCTTCGTCGTTCCCGCGAAAGCCGGGACCCATTTCGACCTTCGGCCGCAACATGGATCCAGCTTTTGCGGGACTGACGGAACCGTTGCCCACCGTTTCGCAAGCATATCGAAATTTCGTGTGAACGACATTCTGGTTCAGCTCACGCTACCCAGCCGTCGTCCCCGCGAAAGCGGGGACCCATTTTGCCCTTGATCGGCAGCACATGGATTCCCGCTTTCGCGGGAATGACGGATCTGAACGTCATTCCGGTTCAACTCACGCTGCTACCGCGGCAAACTTTTTCGGATCCGACAGGATGCCCCAGATCGCCTCGCGCGAGGCGACGATTTCCGACGCCAGCGAGGGATCACCGTCCTGCAGGAGCGCAAGCACCTTGAGCACCAGCGAATCGTAGGGCCGCCGGAGCTCGGCGAGCGTGGTCTTGAGCTTGCCCTGATAAAACGCGCGGAATTGATCGAGCAGGTCGTCGACCTGATTCTTGAGCGCGAGCTTGGAAAGCACGCCGATGGCCTTGGTGTCCTTGAGGCGCTGGGTGAGCGCTGAAATGTCCAGGGTCGGGGAGACCTTTGCAACGACGGCCGGAGGAGCGCTTCCCTTGTTCGGCGGCGGGGATGCGGCAGGCGCGTTCGGTGTAGCTGCCGCGGCGCGGCTTCGCCGGTGTTGACGATGATGCGGCGCTCTGGCCGGCGCTTCCCTGTGGCGCGGCGGCAGTCGTTGTCGATGGCTTGGCTACGGCTGTTGCAGGTGCCGCAGTCGCTGCTGGCGGCGCCGGTGCTGCGGTTGATTCGCGCGCCGCGGCTGCGCTCGGTGTTGCGGCAGTCGGGTGGATGCGCTGGGCGCAGTAGCTGCAGAAGAGGGCGCGAGGCGCAACTGCCGCGCCCGCCTTCGGCTGCGAGTCCTGCGGCGCAGGTTTATTGGAGCAGCCTGCGATCAGCAGGGCAAAGGCGAGTCCGACGGCAAGGGTGATACGCATCGGACGGGCCTCTGCATCGTTGTGGTCGATTGCATCGGCGGCGCCGATGCAATCGCGTCACTGTACCGTAGTCTGGTCGTGCCTCCCACCCGGCGTGGAAACGCGCGTCACGGTCTGGCCGATATTCGTCGCGTCATCCTTGCGAGCGAGATCGCCCAGAGAAACGATGCCGACCATGCGCTTGTCCTTGTTGACGACCGGCAGACGCCGCACTTGCGCCTTGCCCATGTTGCGCGACACGTCCTCGACTTCGTCGGTGTCGAAGCAATAGAGCAGCTCCTTGCTCATGACGTCGGAGACTTTGGTGTCCGCCGACTTGCCGAGCGCCATCGCGCGGACGACGATATCGCGGTCGGTGATCATGCCGATGAGGCGATCGTCTTCGCCGACCGGCAGCGCACCGGCATCGATTTCCGCCATCAATTTCGCCGCCTCGCCGACCGTTTGGTTGGGGCTCAGGAGGCGCACATCTCGCGTCATTATCTTGCTGACTTTCATCGGTTGGTCTCCTCAAGTACGACCTGCGGGCAACGTGCCTGCAGCGGCGAGGCTCGCATAAAACCAACGCGCAACGCTCGCCGATGAAAGTCCGACAGCGCTCATCGCTCGATGTTTCATCTTTATCGCCCTTTTCGAGGCAGGGTTAAGTCATATTTACAAGGGATAATGAGGGCGGGGACAGTGGAGGCTCGGGATGCATGGTTAACGACTGCATCGGACGCAGAGGCGGACAAGCGGGCACGCTCGCGTCACGCGCGCTGATCACTGGCTGCGCGATCGCTCTTGTCGCGTGCACAACGAGCACATCGCTCCCGCCCGCTGCGCCGAGCACCGGCAAGCGGACGGCGCCCTCCGAGCGCGGCTTTCCTCCTTCTGATCTCGCGCGAGGTGACATCGACCTCGTCGCCGAATTGCACGCGAAGGAATCGCTCGCCTCGGCGCGTCTGCTGATGGAAAAACTCTACCGGCGCAACCCGCGCGAATGGCGCAAGGGCAACGATGCGAGCCTGGACGCAGCCGTCGCGAGGGCCTTCGATCCGCGATACGCGTTCCGCTTCGCCGAGCTCGGACGCGTGCGCGGCACCGACGCGATCGTGCTGGCGCTCAAGCCTGAGTATTCAGGGGACCGGGTGTTTGCCTTCGGCGTCGGCCTGGCGAGCATGATCTACATCTCCTACAACGAGAAGACGGAGTTCTACATCACCGACACGTACGATCCGCAGAAGCTCTACAACTCCGCGCGCAACGTCGAGATCGCGGCGTGGAAGCTCGCCAACGCGCGCGACGCGCAGGGCGCGCCACTGCTCCTATCGAACGAGATCGCAGGCGACGCGCGCAACCTGTCGTTCGAGCGCGAGTTCGGCAAGATGATCGCCTATCAGGACGTGATGGCCGAGATCGCCGCGCAGCGAACGAACCGGATCATCCGGAAGGTGGTGCAGACGCTCGCGACGGCGGTGTTTCTGCCGATCTAGCGCCGCAGTCCCCTATCGTCATCCCCGCGAAAGCGGGGATCCATTTTGACTTTGATCGTCGCAACATGGATTCCCGCTTTCGCGGGAATGACGATGTCGGTGCTTCCGCGGGATGGACGAGTGCGAGAATACGGGAATGCCGCCTCATAGCCGTCGTCCCCGCGAAAGCGGGGACCCATTTTGACCTTGACGGTCGCAACATGGATTCCCGCTTTCGCGGGAATGACGGCGTGGGAGCTTTCGCGGGAATGACGGCGTGGGTCCTTCCGCGGGATGGACGAGTGCGAGAATACGGGAATGCCGCCCTTATAGCCGTCATCCCCGCGAAAGCGGGGACCCATTTTGACTTTGACGGTCGCAACATGGATTCCCGCTTTCGCGGGAATGACGAGATGGGAGCTTTTGCGGGAATGACGAGCTAGAGAATCCCCTCCTCCGCATAGGGCTCATTCGCCTCCACCCGCTCATACCCCAAGCGGGTGAGATCAATCGTCCTAAACCCCCCATGCACCACCAACTCCGCAATCCCCCTCCCCGCCGCCGGCGCGTGCATCATCCCGTGCCCTGAAAACCCGGCGACGGTGTACAGATTCGGCACGCGGCTCCAAGCCCCGATCACAGGATTCCCATCCAGCTCGTTCTGCTCATACAGCCCCGACCACGTGCGGTGACACTTGGCCGCCTCGAACGCCGGGAAGCGATGCGCCACCGCCGGCCACACCACCCGCTCGAAGTAATCGTGATCGACCTCGAAGTTGAAGCCGCGACGCTCGTCGCCATCCACCAGGCCTCCCGAGAAGCCCTTGCCCTCCGAACGGAATGCAAGACGCGCCACATCCTTGACATAGGGCAGGCGCTCTACGGCCGAGCCGGCGGTGAAGTAGTGCTCGAAGCGGCGCATGGGCGTCACCGGCAGCTTCATGCCGAACATCGCCGCGACTTCGCCGGACCAGGCGCCGGCGGCGTTGACGAAGGCATCGGCCGCAACGCGCTCTCCGCTCGACAGCACGACGGCTCGAGCCGATCCCCCGTCCACCTCGGCAGCCACGACGCGATCCTTGACATAGACCGCACCCAGCTCGACCGCTTTGCGGCGAAAGCCCCACAACAGTCCGTTCGGATCGCACCACCCGTCGTGCGGGGTGTGCGCTCCCGCACCCAGATCGTCGACATTCATCGACGGAAACCTGACTTTCAGCTCCTGCGGCGTGAGCAGATCGACCACGCAACCTTCAGCGCGCTGCCTCTTCACATTGCGCTCGAGGTTGGCAACGTTGTCCGGAGGGACGATGAAAAGATAGCCGCCTTCGACCCAATCCACCGGCGCCGGACGGCCATTGGACGCCATCGTCTGCTCGAACGCCTTGATGAAGCCGATGCTGTAGAGCGACATCGCGATGTTTTCCGGGCAGGTGAACTGGACGCGGCAGCCGCCGGAGGCGCGAAGGGTGGAGGCGAATTCGTAGGTGGGGTCGGGCTCGATTACGCAGATCGACAGGCCCGGGGATTCTTTCAGGAGGAAGTAGGCGGTGGCGGAGCCTAGGATGCCGCCGCCTAGGATGGCGATGTCGAATTTGTTTTGGGCCGGGCGTAGTTACTCCCATGCTGCGGACTGGATGCTCGCGTCGGTCGTATTACTCGTGGCAGGGGAATTGCTTAATGAAGACGTAAGCATCCCAAGGAGAGACAGAAGCTTAAGCGAATTGGGCCTTACCAGTCTCCTCATATAATCAGCCAACTCCTTGAGTCGCCGATGGACCGAAAGCAAAATCTTTACCGCAGATAGCGGATCGTACTGCGCAAGCTCGTTTATCTGCGCCGTATGGCTGTCTAGACGCAACGCCGTCGCCATCTTTGCAATCTGCGTTTTCAGAAACGCTATATCGTTGGCGTCCAGCCTTGCCTCTTCCGACGATTTCCCAAGCCACTTGTGCTCCGATAGTGCGCGCCGCACTTCTTCATAGGCAGATTGTTCTTTACCTGTTCGATTCCCGATCCCACTCACTAACTCGACTAGCAGTTTTGAGGTTGGCTTATGAAGCGATAGATCGATATAGCCAGGAGACGCCTTCTGCATCCTGTCGACGGCGGGTCGCAAACTAAATGGCACCAATAGGCCCAACTGCTCAAAGAAGTTAACCGCGCTGTATCCGCCGCGCCATGGATATTGTGCGTACAACATTTTCAACTTGGTGCGGTCAATACCGACATTTGCAGTGAGAGAGAACAAAAATGAATACGCATCGTCTAGCACATTGGAAAACTGCTTCAAGTGATCTAACCCCCAGTGACCATCAATGAGGACTTTCCTTAGGGCTCTAGGTGCCGACGCCCCGGTAATGCCGGTTCGCAAAGGTCCATCATAGCCTTGTAAAAAAAAGCGCTGGCTCAGGCAAATACTCTTCGAGAGACCCTTTTGTAACGCCGAAGCTCCATGATGGAGCCAACTTCGCCAGTCGATGAGGCAAAGTAGTGACTGGCGCGAGGAAGGCGCAACATGAACCGAGATCTACCTCTTGATCCAAGAATCTGCGCAGATTTTTTTCGGAGGCGTAGGTAACGAGGTACTTGTCTTCTCTGTCGTTACCGGCCTGAGCATTGAGGGCTAGATAGGTCTTCTTGTTTTCTGCACGAACAGCTGCGACGAGCAAGGGAAACTCGTATCGCATTAACACCTCTTTTACGCGCAGAGAAATCACTGCTTATCTTTCAGAACTTCAACGGGGCCAAGCATTTTCATGGGTTCGCACGCTGCAGCAACCCACCAACTCAAGTGCTCGACCCTATCGTTTTGGAAGACTCCGCAAGCCGCGTGAAATTTCACTTCGACGGCATGCGTGAAATGCTTCATGCGTGCAAGCTTCACAATTGTTTTGCAAAGCGCCAGAGTCGGCACCATTGAGACAGCACAGGCGCGGCAAGGTCCGGAAATTCCTTGTTCTTAGTTCTATGCTGAGCGGAGTCGAAGTCTGCATTAGCCACGCCCCCTTTTTTCAGAAGCCGCCAAAAACGCTCATCGCCGGTCGGCGTTGTGGCGTCTGTTGGCGGGCATGAGGTTGGCAATGATTCGCGAAATTTCCCGCTGGGAGTTGGCAATATCTGCCGCTTCGGCGCACTGGCCGGCAACCACCTAACACTGCCACAGCCATAAACTTTTTGCGCGGTGGATTTCCAATCCGCCCGGTCTCGGACGCAAATTGATGGGAACGCCGTTGCGCCATTTCTACATTATCGAACGATCGTTCGATGACGGCAACCTCCAAACGCATGAGGCGCCGGTCCCGTCAGATATATAACTTTCCATCGCGTTGGGACCGCGAGGTTTGACCTCCGCGACGGGTTGCGGGCTTCCGAACCTAAGCCATCGGGCGACGCAACTTCTCTTCGCCGGGGTCGGGCGAGACTACGGCCCCAGGTCTCGTATCCCATTAACTATCTGAAAAGTATAGCATTTAAATTAGTTCTTCTATAAGACGTTCATATCTCTTGCAAAGAGATATGAACTGCATGTATATGTCCGCTACATGAGCGAACTCAAGGACACAATTCCTGCGGCTTCAACAAATCCTGCCGCACATGCGGGACCAGCTCGTTGGGCTCCGCGACGGTGCGACCTTCGAAGGTCGCGCCACAGATACGGCGCGACCGTCGAAAAGCTCGCGCTTCAAGGGACTGGGGCGCCGCACGGCCAGCAGAGTCGGCGACAGGGACGCCTATTGGGCTCCGACCGCAGACGTTTTGATGGAGGCGATCCGCCTCGGATTCGTTGAACGCCAACAGGTGCCTTCGGCGCGGCGATATGTCGATGCCCATCGCGACCGCCGATATGCCCTACCCCGCTCGGACGCGAGGTTGCGGGTCTTGCGCAGAATGACATCGCGGCGTTCTGCGACCGCCTTGGCCGCCGCGCTCTACGAAGCTCATCCCGTATTTTCGTGCTCTGATCGGTAAACTTCTGGAAGCCCCGATCGCCTGCCCCGAAGTGACCGAGAGTGAAGTCGACGCCGCAGGTCGCGAAGGTCGGGGAACGCAATATTGGGCCGAATACGTCGCCGAGAAGCTGCAGGCCAACAGGTATCCGCGGCGTCGCGCATCGACCCCACGCGATCAAACAGACGATTGTCTCGACCGTGCGACGCAGATTCGGCACTGATCCTGAAGCGAAGCCGACCGGAAAGGCCCTAACGCAAGCTATCAATGACGCTTTCGCCGTCGCCGCCTTTGCGGCACACGGGCTGCCTATCGGCGCGACCGACATCGACATCCTGAAGAGCTGGGGATCGCAGCTGCGCGTGCTAGATCAATCAAGATATGTTTCCGGCTTCGAGGCTTCAACCTGATCTGGCTTGCTGCCGACATTAATGATTGTGGTTCCGTCTCGATCAGACGGCGCGACCTTCGAGAATACGAGCTTCAAGATCGCAAAAGCGATTGTTGACGCGTATCGGCCCAGGCCGAAGCCGCCGACACCAGTCTGTCCGCGCCGTATCTCCCGATCTTCAAGGTCCGCGCCGATGCGGCATTTCGTTGCCGCGTTACCCGCGCCCTGGTCGATCTCGTCATCGAACGGCTGTCTTACGGCGCCCTTCGGAGATTCCCTGCCAGGTTCTCCTGCATCTCGGCACGACACGCCAGCCGATTTCCGAACCTCTTATATCGACGCGGCGGAAACCGACGTTACGAACTGACGATCCAACCCAAGTCTAACTAAAGGAGAACTGAATGCCAAACGATGTTTTTGACCACATGGAAGAGGCCTGGAAACTCGAGAAGAACCCATTTCCCGGCCGAAGCCATCCGCATCCAGAATGCGGAGCAGCCCTACAGCGAGTCGGTCTTTCCAGAGGAAACGAAGGAGTTTCGGGGAATTCATTCGCGGCGGCGTTCGCGGCGGCAGGCGATCGGGTTTCTCTGGTCGCAGGGCGTGCGCGCCGACACGGGATTCGGCAAGACCACGCTGATGCAAGAGATCGCGCGGGAGATCAATAACGACCTTGGCACCACGACCTTGGAGAAGGCCGGTGCGAAGAAAGCGGCCAGCCCGCCCATTGCCGCCGCATTTTCCAACCTCAACAATCTTAACGCCACCGGCCTCTATCCGGTTCTGTTCAATGCTGTCATCGATCTTGCGACTGCGCCGGATGCGGATACCACGTCCGTTTTCGACAAGGCGCGAGCCCGCATCATTGACGAATTGGGCAGCGATGACGCTGAGGCGATCGCAGAACGTGTGCGCGACGCCTGGGCCGTCGATGGCGGGACCAGCGGGCCGCTTCGGCCCGAGCTCGTTGACGCCTTTGCGAGTGGCGGCGGTAAGCAGCTCAAGGCGGAACTGGCGGCAGTGTCTCACCAACCGCGCGGCTTCGCAACGGACTGCAATATCTGGATTTCGCTCTTGCCGTGCTGGCGGCGGCCGGGATCGACCATCTGTTCCTGATGATCGACCAGCTCGAAGATCTGGCGACCAATAGGTCGGTGACTGCATCGAAGCGCTCGCGCGAAATCGGCCGGATCAGCGATCTGCTTGAAAGCGCCCCTATGCCACGCGGCTGCATATGATCTTCACCTTCCACAACCGCGCAGCACAGGTGCTCGACCGGTTCTGGGAAGAGAACCGGCTGCCACCCTTCGAAGTGTCCCCCAGCAATACCTCGGCGGTAGTGGTGCTCGGCGGACTCAAGGATGTCGAACAGGCGAAGGAGTTGCTCCGCGTCTATCTCGAAGATGCGCGCATCGAGATGTCGAAGACGATCTTCTGCCTTTCGAGTCCGGCGCGGTTGAAGTGCTACGCGAAGTGTCCGACGGACGCCCGGGCGTATTGCTGAGCCGCGCACGGGAGCTGCTGAATGCGGCAGCGGAGCAAGCACTGCCGAAAATCTCGGCGAACTTTCGCGCGCCAGTATTTCGAAAACCAAGCCCCGTCCGCAGATGCCGACGATCGGACCGACTTGACTGATTCCACCGACGATATCGACGATTTGCTTCTTGGCGGTCGATAGGAGTCACTGCACATGCACCGTTCGCTCGATCTGCTGGCGGAATTTACGCTCGACGCTTGGCTGGTGGCGAGGTTCGCGCCGCAGCTTGGCGGAGCGATACCCGACGGCAGGGCCTGGGAGCGCACGGTGGCCGGGTTGTTGCTATCGACCCGGCTTCACACGCCGGCAGGGACCAGGCAATCTTCTCTTGTTCGGGTCGCGTTTCGGCATCGGGGGTGCGTCATGAGATCGATGGCGCAGCCGATGGCTGGCGCGGTTCAATCATCGTTGAATGCAAGGCAACCGCAGGGGGCATTTCGAAGGCCGATGTCGCGCTTTTTCATTTCAAGGTTATGGACTTCTATCAAAGGAAGATTGCGACGGCATCAGCAGAGAAATGGTGGAGATTTCTCTGCGGCACGACCCCATCCGCTTTCACTGCCCGCGTTGCGGCGGTGAGCCTTGGACTGCTGATTTGCGATCCCGGCAGACTGCCCTTTCCTGTGCTCGTTCGGGCCGCAGGCAGGCCGGCGAGCGGACATGCACCTGCCCGAATTGCTGCTTCAGGAAATTGTGAGATTGGGAGAGCGAGCGCTCGGCACGCAACAGGAGCGATGGCCTTATCACGTCCCGGCCCGCGAAATAAGCTTTAAGCCAGACCACTGGAACGACTCCGAAATCCGAGATCTCCTGTGGCTAGAGGACGAGCTCAGCGGTTGCCTCCTCGAACTCTACGACAGACTTCGCCCCGGCGCGCTTGAACGCCGAGCCACGAATCTCATCTGGCATGCCCGGAAGGTCGCTTGAACGGCGCCGTCGTGCGAAGAGGCCATCCTACTTCGATGCCCTTTCCCGCTCGTCGCACGTAGTTCGCAGGAGCCGTAAAATAAGTAGCCACTCCACGACCGCACCCAACCAGAAAAATGACGCCCTTCAATCAGTACGTGAATGAAATAGAGGAAGCCCTACGCGCCAACAACGCGACCGAACACACGCACCGTCCTGCCCTCAAGAGCTTGCTTGAGAGTGTTTTCCCTGGGGTCAATGCGACGAACGAGCCGCGACGCATTGAGTGTGGGGCACCTGATTACATCGTAACCCGAAAAGCGACGCCCCTCGGGTACATCGAAGCGAAGGATGTTGGCACGGACCTTGGCAAGACGGAGCGTAGCGAGCAGCTGCAACGATACCGAGCGAGCTTACGCAATCTTATCCTCACGGATTACAACGAATTTCGCCTCTATCGCAATGGCGAGCTAATTCAATCTGCTCGCCTTGGCACCGTGCAGAAGAATGGCTCGTTGCGTCGGGATGCAGATGGTGCCGCGCAGGTCGAGCGCCTACTACGGTGGTTTTGTGATTCGGACGTCCCAACCATCGCGGGCCCGCGCGAACTTGCCGAACGCATGGCACGAGTTGCGCGCCTACTACACGACCTAATCCGACAAGTGTTCGCGCATGAAGGCAAGCGCGGTGATCTAAACGGGCAGTACGAAGCATTCAAGAAGGTCTTGCTTGCCGACCTCTCGATTGATCAGTTTGCTGATATGTACGCGCAGACGATCGCCTATGGTCTGTTCGCCGCGCGTTGCAATCACACCGGGCGAAACTTCACACGCGAGCACGCGGGGAGCGAGCTGCCTAAGACCAATCCGTTCCTGCGAAAGCTTTTAACACGATCGCCGGTGCCGACCTGGACGACCGCATCGCGTGGGCAGTCGATGATCTGGCTGAACTCTTGGCGCGCGCTGACATTGCCGCCATTCTCGAAGATTTCGGCCGCGCCACGCGACGAGAGGACCCGGTCGTCCATTTCTACGAAACGTTCCTTGCAGCCTACGATCCGAAGATGCGCGAAATGCGCGGCGTGTACTTCACGCCAGAGCCGGTGGTCGGCTACATCGTCCGGTCAGTCGACGCGATCCTCAAGCGCGACTTTGGTCTCAAGGAGGGACTGGCTGACAAGGGAAAAGTTAAATATAGCGTACCAACGCCCCATGGCAAACAGAAGATAAAGCATGTTGAGACCCACCGCGTGCAGATTCTCGATCCGGCACTCGGGACCGGCACGTTCTTGCATGCAGTCGTGGCGCAGATTTATGAGCGTTTTTCTAGATCCAAGGGCATGTGGCCAGGTTACGTCGCCGAGCATCTACTTCCGCGCCTGTACGGCTTCGAACTGCTTATGGCTCCATACGCAGTTGCGCATATGAAGCTTGCGCTGCAACTTCAGCAAAGTGGGTACGATTTCGCTGCCGAGGAGCGGCTGCGCGTATTCCTGACCAACAGTCTTGAAGAAGGGCACGAATACGCGAGCCTGCCCTTGTTTGCGCAATGGCTCGCCGACGAGGCAGCGGCAGCCTCTCAAGTCAAACGAGAGGCACCGATTATGGTTGTCATTGGCAACCCACCGTACTCAGGTCACAGCTCCAACAAGAGTGTGTGGATCGAAGGATTGATGGAAAGCTATAAGCAAAGCCCCGAGCTGAAAAACCTGCTCAGGCAAAGTGGTTATCGGATGATTACGTTAAGTTCATCCGATTTGCACAGTGGCGGATTGAGCAAACCGGCTACGGTGTGTTGGGATTTATCACTAACCATAGCTGGCTCGACAATCCGACGTTCCTCGACATGCGCGCCAGCCTGATGGCGACATTCGACAGCCTTTTTTTGCTGGACCTCCACGGCAACAGTAAGAAAAAAGAACTCGCTCCCGATGGCGGCAAAGACGAGAACGTGTTCGACATTCAGCAGGGCGTGGCTATTGCTCTGCTGGTGAAGCGGCAACGTGGTAGCAGCAGCGCGACCCAAATTCACCACGCAGAACTTTGGGGCGAGCGCAGCTCGAAGTACGTTTGGCTTGCCGAGCACGTTGTGACCGATACACCTTGGCGGATTTTGGAACCCAAAGAACCAAAGCGGCTATTTGTTCCGCAGGACTCAGAGTTGCTTGCAGAATATGAGCGCGGCTGGTCGCTCGTAGACGCCATGAACCAGAACGGCGACGCCGCGCCGGGATTTGCCACGCAACACGATGACTTCGCTATTTCTTACACGCGTGGTGAGGCACTTGCCAAAATCGAACGTCTCCTTTTAACAGCGAACGAAACAGAAGCAAGGGAGATCTTTGATCTTTGCGCCCAGGCGCAGTGGAGCTATGAGCGTGCTAAGGCGCAGTTGACGAGGTCGAGTGCCGAGAGCAAGCTAATTGATGTTGACTATCGTCCCTTCGATGCGCGCGTAACGGTTTATGACCGAAACGTTCTTACGCATCGCAGGGAGCGAATATCCGCGCCCTTCTTCGAGAAAACTTGGCGCTAGCGGTACCGAAGAACGCAGAAGCACTCGGTGGAGACGATTCGCAATTCTTTTTTTGCGTGGACAAGCCAACCGATCTCAACTTCTTCAGACGCGGGGGTGCCTATCTGATTCCTCTTTATCTCTACCGGCATCCGCAGGATAAACTCTTTGATCCGGAGAGGGCAGAGCGCAGCGCAAATTTTTCACCCAACTTTCTCGCGGACGTCCGATCCAAGATAGGCGCGCGATCTGCGGCGCCCGCGGACATCTTCGCTTACATCTATGCGGTCCTTTACTCGCCAGGCTATCGCGCCCGCTACGACGCCTTCCTCAAGCGGGACTTCCCTCGCCTACCGCTAACATCCGACGCCAGACTGTTCAAAAAGCTCGTTGTTTTTGGCCAACGCCTGATTGATGTGCACCTACTGCGAGCCGTAAGCGCGCCGCTGCCGGACTATCCGGTCGCCGGAAACAACCGGGTCGACAAAGTCGAGTTCAAGAATGGTCGGGTCTATATCAACGCAGAACAATATTTCGATGCTGTCGGCGATTCGACGTGGAACTATCAAATCGGCGGATATCAGGTCGCACATAAGTGGTTGAAGGACCGCAAAGGGCGCCTGCTCACATTTGACGACCTGCAGCACTATCGAAACGTGATCGCAGCCCTAACAGAAACGATCCGAGTGCAACACGAGATTGATGCACTAATTCCTGGATGGCCGCTGAAGTGATGGGGTGGACTCGAATGTCCAATGCCGCAGCATGGTGCGCCGCGCATGCGCAGTGGAACATCCGCCCACGCTCCGTATGCGATTTGAAGGGTCTAGACCTCGCTGCGCTTTCGGCGCAACGCGCCGGATCTCCGGTGACCCAATTGTCGTCCACCGGCATGCCGCTGTCAGGCGGTATCGACAGGATGGTCGCGCTTTGTGCTAGCGCTCCTTCCCAACAAACCCCAGCGCCTGCCGCGCAGTCCGCAACACATGCCGCTGCTTGAACCGCACCGCAAGCAGCCGATTCACCGCAGCCAGCATCGCGGCACGCGCGCCGTCAGGCACCCCAGCCGCAACTTCCTCGCGCACCGCACTCCAAGTCTTCAGCCAATGCGCAGGAAAAATAGGCAGCCCAATCCCATGATCGACAATGGTGGCGATAGCGCGCTCGTGAAACGCCGCTTCGTCGGTGACGCCCCACTCCCGAATCGCCGTCTGCGCCGCCATGCCCGGATCCAGATACCCACTGTTCCGCCCCACAAACATCGCAAGCTGCAGCAGACCCTGCGGCCACAAATGAGGCTGGCGCGCGCATAGCTGCCGCAGCGCATGGCCGAACGTGAGCGCATGGGTAAAGTCCAGCCACCCAACATTGTCGGCGACGCTGTTGTCGGTGCGCAGCGCGTGCCGCTCATCGAAGCGCAGCAAGTGTCGCGCGCCTGCTTCCATCAGCGCGAAATAGATGTCGAGCGGCGCGTTGCCGGCGGCAGCCACGGTCGCATCCAGCACGCGGCGCACCGATAGCCCTTCGAACGCGTCGGCGCTGGGCGGCGTGCCCGGTTGTGCGCTCGGTTGCGCTCAGTTGCGTACTAACAGGCCACGCCGCAAGCGCATCCGCATACCGCCGAAAGTCCGGCAGCAGATCCTCGCGCGTGGCGAGAATCAGCGACCGCAGCCATGCCAGCAGCAGCGGCTTTTCCACCTCGGTTCCCAAGCGCTCGATCAGCCGCCGCACATGCATCAGGTAGATCAGCGTGTGGCCGAAATCGTTGTAATGCGCCAGCGCCGCTGCGGCCAGCGCAGGTTCGAGGTCGGCAAAATGCAGTCCCTGCGCCAACGCTCCGTTGAGCAATGCGGCCGCGCCGTCCTCGTCCTGTGACTCGACGCTCGAGGCAAAGGCCTCGGCATTCCAGGGTGCGCGATCTGCGGTGAACGGATAGGCCGGCTCGCGCAGCGTGTCGTAGGCGATGTAGCCGAGCGCTTCGGTGGCGCAGGCGAGGCGCTGCGCTTCCTCGGTTTGTTCATCGAGCGTATCGCGCAGAGCGAGCCATGCGTCGGCCGCTGCGTAGGCGTGCGTCATCCCATCGCGCAGCCGCGCGTGCGTGTTCTGTATGGCGCGCGAGAGCGCCAGCTCAGGTCCGGCGCCCGCCGCGCCAAGGCGCGCAAGCTCGCGCGCGATGCGGGCGATGTCGTACTCGGCCATCGCCTGGTCGAGATGCTGGAGCGCCCGCTCGATGCGTTCCGCGGCCGGCGGATCGCGGGTATCCAGCCACACGGCGCCATCCTCCACTTTCACCGGATAGACGCGCAGCTTGTCGCCGCCGTAAAGGGTGGCGCCGGTCTTCAGGTCGAATTTCCAGTTGTGCCAGTGGCAGGTCAGGACGCAATCGGCGTCGAGGGTGCCTTCGACCAGCGGGTAGCCCTCGTGCGGGCAGCGGTTGTTGCAGGCGTGGACTTGGTTGTTGTGGAGGAATAGGGCTATGTGTTTGTTGCGGAGTTTTATGGCGATTGGCTTTGAGGCGTCCAGGCGGGCGAGGTCGGTCGCCCGGGTCCAGGTGGGGGCCGAGCTCATCGTTTCTGCAGATCTGGTCTTGTCGTCGGGCATGGGGCGTCCTGGCGGTACGTGCGGCGCCGCGATACTCCCATTATTCGTCATTCCCGCGAAAGCGGGAATCCATTGGCTTTTGACGGTCGCAAGATGGATCCCCGCTTTCGCGGGGATGACGCTGTTTGGGGCGGCCATCGCCCAGCGGGCCGTTAGGCAAGAAGTCTGAAGCCGCTCATGGGAATTGCAACCATGATGTACGTCTGGTTACTGGTCGGTACGTACTCGCGATGCATGTAAAGCAGTACTTGACATTATGTAACGCATTACTTTACTATCCGCTTGGACCGAAATGTGATCCGCAATTTTCGCCACAAAGGCCTCGCCCGGTTCTTCATGGAAAGCGCGTCACTGGGAATCCCGAGCGAGCATCGCGCCCGAATCGCGCGAATGCTGGATCGGTTGGACGCTTCCATGCGACCCGAGGACATGAACGTTCCGGGTTGGCGATTGCATTCGCTTCGAGGCAATTGGAAAGGGCGTTGGGCGGTCGACGTGTCCGGCAACCTGCGGCTTACATTCGCTTTCGATGGCGAAGACGCGGTCGATGTGAACCTTGAGGACTATCACTGATGAAGACGCTCCGCGATCGTCGCCGCAAGCCCACGCACCCGGGCGCTATTCTGCGCGAGGACGTGCTGCCCGCCCTGCGGATGTCGCAAGGCGAGCTCGCCAGCCGCTTGGGAGTCTCGCGAGTGACGGTCAATACGTTCCTGCAGGAAAAGCGCGACCTGTCGGTCGAGCTCGCCGCGCGCATCGCCAGGCTGCTCGGCCACTCGCCGGAGAGCTGGATCCGGATGCAGGAGGCGCTCGACCTTTGGCGGCTGGCGCAGGATCCGTCACTGTTGAAGGGAGTTGAGCCGCTGCCGCCGAGCCGCATCGCAGCGTAAGTGCTAGCGCAGCTAGGGCCGATTCTCGTCATTCCCGCGACGCCGCGTCCGCAATTCCCGCGACGCGGCACCGGCTATTCCCGCGGGGCTCCATCCGCCATTCCCGCGGCGCTCCATCCGCCATTCCCGCAGCCTTTTGTCCCCGGGATCTCACCTCTCTGTCATTCCCGCGAAAGCGGGAATCCAGCGTCTTTTGTACGAACGCCACTGGATCCCCGCTTTCGCGGGGATGACGATCTAAAGCGCTCGCTACGCGGCGACAGCTAGCGGCTCAACTTCTTTGTCGATTCGTTTGCCTGACGCACGCTCGGCTATTTCGAGGTCGTATTGCGCCTGCAGATTCATCCACGTCTGGGCCTCGATGCCGAAAAGCCGCTCCAGCCGCAACGCCGTGTCCGCGCTGATCGCGCGCTGCCCTGCGCAGATCTCGTCGACCCGCCTTTGTGGTACCCGCATGGCCTTGGCCACGCGGTAGCGGGTGAGCCCCAGAGGTTCGATCAAATCCTTGAACAGCACGGCCCCGGGATGCACCGGGGCAAGCCTCCGGCCGGTCGCGACATCGCCGAAGTCCATGCCCTTGAGGGCTTCACGCTTGATACTCATGTCCATCTCCTAGTGATAGTCGACGATCTCGACATCCCATGCATCGTTGTCGACAATCGTCAGGACTCTCGCTACGCAATCGCCGCAAACAACGCCCACTCGCCGGGAATGCCCTTGAGCGTATGGGTGTCACGCGATGCGAACTTGAGCCCCGAGCCCGCGACCAGATCCCGCACCGTATGTGAGACGAGAACCTCGCTCGGCTGGGCGAGCGCCGCGACGCGGGCTGCCGTGTGCACCGCGATGCCGCCGACGTTGTCGTCGATGACCTCGCATTCTCCGGTGTGCAATCCTGCCCTGACTTCGAAGCCGAGCGGCCGAACGGCATCGGCGATGCTGCGCGCGCAGCGGATGCCTCGAGCGGGCCCGTCGAAAGTCGCCAGCACACCGTCGCCGGTGGTGCTCACCTCTGAACCGCGAAAACGCGGTAACTGAGCGCGCACGACCGCGTAAAAGCTCTGCAGGACGTCCCGCCAGCGACGATCGCCAAGCGCAGCCGCCTGGTCCGTCGAGCCGACGATATCGACAAAGAGAATGGTGGCCAGGATGCGATCGGGCTCCGCGCTCGTGTGCTCGCCGGTGACGAACTCCTCGATCTCGTCGAGAATGGCGTCCGCGTCTGATCCCCAGGGCAGATGATCGTTGCCTGGAAGCTCCACCAATCTTGCATCGGGGATCTGTTCGGCCATGTACCGGCTGCAATTCACATCGACGGCCATGTCACCGGTCGAATGCAGCAGCAGGGTGGGCACATGGATCGCGGGCAGCGCGTCGCGGACGTCGATCTCGTAGTTCATGCGCGTCAGCTCGAGCGCTGCCGCCGGGCTCGCGCTCATGCGCAGGAAGCGCGCCCACCACTGCCGGACTCGCTCGTCCTTCGCAATGCTTGGCGCGCGCAGATCGAGTCCGACAGGTCCGCCCCAATCCTTCTCGATCGATTGCAGAAACGTTTCCTGCTGCTCTGCCGAGCGAGCGCCCAAGTAACCCGGGGCGGGCTTTTGCCGGACAAAGCTGCCAACCATGATCAGCGAGGTGGTGCGCGCGGGATAGGTGGCCGCGAACAGCGCGCACATTACGCCTCCCTCCGAATAGCCGCAGAGCGTCGCAGCCTTGGACCCCACGGCATCCATCACCGAGCGCACATCGTCCATGCGAGTCTCGAGGTCCGGCAACCCGCCTCCCCGGTCGGAGAGTCCCGTACCGCGCTTGTCGAAGAGGATCAGCCGAGAGAAAGAGGCGAGCCGTCGCAGAAATCGCGCCGCGGCGGGGTCCTCCCAGAACACCTCGACGTTCGACATCCAGCCGGGAACGAGGATGAGGTCGCGCGGATGGTCGCCGATGACCTGATAGGCGATATTGGTGTCGCCGCTCTTTGCGTAACGGGTCTGCGGGATCATCGCGCGTGGGAAAGGAACTGGGCGTAGCTCACAGAATAATCGACATTACCACCATGCAGCGCCCGGATCTGATCGTAGAACGCTTCACCGCCTTGTCGAAGCGACGCCGGCTGCGCGCGGTGCGCGTCGGCTCGAGGACCGGCGCGTCGTCGCAGGGTCACTCCTGCGAGCTGCAATCGCTACTTCGGCTCCATTATTCGTCATTCCCGCGAAAGCGGGAATCCAGTGTCGTTGCGCGGGCCACGTTGTGCGACGAACGCCACTGGGTCCCCGCTTTCGCGGGGACGACGATCTTGAACGCCAGTGGCTCCAGCTTTCGTGGAGACGACGATCCTAAATGCCGCTGGGTCCGCCTTCACGGAGACGACACGCTCTTCGTCATTCCCGCGAAAGCGGGAATCCAGCGGCTTTGGGTCGCGGCCGAGCCAGGCGTACGAACGCCACTGGGTCCCCGCTTTCGCGGGGACGACGATGTTGGGGATTATTCTCCTATATCTCCGTAGCCGAACCCGGACTAGCCTACTATGGGGGCAAGATCACAACGTCGGATCCCGCCGGTTTCCCCGCGGGGCGCGCATGAGTCATTGGAACCACATCATGGCTAAGGCACTGGACACGACAAGGACGAGGATCGCTGGCTCCGAGACTTCCGGCGACATGACCTTGCGCAAGCAGGCGGAGGAAGTGCTGCTGAAAGCCGGCGCCCTCCAGCGCGCGATTTTCAATAGCGCGAACTTCTCGAGCATCGCCACCGACGCCAAGGGCGTAATCCAGATCTTCAATGTTGGCGCCGAGCGAATGCTGGGCTACACGGCCGCCGAAGTGATGAACAAGATCACCCCCGCCGATATTTCCGATCCGCAGGAAGTGATCACGCGCGCCAAGGCACTGAGCATCGAGCTCGCTACTGCGATTACGCCGGGCTTCGAGGCGTTGGTCTTCAAGGCCTCGCGTGGCATCGAGGACATCTATGAACTGACCTACATCCGCAAAGACGGCAGCCGCTTCCCGGCGGTCGTGTCGGTCACGGCGCTGCGCGACGCGCAAGACGCCATCATCGGCTATCTGTTGATCGGCACCGATAACACCGCGCGCAAGCAGGCGGAAGAGGCGCTGCTGAAAGCGGGAGCCCTGCAGCGTGCGATTTTCAACAGCGCCAACTTCTCGAGCATCGCCACCGACGCCAAGGGCGTGATTCAGATCTTCAATGTCGGCGCCGAGCGAATGCTGGGCTACACGGCCGCCGAAGTGATGAACAAGATCACCCCCGCCGACATTTCCGACCCGCAGGAATTGATCGCCCGCGCCAAGGCATTGAGCATCGAGCTCTCGACCGCGATCACGCCGGGCTTCGAAGCGTTGGTTTTCAAGGCCTCGCGCGGGATCGAGGACATCTATGAATTGACCTATGTCCGCAAGGACGGCAGCCGCTTCCCCGCGGTAGTGTCGGTGACGGCGCTGCGCGACGCGCGAGACGCCATCATCGGCTATCTGTTGATCGGCACCGATAACACCGCGCGCAAGCTGGTCGAGGCGGAGCAAAAAAAGCTCGATCAGCGCCTGCGCGACCAGCAGTTCTATACGCGCTCGCTGATCGAATCCAACATCGACGCGCTGATGACCACCGATCCCTCGGGCATCATCACCGACGTCAACAAGCAGATGGAAGCGCTTACCGGCTGCACGCGCGACGAGCTGATCGGCGCGCCGTTCAAGAGCTACTTCACCGATCCGGAGCGGGCCGAAGCGGGGATCAAGCTCGTGCTGAGCAACAAGAAGGTCACCGACTACGAGCTGACGGCGTGCGCTCTAGACGGGAAGCAAACGGTAGTGTCGTACAACGCGACCACTTTTTACGACCGGGGCCGCACGCTGCAGGGCGTCTTTGCCGCCGCACGCGACGTCACGGAGCGCAAGCGCGTGGAGGCCGAGCTGCAAGAGGCCAAGGCCGTGGCCGAGAGCGCGAGCCAGACGAAGTCGGATTTTCTGGCGAGCATGAGCCATGAAATCCGAACGCCGATGAATGCAATCATCGGTATCGCGGACCTGCTCGCGAAGACGTCTCTCTCCACGGAGCAGAGCAAGTATGTGCAGATCTTTCGCCGCGCGGGCGACAACCTGCTCCATCTCATCAACGACATCCTCGATCTCTCCAAAGTCGAAGCCTCGCAGCTCGAGTTGGAGCGAACCGGCTTCTCGTTGAAAGATCTGCTGGGGAAAGTGACGGAGATGGTGGCGGTCCGGGCCCATGAAAAAGGCCTGGCGCTGGTGTGCGACATTGCGCCGAAAGTGCACAACGACCTGATCGGCGACCCGACACGGCTACGGCAGGTGCTGCTCAATTTACTGGGTAATGCGATCAAGTTCACGGAATCCGGCGAGGTGGCCCTGCGAGTCACGCCCGAGGCAGACTCCCCGCGCTTATTGCGGTTCACGATCTCGGACACCGGCATCGGCATTCCGAGCGAGAAATTGGGCGCGGTATTCGAGCGATTCACGCAAGCCGACTCGTCCACTACTCGCAGGTACGGCGGCTCCGGGCTGGGGCTCACGATTTCGAAGCGCCTGGTGGAACTCATGGGCGGGCGTATCTTGGTCGAAAGCGATGTCGGCAAGGGCAGCGTGTTTTCTTTCACCGTGCCGCTCGAGATCCTGGACGAGGCTACGCCACGCGCGGTTGTGCCGGTCGGCACGGTTCCCGAGCCGGCGCTGCCGGCGTTGCGTATTCTTCTGGTGGAGGACTCCGCCGACAACCGCACGATCACGGTGGCTTACCTGCAGGACACGCCATACGTGGTCGACATCGCCGAGAATGGGGCCATCGCCTGCGAAAAGTTTGCAGCCGGAAACTATGACCTTGTGTTGATGGACCGCCAGATGCCGGTCATGGATGGCTTGACCGCGACGCGGGCGATCAGAAAATGGGAATTGGCGAACCACCGGCCCCCCACGCCGATCATCGCGCTGACGGCCGCTGCCTTGAAGGGCGATCGGGAAAAGTGCATGGCGGCGGGCTGCACGGCGTTTTTGACCAAGCCGATCAAGCAAGAGGTGCTGCTGCAAGCAATCAAGGAGCGTTCCATGGTCGCGCCTTCGTTACCGATGGAGGAGAGCGGCCGCAAGGACACGATCCTTGTTCGCGCGAATCCTAAATTCGCGGATCTGGTCCCCGGGTTCCTGCAGAATCGCAGGCAGGATGTGATCGCGATGCTAGCCGCGCTGGAGCGGGGTGACTTTCAGATCGTGGAGAGTCTGGGGCACGACATGAAGGGCGCCGGGGGCAGCTACGGATTTCAGGCCATCACCGACATCGGCGGCGGCCTCGAGCATGCGGCCGAGAGCGCCGACTTCGACGCGTCGCGCAAGTGGGTCGGCGAATTGTCCAGATACCTGGATCGTGTCGAGATCGTCTCCGACTAGGCGATCACACGAATAAGTTAGCGACTAGATCGACCGGCTTCTGGTGAGACAGACATGCGCGCGGGCGGTGAGCCTCGGAATCGAAAACGGCTTCGTGACGTAGTCCATCACGCTAGCCCACCACACGACTAACTGGACTGGCTTCTGGTGAGACAGGCGCGCACGCGGGCGGTGAGCTGCGGGATCGAAAACGGCTTCGTCACGTAGTCCGTCACCCCCGCCTCGAAGCCGGCGCGGGTGCTGGGCTCGTCCGTCATGGCGGTAAGCATCAGCACCGGCAGGGCTTGAGTGTCGGCCTTGGCGCGCAGCGATTTCATGACCGCCATCCCGTCCATGCCAACCATCTTATAGTCGAGCACCAGGAGATCCGGCATGTGCGCGTCGATCATCCGCAGCGCCTCCGGACCGCTGGTCGCCGTGCTGACGATGTACTGCTCCTGCTCCAGCGCGCGAACAATCAGCGTGAGCATCTCCGGTTGGTCATCACATACCAGGATCCGAAAACGGCGCTGCGCGACGGAGGGCTGAAAAGAGGTCTGTGCGATAAAGGGCTTGAAGGTCGAGCCCGGCTCGAGGACGAGCTCACAGCCTTCATACGCGCAGAAGACTTCGAGCCCCGTCCCGCACTGCAAGGCCACTTCGCGAGCTTTGCGCTCGATTTCCGCGACGAAGTCGTCGTCGTGATTCGGATCGTGGTGGGTCAGCGCAAGCCGCCGCACGCCGGCAGCCGCGGCAATTTGCACAACGTAGTCGTACGGGCTGTGCCCCCAGGTTTTCTTGGAGGGATACTCCTCGGGCGTGTACTGGGCGTCATGGATGACGAGATCGGCGCCGGCCATGAATTTGGCGTGCCGGCGATCCCCATCGTGCAGGATCGACTCGATGCGGCCCGGAGTTTCGCCGGCGCGCCAGAGCTCATCGGAGAAGGGCTCGTGGTCCACCAGGTACGCCATCGCTACGCCGTCAGCTTCGACTCGGTAGCCGACCGTCATCGCGGGGTGATTGAGAAATTGCGTCACTACCCGCGCTCCGCCGATCGTATAGATGCCCTCGGTCAGGTCGTGGTAGGTGATCGCCGCCGGCAGCTGGTTCAAGTCGATCGGGAAATAGGTGAACTCCATCTGCCCGGCCAGCACGTCATGCAGCGGGCCGCGGCTGCCTTCCGGGCCATAGATTGCAATGGCGTTCCCTTTGACAAAGTTGGGAGTGAAAAACGGAAAGCCTTGAATATGATCCCAGTGCGTATGTCCGAGGAGAATATTCGGGTTGATGGCTTTCTTGCCCTGCGCCATCAACGCACCCGCCAGCAGGCGTGCGCCGGTGCCGCAGTCAAAAATCAGGAGGTCGCCGTTGTCAGTGGTCAACTCGACGCACGAGGTGTTGCCGCCGAAGTGATTCGTGCCCGGCCCCGGGGTGGCGATCGACCCCCTCGTTCCCCAGAAACGCACTCTCATGATTTGCGGCTCCCTGGCGTGCGGCATCGATAGGAAACTCGACCTCACCGTTCGTGCGCATCCGCCGGACTTTGTCAGTCGGATGGTGTCAGAATATCGTTGGCATCGGCCGAGCGCAATCGAACCAACAACGCACGTCGAACGAGACGGACGCCCGCGCCCGCCTTCAGAATCAATCCATGTCCACTGACAACTCCGAACAGATTGCACAGTGGAACGGTCCGCAGGGCGAGCGGTGGGCTGCCATGCGGCAGGAGATCGAGCGCTTTGTAGTGCCTTTCGGTGACCGCGCGCTGAAGGTTGCGGCACCGCAACCGGGAGAGCGGGTGATCGACGTCGGTTGCGGGTGCGGCGACACCACGATCGAGCTCGCGCGGATGGTTGGAGCGACGGGCGAGGTGCTCGGTGTCGATGTGTCGCAGCCGATGCTCGCGGTTGCCCGCTCGCGTGTCGGCCTGGCCAATGGTGCGCACCTCGTCGCCCGCGAAGGCGATGCGTCGACGCTGGCCAATGGCGCGCACCTCGAATTCCGCGAGGGCGATGCGTCCGACGCCGCGCTGCCGACAGGCATCGATTTGCTGTTTTCGCGTTTTGGCGTGATGTTTTTCAGCGAGCCTTCTCCGGCCTTCGGCCATATGCGCGAATCGCTGCGCGTCGGCGGGCGGTGCGTGTTCGTCTGCTGGCGGGCGCCGCGCGACAACCCGTGGGCGATGGTACCCCTGTCCGCTGCACGAGCAGCGATGGGTGTCACGTCGCCGCCCGCCGATCCCAACGCGCCCGGGCCCTTTGCATTTGCCGACGAGGAAAGGCTGCGCGCGATCCTGTCCGGCGCAGGCTTTGACCCTGTCGATGTCCAGCGCTTCGACACGAACGTGTTTCTCGGCGCAACGCCGCGCTCCGCCGCCGAGGGTGCGATGCAGATCGGCCCGGTCTCGCGTTTGGCGCGCGAAGTGGGTGCCGAGCACATTCCCGTCATTCTCGATGCGGTGGAGCGCGCGCTCGTCCCGCTTGCTGCCGCCGATGGCCACGTGAGCCTGAACGGCTCGACGTGGATCGTTTCGGCCAGAAATCCAGCGTGATTTGCGCCGAGAGCGCGAGCACCTCGATCGGCCTGCGACATCGTCGGTTAGTTACTCCTCGACGGTTCCAACGCCGTCATTCCGGCCCTCGCACTTCGTCATTCCCGCGAAATCGGGAATCCAGCGTCGCTGCGTCGCGGCGCGTTATGCAACGAACGCCACTGGATCCCCGCTTTCGCGGGGATGACGAAAGTTGGGGGTGTCCTCGCCGCGATCTCTCTACTCGTCATTCCCGCGAACGGCCCACATGTCATCGCTTTTGCTGCGAAGCTTGAAATCGAACAAGCGGCCATAGAAAGCCAAAGCCGCTTCGATGTCACCGACTTCGAGCGCGACATGATTGAAACCGACGACACGCGCTTTTGTTTCAGGCATGAGGTCCCTCCAGCATCGGGGTGAATGTTGAGTTGTACCAGTCTCGATGCACTCCATTATCGTCGTTCTCGCAGGCTAATATAGGCTCGATCGGGAGCGGTGCACCGCTATCGTCGTTCACGGGGAAGCCCCATCCGTCATTCCCGCGAAAGCGGGAATCCAGTGTCTTGGTTAAACGCCGCTGGATCCCCGCTTTCGCGGGGATGACGAATTATGGAATGACGAATTAGGGGATGACGAATTAGGGGATGACGAATTAGGGGATGACGAATTAGGGGATGACGAATTAGGGGATAACGAATTAGGGGATAACGAATTAGGGGATAACGAATTAGGGGATAACGAATTAGGGGATAACGAATTAGGGGATAACGAATTAGGGGATAACGAATTAGGGGATAACGAATTAGATGAGGTTGCTCTGTTCGCCCTTCAGGCTCGTTTTCGTGGGGATGACGACACGGCGTAGTCGCAGGCGCAGGTCGCGGGATCGTCGCCGGCTGCGAAAGCAAGTAGTATTTCATTAGGCGGCACAAAAAACGCGAGCGGGAATCCCGCGACGCACGTCTTCTTGGGCGATGACCATGCCAACAATGGGAGGAATCATGAGCAACAACACTCGGCGCGAGCATCTCAAGATGCTGCTAGGCATGGCCGCCCTCGGCAGCACACCACTTGCAGCCTTGGCCGCGCCGGACACGAAACCCCAGGAGCCGGTGCCGCCGGAAGGTATCGGCTACGGCATCAAGCACATCTCCTACAGCGACCAAGGCGGCCGTCCGGACGGCGTGCAGGTGATGGTCAATCGCAAGCACGTTTACGTCGGGCATATGTTCAGCGACGGCGTGACGATTCTCGACGCGACCGATCCGCGCAAGCTCAAGCCGGTCGGATTTTTCACCGCGGGAGCGGGCACGCGCACGCACCAGTTGCAGACCGCGGAAGACACTCTCCTGCTCGCCAACGGCGCCAACATCATCGCGATGCAGTCCTACGACGGCATGCGTGGCTATTTCGAGAACAATTCTGGTCGACAGCATCACCAAGAGGACCAAGTTCCGCTCCGGTTTGTCGATCCACGATATTTCCAAGCCTAGCGAGATGCGGGAAATCGCGTTTCTCGAGATGCCTGGCCTCGGCATCAATCGGGTCTATTGGGCGGGCGGGCGCTATGCCACGGTCGCCGCGCATTTCGACGGCTACACCGACCATATCCTGGCCATCGTCGACTTGAAAAACATGACCAAGCCGGAGATCGTCTCGAAGTGGGCGCTGCCCGGCATGAATCGCGCCGCCGGCGAGGTGTCGACGATGCCGAAAGGCAAGCGCGCCGCGCTCCACCACATGATCACCGCCGGCAATCTGGGCTATGGCGCCTGGCGCGATGGCGGATTCACGATCATGGACATCAGCGATCCGGCGAAGCCCAAGCTGCTGTCGCACATCAACTGGTCGCCGCCGTTCCCCGGCGGCACGCACACGCCGCTGCCGCTTCCCGGACGCAAGCTTGCGGTGATCGCCGACGAGGCCAATGCACAGGCATGCGCGAAAGGCACGTTCTACACTTTCGTGCTCGACGTGCGCGCGCCGGAGAACCCTGTGCCGATTGCGACGCTGCCCACTCCCCGGGACCGCGACTATTGCACGAACGGCACGTTCGGTCCGCACAACTTGCACGAGAATCGCCCCGGCTCGATGCAAAGCGAGGAAATCATTTTCGCCACGTACAACAACGCGGGCGTGCGCGTGTTCGACATCAAGGATCAATTCGCACCCAAGCAAATCGCCTACTGGGTGCCGCCGATTCCGACGAAACTGGTCGATCCCCGCCCCAACATCGCGCTCGACGCCAAGACGGCCGACATCTACGTCATGGCCGACGGGCTGATGTTCGTGAGCGACTGGAATGCGGGCATGCACGTGCTCGAATACACGGGGTGATCAGCGGGAGCTCGACGCTCGCGCCCACGCCGATGTGATGACGTTAATCTAACGTCAAGCGTTGTATCCCGCCCGGACGGCGGCTTGCAGGTGTTATTCGTTCCTGCTGCGGACGGCCGACGTCAGCAAATGGCCGCCGTCCAGCGTGGTGTGATACTCCCGCAACATCTGCAGCTCACGCGCCACGTCGGGCGGAAAGCCCTTGCGGTCTCCGCGGTCGTCCCTGAAAAGACAGTCCATGTACGAGTTGACGGCCCGCGCGTCATCCCAGGCGGCGGCAAGCACGTTGGCGATGCGGGCGTAGTGACGCAGAAGGGCAGTCGGCTTGACGTCCGGCGGAAGGGTTTCGACCCATTTCAGCGTGCGAGGCAGGGGAGCGTTCGCGGGGCTGGCCTTGCGGCGGAACCCGTGATTTGCGCCTTGCTGCGTCGCGCTCGAGCGCCCCGGTGGGGTCGCGACAGATCGTATGGGCGGCATGGCCGCCGTGCCCGTGCCGGCATAGACATCGTTGGATGGCCGGCGCATCGCCTCAAATTTGCGATAGATAGACATTCGATTTCCCTCGTCGAATCGAATCCGATGGGGATACTGCAATAGTTATGCCCGAGGCGGTGATACGGGCCGGACGGGAGGGATTTCGGGGGCGCCGTCCTGTGTCCCGATTCGTCATTCCCGCGGAAGCAGGAATCCAGCGTCTTGGGTACGAACGCTACTGGACCTCCGCTTTCGCGGGATGACGATAAATGGGGGCTGTCCGCCTCGGCGGTGCCTTCCTTGTGCGCCGCGCGCGTCACTTCCCGGGAACCGCACCCGGAGTCGCCGGATGGCGATGGTTGACGCGCGTCATACTTGGACGCCACGTCCGTCATTCCCGCTACATCCCATTCGTCATTCCCGCGAAAGCGGGAATCCATTTGGTTTTGGGGCGCAGCAAAATGGATCCCCGCTTTCGCGGGAATGACGATAAATGGAACCTCTCCGCCTCGGTGGTACCACCTTCTCGCTTTGGCGGTGCCCCTCCCGCTCTAGTGCCACCACCTCCCACATTGGTGCCACCACCTCTTCCGGGGGCGCCGCGCGCGTCATTGTCCCGGCACGTCATCTCCACCGAGAGCTTCTCTTCCGGCCGCCTTTGACAGCGCGGCGGCTTCTCGTCATATTGTTGCCATAGTTGACTCGGGGAGATGGGCATGAAGAAGAAAATGCCGATGGCGGTCTATATCCTGATCGCGATGGTGCTGGGGATCATCGTCGGCTACATGATCTTCACCAGTTACCCCGACAAGAAGACCGCCTCGGAGATCGCGGGTTACATCTCGATTCTCTCGGATGTCTTCCTGCGCCTGATCAAGATGCTGATCGGGCCCTTGGTCTTTTCAACCTTGGTGGTCGGGATCGCGCACATGGGCGACGCCAAGAGCGTGGGCCGCATTTTCGCCAAGGCGCTCGGCTGGTTCGTGATCGCATCCATCGTGTCGCTCCTGCTCGGTCTGCTGCTCGCCAACCTGCTGCATCCGGGCCTGAACCTCGGCCTGCCGCTGCCCGACATCGGCGCGTCCACCAACCTGAAGACCGCATCGTTCACGCTCAAGGAATTCGTCACCCACCTCGTGCCGCGCTCGTTCGCCGAGTCGATGGCCAACAACGAAATCCTGCAGATCGTCGTGTTCTCGATGTTCTTCGGCGTCGCGCTCGCGTCGCTTGGCGAGATCGGAAAGCCGATGACCGTCGTGATCGATTCGCTTTCGCACGTCATGCTCAAGATCACGGGCTACGTGATGCTGCTCGCGCCGGTCGCGGTGTTCGCGGCGATGGCGGCGACGGTGGCGACCAACGGCCTCGCGATCCTGCTCAAGTTCGCGGTCTTCATGGGCGATTTCTACATCGGCCTGATCCTCCTCTGGAGCCTGCTGGTGGTCGCGGGATATATCTTCCTCGGCCGACGGGTGTTCAAGCTGGTCGGATTGATCAAGGAGCCTTTCCTGCTGTCGTTCGCGACGGCGAGCTCCGAGGCCGCATACCCGAAGATTCTCGACTCGCTCGACCGCTTCGGCGTGCAGCGCAAGATCTCCAGCTTCGTGCTGCCGATGGGCTACTCGTTCAATCTGGACGGCTCGATGATGTATTGCACCTTCGCGACGCTCTTCATCGCGCAGGCCTACAACATCGATCTGCCGATCTCGACGCAGCTCACCATGATGGCGATCCTGATGCTGACGTCCAAGGGGATGGCGGGCGTGCCGCGCGCGTCGCTGGTCGTGATCGCGGCGACGCTCAACCAGTTCAATATTCCAGAAGCAGGCTTGCTGCTGATTCTGGGCGTCGACACCTTCCTCGACATGGGGCGCTCGGCCACCAATGCGGTCGGCAATTCGATCGCGGCATCGGTCGTCGCCAAGTGGGAGGGCGGCCTGATGACGGAGAAGGAGGCCGACGCCAATACCAAACGGCTGGATAAGGAATTGGATCGTCCGTTGCCGGCGGATATCAAGCCTGCTCACGCCTGAGCGTGAAGACGATTTCCGTCTGCGCGAGAGTATGACGTGAGCCCCTCGACGGCGATTTGTGGTAAGGACCTTTTGTCCGCTGCGCTGGGTCTGTTCGGTGTGCGGCATTCGTCCGTCGCTCCGCATTCGTTGGCCGCTCCGCGTTCGTCCACGACTCCGCATTCGTCCACGACTCCGCATTTGTTCGTCATTCCCGCGAAAGCGGGAATCCAGCGTCTTTTGTACAAACGCCACCGGATCCCCGCTTTCGCGGGGATGACGACAGTAGGCCTGCGTCCGTGTCGGATTTGGATGGCGGCCGCAGTCTCTGCCGCATTGGCGCTCGCACTGATGTGTGGAACCGCCGATGCCCAAACACCAGAAGGCCAGCTCGCGGGTACGCTGCAAAAAGTTCGCGCCAGTGGCACGGTCGCCATCGGATATCGCGAGGCGTCGATTCCGCTTTCGTATCTAAGCCAGCGCAACGAGGCGATCGGCTACTCGATCGACATCTGCCGCGCCATCGTCGATGCCATGAGCACCGAGGTCGGGCGCGATCTGGTCATCAAGTGGGTGCCGGTGACGTCAGAGACTCGCATGAACGCTGTCATCAGCGGGCAGGTCGACCTGGAGTGCGGCTCGACGACCTCGAACCTCGAACGCAAGAAGGTCGTCGATTTTTCGCCGGTGATTTTCATCGCCGGCACCAAGTTGATGGTGAAAAAGGGATCGCCGATCCAGTCGTTCCGCGATCTGGCCGGGAAGTCCGTGGTCGTGACCACGGGCACGACCAACGAAAAGACCATGCACGAGCTCGCGACCAAGTTCAAGATCAACATGACGATCGTGAACGGCGCCGATCACGCGGATTCGTACAAGCAATTGGTCGACGGCAAGGTCGATGCGTTTGCCACCGATGATGTGCTGCTGTACGGATTCATCGCACTGAACAAGGCGCAGGACCAGCTGATGGTGGTCGGCGACTTTCTGTCGTACGACCCCTACGGCATCATGTTCCGCAAGAACGATCCGCAGTTGTCGACCATCGTCACCAATACACTGCACGACCTCGCCGAGTCACGCGAGCTCGAGCAGACGTACAACAAGTGGTTCCTGCGCCAGTTGCCGACCGGGCAGCGCATGAATCTCCCGATGAGCGCCCAGCTCGCCGAGGTGATCCGCATCATGGGCGGCGACGCGGCCACGCAGTAGGGCGCAGCCGCGATATCCGCGGGTTCGCTTTACGCAGACCGTAGTCGGCAGCGACATCGAAGCCCGCGACACGACCCGCAGTTGGCGGCGCGATCGGTAGCCGATGACATGGTCCATTGTCGGCGAGCCACTCCGCAGTCGGCGAGACACTCCGCAGTCGGCGAGACACTCCGCAGTCGATGACGCGATCTTCGCCGTCGACATGACCCGTAGTCGGGAGCGCGATTCGTAGCGGTCCCAGAATTCGTCATTCCCGCGAAAGCGGGAATCCAGCGTCGCTTGCAATACGTCACTGGGTCCGCCTCGATTCAAGCATGCAAGCAGACCCTCGCTCGCGAATGCGTCGAAGACAAAAAAACAGCGGCGCCCGGAGAAACCTCCCGAGGCGCCGCCGTTTTTTGGCTGACGATTACTGACCGTGGTCGTGCGCGTAAGCCGAGTTGGCGGCCGGAATTCGATACGAATAGGTATCGACCACCGCCGGCTGATAGACCACGCCAGGCTGCGCATAGACCACGCCCGGCTGGCTATAGACCACCGGCGGGTTCGTATACACCACGGTAGGTTGGCCGTTTAACGTCGCAGGCGGACTGGTCACGACGGTCGTTGGGCCAGTCACGACGTCGGGCGCTTGATACACGACCGGAGGCGCCTCATGCACGGTCACGGGCGGGGTGCCCGCCGCTCGCGTGTCGTAATGGTAGTAGCCGGGCCCGGTCTCGAGGGTCGTCGCGCAACCGCCAACCAGTGCACCGAGAGCCGCAGTCGCAACAATCATAGGTACGCGTGTCATGAGAGGTCTCCTGTTTGTATGCTGCTGTTGTAAGGCACGCGCGGGCCGACGCAGGTTCCATGAACGACGTGCGTGGAATTCTGATTTTGTTGTAGGTGGGATGCCTACTTTCGTATTGGTGCGAATTCCTATCATTTGTCATTCCCGCGAAATCGGGAAGGCATGTTGCGAGCGGCAAAGTCAAAATGGGTCCCCGCTTCCGCGGGGACGACGGAAATTTGCGAGATAAGAAGGGTAAGCCATCCGCGGAGTTCAACGCCGTCATTCCCACGGAGCGCAACGACGGTCAATCCCACGGAGCCCAACGACGTCATTCCAACGGAGCCCAACGACGTAAATCCCACGGAGCCCAACGATGTAAATCCCACTTCCAACGGAGCCCAACGACGTAAATCCCACGGAGCCAACGACGCCATTTTCGCTTAGCAAGGCGCGCCGTCATTCCCGCGAAAGCGGGAATCCATGTTGCGACCGCCCAAGTCAAAATGTGTCCCCCCTTTCGCGGGGACGACGGGCGTCAAGAACGCCGAGAGCGATTCGTCGCACCAACGTTGCTCGTGAATCAGGCGACGACATAGGGCCGGTTCATTTTCATCCGTGAATATTCACGTCCGTCAGTCGGAGTATTCCATCGCCGCACGACGCCCCGATGCGTAAAGTAAAAACCAGTTGAGCCAGTGGACCGCGCAGACCGATCGACACGCCGCTGGATGTTTCCGGCGTCTTCGAAAAGATCAGCGCATCGCCTGAATTCGATCCGCGGCCCCGGCTCTTCCCCACATCGTTGCGAGGAGTTACCCGTGTTGGACGATCGAACTAGTGTCGCGCGGAAGGCGCCCAACGAGCTCGCCACGCCGCGCCGTTACACCATTCCTCCCAATATTCACACGCCCGTGCTGATACGGACGTTGCCGCATGCAGTTTGTACCGTGCATGCCGAAGGCAACGACGATCCCAAGCACAGCATTCGTGTCTATGCCGATGGCGAGGGCGTCGTTCGCTTTCACGTCCAGCCCTCGTCGGCGACGCACGACGTCGCGCGCCTCGAAGTCGATTGCGCAACGCACGGGCACGTGATCCGCTATCCGTTGCACCTGCGCGTGAATGTCGCGCCGGTGCGGGATATGCCCGCGCCTCCGAATGAGAAGCCGCTTGCGGAGCGCCACGAGGCGCTGCTGAGGCCCGCGTTATCGTTCGACGAGGCGATGCGGCTGACCGACGAGCAAGCCGTCGCGCGCGAGCTGCCGTTGCGGCCGAATCCCGACGAAGTGCCGAAGGCGTTCAACGCGTGGTTGCGCTGCGTGTCGATGCCGGGCTATCGGATCAAGCCGAACCTCGTCTCCAACCCGGACGTCACCCACGGCAAGCCGAAGCAGCCTGTCGCCAATCGCACGGCCGCCAACTTCAGCAACTGGTGCGGCTTCGAGCGCCTGCGCTCGATCCGATTCACCTCGGCCCTTAAAAGCGGCATTTCCTTGTCCGAACCGTACGATTGGGTGATGGGTACCTGGCACGTTCCTTTCGTGACCAGCGAGCCCGGCGGCAAGACTTATTCGTCGATGTGGGTCGGCCTCGACGGCGACGGCGAGACCGATCTCGTCCAGGCCGGCACCGAGCAGGAAGCGACCAACATCAACCTCGGCTCCATTCAAATCACGCTGACCAACTATTACGCGTGGACCGAGTTCCTGCCGCAGCAGTCGAACGAGCAGGTGATCAGCAACTTCAGCATCAATCCCGGCGATGAGATCTTCACCGAGGTGTCGGTCAGCGGTAACGACGGCGTGTTGTCGCTGGATGGCGCCTTCGGGCGTTTCTTCATCATGAACCTGACGACCGGCGCGTACGCATCGATTTCGACGCCGCGGGCGGCGACGACGGTCAATGGACGCGAAGCCGTATGGATCATGGAGCGCCCGACCGTCGGCGGAAGCCTGCCCGACCTTGCCAATTACGACTCGGCAGTGATGTACAACGCGTCGGCGCGCAAGGCCAACAGTCCGCGCTACCATGGCTTCGTGCCGTACCTGAGCAGCGACAGTGTGCAGGACACGATGGTCAACGGAGACGACACGTTGTCGACAGTAACGGCCATCGACGCGAGCTCGATGCGCTTCGAGTGGAGAGCGTTCAGCTAGCAGCGCGCTTGGCTCGCGCGTGCAAGGATAGGCGGCGTGCGCGTTTCGCAGCATCGTAGGGACATAACGCCACGGCCATCGCGCGCGCGAGTGCCTGCCCCTCCGATGTTCCAATCGGGCGCGAGGATCCAGTGTTGTCGGGCACAGGTTCGCCGAAGTGACCAACGACGCCGGGTTTCCGCCCAGCTTTGGCGAAAGCTGGGGCCGCGGAACGACCGCATGGATCCTTGTGGGTGTATCCGACCCTCGTCCCGACGTACCCTCCGTGCCCGTCATCGGTGTGAAAGCCGCCGAAGGGCAAGGTTTTCGGGGAAGGCCAGGGGGCACCCCGTGCCCTCGCAATCCCTGTTACCACGTTGCGGCTCCCTGAATTCGGGCGATAATGCCCGTCCCCCATCCGAATAGCGGTCTCATGGACGAGCCGGAGCCCACGAAGTATCCATTCACGTTCGGCAGCGCCAGAATTGCCCGCGCGCCTCAGCCGGATTTCGAGCAGGCCCTATTGCGGCTGTCTATCGCGTCCTTCGTTCTGGCTTACATGGCGTGGTACGTAGCGCGCGACGGAATCATTTCCGAAAGCGAAAGGCCATTTATTTTCAGCGTGCTGGCGTTTTTCGCTTTCGCGAGCGCAACGACGGTGGCTGTTGCAATGGTGCCCCGCGGTGTAAAGGTGTGGAGAGTCGCCGCGATCGTGGCCGACACCGCCGCCGCGACTTATGCATTGATCGTTTGCGGCGAGAGCTGCGCGATCCTGGTGACGGCGTACCTCGCCATTACGCTGGGCAACGGATTGCACTATGGCATTCGCTATCTGCGCATCGCGCAAATGATTTGCATGATTGGATTTTCGGTCGTGTTGATGGTATCGCCGTTCTGGTCACTGCACTTCGGGTTAGGCTTGGGCTTCCTGGCGACGCTGATCGTCATTGGCGCGCTGGCGGAACGGCTGAAGGCACCACGTTATAAAGCCGAGGACACGATCACCAGGACGGAAGCGTAGCTGCGCCAGAGCGATCGGTTTCGCAAGACCGAGCCTCCGTCCCATTTCGAAGTCACAGCATCGTTGCTCCACGCTCGTCATCCGGAACGCGTAGCTGAGTGCCTCCAGCACAGCCTGCCCGTTATCGAACCACACGAGCGTAATGGATGAAAGTCAGGACGAAGAAGCGGTTGCGGCGAGTGCTGTCGCTGGACGACTTCGAAACCGCCGCACGCAAGCACCTTCCCCGGCCGATCTTTGGCTACGTCGCGGGTGCCGTCGAAACCGATTGGTCGCTCGACGACAATCGAACCGCATTCGCGGAATATGGCTTCCTGCCGCGCATGCTCGTCGACGTGTCGCAACGGACGCAGAGCACGACGATCTTCGGACATTCGTACGCGGCGCCGTTCGGCATCGCGCCCATCGGCATCAGCGCGCTGTACGCGTATCGCGGCGACCTCGTGCTCGCGGCGGCCGCGGGGAAGGCGAACATCCCGATGATCATGAGCAGTTCATCGTTGATCCGCCTGGAGGATGTCGCGGCGCAAAGCAGGGCGGCGTGGTTCCAGGCTTATCTCCCGGGCGACATCCCTGACATCACTGCGCTGATCGAGCGCGTCGCGCGCGCGGGCTTCGGCACGCTCGTGATCACGGTCGATTCGCAGGTCGCGGGCAACCGCGAGAACAACATCCGGGCTGGGTTCTCGACGCCGCTGCGCCCGAGCCTGCGTCTGGCGTGGGACGGCATCACGCGTCCGAGCTGGCTGTTCGGAACATTTTTGCGCACGATGCTGCGCCACGGCATGCCACACTTCGAGAACAACTACGCCCGGCGCGGCCCGCCCATCCTCTCGCCCAATGTGCTGCGCGATTATTCCGATCGCGGGCACTTGACGTGGGAGCACTTCCGGCTGATTCGCCGCCTGTGGAAGGGACCGTTGGTGATCAAGGGGATCCTCGACAAGGACGATGCGCTGACGGCGCGGGATGCGGGAGCGGACGGCGTCATCGTGTCCAACCACGGCGGACGCCAACTCGACGGCGCGGTGTCGGCGTTGCGCGTGCTGCCCGGCATTGCGGAGGCGTGTCCCGGCATGCCGGTTATGCTGGACGGCGGCGTGCGCCGCGGAACGGATGTGCTCAAGGCGCTCGCGCTCGGCGCGGCGTGCGTCTTTGCCGGCAGGCCCTTCGGCTACGCTGCGTCGGTCGCCGGCGGTCCGGGCGTCGATCACGCGATCGGCTTGCTCGTCGCTGAAATCCATCGCGACATGGCGATGCTCGGCATCACCGACCTTCGCGAGCTCGACGCGCGGCGGCTGCTCAGGATCAGAGGTCAGCCGCCCGCCTAGCCCGGAACGCGACCGCGTCAGGTTTGCGAGCGCATCCTGTCGTCGGCGGCGAAATGGCGCCGGGCGAATTTGAGCAGCTCGCCGTCGCTCGGATGATCGACCGTCTCGACGCTGACGACGCGCGCGGCAATGGCGGGATCGTGTGCCTGCAGATGCTTGAAGAGCTCGAGCTTGGCGGAAGACGGTCCGACGATCAGGATCTCGCCCGCATCCTTGATAGCGTCTGCGACGCCCTGGTAGTACGCGTGATCCTGCGGAGCATTGCCGGAGCCGACAGCACCCTCCTTATGGTGCAAATGCTCGTGCCTGGATTTCGGATGAATGACGCGGCCTTCCGATTCGTCCGCACTGAACTGAAGGACGTGTGCTTCGCGATGATCGATCCAGACGACGCAGTGAAAGTGGCTCATGGGCTTTGGCAGCTTTGCGATTTGAGGGCGATCAGTATACGCGCCGTGATGCGGCGCCTCTGGCTTGCGCGGAGCCTTCGCGCGTGCTTGGGGCTATTTGCTCGTGGCGACCCACTCCACGCCTTTGCGCTCCAGCGCGATCCGGTGACCGCTGACGGCGATCTCGGCGCGACCCGAAGCCTGACCCGGCACCGCCGTCGGAGCCACTTTGGCGTCGGGCGAGAACCAGAGCAGCGATCCCGTCGCCGGAATATGCGTGCCGTAGGTGAGATACCCGTCGATGTAGGGCGTGCCCACGACCGGACCTTCCCGGATCTCGCCCTCGCGCACCAGCGCGCCGAGATCGAAGTTCATGACAATCACCGTCGGATCGATCATCACCACGGTCATGTGATAAGGCAGCGCGCGTGGCTCGATCACGCCGCTGTCGTCGGCGACGGAGCCGGAGCCTAGACGCTTGGCGGCTCTTCGCCATTCCGCCGTCGGTGAAAAGGAAATTCATTGCCTTGCCCACCGTCACGTACGGGTCTTCGCCCGACCACGACGAGCCGCCCCATCGCTCCTCGTGTTTGGACCCCGTTGGACAGCCGAAGCACGCCGCATCCTTGCCATAAATGTGCGCGCGGCCTCCGCCGCCAAGCCAAGGCATGTCGCCGCCCGCGCTGTGCTCTTCCCATCCGCACGCCGAGAGCGATGTCGTCGCGGCGACGATGAGGGCCGCCGTTGCGATCCGGCGAACGCGGGATGGCGGGCGATTTCGCTTCATGGCCGGTCACCCAATCGGCCTGACGGATCGCGGTAGAGAGAGCGCTTCTCGCCCGGCTTGATGCCCGGCGCAGCTAGCGCAATGTCGCCCCAATGCAGGTCGCTCGGCGCATAGCTGAGTGTGTATTTGCCGACCAGCCGCATCATGTCGTAATGCTCGACGATGACGGTAAACGCGTTGTCAGCGCCCATCGCCACCGTGCCGAGGTAGGTCTTGTCGGAGGCTGCCGGCATCGACGGGACCGCCGCGTGCAGCCTCGCAGAGAGCTCGGCCTTGTGGTCTTGCACATAGGCTTCGAGCGTGTTGCTGAAAACATTGGCGACGATCTCGCCCCACTGCTCGACCTGGACCTTTTGCAATTTGTCGCCGGGGCCGCCGTGGAAGAAATCGAAGATGACCTTGCCGTCGCCGTCCTCCGGTAGCGCCAGAAGGATCTTCTCCGCGTCGGTGTGCGTGCGCTTCACCTCGGCGAGAGAGGCTTTCTCGATTTCAAGCGGAAGCCCGTAAGCACGCTCGCGCAAAAAACTCTCGCGTGTCGCGAGAAAAACCTTACCCGCCGACGATTCGAAGAATTCCGCCGTCTGCCGCCGCTCGTCCTCCGTCATGCCTTGCATGCTCTGCTGGTTGACGACCAGCCGGAGTTCGCCGCGATTGGCGGCGAGCCAGCGGACCGACTCCTCGCGCAAGGCCTGCGCCAGCACGTCGCGCGCGGGCGACCACGCGGGATGCTTCTCATCCCACGTTCCGCGCGGGGCGAATGCGTAGAGCGACTCGTCGAGAACCTCGTTCCACCGCCTGCGATACGTCAGGCGGCCGAGCTCGATCGCCAGCGCCTCGCCGTGCTGGCTGTCGACGAAGCGCCGCAGCGCAGGGTCCGCCGCGTAGATGTCGTCGGTTGGCGTCGCGCCCACGATGGAGCAGAACCCGCCGATCGCGGTCATGCACGCGATCGAGCGCGCCTTGCGGAGCGTCAGCACTCTGCGCGAAAGCCCGGCATGGTCAGCCCGGCGGCGAGGGCGAAGGACGCCGATCGCCGTCGGCGGCGAGCAACCCGCTCTGCGACGCGATGCGCACGACGTCGATCGCGGTGTCTGCCTTGAGCTTCTGCTTGATCAGCGATTGGTAGTTGGCGACCGTCTTGTAGTTGAGGCATAGCACCGCCGCGATCTGCCGCACGGAGTGCCCGCGCGCGAGCAGCCGGACGATCTCGAACTCGCGGTGCGAGAGCGTGCCCAAGGCGTCGCCGTCGCCTGAAATCGTGCGCAGCGCGATCGTCTGCGCGATGTCGGGGCTGACGAAGATGTCGCCGCGCGCGACCGCGCGCACGGCGTCGACGAGCACGTCCGGCGCGCTGGCCTTGGTCACGTACCCGCGCGCGCCGGCGCGATAGGCGCGATCGGGAAAGATCGCCTCGTCGTGAATGCTGAAGATGAGAATTTTCGCCGAAGGCTCGCGCTGGATCAGGCGCCGCATCGCTTCGATGCCGCTGACATCGGGCAGCGAGATGTCCATGACGACCACATCCGGCAGCCAGCGGCAGAATGCCTGGTAAGCCTCCGCGGACGACGCGGCCTCTCCGACGACTTCGATGCCATTGGCGCGCTCCAGCAATCGCCGATAGCCCTCGCGGACCACGGCGTGATCGTCGACCAGCAGCACGGAGATCGGCTTCACCTGTGCGCTCATGTGTGCATCGGCTCGCTGACGGGAAGCCTCGCCTCGAGGACGAAGCCATGGCCTGCGTTCGCGCGGGTGTCGAGCTGGCCGCCGAGGCTTTCGATGCGCTCGCGCATGCCGATGAGCCCGAGGCCATCCTCGTTCGCGGCGATGGCGCTGCCGACGCCATCGTCGCTGACGCGCAAAACGACCGGCGCGATGCCCTCGCGAGCCACGGCCTGCGCCAGCGATATCCGCACGTGCGTGGCCTGGGCGTGCTTTGCAACGTTGGTGAGGCTTTCCTGAACGACTCGATAGAGTGTCATGTTGACGGCCTCGCCCCAGCGCGGGCACTCCGCCGGCGCATCGAGCTCGAAGCGCACCGAGGGCAGGCGCTTGCGCCAGCCATCGACGCAGTTCTCGATCGCCGCGGGCAGCCCCAGCTCATCGAGTCCCGGAGGCCGCAGCTTGCGCGTGACCTCGCGAACGGTGTCCTGCACGTGATCCACGCTGTCGATGATGGAGAGCACGCTGCGACGCGTTTCGGAAGGACGCGACGACACCGGCGGGTCCGCATCGCGAATACACACCGCGTCGACCTTGATGGCGTTGAGATACTGGCCCAGCTCGTCGTGCAGCTCGCGCGCGAGCACGCGCCGCTCCTCTTCCTGGATCATGGCGTTGGCCGACGCGAGGCGTTGATTGCTCTCCAGCGAAGTGGCGAGCTCGTGCTCGATGGCGCGGCGGCGGGAGAGCTCGCGCTTGAGCTCGCGCACCCGTCTCCAGGCGAACCAGGCGAGCGCCAGCGCCAGCACCAGCAGAACGCCGGGCAGCTCGTCGAGCTGATACTTTTCGCGGGCGCGCGTCCAATTGAAGACGGCCTCGGAAAGCTCGAAGTGAACGCTGAGCACAGCGAAGGCGGCCGTTACCGATATCAGCAGCAGAAGGTCCCGCCGGACGCGGACGGATTGCAACATTCGATCGCCGGTCATCGTGTCCCCCAAGTCACTATCGCTTCGGTTGATCGCGCTGAATCCGAGTCGACCAAGGCGGCGCAGGTCGGGAAGTTTTCCCGAGCCTGGTTGGGAAGCGGCCGGGCGCGAAGCGGTGCGGGGCATCTTATCATGGCCCCAAGAGCGAAATCGCCGCGTCCCGGGCACTTTGGACGCTAGTGACGATCGCCCCTTTCTGGCTTCACACGCGGTTTCCGCGCGGTCTCCATCCGCGCGGCAACGAACGAGGACGCATCGCAGCCATGATCCGCATATCGCCTGAACGATCCCGCATGCTTGTTGCAACGCTGGTCCTCTTGACCGACTTCGTCTGCGCGCCACGCGCCGTGGCGGCGGACGGATCGAGCGACACCGACGCGAGCACGGGACGCATCGTCGTCAACGTCATCGCCACCTCGCCGCTCAAGGGACCCGGCATCGACCCGGACAAATTGCCGTCGGCGGTCAACTCGCTTACTGCCACGGATTTCGCGCGATCGAACTCTCTGTCGGTCACCGATACCCTGATGCAGCGCGTTCCCGGCATCAGCACATCGGACCCGCAGGGTAACGATTTCACCCAGGACGTACGCTTTCGCGGATTCGCCGCGTCGCCGCTGCAAGGAACACCGCAGGGGATCGCGGTCTACCAGAACGGCATACGCCTCAACGAAGCCTTTGGCGACACGGTCAATTGGGACCTGATCCCGAAAATTGCCATCAGTCGCACGGATGTCTGGAGCAGCAATCCGGTGTTCGGTCTCAATGCGCTCGGCGGCGCCGTGAGCATCCAGATGAAAAACGGCTTCGATTTCAAAGGTGGCGACGCATCGATCCAGGGCGGCTCCGCGAAGCAGATCGACGGCACGATCGAATACGGCTGGCATCGCGACAATCTCGGCGTCTATGTCGCCGCCGATGGTCTCAGCGCGGACGGATGGCGCGACCATTCCCCGGCGCGCGTGGCACGCTTCTACGGCGACCTCGGATGGCGCGATGCCTTGTCCGAGCTCCACCTTACCGGCTCGCTGGCACAAAACAGCTTCGGCGTGGTGGGGCCCACGCCGGTCGAGCTGCTGGCGATGGATCGCGATTCCGTATTCACCTGGCCCCAGACGACTCACAACTACATGCAGATGCTGGCGCTCAATGGAACGCGCCAGCTCTCGGATACATGGTCGATGCAGGGCAATCTGTACGGACGGCACTTCAGGCAGGCCCACGTCGACGGCAACGGCGGCGACTTCGAGCAGTGCAGCTCGCGCTCGTCGTTCCCCGATTCGCTGTGTCTCGAGGACGACGGTTTCCCCGTGCCGCCCGGAGGGAAGACGCCTGCGTTCCGTGATCAGTTCGTCATTCTCGACCCGCAGAACAACCCGATCCCGTTTGCCAGCGATGACACGCCGTACGGCACGGTCGATCGCACGCACACCGACACCAAGACGCTCGGAGGCTCGCTGCAGGCAACGAGCGATGCCAAAGTGGGTGGATACGGCAATCATTTCGTCGTCGGCGGCAGCATCGATCACAGCCGTGTCGATTTCAACGCGAACAGCACGCTCGGCTACATCTATCCGAGTCTTTTCGTCGGAGACAACGATGATCTTCCCGGCTCGGGAGATATCGTTCATACGCTTGGCAATATCGGGTATGCGCCCGTGCAGCTGAACTCGACGATCACCTACTATGGCCTTTACGCGACCGATACGATGGACGTCACGCCGCGGCTCGCGGCAACGCTGGGCTTGCGCTACAACTACGCGCACATAAGCCTCGCCGATCAATTGGGGACGAGTCCCGAGCTCAATGGCACCCACAACTTCAATCGCGTGAATCCAAACGCCGGGCTCGCGTACAAAGTCAGCGACGCGGCGACGATATTCGGGGGTTATTCGGAGGCGAATCGCATTCCGACGCCGCTGGAGCTGGGCTGCAGCGATCCGGTCAAGCCGTGTCTGCTCGAAGGCTTCCTGGTGGCCGATCCTCCCGTGCAGCAGGTGGTTTCCAAAACGTGGGAGATCGGCGCGCGTGGCCGCTGGACCAACGCCGCCGGGCGCACGGAGTGGCAGGTGGCAGCCTTCCACACCAATGTCGACAACGACATCGTCAATGTCGCCAGCTCGATTGCGGGGCGAGGCTTCTTCCAGAATGTTCCCGCGACGCGGCGTCAGGGCGTCGACGCCGGTGTCGAGTACCACGCCGCGCGATGGTTCGCATATCTGAATTACAACTACCTGCAGGCGACCTACCAGTTTACCGGCGACCTCCCCTCACCCAACAATCCGCAGGCCGACGACGCCGGAAACGTCCATGTCACGCCCGGCAATCGCATCCCTGGCATTCCCAAGCAGCAAGCCAAGGCCGGCGCGGACTACGCGGTGAATGGGCAGTTCACGGTCGGCGGGGATGTCGCGTTCGTCGATCGCCAATACTATGTCGGCGACGACGCGAATCAGAATCCACAGTTGCCGTCATACACGGTGGTGAACTTGCATGCCACCTACACAGTTGCTCGTGATTGGGACATCTTCGGCAGCATCAACAATCTGTTCGATCGCAAATACTCCGTGTACGGGACCTACTTTGATCCGGACGATGTCGCCAATGCGATTCCCGAGACGCTGACCAATCCGCAGACGCAAACACCGGCGCAGGGAATCGCGTTTCGCCTCGGAGTGCGCTTCCGTTTCTGAAGAGGAGACGGGCGAAACCCCTGTCAGGGGATTTCGTAGACCGCCATCTCATCCGCGATCCCGCGAACCGGCATCCGGCGTGATGTAGGCGCGATTCCATCCAACTTGAGAAGCTCGATGGCGTGGGGGTGGTCCACGATCGAGCTCGTCGCCAGTATCGTCCGCGATACCGCGAGGCACTGAACCCGCGAGGCAATGTTGACGGTCTGTCCGAAGTAGTCCTGGCGGTCGTTGAGCGTGACGGCGAGGCAAGGGCCTTCGTGTATCCCGATCTTCAGGAGCAGATCCTCGCTCTGGCGCTTGGCGTTCATCGCCCTCATCGCGTCGCGGATGCGCAGCGCCGCGGCGAGCCCGCGGTCGGGCGTGGCAAAGGTCGCCATTACCGCGTCGCCGATGGTTTTCACGACTGCGCCTGATTCGTCGGCGATGATCTCGTGCAGGATGCGGAAGTGCTCCCTGACAATGTCGAACGCCACCAGGTCGCCGACGCGCTCGTAGAGATCGGTCGACCCCTTGAGGTCGGTGAAGAGGAAGGTGAGGCTGGTGATCTTGAGCCGCTGGTCGATGTCGAGCGTGCTGGTGCGATAGATCTCTCGGAAGGTCTGGTTGCTGAGCAGCCGATTGGCGGTGAGAAACGGCTGGCGGCTGCTGAGCAAGTCGTGCATCGTCTTGTTGGCGACGAACACGCCGGGGAGGACGCGCGTGTCGGTGCGATTGTCCAGCGTCAGCCGCAGAGGCCCCGGCCGCATGACGATCGTCGGATTGTGGCCGTGCGTCTTGTTGAAGACGATGGCCATCGACTGCCGCTCGCGCGTCGGCTCACCCTTGACGTCGATGAACTGCGCCATGTGCGTGACCGGATCGAAGATGATCACGAAGTCCGCGGGCAGCGTCAGCGACAGCATCGCTTTTTCACCGGGCGGCAGCTCGACCATCTCCAGGCATATTTCGTCGACGACTTTCTCGAAGGAATCGTCGGGAAGGTCGATGCCCGAGCTCCAGAACATCTGCCGGTAGTATTGAAGAGCCGGCAGAGCGTCGGGAGTGTGCGCGGCGATCCTGCGCGTTCTCGGGGTCACCGTGAACGTGACTTCGACCATTTCATCGAGGGTCGGCTCGTATCCGGCCGCGCAGAGCGCGCACGCGTACTCCGAGCGATCGACGTTCTTCAGCGACGCGCCCGTGTCGAGCACGCCTCCGCAACCCGGGCAAAGCACGTTCCACGACAGATCGAATAGCCCCAGCCGCGCGGCGTGGAGAAACGCGGCAATCACGCGATCCAGATTGAGGCCGGTCCGTTTCGCGAAAGCGATCGCGTTGATGCGGTTGAGGTGATGATCCGGCGCGTCGCGCACCAGCGCCTCGATGGCCGAAACGACCTCGGGGTCGGCCGATTGCCGCAACGCAGTGAAAAGAGTCTGGGCTTCGCTCACGAAAAAAGCTTACGCCGAATCAGAAGGTGGCGGTAGAGAAGTCGTGCGGCCGGCTGCCACGCGCTGTCCCTGTGCCTCACGGCGGCGATGCGGTTTTGCGCACGAAAGTCAAAATGGATTCCCGCGTCCGCGGGAATGACGGAAGCGAGAGTGCGCGCTGCCCGGAACGCGATCGCCGTCACCTCCGAGCGAGCGAGCCGCGCTCGCGACCTGGCCGGGCATCCGCTGGGCTGCGTGGTGCGACCGTGAGCGAGGCAAACACCACCGGGCATCGGTGGCGGCTGCGTGGTGCGACCGTGAGCGAGTCAAGCACCGCCGGGTGTCGACGGCAGCTGCGTGGTGCGACCGTGAGCGATGCAAACACCACCGGGCATCGGTGGCGGCTGCGTGGCGCGACCGTGAGCGAGGCGAACACCGCCGGGCGTCGAGGGCAGCTGCGTGGTGCGACCGAGTGAGTCCGACACCGCCGGCGCCCGCGGCCAAAATCGTCATCCCCGCGAAAGCGGGGATCCATTTTGACCTTCGCGGCCCAGCCAGTCAGGCGCAAATCGCGCCGGCCTACTTTTTCTTCGCCTTCCAAAGCCCAAGATGCGCGCCCGTGGGATCGACGATGATCGACAGCCATCCCATGCCCATCACTTCGGTGACATCCTTCATCACGGTGGCGCCGAGCGACTTGGCTTTCTTGGTCGAGGCTTCGATGTCGTCGACCAGGACGTATGCGAGCCAGAACGAGGGTGCGCCGGGCATCGGGTGCTTCATCAGTCCGCCGCCGGTTCCGTCGCCCACGCTGATCATCGTGTAGGTGCCCGACGGCATCGGCACGTCTTCCATCTTCCAGTCGAAAAGCTTGCTGTAGAAGCCTTTTGCCTTGGCGACGTCATTGGTGTTGAGCTCGACGTGTACAAAGGGGTTTGCCATTGTGTCTCTCCGTTCGAATGAAAAGCGTTATTGATAAGCGTCAAATGAAAGTGAAGTGACGATTCGGTCAGCGCGAAAGATAGCGCCCGAACCGCTCGATGCAGCCGTTCCAGCCGTGCTGGTGCTTGTCGCGCGCCTCGGTGTCGGCGAATTGCTCGTGTGTCACGACGAGCTCGGTGCCGTTGCCCGATGGCTTGAATTCGACAGTGACCAGGGATTCGCGTTCCGGCGTGCTTTCCCAGGCCCAGGTGTACACGAGCTTCTTGTTGGGCACGACTTCCCGATAAGTGCCGCCGACCTTGTGCAGTTGTCCGTCCGGCGCGGGCATGACGATGCGGTAGCGCCCGCCGACGCGGAGCTCGGACGTGACTTGCGCTTCGCCGAAATCGTCGCTCGGCCCCATCCAGTGCTTTACTTGCTCGGGGTCCGTCCACGCGGCGTAGACTTTGGCGACGGGGACGTTGTAGACGCGTCGGACTTGGAGTCGGGTCTTTTCGTCGATTGCGGTTTCCATGTTTCGGTCTCCTTTTCTTCCAGAAACGCGCCCAGTCGATCGAGTTGCGTGTTCCAGAATTCCTCGTGGCGCTCGAGCCACGCAATGGCGCCCTTCAAGGCGCCGCCTTTGAGCTGGCAGCTGACAACGCGGCCAGTTTTCTTTCGCTCGATGAGCCCGGCGTCCTGCAGGATGCCGAGATGCTTCATGAATCCGGGCAGCGACATGCCGAAAGGCTCAGCCAGCTCTCCCACGGAGTGCTCGCCCCGGCGAAGCTTCGCAAGGACGGCGCGTCGCGTAGGATCGGCAAGCGCACTGAAGATCCCGTCGAGCCGGTCGGATAAATGGTGAACCATAAGGTTAAGTATTGATCGAGCGCCGAAGCTTGTCAAGCACCCGCAAAACGGGCACTGTCGGACTAGTTGCAGCGGACATTGCAGGTTCGGCGGTCTGCCGACGGGGAAGAAAGGTCCGCGCATCGGTGTTTTTTTGTTCGTTGCGCATGTCAGGGGAGGAAATATGCTCGTTCGCTTTTCGCGTTTGCTCGCGCTGTCTCCGGGAGTGGCGGCGCTGTTTGTCGCAACAACGCTTTGGGCGCAGCCGGCCCCCGGTGATATCTGTGGCTCAATCGCTGGCTTGTCGGCGACGGGGCTGACCACGGGAAGCACGAACGGCGTCGTCGGCGCCACGCTCGCTGCGGGCGAGATCATCACCATGTCCACGACGCTGGGTACGGCCACCGGTGGGACGTTTCGGATCGTCGCGGATAGTGGCGGAACCCTGACGCTGGCGGGTCCGTCGCCGATTCCCGGGACCTTGAGGTTTTCGGGCGCTCCGCTGCCCCCCGGCGCGGAGGGCATCGGCTACCTCATCGACACCGCCACCGGCGGCACGGTGAACCTCACGGCGTCGTGCTCGCTGCAGATGATTCCCACGCTGTCCGACAACATGTTGATCGCGCTGGGCGCGCTCATGCTGGCAGCGGGCGCCGGCGTGCTTGTGCATCGCCGCAACTCCTAGCCGGTCGATCATTGAGTTCCGGTCGAACGTCGGCCGGACTCCTTACCGGCGTGACTCGGGCTGTCCACGGGCGGCCGGAGCATCATCGCGCGGCCGCGTCGGCCGGTCCTACTTGTTCATCAGCAATCCCGGCAGCCACAGCGTGAGTGACGGCCAGACCGTGATCGCCACCAGCACGATCAGCAGCGGCACCAGCCACGGCAGAATCGCACGCGAGATCTGCTCGAAGGTAACGTCCGCGATCCGAGCCATCACGAAGAGCACGACGCCGATCGGCGGATGGATCGTGCCGAGGATCAGGTTGAAGATCATGATCAGCCCGAACTGAACCGGATCGATTCCGAAGCTGATCGCCGCCGGTACCAGGATCGGGATCAGGATCAGCATCGCGGCAAGCGCTTCCATGAAGCATCCAACCGCGAGCAGCGCGATGTTGGAGACCAGCAGGAAAACGAGCGGCTCGTGGATCGCCGCGACGATCGCCGGCGCGACCGTCTGCGGAATGCGCGATATCGACATGCACCAGCCGAGCGCTCCCGCGACCATGACCAGCACCATGACGATGCCGGTCGTTTCCGCGGTGTTCACCAGAATCGCCGGCAGCTCTTTCAACGAGAGCGTGCGGTAGACGACGAAGCCGAGGAAGAGCGCATACAGGCAGGCGACCGCCGCTGCCTCGGTTGGCGTGAACAGGCCGCTGAACATGCCGCCGAGCAGGATCACCGGCGTCATCAGCGCCCACACGCTTTCCTTGAACGCGAGCCAGACATCGCGAAGTCCGCCAAACGTGTGTCGCGGCAAGCCCTGGCGCGGCGCGATGACCGCCACCATCGCCATGAGCGACAGGCCCATCAGAACGCCGGGCACGACGCCGGCGAGGAACAATCTGCCGATAGACACGTCGGCGCTGACACCGTAGATGACCATCGGCAGGCTCGGTGGAATGATCGGGCCGATGGTTGCCGCGGCAGCGCTGATCGCCGCCGCGGTCTCGGGTCGATAGCCCGCTTTTTTCATCGCCCGCACCTCGACCGCGCCGGTGCCCGCAGCGTCGGCAACCGCGGAGCCCACCATGCCGGCGAAGATCATGCTGGAGAGAATGCTGGCGTGCGCATATCCGCCGCGCAGCGAGCCGACGAGCGACGTCGCAAAGCGGACGATGCGGTCGGTGAGCTTCGCCGCGCCGAGGATGTTGCCCATCAGGATGAAGAGCGGTGCCGCGACGAGCGGAAACGAGTTCATCGCCTGCGCCATTTTTTGCGGGACGATCGACGGCGACAGTCCGCTGAAGATCACGAACGCGAGCGCCGCCAGTCCCATCGACGCATACAGCGGCATGCCGATCAGGATGGCGAGCAGCCAGACGCCGACGATCTCCAGCATCAGATGGATCATTCGACGGCGGCCTTCGCGTCCGCACCGTCGCGAGTCTCGCGGCGCCGCGCCAGGGTTTCGACGAGGTCGACTACGCCCTGCAATGCCGTGATCGCTCCGCCGAGCACCATGGGCACGTACATCCACGCCATCGCGATCGGCAGCGTGGTCGCATCGAGATCGAGATTCTTGTTGATCAGCCCGACGCTGTACGTCGCGACGAGCGCGCCGAACAGCGTCATCGCGGCCTGAATCGCGATTTCCACCACGGCGTGCGCTCTTCCGGGAAGCCGGTCGTGGAAATAACGGATGCGAACGTGGATGCGCTTGCGGCTCGCTGCGATCCAGCCGAACACCGCGAGCCAAACCATCAGGAACCGCGACAGCTCGTCGGTCCAGATCAGCGGATTGCCCAACGATCGCGTCAGAGCGCCAAGCGAAATGCAGGCTAGGAGCGCCGTGACGAGCGCACCGCAGACGATTAGAGCTGCCTTGTCGAGTGCGCCGGCGAGGGCGCGAAACATGGACATGCGCTTACGGGAAACGCGGCGCTCGCGACGGCAGAAATGTCGGTGCCGCCGTCACGGTCGATGGACGCCGCGCGGTCAGTACGCCGCGATGCGCTCCCAGAGCCCCTTGCCCCACTTCGACTCGAACTTCGCGGGCAGGGTCGCCAGGACCGGCTTGCGGAAGTCATCGATATTGGGCTGAATTACCGTCATGCCCCCGGCCCTGAAGGTATCGACGAGCTTGGCCTCCTGCGCGAGGATTTCGTTGTCCTGCACGATACCTTGCGCCTCGACCGAGGACTTGAGCGACTGCCGCGCCTTGGCATCGAGCGCCTGCCACGCGGGCTCGTTCACGACGATGAGGCGCGGCGTGATGATGTGACCGGTGAGCACGAGGTACTTCTGCACCTCGAAGAACTTGTTGCTCTGGATGGTCGGCAGCGGATTTTCCTGGCCGTCGACGGCGCCCTGGGAGAGCGCCAGGTAAAGCTCGCCGATGTTGAGCGGCGTCGGCCGCGCACCCCATGCCTCGGCCATCGCGCGGAATGTGTCGACTTCGGGGATGCGCAGCTTGAAGCCCTTCATGTCGTCGACGGTGTTGATCGCCCGTGTGCCGGAAGTGACGTGACGCTTGCCGTAGTAGGTCGAGCCGATGACGCGCATCGAGCGCTTGGCGATGAGCATCGCGTTCATCTCGTCGAGAATCGGCGATGCCATCACGCGTCGCACGTGCTGCGGATCGCGCCATATGTACGGCGCCTCGAGAATGGAGAACTGCGGGACGAACTGGCCGAATTGCGCCGCGCCCTCGTCGACGATCTGGATCGCGCCCGACGATGTCGCCTCGATGACATCGCGCGAGGAGCCGAGCTGGCCCGCGGGGAAGGTCTGAATGTCCACCGCGCCGCCGGTCTCTTCGCGAACCTGTTTGGCGACTCGCTCCATCATCGCCACCGACGGGTGATTGGCGGGCAGCACCGTCGCCCAGCGCAACGTGGTGGCAGCGCGTGCGCGCACGGGCAAGGCCCCGGCGGCCGCGCCGGCGAGCGTGGTGCCCAACCACTTGCGCCGCGTCCAGTGGGTGTTGTCGGTCATTGAGCCCGTCTCGTGAGCGCGAGACCGATCAGCGCGATCATCAGCGCCAGCACTACGATCGACCATTGGCTCAAGGCCGGTACCGTGGCCGCGGCGGAAGAACCGGCCGCGATGGTGATCTGCCAATTGTCTATGCCAGCGCTCAGGGTGTAACCGCCGAGGTTGAAGCCCGTGCTGTTGGCGCGGAAAAACCCGAACTGGATCGGACCGCCGGCGGCTGAAAAATTCGGATGCTGCGAGTTGTCGAAGATGGTCGTCGGCGTAACACTGACAATGGAGAAGTCCGCGGAGGTCAGCCCGCTGAGCGAGTGATTCGCCCATGTCAGGCCGGGACCGGTGATCAATTGCGAGTTCAGAATGTATAGGTTGCCGCCTTGCTGCACTGCCGGACCGGTCGACTGACCCGCACCAAAGCAGCCACCCGTGCATTCGGCATCCTCGCTGTAGCTGAGCGCTCCGATCGGACCGGAGACGGCGGGGTTGTACGTGAACGGCGTATAGATGCTGGTGCTCAACACGGTTGTGTTACTGCCGGGCGGCGCGGCATTCAGAGCGTCGGTGACGTTGCGATACGAGCCCGGATTTCCGCCGCTCGCCGCCTGTGCCGCCGTGCTGCTTCCGCCGAGACCCGCGGTGGCCTGAGTCAGCGCCCAGTTGGCATCGAGGAACGTGCTGTCGGATACCGTTTGAGCGAGCGCTGGCGAGGCCAGCGCGAAAACGAGCGTCAGTAAGGAAAAAAATGGCGTGCATCGCGCAGTGTTGCAACGTGTCGGACCGGTCATGGTGCCTCCCCTGAAACGGCATCGGTTCCGCATCGCCGCGAATCTTTTGGTTGTAAGCGGGCGACACGGTTGCAGACAACGACGCAACCAGTCTATGCGCGTGCCCAAGGCGAGTCAACGCAGTGCGCTGAGTGTCTGCGTCGATCATGGCACCCGGCGCGCGCGTAGATCGCCTGTTTGTCGCGTGTCGGCGGGAGTCACCGCGACCGTCCTGCGTCGGCAACGAGTCAGTTCCCCTGACCCGGATCGACGGCAAACACTTCGACTGCCTCCGACTTGCCCTTGAACGGGACTGGGCCGAGCGCCTCGAGCGCTATGCGCTCGCCGAGCGACGTGCGCGTCGCATCATCGATCAGGATAGTGCGCTTGGTGACCTTGGTATGCGCCTCGAGGCGCGATGCGAGATTGACGATGTCGCCGATGCAGGTGTAGGTCGCGCGCTCATTGGTGCCGGCGTACCCGGCGATCATCTCGCCGGACGCGATTCCGATGCCGATCCTGATCGACGGTTTTCCGATGGCTTCGCGCTCGACATTGAACAGTCCGATCAGCTCGACCATCTCCTGCGCGGCGCGCACGGCGCTTTCGCAGTGATCGCTCAGCGGCATCGGCGCGCCGAAGACCGACATCAGTCCATCGCCCATCATCTGCGTGACGACGCCGCCATGACTGCTGATCGCGTCGAACATCAGCGCGTAGTAGGTGTTGAGGAGCTCGATAGTCTCCTCGGGCGGTTGCGACTCGGCGAGCGAGGTGAAGCCGCGTATGTCGGAGAACATCACGGAGGCCTGCACGCGCTTGCCGCCCAGCGAGAAGCCGGAATCCTGCAGGTCTCGCGCGACTTCCGGCGTGGCGAAGCGGCGCACGAGCTCTTTCTGATGGTCGCGCAGGCGCTTTTTCTCGAGGCTCGCACCGATGCGCGCCTTGAGCAGCACGGGATTGACGGGCTTGGGCAGGTAGTCTTCGGCACCGAGCTCGATGCAGCGCACGACATTGGCGATGCCTTCGAGGGAGGAGGTGACGATCACCGGCAGCTCGCGGAGCTGGCGGTCGTCGACGAGCTGTTCCAGTACCTGGAAGCCGTCCATCTCCGGCATCTCCATGTCGAGCAGCAGGAGGTCGAAGCTCTCCCGGCGCAGCATTTCCAGCCCCACACGGCCGTTCTCCGCCGTCGCGACGCTATGCCCTTGCAGCTCGAGGCTGCGCGTCAACAGGAGCCGGTTGACCTTGTTGTCGTCGACGACCAGAAGGCGGGCGGGGCCGCTTCGCAGATCGCGCTGAACATCAGCCACGGCGAAGCTCGGCCAATGCCGCGGCGACGCGCGCGTATTCCTGCTCGAGCGCGTCGATGGGCTCGCTCTTCCCGTCGCTTACCTTCTCCGCGCTCGACAGCTCGAGATCGCGCGCCATCGCAGCCAGCTTGAGCGCGCCGAAAGTGTTGCTGTTGGACTTGAGCGAGTGCGCGGCACGGCGGAATCTGTCTGCATCCTTCGCCGCCATCGTCTCGCGCAGCTCACCCAGCATCCCCGGCGCCTCCTCGAGGAAAGTGTCGACCAGCTCGAGCGCGAACTCAGCGCCGGTGGTTTCCTTGAGTCCCTCGAAAGTCGCTCGATCGATCGTCGGTGCGGTCATCATCGGTCCTTGCGCGCGGACACCTGGTTGAGTGCTTCGACCAGCCGCTCCACGCGGATCGGCTTGGTCAGGTAGTCGTCCATGCCGGCCGCGATGCACATCTCGCGGTCGCCCTGCATGGCGTTTGCCGTCATGGCGATGATGCGCGGGCGCTCGTTCGGCCGCCAACGCGCGGTGATCTGGCGCGAGGCTTCGAGTCCGTCCATCTCCGGCATCTGCACATCCATCAGCACGACATCGTAAGCCTGGCGCTTCACCGACTCGACGGCCTCGGTGCCGTTCGATGCAAGATCGGCGCGATAGCCCATCTGCTGGAGTAGCCGCAACGCGAGCTTCTGGTTCACGACATTGTCCTCGGCGAGCAGGATGCGCAGAGGATGGCGCGCCGCCTGGCCTGGATCGAGCTGCGACTTGCCGGGCGCCGCGACGATCCTGGGCGCCGCGTCGCGCGCCAGCAAACCGATGAGCGTGTCGAAAAGCTGCGACTGGCGGATCGGCTTTGCGAGATACGCTTCGAAGAGACGGTCGACGTCTCCCGCCTCGCGCCGTCCCAGCGAGCTGAACAGCACCAAGGGAAGCGCGGCGTGGCGCTCGCGAATCTGGCGCGCGAGAGCCAATCCGTCCATCTCGGGCATGTGCATGTCGAGAATCGCGAGGTCGAATGCTTCTCCGGCGTCGAGCCAGCGCAAAGCTTCGAGCGGCGATTCAGTCGCGCGCGAGGTCATTCCCCATTTGCCCGTCTGCAGGCTCAGCACGCGGCGATTGGTGGCGTTGTCATCAACGACGAGCACGCGCTTGCCGTCGAGCTCGACCTGCACCCCGACGAAGTCGCGATGCCGGGACGGCGGCAGCGCGGCCGTCGCCGCGCGAATGGTGAAGAAGAACGTGGCGCCGCGCCCCGGCCCTTCGCTTTCCGCCCACATGCGTCCGCCCATCAGCTCCGACAGGCGCCGGCTGATGGCGAGTCCCAGTCCCGTGCCGCCGTACTTGCGCGTGGTCGACGAATCGGCCTGCGAGAACGATTGGAACAGGCGGCTCATGTTTTCAGCGGAGAGCCCGATGCCTGTGTCGCGCACCGAGAAAGTGAGCTCGACGTGACCCTCGGAGATCGGTGCGGAATGCACCGCCAGGACAACCTCGCCCGCTTCCGTGAATTTCACCGCGTTCGAAAGCAGGTTGAGCATGATCTGGCGCAGCCGCGTCACGTCGCCGACGACGGCTTGCGGAATGTCACCTTCGAAGACGTAGGCAGTGTCCAGGTGCTTGTCTACGGCGCGCGCGGTCACCAGGTCGAGCGCCGACTCGACGCATTCGCGCAGGTCGAACGCCTGCGACTCGATGTCCATGCGCCCGGCTTCGATCTTGGAGAAGTCGAGGATGTCGTTGATGATGGTGAGGAGCGAGTCACCGGATTCGCGAATCGTCGCCACGTAATCGTGCTGCTCGGTGTCGAGCGTTGTATCGAGCAGGAGGCCGCTCATACCGATCACCGCGTTCATCGGCGTGCGGATCTCGTGGCTCATCGTTGCCAGGAACGAGCTCTTGGCCTCGTTCGCCGCCTCGGCCGCGGCGCGTGCCTGCTTGGTCTCGTTGAACAGGCGCACGTTCTCGATCGCGATCACAGCTTGGGCAGCGAACGTTGTCAACAGGTCCACTTGGACAGGAGGGATCGGGCCAGGCGTTGGCCATGCGACCACGAACGCGCCGAGTGGCTCTCCGTCACGTAGCATGGGCACTCCGAGCATCCGACGCCACCCGCCGGCAATTGCGTGTCGCTTGTCGTACGTCGGATCCGCAAGCGCGTCTTCCATTTGAACAATTTTTCTATCCAGGATCACGCGGCCCGATATTTGGGATCGATCAGGCTGCGCCGGGTAGGTTTTTCGCAATAGCGGCAGCATTTGCTCATTTGCCGTGGTAGCGACCAAGTGCACGTGTTCGCCGTCGTATTGAAAGGCGTTCGTGTACATTCCACCGACCAGCTCGGCTGCGTGTCGCACGATCGTGTCGAAGACCGGCTGCACGTCCGACGGCGAACTGGCAATGACGCGGAGGATTTCCGTCGTCGCTGTCTGCCGCTCAAGGGCTTCCTTCGTCTCGTTGAACAGACGCACGTTCTCGATCGCGATGACCGCCTGATCGGCGAAGGTCTTGAGCAGGCCGATCTCCGCGGGCGTGAAAGGACGCACCTCACCGCGGAGCACGCCAATCACGCCGAGCGCCTCGCCGTCGCGAAGAAGCGGAACGTTCAGCACCGTGCGAAATCCATGGCGTTGCTGGATCGCGCGAACGTCTGGATATTCGGTATCGATGAGCGGCTCCACGTCCTCGACGTGGATGATCCGCTGCTCGAGGACCGCACGTCCGGCGACCGATGTTCTTCGCACGGGCAGTGCGTCGACCCCGGTAGCGGACCCGTACGCCTCGCCATAGCTGGTCATGGCGCGCAATTCCCCGTCGGCCAGGAGCCAGACGCGGCTGCCGTCCGCGCGGCAGAGGATGCCTGCACGCTCCGCCACGGCATCCAGCACCGGTTGCACGTCGGACGGCGAGCCGCTGATCACACGCAGAATGTCCGCAATGGCCGTCTGATAGCTCAACGCTTCCTGCGTCTCGTTGAACAGGCGTGCGTTCTGGAGCGCGACGCCGACGTTGGCCGCGATCGTCGACAACAGACGCTCGTCATCGGCACCATAAACGCCTTCCTTCTGCGTGCTCTGGACGCTGATCACGCCAAGGCTCGTGCCGCCCACCGGGATCGGAACGCCCATGTACGACAGCGCCTGCCGGCCGACGACCTTGGCGCCCAGCTCGAGCCCGCGGCGATCGATGTCACGGTTGATGATGATGGCCTTGCCCGACTTGATGATCCTGCTGGTGAGGCCTTCGCCGTACTTGAGCGGCGCCATGTCGTCGCCGTGCTGGTAAGGGAAGTCGATGATGCCGGTCTGCGGGTTGTACAACGCGACGTACGCGATATCGGCCCTGAACACCGCGCGGATCTGCTCGCCGACCAGATCGAGCAGCGGAGCGAGGTCGAGCTTGCCCGCGAGTTGCTGGGAGACCGTATTGACGGTGGCAAGCTCGGTGGCACGCTGTTGCGCCTCGGCGAACAGGCGCGCATTTTCGATGGCGACGGTCGCCTGCAGGGACAAGCCAACCAGAAACTCGAGCTCGCTGTCGCCGAAGGGTTGGCCGCCGGTGCGCCACACGGCCATCACCCCCTTCACTGTCTTGCCGGCGAGGAGCGGCGCCACGATCAGGCGCTCGTGCTCCTCCCGCTCGGTTCCGGCGATTTGTACCGCGCGAGGGTCGGCGCCGGTGTCGTTGATGAGCTCAGCGCGGCCGGTTTGCAGCAGACTGCCAATGATGCCGACGCCGGGCTCGATCGAGTCGGATTGAATCTCCTCCGCGATGTTGCCGATCGCCACGATCGCCCGGTAATTCTGCCGGCCCGGTTCCGGCAGGAATATCGCGCTGTTGTCGCCGTTCAGCAAGTCCTTGGCGTGACGCGCGATGCGGTCCATCACGGTCGCGAGATCCAGCGTCGAGGAGATATCGCGCCCCACTTCGGCGAGCGCCGCTGTCTCGCGCGAGCGGCGCTGCGTCTCGTCGAAGAGCCGCGCGTTCTCGAGCGCGACGCTCATGCTGTTGGCAAGCGTCTGCAGCAGCCGCACGTCCGAGCCGCTGAAGGCGTGCTCGTGCTCCATGTCCATCAGCCTGATGACCCCGCGTGCCTGCTCGCCCGCCACCAGCGGCACCATGATCAACGATTTCTCCATTTCCGTGCCCGGCAGCAGAGAAGCTCCGTACTTCTCGACGGCTTCCGCCATATTCTCGTTCACTACGAGGGTTTCCCTTGTGCGCACGACGTGCGCCGCAAATCCGCGATCGCCCAACGGGCTGGAGTCGATCTTGAGCCGTTTGCCTTTTTCGTACGTGTACGGGTAATGCATCATTCGAGTCGCGGGGTCGTAGATGCGTATGCCTGCGTCCGCCTTGTTGAAGATATTGCGGATCTTGTCGCCGACCGCGTCGTAGATGCCCTGGATGTTGAGCTCGGCGGCCAGCGCTGCCTGGACGCTGTTGATGATCGCGAGCTCTGCGTTGCGCTGCTCGGTCTCCTTGAGCAATCGCTGCGTCTCATCGAACAGGCGAGCGTTCTCCAGTGCCACGCTCATGGCGTTGGCAAGCGTTTGCAGCAGTCGCACATCCGACGGGACGTACGCATGCTCGCGCTTGAGATCCGCGAGACTTATGACGCCGCGCGCCTGGTCACCGACCACGAGCGGCACGAAGACCACGGATTTTTCATCCGCGGTGCCTGGCAGAGTGAAGCTCCCGTACTTTTCCGATGCGCCGTCGATGTCCTCGTTGATCACCAGCGTTTCGCGCGTACGTAAAACGTGCGCGGCAAAGCCCTTTTCCGCCAGCGGGCCCGACGCGATCTCGATGCGACGGCCTCCTTCGTAAACGTAGGGATACTGGATCAGTCTCGTCTGCGGGTCGTAGATGCGGATGCCCACGTCCGCCTGGTTGAAGATCTCGCGGATCTTGTCGCCGACCGCGTCGTAGATCCCCTGCATGTTGAGCTCGGCGGCGAGTGCCTGCTGCACGCTGTTGATGATCGCGAGCTCGGCGGCACGCTGCTCGCTCTCCTTGAACAGGCGCTGCGTCTCGTCGAATAGGCGCGCGTTCTCCAGCGCAACCCCCATGCTCGCGCCGACCGTGCTGAGCAGACGCACCTCGGCGTCGCCATACGCGTTTTCGCGTTCGTAATCCTCCATGACGATCGCGCCGAGCACGCGGTCGCTGCCCAGGATCGGGACGGTGACGCTGGATCGCCCCTGGTCCGTGCCGGGCATCGAATCCAAGCCGAGCTGCTCCTGCTCCGCGCGGTTATTCGTGACGACGGGTCGGCGTGTCTCCACCAACCGAAGGAAGACTCCCCCCGGCTTGGGTGTCACGGGAGGAGGAGGGCTTGAGGCGGATGCCATGCTCGTACTCGTAGAGGTAATGCACGAGGTTGGCCTTCGTATCGTGCCAGCGAATGCCGATTTCGCCGGTTTTGAAAACCTCGCGCAGCTTATCGCCGACCAGATCGATGATGGCCTGGAAGTCGAGCTCGGCCGCCATGCCTTCCTGGATGCGGTTGATCACCGCGAGCTCGGCGGCGCGCTGCTCGGTCTCTTTCAGCAGGCGTTGGGTCTCGTCGAACAGGCGCGCGTTCTCGAGCGCCACGCCCATGGACGCGGCGACCGTGCTGAGCAAGCGCACCTCGGCTTCGCCGTACGCGTTTTCCTTGAAGCTCTCGAGGGTCATGGTGCCCAGGACACGATCGCTGCCCAGAATGGGCACCCTGGCCATTGCGACGCACTGATCGGTGCCTTCGACAGCTGTTATTCCCGCCGCCACCAACTCGGCGAGGGTATTGAGAACTATCGGCTGGCGCGTTCGGACCATCGTTTCCCACGGGCCGCCGACTTTAGGCGTGGACGGGGGCAGGCTCAGGCGCTCACCGTGTTCATAGGTGTACAGCGGGCGGAGCAGATTGGTCGCGGGGTCGTGCCAGCGAAATGCTCATCTCGCCGGTGTGGAACACCTCGCGCACCTTGTCGCCCACCAGGTCGATGATGGCCTGGAAGTCGAGCTCGGCGGCCATGCCTTCCTGGATGCGGTTGATCACCGCGAGCTCGGCGGCGCGCTGCTCGGTCTCTTTCAACAGGCGTTGGGTCTCGTCGAAGAGGCGCGCGTTTTCCCACGCCACACCCATGCTGGCGGCCACGGTGGTGAGCAGCCGGATTTCCGATTCGCCGAACGCTTGCTCGCGTTCGTAGTTTTCCAGCTGGAGGGTTCCCAGCACCCGATCGCTGCCAATGATGGGGACACGAACGATCGCGAGCGACTGGTCGGTGCCCGGCACCGGATCGGCGATTCCCATTGCTCGCTGCTCGGCCAGCGTGTTGGCAACGAGGTTTTCGCGGGTGCGCAATATCTTGTCGTACAGTCCACCGGGATTTGGCGTAACCGGTGGAATGTCGAGGCGCATACCATGCTCGAACGCGTACAGGTGATGCATCTGATTGGACTTCTCGTCCCACCACGCGATGCCGATGTCGCCCGTGTTGAAGACTTCGCGCAGTTTGTCGCCCACCAAGTTGGTGATCGTCTGGAAGTCGAGCTCCGCCGCCATGCCCTCCTGAATGCGGTTGATCACGGCGAGCTCGGTCGCGCGCTGATCGGTTTCTTTCAGCAGGCGCTGGGTTTCGTCGAACAGGCGCGCGCTTTCCAGCGCGACGCCCATGCTCGCGGCCACCGTGCTGAGCAGCCGTACCTCCGACTCGCCGAACGCGTTCTCGCGCTCGTAGTTCTCGAGAGTGATGGTACCCAGCACGCGATCGCTGCCGAGAATGGGGACCCGGGCTACCGACATGCTCTGGTCGGTACCTTCGATAATCTTCCAACCCGCCGCTTTCTGGTCGGCAAGGGTGTTGAGCACGAATGGCTGGCGAGTCCGGACGATCGTTTCCCACGGGCCGCCAGCCTGAGGCGGCGTTGGTGGCAAGCTCAGGCGCTTGCCGTGTTCGTATGCGTATAGGTAATGCGCCAGATTGGCCGCGGGGTCGTGCCACGAGATGCCGATGTCTCCGGTATGGAACACCTCGCGCAGCTTGTCGCCGACCAGGTCGACGATGGCCTGGAAGTCAAGTTCGGCGGCCATCCCTTCCTGGATGCGGTTGATCACCGCAAGCTCGGCGGCGCGCTGCTCGGTTTCCTTCAGCAAGCGCTGCGTCTCGTCAAAGAGGCGCGCATTTTCCAGCGCAACGCCCATGCTAGCGGCGACCGTGCTCAGCAGTCGGATCTCCGCGTCGCCATACGCGTTTTCCTTGAAGCTCTCCAGAATGATCGAACCGAGAACGCGATCGCCGCCGAGGATCGGCACGCGCAGCGCTGAAAGGCTGGTGTCGGTGCCTGGAATGGCAAACATGCCTAGCGCAGCGGCTTCCGCGGCGTTGTTGGTAACGATCGGCTGACGCGATTTGACGAGTCGCCGCCATGGACTATCGGGCTTCGGCTTGACCGGTGGCAGTCGGAGCCGTACGCCATGCTCATAATCGTACGGCGACAAAAGAACGTCGGCCTTGGTGTCGTACCAACGGATACCGATGTCGCCGGTATTGAACACCTCGCGCAGCTTGTCGCCGACCAGGTCGACGATGGCCTGGAAGTCGAGCTCGGCCGCCATGCCCTCCTGAATGCTGTTGATCACCGCCAGCTCGGCGGCGCGCTGCTCCGTTTCTTTCAGGAGCCGCTGTGTCTCGCCGAAAAGCCGCGCGTTTTCCAACGCCACGCTCATGCTGTTGGCCAGCGTGGTCAGCAGATTGACACTCGATTCGTTGAACTGGTCCTCGTAGGCGCCGTACAGCGCAATGACCCCGAATGCCTGGTCGCCTGCGAGGATCGGAACCCCGAGGTAACTCAGTCCCATATCGGTCGCAGTCATGTCGCCGACGAGCGCCGAGCCTAGCTCCTTCGACCGTCGTACGAAGTCCTTATTGATAACGAGCGGCTGACGCGTGTCGAGCACTTGTCCTGTGAGTCCCTTGCCGAGCGCGAAGGGCTCGACCGGGAAGCGCTCGCCATGCTCCAGGTAGTACGGCATCGTGATGCGACCGTTCTGCCGATCGTACAATGCGATCGACATGTCGCCGGTGCCGAAGATCTCGCGGATCTTGTCGCCGACCAGATCGATGATCGCCTGGAAGTCGAGCTGAGCGGCGAGGCCTTCCTGCACGCTGTTGATGATCGCGAGCTCGGCCGCGCGCTGCTGCTCGACCTTGAACAGCCGTTGCGTCTCGTCGAAGAGCCGCGCGTTCTCGAAGGCCACGCTCAAGCTGCCGGCGAGCGTGATCAGGAGCTTGAAATCGGAGTCGGTGAAGGCGTTTTCGGTGTCGATGTTCTGAATCGAGATGACACCCCGCGCTTCGTCGCCGATCACGAGCGGCACCCAGATGCCCGACTTGGACATCTCGCCGCCGCCGACGACGAACGATCCAAGCTCGCGGGCACGCGCGAGCAGATTCTCGTTGATCATCAGCGGCTGGCGGGTGCGCACCGCATGGGGGCCGAAACCCTTGTCGCCGAACGGCACGGGGTCCTCGAACTGCCGCTCGCCCTTCTCCCAGATGTAGCGCCAGTGCACCAGGTTCGTCGTGCGGTCGTAGGTGCTGATGCCCACCGACTGCGCGTTGAACGTCTCGCGCACCCTGTCGCCGACCAAGTCGAAGATGGACTGGATGTCGAGCTGCGCCGCAAGCCCCGATTGCACACTGTTGATGATCGCGAGCTCGTTGGCGCGCTGCTCGAGCAATTCGTTGGAAGTTTGCAGCGCCTCGGTGCGCTGCGCCACCTTCTGCTCGAGGCCCTGCGACCACTGCGCGTTGTCGAGCGCCACAGCGGCCTGGCTCGCGAGCATTCCCAGCAGGTCGCGATCGGATTCGCGCAGGCGGCCGAACATGCCGTCGATGTCGACGTAGAGGTAGCCGAGGAGCTGCCTTTGCGCGATCAGCGGGGCGATGACGGATGACCGCTGGTCGAGCTCGCTTGCGCCAGCGGGGCTGTGCGCAATGCTCGCGGCGCGCGTGCGCCGCACTTCGACGAGCGATGGGACGATCTCGCGCAACAGCGCCTCTGCATCCTCGCCGGGCGGGACGAGCGAACCCGCCAGGTGCATCCCTTGAGGCGACTCGAGCACCAGCAGCACGCGCTCGGCCCCGGAAAGCTCGGTTGCTTCGTCGATCAGGAATTCGTGCAACTCGTTCGCGCTGCGCAACTCGTTCAGGCGCAGCCCGGTGTCGACCAGCCGCTCGAAGGGCTCGCGCAGGTTGGCTTCGCCGGCGAGGTGCGCCTCGCGCCGTTCCGCGGAAAGGCGTCGCGCGCGCGCATCCTTGACCCACGCAACGACGATTTCGCGATGCGCCTCGATCTTGTTCAGGTAGTTGCGCCGCAGTCCCTCGTCGCTCAAGGAGGCGATGCCCTTCAGCATGAACTGGTAGGCCATCTCGAGCGCCGAGCGCGCCTTGGCGAGTTGCTTGTTGGCCTTCAGCGCCCTGCTGTGCGTCCACCACAGGCGCGTCGCCGACATGCCGTCCAGCGTGGCGAGATCGAACGCCTGATGCAGCTCGGTGGCGCGTCGCGTCGCTGCCAGCGCAGCGCGTGCTTTCTTCAGCGTCAGGCATGCCCGGCCGATGCCGGCCAGCGCGCTGATTTCCGAAGAGGCGATCTCGGCGCCACGCGTGAGCCGCTCGCCGCGCTCGAAGTGATGCAGGGCCGCGGATGCATTGCCTTTGAGCATCTCCAAGTCGCCCTGGACAAGTGTCAGCGCGCCATTTAGCAGTGGGTCGCCGAGGCTCTCGGTCATTCCCGCCAACTCGACGATGAGGCCGCTGGCGCTCTCGATGTTACCGCCCGCAATTTCCAAGTCCACGAGCGAGACCAGGACGTTTCCGAGCGAGGCGCGCGCACCGATTCGACCGTGGATTTCCCGGGCCTTGTGCGTGAGGCGTCGCGCGCGCCGGTACAGCCCAAGCGCCTCGTAGGAGATTCCCAGGTTGCCGGTGACGACACCTTGGCGGTCGAGATAGCCAGCGGCCTCAAAATCGGCGAGCGCCTGCTGGCTAAGCCGTATTTGCGCCGCGATGTCGGCGTTGTTGAAGACCAGCATGTTGAGCGCATTGCCGCTGCCGTATAGATCGCCGGTTTGGCGGCATAGCGCTAGCGCGGCGGTGGCCGCCTCGGTAGACTCGGCGGCGCGGCCCTGTCCGTTGAGCGCAGAAGACAGGATATTCAGGGCCCGCCCTTCGTCCGCGGTCTTTCTGCGTGCGTGAAACAGCTTGGCGGCTCGGGTCGCATTCCGCGCGGAGGACTCGTACTCGACCCGAGTTCTGAACTGAGCCTCAGCGAGGCGGTAGAGGCTGGTAGCTTCGAGAAGGCTCTGCTTGCTCTGGCGCGCCGCTTTCAGCGCTGCGTTCGCGGTCGCGAGGGCCGCCTTGATATCGCCCCTTCGTGTTTGCACGATGGCCAGCCGGTTGCGCGCTTGCGCCCTGAACGCCGGGCTGGTTCCGCTGTCGGCAAGCGCGACCATCGCGTCGGCGTCTTTCCCCGCTCGCTTCAAATCGCCCGATGCAATAAAGCTCTCGGCACGAAGGTCGAGGAGGTCGAGCTTCACGGAAGCGCTCGACCCGGCGGCGGCCAGCGCCGACGTGGCGAGCTCGATGGCGTCTGCATGCCGTCCGGCGCGCGCCAAGTCGCTGATCTGTGTGGCCGCGGACGCTGTCTTTGCGGGGCGAGAGGGCGTCGCGCTGCGCGCGGGGGGCCTTTTCTTCTTTTGCGAATCCGCCATTGGGCGCCTGAAAATCTTCACGAGAGTCCCGGCCGGACAAAGGACCAAGGGACATTGTTATGGGTGCGAAAGCCGTTCGTGCGAACGACACAACCGGTCGCGGCGTCCCGGATATTAATCTACCGGCGGTCAGCGTCAATGAGGAAAGTCCATCGGGGCGGCGGCGGCGATCGCCAGGGCAGGGCGTAAAGGCTCCTCGGGTACCGAAACTCTCGGTCCGCCACGCGTGTCCGAGCGACCGCCGCCTCTGCGAGGCTGGGCGCCGGCACCGCCGAGGGTCTGGTCGTTTGCCTGCAGTAATATCGGAAGCATGAAGCTCGTCAGCTACCGGTTTGGGGATCGGACGCGCGTCGGCGTGCTGGTCGACGGTCGCGTGGTGGATTTGGCGCCGGCCTTGCGATCCCTCCCGTCGGAGCGTCGCCCCGACGCCGCCGGCGACATGCTGAGCCTGTTGCGCGCCGGCCCGGAAACGCTCGCGGAAGCTTTCGCGAGCATCGAGCGTTCGATCGTGCACGACGGGTTGCGGGAGCACCCGCTTCTGGACGAGGTCGATCTGCTCGCACCCGTTCCACGCCCGGGCAAGATCGTCGCGGTCGGGCGCAACTACGCCGACCATGCTGCCGAGACTGGCATGAAGGCGCTCGAAGCACCGCGCATCATTTCCAAGCTGCCTTCGTCGGTGACCGCGCCGGGATCGGTCGTCGTTCGCCCCGAGGGCATCGTCAAGCTCGACTACGAAGTCGAGCTCGGTGTCGTCATCGGCCGGGTAACCAAGCGCGTCACGCTCGACGACGCGCTATCCGCGGTCGCCGGATACACGATTCTCGACGATGTGAGCGCGCGCGAATTTCAGTTCGACGTGTCGCCGCCGCAGACAACCTTCGCCAAGAGCATGGATGGGTTCTGTCCCATGGGTCCGTGGATCGTTACCCGCGATGAGATTGCCGATCCTCAGGACCTGCGCCTGCAGACCTGGGTCAACGACGAGCTGCTGCAGGACGGGAGCACCCGCGACATGATTTTTTCCGTCGCGGTGCTCGTCGAATACATTTCTCGCTACATGACGCTCGAGCCCGGCGACGTCATCGCGACCGGCACGCCCGCCGGCGTGGGCGCATTCCATAAGCCTCCCCGATGGCTGCGTCCTGGCGATCGCGTGAAGCTCGCGATTTCAAAGATCGGCGTGCTGGAACACACCATCGGCTAGCGGTGCCGCCGGCGATGTTCGCGGACGCTCTGGGAGTCCGTGTCACGGCCTCACGTCGGCGATGGGCCGGGTTCGATCATTCCTGCGCTTTACGCGTGTTTTGCCAGCAGCGATTCCTTGGCCAGCTTCTCCACCTGCCGCGCCGCGACGACGCGATGCTCGCGCGCATAGGCTTCGTGGTTGCGATCGACGTCGCCGAGGCGATAGACATAGTTGACCATCAGACCGGCGGAGCGAGAAAGGCCCATCGGTGAGGTATCGCCCAGCCAGTTGATCCGCTCCAGCCGCGCCCCGTTGCCGAGGTGAAAGCGCTCGACGCTATCGAGCGGCTCCTGGCCGCTTTTCGCGTCGACGAGATAGTGGGCGCAGAGGCGCATCAATTCGCGCTGCAGTTCCTCCGGTGTGTCCGGCTGGGTGTGCCAGTCCGGTGCTTCGAGGCGGACTTTGAGCTTTCGAAGCGCGCCGCTCTCCGGGATCGTGTCGAGCCAGTAGCGAAAGCCGGGAACCGGCGACAGCGTTGCCATCGTCTTCACACGCGGAAACTCGCGGCCGAGATCCTCGGCGACCTGCTTGATCAGCAGATTGCCGAACGATATGCCGCGCAGACCTGTCTGGCAGTTGGTGATCGAGTAGAAGATCGCGCAATTGGCTGACTGCACATCGACCACCGGCGAGTCCGGCTCCAGCAGCGGCTGGACGCTGTCGCTCATCCCTCGGGTAAGGGCTATTTCGATGAAGATGATCGGCTCGTCGGGCAGCGCCGGGTGAAAGAAGGCGTAGCAGCGCCGATCTGCGGCGAGACGGCGGTGCAAGTCGTTCCATCCCTGGATCGCATGCACGGCCTCATACTGGATCAGCTTCTCCAGGATGAGCGCCGACGTGCGCCAATCGATTCGCTGCAGCACGAGGAAGCCGCGGTTGAACCATGACGAAAGCAGATGCGCGAGGTCAGCCTCGATGCCGGACCATTGCGGCTTCGCGGACAGCTCGCGCAGGAGCCGGCTGCGCATTTCCACCAGGACGCCCGTGCCGCCGGGCGCCATGTTCAGGCGCCGGAACAATTCCTGCCGCGGTGGCTCGACGAGGTGCTGCAAGCGGATCAGGTTGGGCTGGGAAGGGTCGCGATGATAGGCCTCGGCGCACCGTGCGACCTCTTCCGGCTTTGGTGAAAATTCCTTGACCAGAAGGTCGAAGAAGACGCCAAGCGCGGCCTCGTCGAGTGCGCGGTACGAGGCGAGCGCTTCCTGTGCGAGACGCGCGCCTGAAACCTCGCCGCGCTCCGACAGCAGCGCATGGCACAGCGCGATTGACTTGCCGGCGCTGCGTCCCGCTGCCCGCGAAGGCGCGCGTTTCCGTCGCGGCGAGCCGCGGAAAAGACTCGGCAGATCGAGCAGTGAAGGCCGGACCATTTTTATTTGAAACATAGCACAAGAGGGCGCAGCCGACCGCGCTCTCGACTCCCTGTTTTGCGGATCCGGTTATGATGTCAGACACGTCTCAAGCCGATACGTTCGATTCGACGCCGGCGACTTGCGCCAGGCTTGCGCGCACCGAAATCAGGCGATGGGCGACCCCGTAGCACCGTTCTGCGGCGACATCGCGAAACTTGACTGATAGCGACCCGGCGACGGCAGCGGCGATGACGCAACCGTGACCAATCCATGACACCAGCCATGACACAAGCGATCGACCTCGACGCGTACTTCGAGCGCATCGCCTGGAATGGTTCGACGCACGCGACCTTCGACACTCTGTCGGAGCTCGTCCACGCGCACATGGCCGCGATTCCCTTCGAGAACCTCGACGTTCTGCTCGGCCGGCCGATCCGCCTCGATCTCCAGGGACTCCAGGACAAGCTCGTCCGCGCGCGCCGGGGCGGCTACTGCTTCGAGCACTCGACCCTGTTCGCGGTCGTGCTCGAGCGCATGGGCTTTCATCCCGTTCGTCATTCCGCGCGGGTGACCATGATGACGCCGCGCGCGACGGCGCCTCGCAGCCACATGTTTCTCACCGTGCCCCTGCACGAAGGGCGCTTCGTAGTCGACGTGGGCTTCGGCTCGCTCGCGGCGCCGTTCCCCGTGCCATTGCTGGACGGAGAGCAGGTGCGCACGGACGAGACGACGCACTGGATGACCCGCGAAGGCGACTATTGGCTGCTGCGGGCGAAGAGTGAGGACAAGGCGATCGATGCCTGGGTCTCGACCCTGGAGAAGGACAGCGCGGTCGATTTCGACATGGGCAACCACTACGTCTCGACGCATCCTGCGTCAGCCTTCGTCAACCGGATCCTGATGCGCGCGCTGACTCCGGACGGACGCGTCACGGTGATGAATCGGGACGTAACGATCTGGCGCGACGGGGAGGCGCACACGTCGCAGCTCACTGATCGCGCGGCCTTGCGCGCGCTCGTCGCGCGAGCATTTCGGCTTCGATCTGCCGGAAGCTCGAGCGCCTCCGCGTTCCCGCGATTCCGGAGTGGGCGTAGCGCTACACCGTCCTGAGTCGGCGACTGCGTGCAGCCGCCACGGTTCGTCGTTGTCCACGTCGGCGCGCGAGGTCGGGCGCCCCGCAGCTCCGGGCAGCGGCTGGTGCGAGATGTCGAAGGTAGTGCGACGCCGGCGGCAGCACGGGGCGTTGATGGCAGAGCACCGCTACTGAGGCGTCAGATTCAGCGCCTTGACGAGCTTGCCCAGCGCTTCGTATTCCTTGTCGATGTATTGACGCAGCGCCGGTCCCTTGCGAATCAGCAACTGCTCGCCGGCGTCATCGAGAAACTTGCGCGTCGCGGGCTGCTCGGCCGCCTTTTCGAATCCGGCCTCGAGCTCCGCGATCTTCGCCGGCGGCGTGCCCTTGGGCGCGAGCACGGCGCGCCACAGTATCGTCTCGTCCTCGGCGATGCCGAGATCCTTGAGGCCCGATGCGGATGGCAGCGAAGCGATGCGCTCGGCGGAGCTCAGCAGGACGCATTTCGCCTGCCCGAGCTGAGCGTATTGCAGGATCGGAGGGATCGATCCGACGTAGATATCGATGTGCTTCCCGAGGAAGCCGGTCAGCGTTTCGCCCGCGCCCTTGTAGGGAATGTCGCGCGCCGAGACTTTCATCGCGCGAAAAATGCGCTCGGCCGCGAGCTGGCCGGGCCCTCCGGCGCCGTCGTCGCCATAGGTGTACTTGTCGGGATTCTTGCGCAGCTCCTCGATGAAGCTCTTGCCCTCGGTCGCCGGGAAATCCGGATGCACGCAGAACACGTACGGCGCGCTGGTCAGCTGGATCACCGGAATGTAATCGTTGGGCGTATACGGACACCTTCATCGTGTGCGGCGAGACCGTTACCGGCCCGAGCCAGACGGCGGCCAGTGTCTGCCCATCGGGCGTCGCATGCACCATCTGCGCCACGCCGATCGTGCCTCCCGCGCCGGGCACGTTGATGACGACGAGCGGGTCCTTGAAGAATGGCGTCGCTTCCTTGGCGAGCACACGGAAAAAGCCGTCGGTGCCGCCGCCCGCCGCGGTGGGAACGATGAGCCTGATCGGCTCGGCGAGAACCGCGCTCGCGGCGCCAAGCAACAGCGCGGCGGTCAATGCATGCGTGAGTCTTGATTGCCCTCATTGGCCATATCCTCTCCACCTTCTCGCGGGCGAACCCGAACAGCCGAACCGGCGTCTCGCCGAGAATAATGCGCCTCGTCGCCTCGTCGGGCACCCATTCGGCAAGCCCATCGACGCAATCACGATACGTCACTTCGTCCTCGTGCGATACAAAGGGCCAGTCGCTCGCCCACACGAGCTGCCGCGGGCCGCCGGCGTCGAGCAGAGCGTCGGCGTAGCGTCGGACATCCACGCCTCCCTGGCGATACGCTGCCGACAGCTTGACCCAGGTGTCGCCGGCCCGCACGGCATCGAGAACCCGCTGAAATCCGCCACAGGCGATGCCGCAGTGCCGGATCAGGGCTGCCGAAATGATCGACGACCACGTGCGCACCGCTTTCGCGGATGCCGGGCAGAACCCCCGCGAGCACGTGGCCTTCCATGTACACCTCGACGTGCCAGCCGAGATCGCGCACGACAGCAAACAGGCGCCGATAGTCCGGCGACGTGACGTCCGGCACTGACGAACGGCGAAACCAGTTGAGGCGTATGCCGGTCGCGCCGCGCGCGGCCATTGCCGTCAGCGCCTCGCGCTCGATATCGGGCGCCACGATCACCGTGCCTCGCAGCCGCCCGCCCGAGCGGTCGAGCGAATCGAGCAGCAGCGAGTTGTCGGTCCCATAAAAGCTCGGCGCGGTGAGCACGCCGTATGTGATGCCGTTCGCGTCGAGCACGCTCAGGTATTCCTCGACCGTGCAATCGCGCTTGGGCGACGAATGCCGGTCAGGCGCGAGCGGCGCGTCGCGCCGCAACACATGCGCGTGGCAGTCCACGGAGATCATTGCGCTCACCGCTTTGGTTCAGGCGGTCTTTCTCGACGCCGGCGCGGCCTGCGCGGACGGCATGATGGCCGCTTTGCGTCCCTCGCCGTACTTGCTTTCGAGCTGGTCCGCGGTCAGGAACCGTTGCTCCATGCTCTCGATCTCCGCCATGCCCATGATGTCGTTCAACTCCTCGAACGAGACCAGCGCGTCGGGGCGATCGACGACCTTGCCGCTGTCGAGCGATTGCTGCAGCAGCTCGAGGCCGCGTTTCATGCCCATCAGCGCGCAGGCCGTGAGCATGCGCGGGTAGATCACCGCGGCCACGCCCAGGTCCTGCAGCTGGCGCGCCGAAAGCAGCGGCGTGGTCGAGCGCTGGCGGATGCCGAAACCCATGTTGACCGATACGGGCTTGGTGACGTTGCGCGCAATCGTTCCGATGTCGTCGACCGACATTGCGGCGTCGGCGAAGAGCAGGTCGGCGCCGGCTTCCGCGTACAGGTTCAGGCGGCGGATGGCTTCGGAGACGCCGTGCGTGGCCAGGACGTCGGTGCGGGACTTGATGACGAAATCGGGATCGACTCGCGCGGACGCGGCGGCGCGGATCTTCTGCACCATCTCCTCCGCGGAAATCACTTCCTTGCCTTTCATATGCCCGCAGCGCTTGGGCGAGACCTGGTCCTCGAGCATCAGTCCCGCGACGCCTGCGCGTTCGAAGGCGCGTACGGTGTGATAGACGTTGAGCGCGTTGCCGTAGCCCGTATCCGCATCCGCCAGCAACAAGATGTCCGAGCAGGCGGCGATCGCGCGCGCGGCCGCGACGCTCTCCTCGAGTCCCATGAGGCCGACATCGGGCTGCCCCAGCCGGGATTCGCTCACGCCGCTGCCGGTGATGAACGCAGCGACGTAGCCGAGCTTGCCGACGAGGCGCGTGCTGAAACCGTCGAAAACGCCGGGAAGAACGAGGATCTCCGGCGCATCGATGAGTGCGCGCAAGCGTTTGCCGGGACTCGATTGGGTGCGGTCGTGGCCATGGTCATCTCCTTCAAATCGCGGTCGAGCGCAGCACGTTCTCCCGGCGGGCTCTTCGCGTCGACGTTGCCTTGAAGTCTACCAGCAGCGCGAGCGCCGGTCCGTGGCGGTCGCGCTCGGCGATTGTCCGCAGGTCCCGAAGGCTCGGAACACGAAAAGATTAGACTTGGCGCTTGACCGATGCCACTCGGCGCGATCGCAGCCGAGCAACGGGAGCCTCGCCTTCGCACCGTGGCAGGCGCACGCGGATTCGAGATCGAGGAGAGGGGCATGGACGAAAGCAACGCCGCGCGGACGGATTTTCGCGAGAACCTGATCCGCTACGGCGGCGATGTCTATCCGGAAGTCGTAGAGCGCGCGCAAGGCTGCTACGTCTGGGACGCGAGCGGCAAGAAAATCCTCGATTTCACCTCGGGCCAGATGTGCGCGACGGTTGGGCACAGCCATCCGAAGGTCGTCGCGGCCATCCGCAAGAGCTGCGAGACCGCGCTGCACCTGTTCTCGGGAATGATTCCGCGCAGCGTCGTCGATCTCGCCGACAAGCTCGCGAAGATCGTCCCGAGGCCACTGCGCAAATCGCTGATGCTCTCCACCGGAAGCGAAAGCAACGAGGCCGCGATCAAAATGGCCAAGCTCTACACGGGCGGCTTCGAGGTGATCGGGCTCGGCGGATCGTGGCACGGCGTCACCGCCAATGCCGGCGCGGTGTCGTATGCGAGCGACCGCAAAGGCTATGGACCGCCGATGCCGGGGTCCTTCGTCATTCCGGAGCCGAACGCGTATCGCTGTCCGGTGAAGCATTGCCGCGACCGATGCGACCGTACCTGCATGCAGATCGGATTCGAGATGTACGACATGCAGTCGGCGGGCGCGCCGGCCGCGGTGATCGCGGAGCCGGTGATCAGCGCCGGCGGCGTGATCGTCCCACCTGCGGGCTACTTCGACGCGCTGCAGGCCGAAGCGAAGAAGCGCGGCATGCTGCTCATCTTTGACGAAGCGCAAACCGCATTCGGACGCCTGGGCCACTGGTTCGCTGCGTCGCATCTGAAGGTGACGCCGGACATCATGACGGTATCGAAGACGCTCGGCGGCGGGATGCCGCTTGCCGGAGTCATCACGACCGACGAAATCGAGGAGCGCTGCCACCGGCGCGGATTCTCCTTCTACACCTCGCACGTCTCCGATCCGCTGCCGTCGACGATCGGGCTCGCAGTCATGGAAACGATCGAGGAGGAAGACCTGCTCCGGCGCAGCGAGGAGATGGGAAATTACCTTGCGGCCCGGCTCGCGGAGTTGCAGGACCGCTTCGAGGAGATCGGCGACGTGCGCGGCATGGGCCTCCTGCGCGGCATCGAGCTCGTCCGCGACCGCGAAACGCGCGAGCCGCACCACGAGCTCGGCGCGCTGACGACGCAGCGCTGCCTGGAGCTCGGCCTGAGCATGAACATCCGCCGCCGGCCGGAGCGCGGATCGGTTTGGCGGATCGCGCCGCCGCTGACCGTGACCACTGCCGACATCGATCTCGCGATGACCATCTTCGACCAGTCGCTCACCGAATCGCGCGATGTGCTGGCGCGGCGCGCGGCGCCGGGCAAGTTGCCCGCGCAGCGCGCGGCCTGAGCATGCCCGACGTCGTCCATACCGTTGGGACGTTGACGGAAGGGTCGTGCGCGGAGCAGCATTGCAGGCGGCCGTCACCGGCCCTCCCGGATTCATCACCCACCGAGCAGAGGACTAGCAAACATGTTGAAGAAAATTTTTTCGATCGCCGTCGCCGGCCTGGCGTTGTGCCTCCTGGGCGCCACGGCTCGCCCGAGCCGATGCGCTGGCCGACATCAAGTCGAAGGGGACGCTGGTCGTCGGCACCAAGGCTGACTACCGGCCATTCGGCTTTCTGGACCCGTCGGGCAAGATCGTCGGCTTCGAGCCCGATCTCGCCGCCGACATCGCGCGCCGGCTCGGCGTCAAGCTCGAGCTGGTGCCGGTCGTCGCCTCCAACCGCATCCAGTTCCTGCAGCAGGGCAAGATCGACATCATGATCGCGACCATGAGCGACACGCCCGAACGCCGCAAGATCGTCGATATCGTCGAGCCCGAGCTACTACGGCTCGGGCACCAACATCCTCACGCCGAAGTCGGCGGGCATCAAGACCTGGGAGGGCTTGCGCGGCAAGAAGGTGTGCCTGATCCAGGGCTCGTTCTACAACAAGGAGCTGCAGGAGAAGTACGGCATCGACGGCGTCGCCTTCCCCGGCACCGCGGAAGCCTACGCGGCGCTGAAGAACGGAAACTGCGTGGCCTTCGCCTATGACGATACGGCCATCGTCGGCGAGATGCAGAAGCCCGAATGGAGCGGATACGACATGCCGCTCGACTCGATCCTCTTCGTTCCGTGGGGCATGGCCGTCAAGCAGGGCGAGAAGGGCCTGGCCGACATGCTGTCGAAGACCATCATCGATTGGCACAAGACGGGCTTCATCCAGCAGCTCGAGACGAAGTGGGGCATCAAGCCCACCAAGTTCGCGCAGGAATCGCACGACAAGTACAAATAACGAAGGTCGCGGCAGCAGCGTGAGCGGGGGCGTCGCTTAAGACCTCCCGCCGCAGCTTCCGCATGCCGATCGGGGCGGGATGGAGTCCTTCTGGGCGTGGTTTCGCTGGCTGCACGACGCAACCGGCATCAACCTCACGATCTTCTACGACGCGTTCGATCGAAGCCGCTTCGTCAGCGGTTTCCTCGTGACCGTCGAGCTCTCGGCGATCTGTATCGTGCTGAGCGTGCTGATCGGCGTCGTCGGTGCGTGGCTGCAGCGTTCCCGGTTGAAGTTCACGCGTTACGTCGTGTACTGGTACATCCAGTTTTTCCGCAACACGCCGCCGCTGGTGCAACTCTACTTCTTTTACTTCGGCGTCGGCAGCCTGCTCTCCACCGTCGGGCCTTCGGGATCTCCGATTCCGCTCGTGAGCAATGTCACATGGGCGATCGTCTCGCTGTCCTTCTTCGCCGGAGCGTTCAATGTGGAGATTTTCCGCTCGGGCGTCGAAGCGGTGCCGCGGACGACGATCGAGGCGGCCGAGTCGCTGGGATTCAGCCGCATGCGCACCTACCTCTTCATTGTGTTCCCGCTGGCGTTTCGCATAAGCCTTCCGGCGCTGAACAACAACCTGGTGAACCTGGTCAAGACAACGACGCTGGCTTACGCGATCGCCGTTCCGGAAATGCTTTATGTGTCTAGCCAGATCTGGTCGGATGAGCTCAATGTCCCGGAAATGATGAACGTGTTGTTGATCGCCTATTTCGCGCTCGTGGGCGCCCTCGTCTATGCGATGAACCGCTGGGAGCGCGCGATCAAGGTGCCGGGGTTCGGCGTATGAGCAAGGTCAGTCCCCGCGATCGTCGCCCGCGGCTGCGCTGGACGGACCCGATTCCCGCAGGCGACGGACCTGCCCGTGCTTCTGCCGGCCGCGTCGCGTCTCGCGGCCGCGGCGGTGCGCGAACGGACGGCAGGGTCGTTCAGCCTGCGGTTGCGGCCCGCACATGGCATCGCGCTCGCGTTCTTGTTCCTGATCGGCTGTAGCTGGGCCGAGGCGCAGGCGCTGATCGGACAGCCGTCGATCGTGGAGACGATCTGGAAGTGGACGCCGGTGCTGCTCCGCGGCTTTCTGTTCAACCTGCTCATCAGCGCCGTCGCGATGGCATCCGGAACCGCAGTCGGAGTGTTCCTCGGCTTCGCGCAGATCTCGCTGCTCCCGCCGGTCCGCAAGGGAGCGTGGTTCACGACCCACTTCTTTCGTAACGCACCATGGCTGGTGCTGTTGTTCTACTGCATGTTCCTGCTGCCGTTCCAGGTCAAAATCTTCGGCTTGACAATTCCGATACCGGATTGGCTCAAGGCCACGCTCGGGCTGGCGCTGCCGGTAATGGCGAACGTCTCCGAGATTGTCCGCGGCGCGATCCAATCGATACCGACCACGCAATGGGAATCCGCCGCGTCGCTCGCTTTCAACCGGCGACAGACGCTGTGGATGATCATCTTCCCGCAATGCATCAAGCGCATGCTGCCGCCGTGGATGAATCTGTACGCCATCCTGACCATGTCGACCGTGTTGGTGTCGATCGTGGGCGTCAATGAAATGATGAGCTTGACGCGCCAGGCCCTGAGCGCAGAGAACCGTCCGGGCCTTCTGCTTGCTTTCTACAGCTATGTCCTGTTCTGGTTCTTCATCTATTGCTATCCGATTGCGCGCTGGACCGTACGTCTGGAAGCGCGGTACGCCGTCAACGATTGAGCGACCCGTGCCCGAAACCTCCGCCGCCGTCCAACCGATCGTCGATATCCGCGACGTGCATCAGTCGTTCGGCAAGGTCGAGGTATTGAAGGGGATTTCGCTCGCCGTGCCGAAAGGTGGCGTCGTCTGCATCATCGGGCCTTCCGGCTCCGGCAAGTCGACGCTTCTGCGCTGCATCAACGGCCTGGTGCCGATCGACAGCGGCAGCATTCGCGTCGCCGAGTTCGACGTGCACAAGCTGGCGACCGACCAGGAGAAGATCGCGCTGCGCAAGGAAGTGTCGATCGTGTTTCAGCAATACAATCTGTTCCCGCACAAGACGGCACTCCAGAACGTGATGATGGCGCCGATCCATGTGCTGCGCGAGAACAAGGACGAAGTGCACGAGCGCGCGGTCGCGCTTCTGAAGAAGGTCGGGCTTGCCGCCAAGGCCGACGCCTATCCCGGCGAGCTTTCGGGCGGCCAGCAGCAGCGCGTGGCGATCGCGCGCTCGCTTGCGATGCGCCCCGAGGTCATGCTCTTCGACGAGGTGACCGCTGCTCTCGACCCCGAGACGGTCAAGGAAGTCCTCAATACCATCCGCGGCCTCGCGCACGAAGGCATGACCTGCATGCTGGTGACGCACGAAATGCGCTTCGCACGCGAGCTCGCCGACACCGTCTATTTCACCGACGGCGGCGTGATCGTCGAATCGGGGCCGCCGGCCGAATTGTTCGACCGGCCGGTGCACGAGCGTACGCGCGCCTTCCTGTCGCAGATTCTCTAGCGGCATCACGCGGATCGATCGCATGCGCTATTCCATTTTCTCGCTCGCGCGCAATGCTTTGCGGCATCACGAGCACTGGCCGCTCGCGTGGCGTAGCCCTGCGCCGAAGAAACACTACGACGCAGTGATCGTCGGCGGCGGCGGCCACGGTCTCGCGACGGCGTACTACCTCGCCAAGAATCACGGAATGAGCAATATCGCGGTGATCGAAAAGGGCTGGCTGGGCGGCGGCAACACCGGCCGCAACACGACCATCGTGCGCTCGAACTACCACCTCGACGCGAACGCCCATTTCTACGAGTTCTCCCTGAAGTTGTGGGAGTGCCTGTCGCAGGAGCTCAACTTCAACGTCATGTACAGCGCGCGCGGCGTGCTGAACCTCGTGCATTCGCCGGCCGACATGGATGCCGCGATGCGCCGCGGCAACGCCATGCGCCTCAACGGCATCGACGCCGAATTTCCTCTCGCGCGACGAGATCGCGCGATGGATCCCCAATCTCGATTGCTCCGCCAACGCGCGCTTTCCGATCCTCGGCGGATTGCTGCAGCCGCGAGGCGGCACGGTCCGGCACGACGCCGTCGCGTGGGGCTATGCGCGCGCCGCCGACGCGCTCGGCGTGGACATCATCCAGCAGTGCGAGGTGACGGGCATTCGCGTCGAGCGTGGCGCGGTCGCCGGCGTCGACACCTCGCTCGGATTCATCGGCACGCCGAAAATCGGCATCGCGGTCGCGGGCCATTCGGGTCACGTCGCCGCGATGGCGGGCATCAAGCTGCCGATCGAGTCGCACGTGCTGCAGGCGATGGTGTCCGAGCCGATCAAGCCGATCCTCGACACCGTCGTGACGTCGGGCGCCGTGCACTTCTACGTCAGCCAGTCGGACAAGGGCGAACTGGTGATGGGCGGCGATCTCGACTTCTACAATTCCTACGCGCAGCGCGGCAATCTGCCGATCATCGAGCACGTCACCGCGGCGTGCCTCGCGCTGTTTCCGAGCTTCGGGCGCCTGAAGCTGATGCGCACCTGGGGCGGCATCATGGACATGACCATGGACGGCAGCCCGATCATCGCCAAGATGCCGGTGCAGGGTCTCTACATGACGGGCGGCTGGTGCTACGGCGGATTCAAGGCCACGCCGGCGTCGGGCTGGATGCATGCGCATACGATCGCCAACGACGCTCCGCATCCGCTCAATGCGGCGTTCACGCTGGAGCGTTTCGAGCAAGGCGCGATGATCGACGAGAAGGGCGCCGGCCCCTATGCGTGGGCGCACTGACATGGCGGCACGCCGATGCTTCTGATTCCCTGTCCCTGGTGCGGCCCTCGCAACCAGATCGAATTCACCTACGGCGGCGATGCGACGCCGCGGCGCCCTGCGCAACGACGCGTCCGATCGAGGAGTGGTACGCCTACGTCTATCTGCGCGACAACCCGAAGGGCCCGCACGACGAGTTGTGGCTGCACAGCGCCGGCTGCCGCAGCTGGTTCAAGGTGCGCCGCGACACGCGCACGCACGACATTCTCGCCAGCGCGCGGATCGACGAGAGTCTCCCTCCGGTAGCGGAGGCGGCCAAGTGACGCAAAGCCATCCGCCTGCCGAGCGGCGGCATCGTCGATCGATCCCGCGCCGCTGCGATTCGAATATGACGGTGCCGCGTACGAGGGCTACGCGGGCGACACGCTCGCATCGGCGCTGCTCGCCAACGGCATCCATCTCGTGGGACGCAGCTTCAAATATCACCGGCCACGGGGCATCTTCAGCGCCGGTACCGAGGAGCCGAATGCGCTCGTGCAGCTCGCGCGCGGCGCGCGCACCGAGCCGAACGTGCGCGCGACGACGCTCGAGCTCTACGATGGTCTCGTCGCAGCCAGCCAGAACTGCTGGCCGTCGGTGCGCTTCGACATCGGCGCGATCAACGACGCGCTCTCGCCGCTTGTTCCCCGCGGGGTTCTACTACAAGACCTTCATGTGGCCGCCCACGCCGAAGTGGTGGCTGCGCTACGAGCACCTGATCCGCCGCGCCGCCGGCATGGGGCGCGCCGCGCACGAGCCCGATCCCGACCACTACGAGCACCAGTATGCGCACTGCGATGTGCTCGTGATCGGCGGCGGCGCCGCCGGGCTCGCAGCCGCACGCGCGGCGGCGCATTCCGGAGCGCGCGTCATCATCTGCGACGAGCGCGCGACCTGGGGCGGCGGCCGGCCGGACCCGACGCGACGATCGATGGCCGCGCGGCTGGCGACTGGATGGCGGAAGCGGCGGCGTTACTCGCAGGCGCAGCCGAACGTGCGCGCGCTGACGCGCACGACCGCGTTCGGCTACTACGACGGCAATCTTGTCGGCGCGATCGAGCGCGTCACCGACCATCTGCCGCCGCCGCCGCCGCACGTGCCACGCCAGCGCCTGTGGCTGATACGCGCGCGTTCCGTGATCCTTGCGTCCGGCGCGCATCGAGCGCGCCATCGCTTATGCCGGCAACGACCTGCCGGGGACGATGCTGGCCGGCGCGGCGCGCGAATATCTCGGGCGCTTCGCCGTGCGGCCGGGGACTCGCGCAGTCGTCTTCACGAACAATGACAGCGCCTATGCGGCCGCGATCGACCTGCATCAGTCCGGCGTCGCCATCGCTGCGATCGTCGACTCGCGGACCGCCGCTTCGCTCGATGGCGCGCTGCCGGCGCGTGCACGCGCAGCGGGATTGCCGATCATCGCGGGCTTCGGCGATCCTCGAAGCGCATGGCCGCCTGCATGTCGCGCGCGTCGACGTCGCTCCGCTCGGCGGGAGGCCCCGCGCAGCGCATCGCATGCGATCTCGTGTGCGTCTCGGGAGGCTTCAATCCTGCGGTGCATCTGTTTTCGCAGGCGCGCGGCAAGCTGCGCTACGACGATGCGCTGGCGAGCTTCGTTCCCGATTCGTCGCCGCTGCCCGATCGCCGCCGTTGGCGCGGCCAACGGCCGCTTCGGCTTGGCGGCCGCGGTGGCCGAGGGTCACTTGGCCGGATCTTCGGCGGCGTCGCGCGACGGCCGATCCGCGAGCAGCGCTGCCGGCGCCGCGTGCGACGTGCCGTGGATTGGACGCCAGCGACGGCGCTCTGGGCAGTGCCGGCGCGCAGCAAATCGGCGAAGCGCTTCGTCGATCTGCAGAACGACGTCACCGCCAACGACATCGCACTCGCGGCGCGCGAGGGCTATCAGGCGGTCGAGCACCTGAAGCGCTACACCACGCTCGGCATGGGCACGGACCAGGGCAAGACCAGTAATATCGTGGGCCTCGCGCTCATGGCCGAGCAACTCGGCGTGTCCATCCCGAGCGTAGGCACGACGACGTTCCGGCCGCCATACACGCCGGTGACGCTCGGCGCAGTCCCGGGGCACGAAAGCGGTCCGGACGTCGAGCCGACGCGCTATTCCGCGATGCACGAGTGGCACGCGGAGCACGGCGCGCGCTTCGTCAACGCGGGTCTCTGGAAACGGCCGCATTCGTATCCGCGTGCTGGGGAGACCGAGGACGATGCGGCGAATCGCGAGGCGCTCAACGTGCGCAGCCATGTCGGCGTCGTCGACGTGTCGACGCTCGGCAAGATCGAGTTGCAGGGCCGCGATGTCGCCGAGTTCCTCAACCGCATCTACATCAACAAGTGGGACACGCTCGCCGTCGGACGCTGCCGCTACGGCGTGATGCTGCGCGACGACGGCTTCGTGAAAGACGACGGTACGACATCGCGGCTCGGGCCGACGCACTACCTGATGACCACGACCACCGTCAACGCCGTCGCGGTCATGCAGCAGATCGAATACCTGCTTCAGGCGGAATGGCCCGATCTCGAGGTCTATGCGACCTCGGTGACCGAGCAGTGGTCGGCTGCGGCGATCTCCGGCCCGAAGGCGCGCGATGTCGTCGCCGCGGTTGTCGACATCGACGTGTCCAATCAGGCGTTTCCATTTCTTGCCGTCGGCGAATGCCGCGTCCGCGGCGTCCAGGGGATTCCGATTCCCGCGAGGCTCTTCCGCATGAGCTACTCCGGCGAGCTCGCCTACGAGATCCACGTGCCGGCCGATCGCGGACGCGAGATGTGGGATGCGGTGCTGCTCGCCGGCGCCCCGTTCGGCCTGATGCCCTACGGCACCGAGGCGATGAGCACGCTGCGCATCGAAAAGGGCCACGTCGTGATCGGACCGGAGGCCGACGGACGCACGACCGCCGACGATCTCGGCATGGGCAAGCTCGTCAATGCAGGCAAGTGGTGCGTCGGCAAGCCGCTCCTTGATCGTCCAGCCCTGACCGATCCGAACCGCTGGCAGCTCGTCGGGCTGACCGCGCTCGACGGCGCCAAAATTCCGCGCGGCGCGAAGATCGTGGCCGATCCCGATCATCCGGCGCCCAACCCGATGCAGGGTCACGTGACGTCGTGGTGCTTCAGTCCCAATCTCGACGCGTGGATCGCGCTGGCGCTCGTCGCTCGCGGGCGCGAGCGTCACGGCGAGACGCTATGGGCCGTTTCGCCCTTGGCCGATGCCCGCGTGCGGGTGCGGGTCGGGCCGCCGTGCTTCATCGATCCGCAAGGGGAGCGCTTGCGTGTCTGATATCGCGACGGAGGCACTCTGGCCGCCGTCGGTGGGCCACTACGGCGCGACGTCGACGGGCATCACACTGTCGCAAGCCCCGATCGCGGCCGCGTGGAACCTGCAGGGAGACCCTGAGCGGGAGGCATTCGTGGATCGCGCTCGGCAGCTTTTCGGCATCACGCTTCCGCAAGGACCCAACACCGCGTCGGCAGACAAGGCAGTAACGACCCTCTGGCTCGGACCGCGATCGTGGCTGCTGGTCGAGAGCCACCGTCCCGAACTGCCTCCGATGCGCGCTGATTTCGATCGCCACCGTGATGCCGTGAATACGGCAGGCGGCGCGCTGTTCGACGTGTCCGCGAGCCGCGTCGCCTACCGCGTGAGCGGCACGCATGCCGAAGTTGTGCTGGCGAAAAGCTGTCCGCTCGATTTCGACCGCGCGATGTTTCCCGCCGGTGCTTGTGGCCAGAGCTTGTTTGGACGCATGAACGCGCTTGTCTACCGGCCGAACGCGGGCTCGACGTTTCTGCTGCTGGTGGCACGGAGCCTCGCCCGCGACGCGTGGCGGCTGCTGTGCCGCTCTTCCGCGCAGTACGGGTACGACATCACGGCGCCGCAGCCTTTCGAGACGATTTCCTAGCCTCGTCCGGCCGGCGCCACCCGCGCGACAGCGAGGGGAAAAGCGGACTTGCCCGCTTCTCCCCTCGCGGTGCTAGTGGTGCTCTTCCTTGTTGCCTTCATGCTCCTTGCCGGGGGGCGCCTTCGACTGGGGTTGCCCCTGCGGCGCGTTGCGCGACATGGTCGCGGCCGGAGCCGCCTGCGGATGTCCGACCGTCGGTGCGGGCTTGCCCGTGTTTACCGCCTGCGTGCTCTTGTGGTCGTGACTCGCGTTGACGTTCTTGTTCACGTTGACGTTCTGGTTCGCATTGACGTTCCTGTTCGCATTGACGTTCTTGTTCACATTGACGTTCTGGGTCGTAGTGACGTTCCTGTTCACATTCACGTCGCGGTTCACGTTGACATTCCTGTTCACGTTGAGATTCTGCTGCGTGTGAAATTCCTGGCGTCCCGTCCGGTACGAAGGAGGAATCACCCGCACCGGCGGCGGGCCCGGCGGCCTCACATGCGTGTAGGTCCGCCCCGCCCAGTAGCCGCGTCTGGCATAGAAGTCCCGCCCGCGGTAGTAGTTGTCCCAATATGGGCCGATTGCGAAGGTCACGATCGGGATGCCGAACGCGGGGGCGTACGAATAGAACGGAACCCGCGTGCCCTCATACAGGTAATTCAGGTACGGTGCGTAGACCCATCCGCGATTCGGTCCGAACGTGACATCACACCAACTCCAGTCGTCGAGGCACCCCATGACCTGCACGCTGGCGCCGGGCGGCAGCGCGGAAACCGGCGGATAGGACGTGTCCGGACCGGCGCGGACATTGACGGTGCGCGTGGTGTAGGCGACCTGCGCCGAGGCGGTGAAAGCAATCGCCGCGAGAAGCGTGGCTACACCGTAGACCAATCGTTTGTGCATGACGTCCTCCTGATTATGGTTCTATTCGCATGCGTCCTTGCTGCGGCGCTGCGACCGGCCGCCCGGCGCATAATGTGCCACGCCTCGCGCTCACAAAGTCGAGCGCACTCGCCAAAGCCTCACCAGCTCCGCAGCGAGCATATCAGCCCTCCCCCCGGGCGTCTGCAGGCGTCCGGCTGACAATCGGCGGCGCTCTCCGCTTACGTCACCTCGTCGACCGGGTATCCCGCCGCGATCCATGCATCGAGACCGCCGTGCAGCGGCCGCACCTTCGAGAAGCCGCTGTTCATCAGAAGCTTCGCCACCTGCGCCGCCGATGCCTCGTTCGGGCAACTGCAGTAGAGGATGATCTCCCGATCGCGAGGCAGATGCTTCATGTGGTCATCGACCTCGCGAATCGGCACGTGCAGGGCGCCGGGAATGCGCCTCGGATCCATCGAAACGCCCGTGGGCGAGCGCACGTCGACGATCACCGGCTTCATGTCCTGGTCGATGAGACGATACAGCTCGTCGACGCTGATGCGCGCCATGCGCAGCTTCCGGAAGAAGCGCCGCCGCTCCCACCACTTGAAGGCGATGTAGGCCGCCAGCAACGCAACGATCGCGACCAACGCAGTTGTCCCGAACCGATCCAGCCACGCCAGAAAGGGCTCCATTTGCGACCCGAGGACCATTCCGCCGCCGATGCCCGCTCCGACCCAGAGCAGCGCGCCGAGCGTGTTGAAGAGCATGAAAGGCAGCCAGCGGATGTGCGTCGCGCCCGGCGAGCGGCGGCGCGATCGTCGCCAGGCCGGGAACGAATTTCGCGATGACCAGCGCCTTCACGCCCCAGCGCTCGAAGCGCGACTGCGTTTCGCTGACGCACGAGTCCGGCGTCAGTGAAATTTTGCACAGGAGCTTCATGACGCCGTTGCCGAATCGCCGTCCCGCGAGGTACCACGCGATGTCGGCCACCAGGCTCGCCGCCAGGCCGACGACGAGCAACAGCGGCACCGACAGCTTTCCCTGAGAAGCAAGCGCGCCCGCGACGACGAGAGTCGGAATGGCCGGCACCGGCAGCCCGATCTGCTCGACCAGCACGTTGACGAAAACGACCACGAGGCCGTACTCGCTGAGGAGAGAAACGAGGTCGTGCGTCATGTGCTTGAACCCGTCGCTCCGGCGATTCGATGGCGCGCCCTTCGCTCTTCGCGGATCGGGCGTAAGATTATCGCCGTTGCGTGCCGAAGTCTGCACGCGAACGCATGCGGGGACGAAAACGGTGGACGCAGAACGGGTTTTGCGACGTGACGTTGCGCTCGCCAATCGCATCATCGAGCGGCGCGGACTCTCGAGCGCCTTCGGTCATGCGAGCGCGCGCATTCCGGGAACGAACACCTTCCTCTTTCCGACGCGGCGCTCGCCCGGATTCGCCGACGAGAACAAGCTGCTCGTGCTCGACACGGACGGCAAGCTCATCTCCGGCGAAGGCACGCCGAACAGCGAGCTCTGGATACACGCCCGCGGCTATGCCGCGCGCGCCGACGTCGGCGGCATCGTGCACGCGCATCCTTCGGCCTGCGTGTGCCTCACCCAGATCGGGCAGCCGCACCGGATCGTGCACAACCAGGGAGGAGCGTTCGTGGACGGCGTCGCGGAGTACGAGCGCGTCGGCCTCATCCGCACGCGCGAGCTGGGCGATCTCCTGGCGCAGCGCCTCGGCAGCCTGCGTCGCGGTCATGATGCGCGGCCACGGCATCACCACTGCCGCCGCGGACGTGCGCGCGGCGACGGTCGCGGCGTGCTTTCTCGAGGAGAGCGCGGAACTGCAGCTTTCCATGCTCGCCGCGTGCAGGCGGAGACGCGAGCTCGCATTCGCGCTTTTTCGCCGGACGAGGCCGAGCGCCTGCGCGATCAGCTCTCGCCTCCCATCGTCGAGCGCGCGTGGGAATACTACGCAGCCGATGCCGCGCCGCGATCCGCTTGCGCGGTGACTGACTTCAGTCGGCGGTTGCGCCGGTGCGGCGCACCAGCTCGGCGAATTTCTTTTCGTCGGCCTTGAAGACGTCGGCGAGCTGCTCCGGCGTTCCCGGTGCTGCCTCGAAGCCGAATCGCTCGAGTTGCGCGAGCACCTCGGGATCGGCGAGTTGCTTGTTGATGTCGGCGTTGATCTTGCGCACGATATCCGGCGGCGTGCCGCGCGGCGCGACGACCGCGAGCCACGAATCGACCACCATGCCGGGCGGACCGCCCGCTTCCGCGAGCGTCGGCACGTCGGGCAAGGTCTTGAGCCTCTGGTTCGCGGCGATGGCGATGAGCTTGAGGCGTCCACCCTGCATCAACGGCAGCGCGGAGCCGAGCGTGGAGAACGCCCAACCGACTTCGCCGCCGGCGATCGCCACGTACATCTGCGACTGATCCTTGTACGGCACGTGGATCATCTTGGTGCCGGTGAGGAACTCGAACTCCGCGCTGCCGAGATGCGACGGACTCCCGACATAAGACGAGCCGTACGAAACGGTGCCCGGCTTCGCCTTCGCCGCCGCGATCAGCGCCGGCACGGTTTGATACGGGCCCGGCGCCGGCGACCGTAAGGAAAAAGGGCGTGCGATAGAGCATCGCGACGGGCACGAAGTCATTGCGCGGATCGTAGGGAAGGGTTTTGTAGAGAGCAGGGTTGATCGCGACATGCGAGTTGCTCACCACGAGGAGCTCGTGGCCGTCGGGCGCGGCGTTCTTCAGCGTCTCGATCGCAATAAAGCCGCTCGCACCCGGCTTCGACTCGACGATCACCGGTTGCCCCCAGGCTTTGGAGAGCTTGTCGGCGATGGTGCGCGTGAATATGGCGGGACCGGCGCCGGCGGCGAACGGCGCAGTAATCTTCACGGCTTTGGTCGGAAACGCTCTGCGCGAGCACGAGTGACGTCAAGCCGAGCCACGCTGCGATCACCAGAATTAAGCGCGTGCCTGCGGTCGATATCTTCATGGGGAACCTGACGAGTCGTCGCTATGGATCGAGCACTAAATGTACCGCAACAGGGACAGCTTGTCGGCCTTCAGGTTTCCATGTGCAGCGTCGCGAGCCCGCGTCGGTCGCGCGGTTTGGCGCTGTTCGGGCCCTTCAGGACGGTGCGCGTGGCCGGAGCGCTCGGTCGACCAGATACTGCCGCAGCTTCGCTTCGCTCGCTGCGCGATCGACGAAGCCGACGTAGCCGTCTGGTCGAATGAGATACACGGCGTCGCGAGCGAGGCCCGACGCGCGCATTGCGTCCTGCCAGGCAAATACATGCAAGGGAAAACCCGTTGCGCCGCACAGCGCCGAGATCGCCGGCGTGGCGCTTCCATAGACGTGCACCTGCCAATCGAGCGAGCGTAGCGGAGCAAAGTTGTCGCGACCGGCGCCGGTCGCCGCGGCCCGGTCCAACGGGACCCACGGCAGGCGGTCTCCGCCGTGGACCTGCCCGGCGCGACCCGCGCTCAACGAGCTCTTCCGATACTCGATCGCGGTCTGCGAAACGGTTCGGAACATGAATCGTCTGACGGTATCGATCGTGAAAAGCCTCGGGAGAACGCGCGGGACAACCCGAAGACGAACGAACCGCGCAATGGGTCCGTCGCTAGTCACGATCTGAAACGCGCGGTCGGTGCTCGCGACCAGCCGCTTGGCAAACGCGATCCGCTCCGGCTCGTAGCTGTCGAGGATGCCGCTGTCGGCGCGGCCCTGCACGACCGCGGCCAGTTTCCACGCCAGGTTGAACGCGTCGCCGATGCCGGTGTTCATTCCCTGGCCTCCCACGGGGCTGTGGATGTGCGCGGCGTCGCCGAGGAGAAACGCGCGCCCGACGCGAAAATGGGCGGCGACGCGATGATGAACATGGTAGGTGGAGAACCAGTTCACGCGCTTCACTTCGACGCGCAATCGTTCGATCAGGTCGCGGCTCACGTCGCCCCATTGCAAAGGCGCTTGCGCCGCTTCCCGGCCTTCCACAACGGTGCCGATGAAGCGTGCGCGTCCCTCTCCCTTCATCGGGAAAACCGCGAGAAAATCGGCGCCGTCGAGCGCGAGATTGAGCTCCCCGTTCATCACCCCTCCGCTGCCTTCGGCGTCGGCGACATAGAACATGCGGTTGTACGTGCCCCCCGGGAAGCCGGTCTTGAGGATCTCGCGCACGATCGAACGTGCGCCGTCGCAGCCGGCTAGAAAGGCAGCGGTGCACGTTTCCTCGCTTCCGTCCGCGCGCTTGAGCCGTACCGCGACGCAGTCGTCGCGCTCCTCGAAACCGACGACTTCGGTGGGCCGGTTGATCGGGACGCCGGCATCCTTCAGCCGATCGATCAGAAACCGCTCGTGCTGGTCCTGCGGATAGACCAGCATGAACGGATAGGGGCTCACTCCGGCGCCGATGGCGCCGAGGACGATCCGCCCGCGCTTGCTGCCGTGGACCCAGAGGTTTGCGGCGGCAAACTCGAGCGACTGCTGGACGACATCGTCGGCGATGCCGAGCTGGCGGTAGAACTCGAGCGTGCGGGCGTGCACAACGAGCGCCCGCGACGTGGTCCCGGGTTCCGCCACCTTGTCGACGACGCGCACGCGAACGCCCAGGCGCTGAAGCACAAGCGCCAGCACCAGACCGGTCGGCCCGGCGCCGGCGATCAGGACATCGGTATCGGTGGAAGTTGTGCTCAACGTTGCTCCTCCGCCCGGCGAATGCGGTCCTCGGTCGCCGGATGCGTGCTCAGATACTGCCGCAGCGAATGCGGATCCGCGGGCTCGTGTTCTTCGAGGCTTAGTCGGCGCAACAGGTCGGCGAAAGCCTGGGGCGACTGGCCGCGCCGCTTCAACAGGGCAAAGGCGTAGTCGTCGGCCTCGGACTCGAACTCTCTTGAATAGCGCGTGCGCAACAGGATCGCCGGCACTGCTGCGGCGAGGACCGTGGTACCGACCGCGTCGCCCGCGAGCGCAGTCATCAGCACCGCGAGCCCCGAGCTCTGCAGCACCAGTCGCATCGCGTGGTGGCCATGCACGTGGCCCATTTCATGCGCGACGACGGCGAGGAACTCGGCATCGTTGGCTGTCGTCTGCACCATTTCGTCAGTGACGACGATGATCCCGCCCGGCAGCGCCAGCGCATTGGGCGTGCCGGCATGACGGAACTCGAGCCTGGGCGGCTGCAGACTCTCGCCTTCGACGAACGCGGTGAAAGCGTCGCGGCGCTTCTGCACTTCGTCGTCACTCAGTGTCGAGGGACTGAAGACCGTGCGGTCGAGAGCCGCGAGGGTTTGTTTGCCCATGAATGCCTCGACCCGCGGGCTGATCCGCGTGGCGACAGGCGCGGCGGCGAGGGGCAACACATAAGCGACGATCAACCACACCGCGCCGGCCGTCAGCGCGAGTCCTGTCAGCACTGCCCACCATCGCGACTCGATCGCGAACGCCGCCCGCGAAATGACATCCGTCGGCGGCCACAGCGAGGCAATCGCCTCGGCGTCGCCGGTTTCGATGAGCTCGCCGCCTGGCAAGAGGAGCCGACGCAAGACACCCGGAACCGGCGCGTCCGCCACGATCTGATCGCGAGGAATCGTGCGCGATTGCCCGGCTGCGCTGGCGATCGACACCTCGGCCCCCTGCGGCTCGACCCGCACCGGCACGCCTGTCGCGCGCATGCCGTCGAACAGAACGCCGTCGAAGCCCGTCATAGCGACACGTCCACGTCGAACAGATCGCTGACCTCGGAACCCGTCGCGCTGCCGCTGGTGACAGGGCGGCCGGCAAAGCTCCCCGGCGTCGCGTCGCCGATCAGGTGCAGGTGCAGAGCGCGATAACGGGCCATGCGGATCGTCACCCACGCCGTCGCCAGACCAAGCGTCGCCAGGATCGCGACGATGTTGCTGACATAGAGCCAGACCAGGTCGCGCGCTCGCAGAGTGCTGCGGCAGCGCAGGGCGCCGAGCATCACACCGTTGAGCGTGAGATTGCCGAGCCGCGCGCGCAGGAACGCGAAAACGGCGATGTAGACGACGTAGACCGCGGCGAGAGCGACGAGCACACCCGTGCCTTGGGCGCTCCCTCGTTTGGCAGCGCCCGACGCAGCGGCGAGTATCCCGACGACGACGCCGATGAGCATGATGGTTCCGAAGAGCATGAGTGTCGCGAACAGGTACGCGAGGATGAATCCGCCCGTGGACAGTTCGGCCTGCATTTGTGTGTCACCGTAGCGATGATGCTCGATGATGTATTTCGCGCGGCGCATTCTCGCGTACGGATAGAGAAGGCCGAGTGTTATGACTGCCAGCGCCATCAGGCCGAGAAAGATCTTGGCCGCTTCGCCAACGCTACCGTTGAAACCGAAGCTGATGTTGCGCCACGCCGAGTTGCGGGCGTTGAAACGCGAGGCCGCGACCACGATCCACGGCGTCAGTGCCAGCAGGATGACGACGAATGCGAGCTGCATGATCGGCAGAACGTGGCTGCTGAGCGCGAAACCGCCGAGCAGGGCGAGCGCGATGATGCGTCCCCGGAGGATAGCGAGCGGCGTCGCGCGAAAGTCGAACCCGGTGCCGTCGAGCTCGGTATGCGAGTAGAGGTAGCGCTTCTTGCGCACTTTCCCCCATGCCGAGTAGATGCCCAGCGTCGCGACGGACAGACAAAGGCTGACGATCCAGATCCTGAAATACTCGCCGGTCCGCCCCGTGAAATAGAAGGGGTAGATCGTCCGCGGCACGCTCTCGCCCTCGTCCAAACGCTTCCTCCCAGATAGCGGCGGGCCATTGTACCGGTGTCGGTGGCGTCGTCACATCAATGGCACCCGCGACGTGCCTGCGCCTGGTATGAACCCCCGGCCCGAGGCATGTTCGGGAGGAACGACCCGGCGCCAGCGCGGTCTCTGCTAAGACCACGACGGACTCGACCTTGTGCTAGATTGAGAGTGCCTGCCCCGTCGTTACGATCCGAAAGATACTGATTTGCAATGAGCGCAAAGGACGAATGGGCATTCCCACGCGAGCTTCAGCCTCGCGCGGACGAGGTCGCCTTCGATCTCGCCTCTGCGCTCGCGTCAGTGGTCTCGCTTCGCGCGGATGTTCCTGAGGACGCGTTCACCGCGTCGATACTCGGCACCGAGCGCACCGGAAACGGGGTCGTCATCGGCGACGACGGGCTCGTTCTCACCATCGGCTACCTGATCACCGAAGCCGAAACGGTCTGGCTCACCACCAATGATCGCAGGGTCATTCAGGGTTATCCGCTCGCTTACGATTTTCCCACCGGGTTCGGCCTGGTGCAGCCGCTCGGAAGTCTCGGCGTCAAGCCGTTGCCGCGCGGATCGGTGACTTCGGTCGAGACGGACGACGACGTCATCGTCATCGGCAATGGCGGTCACGCGCATGCGCTCAAGGCTCGTATCAACGACAAGCGCGAATTCGCGGGCTACTGGGAATACGTTCTCGACGAGGCGCTGTTCACCGCCCCCGCGCATCCCGAATGGAGTGGCGCTGCGCTGGTCGGCGATGACGGGCATCTGCTCGGCATCGGCTCGCTACTGGTTCAGGAGCAGGTCGACGAAGACACCGTTCACGGAAACATGTTCGTTCCGATCGATCTGCTCGCGCCCATCATCGACGACCTGACGCGCCAGGGGCGCCGGTCAGGGCTGCCGCGCCCGTGGCTCGGCTTGTACGCGGCGGAGGTCAAGGAAAAACTGGTGGTCAGCGCGCTCGCCAGCGGCGGCCCCGCCGAGCTTGCGGGAGTGCGGCCCGGCGATCTGGTGCTCGAAGTCGGGGGCCAGCGCGTCTCCGAGCTGGCGCCGTTCTTTCGCGCGATGTGGCGGATGGGGCCGGCCGGCACGGACATTCCACTGGTGCTCATTCGCGACGGCGCGCGAGTGGACATCAAGATTCATTCCGCCGATCGCGGCGACTTTCTGAAGAAGCCCAGGCTGCAGTAAACGGTTGAGCGTCCATACGGCGGTGGCGATGCTCCGCCGTTTGACGATGTCCGCTCGGGCGCGTCGAATGCAATCCGAGCCGCCGCAATCGATCGCGGCGACCCAGGCGCCCGAATCGCTGTTGGCTCAGACGCCGATCGCTGCCTTCACACGCTTGGTCGTCAGCGGCAATTCGCGGATTCTGACGCCGGTCGCGCTGGCGAGCGCGTTGGCGAGCGCAGCCGCGGCAGGTCCCTGCGTCGCCTCTCCGGTGCCAAGAAAAGGCGCACCGGGACGGTTGATGATGTGAACGTCGATGCTCTTGGGGACGCTCGCAAAGCGCATGACCGGGTAGCTGCTCCAGTCTCGGCTGGTGATGCGCGTGTCGTCGAAGGCGACCGATTCGTACAGGCTCCAGCTCAGCGACTGCACGATCCCGCCCTCGATCTGGTTGCGTATGCCGTCCGGATTGACGACATCGCCGCTGTCGACCGCCGCGACCGCGCGAACCACATCGATGCCTCCGCTTTCGCGATCGACCGCGACTTCCATCGCCACCGCCGCGTAAGCGCCGAGATTCTTGTAGCGCGCGAAAGCGAAACCGCGGCCACGGCGCTTGCCTTGAGTCCGGCCGTCGGTGCGCGACTGGAATTCGCTCCAGCCAAAACGCTCCGCCGCAAGACGGATCACGTCCTGCGCCCGCGGGTCCTTGAGGTGGCGCAGGCGAAACTCCACCGGATCGACCTTGGCGACGAGCGCGAGTTCGTCCATGAAGCTCTCGATGGAAAACACGTTCGTGTACGCGCCGAGCGAGCGCAGAGCCGACACGCGCAGGGGCATCTTTGGAATGAAGTGATGCGCGACGCGAATATTCGCGAATTCGTACAGCGGAACCGAATTGCGATCGCCGCCGCCTTCGGGTTGCGGAATCGGCTTCGGCTCCGGCAGCGCGAAGGGTGTTGCCAGCAGCCACGCTGCGGCCAGATTGCCGGCGCGCCCCGGACGCGCGGAATGCGTTCCGCTCCAGACGTCGAATTGCCAGTCGGTGATCGTTCCCTGCGCGTCGAGCGCCGCCTTGACGCTCGTCAGCATGGCGGGGCCATATGGCTCCCACGCATGCTCGTGATCTCGCATCCACTGCACGCGGACCGGACGTCCCGGAACCGCGACGGCAATCAGCGCTGCATCGGCGGCTGCGTCGTCCGCGGCGTTGTGGCCGTAGCAGCCCGAACCCTCGAGATGAATGCAGCGCACGGACTCTGGCGGAAGGTGCAGCATTTCCGCGATCGCGGCCTTGAGTGGGTACACGCCCTGGCTGTGCGTCCAAACGGTGAGCTTGCCGGATTCGAACAGCGCCACCGCGCAGGACGGGCCGATCGCTCCGTGCATCTGATAGGGTCGTCGGTAGCTCGACTCCAGCGTCCACGTCTTTGGCGCCGGCGTCGCGTCGCCACGGATGAGGTAGTCCTGCTGCGGCAGGCTTTTCAGCTCTGCATAGATGTCGGCCTGCGGCGAGAGGGTCGCGGGCTCGTCCCAGGTCGCGGCGCGTCCGAGCGCACGCATCGCGGCAATCGCCTGGAACTCACCCTCGGCGACGACGGCGATGAAGCTGCCGTCGCGCACGACCTTGACGAAACCAGGCATCGTTTGGATGGTGCTGCTGTCCAGCGACTTGAGCCGCGCTCCGTAGCTGGGCGGGCGTACCACGCGTGCATGCGCCATGTTCGGAAGGCGCAGGTCCTGCACGTACGAGACTCCGCCGGCAACCTTGCCGGGAATGTCGACCCGCGGTGTTGGCTTGCCGACGATGATGCGCTGTGCCCGATCGCGCAGCTTTGATTGCGCCTGTGCCGGCACGTGAAGCGAGAGGCCGGCCACGAGTTCCGCGTACCCGATTTTGCGTCCGTCGGCTGCACGAACGATGCCGTTCTCGACGACGAGGGTATCGCTCGACACGCCCAGGCGCGATGCCGCCATCCCGACCAACAACTCGCGCACCTGTGCGGCCGCATTCACGATCGCGGTACCGCTGTCCTGCATCGAGTGGCTGCCGGCGGTATACCCCTCGTTCGGCGTGCGTGCGGTGTCGGCAGTGACGAGCTGGATGCGCGCCGGGTCGACGACCAGCTCTTCCGCGCTGAGCTGGATGAGCGCGGTCTTGATGCCCTGACCGAACTCGACCTTGCCGGTGAAGACCGTGACGCTGCCGTCCGCGTCGACGCGAATCCACGCGTCCAGCATGGGCGAGTCCTTGAGGCTTCCGGGCAGGTTTTTTGCGGCCCCATCTTGCGCGGCTTGTCCCGTGCTCGAGCGCGGAAAGAGCGCGAAGCTCAAGACGAGCGCCCCGGCACCGGCGATGAACTCGCGCCGCGTCAGCGCAAGGGCTGGCTCGTTCGCGCGCGCCGGCGCGTCTCGGTCGCCGCTCGGCAACGCCGTGTCGCGCGCACTCATGCTTTCCTCCCGCCTTGATTCGTTCCGCTCATGGCGTCCGAAGCACGGCGGACCGCGCGCAATATGCGCATGTGCGTTCCGCAGCGGCACAGGCCCGGGGACATGTGCGATCGAATCTCGTCGTCGGATGGCGAGGGATTGCGCTCGAGCAACGCCTGCGCGCGCATGATCATGCCGGCGATGCAGTATCCGCACTGCGCGGCCTGCTCATCGATGAACGCCTGTTGCAGCGGGCCCGGGCGCTCGGGGCTGCCGAGTCCTTCCACCGTCTTGATGGCACGACCTTGCAGCACGACGATCGGCGTCAGGCACGAATAGACGGCCTCGCCGTCGACCATGACCGTACACGCGCCGCATTGGCCGAGCCCGCAACCGAACTTGGCGCCGTTGAGCGCGAGGTCGTTGCGCAGCACATAGAGCAGAGGCGTCCTGGGGTCGGCATCGACCTGGTGCACATGGCCGTTGACCTTGAGCGTAATCATGACTTGCCGTCCTTGTGCGCAACGTCGCTTGCGCGTTTTGCCTTGGCGATTTCGCCGGGAACATCCGGCCACGGCGGGGCGCGGCCCAGCGTCGACCGAACGAAGGCCACCACTGCGGCGAGCTGCGCGTCGTCGAGCGCGCCGTTGAAGGCAGGCATGATGCCGCCTTTTTCACCCTCGCGCGGATGAATGCCGTCGAGCGTTACCTGAATGAGGTTGGCGGGCGAGACATCGGTCGTCGATGTGCTGCGCTCGAGGGCGATTCCGCGCCGGCTCTCCTCGTGGCAGCCCGCGCACGTGCTGCGATAGATCGCGGCCCCATCGTAGGCCTGGTGCGGATCGATGGCCGTGTCCTCGCTGCGCGCGGATCGCTCAGCGCCTGCGCCGCCAGGAGCGCTACCCACAGGCGAGGGCTTTGCCGCGCTTCCCCCCATGCGCGACACGATGTACACCGCGATGGCATCAACCTCGGAAACGGGGACGTCCGCGAGGTTGTGCGCCACGGATGCCATCGAGCCGGCTGCCGTGCCGTGCGTGGCGTCGAATCCCGTGCGCAGATACGTCGCGGTCTGCTCGACCGTCCATGGCTCTGGTGCCGGCGTGGATTCATTCAGAGCCGGCGCGCGCCACCCTTCGATACTGCTGCCGGCGAGATCTTCCGCCGCCTTCTCGGCGCCGAAAGCATTGCGCGGCGTGTGGCAGCCGCCGCAATGTCCGAGTCCGTCGACCAGATAGCGGCCGCGGTTCCAGCGCGCATCGTGTGCCGTGTCGGGCGCGAGCGGCCCGGGCTTGAAGTAGAGCGCCTTCCACGCGGCGACTGCCGCCCTCGGAACGAGGATGCGATTCGCGGGCGTTTCCACGCGCGCCGGGTCGCGCGTCATCAGAAAGGCATAGATCGCATTCACATCCTCGTCAGCGACGTGGGAGAAGTGGTCGTACGGAAAGGCTGGATAGAGTTCGCGCCCGTCCTTGCCGACGCCCTCATGCATGGCCCGCAGGAAGTCGGATGCGGACCAGCGGCCGATGCCGGTTTCGGGGTCCGGCGTGATGTTGGTCGCGTAGATTGCTCCGAACGGCGTCGACAAGGGCCGCCCGCCGGCAAAGGTCGCGCCGCTGGCCGCCGTGTGGCAGCTGGCGCAGTTGCCGATGGCCGCGAGCCATGCGCCCCGGGCCACGACCGTCAGGTCAAATGCAGCGCCGTTCTGCGACGGCGCTTGTGGCGCGTCGGCGGATGCCCGGCGGTCGATCGCAACCCCGACCACCGCGATCGCGAGCGCGCCAACGAATGCGAGCGCGCGAGCGAAGGGACGAATGCGGTTCGCGGGTAAATTCATGTGGGCTTGTATCGCCGTGGCGATGGGCTGGTACCGGATGTGTCATCGTACTCTGGCCGGTCGTCAGGAGCGAAGCAAGGATCGTGCAAAATCGTCGAGCGATCGGCGTGGTTCGTCGATTAACCGTGACGCAGGCTTCCCCCCGCACGATTCGAACCTGCCGCGCGTGAAAGAACTACCATGACGCGTAAGAATTGCATCGGCCGTGTCGATTTCCGGCGAGATTCTCGGGGTACTCCTGGCCAGGTGTTCACCGAAACACACCGCCTGACTGCCTTGTCGGGAGCCGTTGTACCCTGTGCGCTAATCGCACGCAACTGTCTCGAGGACACGGGGTCGCGGTGCAGTCCGGAAGGCTTTTACAGGTCCGCGCACATCGGTTATTGTCGATGCGACATGAAGACGGCGAGCCTCCAAGCGATGGAGCGATGACGTGAGGGCGCGTGTCATGGCGCGGATTGTCCTGGCCTGCGTCATCGCGCTCACGGTTCACGCGCGGGCGCAGACTCCCGCGCCCGTCGCGCTTCGCGTCATCGCCTTCGACGGCGGTTGGAACCTTCCCATCTGGGCGGCGCAGCGGCAGGGCTTCTTCGACGCCGAGGGGTTGACGGTGCAACTCGCCTACACGCCGACCTCCGCGTTCCTGGTCAACGCCTTGCTCGACGGTCGCGCCGATCTAGCGTTTGCGGTCTTCGACAATGTCGTCGCGTATCGCGAGGGCCAGGGCGAAGCGAAGATTCCCGACAATCCGGATCTGTTCGCGTTCATGGGCGGTGATGGCGGCTTCCTGGCCATCGCGGCGTCGCCGTCGGTGAAACGCTTCGGGGACTTGAAGGGCAAGACGATGTCGGTCGATGCGATGACGACCGGCTTTGCGTTCGTCGTGCGGGAGCTGGTCGCGAACAACGGCCTCGCCGAGACCGACGTGAATTTCGTGCGCGCCGGCGGCACCGCCAACCGTTATCGCGACTTGATGGCGGGGAAGCACGACGCGACGCTTCTGCGCACGCCCTTCGAGTTGCTGGCGCAAAATCGCGGCTTCAACCTGCTCGCCAGCGCCGACGCGCTCGGCGCGTACCAGGGCACGGTCGGCGTCGCACGCGCGAGCTGGGCTCGCGAGCACGAGGCCGCCATGGTCGGATTCATTCGCGCCTACCGCGCGGCAACCGACTGGCTGTACGATCGCGCCAACCGCGAGATCGTCGAGGCAATGCTGGTCGCCAACATTCGCGATATGTCGCCCACGCTGGCCAAACAATCCTATGATCTGTTGCTCGGCGACAAGGGCGGCCTCGCCCGCGACCTCGCGCCCGATCCTGCCGGCATGCGCACGGTGCTGCGCCTGCGCAGCAAGTTCGGCTTGCCGCAGAAGACGTTGAGCGACCCGATGAAATACGTCGACCTGTCGTACTACGAAAAGGCGCTTGGCAAACGCTAAAGCGACGATAAGGAATTCAATGGCGCGAAAAGCCAAGGAGCCGACCATCGTGCGGCCCGACGACATCGATCCACACCATCGCTGGGACCGGCCGCTTCAATCGCCCGGCCACACGCAGGTCGATTTCGAGGAGCGCGTCAACTTCAGGCGGCTGCACGATTATCGTCTCGCACGGACGCGCGCCGCGCTGGCGAATTCCGGGCTCGGCGCGCTGCTATCCTTCGACCAGCACAACATCCGCTACACCACCAGCACCGTAATAGGCGAGTGGGCGCGCGACAAGCTGACGCGCTATTCGCTGCTCACCGGCAACGGCGATCCTTACATCTGGGATTTCGGATCCGCCGCGAAGCATCATCGCCTGCATGCGCCGTGGCTCGCGCACGATCATTGCCGCGCGGGGCTGCTGGGACTGCGCGGCGCGGTCGGTGGCGACATCACGCTCTTCCGCGATGCCGCGCGCGAGATCAAGTCGATACTCGACGCCGAGGGCGTCGGCGACATGCCGCTGGGGCTCGACGTCGTTGAGCCGCCGATGATGTTCGAGCTGCAAAAGCTGGGCATCGAAATTCGCGACGGGCAGCAGACGATGCTCGCGGCGCGCGAGGTCAAGAACATCGACGAGCTGACGCTGCTCAACATGGCCGCGGCGATGGTGGACGGCGTGTATCAGGACATCGCCGAGGCCCTGAAGCCCGGCGTCAAGGAGAGCGAGATCGTCGCCCTCGCCACCGGCCGCCTCTACGGCATGGGATCGGACTGCGTCGAGGCGATCAACGCGATTTCCGGCGAGCGCTGCAGCCCGCATCCGCACAACTTCACCGACCGCTTGATTCGCCCGGGCGACCAGGCGTTCTTCGACATCATCCAGTCGTTCATGGGTTATCGCACCTGCTACTACCGCACGTTCAATGTCGGCCGCGCGACGCCTTCGCAGCGCACGGCGTACCGCAAGGCGCGCGAATGGATGGATAAGACCATCGACCTGCTGAAGCCGGGCGTCAGCACCGACAAGATCGCACGGTCGCTGCCGACGGCCAAGGACATCGGTTTCGCGAGTGAGATGGACGCGTTCGGCCTCAATTTCTGCCATGGACTGGGGCTCGGCTTGCACGAGCGTCCGTTGGTGTCGCGCCTTAACTCGCTCAAGGATCCGATCGAGCTCAAGGCCGGCATGGTCTTCGCGGTGGAAACCTATTGCCCGGCGAGCGACGGCATTTCCGCGGCGCGCATCGAGGAGGAGGTCATCCTCACGCCGTCAGGGCCGAAGATCATCTCGCTGTATCCGGCGGAGGAATTGCCGATCGCAAATGCGTACTGATGGCAGTGGTCCAGGACGACCGCCGTACTAATATGTCATGCGAACGACAAGATGGCGAACTGCGCCAAAGATCGCAGCCGTCATCCCCGCGAAAGCGGGGATCCAGCGTCGTTGGTGCGAAAGACACTGGATTCCCGCTTTCGCGGGAATGACGGGTCTGCGGTTGTGGGCATGACGAGTAAGTGGCAGCGACACCGACAATTGCCAGTTAAGAGGAACAAAATGCAATGAGCGGAAGAGCAAACGCGTGAACGCACAGTCAACGTTGAAGCTCGGCTGGATCGGCACCGGCCGCATGGGCTACGAAATGGCGGCGCGCCTGGCCAAGGGCGGCGGCGATGTGACGGTATGGAACCGCACGCGCGCCAAGGCCGAGCCCTTGGTCAAGTACGGCGCCAAAGTCGCAACGTCCCTGCCGGAGCTCGCCGCATGCGACATCGTGTTCTGCATGGTGTCGACCTGGGACGACGTGAAGGAAGTCATTGCTGGTCCGAATGGGCTCCTGTCGGGCAAGGGCAAGCTGCCGCGTATGGTCATCGAGTGCTCGTCGATTTCGCTCGAGGGTTCGGCCGAGCTGCGAGCCATGCTCAAGGCGCGCGGCGTCGAGCTCCTTGCCGCGCCGGTCTCCGGCAACGCCAAGGTGATCAAGGCGGGCAAGCTCTCGTTTGTCTGTTCCGGTCCGGAGAGGGCTTACGACGAGGCGCTGCCGTATCTGAAGATGATCGCGCCGTCCGCGAGCTACGTCGGCGAGGGGGAGCTCGCGCGCATCGTCAAGATCTGCCACAACGTCTTTCTCGGAGTAGTGACACAGTCGCTCGCGGAGATCACCGTGCTTGCGCAAAAGGCGGGTGTGCCGCGCCACGCGTTCCTGGATTTTTTGAACCAGAGCGTCATGGGGTCGGTCTTCACCCGGTACAAGACGCCGGCTTTCGTCAATCTCGATTTCAAGGTGACGTTCACGCCGTACCTGCTGCGCAAGGATCTCGACCTCGGGCTCGATGCGGGGCGGCGCTACGGCGTGCCGATGCCGCTGGCTTCGATCACCCGAGACGCGGTGCAGACCCTGATCGGGCGCGGCATGACCGAGGAGGATTTCGCGAAGCTCCTGGTTCTCGAGGGCGAGGCGTCGGGTCTGACGCTGGAATCGGAAAATGTGCCGGTCAGCGATGGCCTGTAGGATGGATGCATCTGCCGCTGCCCGGCGGTGTCAAGCAGCATTCTCGATAGGATTCCCGCGCAAGCGCGGACAACGAATGTTTCGGAGGAGTGTGATGAAACTTGTATGCCGATTCGTGGTGTTCGCCTTCGCGCTTCTGGGCGTACATCTGGCGCAGGCACAGCCGTATCCGTCCAAGCCTGTGCATATCATCGTTCCGTTCACGCCGGGGAGCGCCACGGATATCCTGGCGCGCACTTTCGGGCAGAAGCTTTCCGAATTCTGGGGACAGTCGGTGATCGTCGAAAACCGACCCGGCGCCGGCGGAACGATAGGCTCGGCCTTTGTCGCCAAGGCGCCGCCCGACGGCTACACGCTGCTGGTGAACTCCGCGGCGCACGCCTACAACCCGTCGATCTATTCCAGCCTGACCTTCGATACGGCCAAGGATTTCGCCGAGATCGCGCCGCTCGCCGGACAACCCAACGTCCTGGTGGTCGCGCCTTCCACGGGGATCAAGAGCGTTGCCGAATTGATCGCACTCGCCAAGCAGAAGCCGGGACAGCTCAATTTCGGCTCGGCGGGCACCGGCAGCGGCACCCACATCAACGCCGAAAAATTCAAGCTCGCCGCCGGCATCGACGTCGTGCACATTCCCTACAAGGGGACGCCGGAAGCGCTGACCGACACCATGGCCGGGCGCACGACTTTCTTCTTTTCGCCGATTTCCGCGGCGCTGGCCAATGTGCGCGACGGCAAGCTGCTTGCGTTGGGGGTGAGCACGTCGAAGCGGTCGAGCGCGCTGCCCAACGTTCCGACGATCGCTGAGTCGGGCCTGCCCGGCTTCGACTATAACCTGTGGGTAGGCATGTTCGCGCCCGCGGGGACGCCGCCCGACATCGTCGACAAGATCAACAAGGACATCATTCGAGCATTGCAGTCGCCAGAGATCAAGGAGCGGCTCTCCACCCTTGGCGCCGATGCGATGCCGATGACCCCCACGGAGTTCAAGGCGTTCGTCCACACGGAAATCGACGATTCGGCAAAAGTCATCAAGGCGGCGGGCATCAAGGCGCAGTGACGCGCGCCGGCAGCATGCGGCTTGACGTGCGACGCTGCGGCCTTCACCACTTCGCGAGCTCGAGCTTGCCGATCTGATTGCGATGCACTTCGTCGGGCCCGTCGGCGAGGCGCAGGACGCGGGCATGGGCATAGGCGCGCGCAAGACCGAAGTCGTCGCATACGCCCGCGCCGCCGTGCGCCTGTATCGCCCAGTCGATCACCTGGCATGCCATTACCGGCGCCGCCACCTTGATCATTGCGATCTCCGCTCTCGCCGCCTTGTTGCCGACGGTGTCCATCAGGTATGCGGCTTTCAAAGTCAACAGCCGCGCCTGGTCGATCATGATGCGCGCGTCTGCGATGCGCTCGAGCGTAACGGTTTGCTCGGCCACCGGCTTGCCGAAGGCCACGCGCCCTTTGACGCGCCGGCACATTTTCTCCAGCGCGCGCTCCGCCTGCCCGATCAGGCGCATGCAGTGGTGAATGCGTCCCGGACCGAGGCGTCCCTGAGCGATTTCGAATCCGCGTCCCTCGCCGAGAAGGATGTTCGCGGCAGGGACACGCACGTTCTCGAACGCGATTTCCATGTGGCCGTGCGGCGCATCGTCGTAACCGAAAACGGGCAGGTGGCGAAGGATGTTCACGCCCGGCGTAGCGCGAGGGACGAGCACCATCGACTGCTGGGCGTGGCGTGGCCCGTGCGGATCGGTCTTGCCCATCAGGATGAAGATTTCGCACCGCGGATCGCCGGCGCCGGATGACCACCACTTGCGGCCGTTGATGACGTACTGGTCGCCGTCGCGAACGATGGCGGTCTGAATATTGGTCGCGTCGGATGAGGCGACGTCGGGCTCGGTCATGGTGAAGGCCGAGCGTATCCGGCCGTCGAGCAGCGGCTCGAGCCATTGCTCCTTCTGCCCCGCGGTGCCATAGCGCTCGAGTACTTCCATGTTGCCGGTGTCGGGAGCGGAGCAGTTGAAGACCTCCGGCGCCCAGAGCACGCGGCCCATGATCTCGCACAGGGGCGCGTACTCGGTGTTGGTGAGACCGGCACCGCGGTCGGATGCTGGGAGGAAGAGATTCCACAGGGCCGCCGCTTTTGCTTTCACCTTGAGGTCCTCGATCAGGCGCACGGGCTGCCAGCGGTCGCCGGACCCCGCCGCGTCCTCGACGCCGCGCTCGTTGGGATAGATGTGCGCGTCCATGAACGCACCCAACCTGCGCTGCAGCTCGACGACCTTCGGCGAGTAGTCAAAATTCATGACGATCCTTTGCGTGCAGCATCCAATCGGTCCATCGGACCACGGTCACGACCGCGCGAGCATGCGCTCGACCTCGGCCCAGCCCGCCTCGGCCATCGGCCGCGCGCGCCTGCCCGCTTCCAGCGCCTGCGCGCTCGCCGCGTTGCCCGCAAGCGCGCGCGCCATCACGCCCTGGAGTATGCCCGCCATGCGGAACATGTTGTACGCCATGTAAAAGCTCCAGGCTTTCGGATCCGGACTATCCGCGCCGACACGCCGCAAATACATCGCGAGATATTCGTCCTCGGTCGGAATGCCGAGCTCTCCGAGATCGTTGCCGCGAAGTCCGCGAAATTGCTCCGGTGACAGCCGCCAGGTCATCATGTGATAGGAAAAGTCCGCCATCGGATGGCCAAGCGTCGACAGCTCCCAGTCGAGCACCGCCAGCACGCGCGGCTCGCTCGGATGGAAGATCATGTTATCCAGCCGGTAATCACCGTGAACGATGCGTGGTGGCATCGCCCCCCGGAATATTGGCCGGCAGCCATTCGATAAGCCGATCCATCGCCTCGATCTTCCCGGTTTCCGAGGCCCTGTACTGCCGGGTCCAGCGGTCGATCTGGCGCGCGAAATAATTGCCCGGCTTGCCGTAATCGCCGAGGCCGATGGCCTGAAAATCGACGCGATGCAATGCGGCGATGACGCGGTTCATTTCGTCGAAGATAGCGCGCCGCTCAACCGGCGTCATGCCCGGGAGCAAGGGATCCCACAGCACCCGGCCCGGCACGTAGTCCATCAGAAAGAACATCGAGCCGATCACCGACTCGTCGACGCAAAGATGACGCGTGCGCGCAACGGGAACGTCGCCTCCGGCCAGGGCGCTCATGACGCGATACTCGCGATCGACCGCATGAGCGGAAGGCAGGAGGTTACCGGGTGGCTTGCGCCGCAACACATAGTGCTCCGTGCTTGCGCGAAGCAGGAAGGTCGGATTCGACTGGCCGCCCTTGAACTGCTCGACTTCGACCGGGCCCTCGAATCCGGGAAGGTGCGTGCGCAGGTAGCGCTCGAGCGCGGCGACGTCGAAGCGATGCGCGTCGGCGACCGGGCCCGTTCCCTGGAAGGCGTCGTAGTTGCTCATGCCTGAAGGTGCGGAAGCGTCCGGGACCGATGTGGTTTTCGTCAGACCGCCGTCACGCCGCCATCCACGGCAATGACTTGTCCGGTGATAAACGCGCAGGCGTCGGACGCGAAGAGCGCGGTGATGCCTTTCAGATCCTCGGGACCGCCGACGCGCTTCAGCGGCGCCTTGGTGGCAACTTCGTCCCCCAGCATTTCCATGATGCCCTTGGTCATCTTGGTGGGGAAGAAACCGGGCGCAATCGCGTTGACGTTGATGTTGTACTGCGCCCACTCCGCGGCGAGCGCGCGTGTGAAGCTGATGACGCCGCCCTTGCTGGTGTTGTAGGCGATGGTCGCCGGCCGGCCCGGATCGCCTCCGCCGACCAGCCCCAGGATCGATGCGATGTTGATTACCTTGCCGCGGCGGCGGGGGACCATGCAGCGCCTGCCGACTTCCTGGCTCACCACGAACATGGCCGTCACGTTGAGATCGATGACTTTCTGCCACGCCTCGAGCGGATGCTCGACGGTCGCCGCGCCCCACGTCGTCCCGGCATTGTTCACCAGGATATCGATCGGCCCGAGAGCCGAGATGATCCGCTCGATGACCGGCGCGATCGCCACTGCGCGAGACATGTCGCACTCCAGCGCCAGCGCATCGATGCCAAGCGATTTGAGGTGGGTCACCGCCTGATCGAGCTCGGCGCGCTTTCGTGCCGTCAGTGCCACCTTGGCGCCCATTTCGCCGAGAGCTTCCGCCATTTGCAGGCCGAGGCCGCGTGATCCCCCGGTGACTAATGCCACTTTGCCGCCGAGGTCGAATAGTTTCCGGACGCTCATGGAGATCCTCCCTGGCTTCATTCTAAGTTAAGATGAATCGCCTGTTCGGCCGGCCGTTCTGTCACATTCTCTCCAACCCATGGACCTCAATTACTCCAAGGAAGAGATCGCATTCCGCGATGAAGTCAGCGCCTGGCTCGCCGACAATCTGCCGCGCGACCTGAGCGACAAGGTCGCCTGCTACAACCACCTTTCCCGGGACGACCTGCTGCGCTGGCACAAGATCCTTGCCGCCAAGGGCTGGATCGCGCCCTCGTGGCCCCTGGAGTGGGGCGGCACCGACTGGAACGTCGTGCAGCGCTACATCTTCGACGAGGCATGTGGCTACGCCGGCGCGCCTCCGATCATCCCGTTCGGATTGCTGATGTGCGCGCCGGTGCTCCTCAAGTTCGGTACCGAGGAACAGAAGCGCCGCTTCTTGCCCCGCATCTACTACGGCGAAGACTTCTGGTGCCAGGGCTACTCGGAGCCCGGTTCCGGATCCGATCTCGCATCGCTGTCGACGCGCGCGGTGCGCCAGGGTGACCGCTATGTCGTCAACGGGCAGAAGACGTGGACGACCCTGGGACACATGGCCGACTGGATTTTCTGCCTTGTACGCACCGAAACGGGAACGGAACGCAAGCAGGATGGCATCTCGTTTCTGCTGATCGACATGAAGTCGCCGGGGATCGAGGTGCGGCCGTTGATCCTCATGGACGGGGGACACGAGGTCAACGAAGTCTTCTTCGACGAGGTCAGCGTGCCGGCCGAGAATCTCGTGCACGAGGAGGGCAAAGGCTGGACGGTCGCCAAATACCTGCTTGGCCACGAGCGGATGAATACCGCGCGCATCGGCGCGTCGCAGCGCGAGCTCGAAAAGCTGAGCGCATTCGCGGCCGCCCAGGTACACGACGGCAGGCCGCTCATCGAGGATACGCGCTTTCGCGACAAGCTCGCGCGCGTCGAGGTCGAGCTGATGGCGCTCTCGATCACCAATCTGCGCTTCCTCGACCAGCTGCGCGGCGGGCGTACCCCGGGCGCGGAAGTGTCCATGCTGAAGATCAAGGGCACGGAGATCCAGCAGGCCCTGACCGAGCTGATGATGCAGGCGGTCGGGCCGCTGGCGCAGCCGTTCGCGCCGATGAGTGCGGGCGCGGACTTCGACGCGACCCCCGATCCGGCCTTCGATTACTTCACCGCGTCGCTCGCGCCGCGGTACTGCAACTTCCGCAAGACCTCGATCTACGCCGGCTCCAACGAAATCCAGCGCAACATCATCGCCAAGATGGCGCTCGGACTGTGACGACGCCATGAACTTCGACTACAACGAAGAGCAGCAGCTTCTCGCGGCGTCGGTCAAGCGCTTCATCGACAAGGACTACACCTTCGACGCACGCAAGAAGATCGTCGCGTCGAGTGAGGGTTACAGCGATGCGATCTGGAAAACGTTTGCGGATATCGGGTTGCTCGGCCTGCCCCTCGCATCGGACGTCGGCGGCTTCGGCGGCGGCGCGGTCGACCTGATGAGCGTGATGGAGGCGATCGGCGAAGGACTCGTCGTCGAGCCGTATCTCTCGACCGTCGGCCTCGGTGCACAATTCATAGCGAGAGGTGGGACAAGTACCCAGCAGCAAGCCATCCTGCCGCTCGTCGCCGCGGGCCAGATCAAGATGGCGTTTGCCCAGACCGAAAGCGGCGCCCGTTACGCGCTCGAGCACATGGCTACGCGCGCCAGTGCGACAAGCTCCGGCTACGCCTTGTCCGGCGAAAAGCGGATCGTCATCGACGCACCCTCCGCCGACCGGCTCGTCGTCTCCGCCCGAACGTCGGGCGACGTCGGCGATCGTCACGGCATCAGTGTCTTCCTGCTGGACGCTAAAGCGCCCGGGATTTCGATGAAGCCCTATCGCACCATCGACGAGCTGCGCGCGGCAGACGTGACGTTGACCGACGTTCGGGTGACTGCCGACGCGCTGGTTGGTCGCGAAGGCGACGGACTCGCGCTGATCGAGGAGGTCGTCGACTATGCCACCGCGCTCGTATGCGCGGAAGCCGTCGGTGCGATCCGATATGCCAACGACGCGACGCTCGAGTACCTGAAGACCCGCAAGCAGTTCGGCGTGCCGATCGGCTCGTTCCAGGCGTTGCAGCACCGCATGGTCGACATGGTCATCAGCGGTGAGCAGGCGAAATCGATGGCAGGACTCGCCTGCGCCAAGGTTGACGCCGCCGTCGATCCCGTCGAGCGCAAGCGAGTCGTCTCCGCCGCGAAGATCAAGATCGCGGACGCGTGTCGTCATGTCGCCCAGGAATCGATTCAGCTGCACGGCGGCATGGGCATGAGCGATGAGCTCAAGATAAGCCATACGTTTCGCCGGCTGACGATGATCGCGCAGCAGTTCGGAGACGCCGATCATCATCTCGGGCGCTTCGCTGCGCTTTCGTGACCAGTCATTCGGGGAGAAATGGGCCATGGCCGTCGTGAACAGGCAAGTCCTCCTCGCCAGCCGACCGCAGGGTGCGGTGACCGAGGATAATTTTCGTATCGTAGAGACACCGGCCGGGAAGCCCGGCGAAGGCGAGGTGCTGGTCCGGAACGAGTGGCTCTCGCTCGATCCTTACATGCGCGGACGGATGAACGACGTGAAGTCCTATGTGAAGTGCGTCGGGATCGGCGAGGTGATGGTCGGACAGACTGTGGGCGAAGTCGTCGAATCGCGCGACGCCAACTTCAAGGCGGGCGACAAGGTCACCGCGCCGCTGGGATGGCAACTCTACGGCGTCGCGAGCGGCAGGGAGATCACCCGCATAGACACGGAGCGCGCACCCGCATCGGCTTACCTCGGCGTCCTCGGCATGCCGGGCATGACCGCATGGTTCGGCTTGCTCGAGATCGGCCAGCCGAAGCCGGGCAATACTGTCGTCGTCTCGGCCGCGTCGGGCGCGGTGGGCAGCGTCGTCGGGCAGCTCGCCAAGATCAAGGGCTGTCGCGCAGTGGGTATCGCCGGCGGCAAGGCGAAATGCGATTACGTCGTGAGCGAGCTGGGATTCGACGCCTGCGTCGATTACAAGTCGGGCGATCTCCTCGCGCAACTGCGCGAGCAGTGTCCGCAGGGAGTCGATGTCAACTTCGAAAATGTCGGCGGCGCGATTCTCGACACCATGCTGCGCGTGATGAACATGTACTCGCGCATCGTCGTCTGCGGTCTGATCTCCGAATACAACGCGACGCAGCCCTACGGTTACACGATGCTGCGCTCGGTCCTCGTCAATCGCATCAGGATGCAGGGCATGATCGTTTTCGACTGGAAGGATCGATACGGCGAGGCGCTGAAGGGTCTGAGCGGCTATCTTGCCGAGGGCAAACTCAAATACCGCGAGTCGATCGTCGAGGGCATCGACAATGCGCCCAAGGGTCTCATCGCGCTGCTGAAGGGCGACAACTTCGGCAAGCAACTCGTCAGGCTGCATTGATCGTGGCCGCTATCTGTCCTTTGAGGCACCGGGCACTTTCCTGATGAGCGGCATCGACGGCTCAACGCGGCTTCTGCGTGCGCAGCGAGGCGACCGCTACGCTGCGACATAACAACCGTCCTAGACCAACGTAGCATTGCCGATGGCTTCGTGGAGGCCGATCATTCCCCTCGGACATGTCAGCAAGCCCGAGGCTGGGGTCTGGACTGTTCCCTCAGAAATGCCAGCTGACGCCATGAAGGGACGCCACATGCCCGCCGACAAGCAAGCAGCATCACGCGCCAGCCTGGCCAAATCGCTGGCGCTGCGAAACGCCGAGAGCCGACGCGCGCTCGGCAGGGCGTTGCGCTCCAAGGTGTCGCGACCGTCGCAAGCAAAACTTCCGACCGAGCGCAAGGGCCGCGATGTTATCGGCATGCTCGAGGCCTCCAACCAGGGGCGGATCAGGGAGCTGGTGCCGATCCGCTATGGCCGCATGCTGCATTCGCCATTCGCATTTTTGCGCGGCTCCGCGTCGATCATGGCCTTCGACCTCGCGAAGACGCCCGCCAGCGGCATCAAGGTACAGGCCTGTGGTGATGCACACCTCATGAACTTCGGCGGCTTCGCCACCCCCGAGCGGCATCTCGTCTTCGACGTCAACGACTTCGACGAGACGCTGGTCGCGCCCTGGGAGTGGGACCTGAAGCGCCTTGCCGCGAGCGTCACGGTCGCGGGACGCCATCTCGGCTTTGCCAAGGCCCGCAACGCCGAAGCGACGATGGCCGTCGTGGCAGCGTATCGCGCCAGCATGGCGGTGTACGCGCCGATGCGCGCGCTGCAGCTCTGGTATCAGCGCATCGATGCCACGCAGGTCGCGGAGTTGCACTTCGAAACCCTGGGCAAGGACACCCCGGACGCGCCACCACACCCCGTGACCGAGCACGTGTTTCCGAAGATGACCGAGGCCGTAGGCGCCCTGTGCAGAATTCGCGAGGAGTTGCCACTGATCTTCCGGCCACGCGAGGGCGACGAGACGATCTCCAACGTCAAGAGCCTGCTGAGCGCCTATCGCGCCACCTTGTCAGCCGATCGCCAGGCGCTACTCGATCGCTTCGAGCTGGTCGACGCTGCGATCAAGGTCGTCGGGGTCGGCAGCGTCGGAACGCGATGTGCCATCGCACTGCTCATGGGCGGCGACGACGACTCCTTGTTCCTGCAATTGAAGGAGGCGCGCGCCTCGGTGCTGGAGCCTTACGCAGGGCGCAGCAAGTATGCGAACCACGGCGAGCGCGTCGTCGAAGGTCAGCGGCTGATGCAGGCGGCGAGCGACATGTTTCTGGGCTGGTCGTCCGCCCGTTCGCAAGGCGTGGATTTCTACGTCAGGCAGCTGCGCGACTGCAAGACTGCCGCCAACGTCGACACAATGGACTTTCCGCATCTGCTCGACTACGGGCGCCACTGTGGCGCGGCGCTCGCCCGCGCGCATGCCAAGGCGGGCGATCCCGCCGCAATCAGCGGTTACGCCGGTAAGAGCGACGCGCTTGACACTGCGCTGGCGCGATTTGCGGCCGCCTACGCGGATCAAACCGAGGCCGACTTCGCGACATTGCAGGCTGCCGCAAAGTCCGGACGGATCGTCGCGGAGGAAGCTTAGTTGCGAAAGCGCCGCATGGCGCGCACGCCGATCAAGACGGTGGACTGAGGACCGTCAGGATTGCGCGACTGACTGCGCGCGTTGAGCATTTGCGGCCCCTGTCGCGTCGAGTTCTCCTCAAGCGACCTCGAAGAGTCCCGCTGCTCCCATGCCTCCGCCGATGCACATCGTAGCCACGACGAACTTCACTCCGCGGCGCTTGCCCTCGATCAGCGCGTGGGCGGCGAGCCGCGCGCCCGACACGCCGTAGGGGTGTCCGACGGCGATCGCGCCGCCGTTGACGTTGAGGCGATCGTCGGGGATGCCGAGCTTGTCGCGACAGTAGATCACCTGCACGGCGAAGGCCTCGTTCAACTCCCAGAGGCCGATGTCGTCGATCTTCTTGCCGGCGCGCTCGAGCAGCCTCGGTACCGCGAAAACAGGGCCGATGCCCATCTCATCGGGCTCGCATCCGGCCACCGCGAAGCCGCGGAAGATGCCCAGCGGCTGCAGACCTTTCATTGCGGCGACGCGATCGCTCATCACGACGCAAGCCGACGCGCCGTCGGAGAACTGGCTCGCGTTGCCGGCCGCGATGACGCCACCGGGCAGGGCGGGCTTGATCCTGGCAACACCGTCGTAGGTCGTATCGGCGCGGATGCCTTCGTCGGCCGCAATCGTCGCCTCCCGCGTGAAGAGGCGCGCCGATTCCTTGTCCGCCACGCCCATGGTCACCGTCATGGGCACGATCTCGGCGGCGAATTTGCCCGCCGCCGCGGCGGCGGCCGCGCGCTGCTGGCTCCGCGCGCCGTACTCGTCCTGTTTCTCGCGCGAGATCGCATAGCGCTTGGCGACGTTTTCAGCAGTGTCGAGCATGGTCCAGTAGATTTCCGGCTTGTGCTCCAGCAACCACGCCTCACGCAGCATGTGCTTGTTGGCTTCGTTCTGCACGCACGAGATCGATTCGACGCCGCCGGCGACGAAGATGTCGCCCTCGCCGGCGATAACACGCTGCGCGGCCAGCGCGATCGTCTGCAGGCCCGACGAGCAGAAGCGGTTGACCGTCATTCCCGGCACGCTGACGGGACAGCCGGCGCGCAGCGCGATCTGGCGCGCGATATTGGATCCGGTCGCGCCTTCAGGAAACGCACAACCCATCAGGATATCGTCGACCTCGGCCGGATCGATGCGGGCCCGGTCGATGGCGTGCCGGACGACGTGACCGCCGAGAGTCGCGCCATGCGTCATGTTGAACGCGCCGCGCCAGGACTTGGCGAGGCCGGTGCGCGCGGTGGAGACGAGAACTGCGTCGGTCATGGGAAGCTTCCGTCGAGGCTAACTGGTAGCGCTAGCCGTTGAAGGTCTTGCCTTCGGATGCGAGCCTGGCCAAAAGCGGCGCCGGCTGCCAGAACGCTGCGTCGACCCGCGCGCGCGCGGCGAGGGCCGCCATACTGCGCACGACGTTGTAGAGACCCAGCGTGTCGGCATAGAGCATGGGGCCGCCGCGATAGGGGGGGAAGCCGTATCCGGCCAGGTACACCATGTCGATGTCGGACGCGCGCTGGGCGATGCCCTCCTCGAGAATACGCGCGCCTTCATTGATGAGCGCGAAGACGCAGCGCTCGACGATCTCGTCATCGGCGATCTTGCGCGGCTCGACGCCAAGCTCCTTGCGATAGCCGGCGATCATCGCATCGACCGCCGGATCGGGAATCGCGTCGCGCTTGCCGGCTTCGTAGCGGTACCAACCCAAGCCTGTCTTCTGGCCGAAGCGCCCCAGCTCGCATAGCCGGTCGGCGACCTTCGAATAGACGACCTGCGGCTTCTCGACGTAGCGCCGCTTTCGGATGTACCAGCCGACGTCATTGCCCGCGAGGTCGCTCATGCGAAACGGCCCCATCGCCATGCCGAATCGCTCCAGCGCGCGGTCGACCTGGCCCGGAGACGCGCCTTCCTCGAGCAGGAACATCGCCTGACGCAAATATTGCTCGATCATGCGGTTGCCGATGAAACCATCGCACACGCCGGACACGACCGCGGTCTTGTTGATCGTCTTCGCGACCTGCATGACAGTGACCAGCACGTCGCTGGCGGTCTTGGCTCCGCGTACGACTTCGAGCAGCTTCATCACGTTGGCGGGGCTGAAGAAGTGCATGCCGACGACGTCCTCGGGCCGTCGGGTGAAGGCTGCGATCCTGTTGACGTCGAGGGTCGAGGTGTTCGTCGCGAGGATCGCGCCCGGCTTCGCCGCCGCGTCCAGTTTCTCGAACACGGCCTGCTTCACAGCCATATCCTCGAACACGGCCTCGATGACGAGGTCGGCATTGCCGACCTCGTCGTAAGAAAGCGTAGGCTTCAGCGAGGCCATGTTTTGCTGCAGCTTGTCCTGGCTAAGCTTGCCGCGCTTCACCGAGCCCTCATAGTTCTTGCGTAGGGTCGCGACACCCTTGTCCAGCGCTTCCTGCGTGGTCTCAAGCAACGTGACGGGAAGACCGGCGCTGAGGAAGTTCATGGCGATGCCGCCGCCCATCGTGCCCGCGCCGATGACCGCCACGCTTGCTATGGGGCGCGCCGGTGTCTTATCGGGCACATCGATGATTTTTGCTGCTGCGCGCTCGGCGAAAAAAGCATGTCGCAGCGCGCGAGATTCCGGCGTCTGCACGAGTTGCATGAACAGAGCGCGCTCGAGCGCGAGCCCTTCGTCGAAAGGCTTGGCAACGGCTGCGGCAACCGCGTCGATGCACTTGAGCGGCGCAGGATAGCTCTTCGTCAGCGGACCCACGCTGTTGCGCGCGAACTGGAAAAATGCATCGGCATTCGGGTATTCGATCCTGACGTCGCGCAGCCGTGGGAGCGGCCGGCGCTCGGCGACCACCTTGCGTGCGAAGGAGAGCGCGCCTTCCAGCAAGTCGTCGACGATGATTTCGTCGATCAGTTTCGTGCCTTTGAAGGGCTCAGGCGATACCGTCGCGCCCGAGACGATCATGTTGAGCGCGGCTTCAACGCCGATCGCGCGCGGCAGGCGTTGCGTGCCGCCGGCGCCGGGAAGGAGTCCCAGCTTCACTTCAGGCAGCGCGATCTTCGCGGTCGGCGATGCGACGCGAAAATGGCATCCCAGCGCCAGCTCCAATCCTCCGCCCATGCAGATGCCACCGATGGCAGCAACGACGGGCTTGGCGCTCGTCTCGGCTATCCGGATGAGGGTGCGTAAGGTCGGCTCGGCGGTGGACTTGGGCGTGTTGAATTCGCGGATGTCCGCGCCGCTCGAAAAGGCCTTGCCCGCGCCGATGATGACGACCGCGTCGATCGCGGCTTCGGTACTGGCCTTATCGATGCCCGCGGCGACGCCGCTGCGCAGCTCGTGATTAAGCCCGTTGAGCGGCGGGTTGTCGAGGGTGATGACCGCGACGCGATCGTGCAATTGAAAGTTGGCGCCGATGATGCTGCTCCTCGTTCTTACGCGTTCAGAGCCGGCGGATGGCCGGCGCCGAGGCCAGCGCAATGGACCGCGCGAGGGCCTCCATAGCTAGACTTCGAGCCATTCCTTGCGCACCGCGTCATTGGCGCGCAAGGCGTCGGGTGTTCCCTCGAACACGATGTGCCCGTGACCCATGACATAGAGACGGCGCGAGATGGCCAGGGCGATGGTCAGCTTCTGCTCGATCAGCAGGATCGCGATTCCGCGCTCGGCGATCTTCTCCAGCAGTCCCCGCACCAACTCTACCAGCTTCGGCGCGAGGCCTTCGGTCGGCTCGTCGACCATGATCAGGTCGGGATCGCCCATCAGCGTACGGCAAATCGTCAACATCTGCTGCTCGCCGCCGGAAAGCACGCCCCCGGAGGTATCGGCTCGCGCGCGCAGCAAGGGAAACAGCTCGAAAGTATCCTCGAGCGACCAGCGTCCGGCCTTGCCGGGGGACTTCATGCCCAGGAGAAGATTCTCGCGCACCGTCAGGCGCGGGAAATATCTCGCGGTCCTCGGGCACGTAGCCCAAGCCCCGGCGCGCGATCTGGTGCGGCTTCAGCCCGTCGATGCGCTCGCCCTTGAAGCGGATGCTGCCGGCCGCGCTTACCTCGCCCATGATGGTCTTGACCGTCGTCGATCGGCCGGCGCCGTTCCGTCCGAGCAGGCTGACGATCTCGCCCTCGCCGACCCGGAAGGAGATCCCCTGCAGGATGTGGCTCTTGCCGTAGTAGGCGTGAACGTCGTCGAGCTCAAGCATGCGCGTCACCGAGATACGCGGTCTGGACGGCGGCGTTCTGGCGTATGCGTTCCGGAACGTCGGTCGCGATGATCTCGCCGTAAACCAGCACCGATATGCGATCGGCGAGATTGAAGACCACGCCCATGTCGTGCTCGACGATCAGCAGCGTGCGGTCCTGCGAGACCGAGCGGATCAGCTCGACTGCGCTTTCGGTCTCGCGCCGGCTCATGCCCGCGGTCGGCTCGTCCAGCAGGATCACCGACGAGTCGCCGGCGATGGTGATCCCGATCTCCAGCGCGCGCTGCTCGGCATAGGTCAGCACGCCCGCGAGACGTGTTTCGCCGCGCCGTCATGCCGATCTTCTCCAGCGTTCTTTCGGTGCTCTCGTTGGCGTCGCGAAGCTTCGACGCGCTGCGCCAGAAATTGTATTTGTAGCCGCGCGACCACAGCAGGCTGCAGCGGATGTTCTCGAACACGGACAGGCGAGGGTAGATATTGGTCACCTGGAAGCTGCGCGACAGGCCTCGCCGGTAGAGCTCGAAGGGCGCGCGCCCCGCGACTTCCTCGCCGTGGAGCCGGATCGATCCGCTCGATGGCGCGAAGCGGCCGCTGATCAGATTGAACAGCGTCGACTTGCCCGCGCCGTTCGGGCCGATGATGGCGTGGCGCTCGCCCCTGCCGACGTCGAGCGACACGCCGCGAATGATGTGCGTCGCGCCGAAACGCTTGTGGACGTCCCGCAGCTGCAGGGCGGACGGGTGCGATTCCCTGGCGGGCGCCGCGGCAATCATCTCGCTTCACCCGCACCGCGATTGCAGTCCTGCTTCGTCGCTGGCGCGCTGCCACGCCGCCGCGACGATGCGCCAGGTCTTGCGGAACGCATAGAAGCCGCCGACGGCGAGCACGCGCCGCAATCACCCACGGCCAGGGTGTGGCCGTGTCGATGCCGATCCAGAACAGCTTCATCCGCGATCCGGACTCGGGCTGCGTGGAGAGCCGGTAGTTGATTTCGAGCAGCGCGGACGCGCCTAGCAGCATGACCAGCGCCGGACACCGCCGCCACGCAGTAGGCCCTGATCACGCTCGCGAACGCGCGCGTGCGCACGATGGCGCCGTGCATCATGATCAGTCCCGCGAGGCCGCCCGGCGCGAACAGGACGATCGCCATGAAGAACAGGCCCAGATAGAGCTGCCATGCGGTCGTGTAGTCGGAGAGGCTCACCTGCAGCCACGTGATCACGATCGCGCCGAGGATGGCGCCGACGTAGTAGGCCTCGCCGCCGATGTACACCATCAGCAGCACGATGCTCGAGCGCGCCGTGCCGACCGCGTCCATCGCCACGATCTCGTAGTTGACCGCGTGCAATCCGCCTGCGAGGCCGGCGAACATTGCGGCGACGGCAAAGACGATGAATCGCACGCGTTGCGGATCGTAGCCGACGAAAGCGGCGCGCTCGGGGTTGTCGCGGATGGCGTTGCACATGCGCCCCACCGGTGTGCGCGTGAAGGCGAGCATCAGCCACGCAGCGATGACCGCCCAGAACGCGATGAGATAGTAGACCTGCAGCTGCGAGGCGAAATTGATGCCGAAGGGGTGCGGTGCGGCGACGCGGTTGGCGGTGATGCCACCCTCGCCGCCGGACAATGACTGCAGCATGCCCGACGCGGCGAAGACCAGCTCGCCGACACCAAGCGAGATCAGCGCGAAAACGACACCGGCGCGGCGCGTGGTGAGCGAGCCGAAGAGGATCCCGAAGAGAAGTCCGCTGGCCGCGCCGGCGAGCGGAACGAGCGGCATCGGGATGCCCAGTCCCGCATTGATCGCGCGCATCAGGTGGATCGCGGCGAAGCCTCCCAGCCCGAAGTACACCGCGTGACCGAAGGAGAGCAGGCCCGTTTGGCCCAGCAGCAGGTTGTACGAAAGCGCGAACACCGTCGCGATGCCCATCTGGCTCAACAGCGAGCGGCCGAAGTTGCTGCTGAACCCGGGAACGTGCGGCAGCACGAGCAACAAGGCGATCGCGGCCAGCCATACGCCAGTGCTCGCGAAATCGCGAGGCGCGCACGGAAGGGAGCGCAGCGCCAACCACGGTGCCGCTCGCCGTCATGTCTCGCGCGTGCCCATCAGGCCCTTCGGACGCAGGATCAGCATCAGCACCAGCAGCAGGTAGGGAATGATCGGCGCCGCCTGCGCGATCTTGACCGACGCGAGCTCATAGAGCGGAGAGCCGCGCGACAGGTCGATATGCAGGGCGCGCAGCAGATCGAGCGTCGAGTAGTCGAGCGCGACGGCGAAGGTCTGGATGATGCCGATGGCCATCGACGCGATCAGCGCGCCGGGAATGGAGCCGAGCCCGCCGACGACGACGACGACGAACACGATGGGCCCGAGCGCCGCGGCCATGTTCGGCTCGGTGAGGAGCGCGAAGCCGCCGATGACGCCGGCGAGCCCGGCGAGCGCGCTGCCGACGGCGAAGACCAGCACGAAGATCCGCGGCACGTCGTGCCCGAGCGCGCCGACCATCTGCGGATGCGTCAGCGATGCCTGGATGATGAGGCCGATGCGCGTTCGCTTGAGGCCCAGATAGATGAACGCGAACATGCCCACCGAGATCGCCATCATCAGCGCCTTGTAGAACGGGTAGCTCGTTCCGAACAGCGTGAATGCGGGAAAGTCGATCACGGCGGGGACGTTGTTGGCGATGGGGTTGCGGCCCCAGAGCATCACCACGAACTCCGCGATCAGGTAGGCGAGGCCGAAGGTGAACAGGATCTCGGCGACCGCGCCGTGCTTGTGCACGCGGCGAAGCCCGTAGCGCTCGACGGCGGCGCCGATCGACGCCGACACAGCACCGGCGCGACGACCAGCGCCGGCCAGAAGCCGATGTACTTCGCGATCTGGTAGGAAAAATACGCGCCGAGCATGAACATGCTCGCGTGCGCGAAATTGAGCACGCCCATCATGCTCCAGATCAGCGTCAGGCCGCTGGAGAGCATGAACAGCAGCAGTCCGTAGACGATGCCGTTCAGCAGCGAGAAGGTGATGAGCTCGAGCACGGCGTCGCTGCTCCGCCTCGCGCTTACGCCGGCCTAGGAGGGCCGCTGCATCTTGCAGGTCGTGGGAAGCGCCGTGTCCTTGGCGTTGATCTTGGTGTCGGTCTTGAAGCCGAGGCCGGTCTTCTCGACGTCGAACTTGACGTTGTCGGTGAAGGTCGACACGAACATCGGCTGCAGGATCTGGTGGTTGTCGGCGCGCATCTCGGCTTCGCCGACGGTCGTGTTCACCTTGATGCCCTCGAGCGCCCGGGCGATCTTCACCGGATCGTTCGACTTGGCCTTGGCGGCCGCCGCGGCGATCATGTCGAACGTCGTCTTGAGGCGATAGTATCCGAACTCGTCGTCCTTGCCGGTGAAGCGCTTCTTGAACGCGGCGACGTCGGGATCGAGCTCCGGAAGCGCGTTGTTGTGCTATTCGCTGATCTGCTTGACGATGCCGATGCCGTCCTTGCCGATCGCGCTCGGCGCGCCCAGCGCGCCGCCGTAGTAGGTGTACCACTGCACCTTGAGGCCCGCGTCCTTGCCGGCCTTGATCAGCAGCAGCATGTCGTTGCTCCAGTTGCCGGTGATGACCGCGTCGGCGCCGGAGGCCTTGATCTTGGCGACGTAGGGCGAGAAGTCCTGCACCTTCTGCAGCGGATGCAACTCGTCGCCGACGATCTTGATGTCGGGGCGCTTCTCCGCGAGCATCTTCTTGGCGGCGGCCGCGACCGCTCGTCCGAACGAGTAGTCCTGGTTGATCAGGTAGACATTCTTGATCTGCGGTTGCTTCGCGATGGCGTCGGTCAGCGCCGCCATCTTCATGTCGGCATCGGCGTCGAAACGGAAGTGCCAGAAGTTGCACTTCTCGTTGGTCAGCGCCGGGTCGACCGCGGCGTAGTTGAAGTACAGCACTTCCTTGCCGGGATTGCGCTCGTTGTACTTCAGCACCGCGTCGGTGATCGCCAGGGCGACCGCGCTGCCGTTGCCCTGGAACGACGAACCGGGCGCCGTCGTCGAGGGCCTTCTTCAGGGCGATCAGCGATTCCTGCGGATCGACCTTGTTGTCGTAGGAGATGAGCTCGACCTTCTCGCCGTTGATGCCGCCGGCGGCGTTCAGATCGGTCGACGAGATACGTCATGTGCTTTTGCGCGTTGATGCCGGCGCTGGCGGCCCCGCCCGAAAGCGGATCGATGTAGGCAAACTTGACTTGGGCGGCGGCTGATGCGCTCGAGAAGCAAGCCGGCAAGGCCCAGCAGTGCCAGGCCGATATCGCGACGCGAGAATCCGCGCATGTCTCCTCCTAGAGTCCGTCGGTTCGCTTCTCGCGACCAGGGTGGACATCGTGGCCGAGATGGGCAAGAGGCGCCGACCCGGTCCGGTCCTTTGAGGTGCTGATGCTACCGGGCTAAATTTCCCATTACAAGCGATAATCCGCCGATAAGCCCGCGGCCGCTCGCCAGCCGGCAGGAAGGAGGAGTTTGTGCAAAGCCTGATGATGAATCAGCCGTTGATGATCTCGTCGCTGCTTCGGCATGCGGATCAGAATCACGGCGACACCGAGATCGTGTCGCGCACGGTCGAAGGCCCCATCCACCGTTACAGCTATCGCGAGGCGCACGTCCGTGCGCGCCGCCTCGCACGCGCCCTTACGCGCCTGGGCGTGCAGCCCGGGCGACAGGATCGGGACGCTTGCGTGGAACGGCTATCGCCACTTCGAGCTCTATTACGCCGTGTCCGGCATGGGCGCGGTCATCCACACCATCAATCCGCGCCTGTTTCCGGACCAGGTCACCTACATCGTCAATCACGCCGGGGACCGCTACGTTTTTTTCGACCTGAGCTTCGCGCCGCTCGTCGAGCGGCTCGTCCCGCAATGCAAGGAGGTCAAGGGCTGGGTCGCGATGACCGATCGCGCGCACATGCCGGCGCTGACTCTTCCGAACCTGCTTTGCTACGAGGAGCTTCTCGCTGCCGAGAGCGATGCATTCGACTGGCCTGAATTCGACGAGAACACCGCTGCCGGCCTGTGCTACACGTCGGGAACCACCGGCAATCCCAAGGGCGTGCTCTATAGCCATCGGTCGACCCTGCTCCATGCCTACGCGACCTCGCTGCCGGACGCCAAGAATCTCTCCGCGCGGAGCGTCGTATTGCCGATCGTTCCCATGTTTCACGTCAACGCCTGGGGCATTCCGTACGCCGCTCCCCTGGTCGGGGCGAAGCTCGTCTTTCCCGGGCCGGGACTCGACGGCGCAAGCCTGTATGAATTGTTCGAGACGGAGCGTGTCACCTCGTCGGCCGGCGTGCCGACGGTGTGGAGCAACCTCATCAACTACATGAAGCAGAACAATCTCAAGCTTTCGACCCTGAAGGTCACGACCATCGGCGGCGCCGCATGCCCGGCGGCGATGATCCAGACCTTGAAGGACGACTTCGGCATACGCGTGATGCATGGCTGGGGAATGACCGAGATGAGCCCGGTCGGGACGGCGAATACCCCGAAGGCGAAGCATGCCAAGCTCTCCGCCGACGAAGCGTTTCAGCTCTCGCTCAAGCAAGGGCGCGCACTTTTCGGCGTCGACATGAAGATCGTCGACGGCGACGGCAACGGAGCTGCCGCGCGACGGCAAAGCGTTCGGCAACCTGCTTGTCAAGGGACCGTGGGTCGTCCGCGAATACTTCAAGAGCGAAGGAGGCAGTCCCCTTACTGCGGACGGCTGGTTCCCGACGGGAGACGTGGCGACGATCGATCCTGACGGCTATCTTGCAGATCACCGATCGCTCGAAGGATGTGATCAAGTCGGGCGGCGAGTGGATCAGCTCGATCGACCTGGAGAACATCGCCGTCGGTCATCCTGCAGTGATGGAAGCGGCGGTCATCGGCGTGCGCCACCCCAAGTGGGATGAGCGCCCGCTCCTCGTCGTGGTGAAAAAGCCTGACGCCGAGCTCAGCAGGGAATCCATGCTCGCGTTCTATGAGGGCAAGGTCGCGCGCTGGTGCGTGCCCGACGACGTGGTTTTCGTCGAGCAACTTCCGCATACGGCGACCGGCAAGCTGTCGAAAGTCACGTTGCGCGAACAGCTCAAGGACTATCAGCTGCCGACGGCATAACGATTCCGGCATAATTCGCACGAATCCTCGCTCGGGCAAAGATGGTTTTCGTGAGCGGAGGCGATTGACGTGCCACTCTCGGCACGGCCCGATCGGACCAGAATGGGTGAGACCATGCACGAGCGGATCGACACATTCCCGCGGCTCCTGATCCATCACGCCACGCTGCGGCCGAATGCGGCAGCGACGCGCGAAAAGTATCTCGGCATCTGGCAGACGTGGACCTGGGCGCAGGTTGCCGCCGAGGTGCGCGCGCTCGCCTGCGGGCTCGCCGCGCTGGCTTCAAGCGCGGAATGCACCTCGCGATCATCGGCGACAACCGTCCGCGCCTCTATTGGGCGATGACCGCGGCGCAATCCCTGGGCGGCATCGCGGTGCCGATGTATCAGGACGCGCCTGCGGCCGAGTTCGCCTATGTGCTCAACGACGCCGAGATCGTCTACGCCATCGTCGAGGATCAGGAGCAGGTCGACAAGATGCTGGAAGCGGCGCCGCAGGTGCCGAGCCTGAAGCACATTTACTACGACGATCCGCGGGGCCTGCGCAACTACGAAGGCGTTTCCAGCGTCGACCGGCTGCATGGAGATCGGTCGCGAGTTCGATCTCGCGCATCCGGATTTCTACAACGACGAAGTGGCGAAGGGCGAGGCCGATGCGGTGTCGATCATCCTCTATACCTCGGGCACCACCGGCAAGCCCAAGGGCGTCTGCCAGACGCACGCGGCGTTCATCGTCTCGGCCCGGGGCGGTTGCGAGTTCGACCACCTCGGACCCGACGACAGCATGCTGTCCTACCTGCCGATGGCGTGGGTGGGCGACCACCTGTTTTCGTACGCGCAATGGCTCGTGGGCGGCTTCACGATCAATTGCCCGGAATCGGGCGACACGGTGATGACCGATCTGCGCGAGATCGGCCCCACCTTCTATTTCGCGCCGCCGCGCGTTTTCGAGAATCTGCTGACGCAGGTGATGATCCGCATGGAGGACGCGAGCGCGATCAAGCGAGGGCTCTTCCATTATTTCACCGGCGTTGCCAGGCGTTGCGGTGCGGCGATGCTCGACCGCAAGCCGGTTTCGCTCGGCGACCGGCTCCGCTACGCGCTCGGCAACCTGCTCGTCTATGCGCCGCTGCGCAATGTTCTCGGCATGAGCCGCATCCGCGTCGCGTATACCGCGGGCGCTGCCATCGGCCCCGATCTGTTCCGCTTCTATCGCTCGATCGGGATCAACCTGAAGCAGCTCTACGGCTCGACCGAGACCTGCGCCTATGTCTGCCTGCAGCCCGACGGCGGCGTCAAGTTCGACACCGTCGGCCAGGCCGCGCCGGGCGTCGAGATCAGGATCGCGGACGGTGGAGAGGTGCTGGTGCGCGGGCCCGATGCTGCTCAAGGAATACTACAAGCGGCCCGACGCGACCGCCGAATCGATCGACGGCGAGGGATTTTTCCACACCGGAGACGCGGGCCTGATCGACGACGGCGGACAGCTCAAGATCATCGACCGCGCCAAGGATGTCGGCAAGATGACCGGCGGCGCGATGTTCGCGCCGAACTATATCGAGAACAAGCTCAAGTTCTTCCCGCATATCAAGGAGGCGGTGGCGTTCGGAAACGGCCGCGATCGCGTCTGCGCCTTCGTCAACATCGACATGGGCTCGGTCGGCAACTGGGCCGAGCGCCGCGGCATCGCGTACTCGGGCTACACCGATCTCGCGGCCAAGAGCCGAGGTCTACGAGCTGATCGGCGACTGCGTGAAACAGGTCAACGCCGAGCTGTCGCGCGAGGGTCCGCTCGCTTCCTCGCAGGTGCATCGCTTCATCATTCTGCACAAGGAGCTCGACCCCGACGACGACGAGCTCACGCGCACGCGCAAGGTGCGCCGCAGCTTCATCGCCGAAAAATACGCCGTACTGATCGACGCGCTCTATTCGGACCGGAGCGTGCAGCACATCGAGACGCTGGTGAAGTTCGAGGACGGCCGCAGCGGCATGGTCGCCGCGGACTTGAGAATCGCCGGGGCCGAGACGTTTTCTGCGGCCAGCGCGAGACAGGCTGCGTAAATGCGCCCGCCGGACTCACGCACGACCGTTCAGCGGCGGGCTCCAGTGCGCAATGGCGCATCCCGTTCGTGAGCGCGGTTCGCACGATCGGCGAAGTCGTCCTGAAGCTCGAGAACATCTCGCTTTCGTTCGGCGGGGTGAAGGCGCTGACCGGAATAAGCCTGGACGTGCGCGAGCACGAGATCCGCGCCATCATCGGCCCCAACGGCGCGGGCAAGAGCTCGATGCTGAACGTGATCAACGGCGTCTATCACCCGCAGCAGGGCACGATCACGTTTCGCGGCGAGGTCCGGCGCGACATGAACACGCACAAGGCCGCGGCGCAGGGCATCGCGCGCACGTTCCAGAACATCGCGCTGTTCAAGGGCATGTCGGTGCTCGACAACATCCTGACCGGCCGCAACCTCAGGATGCGCGCGACCTTCATCGAGCAGGCGATCTACCTCGGCCGCGCGCGGCGCGAGGAGATCGAGAACCGGCGCAAGGTCGAGGAGGTCATCGATTTTCTGGAGATCCAGCATATCCGCAAGACGCCGGTGGGCAAGCTTCCGTACGGCTTGCAGAAGCGCGTCGAGCTGGCGCGCGCGCTGGCGGCGGAACCGACGCTGCTGCTGCTCGACGAGCCGATGGCGGGCATGAACGTCGAGGAAAAGCAGGACATGTGCCGCTTCGTGCTCGACGTCAACGAGCAGTACGGCACGACCATCGTCCTGATCGAGCACGACATGGGCGTCGTCATGGACATTTCGGACCGCGTCGTGGTCCTCGACTACGGCAAGAAGATCGGCGACGGAACGCCGGACGAGGTTCGCGCGAATCAGGCGGTCATCGATGCGTATCTTGGCGTCGCGCATCGAGCGAACGCAGGCGAGCTTGTCGCAAATGAATGAATCCGGCGCCGCTGTCGACCGAGCGCATCGGCACTGATCTTGGAAAACTGGAGAGCCAGCGTGCAATTATCGGACGTGCAGTTTTTCTTCGAGGTCCTGATCGGCGGCCTCCTGAGCGGCGTGATGTATTCGCTGGTCGCTCTCGGCTTCGTGCTGATCTACAAGGCGTCGGGCGTATTCAACTTCGCCCAGGGCTCGATGGTCTTCTTCGCCGCGCTTACGTTCGTCGGCCTGCTCGAGCACGGCCTCTCGTTCTGGCTTGCGCTGCCGGCGACGCTGCTCGTCATGATCGTTCTGGGCGTGGCGATCGAGCGCGTCGTGCTGCGCCCGCTGGTCAATCAGCCGCAGATCACGCTGTTCATGGCCACCATCGGGCTGTCCTTCGTGATCGAGGGTCTCGCGCAGATCGTCTGGGGCGCGGGAGTGCGCGGTCTCGACCTCGGCATCGAGGACGCGCCCATCCAGTGGATTTCCGACAGCACCGGAATGAACGTGTCCAAGTTCGACCTGATGGCGGCGGGCGTGGCGGCGATTCTGGTCAGCAGTCTCGCGGTGTTTTTCAACCGCACACGCATCGGGCGCGCGTTGCGAGCGGTCGCCGACGACCACCAGGCTGCGCTCGCGGTCGGCATTCCGCTGCAGCAGATCTGGTCGATCGTGTGGGCGGTGGCGGGCGGCGTGGCGCTCGTCGCCGGATTGCTCTGGGGCGCGCGCAACGGCGTCCAGTTCGCGCTGACTTTCGTCGCGCTGAAGGCCTTGCCGGTGCTGATCCTGGGCGGCTTCGAGTCCATCCCCGGCGCGATCGTCGGCGGGCTCATCATCGGCGCGACGGAGAAGCTCGCCGAGGTCTTTCTGGGGCCCTATGTCGGCGGCGGCATCGAGGGCTGGTTCCCGTACGTGCTCGCGCTTCTGTTCCTGCTGATCAGGCCCGAGGGTCTTTTCGGCGAGAAGATCATCCGCCGCATCTGACACCCACCCACTCGCGATTGCCATCCGATGTTCTACCGCGAAGCAGGCCAGTTCAAGACGAGCTACCAGGCCGACGCCGCGATTTTTCCGATCCGCCAGGATCGCATCGCGATGGCGGCGATACTGGCGGTCGCGTTCGTCGCGGTGCCGCTGCTCGCGACGCCGTACTGGTTTTCCGCGATCCTGATTCCGTTCCTGATCCTGTCGCTCGCCGCGCTCGGACTCAACATCCTGACGGGCTACGCGGGGCAGCTATCGCTCGGAAGCGCGGCTTTCATGGCGGTAGGCGCGTTCGCTTCGTACAACTTCGTGCTGCGCGTGCCCGGCATTCCGATGCTCGTCGCGTTCGCCGCAGGCGGCGTCTCGGCGCGCTGTCGGGCATCGTCTTCGGGCTGCCGAGCCTGCGCATCCGCGGCTTCTACCTCGCGGTCGCGACGCTCGCCGCGCAATTCTTCATCCTCTGGTGCCTGACCAAGATCGGCTGGTTCACCAATTACAATCCGTCGGGCGTGATCACCGCGCAGCAGATCGTCATTCTCGGCTACGCCTTCGACACGCCGCAGGCCAAGTATCTGCTGGTGCTGTCCATCGTCGTCGTCATGGCGCTTGCGGCCAAGAACATGGCGCGCAGCAACGTCGGCCGGCAATGGATGGCGATCCGCGACATGGACGTCGCCGCCGAGGTCATCGGCATCCGTCTCGATGCGCGCGAAGCTGCTCGCGTTCGCGGTGAGCTCCTTCTATTGCGGAGTGGCGGGCGCGCTGTTCGCCTACGCCTATCTAGGTACGGTCGAGCCGGAGGCCTACAACCTCGACCTGTCGTTCCGCATCCTGTTCATGATCATCATCGGCGGCGTCGGCACCGTGCTCGGCGCGTTTCTCGGCAGCGCGTTCATCACGCTGCTCCCGATCCTGCTCAGCACGACCGTCACGTATCTCGACATGTCGCTGCACTTCAGCATTCCGAGCAGCGTCGCGTCGAATCTCGAGCTGATGATTTTCGGCGGACTCATCATCTTCTTCCTGATCGTCGAGCCGCACGGCCTGGCGCGACTGTGGCAGATCGCCAAGGAAAAGCTGCGGCTGTGGCCGTTCCCGCACGGATGATGCGGCGCAGTCACGATATGCGATGGAAGAACCTGCCGATTCCGGGCCAGGACATTGACACCGGTGCGGTCGTCGCCGATGCTGTGCAAAACAGCCCGAGTTATCTTCGTAAACAGAAGCATTCTTAGGAGGAAGTTCATGAAGGGCATCAAGGCACTGTGGCTGGGTCTCGCGCTGCTCGCGGGCGCATCCGGCGCGTTCGCGCAGGACCAGCAGTTCATCCCGATCCTGTCGTATCGCGTCGGTCCGTATGCGGCGGGCGGCTCCGGCTATTTCGGCGGCGCGATCGACTACTTCAACCTGATCAACCTCACCGGCGGCATCAACGGCGTCAAGATCTTCTACGAGGAATGCGAGACCGAGTACAACGCTGCGCGCGGTGTCGAGTGCTACGAGCGGCTGAAGAAGAAGAACGGCGGCGCGTCGACGGTCGAGCCGCTGTCGACCGGCATCGCCTACGGCCTGCTCGATCGCGTCGCGCAGGACAAGATTCCCATGACGACCTTCGGCTACGGCAGCGCCAATTCGGCGGACGGCCGCGTGTTCGAGTGGGTGTTTCCCGCTCGGCACCACGTACTGGGACCAGGCGGCGGCGATGATCGCCTACCTCGGGCAGAAAGCCGGCGGCGCCGACAAGCTCAAGGGCAAGAAGATCGTCTATCTCTACCACGACTCGGCGTACGGCAAGGAAGCGATCCCGGTGGTCGACGCGCTGGCGGCGAAGCTCGGCTTCGAGCTGGTGAAGATTCCCGATCACGCCGCCCGGGCAACACGCAGGAATCGCAGTGGCTGCAGATCCGCCAGGCGAAGCCCGACTACGTGATCCTCTGGGGATTCGGCGTGATGAACCCGGTGGCGCTGAAGGCCGCGGCGAAAGTCGGGTACCCGCGCGACAAGATGCTCGGCGTGTGGTGGGCCGGCTCGGAAGAGGACGTCATTCCCGCCGGCGACGCCGCCAAGGGCTACGTCAGCGCGGCGTTCTCCGCGCCGGGCACGAACTTCCCGGTGATGCAGGACATCAAGAACAAGGTGTACGGGGCCGGCAAGGGCAACCTCGAGGATCCGAACCGGCTGGGCAACATCTATGACACGCGCGGTGTCGTCTACGGCATCATCATCGTCGAGGCGATTCGCACCGCGCAGGCGAAGTACGGCAAGGGCAAGGTGATGACGCCCGAGCAGGTGCGCTGGGGACTGGAGCATCTGAACCTGACCGAGGCGCGCATCAAGGAGCTCGGCGCCGCCGGCATGTTCCCGCCGATCAAGACCAGCTGCGTGGACCACGAGGGCTCGGGCATGGTCAAGTTCCAGGAATGGGACGGCAAAGGCTTCAAGCCGCTGACGCCGTACATGGCGGGCGACCGCGACATGGTGCGCAAGATGGTGGAAGAGAGCGCGGCCAAGTACGCCGCGGAAAAGAAGATGACGCCGCGCGACTGCGGCAAGGAAGGCTAGGCGATCCATGGATCGTTCCCGCCGAGGTCGGTGACTTTGGCGGGAACCTGCGAGCTTTCCGCCTTCATCCATCGAAGAGCCGTCATGAGCAACAAGGCATGAGCGCCGTCGCTGCTCCGTCGGCGGATGCCGCCGCCCCGTATCTGTCGGTCAACAACATCGAGGTCATCTACGATCACGTCATCCTCGTGCTCAAGGGTGTGTCGCTCGATGTGCCCGCAGGGGAAGATCGTGGCGTTGCTCGGCGCCAACGGCGCGGGCAAGACCACGACGCTGAAGGCGATCTCCAACCTGCTCGCCGCGGAGCGCGGCGACGTCACCAAGGGCACGATCGAGTTTCGGGGGCGTCGCGTCGACAAGCTCACGCCCAACGAGCTGGTGAAGATGGGCGTGTGCCAGGTGATGGAGGGCCGGCACTGCTTCGCGCACCTGACCGTCGAGGAGAACCTGCTGACCGGAGCGTTCACGCGCAGGATCTCGCGTGCGGAAACACGCGACCGCGCTGGAAAAGGTCTACCGCTACTTCCCGCGCCTCAAGCAGCGCCGCTCGAGCCTCGTCGGGCTACACCTCCGGCGGCGAGCAGCAGATGACCGCCGTCGGCCGGGCGCTGATGGCGCAGCCGTCGATGATCCTGCTCGACGAGCCGTCGATGGGGCTCGCGCCGCAGATCGTCGAGGAAATCTTCGAGATCGTCCGCGACCTGAATCGGAACGAGGGCGTCAGCTTCCTGCTCGCGGAACAGAACACCAACGTCGCGCTGCGCTTCGCCGACTACGGATACATCCTCGAGAACGGCCGCGTCGTGATGGACGGCGCGGCGGACGAGCTGGCGCGAAACGAGGACGTGAAGGAGTTCTATCTCGGGCTTTCGAGCGGCGGGCGCAAGAGCTTCCGCGACGTGAAGCACTATCGCCGCCGCAAGCGCTGGCTCGCTTGAGCGCGGACAGCGCGACGCAGCGGCCTCGGACGCTGATGCGGCACTGAAGCTGAACATGGCTGGACTATTTCGACACCCTCGAAACCCGCGATCCCGCGCGCGAGAGCGTGCGCAGCTCGCCGCGCTGCCGGCGCAGATCGCGTACGCCAAGGCGCACGCGCCTGCGTACGCGAGACTGCTGGCCGACATCGACCCGAGGGACGTGACGACGCGCGCCGCGCTGTCGCGGCTGCCCGTGGTGCGCAAGTCGGAGCTGATCGAGCTGCAGCGATCGGAACGGCCTTTCGGCGGTTTCGCCACGGGCGCCCGCGGAGGCGCCGCGCTCGTCTTCGCCTCGCCCGGGCCGATCTACGAGCCCGAAGGCGCCGAGGCCGATTACTGGCGTCTCGCGCGCGCGCTGCACGCGGCGGGATTTCGTGCGCGGCGATCTCGTGCACAACTGCTTCTCGTATCACTTCACGCCCGGCGGCGCCGATGCTGGAGAATGGCGCCCGCGCGCTCGGATGCACGGTGTTTCGCGGCGGCACCGGCCAGACCGAGCAGCAGATCGAGGCGATGATCCACTTCCGGCCGGACGGCTACGTGGGCACGCCTTCGTTTCTCAAGATCATTCTCGACAAGGCGGACGAGCTCGGCCTCGCGGTCCCGAGCCTGAAAAAGGCGCTGCTTTCCGGCGAAGCGGTTCCGCAGTCGTTTCGCGATGCGCTTGGGCAGCGCGGCATTCGCGGCCAGCCAGGTCTATGCAACCGCCGACCTGGGCTCGATCGCCTACGAATCCGAGGCCCGCGACGGGCTCATCGTCGACGAAGGCGTGCTGGTCGAGATCGTGCGGGCGGGCACCGGCGATCCGGTTGCGACGGGCGAGGTCGGCGAAGTCGTCGTGACCCTGCTGCACAACCGGGAATACCCGCTGATTCGCTTCGGCACGGGCGACCTCTCGGCGATCGAGCCATCTCGCTGTCGGCGGCGTCCCCGTGCGGCCGCACCAACGTGCGCATCAAGGGCTGGATGGGACGCGCCGATCAGACGACCAAGGTCAAGGGCATGTTCGTGCATCCGTCCCAGGTGGCGGCGATCGTCGCGCGTCACCCTGGGGTTGCGAGGGCGAGGCTCGTCGTCGACAATCCCGAAGGCACCGATGTGATGACGCTGCACGTCGAGATCGCCGGCGGCGGACGCGTCCGTTCGGGACGGGATCGTCGCGAGCATCCGCGAAATCACCAAGCTCCGCGGCGAAGTGGCGTTTCGAAACGCCCGGCGAGCTTCCGAACGACGGCAAGGTCATCGATGACATTCGGCGCTATGATTGACGCTTTTGCTACAGTGTCGACCGCGCTAGCACCGCCCGCGGGCACCTTCACCATGGCCAAGACCGCTCCCGCCGCACCGCTCGACGACTCCGCTTGCCGAGGAGACGCTGAAGGCGATCGCCGCCACCGGCGTCGTACGCAATTTCCCCAAGAACGCGGTGCTGATCAACGAGGGCGACACCGCCGATTCGCTGTTCATCGTGCTGAGCGGCCGGGTCAAGGTCTTTGCGAGCAACGCCGCCGGCCGGGAAATCGTCTTGAGCTTCTTCGGGCCCGGCGAATACGTCGGCGAGATGTCGCTCGACGGCAGTCCGCGCTCGGCGTCGGTGATGACCATGGAGCCGACCTCGTGCGCAATCGTCACCCGCGCGAGCTTCCGCGAGTTCCTGCTCGCGCATCCCGATTTCGCGCTGCACCTGATCGAGAAGCTGATCCAGCGCGTGCGCGTCACCACCGAAACCGTGAAGAGCCTTGCTCTGTCCGACGTCTATAGCCGGCTGGTTCGGCTGATCATGGCGCTGGCGGTCGAGCGCGAGGGTGTGCTGGTCGTCCCCGAGAAGCTGACCCAGCAGGACATCGCCGAGCGCGTCGGCGCGTCGCGCGACATGATCAGCCGCCTGTTCAAGGACCTGGTCGCCGGCGGCTACCTCAGCTATCAAGGACCGGATGATCACGGTCCTGAAAAAGCCACCGTCCGGCTGGTAGCGCGCTTCGCGCGGTAGCCCGCTCGGCTCGTCAGTTGCGGCCCGGGGCGCCGCCGCACCGTGAATTTTCCGTATCACCTTGCTGGAATCCTCCGCAGCGCCGCGTGCGCTCGCTCCGATACTCTGAAACCGTCGGCCGATAGAGTTTAGCGCCGGCCGAGAGCGGGCCACGAGGGATGGTCCATTGCCAAGCCCACGTAGCGAGAGGAGTGTTCCATGTCCAATTTCACCCGGTCCTAGACCAGCAGGAGTCGCATAAGCACGATGGCGAAGGTTGCGGCGCTGATAGCCGCGTTGGGATTTGTCACCCTGATGCTTGAGCGGCCGCAATTGACCGCCTCACCAAGGCGCGCCAGTGCGACCATGGAACAGAGCATTCAGATGAGCGATGTCGGAGGAGCGCCGGGCGCTTATACGTCCGACGAATCGCAGTCGAGCACGACGGCGCAACAGCCTCTGCCGGCGTACTTCCCCGGACAATTTTCACTTCCGGACGGGACGATCGAGCAGCAACCCACCGGCTTCTAGGATCGGGCGCGGCGCCGCTCGCCTGATCAGGGCGACGCGCGTTTCAGGGCTTCACGCAATCGCAGACTGCCGCCCCCTTGTCGAAGACGATGCGCCACTGTCCCGGTGCTTCGCGGCGCCAGATGGACGTGAAAGTCGCGAACAGCTTCCCCTGTTCGTCGCGCACGGGTCCGGTGCTCAACGCGAGATCGCCCGATTCGAGGACCTGCACCTGCTCGGGTTGCCAGGAGAACGGCGCCTCGGGCTTTTCGTAGAAGCGTCCGCCACGCGTCGGCGATCTTCTGCTTGCCTCTGAGCGCCGTCGCTCCCGGAGAAGAAAATGGCGTCTTCCGACAGGAACGACTTGAACGCAGTGTAGTCGCGGTCGGCCATCGACTTGGCGAACGCGCGCTCGGTATCGGCGACTTCCCGTTCCGCGCGCGAACGTCGCCGCGCGGCGCCGGGCGCGGTGCACGCTGCGAGCAAGGCGGCGCAAACGAGCGCCAGCGCGCGTGCGCGGCACGATTGCCCGATCGGTCCCGAGCGCTGTTGCGCGATGCGCTCATATCCCGCCCATGCAGACGTATTTCACCTCGACGTATTCGTCGATGCCGTACTTCGATCCTTCGCGACCGATGCCCGACTGCTTGACGCCGCCGAAAGGCGCGACCTCGGTCGTGATGAGGCCGGTGTTGACGCCGACCATGCCGTATTCGAGCGCCTCGGCGACGCGCCAGATGCGCCCGATGTCGCGCGAGTAGAAGTACGAGGCGAGACCGAACTCGGTGCGGTTGGCCAGCTCGATCACTTCCTCGTCAGTCTTGAAGCGAATCAGCGGCGCGACCGGGCCGAAGGTCTCCTCGGTGAAGATCTTCATGTCGGCGGTCACGCCGGTCAGGACCGTCGGCTCGTAGAACGTTCCGCCCAGCGCGTGGCGCTTGCCGCCGACCGCCACTTTCGCCCCGCGCGCGGTGGCATCGGCGACGTGCTCCTCGACCTTCTCGAGCGCCTCGCGATTGATCAGCGGACCCTGCGTCACGCCGGGCTCGATTCCCGAGCCGACCTTCAGCGCGCGCACGCGCTCGGACAAGCTTGGCCGCGAACGCGTCGTAGACCTTGTCGTGCACGAACAGACGATTGGCGCACACGCAGGTCTGTCCTGTGTTGCGATACTTCGAGATGATCGCGCCGTCGGCGGCGGCGTCGAGATCGGCGTCGTCGAAGACGATGAAGGGCGCGTTGCCGCCGAGCTCGAGCGAGATCTTCTTGACCGTCGGCGCGACCTGCTTCATCAGGACGCGGCCGATGTCGGTCGACCCGGTGAAGGAGACCTTGCGCACGGTCGGGTTCGATGTCATCTCGCCGCCGATCGCCGACGCCTTGCCGGTGATGACGTTGAGGACGCCTGGCGGAAAGCCCGCGCGCGCGGCAAGCTCGGCCAGCGCGAGCGCGGAGAGCGGTGTCGCCAGCGCCGGCTTGATCACGACCGTGCAGCCGGCCGCGAGCGCGGGCGCGACCTTGCGCGTGATCATCGACGACGGAAAGTTCCACGGCGTGATCGCCGCGCAGACGCCGATCGGCTCCTTGATCACCACCAGGCGGCGGTCGTTGCCGATGGTCGGGATCACGTCGCCGTAGACGCGCTTGGCCTCCTCCGCGAACCATTCGCAATAGCCCGCGCCGATGGTGATCTCGCCTTTGGCCTCGGCCAGCGGCTTGCCTTGCTCGGTGGTCAATATCAGCGCCAGATCGTCGGCGTGCTGCGAGCTGCAGCTCGGACCACTTGCGGATGATCGCCGAGCGCTCCTTCGCAGTCTTGGCGCGCCAGGCGGGCCAGGCCTTGTCGGCGGCTTCGATGGCGCGCGCGGTCTCCGCCGCGCCCATCATCGGCGCGCTGCCGACTCTTAGCCGCGGATGCCGGATTGACGATGTCGAAAGTCGCGCCCGAATCGGCGTCGCACCAGCGGCCATCGATGTAGCACTGGTTTCGGAGCAGCGCCGCATCCTTGAGCGGCAGCGAGGGGCGGCGTTCGGAAGTGTCGGGAGCCATGGGGTTCTCCTGCTGGATTCGGTGGAGGCGGCGAGGCACGCGCCCGCCGGCCGACAATTATAAGCGGCCGAGGACGGTGGCTATCGACCGTGCATCGCTGCTGCGTGCGGCGGTGGCGCGTATCCGATGTGACTCGCCGGCGCATACCCGCAGTTCCCTGCCAGTGCAGCCGTCAAGCCCGCGCCGGGCTTCATGGTGACCAGCGTGACTCCGCCCAGCACCAGCGCGGCGCCGACGAGCTGGATCCAGTGCACGCCTTCACCGAGGATCCACCAGCCGAGCCCGATCGTGAACACCGGGCCGAGCGAGCCGATGAGCGACGTGCGGTTAGCGCCGATGCGCTTGATCGCCTCCGCGACCAGGAACGTCGGCAGGACGGTGGAGAACACCGCCATCGTCAGCGACAGCCACTGGATCGATGCCGGCGCGGCCAGCGCGGCCAGCGGCCGGGTAAGCAGGAACTGGACGATGACGAACACCGCCGACGTCAGCATCGCCCAGGAAATGAAGCGCAGGCTTCCGAGGCGCGTGATCACCGGTCCTGCACCGACCAGATACAGCGCGTAGAAGAACGCGCTCACGAACACGAGCGCGCCGCCGAGCCAAACGCCGTGGCTGTCCGTCGTGGCCTGAAAGTCGTGCGCGAAGACGAGAAGGATGCCGGCGTAGGACAGGGCGAGCGCGATCCATATCCGGCCGCCGACGCGCTTCTTGAACAGCGCCACCGAAAGCAGCACGACCATCGTCGGATAGAGGAAGAGCACGAGCCGCTCGAGCGACGCGGTGATGTATTGCAGGCCCATGAAGTCGAGCAGGCTGGAGAGGTAGTAGCCGATGAATCCCAGCCAGAGAAGCGCCAGCCAGTCGGGACGGCGCATCGCTTCGACGCTCGCCGGGCGGCTGGCCCACCACGCCATGACCACGAAGAACGGCATCGAATAGATCATGCGCAGCGCGAGCAGCGTGACGGCGTCGATCGGCGCCCACGAGTACGCGAGCTTGATCAGGATCGCCTTGAACGAAAAACCGAGGATGCCGACCACGGCGAATGCCGGTCCGGCCAGACTCACGTGCTCGCGACGCCGTGGCCTTGCTGAGCGGGCACTTCGGCTAATCCCAGCGCACGACTCCCGCGTAGGCGGTGCCGAGGATCACCAGGCCGAATACGATCCGGTACCACGCGAACGGCACGAAGTCGTGGTGCGCGACGTAGCGCAACAGCCAGCGCACGACCAGCAATGCGCTGACGAACGCCACGACAAAGCCGACGCCGATCATCGCCAGATTGTCCGCGACCAGGAGCTCGCGGTTCTTCACCAGCTCGTAGCCGGTCGCGGCAAGCAGCGTCGGGATCGCCAGGAAAAACGAAAACTCGGTCGCGGCCGGCCGCGACAGTCCGAAGAGCATGCCGCCGATGATGGTCGCGCCGGAGCGCGAGGTGCCGGGAATGAGCGCGAACGATTGCGCGATGCCGATCTTGAGCGCGTCGCTCCAGCGCATCTGATCGACGCTCTCGATTCTCACCGTCGCAGGGATTGCGGCGCTGCCGCCGCTCCGCCCACAGGATCACGAAGGCGCCGACGATGAATGCCGACGCCACCGGCACCGGCGCGAACAGGTGGGCCTTGATCGCGCGGTTGAAGGTGAGCCCGATGATCGCCGCGGGCATAAAGGCGATCGCGAGATTGATCGCGAATCGCTGCGCGCCGCGATCGGAGAAGATGCCCGTGGTCACGCCGATCAGCTTGCGGCGGAACTCCCAGCAGACGGCGAGGATCGCGCCGGCCTGGATCACGATCTCGAACAGCTTCGCCCTGTCGCCGGTGTAGTCGAGCAGCGATGCGGCGACGATGAGATGGCCGGTCGAGGAAACGGGCAGGAACTCGGTGAGTCCCTCGACCAGGCCGAGGATGGCAGCAGTGATCAGACCGGGCTCGACCATCGCTGTTTCCGGGCGAAAATGAGGATGAAAATCGGCATAAAAAACGAGCCCCAGATGAGCGCGACGAACGCCAAAAAAGGAAGGGCGGCTAGCGCCGCCCGACCGATGCCGTATTGTAACGCGTCGAAAGGAGAAACCCTCCACCGGGATGTAATCGGATATGATTTTCGCACCCGAGCCTCCACGCGGCGAGGGTCGGAGAACAATTCTCGCGCGATCTCCGACGCGGGGCGAGTCCGCTGCGCACCGGCCGCGCGGTCACGCAGTGTCGGTGGCGAAAATCCAGAGATCGTCCGGCGGAAGCTCGAGAAATGCCTCTCCGCCGCCGGACGGAACGTTGCCGTAACCGCGGAGCCGCAGTGCGCCGAGCTTGAACAGTTGCTCCTTCCGGTCGCCGAGGAACATGCCGGTGACGAGTTCGGTGCGCAGGCGGTTCTCACCTGCCGCGCCGGAGATCCGCGTGCGCTCGAGGCGGATGACTCCCGTCGCGGCGTCGCCGACCTTGAGCGTGCCTCGCGCCGCGCCCCACGCCTTCCATCCGTCGCCCTCGAGCAGCGCACGGCCGTCGGCGATCTCCGTTACCTTGCCGGGCAGGTAGTTGTTGCTGCCCATGAACTCCGCGGTGAACAGCGTCTGCGGATTGTTGTACATCTCCTCCGGCGTTCCCTGCTGCTCGATCTTGCCGAAGTTGAGCAACAGGATCTTGTCCGACATCGCCATCGCCTCGGTCTGGTCGTGGGTCACGACGAGCGCGGAGAGCCCGAGCCGCACGATCAGCTCGCGCAGCCACGCGCGCGCTTCCTCGCGCAGCTTGGCGTCGAGGTTGGACAAAGGCTCGTCCATGAGCACGACCGGCGGGTTGTAAACCAGCGCGCGCGCGATCGCGACGCGCTGCTGCTGCCCGCCGGAGAGTTGATGCGGCAAGCGCTTGGCAAGCGCGCCCAAGCCCAGATTGGTCAGCGCCTGGTTGACCCGTTGATCGATCTCGCCCGCAGGCGTGCCGCGCAGGCGCAGAGCGTAGGCGACGTTCTCGAAGACGCTGCGGTGCGGCCACAGCGCATACGACTGGAACACCAGCCCGAGATTGCGTTTTTCCACGGGCATGTCGATGCCCGCGTCGCTGTCGTAGAGCACGGTATCGCCGATCGTGATCCTTCCGCGGCTCGGCTGCTCGAGTCCGGCGACCGAGCGCAGCAGCGTGGTCTTGCCGCTTCCCGACGCGCCCAGCAGCGCGACCACTTCGCCGGGATGGAGCGTCATCGAGACGCCCTTCAGTATCGGGTTGTCGCCGTATTGCAGGTGCAGATTCTCGACCACGAGCTTGTCCTGCGGTTTCTTGGCCGTGCCCGGTTCGATCTTATTCATGGAGGCGCACTCCGAAGCGCAGGGCGACGGCGAGACCGACGCCGACCAGCGCGATGTTGATCAGCGACAGCGCGGCGACCTGATCGATTGCGCCGGCGCCCCACAGTGAAACGAGCATCGAGCCGATGACCTCGGTGCCCTGGCCGAGCAGGTAGACGCCGGTCGAGTATTCGCGCTCGAAAATCATGAACACGAGCAGCCAGCTTGCCAGCAGCCCGAAGCGGATCAGGGGAATCGTGACGTGGCGCAGCACCTGCGCATTGGAGGCGCCGACCGTGCGCGCCGATTCTTCCAGCTCGGGGCCGATCTGCAGCAGCGCGCCGGAGATCAGGCGCATCCCGTAGGCGAGCCAGACCACCGTATAGGCGAGCCACACCGAGAACACGGTGTTGCGAAGCTCCTTCAGGCCCGGAACGAAGAGGAAGATCCAGAGGAAGGCGAGACCCGCGAGCAATCCGGGAATCGCGCGCGGGATCAGCACCAGGTAATCGAGCACCTTGGCGACGCCGCCGCGCTGGCGATGCCCCGCGAGGCCGATCGCGAGGTAGCACGCGACCGCGAGCGCGCCGCCGATGGTGCCGATGAGGAAGGTGTTGATGATCGCCCGCACCTGATCCGACTGATCGAATACCTGGCGGAAATTCTCCAGCGTCAGCACGTCGCCGAGCTTGATGCCTTCGCCCCATTGCTCGACGAAAGCGCGAAGCGCGATGCCGGAGATGGGGATCGACGATCGTGAAGAAGAGCCACGCCGCCACGATGGCGAGCGCGATCCACTTCCAGCCGCCGAGCGGCAGAAGCTTCTGCCGCGTCGCCTTGCCCTTGACCGACACGTACTTGCCCGAGGTCTTGAGCAGCCAGCGCTGCAGCAGCACCAGCGGAAAGGTCACCGCGACGATGCACACCGCAACCGCCGCCATGAGGTGATAGGAGGGCGTGCCGAGCTTGTTGGTCAGCTTGTACAGGTAGGTCGCCAGCACGAGGTGGCCCTCGGGATCGCCGAGGACCAGCGGCAGGCCGAAGAGCTCGAAGCCCAGAAAGAACACCAGCACCGCGGCGTAGAACAAGGCGGGCATGGTCATCGGCAGGCTGACGTTGAGCGCGACGCGCAGCGGATTGGCGCCGACCACGCGCGCCGCTTCCTCGACGTCGGAGCCGAGGCTCTTCAGCGCCGCCGACGAATACAGGTAGACGTGCGGCACGTGGGTCAGGCCGGCGATGATCGCAATGCTGGTCAGCGAATAGACGTTCCACGGAACGTCGCCGAAGAGGTCCTTGGCCCACAGCGAATAGAATCCGACCGGCCCCATGGCCACGACGTAGCCGAAAGCGAGCACCATCGGCGAGATGAACACCGGCACGAGCACCAGCACCTCGATGATGCGCTGGCCGGGCAGATCGGTGCGGGTCAGGAGGAACGCGAGCGCTGCGCCGAGCGGCAGCGCGATGAGCACCATCCCCGCGGCGATGACGACCGAATTGAGAAACGCGTTCCAGAAGTCGGGGTCGTCGAAGATGAACCGATAGGCGTCGAGGCCGAAGTGGCGCGACGGGTTGAAAAACGGGGCGTTGAGGAAGCTCTGCCAGAAGATCAGCGACAACGGCGCGAGAATGACGATCGCCGTAATGGCCACCACGGAAATACGCGGGAGGCTGAAGGCGCGGGAAGTCATTGCAGTAGCGTCGCTCCCGCCTGTCGCTACTCGAACGGAGACCCGGCGTCCTGGTCGTGCGAACGGCGCTCGATTCCCGCGCCGCTTTCGCGGTGACTGAAGACCGCGGGAATGACGATCCTCACATGAAAGCAGGCGCGGTTACGCAGCGCCTATCCGACAACTTGCTCCGACGCGAGCGCGCAATGATCGGCCTCACGGCGACTCCTGAGTCGCGCTCTACTTCCGTCCCAGCGTCGCCTGCCACTGCTTGAGGAACGCAAGCCGCTTGGTCTGGTCGAGGCCTTGCAGCAACTCGTCGTTGACCGCGATGGGCTTTACCGCGCTGCCGAGGTCCTTGGCAAAGCCGACGCCGGTATCCTTGCCGGTCATGTCGGTGCGAACCGAATACAGCTCGGCCTGCTCCGCGGCGATCGTCTGCCCGCGCTTGGAAGGAGATAGTCGACCCACAGTTTGCCGGCGTTCGGATTCTTCGCGTTCTTGGCGACGAAGACCAGCCGCGAGAGCACGAGGTTGTAGTCGCTCGTGAAGGCCACGCCGATCGACGGATCCTTCTTCGCCCGCGTCAGCGCGTACGAGCCCAGGATGTTGTAGCCGATGAGATTCTCGCCGGAGGAGACGCGCTCCATCATCGTTCCGGTCGAGCTCTGCATGTTCGCGCCGCGCGCGCCCATCGCCGCCACGAGATCCCAGAACGCCGGATTGAGCTTCGCGTCCTGGTTGACCAGCATGAAGCCCACGCCGGATTTCTCGGCGTCGTAGGTCGTGACTTTTTTCTGGTACTTGTCGGCCTTGGTGGTCAGGAGCTTCGTGAAGTCGGCGTGGGTCTTGGGAACGTCCTCGGGAGGCACCAGCCGCTTGTTGTAGACGATCGCGATCGGCTCGAAGGTCGTCGCGTAGACGCTGTCCTTCCAGTGCGCCCACGCCGGCAGCGCCGCGATCTCGGGCGACTTGTAGGTCATCGCGAGGCCGTCGGCGGCGAGCTTCATCTGCAAATCCATCGACGAGCTCCACACCGCGTCGGCCGAAGTCGCATTGGCGGCACTCTCGCTGATGAAGCGGTTGTAGACCTCGGTCGAGTTCAGGTCCGTGTATTCGACCTTCACGCCGGGAAACGCGGCCTCGAAGTCCTTGATCAGCGGCGTGACCAGCTTGGCATCGGTGGTCGAATAGACGACGACCTTGCCTTCTTTCTTGGCGCCATCGACGATTGATTTGTAGTCGGCCGGGTATCCGGCAGGAACCTGCGCCTGCGCGGAGAGCGCGATCGCGCAGACGAGCAGTGCGAGCGATTTGACGAACGGCATGACGGAATTCCTCCTCGCGAAAAAGGGCGCCGGCGATACCCGGGCGGCGCGGCGCTCCGGGGCGGCATCGAGGCAAGTTTACACGGTTCCCGTCGTTCACTCGAACCTGGCGAAGCGTGTTTCTCGGGGCGGCGTCGATCGTGTGATCGAACCCATTCAAATGGGGGCGCGCCTTGCGCGCGAGGCTCCGCGTCCTCCCTCGTTTTGTCACGTCCCGCCGAGCTCGCGGCGCAGGCGATCGACGGTGCTCTTGAGTGCCTCGAGCTCTTCCTCGAGATGACGCACGTTGGCCTTGAGCGCCGCGATCTCGGTCAGCGCAATCGCATCGCCGGCGAGCGGCGTCGAGCGCTCCGGCGAAACGGCGTCCGCTGCCACAGGCCCCGACAGCAAATGCATCCATCGGTTTTCCCGGGAACCCGGTGCTGCGCGCGAGCTCGACCACCAGCGCTCCGCTCGGCCGCGCGGCGAGCTCCTGCAGAAATCCATCCACCGAAGAAATATCGGCGAACCGATGCAGGCGCTCCGAGTTGATGCGCAGCTCGCCCGGCGTCTGCGGTCCGCGCAGCATGAGCGTCGCCAGCAACGCAACCGACTGCGAGGGCAGGCCGAGCACGCGCTCGACATTGTGCGCATAGCGCATCACCCGGCCACCGCTCGATTCGACGATCAGCGACAGCGATTTGAGACGATCGATCGTCGCCTGTACTTCGGCATCGGTCGCGCTCATCACCGGATCGCGGCTCGTTTTCTGATTGCAACCCGACGTCAACGCGTTCAGGGTCAGCGGATAGGTATCGGCGACGGTGTGCTGCTTTTCGACCAGCACGCCCAGGACGCGCGTCTCGAGCAGCGAAAGGGCGGGAAGGGTCATCGTCATTGCGAGGTCTCGAAGGCGGCGGGTCATTTCCATCACCGCCCGGTTGCTGCTATCGTAGCGGCACGAAAGCTTTCCCGCCCTCATTCTATCCCGGCCGCCGCCGCTTCCCGCTGCCGCCCGGAGCATCATCGAAAGACCATGGCCAATCCCCCCGAAGTCACCAACATGGCGCTGTTCTGCGATTTCGAGAACGTCGCGCTCGGCGTCCAGGACGCCAAGTACGAGCGATTCGACATCGGCAAGGTGCTGGAGCGGCTGCTGCTCAAGGGCAGCATCGTCGTCAAGAAGGCCTACTGCGACTGGGACCGCTACAAGGCGTTCAAGGCGCCGATGCACGAAGCCTCGTTCGAGCTGATCGAGATTCCGCACGTGCGCCAGTCGGGCAAGAACTCCGCCGACATCCGCATGGTCGTCGACGCGCTCGATCTCTGCTACACCAAGTCGCATGTCGAGACGTTCGTGATCATCAGCGGCGACTCGGATTTCTCGCCGCTGGTCAGCAAGCTGCGCGAGAACAACAAGGTCGTCATCGGCGTCGGGGTCAAGAACTCGACGTCGGACCTGCTGATCGCGAACTGCGACGAGTTCATCTTCTACGACGACCTCGTGCGCGAAAAAAAGCGTCCGCCGGCGCGCAGGCCCGCCGCGAGGACGCCCGCGGCCGAGAGCGCGAAGGCGTCACGACAAGGGGTCCGGCGACGACGGCAAGGCGCCGCAGAAAAAGGGCGACGACGAGCGCAGGCAAAAGGCGCTGGATCTGGTCGTGGAAACGGTCGAGGCGCTGGTCGCCGAGCGCGGCGACGAGGAAAAGATCTGGGGCTCGATGGTCAAGCAGGCGCTCAAGCGGCGCAATCCCGGCTTCACCGAGTCCTATCACGGCTTCCGCTCGTTCAACGGCCTGCTCGAGACGGCGGAAAAGAGCGGCAGCCTGAACCTCGAGCGCGACGAAAAATCCGGCGGCTACATCGTCCGCCTCGCAGCGCACGAGGAGTGACGCGCTTGTCTCTTCACTGGCCTCGCTTGCGGCTCCTGTTGTGCGGCCTCGTCTGCGCGACGCTGGCGCAGCGCGCCATCGCGACGGAGCCCGAGCTGACCGTCGTCGCCGGCGGCAGGATGGCGACCTACGCGCCCGCGGCCCTGCTCGCAATGCCGGGCGCGATCGTAGGTGACGATACCCGCGGACGTCGCATACAAGCGCGATATGAGCTTCCGCGCGTTGCCCGTCTCGGCGCTGCTCGCCGGCGTCGCCCCCGACGAGACGATCCGCTTCGTCGCCAGCGACGGATTCGTGGCGACGATGCCCGCGGCGCCGCTGCTCGCGCGCGGCAATGGCGCCGTGGCCTACGTGGCCATCGAGCCGCCCGATAAGCCGTGGCCGCCGCTGAAGCAGGGCGAAAGCGCGACGGCGGGCCCGTTCTATCTGGTCTGGGTGCGGCCCGAGCTGGGCGGCATCCGCGACGAGCAGTGGCCCTATCAGATCGCGCGCATCGAATCGGTCCTGCCGCTGGTCAAGCGCTATCCCATGCTGGCGCCGGCGAGCGGCCTGTCGGCGCGCGATCCGATCCGCCGCGGCTACGCGGTCTACGAAAAAAATTGCTCGGTCTGCCACACCCTGAACCTCGGTGGCGATGCGACGATCGGGCCGGATCTGAACGTCCCATACAACCCGACCGAATACCTGCGCGTCGACGCGCTTCGCCGCCTGATCCGCGATCCGCAGAGCCTGCGCCGCTGGCCCGCCGCGAAAATGCCCAAGTTTCCGGTCACGGCCCTGTCGGACCGCGAGCTCACCGACCTGCTCGACTATCTTCGCCACATGGCCGATCGGAAAGTCGCGTTGTCTCCCGCGAAATAGCGTCGATAAAAGGCGCGTGCGCAGTCAGCCCCGATGGCGCGACAATGGGGCTTGGCTTGGCGCTTGCTTCGGCGCCGAATGCCCCTATGTACGGCTGTAGCCTCGAAGGGCTTCCATGGCGCTTCCATGGATCGTGAGGGATCGCAATGCTTACAGTCCGTCCTGCCGCAGTTGCCGGCATGTTCTATCCGGGCGCGCCTCGCGCGCTGTCGGCGCGCGTGCGCGCGCTGCTCGCCGCGCGTGCCGCGGCCCGCGACAGGCGACGGCGCATGGCCCAAGGCGCTGATCGTTCCCCACGCGGGATATATCTATTCCGGACCGATCGCCGCCGCGGCTTATGCAAGGCTCCTCGATGCCCGGTCACGCATCCGTCGCGTCGTCCTGCTCGGACCCGTGCACCGCGTGCCGATTCGCGGGCTCGCGCTGCCGGGCGCCGCATCGTTCGCCACTCCGCTCGGCACGATAGCGGTCGACGCCGAGGCCGTAGCGCGCGTGCGCGATCTGCCACAGATACGCGAGAGCGAGGCGGCGCATTCGCTGGAGCACTCGCTCGAGGTGCAGCTTCCTTTTCTGCAGACGGTGCTCGATGCGTTCACGCTGGTTCCCCTCGCGGTCGGCGACGCGACTCCGGCGCAGGTCGCGGAAGTCATCGAGCAGCTATGGGGCGGTCCCGAGACCTTGATCGTCGTGAGCTCCGATCTGTCGCACTATCACACCTACGCCGACGCCACCGAGATCGATCGCGGCACCGCGGACGCGATTCTCGCGCTCGTCGATTCGCTCGATCACGAACAGGCTTGCGGCGCGACCCCGATCAACGGCTTCGCCCTCTGCGCGCGCCGGCACGGCCTGACGCCCGAGCTCATCGATTTGCGCAATTCCGGCGATACCGCGGGCGACAAGGCGCGCGTGGTCGGGTACGCGGCGTTCGCGTTTGCGCAGCGTCCCGACCGAGCGACGTCGACGGCGCGGCAGCTCGAGGAGGTCGTCGGTGCGTGACGACGCGCTCGGACGCGCGCTGGTCGAGATGGCGCGCTACGCCATCGGCGCGGAGCTGGGCACCCGCGACCTCGTCGACGGCGAAAATGCGCAACTCCAGCACGATGCGCTCGCTGCGCCGGGGGCGACCTTCGTGACGCTCTTCAGCCACGAGACGCTGCGCGGCTGCATCGGAACGCTCGAGGCGCGGCGCCCGCTCGGCGTCGACGTCCGCGCGAACGCCGTCGCGGCGGCGTTTTCGGATCCGCGTTTTCCACCCCTGCGCCGCGACGAATTTCCGGACACGCGGGTGGAGGTTTCCTTGCTGTCGGCTCCCGAGTCGATCAGCTGCGGAGAGCGAGCGCTCGCTGCTCGATCAGCTCCGGCCCGGTGTCGACGGCTTGGTGCTCGAGTATGCGGGCCGTCGCGCGACCTTCCTTCCGCAGGTCTGGGAATCGCTTCCCGATCCGGCTGATTTTCTCGCCGAGCTGAAGCGCAAGGCGGGGTTGCCGCCGGACTTCTGGAATCCTGCGGTAAGGGCATCGCGCTACGGCGTGACCAAGTGGCGCGAGAGCGATTTTCGCGCCGAGGAAGCAACGCCGTGAGCGACCACCCCGGCCGCTATTGGCATTTCATCGACGACGGGCGCATCCAGTGCGACCTTTGTCCGCGCGATTGCCGCCTGCACGAAGGCCAGCGCGGCGCGTGCTTCGTGCGTCAGCGCAGCGGCGATCGAATGGTGCTGACGACCTACGGGCGCTCGTCGGGATTCTGCATCGACCCGATCGAGAAAAAGCCGCTGAACCACTTCTATCCCGGATCGAGCGTGCTCTCCTTCGGCACCGCGGGCTGCAACCTCGCGTGCAAGTTCTGCCAGAACTGGGACATCTCCAAGTCGCGCGAGATGGATACGCTGATGGATCAGGCGTCGCCGGTCGCCATCGCGCAAGCCGCGAAGCGCGCCGCTTGCAAGAGCGTTGCCTTCACCTACAACGACCCGGTGATTTTCGCCGAGTACGCCATGGACACCGCCGACGCCTGCCACGAGCTCGGCATCCAGGCCGTGGCGGTGACGGCGGGATACATCGGCACCGAGGCGCGTCGCGAGTTCTACGCGCAAGATGGACGCCGCCAACGTCGACCTGAAGGGCTTCACCGACGAGTTCTACGTCAAGGTCTGCGGCGCGCGCCTGCAGCCCGTGCTCGACACTCTCGTCTATCTCCGCCACGAGACCGACGTCTGGACCGAGATCACGACCCTGCTGATCCCCGGCAAGAACGACTCCGACGCGGAGCTCGAGGCGGAATGCAAATGGATCGCGCGCGAGCTGGGGCCCGACGTGCCGCTGCACTTCACGGCGTTTCATCCCGACTACAAGATGACCGACATCGCTCGCACGCCCGCCGCGACGCTGAGCCGCGCTCGCCGCATCGCGCTGGGCGAAGGCCTGCGCTACGTCTATACCGGCAACGTGCACGATATCGACGGCGGCACTACGTTCTGTCCCGCCTGCGCGAAGCCGCTCATCGTCCGCGACTGGCACGAAATCCTGAGTTATACGATGACCGCCGATGGACGATGCGGCCATTGTGATGCATCGGTGCCGGGCCGCTTCGCGCCAGCCCAGGATCACTGGGGCCGCAGGCGCGTTCCGGTCCGGATCAACGTCGCGGCGTGATGCACGCGGGTCCGGCATGAAGGCCGCTCCCGGCGTGCTCGCGTTGCTGGTGGGCGCGGGCCTGATCAGCGGACCGTGGTGGTCGTCGACCCTTCCCGTCAGCGACTATCCGTTGGTGATCGTGCTTGGCGTCGTGTTCGCGGCGATCGGCATTTTCGCCGCCACGCCCGATTCATGGCCGCGCACGCGAAGCTTCTCGTTCGCACTCTTCATGCTGACTTTCGGCGTCGCGTGCACCTCGCTTGCATTCGCGCCCTTCCATCCCGCTGCCGATGGGACGTGGACGATCGCTGGAATACCCGGGTTCGTCAGCGCGCCGATTCCCTGGTGGGCGCGCATCGTCGCGGGATTTTTTGCGATCGTTTGTCTTGGGACGGCCGCGCTCGGCGCCTCGGGACTGATGCGTGAGCTGCTCGGCCGGCGACCCGGGTGAGCCGCCGGCCCGCGGGTGTCACCACCAGCCCCGGCGCCGCGCTCATTGAATGCTCGTCTGCCGCGTCGAGCCGTTCGGAGCGCGTGCGAGGGCGTCGCCCTTCGACGGACCCACGTCGCGATTTCCTGTGACGACGATGCGGGCGGGCGTTGTCGCGACTACATCCGGCGCGCGCGCCTGGGAAGCGCCCCGGCTTTCCATGCTTGCGGGAAGAACCACCAGAAGCCCGATCACGATCAAGGTCATCGCAATTGCGGCCAGACGGGACGCCAGCTTGGGCACGGCGATGTCGAACCGATTCAGGATCCGGCCGCAGCGATTCACGGCTGACGGCGGAATGAGCTCGACCGTCGAGGGCGTGACCGACTCGATGACCGTCAAGCCGCGACGCGTCACGGTGTGCTCTTCTCCGGAACGGAGCCAGATGTCGTGCGGGCTTGCGCTGGTCGTCGCCCAAACTATGCCGTCGAGGACGCGCACGCGGGCGCCTGCGACGGTGGCGAAGGAGAAAGTCCTTCCGGCTTCCAGCAGCATACGTCTAAATGATAGTGGGATTTGCATATCGATCTCCTTTGTCAACCTCCGCTTACGGCGATAAATATAGAGGCCGCACGCGGCAAGGACAAACGATTTGTTTTGCCGTAATATGTGAATTAATTTCACATGATCTGCATCAACAAAGTCCCCTGAATAGGTAAACACTTCCATGGCCGAGCGTCTTCCACCCATGCAGGCCCTGCGCGCATTCGAAGCTGCGGCGCGCACGAGGAGCCTTTCCCGCGCCGCCGAGTCGCTGCACCTGACGCACGGGGCGATCAGCCACCAGATCAAATCGCTCGAGGCAGATCTCGGTGTTCGGCTGGTGGAGCGTGCGGGCCGAGGCATCCGTCTGACGGACGAAGGGGAGCGTTTCGCGAGCCGCATCCGGACGGTCCTGTCTGATCTCGGCGACGCGGTGCGCGAGGCGAGCGAGCGCTCGAACCCGAGGCAATTGCGCGTCAGCGTCCTCCCGTCGTTCGCCGCGCGCTGGCTACTGCCGAGAATAGGCAGGTTCTTTGCCGCACACCCGGACATCGACGTGGATGTCAGCGCGAGCAATGCGATCGCGGATTTCAAGCGCGACGACGTCGACGTCGGGATTCGCAACGGACTCGGGGCGTGGCCCGGGCTGCACGTGGAATTCGTGCTCGATGACGTCTACTTCCCGGTCTGCAGCCCGCACCTTGCCGGCGGGCGTCTTCCGGCGCGTCCCGAGGATCTGGCCGGCTACACGCTGCTGCGCGCCGACGACGATTTGTGGAAGCCGTGGTTCGAGGCGGCCGGCCTGGATTGGCCCGAGCCCTCGCGCGGGCCGACGTTCAGCGACTCGTCGCATACGGTCCAGGCGGCGATCGAGGGGCAGGGCATCGCGCTCGTGCGGACATCGCTGCTCGGCAACGATCTGCGAAACGGGCTCCTGGTGCGGCTGTTCGATATCGAGGTTCCCTCGGCCAGGAAGTACTACCTCGTGTACCCACCGCGGCTTGCCGATGCGCCCAAGCTCGTCGCATTTCGCCAGTGGCTCTTCGACGAGGTCGCCCGGGATCAGCAGACGCCCCGCAGCGCAGGACAAGCGGCCCGCACCACCGCGCAAGGCCGCTCCAACGCCGCGTGCGAAGAATCGCCGGCGTTAGCCGTCTTACGCCTTGGAATAGATCTCCGAGCCCTTTTTCACGAACTCGATCGCTTTCGCCGCCATGCCGCTCTTGAGCGCTGCGGCTTCGTCGACGCCGAGCTTCGCCGCGTAGTCGCGCACGTCCTGCGTGATCTTCATCGAGCAGAAGTGCGGGCCGCACATGGAGCAGAAATGCGCGAGCTTTGCGCCGTGCTGCGGCAGGGTCTCGTCGTGGAATTCGCGCGCCTTGTCCGGATCGAGGCCGAGGTTGAACTGATCTTCCCAGCGGAATTCGAAGCGCGCCTTGGACAGCGCGTTGTCGCGGATCTGCGCGCCCGGGTGGCCCTTGGCGAGATCGGCCGCGTGGGCGGCGATCTTGTACGCCATGATGCCGTCCTTGACGTCGTCCTTGTTCGGCAGGCCCAGGTGCTCCTTCGGCGTCACGTAGCAAAGCATCGCGGTGCCGTACCAGCCGATCATCGCGGCGCCGATGGCCGAGGTGATGTGATCGTAGCCGGGCGCGATGTCGGTGGTGAGCGGCCCGAGCGTATAGAACGGCGCCTCGCCGCACAGGCGCAGCTGCTCGTCCATGTTGTGCTTGATGAGGTGCATCGGCACGTGGCCGGGGCCCTCGATCATCGTCTGCACGTCGTGCTTCCACGCGACCTGCGTGAGCTCGCCGAGCGTTGCGAGCTCGGCCATCTGCGCCTCGTCGTTGGCGTCGTAGCCCGAGCCGGGACGCAATCCGTCGCCGAGGCTGAAGGAGACGTCGTACGCCTTCATGATCTCGCAGATGTCCTCGAAGTGCGTGTACAGGAACGATTCCTTGTGATGCGCGAGGCACCACTTGGCCATGATCGAGCCGCCGCGCGAGACGATGCCGGTCATCCGCTTCGCGGTCATCGGGATGTAGCGGAGCAGCACGCCGGCGTGGATGGTGAAGTAGTCGACGCCCTGCTCGGCCTGCTCGATCAGCGTGTCGCGGAACATCTCCCAGGTGAGCTCCTCGGCCTTGCCGTCGACCTTTTCCAGCGCCTGGTAGATGGGCACGGTGCCGATCGGCACCGGAGAGTTGCGGATGATCCATTCGCGCGTCTCGTGGATGTTCTGGCCGGTGGAGAGATCCATCACCGTGTCGCCGCCCCAGCGCGTCGACCACGTCATCTTTTCCACTTCCTCGTAGATCGACGAGGACACGGCCGAGTTGCCGATGTTGGCGTTGATCTTCACCAGGAAATTGCGGCCGATGATCATCGGCTCGGCTTCCGGGTGATTGATGTTGGCGGGAATGATCGCGCGGCCGCGCGCGACTTCGTCGCGCACGAATTCCGGCGTGATCGACGTCGGGAATGGCGGCGCCGAAGCTCTGTCCCGGATGCTGGCGCGTCACGAGCTCGGGGAGCGACTTCAGCATTTCCTCGCGCTTCAGGTTCTCGCGGATGGCGATGAATTCCATCTCCGGCGTGATGATGCCGCGCCGCGCGTAGTGCATCTGCGTGACGTTGTCTGCCGTCCCGCGCGCGCACGGGATGACGCAGGAGATCGAAGCGCATGCCTTCGAGCTTGGGATCGGCGAGGCGCGCGCGCCCGTACGCAGACGAGAGCTGATGCAGCACTTCGGTGTCGCCGCGCTCGGCGATCCACGTTCGCGCGCAGCGGCGGCAAGCCGGCGCGGATGTCGATCTTCGCGGCCGGATCGGTGTAGGACCCTGACGTGTCGTAGACGACGATCGCGGGATTCTTCTCCGCGCCGAAGCTTGCCGGCGTATCCGACTGCGAGATCTCGCGCATCGGCACGCGGATGTCGGGGCGCGAGCCTTCGACGTAGATCTTGCGCGAATTGGGCAGCGGCGCGACCGCGGCGGCGTCGACCTGCGCGTCGCGGGCGAAGAACTTGTCGTTGGCGTTCATGGTGCTCCTCTGCGAAGGCGGCTAAAGCGGAGCAGGGAGCGAAGGGACATTGCACGCTTCCCTGCGCCGGCATTATCCGCACAGGTACCAAGGGTGTGATCTCACCGTTCCGCTGTCGCGGAAAGGACCCCTAGCGTCGATAAGCAACTTACGCTATTCGGCGCCTCGGGGCAAGGCGCCGGAAAATCGAGGTGCGACCGCGATGCCGCTCGAGACGCACCTGCGAGCTCGTGGCAACGACCGCGCGCCGAAATGAATGCAAATCGGTCAGTTCGTCGCGAAGCAATACAGCAGGCCGTTTCCGCCGGTGCTTTTAAGGTCATCCTGGCTGCAGCCGCCGCCGGGCCCGCGCGACGGATGCGACGAATTCCACGACTTGGCCGGCGCGCTGTCGTCGAGGCCGGTGCGATCGGAATGCCCGAGCATGGCGGCACCCTGACCACTCTTGGTCCAGTTGCCGCAGGTACGGTCGTCTCCGGCCGGGAAGGCCGTTCCATCGGGCTGCGAGCCAGTCAGAATGTCGTGCGTGTTCGGCGTGTCACCGCGGCCGTTGACGATGTCGCCTTTTTCGGTCAGCGCGGTCTGCTTGGTGAGGTTGTTGGCCCCATGCAAGTCGGCCACGTCTTTTGCGATGACGACACCCTTGGCGTTGACCCACGGTCCGCGACCGATTCGGTCGCGCGCATTCACCGCGCCCGCGCCTTGCGTGCTGAGGTAAGCGTGCCAGGACTTACCGCCGGCGCCCACCGCCTGAGCCAGCGACTGGCACTGCCGATCGGCGCCAGCCAGGCCGCCGAGGTCGGCGCCCTTGCCGATGGGCGTGCTGGTGACGAAGAAGCTCATGCTGCTCTGCTGTGCGTGCGCGATGTCGACGATGCCAAATCCAGTAAGCGCGGATGAAACGATGATGCAAACTTGCAGGATCCTGCTCATGCTGAACCTCCCGGTGGTTGCGTTCGTCGGAGTGAACCGATCAGCCAGGTTCCAGACAACTCTTCGTCCGCAAGTGTTCGCCCGCGGTGGCGACAAGCAGATCGATGATATTGCGCCAGGGACGCACACCGCAAGCACGAGCCGGCGAGTGCCGAGTCGTGCTTTTAGTCGGCGGCGGCGTGCGCGGGCTCGGGTCGCGCGCTCGGGCCGGCGCCGTACGTACCACTGCTGAAGGCGCTCGAAGTAGAGGTAGATCACCGGCGTGATGAAGAGCGTCAGGAGCTGCGACACGACCAGGCCGCCGACGACGGCGAGGCCGAGCGGGCGCCGCGCTTCGCCGCCTGCGCCCAGGCCCAGCGCGATCGGGAGGCTGCCCATCAGCGCCGCCATCGTCGTCATCATGATCGGACGGAAGCGCGTGATGCACGCCTGGTAGATCGCCTCGTCGGGCGACTTGTTCGTCGTTGCGCTGCGCCTCGATCGCGAAGTCGATCATCATGATCGCGTTCTTCTTGACGATGCCGACCAGCATGATGATGCCGACGAACGCGTACATGTTGAGATCGATTCCGAACAGCCAACAGCGTCACCAGCGCGCCGAACCCCGCGGTCGGCAGGCCGGAGAGAATCGTCAGCGGATGGATGAAGCTCTCGTACAGGATGCCGAGCACGAGGTAGATCACGAAGATCGCGAGCACCAGCAGGATGCCCATGCCGCGCAGCGACGACTGGAATGCCTGCGCCGTGCCCTGGTAGATGCCGGTGATCGAGGTCGGCAGCTGCATCTCGGCTCGTCGCGCTGGTTGATTTCCTTGATGGCATCGCCGATGGCGACGCCGGCCGCAGAGTCGAACGATATCGTCACCGACGGCAACTGCCCGAGGTGGTTGATCGCCAGCGGGCCCACGGTGGGCTTGAGCGTCGCGACGCTGTTGAGCGGCACCAGCGCGCCCGGTGCTCGAGCGCACGTAGAGCAGCGACAGCACCGAGGGATCGGTCTGGTAGCGCGGCTCGAGCTCCATCACCACCCAGTACTGGTTGGTCGGCGCGTAGATGGTCGAGACCTGGCGCTGGCCGTAGGCATCGTAGAGCGTGTTCTCGATTGCCTGCGCCGAAACGCCGAGCGCCGAGGCCTTGTTGCGGTCGATGTCGACGATGACCTGCGGCTTGGCGATCTGCAGGTCGCTGGTGACGTCGACCAGGCCGGGCAGCGAGCGGAGCTTGTCCTCGACCTTCGGCGCCCACTGGTACAGCTCGGTCGTGTTCGTGCCCTGCAGCGTGTACTGGTAGGTGCTCTTGGTGAGCTGGCCGCCGATGCGGATCGCGGGAACGTTCTGCACGTAGGCCTTGATGCCGGTGACCCGCGACAGCGGGCCGCGCAACTGCTGCACGATCGTGTCGGCGTTCGGGCGCTCCTCGCGCGGCTTCAGCGTCACGAAGATCCGCCCGACGTTGAGCGACGCGGCTCGGGCCGCCCGCGCCGATCGACGACATCGCGCCTGCGACGTAGGGATTCTCCTTGACGATCGCGGCGACCTGCCCCTGCATCGACGCCATCGCATCGAACGACACGTCCTGCGCGGCCTCGGTGAACACCAGGATCTGGCCGGAATCGTCGGCCGGCAGGAAGCCCTTGGACATGGTCGTGAACAGAACCGCCGGTGCAGACGGTGATGATCGCCGAATACCGCCAGCGTCAGCCGCTGATGCTCGAGCACCCACGACGAGCGTCGCTCCGGTAGCCGCTCGAGCATCGCATCGAACATGCGCTCGCTGAAGGCGTAGATGCGGCCGTGCTTCTTGTGATGCTCGTCGACCAGCATGCGGCTGCACAGCATCGGCGTGAGCGTCAGCGAAACGAAGCCGGAGATCAGCACGGCGACGATGATCGACGACCGCGAATTCGTGCAGCAGGCGGCCGAGGATGCCGCCCATGAACAGCACCGGGATGAACACCGCGACCAGCGAGATCGTCATCGAGACGATCGTGAAGCCGATTTCCTTCGATCCGTCGAGCGTCGCCTGCATGCGCGACTTGCCCATCTCCATGTGGCGCGTGATGTTCTCCAGCATCACGATCGCGTCGTCGACGACGAAGCCCACGCACAGCGTCAGCGCCATCAGCGAAAGATTGTCGAGGCTGTAGCCGAACGCGTACATCAACGCGAACGTGCCGACGATCGACATCGGCAGCGCGAGGCTCGGGATGATCGTCGCCGAGACGCTGCGCAGGAACACGAAAATGACCGCGACGACCAGCACCAGCGCGAGGAGCAGCGATTCCTGCACGTCGCGCACCGCGGCGCGGATCGGCACCGAGCGGTCGTAGAACACGTTGAGCGTGATCGCCGGCGGCAGCTGCGCCTCGAACGATCGGCAGGATCTTGCTTGATCGCGTCGACGATCTCGATCGTGTTGGTGCCCGGCTGCCGCTGCACCGCGAGCATGATGCCGCGCGTGCCGTTGTACCAGGCCGCGATCTTGTCGTTCTGCACGCTGTCGAAGACGCGTCCGATCTCGTTCAGGCGCACCGGCGCGCCGTTGCGATAGGCGACGATCATCGGCGCGTAGGCACTGCGCGTTCATGAGCTGGCCGGTGGCCTGCACCGACGTCGCCTTGTCGCGGCCGTACAGCGTGCCGGTCGGCAGGTTGACGTTGGCGTTGCCGACGGCCTGCTCGACGTCGGTGAGGGCGATGCCGCGCGTGGCCAGCGCGTTGGGATCGAGCTGGATGCGCACCGCGTACTGCTGCGAGCCGTAGACCGCGACCTGCGCGACGCCGCTGATGGTCGAGATCTGCTGCGCGAGCAGGTTCTCGGCGTACTCGTCGACCGTCGACAGCGGCAGCGTCGCCGACGAAAGCACGATGTTGAGGATCGGCGCGTCGGCGGGATTGACCTTGCGCTGCGTCGGCGGCGTCGGCATCGACGAGGGCAGCGAGCGTGCCGCCGCGGCGATCGCCGACTGCACGTCCTGCGCGGCGGCGTCGATGTTGCGATCGAGCGTGAACTGCAGCGTGATCGTCGCCTGCCCGTCGGTCGACGTCGACGTCATCGAGTCGATGCCGGCGATGGTCGAGAACTGCTTCTCGAGCGGCGTCGCCACCGCCGAGGCCATGGTGTCGGGGCTCGCGCCGGGCAGCTGCGCCGAGACCTGGATGGTCGGAAAGTCGACGTTCGGCAGCGCGTTGACCGGCAGCAGCCGGTAGGCGATGATGCCGAAGATGAGAATGCCGGCCATGACCAGCACGGTCATCACCGGACGGCGGACGAAGAGTTCGGCGATGTTCACGAAGTCCCTGGCGCTTTAGGCGTCGGCGGCCTTGCCGACGCTCACCCGCGTCCCGGGCGCGAGCCGCAGCTGGCCGACGGTGACGACCTGCTCGCCCGGCGTCAGGCCGCTCGCGACGACGGTGTCGTTGCCTTCGGCGCGCGCGATCTTGATGTTGCGCAGCTCGACGGTGCCGTCCGGCTTGACGACGTAGACGTACTGGCCGTTCGGGCCGCTCTGGATCGACGCCGAGGGCGCGACGATCGCATCCTTCTGCTCGTAGAGAGTCAGCACGACGTTGACGAACTGGCCGGGCCACAGCGCCTTGTCGGTATTGGGGAATTCGGCCTTGAGCTTGATCGTTCCCGTCGTCATATCGGCGCTGTTGTCGATGAACGAAAGCCTGCCCGCGATCGGCGCGTGTGCGGCATTGGTGAACGCGGCCTGCACCTTGAGGACGCCGTCCGCCTGATACTTGCGGATGTCGGAGACGTTCTGCTCGGGCACCGAGAACGAGGCGTAGATCGGCACGACCTGGTTGACGGTGACCAGCGGATTGGTGTCGTTGGCCTTGACCAGATTGCCCTGCTGGATCTGGATGCGCCCGGCGTAGCCCGTGACCGGCGAGCGGATCGTGCAGTACTCGATCGACAGCTTGGCGCTGTCGATCGCCGCTTCGTCGCCGCTCACCGTCGCCGCGGCGGTCTGCGGTGTTGGTGCGCACCTGCTCGTAGGCGTCCGGCGAAATGAAGTTCTTCGCCAGCAGGTCCTTGTAGCGCTTCTCCTGCTCGCTCGCGCGCTCGAACAGCGCACGGTCCCTGAGCAGGTTCGCCTGCGCCTGCTTGAGCGCGGCGTCGAACGGACGGGGATCGATCTCGAACATCACCGAGCCCTGGCGGACTTCGTCGCCTTCCTTGAACTTGACCGCGTTGATCTGGCCGTCGACGCGAGCCTTGACCGCGACCGTGGTGAAGGGCTCGACGTTGCCGATCGCCGTCAGGCGCACGGGCATGGTCTTGAGGACGATCTGGGTGGCGCTGACGGGGACCGCCGCCGGCGATTTCTGAACCGCCGCGCGAGACTCCTTGTTGTACTGCATGACCAAGCCGACCGCGACGGCGACGCCGGCGAGGCCCAACAGGATGGTCAGCAGTCTTTTGCGTTTCGCCATGGATGCCCGGTATTGTTTCCACATGTGTTGCCACATGTCGCCTGCGGGCCGTTATTGTTATGGTGCGCCCGCGCGAGCTATAGACTCGGGAAACCGTCTGGGATTCCCGCTCTGAGCCGGCTATCTTACAACCGCTTATTGTCGCGCATTCGGGGCGGCGCGTCGCGTGGGCGGAAAAGGCTTGTTACAACCGCTTCAATCAGCCGACAACGCTTCTTTTCGGTGCTTTCGAGCGGTGTAGCCTACGGCGGACACCGCCGGTTCGCTATAATTCCTGCCCTGCGCGGGTGTAGCTCAATGGTAGAGCAGAAGCTTCCCAAGCTTACGACGAGGGTTCGATTCCCTTCACCCGCTCCATGACTCGACATGACCGCTTCCCGCACCGCGGCAATCGCCGGCGCAACCGCCTGGTTCGACGCCGGCGCGCTCGAGGCCGAGCTCGCGCGCCGCGTCGCCTTCGCGACCGAGAGCCAGAACCCGGCCCGCGCCGGCACACTGCTCGCCTACCTCACGGACGAAATCGGCCCCGCCGTCGAGCGGCTCGGATTCCGGTGGCAGCTCTGGCCCAACCCGACCGCGGGCGCGCCGCCGATGCTATTCGCGGAGCGGCACGAGGATGCATCCGTACCGACCGTGCTGACTTACGGGCACGGGGACGTCGTTGCCGGCTACGACGCGCAGTGGAAGGACGGCCGCTCGCCGTGGCAGCTCTCCGCGAGCGACGGCAAGTGGTACGGGCGCGGCACCGCCGACAACAAGGGCCAGCACACGATCAATCTCGCGGCGCTGGGGCGCGTGCTGGAGACAGCGCGGGCGCCTGGGGTTCAACGTCAAGCTGCTGCTCGAAATGGGCGAGGAAGTGGGCTCACCGGGCCTGCGCGTCGTCTGCGAGCAGAATGCCGAACGCCTGCGAGCCGACGTGCTCATCGCCTCCGACGGGCCGCGGCTCGCGTCCGATCGCGCGACCATCTTTCTGGGCTCGCGCGGCGCCTTCAACTTCGATCTCGACGTCGCGCTGCGCGAGGGCGCGCATCACTCGGGCAACTGGGGCGGCCTGCTCGCCAACCCCGGGACGATTCTGGCGAGCGCCATCGCGTCGATGGTCGACGCGCGAGGGCGCATCCTGGTCGAGGCGCTTCGTCCGGCGCCGATTCCCGATTCCGTCCGGCGCGCGCTCGCCGACATCGAGCCCGGCGAGCCCGGCGGCCCGGCCATCGACGCCGACTGGGGAGAGCCGTCGCCTGTCGCCGGCCGAGCGCGTATTCGGATGGAACGCCGTGGAAGTGCTCGCGTTTCGCACCGGCAACCCCGACAACCCGGTCAACGCGATTCCGCCGCGCGCCCTCGCGCACATGCAGATTCGCTTTGTCGCCGGATGCGATTGGCGCACGTTCATTCCCGCCATCCGCGCGCATCTGGATGGCACGCGGCTTTTCCATGGTCAAGGTGTCGGCCGCGCGAGCACGGAGCCGATGGCCGCGACGCGGCTGGATCCCGACCATCCGTGGGTGCATTGGGCGCGCTCGTCGATCGAGGCGACCACCGGCGCAGCCGCCGGCCATTCTTCCGAATCTCGGCGGATCCCTGCCCAACGATTGCTTTGCGGACGTGCTCGGCCTGCCGACGATCTGGGTGCCGCACTCCTATCCGGCGTGCTCGCAGCACGCGCCCAACGAGCACATGCTCGCGCGCGTTGCGCGCGAGGGGCTGCAGATCATGACCGGCTTGTTCTGGGACCTCGGAGCGCCCGGCACGCCCGCGCGCGTTCGCGCGTAGGACGAAGCCGTGCTCGCGGGCCTGCTTCAGGGGCGGATATACGCCCAGCCCTGCTGCTGCCGGGACATGATCTCGACGACGCCCGCCGGGACGTAGCTGATGCCGTTCAACATGTCGGACTTGGTCAGTTTCTGATTGCGCATCGTGTTCTCGCAGGCGACGACGCTGACGCCTGCTTTGGTCGCCTCGGCGATCCGCCCCGCGGCCGACCGAATCGAGCTTCAGCATGTCGATGCCGGGGCCGTAGGTGACGACTTCGACATCGACATTGGCGGCGCCGAGATCGGTCTGGATGTTCTTGGCGTTATTGAGGGCGAGATTCCACTTGGCCGGGTCGGCATCGCTGACCTGAATCACGACCCTCGCGCGCTGCGGCGTCGCTTGCGGCTGCTGCGCGGCCGCCGGTAGCGCGATCGCGGATACGATCGCCGTTGCTGCCAGCGCGGCGAAGCACGAGCGCCGCGGTGTGTCTTGCAATCATCATGGGCTCCTGCTCGAAGGCGGCGCCGCCGGCTTGGCAATGGCTCGGCGCGAGAGCGTCCATTATCCCCGTTTCCGCGCTTCATCGTGCGCGGCGCGCCGCGTTCAGGCGATCGCTATCGCGCTCGATCCCGGCAAGGTTTCGACGCAGCGCGCTCCCATCAACTGCGAAGGCGTGTAGTAACCGCCCGCGGGTGGGCCGAGGAGCAGGGCCGGAACAGTCAGCAGAACCCCGTCCACCGTCAATCGGTAGCCGTTGCTGGTGGTGAGCCGCGCGGTCCGCGTCGACCAGTCGGCGTTGCGTGCCTCGCCCCACACGTAAGTCGTGCCCGACGCGTAGCGCTCCGGCGAGGGCCCGGTATTGAGGCGGCCCGCGATACCCTTCGCCACCGCCTGCACCGGCGCGATCGCGAGCAGGCGCCGGATGCGGTTGAGCCTGCGCAGGCGCACCACGGAAGCGGGCGAGCTGGCGATGTAGACCTCGATGTTGGGAATGCCGGTGCTGAAAAAAGCGGTCGCGACGTCTCCCCACGGAAAGGTCACTCCCAGGCGCTCGCCGGCGCCGAAGTCGATCATGCGGGCGCGATAGGCGAGCGGCACCGCGACGATCTCGCCATTGGCGCGCACTCTTCCGCCGAGCCTCAGGCCCTCGATCGACGTCTTCGCGGTGCCGGGACTGATCGCGCCGCCGCCCGCGAAACCCAGCGCGAGGTGAGTCGCGTCGGGCAGCGCCTCTTTCAGGCACGCGGCGATGCAGTCGGTCGGGATGACGTCGAAGCCGACGCCGGGACACAGGACGATGCCGGCGGCGCGCGCCGCGTCGTGGCGGCGCTGTGCGTCGACGAAGACGCCGATCTCGCCGGTGATGTCGACATAGTGCGTTCGAGTCTCCAGGCACGCGTCGATCATCGGCCGGCTGGTGGTCGAAAACGGCCCGGCGCAATTGGCGACGACGCCCACGCCGGCAAGCGCCGCGCGGGCCGCGGCGCGATCGGAGAGGTCGAACACGCTGCTCGCCAACGACAGCGCGCCGGCCATGCCTTCGATTGCCGCGCGGTTGCGACCTGCTACGATCGGCGTCAGGCCCTGGCGCCTGGCTTCCTCGGCGATCAGGCGGCCGGTGAAGCCGTTGGCGCCGTAGATCATCCACTTGTCTCTGTCGCTCATGGCGCTCGCCCGTCCAATGCTCTCTCCCACTGCCCTGTCACGGCTTGGTACGTCGGCAACCGGCGTACGATACTCCAAAGATGCAGCCCGACCGTTCGCATTCGACGCACGCCGTTCCGCGCGGCGTCCGCGCGCGTTCGCCTGAGGGCGCTGATGCAGCGCACGACGCACCTGCCGCTGCTCGGCAATCCTGATGATCGTGGTCGCGACGGCGTGCTTCACGACGCTGGACGTCACCGTCAAATACCTGAGCCAGCGCTATCCCGTCCCGCTCCTGGTCTGGGCGCGATGGGGCATGCAGGTGCTGGTGATGACGGCGGTCCTCGGGCCCAAGATGCGCTGGGGGCTGGTGCGCAGCACGCGGCGGAAGGCGCATGTGCTGCGCGGAATCGTGCTCATCGCCTCGTCGCTGAGCTTCTATTCGGCGCTCAAATTCCTGCCGCTTGCCGAGCTGACGGCGCTCAACTATTCGTCGCCGATGATCGTCACCCTGATGGCCGCGATCGTCCTCCATGAGCGCATCACGATTCCGCGCTGGGCGTTCGTCGTCGCCGGATTCGTCGGCATGCTGCTCATCGTTCGTCCCGGCAGCTCGATGCTGACGCCGGCGTCGCTGCTGGCGCTTGCCTCGGCGGGTCTCTACGCGACGTTTCAGATCCAGACGCGAAAGCTCGCGGGCGAAAACTCGATCGTGCTCCTCTATTTTCCGGCGCTCGTGGGCACGCTGCTGATGACGGCGCTGGTGCCGTTTCTGCACTACGACACCTGGTTTTCGCTCGCGGACATAGCGTGGTTCGTCGCCATCGGAGCGATCGGCACGCTGGGGCATCTTCTTTTCGTTCTGGCGCTTCAACGCGCGACGGTCTCGGCAGTCGCTCCCTTTACCTACATGCAGCTGATCTGGTCGACCTTCGCGGGATGGCTGGTATTCAGGACCTTCCCGGACGCTTGGGCGCTCGCGGGCATCGTCACCATCGCCGGCAGCGGCGCGGTGCTGACCTGGTATGAACGCTGGCGTGCCCGCTCTGCCTATTGCGGAGCCGCCGGCGGTCGACTGAGGTAGAATCAAGGGCTTGCCGAAGAAAAAGCCGCGACCTGGACTGCCCCACGGATGGGCGATCGAGGCGAGCCCCGCCGTTGGCGCGCGGGGGCTCATGGTCGCGAGCCGCCCGGTGGCCCTGGAAAGCGTTTCCCTAAAGGACAAACATGAGCACGGACAAGCCACGCATTGGCTTCGTTGGCCTCGGACTGATGGGCCACGGCATCGCCAAGAATCTCGTCGCCAAGGGGTTTCCGCTGACGCGTGCGTCTGCACAAGAATCGCGAGCCGGCCGCGGACGTGCTGGCGGCCGGCGCAAAGGAAGTGAAGACTTACGCCGAGCTGGCCGAGGCGTCCGACGTCGTCATTCTCTGCGTGACGGGCTCGCCGCAGATCGAGGAGATCGTCTACGGCGAAAACGGCATCTTGAGCGCCGCCCGGGACGGTCTGATCGTGGTCGATACGTCGACCGCCGAGCCCTCGTCGACCGCGCGGATCCGCGACGACCTCGCGCGGAAGGGCACCCGCTACGTCGACGCGCCGCTCGCGCGCACGCCGCGGGAAGCCGAGGAGGGCCGGCTGAACACGATGGTCGGCGCCGACGACGCGACCTTTGCGCAACTGAAGCCGGTGTTTTCCGCGTACTGCGAAAACGTCATCCACGTCGGCGGCCCGGGTCACGGCCACATGGTCAAGCTGGTCAATAATTTCATCGCCATGTCGATCGCGACCGCGACCGCCGAGGCGTGCGCGGCGTGCGCCAAGTCGGGCGTTTCGATCCGGAAGCTGCACGAGATCGTTTCCGCCGGCGGCGTCAATTCCGGTATTTTCCAGATGATGGTCGGCAAGATGCTCGAGAGCGGCGACTTGAGCGGGCTCAAGTTCACGCTGTCGAACGCGATGAAGGACCTGCGCTATTACACGCACTTCGTCGAGGCGCTGCCGGCGTCGGCGATCGTCGGCGAGGCCGTGCATCAGAGCATGGTCAACGCCAATCTTCTGGGCTTCGGCGACAAGTACATCGCGTCCCTGCTCGAGGCGCAGGAGAAGCTTGCGGGCGTCAATATCGTCCGCCAGTAGCGCCGCCGGATCCTTGCCGATGGCGTCGCAAAGCGAACTCGCGGGAGAACGATCGATGGCAACCGCCGCTGCACCTTCGCTCTGGGAAAATCCGCTTCAGACCGACGGCTTCGAGTTCGTCGAATATGCCGCGCCGGATCCAGCGGCGCTCGGCGTGCTGTTCGAGCAGATGGGCTTCAGCGCGATCGCCAAGCACCGCTCGAAAAACGTGCTGCTGTACCGCCAGGGCGACATCAACTTCATCGTCAACGCCGAAAAGGACAGCTTCGCGCAGGGCTTCGCGCGCGTCCACGGGCCGTCGATCTGCGCGATGGCATTCCGCGTCAAGGACTCCGCGCAGGCGTACGGCAAGCTGATCGAGCAGGGCGCATGGGGCGTCGAGGCGCACCCGGGGCCGATGGAGCTCAACATCCCGGCGATCAAGGGCATCGGCGATTCGCTGATCTATCTCGTCGACCGCTATCCGGGCAAGGGCAGCGGCGTGTCGATCTACGACATCGACTTCGTTCCGTTTCCCGGCGTCGATCAGCATCCGCAAGGCGCGGGCCTGATCGCGATCGATCACCTGACGCACAACGTTCATCGCGGCAGGATGGACGAGTGGGCGAGCTTCTACGAGCGGCTGTTCAATTTCCGCGAGGTCCGCTACTTCGACATCGAAGGCAAGCTCACGGGACTGAAGAGCAAGGCGATGACGAGCCCCTGCGGCAAGATCCGCATTCCCGATCAACGAAAGCTCGGACGACAAGAGCCAGATCCAGGAATACCTGGTCGCCTATCGCGGCGAAGGCATCCAGCACATCGCGCTGGCCGCCCGCGACATCTACGCGACCGTCGCCGCGCTGCGCGAGCGCAAGGTCGTGTTCCAGGACACGCCGGACACCTACTACGAGGCGCTCGCCGCCGCGGCTTCCCGGCCACAAGGAAGACACGCAGCGGCTGAAGGCGTTGCGCATCCTTCTCGACGGCGCGCCCGCCAAGGACGAAATGCTGCTGCAGATTTTCACGTCGACCGTGATCGGGCCGATCTTCTTCGAAATCATCCAGCGCAAGGGCAACGAAGGATTCGGCGAGGGAAATTTCCGTGCGCTGTTCGAATCGATCGAGCTGGACCAGATTCGCCGCGGCGTCCTCGAGGACAAGCCCGTCAAAGGGCCCGCTCAATAGACTTGGTCGGCCGCAAACGATCGCCGGCGCACGGCTAGACCGCACCGCGCTCGGCATCAGACCCCAACAACCGTCACTCGCCTGCTACGTCGATATGCTTTCCCCACTCGGATTCGCCCTGCTGAGGCGGCTTGCTGACGGAGAGCTTCATTCGGGCGAAGCGCTTGCCGCCGCGACCGGCGTGACGCGCGCGCGCGTATCGCAGATCCTGAGGGCGTCGGAAACCGCGGGCTTCACGCTGGAGCGCGTTCGCGGCGTCGGGCTATCGCCTGGTCGATCCCGTGCCGTTTCTCGATCGTGGCGCGATCCTCGCCGCATTGGGCCCGGCCGCGTCGCGGCTGAAGATCGAGGTCGCCGACAGCGTCGATTCGACCAGCAGCGAATTGCTCCGCCGGGCTGCGCGGCAGACCGTGGATCGCCACGTGCTGCTCACCGAATGGCAGACCGCGGGCCGCGGCCGCCGCGGTCGCGCATGGACCGCGGTTGCGGGCGGCAGCCTCACGTTTTCCCTTGGCTGGCGCTTCGAGCAGGGCGCGGGTTTTCTCGCCGGACTCTCGCTCGCGGTCGGCGTCGCGCTCTGCCGCGCGCTGGATGCCGCGGGCTTCAAGGACATCCAGCTCAAGTGGCCGAACGATCTGGTCCATCGTCACTGCAAGATCGGCGGCATCCTGATCGAGATCTCCGGCGATGCGCTGGGCCCGGCGCTCGCGGTCATCGGCGTGGGGCTCAACGTGCGCTTGCCGTCGACCGCGCGCCGCGACATCGCGCAGCCGGTGACCGATCTCTTCAGCATCGACCGCGACCGCGCGCTGGACCGCAATCGCCTGCTCGCATTCATTCTTGCCGAGCTCACCGCGTTGCTCGAGCGCTACGCGCGCGACGGCTTCGCGCCTTTCGTCGCCGAGTGGCAGCGACGCCACGCGCTGCAAAAGAAGCCGGTGCGCGTGCTGCTTCCGGATGGCAGCGTCGCCGCGGGAGATGTGGTCGGCGTCGACGCCAGCGGAGCGCTGGTGCTCGACCAGCGCGGCCGCCGCATCCGTTTCGTCAGCGGTGAAGTCTCGCTCAGGCGCGGCTAGGAGCTGCGGGCACAATGCTTCTTATCCTCGATTCCGGACACAGCCGCCTGACCTGGGGGCTCGCCGGCGAGCACGGCTGGGCGGCACAGGGCTCCGTGCGCAACCAGGATATCGGCACGCTGGCCTTGCGCGAATGGCAGAACCTGCCGCGGCCCGCGGCCGTGGTCGGCGTCAACGTCGCCGGCGAGGCGACACGCGTTCGCGTCGAGGCGCAGCTCCTGCGCTGGCGAACGGCGCCGGATTGGCTGATCGCAACCGAGTACGCCGCCGGCGTCACCAACCGCTATGCGCTGCCGTCGCAGCTCGGCGCCGATCGCTGGGCGGCGATGGTCGCGGCGCGCCAGCGCGTCATCGAGGAGCTCTTTCCCTCGCCTTGCGTCGTGGTCACCGCGCGCACGGCGGTTTCCGTCGATGCGCTCGACGGCGACGGCGTCTTTCGCGGCGGCGTGATCTTGCCGGGACCGAATCTGATGCTGCAGGCGCTTGCGTCGAGCACGCCGAACATGAAGATGCCGCCGGGCCGCTACCACGATTTTCCCGTGAACACCGCGGATGCGATGTTCTCGGGCGTGGTTCAGGCGGTTTGCGGCGCGGTCGAGCAAATGCGCGCGCGGCTGGCCACGGCCGACGTCCCGGCGAAATGCTTTCTCAGCGGCGGCGCGGCGGCCGACGTCGCGCCGCACCTGACAGAGCCGGTCGACGTCGTGGATAATCTGGTTCTCGAGGGCGTCCTGGCCTTGGCTCTTCAAACATGAGAACGCTCGTCCTCCTGCTCCTGCTCGCCAATCTGACCTTGTTTGCCTACACCAAGCTCGACAGTGTCGGAGGTGGCGAAGGCGTGCGGCTGTCGCAGCAGGTTCAGCCCGACAAGATCAAGGTCCTCACTCCCCAGCAGGTGGCTGCGCTGGGTCCGGCGAAAGTGGCCTCGCTCGCCGACGTCTGTGTCGAGTGGGGCCCGATGTCCGACGCGGACCGCGCGCGCGCGCAGGCGAGGCTCGACCCGCTGGACCTCGGCAAGCTGATTACGCAGAAAAAGGTCGAAGTGATCGCCAATTACTGGGTCTTCATCCCGCCCTTGGCGAACAAGGCTGCGGTCGACAGCCGGGTGGCAGAGCTCAAGGCCGACGGTTTGAAGGACGTCGCCCCAATCGAGCTCGGGCCTCAGCGCCTCGCCATTTCGCTGGGCGTCTTCCGCACCGAGGAGGGTGCGCAGGCGCGGCTCGCCGCTCTTCAGGCGCAGGGCGTCAAAACCGCGAAAGTGGGTCCGCGAGCGCAGTCCGTGCAGCAGACCGTTCTTGTCGTTCGCGACCCGCCGGCCCAGGCCATGGCCAAGCTCAAGGAGATGCAAGCCGACTTTCAGGGAAGCGACATCAAGGTGGGCTCGTGCGATCGGCCGAGCTGAGCGGAACGCCCGCCCCTTCGTCCAGCGCAGGCATCCGCCAGGCAACCACGGTCGATGACATCGCGCGCGCCCGGGCGTTGTTCGTCGAATATGCCCAGTGGCTCAAGGTCGATCTGTGCTTTCAGGGATTCGCCGAGGAGTTGCAAACGCTGCCCGGCGCCTACGCGCCGCCTCATGGCCGATTGCTGCTCGCCGGGTCCGAGCACGACGCTTTCGGCTGCATCGCGCTGCGGCCGTTGGGTGGCGCCGTCGTGGCCGAGGTCAAGCGCATGTACGTCCAGCCCGCGCACCGCGGCGAGGGCTGGGCCAATCGCATGGCGGAGGAACTGATCGCGCAGGCGCGCGCCATCGGCTATCGCCAGCTCAAGCTTGACACTCTCGATTGGATGACCGCGGCGCGCGCGCTCTACGCGCGCCTTGGATTTAGCGAGTGCGCGGCGTACTACGACAATCCCCTCACCGGCGTCGTCTACATGCACCTCGATCTCGCGTGAATCCCGTATTGCGCCGGCGAGGGACGATTCGCCCTTGAGCGCGTCCGCGCATCTGCTGAGCGCCGCCGAAGCCGACGCCATCGAGGCACGATCGGCAGAGGTCGAATCGCGCGTCGGTATCCAGATCGTCGCTGCGATCATCGACAAGTCCGACGCCCACGTCGAGCTGCCGTGGAAGGCATTCGCCATGGGGACTGTGCTCGCGGGTCTGGTGCTGGTCGTCGCCGATGCAGTGCGGCCGCAGTGGCTGACCGCGAACGCCGTGCTCATCGACACGGTGACGATTCTTGGCAGCGGCGGCGCGAGCGCATTGCTGGCGATCTTCGCTCCCTCATACGCGCGACTCTTTCTACGCTCCACGCGGCGCGATTACTCGGTGCGCCGTCACGCGCAAGCGCTCTTCCTCGAGCATGAGCTGTTCGCGACGCGTCAGCGAAACGGCGTGCTGATTCTCGTGAGCTGTTTCGAGCGCCGGGTCGAGATTCTCGCCGACGTCGGCCTCCATCAGCACGTAACCGAGCAGCAATGGCGCCCGGTCGTCACGCGCATGACACCCTTGCTGCGCGAGGGCCGGTTCGCGGATGCGCTGCAAGCCGGCTTGACTGCAACCGAGGAGCTCCTCGCCGGCAAGGACCTCAAGCCGATCCCGGGGAATGATCAACGAATTGCCCGACCGACCGATCGAGTCGCGCGGCAGCGCATGAGCATTCCTCGCCGCATGCTTCGGGTCCTGCTTTCGTGCATCGCGCCCGCGCTGCTGTGGACGTCGGCTTCGCTCGCCGCGGATGCGCAGGAGGTTCCCTATCTCACCGGCCGGGTCGTCGACAACGCGGAGATTCTGAAGGCCGCGACGCGTGAACGCATCACCGCGACGCTGAAGGCGCACGAAACGGCAACCGGCGATCAGATCGCGGTGCTCACCGTGCCGACGATCGGCGACACGTCCGTCGAGGAATACGCCACCAAGGTGTTCGAGAACTGGAAGCTTGGCAAGAAGGGCACCGACAACGGCGTGCTGGTCGTCGTCGTGCCGAACGATCACAAGATGCGCATCGAGGTCGGATACGGGCTCGAAGGTACGCTCACCGACGTTGCGTCCAGCCGGATCATTCGCAACGTCATGACGCCGCGCTTCAAGGCCGGTGACTACGACGGCGGCATCGAATCGGGCGTGGCCGCGATCGTCGCGCAGCTCGAAGGGAAGGGAGATGTCACTTCGTCGGCCAACGCCGCACCGGCCGAGACCACGAGCGGGAGCAGGACGATGCACTTCAACGATCCGAATCTCGGATGGCCGGAGCGGATCCTCCTCGGCGCATTCATCTTCGGCATCATCGGCCTCTTCACCTTCGTCGGCATCATGACGCCCGGGGTCGGCTGGTTCCTCTACGTGTTCCTGATTCCGTTCTGGGCAATGTTTCCGCTCATGATCGTCGGACCGCGCGGCACGCTGGGCCTGCTCGGAACCTATGTGATCGGCTATCCCATCGCCAAGCTGATCCTGTCTCGCACCGATTGGTACAAGAAGGCGGCGATCGACATGAAGACCAAGGGAAGTGCGAATGTCGGCGGCTTCGTCATGAGCAGCTCCGGCGGATCGTTCGGAGGCTCGTCATCGGGCGGCGGTGGCGGCGGGTTCTCCGGCGGTGGCGGCAGCTCGGGTGGCGGCGGCAGCTCGGGAAGCTGGTAGGAAGGACTCGATGCCTTGCGCTGCGCGCGACGTGACGATCAGCCGGGTGTGCGCGCGCTGACGGCGAAGTGCCGGGCGTGCGGGCTGGTTGTCGCCGGCGGCTCGATACGAACATCACAATAGCCCGTGTCCGACACGAGCGTCATGATCTGCTTCTCGTCGTACCAGGTCATCGTCGTCGTCTCATCCTCTCGCGCTACGATCCGGCTGCGCGCTCGTCGCTCGTAACGGCTCTGCGTTCGAACTTGCCGTCTTGCGGTATCGATCACGCGCTCGGAGCGGCGCGCGAGCAGCGTGCCGTCGGCAAGCGTCACGTGCGAGACCTCGATGACTGCGGCCCCCGGCGGGTGCTCGGCCTGATCCGGAATCGACAAGTCCAGCAACAGCAGAGCGGGAGCGACAAGGTGTGCGCGTATGCGGAGCAATGCATCGATCGCGGCGTGCCTTCCGGTCAACAGCTGAAACGTGCCGCCCGCCATATACGCAGCGCCATAGCGAAACGGAAGGTTCAGCACCGCGACGTCCTGGCGAAAGAGCTGCGGATCGCGGCCGGTCGAAGTCACGCGCGCGGCGCAGGCCGCGAGCATGGACTCGGACGCGTCCACGCCGTCGACGCTGAAGCCCGCTTCGAGCAGCGGCTGAAGGATCCGTCCCGAGCCTGACATCGGCTGGAGTATCCGGCCCACGCCGCGCGGAAGGCGCGCGGCATACCATGCCACCTCATCCGCCGGCGCCGGCGGATCGGCTGCGTCGTGAAAGAGCGAGGACAAGGGACCGCGCTGAGGCGCGGACGCGGCAGGATGCGGATGAGTCATGCCTGAACGCGAATCTGACATCGGGCAACAAAGCCTGAGATCAACGATTCGTTGCAGGCACGCCCGCGCGCGAATCCGAAGCGCCTGCTGTGCCGGCAGCCAGCGACTCGCGTGCGGCGGAGCCGATCGCGTCGATCCAGGTCAGCGCAGCGGGGACCGCGCCGCCCCAGCGCAGGAACCCATGGATCATGCCGCCGCAGTCGACGACGCGAACCGGAACGCCCGCGGACGCCAGAGCGCGTGCGTAGTGCAGTCCGTCGTCGCGCAACACGTCGCACTCGGCGACGGCGATGACCGCGGGCGGCAATCCGGAAAGATCGTTCGAAGCGAGCGGCGAGAGCTCGGGCGCATCGATCGCGCTGCCGGCGCGATAGATTTCCCAATACCACGCCATTTGCGGTCCCGACAGGTTGTACCCGGAATTGAACTCGCGATATGAATTGCGCGAGCACGCGGCGTCGAGGGCGGGATAGAGCAGCAACTGCAAATCGGGCAACGCAGCATGGCGAGCGCGCAGGCGAAGCGACAGCGCCGCCGCGAGATTGCCTCCCGAGCTGTCGCCCGCGACGACGAAGCGCGTCCCGTCTGCGCCGAGCTGCGCGGCATTCGTCCGCGCCCAGCGCCAGGCGGAATCCACATCATCGAGCGCTGCGGGATACACGTGCTCGGGAGCGCAACGATAGTCGACTGCGACGACGACGGCGGGCAGGCGATTGGCGAGCATGCGGCAGACGCGATCGTGCGAATCGAGCGATCCGGTCACCCAGCCGCCGCCGTGAGCGTAGAGCAGCAGCGGAAGCGGGGACGGCGCTTCCGGGCGATAGATGCGAACGGCGAGTCGTGCGCGAGCCGTCGATCGCCTGGGGATCGATCACCTGGGCGTCGACCACCGACGCAAGCGCCTCCGGCGATCCGCCGAGGCGCTTCGGCGCTTCTTCTGCCGCTTTGCGGAGCGCCGCTACATCCGGCGGAGCGGTGCTTGGCGGCGCGTTGAAAACGGTGTCCAGAAGCTGTCGGATATGGGGATCGAGCATCGAATCTCCCGCGAATGAGGCACGTTATCCAAACACACATGTTAAACGATGCACCGCTGCGGGTTGACAATCCGCGCGCCAGCCCTTAAGTTGTCATCACAGCGCCGATTTGACCCTAGCTTGCGGGCGCTCTACAAATGCAGCTAAAGCGGTTTCGACGGAAACCCGCTCGGCGGCAGCTGAACGGGTTTTTTGTTTTTGGAGCAGGCGATGAGAGAAATCACCGACAAAACGGCTTTGCTGGAGCGCCTGCTGAAGGAGCGCATCCTCGTTCTCGACGGTGCCATGGGCACCATGATCCAGGCCTACAAGCTTGACGAGGACGGCTACCGCGGTCCGGCGGCGTGCGGACTGCACGGGCACACGCACGACTTGAAGGGCGACAACGACCTGCTGGTGCTGACCCGGCCCGAGATCGTGCGCGAGATCCACAACCAGTTTCTCGAAGCCGGCGCCGACATCATCGAGACCAACACCTTCAACGCGACGCGCATCGCGCAGGCCGATTACAAGCTCGAAGCCCGCGTGCGCGACATCAACTTCGCCGCGGCGAGCATCGCGCGCGAGTGCGCCGACGCGTGGACCGCGAAGACTCCCGACAAGCCGCGATTCGTCGCCGGCGCGCTGGGCCCCACCAATCGAACGGCGACGATCTCGCCCGACGTCAACGATCCGGGCTTTCGCAACGTGAGCTTCGACGAGCTGGTGGCGGCCTACACCGAAGCGATCGATGGCCTGGTCGAAGGCGGCGCCGACCTGCTGCTGGTCGAGACGATATTCGACACGCTCAACGCCAAGGCCGCGCTGTTTGCGATCGACGCCTACTTCGAGGCGCACTCGATACGCCTGCCGCTGATCGTCTCCGGGCACGATCACCGATGCTTCGGGGCGCACGCTCTCCGGCCAGACGCCCGAGGCGTTCTGGGATTCGGTGCGCCACGCGCGCCCGCTCGCCGTGGGGCTCAACTGCGCGCTCGGCGCGGCGCTGATGCGCCCCTACATCGAGGAGATTTCCCGCGTCGCGGACACGTTCGTTTCCTGCTATCCGAACGCCGGCCTGCCCAATCCGATGAGCGACACCGGCTACGACGAAACGCCGGAGACCACGGCGCGGCTGATCGAGGATTTCGCCAGGAACGGCTTCGTCAACATCGTCGGCGGCTGCTGCGGAACGACGCCCGCGCATATCCGCGCGATCGCCGAGGCGGTCGCGAAGCTGCCGCCGCAGAGCCGTCCCGAGCGACGAAGCGCTGGAGACGGCGAGCGCCTGATCCTTTTGCATCGCTCGCGGCGGCGCATTCGCCGTCGCGATCACGACAAACGATGTCACACCCACTCAAGCTCGCCGGCCTCGAGCCGCTCACCATCGGCGACGACGCGCTGTTCGTCAACGTCGGCGAGCGCACCAACGTCACCGGCTCGCGCGCGTTCGCCAAGCTGATCCTCGCCGGCGACTTCGCCGCCGCGGTCGAGGTCGCGCGCCAGCAGGTGCAGAACGGCGCGCAGATGATCGACGTCAACATGGACGAGGCGATGCTCGACTCGAAGGCGGCGATGGTCAGGTTCCTGAACCTGATCGCCGGCGAGCCCGACATCGCGCGCGTGCCGGTGATGATCGACTCCTCGAAGTGGGAAGTGATCGAGGCGGGTCTCAAGTGCGTGCAGGGCAAGCCGGTCGTCAACTCGATTTCGATGAAGGAAGGCGAAGCGCAGTTCCTGCACCAGGCGAAGCTCGTCAGGCGCTACGGCGCGGCGGCGATCGTGATGGCGTTCGACGAAAAGGGACAGGCCGACACCTTCGAGCGCAAGGTCGGAGATCTGCCGGCGCGCGTACGAGCTGCTCACGCGCCAGGTCGGCTTTCCCGCCGAGGACATCATCTTCGACCCGAACATCTTCGCGATCGCGACCGGCATCGAGGAGCACAACAACTACGCGGTCGACTTCATCAACGCGACGCGCTGGATCAAGCAGCACCTGCCGCACGCCAAGATTTCGGGCGGCGTCTCGAACGTCAGCTTCTCGTTTCGCGGCAACGACGCGGTGCGCGAGGCGATCCACACCGTGTTCCTGTATCACGCGATCAAGGCCGGCATGACCATGGGCATCGTCAACGCCGGCCAGCTCGGCGTCTACGACGAGCTCGACCCGGAGCTGAAGCGAGCTGCGTCGAGGACGTCGTGCTCAACCGCACGCGCGCGGACGGCGAGATCCCACCGAGCGCCTGGTGACATTCGCCGAGACCGTACAAGATCGAAGGGCAAGCACGTCACCGAGGATCTCGCGTGGCGCAACGCGAGCGTCGAGGAGCGGCTCTCGCACGCGCTGGTCAAGGGCATCACCACGTTCATCGTCGAGGACACCGAGGAAGCGCGGCTCAAGATCGAGCGGCCGGCGGCAAGCCGATCCAGGTGATCGAAGGCCCGCTGATGGCGGGCATGAACGTCGTCGGCGATCTCTTCGGCGCGGGCAAGATGTTCCTGCCGCAGGTCGTGAAAAGCGCGCGGGTGATGAAGCAGGCGGTCGCGCACCTCATTCCCTACATCGAGGCCGAGAAGGCGAAATCGGGCGATGCCGGCAAGCCCAAAGGCACGATCGTCATGGCGACGGTCAAGGGCGACGTGCACGACATCGGCAAGAACATCGTCGGCGTCGTGCTCCAGTGCAACAACTTCGAGGTGATCGATCTGGGCGTCATGGTGCCGGCGCGGAAGATTCTCGACACCGCGCGCGAGAACAACGCCGATATCGTCGGGCTCTCCGGGCTCATCACGCCGTCGCTCGAGGAGATGGCGCACGTGGCGCACGAAATGCAGCGGCTCGGCATGACGCTGCCGCTCCTGATCGGCGGCGCGACCACCTCGCGCGTGCACACCGCGGTCAAGATCGCGCCCAACTACGCGGGGGTGACGGTGTACGTTCCCGACGCATCGCGCGCGGTGGGCGTGGCCAGCAACCTGCTCTCGGACGAGCTCAGAGCGGCTTACGTCGCCGAGGTCGCCGGCGACTACGACAAGATCCGCGTCCAGCACGCGAGCAAGAAGAGGCCCGGCGCTGATCTCGCTCGAAGCCGCGCGCGCCAACGCGTTCAAGGTCGGACTGGCCGCGCTACACGCCGCCCAAGCCGGCGCTGATCGGCCGCCGCGAAGTGCGCAACGCCGATCTGGCGGAGCTCGCGCGTTACATCGACTGGGCGCCGTTCTTCCAGACGTGGGAGCTGTCGGGCCCGTTTCCGGCGATCCTCGACGATGCGGTCGTCGGCGAAGCGGCGCGAAGCGTCTACGCGGAGGGGCGCGAGATGCTCAAGCGCGTGATCGAGGGCCGCTGGCTGACCGCGAACGGCGTGATCGCGCTGATGCCCGCCGCATCCGTCGGCGACGACATCGAGCTCTACGGCAATCGCATCGCGCACCGAGATCGCGCTGACGTGGCGCAACCTGCGCCAGCAGAACCAGCGGCCGTCGGGCAAGCCCAACTATTGCCTGGCGGATTTCATCGCGCCCGCGGATTCAGGCGTCCACGACTACATCGGCGCTTTCGCGGTGACCGCGGGATTGGGCATCGAAAAGAAGCTCGCGGAATTCGAAGCGAAAAAAGACGACTACAACGCGATCATGCTCAAGGCGATCGCCGATCGGCTGGCCGAGGCGTTCGCGGAATGGCTGCACCAGAAGGTGCGGCGCGAATACTGGGGCTATGCCGCCGACGAGAGCCTCGACGCCGGCCGCGATGATCCGCGAGGAATACCGCGGCATCCGGCCCGCGCCCGGCTATCCTGCGTGCCCCGATCACGCGGTCAAGGCCGCGCTCTTCCAGCTGCTGGACGCCGCGAAGGTCGGCATGACGGTCACCGAGAGCTACGCCATGCTTCCGGCGGCGTCGGTGTCGGGCTTTTATTTCGCGCATCCGGACGCGACCTATTTCGCGGTCGGCAAGATCGGCGAGGACCAGCTCGAGGATTTCGCGCGGCGAAGCGCGATCAGCGTCGACGATGCGCGAAGCCGGCTCGCGGCAAGCCTGTAGCATCGCGCCCGCCGACGCAGGCGCACTAACGCCATGCGCTCACCGCCTGCTGCGCGGCGACGTTGAGCGGCCGCGCGACCAGCCCGCTTTGCGAGACCTTGACCTCGTAGCGTGCGCCGTCGCTCATCGGCATGAAGGCCGCGCTGCCATAAAGCGTGTCGACCCACGGAACGTATGGGTGGAAGCGCCGCAACAGCGTCCACGCGTCGACGCGCCGCGGCGGGTTCAGCTCGTACACCGTGCGGGCCGCGTCGCGCTCACGGTCGATGTCGACGTAGCGGCCGCCGATGCGCTCGAGGCGGTAAGCCGTGTCGAAGCCCAGAACGCTGGCCGCGCCGTGCCACTTGAGAACTCGGGCGTCGACCTGCCAATCGTCGCCGCGAAGCGCGAACCGCTGGGTCGCTCCGGAAGGATAGGTCAGTACGACGTCGAACTGCTGATCGCCAAGACGCGAGAATTGCGCTTCGAGCGCGGGCTGCTCGCGCGTCAGCCGGTCGTAGGTCAGAAGATCGAACCCGATCAGCGCCGCGCACGCCGCGGCGAGGAAAAATACCAGCGACGATGCTCCGTGAAGCGCGCAGGAACCAAAGCGCCGGCGGCGAAAGCGCCGCCCGGCCAGAAGCAGAAACATCAGGCCGACCAGCACGCACAGCGCGGTGACAGCGGCGACGATCATGGGCTTGCGCTTGCGGGCCTCGATGTTGAGCGGTCCGCCAGGCGCCGAAATCGAAGCCTAAGGCAACAAGGTCGAGCGCGCCGATGAAGTCGCCCTTGCTGAGCTCGATGCCGTTGTGGCGGAGGATTGCGTACGCCGTCGTCACGTGGAAATAGAAGTTCGGCATCGCGAACTGAAGCAGGTAGTTGATGCCGGAGAACTTCCTCGGCTTGTCGCCGAGAGGACGGCTGATTTCGCGCGTCTCCGAGCCGTCGATCTGGGCCGGCTTCAGCGATCGCAGATATTCGATGCTGCGGTCGACCCGCGCGATCAGCTCAGCGAATGTCGTTTCATTGTCCTCGTACGCCGGCGTGTCGACGCCCGCGAGGCGCGCGCCCGTGCCGCGCGCGAAGTCGGTCGCGATATGGATCTGCTTGGTCAGCGGAAACATGTCGGGGCTCAAGCGTGCGTTGAGGAAAACGGATTCCTCGATCTTCTTCGCCTGGGCATGCGCCGCCCCTTTGGCGAGAATGGCCTTCAGATTGGTCAGCATGCGAATGAACACCGGCACCGACGCCTGGTACATGGAAATGGTCATGGGATTTCCTTTTTGTGGACCGGCATTGTAACAGCGGCGAGGATCACCCGTCGCCGCTGGCGCAGCGCTCGCCGCCCGTCGCGGGCGCTCTCGCCGCGAAGCGCGGGCGGTTTCCCGGGCCTCGCGTTTGACTTAAACTACGCCGAGCCGTCCGCACGGTCGGAGGCAGACTTCGGAATCCGCGGATCGCGCGATCGTCCTCCGGGACGCGTTGCCGCTCGCAATGGGGTGACCGATGCAAGACGACAGCACTGCCGCAAGCGGTCGTAAACCTTCGCTCGAGCGCAGGCTGGCGACGATCCTCATGGCCGATGTCGCCGGCTACAGCAAGATGGTCGGCGAGAACGAGGAGCGCACGATCGAGGTGCTGCGCGGGCATCGCGAGATCTTCGACGAAATACTGCGGTCTCATCGCGGCCGCATCTTCAACACCGCGGGCGATGCGATCCTTGCCGAGTTTCCCAGCGCGGTGGACGCGGTTCGCTGCGCCACCGAGGTCCAGGCGGCGCTGCGCACGCGCAACGACCACCTCGCGCCCGAGCAGCGCATGATGTTTCGCGTCGGCATCAATCTCGGTGACGTCATTGTCCAGGGCAGCGACCTGCTTGGCGACGGCGTGAATGTCGCCGCGCGGATCCAGACCGTCGCCGCGCCCGGCGGCATCTGCATCTCCGGCAGCGTCTATGACCAGATCCAGAACAAACTGTCGCTGCAGTTCAGGCAGCTCGGAGAGCAGACCTTCAAGAATATCGCGCAGCCGATACGCACGTTCTCGATCACAGACTCGGAGGACGGAGCGCTCGCTTTCACGCCCAAACGGCGCGGGGCCCGGTCGCCGATGGTCGTCGCCGCCGCTGGCATCGTGACGATGCTGGTCGCGGGCGCCGCTTATCTCGGATATCGCGAGCACGAATCGCAGCTAGCCGAGCAGCTGCGCGTCGCGGATGCGCAGCGCAAGGCGGATCAGGATCGGCTCGCCGCGGCTGCGGCACAACAGGAGTCGAAGCTGCAGGCCGAGCTGCAGGCGGCAAAGGACGCGCTGCAGCAGGCCGAAGCCAGCAAGCGCAAGTCCGAGCTTGACCGCGCGGCGGCCGAAAGCGCGCAGCGCGAAGCGAGACTGCAGGGCGAGCTCAACGCAGCGAAGGATGCGCTCGCCAGGTCGACCCAAAGTAAGAAAGGCGATCCGGAAGCCAAAGGTGCGGTCTCCACTCCACCGGCGGTTGCGCTCGCATCGCTTGCGCCCAAGGAAACGGCGCGCGGCTAAAGGCGCCTCCGCCCGCTTCGATGGCAGCTACAAGGCCCGCTTTTGCAACTACAACGAGAGCAAGGGAGGAACGACGCGGTGCTGGAACGCCGTGATCGTTGCGGCGGAGGGTAAGTTGTCCTCGACATGGCCCAGCAAGGCCAGCGGCAACCCGGTCCTCGCCAAGGGAACGATCGCGCCGGATGGCGGCATGCGCATGACAATCGAGGGATTTCTGCCGGACGGCCGCCCCTTGCGCGGGACGGTGTCAGGAACCTGGGCCAGCGACAAATTCACGTTGGCGGGAAGCTGGCACAACGGCGTCGGACTCAGCGCCGACGTCGCTCGCGCGCAATGAAACCGCACTCCATCGCACGCACACAACAAGGCGCGACTGACGGTCCGCGAATCGACATGACCACTCCGACGGTTTCGAAATGGCGATTGCATGGCGTTCGCGTCGTGCATTCCAATGAGCTCGACCCCAATACCCCGCAGACGCCGGGAATGAATCGCGCCGCGGCAATCACCACGGCCCGCGCCGGCGCGGAGAAGCTCTGGGCCGGAACGGTCGTCATTCATCCCAAGGCAAAAACCGGGGCCCACCACCACGGTCCGGTCGAGAGCGTCATCTACGTCGTCAGCGGCAAGGCGCGCATGAAATGGGGCGATCGGCTGGAGTTCACGGCCGAGGCCGGGCCGGGCGATTTCATCTACGTGCCTCCGTTCGTTCCGCACCAGGAGATCAATGCGAGCGACAGCGAGCCGCTGTCGTGCGTGCTCGTGCGCAGCGGCCAGGAGCCGGTTGTCGTGAACCTCGACATACCGGCCGTCGAGCCGAATCCGCAACAGGTGCACTGGGTCGACAACATCCATCCTCTGCCGAAAACGTGAGCGAGTTCTACCATCAGGGAAGCCGCGAGCTGCAGGACCGCTTCGACACGCGTCGCCTCGCGGACCGCCTCGAGCAGCGGCTCGTCGTCGATCGCATCGGCGACGCCGACAAGGCATTCATCGAATCGCTCGACATGTTTTTTCTCGCGACCACCGACGAGGCGGGCCAACCCAGCTGCTCCTACAAGGGAGGCGAGACCGGATTCGTGAAGGTCGTCGATCCGATGACGCTGGCGTTCCCGAACTACGACGGCAACGGCATGTTCCTGTCGATGGGCAACATCTCGCAGCAATCTCTCGTCGGGATGTTGTTCATCGATTTCGAGCGGCAACGCCGCCTGCGTCTGTCGGGAAGGGCGCGAATTTCCAACGACGATGATCTGCTGCCGTGCTACCCGGAGGCGCAGTTCGTCGTTCGCGTGGCGGTGACGCGCGTGTTTCCGAACTGCCCTCGGTACATCCACAAGTACGAGCGCGTCGAGCGCTCGGTCTATGTGCCGCACGCCGGATGCGAGACGCCGGTGCCGAACTGGAAGAAGAGCGAGTGGGCGTGCGACGTGCTGCCGGAAAAGGACCCGGCGCGATCCCGCCAGGACTGAGACGCAAGCGTTACGGGACTTCCAGCCCGTGTTTCTTGTGCCACCCGGCGATGGATTCCTTGGGATATTCGCCGTAGTGCCTGTGCGCGCGTCCCTTCGGAACATCCGCCCAGGGAGCAGCGTAGTTCAGCATGAGCTCGACGTCGCGCGCGGGTTTAGGCAGCGGCGTGTCGATGGCGGATGCAAATGGATAGACCCACTCCGGCCATTGCGGGATCCCATACCCATAGAGCGCTCGCGCATTTGGCGCAGAAGTTGCGGCGTGCTTTCGATAGCGTGCCGCGTTTCGATCCCTTCTCCTTGATGCGGGCGCGGTATACCGAGACGTTCTTCGAGCCGGTGACCTTGAGCGATGGCGCCTCGCCCATGATGTTGATTGCGTAGCCGCCGCCTCCTGCCGTCTTGCGGCAGATCGAGCAGTAGCAGCGCATGAACGGCTGTGGCGTGTGTGAATCGACCGTGAATGTGACGGCGCCGCAATGGCAGGAGCCCTTGAGCTTCATCGTTGCCTCCGGGATGCACGGAGGACGATGATAGCGCGGCGCGGCAGCGGCTACACCTCCCTACTGTCGCGCGCCGCGCCGCGTCAGAATAGGAGGAGACCTTCAGGCGGCCTGCGCGCCGACCTTGAATCGATCGAGCTTCCTCAATTCGCCGCCGAGGTAGGCGGCGATGGCGTGCATGCCGTAAATACCGGCCGCGGCCTCCGCTGCGCTGTTGTAGTTCGTGTTGGTGTTGACGTCGTAGGTATAAATCTCGCCTGCGGCATCGGTGATGAATTCGATGCCGGCGATGCCGACACCGTTGTCGGCAAGAAAGCGGCGGTAACGCTCGACGATCGGATGGGTGAAGTCGCGGATGATCTGGAACCGTGGCGATGCCGGCACCGCCGGCGTCTCGCCTACCGGGCAGAACGCGTCGCCCACCTCGCAGACGTCCGCGGGGCAAAGCTCGAAGCCGAGCGAGGTGTCGACCCGCACCGCATACAGAAACCGGCCGCCGACGAACTCGACGCGGGTGATGTAGGGCTCCGGCGCGCGGATGTATTCCTGGATGAGCGTGATGCCGTCGACGGAGTTCTCGAATGCGGCGCTGTCGACGTGCGCTATCAGCGCATCGACGTTCTGGAAGAGCTTGACGCCGAGCCCCTTGCCGGCGCGATTGTGCTTGGTGATGAAGGGGCCCTTCATCCTTGTCGCGGCGGCAACGATCTTGTCCCTTCCGACCGCCGCGACGGTGTAGGGCGTGCGAATGCCGTGGCTCTCGAGCTCGGAGTATTGGGCGATCTTGCTGAGCTCGAGGCGAAGCGCACTGCGCGTATTGATGACGCGCTTGCCGCGCGACTCGAGCCAGGCGAGAACGCCGGCGGTCAGCTCCGGTCCATAGCGATGGCCGCGGGTGTGCGACGACGCGCTCATGCGGTTGTAGAACACGCCTTGCGGCGGACTTTCCGAAAGATCGAGCAGACCTTCGCTCAGGAACCATTCCTCGTACGGAAGGCCGAGCGCCGAGAGGGCTGCGCGCAACGGCTCGGCCCACGCGTCGTTCTCATGCAGGACGTAAATTTTTGGCACGGTTGGTTCCATTCCAGTTCGGCAGCGGCAGCGCGCGGAAGTTCACGCTACGCACTTATGCGTGGCCGGGGAAGGAACCGGAAGTGCCATGGATGTTGCCCGGAGCGCTATGGCGCGTCGCTCGCTTTGCGCGACGGCTACCGGTGCCGGGGATCGAGCGCGTCGCGCAAGCCGTCGCCGAGGAGATTGAAGGACAGCACCAGCAGGAAGATCGAAAGCCCCGGCCAGATCGCCATCCACGGGGCATTGTCGATGTAGTTCTTGGCGGTGTTGAGCATGCTGCCCCAGGACGGCGCCGGCGGCTGCTGTCCCAGGCCGAGGAAGGAGAGGCTCGCCTCGGCGATGACCGCGGCCGCGATCGCCAGCGTCGCCTGCACGATCAGCGGCGCGACCACGTTCGGAAGGATGTGGCGTAACGCGATGCGCAGGTGCGAATTGCCGACGGCGCGGGCGGCCTCGACGTAGTCCTCGACCTTGACCGAGAGCACCTGCGCGCGCGTCAGCCTGACAAAGACCGGAGTCGCCGAGATGCCGATGGCGATCATCGCGTTGGTGAGGCTGGGGCCGAGAAAGGCAGCGAGCGCGATGGCGAGAATCAGGAACGGGCACGCGAGCATCGCGTCGGTCATGCGCGAGATGAGGGCGTCGACCCAGCCGCCGACGTAGCCCGCGAGCAACCCGATCGGCACGCCGAGCGAGAGCGAGATGCACACCGAGACGAGCCCGGCGAGGAGCGACGCGCGCGCGCCCCAGATGACGCGCGATGCGACATCGCGCCCGATCTCGTCGGTGCCGAAGATGTGCGCTGCCGTCGGCGCCTTGCGCACGTCGCTCCATGAAGTCTGCAGCGGATCGTGCGGCGCGACGGTCGGCGCCAGTATCGCGATCGCGACGAAAAAGACCACGACGCAAAGCCCGATCATCGCGCCGCGCCGGCGCATGAGGCGTCGCAGGACGCGCTGCCGCGGTGTGAGCTCGCGCAGCGCGGGGATGTCGGCTGCCAGCGTTGCCATCGCCGTCTATCCCCGCAGCCGTGGATTGACGACGAAATACGCGAGATCGGCGAGCAGGTTGAGCAGGATGTACGCCGTGGCGGTGAACAGCACCACGCCCTGCACGACGCTGTAGTCGCGATTGAAGACGGCGTCGACGATCAGCTTGCCGAAGCCGGGGATGGTGAATACCTGCTCGGTGAGCACCGCTCCGGAAAGCAGGGTGCCGAACTCGAGCGCGCCGAGCGTGATGACCGGAATCAGCGCGTTTCGCAGCGCATGCTTGAGGATCACGACGCGCTCGTCGAGGCCCTTGGCGCGGGCGGTGCGCACGTAGTCGGAATTGAGGACCTGCAGCATGGCGCTGCGGGTGTGTCGCATCAGCACCGCCGCGATGGCGTTTCCGAGGACGAATGCCGGCATGATCATCGATGCGAGATTGGCCTTGAGATCCTCGAACGGGCTGACGTAGCCCGACGCCGGAAGCCAGCCCAGCGTCACCGAGAAAAACAGGATGAGCATGATGCCCAGCCAGAAATTCGGCGTCGAAAGTCCCCAGAGCGCGAACACATTCGCCGCGTAGTCGAGCGCGGTGTCCTTGTAGACCGCGGAAACGACGCCGGCCGTGAGGCCGATGGTGAGCGCGATGACGATGGCGATCAGCGCCAGCTCGAGCGTGACCGGCAGCTTTTCGAGGATGAGCTCGAGCACCGGCTTCTGGATGCGCACCGATTCGCCGAGGTCGCCCTTGAGCACGCCACCGGCCCAGTACAGGTAGCGCACAGGAAGCGGATCGTCGAGATGAAGCTTCTCGTGCAAATGCGCGACGACGCTCGGATCCCTGTCCTCGCCGGCGAGGATGACCGCCGGATCGCCCGGCAGCAGCTGCTGCAACCCGAAGATCAGGATCGAGACGAAGAACAGCGTCGGGATGATCGTCGCGAGACGGTGGACGAGATAGGTGCCCATGGGATTTGGTCTACGTACTTGGATTCTTGCCGAGCATTACCGAAATGCGAGACCGCATCCTTTCAGTGCGTCATCCCCGCGAAAGCGGGGATCCAGTGGCGTTCGTACAAAAGACGCTGGATTCCCGCTTTCGCGGGAATGACAATCAAGCTCGTTCGCGGGAACACTGAGCCAAAGGTCTATTCACACCGCGATGGATCTCGTTGGCCGCGCGAACCTCACTTCAGCGTCAATCCCTGCACGCGCACCAGCCCATCCGGAATCGTTCTCAGACCTCCGAGCTTGACCGTGTGCGCCCACAGCCAGTGGCGGTGAAAGAGATAGACGATCGGCCGGTCCTTGAGCACGATGGCCGCGATCTGCTCGTAGATTTTCTTGCGCTCGGCCGGATCGGCGGCGGTGCGAGACCGATTGAGCAGATCGTCGACCTCGGGCTTGCAGTAGCCCGCGTAGTCGAGCGGCGCCTTGCAGAAATCGAAGTTGTACAGGTTGCCGTCGGGATCGGCGCGTCCGCTCCAGGCGAGAACGTAGGCCTCGAACTGGCCCTTGTCGGCCATGTCCAGCGAGGTCGCGAATTCGGTGGATTGAATCTTGACGTCGAAACCGGCGTCCTTGACCATCGCCTGCACGATCTGCGCAATTTTTTGCGCGTCCGACGTCGTCGGCGTCACCAGCGTGAAGCTCGGGTTGGGAACGCCGGCCTCGGCCAGCAAGGCCTTTGCGCGTGCGACATCGCGCTTGGGGATCGGCACGTTCCCGGCGTAGTACGGATTGGTGGGGGCGACCCACTGGTTGCCGACGTCCGCCTCGCCGTCCATGGCGACCTGCACGATCGCGTCGCGATCGAGCGCGAGCTCGAACGCCTCCCGCACCTTGGCGTCCTTGCCGAGCGGATTTTTCTGCGAGAGATCGCTTTTGCCGACGTTGATGGTAATGCCCTGATAGCCGATCTCCGTGACCTTGGCGACCTTGAAGCGCGCATCGCTCTTGAGCGATGGAACGTCGGAGCCCGCCATGCGCTCGATGATGTCGAGCTGGCCCGAGCGCAGATTCGCGAGCCGCACCGTCGAGTCGACGATGGGGAGATAGACGACCTTGTCGAGATGGATCTCGCCCTTGTTCCAGTAGTTCGGATAGCGCTCGAGCACGATCCGGTCCTGCGCGACGCGCTCGACGAAGCGGAACGGCCCCGAGCAGACGGGCTTGGCGCCGAACTTGTCGCCCTCGGCTTGCGCGGCCTTCGGCGAGACCATCATGCCCGCGCGATCCGCGAGCGTCGCCAGCAGCGGCGAGAAAGGCGCGGACAGGTTGAGGCGCGCGGTGGATTCGTCGACGACGTCGACGCTGGTCACCGGCGCCAGCTCGGCGCGGCGATTGGAGCCGGGCATGTTCTTGTGCCGCTCGATGTTGAACTTGACCGCCGCCGCGTCGAACTTCTCGCCGTCGTGAAACGTCACGCCGCGCCGCAGCTTGAGCGTCAGCGCCTTGTGATCGGCCGACCATTCATAGCTGGTCGCGAGCTGCGGCACGATGTTGAGCTTTTCGTCGACATCGAAAAGCTTGTCGCACAACGCCGCGAACACGATGCGGCCGACGAAGGTCCGGGCCAGCGTCGGGATCGAGCACGTCCGGGTCCTCGGCCAACCCGAAGCGCAGCGTCTGCGCCTGGAGCGGAGCGGCGACGGCCGCGATGGCCGCGATCACGGCAACGAGTGCGATCCCCGCACGGGCGATCGATGATGTCATACGCATGGTTGTCTCCGTGTTGGCGCAAGCGAACTCGACGCAAGCCCCGCGGCATTCTGCGGGCGCCGGGCGATGCAAACCGTTTTCGGTGATGCTGACGACTGGCGCGACGTGGTGCCCGATCCAGGGACAAACGCCCGCGACCTGCGAACGCCCGCGCCACCCTCGCAGAACTTATCTTAGCGCCATTCAGGGTTTCATGGGCAGCGAGGTTCCGTCCCGGGAATTCATCGGCTCGCTGGTCAAGCGGCAGGCACCCGCTCGCGGAACGCCGATTGCAGACGCGCGAGACGCACGTTCGCCGTCGCGGCCGATACGAGCGGCGCCTCGGTGGACGACGCTGCGATCTCGCGCCAGAAATGGCATGCGACGGCGTGCCCGCCTTCGACGACCAGCGGCGGATCCTCCGCCTCGCAGCGCGGCCTGCGCATAGGGACAGCGCGTTCGGAAGCGGCAGCCCGACGGCGGATCGAGCGGGCTCGGGACGTCGCCTTGCAGAATGATGCGCTGCCGGGTCGCGGCGGGGCTCGGCAGCGGAATCGCCGACAGCAGAGCCCGCGTGTACGGATGCCTGGGCCGCGCAAACAGATCGCCCTTGTCTGCGTATTCCACGATGCGGCCGAGATACATGACAGCGACGCGCGTGGCGATGTGCTTGACCACCGCCAGATCGTGGGCGATGAAGACGTACGACAGTCCGAGGCGCTGCTGCAGATCCATGAGCAGATTGATGACCTGCGCCTGGATCGAGACGTCGAGCGCGGACACCGGCTCGTCGCAGACGATGAGCCGCGGCTCGACCGCGAGTGCTCGCGCGATGCCGATCCGCTGTCGCTGGCCGCCGGAGAACTCGTGCGGGTAGCGCTGCGCGTGCTGGGCGGCCAGGCCCGACCAGGCCGAGAAGCTCGGCGACGCGCTCTTTCTCGCGCCCCGGCGCGAGCCCGTAGAGCGCGAGCGGCTCGGACAGCGTCTGCATCACGGTCATGCGCGGATTGAGCGATGCGTAGGGATCCTGGAAGATGATCTGCATCGAGCGCCGCTTCGCCCGCATCGCTTCCGCGTCGAGCGCGAACAGATCCGACCCTTCGAACCAGACCTTGCCTGCGGTCGGCTCGATCAATCGCAGCAACAGTCGTCCGGTCGTCGATTTGCCGCATCCGGATTCGCCGACCAGCGCCAGCGTTTCGCCCGCGCCGAGCTCGAAACTGATTCCGTCGACGGCCTGCACCGCACCCGCGGCCCGACCGAAAACGCCTTTCCTCACCGGAAAATGCTTGACCAGATTCTCCACGCGCAGCAGCGCGCCATCGGAGACCGGAATCATTTCGGCGCCGCCATTTCTTCGATCGAGCGGAGCGCGCCAGCACGCCGACTGGTGGCCGTTGCCGAGATCGAGGAGCGGCGGATCGTCGCGGCGGCAACGCTCGATCGCGAACGGGCAGCGCGGATGAAAGCGGCAGCCCGCGACCGGCGCGAGGGGGTTCGGCACCTGGCCCTCGATCGCCGCGAGACGCTCCTGCTCGATGTCGAGCCTGGGTATCGAGCCGAGGAGCCCGACCGTGTACGGATGCTGCGGCTCGGCGAACAACGCGGCGACGCTGGCGCGCTCGACGATGCGGCCCGCGTACATCACGGCGACATCGTCCGCGAGCTCTGCGACGACGCCGAGATCGTGGGTGATGAGGATGATCGCGGTGCCGGTTTCGGCGCGCAGCGTGCGCATCAAGTCGAGGATCTGCGCCTGGATCGTGACGTCGAGCGCCGTCGTCGGCTCGTCGGCGATCAGGAGCTTCGGCTTGCACGAGAGCGCCATCGCGATCATCACCCGCTGCCGCATGCCTCCCGAAAGGCGGTAGGGATAGTCGTCGAAGCGCTGCTCCGGCGACGGTATGTGCACCATCGCGCAACATCTCGATCGCCCGATCCCTGGCGGCCTCGCGGCTCATCGGTCGATGGCGGAGGATGCCTTCGACGATCTGCTCGCCCACCGTGAGCACCGGATTGAGCGAGGTCATCGGCTCCTGGAAGATCATCGAGATGCGGTCGCCGCGAAGGTCGCGCAACGCTGCCGGAGGGAGCTGCAGCAGGTCGACGCCGTCGAAAAGAATCTCGCCGCCCGCCATCCTTCCGGGCGGCTGCGGCACGAGGCCCATGATCGACAGCGCCGTCACGCTCTTGCCGCATCCGGACTCGCCGACGATGCCCAGCGTTCGTCCGGCGTCGACGGAGAAGCTGATGCCGTCGACCGCCGGAAACTCTCCGCCTTCGACCTGAAAAAACGTCTTGAGCGCGCGCACCTCGAGCAGCGCGCTCATTGCTCGCGATGCATCCGGGCGGCGTGGAAGTTGAGGATCTCCGCTTCGATCGATGCGCGGTCGGTGACGCCCGATGGCCGCGCGCGACCGGGAAGGCAGGCGACGAAGGGTTGATAGCGCTCGAGGCTCTTGACGTACAGGCGCTGCAATTCCTCGATCGGCTCGGGGTGATCGTCGACGCGGAGGTCCAGGAACGGATACGCCTCGGTCGTGCAGATCAGGAGCGCGATGGCCTGCTTGCCGCGCTTGTCGCCGCCGGCGGCCTCGCCGGCGATCATCGCCGCGATCAGGCGCTCGGCGAAGGGCAGGTCGCATCCGGCGTCGTAGGCTTGCGCGGTGTCCTCGATCACCTGCGGGCCGGCGAGCATGTTGCCCGCGACCGAAAAACCCGCGCCCGGCGATCTGGCCGCTCCATTCGAGGCACTGGCTGCCGGTGTGCGCGGCGACGATGCCCTCGGCGTCGATCAGATGGAACTGGCGGTGCTCGCGGCCGGCATCGTCGGCCAGGAGCGATCTCAGGACCTCTGCGGGACCGACGCCCTGCGACAGCAGCGCGAGTCCGCGCGCGCCGTAGAGGGGATTGACCAACGCCTGCGTCGAAAGCGCTCCCACGCCGCTGTGGGCGTAGGGACAAAGCGCGCCTACGGCGAAAAATCGGCTGGCGACGACGACGCCCAGTGCGCCGCTCGGGTCACGCGCGACAATCGACCAGGTCATTGGCGGCTCGCGAGCAGTTTGTCTACTGAGGTCTGCTGAGGGTTACCGCGGATTGCGGCGAACAGTGCGTTCCGGCCAGGCGCGCCGCGCCCGGCAGCTTTAGTCCGCGCAGGCGAAGGTCAGCACTTCGGCCGGGTCGTCGGCAAACGCATGACCGAAGCTGACGTGGCCGCGACCGCGCAGGATCAGCTCCTCGCGCCTCAAGGTGATCTCGGTCTTGCCCTCGACGGTCACCCAGGTTCCGTTGGAGCTGTGGTCGATGAGCACGAACTTGTCACGCCGACGCTCGATGTGAGCGTGCATGCGCGAGGCCTTGCGGTCGGCGATCACGATGTCGTTGTTGATGTCGCGCCCCAGCGTCAGCCGCGACTGCGACTCGCCCAGCTCGATTTCGCGCGTGCCGTGCGTGAGCTTGACCTTCGCGGGCGCGACCGCGACCCGGGGCGACATCGACGTGAGCTCCTCCTCGGACTCTTCCCAGGTGAGCTGGAACATCGCGATGTCCTGATCCTTGCCGCGCACCGTGTGGGAGTCCTGGTCGCGCGTGCGCGCGCGCAGCACCGCGGACAGCTCGGCGGCGGTCTGCGCCGACGTGAATATCTGCCCTCCTGCGGCGATCGACGTCAGGCGCGCGGCGACATTGACGGCATCGCCGAAGACGTCGCCTTCGTCCTCGATCGTGGGTCCGGCGTGGAACCCGATGTGCATGGCGACCGGCGTGTCGCGCGATGTGCGCTGCTTGGACACGCGCAGCTGAATCTCGATGGCCGCCTGCGCGGCGGCATCGGCGGCGGGAAACACCGCCAGAACCTCGTCGCCGATGGTTTTGACCACGCGACCGTCGAAATCCTCGCAAACGCGCTTCACGATCGCCAGGCAGCGGTCGATGGTTGCCAGCGCGTCGACATTCCCGAGCAAATCGTACAGTTTGGTGCTGCCGGAAATATCCGCGAAAAGGACGACGAGATTGCGCGAAGTAGGGGCCATGCGGCTGCGATCGACCACGAATGGGCCACAGTATAAGGCAAGAGGCGTGAATCGAGTTTCCGGGAGGGAATCTGAGCAGTATTCACGTTGACTTGAACCGGGGCGAGAGCCTAGTATTCTTCGCTGTCCGCGGCGGCTCTTCGCGGCCCGCGGTTCTCCGATGATGAAAAGCTCCTGTTTCCTTCTCGCCTGCTTCATTTCCCTTGTCGTTGTCCCGTGTGTGGGCGCCGAGATGGGCATGGTGACGCTCGTCGACGGCAAACCGAGGCTTCTGCGGGGCACGGCCTGGTTCACCCTGTCCGAGGGCGTGCGCATCCGCGACGGCGACACCATCGACCTGCCGGAGAAGGGGCAGCTGCAGATCGAGTTGACGGACGGCGGCGCCGTCAGCGCGATCGGCCCCGGCGCCCTGTATGCCGCATCGCTGACTCCGCGCGACGGCAAGCAGCCGCCGCTCGCGGAATTTTTCCTGCCCCGCGGCTGGCTGAAGCTGGACGCCAAGGCGCCGGGCACGCGCCTGCGAATCCGCTCGCCGGCCAGCACCGTGATGGCGTCCGACGCCGTAGCGGTCATGCATGCAACCGGCGACAATGTCGACATGTTCGTCGAAACGGGCTCCGTCAAGATGACCGATCCCGCGCCGGGCCGGAAACCAAGGGCGGCGGATATGTCACTCGCGCCGCGGGCAAGCCCGCCGAGTCCGCTGCGCGCGCTCCGTCCGCGTTTGTGGGCGCGATGCCGCGCGACTTCATGGACCCGTTGCCCAAGCGCGCCGCGAAATTCGCATCGGCGCGGCCGGACCCGGCTCCCGACCGCGAGGCGACGTTTCCCGAGGCGCAGCCTTGGCTCACCGGCCCGTATCGCGCCGCGTTCATGAAGCGCTTCGAGCCGAAGCTTGGCGACCCGGCCTTCCGGACCGCGGCGGAGGCCAACGGCAAGGTGTCTTCCGGAATGGACAGCGACGGCCTCGCCGGCCGCCGCCAAGGCCAAGGCGGAGCCAACGCCGCCGCCTGCCCCGGAAAAGCCCAAAGAACCCGAGAGAACATGGCACTGGCCGTGGGAAACGCCGAAAAAATAGCCTTTTGAGCCAACCACCGGAGCCCGAGTGAATCTAGTTTGGAAATTCAACGCTGCGCTGCTTGCGATATTCATCGTGGGCTTCGCGCTCGCGAGCTACGTCTCCTACCAGGTGCTGCAGGACAACGCGCGGGAAGAGGTGCTGCAGCACGCCAGGATCATGATGGAAGCCGCGTCGTCCTCGCGCACCTACACCAACAACCAGGTCAAGCCGCTGCTCGAGACGCAGCTCAAGTACCGGTTCCTGCCCCAATCGGTGCCCGCGTTCGCGGCGACCGAGCAGTTCAACGATATGCGCAAGAAGTATCCCGACTACAGCTACAAGGAAGCGACGCTCAATCCGACCAATCCGCGCGACCACGCCGCCGATTGGGAGGTCGATGTCATCAACGCCTTCAAGGCGACGCCGACCAAGCTCGAGAGCTTCGGCGTGCGGGAGACGCCGGAAGGCCGCTCGATGTACCTGGCGCGCCCGATCCAGATCAAGGATCCGGCGTGCATTGTCTGCCACAGCACGCCCGACGCGGCGCCCAAGACCATGATCGAAACCTACGGCACCGCCAACGGTTTCGGCTGGAAAGTGAACGATATCATCGGCGCGCAGGTCGTATCCGTGCCGATCGCCGTTCCGCTGGCGCGCGCGAACTATGTGTTCAAGATTTTCCTGCGTGTCGCTGGGCGCGATATTCATTTTCACCATCATCATGCTCAACGTGATGCTGTACTGGTTCGTCACCCGGCGCGTCAAGCGCCTGGCGAGGCTCGCCGACGAAGTCAGTCTCGGCAATCTCGATGCGGGAGACTTTCGCACGCGCAGCCACGACGAAATCGGCATCCTGACCGAGGCGCTGGGACGGATGAAGACGAGCATGGTGCAGGCGATCAAGATGCTCGAGGGCTAGTCGTAGGAAGCAGCATGGCGCGCAAACCCATACCCGACCCGACCAACATCGGGAAATACCGCATCGACAGCGTGCTCGGCAAGGGCGCGATGGGAGTGGTCTACAAGGCATTCGATCCGGGCATCGAGCGCGCCGTGGCGATCAAGACGGTGCGCAAGGATCTTGTCGATCCCGACCTGGTCGAGCAATCGATGGCGCGCTTCAAGAACGAGGCGCGCGCGGCCGGCCGGCTTCTGCATCCCAACATCGTCAGCGTGTACGAATACGGCGAGGATGACGACAACGCCTTCATCGTCATGGAATATGTCGAGGGCACGGGACTGCGCGAGTTCATGAACAACGGCGCGAGCTTCGACCTGGCGCAGGTGTCGACGATCATGACGCAGCTCCTGCTGGCGCTGGATTTCGCGCACGAGCGGGGCGTGATCCATCGCGACATCAAGCCCGCCAATCTGATCCTCACGGCCTCGGGCACGCTGAAAGTCGCCGACTTCGGCATCGCCCGCATCGACACCTCGAGCCTGACGTCGCTGGGCATGGTCATGGGCACGCCGTCGTACATGTCGCCCGAGCAGTGCCAGGGCCTGGTGGTCGACCGCCGCAGCGATCTCTTCAGCGCCGGCGTCGTGTTCTACGAGCTCGTGGCCGGCGAGAAGCCCTTCAGCGGCGCGCTCGAGACCATCGCCTACAAGATCTGCCACGAGGATCCGCGGCCGCCGTCGACGGTCTCGCGGCTACCGCTGACGCCGACGATCGACGCGGTGGTCGCGACCGCGCTCGAGAAGAATCCGGAAATGCGCTTCCAGAACGCGAAGGCGCTCGCGCGCGCGTTGAGACAGGCGTGCGAGGCGGGCGCCGAGGTGACCGACGATCCCTACGGGCGCGACGCAAATCAACATGGCAGCGGTGAAGATGGAGCCCGCGGCGGTCGGTCCCGGCCTGGGACGATACCGTGCTGCGAACTGTCGAGCGGCAACTCGCGCGCTACGTCGGCCCGATGGCGAAGCTCATCCTGCGCCGTGCGGCCGACCAGACCAATGACGTGGACCAGCTCTACAACATCCTTGCCGAGAACATCAGCGATCCCGCGCGCCGCCAGGAATTCTTCGACGAAGGCAACGCGACCGCGGGCGCCGCGCGTGGCGTCAAGCTATCCGGTTCGACCGCCGGACAGCGCACTCGCGCCAACCCGGTGCTGCTCGAGCAGACCTTCGTCGATTCGACCACCAGCCGCCTGGCGACGTATCTGGGGCCGATCGCGCGCGTCGTCGCCAACCGCGCGGCGCAAAAGGCTTCGACGCAGGACGAGTTCGTGCACCTCGTCGCCGATCACCTCGGCGCTCAGGATCGCGGCGCCTTCCTGCGCGAAATCGGCTTCGACAACTAGCCGCGCGTCACGACAGTCGCGTCTTAAGCTCAGCTGCGCGCCGACGGTCACAGCGACGCACTTCGCTCGCGAAGCGACCGGCGCTACATCCGCTCGATGATCGCGGCGATGCCCTGGCCGCCGCCGATGCACATGGTGACCAGCGCGTAGCGGCCGCCCGTGCGCTGCAGCTCGTACATCGCTTTCACCGTGAGGATGCAGCCGGTCGCGCCGATCGGATGTCCCAGCGCGATCGCGCCGCCGTTGGGATTGACCCTGGCGGCGTTCATGCCGAGCTCCTTGCTGACGCCGAGCGCCTGGGCGGCGAAGGCCTCGTTCGATTCGATGACATCCATCTGGTCGAGCTTGAGCCCGGCCTTGGCGAGCGCGCGGGGCACCGCGTTCACGGGCCCGAGGCCCATGATCTTGGGGTCGATGCCGGCGTGGCCGTAGGCGACGAGCCGCGCCATCGGCTTCAGGCCCTTCTTCTGCCGCCACCGACTTTTCCATCAGCACCACCGCCGCGGCCGCGTCGTTGATGCCCGATGCGTTCCCCGCGGTGACGCTGCCGTTTTCCTTGGCGAACACCGCCTTGAGCTTGGCCATCCCGTCGAGGCTCGAGTCCGCGCGCACGTGCTCGTCGGTATCGAATTGCACCGTCCCCTTCTTGCTCTTGAGCTCGATCGGCAGGATCTGGCTCTTGAAATGACCGGCGGCGATCGCGGCCGACGCGCGCTTGTGGCTTTCGACGGCGAACGCGTCCTGCTGCTCGCGCGAGATGCCGCACCGGGTGGCGACGTTTTCCGCGGTGACGCCCATGTGGATGGTGTCGAACGGATCGGTCAGCGCTCCGACCATCGCGTCGAGCACCTTGGCGTCGCCCATGCGCGCGCCCCAGCGCTGGGTCGTGTTCATGTACGCGGCGCGGCTCATGCTCTCGGCGCCGCCGGCGACGGCGGCGTCGGTGTCGCCGAGGAGGATGTACTGCGCGGCGCTGACGATCGCCTGCAGACCGCTGCCGCACAGGCGATTGAGCGTCAGGGCGCCGGTCGCATGCGGCAGGCCGCCGTTGACGCAGGCCACGCGCGCCAGGTACATGTCCTTGGGCTCGCTGTGCAGCACGCTGCCGAACACGCACTGGCCGATGTCGGACGGGTCGACCTTCGCCCGGCTCACCGCCTCCTTGACCACGCGCGCCGCCAGCTCCGTCGGCGCGATGTCCTTGAGGCTTCCGCCGTAATCACCGATGGCGGTGCGCACGCCGCTCAGGATGACGACTTCCCGTTGCTCGCTCATGAATGATCTCCGTGTGAACGCCAATTATCCTGCGATTCGGAAGCGCGTGCATCCGAGAGCTCGGCGCACTGCGTGGGCGACCTTCCGCGCCGCGCGCCGATCTACGACGCGGCCGGCGACTGGCTGATGCGGTAGAGGCCTTCGAGCACCAGGTTTTCGTGGAGCTCGAAGGGAATGGTCAGCCGCGGGCTGAGTGCGCGCGCGGCGCCGCCGGAGAGCACGCACACGAGATCCGGCTCCCGCGGCGCGTGCAGGTGATAGAGGCGCTCGATCGCGCCGGCCTGCGCATGCTGGCACCCGCTGGCGATGGCATCGACGGTCTGCGTCGGGTTGTCGACATACTCGCCGTCGGAATCGGGCAGCGCCGCGGTGTTTTCGTGCAGCGATCGCAACATGAGCCCGACGCCGGGCAGGATCACGCCGCCCGTGAACTCGCCCGCGGCCGTGAGAAAGTCGATCGTCGTCGCGGTGCCGCACACGACGACCAGCGCCGGCTTCGCTCCGACCAGCTCGCGGGCGCCGATCAGTGCGGCCCAGCGATCGCTGCCGAGCTGCGCCGGATTGCGATAGTGGTTCACGACGCCGCACTGCTGCGCCTGCGGAATCAGCCAGTAGGGGGCAGGCGCGTCCGGCCATACTTCGAGCACGCGGATGGTGGTCGCTCGCACGCGAGTACCGGCGACATTGGAGATCACGATCTGCGCCGGCGCGCGGAATTTCGCGAATTGCTGTGCCAGCGCCGGTATCTCGGCGAGGAGCACGTGTCCCGACTCCAGCCTGTTTTCGCGCGCGCCGCCGTGCGAGCCGTTGCGGAACAGTCCCCATTTCAGGAACGTGTTGCCGATGTCGATCAGAAGATTGTAGTCGGACATGCGGGACTGGAGAAGTTGTGGGCGCGCGATCCCGGAGCTCGGAAAACGAATCAGGCGGACGCGACGCCGCCGAAGGCCGGCCCCAGGGGCTTGAGGCGCAGGCCCTTGCGCAGGCGCGACCATTCGAACATCGTCGGATCCGCCTTTGCCGGCCCCGGCGCGACCACGACCAGCACTTCGCGCGCGATTGGCTGGAAGTCGGCGCGGAAGTGCACCGAGCTCTTGAGCGCCATGATGCGCTGCGCTTTCGGCTCGATGCCGACGTGGCGAAACATCTCCTGGTCCGCGGCCTGGCATTTGCGCGACGCGAGAACGACGCGCACGCCATCCTTCTCCAGCACCGCCATCGACCCGAGGTCCATGCGGAACCCCGAGAACATCGGACCGGTGCACGTGAATTTTCCGTCGACGACGCGCTCGATCAGGAATTCTCCGGCTAGCGGAACGTGCCCTTTCACGCCCGAGATCTCGCCAAGCGCGAAGATTGCCTTGTGCCCGGCGCCGATGGCGTGCGCCTTGGCGGCGGACGCAGGGTCGATCAGCAATCCCAGCACAGCGCCTGGCGCGCGGTGCGCGAGCAACGCGGCCAGGAGGCCCGTGGTATCGCCGTTGCCGCCGGCGCCGGGATTGTCCTGCGTATCGGCAAGGACGACCGGTGCGCCCGGCGCGCCGCGCTGCATCGCGCGCGATACCGCCGCATCCGGCGTGAAGAGCTCCATCGAGAAATCGCCCTCGGCGTCGGCGATGGCGTTGGCAAGCGACGCCGTCGCGGTCTGCACGCGCGCGGCGTCGGAGCCGTAGCCCAGCACCGCCATCCCGCATTCGGGGAAATCCGCCATCGGAAATCCGGGCGTGAATGAAAGGACTGCACCATGCTCGCGCTCGAGCCGATCGAGCATGGCATAAAGGCTTTTCGCCGGCTCGATGAGCGTGCACTGCGACGGCAGGCCGGTCAGGAAGTCGAGCGTGCGGAATGATTTGGCCGGTGCCGCGCCGCCCTCGAGCATGCGTTCGAGAAGATGCGCGGCGCGCTCTCCGCTGGCAGCCATGTCCACGTGCGGATAGGTGCGATAGGAAACGAATCCGTCGCAATGCGCGATCATCGCCTGCGTCACGTTGGCATGCAGGTCGAGGCTGGCGACAATGGGAACGCGCGGGCCCACCAGGCGGCGCATGCGCGACAGAAGCTCGCCTTCGCCGTCGTCGAAGTGCTCGGTCACCATCGCGCCGTGCAGGTCGAGGTAGATTCCGTCGACCGGACCCGCCGTCTCGAGGCGTGCTAGCATCTCCCCGACGATTCGCTCGTAGGCGTCCCGCGTTACTTGCGCCGAGGGCGTCGCGGCGCCCCACACCAATCCAATCGTACGATGGCCGAGAGCATGCAGCGTATCGAGCGCACCCGTCGCGGGAATATTGGCGCCGGAAAGCCTTGGCGCGATTTTGTCGCCGTAGGTAATCTCGGGCCAGCCGCCGCCGTCCTGGAAGGCGGCGAAATCGGCTTTTGAAGGCGCGAAGGTGTTGGTCTCGTGCTGAAAGCCGCCTACAGCGATCACGCTCATCGATTGCCCGCCTCATCAGCCGCACGAAAAGTGCCGGGCGAGAGTAGCCGGAATCGCTGCGCCGCGCAAACCTCGCACATGGCTCGTACAAGACTCGACCGCGACGGGAGGCCTGACCGCAATGAAGGATGACCAATGAACGAGGAGATCTGGCGCTGGAGTGCGAGCCGGATCGCAGCCGCGATCCGCTGCCGCGAGATTTCGGCGCGCGAGGCCGTCGACTCGTGCCTCGGCCGCATGGCCGCTGTCAACGGCAAGCTCAACGCGGTCACCGTGGATTTGTCTGCGAGCGCACGCGACGCCGCGGATCGCGCCGATGCGGCGGTAGCGCGCGGCGAAGTGCTCGGTGCGCTGCACGGCGTTCCCGTGACCATCAAGGAAAACGTCGATCAGCAAGGTTGCGCCACGACCAACGGGGTCGTTGGATTTCAGAATGTCATCGCCACCGAGGACAGCCCGGTTGTCGCGAACTGGAAGCGCGCGGGCGCGATCATCATCGGCCGCACCAACACCCCGGCGTTCAGTTTCCGTCTCGACACCGTCAATGATTTGCGCGGACGAACGTATAGCCCGTGGTCGCGCGCGCACACGCCGGGCGGCTCGTCGGGCGGTGCCGCGTCCTGCGTCGCCGCCGGCATTAGTCCGCTGGCTCACGGCAATGACATCGCCGGGTCGGTGAGATTTCCCGCGTACTGCTGCGGGGTCGCGGGCATACGGCCGTCGTTCGGCCGCGTTCCCGCGTACAACCCGACGCAGACGGCGGAGCGCTCGATGTCCTCGCAGCTCATGTCCGTGCAGGGACCTCTCGCTCGAACGATCGCGGACGTGCGTCTGGGCCTTGCGGCGATGGCGGCGGGCGATGGGCGCGACCCATGGTGGACGCCCGCGCCGCTCGACGGCCCCACGATCCCGCCGCCCATTCGCGTGGTCGTCGTGTCCGACCCGCGAGATCTTTCCGGCGCGATCCTTCACCCGTCCGTCGCGCGGGCACTGGAGGCCGCCACCGCATCGCTCGCCGACGCGGGCTACGACATCGTCGACGAAAGGACACCAGGGTTCACGCGCGCCAAGGAGTTGTGGTTCGAGATGCAGATGCCGGAGTTCCGCCAGTTTTCGCTGCCGGTGATCGAGAAGGAGGGCGACGAAGGCATTCGCACCGCGGTGCGCTTCATGCTCGCCAATATTCCACCTTCCGATGCCCTGTCGCACATGAAGTCACTGGCGGAGCGCACGCGCCTGATCCGCGATTGGAACCTTTTCCTCGAGCGCGTGCCGCTCGTGCTCGCGCCAATCTCCTCGCAACCGGTCTACCGCCAGGGCTTCGACATTGAAAGCGCGGAGCGCACGGCTGCGCTCTGGCGCGAGTGCGCGACGATGATGGCCGTTCCGGCGCTGGGACTTCCGGCGGTCGCCGTGCCGACGGGTATCGTCGATGGCTTGCCGATGGGCGTGCAGATTATCGGGCCTCGCTTCCGCGAAGATCTCTGTCTCGGAGCCGCGGAGGCGATCGAGGCTCGCGCGGGAACCTTCACGCCCATTGATGCCGCGTCCTGGTCGGAAACGCGCGTCGAGCTGACGCGGACGCGCCCTGCGCGCCTGCGCCTAGGACTTGGTTGTCTTGGAGAGCTGCTGCACCATCTGCAGGTGATCCTCGAGCGTCGGAAGCGTAGTCGACGCGAACTGCTTCAGCTGCGCGTCCTTGCCGCTTTTCGATTCGGTTCCGAACAGCGCGACGGCGCTCTTGTGGGCCGATAGCTGCGTCTTGATGTAGGCCTTGTCGAAATCCGAACCCTGCAGCTTGGAGAGCTTGTCGAGATCGGCCTGATCCTTCTTCGATAACTCGGCCGGCGGTGTCGCGCCCTTGGCCTCCGCGATCGATTTCAGCTCGTCGCCTGCTTTCTGATGATCCGACACCACGCGCGCGGCAAAGCCCTTCACGTCGGCCGAGCCGAATGGCTCTCGGCGAGCTGGCCCATCGCCACCTCGGCCGCGCCGGCTTCGCCCGCGGTGTTGACGAACTTGCGGTCCTGCGCGCTCAGCGTCGCGCTCGCGGCAGTCTTCTCGGGCGCCTTTTTCAGCGGGCGGCGCCGTCTGCGCTTGCGAGTAGGCGACGCCTGCGGTCAAAGTCGAAGAAAGCGCTATTGCGAGAAGCGTCAAACGGCGCTCATTCATTTTCATCTCCTCGAATTTTCGATCGCGCGGATGGCGACACTCGCGTCCGCCGGCGCCATAGCGACCGCTGTACCGGCCTTCTTCCCGACCTGCCCAATGCAGGCGGAGGGGAATCCCAGAATGCTGTAATCATGGTGGATTCCAGGTGTCGGCCCTATCGGCGCCGCTCTGAATTTGCTGTCAGACAACGGTGAAATCCGGGCGCCGCGGACACCTACGGGACGCCACCATTGCCAGCACTGTCACGCATCGGCTATCGTGCTCCCCTCGCTCCCGTGCCGGGCCCCTCGAGGCCCTCACTTGCCCACTTCCCCGCCGGCCTCCACAAGGATCGCCTCATGCTGAATTTCCGTGCCGTCAAACCGGCGCTGCTCGCGATTGCGGCATCGCTCGTGGCCGTCCTGGCAATCGCCGACGCGTCCGCCCAGGTCACGCTGCGCGTGGTCAAGCATTCGGACTTGAAGATCGTCGACCCGATCTGGACCACCGCCTATATCACCCGCGACCACGGCTACATGATCTACGACACGCTGTTCGCGACCGACGCGGACAACCAGATCAAGCCGCAAATGGTGGATAAGTACGAGCTGTCCGCCGACAAGCTGACCTACACGATGACCCTTCGCAGCGGCTTGTTGTGGCACGACGGCAAGCCGGTGACTGCCGAGGACTGCGTTGCGTCGATCAAGCGCTGGGGCGCCAAGGACGCGATGGGCCAGAAGATGCTGTCCTTCGTCAAGGACATGCCCGTCGTCGACGAGCGCACATTCAAGATCGTCCTGAATTCGCCCACGGGCTGGTGCTCACCGGCGCTCGGCAAGCCGTCATCCGCGGTTCCGTTCATGATGCCCAAGCGCGTCGCGGAGACGAGCCCCAACGAGCAGATCTCCGACTACACCGGATCGGGCCCGTTCGTGTTCAAGAAGGACGAATGGAAGCCGGGGGACAAGGCGGTCTACGTCAAGTTCGACAAGTACAAGCCGCGCCCCGAGCCGCCGTCAGGCCTCGCCGGCGGCAAGGTCGCGAAGGTGGATCGCGTCGAGTGGCGCGTCGTTGCCGACCAGCAGACCGCGGTCAGCGCGCTCATCGCGGGCGAGATCGACTTCGTCGAGCAGCCGTCGCACGACCTGCTGCCGCTGCTGCGAAACGATCCTAACATCAAGCTGGTGGACTGGAACCCGCTGGGCAACCAGTTCGCGTTCCGCTTCAACACGCTCGCGAAGCCATTCGACAACGCCAAGGTGCGCCAGGCGCTGCTCTATGCATTCAATCAGCAGGATTTCCTGCAGGCGACGATCGGCGACAAGCAGTACTACAAGGTGTGCAAGGCGCTGTTCGTCTGCGGCACTCCGCTCGCGTCGGAAAAGGGCATGGACGGATTGCTCGAGTCGAATTTCGCCAAGGCGCAGGCGCTGCTGAAGGAAGCCGGGTACGACGGAACGCCGATCGTGCTGCTGCATTCGACCGACCTGCAGGTTCTCACCAATCTCGCGCCGGTCGCCAAGTCGCTGATGGAAAAAGCCGGCTTCAAGGTCGACATGCAGTCGATGGACTGGCAGACGGTGGTTGCGCGGCGCGCGAAAAAAGATCCGCCCTCGCAGGGTGGCTGGCACGCGTTCCTCACCTCCTGGGTATCGGCGGACATCCTGAATCCGGTGTCGACCGCATTCCTCAATGCGAGTTGCGACAAGGCGCTTGTTCGGCTGGCCCTGCGACGCGCAACTGGAAAAATTGCGCGACGATTTCGCCCGCGAGACCGACCCGGCCAAGCAAAAGGCGATCGCCGAGGCGGTGCAGGTTCGCTGGACGCAATATCCGACGCACATTCATCTCGGCCAGTGGTATCAGCCAGGCGCATCGCGCAAGAATGTCGAGGGCTACGTGGTCGCGCCGGCGTCGGTGTTCTGGAACATCAGCAAGACCGGCAACTAGTGGACGTCCTGAGCGTGCGGCTCTTCGCGCGCGCCGGGACGCGAGGGCGGAACACTCCGGCCACGGGCCAAACGTAATGCTCGCCTACGTCGCGCGTCGATTGCTGGCCACGGTCCCGGTCATGGCGGTGGTCGCGGTGCTCGTCTTCGCGATGCTGCGTCTCACGCCCGGCGATCCGGCCGCCATCATCGCCGGGGCTGCCGCGACCTCGCAGGACATCGTCGACATCCGGCAGAAGCTCGGACTCGATCGTCCGATCGTCTCGCAGTTCTTCATATGGCTCGCGCATGTGCTGAGCGGCGACTTCGGCGAATCCTTCTTCTACAAAAAGCAGGTCGCGGAGCTCATCGCCGACCGTGTCGGTCCGACGCTGGCATTGGCGACGCTGACCATGGCGATCTCGATCGTGGTGTCGGTGCCGCTCGGCGTAATCGCCGCGTACCGGCAGGGAACGTGGGTCGATCGCCTCATCATGGGCTTCTCGGTGCTGGGCTTCTCGGTGCCGGTATTCGTGGTCGGCTATGTCCTGATCTATGTTTTTTCGATCGAGCTCAGGTGGCTTCCGGTGCAGGGCTACCAGCCGATGTCGCAGGGGTTCGGTGGATTCGTCGAGCGTCTGATCCTCCCCAGTCTCGCGCTCTCCGTGATCTACATCGCGCTCATCGCCCGCATTACCCGAACCAGCGTGCTCGAGGTGCTCGGCGAGGACTACATCCGGACCGCGCGCGCCAAGGGCCTTACCCATCGCGCGGTGCTGATGCGCCACGCATTGCGCAACGCGGCGGTGCCGATCGTGACGGTGATCGGGCTCGGCGTTGCGCTGCTGATCGGCGGCGTGGTCGTCACCGAGAGCGTGTTCAGCATTCCGGGTCTCGGCCGCCTCACCGTCGATGCCGTGCTCGCGCGCGACTATCCGACCGTGCAAGCGGTGATCCTGCTCTTTTCGGCGGTGTATGTGCTGATCAACCTTGTGGTCGACGTCGCATATCCGCTCCTCGATCCGCGGATACGATACTGATGCGATTTCACCGCGCAGGAACATCCTCGGAGAGAGTTCCGCTCATGAGCGCCGTCGCCGATATGAGCGGCGTCGAGCGGCCCGCGCCGCCGCCATTGCCGACCGACGTCGGACAACGCCTGCGGCGCAACCCTGGTGCCGTGGTCGGCGCGGCGATACTCGCGGTCGTGTTCCTGATTGCGCTCGCGGCACCTTGGCTCGGCACGGTCGATCCGGCGGCTATCAATCCCGTGGTTCGAAACAAGCTGCCCGGATTCGAGGAGACGATTCGCAACGGCGACGGCAGCCAGACCACGATCGTCCATCGAATGGGGACCGATACGCTCGGGCGTGACGTCTACAGTCGTGTCGCGTACGGCGCGCGCGCATCGCTCCTGGTAGGCGCCTCGGTTGCCCTCATCGCCGTTGCGATCGGGCTGGCGATCGGTCTCCTTGCCGGATACATCCGCTGGCTCGACGGCATCGTCATGCGGGTGATGGATGGCTTGATGGCGATTCCGGCAATCCTGCTGGCGATCGCGGTCGTGTCGCTTTCGTCGGCGGGGCTCGCGGCGGTGATCGTGGCGATCGTCATTCCCGAAATCCCGCGCGTGGTTCGTCTCGTGCGCTCGGTCGTGCTGTCGGTGCGCGAGGAGCCCTACGTCGAAGCCGCGATCTCGGCCGGCACGCGCACGGTGCCGCTCATCGTCCGCCACATTCTTCCCAGCACCGTGCCGCCGCTTGTCGTACAGGCGACCTACATCGCGGCGTCGGCGATCCTGATCGAGGCGATCCTGTCATTCCTGGGCGTGGGCATTCCGCCGCAGACGCCAACCTGGGGCAACATCATGGCCGAGGGCCGCGCGCTGTTTCGCGTCTTTCCGCACAACATTCTCTTTCCTGGCGTTCTCCTTGCGCTGACCGTGCTCGCAGTCAACATGCTCGGAGACGGCTTGCGCGACGCGCTCGATCCGCGATTGGAGAGGCGCCTTTGAGCGATCACGGACCGTCCATGAACAATGACGCGACCGCCGTGCTCGATGTGCGCGGCCTCACCGTCGCTCTGCCGCGCGGCGCGGACCGCGTGCTCGCCGTCGATGGCGTCGGCTTCACCGTGGACGCCGGCGAGATCGTGTGCCTGGTCGGCGAATCGGGCTCCGGCAAGTCGATCATCGCCCAGGCGACGATGGGCTTGTTGCCTGCTGCACTGCGCGCGACCGGCGGCGAGGTGCTGCTCGACGGAGAGAACGTTCTCGCCGCGACCGAGGCTCGTCTTCGCGCGTTGCGCTGCACGCAAATGTCCATGATCTTCCAGGAGCCGATGACGGCGCTCAATCCCGTCATGACCTGCGGCGATCAGATCGACGAGGTGCTGGCGACGCACACCGCGCTCAGGCGCCACCGGCGCGGCGCTCGCGCATGCTGGAGATCCTGCGCGACGTGCAGCTGCCCGAACCCGAGCGAATGATCGCGTCGTTTCCGCACCAGCTATCCGGCGGACAGCGGCAGCGGATCATGATTGCGATGGCGCTGGTGCTCAACCCGCGGCTTCTCATCGCCGACGAGCCGACGACGGCGCTCGACGTGACGACCCAGGCGCAGATCCTGGAGCTGATCCGCGAGCTGCAGCGCAAGCACGGGACGGGTGTGCTGTTCATCACCCACGACTTCGGCATCGTCGCGGAGATCGCCGATCGCGTGGCGGTGCTGCGCAGGGGCGAGGTGGTGGAATTCGGCCCCGCGCGCGAGCTTCTCGCTCACCCCGCGGCACGAGTACACGAAAATGCTCATCGCTTCGGTGCCGAGCCTCAAGCCGCGCCAGCGCGCCATCGCAATCGGTTCGCCGGTCGTCCTTCGCACCGAGCGACTGACCAAGACGTACGCCCGCGCCGGGTGGGTCAAACGAAGCGAGAACGTGGCGGCGGCCACGTCGGTCTCGCTACAGATCCGCCGAGGCGAGACGCTCGGCATCGTCGGCGAGTCCGGATCGGGCAAGTCGACCGTCGCGCGCTGCATCGCCCGCCTGATCGAGCCGACCTCCGGACGGATCATGCTGGACGGCGAGGACGTATCGCAGAGCGGAGCGGCAGCGCTGCGTGGCTTCCGGCGGCGCGTCCAGATTGTCTTTCAGGATCCGTATCGCTCGCTCAATCCGCGGCGCACGGTCGGCGATGCCATTATCGAAGGTCCCGATGAACTACGGGGTCGCCCGCGAAGCGGCGCTTGCCAATGCTCGCCGCCTGATGCAGCTCGTTCGCCTCGATCCGGACGCGATCCACCGGCTGCCGCATCAGTTTTCCGGAGGGCAGCGACAGCGCATCTGCATCGCGCGCGCGCTGGCGATGGAGCCCGAGCTGCTGATCGCCGACGAGGCCGTGTCGGCGCTCGACGTTTCGGTGCAGGCGCAGGTGCTCGCGCTGCTCGACGAAATCCGCGCCGAATTCAACTCTGGCGATGCTGTTCATCACGCACGATCTTCGCGTCGCAGCGCAGGTTTGCGACCGGGTCGCGGTGATGCACAAGGGTCGGATCGTGGAGGAAGGTCCCGCCAGCGAACTGTTCGCGCATCCGCAGCATGCGTACACGAAGGCGCTTTTCGCGGCGGCGCCCGGGAGGCACTGGGCCTTCGCCAGCGATGCGCGGACAGGGGACACGATGACGGGGTGACACAAGGACGGGTTCGGCCTGAGGCTGCGTCGCCGGGGCGGAGCCGGCTCGCTTCCGCGCTACATATTGTCGATCCGCCACTTGCCATCCGCATTGCGGATGAGCATCACATCGTGCGCGTAGGTCCCGTCGGCTTTCTTGCGGTTGAGCTTGATCGTGGCAAGGCCGTCGCCCGCCAGCATGACCGAGCGAATCGAGCCGAGCTCATCGGCCGTCAAGGGCGTCGTCTTGCTTCCGATCGTATCGAAGACGGTCGCGAGGCGCTCCTGCGCGGCGGGCGTCAGTTCCCGCATGGCGGCCTCCTTGTCACCGCGAAGCACGGCCTGGGTCAGTCGCTCCCAGGTCTCGCGCGGGCCTCTGAAGTCGGCCTCGGTGGGCACCCGATCCCGGGTCGAGCGCGTCAACGTGGCCGCAGGCGCAGCCGACGCCGGCGATGATATCGGGACAGGCGCCTGCACCTTGAGCGTTTCCTCGGCGGCAGTCTTGCACGGGGCCGATTGGTAGCTCGCTTTTCCCGTGGCGTCGATGCATTTGAAAGTCTCGCCGTGCGCAACTGCCGGCGCCAGCCAAAGCGCAACGAGCGCGCAGGCGAGGGACCGCAGCGCGGACGATCGCACCCGAGTCATCGCATCGGGCAGCATACCCGCCGGCGCCGGTGACGAGGAGACACTACCGCCGCGACGTGAGTCCGCCACCGCGAACGCTAGGATCGCGGCACCACGAACGGCGGCCTGGGCGCGCTGGCGTGGGGCGGCATGTTGCGAGGGGGACGCGGGCGCGGCGGGTGTGGCCGATGCATCTGTCCCGTTCCGGGGTACCACCCCGCGTACGAGTCATAAGGTGATACGTAGTCGGCGGTATCGGCCAGGCGATCTTCATCGCGCTGTCGCTGCTGCGCTATCGCGAACGCCCGGAGATCGGCATCGCGCTGCTCGGCGGCGAGGCGCGCCGCCGCGCCGCGATCGAGTATGTCGCGTGCGACCTGCAGTCGCGCGACCGCGTCGCGATCCACTTCGCCGGGATGGATCTCGAGCACTTCGCCGCCCTTGCATGGCTGATCGGTGTAGACGAGGGCGCGGTCGGCGCCGGTGCACTTGTAGATCGCCGCGCTCGCCACACCGCTCGTAGCGATTCCGAGCGCGAGAACGGCGCTCGCGATCATCGTCACGGCGCGCGCACCGCGATGCTTGCATCCGCTTCAGGGACATGGTCATGGGAACTCCTGTCCGTTGCGCGAGCCCTCTGTTTGTGGATCCCAGTTCGCAGGCCGGCGCAGGCTGCCGATTCAATCAGTCATTCTACGCCGCTCGCGGCGTGGCGGCGTCAAGCGTGCGACAGCCGAACGGTCCATCGGTTCTCAAGCCTGGGCGGCGACCTCCACCAGGATGTCCGCGGCGCGCAGGCACTGCTCGGCGGAAACATCCAGGTGAGTCACCGCGCGCAGCATCCGGGGCGTGAAGGCGAACACCAGCACGCCGCGCTCACGTGCGCGGGCGACCACGGTCGGCGCGTCCGGGGCGCCGGGTTTCAGCGTGAAGACGAGGATGTTCGTCTGCACGCCGGCGAGGTCGATGTCGATGTGCTTGCTGGCCGCGAGCTTCTCCGCGATGCGCCGCGCGTTCGCGTGATCGTCGGCGAGGCGCGAAAGGTTGTGGTCGAGCGCATAGAGTCCCGCGGCGGCGAAAATGCCGACCTGCCGCATCGCTCCGCCGAGCATGCGCCGGTGGCGCGTCGCCCGTCCGATCAGCTCGCGCGAGCCGGCCAGCAGCGAGCCGCCTGGCGCTCCCAGGCCTTTCGAGAGCGCGACCGATGCGAGGTCGAAAGGAGCGGCCAGCTCCGCGGGCGAGTGTCCACTCGCGACCGCGGCGTTCCAGAGGCGCGCTCCGTCGAGAAGGACGAGACGCCGTGTTCGCCGCGCGGCGGCGCAAATGCGTGCGACCTCCTCCTGCGGGAAAACGATGCCACCTGCACGGTTCTGCGTGTTCTCGATTTCCACGAGCGTCGTGGGCGGATAGATGATGTGCCCGGCGGGCTTGCGCGCGATGAGAAATTCCTCGGCGGTAAACGTTCCGCGCGCTCCGATCTCGGTGAACTGGACGCCGGCATTGGCGGCGCCGGCGCCCGTCTCGTGCCATACGGCGTGGCTTTCGCGACTGACGATGACGTCGTCCCCCGGGTGCGTCAGGACGCGGAGCGCTACCTGGTTGGCCATCGTTCCGGAAGGCAGCCAGAGCGCGGCCTCCTTGCCGAGCAACGCCGCGATCCGTTCCTGGAGCAGGTTCGACGTCGGATCTTCTCCGTATTGATCGTCGCCCACCGGAGCGGCGGCGATGGCGGCGCGCATCCCCTCAGAAGGGCGCGTGACGGTGTCGGATCGAAGGTCTATGGGAGGATTGGATTGCGGCATGACGTTTCTTCCTGCTGAAAGGTTGCGAAACCGGGATAACGCTTCCGCCGGATTGACCGTGCGAGCTGCCCGGAGGACTCACGTATCGACGATTTGCCCCTCGAGCCCGAACGCATCCGCCAGCAGCCGGTACGAGCGCTTTCGCGCTTCCGGGTCGTAGGTCCAGGTGTTGATGACGATCTCGTCGAGCTCCAGCTGCCGGGCGAGGGAAACGAGCCGCTCTGCCACGTGCGTCGCGGTCCCGGCAAAGGCCTTGCTGCGCAGCGCCTCGATCCGGTCGCGCTCTTCTGCATTATAGGGATACGCGGCGGCCTGCGCAGGCGAAACGAGGGGATTGCGCTCGCCCTTTTCGAAGCCGATGCGCCAATACTCGCGCGTCGTCAGAAGACGCTGCGCCTCGGCTTCGCTTTCCGCGGCGAGCGCCCACACGCAGATGGTCGCGATGGGTTGCGGGTAGCGCGGGCTCGGACGGTAGTGCGTGCGGTAGAGCGCGAGAGCCTGTTCCACGCCGCGCCCGTCGCTGAAGAAATAGGCGAACGCATAGGGAAGTCCGAAGAATGCCGCCAGCTGCGCACCGTAATCGGAGCTGCCCAGTATCCATAACTCGGGGCTGGTGGGTCCCTGGGGATGCGCCGCAACCTTGCGAAACGGATGGTCTTCCGGCAGTGGCGCGCCCGAGAGCCAGCTCTGAAGCTCGAGAACCTGTTGAGGAAACTCGTCGGCGGCGTTGGAGTACGGGTTGAGCGCGCGCGCCGTCAGCTGGTCCGAGCCGGGCGCCCTGCCGACACCCAGGTCGATACGCCCGGGAGCGATCGCTTCGAGCACGCGAAATTGCTCCGCGACCTTGAGCGCCGAGTAGTGCGGAAGCATGACGCCGGCGCTGCCAATCCGGATCCGCCGCGTCGTGGCGGCAACGGCGGCCATCAGAATTTCCGGCGCGGTGCCGACGATGCTGGCACTGTTGTGATGCTCGGACACCCAGTAACGGTGATAGCCGAGCGTGTCGCAAAGGCGCGCAAGGGCGAGCGACTCGCGAATAGCGACGTCCTGCGCGCTGCCCTCGGCCGCGGTCGACTGGTCGAGCACCGACCACTTCATGCGTTACTCATCCGTGCCCTCGACGACAAGCATGTTGAAGTCGGCGCCTCCGATGCGCTTCTCGCGCGCCGCCTGATACTCGGGGGAATCGTAAAAGACCTTCGCGCGCTCGGTCGACGGAAACTCGATGAGGACCAACTGGTTCGCATCGAACTTTCCTTCGAGGATCGTTTTGGCGCCGTCGCGCACGAGGAATTTGCCGCCGTATTGCGCCACCGCAGGCACCGCGAGCTTGCGATATTCCCTGAACATCTCCGGGTCGGTCACGGTGATGAAGGTTACGAGGTACGCGGGCATGCTTGCTCCGTGGCCCGGCCGCAAAATCGGCACGAGCCGCTGACTCGAAAGCCGGGGGACTCCATTGTGCCGGAAACTCGAGGGACGGAGCCGTCCCCAAGACGATTCACCGCAACTTGTGACAGAATCGATTGATGATGACGAAGGGTTTGTTTGCGTTCCTCATGACGGCGTTCTCAATGGCGCTGGGCTGTGCTGCGTGCTCCGCAGTCGCGTCCGACCTGTACAACTTCGAGGCGACCGAGCTCAAGGCGCCGGACTGCTTGCAGGACAGCCCGAGCGCTTTCGTTTCCCAGAACGTTCCGCAGGTAGTGCCCGTGCATCCGGTGCTGCCGATCAGCAACTTCTATCTGCTCGTGCGCTATCTCGGCGACGACGCGATTGCAGCCGCGCCGTCGTTCGATTTTTCCCGGGTTCCGGATGACTACGGCGATCCTTCGGTCCGCGGGCGGCCCTTGACCGGCTTTCGCGTTCCGGACCCGGCATCGAGCTGGCAGCGGGCCAAGCGCGCGGACGCTACGCTGGACAATTCGTCGGCATTCGCCGTGCATTGCTACGACGCGTCGTCCTTCATCAACACCTGGACCTTCCCCGCGCAGAGCATCAGCGGCGGCGGTCCTCATGCGATCTACGGCTACAGCTTCAACAATCCGGCGCCTCCGGCGATCTTCGACGCCAATCCCGCGACGGACTTTGTGCTTCAGGCGAGCGTCGAAATTCCGTGGTTCGCGAAGTGGGCTGGCGCGGCGACGGCCGCCTCCGATCAGCCGATCGGACAAGCCAACTTCTTCGCCTATTTCCGCGATCGCTACACGGGCAAGACTTTCGCGCTGCTGCTGGCGATTTTCGACAATCGCGCCGTGGAGCATCCGACCTATGCGTCTTTCGTCAGCCACGACGGACAGACGCCGTTCGTGTCGATGCCGCTCGACGCGAGTGCCGCCTACGCGACGCTTTCTCCTTACTCGTCGACTTACACCGGAACGCCATGGAGCGGGCTCCGTTTTTTCCGCGCGCATATCACGCAGGAAAACTTCCGCCGCGCGCTCGACGACATCAATGCCTTTTGCGCGGTGCACAGCGACCTCAACTACTGCAACCCTGCTCCGCTTATCTGGATGGCCTACAGCGCGTCGGTGTCGGATTATGAATTGACCGACTTCGGCCTGATCCACGAAGTGTCGACCGGTGCGCCGGGCGGCAATCTCAGCATGGCCGTTCACGTCTACGGCCTCGGCGCATGGAACTTCCGCTGAAACTCGCCAAGTGTCTTGCCTGCACGTAGGAGTGCGTCCTTCAAGGACGTGAAATTCGCACTACAAGAATTCCAGACGCACTCCGATTGGCGGCTCACCGCGCGCGCGGCATCATGATGGCGCACTCACTCAAAAGGAGTCGTTATGAACGTCCGCAAAACGCTTTTGGCCATCTCGCTCGCGGGTTCGCTGGCTGTTCCCCTCGCCGCATACGCGAGGGTGGATATCGACGTCGATATCGCGCCCCCGGCACCGATCATCGAGAATGCGCCTGTTCGTGAAGGCTACGTGTACACGCCGGGCTACTGGCAATGGGACGAGTCCGCGCACCACCACAACTGGGTCAAGGGCGAGTACGTGCCTGCACGGCGCGGCGAGCACTGGGTTGGCCATTCGTGGCAACAACAGAACGGCAAGTATCACTTCAATGAAGGGCACTGGGAGCACGATCACGGCCAGTAAGCCCTGACACGTAACATCCGCTGAAAAAGCCCCCGGTCGTGGGGCTTTTTCTTTTGGGGCGGACACGAGGCCGACCCATGGCCCACTTGCACCAGCCCCAATTTGCTAAACTGGCTTTCGCGCCCATTGCAGCGCCGCTCCGGGACGCCCTATGAGCTCGACGCCATTGCCGTTGGAATACCCGGCTCAGCAGCGCTGGGCGTGGCTGCCGAAGATCGGCACCTGGAAGTATTACGCCCTGCTCGGCGCAGTCGGCATCCTCGTGCTGGGCCCGTTGGGCGGCGTCGCCGCGTCGTACATGAACTTCTCGCTCGGCTTCTTCGTCGGCGGCCAGGTCCTCGCGGGCATACTCGGATCGACGGTGACTTTCGGCTATGGCGCGCAAGGACGGCACGGCGCGAACTACATCCAGACCACCGCGGCGTCGGTGGCCGGCATGAGCGGCATGGCGGTCGTGATCCAGGCGATGACGTGGCTGGGCTTGCCGCAGCCGCCGATGTGGCAGCTGATCCTGTACATGCTTTGCATCGGCATGTTCGGCGTCGGCGTCGGAATGCTCTATACGCCGATTCTCGTCGATCGCCTCCAGCTTACGTTTCCGTCCGGACTCGCGGTCGCGAACATCCTGCGCGCGCTGACCGATCCGGAACTGCTCAAGCAGTCGGTCACGCGCCTCTTCGGCGGCATGGCGCTGGGAATCGCCGGCGGCATCGGCGCGGCGAAGACCGCATTCCTGGGCGCGATCGACCTTTCGACCTCGACGTTCGGCGCCGGCATGATCGTCGGCGCGCGCATCGGCATCGCGGCGATCGTCGGCGGCCTCGTCGGGTTGGGCGATGATTCCCTACTTCGTCTCCATCGGCTGGCTCAAGGCCGGCGAGCCGTTCCGCAAGATCACCTTCCTGATCGCGCTCGGAATGATCATGGGCGCGGCGCTGATCGACGTCTCGCTGATCCTGTTTCGGGCGTACCAGCGCGCCAGGAAGCGCACGCGCGGCGCAAAGCGCGGCCGAAGCAGGAGGACTGGAAGCGCACCAGCCTGCCGCAGGCTCGTCGCCTGGGTCGTGTTCTGGGGCATCGGCATCGTGGTCGTCGGCTCGCAGGTGCTTCACCAGCCGGTCGGTTACCTGGCGTTCGCGGTGCTGCTGGTATTCGTGTTCGCGATGGTGAATGGCATCTCGGTGGGCATGGTCGACCAGAATCCGATCTCCTCCGCGTTTGTCGTGACCGTCATCCTCATGGCTGCGATCGGCCTGAAAGATCCGACCATCGGCCTGATGGCGGCGACGGTGCTCCTGGTGTCGACGGGCGAGGCCTGCGACATGCAGCAGGACCGCTCCACCGGCTGGCGGCTCGGCACCAACCGCACCATACAGTTCCGCTTTCAGGTCGCGGGCATCGTCATGGGCGCGATCATGGCGGTCGTGTTCGCCAACTTTTCATGAGCGCATACCCGGTGCTGCTGCTCGACCAGACTACGCTCCCCGCCGCGCAGCAGCCGGAGCGGTGGACCTCGGCCATGACTTACAAGTTCGTCGGCGCGCTGCGCAGCCTGACCGACGACAAGCCGTATCAGCGCACTGCGATCTGGGTCGGCGTCGCGATCGGGTTCGCGACCGAGCTGCTGCGCAAGATCATCAAGTCGCGCGACGGCGTACAAGAACTTCGTCAAGGCGAGCAAGGTGGGATTCAGCACCGACTTCCTGCTGGATGCGGTGGTGCTGCCATCGCCTTACGCGATCGTCGTTCGGCGGGTTCGTCAACCTGCCGACCTCCGCATGGTTCGCCGCCGGCGGCGTGTTCGCGAGCGCTCGTCAACAGCATGCCGCGGGACAGGAAAAAAGCCCCTGCGCTTCCGGAGGACATGAGCACGACCTCGCTGGTCGGTGGAGGCCTGATCGCCGGCGATGCGCTCGCCGCCTTGGGCCTCGGGATCGCCGGCCTGCTCGCGACTGTGTTCGCGACCTGAGTCCGCCGGCCGCGCCCGCCGCGCGTTAGGCGATGGTCATCATCACCGGCGCGTGATCGCTCGTTCCCACATCGGCCAGGACCACGCATTCGGTCGCGCGCGCGGCGATGCTGCGCGAGGCGAGGATGTAGTCGATGCGCCAGCCGATGTTGCGCTGGCGCATGTTGCGCCATGGCGGCCACCACGAGTACATATCCGTGTTGTCGGGTTGCAGCGCGCGTCCGACATCGACGAAGTGCGTGCCGAGCAGCTTGTCGAAGAGCTCGCGCTCCTCGGGACGCTGCCCGATGACGCCGGCCTTTCGTTCCTTGGGATGAACGTCGATGTCGGCGTGGGCGATGTTGAGGTCGCCGCAAAGGACTACCTCGCGCCCTTCGTCGTGCTGTAGCTTCGCCCACGCCACGAGATGGGTGAAGAAGTCGATCTTGGCCGCGTAGTCCTTGCCGCCGTTGGGCACGTACACGGATGCGATGACCATGTTGCCGAGCACCGTCTGAACCATGCGCGTCTCCATGTCGAATTCGGGATGACTGAATTCGGGACCCGCATCGACGAGATGCTTGCGGATGTGGAGCGATACGCCGGAGTAGCCTTTGTGCCCGTGCCAGAAGACGTGATAGTCCGCGAGCGCGCAGCGCACGGGAATTTGTGAAGGGTCGGCCTTGAGTTCCTGGAGGCATACCACGTCCGGCCGATCGCGCTCGACCCACTCGCAGAATTGCGCTTCGCGGGCGCGGATGCCGTTGACGTTCCAGGTGGCAATTTTCATCGCGGTATCGATTCCGGTTCAGGACCTGCGTCCCCTTGACGTTTCGGCGCGTGTGTCCCCGCGATTCTGGGAAGTTGCGCTGCGTTCGTCAACGCGCGGCCCGGGGCACGTCGCGCGAGCGAAAACGCTCACGCAGCTGTTTTTCGCCCGCGGTGGAGAAGTTAACGACGCGCGAGCCCTTCAAGCGCCGCGCCCAGCCGAGCGCGTAACAGCTCTGCAGCAAGGCGGCACCCAGCGCGCCGGCGAGGTGATGACGGCGGACGCTCCAGTCGAGACACGCACGGCACAAGGGGCGGCGCTGGCTTGCAAGTGCGTCGGCGTCGATGCCCATCTCGGCAAAAAATCGCCGCCCGCCCGAGGTGAGCTGCAAGCCGTCGCTGCCGGTCTGCAAAAACCGCCGATCTTCCAGACCATCGAAGACGAACACGCCCAATTCGCCCGCTAAATGGTCGTAGCAGACGCGCGCCTTGCGCAACGCCGGCTCGCGCGGACTCGCTCGAACGCGAACCGCGCCGGTGCGGTAGGCGACTCCCATCAGGCTCTCGAGCAGTTGCGCCACGTCGCGCCCGCCAAGCCGGAAATAACGGTGCCGCCCCTGGCTTTCCACGGCAACCAGTCGCGCCTCGAGCAGCTTGGCGAGATGGCTGCTCACCGTCTGCTTGGTGACGCCGGCGACCGCCGCGAGCTCGGTAGCGGTCAACGCTTCGCCCGCGGTGAGCGCGGTCAGGATCTCCGCTCGCGCATGATCGCCGATCAGGGCTGCGATGCCGACGATGCTCGGTCCGTCTTTCATGGTTCGATCGTAGACGAACCATAGACGTTCCGCAAGGTGCTATCGTTGCGCTCATCCGAACCTTTGTCGACGTCGAGGCGCCATGACGATCACCTGCTTCATCCGTTACGAAATCGACCCGTTCCAGATCGATGCCTTCAGGCAATACGCGACGAACTGGGGACGCATCATTCCCCGATGCGGTGGCGATCTCGTCGGCTACTTCGTCCCGCACGAGGGGACCAACAATATTGCCTGGGGGCTGATCTCCTTCGAGAGCCTCGCGGCCTACGAGGCCTATCGCGCCAAGCTGAAAGCCGACGCCGAGGGCCGCGAGAATTTCGCGTTCGCGCGTGACAAGCGGCTCATCCTGCGCGAGGAGCGGACTTTTCTCGAGGCGCTGGCCGGAACCCTGAACATCGCGGCGACCGACGCAGGAAGGGCGCCCATGATCGCCGTGATCTTCGAAGTAGAGCCGCACGCGGGCAAGAAGGACGCCTATCTCGACGCCGCCGCAAGCCTCCGTCCCTTGCTCTCCGAGATCGATGGATTCATCTCGGTTGAGCGTTTCGAAAGCATCACGCAGCCGGGCAAGCTCGTGTCGTTGTCGTTCTGGCGCGACGAGGAGGCGGTCCGGCGCTGGCGAAATCTGGAGGCGCACCGACGTGTCCAGAGCGCGGGCCGCAACGCTATCTTTGCGGACTACCGCCTGCGCATCGCGCAAGTCGTGCGCGACTACGGCATGAATGACCGGACCGAGGCGCCGGAGGATTCGCGCCAGGCGCACGCGAAGGGCTGACCGCCCCGAAATCAATACTTCGCGCTTCCCGGCGTCCTCGGGAACGGAATGACGTCGCGCACGTTGGAAAGCCCGGTCGCGTAAGCGACGGTGCGCTCGAAGCCGAGCCCGAATCCCGCGTGCGGCACCGTGCCGTAGCGGCGCAGGTCGCGATACCAGCTGTAGTGCTCCTTGTCGAGGCCGGACTGTGTCATGCGCGCATCGAGCACGTCGAGTCGCTCCTCGCGCTGGCTGCCGCCGATGATCTCGCCGATGCCGGGCGCGAGCACGTCCATCGCCGCAACGGTCTTGCCGTCGTCGTTGGCTCGCATGTAGAACGCCTTGATCTCCTTCGGGTAGTTCATGAGGATCACCGGTTTGCCGGCGTGATTCTCGGAGATGTAGCGCTCGTGCTCGGATTGCAGATCGATGCCCCAGCGCACCGGGAAACTCGAACTTCTGCTTCGCCTGCTCGAGGATGCGGATGGCTTCGGTGTAATCCATGCGCACGAATTCGGAATCGACGATGCCCTGAAGCTTGGCGATCACGCCCTTTTCGATGCGCTCCTCGAAGAACGCCATGTCGTCGGCGCGCTCGCTCAGCACCGTCCGGAAAATGTGCTTCAGCAGCGCCTCGGCGAGCGTCGCGTTGTCGGACAAGTCCGCGAACGCGATCTCGGGCTCGATCATCCAGAATTCCGCGAGATGCCGGCTGGTGTTGGAGTTCTCGGCGCGGAACGTCGGGCCGAAGGTGTAGACCTTCGACAGCGCCATGCAATAGGTCTCGACGTTGAGCTGGCCGGACACGGTGAGAAAGGTCTCGCGCCCGAAGAAATCCTGCGCGAAATCGATCTTGCCGTCCGGCGTGCGGGGAAGATTCACCAGGTCGAGCGTCGAGACGCGGAACAGCTCGCCGGCGCCCTCCGCGTCGGACGTCGTGATGATCGGCGTGTTCACCCACACGAAACCGTTGTCGTGGAAGAAGCGGTGGATCGATTGCGCGATGGTGTGGCGCACGCGCGTCACCGCGCCGATGACGTTGGTGCGCGGCCGCAGGTGCGCGACCTCGCGCAGAAACTCCAGCGTGTGCGGCTTGGGCTGGATCGGATAGGAGTCGGGGTCCTCGACCCAGCCCAGCACCCTGATCGCGCTGGCCTGCATCTCGAACGGCTGACCCTTGGCCGGCGAGGGGACGATCATGCCGGTCGCCTCGACGGCGCATCCGGCCGTAAGGCGAGTCACCTCGTCGCTGTAGTTTGCGAGCGTGTTCGGCGCGACGACCTGGACGGGATTGAAGCAGGAGCCATCGGAGACATTCACGAAGGAAATGCCGGCCTTCGAGTCACGCCTGGTTCGCACCCAGCCCTTGACCGTTACCGGGGTGTCCTTCGGCGCGCGCCCCGCGAGAATAGCGGCGCAACTGAGCGTCTGTTCCATCGATGTTTCGTTGCTGGCCCGCTCAGAAGAGGTTCGCGATCGTGGGCAGGTAGTGTAGCTCATGCATCGCCTCGAGAAAATCGATCAGCGCGGCGGCGATCACGAACCAGATCGCATCCGCCATGTTCTTGCGGAAGCGCTCAGCGTTCACGACATATTCGAGCGGCTCGGAATAGAGGCTGAACTTCGGCCAGAAGCGCGGAACGCGAGCGCAGTAAGCCTCGAATGCCGCACCGTGAAGCGTCAACAGGACCACCTCCTCGCGCGCGATCAGCTCCGCGTAGTAGATCCAGAAGAGCGCGGCGAACTGCAGCGGCAGAATCAGCGTCTCCGACACCAGCATCACGCCGAAGCCGGCGAGAAGGCTGAAGAAGTAAAGCGGATTGCGGCAGATCGAGTACGGCCCCTCGACGGCGAGCTTGGTGTTCTTGGTGCCGCTGATGTAGCTCCCCGACCAGATGCGGCCGAAGACGCCTACGCCGACGAACACCCAGCCGACCAGCGCCAGGAGCTCCTCGAACACCGGGGCTTGGGTCTGCCAGCCGGTCAGGGTGAACATCAGAGTGACGATCAGCGCAATCGCATAGGTGCGCTGCAGCGCTATGCGATTGTCGAGTAAGAGTGTGGCGCGTTCATTCGTGTGGCTCGTTCATGTGTTGCCTTTCAACGGTGATGCAATCAGGAGTCCTGAAGTGTTTTGGCGGCCCGAAGAACGGGCGCGCGGGCTCGAAAGCCCTTCAGTGTCGGATCGCGGAACGCCTTGGCGCGAAGCAATTCGCCGGGTACCCGTGGCAGACGGTGCCGATTTGAATCGTGGCATCGTTCAGGACGCTATTGTACGTGCTCCCACTGCGCAATTGGGCCTGATACGACATGAAAAAGAGGATGCGCCAAGGGTTTTCTGACGATTAGCTGACGACGATAGATCGACTCATTGCGGTGGCGCAGCTTGCGCATGAGCCACGACCACTCGTAGAGCACCTGACCGTCGGTGGCGACGATGCACTGCTCGGTCAGGACGCGGCCGAGCTTGGAGCGATCGAAGCGGTATCCACGTACTTGCGCTTCGGCGTGAACCGACATCAGGTATCGATTGATTGCGGAGCGAGGCGAACCGCATGCCCGAAAGCGCTCGAGCTGCGGATGCCGACGATAGCCGACCGTGTGTCCGCGCAACACCTCGCGCGCGAGTAGCGCCTCGCGCCAGAGCGCGACCAGTCCCTGGGAGTCGAGGTACTTCGGATGCAGTGTCCACAAGCGCACAGCTTCTCCGCCTTCACCCTAGGGCAGGATGTGGATCTTCTCCACGTCGGGGAAGCATCCGCTGTCTCGCGCGGCGATCTGGAACACCAGGAACTGCGTGAGCGTGTCGCGTAACGGCGGCTCTTCGACGGCGACTCGGGTGTCGATAACCACCACGCGCTTGAAACCGGCATATGCACCGCTCCGGGTCTTGGCGTTGAACTCGGCGCACATGCCGTTCTGCTTGGGACTTAGCTCCATCTTGCGTAATTGCACCGTCGAAGGATCGTCGAGTGTCCTGACGAGCTGCTCGGCGTACTTCCGCAAGGCGCTTGTGCGTTCGAACTGCACCTGCTCGGGCGCGGGTCCCGCCGCTTCCGCGCGCGCCAGCTCGGCCTCGTGCGCCGCATTCTCACCTGCGATCTTTTCGCTGGCCTGGGCGGCCGCCGCTTCGCGCATCTGCCGATCCTTTTCCCGCTCTTCCGCGATTGAATCGGCGAGCGCCTTGTGCATCGCCGCCTCGCGCGCCGCATTGTCACGCTCGATCTCCTCGCTCGACTTGCCGCACGCGGCGATGCCGATCAGCGGCAGAAGGACGAGTACGAGCGTCGCGCGCGGACTCATCGATCTCACGCGGGCCCGGACGCTTTCAGATCGAAGGCGTAAAGCTTTCCGCCCACCGGATCCGCCACCCCGCCGGCGCTTTCGTACAAACGCTCTGCGGGCGGATTCGGCCCGTCGGTCAGCACCCACGCATTCCTGCAACCGAAGCACTCGGCCGTGCTCCAGCAGTGCGTCGAGCAAGCGCCGACCGATTCCGTAGCCCCTGTGCGAGGTCGCAACGCCGACCTCGTTGATCCAGAGCTCAGGCGCCTTGTCGGGGTGCACGTAATGGACCCCCGACGCCATTCCGACGACTTCGTCGTCTTCGATCGCAACGGCGAGATGGTGGCGCGCGTCGGCAAAGAACTCCGCGCTCCACCGCGGGTCGACAGGCCCATCGAAAACGCCGCGGGCCACGCGCCGGAGCACCGCGGCGTCGTCTCGTGCCAAGAACGCGGATTTCGATGGCCATGGTCATCGCGCCGATGTCATCTCAGCGCTTCGCGTGTCGATTGCCTATTGTGCTCTTCGGCAAGCGAGGGTTCGTCATGAAGTGCTTCGTCGTCCGCCGGACGGTCGCCGCGCGATCGGCGCTGAAGCACGCCGGTCAGCGACTCGGTGCTACGCCCCGGCCTTCTTCGGCACCGTCTGAGCGGGGTCATAGAAGAAAGTCTCTTCGGCGATTCGCTCGCCTTCCCAGCGCTGGTAGGCGAGCTCCTCCATCCGGGTCGAGGTGTCGTCGGGCCATTCGAACTTGAATACCCAGCGAATCACTACGCGATCGCCGTTGACGAACACCGGACGGATGCACTCGGATGTCACCGAGCGTGCTTTTGCCAGTATCTTGCGCTCTCGAGCCGCGAGCGCGTCACGGCCGACGCGCGGCGGCTTCTGGTTCTCCTGCATCGATGCGCCCGGGGTATAGAACTCCTCGATCGCCTCCGCGTGGGCGTTCTCCTCGACGCGGGCAACGAATCGTTCAAGGGTCTCGGAACTGGGCATGATGATGTCTCCTGAAGGCTGGCGCGACCGTGCGGACTGTCGCCCGGTTGCTTGACTACTGTGAACTTCGCGCTGGCGTGCCGGGCGCGCCGAGGGAACGCGCGCGCGCCGCGGTGTCGTCTGCCAGAAGCTTCCTGCCGATGGCCTGAATCGCTTGTACGGGCAGCGGACCATCCCCGCACAGTGTTGCCGGTTCGATGGCCAAGCCTTGCGCAACTTCCCGGATCACCCTGGCGTTGGCGTAGCCGTGCGGTGCGTCCCTGGAATCGGAGCGGTTCTCGCAGAACAGCTGCAAGGTTGTCGACTGCGAGTAGGTTCCCAGCGAAATCTCGACCAGCTTGGCCCGATACTCGAGTTCCCAGCTTGCCATGCCCGGAAACATTCGCTTGTCGGCAAAGTGCTGCGCTTCGTGGCCCAGGAATCGCACCGAGAACACCTCGTCATCGAGATTCTTGTATGCAGGAGCGACAGCATAGAGCGCCGTATCCGTCGCCCAACCCGCGGCGGATCTCCGCCCGCAGGTCGCGTAGTGTCCCCAGCCGCGCAGCAGAAAGTCGTCCAGCAACATGACGGTCACTTTCTCTCGTCCGCCCGGAAGATCGACCTCGCGCTCGAGCGCGGTCTGTTTTTTCCACAGCATCAGCTCGCGCAACGGAGCGGTGCGTCCGAGTAACGCGTGCAGGCCGTGAGTTTCTACGCCGGCAAGGATTTGCGGTTCTGCCTGGTCGAGCTCGTCCGCCTTGCTCATCGCCGTTGCCCATGAGTTGCCCGACGGCCGCGGCGAGCTCGTCTTCGGCAGCATCGATCGGGACCGATTGCGTCAGCGCCTCGCGCCAGTAGTCGACGTATGCGTGACCCAGCGCTGCGATCCACGGATTGTCGCCGAGCGCGAGCGGAGCCGTTGCGCTCGCACCGAACCGGGCGACCATGCAATCGCGGAAGGCGAGCGCGTCTCCCGAATAGTCGGCGTTTGGCACGTCCGCCAGTATCTTCAGGGACGACGCGACGTCGCCTTGCAGCGCTGAGCCTGTCGCGTCGGAAACGGCCGCTGCCGCGCGTTTGGCGATTCGGTCGGTGTCGATGGATGGGTTCACGGGTTCCTTCAGTTTGGCTTGGCGGCGCAGCCTGCAAGGATGGCAACTGCGCGCACCGATCATCGCGACAAGAATCAGGCGTCGCGCGATGAGAGGCAAAGGCCCGGTTGCGAGCGGACTCCCCGCGCGCACCGAAAAATCCGGCGCACCTAATCGAGCCGCGCGCCGCGCGAAATCAGGAAGCGCTTCACGTCGTCGAAGCGGACCGCGCCGCTCCCTTGGCGGTCGATCTCGTCGAAATGCTTGGCGACGAAGCCGAGCCCCGAGGCATTGGCTTGCTCGCGCGTCAATGATCCGGCACGGGCCACGTCGGCGGCGTCGAACGCGGCCTTGAGCTTGTGCTCGACCTGCGCGCGCAGCGCCGCGCCCTCTGTCGGTGGCGCGGTCGATGCCTTGCGCGATTCGGGAGGAACCCACGGGTCACGCAACGGCTGCGCCATTTGCGCGGGCACCGGGTCCGCCGCAATCGCATCGTTGGCTTCGAGCAGCAGAAGCGCGGCACTCGCGATTGCGAGCATCAGCAGCTCGAAGCGGAGTCGTCGCGGCGGTTTGTCGTCGCGTCATCTGTCGTCTCCGATCATTCTTCATGGCTGCGCGACCGCGCGCTGGTAGAACTGAACGAGGTCGGTTTTTTCCAACGGCCTCGACCCGTCGTCGAGATAGGTCATGTGGCCTCCTCGATAAAACGTCGTCTGGATGTTGGGGTTGACACCGAGGCGTGCCAGATCTCTTTCCGTCTGGAAGAATGGCGTCACAAGGTCGTGGTATCCGTTGAGCGACAGGACCTGCAGCGTCGGGTTTTGCGCAATCGCCGCGGCGAGGTCGGGGATGACGTCCGGCAAGGGCAGGCCGTCGTGTGCGAAATTCCAGGTGTTGATGGCATTGCTCGACACGGCGTATGCCGATGGGGTCGTGTACTGCAAGTCGGAGCTCAGGTAGTTGCCGATGGTGGTGACGAACGAAGGTGTAATGAATGTGCTCGAGGGATCGCCGTCGCGGGCAAGCGCGCTGCCCAACGGCGCGGACACGCGCGCATCGTAGAGTCCTATCAGCGTCCCCGGGAGCAGATTGGTCTGGTAGAAGCCGGGCGTCATGTTGAAGTTGGCTTGCCACTTCGGGGCAGAGATGCCGGTCATGTTCGACAGCTGCGTGACGAGCGATGGGCTCGGCGCGACGCCGGCAAAAAACTGCGCGAGCGAAGGGTCGTAGCTTGCTGATCGTGAAGGCCCGCATCTGCGCGATGAAGTTGGGCAGCGTGGCGTCCGGTGGATTGGGAACGTCGAGGTTGTAGTAGGCACCGGTCGCGCCGTAGCTCGGAACGTAGCCCGCGCAGCTCAACGGCGATCCGGTGATCCCGCAGTTGGAGTTGTAGTTCAGTGCTGACGATTGCAAGGACCACGCCGTTGATGTGGACACCGGCCGTTTCGAGCAGAAAAGCCAGGAGCGCGCTTCGCGTCGTGCCGTACGATTCGCCGAACAGGAAAATCGGCGAGCTTGCGCGATTGTTCGCGGCGCAGATAGCGGACGACGAAGTCGCGGAATGCGGCCGCATCCGCGTCCACGCCCCAGAAGCTTTGGTTGGTGTTGGGCGCGATCGCCTCGGAGAAGCCGGTGCCGATGGCGTCGACAAAGACGAGGTCTGAAATATCGAGCAGGCTATCGGCGTTGTCGACGAGCGGAAATGGAGAGGCCGCAGTGGTCGATGGATCGCCCGTGACCAGGCGTTTCGGGCCGAACGATCCCAGATGCAACCAGACTGTCGACGAGCCGGGGCCGCCGTTGTAGAAAAACGTGACCGGACGCGTCGCCGCGGGCTTGTTGTCCAGGGTGTACGCGACGTAGAAGAACGAAGCTTCCGCTGTGGCCGTGCCCGGAGTCCTGGCGGTGAGATGGCCCGCGGCGGCAGTATAGGCGAGCGTCGCGCCGTTGACGACGATCTGGTGGTGGGTGATCGACGCAAGCTCGGCTGCCTGCGGAAGCGAGTCCGTGGCGTTGGCCGAGTAGAGCGTCGGATCGAAAAATCCCGGCGGGGGTGTGGTGCTGCTCGAGCCCGCCGCCGCCGCCGCACCCTCCCAGAGAGAGCGCGATCGCCAATGCGATCAGCGCGCCGCCCCAGTACGCGAGCCGTGACCACTGGAGCGCCTGTCCTGCGATCATGCGATAACTATAGCGCGCTAAGCGGGGACCGCGGGACCGCGCACTACTGGCGCTCCTTCTGCGAGATCCAGATGACCAGGTCCCACGCGTTGCGGATGCGTCGAGGACTCACGCGACGCGATACGCGTGATTCAAGGCTGCGGCCCCTCGTAGCCTTCGATGATGACGAGATCGGCGGTCGAGACGTTCTCGCGCAGCTTGATGGCCTCCTGGTAGTCGGGCGCATGCCAGCAGTCCAGCGCGTCCTGGTAGCTCGGGAATTCGATCACCGCGTTGCGTGTGCGGCTCGTGCCTTCGGCCGTCTCGTATTTGCCGGCCCGAACCAGGAATCTCCCTCCGTGCCTCCTCAGCGGCGCGGCGTTGGCGGCAATGTAAGCCTTGTACTTTTCTGCATCGGTGATGTCCACGCGCACGATCCAGTAACCCTTGGGCATCGTTTTCTCCTTTTGTTGTTCGAGCTGTGATGTTTCGGTTTTCGCGCGTGCGCCGACTTTAGAGCACGAACGGAATCAGGGCGCGGACTCGGCGGCTGTACGCGCCATAGGTCTCGCCGAATTGCTCGCGCATCCAGCGCTCCTCCAAAAGCAGTTTGCGCCACAGGGACGCCAGCACCAGCGCCACCGCGAGCACGCCGCGCCATTCGCCGCCTGCGATGGCGGAGCCCACGAAGCCGAGCAGAAGACCCGTATAGATCGGATGTCGGACGATGGCGTAAGGACCGGTGGTGATCAGCTCGTGATCCGCCTTGACCGTGACGATGCCGCTCCAGTTCCTGCCGATGGTGCGACGCGCCAGCACGGCTAACACGAGACCCGCTGCAGTCAGGACGGCGCCGACCCAGAAAGTCCACGCAGTGGCCGGCAGAAAACGATCGCCGAGAATGGAAAATCGGACTGTCGGAACCCATATGAGGTAAAACGCGAGCAACAGCGGCACGATGTGCAACAGCCGCGATCCGACAGGCTCGACCCGCGCAGGTGTCTTGACGTTGCGCGAGAGCGCCCACCAGTAGGCGCCCCAGGCTGTCCACATCGCCGGGAACAGGTAGTGGTAGAGAAGTGTCACGCGGAAAATGGAGAGCTAGGTGTGAATGAGGCGACCGCCGCCGAACGCCCAATTCTCCCATGCGGTTTCCTTGAAGCACACCATGACGTTTTCCGGATTCAGGCCCTGTTTGACGAGCGATCCCATGAGCTCTCCGAGCATCGCCTTCTTGACTTTTACGCTGCGTCCGACCGACCAGAGAATCTCGATCAGGACGAAGTTCTCGTTTCGCTGCGACGTGAGGTCTGGATAGCTCGTATCGAAGCGGAAATCGTCCGCGTCGAGCTCGATCACGCGCTGGAACTTGTCGGCCGCGGGGACGCCGGATGAAATCAGCGCGGCGTGCACGGCATCCAGGACGCTCGCCTTGAACGAAGCGGATTTCGGCTTGCGGACCGTGAGCGTGACAAGTGGCATGAGAGACTCCGGAACGTTGTAGAAACAGGGCGGATGAGAATGTGAATGGGACTGTGGATCAGTACGGCGTCCCGTCCTTGTGCACGAATCGCCATCCGCCATCCGTATGAGCGCCCTTGATATCGTCATCCGGATACGTGGCCTGGTCGCCGGGCGTGCGATCGCCAACTTCGAGGTAGACGACGTCGTCGCTGGTTTCGTTGATCAGATGATGGGCGTTGCCGGTGCCAGCCTTGAAGCCCGCGCACATCCCCGGCTCGAGCTGGGTGCGCCCCTCGTCGGTCACGACCGTGGGACGTCCCTCTAGGATGTAGACGAATTCGTCCTGTCGGGCGTGCGCATGGCGAAGCGCCGAGACGGCGTTCGGCGCGAGGCGCGTCAGGTTGACGCCGAAGTTCTGCAGGCCGAACACATCACCCAGCGGACGCTTGTCGCGGCCCGCGACCCGCGACGCGAAAGGATGCGGATAATTCGAGGGCTTGGCACGCGGAGGAACCTCAGACGGGTGGACGGCAATCGGGTGTGCCTTCATACGATCGGATCTCGAGTAGATGCTTGTTGGGGTCGAAGAAATAGACTGTCGGCGCGAAGCCCTGCGCGCCGGATTCGCTGCCAGGCCCTTTGTTCGATCCGACGGAGTCGAACGTCGGACCGTAGTCGATACCGGCTGACTTGATCCGGCTGAATATCCGGTCGAATTCCGCGCCCGATACGGCGAAGGCATAGTGCTCCGAACCTGGCGTGCCCCACTGCGCCATCTGAATCTGGAAGTCGGGCCCAACGCGGAGCACCGTAAATGGGCCGTCGGTTCCTTCCGCGGCAAATCCGAGCACGCTAGTGTAGAACGCGAGGCTCGCTTCCAGATCATTTACCTTAAGGATGAAGTGGTCGAGGGTCGCCATGTGTCAGAAGGTGGGCGTGACGTACGTGAATCGGAATTCAGCGAGCCGCAAGCGGCCGAGGGCTGTCGGCGACCTTGACGCAACAACGCGCAACAACGCAATGCCGCAAAGCGCGTCGCGATGGCTTCTTGCGGCGAATCGCCCCCTCCGGAGTGTCAGTTCAGGAAAACGACGTCGTCCTTAGGCTGCGGCGGGATCTTGATCGCGAGCGCCTTGACTGGCCCGCTGGTCACCAGCGTCCCACCATGCGCAGTGCCCTTGGGAATGATGATCAAGGTGCCGGGCTTGAACTCCTTCCTCTCGCCACCGAGCCACATCGCTCCGCTTCCTTCGATGATGTACTGGATCTCATCGGTCTTCGGATGCATGTGCTTGGCGACGTTTCCGGATTGAATGGCGACAGTCGCGTTGTCGGTGTTGACCAATAGCTTGGAATTCATCTCGGGATTGGGCGTGGTCGGAATGTCGCCGTGCTTCATACCCATGAGGTCGACCATCGCGGGCGTCAGCGGTGCCGTCTGCGCGCGCGCATCGGATATCGCGTATCGCGCCAACGGAGACGCGGCGAACCCGGCAGCGAACGCAACTGAGGCAACCACGACAACGAGCGTGAGAGTGGCGGTGTTGTAGCGCATGTCGATCATCCTTTCCGGTAGACGTGTGCGGAGCGGGATTTGAAGTTCGCGCGACGTCATGCTGGGCACGCGGGTCGGCGACCCACAGAATAGCTCCGGCCACGGAAACCGTCGACTGATACAACTGCGCGCCGGGCGTGGCCCGTCGGCGGGGAGCGCGAGGCACGCGAACGTGTGTTCTGCTGCGGCGTCAGGACGCGTCGCCCACCTGTCTGAGGCGTCCCGAACCCGCGACGTCGCTGCTGATCTTCGGCTTGCCGTAGTAGTTGATCTGGCCCGAGCCGGCAATCACTGCCTTCAGCTCGTCCTTCGCCCTCAGCGTCGCCTCGCCCGAGCCATGGAGTCCGACCTTCACGCGGCTGGATTGCAGCTTCCCGGCCAACAGCTCTCCCGAGCCGGCAAGGGAGACGTCGAGCGTGTCGGCGCGTCCGGCGGCGGTTATGCTTCCGCTGCCCTTGATGATCGCCGCCAGCGAATCCGCATCCAGAGCCGCGACGCCGATGTCGCCGGAGCCGTGGATGGTCGCGCTGAGCTTGGGAGTCTTCAGGCGGTCGACCTGAATCTCCCCCGAGCCGTCGATCGTGAGAGCGTCGATGTTCTTCGCGCTCACGACGATCTCCAGGTCGTTCTTGAAGCGGGTCGAGTAGCTGCCCTTGTCCACCCAGCGGATGGTCAGCGTTCCGTCCTCGACGACGGCTTGCACCAGCGGCACGATGTTGTCGTCGCCGGTAATCGACACGCTCCCGCCGTCACCCTGGATGAGCTTGAGCTTGGCGTGCACGGCGAGAACTACGCTGTGAAAGTCGCCAACGCTGCGCGTGTCGGTCTTGACCACGCCGGACCCGGTGATGTTGCTGGTTCCGCCAGATCTCGGCGGAGGCGGGGCCGGGCAGCAGCGCAATCGCGGCGGCAACGACGGCGGCTGCGAAACAGAACGGCGATGAAGTGCGGACGGCGATCATGTCGGGCTCCAGTCGGCTGGCCGAGTCGGCAAAGGATTGGATGCCGCGGGACGCGGTTTTGGATTCGTGGCGGACGCCTTGCGGCCTGGCGGGGATGGCTCGGAATCCCCCGAGCGGGCGCGAGCGGCTTTGGCCAGCGCGGGTTGCAACCGGGTCAGTTCTTCGCGAGGGCGCGGCAGCCCGTGGCTTCGGCGATGAGCGCAAAGGCTGCGGCGGGAATCCTGATCTGGCCGGTGTTGTCTTGCGCCGAGCGAAGCCAGCGCCAATCCATCGCTGCAGCGCTTAACTGCGAAGCGGCAACGCGACGCCGATCGCGACGAACAAGCCGCCGCACGCCTGGTTAAAGCGCCGCCCGACGCGCTTGAGCCACGGGCTGATGCGATGGGCCATGCTGGCGATGAAGATCTCAGTCGCTATTTCGATGGCAGCGAACGTCCCGGCCATGATCACGAACTGGATGAAGAGGCTTCGAGCAGGATCGATGAACTGCGGTAGAAATGCGGTGAAGAAGAGCAAGCCCTTGGGATTGGTCAGCGCAGACAGTGCTCCTTGCCGGAACATCGACCAACCGCCGCGCGGCTCTTCCGAGGCGCCTGTCTCGATCCCGATCGGCGGCGATCGCCAAACCTGGACGCCGAGCCAGACCAGGTAGGCACCTCCCACCCACTTCATGACCGTCAGCCACTCGACGGACGTCTTGAGCAGCGCGCCGATGCCGAACATCGACAGAGCAACGACTGCGATGAATCCAAACGCGCCGCCGAAGATCGTGTACAACGCCTTGCGCCGCCCGTGCAACGCGCCGTGGGTCAGAGCGAGCAGACCGTTGGGGCCGGGCGAAAGCGAGAGCCCGGTCGCCGCCAGGAGATAGATAAGCCAGGTATTGAGGTTCATGGCGCCATGCTGCCGGCCGCGGCGTCGGCGGTCAATAGGACAGGCACGCGCAGCGATGAGAACAACGGCGGCGCATGCTCACGCATGCAACGCGATCCAGGCGGGTATCAACCTATCGTCGAACTCGAAGCATCGGCGCAGATCGCGCCTCGACGTAGACCCAGGCCTTCGTCCCCGACGCGAGCGTTACGGCTATTCGCTTGTACGCGGCGAGCTTCTCATACTGATCCGCGGCGGCGAGCTCCGCATCCGTGATCTCGAAAACCGTGCCGCTCACGCAACTGCCGTTCCTGCCGTTGAACGTGACGTTGTCGTGGTATGTCTTGCCCGAAGCGACGACTCGCGGATCCTCGATCGCCACGCGCGACGGCTCGAAACCGGGGAGCTCATCGTTGTGTCCTTGGAGCAGGCGCCCGAACGTGGAGCGTTGCACGTCTTGCTGCTGGAGCGTCCCGTAGGAAAAGATCAGTGGCATCTCAGGAGCAAATTGTCGGTGCGAGTGTCGGGCGTCAAGTCCGGGCGATCGTCGCCTCCAGCAGGCATCCGAATTCGCGTGCGAAATCCACGGAAACGCGTGCGTGCACCGCGCCTTGCTGGTCGAAGAAGCGTTGCGTGCCGCTCAGGCCGAAGACGCCTTCGTGCCAGATGTTGGGATGGATGTAGAGGCCTTGGGTGCCATCGAAACGAAAGCAGACGAAACGCTGCGGCGTCACGTCGTCACCCGGCAGCGCCAGCGGCACGCAGAACGGCCGGCGCTCGAGCGGGAAAAAGAGCTGGCCGCCGTCGGGATGGTAGTTCGCGTGCCACAGCATCATGCGGCGAGGTGGATTGGTGTGGTCGGTGCGCGCCGATTCGGGAAGCTCTGCGTACGCCAGGATGTAGTGGCCGCCGACGGCCTCGTTGCGGCCGTACAGGATGTCGCCTTGCCATTCGCTCACGAACACGCCCTCGGTCGTGCCGCCCTGATCGCCGGTATCCGCGTCGACGGGGCGCGAGCCTTGCGCGGGCCAGCGGACGATTTCGATGCGGCATTTTTTCGGATCATCGACGAGCCGGCCGTAGCCTTGGAGCGCGTCGGACGTTGCATCGACGACAGGCATCGATACGCGCGCGAGCCCGGCCGGCAGGTCGGGATGCAGATAGTCGACGGGAGCTCGCACGAACATCTTACGAGATCTTGATAACCATCTCCGGCACAATGGCCCCAATATTCGCCGCCCCTACTTGCTGCATCGTCGCAGACAACTCCTCGCGCAGAAGTTCCAGAACGCGTTCCACCCCAGGCTGCCCAAATGCGCCTAATCCCCAGAGATAGGGACGGCCAATGCACACTGCGGAAGCCCCGATCGCCAAAGCCTTGACGATGTCCGTGCCGCGGCGCACACCGCTGTCGAACAAGATCGGTACTTTGCCTTTGGCGACCCTGGCCACCTCGGGAAGGCACTCGATGGCGCCGCGTCCGTTGTCCTCGCTGCGGCCGCCGTGGTTCGAAACATGGATACCGTCGACGCCGTACTTGAGGCACAACTCGGCATCCTCCTCGGTAAGGATGCCTTTGATGATCACCTTCATCTTGGTTGCATCGCGCATTTTTCCAATGAAGTCCCAGGTCATGTTGGACGACTGCATGCTGGCGACATTGGACATGTCGATGCCATCGTAAATCGGTCGCTCGCTGGCACTGCCTATGCCTGAGGTATGGCACGTGGCACAGGTTCGGGTATCCATGCGCCGCAGCCGGAAAAAAGTTTCCTGATTGCGGCCACCGTTGCGGTCCACGGTGATTTCCAGCACGGGGCAGCCGGCACGCTCGACCCGACGAACCGCCCGTTGGGCAACTTCGAGGCTCGAGGTAGCATAGAGCTGGAACCATACTTCGCCTTGGCGTGCAGCGATCACATCTTCTATAGATGAACCCGCGGCACTGGCGAGTACGTTCAAGTGACCCCCGGCCCGCGCAGCGCGAGCCACCGCGATTTCGCCGTCCGGATCGTAAGCCCTGTTGCCGCCCGTAGCGCCAATGATGATGGGCGTCTTCCAGCGTGTGCCAAACAGCGTGACAGACATGTCGATCTTGCTGACATCGCGCAGGCGGCGTGGCCGCAACGCATACTTGAGGAACGCCTGACGGTTTGCGCGCAAGGTCACCTCGTCGTCGATGCCCGAGGCCATATAGCCGAAGTGCGCTGGCGGCACCTTTTTGAAGGCCACCGGTTCGAAATCAAAGACGTTGACCGCATCCTTGGGGCTGCTGATCAGGTCGAGCGTCATGGTTGTCGGCCAGGTCATGGGATCAGGACGCCTCACCATGTCCTGCGCGAAGACCTGCCGTGCCGCCGGCAGGCTCAAAAGGGGACTGGCGGATAGCCATTGAAGGAAACGACGACGCTGCCTCTCTCGACTAGCGGACACGTTCATATCGCCCCAATTTTCATGTTTACGGACTTAGCGTTCGAGACGGTCTGCGCGTCCAGGGCCATGCGGTTCATTCCGCCATCGCATTGTCGCAAACGAACGCAACCAGAACCGACCGCCGACTTGCGCGCACGCAGATCTGCGGCCGACGACGTACCAGTCCAGCGGGATGATACGCGGTTGGTTCAGGAGGGATTGGGTCGCATATGTCTTTGACATCGCAGTGTGCTTCCCGTAAAACCAGCGGGTCCAGCCCCAGCCTCCGGGCACTTCGAATGGTGGGTGGCGGCGATGCTATCCACCGATCGTGATGCCAACCGTGATGCAGGGGGACCGATGCTGCAACGTCGACGATTCATGCGCCAGGCGATCGGCTCCGTCGCCATTCCTCTGGTGGCTCGCGCGGCCAGGGCGCAGGTTCCGGCCCAGCCGCAGTTGGCAGAGCCGCCATCTCGCGCCGTCGCGGAGCAGATGGCCGCGTATGTCGATGGCTTGCGCTACGAGGATATCGACGCCAAAACCATCGAACGCGTCAAGTCACACCTTATCGACACGCTCGGGTGCGGCATCGCGGCGTTCGATGAGAACCCCGTGCGCATCTGCCGTGATATCGCGCTGTCGGCAGGCGGCGGCCGCTCGACCGTTATTGGCACCAGTAGCCGCGCAGCCGCTGACCTTGCGACGTTCGCCAATGGCGCCGCATTTCGTTACTTCGATCTCAACGACGTCTACGTCGGACGCGCGACGTGTCATCCAAGCGACGGCATTGCAGCGTGTCTCGCGGTTGCCGAGGCGGAAGGAGCAAGCACATCGGAGCTGATCACCGCGATCGTCATCGCCTACGAGGTCAACTGCCGACTTGCGGATGCGTTCGATTTCGCCAACCGCGGCTGGGACGAGGCCACGGTGTCCAGTCCGCCAGCGGTGGCCCTCGCCGCCGGCAAGCTGATGAAGCTCCCGCCGAAGCAGCTCACGCAGGCGGTGAACCTTGCGATCAACGATCACATTCCCATGGGCCAGACGCGCGCGCAGGCGCTATCGGACTGGAAGGGCCTCGCAGATGCCGATGCCGCGCGCAACGGAGTGTTCGCGGCGATGCTCGCGCGCGGTGGCCTCACCGGGCCCGCGCCCATCTTCGAAGGACGCCGCGGCTTCTTCCAGTTGGTATCGGGTCCGGCGGAAATGGACGTTGGCGCCTTCGGTGCGCGCGGCATCCCTTTCAAGATCAATGAGTGCGGGATGAAGGCGTTTCCGGTAGTCGTCTATGCGCAGACGGTGGTTGTGGCAAGCCTCGCCATGGCCAAGGAAGTCGGCGATCTCGATCGAATCGCGGCCCTCGAAATTGTGACGACGCGGCAGGGCTACCAGTCCGCGGGACGCGACCCCGAAAAGTGGACGCCGGAGAACAGGGACACAGCCGATCACAGCATGCCGTATATCGCGGCGCGAGTGATGTTCGATGGCGACATCGATAACCGCAGCTATACCGTTGAGAAACTCCGCGACCCACGCATTCGCGCCTTCATGCGGAAGGTCACCGTCGTGGAAGACGCCAAGCTCGGGACACCACCCGGAGCCGCACCGCCGACACGCATGACCGCGGTTCTGGTTGACGGCCAGCGGATCACCAAAGAGGTCGTCACGATGGCCGGCTTCGCGGGGCAGCCCATGAGCCGGGCGGACGTCGAGCGGAAGTTTCGAAGCAACATTGGCGCGCGATGGCCAGGCGCGCGAACGGAGTCCGTCTTGCAGCAGTTGTGGACGTTGGAACGGATGAGCGACGCTCGCGCGCTGCTGGCAATTCTGTAGTTCGGATGCCGTAGCTCAGCGAGCGGCGCTACCCCTTACCTCGAACGGAACGCTCGACAGCGCTTGCCCATTCTCGCTCTCGAGGAACAAGGTGTGGGTGCCCGGCGTCGGCGACCACGCAGCGTGACCTCGCGTATCCGCGAGCACTTCGTCGTCGATGCGCCAGCGCATGCCGGGACGAACAGGCGACGCCAGGAACAGGACGCGCTGATGGTCGTCCGCGATGTCCGGATCCAGTGCGATGATGGTGTCCGGGTGCCGGATAACGGATGTGCGGCGTGACCGCCGAGCCCGCGTCGGCGGCCGCGCTGCGGACGCGATCAGCCGCGCCTGCGTTCCGGGCAGGAACCATTCCTCGCGCTCCGTCTCCACGGGCGGCTCGAATGTGACTTCCTGTTCGATCAGTCCGCGCGGCGCGAGTGGCTGCGACCGACGGCTCGGCTGCGTGCAGGCGATGGATGAGGTCGCGCCAGATCGGCGCGGCGCCGGTGACGCCGGAGACATCGTGCATCGGCGCACCGGAAAAATTGCCGACCCAGACGCCGACGGTGTAGCGCGACGTGTAGCCGACGCACCAGTTGTCGCGCATGTCCTTGCTGGTGCCTGTCTTGGCCGCGCTCCAGACGCGCGTCGCGAGCGGATTCTCGAGCCCGAAGGTGGCGGCGCGCGCGGCGCGGTCGGAGAGGATGTCGGTCACGACGAAGCTTGCCTGCGCGCCGAACACTCGCCGCGGTTCGGCTTTCCATGTCTGACGGCAGGCAACGAAGCGCGGCGCGCCGTACACGCCGCCGTTGGCGAGCGCGCGGTAAGCGTTGGTCGAGCGCGAGCAGATTGACGTCGGCGCCGCCGAGCGCGAGCGACGCGCCGTAGTATTCGTCCGGCTCGGTCAGCGTGTCGAAGCCCAGTTGCCGCAAGGCTGCCGTGGAAGCGATCGATGCCGACCAGCTCCAGCGTGCGCACGGCCGGCACGTTGAGCGAGCTGCCGAGCGCGGTGCGCACGCTGACCATGCCGCGAAACTGGCGATCGTAGTTCTGCGGCACGTACATGCCGCGCTCGGTCGCGATGGCGACCGGGCTGTCGTCGACCAGCGATGCCGCGGTGAGCACGCGCGAGTCGATCGCCAGCGCGTACAGGAATGGCTTGAGCGTCGATCCGGCCTGCCGCGGCGCGATGACGCCGTCGACGCTGGGCGGCGTTCGACAGCTCGCCGCTGCTGCCGACGTACGCCGATACGTCGCCGGTCGCGTTGTCGAGCACCACGATCGCGCCGTCGCCGACGCCGCGCTCGGCGAGCTCGGCCAGATGCTGGCGCAGCGTCTCGATGGCGTAGCGCTGCACCTCGGCATCGAGCGTCGTCGTCTTGCGCTCGCCCGGGACCTTGAGCAGCTTGGCGGCGAGATGCGGCGCGAGATTCCAGCGCGCGCGCATGCGATAGGCGCCCGCCAGCGCCACCGTCGGTCATCGCCCGCACTTCCTCGCACGCGACGTTCGGGCGCGGAGAGCGCGGTCACGCTGCAGGCGCGCTGCGCGACCGTCGCCGCCGGCGCGTTGGGTCCGCGCAGCAGCGCGACCAGGATGGCGGCTTCGCGCGCGTCGATGCCCGGCGGGCGCCTTGCCGAACAAGCCGTGCGCGGCGGCATCGAGCCCTTTGAGCTCGCCGCGATACGACGCGAGATTGAGATACGCCTCGAGGATCTGCGGCTTGGTCCACGTGCGCTCCAGCGCGAGCGCGGCCTGCGCCTGATCCCATTTCTGCGTCAGCGTGCGCGCGCTGCCCGCGATGGCGCCAGCGCCGGGATCGAGCATGCCGGCAAGCTGCATGGTGAGCGTCGAGCCGCCGCGTGGCCGCGGCCGTCCAGCGTCCGCCACACGCTGTCCCACGCGGCGCCCGCGAGGCCCGACCAGTCGACGCCTCCGTGCTCGTAGAATCGCTTGTCCTCGGCGGCGATCAGCGTCGCCGACATCGCCGGCGAAACGTCGGCCAGCGGAACCCAATCGAGCTGCCGCACGCGCGGGTCGATGCGCACGTCGGACAACGGCGCGCCGTGGCGATCGAGCAGCACGCGCTTCCGAGGTCCGATACGACGCCTTGACGTCGGCAAATGACGGCAAGCGACTCGGCTGGCGACCGCGGGCGATGCAGCCAGTGCCATCGCTGCCGACGACCAGCACTCGCCAGGCGCCGAAGCAACCGCGTGGTCACGGCTGCACCTTCCAATCCTCGACCGGATACTCGCCGATCATCTCCGGCGCGTACATCGCCTCGACGTGCGTCGCCGGCATGTGGAACGTTCCCGGGTTGTTGAGCCGCACCGTGTATTCGACGATGAAGCGTCCCTTGGGCACGTAGCGGTAGTACGCGCGGAAGCCCTCGAAGGTTCGCTCCTCGAACGCCGGCCACACCGTGCCGCGCTTGGTCTCGCCCTGCGCGAGCAGCGTCGAGTCGCCGCCGAGCCCGCGGCCCGAGCACGGTGCCGCCGGCGGGAATCGGATCGTCGACGACCACCCATGTCATGTCGGACTGCGCTTCGACTTCCAGGTGCACGCGTGCGACGTCGCCGCGGCTCCAGCGGCCTGCCGCCTTCTGCTGCACCGGCGTCACCATGCGCGAGACCTTGTAGCCGCTGGAGAACGGAGTCTTCAACGGAATCGCGGCGATGCTTTGCAGCGTCACCCACGGCTTGCCGACTGCCGTCCTGATCCACGCTCGAGCGTCTCGCGCCCTTCGGGCCACGCGAGCTTCTTCTCGAACGCCTTGGCGCGAGTCGCCGTCCTGCCAGCGCATGCGAGAACTTTTCCGCGGCGAGCGTCGCCGTCGTCGTGCCGGTCGACCGGAACGCTCTCGAATGCCGCGGAGAATTTGTCCAGCGCGACGATGCCCCAGGCGTTGGCGACCGTCGTATTCCATCGCCCGCGCTGCATGCGCGACAGCGCGCCGCGCACCAGCCGCGGCATGTCCTCGCGCCATGCGGGATCGTCCATGAGCGCCAGCACCATGCGATTGGCGTTGCGGTCGGCGGAAATCATCAGCCACCACAGCGCGTCGCTCTTCTCGGTCGAGAAGCCCATGATCGTGCCCTGGAAATTGAGCCGCGAGCGCAGGATCTGCTGCGCCTCGGCGAGGCGCTCGTCGCGATGCGGAAGCTTCGGCTGGCGCTTCAGTATCACCAGCCAGTCGATCACCGCCGAGGTCGGCCACAGGTTCGGCTCGATGGTCATGCTGTCGAGCCACTTGGCGTTGAGCGGCTGCGAGCGGCGCGAGAGCGCCTCCAGCGCCGCGATCTTGCGGATCGTCAGGTCCGCGGTCGGCAGCGCGGAATAGCGCACCACGCGGCCCTCGACGAATCCGATCAGCGCCTGCTCCATGCGCGTCCGCGCGTCCTCGGGAATCTCCCAGCCGGCCTCGTCGCCGATCGACAGCACGTAGGCGGTCAGCGAATCGTCGCCGTCGCGCAGGATCGGCCAGAATTTCACCAGCCCGTCGCGGTCGAGATAGTCCGGAAGCGCGCGCATCGCGGCGTCCCAGCGTCCCCGGTCGCGCAAGCCGATGGCGATCGAGGTCATCTGCTCGAAGCAGCTGTACGGGTACCAGCTCAGGTACTCGCGCACGCCGGGCAGGTCGCCGGCGAGCTTGCCTTGCATGCGCACGTTGACGCCGCCGCGACCGGGAATCGCGTCCTGCGGCCGCTGCACGACCGTGCTCTGCGAGTCGGTGAGCTGGAAGATCGTCGCCTGGAACGTGCGCTCGGGCGTGGCGGGCACGACCCGCTGCGAGACCTTGAGCGCGTCCCTGCGCGGGCTCGGCCGCCGCGCGCGCCGCTTTCGACTGCGTCGACGCGCCAGTCGAGCGTCGGTCGCGTTGATCGGCACCGTGACGTCCCACGCGACTTCGCGGCTCTCGCCGGCGGCGAGATCGATCTCGCGCGTGTCGAGCGCCGGCAGCTTCTTCGCGGCCGACGGCTTTGCGTCCACGCTCGCGCTGAGCGTCGCGTGGAGGCTGCGCTGCGAGGCGTTGCGCACCGTGACGATGGCGCGGAAGGTGTCGCCTTCGCGCACCAGCGGCGGCAATCCGGAGAGCAGCATCAGGTCCTGCGTCGAGCGGATCGACGCCGCACCCGTGCCGAACAGGCCCGCGCCGCTGGAGGCGATGGCGACGATGCGGAAGCTCGTCAGCGAATCGTTGAGCGGAATTTCCACCGTGGCGCGGCCGTCGTCGTCGAGCGGCACGCGCGCTTTCCACAGCAGCAGTGTGTCGAACAGCTCGCGCGCCGACTGGCGGCCGCCGCCGCCGCCGGCCGCAACCGCCTTGCGCCCGAAGTGCCGCTTGCCGATCACCTGCATCTGCGCCGTGGAGGTTTCCACTTCCTCGCCGCGGCGCGTCATCATGGCGTCGAGGAGCTTCCACGTGTCGTTGGGCAGAAGCTCGAGCAGGCCCTCGTCGACCGCCGCGAGCGCGACTTCGCTGCCTTTCGGCGGCGGCGCTCCGTCGCTGCCGCGAACCTCGATCGCCACGCTCGCCTTGTCGCGCACCCGATACGCTTCGTGCTCCGGCGTCACCTTGACGTGCAGCTCGTGCGCCGCCCAGCCGACGCGGATCTCGGCCAAGCCCATCTTGTACGAAGGCTTGGCGAGATCGATGAGCGCGGTGGGCGCGACGCCGCCGATGCGCCCGCGCACCAGCAGCGCGGAGACGAACACGTTGGGCGAATAGTTGCCCTTGATCGGCACGTCGATCACCGGGTCGTCGCGCTTGACGGTGCGCACGAACGACTCGAGCACGCCTTCGCGCTCGATCGTCACCAGCACGGTCGCCTCCTTGAACGGCGTGCGCACCTGGAAGCGCGCCGTATCGCCGGGCTCGTACTGCTTTTTCTCCGGCAGGAGGTCGATGCGATCGTTGTCGGATGCGGCGAACCACCAATCGTCGCCGGTCGCGACCCACGCGTCGGCACGCGTGACCGCGCGATTGCCGTCAGCGTCCGTCGCCTGCGCGCGCAGGATCAGGTTGCCCGCGGCCGGCGCGGCGACCTCGCAGAAGACGAGCCCGTGCGCATCGCTCATGCCTTCGCACAGCTCGCCCATGCGCTTGGTCTCGCTGCCGTGCTCGTAGGCATAGAAGCCGCCGATCAGGCGCCGTCGATGCGAATAGGTCTCGCGCCGGAAGGCGTCGGTGGCGACGCGAACGCCGGCGAGCGGACGTCCCTGAACGTCGACCGCGGCGACCGTGAACTTGAGCTTGTCCTTCGACGCGGCCCAGCTATCGGGCTTGAGGCCGAGCAACACGCGCGAGGGCCAGATCGCGACGCGCGTCGCCGCGGTCAGCGTCTCGCCGTTCGGGATCGCGGTATTCGAGCTCGGCGACGAGGTCGTGCGGTGTCAGCTTGTCGGTTGCGCCCGCGCCGACGTTCTTGACGGTCGCGCGCGCGCCGCCCGCGGCGTCGAGCGAAAGCGAGAGCTCGCTCGTCTTGCCGTGCGCCGGCTTCGAATCCGCGTTGTCCGCGTCCTCGTCGTCGCTGTCGGGGTCGGAGAAATTGTACTCGCCGAAGCTGGCGGTCGCATCGCCTTCCTCGTCGCGGCCTTCGCTGACGTCGCCGGCGGCGAAGGCGTAGCTCTCGAAATCGGCGAAACGCCACGGATTTCGTTTCGAGCTGCGTGCGCAGCTTCACCGGCAATCCGCCGGCGCCGCCGCCGGAGAGGTAGTTGACGCGTCATGTCGATGGACACGTCGGCCGGATTGACCAGCGGCGTGCCGACGGCCTGCAGGCGCGCGCGCATGAGCGGAACGCGAAACGCCTCGACGCGGAAGCGGCCGACCACGCGCTCGTTGCGACGGCGTCCGCGCGGAGGCGCCAGCGAGTCGCTGCATGTTCACCGTGTACGTGCCGAGCTGCGCGTCCTTCGGAATCGCGAAGCTCGCCTCGCCGTGGGCGCTGCCGGTCCAGCGGATCGGCACCGTGTATTCGCGATCGGAGCCCTGATGGCGGATCAGCAGCGTGTCGCCGAGGTCCTTGCGCGCGACCATCGCGAAGCCCTCGCCGGTCTGCTTGCGCACGAACACCTTCATCGACGCCGTGTCGCCGGCGCGGAAGAGCGAGCGGTCGAGCACCGCGTGCGCGACGTACGGGCCGTCGTAGTGCGCCGTCGGAACGTTGAAGCGCCACGGGCTGATGCCCTCGCCCCAATCCGAGAAGGCGTACGCCATGTCGTCGGCCAGGCGCGCCACGACGAAGAACTCGCGCCGGTCGCGCGACGCGCCGCAGGCGGCGATGTCCTCGCGATCGGGCAGCTCGATGTTGACGCGGGCGATGCCGGAAGCATCGGTCGCGCCCTCCCAGTACTTGTGTCCGCTGCAATCCTCGACGGCGACGCGCGCGTTTTTCGCCGGCTTGCCGTCGGAGAGCCGCGTCACCCACACCAGCGACGATTCGCGGCCGAGCTTGAAGTGCACGCTGAGGTTGGTGACCAGCGTCGCGGCGCGGACGTAGAAGGGCTTGGGCTCGCCGAGCAGCGCGGCGCCGAGCTTCGGGCTCGCCAGCTCGACGACGTAGAAGCCGGGGCCCTGCAGCGGAATGCCGACGACCTCGAATGCCTTGGCGCCGTTGGGCTTGGGCACCGCGATCGCCTGCTGCGCGTCCGTGCGGCTTGAAGATCGGCTCGGCGTGGCCGTGCTTGATGAGGATCCAGCGCTTCGCCTGCTGGTCGTATTCGTTCTCGATCTTGTCGCCGATCTCGATGCGCCGCAGCCAATCGATGATCTTCATTTCCTCGCCCGGACCGACGCGCGCGACCTTGCCCGGAATCGTCGCGTTGGCGCCCGCGCTCGCCTTGGCGCCCGTCGTCGCCACGGTGCCGGTCAACGTGGGCTCGACGTTGCGCACCGTGAGCGGCAGCAGCGGCGTGCCGTTGCCCGGCACGACGCGCTCGAGGATGCCGAAGTCCGCGGCGAACTTGACCAGCGGCGGATTCTCGTCGGTGCCCACCTTGAGCGGAAACGACGCGACGTTGGCGAGCGGGCGCCCGGCGTCGTCCTTGAGATCGTCCGGAAGCTCGATGCGAAATGACGTCCGCTCCGGCAGGCCGGGACCGAAGGTCAGGCTCGTGATGCCGTTGCCCTCGTCCGACTTCGGCGATTTTCGGCTTGTAGGTTTTTCCGGCGCCGTCGACCAGCCGGATCTTCGCCGCGTCGCGCTGCGAGACCGGCGCGGTGAACGAAAGCGTCATCGGCAGGATGGGAATGCAGCGCGCGTTCTTGTTGATGCGCTCGCACGAGAACGACGCGCGAAACGCCGGCCGGACACGGAAGGCGAGCGGCTGGTCGGCCGAAGACGCGACGCCCGAGGTCGACGTGACGCCGCGCGCCCAGACCAGCTTCGCTTCGACGCCGGCGGGCAGCGTGCGCGCGCAGGCGAGCGTCACCAGCGGCGAATCGGGCGCGTCGCGCAGCCTGCAGAAACTTCTCGTCGTCGCTGCCCGTCGTCGGCAGGCGGAAGGTGATCGAGCGCGTGCGGCCTTCGTCGGCATCGAGGAACAGAAAGCGCAGGTAGCTCGCGGCGAACGACTTGCGGTTGTCGAGAACGATCTTGCGCTCCTCGCCGGTGACCATCCGCACGCCGATCTTTTCGTTCACCCCCGCGGCGACGCAGTAGACGTTGGCGGCGATGCTTTCGCTCTTCGCCGGCGCGTCGAGGCCGAGGACGAAGATCTGGTTCTCGTCGATGCGGGCGCCTTCGTAGGGAAGGCTGCGCAGCACGGCCGGTCCGCCGGTGGTGAACGCGAATCGCTGGCCCGCGTCGAGCGGCTTGCCGTCGAGCGCGGCGATCCCGGACTTGAGCGTAAAGCTGCAGCGCACGCCCGCGGGCAGATCGCGATCGAAGTCGTACACCCAGTTCCTGCTGTCGGCCCAGCGGCCTTTGCCCTTTTCGGCGCAGTCGACGTCGAACGGGTCGAGCTCGCGCGGATCGCCGAAGGGCACCATCGCCTGCGCGAAGCGCGCGCTGGCCTGGCGCACGCCCTTGACCTCGCCTTGCGGAGAGAAGAATTCCACCGGCTGCGCGCAGAGAGCGTGATCGTCCACGCGGCGCAGAGTGACATCAGCCACCTTCGAAGGCCAGGCTTTCATTCAAGCTCCCCAATGTCCGGAACAGGACCGGACGATCTCAGCACTCGATTACAGCGCACGCTTGTGGCAAGCGGGCGGCTGCAAAACGGCAAGTCGGCGAAAGATTATGGCGGGACCATGGCGCGCTATGCCGCGTGGACGCGTCATGGATCGCGCGTCATGCGCGCTCGAGGAATCGTGCCAGGCGCTCCGTGCCATCTCTCAGCCGCTCCTCGCTGGCCGCGAAGCACCAGCGCACGAAGCCTTCGCCCTCGGGTCCGAACGCGCTTCCTGGCGCGAGGCCGAGCTTCGCTTCGCGCACCAGCCGCTTGCAGAAGTCGAGGCTGTCGGTGACGCCCTCGACGCGGAAGAAGGCGTACATCGCGCCCGGCGGCAGCGCAGTCTCGACCCGCGGCATGGCGGCGAGCGCGCGCGTGAGCTGGTCGCGCGCCTTGCGAAAGCGCGCCAGGGTGTGCGCGACCGTGGGCTCGCCGTGCTCGATCGCGACCACGCCGGCGCGCTGCACGAACACCGGCGAGCACGAGGTGTTGTATTCGATCAGCTTGCCCAGGTCCGCCATCAGCGCCTGCGGCGCGGCGATCCAGCCCAGGCGCCAGCCTGTCATCAGCCAGGTCTTGGAAAAGCTGTTGGTGCTGACCAGGCGATCGTCGGCGTCGGCGATGTCGAGAAACGAGGGCGCGCAGGCGCTAGCCGTCCGTCGCCAGCGTAGTACAAGCCGCTCGTAGACGTCGTCGGCGACGATCCAGATCCCGTGCTTGCGGCAATGCTCGAGGATCCTCTTCTGCTCCTCGGCGCGCAGTGTCCAGCCGGTCGGATTGTTGGGCGAGTTGATCAGGAGCGTGCTCGTCCCCGGCGTCAGCGCATCGATCAGCTCATCGACGTCGAGCTTCCAGCCGTCGCGATCGAATCGAAGCGCGACGCGCACGACTTCCGCGCCGAGGATTTTCGGAATCTCGGTCAGGTTGGGCCACAGCGGCGTGACGCAGACCACGCGCGCGCCGGGTTGACCAGCGCCTGCGCAACGAGCATCAGCGCCGACATGCCCGAAGCCGTGACCGCGATCCGATCGGAGGTCGATCGGGCGATGCAGGCGCGAGATGTAGCTCGCCAGCGCCGCGCGCAATTCGGGGATCCCGAAATTCTGGGTGTAGAAGGTTTCGCCGGCCGCGAGCGCGGCCATCGCGGTTTCGCGGATCGAAACCGGGCGTGACTTCGTCGGGCTCGCCGAACCAGAACGCGAGAATGTCGGGATCGCCCATGCCGGCGTTGGCGACCTCGCGGATCTGCGACGCGACCAGGGAGCGCACCGCGCTGCGCGCAGAGGAGTGGTGAAGCGGATAGGCTGGCGGTCATTGGCACGATGAGATTGAGTGCCCGCGCGTCGCAGTCGGGTCGAAGTCCAGTGTTTCTCGCTGTCGCAAACGCCGTCCACGCAGCCTGCAGGACCGTCAAACGGCGAGCGAACGCCTTTATACTTTGCCGGGGGCTCACCGCAAACGGCAAGGCGCCTGTAACTTGAAGCGTGCGGTCGCGCCCACGTCAACGCGTCCGCAGCTCGGACCTCCGACATGAAAGTTTACGGCATCGCCAATTGCAATACGGTCAAATCGGCGCGCGCATGGCTGGACGCGCATCGCCACGCTTACGAATTCGTCGACTACAAGAAGACGCCGCCGACGCCGGCGCTGCTGGCGCGATGGTGCGCCGCGTTCGGATGGGAAAACGTGCTCAACCGCCGCGGCACGACCTGGCGCATGCTCGACGCCAAGGCGCAGAATGCGGTCAAGGACGAAAAGAGCGCGATTGCGCTGATGCTCGCGAAGCCGTCGATCATCAAGCGGCCGATCGTCGAATCGGGGAAGACGCTTGCTGCTCGGGTTCGACGAGGCGGAGTTCGCGGACAAGCTGCGCTAGGAAGGGATATCACGCGACGCGTTCGCGTAGCGACCCAAGCGTGACCGACTCGCGCGAGCCCGGCTCGTCATTCCCGCGAAAGCGGGAATCCATGTTGCGAGGGTCGAACGTCAAACTGGATCCCCGCTTTCGCGGGGATGACGGATGTGGTCGCTTTTGCGCGACATTCCGAAAGCGCGACATTCCGCGACGGGCCCGCGCCATCGTTTTCATCACGCGAACGCACATGGATGCGCGCCTACCACTGCCCGAAAAACACTCCCGCGCGCTTGTGCGCCGCGGTCCCGGCGTCGACTTCTTCATCCGTCACCGTCACGCGCCGCTTCAAACGCATGAACCAGTCGAGCAGGCGCTCGTGCATTTCCCGGCGCACGCCTTCGTGACCCGAATCGCGCCGAGATCGCAGTACTCGTCGGGGTCGGCGTCCAGGTCGAACAGCTGCGGCCTGAAGCCCTGCCAGAAGACATACTTCCAGCGGTCGGTGCGCACCATCCACGCCCTGCACTCGTCGGGCTTGCGGCCGAGAATCCGCCGCGCTTCGCGATAACCGTAGTCGAGCTCGGAGAACACGCAGTCGCGCCACTCGGAAACGCTCGCGCCGCGCGTCAGCGGCAGCAGCGAGTGGCCTTCGATGCGCTCGCGCGCGCCGGGCAATCCAAGCGCCTCCAGAAACGTCGGCACGAGGTCGATGCCTTCGGCGAAGCGCGTCTCGACGCTGCCGCGCGTCGCGTCGGCGGCGGGATCGGGATCGTAGACGATCAGCGGAACGCGCTGCACGGTGTCGTAGAAATGCTCCTTCTCGCCGAGCCAGTGATCGCCCAGAAAATCGCCGTGATCGGCGGTGAACACGATGAGCGTGTCTTTCCAGCGGCCGAGCGCTCGAGCTCTTCCCAGACCCTGCCCAGGTGATCGTCGATCTGCTGCACGAGTCCCTGGTACGTCGGCCGCACGGTTCGCGGCACTTCGTCGCGCATGAAGTTCGCGCATTCCTCCTGCTGGCGGTAGGCGGCGAGCACCGGATGCGCGTCCTCCAGCTCGCGCGCGTCGCGTCTGAGCGGCAGGCATTGCTCGGGCGTGTAGCGCGCGTGATACGGCGCAGGCGCCAGATACGGCCAGTGCGGCTTGACGTACGACAGATGCAGCGCCCAGGGCTCGTCGCCGCGCGCGCGGATGAATTCGAGCGCGCGATCGGTGGTGTACGCGGTCTCGGAATGCGCTTCCGCGACGCACGCCGGCAGGCGCGCATTGCGCATGTCCCAGCCGGACACGACGGCCCCGCGATCGTCGACGGCGCTGATGACGTAGTCCGACCACGGATCGGCGGCAGTCGTATCCGACGCGGCGCAGAAATGCCGCGTATGCGCCGCCCGGTTCGGCATGATGGCCATCGTGGCGGTCGATCTCGTCGAAGCCGCCGTTGCGAATCAGGCGCATCCAGTCCTCGTCGCCGTCGAGATGCAGCCGCGCGATGCCGGCGTGGTCCGGCATGACGTGCGTCTTGCCGGCGAGCGAAAGCGTGCGTCCGGCGCGGCTCAGATATTCGCCGAGCGTTATTTCGCCGACCGACAGCGGCACGCGGTTCCAGGTCGCGCCGTGGCTCGACACGTAGCGGCCGGTGTAGAACGACATGCGCGAGGGGCCGCACACGCCGGATTGCACGAACGCGCGATCGAAGCGCACGCCGCGCCGCGCGAGCTCGTCGAGATGTCGCGTCGCGAGAAAGGGATGGCCGTAGCAGCCGAGATGATCGGCGCGCAGCTGGTCGCACATGATGAACAGGATGTTGCGGACCGCGCTCATCGATCAGTCACCAAGCTTGAGATGCGCCTGGCTGCCGCGCGCGTACTCGTGCGACGGCATTCGCACGCGGGATTGTGCGATGCGCAACTTGCGCACGCGTCGATGCCGCGTCACTCGCTGAAGCCGGAGCGCTTGATGATCGGTCCCCAGCGCGCGGTGTCGGCGGCCATGATGGCCGCCAGCGCTTCCGGCGTCGTGCCGGTCGGCTCGTAACCCAGCGTCAGGAATCGCTCTCGCACTTCGGGAATCTGCAGCGCCTTGACGATCGCCGCGGAGAGCTGATCGATCACCGCCTTGGGTGTTTTCGCCGGCACGTAGACGCCGATCCAGCCGCTGCCCTCGATCGACGGGAAGCCCTGCTCCTGAAACGTCGCGACCGTCGGCAACAGCGGCGAGCGCTTGCGCGCCCGACGTGGCGATGATGCGGATCTTGCCCGCGCGATGCAGCTCCATCATGTCCGACAGCGCGTCGATGCCGGCGGGGATCTGGCCGCCCATCAGATCGGTCGCGAGCGGCGCGCCGCCCTTGTAGGCGATGTGCACCATGTCGATGCCGGTCGCCTGGCCGACCATCAGGCCGAAGAAATGCGGCAGGCTTCCCGGCGCGGGCGAGCCGAAATTCGCCTGCGTCGGATTCGCCTTGAGCCACGCCACGAACTCGGGCACCGTCTTCGCCGGATTGCGCCGGTGCGACCGCGAACGCGAACTGATACGTGGCGACTTGCGATACGGGCGCGAAGTCTCTTCGCCGGATCGTAGTTGAGCTGCTTGAACACCAGCGGCGCGAGCACCGGCACGACGACGGGCGTGAGCAGCATCGTGGCGCCGTCCGGCGGCGCGTTCTTCAATGCCTCGGCGGCGATGCGTCCGCCGGCGCCGACCCTGTTCTCGACCACGACCGGCTGCCCGAGACTGTCCTTGAGCTTGTCGGCGAGCATGCGCGCGGCGATGTCGGACGAGCCGCCGGCCGCGAATCCCACCAGGATCTTGATGCGGGCCCTTGAAGCTGCTTTGAGCGTGCGCTGTCACCGGCGCGAGCGCAGATCGCGGTGAGCGCAAGACAGACGAAGATGCGAGGATCGCAACCGGCGACGCATGCATGACTCCTGTCGCGCCTGAATAGCGCGATGGATGCGGCTGTTATACTTCCTGCGCGCGGCAGCGGCAAGCCGCCGTCGACGCAAAAAATGTCCTATGTCCTGAGCGGCATCGCCATCCTCATCTGCGGCGGCATCGGCGCGGCGATCGCGTGGATGATCGTGTCCTCGATCGGCTGGGAGCGGCATCATCGGCGCGCTCGTCGCCACGGCGATCGGCATGGTGCTCGCGACGGTGCTCTTCGCCCTCGGCGTCTTTCTCGCCAAGACGCTCGGCTTTCTCAAATAGCGCTGAGCGCGACAGCGAGCGATTGCCGCGAATCTCCTCGATCGTGGCCGAACGCCGCGATTGCCGACGCGATCATGGCCGCCCAGGACGGCGCCCATACGATTGCGCCGATCACCGGCAGCCGACCCGACGTTCGACGTCGCGCGCGCCTACGATGTGCTGGCGCTGATCAACGCCCGGCGCCAGCGCCTCGGGCTGGGTGCCGGTCGGACGCAAGATCGGCTTCACCAACCACACGATCTGGGAACGCTACGGCGTCTATCAGCCGATGTGGGCGCCCGTCTGGTCGCAGACGGTGCATTTCGCCGAGCACGGAGAGGCGACGCTGCCGCTCGCGGGGTTCGTGCAGCCGCGCATCGAGCCCGAGGTCGTATTCAAGCTCGCCACCGCCCCTCCTTCAAGCGAGGATCCCATGGCGCTGATCGCATGCATCGAGTGGATCGCCGCCGGATTCGAGATCGTGCAAAGCATTTTTCCGGACTGGCGATTCGAGGCGCCCGACTGTACTGCCGCCTCGGGCCTGCATGGCGCGCTTCTCGTCGGGACGCCGGTCGCTGTCAGCGCCGCGGACCGCGCCGAGCTCGTGCAACGCCTTGCCTCACTTCGAGCTGACGCTGGCGCGCGAAGGCAGCGGTGTCGACCGCGGCAGGGGCAGCAACGTGCTGGGCAGCCCCATCAACGCGCTTGCGCATCTGGTTCGCGCGCTGGCAACCCGGCCCGACTTCCCGCCGCTCACCGCAGGCGAGATCGTCACCACCGGCACCATCACCGATGCGTGGCCCGTCCATCGCGGCGAGACCTGGCAAAGCCACTACGGCAACCTGGGCATCGAGGGACTGCGTCTGCGCTTCGCCTGAAGCGAGATGCTCGCTCATCGATGCGCCGCCGACCGGGGAAGACTCGGCAGAGGTGCGAATCGCGGCTGTCGCTCCGCGCCGTGCCAAGCCCGCTGCCGAAAGGTCCTCCCCGCTCGGCGGTGCGTCGCTCTATCCGGCCGACGCGCTCGCCCGGACCTCGGCCCGCGCCGGCTGCGATCCCGCGAAGTCGTCGCCGTGGCTGTTGCGCGCGACAACGAAGACCGCCAGCGCCAGCAGCACGCTGAACACGACGCCGATCGCCATGGCCTCGACGGCGAGTTGCGCGAGGTCCTTCCAGACGCGAGTTTCCAGCGCCGTGTGTCTTAGCGGATTCGATGCTTGGCATTGCCTTGTCTCCTTCGCATGATCTCGATCCAGATGCTCTTGCGGCCGCTCATGCGGCCGGACGTCGCGGCGCACAGCGCGCACTGGCGCGATCGGGTCGCCGCGCCGCTGCTTCTGCGGCAGCGCAGCCCGCGCGCGCAACGGGAGAGGCAGTCGAGATACGCTTCCTTGCCGTTTTTCACCGTTTCGCCGCTTGCATGTCGCTTGAGCACGGATCCCATTGAGCGCCGCCGATGCGGCTTGCCTCTGCCCGGCCGGGGGCAGGGCGGTGAAAAATAGTGGCGAAAAAATGACATTGCCTGGAGGATGCTGCGGCTAGCAGCCATCGCTGCGGTATAGTCGATCGCATGAGAGACAGAATCAGCCATGAGCCGGCGCATCGCCATCGTCGAGGATGAGCCCGCCATCCGCGCCAACTACGCCGACGTGCTCAAGAAGCAGGGTTACGACGTTGCCGCGTACGCGGGCCGAGATGAAGCGCTCGCCGCGTTTCGCTCGAGACTTCCGGACCTCGCCCTGATCGACATCGGCCTCGCCGATGACATCGATGGCGGCTTCGCGCTCTGTCGCGAGTTGCGGGCGATGTCGGCGAACCTGCCGATCGTCTTTCTGTCGGCGCGCGATTCGGACTTCGACATCGTCGCCGGATTGCGTCTGGGCGCCGACGACTACCTGACCAAGGACGTGAGCCTTCCGCACCTCATCGCGCGCATCGCCGCGCTGTTCCGGCGCAGCGACCTGCTCGCCGCGCCGCAGGCGGTCGAGGAGACGATCGAGCGCGGCAAGCTCAAGCTCGATCTCAAGCGCCTCGCCGCGCTATGGGACGGCAAGCGTGTCGACCTGACCCTGACCGAGTTCTGGATGGTGCACACGCTCGCCAAGTTTCCCGGACACGTCAAGGACCGCGACAGCCTCATGCGCGACGCCAAGATCGTCGTCGACGATGCCACGATCACCTCGCACATCAAGCGCATCCGCAGGAAATTTCTTGCGCTCGACCCGGCGTTCGATTGCGTCGACACCGTGTACGGCATGGGATATCGCTGGAACGGCTAGCCGTAAAATGAGTCACATCTGAACGCGAGCGTCGAGACGCATGATTGTCGTCGCAATACTTGCGTCGTCCCCGCGAAAGCGAGGGACCCAGTGGCGTTTGGCAAAAGACACTGGATTCCCGCTTTCGCGGGAATGACGGCGATGAGCTTCGCGGGAATGACGAAGATGTGCTTCGCGGGAATGACGAATGCGGCCGTCCGATGCGGCGTACGACTTCGATGGGTGCCGCGTTGGTTCGTGCCGATGAGTAGATTCCGCATCGCGCTCGGCATCCGCGCGCAGTTGCTGCTGGTGCTGACCGTGTTCCTGCTGATTCCGTGGCTGGGCTACGAGTACGTGCGCGAGCTCGAGCGGTTCCTGCGCGACGCGCAGGAAAAGACGCTCGCCGGAACCGCGCAGGCGGTCGCGACGGCATTGCACGATCGGCCGCGATTGTTCGACGCGCCGGCAGCGCCGCGCGAGTCGCTGGCGGTGGAACGCTCGCAGGACGGGACAGCCGACGCCGCTGCGGCGGCGCCCGTCGCGCGCGAGGTTCCCGCGTCCGCCGGCAACGGCGGCGGCCCGGCGGAAATCGAGCAGATCGTGCAGGGACTTTCGCGCACCACCGCGCGCATCTTTGTCATCGATCGCGAGCTCAACGTGCTCGCCCGCGCCGGAAGCCTGAAGCGTCCTGCCATGCCTGCCGAGCAGCCGGCCGATTCTCCCGTTCCGCGGGCGTGGCAATGGCTGGAGCGCGAGACTCTGCATCCGCTGTACGCGCTGGTGCTGAAGCAGCCGAGCGAGGATTTCGGCGAGGAGCAGGCCGGACGCGTCGCGCTGCCAGCGAGGGAAGTCGACGGCGCTTTGTCCGGCATCCTTACCGTCGAGCGACGCCCGACGCCCGACGGCAAGGCAGTCGTCGTATCGGCCGCGCATCCGATCTGGGTCGGGGACCAGGTGAAAGGCGCGGTCGTCGTCGAGGAGACGACCAACGCGGTGCTCGCCGAGCGCAATCGCGCGTTCGAGCGGCTGTTTTCCATCGTCCTGGCAGCGCTGCTGGTGGGATCGCTGGCGCTTACGCTCTACGCATCGCGGCTATCCGCGCGCATTCGCCGCCTGCGCGACGAGGCCGAGGCGGCCATCGACAAGCACGGGCGCGTTCGCGGCGCGCTGGCGGGCTCGAGCGCCGGCGACGAGATCGGCGACCTGTCGCGAAGCTTTTCGAGCGTGCTGTCCCGGCTGGCGCAGTACGCGAGCTACCGCGAGAACATGGCGAGCCGCCTGTCGCACGAGTTGCGCACGCCGATCGCCGTCGTTCGAAGCTCGCTCGACAATCTCAGGCTGTCGACGCTGCCCGCCGAGGCGCGCGTGTACATGGAGCGCGCGCAGGAGGGCCTGAACCGTCTGGCGCACATCCTCACGCGGATGACGGAGGCGACGAGGCTTGAGCAGAGCGTCGGCGAAGACGAGCGCGAGCGCTTCGATCTCGCCAGGGTCGTGAGCGGATGCGTCGACGGCTATCGCGCCGCGTATCCGCGGCACACGCTGCAGCTCGAGCTGCCGCCCGGCGAGGTCACGTTCAACGGCGCGCCGGAGCTGATCGCGCAGATGCTCGACAAGCTCGTCGCCAACGCCGTCGAGTTCAGCGCCGAGGGGACTCCGATCGTCGTTCGCCTGGAGCGCACTGACACCGGCTTGCTGCTGTCGGTGGAAAACGAAGGGCCGCCGCTGCCGGACGCCATGCGCGGCGGTCTTTTCGATTCCATGGTGTCGGTGCGCGGCGATCAGTCCGGCGGCGAGCCGCACCTCGGTCTCGGCCTTTATATCGTGCGCCTGATCGCCGAAGCCCATGGAGGCCATGCCGTCCGCGCGCAACCGCGAGGACGGACGCGGCGTCGTGGTCAGTGTCGAGCTGCCCTATGCGAGGCTTGGCTGACACTGCGCGCTTGCATCGCGCACGCCTCAATGCTCCGGCCGCGCCGAACCGCGGGCGTCGCAATCGGCGATAATGGGGCACCTTTCCTGCACGTCCATCGTCATGCCCACCTTTATGCTGCAACACCCGGCGTTGAGCGCCGCGATGCTCCTGACCGGCTCCAACCTCTTCATGACGTTTGCCTGGTACGGGCACTTGCGCAACATGCAGTCGAGCCCGTGGTGGATCGCTGCGATCGCGAGCTGGGGCATCGCGCTCTTCGAATACCTTTTGCAGGTCCCCGCGAACCGCATCGGATACACCGTGCTGACGCTCGGACAGCTCAAGATCATGCAGGAGATCATCACGCTCGCGGTGTTCGTCCCATTCGCGATGTTCTACATGGATCAGCCGCTGAAGCTCGACTATTTGTGGGCGGCATTGTGCATGGTCGGGGCCGCTTACTTCATTTTCCGCGCCTGAGTTCCGCGGTCTTCTTCCTGTGCACAGCTCCGTGACCTTGCCCGGCGATTGCGTCGGCGACATCCGTGCCCGCCTCGCAAACTGAGCCGCGGCGGCGCACGGACGAGCCCGCGTTTCTGCGGCCGTATCTGTGCTTCGCCGCGGCCTATCTGCTGTCGTACGTCTATCGCAACATCAATGCGGTGATATCGCCCGAGCTGAGCGAATCGCTCGGCATCGGCGCGTCGTCGCTGGGATTGCTGACCAGCGCCTACTTTGTCGCCTTTGCCGCACTTCAAATCCCTACGGGCATGCTCCTCGATCGCTACGGGCCGCGTCGCGTCGAGCCCGTGTTCCTGGGCATTGCCGGCTGTGGCGCGGCGGCGTTTGCGATGAGCGACAGCGTCACCGGTCTGACCCTCGCTCGCGCGCTGATCGGTGTCGGGGTCGCAGCCTGTCTCATGGCACCGCTCAAGGCCATCGCTGCGTGGTATCCGACCGAGCGCCATGCATCACTCTCGGGCTGGATGATGGTCGCCGGCGGCGCCGGCGCGCTCCTGTCGACCGCGCCGGTCGCGGCGGCACTGCCATTCGTGTCCTGGAGGACCATTTTTCTCGTCCTCGCGGTGGCTACCTTCGCCGCAGCCGCGGCGATCTTCCTGCTGGTGCCCGATACTCCGCACACACCGAACGCGGCGGGATGGCGCGCGCAATGGCGGGGCGTCCAAAGCGTGTTCACCAGCCGGCGCCTTTGGTGGATGGCGCCGCTCGGCTCGGCGACCATCGGCTCGTTCATGGCGATCCAGGGACTCTGGTCGGTGCCGTGGCTGATCGAAGTCAACGGCTATCAGCCGGGACGTGGCGGCGGCGCACCTGCTGCTGATGGGCCTGACGACGGTTGCCGGGTATCTTTGCATCGGCGTATTCGCGACGTCGCTGGCGCGGCGGGGCATCGCGACACGGCACCTCTATGCGGCCGGCTTCGGCCTGAACATTGCGGCGCTGGCGCTTGATTTCGCTGGGCGCGCCCTGGACCTATTCGCTGTGGGCCGTCTACGGTCTCGGCGCCGCCGTCAACGTGCTCGGCTTCGCGCTGCTCGGGCAGGGATTCCCGCGAGACCTTGCCGCGCGCGCCAACACCGTATTCAATCTGCTGATGTTCAGCGGCAGCTTCGCAATGCAATGGGGCATCGGCCTCGTCGTCGACGCGGCGAAGGCCAGATGGGCGATGGATACCGGCGATGCCCTGCAGCTCGCGTTCGCGCTGGTGCTCGTCATCGATGTGCTCGCCTACGCGTGGTTCGTCGTCGGGTGGCGGCGTCACGCGGTGCTCCCCGCTCCTGTCGGGGCCTCGGCGTGAGCGAGCTTCCCTCCGTCGTGCAGGAGCTTCTCGCCCGCGCAGCGGCGGAAGCGGATGCCGGGCGCATCGATGACGCGATCGCGTCCTATCGGAGCGTGCTCGACGCAGAGCCGACGCTGGCCGGCGTGCACCACAACTGCGGAGCGCTGCTGTTCGCGCGAGGTGATTACGAAGCCGCGGTGCGGAGCTTCGAAGAAGCCTCGAAGCATCGTCCAGCCTGGACCGCTCCCGTTCTCGCGGCGGGGCAGATCCACTTTCATGCCGGGCGCTATGCCGAGGCGCAAGCCGCCTTCGAGCGCGCGCTCGCGCTTGACACCAATTCGATCGAGGCGCTCGGCAACCTCGGCTTGACGCTGCAGCGGCGCAACCGCTGGAATGCGGCGCTGCCTTATCTCCAGCGGGCGCGAGCACTCGCGCCGACCGACACGCGCGCCTGGTTCGCGCTGCGCACGAGTCTGCTTTTGCTCGGGCGCGTCGCGGAGGCGGTCGATGATTTCCTGCGCTTCGAGCCGGGCGCTCCGCTATCCGCGGAGCTGGTGACCACGGGCCTTATGTTCTCGCGCTATCTCGGCGATCCAGCCTACGAGAAAAAGTACCTGCCGCTCGCGCTGGAGTGGCCGTATCGTCCCGATCAGGCGGACCTCGCCGCGGTGACCGTGTCGCGCGCGCAGTATTGCGATCTGCCGCGGGAGACGCTGCTCGAGCTCTATCACAAGTACGACAGCCTGCAGCAGCTGAACCGCTCGGCGTTCGAGCCGATCGCCGTGACGCGCCGCGCTGCCGGCCGGCCGCATGCGCATCGGCTATCTCTCCGCCGATTTCCGCGCGCACGTCATGGGGCGGCTGATGCGCGAGGTGCTCGCCGCGCACGACACGACGCGGGTCAGCCTGTATCTCTACTCCCTGGCGCCGGCGCAGAACGAGGACTCGCTGACGGGCGAATTTCGCGGCCTCTGCGAGCGCTTCGTGAATTTCGCGGAAGTCGACGATCACGCCGCGGCGCGCGCCATCGCAGCGCGACGAGGTCGACGTGCTGGTCGACCTCATGGGCCACTCGTCGTTTTCGCGGCCAGGCATTCTGCTGTGGAAACCCGCGCCCGTGGTCGTGACCCACCTCGGATACCACGGATGCGTGGGCTTGAGCCAGGTCGACTTCAAGCTGACCGATGCCGTCGCCGATTTGCCCGACGCCGCTTCGTTCCAGATCGAGGCGCCGTTGGCGCTCGATTGCTGCGTGATGCCGGTGAGGCGCGTCGGCACGTTGCCTGAGACCGTGCGCGGGTTGACGCGCGCCGAGCTCGGGATCGCGGAGACAGCGATCGTCTTCGGCGCCTTCGTGAGCCTGCTCAAGCTCTCGCCGCGGTGCCTCGAGCTTTGGCGCGACATCATGCAGCGAGTGCCGCGGGCGGTGCTGGCGTTTTCGCCGGGCAACGCGTCGGAAGAAGCGCTGTATCGCAACCGGGTTGCCGGTTTCGGCATCGATCCGGCGCGCGTGATATTCATCCCTCGTGCCGCGGACGACATCGGCGACCGCGCGCGCTATCGCCTGATCGACGTCGTGCTCGACACGATGCCCTACACCGGCGGCGATACGACCGCCGCGGCGCTGGAGATGGGCGTGCCCGTCGTGACGCGCGCCGGGCTGCGCCACGCCGAGCGCGTGAGCTTCAGCCTGCTCTTCCATCTCGGCGTGACCGATACCGTGACGCACAGCGACCAGGATTATGTCGCGACCGCGTGCCGTCTGGCGGACGACGCCGGCGTGGCGCTCCGGCATCGCGGCGCGGATCGCCGACAGGTTTTCGAGCTCGGGGCTCACCGACACGCAGACGCTACGCGGCGTGCCTCGAGGATGCGTACGCGCGCGCGCTCGCGATCAAGTCCGGCGCGGCGCGCTGACTGCAGCCGAGGCGGACGATGCGCATCCACATTCTCGGCATCTGCGGATCGTTCATGGGCGGCATCGCGGCGATCGCCAAGACCGCGGGCCACACGGTGACCGGATGCGACGCCAACGTCTATCCGCCGATGAGCACCCAGCTCGAATCGCTCGGCATCGCGCTGACGCAAGGCTACGACGCGTCGCAGCTCGACACCGTTGCGAAAGGCACGGACATGTTCGTGGTCGGCAACGCCATCTCGCGCGGCAACCCGCTGCTCGAGGCGATCCTCGACGCCGGCCTGCCGTACACCTCGGGCCCGCAGTGGCTCGCCGAGAACGTGCTGCGCGACAAGTGGGTGCTCGCGGTTGCCGGAACGCACGGCAAGACGACGGCGACCTCGCTCCTCGCCTGGATCCTCGAGCATGCCGGCATGAATCCCGGGTTCCTGATCGGCGGCGTGGCCGTCGACTTCGGCGTTTCCGCGCGCATGACGGACAGCTCGTTTTTCGTCATCGAGGCCGACGAATACGACACCGCGTTCTGCGACAAGCGCTCCAAGTTCCTGCACTACCGGCCGCGCACCGTGATCCTCAACAACCTCGAGTACGATCACGCCGACATTTTTCCCGACCTGGCCGCGATCGAGACGCAGTTCCACCATCTCGTGCGGACCGTGCCGCATCGCGGGCGTCTGATCGTGAACGGCGCTGAGGAGAGCCTCGGACGGGTGCTGGCGCGCGGTTGCTGGAGCGAAGTCGAGCGCTTTGGCGCCGCCGCGGTGAGCGGCACGGGTCCCGACTGGACGATCGCGGTCGACGGCACCATCAAGCTCGGCGGCGCGCCGCAGGGTCAGCTTGCGCCGTTCTCGCTGATAGGCCGGCACAACCAGCTGAACGCGCTCGCGGCGATCGCCGCCGCGCGCCACGTCGGCGTGACCGTGGGCTCGAGCCTCGCCGCGCTGGCTGTGTTCCGCGGCGTGAAGCGCCGGCTCGAACTGCGCGGAACGGTCAACGGCGTCTCGGTCTACGACGATTTCGCGCATCATCCGACCGCGATCGCGGCCACACTCGAAGCCTTGCGCCGCGCCGTGGGAGCAGAGCCGCATTTTCGCGGTGCTGGAGCCGCGCTCGAACACCATGAAGCGCGGGACCATGAAAGCGGCGCTGCCGGCGAGCCTCGCGGCGGCCGATCGCGTCTTCTGCTATACCGCGAACCTCGGCTGGAGCGCTGCCGAGGCGCTTGCACCGCTCGGCGATCGCGCCGAATTCCACGATCGATCTCGACGCGCTCGTCGAGGCGATCGCGCGCGAGTCGCAGCCGGGTGACCACGTGCTGATCATGAGCAACGGCGGCTTCGGCGGCATACACGCCAGGCTGCTCGAGCGCCTTCGCGGGACCGAAACGCGCGTTTAAGCGTGGCGCGCGGGAACGTGCGCGTCAGTGATCGGGTCCAAGCAGACGGACCCTGCGGCGACTAGCGCCTCCTACAACGAAATCAGACGCTGTCTTATCGCCAGGCCTGCATCGCTGGATCGATACTCTGGTCGCGCAAGTGTCTTCCCCGCGTAACCTGATTTCTCAAAGGATCATCATGGACACATCCACACCAGTACCAGGCAGCTTGACGGGAAATGGCAGCCGTTCGGCCGCAGCGAACGCGAAGATCGAAGACGCCGCTCTGGCGGCACACCGGGCGACCGACGCCGTCGCCGACAAGGCAACCGAGCAAGTCGATCGTCTGAGCGGTACAGCGCATCGTGCCGTAAACAAGACCGCGGATGCGGCGTCGTCGGCGGCGGAATGGACTGCGACGCTTCCCGAGCAGGCCAAGGAAGTTCAAGCTCAGATTGGGCAACTCAAGGAGAGCGCTGCCACATCGATACGCGCACGGCCTTTCGCGGTCGTCGGCGGCGCGCTGGTCATCGGTTATTTGGTTGGCAAGCTCGGGCGAAACTAAACGAAAGTGTCGGCTCGCGGCGAGTCGATACTAGCGGAGCGGCCCGTTTGACAGGAGTCGCACGGGCCCGCGGCGCTGCGCTACTTCCGGGTGGCGCAGCGCCGTCTCGTTCTAAACCTTGCCCAGATCCCGCTCGAAAAGTGCCGCGGCCTGGGAACGGCGGCGGACATTCAATTTCTGGAATGCGTTACTCAGGTAATTCTTGACGGTTTTGTCGCTGAGGCTCAACGCCTTGGCGATTTCCTTGTTGGTCTTTCCTTCGACAACAAGCGCAAGAATGCGCCGTTCCTGGGGAGACAGCTTGTCCTCTCCCGACTGCTTCGCAGGCGCGTTCCCTGCAAGCAAGGACATGCGGCGCAGCACCAGCTTGGTCACCTTGGGATCGAGTATCGATTGGCCGTCGGACACCATCTCGATGGCGCCGATCAGGGCCTTGGCGCCTATCTCCTTGAGAAGGTAACCGGACGCTCCAGCCAGGATGGTGGATACGACAGCTTCCTCGTCCGAGTGCGAGGTGAGAAAGAGTACGCGGGTGCTCGGGTTCGCGGACAGAATTTCACGGCACGCCTCGAGCCCGGTTCCGTCGGACAAGCGCAGGTCCATCAGCACCAGGTCGGGCCGGTGCTTTGCGGCATCCTTGATGGCGTCCGCGACTGTTCCCGCTTCTCCCACCACTTCGATCGTGTCCGTTTGACTAAAGAGCGCGCGCAGCCCGAGTCGCACGACCTCGTGATCGTCGACGAGCATCAACCTGATTTTGGGTTTGGTCGCCACAAAGTGGCTAACGTGTCTTGCCGAGCTCTACGACAATCCGCGTCCCCTTGTTCGGTGCCGAGCTCACCCGGGCCGTGCCACCGAGTTTCCGCGCCCTGGCGTCGATGTGATGCAAGCCGAGGCCGAGCTTGTTGACCTTCTTGACGACGAAGCCGCTCCCGTCGTCCGTCACCTCGAGGCGAACCGCGCCTCTTCGCTTGTGCAAGGACACGCGTGCGGTCCGCGCGTTGGCGTGCCGGGTTGCGTTGCTGATACCCTCGCGAGCGATCTGCAGCAGATGCAGTGACTGCTCAGGCGTAAGCGCGTTCATGGCGTCCTCGGCGATGTCGACCGTAAACGTCAGGCCGCGATAGCCGGCGGCCTGGACTGCCTTCTCGATTTCGGTGCGCAGATTCTGGCCGACGACGATCTGCAATTTGCGGCCGGTGATGAAGGAACGCAGCTCCTGTATGACGAGGCCGAGACTCGCGGTGGCATGCGCGATCATCTCGCCGGCCTTTTTCGGATTCGTTTCGATCATTCGCATGCACGCTTCCAGATTGAGGCCCACTGCATAGATCGACTGGATGCAGCCGTCATGCATGTCCTGGAACAGGCGCTCCCGCTCTTCCGCGAGCGCCTGGAGTTGCGCGAGCGAACGGCTGCGTTCAGCTCCGGCGGTTTCCAGCGCTGCTTGCGTTTGCGCTATTTCGGCGAATGTTTTCAGCGCATACAGCTTTTCGGAATCGTCGCCCTGAATGACCAACGCGTCGACCTGGCCGGCGCGGATCGCTCTCAAGGTGGCTTCGGCTTCTTCAGACGATCGGCGGCGATCTGTCGACGATGAGCGGGCCACGGCTACTCCCGACGATGCGCCCGGCGCGCGGCGCGCGGCGCTCGCAGCGGTTTGGTCCGCAGTCTTTTTCGCAGCGTTGCTCATGTGTCGGACTTGATATCGAGACCTACCAGAACACGTTCCGTATTGGACAAGTCGCCGATGATCTTGCGAATCGGTGACGGCAGTTGTCGGACCAGCGTCGGCAGCGCCAGGATCTGGTGATCGCGCGCAAGCTTGGGATTCTTCAGCAGGTCGATGACCTTGATGCGATAGCTACCCGCCATGTGCTCGGCGCAGATTTTCTTCAGGTTGCTGAGCGCGGCCGCTGACTTGGCAGTCTCTCCTGCCACGTACAGGCAGAGAACGTACTTGATCGGCGGGGACGAGCTTTTGGCGCGCGTTTTTTTTGCGGCGGTCACGCGTGTGTCCCAATCCGCGTATCGCCCGTGATCTCGACACCCTTCTTCGACATGACGAACCCATGGGTCCAATTCGAGTGGCCCATGCCCCGGGCCTTGATCACCGACAGCGTGCGCGAGCGGGCCCCGTCGACTTCGTCGTTTTTCAAGGCGAGCCACGTATCGACGATCGAAGAGATATTGACGCTGGTGGACTCCGATCGATCCTCCGAATCCATCAGAGAGGTCATGAGGAGCGTTATGCCGCTCATCTTGAAGAAATCGACGAGGCGCACGACGGTGGAGGTCACTTCGGCGGCGGACCCCATGGCCAGCAGGCTCGAGATCGAATCCACGACGACGACCTGCGGCCGATATTCGACGACGATCTGGTGAATCGTCGCGAGGTGCATCTCCAGCCCGTGCGAGGTCGGCCTGGAAACGTGAAAACGCAGAAGGTCCTTGGCGACCAGAGGCGCCAGCCGGATCCCGACGGATGTCATGTTGCGGACGATCTCGCTCTCGGACTCCTCGAACGCGATGTAGAGGGATCGCTCGCGCCGACGGCCGGACTCCTCCACGAAATGGCCTGCGAAGCTGCTCTTGCCGGTGCCCGCGCTGCCGGACAGCAGAATCGTGCTCGTGCGGTAAAAGCCCCCGGCGCCCAGCGTCCTATCCAGCGACGGAATACCGCTCGAGACGACTTCGGAAGATGCTTTGTGATCCAGTCCGATGGAGGTGATAGGCACGACCGAGATGCCCTTTTCCATGATCAGGAAAGGATATTCGTCGGTGCCGTGGACCGTGCCGCGGTACTTCACGATTCGCAGGCGCCGGATGGTAAGCTGGTTCACCACGCGATGATCGAGCAGGATCACGCAGTCCGAGACATATTCTTCGAGTCCGTGCCGCGTCAGGGCGCCGTCGCCGCGCTCGCCCGTGATGATGGCAGTCACGCCTCGGTCCTTCAGCCACCCGAAGAGCCGCCGCAGCTCGGCGCGAAGGATCGCGGTGTTGGAGAATGCGCCGAAAAGCGCTTCCAGCGTGTCCAGCACGACGCGCTTGGCGCCGATCGAGTCGATGGCGAGCCCCAGGCGGATAAACAGTCCCTCGAGATCGTAGCTGCCCGTTTCCTCGATCTCGCTTCGAACCACGCGTATGTGATCGATCAGGAGTTTCTTGCGCGCGGACAGCGCCTTGAGATCGAAGCCCATGGAGGCGACGTTCTGCGCCAGGTCTTCGGGGGTCTCTTCGAAGGATACAAAGACGCCGGGCTCGCCGTATTGCTGCGCGCCCCGAACGAGAAATTCCATCGCCAGCATCGTCTTCCCGCAGCCGGCGCTGCCGCACACGAGCGTCGTGCGTCCCTTGGGCAGGCCGCCGAGCGTAACTTCGTCGAGGCCCTGAATGCCGGTCGCGGCCTTGGGCAGCAAGCGCAGCCGTGGGCTGGCTCGCGCTCTGCTGCGAGCACGACTATGGGAGGGGATCTTCCTGGATGGCATGGATCCATTCCGACTGGGTGAATGGAGTCGCAGTAGATCGCAATTTACTCGCTATTGGAAGGGCACAAATACCCTATCGCTATAGGGCCATCCGGCTCTTGTGGCTGGCGGCCCCCACGTCTATCGTTCGAACAAGCGCCAAAGGCGTCTTTGGGATGCTGGTGCGAGGTGGAGTCTCCCGTTGTTTTCGTTGAAGGTTTCGACATGTCCAGTTCAGGCCGGGATTTTGAGCGATACGCCAACGCAGAGCGGCAACTCTGCGAGGACGCGGCACCCTTGCTTGCCTCGATCATTCGGGACATCGAGTCCCGCATGGGCATTCGCATCGCCGAAGTTCGGGTGACACTCGACAGCGCCGATTCCGCGGGTGGCTCGCCTGTCGCCAACTGCACGATCGTTCGCGCTCACGATACGCCAGCTGACGCGGCCAGGCCGAGGCGACGCTGATCAGTCTTCGACCCAGTCGGCAGATTAGCGCGTTCCGCGGACCGCCGCCGCGCGGCAAAAACTGCTGACGAGTAACTGCGGCCGCTGACGCGGCCTCGAGGCGTTGGATCGTCGGTTACAGCGGCGCGCTCCCGGCGCGACGCCGAGGCGCGAAGCTTATACTAGCGCCATGGTCAAGCCCACGCTCGCGGACAAGCTGGTCGTCGCGATTTCGTCGCGCGCGCTGTTCGATCTGACCGACAGCCATCGCGTCTACACCGAGGCCGGCGTCGACGCCTATCACCGCTACCAGATCGAGCACGAGGAGGAGATGCTCGCGCCCGGCCCGGCGTTCGCGCTGGTGAAAAAGCTGCTGCGGCTGAACCGCCCGGACAAGCAGTACGTCGAGGTGATCCTGCTGTCGCGCAATTCCGCCGACACGGGACTGCGCGTGTTCAACGCCATCAAGCACTACGGGCTCGACATCAGTCGCGCCGCGTTCACCAAAGGCGAGCCGACGTCGCGCTACGTGCCCGCGTTCGGCGCGCACCTGTTCCTTTCCGCCGACACCGAGGACGTCAAGCGCGTGCTGAACGACGGCTACGCGGCCGCGACCATCGTGCCGTCGACCGTGGGCCGCAACGAAACCGACGATCTGCGCATCGCCTTCGACGGAGACGCGGTGCTGTTCTCCGACGAGGCCGAGCGCGTCTATCAGAAGAGCGGACTGGCGGCGTTTTCGCAGAGCGAAGCGGACGCCGCGCTGCAGCCGCTGTCCGGCGGCCCGTTCAAGGAATTCCTTGCCGGACTGCACCGCATCCAGTCGGACTTTCCGGCCGACCAGAGCCCCATCCGCACCGCGCTGGTGACGGCGCGCAGCGCGCCGGCGCACGAGCGCGTCATCCGCACGCTGCGCGCCTGGAACATCCGCATCGACGAGGCGCTGTTCCTCGGCGGGCTCGACAAGGGCGAGTTCCTGCGCGCGTTCGGCGCCGACATCTTCTTCGACGATCAGCACACGCACATCGAGTCCGCGGCCAAGCACGTCGCCACCGGCCACGTGCCGCACGGCATCTTGAACGAGGGCTAGGCGCGGTCGCCACGCACCGGGGTCGGCTGCGGAATGACAATGCGCGTGGCGATGCGTCGTCGTCCCCGCGAAGCGGGACCCAGTGCGTCGTCGCATGCGCACGGTTCAACGACGCTCGATTCGCTTCCCGTCGATCCCCGCTACGCGAAGGCCCGGGAAGCGCGTGGCGCTAGACGATGCGGCCGAAGAACGGATATTGCGGATCGTTGTAGCCGGGCGTCGATGGGTGGCCCGGCGTCACCAGCGAATCGAGCAGCGCCTCGTCCTCGTCGTCGAGCTCCTTGCCGATCGCGGACAGGTAATCGGTCCACTGCTCGAGCGTGCGCGGTCCGGCGATGACCGAGCTGATGATCTGATTGCGCAGCAGCCACGCCAGCGCGAATTGCGTGGCAGTGAGCCCCTTCTTCTCCGCGTGCTGCTTGATGGTCTGCGCCTTGGCGATCGACTCGTCGCGAAATTCGGTTTCCATCATGCGCCGGTCCTTGCGCCCGACCCGCGATTCGGCCGGCGGCGCGGCGCCGGGCGAGTACTTGCCCGTCAGGACGCCGCGCGCGAGCGGGCTGTAGGGCACGACGCCGATGCCGTAGTAGTCGCACGCGGGAAGGATCTCGACTTCGGGCATGCGATTCATCGCGTTGTAATACGGCTGGCACACGACCGGCGGCGCGACACCCAGCTCCGCGCAGGTGTTGACGAGCTCCGCGATGCGCCAGCCGCGATAGTTGGAGATGCCGAGATAACGGATCTTGCCGGCGCGGATCAAGTCGCCGATGGCCTCGATCGTCTCGGCGATCGGCGTGTCGGGATCGTCCTTGTGCAGGTAGTAGATGTCGATGTAGTCGGTCGCGAGGCGCTTGAGGCTGTCGTCGCACGCCTGCATGATCCAGCGGCGCGACAGGCCGCCATCGTGCGGCGCGCTCGGTCATCACGTTGCCGACTTTCGTCGCGAGTATCCAGCGGCGCCGGTTGGCGGCGATCGCGGCGCCGACGATGGACTCCGACGCGCCCTTGACGTACACGTCGGCCGTGTCGATGAAGTTGACGCCGGCGTCGAAAGCCGAAGCGATGATGCGCTGCGAAGTGGCAGCGTCGGTGCGGTCGCCGAACATCATCGTGCCGAGGCAGATTTCAGAGACTTCGAGACCGCTGTCGCCGAGACGGCGAAATTGCATCGACATGTTGGTCAACCGTTGATAGACAAGTCGACATGCTGAGGCAAAGCGCGCCCTCGCGCAATCGCCTCGACGGTGCGTTGCGGCGGCGCTGCCGGCACGCTTGGCGACGCTGACGCTACGGTATAATTCGCGCCTCCCTCCCTCGCAGTTTCGCTTCCATGCATGTCTTTTTCGAGGACGACGGCGCGTTCAAGGCCGGCACCGTCCTCGCCGACAACGATACGTCGCTGCAGGTCGAGGCGATTTCCGGCAAGCGTCTGAAGATCAAGGCGGCCAACGTGCTGTTGCGCTTCGACGGGCCCGGCGCCGTCGCTCATGCTTGCCGATGCGCAGGCGATCGCGACGGGGATCGAGCCCGACTTTCTCTGGGAAGTGAGCGGCGACGCGGAGTTCGGTTTTGCCGAGCTGGCGAAGGAATATTTCGGCCGCGCTCCGACGCCCGGCGAGGCGGCGGCGCTGGCGCTCGTCCTGCACGCGTCGCCGATGCATTTCTACAAGAAGGGCAAGGGGCGCTACAAGGCAGCTCCGATCGAAGCCCTGCAGGCCGCGCGCGCCGGCGTCGAGCGCAAGCGCCGCGAGGCCGAGGAGGTGGAGTCCTACGCCGCGGAGCTGCTCGCGCATCGCCTGCCGCCCGCCTTTCGCGACAAGCTGCCGATGCTGCTCTACAAGCCGGACAAGCTCGCGCTCGAAACGCGCGCGCTCGCCGCGGCGTGCGACACCGCGCGCACCCATCCGCTGGCGCTGCTCGCCGCGTGCGGCGCGGTTCCTTCGACGCACGAATACCATTTCAACCGCTTCCTGTTCGAGGCGTTTCCGCGAGGAACCGGATTTCCACCCATCGCCGAGCTGCCGCCGATTCCCGACTTGCCGCTCGCCGCGGTGCGCGCGTTTTCGATCGACGATGCATCGACCACCGAGATCGACGACGCTTTTTCGGTGCGACCTCTCACGAACGGAAACCTCGAGATCGGCATTCACATCGCGGCGCCTGCGCTCAGCATTGCGCGCGGCTCGCCGCTGGATGCCGTCGCGCGCGCGCGGCTGTCCACCGTGTACATGCCCGGTCGCAAGATCACCATGCTGCCGCGAAGCGGTGATCGATCGTTTCACCCTCGCGGCGGGGACCGAGCCGGCCGCGCTTTCGCTCTATGTCGAGACGACGCACGATGGCACCGTCGTCCGGCAGTCGACGCGCGCGGAGCGCGTGCCGATCGCGGCCAATCTTCGCCTCGATGCGATCAGCGAATGTTTCGCCTCGGACGCATCAGCCCTCCGATCCCGAATGGAGCGACGAGCTGCGCGCGCTGTGGCGCCTCGCGCGGAAGCTGGAGGAGGGCGCGCGGCAAGGCCGATGTCGCGCGCGTGGATTACAACTTCACGGTCGACTGGGACGTCACGCCCGATGGCCGCGTGACGATCCTGCCGCGGCCGCGCGGCTCGCCGCTGGACAAGCTCGTCGCCGAGCTCATGATTCACGTCAACAGCAGCTGGGGGAAGCTGCTGGTCGATGCCGGCGTGCCGGGCCTCTATCGCACGCAGCAAACCGGCAAGGTGCGCATGAGCACCAAGCCCGAGCCGCATCAGGGGCTCGGCGTCGCGCAGTATCTGTGGGCGAGCTCGCCGCTGCGCCGCTACAGCGACCTGGTCAACCAGCGTCAGCTGCTGGCGACGCTCGACGGCGGCGCGCCCGGCCTATGTCGAAGGCGACGCCGAGCTCTTCGCGATCATGACCGACTTCGAGCTGACGTACTCGCAGTACGCCGAGATGCAGGACCGGATGGAGCACTACTGGTGCCTGCGCTGGCTGCAGCAGGAAAACGTCGCCGAGAGCGAGGCCACCGTCGTCCGCGACAACCTGGTCCGCTTCGACGCGATTCCGCTTTACGTTCGGGCGCCCGACCTGCCGGCACTGACCCCGGGAACGCGGGTACGCATCGGCGTCGGGCGGATCGACCTTCTGGCCGCGACCGTCGAGGCGCGTTTTATCGCGACGGCCTGAATTCGGCGGGTTTGGGCGGGGCTGGGGGCGGGGTAAGCGAGGACGATGTGGCGGAAATGAGACGCCGCCGCGCCGAAACGGGCGGGAACCGACGCTCGGCGCAAATGTAGGGCGAGCCGGAAGTGCCTGAATCCACAGGCAGAGCTATACTCATATGTCATGCCCAAGGCTACCAAGAGCACCCGCCTGCGCGCCGTCCCCGTGGCGCCCGAGGACCCGCCGGTCAAAAAGACCGCCGCGCGTCCCCGCGTACGGGCGCTGCCCCGTCCCGAAGCGCGCACCATGTCGCTCGCGTTCATGGCCGAGGAGCGCCGGCCGGGCAATCGCCTGCTCACGCGCGCGATTGTGGGCTCGCTCTTCCTGCATGCGATCGTCCTGGCCATACGCTTCAGCCCGATAGACTTCGGCAAGATCGAGCGCGACGACTCTCCGCTCCAGGTCGCGCTGGTCAACGCCAAGTCGCCGTCGAAGCCGACCAAGGCCGACATCCTGGCGCAGGCGCACCTCGACGGCGGCGGCAACACCGACGCCAATCGCCGCGCGAAGACGCCGCTGCCGGCGCTGCCCAAGGACAACGCGACGACCGAGCTCGCGGTGGCCACGCAGAAAGTCGAGGCACTCGAGAAGAAGAGCCAGGAAATGCTGACGCGGCTCAAATCCACCGCGACCGTCGCGCCTCCCGATCGCGATCCCAAGCCGGCGCCGGACACGCCGGAGCTGCCGACCGCGAGCGAAATGATGCAGCGAACGCTCGAGGCGATGCGGCTCGAAGCGCAGATCGCCAAGGACATGGACGCGTATCAGAAACGTCCGAAGCGGCGCTTCGTCGGTGCGCGCGCCGCCGAATACCGGTTCGCGCGCTACGTCGAGGATTGGCGGCTCAAGGTCGAGAACATCGGCAATCACAATTATCCCGAGGCGGCGCGTGCGCAAAAGCTCTACGGCAGCCTGCTGCTGACGGTCGGCATTCGCGCCAACGGCAGCGTGGAGTCGATCGTGGTCGATCGCAGCTCCGGACAGAAAATACTCGACGTCGCGGCGACCCATATCGTCGAGATGGGCGGCCCGTACGCCGCCTTCCCGCCCGACATCAGCCGCGACACCGATATCCTCTACATCACCCGGACGTGGAGCTTTGCCCCCGGCGATTCGCTGACGTCGCAGTGAAGCGTTCGCCGCCGGACGCAGCGTCTGGCGCATCAGGGCGGCGTTTCGCTGAATTTCCAGTCAGGACCTGTTCCATGGACCGTTACGCCGTCATCGGTCATCCCGTCGCGCATAGCAAGTCGCCGATGATCCACCAGGCGTTCGCGCGCGCGACCCGGCAGGACATGAGCTACGAGCTGCTGCCCGCGCCCCTCGATGGATTCGCGGCGACCGTGCGGCGTTTCGCGGCCGAGGGAGGCAAAGGCCTCAACGTCACGGTGCCTTTCAAGCTCGAGGCGTACGCGATCGCGTCGGAGCACAGCGCGCGCGCACGGGAGGCCGAGGCGTGCAACACGCTCGCGTGGCGCGACGATCATTGGTATGCGGACAACACCGACGGCGTCGGCTTGATGCGCGACATGACGCACAACCTGGGCGAGTCGCTTGCGGGCCGCGACGTGCTCGTGCTCGGCGCCGGCGGCGCGGCGCGCGGCATCCTCGGCCCGCTGCTGTTGCAGTCGCCGAGGAGCGTGGTCGTGGTCAATCGCACCGAGCGCCGCGCGGCCGAGCTCGCGGCCGCATTTGCTGCGACAAGGGCCCGTCGCAGCGGCGCCCGCGGCGCGCGTTGAAGCGGCAAGCGATTCCACGTCGTCATCAATGCGACCAGCATCGGCGTCAACGGCGACGTTCCAGAAAGCCTCTGGCCGGAGCATGCGTTCGCCGACGGAGGCCTCGCCTATGACCTCGTGTACGCGGATGCCGCGACGCCTTTCCTTCGCTGGGCGCTTCGGAACGGCGGCCGCGCGAACGGCCGACGGCATCGGCATGCTGATCGAGCAGGCGGCGGAAAGCTTCGCTCTGTGGCGCGGCGTGCGCCCGGAGACTAAGCCCGTGTTCGCGATGCTGCGTCCTCGGGCCTGACGGCGTGCGCAGGATCGGCCGCTGGGCGCTGTGGATCGCATTTGCGATTTTCCTGGCGCTCGCTGGTGCTGCAGGCCTGGTACGCGGCCAACATCTGGTGGCTGCGCGATCACCCTCCGGGTGAGACCGCGTTCATGGCGGCGCGCCTTTCCGAGCTCCGCGACAAGCGTCCGCAGGCGCGCCTTCAGTACGTATGGGTTCCCTATGAGCGCATCTCGGCCAATCTCAAGCGCGCGATGATCGCCGCGGAGGACGCGAAGTTCGTCGAGCACGAGGGCTTCGACTGGGACGGCATCCAGCAGGCGATGGACAAGAATCTGCGCAAGGGCCGCGTCGTCGCCGGCGGCTCCACGATTTCGCAGCAACTGGCCAAGAACCTGTTCCTGTCGGGACAGCGGAGCTACGTGCGCAAGGCCGAGGAAGCCGTGATCACCGTGATGCTGGAGGCCATCCTCGACAAGCGCCGGATCTTCGAGATCTATCTCAATGTCATCGAGTGGGGCAACGACGTGTTCGGCTGCGAGGCGGCCGCGCGCCACTACTTCGGCGTCGGCGCGGGCGAGCTCAACGCCGAGCAGGCGGCGCGACTTGCGGCGATGGCGCCCAATCCCCGTCACTACGAGAGCACGCCGAACTCGAAGGGTCTCGCGCGCAAGATTCCGATCATCCTCGCGCGCATGCCCTCGGCGGAGTTGCCGTAGGCGGCGTTCTGTAGCAGGATTCGTGCATTGTCGCCGCAGCGGGAGTTCCGGCTTGCCAGGCTTGGGGCGGAGCGGCAAAACGACGATAAAACAGATGCCTGAGGCACACCGCGCATTGCCCGTCCTGTTGCGCATTTGCGCCGCGATCGACCGGCTTTTCGTGGTCGAGGTCGGGCCGTTCGGAACGAGCCTCGCCGAGGACGCGCGCGCCGCGTGGCTCGCGACCGGCAACAAGAACAAGCCCTCGGACGTCGAGGAATACGTCGCGCTGCTGGCCGCGAACATCGACGACCGCGAGCAGCGCAAGGCGTTCGTCGCGGAGGCGGTGGCCTGCATCAGGTTGTAGCGACGTGACCGCGCCGCGCCGTCGGCGGCGATAAGGGGAAACGCATGCTTCTCAATCGTTCGATTGCGGTGCAGTTCACGGTCGTGTTCGTGGTCGCGCTGCTGCTCGTCATGGGCTCGTTCTACCTCGTGCTCGAAAGCGTCTACCGCAACGAGCTCAAGGCGCAGGCGGAGACGGTCGCCGACAACGTGGATGCGTTCGGAAGCTGGGTCTCGCAATACGGCCGCGTCTGGGTCAAGGACGACAACAAGAGCTATCTCGGCCAGGTGACGCTGCAGACGTCGCCGGAGGGCAGCCGTGCCCGCGGACCAGTGGCACTTCTACTCCAAGAATCCGGCGCTCGCCCAGCGCGAATTTTCCGAGGTCGTCGAGAAGTCGACGTCGCCCGCAAAATTCCGCATGACGTCGCACAATTTCATGAATCCGGTGAACAAGCCCGATGCGTTCGAATCCAAGGCGCTGGACAGGGTCCGCTCGGGACGGCTGACCGAGTACTACGAAATATTGCCCGAGGGCTTTCGCTACGCGCGCACGCTCTACGAGAAGGCGTCGTGCCTCGCCTGTCACGCGAGCGCGGAAACCGCGCCCGAACGACGTCAAGGAGCGCTACGGCGTCGAGCACGGCTACGGATTCAAGGAAGGCGAGGTTGCGGGCATCATCAGCGTCCGCTTGCCCATCCGCTCGTTCTGGAATGTCGCGTCCAGCGTCGTCGGGACCGATCCAGATCGCGCTGCTGGTGACCGCCTTCCTGGTCGCGTTCCTGTTCATCCAGTTCGCGGTCGTTCGACCGCTCAAGAAGCTCACGCTCGCCGCGGAGAAGGTTTCCACGGGCCAGGCCGCGGACCTCGGCGCGTCCCGGCTCGATCGCAAGAGCGGGAACGAGGTCCGGCAGCTGATCCTTGCGGTCGATCGGCTTCGCGCGAGCATGATGATGGCGATCCAGCGCGCCGGCCGCCGTCCGCCTCCCGCACCTCCCGCGCCCCCCGCATAAGGCATCGAATCGCAGCGGAATAGTTCTCGATCTCCGGGTGTTTGTAAGGACGCCGCAAGGCGGCTTTGGGACGCCAGCGGAACGGCATAGAATCCCTCGACCGGAGAAACGAATGAGCATGCGCAATTCGATAGCGGTACTGTTCGCGGGGCTGGCGATCGCCGGCACCGCTTTTGGCCAGATGCCGGCCATGAAAATCGGCGGCGTGATGACCAATCCCGCGGGAATGACCCTCTACACCTTCGACAAGGACGCGGGCGGCAAGAGCGCATGCAACGGGCCGTGCGCGGCGAATTGGCCGCCGCTGATGGCGCCCGCCAGCGCCATGGCATCGGGCGATTGGACGATCATCACCCGTGACGACGGCGCAAGCAGTGGGCCTACAAGGGCAAGCCCGTATACCTCTGGTCCAAGGACCAAAAGCCGGGCGACATGACCGGCGACGGCTTCAACAGCATGTGGCACGCGGTCAAGGACTGAATCGAACCCACGCGGACGCGGCCGAACTAACGGCCGCCGTGCCGCCCAGCGCAATGTCCGATACGCTTCCCGATGCCGACCTGATCGCCGCGCTGCCGCGGCTGCGCCGGTACGCGCGCGTCCTGACCGGCGATCTCAATCGCGCCGACGACCTGGTGCAGGACACGCTGGCGCGCGCGTGGGCGAAGCGGCGCCTGTGGCGCACCGGCAGCGACTTGCGCGCGTGGCTGTTCACCATCATGCACAACGTGCACATCAACCAGTTTTCGTTGCGCCAGCGTGAATACTCGGAAGTCTCCCTCGATGACGACGACGGACCGGCGGTGGCCTGGGAAATTCCCGTCCGCGCGACGCAATCCGATCGACTGGAGCTGACCGAGCTGTTCGCGCAGATCGGCCGGCTGCCCGACGATCAGCGAGAAGTCCTCCTGCTCGCGGCGGTCGAGGAGCTGCGCTACCAGGACATCGCGCAGGTGCTCGGCGTTCCGATCGGCACGGTGATGTCGCGCCTCAATCGCGCGCGCGAGAAGTTGCGGCGCATGACCAGTGGCGCGGGCGCGGCGTCGCTCAAGGTTGTCCGATGAAGGCGGCGTTGTCTCTCACCGAAGACGAGCTCCACGCCTACGCGGACGGCCAGCTCGCGCTGCGCCGCACTCCGCACGTCCTCGCCGTCCTCGAGCGCGAGCCCGAGCTTGTGGCGCGCGTGAGCGACATCCGGCGCCAGAACGCGAGGCTGCGCAACGCGCTCGATCCGTGGCTGGCCGAGCCGCTGCCGCAGAAGCTCATCGATGCGGCGACGCGCCCGCGTGTGCGGCGCGATGTCACCACTTCGCGCGCCTGGCTGACGATGGCCTTCGCGGCCGCGGCGTCCTTGTTCGTCGGCATCGGTCTCGGATGGCAGTTCCGCGGCGAGGTGCTGCAGCAGGCCGGCACTCCGGTGACCTTTCAAAGGCAGGCGGCGCTCACGCACGCGCTCTATGCGACGGACGCCAATCGCCCCGTGGAGATCTGGGCCAACGAAGAAGACCGGATGGTGCGCTGGCTGTCGAAGCGCCTGAGCTTTCCAGCTGCATGCGCCGAACCTGAACGACGCGGGTTTTGCGCTGGTCGGCGGACGCCTCGTCGCCGGCAACGAAAAGCCGGGCGCGCTCTTCATGTACGAAAACGCCGACAAGCAGCGCATCTCGCTCCTGGTCCGCAAGGACGGCGAGTCGTCCCGCGAGACCGCGTTTCGCTACGCGCTTGAAGACGGTGTCGGCGTCTTCTACTGGATCGACGACAACTGCGGCTACGCACTGTCGGGCAATCTCGATCGCGCGCAGCTCCTGTCCGTCGCCCGGGTCGTGTACGGGCAGCTCGCGGCGCTGGAGACAGCGGCGCCCAAGTAGTCCGCCCGTCGCGGCGCGGCGTATTCCTTAGGCGAGTCCGCGGCGGTGCATCGCCCGCGGTACGCGCCCGCATCGCGTCTCCTCTCCCATACATTTGATCGCTGCCGCGGCGCGGCTCTGGGGTGAATACTGACGTGCCCGCCCTGGCGCAAAGGTACACTGATGGCGCGATGAACCGGACAGGATCCGCAGAGACAAAGCGCGTGCCCGCCAAGGTCGGCGATCGGCTCGCCGATGTTGACACGCCGTCGCTGATCGTCGATCTCGATGTGCTGGAGCGTAACCTCGCTTCGATGACGGCCGCGGTCCGCGGGCACGGTGTCCGGCTGCGCCCGCACGCCAAGAGTCACAAGTGTCCGGAGATCGCGAAGCTGCAGATGGCGCGCGGCGCGGTCGGCGTTTGTTGCCAGAAAGTCGGCGAGGCCGAGGCGTTCGTCGCCGCCGGCATCGGCGACGTGCTCGTCACCAACGAGATCGTGGGCGTGAGCAAGCTCGACCGCCTCGCGGCTCTTGCGCGCTCGGCGAAAATCGGTGTGCTGGTCGACGATGGTGGCAACGTCGCGGAGCTTGCGGCTGCCGCGCATCGCGCCGGAACGACGATCGAAGTGCTGGTCGAGATCGACGTCGGCGCTCATCGCTGCGGCGTGGCCCCAGGCGCGCCAGCGCTCGAGCTTGCGCGCGCCATCGCCGCGCACGCGGCACTCAGGTTTGGCGGCCTGCACGCATATCAGGGCGCGGCCCAGCATCTGCGAAAGCCGCGACGAGCGGCGCGCGGCGATCGTTCGTGCGAGCGACCTTGCGCGCGATACCAAGGCGCTGATCGAAGGCGCGGGGATACCGTGCCCGACAGTGACCGGCGCGGGCACGGGAACGTTCCTCCTCGAGTGCAACAGCGGCGTGTACACGGAATTGCAGCCGGGCTCGTACATCTTCATGGACGCCGATTACGGCCGCAACGAGCTGAGCGCGGACGATCCAATTTTCGCGCAGAGCCTATACCTGTGGACGACCGTGATGAGCGCATCGGCGAGCGATCGCGCGATCGTCGACGCCGGGTCTCAAGGCGTTTTCGGTCGATTCGGGGATGCCGCTCGTTGCCGATCGCCCCGAGCTTGCTATGGTCAAGGCGTCGGACGAGCACGGCGTCATCGCGGTCCCTGCGGGCATTCCAAACTTACGCGTCGGCGACAAACTGCGGCTGGTGCCGGGACATTGCGATCCCGACGGTCAATCTCTACGACTGGCTGGTCGGCGTGCGGGGAGAGCGCGTCGAATGCGTGTGGCCCGTGAGCGCGCGTGGCGCGCTGCTCTAGCGAGGCAGAAGAGCGCTAGAGCGTGACCGTGCCGCGCGGCGTGCGCAGCATCGCCGCCAAGCGCGGTGTCACGGCGTAGGTGACTTTCAGCCTTTCCTCCAAGCCGAGACGCGCAAGGGCCGCACGTATCATCCCCGGTTCCGGATGCGCGCCGGCTATCGCGACGATGCCGAAATGGTCGTCGACCAGCGCATCGGCCGGATGATGCGAGTTCGACCATTCGATGAGCGTCGGGATCAATCCGTTGCCAGGAAGGTGTCCGTCGTCGGGTATGGTCATGCGCCACGCATACGACGCGCGCTGCATCGGATAGACGAGTCCATAGTCGGCGGGCGAAAGCTCGCGCGCTGCGTCGATATCGTCGCAGCGCGCGGCCCAGTGGATCAGCCGCGGGCCTTGCGCGAGAGACGCTCGCATCGACGGCCGATCGAGCTCGAACCAGCGCGGACGGTCCGGCGTGATGCCCTCGGGATCGATGGCGATCAGCTCGAGGTAGGCGCCATCGCCCAGGCGCAACAGGCTGTTGTGGGTACCCATGGCGACATGCTTGCCGCCGCGCCGCGGGCGCGCGCCGAGCAGTGCCTCGAGGTGGTCCTCGCCTTCCTCCAGCGTCGCGGCGGCGACGACGAGATGGTCGAGCGTTGCGTGGAACGTCGTGCGGGGCAGCACACTTAGCGCGCCGGCAGCCGCTCGTCGGCGGCGAAGTCGAGCTCGACCTTGGCGCCGTTCGGATCGTGACAGAAGATCTGCCACACGCCTGAGCCGACCTGTTGCCGGCACGTGTGCTCGATCTTCTCGCGCTCGAGCATCGCCACCGTCGCGGCGAGATCGTGCCCGGTGAAAGCCATGTGATCGATCACGCCAGCCCTGAGCTCGTTCTTCGGCCGGCCGCCGATGACGTGCAATATCGGCTGATCGCCGGCGTAGAGCCATGCGCCCGGAAAATTGAGCGGCGGCCTCCAGCCGGCCTTGAGTCCCATCAGGTCGTCGTAGAAGCGCACGGTACGCTCGACGTCGTCGGTCAGAATGGTGAAATGGTTCATGCCTGAGACGGCCATGTCATGCACCTCCTTGATCGGTTCAGCGATTTTCCGCGACGAACTCGGCGAGCAGCGCCGTCGCGTCCGGCGGATTCGGATCATTATAGGGGAACGCGTCGTCGCCGCCGCTCCACGCGTGAGCGAGGCCCTCCACGTGCACCCGGCGCACGATGAGGCGCTTGCCCTCGCGGTAGTCGCTCATCGTCATTGCGCGTCCCGGGTCGAGCGATGACTTCGTTTCGCTGTCCGCGAGTGGAAGCACGTCCGGGGCAACCGACCTCGGCGCGAGCGTGCCGTTGAAGACGAGATACTGGCGAACGAGCTGGATTGCGTTGATCTCGGCCACGACCCCATCGTTCGAGCCGCTGATCAACCATCAAGGGGACCGGCAGCGCTCGGCGTGGCGCGTCGGCGCGCGCGTCCACTGCGACCCTCTCGTAGTCGGTGTCGGCGCCGTGCGAGAGCACGCGCATTGCGGCAAGCGGTGTCGACGCGGACGCCGCACGCGACGCCCGAGTGGATGAAGACACCGGCGAAGAGCTTCGGGTGGCGCAGGCCCAGCACCGCCGCGAGTCCGCCGCCGGCGGACATGCCGACGGCGTAGATCCGGTGCGGATGGACGCGATACGCGGCACGAACAGCCTTTACCTGCGCCGCGACGATGGCCGCTTCGCCCCTGCCGGCGCTGGTGGCCGCATCGAACCAGTTCCAGCACGACCACGGATTGGCCTTTCCGCCTTGGCGCGGCAGAAGCACCAGCCAGCCGTTGGCATCGGCCATCGCGGCGATGCGCGTGCCGGCGGCGATGTCCTCCGGCGTCTGCCGGCAGCCGTGCATCAGCACGATCAGCGTTCGCCGCCGCCACCCGCCGTAGCCTCGCGGAACGTATAGCAGGTACTCGCGCGAAGGCCAGATCCAGGTGCTGGACGCAAGCCACCCGCGCCATGAGAATTTGCTTCCGGATTCGAAGCGTCCGGGCTCTGGCGCCTCACGGCCGAAGAGGCGCGCGATAAGCGCTCGGGCCCGGTTGCGCAGTCTCTCGAACATCGATGGGTCGGCGCGCGAAGCGGGCGCCATGTGAAAGCCGGTTGCGCCGGTTGCGCCGAGCGGCTAGATCAGCACGATGTCGTACTGTTCCTGCGTGTAGATCGACTCGACCTGCAGCGAGATCGGCTTGCCGATGAAATCGCCGAGCTGCGCGAGGCTTTGCGACTCCTCGTCGAGGAAGAGGTCGATCACCGACTGCGAGGCGAGGATGCGAAACTCGCGCGCGCTGAACTGCTTGGACTCGCGCACGATCTCGCGCAGGATCTCGTAGCAGATCGTCTGCGCGGTCTTGATCTCGCCGCGCCCGCCGCAGGTGCCGCAGGGCTCGCACAGGACGTGCGCGAGGCTCTCGCGGGTGCGCTTGCGCGTCATCTCGACCAGGCCCAGCTGCGTGAAACCGTTGACCGTCAGGCGCGTGCGGTCGCGGTCGAGCGCCTTGTTGAACTCTGCGAGCACCGCGGCGCGATGATCGGCATTCTCCATGTCGATGAAGTCGATGATGATGATGCCGCCGAGGTTGCGCAGGCGGAGCTGGCGCGCGATGACCTGCGCCGCCTCGAGATTGGTCTTGAATATCGTGTCGTCGAAGCTGCGGCCGCCGACGAAGCCTCCGGTGTTGACGTCGACGGTCGTCATCGCCTCGGTCTGGTCCATGATCAGGTAGCCGCCGGACTTGAGATCGACGCGGCGCGCCAGCGCCTTCTGGATCTCGTCCTCGACGCCGTGCAGATCGTAGAGCGGACGATCGCCGACGTAATGCTCGAGACGCTCGAGAATGTTCCGCGTGTATTGCGACGCGAACTCCTCCATCTTCTGGAACGTCTCGCGCGAGTCGACCAGGATGCGCGACGTTTCCTCGGTCGCCATGTCGCGCAGCACGCGCTGCGCGAGGTTCAGGTCCTGGTAGATGAGCGACGGAAACGGGACGGTTCCCGACTTCTCCGTCAGATCGCGCCAAAGCTTGGTGAGGTACTCGATGTCGTTCTGCATCTCCCGCTCGCTCGCGGTCTCGGCCATGGTGCGGATGATGAATCCGCCGGCCGAGGCCTTCGGGCAGGAGCTGCTGCAGCTTCTCGCGCAGGTTCTCGCGCTCGGCCTCGTCCTCGATGCGCTGCGAAATGCCGATGTGCGAATCCTGCGGCAGGAAGACCAGCAGCCGGCCGGCGAGGCTCACCTGCGTCGACAGCCGCGCGCCCTTGGTGCCGATCGGGTCCTTGATCACCTGCACCAGCAGCGACTGGCCCTCATGCAGGATGCGCTCGATCGGCTTGCTGTCGTGGCCGTGTCCGTTCTGCCGATGCTCCCAGATGTCGGCGATGTGCAGGAACGCGGCGCGCTCGAGGCCGATCTCGATGAACGCCGACTGCATGCCCGGCAGCACGCGCGCGACGCGGCCGAGGTAGATGTTGCCGACCAGCCCGCGCGCGCTCGAGCGCTCCATGTGCAGCTCCTGGACCACGCCCTGCTCGAGCATCGCCACCCGCGTTTCCTGCGGCGTGACGTTGATGAGGATTTCGTGGCTCATAGGACCAGGAACCCGATCTTGTTCAGCATCTCGGCGGTCTCGAAGAGCGGCAGGCCCATGACGCCCGAATAGCTGCCCTCGAGACGGCTGATGAAGGCCGCGGCGCGCCCCTGCACTCGCATAGGCGCCGGCCTTGTCGAAGGGCTCGCCCGTGGCGACGTAGCGCTCGATCTCATCATCGTCCAGTGCGCGAAACGTCACCCGCGACGACGAGACCGCGAGCATGATCTGCGCATTCCAGCGGATCGCAACGCCGGTCGCGACTTCGTGCGTCCTGCCGGACAGGCGTCGCAGCATTTCGACCGCGGCCGCGGCATCCTTTGGCTTGCCGAAAACCGCGCCGTCGAGGATCACCTCGGTATCCGCCGCAAGCACCGGCTTCGCCTCGAGGCCACGGTGTCCCATCTGGTGCCATCCGACCGCGGCCTTGGTCCGCGCGATGCGCTTGATGTAGTCGAGCGGCGGCCTCGTCCTTGCGCACGATCTCGGCCACGTCGCGCCGCCGGCCCGGCGGCCTCGCGCATGCAGAAGCTGCGTGAAGTCGACGCCGAGCTGGCGCAGCAGTTCCTGCCTCCGCGCGCTCTTCGAGGCGAGGTAGACCGACGGCCGCTCGGTGAGGACGAACAGTGAGCTCATTCACGATGGTAGGGATGGCCTTGCAGCAGGCTTGCCGCCCGGTAGAGCTGCTCGGCGAGCATCACCCGGACGAGGCCGTGCGGCAATGTTAACGCGGAAAGCGCCACGACGGCGTCCGCCTCGCTCTTGACGCTTGGTCGCGAGGCCGTCCGCGCTGCCGATCACAAAAGCGACATCGCGCGCCGAATCGCGCCATTTTCCAAGCGCGGCGGCAAGCTCGGCGGTCGTCCAGGACCGGCCGCGTTCGTCCAGGGCGACGACGTAGTAGCCCTTGGTCGCATCGGCGATGCGCTCGGCCTCGGCGGCAAGCACCTGCTCGACGCTCTTGCCGCGATCGCGCGGCTCCGCCTTGAGCACGACGAGCTCCGGCTCGAGACCGCGAGGCATGCGCCGGGCGTAATCCGCGTAGGCCTCGTCAGCCCAGGCCGGCAGCTTGTGCCCCAGCGCGACGATGCGCAGCTTCATGGATCGGAACGCGGGCGCGTGCCCGCGATACGGCTTTAAGCGGCGGCGGGAAACGGCGCCTTGGCGCGACGTCGTTCCGCGGGAGGCGACCACAGCTCCTCGAGGTTGTAGTAGGCGCGCACCGCCGGCTGCATGATGTGAACGACGACCTCGCCGCCGTCGACCAGCACCCACTCGCCCGACTGCTCGCCCTCGACGCCGACGATGTTCGCTCCCGCGGCCTTGAGCGCGTCGCGAACATGATGCGCGAGCGCGTTCACCTGCCGGTTCGATTCGGCGGTGGCGACGATCATCGTGTCGTACAGGGTGGTCAGCTTGCGAACATCGAGAACGGTGATGTCGCGGGCTTTGATGTCTTCGAGGGCGCTTACTGCGGTTTTCTGAATCTTGTTAAGGCGCATCCGGGCTGGACCGATACAGTTGGTTGCGGTCAATATAAGCCAGAACCGAGGGCGGAAGCAAACCGCGAATTTCGGCCCGTCCGGCGTCGCCCTCGCGCGAGTGCGGCACGGACTGCCGTGGACGAAATCGGCTGCGGCGTGACGCTTTGGCGAACGATCGCTCCGGCGAGCTGCCGCGAGAGGCGCGACGGGTCGGTGGTCAGTCGCCGGTCCCACTGCTCGCGTAGCGCGGGCGGATGCGGCAGCGGGCGGCGGCTGCCTCGCCCGGCCTTTGCACCACCACGAGATGCGCAAGGGTGAAAAGCTGCTCCCATTTGTGCCAGCCGGCGAGGCCCGCGAACGCGTCGCTGCCGATGATGAGCGCCAGCGGCAGGGTCGGATCTTCGGCGTGCAGCGATTGCAATGTGACAACCGTGTAACTCGGACCCGGTCGCGCGATTTCGCGTCCGTCGGCGATCAAGCCCGGGAATTCCGCGCAGCCGAGCTCCGTCATCGCCATTCGATCGGCGGCCGAGGCGACGGGCGGAGCACGATGCGGCGGAACGCCCGCGGGAATCATCCGCACCTCGGGCAGGCCGAGCGCCTTCATCACTTCCGCGGCCAGGCGAAGATGCCCGTAGTGAATCGGGTCGAATGTCCCGCCGACGATGCCCAGCGCGCGGATCATCGACTCTCCGCGATCGGCAATCGGCGCCTAAGGCTCATTGCGCGTCGCGCCCACGATCAGCGTTTCCTCGAGGTCGATGTCGGCCTGCAGCACGCGCATCACCTCGTCGTTGATGACGTCCGCTTCGCGCATCTCCATCAGCTCCTTGCGCTCGGCCTTGACCGCATCGAGCCAGATGTCGCGCTGCGTATTGTGCAACGCATCGAGGTGTTGCCGCCGGTCGGCGTTGGCCGAGTGGCGCTGCAGGCGATGCTCGTACTGGGTGAGGAGCGCCTGCGTGAATCGCGTCTCGTCGGCATGCGTTGCCTGAGTCAGGCGCTGACGCAGTGCGGTGATGCCCGCCTGCGCGGTCGCGATGCGCGCGGCGCGCTCCTCGCGCGCGGCGACGCCGTCGCCGCGGATCTTCAGCAGGCGGATGAAAAACGGCAAGCGTCGCCGCATTGAGCAACAAGCGTCACGACGATGACGCTGGCCGCGAGCAGGATCAGGAGCCCGCGGTCCGGAAACGGAGCGCCGGTCGCGGTCGTGAGCGGCAGCGAAAGCGCGGCAGCGAGCGTCACCGATCCGCGTACACCCGCCCAGCCGACGATAAAGACGTGGCGCGGGCTTGTACGGGCCCTCGCGGCTGCGCGTCCGCTTCGAGATCAGCAAAGGCAGGTAAGCGGCCGGAAACACCCACGCGATGCGCAGCGCGATCACCGCCGCGGACAGCATCAGCACGTAGCCCGCGAGATCGATCGCCGCGGCGCGGGACAAGTCCTTCGACGACCGAGTGCAGCTCGACGCCCAGAATCAGAAAAACCAGGCCATTGAAGGCGAACTGCAGCATGCGCCAGACTTCCCAAGAATGCGCGCGCGTCGGTGCGTCGATAACTCTCGCCGTCGTGCGCGCCGGCGTAGAGCGCCGCGCCGACCACGGCCAGAATGCTGCCGACCTGCGCCGCATCGGCGGCGAGGTACGCCGCGTATGGCGTCAACAGCGAGAGCACCGTCAAGATCAGCGGGTCGTCGACGCAAAAGCGCGTCAGCGCGCCGCGCAAATGGCCGATCAGCCACGCGACGGCCAGACCGAGGGCAAAGCCGCCGCCGGACTGGAGAAAGAACTGCACGGTCGCGTCGCTCCAGCTGAAGGCGCCGGTGACTGCCGCGGCAACGGCAAACTTGAATGCCACCAGACCCGACGCATCGTTGATGAGGCTCTCGCCCCTGATGATGGTCGTGACCCGCGAGGGCACCTTGAGACGCGACGTGATTGCGCTCACCGACACGGCATCCGTGGGAGAGATCACCGCGCCGAGCGCAAACGCAGCCGCGAGCGGCAACGACGGGATCAGCCAGTGCATCAGATAGCCGACGACGACGGTGGTGAGAAAGACAAGGCCGAAGGCGAGCAGCAGCACGGGACGCAGCGATCGCAGCAGATCGCGCTTCGGATCAGCCATCCGTCGGCGAACAGAAGTGGCGGGATGAAGAGCAGGAAGAACGTCTCCGGCTCGATGGTGAGCTCGTCGTAGCCCGGGAGATAGGACAAGGCGATGCCGCCGACGACCAGCAGGATCGGCAGCGGAACGGGAACCCATTTACCGAGCGCCGCGACCGCCGCGACGGCGAGCAACAATCCCAGCGTGATCTCGATGATGCCCATGAGCGGATGGTAGCTTAAGCGATGTGCGGGTCCGCAGAAGCGGTGCTGCGCAGCGCGGGCGCCACGCGTCAGAATCCGCTGCCGGGCGTGGCGAGAAACGCGATCTCCTCGGGTGTGGATGCGCGGCCGAGAAAAGCGTTGCGATGCGGAAAGCGGCCGAAGCGGCGAATCACGGCGGCGTGACGCTCGGCCCACACGAGTGGATCGCCCAAGCCTGTTTCGTCACGCAATTTCGTGAAGAGTTCCAACGACCGCTCCTGCGCGGCGCGGTCCTCGGCGTGCACGAAGGGCATGTACAGAAACCAGCGTTCGACGGGGGCCAGCACACGGTCGTCGCGCGCTGTCGACAGTGGCTTTCGAAACGTCGAGCGCGAGCTTGTCGCCGGCGAACGCGCGCGCCGTCTCGCGAAAGATATTGCGCGTGAACTGATCGAGCAGCAGCACGCGTGCGAGCGCGTGACGGGGCGCGAGCCAGTCGCCGAATCCGCCGGCGAGCGCTGTCTCGACCGCGCTTCCGAAGCGCTCGCGGATCGAACGGTCCACCGCGTCGTCCTTGCGAAACCAGAGAGTCCGCGATTCGCCGAACGCAGCGCTGTCGCGGGGACCGAACCAGAAATCGAGGATCTCGTCCTGCATGCTCATCAGTCCCATGAATGGCTGATATAGTGTGTTTGCGCGCGCAATGCAAATGCCCTTGATCCGCCGCGCGTGACAAGCCCGGTGCTCTTCGATGCGAACTTCCTACCGCGATATCGGCCTTCTCGCCTGCTGCCAGGCGCTGCTCCTGATCAATAACGCCGCGCTGATCTCGATGAATGGGCTGGTCGGCTACTCGCTGGTCCAGAACAAGGCCTTTGCGACGCTCGGCGCGACGACCTTTGTCGCCGGGTCGGCGCTGTCCGCGATGCCTGCCGCGTTGTGGATGGCGCGCGTCGGGCGTCGCCGCGGGTTCATGACCGGCTCGACCATCGCCATCGTGGGCTCGGCCACGTGCGCGCTGGGTTTATGGCTGTCGAGCTTTCCGCTGTTCTGCGTCGGAACGGCGGTCATCGGCGATCTACAGCGCGTTCGGGCTGCAGTATCGCTTCGCGGCGGCCGAAGTGTCTGCGCCGGAATTTCGCGCCAAGGCCATCTCGCTGGTCCTGGCCGGCGGCATTGCCGGCGGCTTCCTCGGCCCGCAGGCGAGCCTCTGGGGCAAGGATCTGCTGCCCGTGCCGTTCCTGGGCTCATTCCTGGTCATGTCGGCCATCGCCTTGTTCGCGCTCGGCGTGCAGTCGCGGGTGCGCGTCCCACGTCCGAGCGTGGACGAATCGCACGGCGGTCGTCCGTTGCGCGAGATCGCGCGTCAGCCGGTGTTCATCGTCGCCGCGCTTTCCGCGGCGCTCGGCTACGGCATCATGAATCTGCTGATGACCGCGACGCCGCTGGCGATGAGCTTCTGCAGCCACCCGTTCAGCGCGGCGGCATTCGTCATCGAATGGCACGTCGTGGGCATGTACGCGCCCGGGGTTCTTCACCGGCACGTTCATCAAGCGATTCGGCGCGCTCAAGGTGATCGCCGTCGGCATCCTGCTGATGGGAGCGTGCGTTGCGGTCGCCCTGTCGGGCGTTGCGCTGTGGCAATTCTGGGCTGCGCTGCTTCTTCTCGGCGTCGGCTGGAACTTCATGTACACCGCGCGGCACGACCTTGCTGATCGATGCGTACAAGCCTTCCGAGAAAGCGAAGACGCAGGGGTTGAACGACGTGATCGTCTTCACGGTGATGAGCATTTCGTCGTTTTCGTCCGGAGCCTTGGTCAGCGTCGCAGGATGGGAGTGGATGAACCTGGGCGCGCTGCCGTTCCTCGCCGTCGTCGCCGTCGCGGTGGCTCTGGCTGACGCTTCACAGACGCCAGCATGCGCGCGTCGGCCGGAGCAGGCAACATGACGGAATTCGTCCTTGCATCCGATTCCATCCGCTGATCGTCATCAGGAGTTGCGCGAGGCAGTGCGCGCGCTGTGCGCGCGCTTCGACTCCGCGTATTGGCAGCGCATCGATGCGGAGCGCGGCTATCCCGAGGCATTCGTCGACGCGTTGACCGGTGCCGGATGGCTCGCGGCGATGATCCCGGCCGAGTACGACGGCTCGGGCCTGGGTCTGACCGAAGCCTCGGTGATCATGGAGGAGATCAACCGCAGCGGCGGCAATGCCGGCGCCTGCCATGGCCAGATGTACAACATGGGCACGCTCCTGCGGCACGGCTCGGAGGCCCAGAAGCGCAAGTGGCTGCCGTCGATTGCGGCGGGAAAGCTGCGCCTCCAGTCCATGGCGGTCACCGAGCCGTCGACCGGCAGCGACACCACCCGCCTCACGACGACCGCGGTGCGTCAGGGCGATCGCTACGTCGTCAGCGGCCAGAAAGTGTGGACCTCGCGGCTGCAGCACTCCGATCTGATGATCGTCCTCGCGCGCACCACGCCGCTGGCCGAGGTGAAGCGCAGGTCGGAGGGCATGTCGGTGCTGATGGTCGACCTTCGCGAAGCGCTTTCCGGCGCGCACGGGAGCATCAACGTGCGGCCGATCGCCAACATGGTCAATCACGAGACCAACGAAGTGTTCTTCGACAAGCTCGAGGTGCCGGCGGAAAACCTGATCGGCGAGGAAGGGCAGGGATTCCGCTACATCCTCGATGGGCTCAACGCCGAGCGTACGCTGATCGCCGCGGAGTGCATCGGCGACGGATACTGGTTCGTCGATCGCGCGCGTCGCTATGCGAGCGATCGCGTGGTGTTCGGGCGTCCCATCGGCCAGAACCAGGGCGTGCAATTTCCGATCGCCGAGTCCTACGTCGAGATCGAGGCGGCGAACCTGATGCGCTTTCACGCGGCAGCGCTCTTCGATGCGGGCAAGCCGTGCGGCGCGGAGGCGAACATGGCCAAGCTGCTCGCCGCAAAGGCGTCCTGGGAGGCAGCCAACGTCTGCATGCAGACGCACGGAGGCTTTGGCTTCGCCTGCGAATTCGACGTCGAGCGAAAGTTCCGCGAGACGCGCCTGTATCAGGTGGCGCCGGTGTCGACCAACATGATCTTTTCCTACATCGCCGAGCACGTTCTCGGCTTGCCGCGCTCGTTCTGAGACGAAAATCCGGCTCAGGCCGGCGAGCTCGGGGAATTGCCAGTAGACCGTATCGACCGTCTTGCCTTCTTCCGTGAGCGCGCGCGCCTTCAGCGCCTCGCCGAGCGCATGCGATTCGATGGCTCCTTCGCGGATTTCTCCCGGGGCCACGCGCACGAAAAGAACGCCGTGATTGTTGTCGACGACGACCGAGCTCACTGTTGCGCGCAGCCCCTTTTCGGCGAGAAACCGGGCGGCGACGCTATCGAGCTCCGGATCGGAGCTGTCGATCAACAGGCGCCGGTTGATCGCCGGCGAGAAACACCGCCATCGCGCCCAGCAGCACGCCGACCGCGATCGCGACCACGGCGTCGAAGATGGGACGCGGCCCCCACAGCATACGAGACGCCGGCGACGATCAGCGTCAGCACAATGCCGAGCAGCGCAACCGCGTCTTCGAACAACACGGCCAGGACGGTGGTGTTGTTGCGGTTCTTGAGGACATTTCTCCATCCGCCGATCTCGCGCAGCGCAACCACAAACGTGAACGACTCGAGCGCGAGCGCGAACAGCAGCAGGCCGAGCACGAGCGGCGTGAACGGCTCGATGACGGTGGTTTGCAGCAGCGCATGCACGCCGTGGTAGATGTTGAGTCCGCAGCCGATGAAGAACACGCTGACCGCCGACACCAGCGCCCAGAAGAATTTTTCCTGGCCGCGGCCGAAGGGATGCGCCGCGTCGGGGCCGCGCCGGGCGCGGACCTCGCCGACCTTGAGCAGCACCTGGTTGAAGACGTCGGCGACCGAATGGATCATTTCCGCAAACAGCGTCGGCGAGCCCGTCACCACCCAGCCAAATGCCTTGGCCGCGGTGATCGCGGTGTTGGTCGCAATGGAAATCGAAACCGAGGACGACATCGTGCCGCGCTAGGAACGGCCCACGCGGGTCACGGGCATGTCACGTTCGGATCTGCCCGCTTCCCAGCACGACCCACTTGCGGCTGGTGAGCCCCTCGAGCCCGACCGGGCCGCGCGCGTGGAGCTTGTTGGTCGAGATGCCGATCTCGGCGCCGAGGCCGTATTCGAAGCCGTCGGCGAATCGCGTCGATGCGTTCACCATCACCGAGCTCGAGTCGACCTCGCGCAGGAAGCGCATCGCGTTGCCGTAGTGCCTCGGTGACGATGGCGTCGGTGTGCTGCGAGCCGTAGCGCGCGATGTGGTCGATGGCCGCATCGAGCGACGCGACCACGCGCACCGACAGGATCGGGCGCGAGATATTCGGTGCGCCAGTCGTCCTCCGTCGCCGGCCCCATCGCGGGCACGATGGCTCGCGCGCCCGCATCGCCGCGAAGCTCGACGCCCTTTGCCGCGTAGATGGCCGCCAGCGGAGGAAGCACGCGCGAGGCGATCCGCTCGTGCACGAGCAGCGTCTCCATCGTGTTGCAGGGGCTGTAGCGCTGGGTCTTGGCGTTGTCGGCGATGCGGATCGCCATGTCGGCGTCGGCATGCTCGTCGATGAACACGTGGCAGACGCCGTCGAGATGCTTGAGCACGGGCACGGTCGCCTCGTCGGCGACGCGCTGTATCAATCCCTTGCCGCCGCGCGGAATCAGCACGTCGACAAATTCGTCCATGGTCGCGAGCAGGCCGACGACCGCGCGGTCGGTGGTCGCGATCAGCTGCACCGCGTCCTCGGGCAGGCCGGCGGACGGCGAGCCCTTCGCGCACGCATTTCGCGATGGCCTGGTTCGAGTGCGATCGCTTCCGAGCCGCCGCGAAGGATGCAGGCGTTGCCCGACTTGAGGCAAAGCGCGGCGGCGTCGGCGGTGACGTTCGGGCGCGATTCGTAGACGATGCCGACGACGCCGAGCGGCACGCGCATGTGCCCGACCTGGATGCCGCTCGGCCGGTATTCGAGCGCGGTGATTTCGCCGACCGGGTCGGCCAGCGTCGCGATCTGGCGCAGTCCTTCCGCCATGGCCGCGACGCTCGACGATTTGAGCGTGAGGCGATCGACGAACGCCGCATCGTTGCCCGCGTCGCGCGCCGCAGCGACGTCCTTCGCGTTGGCCGCGAGCAGCTCCTTCTCGTCGCGAGCGACGGCCAGCGCCATCGCCTCCAGCGCGGCATTCTTTGCCGCCGTCGGCGCGCGCGCCAGCACGCGCGATGCCGCGCGCGCCCGCTCGCCGACCTCGCGCATGTGCGCGCGCAGGTCGAGCCCGGGGACGTTCAGGTTGGTCATGCCGGGTATTCTATCCTCATCGCTCCGCGGGACAGGAGCGTGAAGCCACTCTAGAACTTGTGCGCGTCGAGCGTGCGGACCCCGGTGTCGGTGCCGATCAGGATGACGTCCGCGCCGCGATCGGCGAACAAGCCGTTGGTGACGACGCCGACGATGTTGTTGATCTTCATCTCGAGCTGGGTCGGATTCATGATCTGCATGTCCTCGACGTCGAGGATGATGTTGCCGTTGTCGGTGACGAAGTTCGCGCGCAGCTGCGGCTGGCCGCCGAGCTTGACCAGCTCGTGCGCGGCGAAGCTGCGCGCCATGGGAATCACCTCGACCGGAAGCGGAAACGTCCCGAGCACGCCGACCAGCTTCGACTGGTCGACGATGCACACGAACTTGGCCGCGACGGCGGCGACGATCTTCTCGCGCGTCAGCGCGCCGCCGCCGCCCTTGATCATCGCGCCGTGCTCGGTCACCTCGTCGGCGCCGTCGATGTAGACGGGAAGCGAATCGACGGCGGTGAGCTCGAGCACGGGGATGCCGTGACCCTTCAGGCGTTCGGCCGTCTTGATCGAGCTCGCCACCGCGCCCTTGATGCGATGCTTGATCTTCGCCAGCTCGTCGATGAAATAGTTGGCCGTCGAGCCGCTGCCGACGCCGACGTAGGCGTCTTCGACGACGTACTTGATCGCCTCTCGGGCGGCCCGTTGCTTTTGCTCGTCCTGCGTCATGATTTCTTTCGTATCGGAGGAAGATCGGTGCACACGCCCTCGAACGCCTCGGCGGAGAAGCCGACCGATTCGCTGAGCGTCGGATGCGGATGGATGGTCCTGCCGATGTCGACGGCGTCCGCGCCCATTTCGATCGCCAGCACGATCTCGCTGATCAGGTCGCCGGCGTGCGTGCCGACGATGGCGCCGCCGACGACGCGATGCGTCGCATCGTCGAACAGGAGCTTGGTGAACCCCTCGTCGCGGCCATTGGCGATGGCGCGGCCCGGACGCGGCCCACGGGAAGACGCTCTTCTGCACCTTGATGCCCTTGGCCTTGGCCTCGTCCTCGGTCAGGCCGACCCACGCCACTTCGGGATCGGTGTAGGCGACCGAGGGAATGACGCGCGCGTCGAAGTACGACTTCTCTCCCGCCGCGGCCTCGGCCGCGACGTGCCCTTCGTGCACGGCCTTGTGCGCGAGCATCGGCTGGCCGACGATGTCGCCGATGGCGTAGATGTGCGGCACGTTGGTGCGCATCTGGCCGTCGACCGGCATGAATCCGCGGTCGGTCACCGTCACGCCGGCCTTGTCGGCGCCGATCTTTTTGCCGTTGGGGCTGCGGCCGACCGAAAGCAGGACCAGGTCGTACGGCTGCGCTTCGGCGGGCGCCTGCTCGCCCTCGAAGCGGACGTAGATCGCGTCCTTCTTTGCTTCGATGGCGACCGTCTTGGTCTTCAGCATGACGCGGTCGAAGCGGTGCTTGTTCATCTTGTCCCACACGCGGACCAGGTCGCGGTCGGCGCCCTGCATCAGGCCGTCGAGCATCTCGACCACATCGAGCCGCGAGCCGAGCGTCGAATACACCGTTCCCATTTCGAGTCCGATGATGCCGCCGCCGACCACCAGCATGCGCTTCGGCACCGACTTGAGCTCCAGCGCGCCGGTCGAATCGACGATGCGCGGGTCGTCCGGCGCGAAGGGCAGGCGCACCGACTGCGATCCGGCGGCGATGATCGCCTTCTGGAAGCGCACCACTTTTTTCGCGCCCGTTCTGTTCTGGGCCGATCCGTCGGTCAACTCGACCGCGACGTGGTGCGCATCGATGAACATGCCGTAGCCGCGCACGACCTCGACCTTGCGCGTCTTGGCCATGCCGGTGAGACCGCCGGTCAGCTTGCCGACGACCTTGTTCTTCCACGCGAGGAGCTTGCCGAGATCGATGCTCGGGGCGCCGAAGCCGATGCCGTGCTCGCCTAAGCTCGCCGCCTCGTCCATCACGCCCGCGATGTGCAACAAGGCCTTCGACGGAATGCAGCCGACATTCAGGCACACGCCGCCGAGGGTCGGGTAGCGCTCGATCAGCACTGTCTTCATGCCGAGGTCGGCGGCGCGGAACGCGGCGCTGTAGCCGCCGGGGCCCGAGCCGAGCACCAGCATTTCGCATTCGAGGTCGACGTTGCCGGCATAGGCCGCGCGCTGGGGCACGCTTGCTGCTGCCGGTGGAGGCGCTCCGGCGCTCGTCGTGGATGCCGCGGGCTTCGGTGATGGTGCGGCGCTCGGCGCGGATTTCGATGCTGCCGGTGAGGCGGCGGTGGGCGCTGCTGCTGCCCCGGCAGCATCCAGGGTCAGGATCACGTTGCCTTCGCGAGACCTTGTCGCCGAGCTTGACCTTGAGCTCCTTGACGACGCCGGCCGCGGGCGAGGGGACGTCCATCGTCGCCTTTTCCGATTCGAGCGTCACCAGCGACTCCTCGGCTTTGACGCTGTCGCCGGGCTTCACCAGGACTTCGATGACGGGCACATCCTTGAAGTCGCCGATGTCGGGGACCTTGACTTCGATGAGCTGGCTCACGATGACTTTCCGATCGGGCTGCGGGTTTGCGGATCTAGCTGATGTCCCGTGCGAAATCGCGCCCGAGCATCCAGTTCCTGATCGCCTGCGCGACCGGCGCGTCGCGTCCGAAGTAGCCGTGCGGGCTCATGGGATCGCACGGTCCCGATTGCGGCGGGTCGCCGCCGCTGACGCTGACGAGCGGCGCGCCCTTCGATATCCGCTCCACGTTGCGATACGGGCTGGTGAAGCAGCCGTCGTCGCGATGATGGACGAACAGCACCGGAACCTTGATTGTGCCGAAATCGAACGTCGACAGGGCTTCGCCCATCTTGTCGTGATTGGTGACGGTAGACGACAGGACGATGCCTTGAATCGAGTCGCCGAGCTTTGCAGCCAGCGACGCTGCGGAAATGGTTCCGCGGCTGGTGCCGACCAGATAGATACGCGCGCCCGGAAAGCGCGCCTTCAGATCGTTGATGAGCGCGCGGATGTCAGTGAGATGGTCCGGGCCCAGGCGAAAACTGTCCTGCATCCCCTGCGGCAGCTGGTCCGACGGGGCATCGACGATCGCGTCGGCGATGTCTGCGTCCACCAGCCGCTCGCGGATCCGAATCAGAAAGTTGGTGCTCGGGCCGAATTTGACAGGTCCATTTTCGGCGCGGCGGGCCAGGCCTATCGCACCGGTTCCGCCGATGAATGTGACCACGACGACCTTGGGCGTGGCCGACGGCTCCTGCACCAGCAGGTACGACAGCGCTACCTTGTCGCGCGTCGGGATGGTGATGACGGTCTCGGCCGCGTTGCATATCGTCGCCGCTGCGGCCAGCAGGAACAGCGCGACGCGCATCAAAGGAGCGATCTCCGCATGTCGCCCAGCAGCGAGATCAGATAGGTATTGAAGCGCGCGGCAGCGGCGCCGTCGATGACACGATGGTCGTAGGACAGCGACAGCGGCAGGATCAGGCGCGGCACGAACTGCTTGCCGTCCCAAACGGGGCGCGTGCTCGATCGGCAGACGCCGAGAATCGCGACTTCGGGCGCATTGATGATGGGCGTGAAGTAGGTTCCGCCGATGCCGCCCAGGCTCGAGATCGAAAAGCACCCGCCCTGCATGTCGGCCGGGCCGAGCTTGCCTTCGCGCGCCTTCGCCGAGAGCTCGCCCATTTCCTTGGCAATCGCGAGCACGCCCTTCTGATCGGCGCCCTTGATCACCGGCACCATGAGTCCGTTGGGCGTGTCGGCCGCGAAGCCGATGTTGTAGTACTGCTTGTAGATGAGATTGTCGCCGGAGAGCGATGTGTTGAACTCGGGAAACTTCTTCAGCGCCGAGACGCAGACCTTGATCAGGAACGCGAGCATCGTTACCTTGATGCCGGCTCTTCTCGTTTTCCTTGTTGAGCGTGACGCGCAGCGCTTCGAGGTCGGTGATGTCGGCGTCGTCGTTATTGGTGACGTGCGGGATCATCACCCAGTTGCGGTGCAGGTTCGCGCCCGATAGCTTCTTGATCCGCGACAGCGGCTTGGTCTCGATGGCGCCGAACTTGGTGAAGTCGACCTGCGGCCACGGCAGGAGGTTGAGTCCCGCGCCCGCGGCGGACGCAGCCGCGGGTGCGGATGCTGCGCCGCTCAGAACGCCCTTCACGTATTTCTGAACGTCTTCCTGAAGGACGCGGTCCTTGGGTCCGGTTCCCTTGACGCGCGAGAGGTCCACGCCCAGCTCGCGCGCCAGCGCGCGAACGGACGGCGAGGCGTGGGCCTTCTTGAAGGCTTCGGCGTCGATGGGAGCGGCCGCTGCTGGCACGGCGCTCGGAGCAGGCTTTTCCGGCGCAGGAGCCGCCGCGGTCGCCGGCGACGCCGTGGCAGCCTGAGTCGGCGCGTCGCTGCGCAGGAGCGGCCGATGCTTTCGCGCCTGCCGATTCGATGATCGCGATCACGTGGCCTTCGCTGACCTTGTCGCCGAGCTTGACCTTCATTTCCTTGATGACGCCGGCGGACGGGGAAGGCACGTCCATGGTCGCCTTTTCGGACTCGAGGGTCACCAGCGAATCCTCGGCCTTCACGGTGTCGCCTGCCTTGACCAGGACTTCGATCACCGGCACGTCCTTGAAATCGCCGATGTCGGGAACCTTGACCTCGATCGCTTGCGCAGGCGCAGCAGAGGCACTCGATGGGGCCGCCGCCGCGGCCGCGGGTTGCTGTGGCGGAGCTGCGGAGCCGGGAGCGGGCGCAGCAGTCGCGGGCGGAGTCTCTGCCGGCGCGGCGGCAACCGAAGTAGCCGACTTCGCGGGCGACGCGGGCTTCGCGCCATTCGCGCCCTCGGACTCCAGCGTCAGGATGACGTTGCCCTCGCTGACTTTGTCGCCGAGCTTGACCTTCACCTCCCTGACGATGCCCGCGGAGGGTGCGGGCACATCCATGGTCGCCTTGTCCGACTCCAGCGTCACCAGCGAATCCTCGGCCTTGACGCTGTCGCCCGACTTGACCAGCACTTCGATGACCGGAACGTCGGTGAAGTCACCGATATCGGGAACTTTGACTTCAACGGTCTGGGGCATGGTGTTCCTGGACGAAGTAGCGAACGTTCGCGTATCTGTGAGAAGAGGGCCGAGACGCTTACCCGGAACTCAAACGGTCCACGGCGCAGGCTTCGCGCCGTCGATGCCATATTTTTTCATGGCCTCGGCGACTTTGGTCGCGGGAATCTCGCCGTCGTCGGCAAGCGCCTTGAGCGCCGCGACCGCAATGTAGCGACGATCGACCTCGAAAAATTCGCGCAGCTTCTCGCGGGTGTCGGATCGGCCGAAACCGTCTGTCCCGAGCACTACGTAGCGACGCGGAACGAAGGCGCGTATCTGCTCGGCGAACGAACGAATGTAGTCGCTGGTCGCGATCACAGGACCGCGTGTGTCCGCGAGGCACGATTCGACGTGCGAGACCTTCGGCTTGGCCGTCGGATTCATCATGTTCCATCGCGACACAGCGTTGCCGTCGCGTCCGAGCTCGGTGAACGAGGGGCAGCTCCAGATGTCCGACTCGACGCCCCAGTCCTTGGACAGCAGATCCGCTGCGGCGATTGACTCTCGCAGGATCACGCCGCTTCCCAGGAGCTGCACGCGCAGCGATTTGGGCTTCTTCTCGCCGGCCTTGAGCAGGTACATGCCCTTGATGATGTTCGGCGCCGCGCCCTCGGGCATCGCCGGGTGCGTGTAGTTCTCATTCATCACCGTCAAGTAGTAATAGACGTCCTCCTGCTCGGCGACCATGCGCCGCATGCCGTCCTGGATGATGACCGCGACCTCGTATCCGAATGTGGGATCGTAGGAGATGCAATTGGGGATCGTCGCCGATAACAGGTGCGAATGGCCGTCCTCGTGCTGGAGGCCCTCGCCGTTGAGCGTCGTACGGCCCGCGGTGCCGCCGAGCAGGAAGCCGCGCGAGCGCATGTCGCCGGCGGCCCACGCCAGATCGCCGACGCGCTGGAATCCGAACATCGAGTAGAAGATGTAGAACGGGATCATCGGCACGCCGTGCGTCGAATAGCTCGTCGCCGCGGCGATCCAGTCGCACATCGCGCCGGGCTCGTTGATGCCCTCCTGCAGGATCTGGCCGTCCTTGCTTTCCTTGTAGAACATGAGCTGGTCGGCGTCCTGCGGCGTGTAGAGTTGGCCGAGCTGGTTCCAGATGCCCAACTGCCGGAACAGGCCTTCCATTCCGAAGGTGCGCGATTCGTCTGGAACGATCGGAACGATGTGCTTGTTGATCGCCTTGTCGCGCAGCAGAGTCTGCAGGATCTGCACGAACGCCATCGTGGTCGATATTTCGCGATCGTCCGTGCTCTTCAAGAAGCGCTCGAACGTCGAGAGCGGCGGCACTGGCAGTGACTCGGCCTTGCGCCGGCGCGAAGGCAGGTAGCCGCCCAGCTCCATGCGTCGGGCCTTCATGTATTCGGCCTCGGGCGAGCCTGGCGCGAAATTGACGAAGGGCACTTCCTCGAGCTTGTCGTCGGGAACGGGTATCTGGAATCGATCGCGGAAGACGCGGATCGAGTCGATCGACATCTTCTTCTGCTGGTGGGTGATGTTCTGCGCTTCACCGGACTCCCCCATGCCGTAACCCTTGATGGTCTTCGGCAGGATGAGCGTCGGCTGGCCCTTGTGGTTGACCGCGGCGTGGAACGCGGCGTAGACCTTGTGCGGATCGTGGCCGCCGCGGTTCAGGTTCCAGATGTCCTTGTCCGACCAGTCCGCGACCAGCTCCTTCAGCTCCGGCGTATTGAAGAAATATTCGCGCACGTAGGCGCCATCCTTGGACTTGAAGGTCTGGTATTCGCCGTCGACGCATTCCATCATGCGCCGCATCAGGATGCCCTTCTTGTCGCGGGCGAGGAGCGCATCCCAGTGCGTGCCCCAGACGACCTTGATGACGTTCCATCCGGCGCCGCGGAAGTCGGCCTCCAGCTCCTGGATGATCTTGCCGTTGCCGCGAACCGGGCCGTCGAGGCGCTGCAGGTTGCAGTTGATGACGAAGATCAGGTTGTCGAGATTCTCGCGCGCGGCCATTCCGATCGCGCCCATCGACTCGGGCTCGTCCATCTCGCCGTCGCCGCAGAAGCACCAGACCTTGCGACCCTCGGTCTTGGCGAGGCCCCGGTCCTGCATGTACTTCATGAAGCGCGCCTGGTAGATCGCCATCAGTGGGCCGAGTCCCATCGACACCGTCGGGAACTGCCAGAAGTCGGGCATCAGCCAGGGGTGCGGATAGGACGAGACGCCCTTGCCTCCGACTTCCTGGCGGAAGTTGTCCATCTGCTCTTCGGTGAATCGGCCGAGCATGAATGCGCGCGCGTAGACGCCGGTCGCGGAATGCCCCTGGACGAACACGAGGTCGCCGCCGTGATTGGCGGAAGGCGCGTGCCAGAAATGATTGAAGCCGACGTCGTAGAGCGTCGCCGCGGACGCGAAGCTCGCGATATGGCCGCCGACGTTGGTGTGCTTGTTGGCGCGGAGCACCATCGCCATCGCGTTCCAGCGCACGTAGGATCGGATGCGATGCTCGATCGTCTGGTCGCCGGGGATCCGGACTTGCTTCTCGACCGGGATGGTATTGATATAGGCGGTATTCGCCGAGAACGGCATGTACGCGCCCGAGCGGCGCGACTTGTCGATCACCTGCTCGATCAGATAATAGGCGCGGTCCGGACCTTCGTGCTCGATCACGCCGTCGATCGCGTCCAGCCATTCCTTGGTTTCTTGCGGATCGACGTCAGGGTTCATGTCCATGGGCGTTCCTCAGCATGACGCCGGCGGCGCCGGCCGATTCCACCTTGATGGGCGTCGGAAGCTGGCGCCGCGTCCTTGCGATGCAGGCCGCAATAGGCTTCTCTAGCGGGCGTTTGAGCGCGTTTCGGGGGGTGATTGATCATAACATTCCGGGGACGTGCTTTCCAACGACGGGAGCGTTCCTGCGCAAGCCGCCGCTCTTCGAACCCCATGCTTGTCGCCGCGGCCACCGCGCAGCGAGGCACTGCGATCCGCCTATCGAGCGAACGACACAGTCTGCAGCTTCGGTGACGACGGCATCCATCCTGGCGTCGTGCGGCGCCGCAGGAACGCGTTCGACCCACTGCAACTCGAACGCACCGGCGATGCGGCGGGCGTCGTCCGCGCAACAGCGGCAGCAGCCTGTCATAGTAGCCGCCGCCGTATCCGATGCGGCGGCCCGCGCGATCGAAGGCCACGCCGGGAACGAGCACCCAGTCGATGCTCGCCACGTCGAGCGCCGCGCAATGCGCAGCACGGCTCCGGGATTCCGCGATAGCCGGGAGCGATGTCCTCCTCGGGCCGGGTGATCGCGCAGATATCCAGCATTCGCGTCTCGCGATTCACCCTCGGCAGCGCGACCGCTCTTGGCGCGCCCCAATGCGGCCGCGAGCAGCGTCCTCGTGTCCCATTCGCTACCGAAGGGAAGCGTCAGCAGCACCGTGCGCGACGCCAGAAAATCGTCGCGGAGGCACAGCGCGGCGGCGATCGACGCGCTCGCGCGTTGCCCGTACCTCCGGCGGCGTTCGGTCGCGATCGCCGAGGACACGTGCCCGCAACGCGCGCTTCGCGTCGAGGAGCTCGTCGTCCGCGGCGCGATCCCGGGACGATCCCGGCTCGGTGGGTGAAGCGGAAAGTGAGGTGGGCACTGAGGTGGGCACTCAGGTGTGAACCGGTGCGGGCACGCTGACGATGTTACCGCAAAGCCGGCGCCCCGAAGGAACGCTTATAATCCTCCGACGCCAGCCCCACCTCGCTCAACGATCGCGCTTCCATCGAAAGCCCATGAACTACAACCATCAGCATCATCGAAACCGTCGCTCGCGGCTCATGGCCGAGATGCGCAAGCAGACCGGAGGCGGGATTGCCTCCATCCCCACCGCGCCCGAGGTGATCCGCAACGCGGATTCCCACTATCCCTACCGGCCGGACAGCCATTTCTACTATCTGTGCGGATTCCCCGAGCCCCAGGCCGCCGTGGTGCTCATCGCCGGTGCGACCGAGTCAGACTCGAAGCAGATCCTGTTTTGCCGCGACAAGAACGTCGAGCGCGAGATATGGGACGGATTTCGCTACGGTCCCGACGCCGCGCGCGAAATCTTCGGGTTCGACGAGACCTATCCGATCACCGAGCTCAACGCAAAGCTGGCCGACTGGACCTGTGACCAGCGCGCGATCTACACGCCGCTCGGTCTATATCCCGCGTGGGACGACGCTACCGCGGCCACGCTGAACGAAGTCCGCAATCGCGTGCGCACCGGCATCGCCGCGCCCGAGACGGTGATCGACGTGCGCGCGCCGCTCGCCGCGATGCGGCTCCACAAGGATGAGCGCGAGCTCGCGCTCCTTCGCCGCGCCGCGGATATTTCGAGCGCCGCGCACCGACGCGCGATGCGCGAGACGCGGCCCGGGTGGTACGAGTACCAGGTCGAGGCCGAGCTGATGCACGAATTCCTGCGCTCGGGCGCGCAGGCCGTCGCCTATCCCTCGATCGTCGCCTCGGGACCGAATGCCTGCGTCCTTCATTATCGCGACAACAATCGCCAGACTCAGGCCAACGACCTGATGCTGATCGATGCCGGCTGCGAGTTCGAGGGCTATGCGTCGGATATCACGCGCACCTATCCGGTGGGCGGAAAGTTCAGCGGCGAGCAGAAGGCGGTCTACGAGCTGGTGCTCGCGGCGCAGCTCGCCTGCATCGACGCCGTCAAGCCGGGCAGGATGTTCCACGACTATCACGGCGTGGCCGAGCGCGTGCTGGCGCAGGGGATGATCGACCTCAAGCTGTGCGAGGGAACGCTCGACGGTGTACTCGAGTCCGGCGCTTACAAGCAGTTCTATATGCATCGTGCCGGCCACTGGCTGGGACTCGACGTGCACGATGTCGGCCTCTACCGCGTCGACGGCGAGTCGCGCCCCCTCGAGCCCGGCATGGTCCTGACGGTCGAGCCCGGCTGTTACATCCGTCCCGGAGACAAGGTGCCCGAGGGATTCTGGGACATCGGCGTGCGCATCGAGGACGACGTGCTGGTGACCGCCACCGGCAACGAAAACCTGAGCGGCACGACGCCGAAGACGGTCGCCGATGTCGAGGCCGCCTGCGCGCGCTGACGCGGCGACCGTCGCTCGACCCCGCGAGTCCCTGTTGTCCCCGGTGCACGACCTCGTCATCGTCGGCGCGGGCCCCGTAGGCGCGACGCTCGCGCTCGCGCTTCGCGACAGCGACCTCGACATCGTTGCGCTCGATGCGAGGCCGGCGGGCAGCATTGCGCGAAGCGATCGCTCGCTCGCGCTGTCGCATGGTGCTCGGCTCATCTTCGAGCGGCTCGGCGTCTGGGGCGAGGTCGCGGCCGCAACCGGCGCCGTAACGCCGATCACATCGATCGACATTTCGCAGCGCGCGGGCTTCGGCCGCGCGCGCCTTCACGCACGCGATCAGGGCGTCGACGCGCTCGGTTACGTCGTCAGCTACCGTGCATTGCAGCACGCCCTCGATGCGGCGCTGACGCGTGCCGGAGTGTCGGTCGAGCACGACGTCAAGGTAACGCGGGTCGACACCAGGACGGGCGGAGCCCACGCGCAGATCCTGGGCCAGCGCGACGGCGCGACCGTCGAATGGAGCGCGCGGCTCGCCGCGATCGCCGACGGCGGCGGCGACGTCGTGGGCTACATTGCGCGACGCAAGCATGACTACGAACAGGTCGCTCTCGTCGCGAAGGTCTGGTCGCGCGAGCCGCATGGCGGACTCGCGTTCGAACGCTTCACCGACGAAGGCCCGATGGCGCTTCTGCCGGAGCAGGATCACTACGGACTGGTGTGGACAACAACCGCCGAAAAGGCGGCCGAGCTCGTCGCGCTCCCGGAATCGTCTTTCCTGATCGCGCTTGCGCAGCGATTCGGCCCCTGTGCCGGGCCGTGGACACGCGTTGCGGACCGGCGCACCTTTGCGCTGTCGCTGGAATTTGCGAAACGCGTACTCGGCGAGCGAACGGTGCTCCTCGGCAACGCGGCGCAGGCGCTGCATCCGGTTGCGGGCCAGGGCTTCAACCTCGGGGTTCGCGATGCGTTTGAACTGGCGCAGGAGTTGCTTGCGGTCGCGGACGCGCCGTCGCCCGCTGATCCCGGCGCGACTTCGTTTCTTGCGGGTTACGCGCGCCGGCGCAGCGTCGATCGATGGTCAGGCATCGCATTCACGCACGGCTTGCTGACGATTTTCGGCGCGGACGTTTCATTGCTGCGTTGGCCGCGAGGGTTGGCGCTTACTTTTCTCGATGCCGTGCCGCCGCTCAAGCGAATGTTCACGCGTGCAATGCTCTACGGACTGCGTTGACGGTTGTTCGTCGCGCGAAACTGTCGCGATTGCCTTGCGCTTGAATGGACCGCGCGGCTCGCGAGCGATGCGCGTTTGCAACAACCGGTTCGATAAAAAAAGATCCGACGAACGCGCTGACCAACGCGCCGCAAACTCGGTATAATTCGCTCCCCTCGTCGCAAATCCTCCTCAGAGACTTACGCAGTGCAGATCGGCTCGCATCGCATTTTGAGCAATCTCGTCGTCGCGCCGATGGCCGGCGTCACCGATCGTCCGTTCCGCCAATTGTGCAAGCGGCTCGGCGCCGGTCTCGCCATTTCCGAGATGGTTGCCTCCAATCCGCAGCTCCGGAATACGGGCAAGTCGCTGCGGCGCACGAACCATGAGGGCGAGGTCGAACCCATCGTCGTGCAGATCGCGGGCGCGGATCCCGCCCAGATGGCGGACGCGGCTCGCTACAACGTCGACCGGGGCGCGCAGATCATCGATATCAACATGGGATGTCCGGCGAAGAAAGTCTGCAACGTCGCCGCCGGATCCGCGCTGCTGCAGAACGAATCCCTGGTGGGCGCCATCGTCGAGAGCGTGGTCGCTGCGGTCGACGTGCCGGTGACACTCAAAATACGCACCGGTTGGGACCGGCAGCACCGCAACGCCGTGCGCATCGCTCACATCGCCGAAAACGCCGGGATCGCCGCCTTGTCGATCCACGGTCGCACGCGCGAGTGCGCCTTTGTCGGCGCTGCGGAGTACGACACCATACGCGCGGTGAAGCGGGCCGTGAGCATCCCGGTGACGGCGAACGGCGACGTCGACTCGCCTGAAATGGCGCGCGATGTCCTCGAACATACCGGCGCGGACGCGGTGATGATAGGACGTGCCGCACAGGGGCGGCCGTGGATCTTTCGCGAGATCCGTCACTTCCTCGACCATGGCGAAAGGCTCCCGCCCCCCGAGGTCGAGGAGGTCCGCACGCTCATCCTGGAGCATCTCGCCGACCACCACGCCTTCCACGGCGAGGAGAGCGGCGTGCGCATCGCGCGTAAGCACCTGGGTTGGTACACGGCCGACCTCGAAGGCGGCCGCGAGTTTCGGCACCGTATCAATGCCATTGACGACGCATCGGAGCAGGTCGCGGAGGTCAATCGGTTTTTCGACGAGCTGAACGCCCTCGGCGATCGGCTAAACTACGTATTGGCAGACCGCGCGCGACCAACGCTGTCGCAGAACTTCGAGCGGCTGGAGGCAAAGGCAGCATGAAAAAGACTGTACGCATCAACGGGGGCAGCGAGATCTGTCGCAGCGTCGAAAAGTCGATCGACGAGTACTTCCGGCGCCTCGACGGGGAACAGCCGCACGGGATTTACAACATGGTCATCACCAACGTCGAGCGCTCGCTCCTGGCGATGATCATGCACCGGGCCAGCGGCAACCAGACTCAGGCAGCCGACATGCTCGGCATGAACCGCAACACGCTTCGTTCCAAGCTTTCGAAGTACAAGATCAGCTAGGCACGCGGGGATGTCGCCCGCGACGTGGCCGTGCTGATCCGACTCTTGAGACATCGGCCCGCTCGCGCCACGCGGGCCACCGCAATCGTCGGTCCACGCGTGCCATCGCAAGGTCAGGGCCCCGCACCAGCCCAAATGCTTGTTCCTCGATGAACGCTCCCATAGCTCAGGCGCTCCTGTCCGTGTCCGACAAGACGGGACTGGTCGAGTTTGCGCGCGCGCTCGATGCCATGGGAGTGAAGCTCATCTCGACCGGAGGCACGGCGAAGGCAATCGCCGATGCCGGCTTGCCCGTGACCGAGGTCGCCGACTACACGGGTTTTCCCGAAATGCTCGACGGCCGCGTCAAGACCCTGCATCCCGCGATTCACGGCGGGATTCTGGCGCGACGGGATTCGCTCGATCATATGGCCGCGCTGGCCGAGCACGGAATCGCTTCGATCGACCTCGTCGTCGTCAACCTCTACCCGTTCCGGCAAGCGGTGGCGCGGCCCGGGTGCTCGCTCGACGAAGCCATCGAGAACATCGATATCGGCGGTCCGACCTTGGTGCGCGCAGCGGCCAAGAATCATGCGCATGTCGGCGTGGTGGTCGATCCCGCCGACTACCCGGCCTTGCTCGACGAACTGCGCGCCAACGGCAGGCAGCTCGGAAACGCGACACGCTTCCGGCTGGCACAAAAGGCGTTCTCGCACACGGCCAGCTACGATGGCGCCATCAGCAACTATCTGACGGCGCGCGACGAGACCAGCGCATCGCAGGCTTTTCCCGGGCGCTTCAATTGGCAGGGCGTCAAAGTGCAGGATTTGCGCTACGGCGAAAACCCGCATCAGCAGGCTGCCTTCTATCGCGACGAATCGCCCGCACCGGGAACGATCGCGACCTACCGGCAGCTTCAGGGCAAGGAGCTCTCCTACAACAACATCGCCGACAGTGACGCCGCCTGGGAATGCGTCAACACGTTCGCCGAGCCCGCGTGCGTCATCGTCAAGCACGCCAACCCGTGCGGCGCGGCGATCGCGGCGACGCCGCTCGAAGCCTATACCCTCGCGCTCGCCACCGATCCCACGTCGGCCTTTGGCGGCATCATCGCCTTCAATCGCGAGATCGACGCGGAAACGGTCGACGTCGTCGCCGCGCAGTTTCTCGAGGTCCTGATCGCGCCCGGTTACTCCGTCGATGCGATCGAGCGGATCTCCAAGAAAATCAATGTTCGCGTGCTGGCGGTGCAGGGTGGCGGAACCGATGCCGGAAACATTTGGGACATGAAGCGCGTCGGTGGCGGGATGCTGCTGCAGACCGCCGATCGGCAGGGCGTAGACGCGGCCAGTCTGTCGCGTGGTTTCGCGCAAGGCGCCGACGCCGTCGCAGCTCGCAGACCTGCTGTTCGTCTGGCGGGTCGCCAAGTTCGTCAAGTCGAACGCCATCGTCTATGGCGCGGGAGGAAGAACGCTCGGCATCGGTGCCGGGCAGATGAGTCGCGTCGATTCGACACGCATCGCCGCGATCAAGGCGCAGGCTGCCGGCCTGTCGCTCGCCGGATCGGTCGTTGCGTCGGATGCGTTCTTTCCGTTTCGAGACGGTCTCGATGTCGTCGCCGACAACGGAGCGGTCGCGATTATCCAGCCCGGCGGCAGCGTGCGCGATGCCGAAGTCATCGCAGCGGCCGATGAGCGCGGGCTTGCGATGGTGTTCACCGGCATCCGGCATTTCCGCCATTGATACCGGCATTGCCTATTTTGCGAGTGCTTCTCCGGGCTCGCCGGTTGGCCCGGCGGCCGATGGTCGCACGCACTAGTCCATGAATATTCTGGTCATAGGCGGCGGCGGCCGCGAGCATGCGCTGGCGTGGAAGATCGCCCAGTCGAACCGGGTCGCGAAAGTCTTTGTCGCGCCCGGCAACGCGGGCACAGCGCGCGAGCGCGAGTTGAGCAATGTGCCGCTGGCATCGATCGCGACACTCATCGCGTTCGCGCAGCGCGAGCGCATCGGTCTGACTGTCGTCGGCCCCGAAGCGCCGCTCGCGGAAGGCGTCGTCGATGGGTTTCGAATGGCGGGGCTCAGGATCTTCGGTCCGACGCGGGCGGCTGCACAGCTCGAGAGCTCGAAGGATTTCGCCAAAGCCTTCATGGCACGTCACGGGATTCCCACCGCGGAATATCGCACTTTCACCGACGTCGTCGAAGCGCATGCCTACGTCGACGAGCGTGGCGCGCCGATCGTCGTCAAGGCCGATGGCCTCGCCGCGGGCAAGGGCGTCGTCGTGGCGATGACCGCGGGCGAAGCGCACGCGGCGATCGACGCGATGCTGGCGTTGGGCGAAGGTCGCATCGGCGGGACAAGCGCCGTCACGCGTGGTGATCGAAGCCTTCCTCACCGGGGAGGAGGCGAGCTTCATCGTCATGGCCGACGGCACGCATGTGCTGCCGCTCGCGTCGTCGCAGGATCACAAGCGGCTCCTGGACGGCGACACGGGGCCCAATACCGGCGGCATGGGCGCCTACTCGCCCGCGCCCGTGGTCACGCCCACGGTTCACGCGCGCATCATGCGCGAGATCATCGTCCCCGCCGTGGAAGGCATGGCCGAGGACGGAATTCCCTACACCGGATTTCTCTACGCCGGCGTGATGATCGACGGTGACGGCAATCCCCGGGCGCTCGAGTTCAACTGCCGCTTGGGCGACCCGGAAACGCAGCCGATCATGATGCGTCTCAAGACCGACTTCGTGGACCTGGTGGAGCACGCCGTCGACGGCACGCTCGATCGCATCGAGGCGGACTGGGATCGGCGCGCGGCGCTGGGCGTGGTGCTCGCCGCCGCGGGCTATCCCGACGCTCCGCGCAAGGGCGACGCGATTTCGGGACTCGACGCGGATTCGGACAGCTGCAAGGTGTTTCACGCGGGAACCGCGCAGGATGGAGATCGCGTCGTGACCGCGGGTGGCCGCATCCTCTGCGTCACCGCGCTCGGTGAAACGGTCCGTCAGGCGCAGCGCGCCGCGTACGCCGCCGTGGGCGGCATACACTTCGACGGCATGCAGTATCGCACCGACATCGGCCATCGCGCGCTCGCGCCGCGCAAGAGCTGAGCGGCGAGCCGCATCGACCGTCTGCACGGAGCACATGGACATGATCCCTGATGTGCCGACCGATGCGACAACAGGGTTGCCACCCGATCTGCCGCGAGCGCATCGCTACTTCACCGACCTGCAATCGACCATAGTCAACCGGCTGGAGGCGATCGACGGAAGACCTTTTCGTCGCGACCAGTGGCTGCGGGCCGAGGGCGGCAGCGGACTGTCCTGCATTCTGGAAGACGGCACCGTGTTCGAGCGCGCGGGCGTCAATTTTTCCCACGTCAAGGGAGAGCGCCTTCCGCCGGCGGCGAGCGCCTCGCGGCCGCAGCTTGGCGGGCGGTCGTTCGAAGTGATGGGAGTCTCGCTGGTGCTGCATCCACGCAATCCCTACGCCCCGACCGTTCACATGAACCTGCGGCTCTTCGCCGCGCGGTCCGCCGAGGGTGATGCGCAGCCCTCCTGGTGGTTCGGCGGCGGAATGGATCTCACTCCCTACTACGGCTTCGGCGAGGACGCGATCCATTTTCATCGCACCTGCCGAAATGCTCTCGCGCCGTTCGGCGCGGAGTATCACTCGCGTTTCAAGACCGCGTGCGACGAGTATTTTTTTCTCAAGCATCGCGGTGAGCCGCGCGGCGTCGGCGGCATTTTTTTCGACGATTTGAACGAACGCGGCTTCGATCAATGCTTCGCCCTCACGCGAAGCGTCGGCGACTCCTTCCTCCCGGCCTACGAACCGATCCTGCTTCGGCGCAAGGATCTGCCCTACACGGCGCGCGAGCGCGACTTCCAGGCCTACCGCCGCGGACGCTATGTCGAATTCAATTTGATCTACGATCGCGGCACGCTCTTCGGGCTCCAGTCGAACGGCCGTACCGAGGCGATCCTCATGTCCTTGCCGCCCGTGGTCCGCTGGCGCTACGACTGGCGGCCGGAATCCGGAAGCCCGGAGGAAAAGCTCTATACCGAGTTTCTCATCGCACGCGATTGGCTGGCATGAGCACACCCTCGGATGACACGCAGCGCAAGGCCGATGCGCACCTGATCGAAACCCGGATCGCATCGGAGGACGTGTTCGACGGCAAGCTGCTGCACGTCAAGCGCGACACCGTCCGGCTCCCGGATGGCGCGACGGCGACGCGCGAATACATCGACCACCCCGGAGCGGTGATGATCATTCCGCGCCTGCAGGGCGGCAAGCTTCTCATGGAGCGGCAGTTCCGGTATCCGCTGGCACGTATTTTCATCGAGTTTCCGGCCGGAAAGATCGACCCGGGCGAGGAGCCTTCCGCGACGGCGCAGCGCGAGTTGCTCGAGGAGACGGGCTACACAGCCGAGCGCTGGGCGCACATCGGCACCTTGCACCCGCTCATAACGTATTCGACCGAGCGGATCGAAATCTACATCGCTGACGATCTCAAGTTTGTCGGCGCAAAGCTGGACGCCGGCGAGTTCGTCGAGACCTTCACCACGACCCTCGACGAAGCGCTGGCCTGGATCGATCGCGGCGAGATCACCGACGTCAAGACGATGCTCGGGCTTCTGTTGCTCGCGCGGCGCGAAGGCGACGCTCTGCGGTGAGCGCGCCGCGCGGCACCGATACGGTCGCGCTGCGTCTGGTCATACGCGGGCGCGTCCAGGGCGTGGGATTTCGCTATGCGTTTGCCGACGAGGCGCGCGCCCGCGAGCTTCGCGGCTGGGTGAGAAACCGCCGCGACGGCAGCGTCGAGGCGATTGTCGCGGGGCCAGCGCATGAAGTCGACGCCATCGTCGCGTGGTCGCGGCGCGGTCCCGCCGCTGCGAGCGTGACCGGTGTCGAGGCGACGCCTGCCGAAGGAGAGTTCGCTGGATTCGACATCGCGCCTACAGCCTAGGCGCTTTCCCTCGACACGGCGTAGATGTCCTTCCACGCGGCGTAAGTCGCCGCCGACAGCAGCGGATATACGGCGATCAATCCAACGCCCATCAGCAGCAAACCCAGCACCACCAGCAGCACGGCCAGCGCGGCGAAAATCAGGAGCGGAGCGACGTTGAGCGCGAAGCCGCGCATGCTGCTCGCGAATGCGTCGGCGAAAGACGCCTCGGAGAACAGGACCGCGAACGGAACGAAGGCTAACGGCAGCGACGCCAGCGCGCCGATGGCGACGGATCCGAATATCGCCGCCGACGACAGGTCGTCGATTGCTGAATCAGCGGTCAGCAAATTCGCGCCGGAGACAAAATAAATCGTGAGTGCCTCGGCCGCGAAGACCGCCACCGCGCTGACGACGATGGCCGCGATCGCTGCAGGGCGCGCCGAGAACGCGGCATAGGCATAGCGCAGCGACAGCGGTTTCGATCGGTCCAGCGCGGCGGCGCCGATCAGCATGCCGCACTCGACCAGAGGCACGACGAGCTTGGATACGACCATGCCCACACCGGGCAGCAGCTGCAGACCGAGGTCCGCGGCGAGAGTGATGAGTCCGAGCGCGCACCAGGTCACCGGCGCGAGCTTGAACAGGCGCATTGCGTCCTCATACCACGCAAACGCGCGACGCGCTTCCACGGCGCGCGGCGCGCCGATTGTGGTGATGGAAAAGGGCAGGTCCACGTCGCGGCCTTCGGCCCGGAGGCGTCAGGCCGCCCCTTCGCCGAGATACGCAGCCCGGACCTTCGGATCGGAAAGCAGATCCTTCGCGTTGCCGGACAGCGTGACCTCGCCGCTTTCCATGACGTAACCGCGGTCGCTGACCTCCAGCGCGAGCTTCGCGTTCTGCTCGATCAGCAGGATCGTCACGCCTTCGCTGGCGATGGTTAGCACGGTTTCAAAGACCTTTTGCACCATCAACGGCGCCAAGCCCATCGACGGCTCGTCGAGCAGGAGGAGCTTCGGCCGCGACATCATCGCGCGGCCCATCGCCAGCATCTGCTGCTCGCCGCCTGAGAGCGTCCCGGCGGTCTGCGTCCGGCGCTCCTTCAGGCGCGGAAACAGCCCGTAGACCCGATCGATGTCGGAGCGGATCGCCGCCCGGTCGCTGCGCGTATAGGCGCCCATCGCCAGGTTCTCCTCGATCGTGAGTGCGCCGAACACACCGCGTCCCTCGGGAACCATCGACAGGCCGCGGCGCACGAGCTGGAATGCGGGCTTGCCGGTGATGTTCTGACCATCGTAGTGGATCGATCCGCTCTTCACGGGCTGCAGTCCTGTGATGCCCTTGAGTGTCGTGGTCTTGCCGGCGCCGTTGGCCCCGATGAGACAGACGAGCTCGCGCTCCCTGACCACGAGATCGATGCCCTTCACGGCCTGGATGCCGCCATAGGCAACCTTGAGGCCCTTGAGCTCGAGGAGCGCGTTCTCGGCCACGCGCTTTCAGGCCCTGCGCAAGTGGAGCGTGACTTCGCCGCCGAGATAGGCGGCGATGACCTTGGGATCGGACTGTACCGCCGCGGCCGAGCCCTCGGCGATCTTCTTGCCGTAGTCGAGCACCAGCACACGGTCGCAAATGCTCATCACCAGCTTCATGTCGTGCTCGATGAGCAGTATGGTCGTTCCGTCGCGGCGAATGTCGTCGAGCAGGGCCTTGAGCGCCTTGGTTTCAGTCGCGTTCATGCCGGCGGCGGGCTCGTCCAGCGCGAGCAGTTTCGGCTCCGTTGCCAACGCGCGCGCGATCTCGAGGCGCCGCTGGTCGCCGTAGGCCAGGTGCTTGGCGAGATCATTGGCGCGATCCGCCACGCCCACGTAGTCGAGCAGCTCGTAGGATCGCGCCTCGATGCCGGCCTCCTCCGCGAGCGTGCGCCGGTCGCGGAAGATCGCCCCGAATACGCCCGCGCTGGTGCGGACATGGCGTCCGATCATGACGTTCTCGAGCGCGGACAGGTTCTGGAACAGGCGGATGTTCTGGAACGTGCGTGCAATGCCGCGCTCCGCGACCTGGTTCGGCTTGAGATGGTCGAGCGGCGCACCGTCGAAGGTGAAATGACCGCTGTCGGGCGTATAGATGCCCGTCAGCACATTGAAGAGCGACGTCTTGCCCGCGCCGTTGGGTCCGATCAGGCCGTAGATCTCCCCGCGACGGATGCTGAAGCTGACTTCGGTGAGCGCCTGGACGCCGCCGAAACGCTTGCCGATGGCGCTCGCCTCCAGCAGCACGGATGCAGCGTCCGTCACGCCTGCTCGCCCGTGACGTCGAGCTCGCGCTTGCGCACCGCGGAAGGCCAGAGGCCCGCGGGACGATAGAGCATGATCGCCACCAGCGCGACACCGAACACAAGGAGGCGGATCGTTTCGGCGTCGAGTATCACTCGGCCGAAAAGTGCGTGTTGCAGAGGCTCCATGGTGTAGCGCAGGACTTCGGGCAGCAGCGTCAACAGGATTGCGCCGAGGATGACGCCGGGGATGTTGCCCATGCCGCCGAGCACGACCATCGCCAGGACGATGATCGACTCGAACAAGCCGAAGCTCTCCGGGCTCACGAACTGCTGCGTCGCCGAAAAGACCGCGCCTGCGATGCCGCCGAAGGACGCCCCCATCGCGAATGCCAGCAGCTTGACGTTGCGGGTGTTGATGCCCATCGCCTTGGCGGCGATCTCGTCTTCGCGGATCGCCTCCCAGGCGCGCCCCAGGCGCGAATTCTGAAGGCGCATGTTCACCACGACGACGCCGATGGTGATCAGAAGCAGCAGGTAGTAGTACTTTTGCGGCCCCGAAAACGGAATGCCGAGAAGCGTTTCCGGTTTGGCGAAGGAGAACGCGCCGATGCGAAACGGGTCGATAAGATTGACGCCCTGCGGGCCGTTGGTGACGTTGACGGGAGCGTTGAGGTTATTGAGGAAGATGCGGATGATCTCGCCGAAGCCGAGCGTCACGATGGCGAGATAGTCACCGCGGAGCTTCAGGGTCGGCGCTCCCAGCAGCACACCGAAAGCGCAGGCGATGCCCGCGCTCAGGGGAAGGATGACCCAGAACGGAAGATGAATGCCGAAGTGCGGCGACGCCAGCAGCGCATAGACGTACGCGCCCACGGCGTAGAAGGCGATGTAGCCGAGATCGAGCAGCCCCGCGAAGCCGACCACGATATTCAATCCGAGCGCGAGCATGATGTAGAGCATCGCGAAATTGAGGATGCGCACCCACGCTTGGCCTGCGATCCCCGCGACGAAAGGCAGGAGCGCCAGCGCAAGCGCGAGCAAAGCGACGCCGGCCCATGCCTTGGGCGCGATCGATTTCACGCGCGAACGCGTCATGCGCGGTCCGCCACGCGCTCGCCGAGCAGGCCGGAGGGCCGGAATATGAGAACCAGGATGAGGACGAAGAACGCGAACACGTCCTGGTAGTTGCTGCCGAAGAGGCTCACCTGCCCGTCGTTTGCCGCACACTGCTGCTGCAAGGAATCGGAGAGCCATGGCAGGCCGCAAACGTTGGTCACGTCGCCGATGTATCCGGCGCCGAGGGATTCGATGATGCCGAGCAGGATGCCGCCCAGCATCGCGCCGGCAAGATTGCCGATGCCGCCGAGCACGGCCGCCGTAAACGCCTTGAGTCCGAGCAGGAAGCCCATGTAGTAGTGAGCGATACCGTAGTAGGTCATCACCATAAGACCGGCGACGGCCGCGAGGGCGGCCCCGATCACGAACGCGGCGGAGATGACCACGTTGATGTCGATGCCCATCAGGCCCGCGACCTGAGGGTTCTGCGCGGTGGCGCGCATCGCCATGCCGAGGCGCGTTCGCTGAACGACGAACACCAGTCCGGCCATGAGCAGCCCCGCGAGCACCACGATCAGCATCTGCAGATCGGTCATCGCGGCGCCGAAGATGTAATGCGTCGTGGGCTCGATCAGCGTCGGGAAGGTGAGGTAGTTGCGGCCCCAGATCATCAGCGCCAGGTTTTGCAGGATGATCGACATGCCGATGGCAGTGATCAGTGGTGCAAGCCGCGGCGCCTTGCGCAGTGGCCGGTAGGCGATCTTCTCCATCCCGTACGCGAGGGTCATGCAGACGAGAACCGCGACGACGAGTCCCGCGAGGATGATGAGCACCGGAGGCAGCGGCGCGTGCGCACCGAGGAGCGCTGTAACCACCGACAGCGAGACCATCGCGCCGATCATGACGACCTCACCATGCGCGAAGTTGATCAGGCCGATGATGCCGTAGACCATCGTGTAGCCCAGCGCGACCAGGGCGTAGACGCTGCCCAGAGTCAGGCCATTGATGAGCTGCTGCAGGAAAATGTCCAAGGCGCCTCCGGGCGGCGCGACGGCACGTCATCGTGCACATTGGCCTCGGCGGATTCTCGCCTGCGCTCGGGCGAAGGGCAATCCCCGTGATCGATTTCCGGAGGCCGCACAAAAAAACGGCGCCCCGCAGGGCGCCGTTGCAAGCCAGTGAAGCGGGATCTTGTTACTGGCCCTTCATGTCCTTCTTCATCGTGTCCGCGTTGGCCGGAGTCAGCGGCTTCGGATTTTCGACCGCGGACTTCATCTTGTCGCCAGTGGATTTCATGCTGTCGCCGGCCGGCTTCATGTCCGAGCTCATGCTCGACGTGCTGGCAGCGGGGGCTGCGGCAGGAGCGGCGGGAGCCGCCGGAGCCGCATCGACCTTCGTCGTAGTTCCGCCGACGTTCATCGCCATCGGTACCAGCTTGCCGTCCTTGACCTGGTAGAGGGTGATCGCGCCATTCTTGGTGTCGCCGTGCTCGTCGAACTCGATCTTGGCCGTGACGCCGTCATAGGAGATCTTGGCGAGCTCGGGCAGATACTTGGCAGGATCGGTCGAGTTGGCCTTCTGCATGGCGGCGATCAGGGTCATGGTCGCGTCGTACGAATACGGCGCGTAGACCTGAATCGGGCCGTACTTCGCGGTGAAGCGCGTGACGAAGTCCTTGGCGTTGGCCATGTTCTCGGGCGGAACACCGGCTTGCGTGCAGTACTGGCCTTCGGCGGCGCCGCCGGCGAGCTTGGGCCATTCCGCCGAGCACACGCCGTCGCCGGCGATGTACTTGGCCTTCATCCCGAGCTCCTTCATCTGCTTGACCATCGGGCCGCCCTGGGCGTCCATCCCGCCGTACATGATGATGTCGGGATTCTTCGCCTTGATCTTGGTCAGGATCGCCTTGAAGTCGGTCGCCTTGTCGTTGGTGAACTCGTGCGCGACGATCGTTCCGCCGGCGGCCTTGACGGCCTTCTCGGTCTCTTCGGCGAGGCCCGCGCCGTACGCGGTCTTGTCGTCGATGATGGCGACCTTCTTCGCACCGAGCGTGGTCACGGCTTCCTTCCCGATGACGCTGCCCTGCTGGACGTCGTTCGCCATGACGCGGAACGCGGTCTTGAAGCCCTGCAGGGTGTACTTGGGATTGGTCGCCGAGGGAGAAATCTGCGGAATGCCAGCGTCGCTGTAGAGCTTGGAGGCGGGGATCGTCGTGCCCGAATTCAGGTGACCGACGACGCCGGCGACCTTGGCGTCGACCAGCTTCTGCGCCACGGTCGTGCCTTGCTTCGGATCGGCCTGGTCGTCTTCAGCGTCCAGTTGGAACTTGATCTTCTTGCCGTCGATGACGATGTTCTTGGCGTTGGCGTCATCGATCGCCATGCGCGCGCCGTTCTCGTTGTCCTTGCCGAGGTGCGCCTGCGGACCGGTCGTGGGGCCGACGTGGCCGATCGTGACGACCTGCTCGGGCATTGCGGGTGCGGCGGCTGCCGCGGGCGTGTCGACTTTCTTCGGCTCTTCCTTACCGCAGCCGTAAGCGGTCACCAACGCTGCGGCGATGACCGTCAGGCCGAGCGAGCGGTTGAATTTCATGAATTTCCTCCGAAAAATGGGGTAGGACAGGGGTGGAACGAGAAACGGGGACGCAACAGACAATTATCGCCGTCACTTCGCGGACTGTCAATCGCGATAGAGGGAAAATCGGGACGATTGCCTCGCCAGAGCAGGTGCTTGAGGACGCGTCGGCCCGTACAATGACGTGCTTTCGGCGGGCACCGGCACTTGGGCTGCTTGGGCTCGCCGTCGGTTTCCTGCAGTTCGTCGGCGCGGGCGTCGACTGGAACCCGAACGGCGCACTTCGTCGGTTTGCTCTTGTCCCGATCTGCCGCGGCGGTAGACTCGCGCCTTTCTGAATCCGGGCGCAGCGCGAGCCGCATCTAAGGCTCAACCGGCAACGCAACGACGCTTGGTCGAGCCGCCACCGCGGCCGCTACAGCCGGCGCACGGGCATCGGAATCTGGGGGTCTAGGGAAATGGTACGTTGGTCGAAACGCCGGACGATCGGCACTGTCGTTACGCTTGCCGTCGTCGCCGCGCTTGCCGTCGGCGTCGGGCTTCGAATGAGCATGCGCGCCGCTGCGGAAACACCCGATAGCGCGAAGGCGGCCGTGACGCTCGAATTCACGCCGGCAGACGTCGCCAGCATCGAGCCCAAGGCGCTGTCCCGCTGGCTGCCCGTCTCGGGCACGCTTGCAGCCGGTCAACCAGACCACGGTCAAGGCCAAGGTCTCCGGCGAGATCCGCCAAATCCTCGTGCGTGAGGGCGAATCCGTCAAGGCCGGCCAGGTTCTCGCCCGCTTCGACACGTCCGATCTCGACGCGAGGCTCACCGACCGCATCGGCGCGCTCGAATCGAGCCGCGCGCAGCTTGCTCTGGCGGAAAAGACGCGTACCCAGAATCTGGCGCTGCTCAAGCAGAACTTCATCTCCCAGACGGCGTACGACAGCGCCGAGAGCAACCTTTCAGTCAGCCAGGGCACGCTCAAGTCCAACGAAGCCCAGGTCCAGCTGGCGAAAAACGCCTTGCGCGACGCCGTCGTGATCACCACCCTGGACGGCACCGTGGCCAAGCGCAACGTGCAGCCCGGCGAAAAGGTCAATTTCGACTCGCCGCTCTTCACTGTGGTCGATCTCGGGCGGATGGAGCTGCAGGCGATGGTTCCCGCCAACGATATTCCGGAAATCGTCATCGGGATGCCGGTCGAGCTTTCGACCGAAGGCTTCGGCGAGCGGCGTTTCCAGGGCCAGGTCGAGCGCATCAATCCGATGACCGAGGCGGGTACGCGCGCGATCCTGGTTTTCGTCCGTATCCCCAACCCCGATGCCGTGCTGCGTGGAGGAATGTTTGCCACCGGGCGCATCCGGCTCGCGGCCGGCGCGCCCGTGCCGACGCTGCCCGATACCGCGATTCGCACCGAGGCCGGGCAGAATTTTGTGTGGGGCATCGAAAATGGCAAGCTTTTGCGCAGAATTGTCGTAATCGGCAAGAAAGATGAAGCCGCAGGCAGGACCGAGGTCAAGACCGAGCTGTCCGCCGGGCATGCTCGTTCTTGCGACCCACTTCGACAATCTGAAAGAAGGCTTGCCCGCGGTCGTGCGTGCTACCGCGGGCGGCAAGGACAAGGCGGAACAAACGGAAAAGGCGGACAAGACGGAAAAAGCGGCCACGGTGGTCTCGTCGACCACGCCGGTGGCCAACTAGGCGCGACCGAGGCGAGAGGGGACGCAAGCCATGTGGATTACCCGAGTATCGATCAACAACCCGGTCTTCGCGACCATGGTGATGGTCGGCATCGCCGTTCTCGGCTTGTTTGCGTACAACCATTTGCGCGTCGAGCAGATGCCGGACGTCAGCCTGCCGTTCCTCCTCGTCGAGACGAACTACCCGGGCGCGTCGCCCGAAGTGGTCGAGGCCGACGTCACCAAGCCGATCGAGTACGCGATCAACACGGTCGCCGGCGTGAGCCTCATCCGATCGAACTCGTTGGAAGGCCGCAGTGAGGTGTTCACCGAATTCCGGATGAACACGGACATGACCCGCGCGATCCAGGACGTTCGCGACAAGATTGCGCAGGTGCGTCCCGGCTTTCCGCGCGACGTCAAGGACCCGTTGGTCATCCGCGTCGACCAGGAGAATTCGCAGCCGGTAGTGTCGATCGCCGTCCTCTCGAAGACCGTCGGGCTGCGCGACCTGAGCTCGCTGACCGACCAGACCATCGTCAAGGGACTGGAAAACGTGCCGGGAGTCGCGCGCATCGACGTCAACGGGCGCGTGACGCGGCAGATACTGATCGAGATCAAGCCGCAGGCGCTGACTGCGCTGGGCCTTTCCGTCGACCAGGTGGTGGCCGCCATCCGCGCGGCGAATCAGGACGTGCCCGCGGGACGCATCACCCGAGGCGCGAGCGATTCGATCGTCCGCGTCGAGGGCAAGATCAAAGATCCGATGCAGTTCGGACGGATCATCGTTGCGCAGCAGAACGGCGCGCCGGTCTACCTGACCCAGGTGGCGGCGGTCATCGACGGCGAGAAGGAGCAGGACTCGATATCGCGCATCAACGGCCGCCCCGCGATCACCCTCGATCTCCAGAAGTCCCAGGATGCCAACATCGTCGACACGGGACACGGCGTTACACAAGCGTTGGATCTGCTCAGGCAGCGCCTGCCGCAGGAGATCGAGCTCAAGCTCGTCAATTCGTCCGCCGACTCGGTCGAGCGCAGCGTCAACCGGGTGAAGGAGACCATCGTCGAGGGCGCGCTTCTCACGGTGCTGATCGTATTTCTGTTTCTGCACAGCTGGCGAAGCACGATCATCACGGGCCTGACGCTGCCCATCGCGGTGATCGCGACCTTCATAGCGCTCTACGCCTTCGGGTTCACGCTCAATTTCCTGACGCTGATGGCGCTCAGTCTCTGCATTGGCCTCTTGATCGATGACGCGATCGTCGTGCGGGAGAACATCGTCCGCCATCTTGGGCTCGGCAAGTCGCATGCCGTTGCCGCGCGCGAGGGTACCGACGAGATCGGCCTGGCCGTCATGGCGACGACGTTCGCGATCGTCGCGGTCTTTGTTCCGATTGCTTTCATGAGCGGCATCATCGGCCGATTCTTCTTCCAGTTCGGCTTGACGGTCGCCGTGGCGGTGCTCGTGTCCCTGTTCGTGAGCTTTACGCTCGATCCCATGCTTTCGTCGGTCTGGCACGATCCGCCGTGATTCGCGCTTTTCGCGGCTGCCCTGGCTCGCGAGGTTCATGGACGCGCGTGGAGCGCGGCATCGATGGCATCCATCGCATCTACGGCTCGATTCTCGAATGGGCGCTCGTCAACCGGAAGAAGGTGATCGCGATCGCGCTGGTAAGCTTCTTCGCGAGCTTTGCCGTGGTGCCCTTGGTCGGAACCGAGTTCGTTCCCGAGACCGACGAGGGATTTCTGTCACTGCGCCTGAACACGCCGGTGGGATCGAGCCTCGAGTACACCGACCGCAAGGTGCAGCAGGTCGAGGAGATGCTGAAGGGATTTCCGGAGGTCGTCCTGGCGATGACCACCATCGGCACCCAGGAGGGCCGGAACTACGCGCGGATAAACCTTAAGCTGACCGAACGCGGTAACCGCAAACGCTCGCAAAAGGAGATCGAGCGCGCGATCCGTGCTGCGCTGAAGCCCATTCCGGGTCTCGAGCCTGCGTTCGGCTTCGACCGCCCCGTGTGGGTGAATCTGCTCGGACCCGATCCCGCGACGCTGACCACCTTGATCAACGAGTTTGCGGTCAAGGTCGGCAAGGTTCCCGGCATCGCTGACATGGAGACGTCCGAAAAGGCCGCCAACCCGGCGCTGTCGATACGGCTCAACAACGATGCCGCATCCGATCTCGGTGTTTCCGTGCAGCAGGTCGGCGCGACGGTACGTCCGCTCCTGGCGGGCGATACCGTGACGTACTGGCTCGCGCCCGATGGCCAGAACTACGAAGTCAACGTGCAATTGTCCAAGGATCGGCGGCAACTGGTGTCCGACCTGGGCAACCTCTACCTCCAGAGCAACCGCGTCGGCCCCGAGGGCAACCCGCGCATGGTTCCGCTACGGCAGGTGGCCGACATCGTCGAGACGACGAGCCCGCAGATCATCAAGCGCCAGGAGCTTCAGCGCCGCGTCGCGCTTTACGCCAACGCGGAGGGCAGGCCGTCGGGCGACGTCAATGCCGACGTCTCGAAAATCATCAAGGAAGTGACGCCGACGCTTCCCCCGGGCTACCGCTTCGACGTCGGCGGCCAGGCCAAGGACATGCAGGAGTCGTTCCAGGCCGCGCTCGCAGCGTTGGGTCTCGCGATCATTTTCATTTACTTGATCCTCGCGTCGCAGTTCGCGAGCTACACCCAACCCGTGGCCATCATGGCATCGCTGCCCTTCTCGCTGATCGGCGTATTTCTCGCCCTGCTGCTGACGGGGACGACGCTGAATCTGTTCTCGATCATCGGCTTCATCATGCTGATGGGGCTGGTGACCAAGAACGCGATTCTGCTGGTCGATTTCGCCAACCGCGCACGGCGCGGCGGGAAGAGTCTGCACGACGCGTTGCTGACGGCGGGCCAGGTGCGGTTGCGCCCGATCATGATGACCACCGCGGCGATGATCGGCGGCATGACGCCGCTCGCCCTGGGACTCGGCGAAGGCGGCGAGACACAGGCACCGATGGGCCGCGCGATCATCGGCGGGGTGATCACCTCGACCTTGTTGACGCTGGTCGTGGTCCCGGTGCTCTACACCTATCTGGACGCCTGGTCCGAGCGACGGAAGGCGCGGCGCGCGCGCCGCACCGCTGCCGCCGCAGCGCCTGCGCCCGGCGATTGACATGCGATAATCGAAATGGCCGACAGACCCCGAAAGCGGGCGCCGCAGCGCGGGTCTGATGCGACGATTGCCGGCGTGTTGCGCGCGCGGCCAGCGTTAGGGGCAGCCAGGTTTGTCGACCGGCACGCGCGTCGCTGACCTCGCTTCACCGCGACAGCGCATCGGGCCGCCAGAGTAGAAAAGTTTCCGCAATTGCGAGGCAGGGATGGACTTCGAGCAAGCACGTTTCAACATGGTGGAGCAGCAGATTCGAACCTGGGATGTTCTCGACCAGGAGGTGCTCGACCTTTTGTTCGAGGTCAGGCGCGAGGATTTCGTCCCGCTCGCCTATCGCTCACTCGCATTCGCGGACCTCGAGATTCCGATCGGCGACGGCGAGCGGATGTGGACGCCGAAAATGGAAGCGCGGGTGCTGCAGGAGCTCGACCTCAAGGCCAATGAAGCCGTGCTCGAGGTCGGCACCGGAAGCGGCTATCTGACGGCGCTGCTGGCGCACTGCGCCGGCGTGGTGACGAGCATCGATGTCCGCGAGCGATTCGCTCTCGAGGCTCGCGCCAAGCTTGCGCGGGCGGGCATCGGCAACGTCAGGATCCAGGTCGGAGACGGCGCCCTCGGCTGGGGCAACGAGCAATACGAGGCGATCGTGTTGACCGGCTCGACGCCGGTGCTGTCGGAAGCATGGCTCGAGCAGCTCAAGCCGGGCGGCCGCATATTCGCCGTCGTCGGTGACGCTCCGGCGATGAGCGCGCGCATGGTGCGCTGGCAAGCGCCCGGTGCGATGGTCACCGAGGATCATTTCGAAACGGTCATCGCTCCCCTGCAAAACGCGGCGCAGCCCCGACGGTTCGTGTTTTGAACGCCGCACCCGAAATCCGCGCTCCGGCGGTTGCGGCGCGACTGTCTTGCCCCGCGCGCGCCGGAGCGGTCGCGCCGCGTCGTTCGCGAGAGCGCCTAACTCGGACTGGAATCACGAAGATGTTGCTGCGCACGATTGCGATCCTCATTGCCGCGCTGCTTGCCATTGGAATCTCGACTCCCTGGTCGTCGGCATCGGCCGAGGACCTGGTTCAGATCTACCGCGACGCGGTCGCCAGCGACCCGGTACTCGGCTCCGCGAAGGCGACGTGGGAGGCGACGCAGGAGTTGGTGCCGCAGGCCCGCTCCGCGCTGCTGCCGCTGGTCAACCTGCAGGGCAACGTCAACGAGCAGGATTTCTACGAAAAGCTGCATATCCGATCCAACCGTCATCTTTCGCGAGAAATATCCCCAGTACGCTTACACCGTATCAGCGAGCCAACCGCTCTATCGCCCGCAGAATACGATCGCCTTGAAAGAGGCGAGAGACCAGGTCGGGCAGGGTGACTACATCCTCGCGTCGGCGCAGCAGGACCTCATCATCCGCGTGATCCAGGCATATCTCGACGTTCTTCTGGCGCGATTCAACATCGAGCTGACAGTAAGCCAGAAGGCGGCGGTCAGCGAGAACCTGGCGCAGGCGAAGCGCAACTTCGAGGTCGGCACCGCGACGATCACCGACACCAACGACGCGCAGGCGAAGTACGATCAGATCGTTGCCCAGGAAATCCAGGCGCAAAACGATCTGGACAACAAGATCGCGACGCTGCGCGCCATCATTGGCCGCCCGCCGAAAGAGTTGAAGGGGTTCAGCCGGAAATTTCAGCCCGAGCTGCCGGTTCCCAACTCGCTCGAGCCATGGATACAAAAAGCGATCGACGAAAACTACCAGGTGAAAATCGCGCAAGCCAACATGGACATAGCCACGCTGGAAGTCGACCGCCAGCGCGCCGGCCACTATCCGACGCTGGACCTGGTCGCGAGCTTCAATCAGGGCTACGCCGGCGCCGCGTCACTCGGCCGCTCTCACGGGAGCGTTCGCCAACGACACCCGCATCGGCATCGTCGGCGTGCAGTTGAATGTACCGATCTATCAGGGCGGCCTGGTGAACTCACGCGTACGCCAGGCGATCTCCAATCAGGAGAAGGCGCGGCAGGATCTCGAGACCGCGCGCCGCAGTGCGCAGCTCTTGGCGCAAACGTCCTTTTCGGGCGTCACCAGCGGAGTCGCGCAGGTCAAGGCGTTCGAGCAGGCGCTCGCCTCGGCGCAGGTTTCGTACGATTCCAACAAGCTCGGGATGGAAGTCGGCGTGCGCACGAATCTCGACGTGTTGAACCAGCAGCAGCAGGTGTTCCAGACCCGGTTCAACCTGGCGCAGTCCTACTACAATTTCGTCATCAACAATCTGAGGCTCAAGCAGGCGGTCGGAACGCTGACCGATAGCGACGTCGAGCAGCTCAATCGCGATCTGGGGACTTAAGCGCCCGGAGTTCCTGCGATCGCAGCGGCGACCTGAGGCCGCAGCCAGTTCCACAGGCGTAGCGCAGCGCCCTGATGCGCCGCGTGGAAAGCCCGCGCCGCCCCGCCCATCGCCTGACGTCGTTCCGGATCGGAGAGCAGATCGGAGACGGAGCGGACCAGCTCATCGGCATCGGCGATGCGGTGCGCGGCTCCAGCAGCGATGGCGCCGAGCGTCGCTTCGGCAAAGTTGAACGTGTGAGGACCGATCAGGACCGGCACGCCGAGTGCGATAGGCTCGATCAGGTTCTGTCCGCCCAGCGGCAGCAGGCTGCCGCCGATGAAGGCCACGTCGGACGCGGCGTAGTACGCCGACATCTCTCCCATCGAGTCTCCGAGCACGACATTGACGTCTACCGGCACGGCCACATTTTCGCTGCGCCGGACGAACGGCACGCCGCGGCCCTGCAATAGCCCGGCAACGGCGGCGAAGCGATTCGGGTGCCGTGGCACGATGATCACCAGCGTGCCCGTCGGCATTTTCGCGCGCGCGATGGCGTCGAGAATCAGCGCCTCCTCGCCATCGCGCGTGCTGGCAGCGATCCATGTGGGACGGGACGCGCCGAAGCGCAGTCGCAGCTCGGCTCCGAGCGTTTGCGCGTTATCGGGAACACTGACGTCGTATTTCAGATTGCCCGTGACGATGGTCGTTGTCGCGCCGAGCGCTGCAAGACGCGACGCGTCGGCCGGGGACTGCGCCGCGACGCCGCGCAGTTGCTGCAGCATCGGGCGCGTCAGTCGAGAGAAACGCGCGTAGCGCGCAGCGGAGCGCTCCGACATGCGCGCATTGACCAGAAAGACCGGAATGCCCAGGCGATGCGACTGGGCGACAAGATTGGGCCAGAGCTCGGTCTCGACCAGGAAGCCGGCGGCGGGGCGAAAATGCTCCAGAAAGCGGCTGACTGCGAACGGCACGTCATACGGCAGCCACGCCTGGACGACACCGTCGCCGAACAGATCGCGTCCCGCCTCCCGACCCGACGAAGTCATATGCGTGAGCAGTATCGTCGCCGCCGGATAGGTCGTCTTCATCCTGCTGCACGAGAGGAAGCGCGGCGCGGGTCTCGCCGACAGAAACGGAATGGACCCAAAGCACGGGAGTCGTGGGCGCCTTTTCGCGATAGTGGCCGAAGCGTTCACCGATTGCGCGCCGATACATCGGTTCCCGCCGCCCGCGCCACCACAGGCGAAGCGGCAGAAAAGGCAGCGCCGTCGTCCCGATGAGGGTGTAGAACAATCGAGCGCCTTTCACCGGGTTCCTTCCAGAACCGAGGAGCGGCGCATCACGCGCCGCGGCCGCGATCACTTCCTCAGGCGACGGAATCACTCCGTAGTCGCCGATATCGACGGCGTTCGCCCCGAGGCGTGCGGCGCCGCATGTCTCCTTGTCGCTCGCCATGAAGAGCGCGATCGTGGGCGTACCGAGCGCGGCGGCAAGGTGGATCAATCCCGTGTCGACGCCGCAGACGAGATCGGCGCTCGCGAGCAGCGACGCGGTCTCGGCAAAACCTGCGCCGCGCGTCGACGCGGACGCCGGCGATGCCTTGCGCCAGCCGCTCGCCGCGTTCCATCTCGCCCGCGTTCCCCGACGGCAGCACGATGGTCACGCCCTCCTGCGTGAAATGTCGCAGCAGCGTTCTCCAGTGCGCTTCCGGCCAAAGCTTCTCTTCCTGACTGGTCGAATGGATGAAAACCATGAAAGGGCCGGCCGGGATTGCGGCCGCCGACTCGCCGGTCTTCGCCGCGGACAGGCCGAACTGCGGCGGGCCGATCGGCTCGTAGCCGAGTGCCTTCGCCCGCGAGCTGGCGGGAGCGATCGATCAGATGCTGGTGCGGCTCGATGCGATGCGCGTGCCGGTATGCAAGCGCGGCCATGGGCTCGTGCGTCCGGGAGCGGTCGGCACCGTGCATTGCGCCGCGCGCCATGAGGCCGATCACCGCTCCTTTGAACTGTTCCTGCAAGTCGATCACGACGTCGTAGCGCTCCGCTCTCAGCGCGGCGCGGAAGGCGGCGATCTCGCGCCAGGTACCGCGTGCGAACGGCGCGTGTCGCCACCGTCGCAACGAAACCGGGATCACCGCTGCGCACATTTCGATTCAGGCGCACGAGATCCGCGAACATCTCCTCGGCGACCCAGTCGACGCTGGTCTCCGCGCGATGCTGCTTGATGTCCTGTACGACCGGCAGCGCGTGCACGATATCGCCGAGCGACGATGGCCGGACGATCAGTACGCTGCTCATCGCGGAAGGATCGCGCCAGCGCCGAGCTCGGGTCTGCCAGATGTGGCTGGCTGGCTCACGGGCAGCTTTTGAACGTAGAATAAGCAGCGCATTCCGGCCGTATCGTGACTACCGAGGTGAACCTCTGCGCGGAAAGCGAAGACCGAGGCACCTTCACGATTGACGAGATGTCCGATCCGCTTCCCCCGCTCGACCTGACGCTGGTGGTGATTGCCCGCAATGCCGGAGCCACCCTCGCCGCGTGCCTCAACTCGGCGCGATTCGCATCGCAAATGATCGTCGTCGACTCGGGCAGCGATGATGATACCGCACAAATTGCGCGTGACTGCGGCGCGCAGGTCATCGAGCAGTCCTGGCTCGGCTTCGGGCCGCAGAAGAATTTCGCCGTCGCGCGCGCCGCGAGCGATTGGGTGCTCTGCCTGGACGCGGACGAGAGTGTTTCCGCCGAGCTGGCGAGCTCCATCCGGTCCGCGCTCGCGAAGCACGCAGTTCAACGCCTATGAGATGGCGCGGCGAAACCGCTTTCTCGGACGATGGCTAAGACATGGCGAAGGCTATCCTGACTGGAACCTTCGCCTTTTCGATCGCCGCCACGCGCGCTGGAGCGACGAGGCCGTCCATGAGCGGGTTCGCACCGACGGGAAGGTGGGCCGTCTCGCCGGCGATCTGCTGCACACCTCCGCCGAATCGATGGAGGACTATCTCACCAAGCAGAACCGATATACGACGCTTCAGGCCGAAGGCGATGTTCGCCCGCGGCGAGCGCTTCTCTTCCGTCCGCCTCGTGGCCTCGCCGATCGTCCGCTTCGTCCGCTTCTATATCGTGCGCGCCGGCTTTCTCGACGGCGTAGCGGGGCTCGTTCACACGGCTATCGGCTGCTTCAACAGCTTTTCGAAGTATGCGAAGCTTCGCGCGCTCGAACAATCCGCGAAGGACCGGCGATCGTGAGGGTGCTCGTGACGGGCGCGGCCGGCTTTATCGGCATGCACGTTGCCCATCGACTCGGACTCGACGGAGCCGACGTGGTCGCCGTCGACAGCTTCGATCCGTACTACGATGTCGGGCTCAAGCGGGCGCGCGCGGCCCGGCTGGAGCGAGTCGGCATACGATGCGAAACGCTCGATCTGGCCGACGCCACCGCTACTGCCGAGCTCTTTCGCCGCACGCAGCCCACGCATGTCGCGCACCTTGCCGCGCAGCCGGGTGTGCGCTATTCGCTGGTCAATCCTGCCGCATACCTTCGCAACAACATCGATGCTTTCGGAGCGGTGCTCGAGGGATGCCGCAACGCTCACGTCGAGCACCTGGTGTATGCATCGAGCTCCAGCGTCTATGGAGCCAATCACACCCTCCCATTCTCCGAGGACCAGAACGTCGATCATCCCGTGAGCTTGTACGCCGCGACCAAGAAGGCCAACGAGCTCATGGCCCATAGCTACAGCCATCTCTACCGGATGCCGGCGACCGGTTTGCGCTTCTTCACGGTGTACGGTCCCTGGGGGCGTCCGGACATGTCGCCGGTGCTGTTCGCGCGCGCCATGACGGAAGGCCGCCCGATCAAGGTTTTCAACCATGGCAGGATGCAGCGCGACTTTACCTACATCGATGACATCGTCGAAGGCGTCGTGCGTGTCCTCGCTCGGCCACCCGTGTCGCCGCCCGCGGGCGCGGCTCCCGCTGCGATCTACAACATCGGAAATCACGCCGCGATCGAGCTCGAAACATTCATCGACGAGCTGGAACGGCTGCTCGGCGTGCGCGCGATCCGGGAATACGAGCCGCTCCAACCGGGCGATGTGCCGGTGACGTTTGCGTCGATCGAACGTCTCGTCGCCGCGACCGGATTTGCGCCGTCGACGCCATTGTCCGAGGGGCTCGCGAAGTTCGTGGCGTGGTATCGCGAGTACTACGACAGCGCCGGGCAGGCGTCAGGTGCGTGATAAAATCCGCCGCTTGATCAATGCGCGCGACGCGAAGGCAGCGCGCCGCATGGAGTGCGCATGATTCTGGTGACCGGAGGCGCCGGTTTCATCGGTGCCAATTTCGTTCTCGACTGGCTCGATTGCAACGACGAGCCAATCATCAATCTCGACAAGCTGACCTATGCCGGAAATCTCGGCAACCTGGTCTCGCTCAAGGGCGATCCGCGTCACCTGTTCGTTCGCGGTGACATCGGCGATCGCGATCGGGTCGCCAGCCTTCTGAACCATCGGCCACGAGCGGTCGTCAACTTCGCGGCCGAGAGCCACGTCGACCGCTCGATCCACGGGCCGGCCGACTTCATCGCCACCAACGTCGTCGGCACATTCGCGCTGCTTGACGCGGTGCGCGCGCATTGGGGATCGCTGGCCGGCGCCGAGCGTGCGGACTTTCGCTTCGTGCACATATCGACCGACGAGGTCTACGGCTCGCTCGAGCCGGGCGCGCCTCCGTTCTCGGAGACGAATTCGTACGCTCCCAACAGTCCCTATTCCGCCTCCAAAGCATCGGCGGACCATCTCGTGCGCGCGTACCACCACACGTACGGGCTGCCGACGCTGACGACCAACTGCTCGAACAACTATGGTCCGCGGCAGTTTCCTGAAAAGCTCATCCCGCTCATGCTTCACAACGGACTCACCGGCAAGCCGCTTCCTGTTTACGGCGACGGCGGCAATGTGCGCGATTGGCTCTACGTCGGCGATCATTGCGCAGCGATACGGACGGTGCTGGAGGGCGGTCGCCCCGGGGAGACCTACAACGTCGGAGGCAACGCCGAAATCGCCAATCTTGATGTCGTCCGAACCCTCTGCCGCGTGCTCGCCGGGCATAGGCCCGGATCTGATGCCGAGGCCATGATCACTTTCGTCAAGGATCGCGCGGGACACGATCGCCGCTACGCGATCGACGCGTCCAAGATCCGCCGCGAGCTGGGATGGGCGCCGCGCGAGACTTTCGAGTCGGGCATCGCGCGAACCGTTCGCTGGTATCTCGACAACAGCGCGTGGCTGTTGGCTGTTACCAGCGGCGAGTACCAGAAATGGATCTCGCTCAACTACACCGCCGAGGTCGCCTGACGATGCGCAAGGGCATCATCCTCGCCGGAGGATCAGGGACGCGCCTCTATCCGGTAACACAGGTGCTGTCGAAGCAGCTATTGCCGGTCTACGACAAGCCGATGATCTACTATCCCCTGTCGACGCTGATGCTGGCTGGCATTCGTGACATCCTTCTCATTTCGACGCCAGACGATACTCCGCGTTTCGCACAGCTTCTCGGCGACGGCGCGCGCTGGGGGATCAACCTGAGTTACGCGGTGCAACCTTCACCGGACGGCCTCGCGCAGGCATTTCTGATCGGTCGCTCGTTCATCGGTGCCGATTCGCCCGCGCTGGTGCTCGGCGACAATATTTTCTACGGCAACGACCTGCAACCGATGCTCGAGCGCGCCGCGGCGAGCCATGACGGCGCCACCATCTTCGCCTATCCCGTAGCCGACCCCGAGCGCTACGGCGTCGCCGAATTCGACGCGGCCGGGCGCGTGCAGAGCCTCGAAGAAAAGCCGCAGCACCCGAGGTCGCGGTACGCGGTCACGGGGCTCTATTTCTACGATAGTCGCGTCGTGGACATCGCGGCGTCGCTCAAGCCCTCCGCGCGGGGAGAGCTCGAGATCACCGACGTCAACAGGGTTTATCTCGACAGCGGGGAGCTCGCGGTCGAGGTGATGGGCCGCGGCATGGCATGGCTCGACACCGGAACGCACGAGTCGCTGCTCGAGGCCGGGCAGTACATCGCGACCATCGAGCGCAGGCAGGGCTTGAAGATCGCTTGCCCCGAGGAAATCGCTTATCGCCTGGGGTACATCGACGCCGCGGCTCTCGAGCGGCTCGGCACCGCCATGGTCAAGAATACGTACGGGCAATATCTCCTCGGCCTGCTGCGCGAGCCACTGGTGCGCTGAGGCGCGCCCGTCGTCGATGAAGGTCACGCCGACGTCGCTCGCCGATGTGCTGCTGATCGAGCCGCGCGTGTTCGGCGACGCTCGCGGGTTTTTTTTCGAAAGCTACAATCGCCGCGCGTTTGCCGAGGCCGGCGTCGACGTCGAGTTCGTTCAGGATAATCATTCGCGATCGACGCGCGGGGTCCTGCGCGGACTGCACTATCAGATCGAGCATGCGCAGGGCAAGCTGGTCAGGGTGGTTTCCGGCGAGGTGTACGACGTCGCGGTCGACATGAGACGCGCCTCTCCCACGTTTGGCCGCTCCGTCGGGATGCGTCTCTCCGCGTCCGATAAGCAGATGCTCTGGATCCCGCCGGGATTCGCGCACGGTTTCCTCGTCCTCTCGGACGCGGCCGAGTTTCTGTATAAAACGACGGACTACTGGTATCCGGCGTCTGAGCGGACCCTGCTGTGGAACGATGCTGCGCTCGGCATTGCGTGGCCCATCGACGGGACGCCGACGCTTGCCGCGAAGGATGCGGCCGGGGTGCCGCTGAGCGCGGCCGACACCTATCCGTGACCGCGCCGACGATCCTGCTCGTCGGATCAGCGGGCCAGCTTGGATCAGAGCTTGCGCGCGTCTTGCCACCGCACGGCAAGCTGCTCGCGCTGGATCACGCCGCACTCGACCTCGGCGATGCCGACGCAATCGTCTTGGCCGTGCGCGATGCCAGGCCGCGGTTGATCGTCAACGCGGCCGCATACACCGCGGTCGATCGCGCCGAAAGCGAGCCCGACCGCGCGGTCGCGATCAACGCACGGGGCCCGGGGATCCTCGCGGAGGAGGCGAGACGCATCGGCGCGGTGCTCATTCACTACTCGACCGACTATGTTTTCGATGGCGAATCCGAGACGGCGTACGACGAGAATTCGACGCCTCGTCCGATCAACGTCTATGGGCGCAGCAAGCTCGAGGGAGAGCGTGCGATCGAGGCGAGCGGTGGCGCGAACCTGGTGTTGCGGACGAGTTGGGTGTACGGAGCCAACGGTCAGAATTTCCTGACGACCATGAAGAGACTCGGCGCGGAGCGCGACGAACTGCGCATCGTCGCCGATCAGGTCGGCACGCCGAACTGGACGAGAAGCCTGGCGCAAGCGACCGCGGCCATTGTCGGACGCGGTGAGAGCTTCCTCGCCGAGCGCGCGGGGCTCTATCACTTGAGCGGCGGCGGCAGCGCGAGCTGGTTCGACTTCGCGCGTGCGATCTTCGCCGGTTCGGATCGCCCGCGGATCGTGCCGATCACGAGTGCGCAATATCCGACTGCCGCACGCCGACCGCGCCGCTCGGTGCTATCCAGCGTCAGGTTCGCCGCGACTTTCGGCGTGTCCCTGCCGCGGTGGGAGCAGATGCTTCAGGCGTGCCTCGCCGAAGCACGCTGACTGATCGCGGCCCGCGAAGGTCAGAATCGGAACGCGTAGCTGACGTTGTCGCCACGGTGCAGGGCATTTCCGACACCGGCGGTCACGATGGCGTTCATACCGAAGGCTACGCCTTCGAGCACCGGATCCATGCGATAGCTGGCGAGCGTGGCGAGCGGCTCGGCGCCGACCACGGTGGTGCTCTGGTCGGTCGTCGTGATCTGACACCGTGTGCAACGCTTCACGAGCTTGAGTGAAAGCATCCCGACGTGGATCTCGTCGATGTGATCCTCGTCGTAGGCCTCGATGCCCGACAGGACGAGGTTGGGGCGGAATCGATTCATCGGCAACGGTTGCGAAAGACGTGAATTGAGATCGGCAAGCGACGCCTCGGACAGGATGAGCAACGGATAAGCGTCGGCAAACGCCGTGTGCGCTCCGGAATTCCCCGCATAGGCCACGTTGCAGGTTCGCCGGAAGCCAACGTCGAAGCGCATCAAGCGCAGGGGTCTCTGCAGCGCAGCAGACAGCCACGCCGCGGCGTCGTCACCCTGATCGATGGCCGGCACGCTGTCCCTCCAGACGACCACCTGGCGCGCCGCCGCCGTGATATCGAGCGGAACGCTCAGGCGCCGGCTGCCCGGGAATTCGAGCTCCAGCGCATTCGCGGTAAGCGACGGCACGACGAGCGCAAGCCTCGGAAGCTCACGCTGGGTGACGAATCGATCGTCGCTGTCGACGATCACCCATTCGCGGTCGAAAGCCAGGCCGCGCTCGCCCATGCGCGCGGCTTCAAGCGTCAATCCGCGGCAGCTCTTGACCGGATACACGTGCAGGGAAGCGATGCTTGCGGTCATGATCAGGGCCCGCTGGAATAAACAAAAGGGCGGCGCTAAGCCGCCCTCATTCGCGCTAGCAAACCGCTTCGCGCAAAACGACTCTAGCGCAACCCGGACGCGTATTCGGCCGCGGCCTGCATTTCAGAATCGCTCATCCGCGACGCGATCTGGCTCATGACCTTGCCATTGACGTCCTTGCCCGCCTTGTCGGCGCCGCGTTCTCCGGACTTGAACGCCTTCAGCTGCGCCAGCGTGTAGTCCGCGTACTGTCCTCCAACGCGCGGATATCGGGCGGGAATGCCCGCGCCGTCCGGCGAATGACACGCGGCGCAGGCGGGCACTCCGGTGACCGCGTTGCCTCCGCGGAAGACCTTCTGTCCCGCAGCGACCAGCGCGGGGTCTTTTGCTGCAGTCGGCTTTGGCTTCTGCTGCGAGAAAAAAATGCCGAGCGCGACCATCTCCTCGGGCGTCAATTTCGCGACCATCGCCTGCATGACGGGATTGGCGCGCACCCCGCTCTGGAAGTGCATCAATTGCAGGGTAAGATACTCGGCGTGCTGACCCGCGATGCTGGGGTTGGCGGGGCTGACGCTGTTGCCGTCGGCACCGTGACACGCGGCGCACACCTGGCTGACGGTCTGCTGCGCTTTGGCCAGATCGGGCTTCTGGGCTGGCGCCTGAGCTTTCTCGTCAGCGCCGATCGCCAGCGACGCAAACAAGCCGAACGCGACCGATAGGGCCACCGTCAGCAACCGGTATTTCATTTTTTGGAACTCCCTGTTACACCGCGACACCGTGGCCGCGGCGGACCCAAGCCACGAACATCACGCAGCGTGTCCTCAGACCGTGCATCCACAAGACGCCAATCGTCGCAAACGTCGCATTGTACCGAAAGTGGCACGCCCCGAGCTAGGCGCCGGCGCGCGCTCGTCCCACCCGTTTCGGCACGCGGAATTCCTGACCACTGCCGCGGACTGGTCGCAGTTGCCTTCGGGAGGCGCGTCCGAGGTCGCCTTCGCGGGGCGTTCCAACGCCGGCAAGTCGTCAGCGATCAACGCGCTGGCGCATCATACGCGGCTCGCATTCGTCAGCAAGACGCCCGGGCGCACGCAGCACATCAACTTTTTCCGTTTGAGATCTGGCGCGCTGCTCGCGGACCTTCCGGGATACGGCTATGCAAAGGTTCCCTTGGAAATGCGCCAATACTGGCAGCAGTTTCTGGCGCGCTATCTCGCCGAGCGCGAGGTCCTCGCAGGACTCGTCCTTGTCATGGACGCGCGCCATCCGCTGACGGAGCTGGACCGGCGGATGATCGAGTGGTTCCTGCCGACGGGACGGCCGCTGCACATACTGATGACCAAGTCGGACAAGCTGTCGACTAGCGAGCAGCGGAATTCGTTGCAAGGCGTTCGGCGCGCGCTTGACGACGATTACGGAATTTATTCGGCGCAGACGGGTGTGCAGCTCTTTTCGGCCTTCCCGCGCTCCGGGATCGCCGAGGCCGAGGCCGCCGTCGCGCCGTGGCTGGGCGAGCCTGCGACCTTCATGCCAACCGATCCCGAATAGATCGCGCGGTGTCGAAACCGCCGACGAAAAGGCACGGATAGCCGGCCGACGTCGGGCCGGCATCCGTCACTGAATAAAGAAAGGCCCCGGCATCAAGGGGAGTGACACGGGGCCTAAGAACGCCCTTGGCCGGTGAGAATCACACAACCAAAGAGCACCCGCTCAGGGAGGGAAGCGGGAGACGTATAACCGTCTGCAGATAGGACTTCGAGCGTTCGCGAAAAGTTCCGACTGAGTTCTCATCTTTTCCGGATTACATGCAATCGCGATTGTTGCTACTTGTAACGCGCGCGCGCTACGATCCGCCTTCCAATACCTCGACGCTCGAGTGACATGAACTTCATCGGAAAGTTTCCAGAGCGGCGTCCCCGACGCATGCGTCGCGACGAATTTTCACGCCGGCTGATGCGCGAGTCGGCGTTGAGCAGCGCCGACCTGATTTATCCGGTGTTCGTCCTCGATGGAGTCAATCGCGAGGAGAAGGTTGCTTCCATGCCGGGCATCTCACGCAAGAGCGTCGACCTGCTGCTGCGCGACGCCGAGCGCTGCATGCATCTGGGGATTCCGGCCATGGCGCTCTTCCCCGTGATCGACGCAAACCGGAAATCACCGGGTGCCGAGGCGGCCTGGGACCCGAAGGGGCTCGCACCCAGCGCCATTCGCGCGCTCAAGGCACGATTCCCGGAGCTGGGGATCATGACCGATGTCGCGCTCGATCCGTACACCAGTCACGGCCAGGACGGCCTGCTGGACGAGACCGGCTATGTCGCCAACGACCCTACGGTCGTCGCGCTGACGCGCCAGGCGCTGTGCCACGCCGAGGCCGGCGCCGACATTCTTGCGCCATCGGACATGATGGACGGACGCGTCGGCGCATTGCGGTCGGCGCTGGACAAGGCGGGCTTCGACAAGCCGCGAATTCTGGCTTACTCGGCCAAGTACGCCTCGAGCTTCTACGGGCCGTTTCGCGACGCCGTGGGCTCCGCTGCGAGCCTTGGGGGCGGCGGCAAGCACACCTATCAGATGGATCCCGGAAACAGCGACGAAGCCCTGTGGGAGGTCTATCACGACCTGCAGGAAGGCGCCGACATGATCATGGTCAAGCCTGGCTTGCCGTATCTGGATATCGTGCGCCGGGTCAAGGACACCTTCGGCGTGCCGACCGCCGTGTACCAGGTCAGCGGCGAATACGCGATGCTCAAGGCGGCATCCGGCAACGGCTGGCTCGACGAGCGCGCTTGCGTTATGGAGGCGCTGCTCGCGTTCAAGCGAGCAGGCGCGGATGCCATCCTCAGCTACTTCGCGATTGCGGCGGCGGAGTGGCTCGGCGAGGGACGCTAGGTCCCCAGGAGTGATCTCAACTCGGCCGAGGACAGGCGGACGTCATCGCGGCGCGGGCGGTTTCGACGCTGAATTGGGGTGAGAATGGACAGCCGGACGCCGCAGCGCTCGTCGGCGACACGCAATTCCACTCGTGAAGAAGGGTCGTTGGCGGCCGCGCCGGTATAGTCGACGCCCGCGTTGATCAGTGCGAGCTCCACCTCTTTGGGATCTTCGGCTTCGAGCTCGAGGTGAACGTCGCTGTGTTCCGTCGCCCACCCGGCCGCTGCCCCTCCGACCAGGACCGGATTCCAGCGCGAAAGCTCCTCCATCCACCTCATGGCCGCTTGCCGTTGGGCGCGAAGCGAGTCCGCCGCCGAGGAAGGCCGGAAGAGAGTGTTGTAATCATGCAACGCTTGCTCGACCTCGTCGTTGCCCGGGAGGGGCGAACGCTCGGGCAAACCGAGCTCGCGGCAGGCTTTCCGCTTTGCGGCGGCCCAGTCAACGAGACCGTGCTCGGCGATGAGTCGCGCGGTCGCCTGCGCTATGCGCGCTCGCGTGCGCTCCCTGCTCAACGAGTCGGAGCGAGCCACGGGGTCCCTAGAAGAGCTGGTTGCGGATTTCCCGCGGCGACTCCTTGCCGGGTGTCGCCGCGCTTTCGTCCTTGTGCGGGGTGAACTCGGCGTAGAAATACTCAGGAATTCCACCGGCATCGTCGCGCATGCCCGTTTCCGCATTGATCTTGGCGATGACCACGCCTTCCGGTGGCTTGAGCGGGATCTCGGGCACGCCCTTCAGGACTTTGCCCATGAATGCCATCCAGATGGGCAGCGCTGCGGCTGCGCCGGTCTCCTGTGGTCCGAGCGTCCTGGGTTGGTCGAATCCAATCCATGCAACGGCCACCATGGCGTTGTTGTAGCCGCAAAACCATGCGTCCACGCTTTCGTTGGTCGTCCCGGTCTTGCCCGCAAGATCCTGTCGGCCGAGCTGCATCGCCCTCGCAGCGGTGCCTCCACGGACGACGTCACGCAGCATCGTGGTCATGATGAACGCGTTGCGGGGATCGATCGCCCGCTCGGCGTTCTCGCCCGCAACCGTGGGCTCGGCTTGAGAGAGAACGGTTCCCTTCGCATCGACGACGCGCGCGATCAGATATGGGGCGATCCGGTAGCCACCGTTGGCGAAGACAGAATAGGCCCCGACCATCTGCATCGGGGTCGCGGCGCCAGCACCCAAGGCCATTGGAAGATACGCCGGGTGCAGCTTGGGATCGAAGCCGAAGCGCGCGATATAGTCCTGGGCGTACTGCGGCCCTATTGCCTGCATCACCCGGACCGTCACCAGATTCTTCGATCGCATCAGTGCATTGCGAAGGCGCATCGGGCCTTCGAACTTGCCGTCGTAATTCTTCGGCTCCCACGCCTCGCCGCCGGGCTGGGTTGGTTCGAAATACAGAGGCGCATCGTTGACGACGGTCGCCGGACTGAAGCCCTTTTCCAGGGCTGCGGAATAGATGAACGGCTTGAAGCTGGATCCGGGCTGGCGAAATGCCTGGGTAATGTGATTGAACTTGCTCCGATCGAAATCGAAGCCGCCGATGAGCGAATAGATCATTCCGTCCGTGGGGCGGACCGATACGAACGCCGCCTCGACTTGGGGCACCTGCGTGATCTGCCAGCGACTCTTGTCGTCCTGGCCGACGCGGATCAACGCGCCTCTGCGGATACGTGTGGCGGTCGGGGCTTTGTCACCGAGCGAGCGCGCGGCGAACTTGAGTCCGTCGCCGGTGATGGAGATCGCCTGGCCGTCACTCGCGACCGCCTTTACCTCCGAGGCGCTCGCTTCGAGGACGATGGCGGCAGTGAGGTTGTCGCTGTCGGTCGTGTCCTCGAAGGCGCGGTCGAGAGTCTCGTCGAGTTGCGCAGGATCCGTAGGAAGGCTGATGAATGATTCGGGCCCACGATAGCCGTGGCGCCGGTCGTAGTCGAAGACGCCCCGACGCACGGACGCATACGCGGCGTCCTGGTCTGCTTTGCGGATGGTCGTATAGACGGTCAAACCTCGCGTATAGGTCTCGTCGCCGTAGGTCTCGACCATCGCGAGGCGGACCATTTCGGAGACGAATTCAGCGTGTGCGCTGCTGTCCCTGGTCGTCTGCCGCACGACCAGGGGCGTCTCCTGGGCAAGCTTCAACTGCGCATCGTCGATGAACCGCAATTCACGCATCCGGCGGAGAACGTAGAGCTGACGCAACTGGGCGCGCTTGGGATTCGCAATAGGGTTATAGGTGGACGGGGCCTTGGGCAGGCCGGCCAGCATCGCCGCCTCGGCCACGCTGACTTGAGACAGGGGCTTCCCGAAGTAGATCTGCGACGCGGCCGCAAACCCGTACGCACGCTGGCCCAGGAAGATCTGATTGATATAGAGCTCGAGTATTTCGTCCTTTGAGAGATTGTTTTCGATCTTGTAGGCAAGCAGCACCTCGCGAAGTTTGCGAGTGAGCGTTCGCTCTCTTGTCAGGAAGAAGTTCCGCGCGACCTGCATGGTGATGGTGCCGGCCCCCTGCTGAGTGCCGCTGGTCGCGTTGGCGAGCGCCGCTCGCAGGACCGAAAGGTAGTCCACGCCGCCATGCTGATAGAAGCGCTCGTCCTCGGCAGCGAGGATGGCCTCGCGCATGACATCCGGGACTTCCTTGATTTTCACGATGGCGCGCCGCTCCTCGCCGAATTCCCCGAGCAGAGCCCCTTCGGAAGAGACGATCCGCAGCGGGATCTTGGGCTGATAGTCGGTCAGCGTCTCAAGCGACGGTAAAGTGGGATAAAGCAGCGCAAAGACAAACGCTACCAACAGGGCCCCGACGAGCGCCAACCCAAACAGGACGGACGCCAAGTAGATGAGCCAGCGCTTTAGCATGGGTGAATGAAAGTTACTTGAGCGGCGGCCTGTAGCCGCGATTATATGCAGGGTTAGACGCCAAATTAAACTTGAAAAAAACAGTTTTACATGGTTTATACTTGCTGCTACTATTTAATGTAGTTTATATGTAATCTGGCTAAGCTTCCCATGCTGAAGGAAAAACTCGATTCCGCGTTGTCCATTTTCCAGACGAAATCGCCGCCGTTGATCGGCGTTGATATCAGTTCGTCTGCGCTCAAGCTGGTCGAGCTTTCCGAGACTGGGAAAGGCTCCTACCGCCTGGAGCGGTATGCGATCGAGCCGCTGCCCAAGGACGTCGTCAGCGACGGCAACATCGCCAACCTGGACCAAGTAGCTGAAGCGTTGCGCCGAGCCCACAAGCGGCTCGGCACCCGCAACCGCAACGTCGCCATGGCGCTGCCGACTGCGATGGTCATTACCAAGAAAATCATCGTCCCAGCCGGACAGACTGAAGAAGAACTTGAGCTTCAGGTCGAGGCCGAGGCGAACCAGTACATCCCTTTTGCGCTTGACGAGGTCAACCTCGACTTCCAGATCCTGGGACCGGCGCCGAACAATCCCGAGGAGGTCGAAGTCCTGATTGCCGCCTCGCGCAAGGAAAAGGTCGAGGACCGGGTGGCGATCGCCGATGCCGCCGGCCTGAAGCCCCGGGTCATGGACGTCGAGTCCTACGCGACTGAGGAAGCGTTCGTGATGATTTCGCCGTCGCTTCCGGCCAACGGGCGCGACCAGAACATCGCCCTGGTCGATATTGGCGCTCACGTTATGCATTTTTACGTCCTGCGCAACAATCAGATCCTGTTTTCCGCGCGATCAGGCGTTCGGCGGCAACCAGCTCACCCACGACATTCAGCGTGCCTTCAATTTATCACCGGAAGAGGCCGAATCGGCGAAGAAAAACGCCGGATTGCCGGAGAATTATGACGCCGATGTGCTCCAGCCGTTCATGGAGACCCTGGCCCTCGAGGTGACGCGTGCGCTGCAGTTCTTTTTTACCTCGACCTCATACAACCAGGTTGACCAGATCGTCCTGGCAGGCGGGTGCGCCCTCCTTCCAGGGCTCGACGAGCTGGTGGCCAAGCGTGCAGGAGTCAACACCATTGTCGCCAACCCGTTCGCGAGCATGGGCGGATCCGATCGCGTGCGCCCGCGCCAGCTTGCCGCGGATGCGCCTCTGCTTCTTATCGCGTGTGGCCTGGCGATGAGAGGCTTCGAGTAATCATGGTCCGCATCAACCTACTTCCCCACCGCGAGCAGAAGCGACAGGCGCGCCAGCGCCAGTTCGTGTCGCTGGCGATCGGACTGGCCGTTCTGGGCATTGCCCTGGTCGGGCTCGTGCACGTCGTGATTGCCGCGCGCATCGACAACCAGATGAGCCGCAACAAGCTGCTCCAGGATGAGATCGCAAAACTCGACGAGCAGATCAAGGAAATCGACAAGCTGCGTGACCAGACGCAAGCGCTGCTCGCGCGCAAGCAGATCGTCGAGACGCTGCAGGCCAATCGAACCGAAGCGGTGCACCTGCTCGATCAACTCGTTCGTCAGCTGCCCGACGGGTTGTACCTGAAGTCCGTGAAGCAAACCGGCGCCAAGGTGACACTGGTTGGCTATGCCCAGTCCAACGCGCGGGTATCGACGCTGATGCGCAATATCGAGAGCTCGCCTTGGCTCACGTCGCCCGAGCTGGTCGAAATCAAGTCCGTTCCGCTGGACAAGCAGAAGGTCAATGAGTTCACGCTCAACCTTCAGGTCAAGCGGCAGGCGCCGAACCCTGCCTGCCCCGGGCGCTCCCGGAAAACCGGGCTGCACCCGCCACGGCTGCGAAAGGGGCCAAGGCATGACGCTCGACGACATCCGACGGTTGAACATCCGCGAGGCGGGCAATTGGCCTTTGCTGCCCAAGATTGTGATCCTCGGCATCCTGCTGGTGCTCATCCTTGCGGCCGGCGCCTTCTTCGACTGGAGTGATCAGATCGACGCGCTGAACAAGGCCCAGGATCAGGAGACGAAGCTCAGGGAGGCTTACGCGTCGAAGAAAGCCAAGGCCGTGAACCTTGACCTGTACGTGCAGCAACTCAAGGAAATCGAGCAGTCGTTCGGCGCGCTCCTCAAGCAGTTGCCGAACAAGTCCGAGATGGACGCGTTGTTGACCGACATCAACCAGGCCGGACTCGGACGCGGCTTGCAATTCGAGCTGTTCAGGCCGGCGACACAGGAGCGGATGGCTGACTTCTACGCGGAGCTTCCCATCAGCGTGCGCATCACCGGCAACTATCACGACATGGGTGCGTTCGCCAGCGACGTCGCGCAACTGCCGCGGATCGTCACCCTGAACGATGTCGGCATCGTCAACGACAAGGGCACGCTGACGATGGAAGCGACCGCCAAGACGTTTCGCTATTTGGACGAGGACGAGGTTGCGAAGCAGCGCAAGGCGGTGAAGGATGCGAAGGCGAAGAAATGAACACGCGCCTTTTCACGCGTTTCTCAACGCATCTGTTCATCTGCCTCGCCACGGCCGCGTTGCTCGCGGGGTGCGGGGCACAGCACGAGGACCTCAAAGCGTGGATGCAGGAGCAGGGCAAGGGCGTCAAGGGAAAGCTCGATCCGCTCCCGCAGGTCAAGCCGTACGAGCCGTTCGCGTATAACGCGTTCGATCTTCCCGACCCGTTTCGCCCGCGCAAGATCGAGCCCCTGAAGGGCGCAAGCAAGCTCGCACCGGACCTCTCCCGGCGCAAGGAGCCACTGGAAGCCTTCCCGCTGGAGTCGTTGGCCATGGTGGGTACGCTGCAGCGTGGCAAGAACCGATATGCACTGGTGCGCACGACCGACAAGGATGTCTACCAGGTCAAGGTCGGCAACTACATGGGGCAGAACTTCGGCGTCGTCGTTGGCATAGATGATGCTGCGATTCAGCTTAAGGAGCTGGTGCAGGACGGCGCCGGCGACTGGACGGAGCGATCGAGCACCATCCAGCTCGCAGAGGCGGACCAAAGACAGGAGCGACGCAAATGAGGCCGGTGCCATCCACTACAATGATTCGATCGCGCTGGAGCGCATGGGGAAGCGCACTCGCGCTCGGCGCCGCGATTCTCGTTCTGGGAGTCGGCCAGGCGCGGGCTCAGGCCGCCAATAGCCTCGAAGGCTTGACCGTATCCAAGGGAACCTCGGGGCGCACGGTCGTCAAGTTCACGCTGAAATCCCCTCTTGCCAATCCACCGGCCGGATTTGCGATCAACAATCCGCCGCGCATTGCCCTCGACTTTCCCGACACAGGCAACGGCCTCGGGCGCTCGGCGCAGGAAGTCGGTGACGCAGCATTGCGGAGCCTCAACGTGGTCCAGGCCGGAAACCGCACCCGCGTGGTCTTCAACCTCAACGCACCGCAGACGTTCGAAACGCAGGTCGAGGGCAATACGGTGCTGATCACGCTGACCGAGCAGGGCACTGTGGCGGCGAATGCGCAGACGGCCGTGTCGAGATTCGCCGAGGCGCGCCCGGGCGAGTCTACGCATGTATTGCGAGACGTCGATTTCCGCCGCGGAAAGAACGGCGAAGGACGCATCGTCGTCGACCTGTCGGACAACACCACGGGTATCGATATCAGGCAGCAAGGCAAGTCGCTGATCGTCGATTTCATCAAGACGACAGTGCCGCGCAACCTCGAGCGCCGCCTGGACGTCGGTGACTTCGCGACACCCGTGGTCAGCATCGACACGTTTGCGCAGGGCGGCAACGCGCGGATGGTCATCGAGCCCAAGGGCCTCTGGGAGCACTCCGCCTATCAGGCCGACAACCGATTCATCATCGAGGTCAAGCCGATCCAGGAAGATCCGAACAAGCTGACGCAGGGCACGCGCGCCGGCTACAAGGGTGAAAAACTCTCGCTCAACTTCCAGAACGTCGAAGTGCGCGCGGTATTGCAGGTGATCGCCGACTTCACCGGCTTGAACATCATCACCAGCGACACGGTGACCGGCAGCCTGACGCTGCGCCTGAAGGATATCCCGTGGGATCAGGCGCTGGACATCATCATGCAGACCAAGGGCCTCGACATGCGCAAGAACGGCAACGTCGTTCTGATCGCGCCGCGCGAGGAGCTTGCCGTCAAGGAGAAGCAGCAGCTCGAAGCCCAGCAGCAGATCAGCGATCTCGAGCCATTGGTGACGGAGTCGTTCCAGCTCAACTACATCAAGGCGCAGGACCTGGTGAATCTGATTTCGAGCAACAAGCAGCAGGCGTACGGTGCTGGCGCCGGGCAGACCGCGACCACCGGCGGCCAGGGCTCGATTATCTCCAAGCGCGGCGTCGCGATCGTCGATCCGCGCAGCAATATCCTGTTCGTATCCGACACCGCTGCCCGCCTCGAAGACGTGCGAAGGATAATCCGTCAGATCGACACCCCGGCGCGCCAGGTCGTCATCGAGAGCCGCATCGTGGTCGCCGACGACAAGTTCAGCCGTCAGCTCGGCGTGCGCTTCGGAGTGCAGACAGGATTCACGCTGAACAAGCGATACGCCGGCGGCATCGGCGGCAGCCTCGCGTCGCAGCCGGTCGTGACGACCAGCGGCACGACCCTGACGCGCGACACTCGCACGCAGACGCCTTACGAGCTTGCATCGGGCATTGCCACCGCGGGTTATTCCGATGCGCCTCAGCTCAACGTCAACCTGCCGGTTCCCAATCCGGCCGGACAGGTCGCGCTGACGCTGATCAACCTGGGCAGCGGCAACCTGATCAACCTGGAGTTGTCGGCGCTCGAGGCCGACAGCCGAGGCAAGGTCGTCTCGAGTCCGCGCGTGGTCACCGCCGACAACCAGAAGGCGAGCATCGAGCAGGGTACGGAGATTCCCTACGTGACACCGGGTTCGGCAAACAGTCCTGCGACGGTTCAGTTCAAGAAGGCGGTGCTGAGGCTGGACGTAACGCCGCAGATCACGCCCGACAACCGCGTCATCATGACCGTCGAAATTCGCAAGGATTCGGTCGGACAGCTGGTCAACCTGGGTGGCGGCTTCACGGTCCCTGCGATCGACACCAAGAACGTGATCACGCAGATCTCGGTCAACAATGGAGACACGGCGGTGATCGGCGGCATCTACGAAGAAACGGTCAACAACGACGTTACCAAGATCCCGCTGCTCGGCGACTTGCCGCTGCTCGGCTATCTTTTCAAGACGACCAACAAGTCCGTTGAAAAGACCGAGCTGCTGATCTTCCTGACGCCGCGCGTCGTGAAGGAATCGGTCACCGCGGTGCGCTAGCAATCATTCCGGCGCGCTGGCTCGCGCCGCCCCGTCGATTGCAATAGAATGCCCCGATGCAGATGCATCGGGGCAATTTATTTCTGATCGGCATGCCGGGAAGCGGCAAGTCGACGGTCGGTCGACTGCTCGCCAAACGTCTCGACAAGTGTTTCTACGATGCCGACGTCGAGCTCGAGCGCCGGCTCGGCGTATCGATCGCGGTCATCTTCGAGCTCGAGGGTGAGCCCGGGTTCCGCGATCGGGAGGAAGTCATCGTCGCCGAGTATGTCGAGCACATGAATTCGGTGCTCGCCACCGGCGGCGGCGCGGTGTTACGGCCGGCCAACCGCGAGCGCCTCAAGCAAAACGGCACGGTCCTGTATCTGCATGCGACGCCGGAAACGCTCTGGGAGCGCACGCGTCGCAGCAAGCATCGGCCGCTTCTGCAGGCGCTCGATCCGTTCCAGCGCCTGAAGGATCTCTACGCGGTACGCGATCCCCTCTACCGCGAAACTGCCGACTTCGTCGTCGAATCGGACCAGGAGCAAGTCATCCGTCTCGCGCAGCGGCTCGAGCAGCAGCTTCGAGCCGCTGCGCGGGCGTGAAACGGTGAGGGATTCGAGCGGAACGATGCGCGCCACTCCAATGCTCGATGCGCCGACGCGCACGCTGACCGTGGCGCTCGGCGGACGCAGCTATCCGATCCACATCGGCGAGGGTCTGCTTTCCCGGCTCGAGGAGTTGTTGCCCAGCTCACGGCCGAACCGGGCCGTCATCGTCACCAACCCGCTCGTCGCGGAGAAGCATCTCGCATCGCTACAGCAAGGACTCAAACGCGCCGGGGTGGCACACGATCTTATCGTCGTGCCCGACGGCGAGGCTCATAAGGACTGGGCAACGCTCTACGACATCCACACGCGCCTCCTGGAATTCAAGGCCGAGCGCGGGACGATGCTGATCGCGCTGGGTGGAGGCGTGATCGGCGACCTCGCGGGCTTCGCCGCAGCGACCTACAAGCGCGGAATGCCCCTGCTCCAGATTCCCACGACGCTGCTCGCGCAGGTGGATTCGTCGGTGGGGGGCAAGACGGCGGTCAACCACCCTCTGGGCAAGAACATGATCGGAGCGTTCTATCAGCCCTCTGCCGTGATCATCGATACGGCCACGCTGGCGACGCTTCCGACCCGCGAGTACGTGTCGGGCATGGCTGAAGTCGTGAAATACGGAGCGATCCGCTCGCCTGAGCTATTTGAGTGGATCGAGGAACACGCCGAGAGTCTGTCGCGTCGTGACATCGACGCGGTGACGCACGCGATTCATGAGAGCTGCCGGATCAAGGCATCGATCGTCGCCCTCGACGAGCGCGAGACAGGCGAGCGCGTCTTCCTCAATTTCGGACACACCTTCGGACACGCGATCGAAGTCGGCACCGGATACGGCACCTGGCTTCACGGCGAGGCTGTGTCCGCGGGGATGGTCCTCGCGGGGAAGCTTTCCACACGGATTACCGGCATGCCCGTGGCGGACTACGAGTCGCTTGCGCACATTGCTTTCGCGGCTTGCATTGCCGGTCGATCCGCCCGCCCTTGGCGTCGATCGGTACCTCGAGCTGATGGCGCAGGATAAAAAGGTCGACGCGGGAAGATTGCGTCTGGTGCTGCTCGAGGCTCTGGGACGCGCGACCACTCGCACCGATGTCCCGTCGGCAGACTTAGAGGCTGCGCTCGCTCGCTAGAGTCGATCGTTGGCTAAAAAAACGGCGCCGAAAAGGCGCCGTTTCTACTATACGCGCAACGGAAGTTCCGTTACGGGTTGCAGGTTACCGTCGCGCTGGCCGATTTCTGCGGAACGCTGCTGTCACCGATAAAGATCGTGTGACCGTGGCTGCCGTCGAGGAATCCTGTGACGGTAAATGTTCCCGGCGAGGTCGTCACCGGATTCGGGGACACCAAACCATCAGGCGATGCGACGCTAAACGGCGCTGTTCCACCTGTGATCGTGAATCCGAATGATTTGCCGCTGCAAGTCCCCGCTCCCGAAACCGTAACGGACGCCGGTGTGACCTGGACCGGACCCGTGGGAACGACCGGGGTCGCTGTACCTACCGCGTTGGTGAGCTGCGCCGTCGTCTGTAGTCCGGTTGCATCGACAATCGTGAATACCAGCGGGTCGAGGCACGTTCCGTTGGTAATCGCTCCGAACGATCCGCCCGAAAAACTAACCGTAGAATTGACCAGGGTAACGCCGTTCGGGAAGGTCGACGAAATGTGGTACGGCGGTGTGCCGCCGTAGATGAAATAGTTGACCTGGAATCCGGTTGAGCAGGTGTTCTTGTCGGGTCCCGTGATGTTCGCGGTTGGCGGCACGACCGACAGAACCGCGGAGCCGTCGGTCTGCTGGACGATGGTGAACGACGCAGTCACCGCGTTTCCGGTCGTAAGATCGGTGGCGCGTATTTGCGCGGGCTGCGTGGGTACGTTCACCGCCGCCTGCAATACCACGCTCGCGTTTCCATTGGCATCCGAAATCACCGTCAGCGTTGGCACGAGCGGTTGCGCCGGATTGCTGCTCTGGATGCCGAACGCTCCTGTGACTACGTCGAATCGCACCTGACGACTCGGGATGCCGGCACCGGCCGGACCCGTGACCTGCACCGATGCAAGAGCGGTGTCGCCCGAACAGACCGCGTTGGTTCCGCACGCGGTGCGACCCGGAACCACCGTCAGGGTGTTGAACAGGGGCGCCGGGCGAACCGTCACCGACGACGTTGCTGTTTGGCCGGCGGAATCCTGCACGGTGACGATGACGGCGGTGTCCGCCGCGACTTCGCTCGGAACGAGCACCACGACCGCTGCGTCGACATTTTGCGTGACCGGGAGGACCGTCGCATTGCTCGAGAACGCCTGATAGGGAGCTAAGCCTCCGGATACCTGGAGCGTCGCGGCGGTATGCGAGTACACGACCGCAGTCGGAGGCAGGAGGAACAATGGAGTGACCGGCGCAGGACCGGGAGCGAACGGATTATTGGGCGCTCCGCTACCACCCCCGCAACCCCCCAGCGCCATAAGGCCCGTCAGCGCACACAACGCAAGAACGGGCCGCAGCCACCTGTTGTTCAACACATTCGACGCCATGAAGAATTCCCTGATGATGATGTCCTAAATATATTGGTGGCGCTTGCCGATTTGGACGTTGCGACAAGCATATACGCCACTTTGTTCAGATTAAAGCGCAAGTTTGTGGCGGACGCAAGTGCTTTTGGCGGGTTGGGCATCTAGCGGTGCTTTTAGGGGGTCCGTCGGTTGCCGCGATGCAACAATCTCGCTAGTATGAAGGGCTCATGCCAAGGCGTTGCGCGACCGGCCTGGATGCGTGTTTTTGGGATCGCGGCCGCTCCCGTAAGCTGACCGAAGAGGACCTCGTGGAACACAACAGCTCCGACGCCCCCGGGCTGCCGCCTGCACGTCAAGGTTTGTACGATCCCGCGAACGAGCACGACGCCTGTGGTCTGGGCTTTATTGCTCACATCAAAGGCGAAAAAAGCCACGCGATTGTCACGCAAGCGCTGCAAATCCTCAAAAATCTGACTCATCGCGGGGCGACAGGGGCCGACCCGCTGCAAGGTGATGGCGCGGGGATACTGATCCAGCTTCCCGACGCTTTTCTTCGGCGCGCGTGCGGAAGGCAGGGCCTCACACTGCCGGCAGTCGGCCAGTACGGTGTGGGGATGGTCTTCCTGCCCCGGGAGCCCGCGTCGCGCATGGCGTGCGAGCAGGAAATCGAGCGCGCGGTCGCCAGCGAAGGGCAAATGCTGCTCGGATGGCGCGATGTTCCCACCGACAATTCCGGCCTGTCCGAGCGCACCAAGGAAGTCGAGCCGGTCGTGCGTCAGATATTCATCGCGCGCGGATCCAATGCGCTCGATCAGGACGCCCTCGAGCGCAAGCTCTACATCATCCGCAAGAAATCCGGGCACGCCGTGCAGGCGCTCAAGCTCCGTCACGGCAAGGGATTCTACGTGTCGTCGATGTCGACGCGCACCGTCGTGTACAAGGGCATGCTGCTCGCGCATCAGGTAGGAGAGTATTACCTCGACCTGAACGATACGACGATGGTGTCCGCGTTGGCGCTGGTGCACCAGCGATTCTCGACCAATACCTTTCCGACATGGGATCTGGCGCATCCCTTCCGCCTGGTGTGCCACAACGGTGAGATCAACACGCTGCGCGGTAACGTCAACTGGATCCGCGCCCGCCAGCACGCCATTTCAAGCACGGTGCTGGGAGCCGATCTCGACAAGATCTGGCCTCTGATCTACGACGGCCAATCCGACTCCGCGTCGTTCGACAATGCGCTCGAACTGCTGCTCATGGGCGGCTATCCATTGGCGCACGCCATGATGCTCATGATTCCCGAGGCGTGGGCCGGCAACCCGCTGATGGATGACGATCGCCGCGCGTTCTACGAATACAACGCGGCGCTGATGGAGCCGTGGGACGGCCCGGCTGCGATGGCGTTCACCGACGGGCGCCAGATCGGTGCGACGCTCGATCGCAATGGACTGAGGCCGGCGCGCTACATCGTCACCGACGACGATTACGTGATCCTGGCGTCGGAAGTCGGCGTGCTCGACATTCCCGAGCGCAAGATCGTGAAGAAGTGGCGGCTGCAGCCCGGCAAGATGCTGCTGGTCGACACGGAGCAGGGCCGCATCATCGACGATGACGAGCTGAAGCGCACACTGGCAACGGCGAAGCCTTATCGCGAGTGGATCGACCGCTCGCGCATCGCGCTCGATGCGTTGCCCGATCCGGCCCCGCCCCAGGTCTCGGAAGTACCCTTGCTCGATCGGCAGCAGGTCTTCGGCTACACGCAGGAGGACCTGAAGATCATCCTCGCCCCGATGGCGGAAAATGGCGAGGAAGCCATCGGATCGATGGGCAACGATGCAGCGCTTCCGGTGCTCTCCAATCGCCCGAAGGTTCTCTACAACTACTTCAAGCAACTGTTCGCGCAGGTCACCAATCCGCCGATCGACCCGATCCGCGAGGAGTTGGTGATGTCGCTGGTCACCTTCATCGGGCCGCGGCCGAATCTGCTCGGCATCGACGAGACCGATCCGCCGATGCGCCTCGAGGCGCAAAAGCCCATTCTCACCGCCGACGAGATGGAGAAGATCCGCCACATCGGTCTTTTCACAGGAGCAACTTTCCGTTCCTTGGAACTCGACATCTGCTACCCGGCGGCATGGGGCGCGGCGGGCATGGAAGCCGCGCTCGCGAGCCTTTGCGCGCACGCGGAGGATGCGACCCGGCTCGGTTACAACATCCTCATCGTGTCGGATCGCAAGGCGTCTGCACAATTGCTGCCGATACCCGCTTTGCTGGCGACCGCGGCCGTGCATCAGCATCTGGTCCGGAATGGCTTGCGCACCAGCACCGGACTGGTCGTCGAAACCGGATCGGCGCGCGAAGTTCATCACTTCGCATTGCTTGCCGGATACGGCGCGGAGGCAATCCATCCGTATCTCGCACTGCAGACCGTCGAGCACCTGCACGAGTGGCTCCCGCAGGTGAAGCCCCAGGACTCGGCGAAGCACTTCATCAAGGCGATCTGCAAGGGGCTCTACAAGGTGATGTCGAAGATGGGCATCTCGACCTACCAGTCCTACTGCGGCGCGCAGATTTTCGAAGCCGTGGGGCTCTCGAGCACGCTGGTGGACAAGTATTTCACCGGCACCGCGAGCAACATCCAGGGCATCGGCTTGTTCGAAGTTGCCGACGAAGCGTTTCGCATGCACCAGCAGGCCTTCGGCGATGACCCGGTGCTGCGCGATGCGCTCGATGCGGGCGGCGAGTATCAGTACCGATCGCGCGGCGAAGAGCACATGTGGACGCCGGAATCGATCGCCAAGCTGCAGCACGCGGCGCGCTCCAACAGCCATGCGACATACCGCGACTACGCCAAGCTCATCAACGATCAGACGCGCAGGATGATGACGCTGCGGGGAATGTTCGAGTTCAAGTTCGCGCCGAATCCAGTGCCGATCGACGAAGTCGAACCCGCGTCCGAGATCGTCAAGCGCTTCGCCACCGGCGCGATGAGCCTGGGATCGATCTCGACCGAGGCTCATACCACGCTGGCCATTGCGATGAATCGCATCGGCGGCAAGTCGAATACGGGCGAAGGCGGTGAGGATTCGCGGCGCTATCCGCTGATTGCGAAAGGCGAGACCCTCAAGTCGCGCATCGACACGGTTGTCGTCGACGTTCCGGTGCGCGAAGGCGATTCGCTGCGCTCGAAGATCAAGCAGGTCGCGTCGGCGCGGTTTGGCGTCACCGCGGAATACCTCGTCAATGCGGACCAGCTGCAGATCAAGATGGCGCAGGGCGCGAAGCCCGGCGAGGGCGGTCAGCTTCCCGGGCACAAGGTTTCCAAATACATCGCCGAGCTGCGATTCTCGGTGCCGGGAGTCGGCCTGATCTCTCCGCCGCCGCATCACGATATCTACTCGATCGAGGATCTGGCGCAACTCATTCACGATCTGAAGAACGCGAATCCCCAGGCCTCGATCAGCGTCAAACTGGTTTCGGAGGTCGGTGTCGGCACGGTCGCGGCAGGCGTCGCCAAAGCGAAGGCCGATCACGTCACCATCGCGGGCCACGACGGCGGCACGGGCGCGTCGCCCGAGTCGTCGATCAAGCACGCGGGAACGCCGTGGGAGCTCGGCCTCGCGGAAACGCAACAGACGCTGGTGCTGAACAGGTTGCGCGGGCGCATCGCCGTGCAGGTCGACGGACAGATGAAGACCGGACGTGACGTCGCCGTCGGCGCGCTGCTCGGCGCGGACGAATTCGGCTTTGCGACGGCGCCGTTGGTGGCCGAAGGCTGCATCATGATGCGCAAGTGCCATCTCAACACCTGCCCCGTCGGCATCGCGACTCAGGATCCGGAGCTGCGCAAGAAGTTCGACGGTTCGCCCGAGTATGTCGTCAACTATTTCTTTTTCGTGGCCGAGGAAGTGCGCGAGATCATGTCCAGGCTCGGGATCCGCCGATTCGACGACTTGATCGGACGATCAGACCTGCTCGACATGCGCGAGGGGATCGAGCACTGGAAGGCGCGGGGATTGGATTTCTCGCGGGTCTTCTACCAGCCGAAGGTTGCCGCGGAAGTCGCGCGATACCACTGCGAGCAGCAGGATCATGGACTCACGCGCGCGCTCGATCACCAGCTCATCGCGGAAGCCAAGGCAGCCATCGAGGAGCGCACACCGATGCGCCTCGAGCACCGCATCCGCAACGCCAACCGCTCGGTCGGCGCGATGCTTTCCGGCGTGATTGCGCGCCGCTACGGACATCGGGGCCTTCCCGACGATACCCTGCACGTCGCCTTCACCGGAACCGCGGGTCAGAGCTTCGGTGCGTTCCTCGCGCGCGGGATCACGTTCGAGCTCCAGGGTGCCACCAACGACTACGTCGGCAAGGGATTGTCCGGCGGCCGTATCGTGGTCTATCCCGATCCTGAATCGCCGGCGCGACCGGAGGACAACATCGTCATCGGCAACACGGTGATGTATGGCGCGATCGAGGGCGAGGCATATTTCCGCGGCGTTGCCGGCGAGCGCTTCTGCGTGCGCAACTCGGGGGCTACTGCCGTCGTCGAGGGTGCGGGCGACCATTGCTGCGAGTACATGACCGGGAGGGACGGTCGTCGTTCTCGGCCGCACCGGGCGCAACTTCGCGGCAGGAATGAGCGGCGGAGTCGCTTTCGTCTACGACGAGGATGGCACCTTCGCGCGCCGGTGCAATCTCTCGATGGTGTCGCTCGAACCGGTCCTGGAGGATGTCGACCAGGCAAAAATGGAGAGCGAGCTCGCGGCCGCAGGAAAGGGCAGGCTGCGCCACGCGGGAGCCGCCGACGCGACGCTGCTGCGGGAATTGATCGAGCGCCACCTGCGATTTACCGGAAGCACGCGGGCGCTGTCGCTTCTCGACGCGTGGGAGACGACGCGTGGCAAGTTCGTCAAGGTCTTCCCCAACGAATACAAGCGCGCGCTGGGCGAATTGCACGAGCGCCAGGTCGCGGGCCTTCCGGTAGCAGTGGTGCAGCGAGAGGTCGCATGAGCTTGCCCGCCAACGGCCGTCGTCGCTTCGCCGGTGACGGCAGCGCATGCGACGCGCCATCGCCGGACGCTGACCGATAATGGGCAAGGTCACCGGCTTCCTCGAGCTCGCGCGCGTTGCCGAAGTCGCGCTTCCGGTGGAAGAGCGCGTCAGGAGCTATCGCGAATTCATCCTCACGCTCAAGGACGATGAGGCCGCCTCCCAGTCGGCTCGCTGCATGGATTGCGGCATCCCGTTTTGCCAGTCGGGTTGTCCTGTCAGCAACATCATTCCGGACTGGAACGATCTGGTGTACCGCCACCAGTGGCGCCACGCGCTCGACGTGTTGCACTCGACCAACAATTTTCCCGAGTTCACGGGGCGGGTCTGTCCCGCGCCCTGTGAGGCCGCGTGCACATTGAACATCAACAACGATCCCGTCGGGATCAAGTCGATCGAGCATTTCATCATCGACAAGGGTTGGGAGGAAGGCTGGGTGGTGCCCCTTCCTCCCGCAACCAAGACGGGCAAGCGCGTGGCGGTCGTTGGCTCGGGGCCCGCGGGAATGGCTTGCGCGCAGCAGCTTGCGCGCGCGGGACACGATGTCGTTCTGTTCGAGAAGAGCGATCGCATCGGTGGCCTGTTGCGATACGGCATTCCCGACTTCAAGATGGACAAGAGCCACATTGATCGGCGAGTGCAGCAAATGCAGGCCGAAGGCGTCGAGTTTCGCGTCAACTGTCACGTTGGTGAGACGCGGCGCCCACGGCGTCGACGCGCGCCGCGCTCGTCGACGAATACGACGCCGTCGTGATCACCGCGGGCTCGGAGCATCCGCGTGACCTGTCGGTTCCCGGGCGCGAGCTCGACGGCGTTCACTTCGCGATGGACTTCCTGCCGCTTCAGAACAAGCGCGTGGCGGGTGACTCGAACGTCCCGAGCCTTACCGCGTCGGGCAAGCACGTGGTCGTCATCGGCGGCGGCGATACCGGGTCGGATTGCGTCGGAACGTCCAATCGCCAGGGAGCGCTGTCGGTCACGCAGTTCGAGCTGTTACCGCAGCCGCCGGCACATGAGAACAAGCCGCTGGTGTGGCCGTATTGGCCGATGAAGCTTCGCACTTCGTCGTCGCACGAGGAAGGCTGTGAGCGCGACTGGTCGGTCCAGACGAAGGAGTTCCAAGGCGAAGGCGGAAAGGTGAAGAGGCTTGTCGCGAGCCGTGTCGAATTCCGGGACGGAAAGCTGCACGACGTCCCCGGCACCGAGTTCGTGCTCAACGCAGATCTCGTTCTGTTCGCGATGGGCTACATGCATCCGGTGCATGGCGGAATGCTCGACGCGCTCGGTGTCGCCTACGACGCGCGCGGCAATGTCAACGCGGACACGGAGAGCTATCGCACCTCGGTTCAGAAAGTGTTTGCGGCGGGGGACACTCGCCGCGGACAATCGCTGGTCGTGTGGGCGATCCGCGAAGGACGCCAGTGCGCCCGCGCGGTCGATGAATTTCTGATGGGCGTGTCCGGGTTGCCCCGTTAAAACGAGGCGCGAGTGACTCCCGTCGTCTCGCTCGATCTCGCCGGCTGGAAGCCTCTACCTACGCCGGACGCCCAGAAAGCAGCGGTTGCGACGCTCGAAGGCGGAGGAGTCCTGATCCTTCCGCATGTCAATTTTCGACTCGATCCGGACGAGGCACGTTTTCTGTCGCCGCGATGGGGCGACGGCAAATCCAAGAACATAAGCTTCGACGGCGGCGTGCTCAAGGGAGCGGTAGGGTCCGGCGAAGACCTCGCGGCGTTGTCGAACATGGTCGGCCGCTTTGCCGCAAGCGCCGCGGAGCTCGTGACGGCGCTATTCCCGCGCTACGCGCCGTACGTGAAACGGGCGCGCACGAGCTTTCGTCCTCAACCGGCTGTCGGAAGGGCTGTTTCCTGGCGCAAGGACGATTCGCGCCTGCACGTCGACGCTTTTCCGTCGCGACCCAATCACGGGGAACGTATTCTGCGTGTATTCTCCAACGTCAGCCCGGCCGAAGATCGCGTATGGCGCGTGGGCGAATGTTTCGAGACGGTGGCCAAAACGTTTCTGCCGCGAATTCGTGGCCCATTCCCGGGTGCGTCGACCTTTCTGGCATTCGTGCACGCGACGAAGGGTCCTCGCAGCGAATACGATCACCTGATGCTGGGACTTCACGACCGGACCAAAGCCGATCTCGACTACCAGAAGCGTTGCGGCCAGCAGGTGGTGCATTTTCCGCCGGGAACCACATGGTTGTGCTTTTCGGACCAGGTGATGCACGCGGCGGTTTCCGGCCAGTACATGCTCGAACAGACCATCCATGTTCCCGTCTCGGCGCTGTACGACCCGCAGAGCTCGCCCTTGGCGATCCTGGAACGGCTTTGCGGCCGTTCGTTGCTCCCGTCGCGCTGAAGCAGGCGCGCCGGCGCTCGATCGCTCGGCTCGCCGTCAAAGAAGAGTTCCGTGAAAAACGACACGCTATTGCGCGCGCTTAAGTGCGAGCCCACCGAATACACGCCTGTGTGGTTGATGCGGCAAGCCGGCCGTTATCTTCCCGAATACAACGCAACGCGTGCGCGCGCCGGCAGCTTCATGAAACTCTGCACCGATCCTGCCCTCGCAACGGAGGTGACGCTGCAGCCCCTGGCGCGGTTTCCACTCGATGCGGCGATCCTTTTCTCCGACATCCTCACCGTGCCCGATGCCATGGGTCTCGGCCTTGCATTCGCGGAAGGCGAAGGGCCGCGATTCGAGCGGCCACTCGTCGACGAGCCGGCGATTTCGGCGCTGATGGCGCCCGATCCTTCCCGCCTCCGGTATGTGTATGACGCGGTGGCCTCCATCAAGCGTGCGCTCGAAGGAAGCGTGCCCTTGATCGGATTCGCCGGCAGCCCCTTTACGCTGGCGTGCTACATGATCGAGGGCGCCGGCAGCGCCGACTTCGTCAGGGTGCGACGCATGTTGTACGCGCGTCCGGACCTTCTGCATCGCGTGCTGGCGATCAATGCGCAGGCTGTGGGAGAGTATCTCGCGCAACAGGCCTCACATGGCGCGGATGCGCTGATGATTTTCGATACCTGGGGCGGCTTGCTCGCGCACGACGCGTACGAGGTGTTTTCGCTGTCCTATATCCGGGCGATCCTGAAGCATCTGCGCGACCGCGACTGCCGCGTGCCGACGATCGTGTTCACCAAGGGCGGCGGCCAATGGCTCGATCGGATCGCGGCGTGCGGCTGCGACGCCGTCGGACTCGACTGGACGACGGACATCGGCGCCGCCCGGCGGCGGGTTGGGTCGCGTGTCGCCGCTGCAGGGAAATCTCGATCCGATGATTCTGCTGACGACGCCTGAGGCGACCAGCGATGGCGCGCGGGCGGTCGTGCGCGCGGCGGGGCCGGAGCCAGGCCATATCTTCAACCTCGGGCACGGAATCCTGCCGTCCACTCGCGCCGGAGAATGTCGCGGCGCTTGTCGCCGCCGTGTCACGAGGATCGCGCGCGCAGCGTGCGGATCAGGACGAAACGATAGGCATGTGGCCGGAAGCCGCGCCAGTCCTTGATCTCCACGGCCTTGACAAAACAACCAAATTGGATTCGCGAGTGATTCAGTTATGCACAGTCGGACTTCCGGCAACCGCGAAATGGCATTGCCTTCGAGGCTTCCCAGGCAGGGACGCTGCAAGTATTTGAATTGCCGAAGTGTTTGCAGCATCGTTTGCCGCGCCCGGCGGTACGGCTGGGCGCGGCTGGCCCGCGACTTGCTCTGGGCCGTTTCACTTACGCACAGATTTATCCACACGACGCTGACCGTTCTGGAGGAGTGCTGCAAAAAGAACCACTTGGCGCTCAATTCTGAACTCGACGTGATGATTCAGAACACTACAAGTTGTTTGGCCGCTGGCGCGTCGAGGTGCGAGCGCGGCGCGAAGTCGAGCTGATCGTGGCGGTCGTCGCGAGTCGCGTTGCCGGTTGCAACACATCAACTATTCGATTACTGGTTGCCTGCCGGACTTGCCTGTCGTCCCGGGCAGTGTGCTCGTTGTCAGGCTCGGTGGTCGACGCTTGCATGGGGTCGCGGTCGAGGTCCTGGAAAGCAGTGAGGTTCCGCCCGAGCGCCTGGTGCCCGTCGACGAGGTGCTCTCCGAACTGCCGACGATTCCGGATGATCTTCGCGACCTTGCAGCGTTCGTGTCGACGTATTACCAGGAGCCGATCGGCCTGTGTTTCGCGCAAATGCTTCCGCCGCTGACGCGCGGTCCCGGAAGCGGCGCAACGCGAAACTCGCTGGCGCGTGCGTATCGCCTGACGGCCGCTGGCCGCGCAGCGCTCCTCGGTCTTCCCGTCTCGCAGGGAGACAGCAGCGTCGAGAGCGCTGGCGCTCCTGAGCGCGGGCGAAGGTGTCGCCACCGACGATCTGCGAGACAGGGCGCGGCAGCGTGGCGCGCGTTCGGTACCTGGCGGCGGGAAGGTTGGATCGAGCCAGTCGCAGCGGCGCCATTTGGCGAACCGGTCGTTTCGTTGAATCCCGAGCAGCTTGCCGCCGTTGACGCAGTGCTCGCCGAGCCCTCCGCATTCCATCCGTCCCTGCTGCAAGGGGTCACCGGCAGCGGAAAGACCGAGGTCTATCTCGCAGCTGCGGCACGGGTGATCGCCGCGGGGAAACAGGTGCTTCTGCTGGTGCCGGAGATCAACCTGACGCCGCAACTGGAGCAGCGTATCGCGGCCGCCCTTCCCGGCGTTCGCGTCGCGTCGTTGCACAGCGGTCTTGGAAGCGGCGAACGCCGCGCGCGGTGGCGCGCGGCCGCGCGCGGGGAAATCGAGCTGCTCGTGGGAACGCGGTTGGCCGTCTTCGCGCCGGTGCCGCGGCTGGGGCTGATCGTGGTCGATGAAGAGCACGACGGCTCGTTCAAGCAGCAAGACGGCGTGCGCTATCACGCGCGCGACGTGGCGATCTATCGGGCTCGGTTGCGCGAAGTGCCAATCGTGCTCGGCAGCGCGACGCCTTCGCTCGAGAGCTATGCGCAGGCCAAGCGCGGGCGCTATGTGAGGCTTGGCTTGCGGCGGAGAGCCACCGAGCACACAGCGCTCCCCGCCGTGCGACTGGTGCCGACCCGCGATCCCGACAACGTCGAAGGCATTTCTCCGGTACTGCGAACGAGCAATTGCGGATCGGCTCGCGCGACGCGAGCAATCGTTGCTCTTCATCAACCGGCGCGGCTTTGCGCCATCGCTGCTGTGCGCGGCCTGCGGATGGAAGGCGATGTGTCCACGCTGCAGTGCGCGTCTGGTCGTGCATCGCGACGAGGCGATGCTGCGCTGTCATCACTGCGGCCATGCGGCGACACTTCCGCAGGCGTGTCCTGAATGCGGCAACCAGGACCTGCTTCCTCTGGGCTTCGGGACGCAGCGCCTCGAGCGCGCTCTCACCGAACTCTATCCCGGTGCCCGCGTGCTGCGCATCGATCGGGACAGCACCCGCCGAAAGGGATCATTCGCGCTCATGCGCGATGCCATCGAGGCAGGGACGCGTCGATATCCTCGTCGGTACGCAAATGCTCGCCAAGGGGCACGACTTCCCGCGGATGACGCTCGTTGGCGTCCTGGGTGCGGACAACGCGCTCTACAGCGCGGAGTTCCGCGCGACCGAGCGTCTGTTCGCACTTCTGGAGCAAGTTGCCGGGCGCGCGGGCCGCGGCGCGGTTGCGGGCGAAGTCGTGGTGCAAACGGATTTTCCGGAGCATCCGCTGTACAAGGCGCTCGTAGGACACGACTACGATCGTTATGCCGAGGCTCTCCTAGCCGAGCGCCAGAGCCTCGCCTTACCTCCATTCGCGCACCTTGCCCTGCTTTCCGCCGAGTCGAGGGCGCGCGATTTGACGATGTCGTTTCTGGGAGGCGCCGCGGAGCGAGGCCGCGCCGTCCTTGCCGCGCAAGGAGATCGATGCGAGATCTATCCGCCGGTACCGGCCGGACTCGCGCGCCGCGCTGGGATGGAGCGTGGACAGGTGCTGGTGCAGAGCGCGGATCGTCGCGCACTTCAGGCATTTCTTCCGTTGTGGCGCGCCGCGCTGGAAGACATGGGAGAGCGACGCGTCCGGTGGGGCATCGACGTCGACCCTCTCAGCTTTGCGTAATCCCGGTCGAGGGAAAATCGGCCGCGGCGCGCTATAATCCACGGCTTTGTCGAACGCCGCCGCTTGCGGCGAATCCCTTGACCGACCTCAAGTCTCAGCTCGGAGAATGGCTGTCCGCCGGTCTCGCGCGCGTCGCGCCCGGACACACGCCGCAGCCCATCGGACTCGAGCGCCCCAAGCTGGCGCAGTACGGCGACTACTCGAGCAATGTCGCGCTGCAGCTGGCGAAGGCGCTCAAGCGAAATCCACGCGAGCTCGCGTCGGCTCTTATCGGTGTGCTCGGCCCGTCACCTTGGGTTGCGCGCGTCGAAGTCGCGGGCGCGGGATTCATCAACCTGTTTCTCTCGGACGCCGCGCGTCAAGGCGTGGTGACGCGGGTTCTCGATCGAGCGCGAAGCGTTCGGCAGAGCGACTGCCGCGCCCGGAGCCAAGGTCATCGTTGAGTTCGTGTCCGCGAATCCGACCGGACCGCTGCACGTGGGTCACGGGCGCGGCGCGGCGGTCGGAGACGCCATCGCGCGACTGGTGGAGTCGCAGGGTCACCGCGTCCACCGCGAATACTATTACAACGACGCCGGCGCGCAGATCGCGAACCTCGCGCTTTCGGTGCAGGCGCGCGTGCGCGAATCCGCCGGTGCGGGCGGCCCGTTTCCGGAGGACGGCTACCAGGGCGAGTATGTGCGAGAGATCGCGCGTTCATACGTCGAGGAACATTCAGGCGATGCCGCAGGCAACGATCTGGATGCGATCCGGAGTTTTGCCGTTGCGGCAATGCGTCATGAACAGGACGCCGATCTTTCCGCGTTCGGCGTTCACTTCGACCGATATTTCCTGGAGTCCTCGCTCTATTCAAACGGTCTGGTCGAAGAGACCGTGCGCCACTTGATTTCGGCGGGGAGAGCTTACGAGCAGGACGGCGCGCTATGGCTCAAGACGACCGACTACGGCGACGACAAGGATCGCGTCATGCGCAAGTCGGACGGGAGCTACACCTACTTCGTTCCCGACATTGCATATCACGTGACCAAGTGGGAGCGTGGCTTCGGACGAGCGATCACCGAGCTCGGCGCCGATCACGCGGGATCGTTGTCAAGAGTTCGTGCCGGGCTGCAGGCGCTGGACATGGGCATTCCCGCAGGCTATCCCGATTACGTCCTGCATCAGATGGTCCTCGTGATGCGTGGCGGCGAAGAGGTCAAGCTCAGCAAGCGGGCGGGCACCTCGCTGACGCTTCGGGAGCTCATCGATGAAGTTGGTCGCGACGCTGTCCGTTTTTTCTTCCTCTTGCGCAAGTCTGATTCGCAACTCACCTTCGACATCGATCTCGCGCGCGCGCAGAGCGAGGAGAACCCGGTCTACTACGTGCAGTACGCTCACGCGCGAGTCTGCAGCGTGCTCGAAAAGGCGGGCATTTCGCACGAAGCTCGCCGCCCAAAGCATGCGCGACGTCGACCTGTCTCCGCTCACCAGCGCCTATGAAAACGCGTTGCTGCGCCGTCTCGCGGATTATCCGGACGAGCTCGCTCTGGCGGCGCGGGAGCTGGCGCCTCACCTCGTGACCTTCTATCTGAAGGAATTGGCGGCGGAATTTCACAGCTACTATAATGCGGAGCAGTTTCTGGTCGACGACGAGGCGTTGCGCCGGGCGCGACTTGCGCTCGTAGTCGCAACCGGGCAGGTGGTCAGGAATGGGCTCGCGATTCTTGGGGTAAGCGCTCCAGTGAGAATGTCGAAGAACGCATCATGAACGGACCGCGACTTGCGGCAGGCTCTCGGTACGAAGCGCTCGATGCGCGGAGGGACCCTGCTCGGCATTTTCGTCGGCTTGGTGTTGGGACTCGCGATCGCAGCGTCGATAGCCTATTTTCTCGGCAAATCCGGGCTCACGGGCGGCACGCTGGTCGGCTCACCCGCGCCGAAGGAGATTGCGCGCAACGGCAAGGCAGAAAGCGTTCCGGCGGTCGTGACGCCGGACAAGCCAAGATTCGATTTCTACAAGATTCTGCCGGGCGCGGAAGAGACCAAGGCCCCGAAGGCGTCAGCGCCGCCGCCGCCGTCTCCGACGCAGACCAAGCCTGTCGATCGCCTCTGGCTGCAGGCCGGCGCATTCGCCGGCGAATCGGACGCGGAGAATCTGAGAGCGAGGCTCGCGCTTTCGGGTTGGGAGGCATCGGTGCAGGCGGCGACGCTCCCCGACAAGTCGGTACGTTACCGCGTGCGCCTCGGTCCCTACGACAACGCTGACGAGCTCAATCGCATCAAGACCGACCTGGCCAAGAACGGCTTTGAAGCCTCGGTCATCAAGAATCCCTGATGTTGAGGCCGTGGCCCTGAATTGACCCGAGGGTGCGCGGAACTACGGTCGGCGGAAACGGCCCAACGGGCGTTGAGTACCGACGCCCACTTTGCAGGAGTAGCAATGAAGAGATTTGGAATGGTTGTGGTAAGCGTTCTTGCGCTCCTGGCGGTTTCGGGTGCGAGCGCACTCGACATGGTCGAGGGCAAGCAGTACACGCGGATCAAGAATGCGCTGCCTGCCGAGAAGGGCAAGAAAATCGAGGTCATCGAATTCTTTTCCTATGGTTGCCCGCATTGCAATGACCTCGAGCCGTTCTTGCAGGAGTGGATGAAAACGTTGCCTGCCGACGTTCAGTTCGTGCGCGTGCCGGTGATGTTTCAGGACCGCTGGAAGGTCCTCGCCAAGGTCTACTACACGCTCGACGCGATGGGGGAGGGCCAGCGTCTCTCGCCCGAGGTATTCAAGGCGATCCATGTCAACAACGTTCCGCTCTACCAGGACAAGACATTCTTCGATTGGGCTGCGAGCAAGGGCCTCGATCGCGCCAAGGTCGCAGAGATTTACGGCTCGTTCGGCGTCGACAGCAAGCTCAAGCGTGCGCTGGTGCTCGCCCAGGACTACAACGTCCAGGCGGTGCCCACGCTCATTGTCGACGGTAAGTTCATCACCTCGTCTTCGGTGCTCAGTGGGGGGCATTCCTCGGTACCGGCTGCGCTCGATACCCTGATCGCAAAGGCGCGCGCCGAGCGCGGCGCCTGACGGCTGCTGCGGACAACGTTCGCGGCGAACACAGCGATCACCACGCGCGCCGGTGAAGGTCTTCCTGACCGGCGCCTCCTCCGGCCTCGGAGCCGCGCTGGCGCGCCGCTATGCTGCGCGTGGCGCGACGCTGGGACTGTTTTCCAGGCGTCTCGACGCGCTTCGGGAGCTCGCGGCGACGCTCTCCCCCGCAACCTGTTCGGTGTACGCGGGTGACGTGCGGGACGCTTCCTGCTTGCGCGCCGCCGCGCTGGATTTTGTCGCGCGCTATGGCGCTCCGGACATCGTGGTGGCCAATGCCGGCGTTTCGATCGGAACCCTGACCGAGCACCAGGACGATAACGAGGCATTCCGCGCCGTTCTCGACACCAACGTGCTCGGAATGATGCACACATTTCAGCCGTTCCTGCCCACGCTCGTTGCCGAAAGGCGCGGCAAGCTCGCCGGTATCGCGAGCGTCGCGGGGTTTCGCGGGCTGCCGGGATCAGGCGCGTATTCGGCTTCCAAGGCCGCCGCAATCAGCTATCTGGAGAGCCTGCGCGTCGAGCTCGCCGACTCGGGTGTGGGGGTGCTGACGCTGTGTCCCGGATACATCGCGACGCCGATGACGGAAAGCAACCCCTATCCGATGCCTTTCCTGTTGTCCGCCGACAAGGCTTCACGACTGGTAGAGCAAGCCATCGATCGCGGGCGGCGTTTCTACGTGTTTCCGTGGCAGATGGCTTTGGTGGGGCGTGTTCTGCGAGGGATGCCGCGGCCGGTCTATGACGCCTTGTTCGCAAAGGCGCCCCGAAAGCCGCGTCGCGCCTCGTCCTGAGCGGAGTGCCGCGCAAGAAAAAAGCCGCGCGGATGCGCGGCTTTTTTTGTAAGCGAACAACCTTACAGCGGCATGCGCACGCCTACGGTCACCGCCTGATAATTGCCATCGCTCTTGGCGGCAGTCGCATTGACGCTGATGAATCCAACCAGCTTGCTGCCCAGATCGGCGCTGGCGCCGACATCGAACAGAACGTAGTTATCGTCGGCCTTGTAGACGGGAATTCCAAAGGTACCCGGCATCGATACCAGTCCCGCGCGCACGCTGCGGTCGTCGTTGTTGAAGTCCTTTTCCCAGGTGACGCGCCCGAAGGGTCGGAACATGCCGATGACGCCGCTCGTCTGCCAACCCAAACTCGACACCGTCGAATTACGCTTCTGGCTGCTGAACGTCATTGCGCTGCTGCTCGTGCCGGTCTCGGACCATCCGTCGACGCGGGCCTGCTGGTAGGTCACAAGAGCGAACGGGCCGTGTATCCAGCTGCTCTGCGTGTTGAACCAGTACCCGCCAAGCAGGCGCGCCATGAGGTGCGTTCCCTGTGTGTCACCGTTCTCGGTACGGGAGGCCGGGCCGAGCGAGAAAGTACGACGAATGTCGCGGTAGTCCAGGTCGCCGCCGCCCAGCGTCGCGCCGACGTACCACGGCCCCGAGCCGTAGCCCACGTAGCCGGTGATCGTCGCCTCGTCGAGATTGAAGCCGCCGGCGTTGTCGCCGAACGAGGCCTTGTTCTCCGTGTATCCGAACGCGACGCCCGCGAGCAACTGCTCGGAAATCTTCATGTCGATGCCCGCGACGATCGTGTTCAGTCGATTGTCGGCACCGCCGATGCTGTCGCTGCGATTGAAGTTGCCGTAGTCGTACACCGCGTAGGCGTCGAACTTGTTGAGCGGACGCGGCGTGTTGAGATTCGACCACATGCGATCGTCGAGGGCGCGGAAGTTTGCCTGCTCGACCTGCAGCGGCGCTTCACCGAGCAGTCCGATTTTTTGCGGCGCTTCGATGATAGAAGCGGCGTAGTCGGAAATGATCTGATGCGCCGAAGGTGTGGGGTGCACTGGGTCGGCGAAGACATACGTCTGGGCGGCATTGGGTGCGACCAGCGTCGCCGAGGTGCACATGAGGGAGCTCGGAACGGTACATGCCGGCGTAGTGACGTTGATGAAGCCGAACTGCGCCGGACTGGCGATGATCTCGTTGAACAGGCCGAACACGTTGATCGGGATGATGTCGACCTTGAGCGACGTCAGGCCCGCTTCGAGCGTCGAGTTGAAGAGACCGGAAAGCGCTGAGAATGGTGCCGAAGGCGTCGACAACCCGAGAGGCGTCTTGCCGATGTCCGGGAGATTGAACACCATGACTCGCTTGGCGCCCGCGTCGCGCAGGCGCGCGATCTGCGCCAGGGTGTCCGTGGCCGCCGCGGTCACGTTCGCCTGGACCTGCGCCGGCGTGATCAATCCCGCGCCTGCTGACTGGACATTGACGAGAACATCGTTCGCGCCGATCCAGACTGAATAGACCGCGTTGGGATTGAGCATCGGCGTCGCGTGCAGCAATTCGTCGATCTGAACCGACAGAGAACGCTGCGGAGCGCCCGCCGGAATCAACGGCGAGGGTTGCGTCACTCGCGCACCGCCTTGGGCGTAGTCCACTCCGCCCTGCGTCGACGGCGTGACCGGGATGCCGTAGCGGGCGCCCAGGTCCTGCGCCCAGACGAGCCCCGGGTTGACGGTGAATCGGGCGCCGTACACGCCGGCATCGGTGAGGCTGTCACCGAAGAAATAGAACTGGTTGAACTGCGCCGATGCCGATCCATTTGCCAGCGCGACGCCAGCCGCGAGCGCTGACGTTACCAGCGTCCGTTTCATCGATCCCATGAGCCTCTCCTCGGGGTTGCGCACTGCTGGAATGTTCTTATGGTTCTGTCGGGCATTGTAATGCCAAACTCACGCATGCGCGTGGTCCGGATCCAGTCAGCGGCGATGCGCGGTTGCTATCGAGACGCGCGTGCCGGACTCCCGGTCAAGGCGCATCGGTGCGAAGTCGCGCGTAGCTCCCAGGCGCGGCTTCGATTGCTCTGAGCCGCGATTTGCCGACCCCCTTGCCGGGCTCTCGCGCTGCGACCTTCGGTCCCAGCTTCGGTCCGAGCCACTCGATCCAGTCCTCCCACCAGGAGCCTTCATGCTGCTTAGCGCTCTTCAGCCATTGCTCGGCGTCGGCGGGAAGCGAGTCGTTGGTCCAGTAGCCGTATTTCTTGGCCGAAGGTGGATTGATCATTCCGGCGATGTGGCCAGACCCGGAGAGGACAAAGCGCGACTTTCCGCCAAGGATCTGCGGGCCCGCATAGGTCGTTTTCCACGGCGCGATATGGTCCTCGATTGCCGAAACGAAATACGTGGGAACCGTAACCTTCCCGAGGTCGATAGGCGTGCCGGCCAGCGATATTTCGCCCGGCGTCCTGAGCGCGTTCTTCATGTACATATTGCGCAGGTAGAAGCTGTGCATCTTCGCGGGCATGCGCGTCGAGTCGCAGTTCCAGTGCAGCAGATCAAACGGAAACGGGTCGCGTCCCATCAGGTAATTGTTGATGACGAACGACCAGATCAGGTCGTTGCTGCGCAGCATGTTGAACGTATCCGCCATCGCCGAGCCCTCGAGAAAGCCGCGATCCTGCATCCGCTTCTCGAGCGCCTGAACCTGCTCCTCGTCGATGAAGACCTCCAGCTCGCCGGCACCGGTGAAGTCGATGAGCGAGGTCATGAAGCTGGCGCTGGCGATGCGCGAGTCCTTCTTCGCGGCCAGATAGCCGAGGGTTGCGGCCAGAAGCGTTCCGCCGAGGCAGTAACCAAGGACATTCGTCTCCTTTTCGCCGGTGGCCTTCTCGATCGCACCGAGAGCGGCAAGCGGCCCCTCCAGCATGTAGTCCTCGAAATCCTTGCCCGCCAGGCGCTGGTCCGGATTGACCCACGAGATCACGAAAACAGTCAGGCCGCGATCCACGCACCATTTGACGAGCGAGTTCTTTTCGCGCAAGTCGAGGATGTAGTACTTGTTGATCCACGGCGGCATGATCAGCAGCGGCCGCTTGTACACCTTCGCGGTCGTGGGCTCGTACTGGATGAGCTGCATCAGATCGTTCTGAAAGACGACCTTCCCCGGCGTCGTCGCAATATTGACCCCGAGCTCGAACGCCTTGCTGTCGGTCATCGAGATCCTGAGCTTGCCGTGACCCCGCTCGATATCGTCGAGAAGATTGTTGAGTCCCTTGACCAGGTTCTGTCCGCCGGTGGCGATCGTCTCGCGAAAGACTTCCGGATTGGTCAGCGCGAAGTTCGAGGGCGCGAGCGCGTCGATGTATTGACGGGTGAAGAAGTCGACCTTCTTCTGGGTTTTCTCGTCGAGGCCCTCGACGTTTGCGACCGCGTCGTGCAGCCATCGCGCGGTGAGCAGGTATGACTGCTTGACGTAATCGAACAGGAAGTGCTCCTGCCAATCCTCGTGGCGGAATCGCTTGTCGCCCTTGGCGGGCTCGGCGACCGGAGCAGGGGCCTGGCCTATGAACCTGAGCATCGACGACTGCCAGAGAGCGGAGTAGTCCCACCAGAGGTTCATCTGCGTTTCGGCGAGGCGAATCGGATTCGACAGCATCTTTGCCGCGACCTCGAGAAACGCCTTCGTCAACCCGAACTCGTCGGTGACCGGCGACGGGCCGGAAACAGCTTGGCGCGCCAGGAAATCGCCCAGGAGCTTGGCGCTCTTGTCGGCCGCACTGGCGAAGGACTCGGTCAGCGCGATCGGATCGTAGTTATGCTTTTCAGGAGCGAGGGACTCGGTAGTGGACATTCGATTGCCTTGGTGATCGTGGATTTGATGCGATGGCTTCGGGCCATCAGGGTCGCACAAAACGCATTGTGCCGTCATCACCGGACTGGCGCGCGAGCAGACCCATGCGCCATAGGTGGTTGAGATGGGCGATCGCTTCGCCCATTGCGAAGAATCGCTGCTGCAGGTCGAGCTCGCGGCGAAACAGAACAGGGACGAACTCCGCCGCGGTGCGCGGCTCGTCCGCCGCCGCGACCAGCTCCGCCAACCGATCCCTGTGATGGGCGCGCAACTGCTCGACACGTGTGCGCGCACCTACAAACGGGAGGCCGTGCGAGGGAAGAACGAGCGTGTCGGGCGCGAACGCGGAAAACGCCTTCAGCGAGTCGAGAAATCGCGCCAGCGGGTCTCCGTCGGGCTCGACCGGCCAGACGCTGACATTGGTGCTGATCCTGGGCAGGAGCATATCGCCCGAGATGCAGACCTTCATCGTTTCGCAGTGGAGCGCGGCGTGCTCCGGCGAATGCCCGTGTCCGGGTATGACTCGCCAGCCGTTGGCGGCGATGGAAATCTCATCGCCGGCGAGGATGCGCAAAAACGATCCTGGCAGCTCGGGAACGCCACGCTTGTACTGATTGCCTCGCTCCTCGAGTGCCGCGGCGTGCGCGGCGCTCATTCCGTGGGCACGAAAAAGCGTGGAAATCGCCGCGACGCCGAAACCGCTGTGCCCGTTCGCGATCGCGTGCGCAGTGAGGAACTCGGCCTGCGGCATCTCGACCGTGCAGCCAAAACGCTCCGAGAGCCATGCCGCGTTGCCGAGATGGTCGGGATGATAGTGCGTCGCGATCACGCGCCTTAAGGGCCGGGCACCGAGCGTTGTCGAAAAATGCGTATTCCACAGCGCCCGTGTCCGCGTATCGCCATAGCCGCAATCGATCTGCGTCCAGCCGTCCCCGTCGGCGAGCAGCCACAGATTGATGTGATCGAGCGCGAAGGGAAGCGGCATGCGCAGCCACAGGACGCCGGGTGCAACCTCGAGCGCCTCTCCGCCCGCGGGGGGCGTCGGGAAGGGATATTCGAGCGGCGGAAGGATCGTGGCGTTCATGAGAGAGCTTGAGCCTAAAGCTGCGGGCTCGGAACGCGGGCAGGGCGCGAACGTCGCGACTTGTGCGACGCAGCATCGTCTTTGAATCGCCGTGTCGTGTCAAGCGTGGACGCCTGATCGTGTCGCGCGATATGGTATGTTGAATCTCCACGCCTTGGCCCTGCATCTCCTCCATGCCCTCCGCGTCCCGGCCGGAACCTCTTTCCTACAGCATTTCCGATCTCGCCAAGGAGTTCGCGCTGACGACGCGAACGATCCGCTTTTACGAAGACGAGGGGTTGCTCTCTCCGCGCCGCGCGGGAAGCAGGCGCATCTATGCCGAGCGCGAGCGGGTCCGCATCAAGCTCATCCTGCGCGGCAAGCGCCTCGGGCTTTCCTTGTCGGAGATCCGCGAGCTTCTCGATCTTTACGAGGCGACGAAGGGGGAGCGGGCGCAACTGGTGAAGTTTCTGCAGGTGCTCGCCGCCCGGCGCGCCATGCTCAACCAGCAGCGGGAGGACATCGTGGCCGTGCTGGCGGAGATCGACGCGCTCGAGCGCCAATGCCGGAAACGGCTGCGCTCGGGTGCCAACGGGAGCGCTTGAGCGCGCATGGGCGCCGGTGAGTTGACGTTTACGTAAACGTAATGTACAGTCCCGGAACGATCCTCCCGTTCGCCCGTTAAAAAACAAACATGCTCGCCTCTTTCGCAGGTGCCGGCAGCTCACCGGTTCCGCCCGATCCGGACTATGAGCAGCGCGTTCGCGCCAGCTTCGATCGGCAGGCCGCGATGCGCCTTATCGGCGCGCGGCTGGATGCGGTGGGTCCCGGCTATTGTCGCGTCGAGCTGCCTTTCCGCGACGACTTGACGCAGCAGCACGGCTATATCCATGCGGGAATCGTCAGCGCGATCGCGGATTCTGCCGGAGGATACGCGGGTTTTACGTTGTTCCCGGCCGACTCCAACGTACTCACGGTCGAATACAAGCTCAACCTCGTCGCGCCGGCAATCGGCGAACGCCTGATTGCCGAAGCGGAAGTGGTCAAGGCGGGCGGAACCCTCGCGATCACGCGTGGCGAAGTCTACGCGGAGCGCGCAGGCAAACGGACCCTGTGCGCCATCATGCAACAAACGCTGATGGTGATGTCGGCCGCGTCCCATCGCTGAACTGGAGGCGCCATGCTCAATTTCCCGTCGCTCAACTTTCACCTCGGCGAGACCATCGACATGCTGCGTCAAACGGTGCAGCAGTTCGCGAGCGACGATATCGCACCACTCGCGGCCGAAATCGACCGCGACAACCGGTTTCCATCCGAGCTCTGGCGGCGCATGGGCGACATCGGGCTTCTGGGCATCACCGTCGAAGAGGAGTTCGGAGGCACGGCGATGGGATACCTCGCACACGTGGTCGCAATGGAGGAAATCAGTCGCGCCTCGGCGGCAGTCGGATTGTCGTACGGCGCGCATTCGAATTTGTGCGTCAACCAGATCCGGCGCAATGGCACCCCCGGGCAGAAGAAGAAGTACCTCCCCAAGCTTGTTTCAGGCGAGCACGTTGGCGCGCTCGCGATGAGCGAGCCGGGCGCGGGGTCCGACGTTGTATCGATGCGTCTGCGCGCGGACCGTCGTGGCGATCGGTTTGTGCTCAACGGCACCAAGATGTGGATCACCAATGGACCCGACGCGGACACGCTCGTCGTATATGCCAAGACGGACAGCGCCGCGGGGGCGCGGGGCATCACTGCATTCGTGATCGAAAAGACGATGAAGGGATTCTCCACCGCGCAAAAGCTCGACAAGCTTGGCATGCGCGGCTCGAATACCTGCGAGCTGGTGTTCCAGGATTGCGAGGTCCCCGAAGAAAACGTACTCTCGGAGGAAGGACGCGGCGTCAACGTGCTGATGAGCGGGCTGGACTACGAGCGAGCAGTCCTTGCGGGCGGTCCGCTCGGAATCATGGATGCCTGCATGGACATCGTGCTGCCTTATATCCACGAGCGGCAGCAATTCGGTCAGTCGATCGGCGAGTTTCAGCTCATGCAGGGCAAGCTCGCCGACATGTACGCGACGATGAACGCGTGCAAGGCGTACGTTTACGCCGTGGCGCAGGCCTGCGATCGCGGCGAGACCGCGCGCAAGGATGCGGCGGGTGCGATACTGTATGCGGCCGAGAAAGCGACGTGGATGGCCGGCGAGGCGATCCAGGCGCTTGGCGGCAATGGGTACATCAACGAGTTTGCGACCGGGCGGCTGTGGCGCGACGCTAAGCTCTATGAGATCGGCGCCGGCACCTCCGAGATCCGACGGATGCTGATCGGGCGCGAACTGTTTAACGAGACGAAGTAGGGCCCGCACAACCGAGGACTGACATGGCTCTCGAAATGCGCCTGCGATGCGAGCGATGTGCGTGGCCCCTGGCACCCGACGGCGATGGCGCATACATCTGCAGCTACGAATGTACTTTTTGTACGACTTGTGCCAACGCGCTCAACGGCGTCTGCCCGAACTGTAACGCCGAGCTCGTCAGGCGTCCCCGCCGCAATCGCGGCAAGGCCGCCGCAGGGACTCCCTCCGGCGCCGCCTGAACGAGCACCAGAGCGTCACCGGATTCAGCGTCCGCCGCACATTCGTCCAGACCGCGGTCGATCGCTTCGAGCACACGAGGAGAGATGTCTTGCAAAATGATCCTATCGTCATTGTCGGCGCCGCGCGCACGCCCATGGGAGGATTCCAGGGTGACTTCGCGTCGCTCTCTGCAAGTGACCTTGGTGGAGTTGCGATCAAGGCGGCACTGGAGCGCGGCGGAGTCAAGCCCGGCGACGTCGAGGAGCTGATTTTCGGCAACTGCCTCATGGCCGGGCAGGGGCAGGCTCCCGCGCGGCAGGCATCGATCAAGGCCGGACTGCCGGTGTCGACCCACTGCACCACGATCTCCAAGATGTGCGGGTCAGCAATGAAAGCCGCGATGCTCGCGCACGATCTGATCATTGCCGGAAGCGCCGACGTCATGGTCGCTGGCGGAATGGAAAGCATGAGCAATGCCCCTTACCTCCTGCCCAAGGCCCGCGCCGGCATGCGCATGGGCCACGGAACGGTCTACGACCACATGTTTCTGGATGGCCTCGAGGATGCCTATGACAAGGGCAAGCTGATGGGGACGTTCGCTGAGCAGTGCGCCGACAAATTCCAGTTCACGCGCGAGGCGCAGGACGAGTTCGCGATGCGGTCACTGTCGCGTGCCCTGGCCGCGAACAACGATGGGACTTTTGGGTGGGAGATCGCTCCGGTCACCATCACCGGGCGAAAAGGCGACGTGGTCATCGACAAGGATGAGCAGCCGGGAAAGGCGAGCCCCGAAAAAATCCCAGGCCTGAAGCCGGCATTCAGGAAAGACGGAACGGTCACCGCGGCGAACTCGAGCTCCATATCCGACGGTGCCGCGGCGCTGGTCCTCATGCGCCGCTCGCTCGCCGAGAAAAAGGGGCTCGCACCGCTCGCGATCGTGCTCGACCACGCGACCCACGCGCAGGAGCCCGGATGGTTCACCACCGCCCCGGTCGGCGCAATGCGCAAGCTCTACGCGAAGCTCGGCTGGACACCCAAGGACGTCGATCTATACGAAATCAACGAAGCATTCGCGGTGGTGACCATGGCGGCGATGAAGGAATTCGACCTGCCCGCGGAAAAAGTCAATGTCCATGGCGGCGCCTGCGCGCTTGGCCACCCGATCGGAGCGTCCGGCGCGCGCATCCTGGTGACCCTGATAGGCGCGTTGCGCAAGCATGGCAAGAAGCGCGGCATGGCGAGCCTCTGCATTGGCGGCGGCGAAGCGACGGCCCTCGCCATCGAGCTCGCCTGAGCCTTGCGCCGTGCTCGAGCTTCCGAGATCTGCGATTTCCGTAGCATTTGACTCCTGACGCCGATGCCTTCGACACAAAGCCTCAGCCTCTTTGCGCTCGCGTGCTTCCTGCTGACACTGACGCCGGGACCGAATCTTCTCTATCTCGTGTCGCGCACGCTATGCCAGGGTCGGCGCGCGGGCATCGTGTCCCTTGCGGGGACTTCGTCCGGCTTCACTTTTCACGTTCTTGCGACTGCGCTGGGGCTGACTGCAATTTTCCTGACCGTTCCGTTTCTCTATGACGCGATGCGCTACCTTGGCGCGGCTTATCTGCTTTGGCTCGCCTGGGACGCGCTGAGACCCGGAGGGCACGATCTGTTTTCACCGCGAAAGCTGGTGCCGGATTCCCCGGCCCGGCTATTCCGCATGGGCCTCCTGACGAGCGTGCTCAATCCCAAGGTGGCGATGTTCTATCTGGCACTGTTTCCGCAGTTCATCGATGCGTCGCACGGAAGCGTGCTGCTCCAGGCACTCACGCTGGGCTTCATTCAGATCGCGATCAACACCGTCGGCGACCTTTGCTTCGTCCTCGCGGCGGGCGCGCTGACGTCGTGGCTCTCTCGAAGGCCGCTTTGGACTATGGTGCAGCGCTGGGTTCTTGGCGTTGTCCTCGCCGGCATCGCGCTTCGCCTCGCGGTTGACACGCGCAAATGAGACCCGCGCGCTACGTGGATCGGGATTTCCGCGTGCTCCCGCGACGGATCGCCGCCACCGGCCTGCATGGCGCCACCAAGGCTGACCGGCGAGGCCGCGCGTGCTCCTGAATGACGCGCAGACAATGGTGCGCGACACCATGCGCGCCTTCGCGCGGGAACGTCTTGCTCCGTTCGCGGCGGCATGGGATCGGGATCACACCTTCCCGCGGGACGCACTCCGCGAACTGGCGGCACTGGGTGCGTGCGGCATAGTGATCCCCGAATCGTATGGCGGCGCCGGATTGGACTACGTTTCGCTCGCCGTCGCACTGGAAGAGATTGCCGCGGGCGACGGCGCCACGTCGACGATTCTGAGCGTGCAGAATTCGGTCGTTTGCGGACCGATCTTCGCTTTCGGAAGCGACGACCAGAAGTCCCGCTACCTGAAGCCCCTGGCGAGCGGAGCGATGCTCGGATGTTTTTGCCTGACCGAACCCCACGCCGGCTCGGACGCAGGCGCGATCACGACGCGCGCAGAGCGGGATGGCGAAAGCTATGTGCTCAACGGCGTCAAGCAATTCATCACCTCGGGCAAGAATGCCGACATCGCGATCGTGTTCGCCGTGACTGACAAGACCGCCGGCAAGAAGGGCATCTCGGCTTTCATCGTCGATACGCGCACGGCTGGCTACGGTGCCGACCGGGTCGAGGAGAAGCTCGGCCAGCGAGCGTCGGACACGGCGCAGGTGGTCTTCGCCAATTGCCGCGTTCCGGCGGCGAACCTGCTCGGCCGCGAAGGAGAAGGCTACCGGATTGCGCTCGCGAATCTCGAAGCGGGCCGCATCGGCATCGCGGCCCAAGCGATTGGCATGGCGCGCGCGGCGTTCGAGGCGGCGCTTGCCTATGCCCGCGATCGCACCAGCTTCGGCAAGGCGATCGCCGATCATCAGGCTGTGAATTTCAAGCTCGCCGACATGGCGACTTCGCTCGAAGCCGCGCGCCAGCTCGTGTGGCACGCGGCCAGTCTGCGCGACGCGGGGCAACCCTGCCTGAAGGAGGCATCGATGGCGAAGCTGTTCGCGTCCGAGATGGCCGAGCGCGTATGTTCCGACGCGATCCAGATTCACGGCGGGTATGGCTATGTCGCCGACTTTCCGGTCGAGCGCATCTACCGTGACGTGCGCGTCTGCCAGATCTACGAAGGCACGAGCGACATCCAGCGGATGGTCATCGGCCGCGCGCTGGCCGCATAGCAGGAGAGAGACATGTCCGCAGCGATCGACTTCTACTTCGATTTTTCGTCGCCCTACGGTTTTCTTGCGTCCGAGAGGATCGAGGCGCTGGCGGCGAAGCACGGCCGCAGCGTCGACTGGCATCCGATTATGCTGGGCGTTGTCTTCAAGCAGACAGGCGCCGTGCCGCTGACCACGATTCCGCTCAAGGGCGACTACTCCAAGCGCGACATGGCGCGCAGCGCGCGACTGCACGGTGTCGCGTTTCGCATGCCTTCGAAGTTCCCGATACCGAGCCAGGCGCCGGCGCGCATCGTCCTCTGGCAGGCGCAGCGGGATCCGGCTCTCGCGGTCAAGCTGATCCATGCGTACTACCGCGCGTTTTTCGTCGACGACACCGACATCTCGGCGCCGGACAACGCGATAGCGATCGCGGCGAAATGCGGGATCGACTCCGCCGCGGCGCGCGCAGCGATCGACGATCCAGCCGTCAAGGATGCGCTGCGACTGGAGAATGAGCACGCGATCGCGCGCGGCGTATTCGGCTCGCCCTTCATCATCGTCGACGGGGAGCCGTTCTGGGGCATGGACAGGCTCGATCAAGTCGAGCGATGGCTGGCGACGGGAGGATGGTAGGTGAGCAACGACGAGTACGTCCTCTACTGCTTTGCGCAATCCGGCAACGCGTACAAGTGCGCGCTCGCGCTGCAGCTCGGCGGTGCTCGGCTGGGTGCCGCGCTTCGTCGACTATTTTCACGACGAGACTCGTGCGTCCTGCGTTCCGCGACATCAATGTCATGGGCGAGGCGCCGGTGCTCGAGCATCGCGGCGTGCGCCTCTCGCAGTCCGGCGTCATCCTGGACTACCTCGCCGAATCCCTCGGGCGCTTCGGAGCGGCCGACGCCGCCGAGCGCCGCGAGATGCTGCGCTGGCTCCTCTGGGACAACCACAAGCTGACGAGCTTCACAGCGACGCTGCGCTTCATGCGTACGTTCGTTGAGAAGCCGGACCCCGCGGTGCTCGCGTATCTTCGCGGCCGCGCGGAGACGGCGTGGGGCGTTCTCGATGCGCACCTGTCCGGGCGCCGCTACGTCGTGGACGATCGACTCACCATCGCGGACCTTTCGCTTTGCGGCTACCTGTTCTGGCCGGAGGAGATCGGCGTTGATTGGGAACGCTACCCGCACATTCGCGACTGGCTCGATCGGATACGACGCGAGCCGCGCTGGGTGCATCCTTACGAATTGATGCCGGGTCATCCGCTCCCGCGAAGCGGCGAGCGCGTAGGCGTCCCGCCATGCCCATCCTCGAAACCCGACTCGATACCCGCGATCCCGTTTTCGCCAGGAACCGCGATGCGCTCGCCGCATCGGTTGCCGACCTGAAAGCGAAGGTCGCCGCCATCGAGCAAGGCGGCGGCGCGGTCGCGCGCGAGCGCCACACCGGGCGTGGCAAGCTGCTGCCGCGCGAGCGGGTGCGCGCGCTTCTCGATGCGGGGTCCCCGTTTCTCGAGTTCTCGCAGTTTGCCGCGTATGGCATGTACGACGACACCATTGCCGCGGCGGGCATCATCACCGGTTTGGGCCGGGTCGCCGGTCGCGAATGCGTGATCATCTGCAACGACGCGACGGTGAAGGGCGGCACGTACTACCCGATGACCGTCAAAAAACACTTGCGTGCACAGGACATCGCTCGCGAAAACAACCTTCCGTGCATTTACCTCGTCGATTCGGGCGGCGCGAACCTGCCGAATCAGACCGATGTCTTTCCGGATCGCGATCACTTCGGCCGTATTTTCTACAACCAGGCGACGATGTCAGCGGAAGGCATCCCGCAGATCAGCGTCGTGATGGGCTCGTGCACCGCAGGTGGAGCGTATGTGCCGGCGATGTCGGACGAATCGATCATCGTGAAAGAGCAAGGCACGATTTTTCTGGCGGGTCCGCCGCTGGTCAAGGCCGCAACCGGCGAGATCGTGAGCGCCGAGGAACTGGGTGGCGCCGACGTACATACGCGCATCTCCGGTGTCGCCGATCATTTCGCCCAGGACGACCATCACGCCCTGGCCATTGCGCGTCAGATCGTCGGACGCCTGAACCGCGTCAAGGCCATGACACTGGACGTCGCCGAGCCACGGGCGCCATTATTTCCGCCCGACGACCTCTACGGCGTCATCAATGCCGACATCAAGAAGCCCTACGACGTGCGCGAGGTCATCGCACGCCTGGTCGATGGCAGCGATTTCGACGAGTTCAAGGCCCGCTACGGCACGACGCTGGTTACCGGCTTCGCGAAGCTCTGGGGCTATCCCGTAGGCATCGTCGCCAACAACGGGGTCCTCTTCTCGGAGTCTGCGCTCAAAGGAGCGCATTTCATCGAGCTTTGCTGTCAGCGCAACGTTCCGCTCGTGTTTCTGCAGAACATCACCGGTTTCATGGTTGGACAGAAATATGAAGCCGGTGGTATCGCCAAGGACGGCGCCAAGCTCGTCACCGCGGTCGCGTGCGCCAAGGTGCCGAAGTTCACCGTGATCATCGGCGGCAGCTACGGTGCCGGCAACTACGGCATGTGTGGCCGCGCGTTCAATCCGCGATTCCTCTGGATGTGGCCCAATGCTCGCATCTCGGTCATGGGCGGCGAGCAGGCGGCGACCGTGCTTGCCACCATCCGCCGCGACGCGATCGAAGCCAAGGGCGGTGCGTGGAGCGCAGACGAGGAGGCGGCGTTCAAAGCGCCCATCCGCGAGCAATACGAGCGCGAGGGCCATCCGTACTATGCCAGCGCGCGCCTGTGGGACGACGGCGTGATCGATCCGGCGGACACGCGCAAAGTGCTCGCGCTCGCGATCTCGGCCGCGCTGAACAAACCCCTCGAACCGACGCGGTTCGGTGTCTTCAGGATGTAGCGATGGCAGATATCTCGGGGAACTATTCGACGATCCAAGTCACGGCGAGGGGTGGGATCGCGCGCGTGACGCTCAACCGGCCGGAAGTGCATAACGCTTTCGACGAGACCCTCATCGCGGAACTTACGGAGGCCGTGCGCAAGCTCGACGGCGATGCGGCGGTTCGCGTGCTCGTCCTCGAGGGCCGTGGAAGAAGCTTCTGCGCCGGCGCCGATCTGAACTGGATGAAGCGGATGGCAGGGTACACGCACGACGAAAATCTTGCTGACGCGAACGCGCTGGCGACCATGCTCTCGGCGCTGAATAACATGGCGAAGCCGACCCTCGCCCGCGTCCATGGTCCGGCGTACGGCGGGGGAGTGGGACTTGTTGCGTGCTGCGACGTCGCGATCGGCACTCTCGAGGCGGCGTTCTCGCTGTCGGAGGCGCGCCTGGGCCTGATTCCCGCGGCGATAAGCCCCTACGTGATCGAGGCGATCGGTGCGCGCGCGGCTCGGCGCTATTTTCTCTCCGCGGAGCGGTTCGGGGCCGAGGAGGCGCATCGGCTCGGCCTGCTGCATGAGCTCGTTTCCGAACCGGATCTGGATACGGTCGTCGAGCGCATCGCCACCACGTTGCTGGATGCGGGACCGCAGGCGCAGGCCGAAGCGAAGCTGTTGATCCGCGCCGTCGCACATCGTCCTATCGATCAGGGCTTGATCGGCGATACGGCCAAGCGCATCGCACGCGTGCGTGCCAGTCCCGAAGGCAAGGAGGGTGTCTCCGCGTTCCTGGCCAAGCGCAAGCCCGACTGGCTGCCCTCGGACAAGTAGATCGCCGCGTCGCATGGATCATCTCGATACGCTCCAATTGATTGCGCTCGCTTCGGCGCTGGGCTGGGCCAGCGGCATCAGGCTTTACGCGGTCCTTTTCGTGATCGGAGCCGTCGGTTACGCCGGGTGGTTCGAGATTCCCGAACATCTTCGTGTGCTGTCGCACCCGCTGGTGCTCTGCGCCTCGGGATTCATGGTTGCCGCGGAGTTCTTCGCCGACAAGATTCCCGGGTTCGACTCCGTGTGGGACCTGATGCACACGTTCATCCGCATTCCGGCGGGCGCCGCGCTCGCCGCCGGTGTTTTCGGCGATTCGCCTCCGGCATGGATGCTGGCTTCGGCGATTCTGGGTGGAACCCTTGCGGCTGGGAGCCACTTCACCAAGGCCGGCGCCCGTCTGGCCATCAACACCTCGCCCGAGCCGGTCTCGAACTGGGTCGCGTCCTTCGGCGAGGATTTCGCGGTCGGCGCGTTGCTCTATCTCGCCCTCGCGCATCCGATCGCTCTCCTTGCCGTGCTGGCGGTCCTGATCATTGCATCGCTGTGGCTGCTGCCGAAGCTCTGGCGCCTGATTCGCGGCGCGTCGTCGCGGATCTCGGGCGTGCTCCGCGATGGTGGGACATCGCAAACCCTGACGACCAGGGTGGGCGCGACTGGGAAATCAGTCGATGTTTGACCGGATCCTGATCGCCAATCGCGGCGAAATCGCCTGCCGCGTCGCGCGCACCGCGCGGCGCATGGGGATCCACACCATCGCCGTCTATTCCGACGCGGATGCCGGCGCCCTTCACGTTGCCGTGTGCGACGAAGCGCATCGGGTCGGACCGGCGTCGCCGCGCGAGAGCTACCTGCGCGGCAACCGCATCATCGAGATTGCCGTCGCATCGGGTGCCCAGGCGATTCATCCGGGTTACGGATTCCTGTCTGAGAACGAAGGGTTCGCAGCCGCGACCGCCGCCGCCGGATTAGTCTTCGTCGGGCCGCCCCCGTCAGCCATCCGCGCGATGGGGTCGAAGTCCGAATCGAAGAGCATCATGGCCAAGGCCGGCGTTCGCCTCGTGCCGGGCTATCACGGCGATGACCAGGATGATGCTCTGCTTGCTCGCGAAGCCGACGCGATCGGCTATCCGGTTTTGATCAAGGCGTCGTCCGGCGGGGGCGGAAAGGGCATGCGGATCGTCGAGCGACAAGCCGATTTTGCGGCATCGCTCGCCTCGGCGCGGCGCGAGGCCAAGGCGGGGTTCGGTGACGACAAGATCCTGCTCGAGAAATACCTCCTGGCGCCGAGACACATCGAAATGCAGATTTTCGCCGACACGCACGGGCATTGCGTGCATCTGTTCGAGCGCGATTGCTCGGTGCAGCGACGGCATCAGAAAGTTCTCGAGGAAGCGCCTGCGCCTGGAATGACGCGCGAGCGTCGTAACGAGATGGGCGCGGCCGCCGTCGCGGCGGCAAAGGCGATCGGCTACGTCGGCGCGGGAACCGTCGAGTTCATCGTCGACAACACAGGGCTGTTTCATTTCATGGAAATGAACACCCGTCTCCAGGTCGAGCATCCGGTCACGGAAATGATCACTGGCCTCGACCTGGTCGAGTGGCAGTTGCGCGTCGCTGCCGGCGAGCCACTTCCCCTCGCCCAGGACGCGCTCGACATCTACGGGCACGCGATCGAGGCGCGCATCTACGCGGAGGATCCGGCGCGAGGCTTTCTGCCTTCGATCGGAAGGATCGCGTATCTCGGGGCGCCTTCCGCGTCGGAATTCGTTCGCATCGACACGGGTGTCCGCGCCGGCGACGAGATCACGCAGTTCTACGACCCGATGATCGCCAAGCTCGTCGTCTGGGGAGAGGATCGCGCGAGCGCGTTGCGACGCATGCGCGAATCGCTGGCGCGGTACCGCGTCGCCGGAGTGACGACCAACATACCGTTCCTGCAGCGCGTCGTCGCGCATCCGGCCTTCGCGGAAGCTCGCCTGGATACCGGTCTCATCGGCAAGAACCAGTCGGAGCTGCTCGCGCCGCCGGCCGCGCCGACGGCGCGAATCCTCGCTCTCGCCGCCGTCGGCGAGTACCTGAGCCTTGTCGATGATGCCGGGCAGCGCGCGCGGGCTGCGCAAGATCGCTATTCGCCCTGGGGCGCGATCGATCCATGGTGGGTCAACTCGGAAGGTCACGCCGTCGCGTTCACGTATTCGTGGCAAGGTGCGAAACAGGAAGTGCGGCTGCAGAAGAGGCCGGAAGATATTCGTGTCAGTGTTGCCGGTCCCGCGAGTGGAGTCGACACTGTCTTCAACGCGATCGCAGGCAGGCGAAGGCGATGGCGACGAGCAACGACATGGCGATCGTTTTGGACGGCACGCGCCACGTCGCAACCGTCGTGCCCCTGGGCGATCAGCGCTATGTGTTTGTCGACGGTGAGCTGCACAGGCTCACACTCGAGGACCCGCTGTCGTACGCTTCCGCGGACGAGCATCGCGACGGCCACCTCGCCGCACCGATGTCGGGAACGATCGTGGCGGTGCTGGTGAAAACAGGCGATACGGTCGCCAAGGGCGCGCCTCTCGTGATTGTCGAGGCGATGAAGATGGAGCACACGATCGCCGCTCCTGCGGCGGGAAGAGTGGCTGCGGTTCACTTCTCTCAGGGCGATCAAGTCAGCGAAGGTGCAAACCTCATCGACGTCGAAGCCGCAGCAGCGGACGGCGCGAAGCCCTCGATCACGTGAGGCTCCTGTTCTATACGGCGTCGAGCAGCACTGCCGCGTGGATCGATGCCCTGTCGCGCGCGATGCCGGAAGCTAGCGTCCGCGTCTGGCCTGACGCCGACCCGGGCGCCGATTACGCTCTGGTGTGGAAACCGCCGCGCGAGTTGCTGGCCAAACTCGATCGCGTCAAAGCGATTTTCAACTTGGGCGCCGGCGTCGATGGCCTGGAATGGATTGCCCGATCCCCCCAAAGCGCGCCCTTGGTTCGACTTGAGGATGCCGGCATGGCCGAACAGATGGCGGAATACGTCGTCTACGCCGTGCTGCGCCGTTACCGCGAGTTTGACGCATATCTTGAATCGCAACGCCAATCCGCGTGGCAACCGCGCCGCCGCCTCGACAAGAGCCTCTTTCGGGTCGGCATACTGGGTGTCGGGGTGCTCGGCGCCGCGGTCGCAACGACGCTGACAGCGTTCGGATTCCCCATCGACGGCTGGAGCCGGTCGACGAAGCAGCTCCCCGGTGTTCGCAGTTTTGCAGGCACCGCCGAACTGCCGGAGTTTCTCGGCGGGCTGCTCGGTGCTCGTGTGCATGCTGCCGCTCACCGATGACACGCGCGGCATCCTCAATTTTGTCAACCCTGTCTCGGTTGCCGGTTGGCGCTTATGTCGTCAACGTGGCGCGCGGCGGCTTGGTGGTCGACGAGGATCTGCTGGCACTGATCGACCGCGGCGCGCTATCGGGCGCGATGCTCGATGTCTTTCACGAAGAGCCTTTGCCGGCGTCGCACGCTTTCTGGCATCATCCCCGCATCACGTTGACGCCGCACGTCTCCGCGATGACGCTGATCGAGGAGTCGGTTGCCCAGATCTGCGCCAAGATCCGGCGATTCGAGGCAGGATTACCGGTGAGCGGTATTGTCGATCGCACGTACTTCTACTGAACACATGAAGCTCCCGCAACGCGTCACCATGGTCGAAGTCGGGCCCCGTGACGGACTTCAGAACGAAAAGGAACGGTTCCTACGGAGATCAAGGTTGGATTGATCGACCGGCTTACCGATGCAGGCCTGCCCGTGATAGAGGCGACGAGCTTCGTGTCGCCGAAATGGGTGCCCCAGATGGCGGACAACGCCGAAGTGATGGCGCGGATCCGCCGCAAGCAGGGCGTGCGCTATCCGGTGCTGACGCCGAACCCCAAGGGCTTCGAGGCGGCGCTGGCCGCCGGCTGCGACGAGGTTGCCGTGTTCGTGGCCGCCTCGGAGACGTTTTCGCGGAAGAACATCAACTGCGGCATCGAGGAGAGCCTCGACCGCGCGAAACCGGTTGCAGACGCGGCGAAGGCACACGGCGTTCGCGTCCGCGGCTACATCTCCTGCGTTCTCGGCTGCCCGTACGAGGGCGACATCGATCCGTCCCGCGTGCGCGATGTCGCCGCATCGCTCAAGGCGATGGGCTGCGACGAAATCTCGCTCGGCGATACCATCGGCACAGGTACCCCGGGCAAGACGCAGCAGCTTGTGCGCACGGTGGCGGCTGTGGTGCCCATCGCCCAACTTGCGGGGCACTTTCACGATACCTACGGACAGGCGCTCGCCAATGTTTACGCCGCGATGGAGCTCGGCATCGCGACGTTCGACAGTTCAGTCGCGGGACTCGGCGGTTGTCCGTATGCGAAGGGGGCAACGGGCAACGTCGCAAGCGAGGACGTTCTGTACCTGCTCGACGGGCTGGGCGTCGAGACCGGCGTCGACATGACCGGACTGCGCATGGCCGGCCATTTCATCTGCGATTTTCTCGGCCGCCGGCCGGTCTCGCGCGTGGCGCGCGCGCTCGACGCCAAGGAACCTCTTGCGGGTCCTAAGGCATCATGAGCCGCATCCCCGATCCCTCGGGCGTCGCCTCGCCTTGCATCAGCGTGTGCGTCATCGACCCGGTGACGGGATTGTGCGGCGGATGCTTTCGCACGCTCGATGAGATTGCGGGCTGGATCGATTTCTCGGCTGCGGACAAGCGTGAAGTGATCGAGACGCTCGGCGCGCGGAGGACTGCTTTCGGCGCCGCAATCGAAGCGCGGATGGAAAACGGATGGAGGAACGGATGGACGACAGTGCGGAGCGCTGAGTGGTACTTCGATTTTGTCTCCCCGTTTTCCTATCTGCAGTGTGAGCAACTTCCGGCGCTCGAGCGCCTGGTCAGGATCCACTACCGGCCGGTGCTGTTCGCTGGCCTGCTCGCTGCGCATGGACACAAGGGTCCGGCCGAAATCGCGGCAAAGCGGCGGTTTACCTACCGTTTCGTGGTTTGGCAGGCGGCGAAGCTCGGAATCCCGATCAAGTTTCCCGCGGCGCATCCGTTCAATCCGCTGCCTCTGCTGCGACTCGCGATCGCCGCGGACTGCGATCCCTCGGCGGTCCGCCGGATCTTCCGCTTCGTCTGGCGCGACGGTCGCCTGGGAGATTTGCCGATCGAGTGGGCCGAGCTCATGAGCGAGCTCGACGTGCCTGACGCCGTAGCCCGAATCGCGTCGCCGGAAGTCAAGGACGCGTTGCGGAAGAATACGGACGACGCGATCGCACGCGGAGTCTTCGGCGTGCCGACGCTGGCGATCGGCGGCGAGCTCTTCTGGGGAGCGGACGCGACAGCGATGGCCGCGGAGTTCCTTGCCCAAGGATGCACGTACACCGATCCCGAGATGACGCGCGTGGTCGGCCTGCCGGCGGCCGCGGAGCGCGAGACAGCGAAGCGAAAGTAGCTAGCTCGCGCTAACGCGCTGTCACGATTTCTTGGGTGGCAGCGTCTTGGCGCGTGCGGCGGCAGTCTGGCGCTTCCGGAAGTCACCAAGCTTGGCGGAAAGATCCGGATCGTCGCGCGCGAGCCAGGCGATGGCGAAAAGCGCGGCATTGGCGGCCCCGGCCTCGCCGATCGCGAATGTCGCCACTGGAATGCCCTTGGGCATCTGTACCGTGGACAGGAGCGAATCCTCGCCGTGACAGATACTTCGATGGCATCGGTACCCCGAGCACCGGCAGCATGGTCTTGGCCGCGAGAATGCCCGCGAGATGCGCCGCCCCGCCGGCCCCGGCGATGATGCAGGCCAACCCGCGCGACGCGGCGCTTTCGGCATAGGCGAAGGCATCGTCGGGCGTTCGGTGCGCAGACAGGACCTTTGCCTCGTACGGAACGCCGAAGGCAGTCAGCTGCGCCACCGCGTGCTCCATGATGTCCCAATCGCTGTCGCTGCCCATTACAACGCCCACCATGGGCGGATTCTTACGCTGAGCCATTCAATGTCCTCGCTGGATCGGCAATTGCGCCGCGTGTGCGACGCCTTCCGCTGCCCGGATTTTACCATCGACACCACGGTTGATTCGACGGCCGCCCGCAGGGTCGATCTTCGCCTGGGCAAGGAGCATGAGTGAAGTCAGCGGCACTGAGCGATAATGGCACCGATGCGCGTTCGCTCGCTTCCAAACCTTGCCGCCTGGGGCGCCGTGATGGCCCTCGCGATGGCCCTCTCACTCGCTCCGGCGCGGGACGCACGGGGCGAGCCGAGCGATGCGGACTTCGCGCTGGCGCGCGATGCGTTCCGCGCGAGCGATGCAGCAAGGCTCGACAAGATCGCACCGCAGCTCAAGGGGCATCTGCTCCAGTCCTACGTCGAGTACTGGCAGCTTCGACTGAGATTGGATGATGCCGACCCCGATCTCATACGCGGCTTCCTCTCTCGTTACCAGGGCACGCCACTCGCAGATCGGCTGCGCATCGACTGGCTGAAGTCGCTTGGCAAGCGCGGGCAGTGGGGCCTGTTTGCCCTCGAGTATCCCGCCCGCGCGTCCGACGATACCGACCTCGGCTGCTACGCGATCCAATGGCAGCGCACGCGCGACGGCGACGCCGCTCTCGATGCCGCCCATCCCATCTGGTTCAGTGGCCAGGAGCAGCCGGAGTCGTGTCAGACCTTGTTCGCCGCGATGCTGTCGCTGGGCAAGATCACCTCGCAGGACGTTTGGGCACGTTTCCGGCTTGCCCACGAAGCTGGCAGTTACCGGATGGCGGTACGGCTGCTCGAATGGTTACCTCAGCCGGAGCGCCCGGCGCAGGCGGACGTCTCCCGCGTCGATCGCAACCCTGCGGGGGCGCTGGCCAAGGGCGACTTCCGCTGGTCGTCTCGCAGCGGTCGCGAGCTCGCGCTTTATGCGCTGGATCGGGCCGCGCGAAGCGATGCCGCTGCGGCGCGTGACGCGTGGATGAAGTGGCGCCCCCGTGTTCCCGAGGCTGATCGAGGCTACGGCGACCTCGTCGTTGCTTATGCCGCGGCACGCCAGTTGCTCCCGCAGGCGAATGCGTGGTACCGCGACGCGGAGGACACGCCGCAGACCGAGCTGCAACGAGCGTGGCACGTGCGCGCCGCGCTTCGCGTTCTGGCATGGGACGATGTCCTGCGCGCCATCGACGCGATGCCAGAGGCGCAGGCGCAGGACCCGGCGTGGCGCTACTGGAAGGCTCGCGCGCTCGCGGTCGCGGGCAAGGACGACGACGCGACTCGCCTGTACGGAAGTCTCGCCACCGAGCATCACTTTTACGGGTTCCTGGCGGCCGAGGCGCTTGGCGCCGCGGTCATGCCGGTCAGCGAGCCGCTCACGCCCGATGCGTCGGCCCTCGCGGCGTTCAGCGCCCGAGACGATGTCAGGCGCGTGGTGCGGCTGACGGCACTCGACCTGCGCCCGGAGGCGCAGCGCGAATGGCTCTATATCGTGCGTGCGCAGGACGATGAGCACCTGCTCCTCGCTGCCGAAGTCGCGCGCCGCGAGGGACTCTACGACCGATCGATCAACTCCGCCGACCGCACCCAGCGGCGTCACGATTTCTCGCTTCGCTATCCGACGCCCTACAGGGCGGAGATCAGCGCCGCCGCACGCGACAACCAGATCGACGAGGCGTGGACGTTCGGGCTTGCCCGACAGGAGAGCCGTTTCATCGCCGACATTGTCTCCAGTGCGGGGGCGGTGGGATTGATGCAGCTCATGCCTGCGACGGCGCGCTGGGTCGCCCGGAAGAACGGGCGCGCCGACTATCGCGTCACCTCGCTCGATCAACCCGAGCTCAATGCGCAGATGGGGACTTTCTATCTTCGCCACGTCCTCGATGGGCTCGATGGCATGCCGGTGCTCGCTACCGCGGCGTATAATGCGGGCCCCGGACGCGCTCAGGCCTGGCGCGGCGCGGCGCCGATGGAAGGCGCAATTTTCGCCGAGACGATCCCGTTCACCGAGACGCGTGACTACGTGAAAAAGGTTCTCTCCAACGCAATGTTTTACCAGGCGCAGCTGGGACTTCCGTACGTTGCGCTGCGCGACCGGCTCGGTGTGGTCAGGCCCAAGGGCATGAGCGGCGCAACGACCGAAGACGTTCCGGACAAATCACCGGACCGCGCCGGGGAAAAGCAGTGAGGGATCCGGCGTGAACGGCGGGGCCACGCTGGTGCTCGGCGGCAGCGGCTTTGTCGGCCGGCATCTCGTCGCGCGACTGGTCGCGGCGGGACGGCGCGTGATCGTCCCGACCCGGCAGCGCGAACGCGCCAAGCATTTGATACTGCTCCCGACTGTCGACGTCGTCGAGGCGGACGTCCACAATGAGGCCGTGCTTGCGCGCTTGACCCGGCGCGCGTCCGTGGTCGTCAACCTGGTCGGCATCCTGCACGAATCGCGGAGTGGCGAATTCGATCACGTACATGTGCAGCTCGCTCGCAAGCTTGTCTCCGCATGCCTCGCCGCGGGCGTGTCGCGCCTGCTGCAGATGAGCGCGCTCAACGCCGATCCGCGAGGCGCGAGCCGATATCTGCGCAGCAAGGGAGAAGCCGAGGCGATTGTTTCGGCGTCGGACCTGGCGTGGACCGTTTTTCGTCCGTCGGTGATCTTCGGGCGCGAAGACTCGTTTCTGAACCTGTTCGCAGCCCTGGAAAAATTCGTCGCCGTTCATCCCGCTCGCATGCGCCAACGCGAAATTTCAGCCCGTCTACGTCGGCGACGTCGCGTGCGCATTCGAAAAAGCGTCCGATGATGACTCGGCGCTGCGGCAGCGCTTCGCCTTGTGCGGTCCGAAGGTATACACGTTGCGCGAGCTCGTTCGATACGTCGGAGAGCTGACGGGGCACAAGCGTCCGATACTCCCGCTGGGGCGCGGTCTAGCGAGCGCGCAGGCGCGTGTTCTGGAATGGCTGCCCGGTCCCCTGATGAGCCGCGACAACCTGGCATCGATGGAAAAGGACAGCGTCTGCGACGGCGCCATGTCCACGCGATTTGGATTCGCGCCCACCGCCCTGGAGGCGATCGCGCCAACGTACCTCGCGACGACTGCCATCAAGAGCCGCTACGACCAGTTTCGGGCGCAGAGCGGCCGCTGAGCAAGGACCGCCGGTCCGACGTCGACATGAAACGTCGTCCGCCTGCGCTGGCATGAAAATCTATCGCGTCGGCGGCGCTGTTCGTGACGAGCTGCTCGGCCGTCCAGTCGCCGATCGCGACTTCGTCGTCGTCGGGTCGACCCCGGAGGAGATGGTTGCAGGAGGGCTTTCGGCCTGTCGGCCGCGACTTCCCGGTATTCATCCATCCGGATTCGGGCGAAGAATACGCGCTGGCGCGTACCGAGCGCAAAAGCGGGCGCGGCTATCACGGTTTCACGTTCCACGTCGCGCCCGAAGTGACCCTCGAGGAGGATTTGGGCCGCCGCGACCTGACCATCAATGCCATGGCGCGCGACTCCGATGGAACGCTGATCGATCCCTATGGCGGAGAGCGCGATCTGCGCGAAGGCGTCCTGCGCCACGTCGCGCCGGCCTTTTCGGAAGATCCGCTGCGCGTGCTGCGTGTCGCGCGTTTTGCGGCCCGGCTCGACTTCGTCGTCGCCCCGGAAACCGAGGCCCTGATGCGCGCGATCGCGGCCAGCGGGGAAATCGCGACGCTGATGCCCGAGCGCGTGTGGCAGGAGCTATCGCGCGCCTTGATGGAGCCGCACCCCGCGCGTTTCTTTGCGGTCTTGCGGCGCTGCGGAGCGCTCGCGCAGCTGCTGCCGGAAGTCGACGCGCTGTTCGGCGTGCCGCAGCCGGTCGCGCATCACCCCGAAATCGACACCGGCGTCCACGTGCTGCAGGCGCTCGACTACAGCGCCGGCTGCCGGCGACGCCGCTTCCCTCGCGCTACGCGGTGCTCACGCATGATCTCGGGAAGGGCACCACGGCACGCACCGATTGGCCAAGACATCATCGCGCACGAGCAGAAAGGCGTTCGTCTGGCGGAAGCGATGAGCGAGCGCCTGCGTGCGCCGGCGGAGTGCCGCGATCTGGCCGTCCTCACGGCTCGCTATCACGGCGTCGTTCACCGCGCCGCGGAGCTGCGTCCCGAGACGCTGCTCGATCTGCTGCTGGCGGCCGACGCCCTGCGCCGCCCCGAGCGTCTGGCGTGGCTGTTGCGGGCTTGCGAGGCCGATGCGCTGTCTCGACCCGGCAGATCCGGCGAACGCTACGCCCCCGCGGATTGGATAAACGCCGCGCTTGCGGCAGTGAAGAGCGTCGATGCGGGGGCGATCGCGCGCGACGACTGCCGATCCGGCGCGGCTGCCTTCACGCATCCGCGAGGCGCGGATCGAAGCCTTGCACGCGTGGAAGAAGGCGTCCGCCGCACTGCCGCCGTAGGAGATCCGCGTCGACTGCAATCCCGTCAAATGCGAGGGAATCGCCTTCTAGAAGAAGTGCGCGATACCGAACGCCAATCCCGCGGGCTTGCCGCCAGGAGCGATCGCATACTCGTTGATGTTGAACGTGTACGCAGCGTTGGCGTGATTGTCGATCTTCACGTAGCCCGCATAGACAAGCGTGCGAATCGACAAATTGTAGGAATAGCTGAGCTCCCATTGCTCGCTCGCGGTTCCCGGGCCTTTGGCAAGCACGCCGACCTGGGTGCCGTCGGGAGCGGTGCCTCGGCCGTCGTTGGCGCGGCCCCAGAAGGCGTAGATCAGCCCTCCGCCGACGGGGACCGTCGCCGAAACGCCATAGAAGTCGCGCGTGATGTCGCCGCCGAGAACGTCGTACTTGATGTGCTCGTAGATACCCGCCATGCGCACGTTGAAGGCGCCGTTGAAGACGCTGTTCGCCGCGCCAAAATCGTAACCACCGGTGAGCGAGAGAGCGTCGTCGTATTTGCCGATGGCGCGAACCTTGTAGTTGCGCTCGTAGGCGATGCCGAGATCGATCGGGCCGTTGCTATAGAAGCCGCCGAAGCTCAATACATTGGCATTGCGCATTTCGGAAGCGTGGTCGCCGTTATCCCCGGCCGCGCCATCGGCGTTGCCTGACGAGTCCCGCGTCGAGTATTGGGCTTCTCCGCTGAACCCGTTCATGTTCGGTGACTCGTAACGAACCGAATTGCCGAGCCTCGCGTCGAATCCGCCCTGGCCCTTCTGCAGGTTTCCCTGAGCCCAGATGGCGGCCGTGGACAGGATGGAAGTCGTCAGCGTCGGCGCATTGCCGAAGATGGGGTGGATGTCGTCGTAGGGTGTCAGGAACTTGCCCGCCTTGACGATCCCCCACTCGCCCTGCAAGCCCGCGTAGGTCTCGCGACTTCCCAAGAGCACCGCCGCCAGTGTCCGCTTGCACGGCGGATTCGACCTGATAGATCGCGTTCAATCCGCCGCCGACGTATTCGACGCCGCGAATGCCGAAGCGCGACGAGTTGCTGCTCACGCGGTTGACAGTCGGATTGGATCCGTCGATTTGCTTGCCGTTGACGAGCTCAAAATCCAGGTTGAGGCTGCCGTAGAGGTCGAACGGTCGAAAACTGCGCATGCGCCGGCGCGACTGACGCGACGGCGAGTGTCAGCGCGATGAAGGCGCGATACATCCGGCATCTCCGCGGGGCTGGCCTCGCATGCGCGCGCCGCGCGCCTGTGCGCGCCGTCGGGATCGAAACATTCATGTAAGTGTACCGCAGGCGCTGCGGGCGGAGCTTCGCGGAGCCGCTAGAAACGATACGCGGTAACCGTCATGAGCTTCGCGGTGGCGCGCATGAGCGCGCGGACAGCGTCCGGGAAGCTCGCTTGCCCCGGCGTCGCGCGCCGACGCACCGTGCCGCGCCTCGTCCTCGCGCATGGCCGCGACGATGGCGCGACTTCGCGCGTCCGCTTGCGGCAGTTCCGCCATGTGCCCGTCGAGATGCTGCTCGACCTGGCGCTCGGTCTCGACGACAAAACCCAGGTTGCGGCGGTCGCCGCCGAGGCTCGCGGCGAGACCGATCGCGAACGATCCCGCGTACCAGAACGGATTGGCATAGCTCGGCCTCGCGCCCAACTCGGTCAGACGCTGCTTGGTCCACGCGAGGTGGTCTTCCTCCTCGCGCGCGGACGACGCGAAGCTGCGCTTGATCTCCGGATCGCGCGCGACCAGGGCCTGCGCACTGTAGAGCGCCTGGGCACAGACCTCGCCGGTATGATTGACGCGCATCAGGCCCGCGGCGTGACGCTTCTCTGCCGGCGAGAGCTCCGCTTCCGGGCGATCTTCCGCCGGGTAGGGCCGTTGCGGTGTCACCGTGCCGGTCAATGTGCGCAGCGCGCGATCGAAGCCGCCAATGATGTCGTCTGTCGGTCATGTCTCGTGTGCCTGTAGTCGGCGTCGGCGTCTTCAGTTAGCCTGACGGATTGGCGCTGGAGCTTACATCCAGATTGTACGACAGGAAAAAAAACGGGCGTCCGACAGGACGCCCGAGTGATCACTTCAAAGTATCAGATTGCGACGTTGCTTCCCGCTCGTATTAGAAGCTATGCGTGAAACCGAAAGTCGCGCCGCTGGGCTTGCCGCTGCAGAAGTCGCCAGCGGTTCCTGGCAGCAGCACCGTACTGGCCAACGGCAATCGCGTAGCTGTTGATGTTGAACGTATAGGCCGCCTTGCACTCGTTCGCCAGCTTGACATAGCCGACCCACAGAACGGTGCGTGGCGACAGGCTGTAGCTGTAGCTCGCTTCCCACTGCTTCGAGCCCGTGTCGCTGCCCTTGACCAGGTAGCCGACACTCTCGCCGTTGGTCGCTGCCGCCCTTGCCGTCGCTCGCCTGTCCGTACAGGAAGTAGAGCTTGCCGCCGCCCGCCGGAACCGTCGCCGAAACACCCCAGAAGTCGCGCTTGAGGTCACCCGTCGGGGTGTCGTACTTCGTCTGCTCGTACACGCCCGCCAAGCGAAGGCCGAAGCCCTGCATGATGGTGCCGAAATCGTACGCGCCGGTGATCGTCCAGTCGGTGTCGTTCGCGTTGAACGGATTGGCCACGGTGACCAGCGGCGCGAATGTATCCGACGTGTACTGACGGACCTTCTGGTTGCGCTCGAACGAGCCGGCGACCTGGACTGGGCCGTTGCTGTAAATCACGTTGCCGCCAACCACGAAAGCGTGCCGCATTTCGGACGGGTGATCGCCGTTGTCGCCGCCGAACGGTGTCTGGGTCGTGTTGCCGGACGAATCGCGCGTCGAATACTGCAACGCCGCGGTAAAGCCGGCGACGTTAGGCGAATCGTAGCGAACGTTGTTGCCCGTGCGCGCGTCGAAACCGCCCTGAGCCTTGTTCAGGCTACCGAAGGCCCAGATATCCGCACTCGACAGAATCGACGTCGTAAACGTCGGCGCGTTACCGAAGATCGGGTTCAGGTCGTCCTGCGGCATGAGGAACTTGCCCATCGTGACCTTGCCCCAGCTGCCTTGCAGGCCGGCGAAGGTTTCACGGCTGGCGATGCCTGAAGACGACGAGTTGCCCGAATCCCAATTCACGTTCGATTCGAGTTGGAAGATGGCGTTCAGGCCACCGCCCAGGCTCTCCGTGCCGCGCATGCCGAAACGCGAGGAGTTGCTGCTGACACGAACTACGCTCGGATCGCTGATCTGGTCTCCAGGCGCAGCCGTAGTCACCAAGCCGTTCTGCGCGCAAGCCTGGAACCGCTGCGCGCCACCCGATCCACCCGCCGTAGCGCCGTTAGAGCATGTGTTGCCCTTGATGAACTCCAGGTCGATATTCGCGCGACCGTACAGCGTCACGTTCGCGGTTTGCGCTTGCACTGCCAGCGGCGAAGCAATCGCGCCGGCGACGGCAAGAACCACGAGCTTTTTATTCATGGAATCTCTCCTCTAACACGATTAAGTTGGCAAGCAGCAGAAAGAGCGTTTGCGCCTGTCGTCAGAAACCTTCTCACGAGCGAAACGAGAAGTTGACCCAATTGTGCCAAAGCGGAGAATCCATTGGCAAGCTAAAACCCATGACCCTAAAAACCCCCGTGATCCCTGTTGCTTAATTGCAACAAGGCGGTGCGTTTCGGCGCAGCGTATTTCGGACCCTCGCGATGGGTATAATTCACTCTGTCGCGGCCATTCGGCGCGTGGCAAGTGGGCCGGCCGAAAAATGGGCACAAACAACAGCTTGCCGACAAAATCCCGGCGGAGCCGGTGCTTCAGCGCAAAGTGGACCCGATGAACGCCCTTTCGCCGGTCCTGTCGTTCCTTCCCGCCTTGCTCGCGGTCGCCGCTGCCTCGGCGAGCCTTATCCTGCTGCTTCGCTCGGGCCGCTTGCCAAGCGCCCGCCCCAACAAACGCTCGCTCCACCGTACCCCCGTGCCCAAGGGCGGAGGCCTCTCCCTGTGGATCGGCTGGCTGGCCGGCACGGCATGGCTCCCTGCGCTTCAGCCCTGGCTCGTTCCGCTCCTGATGATCATCGCGGTTTCCTTCTGGGATGATCGCTACGACGTGCCGGTCGGGGCACGCCTGCTGGTGCAGACCATGGCGGCATGCACTTGGCTTTGGCTCGCCAAGGCGCCCGTCAATCCGGTAGCGGCGGTCGTCGCGATCGTGTGGATGGCGAACCTGTTCAACTTCATGGACGGAAGCGACGGGCTGGCACTGGCCATGGCGATGATCGGCTTCGGGGCCTACGCAATTGCCGCGTCCATGGGCGAGGCTGGCAACGCGGTTTTCCTCTGGGCGCTCGCCGCCGCGGTCGGGCCCTGCCTGGTCCTGAATTTCCCTCCGGCAAGGGTGTTCATGGGCGATGTCGGAGCGGTGCCTCTGGGCTTCGTCGCGGCGACCTTCGGGATCAGCGGATGGTACGAGGGAACCTGGCCCGGGTGGTTTCCCGTGCTCGTGTTCCTGCCCTTCGTAGCCGACGCGAGCACGACCCTCGTGTTACGCGCGTTGCGCGGCACCACAATCTGGAAGGCGCATCGGGAACATTTCTACCAAAAGCTTGTTCTGCTTGGATGGGGTCATCGCGGAACGTTGATGCTCTACGGCGCGTTGATGCTCGGCACGGCGTCGTCGGCGCTCCTCGCGCTGTTAAGGGCGCCAGGCTCGGGTCTTTTTCTGCTCGTGCTTTGGGGTGCGGTCATGGCGCTGCTTTTTGGCGCTATCGGGTATCATTGGCGTGCTAGGGAACAAGGGGCAGGATGAAAGTAAGCACTAACTGGCGTGCTGGGCTCGCATTCGGCTACGACGTCATGGCCGCCGCGCTCGCATGGATCGGGCTGTTCTGGTTGCGCTTCAATCTCGATCTGCGCGAGCCGCAGCTCTCGGACATGCTCCAAACGCTCGCCTGGGTGCTGCCGCTGCAGGCGGGGGTTTTCCTTGCTTTCGGTCTCTATCGTGGGTTGTGGCGTTATGCCAGCCTGCCCGACCTGCAGCGCATCGTCCTCGCCGTCGGGGTCGGCGCCGTAGCAATTCCGGTCGTGCTCGTGATGCTGCGCATGACTTCGGTCGTGCCGCGCAGCGTGCTCATCCTCTACCCGCCGGCGCTGATCCTCTTGATGGCGGGCAGCCGCTTCACCTACCGCGTGTGGAAAGAGCATCGGCTCTACAGCCCGCTCGCCGCACTTGGCGAGCCTGTGCTCATCCTGGGCGCCGGCGAAGCGGGCGCGCGCCTCGCGAAGGAGCTCACGCAAGGGCGCAAGTGGCGCATTGTGGGCCTGCTCGACGACGATCCGGCCAAGCAGGGCCGCCTCCTTCGCAACATCAGTGTATTGGGCCCGATTTCCGAGCTGCCGCTGTGGGCAAAGCGCTTCGGCGTGCGCACGGTGATTCTCGCCCTTCCGTCCGCCGCGCACGGAGTTCGCCGTCGCGTGGCCGAGCTTTGCGCGGCGGCGGGAGTCGAAGCGCTGACGGTGCCCTCATACGAAGACCTGATCAGCGGCCGCTCGCAGCTGACCACCATTCGGCACGTCGAGCTCGACGACCTTCTCGGCCGCGATCCCGTCGTGCTCGACAGTGCAGGACTGGGCGACTGGCTCGGCGGCCGCGTGGTGATGGTGACGGGAGCCGGCGGATCGATCGGCGCGGAGCTGTGCTGTCAGATCGCGCGATTCAGGCCAGCGCGGCTCGTGCTGTTCGATCTTTCCGAATTCGGCCTCTATCAGATTCAACAGCTGTTGCAGGACGACTTTCCCGAACTTGCCGCTCGCGACCCTCGTCGGCGACGTCAAGCACGCCTCGCTGATCGATCAAGTGCTGGCCATCGAGCGGCCCAGCGTCCTGTTTCATGCGGCCGCCTACAAGCACGTGCCGCTGATGGAGGAGAGCAATGCCTGGCAGGCGGTGCGCAACAACGCCTGGGGCACCTGGGTGCTCGCGTGCGCGGCCGTTGCCGCGCGCGTCGAGAAATTCGTGCTCGTCTCGACCGACAAGGCCGTCAATCCGACCAACGTGATGGGCGCATCGAAGCGCATGGCGGAAATGGTCTGCCAGAGCCTGCAAAACGGAGCGACGCAGTTCGTCATCGTGCGATTCGGCAACGTCTTCGGCAGCACCGGCAGCGTGATCCCGCGCTTTCGCGAGCAGATCGCGCGCGGCGGTCCGGTGACGGTGACGCATCCGTCGATCACCCGCTACTTCATGTCGCTATCGGAGGCGACGCAGCTCCTGTTGCAGGCGGGGCTGATGGGGAAGGGCGGAGAAGTGCTCCTGCTCGACATGGGAGAGCCGGTGCGAATTGTCGATCTGGCGCGCGACATGATTCGCCTTTCCGGCGCCGATCCCGATCAAATCCGCATCGCGTTCACGGGACTGCGCCCGGGCGAAAAGCTGTTCGAAGAGCCGCTCGCCACTGGGGAGGAGACGTTGCCTACGCCGCACCCCAAGCTTCGCATCGCGCAGGCAAGGCCGGGAAATCGCGACGCCGTCGACCAGATGGTCGCGTGGCTCGAGCGCGACCGGGCCGCGGGCGAGGGCGAGGTTCGCGCTCTGGCTCAAGCACTGGATTCCCGAGTACGCGCCGCCGGGCGGCACGGCGGTTCCCGCCGCGCCTCCGACGCTGCCGCCGATCATGCCGCCCGCCGCGGCAGCTGCGCCGCCAGCACCGGTCGCTGCGCCCGCGGTCTCGCTCCTCGCTCGCCGTCGGCGTTAGCGCGCGCGCCTTAGCGCCGATCGATTTCGGCGATTTTTGCGATGTCAGGTCAAGCATCGGATTCGTCGCGCGCCAGGCGCACCAGCTGCGAAAGGGATTCATCGAGGATGACGAGCTGCAGGACCTGCTCGCCCAACCGCCTTTCTCCATTGCGCCACGCATCGACATAGGCGGCAGCCGCTTCTTCGCTGAGGAACCCCGACGTCAGATCGCGCAGCCGCCGCCCGAGTCCATCGAGGCGCGGCGCGAGGTCCCCCCTCAGCCAACCGTCGATCGGCGGATTGAACCCGCGCTTCGGTCGCGCCAGAGGATTGTCGTTGCCCAGTGGCTCGAGCGCCGGAGCAAGCACCTGTTTCGCCGGCGCAGTGAATCGCATCCCGGGCGGCAACGCTTGCATGGCCGCGGCGAAGTGATGGTCGAGAAAAGGCGCGCGCATTTCGAGCCCATGCGCCATTGTGCAGAGATCGGCCTTGCGCAGAATGTAGTCGGGCAGATAGTTCAGACGATCGATTTCGAGCAGCGTGTCGAGCGTTGCCCCGGAAGTGTCGGGCGGCATCCGCCAATAGTGCGGCATCGTCTCGACGCCCGGTGCGAGAAACAGCCTTTCACCCGGCGTGAATCCGGAAAAGCGCAGCACGTAGGCCGAGGCCCAATCGAGGCGCAATTCCTCGACCAGGCGTTGCCATGCGCCCCGCTGATGCCGGCCGGCGCGCGCGCGCGCGGCAATCGAAGTCCCCGGCGCCACCCCGTGCGCATGTGCTTGGCGTAACGCTTGTAGCCGGCAAAAAGCTCATCGCCGCCGTCGCCGCCGAGCACGACCTTGACCTGTCGCGTCGTTTCCCTCGACAAGTACCAGGTCGGGACGCAAGAGGGATCGGCAAACGGCTCGTCGAGATCGGCGACGATGCGGTCGAAATCATCGCTGATCCTGATGTCCATGGGAATGGCGTGATTCGCGAGCCCGAGCGTGCGCGCGGTGCGCGCCGCGTCCGCGCTTTCATCGAACGAAGTGCCGGTGAACGCGGCCGTGAAGGTTTGCAGGCCCTGCGAACTTCATCGTCCGCGAGCCGGCACGCGACGGCGCCCGAATCGACCCCGGACGAAAGAAACAGCCCGAGGGGTCGATCGGCGACCGTGCGCATGCGTATCGCATCGTCGAAGACGCGGCAGCCAGGGCGCCGGCTCCTGTGCAGGACGCCAGTACTCGACGCTGGACAGATCGCCCGTTGCAAGATCGTAGCGAAGATAATGCGCCGGAGGCAGCCTCGCGATGTCCGTGAACACCGTGCGCGGTGCCGGAATCGTCCGGTGAGCGAGATACGCGTCTATGCTGCTCGGCGAGAACCCGCGCGCCTCGGACGGCAGCCACGGCAGCAGCGAGCGCACCGTCGATCCGAACGCGAAGCCGTCCTTTCGATGCGCATACACGATCGGTTTCTCTCCGAAGCGGTCGCGGATCACGAATACGGCGCGGCGGCGCAGGTCGCAGATCGCAATTGCGAACATGCCGCGCAGGCGCGAGACGAAGTTGATGCCCCAATGCTCGTACGCGCGGAGAATGAATTCGGTGTCGGAGCGAGTGCGGAAATGAAAACCCTCGTTCCTCAGGATCGCTGCGTCCGTGGCCCAATCGTAGACTTCGCCGTTGTAGGCGATCCAGATATCACCGGAATCGTTGGCGATCGGCGGATCGGCCTCGGGACGCGGGTCGATGATGGCGAGACGCGTATTGAGCAACGCATTCGGCGCGGGCAGCGGCGCCGGACGCAGCTCGCTGTTCCACGCCTGCACGCGCTCGGCATCGGGGCCACGCTGGCGCAGAGCGCTCAACATGCGCTCGACCGTTGCGGGGCTCACCGCACGACTTCCGAAATAGCCGGCAATCCCGCACATGTCAGAGGGCCTTCACTGCTTCAGCGCGAGAACATTCTGGTAAAGCGCCAGCATTTGAGCGGTCATCGCGTCGGGTGTCAGGCTTGAAACAGCCGAGGCCGCGCGAGAGCTCGCCTGCTCGCGTTCCAGCGGATCGAGGAGGCGCGACATGAGCTCGGCGAACGCGGCATCATCGGCGGAGTCGCAAAGCCAGCCCGCACGCGCCTTGACTACCAGCTCGCCCGCGCCGCAACGCGTGCTCGTGACGACAGGCAAGCCGCAGGCGAGCGCTTCGGCAACCGTGTTCGCCAGCGGGTCGTAGATCGTCGGCAGAACGAACGCATCTGCGGCTCCGTAGTAGGGCCGCGGGTCGCGCTGCGGGCCCGCGAACACCACACGAGCGGAGACTCCCGCTTTTCCGGCGAGCATTCGATATCGCGTCATGTGCGTCTCGCGGCCGACAATGACCAAGCGCACGTGCGACGGGAGACGCGCGAGCGCACGAATCGCCGTGGGTACACCCTTGCGTCGGTAGCCGGACCCCACGAGAAGGAATGCGAAGTGGGACTCATCGAGTCCGAGGCTTGCACGCATCTCGTGCCGGCCCACTCGCACTTGCGGCCCGAAGCTTGCCGGATCGACGGCGTTGTAAATGACATGAATCTTGCTGCCGTCGATCGGAAAACCACTACGCAGGTCCGAGGCTACCATCTGCGAGTTGCAGACGACGGCCTTGAGCCTCGGACTCGCGAACAGTCTCGCCTCGGCTTCCAGAACGAAGCGGTGATACGGATTGGCGGCGAGCGAAATCCTCTCCAACGTGCCACCGATGCGCACGCGCTCATCGAGCCACGATTTGTGGAGCCCGTCTCCGGCGCGAAAGACGTCGCAGCCCTCGACGCGATCGTGGGATTGGACGATGTCGGGGCGGTCGCGCTCGAGCGCCTGACGCACGGCACGGCCGAAGCTTGCGTCGCGCCATAGGCGGCCGACATAGAAAGGATTGCAGATGACGGGCTCCAGGCGACCGCTCCGCGCCTCCGGCCACTGACGCGTATAGATGCTGACCCCTACGTTGCGGTCGAGCAAGGCGTCGATTGCCCGTTCGAGAAATCGCTCCGCGCCTCCGAAAGCGGTGTATCGCTGCCGGATGACGCCGAGCCTCACTTCGCGCGACTTGTTGTGGTGGCCTCGAGCAGATCGCGGGCGGCGGCGACCATGCGCGACGCGGGTAGTGTGACCAGGCAATCGGAAACATTGCTCCCGCCGCAGCCATTGTTGTGGCAGGGACGGCAGCGATGCTCGGTCGACACGACCACGCGATTCGGAACCACCGTCGGCCCCCACTCGACTTCGCAGCTCGGCCCGAACGCCGTAACGACGGGCGTCCCGACCGCGGTGGCGATATGCATGGGTGCCGAGTCGACGCAGACCAGCAGACGCGAGCACGCAATCAACGCCGCGAGCTCGGTGAGCGAAAGCTGCGCGACGAGATCGACCACGGGGGTCCTGGTCGCGGCGAGTATGGCGTCGATGAGGACCCGCTCGGCGGGGTCGCGCGACCCGGTGAGCACGATGCGCCATCCGTCGCCGGCGAGCTGATCGATCAGAAATGCGGTGGATTTCGCGGGCAGGGACTTGAAGAGCCAGCGCGATCCCGGATGCACGATGACGAAATTGTCCGGAGTCAGCTTGTATGTCTGCAGCAGCCGGGCAACGCGGGTCTTCGCGTCCGGCCCCGGTGCCATCACGGGCGCCTTGTCTTCATCGCTCGGCCAGACGCCGATGCGCCGCAGTGCGTCGAGATTGGTTTCGATGGTATGCCGAAGCCCCGCCCTGGGAACGAGATAGCGGTGGGTGAAGCTTCCTCGCCAGAACCAGGCTCTCTCGAGGCGTTCGGGACCGACCGCGTACTTCGGGCGGATGAGACGCGTGAGCCACGCACCGCGGCGGTGCTCGGTAAGATGAACGACGAGGTCGTAGCGTCCTGCGATGAGGTCGCGCCAAAGCTTGATCTCGCCACGCAGACGCCGCATCACGCCGGCGCGCTTCAGGTCGCGATCGATGGTATGTACTTGGCGAATCGCGGGATGGGTATCGAGCATCTCCGCTGTTTCGCGATAGACCAGCGCGTCGAGTTCGAGATGCGGAGCGAGGCGCTTGAGCACCGAAAACACGGGCGATGCGAGAAGCACGTCTCCGTGATGCCGCAGCTTGATGACCAGTACACGATGAATATCGCGCAGGTCGACAGCATCGGCGGCTGCCGGCCGCTCGATATCGTCCTCCAGACGCGCGGGCTCCGCCTCGGCATGTAGCATTGGCACGTCAGGTCCTACGCGAGAGCCGTCCCGGCGGCAAACTGAATGCGATGAAGCTTGGCGTACATGCCGTTGCGCGAGATCAGCTCCGCGTGCGTTCCCTGCTCGACGACGCGGCCGGCGTCGAGCACCGCGATCGTATCGACCCGCTCGATGGTGGAAAGCCGGTGCGCGATGACGATGGTCGTCCGACCCTGCATGAGTGCGTCCATCGCCGCCTGCACGTGCCGCTCGGATTCGGAGTCGAGCGCCGATGTCGCTTCATCGAGAATGAGGATCCTCGCGTTCTTGAGAATCGCGCGGGCGATGGCAATTCTCTGCCGCTGACCGCCTGACAGGCGGATGCCGTCCTCGCCGACGATAGTGTCGAATCCCTTCGGCAGTGCGCGGATGAAGTCCGTCGCGTGGGCCGCGGTCGCAGCGCGCTCGATGACTTCGCGTGGCGCGTCGGACATGGCTCCGTACGCGATGTTCGCCGCGACGGTATCGTTGAAGAGCAGCACATCCTGGCTAACGAGCGCGATGTGACTGCGAAGGTTTGCGAGCGTCAGCTCGTCGATGCTCTGTCCGTCGATCAGGATGCGGCCTGACGTGGCTTCGTAGAAACGCGGGATCAGGTTGATCAGCGACGTCTTTCCTCCGCCCGAGGGACCTACCAGCGCGACTCGCTTTCCTGGAGCGATCACAAGGCTGACGTCGCGCAAGGCGTCCTTTTCCGAGCCGGCATAGCGCAGCGACACGTGATCGAAGCGGAGCTCTCCGCGCACTCGCTCGAGGATGACGGTGCCACGATCCTGTTCCGGCTTTTCGTCGATCAATTCGAAAATGCTCTCGGCGGCGGCGAGACCACGCTGGATGTTTCCGTTGACGCTGGAAAGCGAGCGCAGGCGATCGAGCAGGGTCAGAAGGGCGATCACATAGGCCGTAAACTGCGCGGGGTCGAATCCTCCCGCCTCGCTTTGCTTGAGCGCGAGGTACACGATGAATCCAACCGCGCAGGCCCCGACGAACTGCAGCAGCGGCGAGCCGGCGGCGTCGGCCGAGGACTGCTTGCTCATCGCCTGGCGAAGGCGGTTTGCCCCGTTCACGGCGCGCGCGCGCTCGTATTCCTGCCCGCTGAAAATCTTGACGACACGCTGTCCGCCGACGATTTCTTCCAGCACGTGCGTGATCGCACCCGTGCGCTGCTGTACGTCCCGCGCTACCCGACGGAGGCGCCGGCTGAAGTAACGGACTATCGCTGAAGCGAGCGGCATGACGATAATGGAGATGAGCGTCAGCCGCCAGTTGAGCCAGAAGAGAAGCCCCAGGCTGCCGGCGATCGTCAACGCGCCGCGAGTCGAGGTCGTGATCGCCGACGACGCTGCGGCCGCGAGCTGATAGGCGTCGAACGTGAACTTGGAGATCAGCTGGCCCGACGGATGAGCGTCGAAATACGGCGACGGCAACGACAGCAAGCGGTCGATCAGTTGCCGCCGAAGGTCGAAGACGACTTTGTGCCCGGTCCATGCCATGCCGTATTCGGACGTGAACGAGCCGATTCCACGAAGGAAGAACACGGCGACGACCGCGAGGGGGAGCTGAAGGGTCATCGCTGGATCGGGACTCTGCAGCCTCCGGACGATGGGTATCACCATATAAGCCATGATCACGTCGCCGGCCGCGACGACGACCATGCCGACGACGGCAAGCGCGAAGGCCCACCAGTAGGGGCGGACATAGCGAAGCAAGCGATGATAGAGAAGCAGACTGGGCGACACGCGGGAACCGAGTGATCCGATTGCAAAGAGCGCTATGGGGCCGAGGAGTGCGCGATGGGCCGCCGGTCTCGGCGCTTGGGACGTGAGCGAAGTGCCGGCGATTATAGCGCAGCGGGCTGCGTTTCTCCGTCCCTTGCCGCGGCCGCGGCGGCGATCAGATCGCGGTACAGCAACACCAGCTGAAGAGTCATGGACGCGGGCGTCAAGGGCAGAACGGCCTGTCGCGCGCGCGCGCCCAAAAGCCGGCGAGCGTCATCGTCGGTGAGCGCCATCATGTGCCTCGCGAGAGCATCGACGTCCCGCGCCGGGCACACCAGACCCGCATCGTGCTCGGTGATCAATTCGGCAGCCCCGCACTTGGTGCTGGTCACGACCGGAAGCCCGCATGCCATTGCCTCCAGCGCCGCATGCGGACACGGGTCGTACAGCGTCGGCAGCACGAACACATCGGCCGCGCCGTAGAACGGCTTGGGATCCTCCTGCGTACCAAGCATCGCCACGCGCCGACCGACGCCGAGGCGCTTTGCGAGACGCCTGTAGTGCCGCCTGGATTTGTCCTTGCCGACGACGAACAGATACGTGTCCTCAGGCAGCGTCGCCAGCGCCTGTATCGCGGTCGCCACTCCCTTGCGAGCATAGTCCGAGCCGACGAGGAGGAAAACCGTGGCCGAGTCGGGCACGCCGAGTTTCTGCCGTACCGCGGCTCGATGCTGCTTGAGCTCCGGAGAAAAGACGTCGCTGTCGACCGCGTTATAGATGACCGGCAGCTTCTCCGGGCTTACGCCGAAGCGCCCGGAAATCTCATCACGCACCATCTTGGAGTTGCAGATAACCGCGCGCAGCCACGGACTGGCGAACAGACGGCGTTCGACTTCCAGGACATAGCGATGATAGAAATTCGACTCGGCCCACCAGCGCTGGAACGGCGAGGCGTTTCTCAGCCGCTCGTCGAACCAGACCCGGTGCACGCCGTTGCCGGCGTTATAGACGTCGCAGCAAAGCAGGAGCTCGTGCGACTGCACCAGCTCGGGCGCCTTCTTGGCGACCGTTTTGCAGATCGCGCGAGCGAAGCTCCAGTCGCGCCACAGTCTGCCGATGAAAAAAGGGTTGCACAACACCGGCTCAATGAGCTGGAGCCGCGTATTGGGCCATTGACGCGTATAGAGCGAAATGGCGATACCTCGCTCGAGCAACGCCTCCAGCGCCACCTCGACAAAGCGCTCGGTGCCGCCGTAAGGCGCGTAGCGCTGTCGAATGATCGCGAGGCGCAAGGTCAGATCCGCGGCGCCGAGGCGCCGACGGCGACGCTCAACGCATCGGCGTGCAGACGGATTGGGACAGGCTCCCGCAGCGGATTCCGCATGCGCCAAGATAACAAAATGTGTTGTTCGATACAACGCGCTGCGGGGGTTGCCAGTTAGGGCTTACTCGTCCAACAAGCGGCGTCTGTGTTTTGTTTCCGGCGTTCCGGTACAATCCTCCGCAACTCGCACTGTCCTGCTCGGAGAGGTGTTCGTCATGCCGATCGAGGCCGCGTCGGCCGCTCTCAAAGCCCAGATCCTCGCCGAGGCGCTTCCCTATATCCAGCGCTTTCACAACAAGGCGATCGTGATCAAGTATGGGGGCAACGCCATGACGGAGTCGGCGTTGAAGGCGGGGTTTGCGCGCGACGTGGTGATGCTGAAGCTCGTGGGAATGAACCCCGTCATCGTCCACGGCGGCGGCCCTCAAATCGGCGACCTGCTGAAGACGATGGGCATACGCAGCGAATTCCGCCAGGGCATGCGCGTGACCGACGAAAAAGTGATGAACGTCGTGGAGATGGTGCTGGGCGAGCTCAATCAGGAAATCGTCGGCTTGATCAATCAGCACGGAGGCCGCGCGGTCGGGCTTACCGGACAGGACGGGGCCTTCATCCACGCGCGCAAGATGCTCTTGAAGAGCGAGAGCAATCACGGCGAGTTCATCGACATCGGCCTGGTCGGCGAGATCGAGAAGATCGATCCCGAGCTGATCAACCTGCTCGATTCGCGCGACTTCATCCCGGTGATCGCTCCCATCGGAGTCGGCAAGGAGGGCGAAGCCTACAACATCAACGCCGACCTCGTTGCCGGAAAGCTCGCCGAGACCTTGAATGCCGAGAAGCTCGTTCTGATGACCAATACCGTCGGCGTGCTCGACAAGAACGGAACGCTCCTGACCGGATTGACAGCCACCGAGATCGAAGGACTGTTCGCCGATGGCACGATTCATGGCGGAATGCTCCCGAAAATCGGTTCGGCGCTCGACGCCATCAAGAACGGTGTCAAGAGCTCGCACATCATCGACGGACGGGTGGAGCACGCGTTGCTGCTGGAAGTCCTGACCAACGAAGGCGTCGGTACGATGATCAAGGCGGACTGATCGAGAATTGCGTTGGCGCGGGGAAGGCGATCGAACGCAAAAAGGGGAACGGATGGCGAGCAAACCAGGTGAGCGGCGCCTGCAGATCCTGCAAACGCTGGCAACGATGCTGGAGTCTCCCCGCGGCGAGAAGATCACGACCGCGGCGCTGGCCGCGCGCCTCGACGTGTCCGAGGCGGCGCTGTACCGCCATTTCGCGAGCAAGGCGCAGATGTTCGAGGGCCTCATCGAATTTATCGAGTCGACGCTTTTCACTCTGGTGAATCGCATCACGAGCGAATCGACCGACGGCGCCGCGCAAGCAGCGCAGATGGTGTCGGTTCTGCTCGGCTTCGCCGAGAAGAACCCTGGCATGACACGGGTGCTGATCGGCGACGCGCTGGTCAACGAGGACGAGCGGCTTCAGACACGCATGAATCAGCTCTATGACCGCGTCGAGGCGGCGCTGCGCCAGTCGCTCAAGATCGCGCAGGCAGGGGGCACATGGAGCGGCGATCCGGTTGCGGAAGCCAATCTCTTGCTCGCCTTCGTCGTCGGCCGGTGGATGCTGTTCGCGAAGAGCGGATTCAAGCGCATGCCGCAAGAGGGCTGGGATGCGCAGAGGAAATTCCTCTTCTCGTAGCGTCGTGACAAGAGCGACCGGTCCGCGCCCTCGAGCGGACCGCTGCCGCTTCGCAGTTTCCCGCCCAAGCCTCGGAATCTTTCGTGTCCTCTCCCGCTTCTCCCGATACCTTGCTGGCTGACGCGCGTGCAGCGCTCGCCGGCGGACACGTCGACGTCGCGAAAGTGCACATCGAACGGGTATCGGCGCTCAAGCTCGAGCCGCGACACGCGGAAGGGCTCTTCAATCTCGGCAACGATTTGGCTGCGCGCAACGAGCCTATGGCGGCAATCGCCGCTTTCGAGCGCGTGCTCAAGCTTGCGCCGGGGAATGAGAGTGTGCTCGTCAACCTCGGCCTGCAGCTTGACGCAACCGGCGACTCTCTTCGCGCCGAGCGCTGCTATCGCGAAGTGCTCGCGAGGCGTCCAGGTCACGTCACGGCGCTCGCGAATCTCGCGTTTCTGCTGTTTACGCACCGTCGCGACCGCGAAGCGCTCGCGATTTACGATCGTCTGATCGAAAGCGCGCCCGATGCGCCGGCCGAAGTCTGGAACAACCGCGGCGTGTGTCAGAAAGCGACGTGGGATACCGCCGCCGCGGAGCAAAGTTTTCGCCGCGCGCTCGAGCTCGAGCCAGATTCTCCACAGGTGCTTGCCAACCTCGGGTTCCTGCTCTACGAGCGCATGCGCCACGGCGAGGCTCGACCCTTGCTGCGGCGTGCGCACGAACTCGATCCGAATCGACTTCAGCTCGCAACGCAGTTGCTCGATGTCGACATGCAATTCGCCGATTGGCAGGATTTCGATCGCAGGAGGGCGGGCCTGATCGACGCCGTCAGGGCGATGAGCGGTCCCGGCCGCGATGAGTCGCAATCCATCTCTCCGTTCACTTTCCTTGCGCTTTGCGATGATCCGTCGCTGCAACGCACCGCTGCAGAGACTTTCGCGTGGCCCCAAACAGCGAGGGAGCGACCCCGATTCTTTTCGAACGGCGCCCCCACCGAGCGCCTGCGCATCGGATTCGCGTCGGCTGCATTCAAGGAGCACCCGGAGACACGCTTGCTGATCGGTCTCCTCGAGCGGCTCGACCGCACCCGCTTCGATGTCTATGCGTATGCGCTCGAGGCCGGGGTTGCGTCACCTTTGAGGGACCGGGTGGCGCGGGCAACCGTTGGATTTCGCGAGGTCGCGGGTATGAGTGCCCAGAGGATAGCGACGCAGATGCGCGTGGACTCGATCTCGATTCTGTTCGATCTCACAGGCCACACCGGGCATTCGCGCCCGGACGTGTTCGCGGCGTGTCCGGCGCCGGTCCAGATCAATTTCCTGGGATACGCCGGGACGCTCGGAGCGCCGTACTACGACTACATAATCAGCGATGACTACACGACGCCCCCGAGAGAGCAGGAGCATTTCGTGGAGCGATTGCTGCCGCTTGCCGGATGCTATGTTCCCAGCGATCCCGGGCGCGTCGCCGGCCCCCCGCCTTCGCGAGCAACCTACGGCCTTCCCCATGACGCATTCGTGTTCATGTCGCAGGCCGCTCCCTACAAGATCTTGCCCGAGATGTTCGATCTCTGGACGAGACTCGTTGCGAGTATCGATGGAAGCGTCCTCTGGCTGCGCCCGATGCGGCCCGAAGCCGAGGCCAACCTGCGCAAGGAGGCGAGGCAGCGCGGAATCATCGAGGACCGCTTGATCTTTGCGCCCCACGAGCCCCTGCCGCAGTACTTGGCGCGATATGCGCTGGCGGACTTGTATCTCGATACATTTCCGTTCGGCTCGCACACGACGGTCAACGACGCGCTGTTCGCGGGCCTGCCGGTGCTCACGCTGGCGGGCCGCAGCATGGCGGCGCGTGCGTCGGCCTCGCAAGTCAGGGCAGGGGACTTGCCTGAGTTGATCGCGAACTCGCATGGGGACTATGAGTCGATCGCGCTGGGGCTCGCGCGTGAGCGCGCGCGGCTACGGACATTGACGTTGCGATTGCGAAACCAGGGCCACGCATCCGCCTTGTTCGACATGGACAGCTACGCGAAGCGCTTCCAGGACGCGCTGCTGGAGATTGCGCGGCATCACAGCACCCCTGGGCGTCCCTAAGCCGCCTGCACCGTCGACGCGCCGATGCGGCAGCCACTGATCCGCCACGCGCCAGTGGGCTGCTTTTCCAGAGTGTAGAGCGCAAGGCGCACCGTATTGTCGGCGTCGATCAATCGCAGGGGCTGGATCACCAGTCCCTCGACCACCGCTCCATCGAGGAATTCGGTATACCGCGCGGTAAGCAGCGCCGCGTAACCGAGTTGCACCATGGCCATGAAGGTATCCGCGTCGCCGAATTGCGCGCGCAGTGCGGGCGTCGCATAGCTGAAGGCCTTGTTTTTGTCGCCCGCGACGAGCGCGGCGCGCTGGGCAGTGATGACTTGCTTGATCGCCTTCCAGTCGGCGGCGCGCAGCCCGGACTCCGCAGCAAGCGCCGCCGCCGTGCACAGGGGGAGCACGGACAACGTCAGCGCGAGCCCGATCGCCGTGATCGCGCGCGGGCATACGCAAAGTCGCCCCTGGAAGGGGCTCATTGCTGAGCTCCCGAGCCGCAGACCGCGCACGCGGGATCCTTTAGCACGCGGACCTCGTGCCATTCCATCGCCAGCGCATCGAGCAGCAGCAGCCGGCCCGCCAACGAGTTGCCGGCGCCTGCGAGCAGCTTCAGTGCTTCGGCTGCCTGAGTCGCGCCGATGATGCCGACCAACGGCGCGAACACGCCCATGACCGCACATCGCGTTTCCTCGAAATCGTCGCCCTCGCCGAACAGGCAGTGGTAGCACGGCGCGAGCGCGTCGCGGGCGTCGAACACCGCGACCTGCCCATCGAAGCGTATGGCGGCACCCGAGACGAGCGGCTTTCGCGCGGCGACGCAGGCGCGATTGATGGCGTGACGCGTGGCGAAGTTGTCGGAGCAGTCGACGACGATATCGGCGACGGCAACGAGCGGCGAAAGCTCAGCATCGCCAACCCGTGCCGCGACCTGAACCACCCGCACCTCGGGATTGATGCTGCCAAGGCGCCGCGCGGCGGCTTCGACTTTGGCGATGCCGACGACACTCGTGTCGAAAAGGATCTGGCGCTGGAGATTGGTGAGGTCGACGGTGTCGGCGTCAACCAGACTCAGCGTTCCGACGCCGGCGGCAGCCAGGAATTGCGCCACCGGGTTGCCGAGCCCGCCGACCCCGACAATCAGCGCGTGTGCTGCCGTGAATCGCCGCTGCGCGTCAACGCCGAGCTCGGGCAGGAGAATGTGGCGGCTGTAGCGCAGCAGTTGGGCGTCGTCCATGGTCTTTCCCTGCGCCAACATACGCCCCTGGAAGGCAGCCCGCCAAGGCAAAACAGCCTGGCGATCGGGCCCTGAAGTGCAAGCGCCCGGACGAGCCGGGCCGCGAAAGGAAAAACGCCCGGACGAGCCGGGCGTTTGTCTTGCGCGCGAAACCCTGTGGCCTACTCCGGTTTCAGCTGTGCCGCGATTGCCTTGGTCGACGCGATGACAGGCTGCCCCTTGAGCTGATGCAAGGCTTGCTGGAGCTGGAAGTCGTCCGCCGAGCCGAACTCGATCCGCGGTGGCGCGGCAGCGGTGGTCTCGGTATTGGTTTTGGCCGGAGCCGAGGTCTTGTCCTGGCCCTTGACCGCCGGGGTCGGCAGCGGAACGGAAACCTTGGTGTCCAGCGCCGCGTCGCCCTTTGCGCCACCCACAGGAACTTCGAGGTGATGCTCGAGATTGGCCTCGCGCAACCGATTGGGCGTGTCGCGGCCATCATCCACCGCGACGTCGGGCTCGATACCCTTGGCCTGGATCGAGCGCCCGCTCGGAGTGTAATAGCGCGCGGTCGTCAGCTTGAGACCGGTGTTGGGGCCGAGCGGCAGGATGGTCTGAACCGATCCTTTGCCGAAGGTCTGGCCGCCCATGACGATGGCGCGCTTGTGATCCTGCAGCGCGCCCGCGACGATCTCGGACGCCGAGGCGGTTCCGCCGTCGACAAGCACGACCATCGGGACGCGCTTGATCGCAGGAGGTAGATCTTTGAGGTAGTCGTCGCCGCGTCCGCGCATGTAGTCGCTCTTGTTCGCGGAAAGACGCATCCGCGCATCGGCCGTGCGTCCGTCGGTATAGACAACGAGCGCATCCTGCGGAAGGAAGGCGGCGGCGACGCCCACGGACACGTTGAGCAGTCCGCCCGGATCGCTGCGCAGGTCTAGAACCAGGCCAGAAAGATCGCCTTGCTTGTACAGGTCGCGGATTGCCTTCGCCACGTCCTCACCCGTGTGCTCCTGGAACTGTACCACGCGCAGGTAGCCGTAGCCCGGCTCGACCAGCTTGGCCCTCACGCTGCGGAAGCTGATGATCTCGCGCGTCAACGAGAAGGTCAGCGGCGTGTCGACATCCTTGCGCGCGATGGTCAGCGTGATCTGGGTGCCGGGCTTGCCGCGCATCTTCTCGACGGCCTTGGACAACGGCAGCCCGCGCGTGACCGTGTCATCGATCTTGATGATCAGGTCGCCCGCTTTCACGCCGGCTCGGAACGCGGGGGTGTCCTCGATCGGAGAAATTACCTTGATGATCCCATCCTCGATGCCGACTTCGATGCCGAGGCCTCCGAACTTGCCCTGGGTCGAGATCTGCAACTCCTTGAACGCATCCGCGTCGAGGAAATCGGAATGCGGGTCGAGGCCGTGCACCATGCCATTGATGGCCTCGTGAATCAGCTTGTCGTCCGACACCGGCTCGACATAGTCGCTCTTGATGCGTCCGAACACGGCCGAAAATAGCTGCAGGTCCTCGTAGGGGACCGGCAAACGTGCGTCGCGATCGGCCAGCGCCGAGAAATTGAGGCTCAACAGCAGCCCGAGGACCGCGCCCAGGGCGATCCATCCTGCCTTTTTCCAACCTTCGTTCATCTTTAGCCTCATCTCGCTCGCTTGAGCTCCTCGATACCGCTGCTTCCCAGGTGCAGGTTATGTGCCTGCTCGCGGAACATCCCGCGGGGCGTCGCATTCATTGAAGTATACGCCGACCGGACGGCTTACGCCCGGCAAACGCGGCGGATCCGGCGATCAATTGTGATGACTTGTTGCGAAAAACAAAAGCTCACCAAAGCCGAAAGCCGGTCGTGAGTCCAGGGAATCGTATGAACATCACCGGCTTGCGGTGACAAGAGCCATTGCCGCTGCCCGGCCATCCGGCGCCGGCAGACCGACCGGCGGCGCCCACCGCCCCGAGCACTCCGCTCCGCAGTTGTGGCTCGACCGAGGATGGACTGCGACGGGGTTCGACAAGTTCCCGTGCCCCGCGACTGCCTGATCGACGAGGCAGCGCTCAGGACGAAAGGCGAATCAGGGATCGGCCCGTCATCTCTGCCGGCTGCGGGAGGCCCATCATCGCGAGCAGGGTCGGCGCGATGTCCTGCAGCGCACCGCCGCTTTCCATCTTCGCGGGACGTCCCACGTAGAGGCACGGGACGAGATTGAGCGTATGCGCCGTGTGCGCCTGTCCGGTTTCGGGATCGTGCATCATTTCGACGTTGCCGTGGTCCGCGGTGATGAGCGCCTCGCCACCGCGAGCGCGCTGCGCGGCGATCACGCGGCCGATACAGGTGTCGAGCACCTCGAGCGCACGCGTGGCCGCGTCGACGTTGCCTGTGTGTCCGACCATGTCGCCGTTGGCGTAGTTGCAGACGATCGCGTCGTAGGCTCCGCTTGTGATCGCGTCAACGAGCTTGTCGGTTACTTCGAAGGCGCTCATCTCGGGCTTCAGATCGTAGGTAGCGACCTTGGGCGAAGGCACCATGATGCGATCCTCGCCGGGATAGACGGCTTCGACGCCGCCGTTGAAGAAATAGGTGACATGGGCGTATTTCTCCGTCTCGGCAATGCGCAGTTGCCGCAACCCTAGCGCCGCGACCGTCTCGCCGAAGGTTCTGCTGACCGATTGAGGGGCGAACGCCACGGGCACGTGCGCGAACGCGCCTCCATAGCTCGTGAGCGACACGAACGCCCCGAGCTTGGGCACGCGCTTTCGTGAAAAACCGTTGAAGGCGGGGTCCGTCAGCGCGCGGCTCAGTTGCCGTGAGCGATCTGCGCGAAAGTTCATGAAGACGACGACGTCGCCGTCCTGCATCGGGCGGGGCGGGCCGATGAGGGTCGGCTTGACGAATTCGTCGCTTTCGCCCCGGGCGTACGCCGCCGCGAGTGCGACCCGCGGGTTTGACGCCGAAAACTCGGCGCTGCCCTCGACGATCAGCTCGTAGGCTGTCTGTATCCGCTCCCAACGCTGGTCCCGATCCATCGCGTAGTAGCGACCGACGATGTCGGCGATGGAGCACGTCGGGCTCGCCGCGCAAACGTTTTCCATTACCGCGAGTGACTCGGCGGCGCTCATGGGCGGTGTGTCACGCCCGTCGAGAAAGGCGTGCACGCGCACCCGCGGCGCGCCGCCCTCGACCGCCATGCGCACTATCGCCGCGATCTGCCGCTCATGGCTGTGCACGCCGCCGGGCGACAGCAGACCCAGCACGTGCAGCGTCGCGCCGTTGCGCCGCGCGGTCTCGATCGCGTCAACGAGAACAGGATTGGCGACGAACTCGCCGGTCTCGATCGCGCGATCGATGCGCGTGAAGTCCTGGTAGATCACGCGTCCCGCGCCGATGTTGAGGTGCCCCACCTCCGAGTTGCCCATCTGGCCGCTCGGCAGCCCGACCGAACGCTCGGACGCGTCGATCGTCGTATGCGCAAACTCGCGCCACAAGCGATCCCAGTTGGGCTTCCGGGCGAGGCTGACGGGGTTGTCCGGGGCCGCGTCGCGACAGCCCACGCCGTCGAGGATCAGCAGCAGGACGGGGGTTACGGTCGGGGCGGCGGCCATTCGATGAACCGTGAGAATCCGAGTATGGGATCCGCGCAAGCGCTGCGCGACTACGCGATACGCTATCATTTTACCTTCGCGATCGGCACCCTGTTCGCATCTCACGCTTGTTCATCATGCAATTCGTGCAAAACAACTGGATGCTCGTCCTCGTCCTCGTCGTATCGGGCGGGATGCTGCTCTGGCCGCTCATCGGACGCCGCTTTTCAGCGATGCAGGAAGTCGGCGCGCTCGGCGCGACTCAGCTCATCAACCGCCAGAACGCCGTCATGCTCGACCTGCGCGAGAGCAAGGAATTTGCCGAGGGACACGTTCCCAACGCACTCAACGTCCCCTTATCGCAGCTTGACGGCAGGGGCAGCGAGCTCGGCAAGCTCACCGGGCGCCCCGTGATCGCCTACTGTGACCGCGGGAACCGCAGCCGAGGCGCGGGGTCCGCCTTGTCCAAGCTCGGCTTCGCCGAGGTTTACATGCTGCGGGGTGGCCTGCGCGCCTGGACCGAAGCCGGGCTGCCGCTCGCCAAAGGCGCGTGATGGACATCGTGCAGCGCCGGATGCGGGCCGCGAGCGCCGGGAATAAAGACCGGCGCAAAGACCGACGGAAAGCCCGCTAATGGCGGAAGTCACGATGTACACGACCGCGATGTGCCCCTACTGCAACTTCGCCGAGCGACTTTTGCGGGCAAAGGGTGTCGGTGAAATCGCCAAGGTGCGAGTGGACCTCGATCCGGCCCGGCGCGTGGAAATGGCCGGTAAGACGGGCCGTCGGACCGTGCCGCAAATCTATATCGGCGACTTTCACGTCGGGGGCTACGAAGATCTGGTCGAGCTCGATCGCGCCGGCAAGCTCGAGGCGATGCTGGCGAGCGACGGAGGGAACTAAGACTCGTCCGCCGCGCTATAATTATCGGTTACGCCCTTTATCAGGAATGCCATGGCAGACCCGCAACCGCCGTCCGGACCGACGTTCTCGATCCAGAAAATCTATGTCAAGGATCTTTCGCTCGAGAGCCCCGGTGCGCCGCAGTCGTTTTTCACCCAGGAAGTGCCCCAGGTCGAGGTGGGCTTACGCAGCCGTGGCGAGCAGATCGAGCAGGACGTCTATGAATGCGTCCTGACCATAACCGTCACGGCGAAGGTCGGCGACAAGATCCTTTTTCTGGTCGAAGCTGCTCAGGGTGGCGTGTTCCAGATCAAAGGCGTCCCGCAGTCCGACATCCAGCCCATCATCGGCATACATTGTCCGAACGTGCTCTTCCCCTACGTTCGAGAGACCATCGCCGACGCAATCACCCGGGCAGGGTTTCCTCCGGTTCACCTGGATCCAATCAATTTCGAGCTCCTGTATCAGCAGCAGCTCGCGAGCCTTTCGCAGCAGCCGGCTGCGTCGCCGGTTCCCAGCTAGGCATGACGGCGTCGAGGCAGCTGCTGGCGCTCGTCTCGCCGCTCTTGTTCGCGACGGCTGCCATCGGCGCAGAGTTTCGTTCCACGTCGGACGCGGCCATCCTCTACGACGCACCTTCGATCAAGGCCAAGCCACTGTTCGTGCTGGGGCGCGAAGTGCCGATCGAAGTCATCGTGGCCGTGGAAGGCTGGTACAAGATCCGCGATGCGACGGGTACCGTTGCCTGGATGGAACGAAAGTCAGCCGCCGACCGGCGCACTGTCGTTGTCCGCTCGCCCCTGGCCGACGTTGTCGCGGCTCCCGACGCGAATGCGGCCGTCGTGTTCAAGGCGGAGCAGAACGTCCTGCTCGAACTCGCAGACCCGTCCTATGCGACGAGCACGCCGGGATGGGCCAAGGTGCGGCATCGCGACGGACAAACCGGATACGTTCGCATCGCCCAGGTGTGGGGGCTGTAGGCGTCGGCGGGACTCGTGAACGATAGCGTTGCGATTCTCGGCGCTGGAGCATGGGGCACCGCGCTTGCGACGCACTTGGCGCGTTCGGGCACAACCGCGGTCACGCTTTGGGCGCGCGACGCTGCTCAGGCGATCGCAATCGGTGCCACCCGCGAAAACGCGCGCTATCTCCCGGGCGTGCAATTGCCCTCAGCCATTTCGGTGTCGGCCGATTTGACGCGCGCAATGAAGGGCGCGTCGCTGATCGTAGTCGCGACACCGATCGGAGCACTGATTCCATTAGTGGACGAGATGCGCCCGTGCGCCGACATTCCGCTGATGTGGGTCGGAAAGGGATTCGTGGCCTCGGCCGACGCGGCGCGCGTCGCGCTCGCCCATCAACGGGTCGTTCCACTCTGGCGCGCGAACGTCGGCGTGATCTCGGGCCCGAGCTTCGCGGAGGAAGTCGCACGCGGCTTGCCGACCGCGGTGAGCATCGCCGCGACTGACCGCGCGCTGGCGGAGGACGTCGCCGGTCGCCTGCGGGGGGGGACCTTTCGTGCCTACGTCAGCGACGATCTCATCGGCGTGGAGGTCGGCGGTGCCGTCAAAAACGTGCTCGCGATTGCCGCCGGCTTGAGCGATGGACTGGGATTCGGCAACAACGCACGCGCCGCCTTGATCACGCGCGGGCTGGCCGAGACGGGCCGCCTCTCGATCGCGCTCGGGGGACGGCGCGAGACGCTGATGGGGCTCGCTGGACTCGGGGATCTGGTGTTGACCTGCACCGGCGATCTTTCGCGCAATCGTCGCGTCGGGCTCGCTCTTGCGGCAGGCAGGAGCCTCGACGCGATCACCGCCGGCCTTGGACATGTCGCGGAAGGGATCGAGGCGGCGCGAGCGGCCCACGCGCTGGCGACATCGTTGCGAGTCGAGACCCCGATTTGCTCCGCGGTGTATCGCGTGCTGCACGAGAACCTGTCGCCGCGACGCGCGGTCGAGGCCCTGCTGGCGCGCGAGCCGGGACCGGAATTTCATTGAGCGAAGCAGCTCGCCGAGAGCATGATCTCCCGCATCTACGGGGCGCGGCAGGCGGCCGGCGCCTCGTGTTTCAGCACCCGCCCGCAAATCCCACTTGCCTCCAGGCTTCGTAGACCGTAATCGCGACCGCGTTCGAGAGATTGAGGCTGCGCACCGCGGGCCGCATGGGAATGCGTATTCGCTCGTCGTCGGGGAAACTCGCCAGGATCTCTTCCGGCAGGCCCGCGGTCTCGCGGCCGAAGACGAAGACGTCGTCGATGCCGAGCCGGCACGCGAACAGCGATCGTCTGCCGTGCGTCGTCAGCGCATAACGCCTGCGCGCGCCGAGCGCCGCCACGCATGCCGCCCAGTCGGCATGAACGACGAGCCGCGTGTATTCGTGATAGTCGAGACCGGCGCGCTTGAGCTCGCGATCGCTCAAGCTGAATCCGAGCGGCTCGACAAGATGCAATTCCGCGCCCGCGTTCGCCGCGAGACGGATGACATTGCCGGTGTTGGGCGGAATTTCCGGCTGCACCAGCACGATCGCGATCATCGTTTGCGTTCCGGCTAACGCATCCGCGACACGAACACGGTCCGACGCTGCATCAACGCGCGGGAGGCAGCGTCCGTGCGACGACCCAGCTCTCGACCCGCGACGCGCCCGCGGTCTTCAGAGTCCTGGCAGCTTCGGCGAGCGACGCGCCGGTGGTCATCACATCGTCGACGAGGACGATCGACAGCCCAGCGAGACTCATCTCGCACTCGAAGGCGCCGCGAACGTTCTTCGCGCGCTCGGCCCATGGCAGCGCGGCCTGCGGGGGAGTGGCGCGAACACGAAACAGGGCGAGGGGGAGACAGGGAATTCCTGTGCGCGAGCCGAGCGTGCGCGCAATTTCCTGCGCCTGGTTGTAACCGCGCTCGCGCTGCCGCTCGATCGCGAGCGGCAATGCGATCAGCACGCGCGGCAGCGGGTCCGCAACCGTGTCGCAGTGCGCTCGCCTGGAAAGAATCGCATCGGCGCACCACTCGGCGAGCGGCAGGCGGCCCTGATATTTGAGTGCGTGGATGAGCCTGTCGACCGGAAAGCCATACGAGAACGCTGCGATGGTCGCATCGAATGCCGGCGGACGACTCAAACATCGCCCGCAAGTGCTGCCATCCGGAGTCGGCAACGCGCAGACCGGACAGGCACCCGCGAGCCACGGCAGGTCGCGGGCGCAGGCGTCACAGACGAGATCGGTGCCGGAGCCGCTTGCGCACAGTTCGCATCGCTGGGGTAGCGCGAGGCGTGCGGCATCGCGCGCGCCACGTCGGACGCTGTCAAATGCGCTCTGCAGAAAATTTGACAACCATCTCCCCCCTGTCCGACACTCGTCGCTATTGTAACCAGCCCAGGGCATCCGATGTCACTGAAGCGCATGGCCCCGGCGCAGTCGATTGCGATGGTGCGCGACAATCCGCGTCGAAATCCGGCCGTACGTTGGAGTGTCGACGCGGTCGAAGCGCTTCTCTGCCTGCCGATGAACGATCTTCTGCGCGCGGCCCACGAAACGCACCGCGCACACCACGCCGCAAACTCGGTACAGCTTTCGACCTTGCTGTCCATCAAGACGGGCGGTTGTCCCGAGGATTGCGGCTATTGTCCGCAGGCTGCGCGCTACCACACCAACGTGGCGAACGAGGAGTTGCTCTCGCTCGACGTCGTTGTCGAAGCCGCTATGGCGGCGCGCGCGGCCGGCGCATCCCGTTTTTGCATGGGCGCGGCGTGGCGCGGCCCGCGTGACCGCGATCTGGAGCCGGTGCTGGCGATGGTGCGCGAGGTCAAGGCGCTGGGCCTCGAAACCTGCGCGACGCTCGGCATGCTCAAGGACGGCCAGGCCGAGAGGCTGCGCGACGCCGGACTCGACTACTACAACCACAACCTGGACACTTCGCCCGAGTTCTACGGCGAAGTCATCAGCACGCGCGACTATCAAGACCGGCTCGACACGCTCGATCGCGTTCGAGAGGCTGGAGTGCATGTCTGCTCTGGCGGCATCGTCGGCATGGGTGAATCCAGGCGCGGCCGTGCCGGCCTGATCGCGCAGCTCGCCAATCTCGATCCGTACCCGGAATCGGTGCCCATCAACAGCCTGGTGCAGGTCGAGGGCACGCCCTTGCACGCGCGCTTCGGCGGCATCGCAGCGATCGATCCAATCGAGTTCGTGCGCACCATTGCCACCGCGAGAATCACCATGCCCGAGGCAATGGTCCGCTTGTCCGCGGGTCGGCGCGAGCTGGGCGATGCGGCGCAGGCGCTGTGCTACTTCGCCGGCGCGAACTCCGTTTTCTACGGCGACAAGCTGCTGACGACCGGCAATCCCGACTTCGAGGCGGATCGCGCGCTGTTCGAGCGCCTGGGCATCAACGCCGGTGCTCATGCCCTCCCGGCCGGGGCCGCAACGGCCGGCTCCCGCGACGCCGCCGGTGGCGTCGATGATGTCGCTTAGGCACGACGTCAGGAATGTTCGCCGGCGATGTCCCGCCTGATCGCGGAGCTCGATGAGGCGCTGAAGGAACGCGCGGCTGTGGGTCTTCGGCGGGAGCGCCGCATCGTAGACTCCACCCAGCACGCACGTGTGCGCGTCGATGGCCGCGACGTGCTGCACTTCGGGAGCAACGACTATCTCGCACTGGCCGCCGACGAGCGCGTTGTCGCGGCCGCGCAAGCCGGAGCGTCGCGCTACGGCGTCGGCGCGGGAGCGTCGCATCTCATCTCGGGACACTTCGCGCCGCACGATGCAATCGAGCGCGAGCTCGCCGCGTGGATCGCGCCTTGTGCCGGCGCGCGAGCGCTCCTGTTCTCCAGCGGATACCTCGCGAACTTGGCGATCGCCACCGCGCTCCTCGGACGCGATGACGCTGTATTCGCCGACAAGCTCAATCACGCGTGTCTCAACGATGCGGCACTCCTCTCCCGCGCCGAATTCGTTCGCTACGCGCACGGCGACCTCGAGGCGCTGGAGAAGAGACTCGCCGCAAGCGTTGCGCGCCGCAAGCTGATCGCGACCGACGCCGTTTTCAGTATGGACGGCGATATCGCAAACCTTGCAGCGCTACTTGCGCTCGCGGAGAAGTACGATGCCTGGCTCGCCGTCGACGATGCGCACGGCTTCGGTGTGCTGGGCGACAAGGTTGACGGGCGAACAGGCAACTCGGGCCGCGGCACGCTCGCGCACCTCGGCCTCACGTCCGAGCGCATCGTCTACATGGCGACGCTCGGCAAAGCCGCCGGTGTGTCCGGCGCATTCGTCGCCGCGCACGCGGCGGTCATCGAGATCCTGATTCAAACAGCGCGGAGCTACGTTTTCACGACGGCCGCGCCACCGATGCTCTCATGCGCGCTGTCGGCGAGTCTCGCCCTGATTCGCGAGGAACCCTGGCGACGGGAACGGCTATTCGCACTTGTCGATCGCTGGCGCAATGGCGTCCGGACGCTCCCTTGGAAGACGCTGCCATCCGCAACCGCGATTCAACCACTGATGGTCGGCGGCAATGCCGAGGCACTGCGTATCAGCGCCGCCTTGTGGGAGCGCGGCATCTGGGTCCCGGCAATCCGTCCTCCGACTGTGCCGCAGGGCTCGGCCCGGCTGCGCGTCACGTTTTCGGCCTCGCACTCGATCGATGACGTGGATTTGCTGCTGCAGGGGCTCGCCGATGTGGCGCAATGAAGGTCCATGTGGAGAGCGTGGGGCACGGTCGACCGCTCGTGCTGCTGCACGGCTGGGCGATGCATTCCGGCCTGTGGACACCGCTCCTGCCGCGACTCGTCGATCGATACCGCCTGCATCTGGTCGACCTCCCGGGTCACGGTTACACCGGCGCACTGGACGCTCCGCTGTCGTTGAGTCGCATCGTCGACGTAACGGAGGCCGCGGTTGCGCCGACATTGGGATCGGAGCCGACGATGGTGCTGGGCTGGTCGCTTGGCGGACAGGTGGCGCTCGAATGGGCGCGCGTCCGTCCGCAGCGGGTGGGGGCGCTGGTGCTCGTGTCCACGACGCCGAGCTTTATCCAGCGACCCGGCTGGCCGTCTGCGATGAGTGAAGCGACGCTGAGGCGGTTCGGCGACGAGCTCTTCGTCGCCTATCGGCCGACCTTGAAGCGCTTCATCACGCTCCAGGTGCAGGGGAGCGAGCACGCTAGGGACGCGCTTGTCTCGCTGCGCGCTCAGCTGTTCGCGCGGGGCGATCCGCCCGCGCAGGCGCTCTCCGACTCGCTCGAGCTGCTCGTGTCGAACGATCTGCGAAACGTAGTTGCAGCGATTTCGCAGCCCGCGCTGGTCATCGGCGGCGATCGCGATACGATGGCGCCGATCGCGGCTGCACGGTGGCTCGCGAGCGAACTTCCGCATGGCACGCTGACGGTCATTCCCGGTGCTGCGCATGCGCCATTCCTGTCTCACCCCGGCGCGGTCGTCGCCGCGCTGGACGCTTTTGCGAGCAGGCAACCCCCACAAGAATGATCGTCCGCGAATAACGCTCATGCGACCTGTCCACCCATTTCCCGCAATGACGCCGCATGACGCCGACTAACTCCGCGCCGGGTCCGCTGGAGCTCGATCGGGCACAGATACGCCGATCGTTCGAGCGCGCCGCGGCGACATATGACCGCGCGGCGGTGCTGCAGCGTGAAGTCGGGCAGCGCATGGCGGAGCGCCTCGGGTTCGTCAGGATCCAGCCGGGAGCGATACTGGACGCCGGTTGTGGCACCGGCGCGGCTCTGGACGAATTGCACGTTCGCTATCCTGACGCGAGCCTTATCGGCCTCGACCTTGCATTGGCCATGGCGCGCGCGGCGCGCGATCGCGCGGGAAACGTCGCGACATCCACGCGCTCGGTGCTCGGTCGCTTCTTCGGGCACCTTGGCCCGGCGCGCGGGCTACCCTGGTGCATCTGCGGCGACGTCGCGTCGCTACCGTTGAAGGCGGCCAGCATCGACCTCGTATGGAGCAATCTCACGCTGCAATGGGTCGGCGATCTGCAACGGGTCTTCGCCGAATTCCGGCGGGTGTTGCGGGTGGGTGGCCTCGTATCCTTCACCACCTTCGGCCCCGACACCTTGAAGGAGCTGAGGGCCGCATTTCGCGCCGCGGATGGCGCGACCCATGTCGGCGGGTTCGTCGACATGCACGACATCGGTGACATGCTTGTACACGCCGGCTTTGCCGATCCGGTCATGGACATGGAGACCCTGACGCTCACCTACACAGACGCGTTGGGGCTGATGCGGGATTTGAAGGCGATCGGCGCCCACAATCTCACGGCGGGACGTCCAAGAGGCCTGATGGGCCGGCGGCGATGGCAGCGGATGCTTGCGGCGCTCGAGGCGACGCGCCGAGATGGGCGCCTTCCGGCGAGCTTCGAGGTGATCTACGGACACGCGTGGAAGCCGGAGCCGCGGACGACCGCCGACGGCAGTGCGATTATCCGGATCGAGCCGCGGAGCCGGCAATGACAGGCGTGTTCATCACTGGCACCGATACCGGCGTCGGAAAGACGACGTTTGCCTGCGCGCTGTTGCGCCAACACGCCGCGTCAGGATCGAGCGCAGTCGGCATGAAGCCCGTGGCAGCGGGTGGCGGCTCGGACAACGCCGATATCCGCGCGCTCGCAGCAGCGGGAAACGTCGACGCCCCCCTGTCGGCACGATGCCCTTATGCCTTCGACGAAGCCGTCGCGCCGCACCTTGCCGCCCGGGCGGCGGGCACGACCATCGACCTGCGGCGCATTCGCGAGAGCTATGGCGCCTTGAGCGCACGCGCCGACCACGTCGTCGTCGAAGGCGCGGGCGGCGCGCTGGTGCCTCTGGGCGATCGCAGCGACATGCTCGACATCGCGCTGGCGCTGGACCTGCCGGTGCTGCTGGTCGTCGGTGTGCGGCTGGGTTGCCTCAACCATGCGTTGCTCACGTCGCTCGCCATTCGCGCGCGCGGCCTCGATCTGGCGGGATGGATCGCCAACAGTATCGACCCGCACATGGAGCGCGCGGCCGAAAACGTCAGCGGAGCTCGAGCGACGACTGCCCGCTCCACGCCTGGCGAGCATTCGATGGGGATGTGCCGATGCACCCGAGTGGAGCGCGAGCAACGGGGCGTTTCAACTTTTCGCGTCGAGGCGATCCATGCTAACATCGCCCGGTTTTTCATAGACAAGTATTGGCAGTGGAGCGGGCTCGCCGGGAGGTCGATTCTGCCGACGGGCGCGCATTTCGAGGAGCGCAAACGCGCTTGTTCCAATGTCGGTCGAGGTCGACCTGTCATTCCGGGATCGGTCTGAGTTCTGCGCGGTGTCCCGGCGCAACGATTCACTGGGCTCGCGCGCACGCTGGACGCTGTTTGCTGCCCTGTGCGCCGTGTCCCTGGGAATGGGCTTGACGTTTGCCGCCCTGGGGGCATGGCTGGTGTTGCCGTATTCGGTCGTGGAGATGGGCGTGCTTTGCTGGGCGTTCAGCTGGATCGAGCGCCGCGCGGGCGATTGGGAGCGGGTGACGGTGCGAGGCGATCGAATTCTCATCGAGCGCAATCGCGCGGGACTCCGGACGCAGCGCGAGCTGAGCCGGTTCTGGACCCGGGTCGAGGTCGAACGTGACGCGCGCAGTCGCAACGCGCGCCTGGTCCTGCGGCATCGTGGCGAATCGCTGCGCTTCGGCGACGAGCTGACGGCGCAGGAGCGAGACACCGTCGCACGCGACCTGCGCCGCGTGCTGGCGGCGGGCAGCGCGCGTTAGCGCCGGATTCAAGACCGCGTAGCGTTTTGCGCATCGTTGACGTTTTCGGGGAAAGCATGGATTGCATCAAGGCGGCAGAGACGATGAAACGGGCACTGAGACTCGTTGCGAAGACGATTGCGCCGGCCGCAATGCTCGCATGGGCGCTGATGCCGGGCGCCGTGCAGGCGGACAAGGAATACAACCTCCAGCCGCCCGTCACGCCGATCGCCGAGCAGATCTTCGACCTCCACATCTACATCATGTGGATCTGCGTCGTGATCTTCGTCGGCGTTTTCGCGGTGATGTTCTATTCGATATTCGCGCATCGCAAGTCCAAAGGCCACCAGGCAGCGCAGTTTCACGAGAACACCATGGTCGAGGTGGTATGGACCATCGTGCCGTTCTTCATCCTGTTGTTCATGGCGTTTCCGGCTACCAAGACAATCCTCGCGATGAAGGACACGACGGTGCCCGACATGACCATCAAGGTCACCGGCTACCAATGGAAGTGGGGCTACGACTACATCGACGATGGGTTCGGATTCTTCAGCAACCTCAAGACGCCGCAGGCGCAGATCCACAATCAGGAAGCCAAGGACGATCACTACCTGCTCGAAGTCGACCAGCCGATGGTCGTTCCGGTCGGCAAGCGGATCCGCGTGCTGATCACCGCGGGCGACGTCATCCATTCATGGTGGGTCCCCGCGTTTGGCGTCAAGCAGGATGCGATTCCCGGGTTCGTGCGCGATGCATGGTTCCGCGCCGACAAGCCGGGCATTTATCGCGGACAGTGCGCAGAGCTGTGCGGCAAGGAGCACGGGTTCATGCCGGTAGTAGTCGAGGTTCTCCCGGCGGACAAGTACGCGGCGTGGGTCGACACTCAGAAAAAGAAGGCAACCGCCTCCGCGGACGATCCCTCCAAGGTCTGGGAGGCGAAGGACCTCATCGCGCGCGGCCAAGGCGTCTACACCGCGAACTGCGCCGCCTGCCATCAGGCAACCGGCAAGGGCGTTCCGCCCGCGTTTCCGCCGCTCGACGGATCGAAGATCGCCACGGGGCCGATCGAGGCGCACATCGACACCGTCCTCAACGGCGTTGTGAAGAACGGCCAGCCGACCGCGATGGTCGCGTGGAAGAACACGCTCTCGCCGACGGACATCGCGGCGGTGATCACGTTCGAGCGCAATTCGTGGGGTAACCACACCGGCGACGCAGTCCAGCCGGCGCAAGTCGTGGCAGCGAAGAAATAATCGCTTAAGCTTAAGGAGTCCTGAACATGAGCAGCATTCCCCACGATCACGCCGCGGGCCACGCAGCGGCCACGGCACGGCCACGGCCACGACGAGCACGCGCACTATCCCGGCGGGATCATGCGCTGGATCACCACGACGAACCACAAGGACATCGGCACGCTGTACCTCTGGTTCTCCTTCATCATGTTCCTTGCCGGAGGATGTCTCGCCCTCACCATCCGAACCGAGCTCTTCGAGCCCGGCCTGCAGATCGTCGACCCCGAATTCTTTAATTCGCTGACAACGCTCCACGGGCTGATCATGATCTTCGGGGCGATCATGCCGGCAGCGGTGGGATTCGCCAACTGGCAGGTGCCGCTCATGATCGGCGCTCCGGACATGGCGTTCGCGCGCATGAACAACTGGAGCTTCTGGCTGCTGCCGTTTGCGGCGACGCTTCTTTTCACGTCCTTCTTCGTTCCTGGCGGCGCGGCCGCCGGCGGGTGGACGCTCTACGCCCCGCTGTCGGTCCAGGCCGGCATGGGCATGGACCTGACAATCTTCGCGATCCACATCATGGGCGCGTCGTCGATCATGGGCTCGATCAACATCATCACCACCATCCTCAACCTGCGCGCACCGGGGATGACGCTGATGAAGATGCCGCTTTTCGTGTGGACGTGGCTCATCACGGCGTATCTGCTGATCGCGGTCATGCCGGTGCTCGCGGGGGCGGTGACGATGCTATTGACCGACCGCCACTTCGGGACCAGCTTCTTCAACGCAGCCGGCGGCGGCGATCCGGTAATGTTCCAGCACATCTTCTGGTTCTTCGGACACCCCGAGGTCTACATCATGATCCTGCCGGCATTCGGGATCGTGTCGACGATCATCCCGGCGTTCTCGAGGAAGCCGTTGTTCGGATACGCGTCGATGGTTTACGCGACGTCCTCGATCGCCATCCTGTCGTTCCTGGTGTGGGCGCATCACATGTTCACGGTGGGCATGCCCGCCGCGGGTCAGCTCTTCTTCATGTACATGACGATGCTCATCGCCGTCCCGACCGGCGTGAAAGTATTCAACTGGCTCGCCACCATGTGGAAGGGCTCGATGACCTTCGAGACGCCGATGCTCTTCGCAATCGGCTTCATCTTCCTTTTCACGCTTGGCGGCTTCACGGGGCTGGTCCTTGCGATAACGCCGGTCGACATCCAGCTTCAGGACACCTACTACGTGGTTGCCCACTTTCACTACGTGCTCGTGGCCGGATCGCTATTCGCGTTCTTCGGCGGCATCTACTACTGGCTGCCCAAGTGGTGCGGGCGCATGTACAACGAAACGATGGGCAAGTGGCACTTCTGGCTGTCGATGATCTTCTTCAACATCACGTTTTTCCCGATGCACTTCCTGGGCCTCGCCGGAATGCCTCGGCGCGTGCCCGATTACGCCACGCAGTTCGCGGACTGGAACATGGTGGCGTCGATCGGCGCCTTCGGGTTCGGGCTGTCGCAACTGTTGCTTCTCTACAACGTGCTGACGACGATCAGGAGCGGCCCGCCCGCACCCGCGAAGCCCTGGGAGGGGGCGGATACGCTCGAATGGACCTTGCCCTCGCCCGCGCCGTACCACACGTTCGAGACTCCACCGATTGTCGAATAGGGCACAACGCGCGGAACTCCATGACATGGATGCGGCCATGCAGCGACCCCAGATCGAGGCGGGCGAATCGCCGGACCGTAGGCGCGACGCGCAGCGGGCCGCGAGCCGCCGAACCGCGGCCGTGCTCGCGGCGATCGCGGTGGCCTTCTTCGCCGGCGTTATCGCCGCGCAGTACTCCGGCTCACCCGTCATCGGCATCGGCGTGCTGATGTTTGCCATCGTCGGCTTTTTGATTGTCGCGATCGGCAGGAACGTGCGCAAATGAGCCAGCAGACGGACGATCGCCACGACGACAGCGGCGAGACCAAACGGTCGAATCGCTCGCTGTTCACGAGGCTGGGCGTCGTGGTCGTCGTCATGTTCGGATTCGGATTTGCGATGATTCCGTTCTACAACAAGATCTGCGAAGTGACGGGTCTTCGCAACATCGACATCCCGGACCAGGTCGTCAACACGCAGGTCGATGCCGCGCGCACGGTGCGGATCGAGCTCGACGGCAATCTGAACAAGCTCGCATGGCGGTTTCGTCCGTTGACTCCGATCGTCAACGTGCACCCCGGCGAGGTGACGCAGGTGATGTTCGAAGTCGAGAACATGTCCGATCGCCCGGTGACGGGACAGGCGGTGCCGAGCTACGGACCGCAGCTCGCGGCGCAATATTTCAAGAAGCTCGAATGCTTCTGCTTCGCCAAGCAGTCGTTCGGCCCCCACGAGAAACGTCTCCTCCCGGTGGTGTTCGTGGTCGATCCGAAGCTGCCGCGAGATGTGCCGACCATCACGCTTTCGTACACTTTTTTCGAAGTCGAGGGCAACGAGTCCTAGCTTGGCTCCGCGGCGACCGACGAACATCTGATGCAATACGAGGAGTAAGCGAATGAGCGCAACACAAAACGGCACAGATCCCTATTACTTCGTGCCCCAGCCCTCGCACTGGCCGATCACCGGCTCGTGCGCGCTGCTCCTGATGGCTTTCGGCGCGGCATTCTGGTTCAACGCGTACGCGGCCGGTCCATGGCTTGTACTGGCGGGCTTTTGCGTGCTCGTGACCATGATGTTCGGATGGTTCGGAACGGTGGTCGGGGAGTCGCAGCACCATCTCTACAACCGGAAGGTCGACCTGTCATTCCGTTGGGGCATGAGCTGGTTCATCTTTTCCGAGGTCATGTTTTTCGCGGCGTTCTTCGGCGCGCTTTTCTATGTCCGCAACCTCTCGGTGCCGGATCTGGGCGGGATGGAGTCGAAGCTCCTGTGGCCGAACTACGTGCCGGCGTGGCCCACCAACGGTCCGTACATCAAGGATGCTTTCACGCCGATGAAGGCGATCGGCATTCCGCTGCTGAACACGATAATTCTCGTGTCCTCAGGGGGTACGCTCACCGTCGCACATCACGCGCTCAAGCTGGGTCACCGCGGCGCGCTCAAGTTCTGGCTCTTCATCACGATTTGCCTGGGCTTCACCTTCCTCGGCCTCCAGGCCTTCGAGTACACGCATGCCTACAGCGAGCTCAACCTCAAGCTGTCGACGGGCGTCTACGGCTCGACCTTCTTCATGCTGACCGGGTTTCACGGCTTTCACGTGACCATTGGCGCCATCATGCTGACCGTCATGCTCGTGCGCATCTTCCGGGGGCACTTCAATGCGCAGCACCATTTCGCCTTCGAGGCCGCCGCCTGGTACTGGCACTTCGTCGACGTCGTGTGGCTGTTGCTCTTTATTCTCGTGTACTGGCTCTAGCTCCAGCTGGGCCAGACCGACGGACAAGGCCGCACGGCACGCCGTGCGGCCTTTTTATTCAGCGCAGACCGTTTTCGCCGATCCAGCCAAAATGGTAGCTGATCAGAAGAAAAGCGATCAGGCTCGCGGAGAGCGCGACCCGGATGGCGAGAGCCTTGACCATGCGCGTGCCCTGGCCGCGATCGTGGTACAGGTAATAAAGCGCGGTGCCGAGGCTGATCACGATGAGCACCAGCGCAACGATGACGACAATGCGAACCAAAATGAACCTCGCGGATCGAACAGGCGATGCAATCGGGCAGTGTAATTCATAGACGCCTCGACATGCGCGTCAGTTCATTTTTTGCCACGCACCGATTCAGGCCGACGCCTTTGCTTACGGTGGCCGCGATCGCGGTGACTGCGCTCGCGATTGCGCTCGGCAATTGGCAGCGCCATCGCGCCGACGAGAAGAGCGCGGCAGCCACGCTCGCGTCGGCAGCCGCCCGCCAACCGCCGCTGGACCTTGCCGCGGCGAGTGCCGCACTCGCGTCGTCGAATGCCGCCATCGCATCGGTCCTTTATCGGAGCGTTCGCGCTTCGGGCGAGTTCGACGCAACGCACACAGTGCTGATCGACAACAAGGTGCATCAGGGGCGTCCGGGCTACGACGTCGTGACGCCGTTCAAGCTCGCGCCAGGCGATCACTACGTGCTCGTCGATCGCGGTTGGGTGGCGCAAGGCCCGACACGCCAGGCGTTGCCACCGGTGGCGACGCCCGCCGGCCTTGTGGAGATCAGGGGCCGTGTCAACGTTCCGCCCGGACGCTACCTCGAGCTCGCGCCGGACGCGCAGACTGGAGTGGTTCGGCAGAATCTGGACATCGAGCGCATCGCTGCTGCGTCAGGCTTACGCTTGCTGCCGCTCCTCGTGGAGCAGACCGATCCCGTCTCGCCGTCCGACGACCTGATGCGCGAGTGGCCGCAGCCCGACTTTGGCATCGAGAGGCACCTGTCCTACATGGTTCAGTGGTACTCGCTTGCGGGGCTCGGGTTCGTGCTCTGGCTGGCGCTTAACTGGAAACCTCGGATCCGGGACCATGACCCCGCCGGCTGAGGCCCGCGCCCGGGGACGGCGAACGCTCCTGATGCTCGCGCTGGTTTGCGTCGCGCCGGTGATCGCGTCGTATGTCAGCTACTATTGGTTTCGCCCGACCGGACACGTGAACTACGGGGAGCTGCTTGCCGCCACGCCCGTTCTGGAAATCACGGGCACCTTATCCGACGGGAAGGCATTCCGACTCTCCGACTATCGCGGGCGCTGGCTCTTCCTCACCGCCGACTCGACGGCGTGCGACGAAGCATGCCAGCGCAAGCTGTACGCAACCCGGCAGGCACGCACGATCCAGGGACGCGAGCAGGAGCGCGTTATACGCATCTGGCTCGAGACGACGGCCGCGCCGGCACCGTCGCCGCAACTCCTGGCGCAGCATCCCGGACTGATCCTGGCACGCATCGATGCCGATCGGTGGGCGGCTCTGCGCGGCATCATCGATCCGCCTCAGAACATTTATCTCATCGACCCGCTCGGCAATGTCGTGCTGCGCTACCCCGCGGATCCCGACATCAAGCGCATGGCCAAGGATCTCGAGCGTTTGCTCAGAGCGTCGCAGATCGGCTGAAACGCACGGGTGGGTGGTCAGCGCAGGTGGTAAAATTTCTCTCCCGCGGCATCGCCGCGCGAGCCTTCCAATGACTGCACTCGCCCTCGATCAGAATCGCCTGCGACAATTCCTCGCGCTGACCAAGCCGCGGGTCGTGTCGCTGATCGTCTTCACTGCAGTCATCGGAATGTTCCTCGCGGTGCCCGGGTTGCCGCCGCTCAAGCCCATGCTCTTCGGCACGCTCGGGATCGCGCTGATCGCCGCCGCGGCGGCGGCCATCAATTGCCTGGTCGAGCAGAAGATCGACGCCAAGATGGCACGCACTCGGGCGAGGCCTTTGCCGCGCGGAGACCTGTCCTCGCAACAGACGCTGCTGTTCGCGTCGGGCATCGGTGGCGCGGGACTCGCTCTTCTGTTCCTGGAGGTCAACGCGTTGACCATGTGGCTGACGCTCGCGACCTTTGTCGGATACGCGGTCGTCTACACCGTGCTGCTCAAGCCGGCGACGCCGCAGAACATCGTGATCGGCGGCGCGTCCGGTGCGATGCCGCCGGTTCTTGGCTGGGCTGCCGTGTCCAACGACGTGGCGCCGCAGGCACTGATTCTGTTCCTCATCATCTTCGTCTGGACGCCGCCGCATTTCTGGGCGCTCGCGCTGTACCGCGCGAAAGAATATGCAAACGCGGGATTGCCCATGCTGCCGGTAACGCACGGCCCGGCCTATACGAGGCTGCAAATCGTCCTCTACACGGTCGCGCTGTTCGCCGTCTCGCTCTTGCCCTTCGCCATTCGCATGAGCGGCTGGATATATCTGGTCGCCGCGCTCGTTCTGGGCGGCGTATTCATCGCGTACGCCGTCGCGCTGTGGCGGCATTACAGCGATCAGTTGTCGCGGCGGACATTCAGGTATTCCATCGTCTATCTGGCCGCCCTGTTCTCGGCGCTGCTAATCGATCATTACTGGCAGTGAAGCGTACTTTCGGTATCGCAGCCATCGCGCTGCTCGCCCTGGTCAGCGCCTGTAACCCCGAGAAGCCCCGGTTCCAGGCCTCCGACGTCACCGGCGCGGACTTCGGACACGACTTCCATCTGACCGATCAAAACGGGACGCCGCGAACGCTCTCGGACTTTCGCGGCAAGGTGGTAGTTATGTTCTTCGGCTACACGCAATGTCCCGATGTGTGTCCGACGACGCTATCGGACCTCGCAGGCGCGCTGCAAAAGCTGGGCGCGGACGCGAACCGCGTGCAGGTGCTGTTCGTCACCATCGACCCCGAGCGCGATACACCGGAGTTGTTGAAGCAGTACGTTCCTGCGTTCAATCCGACGTTCCTGGGCTTGTACGGAGACGCGGAGGCGACCGCCGCGACCGCGCGTGAATTCAAGGTCCTTTATCAGAAGCAGCCCGGTTCGACGCCGGGCAGCTACACCATGGACCATTCGGCGGGGACCTTCATCTTCGATCCGCAAGGGCGATTGCGCCTGTACGTGACCCACGGACAGGGATCGGAGACTTACGCGCACGACATTCGCGAGTTGCTGCGCGCCACGTCGTAGCGCGAACGCGCCGCTTCAGCGCTGGATCAGCTCGATCTTGTATCCGTCCGGGTCCTGCACGAAGGCGATGATGGTCGTGCCGCCTTTGACGGGCCCCGCGTCACGGCTGACGGTGCCGCCTTTTTCGCGCACCGCCTTGCACGCCGCGGCAACGTCTGGAACCTCGATGGCGATGTGTCCGTAGGCATTGCCGAGATCGTAGCTGCTGACGCCGTAGTTGTAGGTCAGCTCGATCACGGCGTGCTTCGACTCGTCACCGTAGCCGACGAACGCCAGGGTGTATTTCTGCTCGGGGCGGTCGGTGGTGCGCAGGACCTGCATGCCGAGCACGCCGGTGTAAAAGCCGATCGAGCGTTGCAGGTCGCCCACGCGCAGCATGGTGTGAAGAATACGCATCGTTCCTCCTAGTGTTCCGGTCAAACCTCGTTCGATTGTTGGCGAGGCTCACCGTTGTCGCGCAAGTCGGTTTTCGTCGTTGCGTGGTCTCGCCGTCTCGCGAGGTCCGCATCGGGACGCTAGCGTTCGCTAGAACTCGACCAGCTCGTAGTCTTCCTTGCGAGCGCCGCAGTCGGGACACGTCCAGTTCGGCGGCACGTCTTCCCACTTGGTGCCGGGCGCGATCCCAGTATCGGGATCGCCAAACGCTTCGTCGTAGATATGGCCGCAGATCAGGCACATGTATTTTTTCATGGGAGGGAAAAGCGATTGGAGTAGACTCGCATTTTACCCGTTACTCAACTCGCACTTAACCCGCACTTAACTGAGTCCATCCGGGCGGCGGCGCCTCGGGCGTGACCTGGATGCCGCTCGAAGGCCGCCGCAATGTCCTCGCCGAACGCAACGTCCCCGAACGTCTTGAAGGTCTCGAACGATCGGGATCCTGATTTCCCCCCTATTGTCATGACGTTCGCGGCTTCCGATCCGTCCGGAGGCGCGGGCATCCAGGCCGACATCCTTACGCTCGCCAGCATGGGCTGCCATCCTCTGTCGGTGCTGACCGCGATCACCGTTCAGGACACCATGGGCATCGAGGCCGTGCAGGCGATCGACGCCGACTGGATCGCGGACCAGGCGCGATGCCTTCTCGAAGACATGCCGGTCGATGCATTCAAGATCGGCGCGCTCGGCAGCGTCGAGAATATCGCAGCTATCGCGGAAATCCTGTCCGACTATCCGGATGTGCCGCTGGTGCTCGATCCGGTCCTGTCGTCCGGCAGAGGCGATGAGCTTGCCAGTGACGAGATGCTGCACGCGATCCGCGAGCTTCTTCTGCCGCAGACGACCATCCTGACGCCGAACAGCCTGGAAGCAAGACGCCTTGCCGACACCGATGACGAGGACGAGCCGTTGCTGTCGGTCTGCGCTCAGCGGCTGATCGAAATCGGTTGCGAGTACGTGTTGATCACCGGCACGCACGAGCCGACGCCGCAGGTCGTGAACACGCTCTACGCCAAGAGCGGCGTTGTCAGGGCCGACAACTGGCAGCGATTGCCCGGCAGCTATCACGGATCCGGATGCACGCTCGCGTCGGCCATCGCGGCGATGCTTGCCAACGGACTCGAGCTGCCCGAGGCCGTGCGCGAAGCGCAGGATTACACTTGGCACACGCTGCAGAAGGCGTACCGGCCGGGCATGGGCCAGATGCTGCCGGACAGGCTGTTCTGGGCGCGCGAGGGCGAGGAGGATCCGCGCGTCGAGGACGCGACGCTGCCACCCACGTCCAATCTGCACCGGCACTGACCGCGCTCGCCATGGTCGGGACCGTTCAGGCGAGCGCGCCGCGGGCGATCGCGGGTTTGTATGCGCTGACGCCGGACCGGTTCGAGACCGGCGCGTTGACCGCGTCCGTGGCCGCAGCGCTCGACGGCGGCGCCACCGCGATCCAATATCGAAACAAGACGGTCGCGCCCGATCTGCGCCTGCAACAGGCGCGCGCGCTGCGCGCGCTTTGCGCTGCGCGCGGCGCCACCTTCATCGTCAATGACGACATCGACCTTGCCCACGCAGTGGGCGCCGATGGCGTGCACCTCGGTCGCGACGACGCGGCGATCGGAGAGGCGCGGGCTCGGCTGCAGCCCGGGGCGCTGATCGGAGCGTCGTGCTACGACTCGCTCGAGCGGGCGGAAGCCGCGGTCGCTGCGGGCGCCGACTACGTCGCCTTTGGAAGTTTCTATCCATCGAGCACCAAACCGCAGGCGGCCCGCGCGGCGTTGTCGCTGATCGTGGCCGCGAAGGCGCGCTGGACGGTTCCGGTCGTCGCCATCGGCGGGATCACCGTCGCGAACGCCGCGGCATTGATCGATGCGGGCGCCGACGCGGTCGCGGTGATCTCGGCACTGTTCGATGCGCCCGATGTCGCCGCCGCGGCGCGATCGTTCGCGGCGCTGTTCGACTGACCGATCGTGCGCGGATCGCGGAACTCACGTCTCGCGAAACCCATCGGATCGACCGACACCATGACTCGCAATGAAGAACTTTTCGCGCGCGCCCAGCGCACCATTCCCGCCGGCGTGAATTCCCCGGTGCGCGCTTTCCGCTCGGTCGGCGGCACGCCCCGGTTTTTTACCCGCGGAGAAGGGCCCTTCCTATGGGACGCCGACGGCAAGCGCTATATCGACTATGTCGGATCGTGGGGTCCCGCGATTCTCGGACACGCGCATCGCTGACACGGTTCGCGCGGTGCGCGAGTCGGCTCTGCACGGCTTGTCCTTCGGCGCGCCGACCGAGCTCGAAATCGAAATGGCCGAAACGCTGTGCCGCCTGCTGCCTTCGATGGAAATGGTCCGCCTGGTCTCCTCGGGCACCGAGGCGACGATGACCGCGATCCGGCTTGCGCGCGGATTTACCGGCAGGACCAAAATCGTCAAGTTCGAAGGCTGCTACCACGGTCACGGCGACAGTCTTCTGGTCAAAGCGGGCTCGGGCGCGCTGACTTTCGGGCAACCCTCGTCCGCGGGCGTTCCTGCGTCGATTGCGGGTGAGACCATCGTGCTCTCGTACAACGATCTCGATCAGGTCGCCGCCGCGTTCGATGCGCATCCGGGAGAGATCGCCGGCATTATCGTCGAGCCCGTCGCGGGCAACATGAACCTGATCGCTCCGAATGCCGACTTTCTTGCCGGGGCTTCGCCGGCTCGCGGATCGGCACGGCGCGGTGCTCATCTTCGACGAGGTCATGACCGGCTTCCGGCTGCATCTGCGCGGTGCGCAAGGCTTGTACGGTGTTGCGCCGGATCTCACCACGCTCGGCAAGGTGATTGGCGGAGGCATGCCGGTCGGCGCATTCGGCGGCCGGCGCGACATCATGGAAAAGATAGCGCCGCTCGGGCCGGTGTATCAGGCGGGCACGCTATCCGGGCAATCCCGTCGCCGTCGCGGCGGGGCTTGCAACGCTGAACGCGATACAGGCGCCTGGGTTTTACGAGCGACTCTCGGAGCGCACGCGTGCGCTGACCGACGGACTCGCCACGGCCGCGGCGGAATCGGGGGTCGCGTTCGTCGCGCAATCCATCGGCGGCATGTTCGGGATCTATTTCGCGCAATCGGTTCCAGCGTCGTTCGCGGCCGTGATGAGTTGCGACAAGGAGCGCTTCAACCGGTTCTTTCACGCGATGCTGGACGCGGGCATCTACCTGGCGCCTTCGGCGTTCGAAGCAGGGTTTGTCTCCTCGGCGCATGCGGCAGAGCACATCGACGAGACTGTGCTCGCTGCGGCGCAGGCGTTTCGCCGGCTAAGCCTAGCGGCGCGCCGGCCTTTCAGACCCGACAGCAAGTCAGCTAGGTCTGTGTCTTCATGGCCGGCTTCTTCCGGCGGTCCACCGGCGCATCCAGTCGCAGCTTGTGCAGATGCCGCGGCGGCGACGATCCATCCGGCATCTTGCCGACGAAATAGAAGCGCTGCCATGCCTCTTTGAGCGTCATTGGATCGCGGGCATTGAATTTTTTCATGAACTCGTCGCGCCGCTCCTTCCACGCCATCGCTTGCGCCTTGATCTCCTCGTTGTCATCGAGATCGAGGATCTCCGGCTCGACGGTCTCGAGCACGGCATGCGGAACCGGAAAGACCATGCAAACCGGCTCGTCTTTTTCGAACCCCACCGTCCCGGGTCGCGTCATCTGCCAGTTCATGGTGAACGGATAGGGAAGCCAGTCGGTCTCGATGACGCCGGCCAGTGGTGCGATGCCGTCCTTGATGGTGTTTAGCGATCCCGAGGCGAACAGGTCCCATCCCGGCTCGGTCTGAAACAGATACCCCAGATGAAAGGTGACGATGCCGAACGCGAAATGCGTCACCGCGAATTGGCCGAGCTGGCTGTACCCGTCTTGCGCCGCGAGCTTGATGTCGCGCGCGTGAACGCCGCCGTTCCAGGTCGCAGTGAACGAGCATGGCGATAGAATTTCCCATCCATGCGTGTTGGCGATGTTGAGCGGCAGGCAGCGGTAGGCATGATTGTCGGGGATTCGGTCCATCCACATCCGCGTTGGGGACGCCGGGCGAAGAACGGGCGGATCAGGCCTGAGTGCGTAGCAAGTCAGTTTCATGTTCGAGCGAGCGCATTGAGGTAACACAGTCCGGAACCGCGAAGACTCCCGATCATGGACGACGAAACCGCCACAGGACGACCGATCGAGGCGCGCGAAGCCGATGACAGAATCCGCAAAGCGTCGGGCGAAGGCGACAGTTTGAGTTGCGACGTCGCCCGACGGCGACAGTTTTGATCCAACGGGCGGCCGCAAAGCCTTGTTACATGCGGCTCGGCAGCGAATCGAGCACATTCGCTATGCTATCATCGCTCGTTGAAATTTTGCGCTGCAAATGACTTGAACGCACCAACGGACCTGAACTCACCATCGGACTTGGACGCATCATCGCACAAACGGATCGGCGAGATCCTGATCGAGCGCGGCAAGCTCGATGCCGCGGGCTTGGAGCGCGCGTTGCGATTGCAGCAGGAATCCGGCGAGAAGCTCGGCGCGCTGCTCGTGTCGCTGGGTGTGGTGTCGCAACGCGACGTCTCTGAGGCGCTTGCGCTGCAGCTCGACCTGCCGCTGATCGAGGCGGCGGGCTACCCGGAGATGCCGATCCTCGAGGAACGAGTCTCCGCGCGCTTCCTGCGCGACGCGCGCGCGTTACCGCTCACCGAGGACGAGAACGAGCTCGCGTTGGCGATGGCCGATCCGACCGACGCGTACACGATGAACGCCTTCGAGATGGTCACCGGACGCAAAGTGAGGCCGCTGGTGGCGATTCCGAGCGAGCTCGAGGCGGCACTGGAGCGCCTGTACGGCGCCGGCAAGTCCGCGCTCGGACAGATTCTCGGCGACGTCGAGCAGCGCGACGACATCGGATTCGACGCCGACATCCAGCAGCTCAAGGATCTGGCTTCCGAAGCACCGGTGATCCGCCTGGTGTCGCTGGTCATCACCAACGCGCTCGAGACGCGAGCCTCCGACATCCATTTCGAGCCCTTCGAGAACCGCCTCATCGTGCGCTACCGGATCGACGGCGTGCTGCACGAAGTCGAATCGCCGCCGCGCCGCCTGTCGGCGGCAGTGATCTCGCGCATCAAGATCATGGCGATGCTCGACATCGCCGAGCGCAGGCTGCCGCAGGACGGGCGCATCCGTTTGCGCGTGCAGGGCAAGGAAATCGACCTGCGCGTGTCGACGGTTCCCACCATGCACGGCGAGTCGGTGGTGATGCGTATTCTCGACAAGGGCGGCGTCGCGCTCGATTTCAAGCGTCTCGGATTCGAGGGCGACACGCTGAAGATTTTCCTCGACGTGCTGATGGAGCCGCACGGCGTTCTCCTGGTGACGGGGCCGACCGGCAGCGGCAAGACGACAACGCTGTACACGGCGCTCGATCGCCTCAACAAGCCCGACGTCAAGATCCTCACCGTCGAGGATCCCGTCGAATATCAGATGCCCGGGATCAATCAGATCCAGGTCAAGCCGCAGATCGATCTCACCTTCGCCAACGCGCTGCGCTCGATCGTGCGCCAGGACCCGGACGTGATCATGATCGGCGAAATTCGCGATCTGGAGACCGCGCAGATCGCCGTCCAGTCGGCCCTCACCGGCCACCTCGTGCTGTCGACCGTGCATACCAACGATGCCGCGAGCACGGTCAACCGACTGCTGGACATGGGCGTTGAGGACTATCTGCTCACGTCGACAGTGATCGGAATCCTCGCGCAGCGGCTCGTGCGCACGCTATGTCCCGCATGCAAGGAGTCCTACACGGCGCTCCCGGAGCTCGTCGACGAGCTCGGCTTGCGCAAGTTTGCCTCGACGCCGGATGTGACGCTCTATCACGCCAAGGGTTGCAAGGAATGCGGACAGACGGGCTACATCGGTCGCATATGCATTATGGAAATGCTTCCTATGAGCGATCACTTGCGCACCCATGTCATGCGCCATGCAACGTCGGCTGAGCTCCGTACGGAAGCGATCAAGGAAGGCATGGTCACGATGTACGAGGACGGTATGCGCAAGGCCATGAACGGGGTGACTACCTTCGAGGAAGTTCTCCGCGTCACGCGCGAGAACTAGGGCCAAAGGCTACGCGGACATGGCGCTCTTCCGATATCGCGCGGTGAACGCCGCGGGCGACATCGCGGCCGGCGAGCTCGAAGCCGCGAACGAGGCGGAGATCGTCGATCGACTGCGCGATCAAGGCCTGATGCCCATGAAGGTCGAGGCAGCGCTTGCCGGCAGGACCGCGAGTGCCGCCGGACCCGCCGAGCGCCGCAGGCGCTGGTTCGAGTCGCGGAAGGTAAATCGCGATCAGCTGCTGGCGATCACGCGCGAGCTGGCGACGCTGCTGCAGGCCGGCCTGCCGCTCGATCGCGCGCTGGAAATACTGATCGGCCTCGCGCCGACGTTGCCTGTCGCGCATTTGCTTCAGACCATTCGCGACGCGGTGCGCGGCGGCAAATCCCTGTCGCAGGCGATCGACATGCACCGCACGGTGTTCTCGCGCTTTTACGTCAACATCGTGCGTGCCGGCGAGGCGGGCGGCGCACTCGGCGTGGTGCTGACGCGGCTTGCCGACACCATGGAGCGTAACAAGGAGCTGCGCGACAGCGTCAAGTCGGCGCTGATCTACCCGACCATCCTCATCTGCGTCGCGGTCACGTCGGTCATGGTGCTGCTCGGATTTGTCGTGCCGCAGTTCCAGCAGACGTTCGCGCAGGCCGGCAAGGCGTTGCCGCTGCCGACCCAGATCGTTATCGTGATCGGCACGGCGCTGCGCAAGTACTGGTGGCTGATCCTGATCATCGTTTTTGCGTTGGTGTGGATCACTCGCTGGCGCCTGCGCTCGCCCTGCGGTGCGGTTTCGCTGGGACACTCGGCTGCTGCGCGCGCCGATGCTCGGCGACTTGATTGCGAAGGTCGAGATCGCCCGCTTTGCGCGTACGCTGGCGACTCTGATCGGCAACGGAGTGACGCTGCTCGCGGGACTGGCGATCGTCAAGGAGACCATGACCAACTCAGTGCTTGCGCAAGCGCTCGATGGTGTCGTCACGCGCTTGCGCGAAGGCAAGGGCTTCGGCGTGCCGCTGGCCGAGACCGGAGTCTATCCGCGCCTCGCGACACAGATGATTCTCGTCGGCGAGGAGTCCGGCCGGCTCGAGGAGATGCTCAATCGCGTCGCCGAAGTTTACGACCGCGAAGTGCAGGTCGCGGTGAAGCGTTTCCTCGCCGTGCTCGAGCCTGCGTTGATCCTCGGGCTCGCGGTACTGATCGGTGGAATCGTGTTCTCGATCCTTCTCGGGGTCATGGGTATGAGCGAACTTGTCGCGTGATGATGTATCTAATCGATCCGGTCTTCGATGACCGGGGGAGAGAGTAGCCATGCAGAGCAATTCGCATAGTGTTGCGCAGCCGACGGCTGCGCGACGAGGCCGTCTCGCGAGCGCAGCGCGCGCTCGCGGCATGACGCTGATCGAAATTCTGGTGGTGCTGACCTTGATCGGCATCGTCATGGGTATCGTCGGCGGCAACTACCTCGGCCAGGGCGAAAAAGCCAAGGCGCGTGCCGCCAAGATCGAGATCGAGCAGATCGGCCAGACACTCGATCTGTTCAAGCTCGAGATCGGACGCTATCCCACGACACAGGAGGGACTGCAGGCGCTGATCACCGCGCCCTCCGGCGTTACGAACTGGAACGGCCCGTACTGGAAGAAGACCACGCTTCCCAAGGACCCGTGGACCAACGAATATCACTACGCATCACCGGGCCAGCACGGCGCCTACGACCTGTGGTCCTATGGCGCCGACGGCAAGGAGGGCGGAGAGGCCGCTGAACAAGGACATCACGAGCTGGGAATGATGCCGCTGCGAGCGATGCCTGGCCAGCATCGTGGCGTTACGCTGCTCGAACTGCTGATCGTCCTGATGCTCATGGCCCTGATCGCGGCGATGGTACTCCCGGTGTTCAGTGGCGGTGTTTCCGGCTCGCGACTTGAAGAGCGCCGCGCGCGAGGTTGCCGCGGGCCTGCGTCTGGCGCGGGACCGCGCCATCGCGCAGCGATCGGAATCGCTTCTCGAGCTCAACCTCGAGGCGCGCACCTTTCGAGTGTGGCCCGACGAAAATCCCCACCGGCTTCCCGAAAGAATCGACCTCAAGCTCTACACCGCGCAGCGCGACCTCCTCAACGACAAGGTAGGCTCCATCCGTTTCTTTCCCGACGGCGGATCCAACGGCGGCCGCATCACGCTCGGCGCCGGCGAGCGCAAGTACGACGTCGACGTCGACTGGCTCACAGGCCGGGTCGCGATCCAGCAATGACCATCGTGCTTGAATCGCGATACCCCGATCCGAGCGGTGCTGTAAAAATGGGTCCCGGCTTTCGCGGGGACGGATGCGCGCGTCTTGCGACGCGTGCATCCGGTTTCTCATTGCTGGAGGTGCTCGCCGCGTTCGTCATCCTCGCGCTCGTGGGCACTGCGCTTTTCCGCCTGTTCGCCGGCGCGCTGGGCAACGCTACGCTGTCCGACGAGTACAGCCGCGCGACGCTTTATGCCGAGAGCAGGCTGGCGGCAATCGCCGTCGAGGCGCCTCTGAAGGAAGGCACGGCGCAGGGCACCTCCGACGATGGCCGCTATGCGTGGACCGCGTCGATATCGCCATATACGCCGCCGAACTCCACGCCCGATCTCGACAGCGCCGCGACCACGATGGCCGTCAGCCTTTGGCGGCTCGCGGTGACGGTCACGTGGCCGGGCGCCCCGGGCAGCGAGCGCTCGATCGCGCTGTCCACGGTGCGCCTCGCGGTCAAGGAATGAGCCGTGTACCGCCATGCACACATCAGGCGTCGCACGCGCGCGGCTTCGAGGTACCCGATCACGCGTGGATTCACGCTGCTCGAGCTTCTCGTCGCGCTCGCGCTGCTGGGCCTGATTTCGGCGCTGCTTTATGGCTCCCTGTCCTTGTCCGCCAACAGCTGGGATCGTGGCGAAGCGAAAGCGCAGCAGGTCGGCGACATGCGGCTGGCCGAGGAAATGCTCAGGCAGACACTTTCTGCTCAACACCCGCTGCGATTGCACAAGGTCGTCGATCAGCCGCTGTACTTTGCCGGCGCCAGCGATTCGCTTGCGTTTGCCGCGGCGCTTCCGGGCCGCGCCGGTGGAGGCATGTTCTACTTTCGCGTCGCGGTAACGCCCGCGGGCGACCGGTCGCAACTGACGCTCGCCCGCGTCATTCCCGACTACAGCGCGACGGCGCCGCCGGATTTCAAGGACGCGGAAGGCTCAGTGCTGGCGGACGATGTTGCCGAGGTGAAGTTCGGTTACTTCGGCAGGGACCCCGATGTGACCGATGGCAGCGACCCGACATGGCGCGACCACTGGGACGATCCGCAGGTCCTGCCGCAACTGATCCGCATCGACGTCAAGCCGGGGACGGGCGAGCCCTGGCCGACCATGATCGTCGAGCCGCGACTTGCGCCGGAGGCAGGATGCCGCGCGTGGGATCCCAATCGCAACCGCTGCGTTGCCCAGTGAGCATGCCATGAGCCTCGACGCGGCCATTCACGACAAGCGTTCGCCGCATGCTCGATATGCGCGCGCGCGCGATCAGCGCGGCATCGCGCTGATCCTGGTGCTGTGGCTGACGATCCTCCTGACGGTGATCGGCGGCAGCTTTGCCTACGGCATGCGCAACGAAGCATTGGCGGCGCGCAATACGGTATCGCTCGCGCAGGCGCGGGCCCTCGCTGACGGCGCTGTCTACCGCACTGTGTTCGAGCTGATGCGTCCGCGAAACCTCACCGACGCATGGGTCGCCGACGGAACCGTCCACGCGTGGGACGATTCCGGCGGTCGCGTGATCGTCAAGGCGCTCGACGAGTCTGGTAAAATCGACCTCAATACCGCGCCGGACCCGTTGATCAAAGGGCTGCTGCTAACGGCCGGAGGGCAGGACGACGACGCCGCCGCGCGATTGGTCGATGTCATAGCCGATTGGAAAGACGTCGACGATCTGCGGCGACCGAATGGCGCCGAGGCGCCTGAGTACCAGGCCGCGGGGCTCCCCTACAAGCCGGCCAACGCGCCGTTCGAGACCGTCGCCGAGCTGCAGCGCGTGCTGGGGATGAATCCGGATATTTACAGCCGGATCGCGGACAGCCTCACCGTTTTCAGCAGGATGGCCGGCATCAACCCGGTCTTCGCATCGCGAACGGTGCTACTGGCCGTGCCGGGGGCGACGCCTGACATCGTCGACACGTACATCGCCCAGCGCGATGCCGCGTTGTCGGCCAAGCAGCCCCCGCCTGCGTTTCCCGTTGCTGGTAGTCGCTGCCGGGACGCTGAATCTCTGGCGCATCCGGGCCGAGGTCACGACCCCGGACGGCGTAACCTTTGCGCGCGAAGCGGTCATACGCCCGGGCGCGGACCGGCGGCACGTGCTGAGCATTCTGGAGTGGAAGGAAGGCGATCGACGCCTTCTTGCAGTAGCCGACAAGGACAGCAACAACGGTGGCACCAAATAGGCCCGATGGAACACGGACTCAATAACCTGCGGCGTTCCGCGCGCAATGCGGCGCACCGCGCCGGACTGCCGCGCTTCTGGCGCTGGTGGAGCGCCGAGCTCGCGCCGCTGATTCCCTCCGCGTCGCGGGGAGCGGTGCGCCGCCGGTTGACGCGTCCGGTGGTCGAGTTCACGCGAGCGCGAAGCGACCTTCTGGCGGCCGATGGTGATCGAGGACGAGCTCAAGCTGATCGAGGTCGGCCGGGTTGCGCTCTCCGGCGATCCGGCCGAAGTGGCCGCCGCGGGCCGTGCAGCCATGAATGCGCTGGCGATCGCGACGTCCAAGGGGACGGCGAATCTTCCCAAGGTCGTTGTCGCGTTGCCGCCGAAACAGGTGATGCGCAAGACACTCGTCCTGCCGGCCGCCGTCGAGGAGAACCTGTCGCAAGCGCTGTCGCTACGATCTGGACCGTCATACGCCGTTTCGACCCGAGCAGGTCTATTTCGATGCCACGGTGATCGAGCGCAGACCCGCGACGAAGACCATCGCCGTCGACTGGGTCGCGGCATTGAAGAGCGTGGTCGACGGCGCGCGGCGACAGGTCGAGGACTGGGGCGGCGTCGTCGTCGCCGTGGTGCCAGGCCCCAGCGTGACTCAAGCGCCGCGGGGCACGCGCCTCAACCTGATTCCGCATGAGACTCGTCCGCGCTCCACGCTGTGGCGCCGCTGGCAGCTGTGGGCGCCGGTGGCGGCGGTGGTCGTCGGCGTGCTCGCGGTGCTCGTCGTACCGTTGCTGCAGAAGCGCGAATACGCCATCGCTCTCAACAAGCAAACGGAGAGCGCGCGCGAGCAGGCCGAGGCGTCGGACGCATTGCGCAACCAGCTCGAGCGTCAGCAGGGCGACTATAACTACGTGCTGGAAAAAAAATACGCGTACCCCGGTGCGGTCCAAATCATCGACGACATCACGCGTCTTCTGCCTGACGACACCTGGATCACGCAGCTCGAAGTGAAGTCCACGGTGCGCGGCAAGGACAATGTGCGCGAGCTCACGCTGCGCGGCGAATCGGCGAACGCCGGCGCGCTGATCAGCACGCTCGAGGGATCGAACCTGGTCGAGCAGGCTGCGCTGCAGTCGCCGACGACGAAGCTTCAGCCGGGACCAGGAGAGGTCTTCGTGCTGGGGGCCCGCGTGCGCAACGCCACGCCGCCGCCGCGCGTGCCGGTGACGCTCGCGACCGCGGGCGCGACAGCGGAGCCGCGCGCCCCCGCCCGTCGTACCCGCTGCGGAAACGCCGCCCGCGCCCGCGCCGGCTCCTGTGCCTGCGCCTCCTCCGCCTGAAGCCGCGCCAGCCGCGGCTGCATCGCCGACACCAGCGGTCTCCCAGCCGCGCGGCGAGCCTGCGCCGCCGACGCAGACGAGGCCGCCTCGCCCCGATGCCACGCCCGGGCGTGCCGCACATCAAGCGCAGCCTGAGAAATGCCGGCGCGGCTCCGCCGCCCCGCCGCTGGCGGGGGATCCTGATGGCGACCCTGTCGATGAGGCTCAGTCCTCGCCCAAAGCCGCCTGCTGGCCATCGTGCTTCTGTTCGCGGCCGTGCTCGCGGGACTGGCGCTGCTTATCGCTCCCTGGCTCGTGCTCCATCGGCACTACGACGATGCGATCGACTCGATGACGGATCGCCTCGAGCGCTACCGGCGTGTCGCGGCGCAGGGCCCGGAGTATCGCAAGGCCCTGGACGCCTTGCGCGCGAAGGACGGCAGGCGCTTTTTCCTCAAGAACACCGCGGCCGAACCTCGCCGGCGCCGAGTTGCAGGACATGGTCAAGGCCGCGATCGAGAGCAACGCCGGACGGCTGACCACGATCTCGATCACCTCGCCGCGTGACGAAGGGCGCTTCCGAGTCGTCGGCGTCAATCTGCAACTTTTCGCGACGACGGCGAACCTGCAGAAGATCCTCTACGCGATCGAGACCCAGCAACCGTATCTGGTCGTCGAGAACATACGCATCTCGCCGCTCAACGGATTTCGCGGATTCAAGCCGGCGGCGGGCGCCGAACCCGAGGTCAATGTGCTCCTCGACGTGACTGGATTTGCCTTCTCGGAGGCCGAGAAAAAATGAGTTCTGCGATGATCCGATGGCAATCCCGCCTTTGGTGGCTTCTTCCAGTCGCTCGTGCTCGGGATCGCTGCTCGGCCTCGAAGCTCGACTGGGGACGTCAGGTTCACAAGCTGCCCGAGCTCGCCCCCGCCGGTCGAGGCGCGTCCTGTCACGCCGGCGCTCCTACCCGAATACACCGTCGCAGGTGGCTTGGCCGGCCATGCCGAGACCGTCAACCGCACGCTTGTTCAATCCGACGCGCAGACCCGCTCCGGCAGCGCTCGCGGACGGAGGCCGCAGCAGTCAAATGAAGACGGGCCAGTTCATATTGACGGGGACCTCGCTCTCGGGTGATCGCAGCATCGCGTTTCTGAAAGAGGTTGCCGGCGGCAAGTTTCGCAGCGTTCGCAAGGGCGAGCAGATCAACGGCATGCTGGTCGCGGAAGTGAAGCCCGATCGCGTACGGCTTACGCTCGGCGGGGACTCGGAGGAGTTGGTGCTCAAGGTGGCGCCGGGTCCCAAGGCCACCGCCACTCCGGCTCCTGCCACCGCTGCAGCGCCCGGCGCGGCCGGCGGGGCCAACCCGGGAGTGGGCGAGCCTCCGGTGCGCGGCCGAGGGGGCACGGCTCAACGAAATGCGGCGGCGAGCGGCGGAAGCGGCGACCGCGGCGGAGGTGACGCCACCCGCTGCCAACGTCCCGAGCCGCAACAACGGAGCCGCCGTTCCCCAGCCGGCGACGGCCGCGCCAGCGGCGACCACGCCAGCGGCCGGGCAGGGTACGCCAGCCTCGTCGGACGCCAATTGGAACGAAGTCTATGAGCGCATGCGTCAGCGCTCGGCGCCACCCAAGTGAGTCCATGTTCGACCGAGCAAGACGGAATGACCCATCAAATGACGCCTTTTGTCGGCATCTACTGCGATAATCCACGACCGCGCTCGGACAGAGCGCCCAGGACACCCACGATGCCCATTCGAAACCTCCTGCCGCCGGCATTGATGGCGATCGCGCTCCTGGCTGGATGCGTCCCAGCGACCATGGACCGGGACAGTGCCGCGCCCCCGCGGGCCAAACCCATGCAGGGCTCGACTCTGATCACCCCGACTCCCGACGGCCACGCGGTCCCCGGGGACACCGCGGATACGACGAAGATCTTCAAGGGCACGGGCCAGCTGGTCAAAGGGCAGCTCGCTGGCGGTGGCGCTGCCGGCGGGGGCGGCGGGCGCGGTTGCCAGCGGGCCGGCAGTGACCCTGAATTTCGAAGGCGCCGACCTGCGCGAGGTCGTGCGCAACATCCTGAGCGACATTCTGGGCGAGTCGTACACGATCGACCCGACGGTCGGCGGCACCGTCACCATCCGCACCACGGCCGGCATACCGCGCGAGGCGCTCCCGGCCACGCTCGAGATGCTCCTGCGCAGCAACGGCGCCGCGATGGTCAAGGAAAACGGGATATGGAAGGTCGTCCCCGCGGCCACGGTGCTCAAGGGCAACGTGACGCCGCAGCTCGGCAATTCCACGCGCGCGCTTCCGCCCGGGTACAGCGTGCAGCTCGTGCCCCTGCGCTACATAGGGGCGCGGCAGATGGCAACCGTGCTCGAGCCGTTCCTGCGCGATGCGACCAATGTGCGGGTCGATGACCTGCGCAACATGCTGATCCTGTCCGGAACCGAGTTCGAGCTGAGGCACTTGCTCGAGACCATCGACATGTTCGACGTGAACTGGGTCGCCGGCATGTCGGTGGGCCTGTTCACGCTGCAGAGCGCCGACGTCAAGACCGTCATGGGCGAGCTCGACAAGGCACTCGGCACGCCCGACAAGAGTCCGCTCGGGGGACTCCTGCGCATCATCCCGATCGAGCGCATGAACGCCCTGCTCGTGGTTACACCGCAGCCCGCATACCTGGACGAAGCCAAGAAATGGATCGAGCGCCTCGACAAGGGCGGCGAGGGCTCGGGCGTTCGCTTCTACGTCTATCAGGTGCAAAACAGCCGCGCCGAGCGCATCGGGCCCTTGTTGCAGCAGGCTTTTTCGGGCCGCGCACAGGCAGCCTGCGCCCGCGGGGCCACCCACCCTGTCGCCCGGGTACGCCGGCGGGAACCATCGTTTCTCCGCCGGCCTACCAATCGCAGGCGCCCACCACGCAGACCACGAGCGGCGCCGCGAGCGGCGCGATCGGAGCCGGCAACGCCGCCAACGCTGTCGTGACCGCGGCGCAGGCGCAAGTGCAGGCCGCCGCGGCGGCGCGTGCGGTCGCGAGCGGCGACGGAATCGGCGTGATTCGCAACATCCAGGTGGTATCCGACAAGGACAACAACACCATCCTGATCGTCGCGACGCCCACGGAATATTCGGTGATCGAGGCGGCGCTGAAGAAGCTCGACGTTCCGCAGCGTCAGGTCGTGATCGAAGTGACGATCGCCGAAGTCGTGCTGACCGACGATCTTCAGTTCGGCGTCGAATGGCTGTTCAAGGGCGCCGCCCCATACGGCCGCGGCAGCGGCGGACTCTTCAACCAGACCGCACCTTTCAATCCCGCGGTGCCTAACGCGACAACGACGACGACCACCACGACCGGCACGCCCGTCAATTCCACGGCGGGCCTGGCGCTGTCGGCCGGGTTCAACTACCTCCTGAACAGCCTCAACTTTCCCGGCGGGATCCAGGCCGCCCTGCACCTGCTCGACAACTATGGCAACGTGAAGGTGATCTCCAATCCGCACTTGTCCGCGCTCGACAACCAGAAGGCGACGATCAAGGTAGGCGACCGCATTCCGATCTGCCAGCAGACGTACGTCGGGGCTGGCACTGTGGGCACCGTGAACAACGCTGTGACGACCACCTCGTCGTACATCGACACCGGCGTCCTTCTGCAGGTGACGCCGCACGTCAACGCCGGGGGCCTCGTCACGCTCGAAGTCCAGGCCGAGGTGAGCGTTGCGGGAACGACCGCGAATCCCTGCGACGCTCCGCCGATCAATACCCGGTCGGTGCAGACTCTCCTCGCGGTTCCGTCGGGCCAGACGATGGTGATGGGCGGCCTGATCCTCGAGGACAAGGAGAACAGCTCCGCCGGCCTGCCGCTCCTGGCTCGCATCCCGATCCTCGGCGGATTGTTCGGCAATCAGGAGCTCAAGAACAACCGTACCGAGCTGGTGCTTTTCATCACGCCGCGGGTGGTCGAAAACGAGGCGGATTACCGTAGTGTCATCGACAATTTACGCAGGAGAATGGAGCAGATCGACGATCTCTTTCCGGCACCCAAAACTGCGCCCCAGGGGTCCGAAAAGCAATAAACCGTCTCCAAATGGCGACGGCGATCATGTTGCGCCCGTGCAACACCGGGGAAGGGGTGCATAAATCAGGAGTAATCCGATTGACGATGCATAGTGTTTTATTTAGTCTTTGCTCAACAGTTGCGGTGCTGCGGCGCTGGGACGAGCGAATGTTCTCGGGAGCGTGGCAACGCATGAAACCGGCGGTCCGCGATCAATGGGCGGAAAGGACCTCCGGGGCGAGCAAAGGCCGTCAGGGAGCAGTTAGCGTCGCGGCGATTGTGCTGGCGGCGTCCCTCGCGGGATGCGCCTCGATGTCGGGGACGTCACGAACCTGACGCCGGAGGCGAAGAAGGCACTGGTTACGGAAAGGGTCAACGCGCGCTGGGATCTGTTGATCAAGGGCGACATGGACGCGGCGTATCAGTTTTTCAGCGCCGGCTCGAAGGAAGCTGTGTCCCTCAAGGTGTACAAGGCCACGGTCAAGCCCGGAATGTGGCGGGCGGTGAGGATCGATGGCATGGATTGCGACGCGGAGATCTGCCAGGTCAGGATGACGCTGACCTACGATCACCGCCTGATGAAAGGTATCCAGACTCCCTTCCGGGAGACCTGGATCTTGGAAAAAGGCAATGCCTGGTTTGTGTATCGGGACCGTGAATGAGTGGATTAAGCGTCAAAACCACGCAGGCGTGGTCGGTTTTGGGTTGGAAATCGTTTGTCATAGCAAGCAAGCTGTAATAAGATCTGCCCGCAGTCTTTAAAGTGATCACTTTAAATCTCGAAACAAAGGAGTCATCAAAAACCATGAACACGTTTAAGAGAAAATCGCTGCACGCCGCCCTGGCAGGTTTGGGTGCGCTGGGAGCGACGGGCGCCGCGCAAGCGGTCAACGTCAACCCCGACGGTCTGGGGCAAGTGCTGCTCTATCCGTACTACACGACGAACGGGACGAGCGCTCAGTACAACTCGCTGCTGTCGGTCGTCAACTCGACCAACTCCGGCAAGGTTGTCAAGGTGCGTTTCCTGGAAGGCAAGAACTCCACGGAAGTACTTGACTTCAACTTGTGGCTGTCGCCGCACGACGTCTGGACCACCGCCATCATTCCTTCGGGCACTGGCGGCGCCGGCATCTTCACCACGGACCTTTCCTGCACGACGCCGACGGTTTCGTCGAGCGCGGGCAACCCGACCAACTTCGTCAATTTCGGTTACGCGGGTGACCCGGCAGCGCAGACGCTGGATCGGACCAAGGAAGGCTACGTCGAAATCATCGAAATGGGTAACGTCACCGGCGCTACGCTGACGGCGATCACCCATGCGCAACCGTCGCCTCCGGGCAAGCCGCCTGGCTGCGGTGGCCTGCCGACCGGCGCAACTCGCGCCGACCGACTTGGTCGCTGGGCAACGGCGGTCTGTTCGGCGGCATCTCGCTGATCAATCCTCTGGCCGGTGGCGACGTTACCGCGGATGCGGTCGCATTGGCGACCTTCTCGGCGACGACCCTCTGGGCCGCCGCGGGCAGCATTCAGCCGAACCTGGCTCAAGTCAACCCGAAGACGTCGGTGGTCTTCAACAACACCGAAGTCGTCACGACCGACTGGTCGGGGTCGAGCAACGCGGTTGACGCGGTCAGCGCGGTCCTGATGCACGACAACGTGTACAACGAGTTCGTGCTGGATGCGGCCACCAAGTCGGGTACCGACTGGGTGGTGACTTTCCCGACCAAGCACTTCTACTACGACGCGTCGTTCAACGTCACCAAGCTGTTCGAGAGCAACTTCCGGGCATCGGGAGCGTGCGACGACGTTCTGTTGACACAGTACAACCGCGAAGAGCAAACGGTTCAGTCGTCGACGACGTTCTCGCCGCCGCCTCCGACCAACACCGACTCGATCTGCTGGGAAGCCAACGTGATCACGTTCAACAACTCGAACGTGCTTCTCGCGGCCAACAAGGCCAACCTGACCACGAGCTTCGTGAACGGCTGGGTATCGTTGAACTTCTTCCCGTCCGACCTCGCTGGCACCGGTATCCACACGTTGATCGGTGGCCCGACCATCCGTACGAGCACGCGACGGGCACGACGACGCACGCAGACCACCGCGACCTACAACGGTCTGCCGGTGATCGGCTTCGCCACGCAGTTGTTCAACAACGGCACGCTGACCGGCCCGGGCGCGCAAGGCGTTCAGGCGTACTACACGGGCAGCTTCATCCACAAGTACACCCGCTTGATCCAGTAGGCGGTCGCAACGATGTCATCAAAGGGCGGAACTTCGGTTCCGCCCTTTTTTTTGGCGCTTCGTCGTCGACAACTGACGCGAAGCGGCACATTCTTTTTGAACGATGGAATTTTTTCGCGATCGTATGCGTTCGCCCGATGGGCGGAGACACAGGCACGTTGCCCAGACGCATGCATTTCAGGTATAGTGCGGGGCAATTCGATTTTCCGTGGCGTGGAACTTGCTGCATGACAGCTATCATTCCGCCGCCTTATCGTGGAGTAGTACACATGATCCGATCCCTCATTCGCAAAGCCAGCGTCGCTCTCGGATGCATCGCGATGGTCGCTGGCTCGTTTGTCTACGTCGCCGCGCCCGCGCAGGCCGCGACGATAAGCTTCAGCGATCCCAACTGCGCGAGCTTCTCGATCACCGGCACGGCGCCGAACTTCACGCTCGTTTGCGCCTCGCTGGCATGCTCGATCGCGACAAATCCCAGTTCGCCGACGCCGGGCCAGAGCGTCCAGTTCACAGCGAACTGCTCGCCCGCCGCGACGTCGGTAACCTGGTCACTGCTCTCCGCCGGCGGTGGATGTCCCGATCCCGGTGGCGCCACCACCAATCCGATGTCGCTAAGTTCGGCGGGAACCGCCGCTTGGTTGCGTCTACCAGGTCCAGGCATCAAGCGGCGGGCTGTCGGGCCAGGCGCAAACAACCGTCAGCTGGTCCAACACGCCACCGGCGGCGCCATCGGGTTGCACGCTTAACGCCAGCACGACCAACCTGCCGATCGGCGGCGGCGCGGTGGTACTGACGGCGAGCTGCGCCGGCGGCGGAGCACCGACCAGCTACGCATGGACAGGCGGCAGCCTGCCGACGCCGACGTCGACCAACGTTCAGTCGACATCGGTCACGCAACGACGACCTTCAGCGTCACGCCGAGCAACGCCGCCGGCAACGGCAACACGGCCTCGGTCACGGTCAATGTCGCCGGGACCTCGCTCGGCAATTGCGGCCAGTACTCGAACGTGCTCCCGGTGGTCAACGTGACGTGGGGTCAGGCTGCGAACTGGCAATCGACGGCGAGCGGCAATTTCGGCGACGGCAACAGCACCGTCTGGGTGTTCAAGCTGGTGGTGCCGCCGGGAACGCCTGCCACTCCCAGCTCCAACATCGGGCGCTTCACCGTCTCCGAGTTCAACGGGCCGACGACTTTCCGCCAGATGACGATCTCGTCCGACGGCGTGCGACTTCCGGAAAAAGGACTATCAAGGCGTCGACGGGTCCCTTCGCAGTGTCGAACGGCACGACCGCCAGCTTTAGTACGGCGGTCGGAACGCCGCAACTCATAGGCGGTGTCGCGGGTCTTACCGCAGGCCAGACGTACTACATCAACGTGCGCAACTGGCAGCTCGACCCCACGCCGCAGAGCTCGTGCCAGCAGACGACTTGTAACGCACTCATGAGCGACGCTCCCGCGACACCCTGATCGCGCTCTACGACAAAACACGTTTCCGAATCGCATTTCAAGCCCCGTTTCGGCGGGGCTTTTTGTTTCTCCTGGACTGATACTCATGAAGCGATTTCTACATCCGTTGCGAATTTCGATTGCAATCCTGGGACTGGCGCGGAGCCGCGATTGCGCCGGGCGTGCTGGCACAGGGCGGCGGCGCCGACGAAGTCCTGGTCGAGAACTCCTACGCCAAGGTGACCCGCGGCGACTACGAGGCCGAGCTGCAGCGACTGCCGCCGGACATGCGCGGCGGCTTCGGCAACAGCGGCAAGCGCGTTTTCGATTTGCTCTCGCGGCTGCTTCTCACCAAGTCCCTCGCCGCGGAGGCGAGAAAGAACGGCCTCGACAAGGACCCCGAGATCCAGCGCCGCATCGCCCTGGAGATCGACCGCTTCGCAGGCGGCCCTGCAGGTTGCCAAGATCGAAGAGGACGCGGCCAGGGCATTCGACTTTCGCCGCCCGCAGCTCGAGGCGCGGGCGAGGGAGCTCTACCTGGCCAATCGCGACAAGTACCGTACGCCCGAGCAGGTGTCGGTGTCGCATATCCTGTTCGACACCAAGAAGCACACGCCCGAGGAGGCGCTGAAGCTCGCGCAGGAAACGCGCGCCAAGGTTCTCGCCGGTGCCGATTTCAACGCGCTCGCCAAGGAGGTGTCGGAAGACCCGACCTCTCTGCGCAACAGCGGCCGCCTCGATTACTTCGACAAGGCGCAGATGGATCCCGCATTCTCGGAGGCGGCGTTCGCGCTTGCAGAACGTCGGTGACGTGAGCGAGCCGATCCGCTCGAGCTTCGGCTACCACCTCATCCGCCTCGAAGGTCGCCATCCCGCAGGCGTTCGCACCTTCGACCAGGTCAAGCATTCGATTCTCGCCGACGAGCGCGCCAAGTACATCGACGCGCAGCGCGAAGTCGCGCTCGCGCCCTTGAAGAATGACCCCGCGACCAAAGTGAATCAGGCGGCGATCGATTCGCTGATCGTCAAGGTTGATTCCGAGCCGGTTGAAAAGCCCGAGACGGCGCAGAAGGCCAAGTAGCGCGGTCACTGCGTTCGCGCGATGCGCGTACGAGTCGCGGCGGACCGGCTGGCAATGCGGCGAGGCGCCGGCGGGTCTGACGAACGTTCCAGCGTCCGTTTCGGGCTGCTATCCTTCTTTCATGGCCGCCGTTCCCCAGCCTTTGCCTCCGCCGCGTGATGTCGCCGCGTTGAGCTACGCCCGCGACCGGGCGCTGTTCGCTAACTTCTATCGGCGCGAGCTCTTCTCCCGCTACCTCGGAAGCATCAGCGGACTTGCCTGGGCGCTGCTGCATCCGCTTGCGCTGCTCGCCGTCTATCAATTCGTCTTCACGACCGTCTTCCGCACGGGCGCGATGAACGGGAAGAGCTTCCTGATCTTCGTCGCGGTCGCGCTGTGGCCCTGGCTCGCCGCACAGGAGGCGTTGCAGCGGGGAACGGTCAGCATTGCCTCTCACGCCGGATTGATCCGCAAGGTCGCGTTCCCGCACGAGCTCGTCGTTTACGCGTCGGTCGCCGCGACGCTGACGCTGCAACTCGCGGGTTACGTCGTCGTGCTGGTCGTGCTGGCGTTGTTCGGCGAGCCCGTTCATTTCGCAGGGCTTCTGCTTGCGCTGCCTCTGTGGCTCGTGCTTGCGGTCGCGGTCGCCGGTCTCGCGCTCGCCCTTTCGGCGCTACAGGTCTTCGTCAAGGACATCGAGCACATCCTGATGCCGGTGCTGATGATCCTGATGTACCTCACGCCGATCCTCTATCCCCTGAGCCTGGTGCCCGAAGGCATGAAGCCCTGGGTCGCGGCAAATCCGTTCGGCTATCTGGTGGAACGGTTGCGCGACGCGCTGCTCGACGGAAACTTGACTCTGCAATGGGGCGACGCTGTTGCCGTGATCGTTGCGCTGGCGCTCTTCATCGGAGGGCGCTGGATCTTCCGGCGCCTGTCGCCGCACTTCGAGGACTTCGTATGATGGGCGGCCCGCTGCTGGCCCTGTCATCGGTGGGCAAGGACTACGCGAGGACCGAGCACCATGCGGCGCGTGCGCGGCTGGTGTTCGATTTGCTCCGCGGACGCGGGATGAGCCACGCCTTTCGGGCGCTCGACGACGTTTCGTTTCAGCTTGCCGCGGGCGAATCGCTCGGAATCATCGGCGAGAACGGCGCGGGAAAATCGACGCTGCTGAAAATCGTCGCGGGCGTCATTACACCGACGCGGGGCCGGTTGCAGGTGCACGGTCGCGTCGGCGCCCTGCTGGAGCTCGGCTCCGGGTTCCATCCCGAATACACGGGACTCGCAAACATCGATCTCGCTGCGGCGCTGCTAGGCCTGGCACCGGCCGAGATCGCGGCCAAGCGTGAGGCCATCATCGCCTTCGCCGATATCGGGTCGCACATCCACGACCCGATCAAGCACTATTCCTCGGGAATGGTTGTGCGGCTTGGTTTCGCGGTGGCGACCGCACTTGAGCCCGACATTCTCATCACCGACGAGGTGCTTGCCGTCGGTGACGAGTCCTTCCAGAAAAAATGCATCGCCTGGATGGAAGGCTATCTCGCAGGCGGCGGAACCCTGCTCCTTTGCTCGCACAGCATGTATCACGTGCAGAAGCTTTGCCGCAGCGCCCTGTGGCTCAAGGAGGGCCGTGTTGAACGCCATGGCTCGTCCGCCGAGGTGACGCAGGCGTATCTCGCCTACCACGAAGAAATGAACGCCGCCGCAAAACAGCCCGGCATTGCATCCGCGACCGGCACGGGCACCGAAGGCGCGTTTGCGATCGAGTCCCTGACGCTCGATCACGATGCGCGCCTGCGCCCCGGTGGTGCCTTGACGGTGCGCGGCAGCGTGTTCTCGCGCAATGGGCCCGTGCCGGTGATTCTGATCGCCATCGTGCGCGCCGATGGGACGCCGGTGTATGGCATCGGTTCGGACGCGGACCGAGTGACTCCGGCGCGGATCGACGATCGGCGATTCTCGTTCGAAGTGACTTTTCCGGAGCTGCCCTTGTTGCCCGGCAAGTACCTGGTCCGGGTCCATGCGCTCGACGGATGCGGCGACCGGCTGTTCGAAAACGTCGAGAAATCTTTTGTGGTCGAGGGCGATACGCGCGAATTGGGCATGGTCCGCATCGCGCATCGCTGGCGCAACGGCGCCGACACGGCACAGCCGGCCGCCGCCCCGCTCGACGCTCGTTGATCGGGTAAAATTGCGCTTTTCCCGCGGCGCCCGGCCGATCGGCGCCCTTCGGACCCATCCCGCATGCCTTCCGACATCACATTCACCGGCGAGCGCTTCGTTCCAGGCTGCGCGGGCGAAATTGCGTACGAGCACTGGCATCGCTACGCGTTCGCGCGCCAGTTCGCGGCGGGCAAGCGCGTGCTCGACGCGGCCTGCGGCGAGGGGTACGGCAGCGCACTTCTGGGAACGGTTGCTGTCACGGTCGTCGGCGTCGATATCGACCCATCCGCTACTGCGCACGCGGGCGAGCAATACGGCGATGGTGACCGGATCCGATTTCTCACCGGATCGTGTACGGAACTGCCGCTGGCGGACGGCTCGGTCGATGCGGTCATATCGTTCGAGACCATCGAACACCTGAACGCGCTCGATCAGCCGAAGATGCTGGCGGAGTTCGCCCGCGTGCTCACGCCCGAAGGCCTGCTGGTCATCTCGTCGCCGAACAAGGAGCTCTACAGCGACGCGCGCAGCTACGTCAACGAGTTCCACCTGCACGAGCTCTACCGCGACGGTCTCGCATCGTTGCTGGCCACCTCGTTCCCGGCGCAATCCTGGTACCACCAGCGCGTGAATCCCTGGTCTTCGATCTGGCCGGAGCATCCGATCGACGGCGCCGATGCATGGCTCGGGGACGCAAGGCGGCGTGGTCGCCTACAAGCCTCCGGAAGGCATGTACTACATTGTCGTCGCCGGCCGTTCTGAGCGCAGGCGCTCGTCCCGACCGCGCGCGCTTCGCTGCTCACCGATGCGGCCGACACCGAGCTCAAGCGCAACGAGTCCAACGCGCGCGAGGTCCTGCGCCTGGACGGCCTGTTGCGCGAGCGAAACGCCGCACTCGACTGGCAGACCGTGCACATCCAGCACCTCGAAACGTTGATCGCGGAGCGTGATCGCGTCATCGGGGAGAGGGACCGGCTGCTGAACAACCTCGACGCCGCGCGCGAAGATCGCGAGCGTCTGCTCGCCGAGCGTGTCGAGACCATCGCAACGCTGGAGTCTCGCATTGCAGCGCTCGAGGTCGAGCAGGACCGGCTTCATTCCGCGCTGCGCGCCTCGGAGCTCACCGTCAACTATCGGCAGAGCGCCCGCTGGTGGGTCAAGCTTCCATGGCTCCGCGCCAAGCATTGGCTGGCACGCACCCGCTGATGCCGCTGCCGCCCGGCCCCGCGATCGACATCATCGTTCCGGTTTACAACGCGGCCGATGATTTGAAGCGCTGCGTCGACAGCGTTTTCCTGCACACGCGGGGCGACTACCGCCTGCTGATCATCGATGATGCTTCACCTGATCCCGCGGTCGGCGCCTACGTCGATGAAATGCGATCGCGCGCCCTGCCGCAGGTGCGTTGCATATCGAACGAGAAGAATGTCGGCTTCACGCTCACCGCCAATCTTGGAATGCACCTCGCGCGTGATGGTGCGGACGTCGTGCTGCTCAATTCCGACACGATCGTAACCCGGGGATGGCTGGACAAGCTCGCACGCTGCGCGCAATCGGATCCGAGCATCGGCACGATCACCCCGTTTTCCAACAACGCGGAAATCTGCTCGTTCCCGCGCTTTTGCGAGAACAATCCGTGGCCACCGAAACGGGACACCGAACCCGTCGTCCGCGCGCTCGAGCTGGCTGCCGTGCCGTCTTATCCGGATCTGCCGACCGGCGTCGGGTTTTGCCTCTACATCCGTCGTGCGCTGATCGACGCCATCGGGGTCCTCGACCCGGTATTCGGATTGGGTTACGGCGAGGAGAACGACTTTTGCATGCGCGCGGCAAGCGCGGGGTTTCGAAACGTGCTCTGCGACGATGCGTTCGTGGTGCATCTGGGCGGCAGCTCGTTCGGCGCCAAGCGTACCGACCTTGCTCAGCGGAACATGGCCATACTGCTCGAGCGCCATCCCCGATACAGCGATCTCGTCCACTCCTATATCGCGGCCGACCCGCTCAAGCCGTTGCGCGAGCTCGCGCTCGCCGAGTATCGGATGTCGAGCAACCCGCTTCCGGGTTTGCTGCATGTGATCCATGGCCACGGAGGAGGAACGGAATATCATGTTCGCGCGCTAATCGCCGCATCATCGACAGCGTTTCACCACTATCTGCTGATTGCGATCGGTGACGACTGGCAGCTCGAGGACCACGCAGATGGAGAGATACTCAGTTTCGACTTTCGGCGCCTGCCGGACGAGGAGTGCGGCGAGTTGCTGTCGGGACTGTGCGGCCGCTTCGGCATCGAGCTGATCCATCTGCACAACATCTCGGGCTGCCGCGATGGCCTCATCAGCGCTCTGGCAGAGACCGGATTGCCGTACGGCTACACGGTCCACGACCTGAACTTCGCGTGTCCGACGATTACCCTTCTGAACGCCGAGCAGACCTATTGCGGCGGTGTTACCGACGCTGCGGCGTGCGCGGCGTGTCTCGCTGCCCAGCCCGAGTTCGCGGCCATCGACATCGAGGCGTGGCGCGCCAAGCACCGTACGCTGCTTGCGCACGCGGCTTTCGTGATCGCACCTTCGGCCTGGGCGGCATCTATACTGCGCCGCTATTTTCCCGAGCACGACGTGCAGGTCATTCCTCACGGAAGCGCAAACGGAAATTCGCGCCCGGACGCAAACCACACTCCGCTGCCGTTTGGTGACGGGCCGCCCGTCGTGGCCGTGCTTGGCGCGATCGGCCCGGACAAGGGCGCGCGTCGCCTCGAAAGACTCGTCGAGCTCACCCGGCAGCGCGGCCTGCGACTTGCGATGGGTGCTGATCGGGTATCTCGACAGCGGACGCGAGCCGTGGCAGTCGAGCGATGGCATTTTCACGATGCATGGGCCCTATGCATCGGACGCGCTGGCCTCGCTGCTGAAGCATTATCGGGTCCGGTTGATCGCTTACCCGTCGGTGGGGCCCGAGACATTCAGCTTCACATTGTCCGAAGCGTGGGCGGCCGGTCTCCCCGCGGTGGTTCCACCGATCGGCGCGCTGCGTCGACCGGGTGTCGGCAACCGGGGCAGGATGGATCCTGAGCGACGAAGAATGGCGATCCGACGACAGGATGCTCGATCGCATCGCCGCATTGCTCGATCCCTCGGCACGGGACGCCTACGATCGGGCGGCCGACCGCGCCCGCAGCGCGCCGCAACCCGAGCTGGCGATGATGATCGGCGACACGCTGGCGATCTACCGGGCCGCGCGCATGCAATCGAGAGCACCGCAGCCGCGCGAAGCCGATCGCGGCGTGGCGATGCCTTGCGGCGCTGCATTACGCGCCGTGGACGCCGCCGCAGTCGCCGGCGGCTGCCGCCGGCAGCCCGCGCCCGCCACGCCGCGCGGCGCTTTGGCCGGCATCGCACGGGTGGCGCTGCGCATTCGGCACACCGGGGCCGGGAAGGGTGCTCTACACGTCTCGCGCCGAAGGCGCTGCGGGACGCACTGAAGGCGAGGCTGCCGGGATGATCGAGGCGGAATACGGCGAATGGCTCGCGCGCGGTCACGCACATCAGCTCGCGGCGCGTCCCATCGATGCCCTCCTGTGCTACCGGCGGGCGCTCAAATCGAACCGCAACGCCGTCCAGGTGCACTTTCATTTGGGCGAAGTGTTGCGCGATCTCGGGCGACGCGATGAGGCACTCGCCGCGTTTCGCACGGCGCTCATGTGGCAACCGAAGCATTTGCCGTCTCTTCTCGCCTTGGGCGACATGCTGCGGACGAGCGGCGCCCGCCGAGGCGTTCGAGTACTACGAGCGCGCGGCGTCGCTGGAGCCGTCGAGCGCTGCCGCAGCCCAGGGCCTGGCATTGTCCTCGCTCGCGTTGAACGAGGAGCGCGCCTACTCACGACTCGCGCCGCTCATGGACCGCGGCGCTTCGTTTCACGCCTGGGACGACCTGGCCCGCATCCTTGCCCACGCTTCGCCCTCGATGGAGCGAAGCGAGCTCCTTCGATCCATCGCATTGCGTGCCGACTTTCCACCCTCGGAACTGCTTCTCGCGGTGGTAGTCGAGAGCGCGGCCGCCGGCACGGCACAGGACAGGGATCGGGCACTCGCTCTGGTAGATGCAGCGGATGCGCGTGTCGCGACCATCGATGACCCGGAGACGCTGCGCCGACTGGCTCTGGCCGCCGACCGCGATCGGGCGCGCCGACCTTGCTTCCACCTGGGCGAAGCGCTACGCGCTGAGGACCGTCGCGCTGCTACGCGCCGACGGCACCGCTGATGTGGCCGCGACGCACCGCGGGGCGCGCGATGCGCATCGCCTATCTGGTGCCGCGCGCGGAGGCGGGGCCCTGGATCGTCGGCGGGGCGACAGTCGATCTCGATGCCTACCTGCGTCAAGTCGTCGCTGCGCATTCGCGCGATGAGTTCGCTCCGGCGATCCTTTTCGTCGGCGATGCAGCGCGCCCGGGCCTCGGGACCGATTTCAAGGACATTCCACTCGCGACGCTCGGCGTGGCGCCCGGATTGGCGACCGCGCGCCGCGTCGCCGAAGCCGACTACGATGCATTGATCGATCTCGGCGGCATGGCCGAAGCTACCGCGCCATTCCTCGCGGCCGAGACCGGCGCGCACCGTCTGGACGTACACGGCACTGCAGGGCGCGCACGTCGCGCCGCTGATCACGCACGAGTTGCCCGCCGCTCGTCGGCGCCGAGGGCGGACATGCGATCGACGCCGCGGACCCGACCCTCGGCCGGCGGATGGGCGGAGCATCGCCGTGCGCTCGAGGCCGCGCTGCGGGATGTCGCAGGCTGCGAGCGCGTACGTCGGAGACGCCCGCGGCGCTTGCCGGCGGCCGCGATGACGGGCTTGTGGCGCAACGCTGTCGAGGCACATCAGGCGTCCGGCCTCGATGCCGCGCTTGCGGGCTACGAGGCCGTGCTGGCGGAGCAACCGGAATTCGCGCCGGCGCACTACCTGAAGGGTTTGGTACTGCGCGATCTCGGACGCGACGCCGATGCCACGAGCCTCGCTTTCGGCAGCGCTTGGCGGCCGCTCCTGCTTACGCCGACGCGAGCGTTGCGATGGCGAATCTCGAGCGCGGGCTGGGGAATCTGGACTCCGCGCAGCGCCGCCTGCCACCGGGGACTCGCGCTTGCTGTCGATGCGCATTCGCGTCTAGCGCTGCGGCGAGCGCTAGGACTGGCGGAGCTCGCCAGGCATGACGGCGCCGCGGCGCGAGACGCGTTCGAGGAAGTGCTGAAGGACCTGCCCACGGACGCGGAGGCGCATTACAACCACGGCGTTGCGTTGCAGATGATGCATTTGCGCGATGACGCGATGAGGGCTTACCAGCGCGCCCTCGCGATCAATCCCGACCTGATCGCGGCCGATTTCAACATCGGCGTGATCCTGCAGGAGCAGGGACGCACCGATGACGCGATCGCGGCGTTCGAGCAGGTGATCGCACGCGATCCGCGTCACGTTCCCGCGCACAAGGCACTGGGCGACACGCTCCTGGCCGCGCGGCGCATCGACGACTGGTTGAGGGTCTTCGAGCGGTTCGAAGCAAGCTGCCCGCGCGCCCTGTCGCTTGCCGTGCAGGCGCTCGAGGTCTACCAGTATCGCGGCGACTTCGCGGGGCTCGATCGCTATCTCGATCGATTGCGGCAGGACGATTTCAAGCCGGAGAACGAAACCGACCTCGCCGACTGCCTCGAGCAGCTGCTGTTCCTGCTGCTCTACTTCGACATCGAGCCTGAAGCGCAGCTCGGCCTCTATCGCGCCTACGACGCTGTGGCGCAGCGCGTGTATGGCAAGCCGCTGCCCACCGCCGCAAGTGCGGCGCCCGGGGCGCCTGCGGGTCGGATATCTCTCGGGCGATCTGCGCAACCAGGTCATGGGCAAGATGATGTGGTCGGCGATCCAGGCATCATGATCGCGAGCGGTTCGAGATCTTCTTCTATTCGCTGACGGCGGACGATGACGACTGGACGGAGCGCTATCGCGGGTCCGGTGACCATTTCGAGGTGATCGGCGACCTGACGGAGCGCGAGGCGGCGCGCCGAATCGCCGCCTGCGACCTCGATGTGCTGGTCGACCTTTCGACGCACACCAAGGGCGCCAAGCCCGGCATTCTCGCGCTCAAGCCCGCAAGGGTGCAGATCACCCATGTCGCGAGTGCCGGCGCAGTGGGCTTGAGCGCGATCGACTTCAAGCTCACCGACGCGTTCGCCGACACGTCCGGAGAACCAGGCGTTTCTGATCGAGACGCTGCTGCCGATGGCCGGGTGCGTCTATCCCTATCGGCACATTGCACCTTCGCCCGAGCACCCGTTCCATCGCGATAAGCTCAAGATCCGCCCCGACGCCATCGTCATCGGCGCCTTCGTGAACCCGCTCAAGCTGTCTCGACGCTGTCTCTCGCTCTGGCGCGAAGTGATGGACCGCGCGCCGCTCACGCTGCTGGCGATCTCGCCGCTGTCGCCCGAGGCGCGCGGAGTCTATAGCCGCTTGCTGTCAGCGGCGAATATCCCGCTCCAACGCGTCATCGTTTTGCCGCAGGGACGCAACGACGAAGAGAACCAGGCGCGCTACAGCGTCATCGACTTTCACGCTCGATCCGCTGCCCTACGGCGGGGTCAACGGCACGCTTGAAGCGCTGGACATGGGCGTGCCCGTCGTCACCCTATGCGGCAAAAAGCACGGCGAGCGCACGTCGTACAGCATTCTCGAAAATCTCGGCGTGCGCGCGACGATTGCGGCGAGCGGCAGCGAATATGTCGACATCGCGGTACGCCTCGCGACCGACGCCAGCTTCATGGCTGAGGTCCGGGCAGCGATCGGGTCCGGATTGAGCCAATCGCCGCTCGTCGACATGCCGCGCCATACGCGCGCGCTCGAGGCCGCCTACGAAGAGGCGATCGTGCGCACGCGATCCGGCGCAGGCGCATGACCTCGGGCATCGAAGAGGCGCGACGGCTTCTGCTCAGCGGCGACCTGGCCGGCGCGCGGCGCGCGTGCGAGCCCTGCCTTGCCGCGCCAGCCGACAAGAGCCGACCTGGCCGGCGCGCATCTGATCCTGGCCGCGTGCTGTCGTCGCGAAGGCAACCTCCCGGCCATGATCGCGCACGCGGAAACCGCCGTGGCCGCGATGCCGGACGACGCGCTGGCGCACTATGCGCTCGCGGAATGCGTCGACGAGACCGGAGACAAGGCGCGCGCCATCTCGGAGCTCCGCCGGGCGATCGAATGCAATCCCGGAATGGTCCAGGCGCACCGCTATCTCGGCGCGCTGCTGCTCGAGACGGGACAGACGCCGGCGGCGATCGAGACCCTGCAGCGCGCGCTGGCGCAGGACGATCGGAACGCGGAAGCGTGGAACAACCTCGGCACCGCATTGCACCACTCGAACCGCCTCGCCGATGCCGAGGGCGCGTATCGTCGCGCCCTGGCGCTCAAGCCCGACTATCCCCGCGCCGAGTGCAATCTCGCCGTGCTTCAGCGCGATCAGGGTCGGTCCGACCTGGCGGAAGCGACGTTGCGGGCGATCGTGGCACGCGCGTCCCAAGCCGGCGGTGTTCCGTCCTGCGCTGACGGCGCTCGCGGATCTGGTGCGGTCCCGCGGCGACCTCGACGAAGCCGCGGAGCTCTATCTTCGCGCGGCCAAGCTAACGCCCGACTCGAGCGCCACGGAAATGCTCGACCTGGGCATGGTGCTTTCCGAGCGCGGCGACCCGGTGCAGGCGAAGAAGGCTTACGGCGGTCGCATTGCGGCAACGGCCCCGCTATCTGCGCGCGGCACTGGCCCTGAATCTGACGTTGCCGATGATCTACGCCGACGCGGCCGACGTTGCCGGAGCGCGCGAGAAGCATACATCGCGGGCCTCGAGACGCTCGAGCGCGAGCTCGACGACCGGATCGCCGGGGTCGGACTGGCGCGAGGTTGCCGACGGCCTCATCTGGAGCAATTTTTTTCTCGCCTATCAGGGTGAAAACGACACGTCGCTGCAGGCGCGCTACGCCGCTCTGGCGGCGCGCGCGCTCGACAGCGTGGATCGCGCGTGGAGGGAGCCGATGCCGGTCCGATCGGTTGCGGGACGCAAGATCCGCATCGGGTTCGTGTCGGCGCTGCTGCGCGAATGCACCGTCGGGCGCTATTTCTCCCGCTGGCTCACCGATCTCGATCGCGACGAATTCGAGGTCGTCTTCTACTCGCTGAGCAGCACGATCGACGAGGTCACGACGGCGATTGGCGCTCGCGCCGATCGCGTGCATACATTCGGCGGCGGCGAGGCGCTGCCGTCGACCATCGCGCCCCTCGTTCGCTCGGATCAACTCGACATGCTGGTCTATCCCGAATTGGGCATGGATCAGGCGACGTTCGCGCTTGCGTCGATGAGGCTCGCGCCGCGGCAATACGCCGCCTGGGGCCACCCGGTCACGACGGGACACGCGACCATCGACGGGTATCTGTCGTGCGCCGCGATGGAGCCCGCGGATGCCGATCGCCACTACACCGAAAAGCTCGTCCGCCTGCCCGGCATAGGAACGCGATTCCAGCGGCAGACGCTGCCGCCGCCGATCGAGCGCGAGGCGTTCAGCCTGCCGCGGGATGCGACGCTGCTGCTGTGCCCCCAGTCGCTGTTCAAGATTCATCCCGACAACGACGCGCTGTTCGCGCGCGTTCTCGCGGCCAATCCTGCGGCGGTGCTGGTGCTCTTCGCGGGCCGTCATCCCGTGATCACCGACCAGTTCATGCGCCGCCTCGCCCGCTGCTTCGAGGAGCACGGGCTGTCTATCCGCGAGCGCACGCGCGTGCTGCCGCACCTCGGGCACGATGACTATCTGGCCGTCAATCTCGTCTGCGACGCCATGCTGGACACGATGCGATGGTCCGGCGGCCAAACGAGTGTCGATGCCCTCGCGTGCGGATTGCCGGTCGTGACCCTTCCCGGATCGATGATGCGCGGCCGACAGAGCGCGGGCATGCTCGGCCTGCTGGGGCTCGGCGAGCTGATTGCCGCCGATGCCGATGACTATGTGAGCATCGCGACGCGGCTCTGCCAGGATGGCGCCTGGCGGAAAATGCTCGCAGCGCAGGATACGGGAGCGCAACAGCCAGCTGTTCGAGGATGGAGCGCCGCTTGCTGCGCTGGAGGTCTTTTATCGCGAGGCTGTCTCGGCTCTCGCCAGGTAGTCCCGCCAGATGCGCAGGAGACCGTCCTCGAGGTCCCGCGCGTAAGCCGCCATGTCGAACAGCGGCGTCGTCGAGTCGGTTGTGCGCGAGGCGGGCACGAACGTCCGCGAGCGCACGGGGATCCGAAGCGAGTCGCAAAGCCACGGCCTCATACGTCACCGAAGGATGACGTGACCATTTCAGGCAGTCCGATGGCACGCAGCTGGCTTCCGGGATTGCGGCTCGCGAGCGTGTCGCCGGCATACGTCACGACCGGCACGCCGACCAGCAGCGCATCGTTGGTGGTCGTGTGTGCGCCATAGGGCGACGTATCCAGAACCAGGTCCGCCAGAGTAATCCGCGCAAGGTGCCGGGCGTTCTCGACGCGGGGCGCGAAGATGAGACGAGAGGGATCGATGCCCGCGTTTTTCATCTCGCGCCGGAGATTGTCAGTCGCGTCGGCGCCGGCGCCGAGAAGCCAGAGAACGCTGTTGGGAACCGCTGCAAGCAACCGTGTCCAGATCGCGAAAACGCCGGGCAGGATCTTGAACGCGCTGTTGAAGCAACAGAACACGAACGCCCCCTCCGGCAATCCTGCCTCTTTTCGCGTCTGCGCCTCTCGCACCGAGGGCGCGTCGAGTGTCGCTCGGGACATAGGCGTGAGGCATGTGGAAAAAACGCTCGGTATAGCCCGCCTGCATCTCAGGGCGCGCCACGAACGGGTCGACATGAATGTAGTCGTACCATTCAGCGCCGAGCGTTCCGGGATAGCCCATGCTGTTGATCTGCACAGGCGCCGGCCGCCGCACGAATATTCCGGGTTTCGCGTTCTGCGTGTAGCCGTTGAGGTCGAAGAGTATCGCGATGCCGTCCGACCGGATTCGCGCGGCAATGGCATTCGTGCGGTCGGCGCTCACGTCGCAGAAGTGCTCGAACGATTTCGCAATGCGCTGTCCGATCGGGCCGGTGTCAGCGGGTTGGATTCCGTAGGCGAATGTCTCGATCCTGCTGCGATCGATGCGCTCCCATACCTCGGTCATCAGGGTCGCGACCGGATGATTGCGAAAGTCCGACGATACGAACCCGACGCGCAACCTCTCGCCCATCGCGACAGGTGTCACCACCCTCGGTCGCGGCGTCAAAGCGTGCAAAGCGCGGGCCCATCGCTGCGCCGCGCGCAGATGCGTCCGCAGCGAGAGCGGCATGGCAAGCAGGGGGAACGGCACGACGCTCCACGAATGACGCTCTTCCGAGTCGACCAGGCGCTCCAGGGAAGAAAACAACTCGTCGATGCCTTGCCATTGACAGCGGTGTTGCCTTGCATGCGCCAACATCGCTAACGCGTACGGATTGGCCGGGTCGAGCTCGACCGCGCGTACCAGGGGCGATTCGGCGTCGCCATAGCGGAGTTGCTCCACGCATACCGATCCTATGTTGGTCAGGATTTGCGGATCGTCCGGCGCTTGCTTGGCTGCATCGCGAAAACACGCCTCTGCTTCAGCGAGCCGCTGGCTTTTCTGGAGCGCGATGGCGCGACGGAGGAGGGTCGCGGTCGGCATATCCGAGCGGATCGCGAACAGCCGGTCATAGGTCTCCGCCGATCCGCTGAAGTCATTGCCCGCGAACTGCGCGTTGCCGAGGTTGCCGAGCGCATCCGCCTGGTCCGGCTCGATCGCGAGCACGCGGCGATAGCAGTCGAGCGCGCGATCGTCCTCCCCCGCGGCCTGGAGCGCGAGGCCGAGATTGTTGAGGACCGCGGTGTTGTCCGGCGCCGCTTTCAGCGCATCCTCGTATTCGGCGATCGCTTTTTGCGCCTGATTGCGCTCACGGTAGTAGTTGCCCAGAAGGAAGTGCGCTTCCGCGTCCATCGGGTCGACGGCAGAGCGCGTTCCGCCACGCATCCGCTGCGTTTTCCGGCTCGGTGCGGAGCAAGGATCGGCCAAGAAGATTCCACGCGGCGACATGATCCGGATCGAGCGCCAGCGCGGCACGGCAGGCGAGGATTGCGTCCACGTCGCGCCCGGCTGAAAGAGCGCCGCGAGCGCGCACAAGCAGTGCCGCTATCGGATCGCCCGACGCGCCCTTCGGCGCGTCATCTCCGGGGAGACTCTCCGCGGCGACTCCTTGCTCGCCGCGGCGCAGGCCGCCGTGACAATCCTTGAAGCGGCTCCCGCTGCCGCACGGGCAGGGCGCATTGCGCGAGGCAGGCGCAGTGATCACTTCAAGTCAGGAGCGCGCGCAGATCCGCGACGAGGCGATCTGCCACGGCCGGCCAGTCTCGTGGTTTCGGTTGCCGGTAGAGCATCGTCGCAGGATACCAGGGAGTATCGCTGCGCGAGAGCAGCCAGCGCCAGTCGGGCGCAAACGGGAGCATCAGCCAGCAGCGCTTGCCGAGCGCGCCTGCGAGATGCGCGACGCTCGTGTCGACGCTGATCACGAGGTCGAGCTCGGATATCAATGCAGCGGTGTCGAGGAGCGGCGTGCCTGGCGGCAGCGGGAGCACGCGATGCGGATCGGCGAGCGCATTCAGCTCTTCGCCGGCTTCGCCCTGTTGCAGCGAAAACCAGGCGATGTCCTGCAGCGCGAGCAGCGGCTCGAGCACGGTCAACGGACAAGAGCGATTCCGGTCGTTGCTGTGTTCCTTGCTGCCGGCCCACGCCAGTCCCACGTTCAGCTTCCCGCGCCGCGCATCGATCCGCGCCTGCGCTGCTGCGCGGTGCGTGCGCGAGACGCTCATGTAGGAGCGCGGGCCCGGTATCGTTTCGACGGTCGTCTCGAAAATGCGCGGGAGCGAGAGCAGAGGGCAGTGCGCATCGTACGGCGGCAGTGGGTCTCCGTGGGCCACCACCACGCCGACGCCAGGTACGGTTGAGAGCAAAGGCTTCAACGCTTCCGCGCACTGGATGACTGGTCCTCGCTCCGGCATCGGCGACGAGCGTCGCGTAGCGCGCGAACTGAATCGCATCGCCGAGGCCCTGCTCCGCGTACAGCAGCACGGTCTTTCCGGCCGCTGCGCGTCCGTCCCACGCCGGCGCCCGGATAGGCGTGGCGTCCGCGGCCGAGCTCGGACAGGACGAGCCGCCAATCGTATTCGCGCCAGCCCTGCGCATACTGGCCATCGAGCAGCAGTGCCAGCGCGAGATTCCAGTGCGCGTGTGCGAAGTCGGGCTTGAGCGCGACGGCCCGCCGGAACGCGTCGAGAGCGCCGTGCACGTCATTGATCGCCTGCAGGGTAAGGCCGAGATTGTTCCATGCCAACGCATGATCCGGTGCGATCGCCAGCGCGGAACGATACGCGGCGATCGCCTCGGGCTCGCGATCCGCGGCGGCGAGCGCCAGTCCGAGATTGTTTTGAAATTCCGGCTCGCCGGGCGACGCGGCCACGGAACGTTCGAGCAAGCGGCAGCGCCGAGGCGAGCTCGCGGCGCTGATAGTGAATCACACCGAGAAAGTGCTGCGCGACCGCGTGATCGGGCTCCGCCGCAAGCACTTCACGGTAGAGGACCTCCGCGCCGCCGCTGTCGCCCTTCTCGTGCAGGGCAAGCGCCTTCTTGAGCCGCTGCGACTGCTGAGCGGCAGCGGATTCGGGCGTCGCGCTCGCGCGAAAGTCCGGCGCAATCGCGCCGTGACAATTCTTGAAGCGCTTTCCGCTGCCGCACGGGCAGGGATCATTGCGTCCGGCCGCCGGAGCGAGAGACGCGTTCGCCGTTGCGGCTCGCCAGTCCCGCCGCGGCTTCGGCCTGTCCGGGAAGCTCATCGAGGATGCGACGGAAGATCGCGCCCGCCGGCTTCCAGAGTCCCATGGCAATGCAGTTGCGGCCCAGTTGCAGGAGCTGCTGAGATCGCACAATCGCCGGCGAGAACGTCGCGATCAGGCTCGGTGAGCTCGTCCGGTGGAACGACCCGGCAGAAGTTGAACAAGCCGTGGAAGCCGAAGGGCTTGCCGACCGGGATACGCGGCTTCATAGGCAAAGGCGTCGGCCGTTGCTTCCGACGCGAACCGTATTCCGTGCTCTCTTTCCAGCAGCGGCCTGAACGCGCGGCAGATCGTGATGTCCTCGGCTTCGGTGAGCACGATCCGCGGATCCTGAAGCGCGTGAAGCAACTTGCGCGATCGGAGCGAGAAACCGCCGTTGCCGACGCGCATGCCGTCGTCGTGCCAGAACCATTGCGCGCCGATGTAGTCGGAGGCGAAAAATTCCTCGCGCCATGCCGCGGGATTGAGCACATACCCATCCCACTGCACCAGCAGCACATGCGAGGTGTCGATTCGCGACGCAAGCGACTTCAGCACGAACATCGAATAGTCTTCGCGCGACTTCAGCGCCGGAATGATATCCACCTCGATGCCGGGTGCGTTCACTTCGCGATCGCTGACGAGGAGCGTCCGTCCGAATCGGATCCCTGCGCCGGACAGTCGCAGCGCCCGCACGCGCGAGCGCGTGATTCACGGTGTCGACGCAGCAAAGCGTGACGCCTGGAAGCTCAAGCATTTGCGCGGCCGCAGCGGGCGAGGGTTCGCCGAAGTCGAACAGGACAGTCCGATCAGGCGGCTGCGCGTCACGCGGACGTTGCCGCGATGGCGGAGCGCGCAGACTCGGACGGCGCAATCGTCATCGAGCGCCACGTCAGCACGCCCAGAAACACGAGCAGGGGAACGATGTGCAGCGTCGCGCGATTGGCCGTGGTCAGGTCGGCCATCCACACCGCAGCCTCGGTAAACGCGAAGACGAAGAAGAGAAACGCCATGCCCGCCGCGGCCACTACCGTCAGAGGCAGCAGCGCCGGAGTCCGCAGTTGACGCCAGCCGAATGCGACCAGCGCGACGACGGCGTACCACAGCAGGTTCCAGTTCCCCATCAGGTAGTAGCTCTTGACCAGCTGTGCCCAGGCGGGAGCGAAATTGAGGTGCAGCTGATAGCCCAGCAACGTAGGTTGCGTGCGTGCCAGCGCGAGCAGGGCGAGCGCCGCGACGGCGAAGCCGATGCCTACGATGCGCAGCACCTCGGCGAGGCAGCAGGACGACCACGACTCCGGGAATGAGCGTGGCCGCCCAGATCCATCCTGGCGTCTTGATCAGCGGACAGGCTATCGCGAGCAGAATGGCAATCGCCGCGTCCCGCCAATCGCGGCGCCTGGCCCAGCGATAGAACGCGATCGCGGCCATCGCATACACCGCTGCCCATCGGCAAGTCGGCGTAGCCCGCGAGCGCGACGTGCACGTCGACCAGCGGCAGCGAGGCGAGCAGGTATGCGCCGAAAAGCGCGAGGAGCGGGGCGACGCCCTCGCCGCGAAGCGCGCCATACATCGCGGCGACGAGCGCCACGAGTATCGCCAGCCACGGCCAGTTCATCGCCGAATCGTCCCAGCGGCCCAGTGCGACGCAGGTCCATACCTGGAGCAACGGAACCGTGGCCGGATAGTTGGGTGACGCGTCGAAATAGGCGCCGTTGCCGCCGGCGAGCCACACATCGGCGCGCACAAACGGCGCGAGGTGCCCGAGCTCGTACCAGACGCGCGCCTTGGTCGCCCACTGCACCCACGCGTCCCAGGGATAGAGCGGGCGCCAGGCGACCTCCGCCGCCATCAAGACGAAGTGCAGCGACGAGCAAAAGCATGAGCACAATCCACATGACGCGTTGCCAGCGCGGCAGCGCGGGCGCGGCGAGCGCAGCGAGCGCCGATCGGAGCGACGGCAGCGACAGCCGGCCGCGGCGCACTGGCGAAGGCAAAAAGCGCGGCGGTGATCGCAAGCAAGGGCAGGCCGATCGACAGTCCGCCAAAGCGCAGTCCGGCGATGCTCAGCGCGCGCATCCAGAAAGTCAGCAGCAACGCGCCCACGATGTAACCGTAGCCGCAGCGCAAGGCCACAGCTCCGGCCGCGTCGGTGCGGCCTCGGCCAGTCCAGCGCAAGGAGCACGGCCACGCCGAGCGCCAGGGGAAGCGCCAGCGAAAATGCGATCGTCAGGAAATCCATCAGAGGATCCGGAACATTGCGGCGCCGGAGTCGGTCAGCATCAGCTCGGCGGCGACGGGCGGTCCGCCGTCCCAGCGCAGGCGCTTGTCGGCAGCGTCGTACTGCACGCCGCGGCGCTGATAGACAACCATGTAATCGCCTGCATGAACGGCGCCGGGCGGCGGCATCGTGTTCTGCCACGGGTCGAAAAACACATTGTACGGATAGAGCAGATACGCGCTGCGATCGCGGAAATAGTGCTCGTCGCCGACGACGAATATGCGCACAGGAGGCGGAGGCAGCTTGTCGCGAACCTTCTCGATGAATGCGAAGACCGCCCGGTCATCGGCCGCGAGATGACGCTCGCGCCATGACTTCCCCGCGTAAAGCTCGGCGGTGACGTCGACCTGGCGCGCGAAATTCCAGATCCATCGCGCATCGAGCGCGATCCATGCGCCGAGAAACATGGCGCCGATGATGAACGGCCGCCATGCGCCCACCCACTGCGGCCTCCAGCGCGCGAGTCCGAAATAGATCAGCGCGGCCAGCGCGACGACGACCGCGAAGGTGAAGGACATCGGCAGGTCCTGCGTATCCGAGCCGCCGATGAGGGTGTTGATCGACGCGCCGTTCCAGGGTTCGAACTTCAGCCATTCTCCGACGCGGTCGCCGAGGACCTCGCGCGGGCTCATCGTCTTCGCGGTGGCGCCGCGAATGAGGATCGGCTCGACGACGTTGCCGCGCACGGCCAGGGCGATCCCGTTGATGCGCCCGATCCACTTCGGGTTGCCGGCGAGCAAGGTTGGCTGAACGCGCCCCGCTTCGACCTCGACGCGCTGATTGAACACGCGGCCCGGCTCGTACTCGTTCTGCCAGAGCACGGCGACTTCGAGCGTCGTCGCCGATGCCCGGCGGTCTCCCATGCGAGCACCGGATAGTCGCTTGCGCGCAGCGATGTATTGACGGCGATGCGAACGGGATGCACGGCGTCGAGTGGCCGCACCGACGAGTCCTTCCGGCTGCAGTCGCGCCGCACCCTCGGTCACCGACAAGTCGCGCGGCGTCCAATGCACGGTGCCGGCGCGGCTGAACCACGGACCCTGGACCGCTACGCGCGAGATAGACGGCAACGCAGATGAGCGCGCTCGCGAGAAAAATCCAGATGGCGACGCGGCTGGCGCGCGGTTGCGCGGGTATCGGCTCTCCGGCGTGCGGGCGCGACGGGCTCCGCTGCGAGGGTCGGCGGGCCGGGCGGCGTGCTAGTAAGCATTGCGGCTTCGGAAGACGTGCCAGACGGTCAGGGCGAGAATGCGCAGATCGAACCACACCGACCAGTGATCGATGTAGTACAGGTCATATTGTATCCGCTTGCCCAGGTCGCTGCTGCCGCGCAGATCGTTGACCTGCGCCCAACCGGTGATCCCGGCCTTCACCATGTGCTTTTGCATGTAGCCGGGAATCTCCTGCCGGAATTGAGCGACGAACTCGGGTCGCTCGGGCCGCGGCCCGACGAGCGACATGTCGCCGTGGATGCACATTGAAAAGCTGCGGCAGCTCGTCCAGGCTGAAGCGGCGAAGGAGGGCACCGAGGCCCGTCGCTCGCGGATCGGCTTGCTGCGACCACACCGGTCCGCTGTGCTGCTCGGAACCGACCGGCATCGAGCGGAACTTGAGCATGGTGAAGCGCCTGCCGTTCCACGTCACGCGCTCCTGGCGGTACAGCACCGGTCCGGGCGACGTGAGCTTGATGGCGACCGCGATCGCGAGCAGCAGCGGTGCTGTGAGCAGGACAGCCGACGCCGCTCAGCAGGTAATCCTCGAGCGCCTTGAGCACGCGCTGAAAGCCGTGGAGCGGCGTATCCGTGAGGCCGATGACGGGCATGCCGGCGACTTCCGAGAAACTGTGCCGCAGGAGCTGAAAGCCGAAGATGTCGGGAACGTAACGGACTTCCACAGCGTGGCCGCGCAGCGCCAGCACGAGGCGACGGATGCTCTCTTCGGCGCGCAGGGGAAGAGCGATCCACACCTGATCGATACCGTTTCGCTCGAGACACGAATACAGCGTGTCGATCGTGCCGAGGACCGGGATCACCTTCCACGCTTGCGCCGGCAAGCTCGGGCGCGTCGTCGAAAAACCCGCGCAGCGAGAGACCGCTCCACGGAGCGCGACGCAGCCGCAACGCGACTTCCCGGCCGAGATCGCCCGCGCCGACGATGTAGATGTGACGCAGGTTGTAGCCGCGACGGCGGAGGAAGCGCAGTGACAGTCGCAACGCGACGCGCATTGCGGTTTGCGCGAGAAAGCCGGCGGCGAACCAGAGCGCGACCCAGACGCGCGAATACGCGTCGCCGGTCTTGGTGATGAAGGCGAGAAAGACGCCGATCGCCAGCAGCACGAGCCAGCCGGAGGCGAGTGCGCGCATGTCCTCGATCAGGCTCGCGCCTCGCTGCGGACGATACAGGCCCGTCGCCGGAAACACCGCGAGGCTCAGACAGCGCCACGGCGAGCATCGCGACCCAGTAGGTCGGCGACGCGCCGGGATTGCCGAGATACCACCATTGCGCGGCCCAGCCGGCGAGGACGACCATGACAGGATCCGCGAGGCGCAGCGACTGATCGAGCGCGCGAGGCGTTGCTCTTCAGCAGATTGCGGGATTCCCTCAGCACTGGGCTGGCTCCGTTATTGCGCCCAGCGCGGAATTCGTTCCATGCATTCCCGACAAAATCGCCGAATCGCTGCTTGAACACAGCCGTTTCGAAGCGCCTGGCGTTCGCTCGACAGACGTCTGCCTTGATTCGATCGGCTGATCGTTCGAACAGGACGACTGCGTCGCGGATCGCGGCGGCCGTTTGCTCAGTGAAGAAGACCGCCGTTGGATCGGCGGTATCGAGGCCGCGCAGGGTTTCCGCCGCGCCTCCGCGGAAGAAAGCGATGACCGGCGTTCCACACGCCTGCGCTTCGAGCGGCGCGATGCCGAAATCTTCCTCCGCGGCAAACACGAACGCTCGCGCGCTCGACAGCAGGCGGTCGCGCTCGGCGTCTCCGACGCGGCCGACAAAGCGAATGTTGGCGGACGCCAATGAGGCGAGGGCGCGCAAGTCCGGACCCTCGCCCGCGACGACGAGCTCGCGCTCCGGCATGTCCGCGAACGCGGCCACGATGAGGTCCACGCGCTTGTATGGGACCAGTCTCGATAGCGTGAGATAGAACGCTGTGCGCTCCGATGCGGCGTCGGAATCGGAGCGAACGTTCACCGGAGGGTAGATGACGTGCGCCGAGCGGCCGTAGCAGCGCTCGATCCTCGTGGCAATGTATTCGGAAATGGCGACAAAGCGATCCACGCGCTGGGCGGCGCGAAAATCCCAGTCGCGAAATCGGCGCATCGATCGCCGTGCAATGGCCGCCAGCGGCCACCGGTCGAGGCCCGCGTCGGCGAGATACCGGGCTTCGTGTTCCCACGCATAGCGCGCCGGCGAATAACACAGACAGATGTGAAGCTGATCCGCGCCCGTCACGACGCCCTTGGCAACAGCGTGCGAGCTGGAGATGATCACGTCGTATCCGCGCACGTCAAAGCCTTCGACGGCGCGGGGCATCCACGGCAGATATTTGCGGAAGTGTTTGCGAGCGAATGGAAGGCTCTGGACGAACGATGTCCGTACTCTGCGGTTTCCGAGCCGCCCGCGATCGGTTTCGCTGAGAAAATCGACGGTAGCGTACAAGTCTGCGGCGGGATACATGTCAAGCAGGACCGCGAGCACATTTTCGGCGCCGCCCCAAGTGTCCAGCCAGTCGTGCACGATCGCGATTCGCATATGGGTCCGGCCGCGGGTTTCGCCGCTGCGTCAGGCGCCGGTCCCCGGATTATGCGGCAAAATGCTACAGTTCAAGCCCCGTATCGACCCATCCGAATGGCCCGTTCACGGCAAGAACCATCATGTCCAAGTCTGCATTGATTACCGGAGTTACCGGCCAGGACGGCGCGTACCTGTCCCGTTTTCTCATCGACAAAGGCTACAAGGTGTTCGGGATCGTCGCCAGACGCGGCACCGATACGTCGTGGCGCCTCCAGGAAATGGGCGTCGCCAACCTCATTACCGTGATTCACGGCGACCTGACCGACATGGCGTCGTTGTGCCGTGCGGTCGAGACGGCGCGTCCCGACGAGGTGTACAACCTTGCCGCGCAAAGCTTCGTCGGCACATCCTGGCAGCAGCCTGCGCTGACAGCGCAGGTCAACGGAGTCGGCGTCGTCAACATGCTCGAAGCTCTGCGCCGCATGGATTGCAATGCTCGATTCTACCAAGCGTCGACGAGCGAGATGTTCGGGCTGATCCAGACGGCGTCACAATCCGAGTCGACGCCATTCTATCCGCGCAGTCCCTATGGCGTAGCGAAGCTTTTCGGTCACTGGATCACGGTCAACTATCGCGAAAGCTTCGGCATGCACGCCTCGAGCGGAATTCTTTTCAATCACGAATCGCCATTGCGCGGGATCGAGTTCGTCACGCGCAAGGTCACCGACGCGGTTGCACGGATCAAGCAAGGCAAGGAGACGGAGCTGCGTCTCGGCAACATAGACTCCAAGCGCGACTGGGGCTTCGCCGCCGACTACGTCGAAGCGATGTGGCTGATGCTGCAGCAGGACAAGGCCGACGACTATGTGATTGCGACGGGCGTGACGACGACGGTCCGCGACATGTGCAAGATCGCCTTCGAGCACGTCGGTCTTGACTATCAGAAGCACGTGGTCATCGATCCGAAGTTCTATCGACCCGCCGAGGTCGATGTGCTCCTGGGCAATCCCGCCAAGGCGAACGCCTCCCTCGGCTGGAAGGCCAAGACCGGAGTCTCGGAGCTGATCAAGATGATGGTGGACGCCGACATGCGTCGCGTCGAACGCGAGTAGCGCATTGCGCCATCGAGTATTCCTCGAATGCACGAGTACGCACTCGAGTCGCTACAGGACCGGGATTCAACGCGCCGTGCGCAATCTTGTCGGCGCTTCGATGAGCCTCGATGATGCCTGGGCTTGCGTACCGGTCATCTATAACGGTCGATTTCTGGAGGCGATCCCCGGGCTCGCTGCAGGCGATGGTTCGACCGGCGCCGATTTGGGGCCCACTGCGGTCGATCGCCTGCGCAGAAGTTTTCACGGGGCCCGGCACGGCATCACCCGCGCGCTTCCCTCTCCCGGGTTGCGTGGCGCCTTGCATTCCCAAGGGCTGGAGTATGGGCTTCGTCGCATCGTCTACGCAGCGCAGAACGCCGGGCGCTGGACACGTTCGCTCGGTGCCGATACGGCATCTCGCGTCGATTTCCGCCGAGGGGACACGCTCGTCCTGCTCGACTCGACGTGGAGTGTCGATCTCACCCGGGAACTGCGCCGCGCGCGCGAAGCTGGCGCGGCCGTCTGGGTCGTCGTCAACGATCTCATCCCGATCCAACATCCCGACCTCGCCCCGGAAGGCACCCCGATCCTGTTCGACAAATGGCTGAGGCGCACGGTCCCGTGCGCTTCCGGACTGCTTGGCATCTCGCAGACCGTCACCAACGAATTGCGTGCACACCTTTCCCGAATCGGGTTGGCTGGCCCGTTGTCGCGCCCGGCGCTGCGGATCGATTACTTCTACCTGGGCGCGGGGCTGGATCGCATCATCGCCGCTCCTCATGCGCTCGACCGGGTGAGCGAGGCGTTCAGCCGGCAACAGGGGGGCACCTACATCATCGTCGGCACCCTGGAGCCGAGGAAGAACCACTCTCGCGTCCTCGACGCATTCGAGGTTCTCTGGTCCGAGGGCGCCAATGTAAATCTCTTTATCTTCGGGAGGCTCGGCTGGCGATCGGAAGCGCTCGCGCGGCGGATTCGGGGGCATGCGGAGAACGGTCGCCGACTCGAATGGTTCGAGTCAGCGACGGATGCCGAGATCGACTACGCCTACCGGCATGCTTCGGCATTGATCTTCGCGTCTGATTGCGAGGGTTTCGGTTTGCCACTGGTCGAGGCGATGCAGTATGGGCTGCGCGTTTTGGCGAGTGACATCCCGGTATTTCGCGAGATCGGCGCGGATTACCCTCGCTACTTCGACCCCCACGATCCACGCGCACTGGTCGAGCTGATCCGTAGTCTCGAGGCGTCGGGCGGCCACGCGGCCCGCGCGGACGCCCGCACTCCTCGCCACTGGCTGTCATGGAAGGACAGCGCGCGCATGCTGCTCGAAAAGACTACGGCGGGAAGCGGAGGCTGGGGAGAGTGATCAGGAAAGCGTCGCATCATTTGCGGACGATGATCGCGTAGTCCTGCGGGCCGCTCAGCAACGGCAACATCGATGATGCGACGTCGACCGCCTCCGAACCAACCACCGGATGAAGCGGCAGTATCTCGACGATCGAGAAGCCCACGCTCTTCACGGCGAACGCAAGCAGGGCGTCCGGAATGGGATGAGTGTGAGTCGGATCGAGGTAGAAGCGGCTCGCGGCCGTAATCAGATTGCCGGGGTTCGGCGTTTCCAGGATCGCCGTTCCGCCCGTCACCAGCGCGCGATGGATCTGACGCAGGCAGTCGTACCACGCGGGCCATCGCAGGTGCTCGATGATGTGAAATCCGGTAACGAGCCCCCAATGCTCCGGCGGGGACTGCTCGAGAAACGCCATAAAATCGGCTTCCACGATGCGCAGATTCTTGGCCCTGCAAGCTGCTGTCAGTGCCCGGTTCTGCTCGACGCCGAGGGCATCGATTTTCGCCTCGCTCAGGAGCTCGAGCCACTCTCCGCGCCCGCAGCCGAGATCCAGCGCGGGACCCTGCACGGCGGCAGCGTGAATTTTCGGCAGATAGATGCGCAATCGATCTCTGGTCAGCTCGGACGAGCCGCGAAACTGATCTCCGAGGGCGGCGAAAAACGAGTCCATCTCGGATGCGTATTCGTCGCGCCCTCCATTCCCGGGAGGCGTCGCAGCGGGAACGGCTGAATCGTCCGACCACGAGCGCAACAACAGCGCGCGCACGCAGTCGAGCAGTACAGCGACTTCGCGCGACGAAGCTTCGTTGCGCCGCTGAAGCGCTTGAATTGCCTCGCGCACGACGACATTGGTCACGCGGTGGTCCCTGGTCATCAGGTTGTACAGAGCGAGCGCGACATATCGCACCGGCGCCAGGGTCAAGGGAAAGTGGCGGAAGCGAGCTGGGAGCTCGGCGCGGGGGTTGCTGCGCCGCGCGAGCTCCGCGACGTAGCCATCGATCACCTCGGAGGACGGCTCCATCATATCCGCTGCGCTGTCCGGGTGGCGATCCCGGGGCAGGCCGTGGTGAACCCACGCTATTTGCCGGATCTGCTCGATCAGGGCGTCGACTTCCTTCGATCGGTTCGAGTCGCTCACCATCGGAATCATCCTGCGGCGGGTGTTGGCGCGGCCGCGAGCAGCGCATATTCGGCAATCGCGCGTTGCGCGCAGTCCCCGTAGCGCAGCGCGCCGCGATCAGGGTCGAGGCTCGCCTTGCAGACGCGGGGGATGGTCGCGAAATCGTGCGACACGAACAGGATCGGCTCCCGGAGGCTTTTCACCATGAACAATGGTAGCCGAATTCGACTCGCGCCCGCCCACGCCCGGACTCCGCCAACATTCCGGACGCAGCCCGTTCTCGAGAGATCACCCACGAGCGGTCCGTTGAATGGCCGAACGTTCGTGTCTCGGCGGCCGCGCTCTGGGGATCGATGAATCGTCCGGCAGAAAATTGGCTTCGCCGCGTGTGGCGGAGCCGCCCCGATCCGGGGAAAGAGCATGAGACTGTTGACCGGGCTCTCTAATGCGGTATAATCGCGCTTCTCGACGCCTTGTTTTTCTTTAGGCGCGCTCTTTAACAATACGAACAACCGATAAGTGTGGGCGCTTGGGGTGCTGGGAACCCCGGGTCACCGGCTTGCCACGGCTTTCTGGGAAACCGGGATGCTTTGGCACCGCTTGGCTGGCCAGGGAACTCAAGGAAACTCAAGTAGTGCTCACACTGAAGTAAGCGAGTTGGAAGCTGCCGGTGCAAACCGGGAGTTTCGGACTCGCGGCCAATGATTTTATTGCCGGAACTGCCCGGGGCAACCCGGTTGGATTCGGTGGTGGGGTTAATTGGTCAACGTCAGTTTGAGTGATTTCTTGCTAGATTAAACTGAAGAGTTTGATCCTGGCTCAGATTGAACGCTGGCGGCATGCTTTACACATGCAAGTCGAGCGGCAGCGCGGGGGCAACCCTGGCGGCGAGCGGCGAACGGGTGAGTAATACATCGGAACGTGTCCCGTAGTGGGGGATAGCCCGGCGAAAGCCGGATTAATACCGCATATGCTCTACGGAGGAAAGTGGGGGACTCGCAAGGGCCTCACGCTATGGGAGCGGCCGATGTCCGATTAGCTTGTTGGCGGGGTAATGGCCCACCAAGGCGACGATCGGTAGCTGGTCTGAGAGGATGATCAGCCACACTGGGACTGAGACACGGCCCAGACTCCTACGGGAGGCAGCAGTGGGGAATTTTGGACAATGGGGGAAACCCTGATCCAGCCATGCCGCGTGCGGGAAGAAGGCCTTCGGGTTGTAAACCGCTTTTGGTCGGAAAGAAAAGGCGCTCCCTAATACGGGGCGCTCTTGACGGTACCGGCAGAATAAGCACCGGCTAACTACGTGCCAGCAGCCGCGGTAATACGTAGGGTGCGAGCGTTAATCGGAATTACTGGGCGTAAAGCGTGCGCAGGCGGTTCTCCAAGTCCGTTGTGAAAGCCCCGGGCTCAACCTGGGAATGGCAGTGGAAACTAGGGGACTTGAATCTGGCAGAGGGGGGTGGAATTCCACGTGTAGCAGTGAAATGCGTAGAGATGTGGAGGAACACCGATGGCGAAGGCAGCCCCCTGGGCTGAGATTGACGCTCAGGCACGAAAGCGTGGGGAGCAAACAGGATTAGATACCCTGGTAGTCCACGCCCTAAACGATGTCAACTAGGTGTTGGGGAAGCGATTTCTCAGTACCGCAGCTAACGCGTGAAGTTGACCGCCTGGGGAGTACGGTCGCAAGATTAAAACTCAAAGGAATTGACGGGGACCCGCACAAGCGGTGGATGATGTGGATTAATTCGATGCAACGCGAATAACCTTACCTACCCTTGACATGTACGGAAGCCCTCAGAGATGGGGGTGTGCCCGAAAGGGAGCCGTAACACAGGTGCTGCATGGCTGTCGTCAGCTCGTGTCGTGAGATGTTGGGTTAAGTCCCGCAACGAGCGCAACCCTTGTCCCTAGTTGCTACGCAAGGGCACTCTAGGGAGACTGCCGGTGACAAACCGGAGGAAGGTGGGGATGACGTCAAGTCCTCATGGCCCTTATGGGTAGGGCTTCACACGTCATACAATGGCCGGTACAGAGGGTTGCCAAAGCGCGAGCTGGAGCCAATCCCAGAAAGCCGGTCGTAGTCCGGATTGCAGTCTGCAACTCGACTGCATGAAGTCGGAATCGCTAGTAATCGCGGATCAGCATGTCGCGGTGAATACGTTCCCGGGTCTTGTACACACCGCCCGTCACACCATGGGAGCGGGATGTACCAGAAGTAGGTAGGCTAACCGCAAGGGGGCCGCTTACCACGGTGCGTTTCGTGACTGGGGTGAAGTCGTAACAAGGTAGCCGTATCGGAAGGTGCGGCTGGATCACCTCCTTTCTCGAGACAGCCCAGTTGTCTCAAGTGTCCACTCTTATCGGTTGTTGCCGCCTGCACGTCGCACCTGAGTGCGCGGCCAGCGAATGCCGGATACGGGCCTGTAGCTCAGTTGGTTAGAGCACCGTCTTGATAAGGCGGGGGTCGATGGTTCGAATCCATCCAGACCCACCACTTCGGGGCTGTAGCTCAGTTGGGAGAGCACCTGCTTTGCAAGCAGGGGGTCGTCGGTTCGATCCCGTCCAGCTCCACCAGTTTGAACCAGGAGGCCGGCGTCAGAAAATCGAGCACAGAGCGCAGAGGTAAACGCGAACGTTTACTTCTGATCTTTGGATCGGTGCCGAGAAATTCGGTTGTTCTTTAACAATACGGAAGAAGTAAAGCGCATACGACGGAACACTGTCGTATGTTGGGTTAGATTGTATCGAACCATTCTGTCCTAGTCCGATAGAGTGGGAAATCGCAAACACCCGTGACGAGGAGCAGCAGTGCTCAGCGTTATGGGGTCAAGCGACTAAGTGCATGTGGTGGATGCCTTGGCGATTACAGGCGATGAAGGACGTGGCAGCCTGCGAAAAGCTCCGGGGAGCTGGCAAACAAGCATTGATCCGGAGATGTCCGAATGGGGAAACCCGGCCCGCAAGGGTCACTCCCGGCTGAATTCATAGGCCGGGAAGAGCGAACGCGGAGAACTGAAACATCTCAGTAACCGCAGGAACAGAAATCAACCGAGATTCCCAGAGTAGTGGCGAGCGAAATGGGAGCAGCCGGTACCTTTTAGCTTTTGACTTAGCGGAACGCTCTGGAAAGGGCGGCCATAGTGGGTGACAGCCCCGTATGCGAAAAGTCGGAAGTGGAACTGAGGGTACGACAAGTAGGGCGGGACACGTGAAATCCTGTCTGAAGATGGGGGGACCATCCTCCAAGGCTAAATACTCGTAATCGACCGATAGTGAACCAGTACCGTGAGGGAAAGGCGAAAAGAACCCCGGAAGGGGAGTGAAATAGATCCTGAAACCGCATGCATACAAACAGTGGGAGCCCTGGGCAACCGGGTGACTGCGTACCTTTTGTATAATGGGTCAGCGACTTACGTTCTGTAGCAAGCTTAACCGCATAGGGGAGGCGCAGCGAAAGCGAGTCCGAACAGGGCGCTTTAGTTGCAGGGCGTAGACCCGAAACCGGATGATCTAGCCATGGCCAGGCTGAAGCGGGGGTAACACCTCGTGGAGGGCCGCACCCACGTCTGTTGAAAAAGACGGGGATGAGCTGTGGCTAGGGGTGAAAGGCTAAACAAATCCGGAAATAGCTGGTTCTCTCCGAAAACTATTTAGGTAGTGCCTCACGTATCACTCGCGGGGGTAGAGCACTGTTATGGCTAGGGGGGCATGGCGCCTTACCAAACCATTGCAAACTCCGAATACCGTGAAGTGCGAGCGTGGGAGACAGACTCCGGGTGCTAACGTCCGGGGTCAAGAGGGAAACAACCCAGACCGCCGATTAAGGTCCCCAAGCCATAGTTAAGTGGGAAACGAGGTGGGAAGGCTCAGACAGCCAGGATGTTGGCTTAGAAGCAGCCATCATTTAAAGAAAGCGTAATAGCTCACTGGTCGAGTCGTCCTGCGCGGAAGATGTAACGGGGCTCAAACTATGTACCGAAATCGCGGATTTACAGGCTCCATTAAGAGCATTCCAGAAGGCAAGCTGGCAGCGCATGGCGCAGCCATGCGCTGCCAAAGCGTTCATCAAAGTCGAGTCGTTCTGCGCTGCGTTACGCGGTGCTAGAGCGCGAGTGCGCTTAATGGAGCCTGTAGATGGTAGGAGAGCGTTCCGTAGGCCTGTGAAGGTGACTCGAGAGGGTTGCTGGAGGTATCGGAAGTGCGAATGCTGACATGAGTAGCGATAAAGCGGGTGAAAGGCCCGCTCGCCGAAAGCCCAAGGTTTCCTGCGCCACGTTCATCGGCGCAGGGTGAGTCGGCCCCTAAGGTGAGGACGAGAGTCGTAACCGATGGGAAGCAGGTTAATATTCCTGCACCGAGCACAGATGCGATGGGGGGACGGAGAAGGTTAAGCAATCCGGGTGTTGGATGTCCCGGTTTAAGCGTGTAGGCGTGGTCCTTAGGCAAATCCGGGGATCTTAGCTGAGGCGTGATGACGAAGGCGGGCTTGCTCGCCAAAAGTTGCTGATACCCTGCTTCCAAGAAAAGCCTCTAAGCTTCAGTCTGTGATTGACCGTACCGCAAACCGACACAGGTGGGCAGGATGAGTATTCTAAGGCGCTTGAGAGAACTCGGGTGAAGGAACTCGGCAAATTAGCACCGTAACTTCGGGAAAAGGTGCGCCCCTGGTAGGTGAACGCGTACAGCGGGAGCCGAGAGGGGTCGCAGTGAAAAGGTGGCTGCGACTGTTTAACAAAAACACAGCACTCTGCTAAGACGAAAGTCGACGTATAGGGTGTGACGCCTGCCCGGTGCCGGAAGGTTAAATGATGGGGTGCAAGCTCTTGATTGAAGCCCCGGTAAACGGCGGCCGTAACTATAACGGTCCTAAGGTAGCGAAATTCCTTGTCGGGTAAGTTCCGACCTGCACGAATGGCGTAACGATGGCCACGCTGTCTCCACCCGAGACTCAGCGAAGTTGAAGTGTTTGTGAAGATGCAATCTCCCCGCGGCAAGACGGAAAGACCCCGTGCACCTTTACTGTAGCTTTGCATTGGACTGTGATGGGACCTGTGTAGGATAGCTGGGAGGCGATGAAGTGGTGGCGCTAGCTGCCATGGAGCCAACCTTGAAATACCAGCCTGGTGTCATTGCGGTTCTAACCTAGGGCCATTATCTGGCTCGGGGACCGTGCATGGTAGGCAGTTTGACTGGGGCGGTCTCCTCCCAAAGAGTAACGGAGGAGCTCGAAGGTCTCCTAGGTACGGTCGGACATCGTACTGATAGTGCAATGGCACAAGGGGGCTTGACTGCGAGACTGACAAGTCGAGCAGGTGCGAAAGCAGGACATAGTGATCCGGTGGTTCTGTATGGAAGGGCCATCGCTCAACGGATAAAAGGTACGCCGGGGATAACAGGCTGATACCGCCCAAGAGTTCATATCGACGGCGGTGTTTGGCACCTCGATGTCGGCTCATCACATCCTGGGGCTGTAGCCGGTCCCAAGGGTATGGCTGTTCGCCATTTAAAGTGGTACGTGAGCTGGGTTCAAAACGTCGTGAGACAGTTTGGTCCCTATCTGCCGTGGGCGCTGGACGTTTGAGGGGGGCTGCTCCTAGTACGAGAGGACCGGAGTGGACGTGCCTCTGGTGTACCGGTTATGACGCCAGTCGTATTGCCGGGTAGCTAAGCACGGAAGAGATAACCGCTGAAAGCATCTAAGCGGGAAACTTGCCTCGAGATGAGACGTCCCGGAGACTTGATCTCCCTAAAGGGTCGTGGCAGACCACCACGTTGATAGGTCGGGTGTGGAAGGGCGGTAACGCCTTAAGCTAACCGATACTAATAGCCCGTGCGGCTTGACCCCATAACTGTGGGCATTGCATTCCAGTTACGGTGTTTGCGCAATCTAATCCAGCTTTGCTTCTTCCCTTTCGGTGAACGGACGCCACGTCGCACGCGATGTCTGTTCGGTCACCAACGCTCAATGCCTGACGACAACAGCCCGCTGGCCCCACGCCTTCCCATCTCGAACAGGACCGTGAAACGGCGGCGCGCCGATGATAGTGCAGATTACCTGTGCGAAAGTAGGTCATCGTCAGGCACCCTTCAAAACCAACGCCCAACCACTCCGGTTGGGCGTTGGCACTTCTGCTGTCACGATGGACTGCAGATCCGCAGATCGCTCGATCGGCGGCGATTGCAAGAAAACCCATCAGGCGGCGCTAGTTGCCTCCCGAGCGTCGGGGATGGCCGCGGGCTGCAATGTAGGATTGCGCGCCCATGCGCGGAAAGATAGAAGCATCCAAATGACGACGAGCGGCGCAAGGTGCAATGTGGCCCTGTTAACCGTCGACTGATCCTCCACCCATTCGCTCGCGTTGGTAAACGCGAATCCGAAAAACAGGAACATGACGCCGGCGGCGACGATCGCGGTGTAAGGCGCCAACTCGCGCGATAGAAGGTGTCGTCGCGCCAGCATGGCAACGGCAATCACTCCGAACCAGAGCAGATGCCAGTTCCCGAAGGCGAAATAGGCGTCGAACAAAGCACGCCACGGCATCTTGAAATCCAAGTGCAAGTGGTATCCGAGGATCACCGGCTCCGCACTCGCGAGAACCAGCGCGGCGCAGATGGCAAGCACAATTAGCCCGGTTGCGATGCGAACGCCGTGTCGCGGCAGCATGGCGATTAGTACACCCGGCACCAAAGTGGCGACCCAGACTTTGCCGGGATTCTTGATCAGCACGCATGCGGCCAGCAACAACACGGCGATCGCCGCGTCGCCCCAGCGCCGCGTCCGCACCGAGCGCAACGACCAAAGCGCAGCAAGAGTCAGATAGGTCGACATGGCGAGGTCGGCGTACCCGGCGAGCGCAATGTGAACTTCCAGAATAGGCAGCGACAGAACAAGCCAGGTACCTATAAGAGCCATGACCGGTTCGAAGCCTTCCCGCGCGAGGTAACCGTAGATCGCGAACGCGAAGGCAACACCGGTTAGCCACCACGGCAGGTTGACGAGAGTATCCTCCCACCGTCCCAACAGTATTGCCGACCAGACCTGCAACAGCGGTACTGTTCCCGGGTGGGTCGGCGCGGCATCGAAATAGACGTTCGGACCGGTTGCCTGAAGCCATTCCGAGGCGGTTACGAATGGAGCCATGGTTCTCAATTCGAACCAGACCCGGGCTTTCGTGCCCCACTGCGTCCAGGCGTCCCAGGGGTACAACGGGCGCCACACGATCTCGCTGAGGAGCAAGGCAAACCGCACCGCCAGGCAGGCCAGGATGATCAGCCAGATTGCACGCAGCCACCCGGCAAGATTCCGTCCAGTCAGTGATGCGAAAGCACCGTGCCATCGGATGGTCTTCAACCTTCGCGCGCGCCATGCTAACAGTCCGGTCGCTGCGGCCAATGGAAGACCGATAGATGCGACGCCGAAGGGCACGTGGATCTGTGACAGAACGCGCATCCACAGGGTGAGCAGGAAAGCACCTACAAACCAGCCGCATCCGACTGTCCAGGGGAGAGCCCCTGGTTCGGCGGCATCCGCGGGCCGCGACGGTAGCAAGGAGAGCAACGCCGAGCGCCCAAACGACCGCGAAACCGCAAAGAAGCGCTAACACGTCCATCGTTATCATCGAATCCGAAAGAGTGCTGCGCCCGGCTCTATGAGTTTCAGCTCGGCGCTTGTCGTCCGGCCGTTCTCCCACTTGAGCATTTGCCGGCTGGCGTCATACTCGATTCCGCGCTGCTGATAAACCAGCAACCAGTCTCCGGACCGCAACTGGTCAGCCCATTGGAGCTCGTTGCTGCGCGGATCGAAGAACGCGCTATGAGGATATAGATGATAGGCTGCTCGGCCGCGGAAATAGTTTGCGTCCGCCGCAACGAATATCCGTACGGGCCGAGATGGCAGAACCTGGAGCGCCCGTTCGACGAACGCGAACAGTTGCGCGTCTTCGTTGGCAAGATGCTTGTCTCGCGTGCTCTTTCCCGCGTACTTCTCTGCGGTGTACCGCTCCTGCCGCACCAGATTCGCAGTCCAGCGCGCATCGAGAATGAGCCAACCGATCAGAAAAATGGCGCCCAGCACTATCGGCGTGGATGCGACAAACGTGCCTGGGCGCCGTCGCTCGAGTAGCACGACGCCTGTGCCGGCCAGGGCAACGCTCAGTGCGATGAGCACCGGAAGAGGGAGTCCCTGAAAGTCGGCGCCGCCGGTGATCGTGTTAATGGACGTTCCAACCCAACCCTCAAAAGCGAACCACTCCCCGGCGCGGTCCCCAAGGATTTCCAGTGCCCCCATCGGTTTAGCGATTACGCCCCGGATTCGTATGGGCTGTAACAGCGACCCTTGAATGGCCAGCGCTAGTCCTGTAACGCGGCCGATCCATGCGGGGTTATTGGCGACAAGCACAGGTAAGGTCCGCCCTCCTCCGACGGGAACGTCGATCGCGTTGAGCTTTTGTGGTGCGCTGTCGTTGCGCCACAGCAAGCGGACCCTCGCCGGTTCTGGAATGTCGGCCGCGATCCACGCTATGGTCGGGTAGTCGCTGGCGTTCAGGTCAGATACCAACGAGATCACGGTGACGCCGGTCGGGTCGGCTGCGGTCACATGTAGCTCCTGATCGACCAATTGACCGGTGCCACGGACAAGCACCAGTCGGTTTGCAGCATATGCCTTGGGCGCGGCCGCGGGAAACCACTCGTCGGGAACCGAAATCGCCAAGTAGACCGCGATCAAGGCAAGCCAAGCCAGTAACATCACGAGCGCTGTCAGCGCAAAGGTGCGCGCCAGCGGCAAGCGAGGCCGCGCCCGTGTGACCGGTGGCGCTGCGGCTGGTTGATCCTCCCGGACCGGCGAAATAACCAAGGGGCTGGGCGGATGTTCGATAGGGTTCACGAATCTGTGCGGAATCGTTTAGTGCAAGGTTGTGTCAGAGCTCCGAAATACGGCGAATGACCGTCGATTGTAAATTATGCGCAAGATGACAGACCGACCAGTTTTCGGCGCGCCCGAACGAAAGCACGCGGTGATACCATGCTGACGCCTCTACCATGCTTCGCGCGCTCGAACCCGTTACGCTCCGAGTAGCTGTCAACGCGACTCCGTTGCTTGCGCCGTTGACCGGCATCGGCAACTACATCGTCCAGCTGGGAGCGGCCCTGCATGCCGGGGGTGACGTCGACGTCCATTCTTTCTATGGTTATCAGTGGAGACACGAGTCCCCGTGCCCGCCCGTAACCGGCGGCCACAGCATCGCTGCCACCCGAGCACGGGATCTGATCAAACCCTGGATTCCGTTGAAGCGCGAACTTCGCAGTCTGATACAACAGGTCACTTTCGAGCGTGGTCTCCATGGCCGCGAGATCGAGGTGTACCACGAGCCGAACTATGTGCCGCTGCGCTACGACGTTCCCGTCGTCGTGACGATACACGATCTATCCTGGCTGCGTTATCCGGAAACCCATCCGCCCGATCGAGTCCGCTGGCTTGAACATGGTTTGTCGCCCGCGCTGACCCGGGCCGGCGCGATTCTCGTTGATTCCGCGTTTGTGCGCGATGAGTTGGTCGCGATGTTCGATGTGCCACCGCAGCGCATTACGGTCGCCCACCTCGGTGTGTCTCCCGCGTTCCGGCCCCGGACCCAGGAGGAAACCGCGGCCACGCTGCACCCTCTCGGACTCCAGCACGGACGTTATCTGCTTAGTGTGGGAACCATAGAGCCTCGCAAGAACATTGGCCATTTGCTCGCTGCGTTTGCCCGTCTGCCTGCGGCGCTGCGAGACAGCTTCCCGCTGGTGATCGCGGGAGCGCGCGGCTGGCGTGCAGCAGACCTCGAACGGGAGTTGCGATTGCTTGCGGACCGAGGTCAGGTTCGGTTCCTCGGACACGCGCCCGCCGCGGACTTGCCCAACCTCTATGCGGGCGCGGCTGCCTTCATCTTCCCTTCGCTCTATGAAGGATTCGGGCTGCCACCGCTCGAGGCGATGGCGTGCGGGGTGCCAGTTCTTGCCTCGGACAGGGCGGCTCTGCCCGAGGTGATCGGTGATGCGGGATTGACGTTTGACCCGGAGCAGCCGCAAGACACAGCACTCAAGATTGCTGCGATCCTCGAAGATTCTGCCACCCGCGCAGACCTCGCGCATCGCGGCGAGAACCGGGCACGGCGCTTTACCTGGGCCGCGTGCGCGCAAGCGACAGTGGAGGCATATCGCCAGGCGCTCGGCGCGCCGCGGCTCCCTGAGAAGGTCAATGAAGCTACAATTACGGGGGGATAATTACGTCATTGCCACCGACCGCGCGACGAGCGTTCGCGACATGTGTCGGATCGCGTTCGCGCATGTCGGGTTGTGCTACGAGGAGGGCGCGGTGGTGTTCGATCGGGCCTTCTACCGGCCGGCTGAGATCGATGTGTTGCTTGCCCATCCCACCAAGGCACACGAGCGCCTCGGGCGGTTGGCGAGGACGACGATCGAGAAATTGATCGCGACTATGGTCGACGCGGATCCCAAGCGTATGGGTCGCGAGTATGTCGCCAGCCCTGGCGGGTCTCACACGTGATGCAGACAAGTGGCGCGCCAAAGGCGCCTTCCATACGCATGTTTCGCGCCGGCATGCTGCGGGAATGCTGGGAGTTCCGGGGCTTCATCCTGGCCAGCGTCAAGCGGGACTTCGTATCGCGCTATCTCGGCACGCAGCTCGGCTTTTTCTGGGCTGTTGCACAGCCGTTGGCGCTGATCCTTATCTATACGCTCGTGTTTTCGCAGATCATGAAGCCGTCGCTGCCAGGGCACGATTCGAAGTTCGCATACAGTATTTATCTTTGCGGTGGGATTCTGATCTGGCAACTTTTCAGCGATCTCTTGAATCGTTCGGTTGGTATCTTCGTTCACAACGCCGGATTGCTGAAAAAAGCCAACATGCCAAAGTTGGCGCTGCCAATCATTCTCGTGCTGTCAGGGTTGTCAAACTTCGCGGTAGTCGCGATTTTGTTCTTGGTCTTTCTTGCGGTGATCGGAAGTTTCCCTTCAGCCGCAATTTTCGCGATGTTGCCGCTGATTTGCCTCGTTGTTGCGCTTGCATTGGGTATCGGACTCTTATTAGGGACCATCAACGTTTTCTACCGTGATGTCGAGCAAAGCACCACGATGCTGCTCCAATTCTGGTTTTGGCTAACGCCGATCGTGTATCCCGGTCGGGCGCTGCCACCATTCTTTGCATCCGTTTTGGAGTGGAACCCGATGTGGCCGATCGTTAGTTTTACGCAGACGGTTCTGGTGGAAAACCGTGTACCGGCCTGGTCAAGCCTGGGCTATCCAGCCGTCGTCGCCTGTGGCTTCCTCCTGCTTGGGCTGCTGGCGTTTCGACGGCTAAGCGGCGAAATCGTTGACGAGCTGTAATGGGCTACCTTCACGTAAGGAATCTCGGCAAGGCCTATAAGCGCTATCCCGCGAAATGGGGGCGCCTTGCGGAATGGGTGGGCCTTGGTGCACACCACGATCTAAACTGGGTCGTCCGCGACGTGAGCTTCGACGTGGCACCCGGAGAGGCGATTGGCATCGTCGGCGCCAACGGCGCCGGAAAGAGCACACTGCTCAAGATGATCGCCGGCACTATTCGCCCGACAACGGGTGCGTTTGAATCGGGCGGCCGCGTGGCTGCATTGCTCGAGCTTGGGATCGGATTTCACCCGGAATTCACCGGCAGGCAGAACGTTTACATGGCCGGCCATATTCTTGGGATTCCCGCCGAGCGCATCGGATCTCTCATGGAAGCGATCAATGCATTCGCCGAGATCGGTGACTACATGGATCAGCCTGTTCGGACGTACTCTAGTGGCATGCACGTTCGGCTGGCGTTCAGCGTCGCAACGGCTGTGAGGCCTGACATCTTGATCGTTGATGAAGCACTCTCGGTTGGCGACGCGTACTTTCAGCACAAATCTTTGCGCGAATCCGGCATTTTCGGGAGCAAGGAACGACACTCTTGTTTGTGTCCCATGATCCCGCTGCGGTGAAAACGCTCTGCGATCGAGCGCTGTTGCTGGATGCAGGGATTCTGATCAGGGATGATGCGCCCGACGCGGTACTCGACTATTACAACGCAATGATTGCGCTGAAGAGGGCCGACTCGGAAATCGTTCAGACCGAGCGCGAGACGGGTGTGCGAATGACCCGCTCTGGATCCAGAAGTGCTCGGATTGCCAGCGTAGAGTTGCGCGTCGACAACGATCCGGTGCGGGCCATACGATCGGGCGAGTCGGTGTCACTCGAAGTCAACATCGAAGTCAACGACGATTTGCCCGAACTAACGGTGGGAATGCTGATCCGAGATCGTTTGGGCAACGATGTCTTCGGCACCAACACGTTACATCTCGGCGAATCGCTGCAAAGCGTTCGCGCCGGGCAACACTTGACCGCGGAGTTTAAGTTCTCCGAGCTGCGCCTTGGCGTCGGCAATTACAGCGTGACGATTGCTCTCCACGCCGGACACAGTCACGTGGCTACCAACTACGACTGGTGGGACCATGTTCTTTCATTTCAGGTCGTTCCGGGCCTTGGGCCGCAGTCGATAGGAACTTCTAACCTCCCGTTGTCCTTTCACTGGGATCGGCTTCGCGAGGCTCCAGCCGCAAATCGTGAATCGACTCCGCAGCATGCAGGGGCGACTGAAGTTGAACGACGATCGTGACTGTGCCCGAATGACCTATGGGAAATGGATTCGCCGCAGACACACGAGGCGCGAGAAGCGTCGTTTAGCCGCCGCGCCGGTTCTTGCAGGGTCTTGCTCTGCACCTCAGTCCGACGCCGGAAGCCGGATAAGCTGGCGACACGAGGCGAGTGACTCTATGAATATATCTCTCGCTTCTATACGTGAGTTCTCGGTGTCTATACCGCGCATCAAACTCTTCCTGCGTGGATGCCATGGTGACGTCGTGGCCTTACCGCGTGGACCTTAGACAACTCAGCAGGACTTGAGGGTGTTCCGCATGCGATATCTGTATCGCTGTAAGATCTGCTCATGAGCCAGTCCGAGGATCAGGACCTTGACGTCGACGCGCTCATGCGCCAGATCAGGATCGAAATCACTGGCCGCATGGCGCGGACTCCGGGCCGGGAACCGACAGGAACGAATGGCCCGGAGACGATCGAGCGGGGCGCCTTCAACGGGCGTGTGGCTCTGCCCCGTCTCGTGGAGTCCGCACCCGCGATTCCGCGGAGACGCGCGTACACGTTAAGAGATTTCCTCAACTTCCACGACGAAGATTTCGTCCGCAATGCCTATCGCGGAGTGCTCGGACGCGAGCCAGATGCGGAGGGAGCACGCCGCTTTCTGGCAAAGCTTCGTACTGGCGATTTCGCAAAGGTCGAAATTCTGGGACGAATTAGGTTCTCGCCGGAAGGGCGAGCCGCAGGGGTGCGCGTATCGGGAGTAGTGGTTCCTTTCGCGTTGCGCACGCTGCGCCGGGTTCCGGTCCTTGGCCATGCCCTCGGGATAGTTCAATACATCATGCGCTTGCCGAACTTGGTACGCAATCACGAGCGGCTGGAAGCCATGGTCTTCCTGCATCAGCTGGAAATGCGGCGCGGCGTTAACGCAATCACCGCAGAAGTCGAGGCTGCATTGCAGCGTTCGCAGGTTCTCGCGGCTGGATCGGGAGCTGCGCTCGAAGGAAAAATTGCAGCCCTTGAGCGCGCGGCCACCACTGGTCTCGGCGACGTCACCGAGCAGCTAGAGTCGATGGCCGCTCGCCTGGTGGACAAAGTCGACCGGCAAGAGTCAGCGACGCTGGAGCAGCGAATCCGCAGCGAGTTGAATGCACAGATCACCCACGTCGAAGTGGTGATCAGGAACACTAACGCCGAACTCACGACACTGCGGTCGCTGGTCGGCGCGCTGGAGGAAAGGGCGGCCGAGCAACCGCCCGGGGGGCTGATCAGGGAAACGATTGAGGTCGCTGCTGCGGCGAAGACCGAGACCAGTCGGATTGCCGACGAACTAACAGCGCTCCGCGCCGACGTCAGACGTGCCGACCTCGCGACAATCCGCGCTGACGCTGTCCGAATCGACGCCAAACTGACTGGCGTCGATCAGCATCTACTCACATATCGGCAAAGTCTTCTCGATCAGGAGCGGCGCGCTCGGCGTCCTGCTCGGTGACTCCAACAACCGGCCACTGGACGGTTCGGACTTGGGGCAGAGTGCCTCTGTGCGCGAGGAGCGGGATCATCTGTTGGACGGCTTCTACGTTTCGTTCGAGGATGCCTTTCGCGGGACGCGCGAGGACATCAAGCGGCGCGCCGAGGTCTACCTGCCGTATGTGCGAGAAGCTGGAGCAGGCACGGCGGCAGCGCCTATTCTGGACATCGGCTGCGGACGGGGTGAGTGGCTGGAGATCCTAAGTGACAACGGGCTCTCGGCGAGAGGTGTTGATCTGAACCGCATCGCGGCAACGGATTGTCGCGAGCGAGGCTTGGTCGTTGCCGAGGCTGACGCTCTCGAGTATCTCCGCAACGTGGAGACAGCGTCTATAGGGGCCGTAACCGCGATTCATGTTATCGAGCATCTCTCGTTTCGACAATTGATGTGCGTATTCGACGAAGTGCGACGAGTGCTGAAGCCGGAGGGCGTTGCGATCTTCGAGACACCGAATCCGGAAAACCTGGTCGTTGGCGCGTGCAATTTCTGGAATGACCCCACGCATCGACAGCCTCTACCGCCGGAGCCGATGCGATTCATTTTGGATAACCGTGGGTTCACGCGCGTCGAGATTCTCCGTCTTCATCCGAGCACTGACATGTCAATTCCACCCGAAGGGCGAAACGAACTATCGGCCGCTATTGCCGAACGCTTCTACGGCCCTCAGGACTACGCCTTAGTCGGATACAAGTCGTGAGGGTTGGCATCGGAATGCGGTGCTTTCCCGAAATCAAGACCGCCTGGCGTCGCCGCGCCGATGAGTAGTCGATGCTCGTGCCCAGGCTAATCGACCGGCACGCTCGCGGCGAACGAGATCGTGTTGAAGCGAAGCCGCGGTGGATCTGTCTCGTTGTCTACCGAAACAGACCGGGACCGTTCTAGATGCGGATCCTGGTCGCCAATTTCTTTCCCGCGTTTCATCCTCCGCGAAGCGGGGGAGAGCAACGGTACTACTATCTGTATCACTATTTGAGCCGTAATTTCGACGTTACGCTGCTTTCTCCAACTTATTCGAATCACGCGCTCGAGCTGGTAACGTTTTCCCCAACGTTGCGCGAGCATCGCGTGCCCAAAGAACAGACGTTCGACCGCCTTCACTGGAAACTCGGTGCCGAGGGCATTGGGCCTGAGTGCTCGGCTTATGTTGTGTCACTGGCGGCGGCCACTGACACGCAGTACGGGCGACGCTTCGAGGCCTTGGTCGCGGATGCCGACCTCATCATCCACGAATCGCCGTTCACGCTTCCTTATGATCGGAGCCTCGGTACGGATGGAAAGCCGCGCATCTACAACGCCTACAATATTGAACATCGGCTGGCTGCACAAATCCTGCGAGGAGGGCAAGGCGAGAAGGCGGTGGATTTCATTCGTTTCCTCGAACAATCGCTGGTGGACGCGTCGAGCCTGATTTTTGCTACGTGCGAGGAGGAGAAGCACCTGTTCGTTTCTGACTTCGGCATCGATTCGAAACGGGTCGCGCTCGTACCCAATGGATTCGAACCCATTGGCGCCGACGACGGAGCCGCCGCGCCGCCTTGCGTCGGCAGCGTTGGCGGCAAGCCCTATACCGTTTTCATGGGCAGCGCGCATCCGCCCAATGTAGAGGCCGCGCTCTTCATCGTTCGCCAACTCGCGCCAGCCATGTCGGACGTCGAATTCAGATTGATGGGTTCCGTGTGCGGCCACTTACCCGATACGCTGCCACGAAACGTGAAGAGTTTGGGCTTCGTCGAAGAGCCCGAAAAGCGGCGCCAGCTCGAGCAGTGTAGCGCGGCTCTGAATCCCCTGTTTTCCGGCGCGGGAACCAACCTGAAGATGCTCGACTACATGGCGGCCGGGGCTCCGATCGTCAGCACGCAAATTGGCGCGCGTGGTCTCGCGATGAAACACGGCGTCGATGCCTTTATCGCGACCGGAGACCGGTATGGCGAAACGCTTCGCGCGGTTCTCCACGACAGGTCATTGGCGCTGACGGTGGGAGCTGCTGCGAAGCGAAGGGCGTTTGCCAAATACACGTGGGAGCACATTGCCGAGCAAGCTCGTAGCGCCATCGAATCGATCGCCTCCAGTCGTCAGTTTCCCATCCGACCCAATTCGAAACGACCGCTGCTGCTCGTCGTCAACGATTTTCCGGTAGCGCAATCGACCGCGGGTGGACAAGTCCGCATTCGCGCACTGCTAACGGAACTGGGACGTGAATTCGACATCATCTTTCTCTGCCTGACGTCCGACGACCAACGTTTAGAGCGAACGCTCGTTCACGGGGTTTTGGAAGTGGGGATTCCGAAGACTCGGGATCACCGACACGTAGAAATGCGCACCGGCCGTGCCGCTATCACCTCCATCAACGACATCATTGCGTCGCAATTCTGCGCCAACAACGCCGAGTTTGTGGCTGCATTTCGCGCGTATGCGATCCAGTCGCGCCGCAGTGGTCTTCGAACACCCCTATCTCGCGCCTCTGCTTGACTTCGTTCCAGCAGGTAAACCGATCGTCTACTCTTCGTTGAACGTCGAGAGCGACCTTAAGACCGCATTGCTTGCGTCGCGACCGGATGCGGCGCTGCAGTTGGAACTCGTCCATGCGCTCGAGAAGCGTCTGCTCGACCAGGCAGGTTTGGTCGTCTGTGTGTCCAGCGCGGATCGAGCCCGCTTTGCCCAAAGTCATCCAGGCAAGCGTTATGAGGTCATCGAGAATGGCGTGCGCACTGATTTGGGCGACTGTGCGCTGGCGGATCGGAGCGCCGCGCACGACCTGCTACGGGGACGGACACTGGCCGTTTTTATGGGCAGCGGCCACGTGCCAAACGTCGAGGCCGTCAAGTTTCTACTGGAGTTCGTGGCGCCGGCCGTGCCGGAAGTGACGTTTGGCATCATCGGATCGGTGTGTGACACCGTAAGGCTTGTCGCTCAGCCACGAAATGTCGTTCTATTTGGCGTACTGGAAGAAGCCGAGAAGAACCTCGTACTCTCGCTAGCCGCGCTCGCAGTCAACCCGATGCTGACCGGCGGCGGGTCGAGCCTTAAAGTTCCGGACTTTTTTGCTGCGCGCCTGGCGCTAGTAAGCACACAAATTGGCATTCGCGGGTACGATCTTCGCGATGGCGAGCATTATGTAGCGGCGGAACGTGGCGAATTCGCTGCCAAGACGCGTCTGCTCGCCCGCGATGAAACTTTGCGCCGTCATCTTGGGAACAATGCGCGGGCGTTCGCCGAAGGCGTACTGGACTGGCGCATCCTTGGCGCGCGTTACCGTCGTACGCTGAGGTCTTTGATCGCCCCCGACGCCAAGCCGCGTGCTCTCGTAGTCACATATCGTTTCGCTGATCCGCCGCCCGGTGGCGCCGAGACCTTCCTCGTGAATGTCTTGCGGGAGTTGGCGCAGCGCGGAAAGCTGGATGTCGATGTTGCTACCTGCGACGTCGGCACTATCACTAACAAATGGCACTTCTCGGCAGAGTACTCAAAGCTGAATCGTCCGATACAGGATTCCACTTACGTCGGGACGGTCTTTCGCTTCGGCGTTGACGCTCCGCTGGAAGGAGATTTCGCGCGCTGCCAGCGTCTATTCGCAGTTTGGATGGCCGAATCGAGAATTCAGGCCGCAACGTTGCCTACCAAATACTCCGAACCGTTGCTGCTGGGCGGGTGGAATTTCCCGGAGATCTACGCTGGAAAGACTGCGCGCTGGGCTAGCCGTGAAGCGCAAATCCACGTGGGCAAGCGTGCGACTGGCATCAGCTTCGCGGGCTTCGCGCCGAAGAACATGGCAATTGACATTTTACGTGGCGGCAAACCGGTCGCAACTCGCGATGTGAATGGACGATTCGAATGGTCGCTGGAACTGCCCGGCGATGATTCCGTCGTTGTGTTGCGAACCGAGGAAGTGTTCTATGCAAATGGAGACCCCCGCGAACTAGGTTTCATCGTGAATGAGATCTCAGTGAGAGAAGGCACGAGGTCGCACCCTGTGGACCTTGCCGGAGACTTTGGGACGGTCACGCGCGGGCTCGAACCCCAACAATGGGTGAAATCGCTGATCGAAGTCACCGAACGTCGCGATCGAAGCGACGATGATCTATTTATTCGAGTTCGGGGACCACACTCGGTGCAGCTTCATCGATGGCTCGAGGACAACGTGGCCAGCTTACGACGTTGTTCTTGCCCAGGGTGTTCCATTTTCGACGCCGGTTGTTGTGACCGAGTATCGCGACGCGTCAGGGCGTTCCGGTCGTGCTACTTCCACACTTCCACATGGAGGACCGGTACTATCACTGGCGACAGTATTACGAAATGTTCAGGCGCGCGCAGTGCGTTATCGCGGCGCCGACGCAGGCGAAATCGATGTTTTTCGATGTAGTCGGGGCCGCGAGCACGCTCGTTCCCGGCGGCGGTATCGACCTGAGCGAATATGGCACAAATGATCTGAGGGCGCATCAACAGGCTTTTCTCGCGCGACACAGGGGGACAAAGCCTTTCGTGCTCGTGCTTGGCCGCAAGGCCGCGGGCAAGAATTATCAGATGGCCATCGACGCGATTCTTGCCATCAACGGCGATGGCCATTGCGCCGATCTCGTGCTCATCGGGCCGGACGACGACGGCGATGCCGGTGACTGCCTCCGAACACTTACTATTATGGCTCGCAGTCGCGCGATGTCGTTCTGGGTGCGCTGTCGCTCGCACTGTGTCTCGTCAACATGAGCGAGAGCGAGAGCTTTGGTATTGTTTTGCTGGAGGCGTGGCTGTCGGGAAGGCCAGTAGTGGCGCAACGAAAATGCATGGCATTCGCCGAATTGGTGGTTTCTGGCGAAAATGGAATTCTCGTTGAGTCCTCCTCGGAGCTCGCGGCGGCTCTGAAGTATTACCTTTCAAGTCCGGAAGTAGTTGCGCAACATGCGGCAAACGGCAGAGCAATCGCGCAAGAATATTCCTGGGGTAGCATCGCGTCGAAGATCGAAGCAATTTTGCTCAGCGCGACGCGGTCGGGCGAGGCAACGTCGTCCGACCATAGGGCACAGGCGCTCGACCGGCGGTAGGGTCCAACGCGCTTGGTCGATGCACCTCGGAGAGTTAGCCGCGCCTCTCGACAGAATTGGCCAAAAAGCCCGGAGGTTGTTGGCGGGCGCTCATCGGCCCGATGGAGCAAATGCCCGCCGATGCGATCTCAGCAGCGGCAGCGGCACGTCTCTTGCTCTTTTCTGTTGATGATCGATTTGATTGTGAATATGAGTCACGAAAAACCTTCTGCGCCATTGCCAATGCGCCGGAGCCGAGGCTCGATTCGTCAACGAAATGCCCGAAGAGTAGCCCTGACGCTCCTCTGGACGGTGCTTTTTGGTCTCGCGGCGTCGCAGGCGTCGGCAACCACCCCCCTCGCGCCGCTCCTTGCCGCGCCGGGTACGACAGTGACGCTCGACGGTAGCACCGTGTACACGGCCAGCGAGAATGCGTTGTCCGTCAGCAAAACGCTGCTGTGCAACGGGGCAACCATCCAATCCACAGGTGGCCCAATCCGGGCATCGGGGGCGGGTGTGACTTTTACGGTCGACAACTGCGTCATCCAAGGCACCGGTTGGGCGCTTCTTGGCGCCTTGGGCGGGGCCGCGCTCGTTGTGCGCAACAACACGCGGCTAACAGGCAATGGTGCGAACAGTGCAGTGTATGTAGGCAGCGCGACACTCGACCTGACCGGTGGAAGCATCGATCAGAGCATGTGGGGCGTCAACATGGAAAATTCCACGGCGAATGTTCATGGCGTGGCCATTACGAACACGATATACGGTGTGCAGAACGTAGCCGGGGCATTGACGCTCGACAGCAATTCCCAGCTGCAAAACCCAAACTCCTCCAACCCGGGCGCCGGCGTCAGCCTGATCGCGTCGGCTACGTACCCGTCCCGCGGCGCTTCTGCCATCATTCGATGACAGCACGTTTACGGGTTTCGGCAATGCAATCGACATTCAACCCACTGCTGCACAGGGACTGCCGCCGGGAACGGTCGATGTCGCAGGATCGGTGTTCAACGCGCAGATCTATAGCGCGCTGGCTGCCGTCGACGGAGCAAACTTGCGGTTTGCCACGAGTCGCGTAAACGACGCCCAGACTGATGGCATATACCTGGCCAATTCGACCGCAGTGATCGAGGATTCCGAGATATTGAATAGCCTCAACTCCGGCGTGACCTTCTGGGGCTGCGCGCAAGGCGCGACAATCCGCAATAGTCTTGTGAGCGGCAGCGCCGATCAGGGCGTGGCTGTCGTCGGCGATCCCGCCAACAACCGCATAAGCCATAACGTGCAGGTCGTGGACAATACGTTGAAGAACAACGTCATCGCCAACCTCCTGGTGGATAACCTTTCCGACGCCGTTGTGCAGGGAAACATCATGACGGGCGCGCCGGACTTCAGCGTCCGCCTCCAAGGCTCGCCCGGGGTGAGCCTGATTGCCGACCTTGTCTACAAATCGCAGCTCGGCGTGGAGATGAAGGGCGCCAACGCCAGCAGCGCGCTATCCGTCTTCACGGGGCACGTCAGCAATGGGATTCTCGTCTATGCGAACTCGATTGCAACTTTTTCGCACTCTGCCTTTCAATCGAATGGCTCGGCGCCTGCGGATTATTCGCTGTTCGCCAACTCCGCCGCCCAGGTCGCGCTGCAGCGCTCTACGCTGGAACCCGCCGGGAAGAACGCTCTCTACAACAACGCCGGCAACACAGCAGTCGCCACGGATAACTACTGGTCCAGCTCCGCGGGACCCCAGGTCAACTCCGGCAGCGGAAGTGGCGCACGCCTCGACTGGAACGCCGCAAACGGTTCCGTTGCGACCTATCTGCCATTCCTTACCACCAGCCCCCTCGACGCAACCATCAGCAACGCCACGAATCTCAGCGCCGGTACGGCTACGCAGTGGCAACCGGACAGTGGCCTGACCCTGAGCCTCACGGGTGCGCCGGGCATCACGCCTGTCTTCGGCGGCATCGTCGCGGAACTGCGCCTCAATGACACGTCGACATTTACCATCCGAGTCCCACCCGCAGGAACGTTCTCCGACGGCATCGTCGCCGTCTGGGCCGAATACGATCTTCTTTCGCGTGCCCAGTCAGGTAGTTTGCGCTTTCGTACCGTTGGTTCCGGCGCGACCGCGACACTATCTCGCCTCGGCCCCGACCATTGCTGGTCCCCGGTCAGTTCAACCTGGGATGGCGTAGCGAGCCAGATTGTCTACACTCCTGCGGACGTCACCACCATCAACGGAGTCTTTGCTCTCGGCGCCACGCAGCCGGATCAGCAGACGTTGGCCAAGCAGCTGATCACCTCTTACTACACGGATATTCTCGGGCGTGCACCCGAGGCGGGGGCGGTGGATTCCTGGTACCTCGGCTATTTCACGTACGCCGTGACGGCCGCCGTCGACGTGCGCTTCGTGCCGCGCGAAATGGCGCGGGTATTTTTTGCAAGCCCGGAGTACCAAGCGCGCGCCCGTACCAGCGAGCAATTTCTGCGCGACGCCTATCAGGTATTTCTTCGCCGCGTGCCGTCGCAATCCGAGCTTGACGCCTGGTTGGCAGGCACGTGGAATCAATCGCAAGTAGTGACTACGTTTGCCGAGTCCGCGGAGTTCGACGTTTACATTCAGGGTCTCTTCCCGTGTCTCGCGGGCGCAAAGACCGGCAATTTTGTTACGACGATGTACATCGGGCTGCTTGACCGCCTGGCGGACGCCGCCGGTCTTGCCTACGGAAAAGGTATATTTGATGCAGCATACTTGGCCGGCGGCATCGAGGGAGTACGCGCCCAAGCGCGATCCTTCGGCGTGCAGGTGCTCGCGTCGACAGAGTACTTGTCCAAGAGCCCGACGAACGACACGCACGTTGTGCGTCTCTACCGCGCCTACCTTGGCCGCTACCCAGCCACCAGTGAGATCGCCTACTGGAGCGGCCAGCTCAATGCCCACGTGCTCACAACAACCGACTTGATAAACCAGTTCGCCGCCTCGCCCGAATTCACGGGGCGACTCAACGGATTTTTCGGCCCGGACTTTTAGTCGAGCGTCAACGCGACGATATCGGCTCGCACGGCGCGCTTGTAATCCCTCCCGCCAGCGCAGTGCCGCGCAAGGTCCTTCGCACAACGGAGTTTGAGCATCCTCCTGACGCGCTCTATCCAACCGCCACCGGAAAGCGGTTCTTGTTATAGACCTGCAGCCACCAGCCATCGAGAAATGGATCAAAGGTCGGGGCGCTCGTCCTTTTGAAAAATGCCGTGGTATCGACTACTTCGATCAGTGCGAACATTTCGTCCTCTTTGAGGAAGTCAAACATATGGCGGATAGTTGGAATGTGAATGTCGTCCAGGATCAATAAGGCATTCTCCTCGAGGTGAGGATAGATGTAGTAGTACTCTATCGCTGGAAACGGAAAGCCATGAGGACCATCGATACAGGCAACTTGAAAAGCGTGTTTGAACTGATACTGGGGTAGCGTTCGCTGTGTCGGGCCCTCGATGAATTCGACAGTAGTTCCATTGAATAGAGGGGAGGCTTGAACTGCAGTAATACTTTTGGTGTCCGTGTCGCCATAGTCATTGACCGCGAACACCTTGTGGTCACGGCTCAAATGAGAAAAGAGCAATGTAGTTCTACCGGAACCGGTTTCCATCGAATGCGATACGTCCAGGTCTGCGACATTCTTGACGATAGCCTGCAGCGTGGCTGAAGTAACAGTCCCACCTATGTGCCAGTCTTCTGGCAGTCGTTGAACTTCTTCCAACACCCGGTCGATGGTTAGCATTGTATTTCCCCTGACTTGAAATCCATTTCTAAATTATCATACTGAGTCAAGGAGAAGTCGTCAGCTTTCCCCGCTTTGGCAGACACGCCTAAACTGGATTTTCTGGCACGATTCTGTGCGGAGGCCGTAAGCTTCCCCGCGCCGAGCTTTGCCGCTTTTTCGGGAGGAGTTGCTTGTGTACGACGAAGCAAAGGACACCCTTGAGCACTTCAAGGACGTGGAGACGGCCATCGAGCTGCTGCGATCTGGAGAAATGGAACAGTGAGCCATTGCCAAAACGCGCACTGGATCTAGGCGGCGGTCTTGGCATGCATGCGGGCATGTTACTGCCATATGCCGAGCAAATAGTCTGTACCGATTTGCGACGCTATTGTGCAGAGTACGACGGCCAGTTCCCGAAGCTCTTAAAGGAGAAATTTCAACGGCATGGTTACGGGCTCGACCTGTCCAAGTTGGAGTTGCATTTCGGAAACGCGATGGAGTTGCCCTATCGCAATGACTGGTTCGATCTGGTCACTTCGTTCAACGCTTTCGAACATATCCCCGACCCGCGTGTCGCGTTGCTCGAAATGATTCGCGTGGTTGTGACCGGCGGCTTCATCTACATCACGTTCGATCCGATCTGGACAGCGGATACCGGCAGTCATTTTTGGCCGATGGTCAAGGATCCCTGGGCGCATCTTGTATTACCGGAAGAAACATTCAAGGCGCGCATGAAGGAAGCAGGCGCGTCCGAATTCGAGCTCAGCGAGTTCAGTCTGGCAATGAACCGGCGCAAGCTCGCGTTTTATGAGAATCTGTTCGCAGATCCGACTGTTCACAAAGTAAGCACGCTCAAGCGACTCGACCGATGGGAAGGGTTCGCCGATGCAAGCCACATCGGTCACGAGAATCACAAACTTGCAATGGCTTGCGGATACTCGGAGGCGGACCTTTCGACACGAGGCATGCGCGTCATTTTGCAAAAGAAATGACTAGGCCGTCATCCCTGCCGAGTCGCCCGCTACCGCACCAACGACTGCACCTACGACGCCGTCTACCTGCCCCTGCCGCGAGCGTGCCAGCGGTTGCACGATTCGCAACGCCGGCCCGTGTCCACATGGCTGAACGGCGGCTACCCGTTGCAATAGCGGTGTCCTGCACCAGTTTAGTGGGATCTGGAATTATTCCGTGACCGGGCCGGCGTAAGGCGGCGTGCTGTCGTTGTCCCGGAAAATAGTTCGTCCCAAATGACGTCGATCGGGCCATAATGAACGACCCTCTGCTGCGCGATATGCGTCACCGGGCCGATGGCCCACCCTAAGGCCGCGACTAGGCGGGTTGTCATTCCTTTCAGCGTGATTGTTCCTTGTAGCCGACACGACTATTCCGGGTTGGCAGCGGCCATCCACGGCGGTAGAGTAACAGTCCGGAAATCTGGATCGAGGAGAGGTTCGGCGTGGAAGGATCAGGCGGCGTGACGACTCTTCTTTTTACTGACATTGAAGGGAGCACGCGACTCTGGGAGCGGGAGGCGGCGAACATGTCGCCGGCGCTTGCACAGCACGACTTGCTGTCGCGGCTGGCGGTCGAGCGCAATGGCGGATATGTCGTCAAGATGACCGGCGACGGGATGTATGCCGCGTTCGACGACGCGATGGACGCTCTGAATGCGTCGCTGATGCTGCAGCAGTCGCTCAACGACCCGGCGGCGACCAACGGCATCACCTTCCGTGTCCGCTACGGTCTGCATCTCGGGGCGGTCGAGCGCCGCAACGATGATCTTTTCGGAAGTCCGGTCAACCGCGCGGCGCGGGTGATGAAGGCCGCGCATGGCGGCCAGATACTGCTGTCGCAGGCGGTGGTCGACGATGTGGCCTCCAGGCTTCCGCCGGACGTGACGCTGCTCGACCTGGGCGCCGTGCGCCTGCGCGACCTCGCGACGGGTGAGCACATCTACCAGCTTGCCCACCCGCAACTGCGGCGGGACTTTCCGGCGCTGCGCTCGCTCGAGGCGACGCCGAACAATCTGCCACAGCAGGTCACGTCGTTCATCGGCCGGGAGCGGGAGCTCACCGACATCAAGGAGCTGCTCGAAGGCACGCGGCTGCTGACCCTGCTCGGCATGGGTGGTCTGGGCAAGACGCGCCTGTCGCTGCAGATCGCGGCCGATGTGCTGGAGAAGTATCCGGACGGGGTGTGGTTTGTCGAGCTTGCTCCGATCAAGGATCCGTCGCTGGTCCCGAATGCGCTCGCCCAGGTGCTGGGCGTGCACGAAGAGCCGGGCAAGCCGCTGGTGCAGACGCTGTGCGAGCACGTCAAGGATCACAAGCTTCTGTTCGTGATCGACAACTGCGAGCACCTTGTGGCGGCGTGCGCGAATCTTGCGGATGCGCTGCTGCGTGGCGCGCCGCAGATGCGCATTCTGGCGACCAGCCGCGAAGGCTTGAAGATCCGCGGAGAGCAGGTCTATCACGTTCTGCCGCTGAAGGCGCCTGACCGTAACGCGGGAGTGGAGAGTCTGCTGCGCTCGGAGGCGGTGCAACTGTTTGTTGAGCGGGCGCGTCTGCAGAAGCCGAGCTTTTCGTTGACTGAGCGCGACGCACCGGCGATTGCCGACCTCTGTGCCCGACTCGACGGTATACCCCTGGCACTGGAGTTGGCCGCGGCCCGAATGAGGTCGCTGTCGATTGGCGAGATCAATTCGCGCCTTAACGATCGGTTCAAGCTGTTGACCGGTGGCAGCCGCGTCGCGTTGGAGCGGCAGCAGACACTGCGCGCGCTGGTGAGCTGGTCCTACGATCTGCTGAAGGAGCAGGAACAGATTCTCCTCGACCGACTGAGTGTCTTTTCCGGCGGCTTCGATCTTCGCGCCGCGGAAGCCATTTGCGGCGCGGACCCGCTCACGGCCGACGACGTGATCGACTTGTTGAGCTCGTTGGTCGAAAAATCCCTTGTGATGATGGAGCATGGCGACGACGATTCGCGCTACGGCCTTCTCGAGACGATCCGCGAGTTCGCGCGCGAGCATGCAAACAAGCGCTTCGACTTGCTGGGCACTATCCGCGAGTTCGCGGAAGAGCGCCTGGTCAACCGCGACGACATCGCAGCGACGACGGCGCGGCACGCCACCTACTATCTCGATCTTTCCAAGAAAGCGACGCGGGAAATGCAGGGGCCCGAGCAGGCGGAATGGACCCGCCGGCTCGAGGTCGAGCTCGACAATCTGCGCGCCGCCATAGCACTGTCGCTCGCCGGCGGTATCAGCCACGTCATCGCCGTGAAGTTCGAAGTCGCTTTAATGCGTTTCAGGACTCTTCGGGGCTATTGCACGGAAGCGAGAAATAACATTCGCGCAGTGCTCCTGCTGCCGGGAATCAACGAGCCGAATGTCGCACGCGCCCACGCACTCTATGTGGGCGGCGTGCTCGCGACCAACCAGAGCGACTACCCGCAAGCAACCAAGATGCTCATCGAGTGCCTCGAGATCCGGCGCGGATTGAACAATCCCCCGGAGACCGCAGCTGCGCTGTCGTCGCTATCGACGCTGTACCTGCAGCAAGGGGACCTCGTGCGGGCACACGAATGCGGCGAGGAAGCGATTGGTATTTTTCGCGATATTGGCGACCGCATCGGAGAGGCCATCGGGTTGCTCAACCTCGGTGAGATTTCGGTGCGCCAAGGCGATTTCGACGGCGCTCCCAAACTCTTCGAGCTATGCCTTGTCATCGCTCGGAGCGTCAAACATCAGGAGCTGGAGGCCGACTGCGAGCGCAACATGGGCGAAGTGGCGCTGCGGTCTGGCAATTTGAAAGTGGCGCAAACGCGATTCGCGCGCGCGCTCAAGGTGTGCCGGGACGCTGAGGACAAGCGTGGCGAGGCGATCGCGGTCTGGCAGCTGGGCAGGACCGATGCGGCGGCGGGAGATTTCGAGGCTGCGCGCGCCAAGCTCACCGAAGCACTGCGGGCACTCCAGGCATTCGAGATGAATGCCGAGGTACTCGACTGTCTTGACGACTACGCAAAGGTCCTGCAGTTTGCGGGCCAGATCGAAACCGCAGTTCAAGCCCTGTCGGCGGTCGACGCGTCGCGGGCTGCCCTCGGTCTGCTTCGGTCGCAGCAGCGAGAATCCGAACTACGGGGATACGCCGACACCGCCCGCGTAGCGCTCGACGAAAAAGCCTTCGACGATGCCTGGGCGACGGGCAGCACGTGGGCTCTCGACGAGGCCATCGATCGCGTGCTCGCCGCAACTGGCGTGCTAACGGCTACGGTATAGGCAGCGCCGACCGCCCAAAAAAAGCCCGCCTACCTCGACGGTGGGCGGGCACTTCGAAACCTTGGGCCGGAGCGCTTGGCTTCAGGCTCGCTGGTTTACGGCGCCGCGTGAGCCAGCCCGCGCCGAGGCCGCCCAGGATCAGGGCCAGGGTGCCCGGCTCGGGTACAGCGACGGCTGCATAGGTGGCGGTATCCGTCATCGGCGGCGATCCGATGCAGTTTGTAGCTGACGGTGGCCACGAAGTCGCCATCCGTTCCGGCGTTGAACATCAGTTCCGGCCCGCACACTGCGTTAACACCAACACCGCGGAACAGACCCGGTGCGGTGACGGCGGTCAAGAAGATCGCTTCGGACGTGAAGTTGAGACCGCCGTCAAAGCTTGCGCCGAACGGCGCGATGTTGCTCTCCGCCGCGGTGAACATGTTATGGCCGCCAAGCATGTCGCCGCTCGTGATGGACAAACTTACGAAGGTCGATGTCGCAATGGTAGGCACTGCAGCCATCGTGAACGTCCAGCACAAAGTCGCCAACGAAGTGGCCCTCCGGTACCGGTGGGTCGAAAGTGCCGGCATAGTGGGTTGCCTTCGCCACCGTTCCGAACATCCCGAGCGCGGCCGCCGCCGTAGCGCACATCAACAGTTGCAAGGTCTTTCTCGACACGCCAATTCTCCTTCGAGGTGCGATAACCAGGGCATCGAACTACAGGCGAGACACCGTCCCGACGTTCATTGCATCGTCCGTTGCAGACAGCAAGAAGCGCACCAACAGGCGCTATTATTCTAAGTCACTGATATAAATATATATTTCTTGCGGCCATATGGATGCGCTTAGCGGGCCTATCGGTGTGTTGTAAGGAATTCTCGACAGTAATGAGGCGGACTATCGAGCCGGAACTAAAGCCAAAATGCCCTCCGGCGTTGCAGGCGCGACTGTGGTCCCGGTCGCGTGGGGCCAGCGCGCCGCTCGGAGCCTCTTCCATTGAGTGTTTCTGCTTCGTCCCTCGGATGGGATGTCACATCGCGCGACCCATTTCCCGCGATAACGACTCAAGGCGACGACAGCAGCCTCTGTCGGCGCCTTTCCCGTCTCGAATGGGACTGAAACGGGGCGCGCCGACGATAGTGCTGGCCGCCTTGCGAAGCATCGCGGTGCTGAAGGATCCTCACACAAGAGCCGGGCCGCAACGCGGGGCTCCTGTTTTTGTCGAAGACGAAAGCGCAATGACCGCAGGCTTCATGTCGTCGAAGGATTTGCCGCCGGGGTCCGCGGCAATAGCGTGACTATTCCCTGCGCGGAACACGACTTTTCTCGATTGGCAGGGCTGTCCCACGGCGGTAGAGTACAAAACCGTGGATGACCAGGAGGTTTTGGGCGTGGAAGGATCAGGCGGCGTGACGACTCTTCTTTTTACTGACATTGAAGGGAGCACGCGACTCTGGGAGCGGGAGGCGGCGAACATGTCGCCGGCGCTTGCACAGCACGACTTGCTGTCGCGGCTGGCGGTCGAGCGCAATGGCGGATATGTCGTCAAGATGACCGGCGACGGGATGTATGCCGCGTTCGACGACGCGATGGACGCTCTGAATGCGTCGCTGATGCTGCAGCAGTCGCTCAACGACCCGGCGGCGACCAACGGCATCACCTTCCGTGTCCGCTACGGTCTGCATCTCGGGGCGGTCGAGCGCCGCAACGACGATCTTTTCGGAAGCCCGGTCAACCGCGCGGCGCGGGTCATGAAGGCCGCGCACGGCGGCCAGATACTGCTGTCGCAGGCGGTCGTCGACGATGTGGCCTCCAGGCTTCCGCCGGACGTGACGCTGCTCGACCTGGGGGCCGTGCGCCTGCGCGACCTCGCGACCGGGTGAGCACATCTACCAGCTTGCCCATCCGCAGCTGCGGCGGGACTTTCCGGCGCTGCGCTCGCTCGAGGCGACGCCGAACAATCTGCCGCAGCAGGTCACGTCGTTCATCGGCCGGGAGCGCGAGCTCACCGACATCAAGGAACTGCTCGAAGGCACGCGGCTGCTGACCCTGCTCGGCATGGGTGGCCTGGGCAAGACGCGCCTGTCGCTGCAGATCGCGGCCGATGTGCTGGAGAAGTATCCGGACGGGGTGTGGTTTGTCGAGCTTGCTCCGATCAAGGATCCGTCGCTGGTCCCGAATGCGCTCGCCCAGGTGCTGGGCGTGCACGAAGAGCCGGGCAAGCCGCTGGTGCAGACGCTGTGCGAGCACGTCAAGGATCACAAGCTTCTGTTCGTGATCGACAACTGCGAGCACCTTGTGGCGGCGTGCGCGAATCTTGCGGATGCGCTGCTGCGTGGCGCGCCGCAGATGCGCATTCTGGCGACCAGCCGCGAAGGCTTGAAGATTCGCGGAGAGCAGGTCTATCACGTTCTGCCGCTGAAGGCGCCTGACCGTAACGCGGGAGTGGAGAGCCTGCTGCGCTCGGAGGCGGTGCAACTGTTTGTTGAGCGGGCGCGTCTGCAGAAGCCGAGCTTTTCGTTGACTGAGCGCGACGCACCGGCGATTGCCGACCTCTGTGCCCGACTCGAGGGCATTCCCCTCGCGCTTGGAGCTGGCGGCCGCGCGGCTGCGATCCTTGTCGGTCGATGAGCTGAACAAGCGCTTGCACGATCGCTTCAAGCTTCTCACGGGTGGGAGCCGCGTCGCCCTCGAGCGCCAGCAAACGCTCCGCGCGCTGGTGAGCTGGTCCTACGATCTGCTTCTGGAACAAGAGCAGATTCTCCTCGACCGGCTGAGCGTTTTCGTCGGCGGCTTCGATCTTGATGCCGCGGAGCCGGTTTGCGGCGCGGAGCCACTTCTGCCTGGTGACGTGCTCGATCTCGTGACTTCGCTCGTCGAGAAGTCGCTCGTCATGGTCAAGCAGGAAGACGGCTGGTCACGCTACGGAATGCTCGAGACGATCCGGGAGTTTGCCCGCGAGCACCGGGTCGAGGTCAACGGAAGCTCGGGACGCTTCGGGCTGCAGGAGACGATTCGCGATTTCGCCAAGGGCCAGCTGATCAAGCGCGACGACCTGGCCGCGACCGCGGCGCGGCACTGCAACTACTATGTGGAATTCGCCAAGAAGGCACGCCAGCAGTTGCACGGCCTCGATCAGGCGGAATGGACCCGCCGGCTGGAGGTAGAGCTCGACAACCTGCGTGCCGCGATCGCGTTGGCGCTTGCGGGGGGTGTCGACTCGGTAATCGCCGTCAAGCTCGAAGTCGCCCTGATGCGCTTCCGTACGCTTCGCGGCTACTCGACCGAGGGCCGCAAGAATGTGCATGCCGCGCTGGCGCTCCCGGGCATCCTGGAACCGAACGCTCCTCGCGCTCACGCGCTGTACACGGGTGGCGTGCTGGCCATGAACCAGAGCGATCATGCGGAGGCGACGCAGATGCTGACCGAGTGCCTGGAGATTCGCCGCGCCTTGGGCAACAAACGCGAGATTGCGGCGACGCTTTCCACTCTCGCGACTGAATATCTTCACCAGGACGAAGCAGCCAAGGCGCGTGACTGCGAGGAAGAAGCGCTCGACCTCTTTCGCGAGCTCGGCGATCGGATCGGGGAAGGGATCGGACTGCTCAATCTCGGTGGCATCGCGGTGCGCCAGGGCGACAACGACAGCGCCGGGCAGCTTTTCGACCAATCCCTGGCCATCGCCCGAAGCATCAAGCACCAGGAGCTGGAAAGCGAGTGCGAGCACAATCTAGGAGATCTCGCTCTGCAGGCAGGGAATTTCCAAGCCGCCGAGACGCGGTTCGCGCGCGCACTCAAGATCTGTCGGGAGGCCGAGGACAAACGAGGGGAGGCGATCGCGGTATGGTCGTCGGGAAGGGTTGACGCTGCGATCGGCGACCACGAAGCGGCTCGCAAGAAGTTCGCTCGACGCGCTGCCGGCCTTTCAAACTTTCGGAATGAACTCGGAGGCGCTCGACTGCGTTGACGATTGTGCCGAGCTGCTGCAGCGGTGCCGGCCGTAGCCGACGACGCGGTGCGATTGCACGCCGCGGCCGCCGCCATTCGCGAGGCGCTCGCCCTTCAATCGCCGGCCGGCGAGTCGCCACGACAGAGGACTCTCGACGCCGCGCGCAGTGCGCTCGGTCCCCCGGCCTTCGAGGAGGCGTGGAAGGCGGGGCATGCGTGGACGCTCGACGACGCGATCGAACACGCACTGGACTCGGTGACGAACGCGCCCGTGACGGCGTGAGCTGCACGGATGCGAGCGCACGCCTTGTTCACCGCGGGCCGAAGCGAGCCGAGAGTCGTGCCGCTGACCGCCGCAAACAAAAACCCCGCCACTAGGGCGGGGTTTTTTGCGGGCTCGGGCTGGACTCTACATCAGCTCCCAGTTCCGCTTGCGGCGGCGCGTCAGTGCGTATCCGCCGAGTCCGACGCCGAGGAGTGCGAGCGTCGCCGGCTCGGGTATCTGAACGATGGACGTCACCGTTCCGCTCGCGCTCGCGTCGGAGTTCCCGCCGCAATTGAACGTCACGGTGCCGTTAAGAAAGAAGCTTAGCGTGTTTCCGTCGCATGTCATTGTCAAAACCGACGGGCTGAAGTCACCAATAGCTGACCTGGATGCCGGTGAGGTGGTCGTTGCCGTCGACGCTGATGGACTGACCGATTCCGGTTTCGGCCGGAAATGTCCCACAACCTGCCCAGGCCGTCCGTGAAACTGCCGCCCGTGACATCAAAGGCGCATCCGTTGTCGCCCGGGAAGGGCAGAAAGCACGTGGGGGGCACATCGATGAAGATGTCGTTCTGGTCGCCAAAGGGATCGAAGCCCACGTCATAAGCGATTGCCTGCGCGGCGGTGCCGTAGGCACCGAACACAGCAGCGGCGGCCACGCAAAAAAGGACTTGGAGAGATTTCCGTGTCATGCCTATCTCCTGACGATCACGTACATGTATGGCTGAGACAAATAGCCCCGCGTTGGACAGGTCTCCCCCTCCTGCCAACGTTCCTGGGCTTCCGGTGCAAGCGTAGCAAGAAGCAAACCAAGACTGGACAAGTTGTCGTAAACATATGAAATGGCTTATCAATCGCGAGGACTCGGCAGAATCCGAGCGCGCGATGCGCCAACTGAATGTAAATTTCTTCGACAGGAGCGAGTTCCGAGGTCTCGGCCGGCTCCAGTCGAGACGAGCTCAACTCGCGTGCTGGCCGTAGGTCTTGAACTTTTCCAGCACGATGGCCATTTCCGCGTCGGACAGCACACTCGGGGCGCCGATTTGCAGCGCTCGCCAATATTGCTCCGCCAGCGCCTCGACCTCGATCGCCAGCGCCAGCGAGGCCGCGAGTGACGATCCCAACGCGATCATTCCGTGGTTCGCCAACAGGCAGGCGCGCCGGCCGGACAGCGCCGCGAGCGCGCCGTCGGACAATTCCTGCGTGCCAAACGTCGCGTATGGAGCGCAACGGATGTCCTTGCCGCCGGCGACGGCGATCATGTAGTGGAACGCCGGAATGTCGCGCCCGAGACAGGCGAGCGACGTCGCAAACGACGAATGCGCGTGGACGATGGCGCCGGTATCCGCGCGTGATGCGTAGATGTCGCGATGAAACCGCCACTCCGACGATGGCAGTCGCGGCCCCGCTGGCTTCCCCTGCAAGCGTCATCGCGACGATATCTTTCGACGACAAGGATTCGTACGCAAGTCCCGTTGGCGTGATCAGAAAGCCCGCGCCGGTACGCGCGCTCACGTTGCCGGACTTGCCGCGGTTGATTCCGCAGTCGTTCATGCGAATCGCGGTGGCGATGATTTCAGCGCGCAATGCGTCTTCGCTCATGCGCGATGCTCCGGAAACAGCGCGCCAGATCTTGCTCGGCGGCAGCGGCAGATGCCGCGCTCGGTGATGAGGCCGGTGAGAAGCCGTGCCGGTGTCACGTCGAATGCCGGATTCAGCACTCGGGTTCCAGCAGGAGCGACCGGCTCACCGGCGCCGCCGAGGAGGACCTCTTCCGGGCCACGCTCCTCGATCGGTATCGAGTCACCATCGGCCAACGTCCAGTCGATGGTGCTCGACGGAACCGCGACGTACATCGGCACTCCGTTGTCCTGCGCGGCGAGCGCCTTTTCGTAGGTGCCGATCTTATTGCAGACGTCGCCGTTGCGCGCCACCCGATCGGCGCCCACCAGAACGATATCGACGCGGCCCTGCCGCATCAGCGCGGCACCGGCCGCGTCGACGATCAACGTGTGCGGTACGTTGTTCGCACGCAGCTCCCACGCCGTCAATCTTGCGCCTTGCATGCGCGGGCGCGTCTCGCTGACCCAGACATGGACGGCCACGTTCGCGCCATGCGCTAACATAGATCGGCGCCGTCGCGGTACCCCAGCCGAGCGTCGCGAGCGCGCCGGCGTTGCAATGCGTCAGGATCTGCACCGGGTTGCGGCCGCCGGAAGCCAGACGCTCGATGAGCGCGGCGCCGTGCCGGCCGATCGCGAAATTGGTTTCGACGTCTTCGGCGGCGATCGCGTCGGCCTCTCTCCATGCTGCGTCAGCACGCGATGAAATCGGAAGCTGGGTCACCGCCACTCTGACGCGATCCAGTGCCCAGCGCAGGTTGACCGCGGTTGGGCGCGTGGCAAGCAGAAGCTGCGTACCCATCACGCAGCGCGATGTCGGATGGATCCGCATGCAGCGCGAGCGCCAGGCCATACGCGGCGGTTGCGCCGATCAGCGGCGCTCCGCGAACCTGCATCGTGCGTATGGCCTCCGCGGCTTCGTCTTGCATGCCGGAGGGTAACGATCCTCCACTCGCCGGGCAAGCGCGTTTGATCGGCGATTTCCACGGCGCGATCGGCGCGCGAGGCGCGCAGCGGCCGGATATCGGGTGTCGCGATGGAGGGCGCGAGCATTCGCGTTACTTGATGATCTGGATGATGTTGTTGAAGTCGTCGGTCCACAGTCGCAGATTGTCGCGCGTCTCGGCGGGAGTCGCCGCCTCGGCGATCTGCGGCACCTGGAGCGACGCCTCGCGATCCGACAACAGTACCCAGTCGGTGCGGCTCGCCAATACCGTCGTCGCCGTCATCGGCGACGAGCACGGAAAACAAGTGATGCGCGTCCGCGAGTCGCTTGACGACGGGAATCAGGTCGAGGAAACGATTGGTCACATGAAAGGCGATGATGCCGCCGGGTCTCATATGCTTGAGGTAGACGGCCAATGCTTCGATCGGTCAGAAGGTGCACCGGTATCGAATCGCTCGAGAAAGCGTCGATCGCGAGCAGATCGAAACCCTGCGGCGCCTCGCGCTCGAGGCTGAGCCTCGCGTCGCCGAGCGCGATCTGGATCGTCGCCTCGCTGTCCCTGAGATAGGTGAAGTCGCGGTTGGCAATGACGATCACCGCCGGATTGATGTCGTAGAAGCGGTAAATGTCGCCCTTGCTGCCGTAGGTGGCGATGGTCCCGGTCCCGAGTCCGATCACTCCCACCTTGAGCGGGCGCGTGGTCGGGTGCATCGATTCGAGTGCGCGTCCGACGCCGGACGTCTGCGTGTAGTACGTCGTCGCCTGGCGCGAAAGGTCGGGCGCCATGTACTGAGTGCCGTGAAGTATCGTGCCGTGAACCAATGACCGATGCCGGCTCGCATCTCCGGCTGCGCCGTACTCCTGCACTCGCAGCACGCCGTAGAAGTTGCGCGTGGCGAGCACTGTGCCGTCGTAGAAGTCGTAGACTTGCCATACGCCCGCGCCTATCGTGAACAGCACCGCCGCGAGCGCGAGCGTGATAAACACCAGGTGGCGTCCGCGCGCCTGGAACGCGAGCAAGGCGGCGCATGCGGCAAGCCCGATGGCAAGCTCGAAGTAAGCGGGAAGTACCAACGGCGCGACCAGTCCCACCAGCGCTGAGCCAAACGCGCCGCCCGCGGCAACCATCAGGTAGAAGCGCGTCAAGTAGCGAGGCGCCGGCTTGAGCCGCGCCAGCTCGCCGTGGCAAAACATGCACGCGCAAAAGAGTCCCACGCAGAAGACGCCGATCTGCAGCTCGAGCTTGTGAGCGAGGCCGCGGTCTGCCAGCGTCCACGCCATGACGACAAGCGCGGCTGCGAGGATGGGAATGAAGACTTCCGGCCGGTACCAGCCTCGGCCGTCGAAACAGAGAATGAATGTAAGCAAATAGATCGAAAGCGGCACGACCCACAACAGCGGGATCGACGAGATGTTCTGGCATAGGTGATTCGTCGCCGCGAGCAGCAGAAACGATCCCGTGGCCGCGAGCGCCGCCCACAGCAGCTGCCGCGCTTTCGCGGGATGGCGCGTCGATCTGCGGCTGAGACGGTTTCCGTCGCCACCGATTCGCCTTGCCGGCGTGACGGGCGAAGGCTGAACCACCCGCAGCGCCGCGCAAAGCAAGGCGAACCCGACGTACGCAAGCGACCATCCATTGGATTGGAACCGGGTCGTGACCCAGGGCTCGAGTGCGATCGGATAGCCGAGCAACGCGAGCATCGACGCCAGGTTCGACAGTGCGAACAATCGATAGGGGTTCCTGCCGGGAAAGCTCCGCGCAAACCACGCCTGCACCAGCGGACTGGTCGTCGACAGCAGAAAATAGGGCAGTCCGACGGTTGCGCTCAGCAACGCCAGGATCAGCAGCGACGGACTCTCGGTGCCGACCGGTTTCCACTGGACGCCCGGCACGATCGGCAAAACGAGGCAGCTCACGACCAGGAGCGCGACGTGGATCCCTACCTGCTTGCGCGCCGAAGTCCTGCGAACGATCAGGTCGGCGTACGCGTAGCCCAGGAGAAGCGTCGTCTGAAAAAAGACCAGGCATGTCGTCCAGACGTTGGCCGACCCGCCGAACCACGGAAGGATCTGCTTCGCCATGATCGGCTGAACCAGGAACAGCAGAAACGCGCTGACGAAGATGGTGGCGGCGTAGAGGGCCATGGAACCGGGATAGACGTGTGGATGCGTGCCGCGGATGCGGCGCCGTCGGTAAGGCGGGAAGCCCGCATTCTACCGGAGCGGCAGTCGACGCCGATCCGGGCCGGCCGTGGCCTCGAACGGGTGGGGACCTCGCTGGAAGCCCGTTACGCGTCAGCCGCTTATTCGTCGTCGCTCAATACGTGGGCTTCTGCCGGAAATAGTCCATGCGATCCATCGAGCGAATCTTGATCTCGTGGATGTCGATACCCTGCAGCACGCGCATGCGATGCGTCGTGGATGAGCGAGTCTCGCTATAATGCCGGTCAGTTCAGAAGACCATAAGCAAAAGGGGGAGTTCCGGTGAAAACCAGCGCCGTCAGTGCGGCGGACCTCGCACGATCGGTCATCGCGGTGCCGCCGCTCGCAAGGAGCGGCGATCTGACGCTCAATCCCGAAGCGAACGTGTCCCTGATACGCCACATGGAAGCGGGCGGCGTGTCGACGATGATGTATGGCGGCAACGCCAACTTCTACAACATCGGCATGTACGAATATGCCGCGGTGCTCGACTTCCTGGCGCAGACCGTTGCCGCCGATACCTGGCTTATTCCATCGGCCGGCCCGGACTTCGGCAAGCTCATGGATCAGGCCCGCGTTTTGCGAACACGGGCGTTCCCGACCGCGATGGTGCTGCCTCTGACGTTTCCGGCGACGCCGGAGGGCAGTGAAAAAGCGATCAGGCTCTTTGCGGAGAGCTACGGGCGGCCGGTCATCGTCTATGTGAAAGCCGAGAACTACCTGCTGCCGGTGCATATCAAACGCCTTGTCGATGCGGGACTCGTCGCCGCGATCAAGTACGCCGTCGTACGGGAAGACCCTGCGACGGACCCGTTTCTCGCGGAATTGCTGGACAAGGTCGACGCCAAGCTTGTCGTCAGCGGCATTGGCGAGCGGCCGGCGGTGGAGCACTTGCGGACGTTCGGACTCGCGGCGTTCACTTCAGGTTCGGTCTGCGTCGGCCCGAGGGGATCGACGCGGATGCTGGCAGCGCTGAAGAGCCGGGGATTTCGCTACCGCAAGTGACATTCGGGAAGCGTATCTGCCGCTCGAGAATCTTCGCGACGCGCATTCGCCGATTCGCGTGCTGCACGACGCGGTGACGCTTGCGGGCATCGCCGACATGGGGCCGATGTTGCCTCAGCTTTCGAATATCCCGGCCGACAAGCAGCCGATGATCGGCGCGGCGGCCAAAGCGCTGCTGGCGCACGACCGCGCGCTTTAGCAACAAACACTCGACAAGCATTCAATGAGGAGCCATCCATGACCGCGCGCCGCAAACAGCCCGAGCAGCTTCGATCGCACCGCTGGTACGGCGTCAACGATTTGCGGTCGTTCGGACATCGCTCGCGCACGGCGCAGATGGGCTATTCGCGCGCCGATTATGCCGGCAAGCCCGTCATCGCGATCATCAACACCTGGAGCGACATCAATCCGTGCCACTCGCACTTTCGCCAGCGCGCGGAGGAGGTGAAGCGGGGGATATGGCAGGCCGGCGGCTTCCCGGTGGAGATGCCAGCGATCACGCTGTCCGAGCCGTTCCAGAAGCCGACCACGATGCTCTACCGAAACCTCCTGGCGATGGAGACCGAGGAGCTGCTCCGCTCGTATCCGGCGGACGGAGCGGTACTGATGGGCGGTTGCGACAAGACGACACCGGCGCTGCTGATGGGCGCGATCAGCATGAACCTTCCCGCGATCTACCTGCCCGGCGGGGCCGATGCTGCGCGGGAACTGGCGCGACCAGACGCTGGGCAGCGGGTCGGACGTCTGGAAATACTGGGCCGAATTGCGCGCCGGCAACATCAACGAAGGTCAATGGGAGGAAATCGAAAACGGGATCGCGCGATCGCCCGGGCACTGCATGACCATGGGGACCGCGTCGACCATGACCTCGGCGACCGAGGCGCTGGGATTCACGCTGCCCGGGCGCCGCGTCGATTCCCGCCGCGGATTCGCGGCACGCGCGGATGGCCACCGACACCGGGCGGCGGATCGTCGACATGGTCTGGGAAGATCTGAAGCCGAGCGATTTTCTCACGGCCGCCTCGTTCGATAATGCGATCACGGCCGTGCTCGCGATCGGCGGCTCGACCAACGCGCTCGTGCATCTGGTCGCCATGGCGCGGCGCGCCGGCGTACCGCTGACGCTCGACCGCTTCGATCAGCTTTCGCGCACGACGCCGCTGGTCGCGAACATTCGGCCCGCGGGCAAGTATCTGATGGAGGATTTCTTCTATGCCGGGGGCTTGAGGGCGCTGCTGGCCACGATCAGCGACAAGCTGGCAACGGACGCGCGCACCGTCAACGGCCGCACGCTGGGCGAAAACATCGCCGGCGCGGAAGTGTTCAACAAGGACGTGATCCTGCCTCGCGACAAGGCGCTGGTGGCGAGCGGCAGCCTTGCGGTGCTGCGCGGCAATCTCGCGCCGGACGGCGCCGTGATCAAGCCCGCGGCCGCGGAGCCGCGCCTTCTCAAGCATACCGGCAAGGCAGTCGTGTTCGCCGACTACAACGACATGGCCGCGCGCATCGACGATCCCGCGCTCGACGTCACCGCCGATTCCGTGCTCGTGCTGAAGAACGCAGGGCCGCTCGGGGCGCCCGGGATGCCCGAGTGGGGCCAACTGCCCATTCCGAAGAAGATTCTCGCGCAGGGCGTCAGAGACATGCTGCGCATCTCCGATGCGCGCATGAGCGGAACGAGCTACGGCGCATGCGTGCTGCACGTCGCGCCGGAATCGTTCGCCGGTGGACCGCTGGCCTTTGTCCAGGACGGAGATGTGATCGAGCTCGACGTGGCGCAACGCCGCCTCGAGCTCAAGGTCAGCGACGCCGAGCTTGCGCGCCGCCGAGCCGGATGGAAAATGCCGCCACCGCGGTTCGAGCGGGGATACGGCGCGCTGTATCAGCAGCACATCACGCAGGCCGATCAGGGATGCGATTTCGATTTTCTCGAGGGCACTGCGCCCACCGCTGATCCGGAAATTCATTGATCGTGAGAACCGTCGCTGCGCCGAAGCTCGTCGGACTCGTAACCGCGATCATGCAAGCCGGCGGCTGCGATGCGCATGAGGCGACGATGGTCGCGCGCCGGCTCGTCGATTCGAACCTGGTCGGCCACGATTCACACGGAGTGATCCGTGTCGGCAAGTATCTCGAGTGGATGCGCAACGGCTGGGTGCGCCCGAATCAGTCGCCTTCGATCGTCTTCGAAAGCGACACGATCGCCATCATCGACGGCAATCGCGGATTCGGCCAGGTGGTCGGCGAGTTCGCGGGAAAGACCGGCATCGCCAAGGCGGCCAAGACGGGCATCGCGATGGTCGGCTTGCGCAACTGCGGTCATCTCGGCCGCGTCGGGGACTGGGCGGAGTTGGCGGCGGCCGAGGGCCAGGTGTCGCTGCATTTCCTCAATACCTCGGGCGCGCAGCGCGTGGCGCCGTTCGGCGGCAGCGATCGGCGCCTCTCGACCAACCCGATCACGGTCGGCATTCCCGTCACAGGCGGAGATCCGGTCATTCTCGACGTGACCACGTCGATGGTGGCCGAAGGGAAATTGTTCGTCGCGATCAACAAGGGCGAGCAGGTCCCCGAAGGCTGGATCATCGACAAGCACGGCAAGCCGACCACCGATCCGAAGGACTTCTACGACGGCGGCGCGCTCCTCACTGTCGGCGCGCACAAGGGCTCGGGCCTTTCGATCATCGTGGATCTGCTTGCCGGTGCGATTTCGACCGGACGCAGCTCGGATCCCGAGGACACGATCCTTCGCAACAACATGCTCTCGATCTACATCGCACCGGCGGTCTACGATTCCGACGGCGTGGTGGCGCGCGAAGTCGCGCGCTTCGTCGATTGGGTGAAGGCGTCTCCTCCGGCGGTTCCGGGACAACCGGTACTGCTCCCCGGCGAAGTCGAGCGCGCGACTCGAACGGAGCGCAGTGCGAAAGGAATCACGATCGACGATCAGACCTGGAACGACATCATCGCCGCGGCGTCCTCGGTGGGCATGCGCGCCGAATCAGCGATCGACATGGTCGCCGCGCGGGTCGTGATAGATCGTCGTCCGCCTGACGCGGACGACTTCAGCGAATCGTCCGCGGACGCGACGACGACAATCCGGGGACCGAGCGATGCGCCGCATGCTGATCCAACTTTCATTCTCGCCGCCGCATTCCTCGCAGGCTCGAATGCGACGGCCGCCGATCCCTACCCGAACAGGCCCATACGCATCGTCGCGCCGAGCACGCCCGGCGACGCGCCCGACGTGATCGCCAGGCTGGTCGCGGAGCGCCTGTCGTCCGCGCTTGGACAACAGGTCGTCGTCGAGAACCATCCTGGAGCGGGCGGAGTCGTCGGCTCCGACATCGTCGCCAAGGCGGCGCCGGACGGCTATACGCTGATCATCGGCAATGCGGGCTCGCACGGAATCAACGCGGCTGTCTATTCGAAGCTGCCCTACGATATTCAGCGCGACTTCGCGCCGGTCTGTCAGATCGCGATCGCACCCAACATCATGGTCATCAACCCGGCACTGCCCGTGACCAACGTTCAGCAGTTCATTGCCTACGTCAAGGCGCGTCCCGGTGTGTTGAACTACGCGTCGGGCGGCAATGGCAGCAGCTCGCACATGTCGATGGAGCTGTTCAAGTCCATGGCGGGTATCGACATGCTGCACGTGCCGTACAAGGGGTCGTCACCGGCGCTGACCGACGTCATCACCGGCCAGGTGTCGGCGATGATCGTCAACATGCCTCCTGCGGTGCCGTTCGTCAAAGCGGGCAAGCTGCGCGCGCTCGCGGTCACGACGAAGAACCGCTCGCCGTTGTTGCCCGATGTGCCGACGGTCGCCGAGTCCGGTCTTCCCGGATTCGAGACGGTGGCATGGTTCGGCATACTTGCGCCCGCGGCGACGCCGAGGGACATCGTCAATCGCCTGTCCGAGGAAATCGCAAAGATCGCGCGCTCGCCCGCCATGCGCGAGCGCCTCACCGCGCTCGGCGCCGAGGCTGTCGGCAGCACGCCGGAAGAATTTGCCGCGGTCATCGCACGAGACATCGCGAAGTGGACGCCGCTGGCCAAGTCCGTCGGCATCAAGGTCGACTGACACGCCGGCTCACAATGACCGCACTCTTCGACGGGTTCGCTTCGCGACGCATCCGGACCTCCGGCGCCGAGATCAATCTGATTGTGGGCGGACGGGGACCGCCACTGCTGCTGTTGCACGGCTATCCGCAAACCCACGCGATGTGGCATCGCGTCGCGCCGACGCTGGCGCGATCGTTTACGGTCGTCTGTCCGGATCTTCGCGGTTACGGGGACTCGGAGAAGCCCGAGGGCGGAGCCTCGCACGTCAACTATTCGAAGCGTGCGATGGCGCAGGACCAGCTCGAAGCGATGGAGAGCCTGGGTTTCTCGCAGTTCTGCGCGTCGTGGGACACGACCGGGGCGGCCGCGTTGCCCACCGCCTGGCCATGGATCATCCCGATAGCGTGAGCCGCCTGGCCGTGCTGGACATCTCTCCGACGCGCCTCATGTATGCGCAGACCGACAAGGCTTTTGCGACGGCGTATTACCACTGGTTCTTCCTCATCCAGCCGTTCGATCTCCCGGAGCGGCTGATTGGCGCCGACCCTTCGTACTACCTGCGTCGCAAGCTCGGCGGCCTGTCGTCCGGATTGCAGCATTTCGATCCGCGCGCGCTGGCGGAGTACGAGCGCTGTTTCGCCGATCCTGCGACGATTCACGCGACGTGCGAGGACTATCGCGCGGCGGCGACGATCGATCTCGACCACGACGCCGCGGACGGAGACGCGCGGATTCGTTGCCCCGTGCTTGTGCTCTGGGGCGACAAAGGCGTTGTCCATCGGCTGTTCAAGCCGATCGAGGATTGGAAGCGAGTAGCGAACGACGTGCGCGGCGGACCGCTTCCATGCGGGCATTTTGTCGCCGAGGAGGTGCCGGACGCGACAATCGCCGAATTGCAGGCCTTTCTCATCGATTAGGAGCTACGCGGCCTTATGCCGAGCCGCGCCGATCTGGTAAAATGCGCGGCTTGGCCAAGTAGCTCAGTTGGTAGAGCAGAGGACTGAAAATCCTTGTGTCGGTGGTTCAATTCCGCCCTTGGCCACCAGATTTAGCGAGGCGCGCAGCGACGCGCAAAATCGGCCAGAGGTAAGGTTCCGCCCTTGGCCTCCAATTTCACTCCATAGCGATACCGTTGTTGCGTAACATCGAACCGCACAACGTCCCCGCAGATTTTGTCCCGGCAGGGTTCGTCATCACCAGTTATCTACCGCAGGGCGATGTGAGCGTGCGGCGCCAGGTTGCTCTACTCAGCGCTTCCCAAACGTACGGTCCGGGCCGGCACGGGCCTTGCATAATCGGATCGCGCAATCGTCACGGCCGATGAAGCCTGAGACCCGGCGGGAGCCGTCGCCCTGCCGGACGTAGAATTTGCGATGCCTTCGTGTTCCAGTCATCGGTGTAATTCCTGTGCAAGCTCGCAGAGAAAATTACAATACACCGCCAGAACCAAACGCCGAGCTCGTGCCTGAAGGCGACCGCCGTGCACGCGATAGTCGTCACCGCGGCATCTCGGCGGCGAGTTCCCTCTCCGGACGAATTGCAGCGGCGACTGGCAGCATGAACGGCAAAGGCGCGACCGTCCCGGAGTACTTGTTCGAGCTCGCCACGCGTATTCGCGATCGCGCGCGTCACCGACCGCGCGTCGTCGACGAGTCGCCGCTGCGATCGGAGCTATTCAGCGCCGATCAGATGGAGCAGTACGGCGCGGTACTCGCGGCGTCCCATCAATTGGCCGCGCGGCGAGGATCGGACCAGCTGCTCGCTCGCCTGGCGGACAACGAAAGCACCTTGCGAAACATCTGCAATGTGCTGACGGCGGCCGTCACGGCGAACCACCAGCTGACGCCGGCCGGTGAATGGCTGCTCGATAACCTCTACCTGATCCAGGACCAGATTCGAACCGCCAAGCGGCATCTGCCGAAGGGCTACAGCCGCGAGTTGCCGCGTCTGGCGCGCGGCACCTCGGCCGGGCTGCCGCGCGTCTACGACATCGCGCTGCAGACGATTTCCCACGGTGACGGTCGCGTAGACACCGAGAGCCTGAGTCGCTTCGTGGCCTCCTATCAGACCGTCAGCTCGCTGCAGCTGGGCGAGCTGTGGGCGATTCCGATCATGTTGCGGCTGGCATTGATCGAGAACCTTCGCCGCGTCGGGACGCGCGTTGCCGCCGGACGAGAAGACCGCAACCTCGCTGACGGCTGGGCCGACGAGATGATGGAAGTTGCCGAGAGGGATCCCAAGAGCCTGATCCTCGTCGTCGCCGACATGGCGCGGTCGGATCCGCCGATGACGACTCCGTTCGTCTCCGAGCTGGCGCGGCGCCTGCGCGGTCAGGGGCCGGCGCTGGCGCTGCCGCTGACCTGGGTCGAGCAACGCCTGGCTGAATCGAATCGCAACATCGAACAACTCGTGCAATCGGGCAATCAACAGCAGGCGGCCGATCAGGTCACGATCTCCAACAGCATCGGCAGTCTGCGCACGCTCGGTTCGCTCGACTGGCGCGAATTTGCCGAAAGCAACAGCGTCGTCGAACGGACGCTGCGACAAGATCCGCACGGCGTCTATGGCCGCATGGATTTCGCCACGCGTGACCGCTACCGTCATGTCGTCGAACGTCTTGCCAGGACCGGCTCGATGCCCGAGCTCGCGGTCGCCGAAGCCGCCCTCGAACTGGCGCGCGGAAGCGCGGCAACGGGCAACGCCGAGGATCCCGCGACGCACGTGGGATTTCATCTGATCGACAGGGGCCTTGTCGAATCTCGAGCGCATCGTTCGCGTCGCGTCCGACGCCGCTGGACAACGTCTGGCGCGCAGGCCGCGAGCACCCGCTTTTCTACTATCTGACCGCGATCGCGATGGTGACCGGGGCTCTGGCCGGCGCATTGTTTCTCACGGCGTACGCCGACGGGGCGCGCGAGTGGCTGCTTGCCACAGTGGGAATCGTGTCGATCGTTGCCTCGAGTCAGCTGGCCATCGAGCTGGTCAACTGGATGTCGCAGATGCTCGTGACGCCGCATCCGTTGCCGCGCATGGATTTTTCGACAGGCATTCCGGCCGACCTCGAGCACGCTCGTGGTCGTTCCGACCCTGCTCACCGAGCAGCGCCGACGTCGCGGACCTCGCCGAAGCGCTGGAGGTTCGCTTCCTTGCGAATCGGGATTCGCAATCTCCGGTTCGCCCTGTTGACCGACTTTCGCGATGCAGACCGCGAAGTTCTGCCGGAAGACGCGTCCTTGCTGGAGCTCGCGCGTGCGAGCATCGACGCGCTCAACGAGAAGTACGCGAGCGTCCCGCCCGCTTCACCGGACGGCCCTTCGGCTGGAGACCAAACGCGACGCTCGGACGCGGGCCGTTCTACTTGTTTCATCGCGCGAGGAAGTGGAATCCGCAGGAAGGATCTGGATGGGGTTCGAGCGGAAGCGCGGGAAGCTCGGCGCGCTGAATGCGCTGCTTCGCGGCAAGGGAAACGCGTTTTCGCTCGTCGTCGGTGACGTCGCGTCGCTGTCGGGCGTGAAATATGTCATTTCGCTCGACACCGACACGCAGTTGCCGCGCGACGCCGCTCGTCAATTCGTCGGCGCGATGGCGCATCCGCTGAACCGTCCGCGATTCGATGCCGAGCCCGGAGATCGCGGACGCTGAGCGGGTGACCAGCGGCTACGGCATTCTTCAGCCGCGCGTGGCGGTGAGCCTCCCGGGAACCAACCGCTCGCGCTATGCGCGCCTGTTCGGCGGCGAGCCGGGGATCGACCCCTACACGCGCGTCGTTTCCGATGTTTATCAGGATGTGTTCGGCGAGGGATCGTTCATCGGCAAGGGCATTTACGACGTCGATGCGTTCGAGCGAGCGCTGGCGAATCGCCTGCCGGAGAACAGGATCCTGAGCCACGACCTGCTGGAAGGATGTTATGTCCGAGCGGGTCTGCTCACCGACGTCCAGTTGTACGAGGAGTTCCCTTCGCGCTACAGCGCGGACGTCGGACGGCGGCATCGCTGGATACGCGGTGACTGGCAGCTCGGCGCCTGGATGCTGCCGCGTGTGCCGGGCGCCGACGGACGGCGTGCATCGAAATCCGCTGTCGGGACTTTCGCGGTGGAAGATTTTCGACAACCTGCGGCGCAGTCTTGTGCCTGCCGCTCTGATGCTCCTGCTGCTGCTCGGATGGGTGGCGCTGCCTCACGGCTGGTTCTGGACACTCGTGGTGCTCGGATTGGTCGGTGTGCCTTCTTTCCTCGCGACGATCCTCGACCTCCTCCGCAAGCCGCCCGAAGTGCTGCTCGCCGCAGCATATTTGCCGCGTTGTGCGGGCGGCGGGCCGCCGCTTCGGGCAGGTGTTGTTTACGCTGACGTGCCTTCCTTATGAGGCGTACTTCAGTCTGGACGCGATCGTGCGCGCGATGTACCGGATGCTGGTCAGTCATCGCGGCCTTCTCGAATGGAGCCCATCGCGCGAGGTCGCGCGGGAGTCCGATCTGGCGATGAACGGCGGCAGTCGTGCGGGGCTCAACGCTTCCTTTCGAAAGATGTGGCTTGCGTCCCGCGGTCGCTCTCGCTGCGGCTGTCGGCCATCGCGATTGTCGCGCCCGCGTCGCGTTTCGCAGCGCTGCCCCTGTTGCTGCTATGGACCGCCTCTCCTGCGGTCGCCTGGTGGATCAGCCGTCCACTGGTCCGCGCGCAGCGCGCGCCTGACGGGCGCGCAGAGCCACTTTCTGCGCGAGATCGCGCGCCGCACGTGGAGCATTCTTCGAAACCTTTGTCGGCCCCGACGATCATTGGCTGCCGCCGGACAATTTCCAGGAGCATCCCGTCGCGACCGTCGCGCATCGGACGTCGCCGACCAACATGGGGCTCGCGCTTCTCGCCAACGTGTCCGCGTGCGACTTCGGATATATCACGGGCGGCCAGCTCGTCGACCGGACCACGCATGCACTGGCTTCGATGCAGTCGATGGAACGGCACCGCGGTCACTTCTACAACTGGTACGACACGCAGTCGCTCGCGCCTCTGCTGCCGCGCTACATCTCGACGGTCGACAGCGGGAATCTCGCGGGCCATCTGCTCACCTTGCGTGCGGCCCTGATCGAGATGGCAGACGCGCCGATTGTCGGCCCGTCGCTGTTCCTGGGGCTTGGGCGACACCTTGCGGATCGCGACGCATGCCGCGAGCGGCGCTTTCGCGCCTGCGCTGAAACGGTTCGCGAACGGTCTCGCGGCCGCAGCCGACACGCATCCGCTCACGCTGTGGAGCGCGCGGGCGCACATGGAGGAATTGCTCGCGCTCGCCCACGCGATCATTCCTGCCGCGGCGCCCGACGACGGCGACGCGGATCCTGCCTCCGAGTGGGTGCGCGCGCTTGTCGGCAGTGCGACGCGGCGCTCGCCGAGATTCGTCTGCTCGCTCCCTGGTCGACATTACCCGCAGCGGCGCCTGGAATGCGCGATCTTCGCAGGGTCGCGCTCATCCCGTCGCTGCGCGAGATCGCAAGCCTCGACGCGCACTTGCCTGTCGCCGGCGACCCCGGAACGCCAACAGCTGTCGGCCGAGCAGGAGGCGCGCTCTCGGCTGCGCGCGCTCGTGAGCGAGGGCAGCCGGCAACGCGCGCGATCGGCTTGGCGGCACTCGATCGCCTGAACGGCCAGATATCCGAGTTCGCGCAAATGGATTACGACTTTCTCTTCGATCCGGCGCGGCGCCAGCTCGCCATCGGATACAACGTCGGCGATCGGCGCCTCGACGCGAGCTTCTATGACCTTCTTGCATCCGAAGCGCGGCTCGCGAATTTCGTCGGCATCGCTCAGGGCAAGCTGCCACAGGAAAGCTGGTTCGCGCTGGGGCGCACGTTGACGACGTCGGGAGGAGCGCCGGTGCTTCTCTCGTGGAGCGGGTCGATGTTCGAGTACCTGATGCCGCTGCTGGTCATGCCGACGTTCGAAAACACGCTGCTCGATCAGACCTGCAAGGCGGCCGTCGATCGACAGATAGCCTATGGCAGCCAGCGCGGCGTGCCATGGGGCATTTCGGAATGCGGATACAACACCGTCGATGTGCATCTCAACTATCAGTACCGCGCATTCGGCGTGCCGGGACTGGGGCTCAAGCGCGGCCTGGCGATGATCTGGTCATCGCTCCCTATGCGTCGGCGCTCGCGCTGATGGTCGCGCCCGAAGCAGCGTGCTCGAACCTGCAGCAGCTGGCCGCCGAGGGACTTGCCGGCAAATATGGCTTTTACGAAGCGGTCGACTACACGCCCTCGCGGCTGCGCCGCGGCGAGACGCGTGCGGTGATCCGCTCGTTCATGGCCCATCACCAGGGGATGAGCCTGCTTGTCGCTCGCGTACTTGCTGCTTGGCCGACCGATGCAGCGGCGCTTCGAGTCCGACCCGCTATTCCAGGCGACGATGCTGCTTCTCCAGGAACGGATTCCAAGGGCGACCGCTGCGCCCGCGCCCATCGTCGAGCTTCCGCAGATCCGCGTGGCCGACGAGTCTCCGGAGATGCCGATGCGCATCCTCGCGACACCCGATACGCCGGTCCCTGAAGTGCAGCTGCTGTCCAACGGCCGCTACCACGTCATGGTAACGAACGCAGGCGGCGGAAGCAGTCGCTGGAAGGATCTCTCGGTCACGCGTTGGCGCGAGGACAGCACGTGCGACAACTGGGGCAACTTCTGTTACCTGCGCGACGTCGCGAGCGGCGAGTTCTGGTCGACCGCGTACCAACCCACGCTGCATCCATCGAAGCGCTACGAGGTCATTTTTTCCGAGGGCCGCGTCGAATTCCGACGCCGCGATTTCGGCTTCGATACGCACACCGAGATCACGGTATCGCCCGAAGACGACATCGAGCTGCGTCGGGTGCGCATCACCAATCGCGCGCGAACGCGGCGGACCATCGAGATCACGACCTATGCCGAAGTGGTTCTTGCGACCGCGGCGAGCGACGCCCAGGCGCCGGCATTCGGCAATCTCTTCGTGCAGACGGAGATTCTGGACAAGCGACGCGCAATCCTTTGCACGCGACGTCCGCGCGCGCAGAACGACCCGGCCCCCTGGATGTTCCATCTGATGGCGACGCATGGCGCGGCCGCCGAGCCTTGCAGCTACGAGACCGACCGCATGCGCTTCGTCGGCCGCGGCAAGAGCGTATTCGCGCCCACAGGCGATGCTCGATCCGTCGCCCCTGTCGGGAACCGAGGGATCGGTGCTGGACCCGATCGTGTCCATCCGGCAGCGCGTGACCATCGATCCCGGCGAATCGGCGATCATCGACATCGTCACCGGCGTCGGCGACTCGCGCGACGCCGTCATGGGCGCTGGTCGACAAGTATCAGGACCCGCACCTGGCCGATCGCGTATTCGATCTGGCGTGGACGCACAGTCTGGTAGTGCTGAGACAGCTGAACGCGACCGAAGCCGATGCTCAGCTCTTCGGCCGCCTGGCCGGCTCCGTGCTCTATGCCAATGCCTTGCTGCGCGCCGAGGGCGGCATCCTGCGCAACAACCATCGCGGCCAATCGGGCCTGTGGGGCTACGCGATCTCCGGCGATTTGCCGATCGTGCTGCTGCAGATCAGCGATTCGGCCAATGTCGACCTGGTTCGGCAAATAGTGCAGGCGCATGCGTATTGGCGGCTGAAGGGTCTCGCCGTCGATCTGATCATCTGGAACGAGGACCACTCGGGTTACCGCCAGTTGCTGCAGGATCAGATCATGGGCCTGGTCGCGAGCGGCGTCGATGCGCAGTTGCTCGACCGTCCCGGAGGCATCTTCGTCCGGCGCGCCGAGCAGATCGCCGCCGAGGACCGCATCCTGATGCAAAGCGTCGCACGCGTCATCATCTCCGATACGCAGGGGAAGCTTCGCGGACCAGATCAACCGGCGCGCGCTTCCCGAGGCGCCGTTGGCGCGAACTGGCTCCGCGCCGATCCGCCGCTCCGACTCCTCGCGCGCAATCGAGGAACCGGCGCGGTCGCTGCTCTTCGACAACGGGATCGGCGGGTTCGCCCCCGACGGCCGCGAATACGTCATCACCACGGGAATGGGACAGGCCACGCCCGTCCCGTGGTGCAACGTCATTGCGAACCCGCAGTTCGGAACGGTCATCACGGAGAGCGGCCAGGCCTACAGCTGGGGCGAGAACGCACACGAATTCCGGCTGACGCCCTGGCACGGCGATCCGGTGAGCGACAGCGGCGGCGAAGCCTTCTACCTGCGCGACGAAGAAAGCGGATCCTACTGGTCGCCGACTCCCCTTCCGAGGCACGGAGCGACGCCGTATCACACGCGGCACGGATTCGGATACAGCGTCTTCGAGCACGTCGAGGAGGGGATTCGGTCGGAGCTGTGGGTCTACGTAGCGCTCGACGCATCGGTCAAGTTCGCGGTGCTGAAGCTTCGCAACGAATCAGGGCGGCCGCGCAAGCTTTCTGCGACCGGGTACGTCGAGTGGGTGCTCGGCGATCTGCGGTCGAAGACCGGGATGCACATCGTGACGGAAATCGATCCCGCGAGCGGAGCGTTGCTTGCGAGAAACGCGTACAACAGCGCATTCACCGATCGCATCGCGTTTTTTGACACCGACGCGGTCGTCTCGCAGCGTGACCGGCGATCGAACCGAGTTCATCGGCCGCAACGGCGGCGCTCAACGATCCCGCGGCGATGGCCTGGGCGGAGCTCTCCGGAAAGGTAGGACCGGCACTCGATCCTTGCGGCGCCATCCGCGTCGCGTTCGAGCTCGCGGATGGGCAGGCCTCGGAGCGCATCTTCCGCCTCGGCGTGGGTCGAAATCGCGACGACGCACGCAAGCTGGTGCAGCGCTTCCGCGGTTCGGCGGCGGCGCGCGACGCGCTCGACAAGGTCCGGCAGTACTGGCAGCGGACGCTCGGCGCCGTGCAGGTCAAGACGCCCGATCCGTCGCTCGACGTGCTGGCCAACGGATGGCTCGCTCTACCAGGTCATGGCGTGTCGCTTGTGGGGACGCAGCGGCTACTATCAGTCCGGCGGAGCGTTCGGGTTTCGCGATCAGTTGCAGGACACGATGGCGCTGGTCCACGCCGAGCCGGGGCTGCTTCGCGAGCATCTCCTCCGTTGCGCGGCGCGCCAGTATCTCGAGGGGGACGTCCAGCACTGGTGGCATCCGCCCGAAGGCCGTGGCGTCAGAACGCGCTGCTCCGACGACTATCTCTGGCTGCCGCTCGCGACCTGTCGCTACATCGCGGCGACCGGCGACACCGATGTCCTGGATGCCTCCGCGCCCTTCCTCGAGGGCCGGCCGGTCGGGTCTGAGGAGGAGTCCTACTACGACCTGCCGGTGCGATCGGAGCAGTCGGCGAGCCTCTATGAGCACTGCAAGCGCGCCGTTGCGCATGGCCTGCGCTTCGGCGAGCACGGCTTGCCCCTGATGGGCACCGGCGACTGGAACGACGGGATGAACCTGGTCGGGTTTCGCGGCAAGGGTGAAAGCATCTGGATGGGATTCTTCCTCCACGAGGTGCTGGTTCAGTTCGCGCGCATTGCGGCGCGACGCGGCGATACGACGTTCGCCGAGCGTTGCGAAGGCGCGGCGGCGGATCTGCGCCGGAACATCGATGCAGCATGGCTGGGACGGACTCTGGTATCGGCGTGCGTATTTCGATGATGGAACGCCGCTCGGATCAACGGTCAATCCCGAGTGCCGGATCGACTCGATCGCGCAGAGCTGGTCGGTGCTGTCCGGCGCCGGCACGGCGGAAAAGTCCCGGCTGGCCATGGCGGCCGTGGACGAGCACCTCGTGCAGCGCGACGCCGGGCCTGGTCAAGCTTCTCGACCCGCCGTTCGATCGCTCGGCGCTCAATCCCGGATACATCAAGGGCTATGTTCCGGGTGTGCGCGAAAACGGCGGTCAATACACCCACGCCGCCATCTGGGCAGCGATCGCTTTCGCCGCGCTTGGAGAGCGCCAGCGCGCGTGGGAGCTTCTATCGATGATCAACCCGGTGACGCATGCGACAGACGGCGGAGGCGATCGCCGTCTACAAGACCGAGCCCTACGTCGTCGCTGCCGACGTCTACGCGCTATCGCCGCATACCGGTCGCGGGGGTTGGTCGTGGTACACAGGCTCCGCGGGTTGGATGTACCGCCTGATACTCGAGACACTGCTGGGAATGACGCTCGAAAAAGACAAGCTCCGGCTGGCGCCGTGCATCCCCGCCGAGTGGACGACGTATACGGCCGACTACCGATATCGCGATACGACCTACCACATTACCGTGACGCAGTCGGAGTCGACGGATGTTGATGCGGAACTGACTGTCGATGGCATTGCGCAGGACGAGCCGGCGATTCCGCTCGTCGACGACGGAGCCACACATGCGGTCGAACTTCGTTTGAAGCGCCAGAGCGCATAACGAGTCCGCGAGTCCCGGGCGCTCAACACCACCTGTCGTCGATCGCTATGCCGATGAACGCTGTTTCCGCGGTTCGGCCGTTCAGAGTGTGACTCTGCCCGCGACTTTCAGGTCCTCGGCAGACGCCGCGCTGTGCGCGCTTGATTCAGTGCGCGCGGCGTGCCTGCCTAGACGGCGGTATCCGATCCATGCGCCGATGAGCAACGTCGCCAGGATCCCGGTTTCGCTATGCAGCGTGGTGTTGACGAGCCCTATGCCGGCAGTGACCAGAAAACCGGACGCCGCTCCGGACCACAAAAGCCAGTGCAGGGCAGGGTCACGGGGACGAGGGATATTGCGCAGAAGGCTTGTGGCAAATGCCCCCAGCAACGCGAGCATGCATCCGAAGCCGATCAGTCCGCGTTCGGCCAGCGTATTGAGATAAAGGCTATGAGCGTGCGGGCTCGCGGCATACACCTCGTTGCTGTAGGGCTCTCCTCGCGACACCAGCCATCGCTCCGCCCCGTCGTCGCTCAGTTGAGAAAAATTGCCGTTGCCCATGCCAAAAAGAGGATGCATGCGCCATTCCAGCAGCGCCTGGTTCCAGATCGGATATCGCGGCCCCAGCACCGGGTGGGAGGTTTCCGCCAGCATTTCCTGCTTGCGCCACATGTCCGTGCCCAGTCCCACGATCGACACGGCGAAAAAGACGACTCCGACGAGCGCGCATTGGAAGAGAAGGCGCGAGCGCCCAAGCCATAGCGCGCCGAAACCGACTGCCAGAACCATGACCGACACTGCGGCGGCGCGACTGCCGGCGATGGCGACGGCGACAAGCATGGCCGCAGCGCCGGCTATCATATCGGCGCGCGCGAGAGGGGAAAGCACACGCCAGTAGATCGCCAGAGTCGCAAGGACGACCCCGAAGCAGATTGCCACGTAAGTCATGCTGTCGTTAACGTGGCCGACCGAGTTGAGCTGGACGCCCATGTAATCATGGGGCAAACCCAGCGCCGCGAGCCCCCAGATCACGGCAACGATCACGGAAACGATCAGCGCCCCGTAGATCAGCCTCCAGGCTTTTTCATCGTAGTTGCTCCGGGTGAGGAGCCACAGTACGGTCATGTAGCGTGCGGCATCGCGACAGCCGCGCCATTCGCTGTGCGTCGTGGCCGAAAAAACAGCGGCCAGCAGGACCGAAGCCATCCACGCGGCGATGACAGTGTCCCATCCGTTCCATCGGCCGCCCCAGTCGCCGTCTCTCACGCGGGTGAGGATCCAGACGACGACCCACACTCCGAGCAGAATGTTCTTCGGCGCCTCCATCGTTGGCAGGACGAATGCCACGCTGGCGAGAAGCCACACTTCGAGCGGCTGGTGAGATGATGTCGTGCTGCGGTCGCTCATGGCTGAACTTCGGATTTCGACGGTCATGAGACCCATATCGGCGGGTCAAGTTTGCATTATAGGGAGCGGGGCAGCTCAAGCGCCGTGCGGATCCGCCGCCGTCGAGCCGGGTCCGAAAAAAAGCCGGGCGTCGCCCGGCTTTTTTGGTCTTGCGACAACCAGCGCGTTAGACCGCCTGGATGTTGGAAGCTTGCTTCCCCTTAGGGCCCGTGGTGACTTCGAACGACACCTTCTGGCCTTCCTTCAACGACTTGAATCCCGGCATGTTGATCGCCGAGAAATGCGCGAACAAATCTTCGCCGCCGCCATCGGGCGTAATGAAACCAAAGCCTTTGGCGTCGTTAAACCACTTTACGGTTCCTGTTGCCATGTTTTCCAATTCCTTAAAACAGAAAATAATCGGGTCGAACCCGGCCGATGTTTCGATCTCAAGGACAGGAAAGTACGGCGTTTCGGCGACAGCGAAGCAGCCGGACAGGTCGTGCTTTAGTACTTGAAACAAAACACAATCGGCACTATACGCACTATCCCCTGTGGGGTCAATCGGGGGCTGAGGGGCCGTCAAACCCCCAAAAACCCGCCAAAATTACGCCGAAAGCTCGCTGCCGGACCAGCGCCGCGCCGGCGGCCAGGGCGCCGAGCTTGGCCCGGGCGACGGAACGCGGCAGCGGGACCATTCCGCAATTGGTACATGCCTGAAGCCGGGGCGCCGGAACGAAGGCGAGTGCCGCCCGGAGGGTGCCGGCGACGTCTTCCGGGCTTTCCACCTTGTCGGTGGCGACGTCGATCGCGCCGACCAGCACGTCTTTTCCGGCAAGCAGGCCGAGGAGCTCGAGCGGCACGCGGGAGTTGGCGCATTCGAGCGAAACCTGGCGGATCCCCGATGCCGCCAGCAGGGGAAAGGTCTGCTCGTATTGGCGCCACTCCGAGCCCAGCGTCGCCTTCCAGTCGATGTTGGCCTTGATCCCGTAGCCGTAGCAGATGTGCACCGCCGTATCGCACTTGAGTCCTTGGGCGGCGCGCTCGAGCGCTGCGATGCCCCAGTCGCGCACCTCGTCGAAATAGACGTTGAATGCCGGCTCATCGAACTGGATCACGTCCACCCCGGCAGCCTCGATGGCGAGCGCTTCCTCGTTCAGGATCTCGGCGAACGCCCAGGCGAGCTTTTCCCGGCTCCGGTAGTGGGCGTCGTAGAGCGTGTCGACCATGGTCATCGGCCCGGGAAGCGTGAACTTCACCTTGCGCGAGGTCTGGCCGCGCAGAAAGGCGGCGTCGTCGACGTAGATGGGATGCGTTCGCGCCACCGGCCCGACGACGACCGGCACGTCGGCGTCGTAGCGGTTGCGGATGCGCACCGTCTTCTTGTGCTGGAAGTCGACACCCTCGAGGTTCTCGATCAGCGTCGTGACGAAGTGGCGGCGCGTCTGCTCGCCGTCGGAGACGATGTCGATGCCCGCATGCTCCTGATCGAACAACGCGAGCCGGACCGCGTCGCGCTTGCCGTCCGCGAGCTTCTCGCCTTCGAGCAGCCAGGGCGCCCAGAGTTGATTGGCCGGGGCCAGCCATTCGGGCTTGGGCAGGCTTCCGGCGATGGTCGTGGGCACGAGCATGAGTACTCCGAGAGTTTGTCCCAGGATCGGGGCGGCCGATTATAGCCCCGCTCGAGCAAGCCACTCCGCGCTCGCATCGGGGCTTGATCAAATCCGGTCGTCCACGTACCTTGAGCGCCCGGCCGTCCAGCGGCGATTCCGCTCACGCAGACTATCCGCTGCGTCCGCGATCCGCAGACATTCATGACACGAGTTCTGTTTACCGACCTCGACTATCCCGATGTCGAGCTCGAACGCAGCGTCTTCGAGCCCGCCGGCATCGAGTTGATCCTGGGCGACTGCAGGACCGAGGACGCACTGATATCGGATGGAAAGGACGTGGACGCCTTTCTCGTCCAATACGCGCCGATCACCGAAAAGGTGATCGCGGCGCTCCCGAGACTGGGCATCGTGAGCCGGATCGGCGCGGGCTTCGACACCGTCGACACGGCGGCCTGCGAACGGCACGGCGTCTGGGTCGCCAATTCGCCTGACTACGGCGTCGGCGAGGTGGCAACGCACGCGCTGTCGCTGGCGCTGGCATTGATCCGCAACGTCGTCGGCTACAACCGCGACGTCCATGCGGGGACCTGGCACTACCTGTCGTCCGGCAGGCTGAGACGCGCCAGCGAGATGACGCTCGGCATCGTCGGTCTCGGCCGCATCGGCAAGCGCATGGCGCACATCTCGCGCAACACCTTCAAGCGCGTCATCGCCTGCGACCCCTACCTCATCGACGGCGATTTTCCCGGCGTACGTCGAGCGCGCCTCCTTAAGCGCGCTGTTCGAGCAAAGCGACGCGGTCAGCATTCACACGCCGCTCAACGACGAAACCCGCGGCATGGTCGACCGGCAGGCCCTGTCGCGCATGCGGCCGGGATCGTTCCTGGTCAACACTGCCCGCGGCGCGGTGGTCTCGATCGACGATTTGCTAGACGCTCTCGATAGTGGAATACTTGCCGGCGCCGGATTGGATGTCCTTCCGGTCGAGCCGCCTCCGCAGACAAGCAGGCTGCTGGGCCATCCCAAGGTAATCCTGACGCCGCACGCCGCGTTTTTCAGCGAACAGTCGGCAGTCGAGCTGCGGCGCAAGGCCGCGCAAAACATCGTGACTTGGGCAAAGACGGGCCGGCCGGATTATGTCGTCGTAAGCGGCACGCGCCGACTCCGCGCCTAAGCGGAGCGGCCGGCGAGCCGCCGTCAAGCCGGTCTTCGAAGGAGGAGAATGGCAGCGGTAAGCATCAGGGCGGTGCGCAAGAACTTCGGCTCGACCCAGGTTATTCGCGGCGTCGACATCGACATCGCCGACGGCGAATTCTGCGTTCTGGTCGGACCCTCGGGATGCGGCAAGTCGACGCTGCTGCGCATGATTGCCGGCCTCGAGGAAATCTCCGACGGCGAAGTCAGCATCGGCGGCAGGGTCGTCAACCGCGTCGCGCCGAAGCAGCGCGACATCGCGATGGTTTTCCAGAACTACGCGCTGTATCCGCACATGACGGTGCGCGACAACATGTCGTTCGCGCTCATGCTCGCGAAGCAGAGCAAGAGCGACATCGATGCCAACGTGGTCAGAGGCGGCGACGATCCTCGGACTGACCCAGTTGCTCGACCGCTATCCGCGGCAGCTCTCGGGCGGCCAGCGCCAGCGCGTCGCGATGGGACGCGCGATCGTCCGCGATCCGCAGGTCTTCCTTTTCGACGAGCCGCTGTCGAACCTCGACGCCAAGCTGCGCGTGCAGATGCGCACCGAGATCAAGGAGCTGCACCAGCGCCTGAAGACGACGTCGATCTACGTCACGCACGATCAGATCGAGGCGATGACGATGGCCGACAAGATCGTGGTCATGAAGGACGGCGTCGTCGAGCAGATCGGCGATCCGCTCACCTTGTACGACCGGCCGAACAACGTCTTCGTCGCCGGATTCATCGGCTCGCCGGCGATGAACATGATTCCCGGCACCGCGCGGAGCAGGGCCGGGGTCGTGCAGGTCGAATTCGACGGCGGCGTGAGCCTGCCGATGCCGTCGAGCGCGCGCGCGGCCGACGGCCAGCGCGTGCTCTATGGCATGCGCCCGGAGCATTGCCTGCTCGACGGAGGAGCGGGCCTGCCGGCGGACGTCGTCGTCGTCGAGCCGACCGGCGCCGACACGCAGCTCTATTGCCGCTTCAACGGGCAGGAACTGACCTCGCTGGTGCGTGACCGCGTCGAATTGCCGCGCCGGCGATCGCGTCTCCCTGAAGCCGGACCTGACGCGCGCGCATCTGTTCGACGCGGAGAGCGGTGCGAGACTGGCCGCGTAGGCGTCGAAGTCCAATGTCGAGCCACAACAACAACTTTTGCGAGTCGTTAACTGGAGGAGAGAAGCATGAGTGATTTCAAGCGTCGTGATTTTCTGAAAGCAACAGCCGGCGTCGCCGCCGGCACCGCGCTCGGTACCGGCTCGGCACTGTTGCCGACCGATGCCTCCGCCCAGTACAAGGTCGTGCCGGAAAAAGGCGCCAAGCTGCGCGTGCTGCGCTGGAAGCGCTTCGTCCAGGGCGACGAGGACGTCTGGGCGGCCAACACCAAGAAGTTCACGCAGATGACCGGGCATCGAGGTTCGCGTCGACGCCGAAGGCTGGGAAGACGTGCGCCCGAAGGCGGCCGTCGCGGCCAACGTCGGCAGCGGCCCGGACATCATCATCAGCACGATGGAGGACGCGCACCAGTATCCGGACAAGCTGGTCGACGTCTCCGATGTCGCCAACTACCTCGGCAACAAGTACGGCGGCTGGTACGACTCCGCCAAGCAGTACGGCATGTCGGGCAAGCGATGGGTCGCGATCATGATGGGCGCCGCGGGCAACGCCATGGTCTATCGCGACAGCTCGATGAAGGCCGCGGGCTTCGACACCTTTCCGCAAGGACATGCCCGGCTTTCTCAAGCTGTGCCAGGCGCTGAAGGCGAAGGGCACGCCGGCCGGTTTTGCGCTCGGCAACGCAACCGGCGACTCGAGCTGGACGTACTGGCTGGTGTGGGCGTTCGGCGGCAAGCTGGTCGACGAAAAGAACCAGGTCGTCATCAACAGCCCCGAAACGATGGCGGCGCTCGAGTACGGGAAGCAGCTCTACGAGACCTTCATCCCGGGCACGCTGTCGTGGCTCGACCCGAACAACAACAAGGCGTTCCTCGACGGCCAGCTCCACCTCACGGCCAACGGCATCTCGATCTACTACGCGGCGAAGACGTCGCCGGACCCGAAGCTGCAGGAAATGGCGAAAGACATCCAGCACGGCGCGTTCCCGATCGGCGTCAACGGCAAGCGCGCGGTGCTGAATCTCGTCTTTCCGATGATGATCTTCAAGTACACGAAGTATCCGAACGCAGCCAAGGAATACCTGCGCTTCATGATGGAGAAGGAGCAGTACGTGCCGTGGCAGGAAGCGTCGATCGGCTACGTTTGCCAGCCGCTCGCGGCCTACGAGTCGAGCCCGTTCTGGACCGCCGACCCGAAGAACACGCCGTACCGCGATTGCATGAAGAACATGCGCGCCGAACAGCTACGCGGGTGAGATGGGCTACGCGTCGGCGGCGGCGACGGCCGACTTCATCATTCCGAACATGGTCGCGGAGGCGGCCTCGGGATCGAAGACGCCCAAGGAAGCGGCGGAGCGGGCGCAGAAGCGGGCGGAGCGCTACTACAAGGTGTGACGGTGCGTCGGCGCGCCGTCGACACACTATCGAGCGCGAAGCGGGCGCCATGAAGTCGGCGCCCGCTTCTCGCACGACTCGCAGCTTCTCTGGCATCGGCGCGGCAGCGAGCCTGCTGATCGCGGCCGTTGATTCGATCGCTCCGTCACTCCGTGTTCCCGATGACCGTCCTCGCACCGCCCCAAACCGCGCTTTCCCGCGCGCTCGACAACCGCACCGTGCTCGGGGTGCTGTTCATGCTGCCCGCGGCAACGCTGCTCCTGGTGTTCCTCACCTATCCGCTCGGGCTGGGCACGTATCTCGGCTTTACCGACACCAAGATCGGACGCAGCGGCGTGTGGGTCGGCCTCGAGAACTATCGCTACCTGTGGGGCGACGCGGTCACGCGGCTCGCGCTGTTCAACACGCTGTTCTATACGATCGTCGCCAGCGTCATCAAGTTCGGGCTCGGTCTGTGGCTGGCGCTGCTGCTCAACAAGCATCTGCCGTTCAAGGCGTTTCTGCGCGCCATCGTGCTCCTGCCCTTCATCGTTCCGACGGCGCTGTCGGCGATCGCCTTCTGGTGGATCTACGATGCGCAATTTTCGATCATCAGCTGGACGCTGATGAAGATGGGCTTGATTCACGAGTACATCGACTTCCTCGGCGAGCCGTGGATGGCGCGCTTCTCGACCATCGCGGCCAACATCTGGCGCGGGGTGCCCTTTGTCGCGATCACGCTGCTCGCGGGCCTGCAGACGATCTCGCCGTCGTACTACGAGGCGGCGAGCCTCGACGGCGCGTCGCCGTGGCAGCAGTTCCGATACGTTACGCTGCCGCTGCTGACGCCGATCATCGCCGTCGTGATGACGTTTTCGGTGTTGTTCACGTTCACCGATTTCCAGCTGATCTACGTGCTGACGCGCGGCGGGCCGCTCAACGCCACGCATCTGATGGCGACCTTGTCGTTCCAGCGGGCGATATCCGGCGGCAGCCTCGGCGAGGGCGCGGCCATCGCGACGGCGATGGTGCCCTTTCTTCTGGCCGCGATCCTCATTTCCTATTTCGGCCTGCAGCGGCGCGCGTGGCAGCAGGGCGCGGCGGACGCATGAGCGAAGCAAAGAATCCATCCGCGGACCGTCGCGATCGGCACGACGGGCGCCGGACCCGAGGCGACCGATTCGCTCGGGATGAACTACCTCGTGTCGCTGCCGAGGCGCATCGTCACCGTTTACCTGCCGCTTTTCGTATTCGTCGTCGTGCTGCTGTTCCCGTTCTATTGGATGGCGATCACGGCGGTCAAGCCCGACGCCGAGCTGCTCTCGCGCGAGGGCAATCCGTTCTGGGTGCAGAATCCGACGCTCGCCCACATCAAGAAGCTGCTCTTCGACACGGCCTATCCCGATTGGCTGTGGAACACGATCGTGGTCTCGGTCGTGTCGACCTTCCTGTCGATATTCTGCAGCGTGCTGGCGGCCTACGCGATCGAGCGACTGCGCTTTCGCGGATCGCGCTATGTCGGCATGAGCATTTTCCTGGCCTATCTCGTTCCGCCTTCGATCCTCTTCATTCCGCTGGCGGCGATGGTGTACAAGCTGGACCTGTTCGATACGCGGCTGGCGCTGATCCTGACGTATCCGACGTTCCTGATCCCGTTTTGCACGTGGCTGCTGATGGGGTACTTCAAGTCGATTCCGATCGAGCTCGAGGAGTGCGCGCTCATCGACGGCGCGAGCCGGCTGCAGATCCTCATCAGGATCATCCTGCCGCTCGCGGTTCCGGGGCTCATTTCGGCCGGCATTTTCGCCTTTACCCTGTCCTGGAACGAATTCATCTACGCGCTGACGTTCATCTCCTCGTCGGAGGTGAAGACCGTTCCCGTGGGCGTCGTGACCGAGCTCGTCGAGGGCGACGTGTACCACTGGGGCTCGCTGATGGCGGGCGCGCTGTTCGGCTCGCTGCCGGTGGCGATCCTCTATTCGTTCTTCGTCGAGTACTACGTTTCGGGCCTGACCGGCGCCGTCAAGGAATGAGCGCATGCCGCGCCGGGGCTTGAATCGGCGCCCGATGGCCCCAACTCGGCTACAATAGTTAGGCATCTACTCATTTGTGAGGCACGCATCATGAGCATTCAGGACACGATCCGCGAGCAGGTCACCGCCCATCCAGTCGTGCTGTACATGAAGGGCACGCCGCAGTTTCCGCAGTGCGGCTTCTCGAGCGCCGCGGTGCAGATGCTGAAGGCCTCCGGTGCCGAGAGCTTCTTCTCGGTCAACGTCCTCGCCGACGCCGACATTCGCCAGGGCATCAAGGACTACGCCAACTGGCCGACGATTCCGCAGCTCTACGTCAATGGCGAATTCGTCGGTGGCTCGGACATCATGCGCGAGATGTACGAGTCCGGGGAGCTGCAACAGCTGCTGGCCAACATGCCCGCCTGAAGTTCAGGCATTTCCACACCAAAGCCGCGGAAACGCGGCTTTTCTTTTGGGCATCGCCTCGCGGCGGCACTGCGATAGATCACCGTCGACGCACGCGCGTCGCGGATGCGCCTTGCGATCCCGCGCAGTGTGCCGTCTGCCGTTAGCTTCTGACCCATCGTTAAGCGTCCGGCGCCTCATTAAGCGTCGCCTTTGCTTGCCGGTTCACCGCGCCGGTCCCTGCGACTGCCCCTCGCCGTCATCTTGTGTCGGACGACGACACCTTCCTGGCATTGGCATAGCCCTTGCGGTAGGAGGTTGCGAAGACATGAACCGGTCCTGTCGCTGATTGGGCCAACGCAAACCTACCTCGAAAGGAATTGCCGTGAAGAAGTCTGATGGATTGAAACTGGCTGCATCGATGATCGTGGGTGCCTGGTACTTCGGCGCCATCGCCAGCCCACGCGGCGACCGCGGGCCCGTCCCCCTTCAACGTTACCGCAACGATTCGCGAACTTCTGCACCGTCTCGGCGGCGAATGTGGGCTTCGGCACGGTCAACGCCGGTGCCGCCGCGACCAACCAGCGCGAGCAGCGTCACGCTGACGTGCAACAAGGGTGTGACCGTCAGCAACATCGTGCTCGACAACGGCTCCAACGCCAGCGGCACGCAAAAGCGCATGAAGGGTCTAACCACCGCGACCGATTTTCTGAACTACAACATCGACATTCCGACCACCGCGGCGTTCACGTGCCCGGCCGTGGGTACGGGTGAATGGAACGCGACCGGCATCACGACCGCGAGCAGCCTTTTCACGACGACTGGCGGAGCGAAGCTCATCCCCATTTGCGCATCGATTCCCTCTGGCCAGTTCCCGAGCGGACAGACGTATCAGGACACAGTCAACGTGACCGTAACCTATAATTAACCCACCGTGCCACAAACGGCGGGCATTGCTGACCGCGATGCCCGCCGGTACTTCGATCGCTAATCAACCTTGACCAAAGCGGTATGAAGAATCCACGACTCAACCTGATTGGTACGTTCCTCGGCGTCGCGATGTCGCTGCTTTCGGTGAATGCCAGCGCCTTCACCGCGGGACCGTCGCCGTTCACCGTCTCGGCGACCGTGGCCAATTTCTGCACCGTGTCCGCGGGTAACGTGGGGTTTGGAACGGTAAGCGCAGGTGTCGCGGCGACGAATACGGCCAGCAGCATCACACTCAATTGCAACAAGGGTGTCACGGTGTCGTCGGTGGCGCTGGACAACGGCTCGAACGGCAGCGGCACCCAGAAGCGAATGAAGGGCACGGTTGTCACCACCGACTTCGTAAATTACAAGATCGACGTGCCGACGACCGCGACGTTCCAGACTTGCCCGGTCGCCGGAACAGGTCCGGAGTGGAACGCGGCCAACACCATTGTCGCCACTCCGCTCTTTACGGCGTCGGGTGGGGCGAAGACGATCAACATTTGCGCCTCGATCCCCGCCGGACAGTTTCCTTCGGGCCAGCTTTACTCGGACACGGTCAACGTGACCGTAACCTATAACTGAGGTCGACGAACCTCGGGATCGGCAGCGCAGGCACGCCCGAGGCTCGACCGTCGCGATTCGCTGCAATAGACGCATGAGCCTCACCGCGCGCGTTCCTGCCGCCATCGTTCTCGCGTTCGCGATCGGCCCCGCTCAGGCGCTCTCAACGAGTTCACAGCAATTCACCGTGACAGCGCTGCTCGTGAGCTATTGCATGGTTTCGACGGGGGCCGCCGGTGTCGAGTTATCGAAACTGTGGCCCGGTGAGATCGACACGTACGGCGATGTGCTCACGGTCTGCAGCAAGGGGCCTTCCATCAGCTCTGTAGGAGTGGAAGGCGCGGGACCTTGGGCGGCCGCGTATCAATACCCGAGTGTTCGTCTTGCCAGTCTGCGGACCGTCGGCGCGTACGCGAGCGGCGGGGCTGCCGGGCGTGTCCACCGAATTTTCTGCCGAGCCGCCCGTCGCGTGGCGCGCCTCGCTTCGTGATCGCCCCTTCGCCGCTATCGGGCGAGGGATCGCGTAAAGTGCGAGTGACTGTGACCTATGACTAGGTCGCCACCGCGGGAGGCAAGATGTCTGTTTATGTGAAGTTCATGCTCGCAGTGGTTGCGACCCTCGCCTCCTTCGGAGCAACGAGTGCTTCGTTTGGTGTGAGCCCGATGAGAGTCGATTTGTCCAGCACTGCGCCAACCGCGGTCGTCAACGTCAACAACAGCGCGGACACTCCGGTGACGATCCAGGCGCAGGCCTTCACCTGGGCCCAGGTGGACGGCAAGGATACTTACGAGGAGACCCGGGGATTCATCATCAGCCCGCCAATATTTACGGTTCCGGCCGGAGGCAAACAGATCGTCCGGGTCGCCATGAGAGGAGCTCCGTCGGCAACGATCGAGCAGCCGTTTCGCCTGGTGTTCCGGGAAATACCGCAGGCCGAGGAGGCGGCCGGCGAGGGCCCGGTATTCCGGATCTCACTGGGCATGAATATCCCGATGTACGTGGCGCCCACGACGGGAAAGGCCGCCCCTCGATCCTCGTTCACCGCCGACCAGGCGCCGGACGGCACTTCGCGATTGCGCGTCGTCAACGAAGGCAACGGCAACTTGCGTCTCACCAGCCTCGTCGTCTCGCAAGACGATAACAAGCTCGTCGAGCAGGACGTCTTTGTCGTGCTCCCCGGCGCCACGTCGTACATCAATCTTCCAAGCGATCGGGTCGTGCCCGGCAAAGCGCTGCGCGTGGAGGCGCAGAGCAATGGGGGACCTGTCGATGCCTCGGTCCAATCGCCGAAGCGCTGAAAGCCTTTCGGCTGCGGCTGCGGCGTTTGTCTTGGCAACCTTCTTCCTGGGCAGAGGGGCACCCGCAACCGCCGCTGACGCGTCACCTCCACCGGCCTCCGCGTCTGCGCTAGCGGTCCTTTCGATCGCCATCAATGGCGCACCTGAGCCCGGTATCGCCTACGTCGTCAAGCGCCCGGCGGGATTGCTGCTCGATACCGCAACGCTCGTCCGTCTCGAAATCGTCTACAAGAACGAGGACGTCGTCGACTTCGAGGGCGGTCACTATGTTCCGTTGACTTCCATCCGAGGCGTCAGCGGGACGATTGCGGAGCAGGAACAGCGCCTCGAGTTGACGATCGATCCCAACGCCATGCCCGCATCGCGGATCAAGTACGGCATCGCCCCGCCGCAGATGGCGCAGACGCCGAATTGGGGTGGGTTCTTCAATTACTCGCTTTTTGGTTACACCGGCCTGGACGGAGGGTCCTTCAAGGGAAATTCCAGTTACGTATCGGGCGCTTTCGATGCTGTCGCATTCGGACCCATCGGAACGTTCGAAACGACGTTCATCACCAATCCCGTCGGCAACGTGCAAAGTACCGGGCAGAACGTGGTCGTGCTGGATACGAATTGGCGGTGGGATGATCCCGCGCGTCTGCACACGGTCATCGTGGGGGACGCCATCACGGCGCCAGGCTGGTGGGGCAACGCGGTGCGCTTCGGCGGCGTGCAATACAGTTCCAACTTCTCACTGCAGCCCGGATTCATCACCTACCCGTTGCTCAGCGTTTCGGGAATCTCAACCGTTCCGACGGCCGCCGAAATCTATACGAACAACGTCAGGATGGGCGCGCAGAACGTGCCCGCCGGCCCTTTTACGATCACCAATCTCCCCGCGCTAAACGGAGCGGGTGAATTGCAGGTCGTCGTAAACAACGCCTTTGGACAGCAACAGGTAATCTCGCAGCCGTTCTATGTCACCACCCAATTGTTGAAACCGGGACTCAGCGAGTTCTCGTACAGCCTTGGATCCGAGCGCTTCAACTACGGTGTCGACAATCTGGACTACCGCGGCTACCTCGGCTCTGCGTTCTATCGCTATGGCGTGAACGACAGCCTTTCGGTGCAGGCCCGAGCCGAAGCTGACAACCATGTGCGTGGCGTCGGCGTCGGGACCGACTGGGTGGTCGGAACGTTCGGGGTGCTCAGCGCCGGCATTGCAGGCAGCAACGCCAGCGGCAACCAAGACGGACACAACGGAACCGGAGAGCGCTACCTGCTCGGATTCTCGCGCCAGACACAAACCTGGAGCGTCGCGGTTCAGTCGACGTGGGCGAGCAACAACTTCCGACAAATCGGCGACACAACCTTGGTACAGACGCGTGATAGCCTCGCAACCGCTGGCGTCAACTTGCCGGGCGATGCGGGATCCATCACGCTCGCCTGGTCGGGGACCCATTACCACGACTACGGGCCGATCGACCCGAACGTGCCGCGTCAGAACGGACCGCTGAACCTGTACGCGGCGTCTTATTCCCTAGGCCTCGGGAAGTACGGGTTCGTCACCCTGTCCGCTTCGCGCTCGGATGGCATCTCCAAATCGAGCCAGGTCGCGCTGCTGTATTCCATTCCGCTCGGCTCCACAAACGGGTCGAGCGACACGAGCGCGACATTCGGTGTACAGCGCGAGCGCCAGGACGACAAGAGTTCCACGATCGGCACGTTCGACCTGCAGCATCCGTTGCCCGTTGGCCAGGGATTCGGCTACTACGCACACGCCGAGACGGACAAGATCTTCACCGCAGGCGCCTCGTACTACGGGAACTATGGTCGATACACGCTCGAGGGTTCGTCGGCAAACGGCTCGAGCGCGGCGCGGGGATCGATCTCAGGAGGCATCGGTACGGTCGGCGGCCAGGTCTTCGTGGCGCCGCCGATCGATCAAAGCTTCGCGCTGGTCGAGACCGGCGACGTCGCGGGTGTCCACGTTCTGCAGGAAAATTTCGATGCCGGCGTAACCGGAAGCAATGGGAGCGTCATCCTTCCCCGCGTTCCGTCGAATACGCCGATCAACATCGCGGTGGACCCGTTGTCGATTCCGCTGGACGCGACCATCGGCAAGACTGAGCAGAAAATCGTGTTGCTCAACAGGACAGGCATCGTCGTCAGCTTCAAGGCTTTGCGTGAGCGTAACGCGCTGATCCGCATCGTTCTGCCCGACGGCGCACCGCTGCCTGCAGGTGCCTACGCCCAGGTGCCGGGACGAGACGAGCGCTTTCCAGTCGCCAACGGAGGAGAGGTCTTCATCACCGACTTGACTGATCGGCAAGACATCGAAATCTTCTACCGAGGCAAGGCCTGCCAGTTGTCTATCGCGCTGGAGAAGAACTCGCCGCCCGTCGCAGACCTGGGTCCATTCGAGTGCACACTGCACTAACCGAGTAGGAGCAACCCATGACTCGCGCCCGTAAAGTCCCCCTGTTTCGCATTGGTCTAGGTTTCGTCGGGGCCGTTTTGCTCGGCGGATCGTTTCAGGCGAATGCGGCGCACACCTGCACCGTTGGGGTGGGGAACATCGGCTTTGGCGGCTACACCGGCACGCAGATCTCCTCCTCGTCCACGATGACGGTGACCTGCACGCTGACCGCCGGCATCACAGAAACGGTGAACTTCACGGCAACGCTGTCCACCGGGCCGGGTACGTATGCTCAACGATTGCTCACCCACGTCGGACCGCCTGCGGATACGCTTCCGTACAATCTTTACCAGGGCGCTGTTCCCGGAGTTCTCAACACCAACGTGTGGGGAGACGGAACGGCAGGCACCACCACCGCGACCGGCAGCATGAACCTGATCGTGATCTTCAATCCCACACGGTCAGTGACCTTCACGGTCGCGGGGGCGATGGGACCTGTCGCCGCGATGCCGACGGCGGGAACGTACAGCGCTAGCGTGGCTGCAACCGTTACGTACAACTAGCCGCGTCACCGCCTGACGCTGCTGACTTGATCTATTTCCGGCATTGCGGCGGTCAAGTCCGAGCCCGCTGCACCCGTTTCACCTCGGGAATCCGGCGAAGCGCGCGCATCAGCGTCGGCGAGGTGCTTGCGGTCGCGAACTTGCACGGTGAAGAACATCGCCACCACGTCGCCGCCGTCGGGGCGTTCCATGGATACGTAGGCGATGTTCGCGCCGGCGTCGGCGATTTCGGTCGCGAGCTTGGCCAGGAGGCCGCGCTCGTCGGCGACCAGGAGGCGGATGCCGGCCTCGAAGACGCCTTGAACGTCGGGCGCCCATTCGACGTCGACGATCTGATCGCTGTCGACCCGGCTCTTCTTGAGGGTCTGGCACTCCTTGGTGTGCACGAGCAGACCCTGGCCGCGCCGGAACTGGCCGAAGATGGCGTCGCCGGGAATCGGTCGGCAGCACTTCGCGTACTGGATGGCGACGCCTTCGACGCCGCGCAGCTGCAGCGTGCCGGGCCGTGCCGGACGACGGTAGCGGCTCGTCCCCGGCGCGAGCGGATGCGCGGGTGAGCGCCTGCGCGACGACGAACGACAGACGCTTGCCCAGTCCGATGTCGGCCAGGATGTCGAGCCTCCCCTTGGCGCCGTATTCGCGCCCGAGCGCGTCCCAGCGCTCCCAGGTGATGGATTCGGGCGGCACCTTGAGCGAGGCGAGCGCCTGCTCGAGCATGCGCTCGCCGAGCACGGCCGACTCTTTCTGCTGCAGCGACTTCAGGAAATGGCGGATGCGCGAGCGCGCCTTGCCGGTGCCGACGAAGTTGAGCCACGACGGATTGGGCCGCGCGGCCGGCGAGGTCATGATCTCGACCTGATCGCCGTTCTTGAGCTCGGTCCGCAGCGGCATCAGCTCGTAGTTGATGCGCGCGGACGTGCAGTGGTGGCCGATGTCGGTGTGGACCGCGTACGCGAAATCGACCGCGGTGGCGCCGCGCGGCAGCGCCATGATCTTGCCCTTGGGCGTGAAGACGTAGATCTCCTCCGGGAAGAGATCGCCCTTGATGTGCTCGAGAAATTCCTTGGAGTCGCGCGACTCGGACTGGATCTCGAGCAGGCTCTGCAACCAGCGATGCGTCTGCTGCTGCGCCTCGGCGATGTCGAGCTCGCCGCCGGCCTTGTACAGCCAGTGCGCGGCCACGCCTGCCTCGGCGATGCGGTGCATGTCCTGGGTGCGGATCTGCGCCTCGAGGGGCGTGCCGAACGGCCCGAAAAGCGTGGTGTGCAGCGACTGGTAGCCGTTGGCCTTGGGGATCGCGATGTAGTCCTTGAACTTGCCGGGGATGGGCTTGTACAGGCTGTGCAGGACGCCCAGCGCCGCGTAGCACGCGGTCACATCCTTGACCAGGACGCGCACGCCGTAGATGTCGAACACCTGCGAGAACGAGTAGTGCTTTTCGCGCATCTTCTTGTACACGCTGTACGCGGTCTTTTCCCGGCCGCTCGCGGTCGCGGATATCGAGGCCGTCTTCAATCCGTCGCGCATCGTCTGCAGGATGCGGTTCATCACCTCACGGCGGTTGCCGCGCGCGGACTTGATCGCCTTGGCCAGAACGCGGTAGCGCATCGGGTGCAGGTGCTTGAACGAGAGCTCCTGCAGCTCGAGGTAGAGCGCGTTCAAGCCGAGGCGGTTGGCGATCGGCGCGTAGATGTCGAGCGTCTCCCGCGCAATGCGCTCGCGGTGCCCCGGCGCCATGGCATCCAGCGTGCGCATGTTGTGCAGGCGGTCGGCGAGCTTGATCAGGATGACGCGGACGTCCTGCGCCATCGCCAGCAGCATCTTGCGGAAATTCTCGGCCTGAGCGTCTTCGCGCGACTGGAACTCGATCTGATCGAGCTTGGACACGCCGTCCACCATGTCGGCGACGGGCTTGCCGAAGGACGACTCGATCTCGGTCTTGGTGACGCTGGTGTCCTCCATGACGTCATGGAGGAGCGCCGCGGCGAGCCCTTGGGCGTCGAGCCGCCACTGCGAAAGGATGCTGGCTACCGCCAGCGGATGCGTGATGTAGGGCTCGCCGGATTTCCGGAACTGCCCCTGGTGGGCGTGCTCGGAAAAGGCGAATGCGCGCTCGACCAGCGCGACGTCAGGTGGCGGCAGGTAGTGGCCAAGATGTCGGGTGAACTCGGCTATTTCCGACATGTTGGCGATCCCTGCGCAAGGGTCTGACTGCGGCTGACCGTTAGATCGTGACCTGCGGCTTGAGCAGCATTTCGATGCCAACTTTGCCGGCAGCCACCTCTCGCAGGGCGATCACTGTCGGCTTGTCGCGGTCGCTTTCGACCATCGGCTGCGAGCCGGCGCTGATCTGGCGCGCGCGGTTGGTCGCGGCGAGGGTGAGCTCGAAGCGATTGGGTATCTTGGTCAGACAATCTTCGATCGTGATGCGGGCCATGGCGATTCCTACTTTCCTTGGGCACTGAGTTGGGCGGTGAGTTGCGCTATCAGCGGCTGACGGCGGACAAGTTGTTGCGCTGTGCGAAGGCGGGTCGCGCGCACGACCGCCGACAAATCGTCGACAGCCGAGGCAAACTCCTGATTAATAATAACATAATTGAAGTCCACGCAATGGCGAATTTCCTCCCGCGCAGCGTCGAGGCGGCGGGCGATGGTCGCCGCGTCGTCCTGTCCCCGCCGCACCAGCCTTTCCTCGAGCGCATCGAGCGACGGCGGAAGAATGAAAATGTGCACCGATTCCGGAATCAGAGCGCGGACCTGCGCCGCGCCCTGCCAGTCGATCTCCAGCAGGACATCCTGGCCGGCGCTGACCTGCGATTTGAGCCAGCTCGCCGAGGTCGCGTACCAATTGCCGTGCACGTGCGCGTGCTCCAGAAATTCGTTGGCGCTCTTGAGCGAAGCGAAGCGATCCGCCGAGACGAAGTGGTAGTCGACGTCGTGCTGCTCGCCTGGACGCGGCGCCCGCGTCGTGTACGACACCGACAGGCGGATTCCGGGCTCGCGCTCCAGCAAGGCGCGCGTGAGGCTCGTCTTGCCGCCGCCCGATGGAGCGGCAATCACGAACAGATTGCCTGGAGGAGCGCCTGTGACAGCCATGCGACTCTTATTCGACGCTCACGCGAGCTCATTCTATGTTCTGAACCTGCTCGCGCATCTGCTCGATCAGCACCTTGATCTCGAGCGCGGCCTGGGAAAGCTCCGCGTCCACCGACTTCGACCCGAGCGTGTTCGCTTCGCGGTTGAGCTCCTGCATCAGGAAGTCGAGACGCTTGCCGCTGCTGCCACCCTGCGCGAGCACGCGCCTGACCTCGGCGACGTGAGTCGTCAGGCGCGAGACTTCCTCGGCGATGTCGATCTTGGTGGCGAAGAGCGCGAGCTCCTGCTTCAGGCGATCGTTGTCCGGATCGAGGCCAGCGTCCTTCAGTCGCGCGCCGAGCTTATCGAGATAGGCATCGTGAATGACGGGAACCCGCGGCGCGACGCGCTCGAGCTGCAACTCGATGCCGCGACAGCGCTCCTCGAGCACGAGCTTCAGCTGCTCGCCCTCGCGCGCTCGCGATGCCGCCAGATCGGCGAGCGCCTGCTTGAGCAGGGCGAGCGCCTTGTCAGCCAACGCTTCCGCGCCGAGGGACGCCTCCGTCAGAACGCCCGGCCAGCGAAGGATCTCGACGATCGAAAGGGGCGTGCTGTCCGGGCGCGTGATGCAGCACCTCGTTGGCGGCGTCGCGCAGCTGAACGATCCGGGCGGCGTTGACGGCGAGCTCCGCCGTGCCGGGCGCGGACCGGTTCAGCGCGACTCTGCAATCGACCTTTCCGCGCTTGAGTTGCTTGGCAAGCGTATCGCGAACCGACGATTCGATGGAACGCAGCTCATCAGGCAAGCGGACCTGGAGATCGAGATAGCGGTGGTTGACCGAGCGCAATTCCACGGTCAGCGAACAGCCGGGCAGCTCGGCGGCGACCGCCGCAAAGCCGGTCATGCTCAATATCATCGGGTGGTCGTTTCGGGCGTTGGGATCGTGTTATCCGGTGCACATGTCGAGCACGTGTTGTACACGTCTGCCCAATGAAATCTTTACTTTATCCCCGGGGTTGCCGAGAATGTAGAGCTTATCCAATTCACACGCAAGTCTAAAGCGGCTCCGCCGCCGGCCCATGGGCGTCACCAATCAGGCACTTCCGACCGGTTACCAGCTGCTCAACTATCGCGTCGATCGCCAGATCAGCCGCGGCGGATTTTCGATCGTCTACCGCGCATTCGACGACACCGGCGCCCCGGTGGCGATCAAGGAATACCTGCCCTCGTCGCTCGTATTGCGCACCGAGGGCGATATCGTCCGCGCGAGCTCGGCCGAGAACCTCACCTCGTTCCGCTACGGAATGAAGTGCTTTTTCGAGGAGGGCCGGGCGCTCGCCAAGATCAATCATCCGAACGTCGTGCGCGTGCTCAACTTCTTCCGCGCCAACGAAACGGTCTACATGGTGATGCGATACGAGCGCGGCCGGACGCTTGCAGCAGCAGATCCAGCTGCGCCAGGATCAGATGTCCGAGCGTCTGGTCCGTCACGTGTTCATGCACCTGCTGAACGGCCTGCGCGAAGTGCATACCCACAAGCTGCTGCACCTCGATATCAAGCCCGCGAATGTGTACTTGCGCACCGACGGCACGCCGGTGCTTCTCGATTTCGGCGCGGCGCGGCAGACGCTGACGGCGGCGCGTCCCAAGCTGGCGCCGATGTACACGCCGGGCTTTGCCGCGCCGGAGCAGTATCGCGATCCGGACAGGCTCGGGCCGTGGACCGATGTCTACGGCATCGGCGCGAGCATGTTCGCCTGCCTCGCCGCGTTCGCGCCGCAGGCCGCCGACGCGCGGATCGCCGAGGATCACCTGGTCTCGGCGAAAAAAATCTGGGCCGGCGCGTACTCCGACAACGTGCTCGAGGTCATCGACTGGTGCCTTCGCCTCGACCCGCTCGAGCGCCCGCAAAGCGTATTTGCGCTGCAAAAGGCCATTCGCGACATCGCGCCGCGAAAACGCAAACTCACATTCCTGGACACGATCAAGAAGCGGCTGTTCAGCGAAACAACGTAGGGCCCGCCGTGCGCTTCACGATTTTTCAGGAGAGTCGAAAGGGCCAGCGCAAGGTCAACCAGGACCGCCTTGCGTACACCTACAGCCGCGACACGCTGCTGCTCGTGGTCGCCGACGGCATGGGCGGTCACGCCGGCGGCGAGATCGCCGCGCAGATCGCGGTCAGGCTGTTCATCGAGCGCTTCCAGCAGGAATCGAAGCCGTCGCTCAAGAATCCGCTCAAGTTCCTCCAGGATTCGATGTTCCGCGCGCACCAGGCCCTGGGGTCCTACGCCAGCCAGTTTTCGATGCTCGAGACGCCGCGCACGACGTGCGTGGCGTGCATCGTCCAGTCCAACTATGCCTATTGGGCCCACGTCGGCGACTCGCGGCTGTATCTTTTCCGGCAGGGCGGACTGATCGGCAGCACCAAGGACCACTCCAAGGTCCAGTATCTGCTCGACCAGGGCATCATCGGCGCGCACGAGGTCGCCGATCACCCCGACCGCAACAAGATCTTCAGCTGCCTCGGCGGTCTCGTCGAGCCGGTGATCGATCTCTCGCGCCGCACGCCGCTGCGCAACGGAGACCTGATCGTGATGTGCACCGACGGGCTTTGGGGCGTCTATCCGCAGGAGGAGATGGCGCGAGCGCTGACCGGAACGCCCATCCTCAAGTCGTCGCCCGTCCTGATGCGCGAGGCCGAGGCCCGCGGAGGCCCCGAGGGAGACAACCTGTCGCTCATCGTCGTGCGCTGGGGCCCGGAAACGCTCAGCGACGAGCCGACGACGACGATCACGGAATCGCTGGGGCTGGGAGAATTCCAGACCGAGATCGATCGCACGCTGACGCTGACCGACCGCAAAGGCATGCAGCGCGATCTCACCGACGACGAGATCGAGCGCGCGATCGCCGAAATCCAGGCGACGATCAAGCGCTACAAGACATGAGCAGCGGCACTGCCACGAACGAATGCCGCGAATGCGAAGGCGGCGGACCGCGACGGCAACGCGAGGCAAGGCCGCAAGCCGGAGCCCGCGATAGATGCGCCAGATCGTTCTCGACACCGAGACCACCGGACTCGATCCGAAGCAAGGCCATCGGATCATCGAGATCGCCGCCGTCGAGTTCGTCAACCGCCGCCCGACGGGCCGCAATATCCACTTCTACCTCAACCCCGAGCGCGAGATCGATTCCGGCGCGACCGACGTCCATGGATTCACGTGGGACATGCTGCGTGACAAGGCGAAGTTCGCCGACGTCGCCGAGGAGTTTGTCGAGTTTGCGCGCGGCGCGCAGCTGATCATTCACAACGCCCCGTTCGATGTCGCTTTCCTCGACGAGGAGCTGAAGCGCATCGATCTGCCCGTCGGTCGACGCCGTCGTTGCCGACGTCATCGACACGCTGGCGATGGCGCGCGAGCACTTTCCGGGCAAGAAGAACAGTCTCGACGCGCTGTGCGAGCGATTCGGGGTCGTCCAACGCTCATCGAACGCTGCACGGCGCAATGCTCGACGCCCAGCTTCTGGCCGAGGTCTATCTGTCGATGACGCGCGGACAGGATTCGCTTACCATCGACATCGCGGTCCCGATGGCCGTCATCGACGGCGCCGCTCGCGATGGAAGCCCTGGGCGACGGTTCGCGTGCTGATGCCCTCGGAGGACGAGCTCACGCTCCATCAGGCCTATCTCGCCGAGCTTCAGCGCGAAAGCCGCGGCGCGTGCCTTTGGGTCACGCTGCCGTCATGAACGACACGCGTCCGTAACACGGATGTCACACGGCCCGAGCACAATGGGCCGCCAGTCGCGCCCGTCGTCGCCACCGGGCCGCGGGCCGGCGCACCCGAAGATCCCATGCAGGGACGCGACCCTCCGCTGATCAACCGCGAGCTCTCGCTTCTGGCTTTCAATCGCCGGGTGCTGGCGCTCGCGCAGGATCCGGACGTGCCGCTGCTGGAGCGTCTTCGTTTCCTTTGCATCGTGAGCAGCAATCTCGACGAGTTCTTCGAGATACGCGTGGCGGGCCTTCGCGAGCAGCTTCGCGCCAAGGCGCCGACGCCGGGATTGACGCTGCCCGAGATGCGGGCGGTATTCAACCGCATCAGCGATCAGGCGCAGACGCTGGTCGCCGAGAAATACCGCACTTTGAACGAGCAGGTCCTCCCGGCGATGGCTGCTGCCGGAATCCGCCTCCTGCGCCACGCGGACCGTAACGAGGCGCAGCGCCAATGGGCGGCGGAATATTTCCGGCGAGAGGTGAAGCCGCTGCTGACGCCGATCGGGCTCGATCCCGCGCACCCGTTTCCGCAGGTCGTGAACAAGAGCCTGAATTTCATCGTCGAGCTCTCGGGTCGCGACGCGTTCGGGCGCGAAACGTCGATCGCCATCGTCAAGGCGCCGCGCGTCGTGCCTCGAGTGATCGAGCTGTCGACCGAAGTGGCGCCTCCGAACACTTTCGTTCTGCTGTCGTCGATCATTCATGCCCACTTGAACGAGCTGTTCGCGGAGCGCGAGGTGATCAACTACTCGCAATTTCGGGTTACGCGCGACGCGGACCTCTGGTTCGACGAGGAGGAAGTCAAGAATCTGCGACAGGCGCTCCAGGGCGAGCTGCCGCAGCGGCAGTTCGGTCTCGCGGTTCGCCTCGAAGTAGCCGCGACCTGTCCGGAGCATCTGGCTCAGCTGTTGCTCAATCAATTCGAGTTGCAGGAGGTCGATCTCTATCGATGCGACGGCCCCGTAAACCTGGCGCGGATGTCGGCGCTCGTCGACGAGGCCGATCTCGACGAGCACAAATATCCGCCGTTCCTGCCGGCCCTGCCCGACCGGCTGATCGACCAGCCGGACATCCTCTCGGTCATACGGCAGCGCGACGTTCTGCTGCATCACCCGTACCAGTCCTTCGATCCCGTGGTCGACTTCATTCGCAAGGCCGTCGAGGATCCCGACGTTCTGGCCATCAAGCAGACGGTCTACCGCACCGGCGTCAACTCGGTCCTGATGGAGGCGCTGGTCGAGGCAGCGCAGCGCGGCAAGGAAGTCACGGTGGTGGTCGAGCTCCTCGCGCGGTTCGACGAGGAAGCGAACATCAACTGGGCCGAGCGCCTCGAGCAGGCGGGCGCGCAGGTCGTCTACGGCGTCTTCGGGCTGAAGACCCATGCCAAGCTGGCGCTCTTGCTGCGCAGGGAGAACGACGCTTCGGGCAAGACCAGGCTGGCGCCATACGCGCACCTGGGCACCGGCAACTACCATCCCCGCACGACGCGGCAATACACCGACTTCGGGCTCCTGACCACCAACCCCGAGATCTGCGCCGACGTCGACGAGGTATTTCTGCACATCACGAGCCTCGCGAAAGCCAACAAGCTGAAGCGGCTTTGGCTGGCTCCGTTCACCATGCAGCGTCACATACTGGACGCGATTCGCCGCGAGCTCAAGCACGCCAAGGACGGCAAGCCCGCGCACATCATCGCCAAAATGAACGCGTTGGTTGAAGAGGCCGTGATCAAGGCGCTCTATGCGGCGTCGCAGGCAGGCGTCGAGATCGACCTGATCGTCCGCGGTGCGTGCGCGCTGCGCCCGGGGTTCGCCGGAGTCTCGGACCGCATCCGCGTGCGCTCCATCGTCGGAAGATTTCTCGAGCACCATCGCGTCTGGTATTTCGAGAACGACGGCAAGGAGGACGTCTATCTGGCCAGCGCGGATTGGATGGGCCGCAACCTGTTCCGCCGGATCGAAGTCGCGTTCCCGGTGCTCGACCCGGAACTGAAAGCGCGCGTCATCGCGGAAGGCCTCAAACCCTATCTCGCCGACACGCGCGACGCGTGGGAGCTCGGACGAGGACGGCACCTACCAACGGGTCAAGCCACGCGGCCGCGCGCAGCCGATGTCCGCGCAGCATGAGCTGATAGAGCTGCTGGCCGCAGGCAAGGGCGCGCAGCGATGAATCGCCGATCGCCATGGATCTGATCCTTTGGCGCCACGCCGAGGCCGAGCCGGGCGAGCCGGATCTCGGCCGTCGGCTCACGGCCAAGGGCATCAAGCAGGCCGACAGAATGGCCTTGTGGCTCGATACCCATCTTCCGGACACGTGTCGAATCCTGGTGAGCCCGGCCGATCGCGCGCAGCAGACCGCGCTCGCGCTGAAGCGGAAATTCCGGACCGTGCCGGAGCTCGCTCCGGGCGCCACGGTGGAAGCGGTCCTGGCAGCGGCAGGATGGCCCGACGCGCGCGAGCCCGCGCTCGTCGTCGGGCATCAGCCCACGCTCGGTGAGGTCGCGGCCTTTCTCGTTTCCGGCCAGGACGCCTACTGGAGCGTGCGCAAAGGGCGCGGTGTGGTGGCTTTCGAACCGGGTGCGGGAGAATTCGACTGCGGTCGTGGTCCGCGTCGTCATCGGCCCCGATTTCGTCTGATCCGGATCTTGAGCGGGAGCGCTAAGCCGCCCTTCCACGGGTGGCCCAGGTCCTTCCATTGGCGACGTTCCTTCGCGAGCAGATGCGCGGTCAGCGGATGCTTCGCCAGCCATCGCTCGGACACGCCGACGCGGATGCGCCCGTCCGAGGCAAGCTGGATGCGCGGAAGCGCAATGCTCGTGCGCGCGTGATGAAAAAGCACCGCCAGGCGCAGCGCAAGGAGCTGCGCGCGCAACTGCGGATCGCCCAGCGCCGCGCTCACCTTGTCGAGACCACCCCGACATCCGTAGACGAGGACGGCCAGGCGCGACTGCTCGCCCGCCGAAAAGCCGGGCATGTCCGCATGCTGCAGGATGTACGCGCCGTGCTTGTGAAAACCGAGATGCGCGACCGACATGCCGATCTCGTGGAGCATGGACGCCCACGCGAGCAGCTGTGTTTGCTGCGGGATCGCGGGTCGGCGCGATCCGCCGGTAGAGGGCGACGGCCAGCGCCGCAACGCGCGCGGCGTGCGCCCGCTCGATGCGGTAGCGGTCGACGAATCGTTCGACCGTCAGTTTGCGGACGTCCTCGTCGATCGTGCGTCCCAGCAAGTCGTACAGGACGCCGAGCCGCAGCGCGCCGCCCACCGGGTCGATGCGCTGGATGCGAAGCTCGGCCACTGCGGCGGACATGATGGCGAGACCGCCCGCGAGCACCGGCGCGCGCTCGGGCTTGAGCGCGCTAACGTTCAAGCGGCTGACGTTGCCGGCCTGAATCAGGCGCTTCTTCAGTCGCGCGAGACCGACGGGCGTGATGCCGCGCGGCGAGAATCGCATTCTGCTCGAGAATTTCCGCGAGCGCCGCGGCGGTGCCGGACGAGGCAAATGCGTCACGCCAGTGGCTGGGCCCGAATTCGCTGGCGATCGCCTCGATCTCGACCCTCGCGGCGGTCTCCGCGGCCTCGAACGCCGACGCGGAGACCTTGCCGTTGGGGAAAAATCGCTGCGTCATGCCCACGCAGCCGATTTTCAGCGATTCGAGCCGCTCCGGCTCGAGGCCGCGACCGATGATGAGCTCGGTGGAGCCGCCGCCGATATCGATGACCAGCCGCGGCGCCGCCGACGGCGGAAGGACGTGCGCGACGCCGAGATAAATGAGCCGCGCTTCCTCGTGACCGCCGATGACATCGATCGGAAAGCCCAGCGCGCGCTCCGCCTGAGGCAGGAACTCGTGCGCGTTCTTCGCCACGCGAAACGTGTTAGTCGCGACTGCACGCACCGCCGAAGGATGAACCCCTGACAGGCGCTCGCGGAAGCGCGAGAGGCATTCGATCGCCGCCTTCATCGCCACGGGCTTGATCCTGTCGTGGCTGTCGAGCCCGGCGCCGAAACGCAGCGTCTCGCGCCAGGTGTCCTGGCGGTAGATCTGGCCGCCTTCGACGCGGCCGATCTCGAGCCGGAAGCTGTTCGATCCGAGGTCGACGACGGCTAGCGTAGTGGCGCTGAGGCTGGTCACACGGCTCCTGCGGTTTCGATGACCGGAAACGAAAGACGCCGGCGCGCGTTGCTGCGGAGCGCGTCGATCGCGGTGAAACGAAGTCGGCGAGCTATTAGCCTAGCAGAAAGCCGAAGCGCAGTGCGTCTGACGGCTTTGGCGCGTTTGGCCTTTCTGCTACGCTCGACGCTTGATCGATCGAGTGTGAGCGACAAGCGATGCCGGTTGACTATCTGCAGAAGATTCTGACGGCGAAGGTCTACGACGTGGCGATCGAATCGCCGCTCGACCTCGCCCCCGGCACTGTCGCGGCGCATCGGCAATCGGGTGCTCCTCAAGCGCGAGGATCAGCAGCCGGTCTTTTCGTTCAAGCTGCGCGGCGCCTACAACAAGATGGCGCAGCTATCCCGCGCCGAGCGTGCGCGCGGCGTGATCACCGCGTCGGCCGGCAATCACGCGCAAGGGGTGGCGCTCGCGGCGCAACGTCTGGTCTGCAAGGCGACCATCGTCATGCCGGTCACGACGCCTTCGATCAAGGTCGAGGCGGTCGAAGCGCGCGGGGCGAAGGTCGTCCTGCATGGTGACTCGTTCAGCGACGCGTACGCGCACGCGCTCAAGCTGCAGAAGACGCAACGCTCCACCTTCGTTCATCCGTACGACGATCCCGACGTGATCGCGGGTCAGGGCACGATCGCGGTCGAGATCCTGCGCCAGTGGCAGGCGCCGATCGATGCCATCTTCGTCGCGATCGGCGGCGGAGGCTTGATTTCCGGCATCGCGTCATACGTCAAGCGCGTGCGGCCCGAAATCAAGATCATCGGCGTGCAGCCCGTGGATTCCGACGCAATGGCTCGCTCGATCGCCGCGGGACGCCGCGTCACGCTCGATCACGTGGGACTCTTCGCGGACGGCGTTGCGGTGCGACAGGTGGGGAAGGAGACGTTTCGCATTTGCCGCGAGCTCGTCGACGAAATCGTGCTCGTCGACACCGACGCGATCTGCGCCGCGCTCAAGGACGTGTTCGAGGAGACGAGATCCATTCTCGAGCCTGCGGGGGCCTTGTCGGTCGCGGGGCTCAAGCTGTGGTGCGAGCGCCACCGCATCCGCGACCGCACGCTGGTTGCCATCGCCTGCGGCGCCAACATGAATTTCGATCGCCTGCGTTTTGTCGCCGAGCAGGCCGAGCTTGGCGAGGAGCGCGAGGCCATCCTGGCGGTGACGATACCCGAGCGTCCCGGAAGCTTCCGCGAGTTTTGTGCGCTGCTCGGCAGGCGCAGCGTGACCGAGTTCAACTACCGCTATGCGGATTCGAAGATCGCGCACCTGTTCGTGGGCATCGAAGTGACAAACAGGCGCGAGACCGCGGCGCTGCTTCGCGAGATGCACAAGCTCCGGATCGAGGCCTACGATCTGTCGAACAACGAGATGGCGAAGGTCCACGTGCGGCATCTCGTCGGAGGGCATGCGCCGACGGCGAAAAACGAAATTCTCTACCGTTTCGAGTTTCCGGAGCGTCCGGGCGCCCTGATGCAGTTTTTGAACAGCATGAGCCGCGGGTGGAACATCAGCCTGTTTCATTACCGCAACCACGGCGCCGATTACGGCCGGGTTTTGGTGGGAATGCAGGTTCCCCCGTCGGACAAGGCGGCCTTCAGGGCGTTTCTGGACCGCCTCGGCTATCCCTACGTCGAAGAGACGTCAAATCCCGCCTATCGCATGTTTCTCGGCCGTTGAAGTGCCCAATTGCGGCAGATTTTCCCTCGAATCAGCCTCAGTTTTGTTGTAAATCCCTCAACAAGCAGGAGTTTCCCGGTTCTGGCAAGGATTATGCTCTAGGCATTTGCTTGCATCCGTGGCAAACTTTGACGAGGCGGGAATGGAAACCATAGAAATCAGCAGCCCTTCTTTCGAAAACGCAGGGAGCATCGAATTGCCGGATCCAGCCGCACTGGCGGGCGTCAAAGTCATGGTCATCGACGACAGCAACACGATTCGTCGAAGCGCCGAGATTTTTCTGCTTCAGGCCGGGTGCACGGTCATCCTCGCCGAGGACGGTTTCGACGCCCTGTCCAAGATCACCGACCATCAGCCGGACATGATCTTTGTCGATATCATGATGCCGCGGCTTGACGGTTACCAGACTTGCGCCCTGATCAAGAAAAATACACGGTTTCATCAGACGCCGGTCGTCATGCTTTCCTCGAAGGACGGCTTGTTCGATCGTGCGCGAGGCCGTATGGTGGGGTCTGACCAATATCTGACCAAGCCTTTTACCAAGGAAAGCCTGCTCAAGGCTGTAGGAACGCATGTCAAGGCCGCCGCGCATTGACGCGGTGCACGACGCCGCAGGGGGCGTAGCGAAGGGTGGGAAATGATGACAATAAAGCGGGTTCTGATCGTCGACGATTCGCCGACGGAGCGTCACGTTCTGAACGACATGCTGACCAAGGCAGGGTATGAGGTCGTCGCCAGCGACAACGGCGAAGACGCGATCCTGAAGGCCAAGACGGTCAAGCCCGACCTGATTCTCATGGACGTGGTCATGCCCGGGCTCAACGGCTTCCAGGCGACCCGCGCCATCAGCCGCGACCCGGTTACGCGAGCCGTCCCGATCATCCTTTGCACCTCGAAGAGCCAGGAAACGGACAAGATCTGGGGCATGCGACAGGGTGCCCGCGACTACATCGTCAAGCCGGTCAACCGCGACGAGCTGCTCGCGAAGATCACGGCGCTAGGCTAACGCTCGAATGGCCCGCGCCGCCAAGCTCGACCTTCGCGCGTTCCAGCAGGAGCTAGCGACCCGCCTGGCGGCGAAGACGACCGCGCAGGTCGAGCAGTCTCGTCTGGGGTTGTCCTGTGGCGGCAGCCAGTGGCTGATCCGTCTGGCGGACGCCGGCGAGGTGATCGGCATTCCGACCGTCGCGACGGTGCCGCTGACCAAGTCCTGGTACCTCGGCGTCGCGAATATTCGCGGCAATCTGTACAGCGTGATCGACTTCGGCGGATTCATGGGTCACGAGGTCGAGGCTCCGTCGCCGGGAGCAATGCAGGCGCGGTTGGTGCTGTTCGGCCCGCGCGTCGGCGAACTGCGTGCCGGCCTTGTCGTACATCGAGTGCTGGGCCTTCGCAACCTGGCGGAGTTGAGCCAGGGCGATCCGGTCGCGGGCGCACCCGCTTGGTACGGCTCGCGCTGGAACGATCGCGATGGTGGCGCGTGGCAGGAAATCGACCTCGCGCTGCTCGCGCAGGACCCGGGTTTTCTTCAAGTCGGCGTGTAGACGCCGCATTGAATCATCGACTCATTGAAACATCGGCTCATGCAGGCATACGAGCCTATCGGGGAGACGAAACATGGCGCTTAGCTTAAAGACCCTATTCGGCGCGGGACCGGCCAAGGGGCGGGACGACGACGCCGAACTCGATGAACCTACGACACAGGCCAAGATGGGACGCCAACCCGCCTACGATCCGCTTGCGGCGGTGTCGATCATGGAACAAATGCGCACCGCCAGTCCGGAAGTGCGCCAGCCGGGCCGGCTTTGGCTCATCGGACACCTGCCGATCGTTCGCCAGTTTCAGATCCTCGGCGCCATGCTCGTCTTGTTCCTGCTCCTCGCGCTTGCTGATGCTCTACCTGAACACGCGGGTCACGGCGCAGGCCACCGCCAGCGGAACGACGGCCACCGAAATGCAGATGCTCTCGCAGCGCCTGGCGCGCGGAACATCGCTTGCGGTTCAGGGCAATGTCGCGGCGTTCGAAGGTGTCAAGGACTCCCGTGACCGCTTTCGCGCCGACCTGGACGCGCTGACCAAGGGCGGCAACGTCAAGGGCGTGACGCTCGATGTTTCCAGCAACGAAGGCCTGCAAACGCTGCTGGACAAAGTGGTGTCAAAATGGACCGTCGTCGAGAAAAATGCGACCGACGTCGTCGACAACCAGCCGTCCCTGGTCTCGCTGTCCAAGGGCCTCGACGTCATCAACCGCGGCAATAGCGAGCTTCTCGAGCTGGCGCAGCAGGCGTCGGCGCAGGTCGCGGCGGGAGGCGGGACGCTGCGCGAGGTCGAATCCACGAACCAGCTCGCCGTGCTGTCGCAGCGGATCGCGAAGAACGCGAACTCGCTCGTGTCGTCCGACGAAATCGATCCGGAGGTCGCGTTCCTGCTCGGCAAGGACGCGGGGACTTTCCGCGAGGTGCTGAACGGACTGCTCAAGGGGAGCGACACCCTGCGCCTATCCGGCGTGAGGGCCGAGGACGCCCGCGCGACGCTGACCGATCTGCAGAAGAAGTTCGGCGCGTATCAGGACGGCGTCAACGCAATCCTTCAGAACATGTCGCGCCTGGTCGTGGCCAAGCGCGCTGCGCGCGTGATCAACCAGGAATCGGAGCCTTTGCTCGGCGACACGAACAAGCTCACCGCCGAGTTCGACAATCAGACGGCTTCTCGCACATTCACGTTTTGGGCCGCGATGGTGTTCGCGCTAGGCGCGCTGCTGTGCCTTATCGCACTCGGCAAGGTGTTCCTCGACGACGCGCGGGTGCGCGCGTACGAGAGCGAGCAGGAGAACAAGCGCAATCAGGAAGCGATTCTGCGCTTGCTGAACGAGATGGGAAATCTCGCCGACGGCGACCTCACGGTCCAGGCGTCGGTGACCGAGGACGTCACCGGCGCCATCGCCGATTCGATCAACTTCACGATCGAGGAGTTGCGCACGCTGGTGCGCGGCATCAACTCGGCGACCGACCAGGTGGCCAAGGCGACCACCGACGCGCAGGCGATCTCGAACCGCCTGTACGAGGCGTCTCAGCGGCAGAACCGCGAGATCCAGCAGGCTTCCGCGTCGGTGCTGCAGATGGCGCAGTCGATCAACGAAGTGTCCCAGACCGCCGCCCAGTCGGCACGGGTCGCGCAGCAATCGCTGGCCGCCGCTGAAAAAGGCGGCCAGGCGGTGCACAACCAGATCGCCGGCATGAACGAAATTCGCAGCCAGATCCAGGACACCGCCAAGCGGATCAAGCGCCTCGGCGAGTCCTCACTGGAAATCGGTGAAATCGTGGAGCTGATCTCCGACATCACGGAACAGACCAACGTGCTTGCGCTGAACGCCGCGATCCAGGCTGCTTCGGCAGGCGAGGCCGGCCGCGGATTCACCGTCGTGGCAGAAGAAGTGCAGCGGCTCGCGGAGCGTTCCGGCGAGGCGACCAAGCAGATCGAAGCGATCGTGAAGACGATTCAGGCCGACACGCAGGACGCCGTCGCGGCCATGGAAAAGAGCACTGTCGGCGTGGTCGAAGGAACCAAGCTGTCTGACGCGGCAGGGCAGGCACTGGACGAAATTCGCAAGGTCTCGCGCGATCTCGCGGAGTTGATCGGCGGCATCTCGGCACAGACGCAAAAGCAATCGGCGTCGGTATCCGACGTCACGCGCGGCATGCAAGGCATCCTGAAGATCACCGAGGAAACGACCGAGGGCACGAAGCAGACAAACGTCTCGATCGGACAACTTACGAAGCTCGCCGCGGAGCTGCGCAGCTCGGTCGCCGGCTTCAAGGTATGAGCACGGTCCGGAGCCGGCGCCAGCGGTCCGGCCCGGTTCTTGCATCAGCGAGACTCTTCGCCTACTGATTCAAGAACCTGCTGGACGACGTTATCTTGACTACCGACACTGCACCGGACTTCGATCTCGGCCCACTGACGTGGGTGCAGGGAGAAATCGACCAGGCGCTCACGCGAGGCCTGGACGCGCTCGCCGCCTACAAGGCCTCGCCGCGCGAGGTCACTTCGCTCAAGCACGCCCGCGCCCATGTGCATCAGGCAGCGGGCGCGATTCAGATGGTCGGGCTCGACGCGGTGACGGCCTATACCGACGAGCTCGAGCGCCAGCTCGCCAGGGTCGAGGAGTTGCCGCCGCGCGAAGCGCAGGACGTGTGCGATCTGATCGACCGCGCCTGTCGCAAGCTGAAGATCTTCCTCGACGAGCTGGTCGGCGGCGCCTATCCGATACCGCTGAAGCTGTTTCCCGAATACGAGTTGATGCAGCAGTCCCGGGGGATCAAGGCGTCCACGCCGACCGACCTTTTCTACCCCGATCTTTCGCCCCGCGCACCGAAGATCGCATCGACCAAGAGCGTCACGTCGCAAAAGCTGCCGTCATACCTGATCAAGCAGCGCCGTCTCTATCAGCGCAGCCTTCTCGCGTGGCTGCACGGAGACGAGGAAGCGGCCCGCGCCATGCGCGACGCGATCCAGGGCATCGAGGATGTGCAGACGCACTCGTCTCAGCGCTCCTTCTGGTGGACCGTGGGCGCGCTTCTCGAGAGCATCGTCGAAAAGGGCGTCGAAGGCGGCTTCGGCGTCAAGCAATTGTGCGGCCGCGTGGACTTGCAGATCAGGCGCTTCGTCGAGGGCTCGGCCAAGGTTGCCGATCGCATGCGCCGGGAAGTGCTCTACTACGTCGCGATCAGCGCTCCGGTCGGGCCGCAGGTCCTGGCCGTGCAGCGCGCTTATCGTTTGCCCGGCTTGATTCCCAGTGCGGAAGTGCTGTCGGCCGACGTCGTGCGCGTGCAGCCGCTGTTGCGCGAGGCGCGTGACCTGCTCTCGTCGACCAAGGACCTGTGGCTCAAGCTGACCGGCGGGCGTCCGGAGAACCTGCCCAAGCTCAAGCAGAATCTTTCGCAGCTGCGCGACAAGACCGCGGCGATCGGCGAGCCGTCGCTGTCACGCCTTGCGGCGACTCTCGCGTCGAGGCTCGACAAGATCGGCACGTCGGCCGTTCCCGAGGCCATGGCGATGGAATACGCCACGGCCATACTGCTCGCCGAATCGACCATCGAGAACTTCGGGTCGCTTTCGCCGGATCTTCCGAAGCAGGTCGACGCGATGATCGCGCGTCTCGATGCCGCGCAACAGAACAAGCAGATCGCCGCCGACGCGTCGGCGCCGGTCCTCGACGAAATGGCGCGACGCGCGCAGGAGCGCCTGCTGCTGGCGCAGGTCGCACGCGAGATCCAGGCAAACCTGCGTCACATCGAGCAGGTGCTCGACGCGTTTTTCCGCGACCACTCGAAGCGCGCCGAGCTGGCGTCGCTCGCGCACGACAGCAATCAGATCAGGGGCGCGCTCAAGATGCTCGGGCTGGAGCGCGCGGAGCAGCTGCTCAATCTTTGCCAGGAGCAGATCGACAGCTACGCGCAAGCCCGATACCGTCGTCGAGAACGAGGACCTGGAGCTGCTGGCCGAATCGCTCTCCGGGCTCGGCTTCTACATCGAGGCCGTCGAGCAGCAGCGTCCGGATCGCGAGCGGCTGATCGAGCCCTTGCTCGCGCAGCGCATGGGCATCGAGCCCGACGCTCCGGAAGCGGAAGACGACACGGTCGAAACCGCCGTCGCGGATCTGCAGGTCGCGCTGCCCGCGACGCTGGCGGCATTTCAGCTTGCACCCGGCGACGCACCTGCGCGCGAACGCCTCGAAGGTCGACCTGACCGCGCTCAAGGAAGACGCCAAGCTCCTTGGCGACGCGCAGCTGGAGCAGGACGCGAGCGCGGCGCTCGAACAACTCTCTCATGCGCGCGTGGGCGACACCGCGGCGCTGCAGGAAGCCGTCGCGGCGATCTCGGCGACGCGGTCCGCGGCGCCCGCACCGGCGCCGTCCGAGGAAACGATCCGCCTGCTCGAGACCGATGCCTCGCAGTTCGACGCGGAGCTTCTCGATATCTACCTGACGGAAGCCGGCGAAGTTCTCGACACGGTCGCCGCGAGCGCGGAGCGAGCTCAGGGCTCGCCTGGACAACCGCGACGCGCTGACCACGGTGCGACGCGGCTTTCACACGCTCAAAGGCAGCGGACGCATGGTCGGCCTGACCGAGCTCGGCGACCTCGCATTCGAAGTCGAGAAGGCGCACAACCGCATCCTCGAGGAGGACCGGCCGATCACGCCGGCGGTGCTCAAGCTGATCGACGTCGCGCAAGTCGAGCTTCAGGCAGTGGGTGGATGCGCTGCGGTTGACCGGTCGCGTCAAGCCCGATGCCGCGCCCCTTCGTGCCGCATTGGCGGAGGTCGAGGCTGCGTATCCGGAGGCGCCGGCAGCGGCGCCCGCGGTCGAGACGCGAACGCGCCCGGCGCCCGCGCTGCACGCACGACGAACCCATGCTCGCCGCTCGCCCCGAACGATGCGACGCTGGAGCGCGGCGAAGACATCGACCATCGAAGTACTCGAGCTCGACGACACAGACGACCTGCCCGACATCGATCACCCCGCCGATCATTCGATGACTCTGGTCGATAGCGCGGAAATCCTGGAATTCACCCCGGTCGCCGAGCGCGCCGACGGCTCCGGTCGCGGTGGCGGCGCCTGCGGCCAGCGAGCCGGACGAGACCACCGTCGGCGACGTAACCCTGTCGACGGCGCTGTTCCGCATCCTTTGCGACGAAGCGCAGCAGCATCTCGCGACGCTCGACGCGAGTTGCAGGCCCTTCAAACGGATTCGAATGCGACGCCGTCGCAGGCGATGGTGCGCGCGGGTCACACGCTCTGCGGCATTCACCGGACGGGCGGGTTTCCGCTGGTGGCAACCGTCGCCAAGGCTTTGGAATCTTGCCTGCTCGGCTTGCAGGAGCGAGGTGCGCCGCTGCCGGGCACTGCGCAGCCGGTGCTGGCGCGCGCGATCGCGGGCCTTACCGCCTTCAGCGCGCGTGTACGCGCCCGCGAGGGATTTCGCCCCGCCGACGAGGTCGAAGGCGCGGAAATCATTGCCGAGCTCGACGCGCTTCGTCAGGAATCGGGACAAGGAGCGGGATCCTCGGACAGCGAGACGGTCGCGGCCCGCGTGGCCGAGGCCGACGAGACCATACCGCCGCGGCCGGCGGTGGTCTCGAGCGTTCCGCCGCCCGCGGAGATCGACGCGTCCGAGCGACCGGCATCGCCAAGCACCGACCGCCCGACGCTGACCGCCGTTGCATCGCCCACAGCCGCGGCCGAGCCGGCCTGCGCGCGCCGGTCGAGCCCGTCGCGCGCCTCCCATCGATCAGCGACGCCGCCTGTCGCCCGCGCGGCTGCGCGCTCCTGACGGCGACGAAACGCTCTGCCGACGTCCACGACGACGTCGATGGGCAGGTTCTCCCGATCTTTCTCGAGGAGGCCGCGGAGCTCTTTCCGCAAACCGGCGAGCAGCTTCGCGCGTGGAGGCGCAAGCCCACCGACAAGGAAGCGTCGCAGGCGCTGCAACGCACGCTGCACACCTTCAAGGGCAGCGCGCGCATGGCCGGGGCGATGAGACTCGGCGAGCTCGCGCACCTGATGGAAAGCCGGATGACTCCGGGCGACGCGCTCGCGCAGGGGTCGACCGAGCTCTTCGACGCGCTCGACAACGATCTCGACCACATAGCATTCCTGCTCGATCGCCTGCAAAAAGGCGAGGTCGACAGCGCTCTTCCCTGGATTGGCGACGGAGCAGCCGTCGCGGCGCGCGATGCGGCGTCGCTGGCTGGCGCGACGCCATCGTCCACAGCATTTGGCGGCTGTCGCCGCACTGCCGGCTGCCGCCGCGCAGGCGCCGGCACCCGCCACGGCAGGCATCGGCGCGGCTGCAAGCGAGACAGAGGCGCGCGCGATGTTGCGCGTGCGTGCGGATCTCATCGATCGTCTGGTCAACGAGGCGGGCGAAGTTGCGATCGCGCGCGCGCGCGCCGAGGGCGAGTTGCGCTCGCTGAAGGGCAATCTTCTCGAATTGACGAGCAGCGTGATCCGGCTGCGCTCGCAGGTCCGCGAAATCGAAATCCAGGCCGAGTCGCAGATTCAATCGCGCATGTCGATGGTCAACGAGGCGGCCGAAGGATTCGATCCGCTGGAATTCGACCGCTACACGCGATTTCAGGAGCTGACCCGCAGCCTCGCCGAGGGCGTCAACGACGTCTCGACGGTGCAGCAATCCCTGTTGAAGAACCTCGACGAGGCCGACGCGGCGCTGCTGGCGCAATCGCGGCTTTCGCGCGATGTGCAGCAGCAGCTGTTCTCGATTCGCACGGTTCCGTTCGGCAGCCTGTCGGAGCGCCTTTACCGCATTCTCAGGCAGACGGCGAAGGAGCTCGACAAGCGAGCCAATCTCGAAATTCGAGGCACCCAGGTCGAGCTCGATCGCTCGGTGCTGGAAAAGCTCGTCGGACCGCTCGAGCACCTGCTTCGCAACGCGCTCGATCACGGCATCGAGAGCCGCGAGGAGCGGCGAAAGGCCGGCAAGGAAGAGACCGGCGAAATAACGCTCAACGTGCACCAGCAGGGCAACGAAATCGCGATCGAGCTGACCGATGATGGCGCTGGTCTCGACCTTGGGCGGATCCGCGAAAAGGCGCTCGCACAGGGCCTGATCGCCGCCGATGCCGATCTGACCGAGGCGCAGCTCATCGAATTCATCTTTGCGCCCGGATTTACCACCGCGAGCACGGTGACTCACATCTCCGGACGCGGCGTGGGCATGGACGTCGTTCGCTCTGACATCGCGGCGCTCGGCGGCCGTGTTGATGTCGCCAGCGTTCGAGGCAAGGGCACGTCTTTCACCGCCTACCTGCCGCTGACTCTGGCGGTCGCGCAAACCGTGCTCGTCCGCGCGGGCGGAAGAATGTGGGCGCTTCCCGCGCCGATGGTCGAGCAGGTTCAGCAGATCAAGGACAAGGATCTGATCAACCTCTACCTGACGCGCGAGGTTTCCTGGCAGACCCGGAAGTACCCGTTCTTCTACTTGCCGCGCCTGCTCGGCAGCGCGGGCCACAATCCAGAGACGACGCGCTACAACTCGGTATTGCTGTTGCGCAGCGGACAAACGCTCGCCGCCGTCCACGTCGACGAGATGATCGGCAACCAGGAAGTCGTGGTCAAGAATATCGGGCCGCAGCTCGCGCGTGTCTCCGGCGTTGCCGGCGCGACGGTGCTCGGCACGGGCGAGGTCGTCCTCATCATCAACCCGGTGCAGCTCGCGCAGCGCCTCGATACCGCGGCCGAAGCGCCGATGGTGGTCAAGTCGGCACAAGCGAGTGCGGCTGCCGCAGCGGCGGCCGCCGCCGCCGGCCCGGCGCTGGTCATGATCGTCGACGACTCCCTTACGGTGCGCAAGATCACGAGCCGCCTGCTCACGCGCGAGGGATTCGCCGTGGTCACCGCCAAGGATGGCCTCGACGCGATGCAGCTGCTCGCCGATCGAAGGCCTGAGGCGATTCTGCTGGACATCGAGATGCCGCGCATGGATGGATTCGAGTTCGCGAAGACGATCAAGGCGGATGCGAGCCTCGCGCAGATTCCCATCATCATGATCACCTCGCGCACCGCCGAGAAGCATCGCAACCGCGCCAAGGAGCTGGGTGTCGATGCGTACCTCGGCAAGCCGTATCAGGAAGAAGAGCTGTTGCGCACCTTGAGGGAGCTTCTCGAGCTGCATACGGTGTGACCAATCCGACCTTTTGATATCCGCGGCGCGAGCTTCTCGCGCCGATTTTTTTTGCGCGGCGTCGGCATTTCGGCCGTATATTCGCGTCGCACCGGCTCCTGACCCCGATCGCGCAAGCGCATGATTCCAGAAGGCTAAGGGTTCAGTGTTAGCCGTCAGACGCGGATTCCGAAGCGTCAAGGTAGAATTGGGGAAAACCTTCAGGAGGCAACGGACATGGCGCAATTCGCCACGGAAAACATCCGTACGTTGGCGCTGGTGGGGCATGGCGCATCGGGCAAGACCACGCTGGCCGAGGCGCTGCTGCTGAAGTCGGGCTCGGTCCAGGTTGCGGGCTCCGTGGAGCGCGGCTCCGCGATCAGCGACTTCGATCCGCTGGAGCGCGCCTGGCAGCACTCGTTGCGCTCGTCGATCCTGCATCTTGAAACGCAAGGCACGCGCGTGCACATGATCGACACGCCGGGTTTCCCGGACTTCATCGGTCAATCGATCGGCGCGCTCGACGCGGTGGAAACCGCCGCAGTCGTGATCAATGCCGCGTCCGGCATCGAGATGATCGCATCGCGCATGATGGACTGGGCCGCGCAACGGAAGCTGTGCCGCCTGGTCATCGTCAACAAGATCGACGCCGAGAACGTCGACTTGCCGCGGCTGTTGTCCGACATCCAGGCCGCCTTCGGCAGAGAGTGCCTGCCGATCAATCTTCCCTCGGACAACGGCCGGAAGATCGTCGACTGTTTCTTCAACCCCGCGGGTGATTCCGATTTCTCGTCCGTGGAAGCCGCGCACCGCGCCCTGGTGGATCAGGTGGTCGAAGTCGACGAGGAGCTGATGTCGCTCTATCTGGAGCAGGGCGAGATCTCCGCGGATCAACTTCACGCGCCGTTCGAAAAGGCGCTGCGCGAGGGGCACCTGGTACCGGTTTGCTTCGTGTCGGCACGTAACGGCGCGGGCGTCCAGGAGCTGCTGGACATCTTCGTGAAGCTCCTTCCGAACCCCGCGGAAGGAAATCCGCCGCTGTTCACCAAGGGAGAAGGCGACAGCGCGGTCGAATTCCATTCCGAGCCGAACCCGAAGAAGCACGTGCTCGCGCACGTGTTCAAGGTGGTGATGGATCCTTTCGTGGGCAAGCTCGGCATCTTCCGCGTCCATCAAGGCACTGTCACGCGCGATACGCAGCTCTTCGTGGGCGACGGTCGCAAGCCATTCAAGGTCGGTCACCTGTTCATGCTCCAGGGAGGCAAGAACGTCGAGATCGACAGCGCCGTGCCCGGAGACATCGCGGCGGTCGCCAAGGTCGACGAGATCGGATTCGACTGCGTCCTGCACGATTCGCACGACGAAGATCACATCCACATGCGCCCGCTGGAATTTCCAACGCCGATGCAAGGCGTCGCGCTGGCGCCGAAAAAGCGAGGCGACGAGCAGCGGATCTGGGAGGTCCTGCATCGCATGACGGCGGAGGATCCGACGCTCGTCGTCGAGCACGATCCCAACAGCAACGAGACGGTGTTGCGGGCGCTCGGGGAATTGCACCTGCGCTCGGTGCTCGAGCGCATGTCGACGCAGTTCAAGCTGGAGATCGAGACGCGGCCTCCGCGCATTCCCTACCGCGAGACCATCACGGCGTCGGCGGAGGGCTTCCATCGCCACAAGAAGCAGACCGGCGGCGCGGGCCAGTTTGGAGAAGTATCGCTGCGCATTGAGCCGAGGGCGCGGGGTACCGGGTTTGAGTTCGTCGACTCGACCAAGGGCGGAGTCATCCCGCATCAATTCATGCCGGCGGTACGCAAGGGCGTCGAGCAGGTTCTCGCGACGGGCGCTATCGCAGGATTTCCGATGCACGACGTGCGCGTCGTGATCTATGACGGCAAGCACCACCCGGTCGATTCCAAGGAAGTCGCCTTCGTCTCGGCCGGACGCAAGGCATTTCTGGACGCGATCGAAAAAGCCAAGCCCATCGTGCTCGAGCCCATCGTCAATCTCGAAGTGATCTGTCCCGATGCCAAGACCGGTGACATCGCCGGCGACCTGTCGTCGCGGCGCGGACAGGTGACGGGAACCAAGGGCATGCAGGCCGGCGTCCTCGCGATCACGGGCCTCGCGCCGCTGGTCGAGCTGGACGGCTACTCGGCGCGCTTGAAGTCGGTGACCGGAGGCCAGGGCAGCTGGACGATGCAGTTGTCCCACTACGAGCCGGCGCCGGCGAACCTTCAGCAGCAACTGTCTGCGGAATACAAGAAGTCACGCAAGCACGAAGAGGACTAGCCGCCCTCGGGCGCCACGAAAACGCTTCGCCCGGGAAGAGGCGATCCAGGAGCGGAACGAGCGGGGTCGCCAGGAAGAGCGTCCATATGAGGGCGTTCGGGCGGAACAGCAGGTACTGCCATGCGATGGCGGCCGTCGCGACGATCAGCGCGTAGACGATCCTCGGTGCCCGCCGATTCGGAATCGTCATCGGATCCGAAATCATGAAGAAGGCGAACAGCAGCAACGCTCCGTTGCCGAGCTGATGCCACCAGATGGCCCACGATTGCCCGAGCAGCAGCGTCCGCAGGGCGACCAGTCCCAGGAACGCGCTCAAGAATACCCAGCTGATGTCGAGCCTGCGCGCGCTTGTGGTGACGATGGATCCAAGCATGAGCAGCCACACCGCGAGCGCGAGATCGTTGCCCCATTGGCCGGGCGAGACCCATGTTCCAGGCAGGATCGTGATTGCCGCGATCACGCCGAAATTGGCGGGGTTGTACAGGTGCTTGCCGCGGATGCGAAGCAGGAACTTCGATGACATCGCCAGCGCCGCGGCGAGCGGATGAGCCCACATCGTGTCGCTGCGCAATAGCAGCGACACGCCGCAGCAGGTCACGACGGCCGACATGAAGCCGCGTTGCTCGAGACCGAGACGCTTGAGCCAGAAAGCCTGGGTCGCCAGGCCGGCAGCGAAAGCGAGCGCCATCTGCAACGGCTGCAGCGAGAAGTCGCGCAGCAGCACACCAACCGTCATCAGCGCCGCAAGGAAAAGCGATCTGGAACACGCGCGCGTCGCGTGGCAGCAGCGTGCGCATCGCCGCAAACAGCTCCTCCACGCGGCGAGCTCATTTCCAAAGCCGCTCCCACCACATCACCTTGGGAGCCGCAGCGATGTTCATCCGGGCACGGATCTGGTTCAAGTCCCAGCCCGTCAGGGTGGCCATCGTCTGCGCTTCACGTTCGCGGCGCGTCGCTACTTCTTCGAAATAGCGCTTGAGCTGCGTCGCAGGCGCCGACATCGCCGCTCCACGCGTGACGAAGGACGTAGCGCGCCTGGAAGTTCTGCCGGTCCTGCGTTTCCTGGAACATCAGGTCCTCGGGCAGCGTCTCCGGCGTGTAGCGCAAATGCAGTCGCGTGAGCATCACCGGTGATGCAGCGGACGTCGCCCGCGGCAACGCAATGGGCGGCGAGCCCGTCGTCAGAGGTGCGTTTGCGATGGCGGCTCATCTCCGCCCAGCCAGAACACTCCGGCGCGCTTGAGCTCCTCGGGTGACAGCGGATCGGCGGCGCATGGATCGCACCATGCCATGTCCCAGAAATACTCGGTCCAAACGACGCGGTACTCCTCGCGCTTCGACTGGTTCTCGAACATCGCCTTGTAGAATTGCGCGAACTCGGCGCGGGTGTAGGTCGGCAGCTCGACGTTGGCAGGCAGCTTCACGGTGCGATAGTTCGTCGCCTCGACGCGGCCGTTCCGGGTCAGCGCATACACGACGAGATCCTGCGGACCTTTCGCGTTCAGCATGCCCAGCCGCACCGGCAGCATGAAGCGCTCCGACTCGAACGCGAACTGCAGTGGCCGCAGATACGAGAAGCCGGTCCTCGCCTGCTCGGTGAGGTTCACCCGCGCAACAAAAAACTTGAGCTTCTGGCGGACGTACGGCAGAAGCGCCTTGCTGGCTCCTGCCGGGATGCGATAGCCGTTTTGCCTGAGCCATGTCTCGAGGCCGTTCGACTCGGTCGCCGAAAGGATCGCGATGTCGTATTCACCGACGGTGTACTGAGCCTCGACCGTGACGCCGAGTGCCTTGTCCTTCTTGCTGTCCTGTTGCTTCGCCATCGGTGCGGGCATCGCATTCATTTGGCTCATCATCACGTTCCCTGTCTGGGCGTCTCGCACGGATCGGGGTCGAAGTATTCCGCCAGGCGCGGCGCGGAGTACGCGTCGATGCGCTCGAAGGTTCTCGGGATCGCCGATGTGGATCTGGCTCTTCTGGAGCACGACCGGCACCGGAACGACCAGCGCGAATTCCGAAAGGGCGCCCTGGAAATCGTTGCGCATGCTGATCACCGTGCGATTCCCGTCGCGGACCAGAATCACCTGAGACGCTTCATTGAAGAGTTTCGCGTCCGCCTTGCCCACATAGAATCCGCAAAACGCCTGCGCGAGCGGAGGCGCGAGGGCGACGAAGGGCGAGAGCGCTAGCGCGACGACAAGCCACGCGGTGTGGGCGGATGGCAGGGACATGGCGGGCTTTCGACAGTGTGGACGATGCCGCTATGAACGCCCGGCCGGGCAAATCGGGGTTAGATCGCTCCGGCCAGTCGCAAACCAGGGTTTCCGAGGTGCGCAGCCCGAGCTGCTTTGGCCCCCGCCATTTGTGCCGGCTGGGCTTGCCGTTTACAATTGAGGTCATGGGCGACTCCCGGGTCAATCTGACCCATCACTTCCTGATCGCCATGCCCAGCATGGCGGACCCGCACTTTGCCCACACCCTGATCTACGTTTGCGAACACAACGCCAAGGGCGCGCTCGGCATCGTCATCAACAAGCCGATCGACATGACCCTGTCGTCCTTGTTCGAGCAGATCAACGTTCCGTTGGGCGACTCGGATCTGCGCGAGACGCGCGTTCACTACGGCGGACCGGTGCAGATCGATCGGGGCTTCGTCCTTCACCGTCCGCTTGGCGCCTGGCAGTCGACGCTGGCGATCAGCGATGACCTCGGCCTGACGACGTCGAAGGACATTCTCGAAGCCGTGGGCCACGGCGACGGACCCGACGACGTCCTGATCTCGCTCGGATATGCCGGCTGGTCGGCCGATCAGCTCGAGCAGGAGATCGGTCAGAACGCGTGGCTTACCGTCGCCGCCGACAGTGACGTCCTCTTCGCCGAGCCTGCCGAAACGCGCCTTCCCGCGGCGATGAAGCTGCTGGGCATCGATTTCTCGCGACTGTCCGACGCCGTCGGGCACGCGTGACGCGTGACTGGGACCGCAGCCCTCCGCGCCCCTCGCGCGGGGACCATTCTTGCATTCGATTTCGGCACCAAGCGCATCGGCGTGGCGGTGGGCGAGAGTGCGATCGGGCTTGCCCATCCGCTCACGACCATCGCCAGCGAGAAGAACGAGCGGCGTTTCGCGGCAATAGGCGCGCTGATCGAGGAGTGGCGTCCAGCGCTCCTGGTCGTCGGCTTGCCCCTGCACGCCGACGGCACGTCGCACAACCTGACCGCGAGCGCCAGACGGTTCGCCAAGCAGCTCGAGGGGCGGTTCGGTGTGCCGGCGGAATTCGTCGACGAGCGGTTCACGACGCATTCGGCGACCGGGGCGCTTTCCGATGCCGGCGTGAAAGCGCGTGGACACAGGGAGGTGCGCGATCAGGTGGCCGCGCAAATCATCCTGCAGAGCTATTTCGATCAACATGAGTCCGACTGAGCTTGCACGCCACGGCCTGCCGAGCGCCGAGCAGGCGCTTTCCGCGCTGGTCGAGAAGATGCGCGGCGCGGTCGCGGTGGACGCGAAGCTGATCGGCATCTATTCGGGCGGGGCATGGCTTGCCGATCGGCTCGCCACAATGCTGGCGGGACCGCCGCCAGTCGGGTTCATCGATGTGTCGTTCTACCGCGATGACTACAGCCAGAAGGGATTGCGCGCGAAGGTCGAGACGACGACGCTGCCCTTCGAAGTTGAAGGAAGCCGCATCGTCCTCGTCGACGACGTGCTCTATACGGGCCGCTCGGTTCGCGCGGCGATCAACGAGATATTCGACTACGGCCGTCCCGAGAAGATCGAGCTCGCCGTCCTCATCGACCGCGGCGGCCGCGAGCTTCCGATCGAAGCCACCTACGTCGGCGCGCGAGTCAGCGTCGCGCGCGAGCTTTCGATCGTGCTCGATCGCGCGGGTGATCGCTTCGAGCTTTCCGTCGAGCCCGTCACGAGCGAGCCGCGTGCATAACCCCCAACTCAACGCCGATGGAGACCTGCAGCACCTGCTGACGCTCGAAGGCATGCCGGCGGAAATCATCGATCGCATTCTCGATACCGCCGTGCCTTTCGTGTCGATCGCCGAGCGCGACGTCAAGAAAGTGCCGCTGCTGCGAGGGAAAACCGTATTCAATTTATTCTTCGAGAACAGCACGCGGACGCGCACGACGTTCGAGATCGCCGCCAAGCGCCTTTCGGCCGATGTCATCAATCTCAACGTCAACATCTCGTCTACGAGCAAGGGCGAGACTCTGCTCGATACCATCGACAATCTGGTTGCGATGAATGCCGACATGTTCGTCGTGCGCCACGCGCAGAGTGGCGCACCGCATCTCATCGCGCAGCACCTGTCCGCGCGCCGGCGCGAGCACGTCCACGTGATCAATGCCGGCGACGGGCGGCACGCGCACCCGACGCAGGGTCTTCTGGATCTTGTTCACGATCCGCCACTACAAGCGCGAGTTCCGGAACCTGACCATCGCGATCGTCGGCGACGTCCTGCATTCGCGCGTTGCCCGATCGCTGATTCACGGTCTGACCACGATGGGAGCGGCCGAAGTCCGGGCGATCGGCCCGCAGACGCTGCTGCCAACCGCGGTCGAGAAGCTCGGCGTACGCGTCTTCCACGACATGAAGGCGGGCCTCGCCGGATGTGATGTGGTCGTGATGCTGCGTCTGCAAACCGAGCGCATGAAAGGATCGCTGTTGCCATCTGCGGGCGAGTTCTTCAAGCACTACGGTTTGACGGCGGACAAGCTCTCGCTGGCAAAGCCGGACGCGATCGTCATGCACCCGGGGCCGATGAACCGCGGGATCGAGATCGATTCCGCGGTGGCCGACGGCAAGCACTCGGTGATTCTTCCGCAGGTGACGTTCGGCATCGCCGTGCGCATGGCGGTGATGAGCATTCTCGCAGGCGGCTAGCCCGGATTTCGCGCCATGAAAATCGAGATCAACAACGGCCGCCTGATCGACCCGGCGCACGGCGTCGACCGGAAGACCTCGCTCTTCATCGCGGCGGGCAAGATCGCAGCGATCGGGACCGCACCGCCGGCGTGGCATGCGAACAGGGTGATCGACGCCGCCGGCATGATTGTCTGCCCGGGATTGATCGACCTGTCGGTGCGCCTGCGCGAGCCGGGCTTCGAGTACAAGGCGACGCTCGAGTCGGAGATGCAGGCCGCGATCGCCGGCGGCGTGACCAGCCTCGCCTGCCCGCCCGACACCGATCCGCCGCTCGACGAGCCGGGACTGGTCGAGATGCTCAAGCACCGCGCACGCACGCTCAATTGCGCGCACGTCTATCCCGTCGGCGCGCTGACCGAGGGACTCAAGGGCGAGACGATTACCGAGATGGGCGAGCTCGTCGACGCCGGGTGCGTCGCTTTTTCGCAGGCGGATGTACCGTTGGTCGACACGCAGGTTCTTGCTGCGGGCGATGCAATACGCGGCGACCTTCGGCCATCGCGTCTGGCTGCGCCCCCAGGACGCGTACCTCGCGCGCAACGGGATCGCCCACGACGGCGAAATCGCCATGCGTCTCGGCCTCGCTACGATTCCGAGCGAAGCCGAGACGATCGCCATCGACACGATTTTCACGCTCGCTCGCGCGACCGGCGCGCGCATCCATCTTGCGCGCTTGTCGACGCACGAAGGCGTCGCGCGGGTGCGCGACGCCAAACGCGAGGGAATGCACGTGACCTGCGATGTGTCCATCAATCATCTGCACCTGTGCGATGTCGACATCGGCTGGTTCAACGCAAATTGCAGGCTGATACCGCCGCTTCGAGGCGTGCGCGATCGCGATGCGATACGGGCGGGTCTCGCCGACGGAACGATCGATGCGATCTGCTCGGATCACACGCCGGTCGACGACGACGGAAAGCAATTGCCCTTCGCGGAAGCCGAGCCGGGTGCAACCGGGCTGGAACTCCTTCTGCCGCTGACGCTCCAATGGGCGCAGCAGGCGAAACAGCCGCTCGCGAGCGCTCTCTCGCGAATCACCGTCGCCCCGGCGCGCATTCTGGGGGTCGACGCGGGCCATCTGGCCCAGGGCGCGCCCGCGGACGTCTGCGTCTTCGATCCGGAGGCGTGGTGGATCGTCGAGGCGCAAGCGCTCAAGAGCCAGGGCAAGAACACGCCTTTCCTCGGGCTCGAAGTACCGGGAAAGGTTCGCTACACTTTGGTCGCGGGACAGTTCGTGCACGAACGATAAGGAGAAGATGCGATGGATGTGATCGCCAGCCCGGAAGTCAACAGTCTGCTACCCGAACAGAAATTCAATCGACGCCACTTTCTCGTCACATCGCTCGCCACGGGATTTGCGATCGCGGTGCAGCCCGTTTCCGCGCAGACGATCACCACCGACAGCGACGGCATCACCGCCGGCGAGATCAAGATTCCGGTCAAGGACGGCGAGATTCCCGGTTACCGTGCCATGCCTTCGGCCGGCACCAACTTCGCGACCGTCCTGGTCATCCAGGAAATTTTCGGCGTGCACGAGCACATCCGCGATATCTGCCGCCGCTTCGCCAAGCTGGGCTATTTCGCGATTGCCCCGGAGCTTTATGCGCGCCAAGGCGATGTTTCGAAGATGACCAACATCCAGGAAATCGTCGACAACGTCGTCAAGAAGGCGCCCGACGCACAAGTTGTGAGCGACCTGGACGCCGCGGCCGCGTACGCCAAGGCGTCCGGCAAGGCAGACGTCTCGCGTCTCGGCGTCACCGGCTTCTGCTGGGGCGGGCGCATGGTCTGGATGTATACCGCGCACAACCCCAACGTGAAGGCCGCGGTGGCCTGGTATGGCCCGCTGACAGCGTCGTACTATCCAGGCGACAAGACCGCGCTGGACGTCGTGAAGGACCTCAATGCTCCGGTGCTGGGGCTCTACGGAGGCGCCGATCAGGGCATCCCGATCGAGGCTGTGAACAAGATGCGCGACGCCCTGCGCGCCGCAAAAAAGCCCGGAGATCTGATCGTCTACCCGGACACGCCGCACGGCTTCTATGCCGACTATCGCCCGAGCTACCGCAAGGATGCGGCCGAGGACGGCTGGAAGCGGCTTAGGTCGTGGTTTGTGCTTTACGGCGTCGCCTGAATCTCCCGGTCGTCGTTCGATTCGAGGGTCGCCCCGGAGGGCGATCACCGGATCATCAATCGCGGCGTCGATCCCGCGTTCGATTCGCTTGAGGCTGTGGTTCGAATTCTCCGCTATCCTTCGTGCTGCGGGACTACCGAGCTGCAACTCATCGACTAGAAGACGAGGAGAAACCATGACACTGCGCGCTTGGTGCATTCGAGCGACGTTCTTTGCTGCGGCGTCCGTCGCCACCCATCTTGCCCACGCCGCCGTGGCGTGCGAAAAGCTCGAGGGCTGCGCAGCGAAGGCCTGCCGCATCGATGCCCAGATCGCGGAGGCGAAATCCGCCGGCAAAACCAAGCTTGTTCCATCGCTCGAGCGCGACCGTGCCGAGATTGCCCATTGCAGCGACGACGGGCTGAAGCAAAAGCGCAAAGTCGCGCTCGATCAGGCGCAGCATCGGATCGACCTGCGTCAGGACGACCTCAAGAAGGCGCAGGCGAAGGGCGATCCTGCGAAGATCAAGAAGGCGCAGACCAATCTCGACAGCGCTCAACACGCATACGACGAAATCAAGAATTCCCCGCTTTAGCAGGGCGGCGTCAGCCTGAGCAGAGCGCCAGCTGTCGGGCGGGATGGGACGGCGCTCGGCGATTGGCCGGCGACGGGTTTCCGTCCCCAACAGCTCGCGGCCTCTCCGTCATTTTGTCATGAAGCGCTGCTATCATTGCGCCCCTTCAACCCGATCTTTCGGTCTTGCATCATGTCGGACGACCTCCACGCGCTCGAACAGCAGTCCATCCATGTCATTCGGGAGGCGTACGCGCGCCTGAAGCCGCTCGCCATGCTGTGGTCCATCGGCAAGGACTCCAACACCCTGTTGTGGCTCGTCCGCAAGGCCTTTCTCGGCCGCGTGCCGATTCCAGTCATGCTGCTCGATACTGGCAACGAGTTTCCCGAGGTCTACGCTCTGCGCGACCGGATGGTCCGCGACTGGCGGCTCGATTGCATCAACGTTGCCTGTCCGCCCAAGGAAGAGACCGACCCGACACTTCCGCCGGCGGCCAGGGCCGCGGCGCGCAAGACCCTTGGCCTCAAGCGTGTCATCGCTGACCGGTCGCTGCGCGGAGTACTGCTGGGCATCCGTCGCGACGAGCAGCTCATTCGCGGCAAGGAGCGCATCTTCAGCCCCCGGCGCGTCGACGGCTCCTGGGACTTCCGCGATCAGCCCGCGGAATTCTGGGACCAGTACCAGACCGATTTTCCGCCCGACGTTCACGTTCGCGTCCATCCCTTGCTGTCGTGGACCGAGCTCGACGTGTGGCGTTATGTCGAGCGCGAAGGCGTTCCCGTTTGTGAGCTGTATTTCGCCAAGGACGGAAAGCGCTTCCGATCGCTGGGCGAGTCGGATATCACGTCGCCGATCGAGTCGAACGCCGCAACCCTGGGCGAAATTATCCGCGAGATCGAGCAAACGCGCGACAGCGAGCGTGCCGGGCGCGCCATGGACCACGAGCGGGAGGACGCCTTCGAGCGGCTGCGCGCGGCAGGGTATATGTGATGGAGTCCGGATCGCGCTTGTCGCTGGTCCTCGCCGGCCATGTCGACCATGGCAAGTCGTCCTTGCTCGGGCGCCTGCTGCACGAGCTCGGGCTGCTGCCTGCGGGCAAGGCCGAGGAGCTCGAGGCCCTCTCAGCCAAGCGCGGCGTACCGCTCGAATGGTCCTTCGCGCTCGATGGGTTCCAGGCGGAGCGCAATCAGGCCATTACCCTCGATACGACTCGCGTTCGCGTAAAGACGCCCTCACGCGAATTCGTCGTCATCGATGCTCCGGGGCACAAGGAGCTGCTCAAGAACATGATCGGCGGAGCGTCGGCCGCGAGCGCCGCGTTGCTCGTCGTGGATGCGGCTGCCGGCAACGAGGAACAGACGCTGCGGCACGCCTATCTGCTTCGCTTGCTGGGTGTGCGCGAGCTCGTGGTGGCAGTCAACAAGATGGACATCCCGGCCTACTCCGAGGTGGTATTCCGTCGGCTCGAAGCTGAAGTCTCGGCGGCGCTGGGCCGGATCGGGATCGTCGCTCGCGCCATCGTGCCGGTATCGGCGCGTGACGGCGCCAATCTGATCGCGCGCGGAGCAATGGGTGCGTGGTACCGCGGCCCGACGCTGATTGCCGCGCTCGAGGACATTCCGACCGTGACCCCGGCGCAGTCGCTGCCGCTGCGTCTTCCGGTCCAGGACGTCTATCGGCGCGACACCGTCCGCATCATCGCCGGGCGCATCGAGTCGGGCAGCCTGTCTGCGGGAGACGAATTGCTGTTCTCCCCCTCGGGACAGACGGCCACGGTATCGCAGCTCCTGGCCTGGAACGATGACGCTCCAACGACTGCGACCGCGAGCGACAACGTCGGATTTCTGCTCGACAGGCCATTGGTGGTCGAGCGCGGCGATCTCGCCAGCCACCGCGCCCAGGCACCGAAGCTAACGCCTGTATTCGACGCGGAGATTTTCTGGCTGGCGTCGAAGCCCCTGGTCGCGGGCGTCGAATTGTCGATGCAGTTCGCGCTGCGCAGCGTCAACGTTCGCGTGCAGGCGATCCGCCATCGCACCGATCCGGCGACGCTCGAGCCCCAGCTCGTGAGCTGCGTCGAAGCCAACGAAATCGCCAGCGTGACGATTCGCGCCAGCGAATCCATTGGCGTCGACAACTTCGCCGACCTGCCCGCGACCGGGCGCTTCGTGCTCCGCGACGGCTATCAGACCGTCGGCGGAGGAGTCATCGACGCGACGGGCTATCCCGATCAACGCGCAGTGCATGCGGCGCCGCGCGAGCTTTCCACGACCACGCACGACGTTTCGGAGCGCGAGCGCGCCAAGCGCTTCGGGCATTCCGGGCGCGGTCGTCTGGCTGACGGGTCTATCCGGAGCGGGCAAATCGACGCTCGCGATGCTGCTCGAGCGGCGCCTCTATGACGCGGGCTACGCAACGTTTGTCCTCGATGGCGACAACGTGCGCCGGGGCCTCAACGTCAATCTCGGCTTCAGCCCGGAGGATCGGCAGGAGAACATACGCCGCGTCGGCGAGGTCGCGGCACTGTTCGCCGAGGCCGGGCTCGTTTGTATCACGGCGTTCATCTCGCCGTATCGCGACGACCGGCGCCGGGCCCGCGCGGCCGTCGAAAAAGGACACTTCCTGGAGGTCCACGTGAAGGCCGACCTCGCCGCCTGCGAGGCGCGCGACCCCAAGGGTCTCTACCTCAAGGCGCGCCAGGGAAAGATCAAGGACTTTACCGGCATCGACAGCCCGTACGAGGAGCCGGCCGCCGCGGAGCTCGTAGTCGATACGACGCACGACGATGCGGCGACGTGCGTCGAGAGGATCCTGTCGCTGGTAGCGTCGCGCTGCCGCGCCTGATAACGCTGCGCGCCGCAAGTCAGCGGGATGGCTTGGGCGCGCGTCCCAGCAAGTAGAACTCGTCGTTCGGCCGCATCGAAATCAGGTTCGCCATGCGGTTGGAGAGCGCGAAGAACGCGGCGATCGCACCGATGTCCCAGATATCCTCGTCCGAGAATCCATGCCGGCGCAACTCGTCGAAATCGGCATCGGCAATGTCGACCGAACGCAGCGCCACCTTGATCGCGAAGGCAAGCATCGCTTTCTGGCGGTCGGTGATATCCGCCTTGCGATAGTTGACCGCGACCTGGTCGGCGACGAGCGGATTCTTGGCGTAGATGCGCAGAATCGCGCCGTGCGCGATGATGCAATAGAGGCAATCGTTGGCGCCGGACGTCGCGACTACGATCATTTCTCGCTCGGCCTTTGTGAGACCCGAATCGCGCAGCATCAGCGCATCGTGGTAGGCGAAGAACGCACGAAACTCGTCCGGCCGATGGGCTAGCGTGAGGAAGACATTGGGGATGAAGCCCGCCTTCTCCTGCACTTCGAGCATTCGGGCGCGGATGTCCTCGGGCAAGTCTTCCAGCGTCGGGACCGGATAGCGGCTGATGGGGGGCGCGGTCATGCAAATCAGTCTACCAGCGGAAAACAGGCGAATCCAGAATGGACGCGGCGAGCGGGGGCCGATCGCGCGGCGCTCGGCCGTCAGCGCCGCGCCGAGGCCGCTTGCGGTCGTTTTCACGCCGCTAGCAGACCGATCCCGCACTCTGCCATTGCCAAACGGAGTCATCGGGTCAGGAGGTACAAAGCTCCCTCAGCCGGATTTTCCCAACCGCGATATTTGGAACGTGTCGCAAAGAATACCGCCCGTGTTCGCGTAACATTACGCGTCGCTGCGGAAATTGATCGAAGCGCCCATGCTTCTCGACAAATCGCGATAACTTTGCTGTGCTGAGCGGTGTCGGATCCATGCGTCACACGGTCCGGGCGGGATTGCTCATACGAGGTCGTGGTTGCTATTCAATTCCTTCCCTTTCATCTTCGTATTCCTGCCCATTGTCCTGGTGGGTTTTTTTGCGCTCGCGCGAACGAGTAATCGGCTTGCGGCCGGCTGGCTTACGATCGCGTCGCTGGTCTTCTACGGATGGTGGGATCCAGGCTACGTCGCGCTGCTCCTGGCGTCGATAGGCGTCAACTATTACCTCGGGACGCGCATCGCGCGGATGCACGAGTCGGGGCAGCGATCGCGCGGGCGCCTGCTGCTGCTGGTTGCGATCGTGGCGAACCTCGCGGTGCTTGGCTACTATAAATACGGAGCCTTCTTCGTATCGAACGCGCAGAAGCTCATCGGCCATGCCGGTCCGTTACCCGAGATCGTGCTTCCCCTCGGCATTTCATTCTTTACATTTACGCAGATTGCCTTCCTCGTCGATGCGCACCGGGGCCTCGCGAGGGAGTACAGCTTCACGCACTACGCCTTGTTTGTCACCTATTTCCCGCATCTGATCGCGGGGCCGATCCTGCATCATCGCGAAATGATGCCGCAGTTCGATCGACCCGCCACGTACCGGCTGAACTGGGATAACGTCGCCGTCGGTTTGACGATGTTCATCTTCGGCTTGTTCAAGAAAACGTTGATCGCCGACGACATGGCCGCCTTCGCGTCTCCCGCTTTCGGTGCCGCGGCGGCCGGCACGCATTTGACGCTCCTCGAAGCCTGGGGTGCGGCGCTCGCCTACACCTTCCAGATCTATTTCGATTTCTCCGGATATACGGATATGGCGCTCGGTGCGTCGCGGATGTTCGGCATCGTTCTGCCGCTCAACTTTTTCTCGCCTTACAAGGCGCGAAACATTATCGATTTCTGGCGCCGATGGCACATCACGTTGTCGCGATTTCTACGCGATTACGTCTACATCCCTCTCGGAGGCAACCGGAAGACAGTGCCACGTCGCTATGCGAACCTTTTGTTGACGATGCTGGTAGGCGGCCTCTGGCATGGCGCAGGATGGACCTTTGTCTTCTGGGGTGGCCTGCACGGCATCTATCTCGTCGTCAACCACGGCTGGAGGTCGCTGTGTCGACGCATCGATATCGCAGCGCCGCCCGGCACCCAAGCGCTCGCGACGTTGACGACATTTGTGGCGGTCGTCGTCGCGTGGGTATTCTTCCGGGCGACGGACTTCACGACGGCCGTCAGCATCATTGCGGGCATGCTCGGACAGAATGGCGTTGTTTTGCCTCCGCAATGGCAATCTGTCGCGGGCGGCCCCGCATGGTTGGCTAACCACGGAGTGCAGTTCGGCAAAACGATGTACTTTGACCGCGTGGCACAAACCAATTGGCTCTGCGCCCTGCTCGTATTCTGCTGGGCCGCTCCCAACACGCAGCAACTCTTGGCCGGGTACCGCCCGGCATTGATTACGCGGGGATATGGTGAGCTTGGCGGTGCCGGGTTTCTTGCGTGGCGGCCCAATTGGGCGTGGCTCATTGCCCTGACATTGCTCGGCACCATCGCTATTCTGTCCATTAATGGTTACAGCGAATTCATCTATTTCCGATTTTGAAATGAATTCCAAGACATTCAGCATTGCGTGCGCAGCCGCGGTATCGCTCCTGATCGGCGCTATCGGCCTGTTCAATCGGATCGTAGACCCGTACTGGTACTTTCGCGACGTCGAAATCGTCGGTTTCAACTCCAACAAGCCGAAGGCGGTCGGCAACGAACGACTTGTGAAACCTGCGTGGGTGGCCAAGCTCCAACCCGAGGCGGTCATCGTCGGAAACTCCGTCGCGGAGATCGGACTGCCACCGACACAACGTGGATTCACCAGGGACGGCGCACTGGTTCCGTTCAATCTGGCGATGCCGAAGGCGAGCTGGAATGATACCTACTGCCTTGCGATGTTCGCACTGCGTCAGGCGCCGGTGAAGCGGATGGTCGTAAGCGTTTCGGGGACGGCGGAGGAAATCTGTCCCACGGACGCGGCACTCGGCAGCGTGGACTACGGCAAGATCCTGTTCTCGAGAGCTGCCTTTGATGCTTCACGCGACACAGTTCAACAGCAGCACGAGAGGCCGACGCTGACCCGAGAAGGTCTGTGGTATTTCGACCGCTACGATGAGCGTGCGCAGACGGAGGACGCGGTTGCCAAGAACTTCGCCGACATCATAAAGAGCACGCTGTGCGCTCCCGGAAGCAGTCATCCAACGGCGCTCGACAATGCGCTGCTGGACAAGGAGCCTGTGGCGCGAGACCAGGGCACGGGGTTGCGCAATCTGATACGACTCGCTCAAGAAAAGCAGGTCGAGTTGATCTTGCTCTTCTATCCGACGCACGTTCTCATGAGTGAGGCCCAACGCAGATGCCAGGGTCCCGAGGGGTATTGGAACTGGGTTTGGCAGACCGTGTCCATTGTCGCTCAGGAAACCCACGGCGATTCGCGACAAGTTCAGGTCTGGCAATTCGCGGACTACCTGCCCATCAATGGCGAGAGAATCCATGCAGGGAAGCCCGCGCGCGATCGGCTGTGGCAGGACCCGATCCACTTCAATGAAGAGGTTGGCGCTGCCGTGTTCGATGCCATCTATTCAGGGATGCCTGGCTACGGATCCCGGCTCACCACTGCGAATTTCGCCGAAGTCATCGCCCAAAGCGAGGACCGGCGAACGCGATTTCTCGCGGAGAATCCGTGGGTGCCACAGGAGCTCGATGAAACCCTGCGGCGCGCAAGAGCGCTCGCGGCGCAGTCGCCCCCGGTGAAGGTGCGCTAGGCTCGAGCGGGCGCTGCGCTAACGTGCCGGCATCCAAGGCGGCCGGGATCGAACACGTTCCGAAGCCCTGCGTGCCTGCGCTACTGAATCGCGTGTATCCGGATCGGGCGATCGAACCCCTTGAACGAAACTTCTCCGAGGTCCTGGAAAGCGAGCCCCTTGCCGATGCACAGCTCCGCGACGACGTTGGATACCAGGCTTTGCTCGGGCTGAGCATGCGAGCACAGGCGCGCAGCCAGTTGAACCGTCGCGCCGAAGAGATCCAGATGGTCCTCGACAGGCTCGCCCGCGGCGGCGCCGATCCGAACCTTGATCGGAACTTCCTGGCTGCCGTATTCGCGTTCGGCCAAAGCCCGGTGGATCCGCGTCGCGCAGCGGGCCGCTCCCACGGCCGACACGAAGCACGCCATGATTCCGTCGCCCGTGTGCTTGATCTCGCGGCCGCCTGACGCGGCCAGCGCCTCGCGAACCACTGTGTCGTGGAGGCGGAGAAAAGCCAGGGCCGCGTCGTCGCCAAGGCGTTGGGTGATGCCGGTGGAGTCCACGATATCCGTGAAGAGAACGGTGCGGATTCCCGGGTCTCGGTCGTGCGCCGCGCCGCCCGGCAAGATTGCGGCGCCCGCCGCGTTCATGTCGGATTCGCCCAGAAACCCCTCCGCGACATCCGGCTCGACCTCGATGATCTTGGAGGCGAGCAGCCCATGCGCTTCACGATGCACCGAGGCGGCCGCCTCGGCGCTCGGCGCGCTGCAAAGGCAGAAAATCTTGCCCTTGCTCTCGTTCATCCAGTACTTGTGGTACTCGACGCCGTATTTCGCCTGCGTTTGCATGTCGGCGAGGTGCGCCTTGGCGACATCCTCCGCGGTAGCTCCGGGGACTTCGTGGATGTCCATGTACATCGGCATGTCGATCTCCAAAAGCACAGCCTTGACACTCAGGCGCCCAACGCGGTGGACACGTCGGGATGAATGTCTCTTCCGCGGGTCGGCAGGATCACCGCATCGCGCCCGCGTAAACCGAAATCGTCAGGTCTTCGGGGGCACGTACCCCGACGCCACATCCGCTCCGCCGCCGAAGAAATGCCGCTCCATTTGCTCGGCCAGGTATTTCCTGGCGCGCGGGTCGGCAAGGCTCAGGCGATTTTCGTTGACCAGCATCGTTTGCTGGCGGATCCACTGGGCCCAGGCTTCCTTCGACACATTCTCGAAAATCCGCTTGCCGAGCTCTCCAGGATAGGGCGGGTAGTCGAGCCCCTCGGCCTCGCGGCCGAGCTTGATGCATTTCACCATACGTGCCATCGACCAGAACCTCGTGAACAATTGGCCAGCCGCAAATTATCTCACGCCGCTCGCGGGAGTGCCGAAAGCCCCGGCAGCGTCAGGCGAGCGTCTTTTCGTAGACCAGCGAGCGCCGATGCCAGTTGTAGAGATCGCGCTTCTGCTTCGGAAGCCTCGCGGGGTCGCTCTCGACGAAGCCGCGCTCGATGAACCATCCCGACGTGCGCGTGGTGAGCACGAACAGGCGCGACAGCCGCAGCTTGCGGGCGCGCTGCTCGATCTCGTGCAGCAGCGTTTCGCCGTATCCCTCGCGCCGGAAGTCGGGATCGACGGCCAGGGCGGCGAGCTCACCGACTTTCTCCGCCGGAAACGCGTACAGCGCGGCGCAGCCGATGATGACACCGTCGTGCTCGGCCACAATGAAGCGCTCGATCTCCATCTCGAGGCGTTCGCGCGAGCGGCGGACAAGCACTCCCTGATCCTCGAGCGGCGCGATGATCGCGAGAATGCCTCCGACATCGTCGATGGTCGCGCTGCGCAACTGCGCCAGCGGCGCCGCGGCGATCATGGTGCCCACGCCGTCGCGCGTAAAGAGCTCCAGCAGCATGGCGCCGTCGTGATGGCGCGACAGCAGGTGGGCGCGCTTGACGCCGTTGTCGCACGCGCGGATCGCGCTCGGCAGGTAGTGCTGAACATCCGCAGGCAGCTTGGGACGCTTCGCAAGGAGCGCCTCGGCGTCCCGCGTCGATAGCTCAGTCAGGAGCTGGCGCCGGCCGTTGCGCACGCCGTCGGTGTCCATCAGGAAGACGAGCTTTTGCGCCGAAAGCCACACGGCGACCTGCGTCGCAACTTCCTCGAGCGCCAAATTGAAAATCTCGCCGGTCGGCGAGTAGCCGAGCGGCGACACGAGCACGATGTCCCCGTCGTCGAGCCGCTGGCGTATCGCTTCGACGTCGACGCGCCGCACCTCGCCGGTCCATTGCATGTCGACACCATCGAGGACGCCCATCGGCTTGGCGGTGAGGAAGTTGCCGCCGACCACGCGAATGCGCGCGCCGGCCATGGGCGAATTGGCGACGCCGAGGGAGAGCAGGGCCTCGATTCGGCTTCGGGCATGGCCGGTTCCCTCGAGAACGCAGTCGAGCGTCTCGCTGTCGGTGACGCGCAAGCCTCGGTTGTAGACGCTGGGGATGTGCTGCTGCTTGAGGATGGCCTCGATCTGCGGACGCGAACCGTGGACAACGACGAGCCGGATGCCAAGGCTGTGCAGAAGATTCAGGTCATGCACGATGCCGAGGAAGGTGTCATCGGCGACCACCTCGCCGCCGAAAGCGATCACGAAGGTCTTGCCGCGAAAAGCGTGGATATACGGCGCCGCAGAACGTATCCATTGCACGAATGCCCGCGTGGTCGCGGAGTTGGCGACGGGATTGGTGCGTGGAGTCTGGGGCATCGAGGCAGCGGCCGGCCGGAAGGCGGGAGCGATTATAACGCCCCGACAGCTTTTCGAGCGGCGGGGCGGCGCCTGAGCCCAATCGCCTATAATTACGCGTCAGGCGCCGTTTCGCTCGTAACGTGGCGCCGTGGTCTCCCGCTGCTTCATGGCTTCGCCACTCCTCGAAAACCTCAACCCGGAACAGCTCGCCGCGGTGACCCTGCCTCACGCGTCGGCGCTCATTCTCGCCGGCGCCGGCAGCGGCAAGACCCGGGTTTTGACCACGCGCATCGCGTGGCTGCTCGCGACCGGCCAGGCGAGCCCGTCGTCAATTCTCGCGGTAACTTTCACCAACAAGGCCGCGCGCGAGATGAGCACGCGCCTATCGGTGCTGACGCCGGTCAACATACGCGGAATGTGGATCGGCACGTTCCATGGCCTCTGCAATCGCATGTTGCGCGCCCACCACCGTGAGGCGGGCCTGCCAAAGACATTTCAGATCATCGACACGCAGGACCAGCTGGCGCTGATCAAGCGCGTGTACAAGGCGCACAACATCAACGACGAGCGTTTCCCCCGCGGCAGCTGCAAGCGTTGATCAGCGCATCGAAGGAGGAAGGACTGCGCCCGAACCAGGTTGAGGCCTTCGACGAGTTCAGCCGTCGGCAGGTCGAGCACTACGCTCTGTACGAGCAGGCATGCCAGCGCGAAGGCGTGGTCGATTTCGCCGAGCTTCTGCTCCGGACCTACGAGATGCTGACGCGCGAGGATTCGCTCCGGGCGCACTATCAAAGTCGCTTCTCTCACATCCTCGTCGACGAATTCCAGGACACCAACGCGCTGCAGTACAAGTGGCTGAAGCTGCTCGCGGGAACGCACGCATCGATTTTCGCGGTCGGCGACGACGACCAGTCCATCTATGCCTTTCGCGGAGCAATCGCCGCCAACATGCAGCACTTCGAGCGGGACTTCAGCACCGCGGAGGCGCCGGTCAAGCTGATCAAGCTCGAGCAGAACTATCGCTCGCACGGACACATACTCGACGCTGCCAATGCGCTCATCAGGCACAACCAGGCACGCCTGGGCAAGAATCTCTGGACTTCCGACGCGCATGGTGAGCCCGTTCGCGCCTATGCGGCGCCGTCGGACTTCGACGAAGCTGCGTTCATCGTCGACGTCGTCAAAGGGCTGATCGAAGACGGCGTGTCGCCTGCCGAGGTCGCGGTCCTGTATCGATCCAATGCGCAGTCACGCGTGATCGAGCATGCGTTGTTCAACGCGGCGATGCCGTACCGAGTCTATGGAGGGATGCGGTTTTTTGAGCGTGCCGAAGTCAAGCATGCTCTGGCGTACCTGAGGCTCGTCGCCTCCCCGGAAGACGACGGCGCCTTCCTGCGGGTGGTGAATTTTCCGCCGCGCGGTATCGGCGCCCGATCGCTGGAAACATTGCAGGAGCGCGCGCAGGCGGCCGGCGTGACCTTGTGGCAGGCCGCGTGCGCGACGCCGGTCGGGGGCAAGGCAGGAGGCAGCCTCGCAGCCTTCATCAAGCTCATCGAATTGATGCGTCTGACGGTCGGTCAGCTTGGCCTTGCGGAGACGGTCGAGCACGTCGTGCAGGCGAGCGGTTTACTCGATCACTATCGATCGGAAAAAGACGGCCAGGAGCGCATCGACAATCTGCAGGAGCTGGTCAACGCGGCGCAAAGCTTCGTGCGCGAGACCGAGCGTGAGATCGGCGAGAATGCCGACGATCCGTTGACGTCGTTTCTGTCGCACGCTGCTCTTGAGGCAGGGGACACGCAGGCGGCCGAAGGCCGGCCGGCTCTGCAGCTGATGACGGTGCACTCGGCCAAGGGCCTGGAGTTCCACACGGTATTCGTCACCGGGCTCGAGGAGGGACTATTCCCGCACGAGAACAGCCTCAACGAATACGAAGGCATCGAGGAAGAGCGGCGCCTCGCGTACGTCGCGATCACTCGCGCGCGGCGCAGGCTGTACCTCACGCACGCGCAAAGCCGGATGCTTCATGGACAGCTTCGATACAACGTTGCGTCGCGGTTCTTGGACGAGGTTCCCGCGGGTATGGTGCAGTGGCTGTCGCCCAAGCGGGGAGACTTTGCCGCCGAGCCCGAGGTCCTCGCGCAACGAAGCTCGCTGGGACGCCTCCGGGAGGATTCCGGCTGGCGTATCGGACAGAGCGTGAAGCACTCGCGATTCGGACTCGGCGTCATCATCGATGCCGAAGGTCGCGGCACCGACGCCCGCGTTCAGGTGAATTTTCGCGAGGGCGGAGTCAAATGGCTGGCGCTGGAATACGCGAAGCTGCAGCCGGCTTAAGCGTATTCAGCAGCGCCGGTTGATGCGTCAGGAGCGGGCGCTGGTGACCGCGGTCGGCGCGCGAGTAAGGGGCTCGTCGCCATGGAACAGATCGCGATAGCCGATGTAGTCGGAGATATGCAGCGTTGCCACGAGCGCAAACAAGTACGGGACGACCACGAACAGCGCAACGACACCCGACGACACGTCGCCAAATATACGCGCGACCGACAGCGCGAAAACAGGCACGATTCCGGCAAGAACGAAAACAGCCAGGCAATACGCCGCTATCGGACGCCAGTTGGCGATTGCCGCGCGAAAACTCGTGACCAGCGCCTTCACCGCCCCGGCATCGCTGAAGACCACCAACGCCGGCGCGAACCACAACGCCAGTAACGGAGGCAATGCACACGCCGTGCCGAAAAGCATGGCTAGCTGCACCTTGCCGCTCGCAAGCGTCTCTTCCGTGGGCTTCTCCATTCCCGACATGATGGCGATCAACCGACCGTCGTCGACAAGTGTGGTGGCGAGGACGGCGAGCGTGATGCCAGCGAGAAACACGGCGCCAAGCGGGACGAGCGCGAGCAGGTTGCTGCGAAAGCCGCGAAACAAGTCCACGAACCGGGGCGCGATTCCTCGCTCCTGCGACCATGCCGCCGCGAGGAAGCCGACGGCGAACACCGGCTTCAGAAGCGGCGCGATGAACTGCCCAAGGGTCTGCAACGGGCCGAACTCGAGCAGGACGATCAACAGGTAGTAGGTGAAAAGCAGCAACAGCCACCGCAGCGGGGTGGCACGGAACATGAAGTACGCGCGGCGCAGCCATTCCAGCCCGCTGCGTGCGTCACGCCGTGCGAATGGAATCGGGCCGGAGCTCATGCGCTTCCCTGTGGCGCGGCCGCGCGCGCGATGCGATCACGAAGAATACGCTCGAACGCGGAAGGGTCGTGCGCATGCGTGAGCTCACCTGCGCGGGGAAGGTATAAGTCGTACAAGCGCGACACCCAGAACCGCAATGCCGCAGCGCGCAACAGCACGGGCCAAAGCATCCGCTCGTCCTCCGAGAGCGGGCGCACTCCGCGATAGGCGGCGACCATCGCTGCGCAGCGCGCGGCGTCGAGCGCCGCCAGGTTCGGACCTTCGGGCACGGTGCACCAATCGTTGACTGCGATCGCGAGGTCATAAGCGAAGGCGTCGGTGGCGGCGAACCCAAAATCGATGATCCCTGAGACTCGCTCGCCCTCGAACAAGACGTTGTCGCAGAAAAGGTCGCCATGAATCGCGCCGCGCGGAAGACGCGATCTTGCGAAACCGGACTGATACTTTATTTCCGATGCGAGCAGCGCGTTCTGATCGGCGGACAGGAACGGCCTGACAGCGCGCGCGGCTTGGCGCCACCATGCGGCTCCGCGCCGATTGGAGAGGCGGCCCCGGTAGTTTGCGACCGCGACATGCATGCGCCCGAGGGCGTCGCCCGCCGCGGCGCACTGCGCGGCGTCAGGCTGCTCGACGGGGAAACCATCGAGTCTCGCGACCAGTCCTGCGGGCTTTCCGTTGAGAAAGCTCCACAACGCGCCGCTGCGGTCCGGCTGCGGCGCGGGTGCCTGGACGCCCGCGTGCGCGAGGTGTGCCATCAAGTTTAGGTAGAAGGGTAATTCGTCCGGCGGAAGGCGCTCGTACAACGTCAGTACAAAACGCCCATTGTCCGCAGTGACGAAGTAGTTGGTGTTCTCGATTCCAGCAACGATGGGCTCGAACTCGCGAACCGCCCCGAGCGCATACCGCGTCAGCCATGCGCCGAGCTCATCGGTGGAGACGGTGGTGTAGACAGCCATCGGCGGGCGCGTCGAGGCGGCAGCAAAGCCACCACGCTCCGCGCTAAGGGTTGTCCAGGGCGGAGATCAGAAGGAAAACAGCAACCACATCGGGACTTTCAGTCCCGTGTCCAGGCTGTCCTGGCGGACCCACCCGCCGTTTGCGGCGTCAGCGACGAGATAGTAAGGCTTGCCCGTCTTGGGCGTGACCTTGATCATTGTCAGACGTCCTCCGACGCGGTACTCCTCGATCGTCTCCGTCGCGCGCCGAATGATGGTGATCTGCGGTTCCAGGTCCGGGTCGCTGGCGATCTCGGGTGGCGGCGGCGGAGCTTCCGGCAGCGGCTCGAGATTGGCCGGGGGCGCTTTTTGCGCGGCTGCGCCAAGCGCGAAAGCGAAGATGAAAGCTGCGAACGGTGCGGTCGTGCGACTCATGCGTTGGCACCTGATGCAATCGTCCTTGTGGGCGCGATCATTCTAGCAGGAATAGCCATAAGACCCTCGGAATCGCCGCGGGTTCAGAGGTTGAGCATCTTGTCGCGCTCGGCGCGCGACGGCTGAAAGCCCCGACTCTCATAGTAGTCAAAGATCGCCTCGACGATGGCGTCGGGCTCCTCGATGATCCGCATCAGATCGAGATCGGCCGCCGAGATCATTCCTTCGCCAACCAGCTTGTCTTTCATCCAGTCGACCAAACCTTTCCAGAACGCCGCGCCGACGAGGATGATTGGAATCTTGCGGCTCTTGCCGGTTTGCACCAGCGTCAGGCACTCGGTCAGCTCGTCGATCGTCCCGAAACCGCCGGGCAGCACGACGTAAGCGGATGCGAATCGCACGAACATCATCTTGCGCGCGAAGAAATAGCGGAAGTTGATTCCGACATCCTGGAAGACGTTGCCGCCCTGTTCGTTCGGAAGAAGTATGTTGAGGCCGATTGCCGGCGATCGGCCCTCTTTCGCGCCGCGATTCGCAGCTTCCATCAGCCCGGGGCCACCGCCGGAAATGACCGAGAATCCCGCGTCGGACAGGAGCCGCGCAATACGTTCCGCCTTGTCGTAGTACGGATGTCCGGCGGGAATGCGCGCGCTGCCGAACATGCTGACCGCCGGACGTATGCCGCGCAGCCGCTCGGTCGCGATCGCGAACTCTGCCATAATGCCGAGGAGCCGCCACGCCTCCTGGCCGTTGGTCGAATACATCGACTGCGGGTCGATCATTTCCGGAATCTTGTTCGTCTGAATCATGCCTAAGCTTGTTCTGGTTGACGGCTCGTCTTACCTCTATCGCGCGTTTCACGCGTTGCCCGATTTGCGCACGTCGCGTGGCGAGCCCACCGGTGCCATCCGCGGTGTCATTTCAATGTTGCGCCGATTGATCGAGGACGGCAAGCCGGACTACTTCGCGGTCGTGTTCGACGCGCCCGGAAAAACTTTTCGCGACGATTGGTATCCGGAATACAAGGCCAATCGCTCGCCGATGCCCGACCCGCTCGTCGCCCAGATCGCGCCTTTGCACGAGCTGATCCGCGTTCACGGTTGGCCGATACTGATGATAGAAGGTGTCGAGGCCGACGACGTCATTGGAACGCTCGCAAGACAAGCCGAGCTGCAGGGAATCGATACCTTGATCTCGACGGGCGACAAGGATCTCGCGCAGTTGATCACGCCGCGCGTGACGCTGGTCAACACCATGAGCAACGAGCGGCTCGACATGACGACGGTCGTCGACAAATTTTCGGTGCGCGCCGATCAGCTGCTCGATTACCTCTCGCTGATCGGCGACTCGATCGACAATGTTCCGGGCGTTCCCAAGGTCGGCCCGAAGACCGCGGCCAAATGGCTGGCCGAGCACGGGACGCTGGATAACGTGATTGCGAATGCAGACAAGATTGGCGGCTCTGTCGGCGAGAATCTGCGTGCGTCGCTCTCGTGGCTGCCGCAGGGCAGGCGCCTTCTCACAGTGAAGACCGATTGCGCGCTGCCGCTCGCGGCGCAGGATCTCGTGATCCGGCCCCCCGAGGCCGACAAGCTGCGAGAGCTCTACGAGCGTTTCGAATTCAAGGCATGGCTCAAGGACTCTGCGCAAAACGAAGCGGAAGTGCCATCCACGCCCGCAATGGAAGAGCAGGTAGCTGCGCCGCAGGGTCCCGCGCGCAGGCAGGTTGCACGTAATTACGAAACCATCGTCGACGACGCGGCGTTCCAGCGATTGCTGGACGCATTGCAGCGCGCAGACCTTGCATGCTTCGACACCGAAACGACCGGCCTCGATCCGATGGAGGCGCGCATCGTCGGGCTTTCATTTTCGATCGAGCCGGGACACGCGTCCTACATTCCGCTCACGCATCGCTATGCGGGCGTGCCTGCGCAATTAGAAATCGACGACGTTCTTCGGCGGCTGAGACCCTGGTTCGAGGACGAGACACGAAAGAAGGTCGGCCAGAACGTCAAGTACGATCAGCACGTGCTGGCCAACTACGGAATCGCCCTCAAGGGTGTCGCGCACGACACGCTGCTGCAGTCCTACGTGCTCGAATCGCAGCGTACGCACGACATGGGTAGCCTCGCCGACCGCTATCTCGATGTCAAGACGATCAGCTACGCGGATGTCGCCGGCAAGGGCGCGAGCCATATCGGCTTCGACCAGGTCTCCATCGACAAGGCGGCCGAGTATGCGGCGGAGGACGCGGACATCACGCTGCAGCTCCACGGCGTGCTGTATCCCAAGCTTGCGGAGACGCCTAAGCTCGCCTTCATCTATTCGAGCATCGAAATACCGACTCGCGAGGTGCTCTTCCGCATGGAGCGCGAGGGTGTGCTGATCGACGCGGCCGTGCTCTCAGCGCAAGGCAGGACGCTGGGAGAGCGAATGATGGTTCTCGAGGAGAGCGCCTACCGCGAAGCGGGCCAGCCGTTCAATCTCGGATCGCCGAAGCAGCTCGGCGAGATACTCTTCGACAAGATGAAATTGCCGGCGCTGAAGAAGACGGCGACCGGCAAGCCATCGACCGACGAGGATGTCCTGCAGCAGCTCGCGGCCGACTACCCTCTCCCGAAATTGCTGCTCGAGCATCGCGCCTTGTCAAAGCTCAAGTCGACCTACACCGACAAGCTGCCACAGATGGTCAATGCGCGAACAGGACGCGTCCACACCTGCTTCGGCCAGGCGACGGCCGTCACCGGACGACTCGCGAGCACAGAGCCGAATTTGCAGAACATTCCCATACGAACCGTCGAAGGTCGCCGCATCCGCGAGGCGTTCATCGCGCCGCCAGGACACACGCTGATCTCGGCCGACTATTCGCAGGTCGAGCTGCGCATCATGGCGCACCTCTCCGGCGACGAGTCTCTGTTGAAGGCTTTTGCGGCAGGCGAGGACATCCATCGCGCGACCGCCGCCGATATCTTCGGCGTCCCGATGGCCGACGTCACGGCACAACAACGAAGCTATATCAAGGCGGTCAACTTCGGACTCATCTATGGGATGAGCGCCTTTGGGCTCGCATCGCAGCTCGGCATCGAGCGCGGCGCCGCGGCGCAATTCATCGAAAAGTATTTCATTCGCTATCCAGGCGTCGCCGAGTACATGCGGCGCACGCGTGAGCTCGCCCACGCGCAGGGTTACGTCGAGACCGTCTTCGGGCGCAGGCTCTGGCTACCGGACATCAACGCCGGCGGCGGTCCGCGGCGCCAAGCTGCGGAGCGAGCAGCAATCAATGCGCCGATGCAGGGAACGGCTGCCGACCTGATCAAGCTGGCGATGATCGAAGTCCAGGCGTGGCTCGACCGCGAGTCGGTTGGCGCGACGCTGGTCCTCCAGGTGCACGACGAGCTGGTGCTCGAAGCACCTCTCGACCAGGCTGAGCGCATCAAGGCCGAGCTCGCACGGCGCATGACCGGCGTCGCGAAGCTGAACGTGCCCTTGGTGGTCGACGTCGGCAGCGGTCCCAACTGGGAGCAGGCGCACTAGCAGTCGCCGTCCCGCTGCGCGTCGTCCCGCCGAGCTTGTTTCGTCGGCAAGCTCGCCGTTTGTAACAGGCCATGACGCGCCTGACCGCTCATGATCCGCAGGCCGCCGTTGGTAAGAAAGGGACACACGACCCCTGCCGGCCGCGCTATAAAGTCGCACTGCCCGAGGGACGAAAAGTCACCCATGCTTGCTCCCGCTCACGTCGGTCATCTCGCGATGCTTCGCACGCTTATTCGCGAAGCATCGGCCGAGGGCAGCATGACAGCGGGCCTCGCCGGCGACACTCCCCAGGCGACCGAGTTTTTTGCCAAGCTGAGGAAAGCGCTCGTCCACGGCTACTTCGTGGAGGAGGACCCGCAGAGCCGCCGTCTGGAATCGGTCGCGGTGCCCGGTTACGTCTTTTGGCCGGAAGGCCGCCATAGCGGCAATCCGCCCGTAGGCTTCGGCCTCTTTCGCGCCTTGAACGGCGGATATGAGCTGTGGCTTGCGGGGCTCGAATTCGAGCGTCGCGGCGGAGGCCAGGGGCGCGCACTCATCGATGCGCTCTTCGCTACGCCGCACGGCAAGAAAACGTGGGTCGTGCGCATTCCTCGAGGCTCGCGCTATCGCGCCGCCGTCGCCCACCTGCTCAAGGCACACCGCTTCGAGATGATCGGCGATACGAAATCACTGCGCTGGTTCCTGCGCCAGGACGCACCCGCCGCATTATCGGCGCGCGTTCGTGACGCGGTCGGCGGTCACGCAGAGCTCGCCTGATCGCGCGAGCGATTTCGCGCCCCGCACGCTCAGTCGCGACTTCCAGGATCGGAGCGCCGCGCGCCGGCGGTCTCTATGCCGCAGCCGCGGCACGCGTCACAGGTTGCTCGAAGATGTCGCAATAGCTCGCATAGATCGATGCGACCGTGACCGGCCCGAGCACGAGCCAGCCGAGCAGGAGCGGAACCGACGCCACGATCGCAAGAAAGATCCATGCGATGCTGTAGATCAGGGACGGCAGAATGTTCTGGATGCTTCCGCTGAATGACAGCTTCATCGCGTCCCAAGGCGCGACGCCGCGAAGCACAATGAGCGCGGGCGCAAACCACACCGCCATGATCAGGGGTATATAGAAGAGCAAAAAAAGAAGACTACCGACCGCGAGCATCAGAGCGATGCCGCCCAGTGCCGCGATACTCGATAGCGATTCCCGACCCGTCCACAGGTGCGAGAGAACGGCGACACCGAAAAACGCGACCATGATCGCTGCGACAAGGCAGAGGATCGCAATCGTCACTCCCAGGTAGATCACCGCCACAAGCAGCAGCGAGCCCGCTTTGGGTCCGAATCCCGCAAAAAGGTGCGCTACCGTCAGCGGCTCGCCACGATCGACCGCCCGACAGCCGAGCATGAGACCACCCATGAGAACGGGGTACAGCAGATGGCTCGCGAGGCTGCCCAGGATAGGGATAAACGCGAGCACGAGGTTCAGCACGAACCCGACAACGACGATCAGCAGCCAGGGGCCGACCGCGGGGATGAATAGCCGCCAGCCCTCGCTGAGCCACGTCAGGCCCCGGTCTACATCGACGGAGCGGACTTCAATCGCCGCCGGCGGAGGCCGCTGGCTCGTGGATGCAAACGCGTCTGACATGGTTTCCCACCCTTGATGGAGTGCCGGACGGCACCGGGAAAACCTTAGCACAGCCAAACGGCTTTGATCGCCAGAGGCGTTGCCGGCGCGGAGACCGAACGACTCGGGAAAGGGCGCGCCGGCCGCTCATAGCCGGACTATTTGGCCTCGATAGGCTTGATTTATCCGCGGCGCGGCCGTATTATTAGCACTCGATATCAATGAGTGCTAACAGCGGCTAGCCGCTTCCCGGCGCGACCTCCCAGGATCGTGCCAGCATATTGATTCCGCTAAACAATCCTTCAGGAGTGAGCGCTAACATGAAAATCCGTCCGTTACACGATCGCGTGATCGTAAAGCGTCTGGAAGAAGAACGTACCTCCGCCGGCGGCATCGTGATCCCCGATACCGCGGCTGAAAAGCCGTCGCAAGGCGAGGTCGTTTTCGCGGGCCCGGGCAAGACCGACGAAAACGGCAAGATCGTCGCCATGGGCGTCAAGCCAGGCGACAAGGTCCTTTTCGGCAAGTACTCGGGCCAGGAATTCAAGCTCGACGGGCAGGACCTCCTGCACATGCGCGAAGACGACATCATCGGCATCGTCGCCTGACCTTAAGACGTAACGAACAAATACTGATTCAGGAGAAACGAAAATGGCATCCAAAGATGTTCGCTTCGGCGACGGGGTCCGCAATCGAATGATGGCGGGGGTGAACGTCCTCGCCAACGCGGTGAAGGTAACGCTGGGCCCCAAGGGCCGCAACGTCGTTCTCGAGCGCAGCTTCGGCGCACCGACGATCACGAAGGACGGCGTTTCGGTCGCCAAGGAAATCGAGCTCAAGGACAAGTTCGAGAACATGGGCGCGCAGATGGTCAAGGAAGTCGCTTCCAAGACGTCCGACGTCGCCGGAGACGGCACGACGACCGCGACCGTGCTGGCACAGTCGATCGTGCAGGAAGGCATGAAGTACGTCGCTGCCGGCATGAACCCGATGGACTTGAAGCGCGGCATCGACAAGGCGGTCATCGCCGTGGTCGAAGAGCTCAAGAAGATCAGCAAGCCGTGCACGACCAGCAAGGAAATCGCGCAAGTCGGCGCCATCTCCGCCAACGCTGACGAAGCGATCGGCAAGACGATCGCCGAGGCGATGGACAAGGTCGGCAAGGAAGGCGTGATCACCGTCGAAGACGGCAAGGGCCTCGAGAACGAGCTCGACCTGGTCGAGGGCATGCAGTTCGACCGCGGCTATATCTCGCCGTACTTCATCAACAATCCGGACAAGCAGGTATCGCTGCTCGACGACCCGTACATCCTCCTGCACGACAAGAAGATCAGCAACATCCGCGATCTCCTGCCGCTGCTCGAGCAGGTCGCCAAGTCGGGCAAGCAGCTCCTGATCATCGCCGAGGACGTCGACGGCGAGGCGCTGGCTACGCTCGTCGTGAACAACATCCGCGGCATCCTGAAGACGACTGCCGTCAAGGCGCCGGGCTTCGGCGATCGCCGGAAGGCCATGCTCGAGGACATCGCCATTCTTACCGGCGGCACCGTCATCGCCGAGGAGCTGGGTCTGAAGCTCGAGAACGCGACGCTAAAGGATCTGGGTCGTGCGAAGAAGGTCGAAGTCGCGAAGGAAGACACGACCATCATCGACGGTGCGGGCGAAAAGTCGGCGATCGAATCGCGGGTCAAGAACATCCGCGTGCAGATCGACGAAGCAACCTCGGATTACGACAAGGAAAAGCTGCAGGAGCGTGTGGCCAAGCTCGCCGGCGGCGTTGCGGTGATCAAGGTTGGCGCCGCGACCGAAGTCGAAATGAAAGAAAAGAAGGCGCGCGTGGAAGACGCATTGCACGCAACGCGTGCCGCTGTTGAAGAAGGCATTGTTGCCGGCGGCGGCGTCGCGTACCTGCGCGCTCGCGCCAACCTGAAGAACCTGAAGGGCGACAACGCCGATCAGGAAGCCGGCATCAAGATCGTGTTGCGCGCGCTCGAGGAGCCGATGCGTCAGATCGTCCAGAACGCGGGCGATGAGCCTTCGGTGGTCGTGAACAAGGTCGTCGAGGGCAAGGGCAATTTCGGCTTCAACGCCGCGACCGGCGAGTACGGCGATCTGGTCGCGATGGGTGTCGTCGATCCGACCAAGGTTACGCGTTTTGCGTTGCAAAACGCGGCCTCTGTCGCGAGCCTGATGCTGACGACGGAAGCGATGGTCGCCGAGCTGCCGAAGGACGAGAAGCCGATGGGTGGCGGAGGCGGCGGCATGGGCGGAATGGGTGGCATGGGCGACATGGACATGTGACCTCGGTCCGAACTGATTTATCCGCGCACGCGCATTCGTTGGCGGAGATCCAAATCAAAAGCCCCGCTTCGGCGGGGCTTTTTTTATGGGTCCGCGATATCGCGCGTCGCGGGCACACGGCCGCCCGGGTCAGTCGAACTTCACCCGGAAAACGCCGCCCCAAAACGTATCGCCGTCGTTCTGTTCCTTGATGCTTCCGTTGGACACGTGCCGCACGTACGCTGCAATTTCGTATTTGCGCTTCTCCCCGAACGCAAGTCCCACTCCAAGGTGCTCGTTGAACTGGAACGCCGTTGAAAATTGGCGCTGTGTATTGAGGCGCGTTTCGGTGATGCCGCTGACGCCGACACCCAATTCGGTGAAGAGTTGGGAAGCGCCAACCATCGGTCCCCACCAGACCAGCGTCGGGGTCACGCTTCCCTCCCAAAGGTATTCGTGATCACTCGGCCGCTCGGTTCCGCGCCAGTACGCGATCTGCCCATAGATGCGCACGCTGACGTCGTATTTGGCGAGCGGGGCGCAGGCGCAAACCGAGTCCCAGAATGCCTGAACGCCATAGAGCGTCGTCTGGTCTCCGCTCGCCGCAGTGAAGCCGATGCCGGTCGGCACCCATCCATCCGCCGTTGCGTTGGCGGACGTCGTCCCTGCGATCGCCAGCAACAATGCGCTCAACACGAAGCGCTTTATGTCGGGGCGGCGGTCGAAGCGATAGTGACGATTCATGTGGGCCTGTTGTGGATGATGGTCGATGGCCAAAACTGTACGGCGACGCGCGCGACCGCACGCGGCGGCGTCGGTCGCAGCGCATTTTACGGGCGCGCACAGGTGCGGGCAAGGTTGGCGTGCGGCGCCCGGTGCACGGAGCAGAGACAAGAGAAATGCATTAGACTAAGCTGTCGGGGCGCCGCGGGCGGCAGATTGTGTGGCGCGCGGTCCACTAACGAACATTCTGAGAAAACGATCTAAGAAGCGGCCAGCGCCGCAGAATAGGAGCCCGTCACAATGACTTCCGGAATGCTCTTCGCGCTCGCGATCAGCGCGCTGGTGGTCGCGGTCCTGTTCGGGCTCGTGCGCCGCCAGCGTATGGGGGGCGGAAAGAAGTCCCCCGCGGAAGGCGCGAGCACCGTCGTTCAGTGGACCGAGGGCGAGACGACGCGGCTGCTCTCCAGCGCAGAGCTGCCGGGCTTGTACCTGCTGCGCTCGCGGTTCCTGTCAAAGGCCGAGAACGTCGTCTACCTGCTGCTCAAAGCCGCCTTTCCCAGGCACGAGATTTTCGCCCGGATCCGCCTCGCCGACGTCCTTCAGGTCAAGATTGGACCGCAAGGCATGGAACGCCTGCGCGCGTTTCGCAAGATCGCCAACCAGCACGTCGGGTTCGTCGTCTGCGATCGCGACATGACCATCGTCGCCATAGTCGATTCGAAAGAGCCGGAGCAGGTGCAGAATCCGCGTGACCAGAAACTCGAAATCATCAAGCAGCGCTGCCTCCAGGCGGCGCAGGTCAAGTACTTGTGCGTCTATCCTCCGACGCTGCCGCGCTATCGCGAGCTTCGCGAGCAAATCCTCGGGCCAGCGGCGGATCTCGTCTGAGAAGGATCGTGCGCCCGCGGGTGCACGATGGTCACGATATGTCCCGATTGGAAAGTGACGCGGTGCGCGGCGCGTGATTTGAAGCACCGGCCGCGCGCATCGCGAGCCACGTGCCTCCCAGAATCATCGAGCCTCCCATCAGCATGTTGATCGTCAGCGGCTCGCCGAGGAACAGATAGCCCCACAGCACGCCGAAAAGCGGGATGAGAAAAGTCACGCTCAGAGCGCGTGCAGGTCCGATGTTCGCAATCAGCTTGAAGTAGAGCAAGTAGGCGATGGCAGTCGATCCGACTGCCAGCGCGACGACGCTCGCGGCGACGGTCGCAGTGATGGGCCCTCGCATCGGAGCGAACGGCAGGGCTGGCGCCAGTACCGCCGCCGCAGCGAACTGACTGTAGAGGGCGGTCGAAAAGCTGGGAACACCTGTCATGCGCGCTTTGGCGTAGACGCTTGCGAGGCCGTAGCATAATGATGCGGCCAGGCAGGCAAACACCGCGACGAGCGCGAGTCCGGTCAAAGGCTCTGGGCGCCATCCCACCAGCAGAACGACGCCGACGAGGCCGAGCGACATGCCCGCGATCTTGGTCGCGGGCAGCGGATCCTTGAGCCATATCGCCGCTGCCAGCGCGCCGAAAAACGGGCTGGTCGCATTGAGGATCGCGGCGGTCGACGCGGCGACGTATTGACCCGCGAAGCAGAACAGCGCAAACGGCAGCGCCGAGTTGACGATGCCGATGACCAGAAAATCACGCCATCGCTCCCGCCACGCCGGGACGCCGCCACGCGCAAGTGCGAGCGCCAGGAGCATCACGAAGGCGAAAAAGACTCTGCACTCGGCGAGCCACAGCGGCCCCACGGCGGGTACGGCGACGCGGATGAAGGCAAACGAGCCGCCCCAGAGCGCGGCAAGCGTTACGAGCCGCGCGAGATCGGATAGCGGCATCTCAGGCCGCGCGGACCTCGGCCGGCAGCGCGGGCACGAGCGCGAGCTGTCCGCGACCGTGCGTCACGGTGCGCTCGTGCTCAAGCAGCCACGCCTTGCGCCACAAGCCCCCGCCGTAGCCGGTCAGCGTTCCATCGGCGCCGATGACCCGGTGGCAAGGCACGATGATCGCCAGTTTGTTGTCGCCGTTGGCGCGTCCGACGGCGCGCACCGCGGCCGGCCGGCCGATCTTCGCCGCGACGTCGGCGTAGGAGAACGTCTGCCCTGGTTGAATCGTACGCAGCGTTTCCCACACGTCCCGCTGAAACGGCGAGCCGTCGAATTGCAAAGGCGTGTTGAAGGCGAGCGAGCGTCCCGCGAAGTATGCATCGAGCTCCTCGCTGATGCGATCGAGGTATCGATGCTCGCCCGGCACCACGTGCTGGGAAAGACGGCGCAGCAGGACCTTCACCTCACGCTCCAGGCCGCGCCGGTCGACGAATTCGAGCATGTACAAGCCGGCGTCGTTGGCGAGCGCGAGCATGGGCCCGAGCGGCGTTTCGAACCATTTTGCGTACAGGCAGTCGACGTCGCGCGCGAGGCTCGGTGCGGTGCCGAAGATCTTGGCGAAGGCTTCACGGAAGCCGCTGGAGGATTCGAATCCCTGGTCGAGCTGCAAGTCGATCATGCTTTTTCCTTCTCTGACTCCGGTCAAGGCCATGCCCATCCGCCGCGCGCGGTGGTAGGCGTGGAAGCTCATGCCGCAATAACGCTGGAACTGGCGGCGCGCGGTCGATGGATCGATGCCCATGCGAGCGAGATCCGATTCGCGCATCCGTCCCGATGGATCGGCCTCCACCGCGGCGAGCAGCTTTTCCACCATCGGCGTCGGCTTCCCGCGCGAGTCGAGCGGCCGGCACCGAAGGCACGGACGGTAGCCGGCATACAGGGCATCGTGCGTGCGCGCGTAGAATTCGACATTTTCCCGCTTTGGCGTGCGCGCGTGGCACACCGAGCGGCAGAAAATGCGCGTCGTCTTCACGGCAACATAGAACAGGCCGTCGTAGGACGGGTCCCGCGCCGCAAGCGCGCGGTACATCACATCGGCTGGTGGAAGCTTGGGCATGGGCGAATTATAGGATCGCGCGCTTGCCCGCGTCGCCGGAATTCAGGCAGCAAATTCCAGGCTTAGGTCGCCGCCGCCCGGTTGCGATTCACGCGATCAGGCGCCACGCGAGCACTTATGCCGCGGACGTGGCAGTCGGCGCGTGGCCGCCGAGAAACAGGCGATTCAAGTTCGGGTCGCCGAGCAACTCGCCGGCGGGGCGGTCGAGCGCCAGGCGGCCCATCTCCAGAACGAGCGCTCGATTGGAAAACTTGAGCGCCGTGCGCACGTTCTGCTCGACGATCAGCACCGTGGTTCCATTATCGGCCAGGTGGCGCAGAAGGCCCATCACTTCCTGGACGAGTTTCGGCGACAGTCCGATCGATGGCTCGTCGATCAACAGCACACGCGGTCGAAGAAGCAACGCGCGTCCGACCTCGAGTTGCTTTTGCTCTCCGCCGGACATGGTCGACGCCTGATTGTCGAGGCGCTCCCTGATCCGCGGAAAGCGGTTCAGCACTTCGTCGATTCGTCCGCTCAGCTCTCCTCGCGGCAAGGTGATGCCGCCGAGCTCGAGGTTGTGCCGCACCGAGAGCGAGCCGAAAAGATTGCGTCCCTGAGGCACGAAGGCTATGCCGTCGGCGAGGAGCGCACGCTGCGATTTTCCGTTGATGCGTTTGCCCTCGAAGCGGACTTCACCGCTGCGCGGCACCAGCATTCCGAACAAGGTTTTGAGCACGGTCGATTTGCCCGCGCCGTTGGGCCCGATCAGAAGCGTGATCTCACCCTTGCGCGCGTCGAGCGTCAGCTCGCTCAGGATCGTGACGCTCGGCGAATAGCCGGCGACGACCCGATCGAATTGGATAATGGACTCAGCCATTTGGAAGTCCAGGGTCGCAGGTCGCTCAGTTGCCGAGGTAGGCTTCGAGCACCTGCCGATTCGTCTGTACTTCGGAAGGCGGCCCTTCGGCGAGTATCTTGCCCTCGACCATGCAAATCACATGCGGGCAGAGCTCGCATGATGAATTCCATGTTGTGCTCGATGACCACGAAGCTTCCGCCCTGCTGCTTGTTGAGCTGCAGCAAAAGCTCGCGCAACTGGTCGACAAGGCTAGGGTTGACGCCCGCACAGGGCTCGTCAAGCAGAACCAGCCGCGGGGCCGGCATGAAAGCCATGGCGATGTCGATGAGCTTCTGCTGCCCGTACGAAAGATTGCCGGCAGGCAGCTTGGCGACGTGCTGCAAGCGGAACATCTCGATCATCTGATCCGCGTGCTCGCCGAGCCCCGCGTCGGGCTTCGCGAACAAGCGGCCCGGCATGGTGCCCTTGAATTCCTGCGCCGCGGCGATGAGGTTGTCGCGCACCGATAACTTCACGAAGACCTGCAGTGTCTGGAATGTACGCCCGACGCCGCGGCGAGACAGCTCGAGGGGCGACATGCCTGTGATGTTCTCGCCGCAGAATTCGACGGCGCCGCCGGTCGGCTTGATCTGCCCCAATATGCTGTTGAAGAGCGTCGTCTTGCCGGAGCCATTCGGGCCGATCACGCCGACGATCTCGCCCGGCCCGACGGAGATCGAAACGCCGTCGACGGCCTTGATGGCGCCGTAGGACTTCTTCATGTCCTTTACTTCGAGAAAGGGAGTCATCGCGTGCCGCCGGACTTGAAGCGGTCGCCGAGGGAAAGCAACCCGCCGGGCAGGTACACCATCAGCACGATTACCGCGAAGCCGAAGATAGCCAGATACCAGTTCTGCAGGAAGCGCAGCCATTCCGGCAGCAGCACCACGACGATCGCCCCGAGGACCGGGCCGAAAAAGCGGCCCGAGCCGCCGACGATGACTGCGAGCAGCATCATCAGTGACACGGACAGATTGAACTGGCCCGGCTCGATGAAATTGACCAGTGACGCGAGATAGACGCCGCCGATTCCGGCGCACGCAGCGCCGATCGCGAACGCGAGCAGCGTGTAGGCGGTGATGTTGACTCCGGTGCTCTCGGCGCGGATTGGATTATCGCGCAGCGCGGCGAACGCACGACCCCACGGCGAGCGCAGCAACCACCAGAGCGCTCCGGCGAGCAATATCACGGACACCAGGGCGAAGTAGAAAAATGGCAACGCGCCGTCGAGCGAATAGCCGAAGAACGACGGCCGCGGAATGTTCGAAATGCCGAACGTGCCGCCGGTCAGCGCCTCTTCGTTGCGCATGACCAGGAATACGAGAACATTGAAGCCCAGGGTCGCGAAGGCGAGATAATGATGCTGGACCCGCAGCGCGGGAAACCCGAGTGCGAGACCGACGATGAAGCAAGCGACGGCCGCGATGGGCAGCGCGATCCAGAACGAGATGCCCAGCTTGGTCATCAGAATGGCGGCAATATAAGCGCCGATGCCGTAGAAGGCCGCCTGTCCGATCGACATCTGCCCCGCGTATCCGACGATGAGGTTGAGTCCGAATGCCGCCATCAGATACACGCAAAGCAGCGTCATCAGGTAAACGCCGTAGCTCTTGAGAAATTGCGGCAGGATCGCGAAGAGCGCCAGCGCGGCAACCAGGACGATTTTCTGGCTCCTGCTCATACCTTGCGCTCCTCGGTCTTGCCCAGCAGGCCTTCGGGCTTGAAGATGATGACCACCAGGAACAGCATCAGCGCGACACCCTCCTTGTACGCGGGGGAGATATAGGCGCCCGGTCAGGTTCTCGAGCACGCCGACGAGAACTCCGCCGAGCAATGCGCCGCGCGTCTGATTGAAGCCGCCGATGATCGCCGCATAAAACGCCTTCAGCCCGATCGACTCTCCCATGTCGAATTTCGCGAGATACGTGGGCGTGACGAGCAGCGCCGCGACCACCGCAAGCACGGCGTTGATCAGGAACGTGTAGAGCACCATCCGCGCGACGTTGATGCCAAGCACTTTCGCCGCGTCGATGTTTTGCGCGACCGCCTGCATCGCCCGCCCGGTCACCGTGCGATTGAGAAACATCTGCAGACTGACTACGATCAGGCCCGCGAGGATGAGCGTTCCCACGTCCATGTACGAAACCTTGAGGGCGCCCAGCGAAAGCAGGCCGTCGGGGAAAATGCTGTTGAAAGGTTGCGCTTGCGCGGTAACGCCTGCCTTGACGAGTTGCTTGACGCCGATCGAAAGCCCTAGCGTGGCAATGACCAGCGGGATGACGCCGTGGCGGATCAGTGGGTCCACCATCACGCGCTTGAACGTGTAGCCCAGGAGGACCATCGCCACCAGGCACGTGAGCAGGAAGGCGATCCACATCGGCAGACCCGCCGTATTGATGAAGAACAGCATCATGAAAGCGGGAAGCATGACGAACTCGCCCTGGGCGAAATTGATCGTCCCCGACGCCTGCCACAGCAGCGTGAAGCCGAGGGCGCAGAGCGCGTAGATCGCGCCTGTGGCGGTCCCCGAGATGATGAGCTGCAGCAGGTCAATCACGGGCGTCTCCCACTTGATCGTCGAACGTGCGCGCGTGCCGTCCTCGCGGCGGCCGCGCGTCTTGCGCTTACTGGATCGGTGTTAGCGGAGGCAACGCCTCGGTGGCAGACAGCCCGGGCGGTGGCTGCGATGCAGCGTCCAGGCTCTGCTCGGGCCAGCCAGCGGACACGGGCTCCCCTCTTGCCGTCGGGGCGATTATCGAAAAATGGGGCGATTATCGCGCAAATGCGCCGCAAAGCATCGGGAGAGTTGGGGCACCGCGATGGCGCGACGCTCCGGTGCCATACGCTAGACCATGTATTTCATGTAGACCCAGAGCAAAAGCAGCGCGCCGCCGATCGACATCACCCAGCCCGCCGGATGGAACTTTCCGTCCGGTGACCTCCAGATGAGATCGCTGATGACCCCTCCGACCACCGAGCCAGCGATGCCGAGTCCGGCGGTGAGCCAGAACCCCATTGGAACGGTGCCCGGAAAAATCCAGCGGGCGAGCGCACCGACGATGAAGCCGATGATAATGGTGCCGATGATGCTGACGATGCCCATGGACTCCTCCTTGCCGAACGACTTTGCACGGCATCACACGCGGGCGCGGGCGATTGGTGCTTGCACTTGCGATCCCCAGTCGACGCGCCGTCAACTTCTCGTGTCGGGTCGCGGTCGATGAATCCTAGCACAGCCGTTGCCGCGTCCCGAGGAGTAAGTTTCGACGACTCGCGAGCGACGAAGGCGAGGAGCTTTACTCGATCCATTCGGAGAAGCGCATGCGTACATTATTGACGATCGGTGGCTGCCGTATGGGCTCTTGTTTTCGTCTCAGCTGCGGCGCACGCCGCGTGCGACGCCAAGAGCTCAGATCATCTGGTGACGCTGATCGAGCTCTACACGTCCGAGGGCTGCGACAGCTGCCCGCCCGCCGACAACTGGCTTTCCCGCCTGACTCGCGGCGACGAGTCGCGCGCCATCGCGATTGCCTTCCACGTCGATTACTGGGATCGGCTCGGCTGGACCGACCGGTTCGCCAGCGCAAAGTACACCGCCCGCCAGTACGAACAGATGCGCCGCCAGCAGTCGGGGTTTGTCTACACGCCGCAAGTGATCCTGCAGGGACGTGATTTCGGGCGATGGAGCGCGCGCGGAGAACCGGCGACCGCAATCGCAGCGGTCAATTCGCGTCCTGCGCGAGCCGTGATCGAGCTGGCCGCCGAGCCTCAGGGGGCGAACGCGATCGTCGATGTCCACGTCAAGGTGCCGACTCCCGGGACAAGGGCAACGCTTCGGTCGCCGTCGCGTTGGTGCAGAGCAAGCTTTCGAGCGATGTCAGAGCGGGGGAAAACGCCGGCAAGCAATTGCATCACGATCACGTGGTGCGGCAATGGCGCGAAGGCCTCGAGCTGGACTCGTCAGGCGAACTTCGCCAGCGATTGCAATTTCCGCTGCCGGCCGAGGCGGGCCCCGTCGAAATTGTCGCGTTCGCGGAAGACACAAAGGACGGAGACGTACTGCAGGCACTCGCTTTGCCCTTGTGCGGACGCCCCTGAGCAGGCACACGCAAGTTCGCGCTTACGATTCGTGCCTTCCCAACGCGATGACGTTGGCATTGTGCGCGTCACGGCGCTGTCGCACTGCCGCAAAATTGCACATCCTCGCTCGATCCGCGATGATCGCGACAATCGCTTGCCTTCGGGCTTGGGTTTCCCGTAAGCTTCCCGGCGTCGCGTAGCTGCCTCAAGCCTACAAGGCCGACGAGGGCGGGCACCGGGATTATTCGTCCCGCAACCTTCTCCTGAGCGGTGCAGCCAAAGATTTCAGCGGTATTTCATCTTAGGAGGAGGAACGATGACCACAGCCAGTCGTCCTGCGGGGCCGATGCACGTTCAGCCGAGTTCCAGGAGCGAAGAACGTCGAGTCATTTTCGCGTCTTCGCTCGGGACAGTCTTCGAGTGGTACGACTTCTATCTTTACGGTTCCCTCGCGGCGATCATCGCCAAGCAGTTCTTCTCCGGCGTCAATCCCACGGCAGCGTATATCTTCGCGCTGCTCGCCTTTGCCGCGGGCTTTGCGGTGCGGCCATTCGGCGCGCTACTGTTCGGGCGCCTCGGCGACCTCGTTGGGCGCAAATACACGTTCCTGATCACCATCGTGATCATGGGTACGTCGACGTTTGTCGTCGGCCTCCTGCCGGGATACGCAAGCATCGGGATCGCCGCGCCGGTCATCCTCATCGCGTTGCGATTGTTGCAGGGCCTGGCGCTAGGCGGCGAGTACGGCGGGGCGGCGACCTACGTCGCCGAGCACGCGGCGCCGGGACGCCGCGGATACGATACGAGCTGGATTCAGACGACGGCGACGGTCGGTCTGTTGCTGTCGCTGGTCGTTATCCTGATCTGCCGGGAGACCATGGGCGCCAAGTTCGACGACTGGGGCTGGCGCATTCCGTTCCTGGTTTCTCTGATCCTGCTGGTCTTCTCGGTCTACATCCGGCTCAAGCTGAACGAGTCGCCGGTGTTCCAGCGCATGAAGGCCGAAGGCAAGGGCTCGACCGCGCCGCTGACCGAGTCCTTCGCGCATTGGAGCAATCTCAAGATCGTGATCCTGGCGCTGCTCGGGCTGACCGCGGGACAAGCGGTCGTCTGGTACACGGGTCAGTTCTACGCGCTGTTTTTCCTGACGCAGACGCTCAAGGTCGATGCGGTGACGGCCAACGTTCTCATCGCGCTGAGCCTGCTGATCGGCACGCCGTTCTTCATCGTGTTCGGGAGCCTCTCCGACAAGATCGGCCGCAAGCCGATCATCATGGCCGGCTGCCTGATTGCGGCGCTGACGTTCTTTCCGATCTTCAAGGGTCTGACGCACTACCTGAGCCCGGCGCTCGAGGCTGCCCAGGAGAAGTCGCCGGTCACCGTCATCGCCGATCCCAACGCCTGCTCGTTCCAGTTCAATCCGGTGGGCACGTGCGAAATTCACCACTTCATGCGACATCGCCAAGGCCTTCCTCGCTCGCGGCTCGGTCAGCTACACCAATGAGGCAGCTCCCGCCGGAACGCTCGCGAAGATCAAGATCGGCGACAAGGTCATCGACAGCTTCGAGGCGACCGGGCTGCCCGCGGACCAGCTGAAGGCGAAGACCGACGCGTTCAACAAGGCAATGGGCGACGCGGCGAAGGACGCGGGCTATCCGGCCAAGGCGGACCCGGCAACGGCGAACTATCCGATGGCGGTGCTCCTGCTGGTGATCCTCGTGATCTATGTCACGATGGTCTATGGACCGATCGCGGCGATGCTGGTCGAGATGTTCCCGACGCGGATCCGCTACACGTCGATGTCGCTGCCGTATCACATCGGCAACGGCTGGTTCGGCGGGTTCCTTCCTCCGGTCGCGTTCGCGATGGTCGCGGCCAATGGGAACATCTACTACGGCCTCTGGTACCCCATCGTAGTCGCCTCGATGACGTTCGTGATCGGCATGCTGTTCATCCGCGAGACCAAGGACACGAACATCGAAACGAATTGATGCTTCGACATTCGTGACCGGTCGATGACCGGCGCGCATTGCAAGAGCCCCGGCAACCGCCGGGGCTTTTTTTCATCTGCGCCTGTCTGAGCCACGTTATATACTCGGGCCCGCGGACGCCGCACCGAGAGCCGAAATGAGAGACAAGATGCGCGACTGGGCAAAGCAGCTCGGCCCCGGTTTGATCACCGGCGCGGCCGATGACGACCCGTCGGGTATCGCCACCTATTCGCAGGCCGGCGCGCAGTTCGGGTTCCACACGCTGTGGGCCATCGTGTTCACCTATCCGCTGATGGTCGGCATTCAATTGGTGAGCGCGCAGGATCGGCCGCGTCACCGGCCACGGCCTCGCGTCGAATATCGGGCGCCATTTTCCCCGTCCGGTGCTCTATGGCGTCATCGGCCTTGCTGGTCATCGCCAACACCGTCAACATCGCGGCCGACATCGCGGCGATGGGCGATGCGGTGCGACTGCTCGTCGGCGGGCCGCCGCAACTCTATGCGGTGCTGTTCGGGATTGTCTGCCTCGGATTGCAGGTATTCCTTCCCTATCAGCGTTACGTGCGCTATCTGAAATGGCTGACGCTGGCGCTGCTGTCCTACGTGGTGCTGGTGCTGACCATCCGCATTCCGTGGCGCGAAGTCGCGGCGCGAACCGTGACGCCGCATTTCGCCCTGACCGCGGAATACCTCACGGTCGTGGTTGCGGTTTTCGGGACGACCATCAGCCCGTATCTGTTTTTCTGGCAGGCATCGCAGGAGGTCGAGGAGCTCAACGCCGACCCTGCGGCCGGCGCGCTCGCGCACGCGCCGGAGGGGGCGGAAGATCACCTGCGCCGGATCAAGATCGACACCTACCTCGGCATGGCGTTTTCGAACATCGTCGCTTTTTGCATCATTCTCGGAACGGCATCGACGCTGAATCTCGCGGGCATCACGGACATACAGACTTCGGCGCAGGCCGCCGAGGCATTGCGCCCGCTGGCGGGAGAATTCAGTTTCTTCCTGTTCGCGCTTGGCATCATCGGCACCGGGATGATCGCGGTTCCGGTGCTGGCGGGCTCGGCGGCGTACGCCGTCGCGGAGACCTTCGAGTGGAAGCGCGGCCTCGATCTCAAGCTGCTCGAGGCGCGGGAGTTCTATACGATCATCGCACTCGCGACGCTCGGAGGCGTCGCGCTGGATTTCTCGCCGATCAATCCGATACAGGCCTTGTTCTGGTCGGCGGTCATCAACGGCGTCATCGCCGTCCCCATCATGGTGGTGATGATGCTGCTCGCGGACGATCCCAAGGTCATGGGCAATTTCGTCGTCACGCGGCAGCTGAAGGCGCTCGGCTGGCTCGCAACCGGGACCATGGCGGCGGCGGTGGTCGCGATGATGGCGACGTGGTAAATCCTTGCGACGACCCGCGCTAGCAGACGGTCTGGTGGCGGTGGACGCAGGTGCGCAGCACCTCGACTGGGTCGCGCTTCCACCAATCGTTCGCTGAAAAGATCTCGACCTCGTGCGCGCCGCGATAGCCCGCGCGCTCCATCCACGACCGGATCAGCGGCAGGTCGATGACGCCGTCGCCCATCATGCCGCGATCGAGCAGCAAGTCGCGCGTGGGAACGAGCCAGTCGCAAAAGTGAAAGGCGAGCAGGCGCTTGTTGCCGGCGCGCTCGATCTGCGCCTGCAAATCGGGGTCCCACCACACATGGTAGACGTCGACGGCGATGCCGAGGCCGTCATCGCCCAGCTCGTCACAAAGATCGTTGGCCTGCGACATCGTGTTGACGCAGGCACGATCCGCCGCGTACATCGGATGCAGGGGCTCGATCGCCAGCGGCATGCCGGCGGAACGCGAGTATTCCAGCAGGTCGCCGATGCCGTCGCGGACCATCGATCGTGCGCCGACGAGATCCTTCGACGCGATGCGACCCTCGCGGTCCTTGGGCAGACCGCCGACGACGAGCACCAGGCACCTCGACCCGACGGTCAGCGCCTCGTCGACGGCCCGCCGGTTGTCGTCGCGCGCGGCGCGGCGGCCGGCGCCATCGATGGCGGGAAACATGCCGCCGCGGCAGTAACCGGACACGAAGAGTCCTGCGTCGCGGATGCGCTGAGCGGTCTCCTTCAGGCCCGCCTCCGCCACCTGATCGCGCCACGGCGCAATCCCTCGTATGCCGAGCGCGGCGCAGCCGCTGATGATGTCGGGCAGCCGCCATTGCTCGCGGACCGTCGCGGTGTTGATCGACAGCAGGCCCGGGTCGGGTGTTGGATACGATTCAGCCATGATTGCGCGGTCCGGCTCGAGATGCGACTCTTCAGCGCGCGGCTCATGCGTGCACGCCGTACAGCGCGCAAAGCGTTCGCATTCTCTCGCTGGCGAGGTCCGGATCGGCCAGCAGGCCCGCGGCATCGGCGAGCGTGAACAATTGCACGAAGTGAAGAAGATTGCGCGCGCTCTGCTGGCCGCCGACCATCGTGAAATGCTCCTGCATGCCGTTCAGCCACGCGAGAAATACCACGCCGGTCTTGTAGAAACGCGTCGGCGCGCAGAAGACGTGACGCGACAGCGGCACGGTCGGCCCGAGGATGGCGTCGAAGCTCGCCCGGTCTCCGCGGCCCAGCGCGGCGAGCGCGGCCGAGGCCGCGGGTGCGATCGCGTCGAAGATGCCGAGCAATGCGTCGGAGTAGCCAGAGGCATCGCCCGCGATGAGCTCGGCGAAGTTGAAGTCATCTCCGCTGTACATGCGAACGCCTGGCGGCAGGCGCCGTCGCATGGCGATCTCCTTGTCCTTGTCGAGGAGCGAGATCTTGATGCCGTCGACCTTGGATGCGTACTGCGCGATGACTCCGAGGCAAACGTCCATTGCGCGATCGGGGTCGGCGTGGCCCCAGTAACCGGCCAGCGCCGGATCGAACATGTCGCCCAGCCAGTGCAGGATCACCGGCTCGCGCACCTGCTGCAAGATGCGCGCGTAAACCTTGGCGTAGTCGTCCGGCGATCGTGCGCACGCCGCCAGCGCGCGGCTGGCCATGAGGATGATGCGTCCGCCGCGGCTCTCGATCGCCTCGCATTGCAGCTCGTACGCGGCGATGACCTGGTCGATCGTCGTCGTCGCGCGCGGCTCGAGATGATCTGTCCCGGCGCCGCTGGCGATCAGCGCGCCAGGAGTCGCGCGCGCAAGCGAGAGCGAGCGGTCGATCAACTCGAGCGATGTCGGCCAGTCGAGTCCCATGCCGCGTTGCGCCGTATCCATCGCCTCGGCGACGCCCAGGCCGAGCGACCAGAGATAGGCCCGATACTTGAGGGTCGCGTCCCAATCGACCGCCGCTTGCAGCCACGGATCCGATGTCGAGAAGGGATCGGCGACGACATGTACCGCCGCATAGGCGACGCGATTGAAGCGCGTGCCCGGTTGGGCGACCTGCCAGTCTGCCGGGTCCGCGCAGCGTGTAGTCGTGCAGGGTGCCGTCAGCGCGGGGAAGACGGATGCGCGTCATCGCGTCATGCCTCCAGCGGCGGCACGTCGATCCAACGCCGCTCCGCCCAGCTCTTCAGTCCCAGCTCCGCGAGCTGAACGCCCTTGGCACCTTCGAGGAGATTCCAGCGAAACGGCGTGTCCTCGAACAGATGGCGAATGAAGAGTTCCCATTCGACCTTGAACGCGTTGCCGTACACCTGGTTGGACGGCACTTTCTGCCAGGTGTCGAAAAAGTCGATCGCTTGCGGCACATCCGGGTTCCACACCGGCTTCGGCGTATTGACGCGCGCCTGCGTCCAGCAGTCGGTCAGGCCGGCGACGGCCGAGCCCAGCGTGCCGTCGACATGGAACGTGGCAAGGTCGTCACGGCGCACGCGCGTCTCCCAGGAGCTGTTGATCTGGGCGATCACGCGCCCGTGCGGGCCCGCCAGCTCGAAGGTCGCGTAGGCCGCGTCGTCCGCCGTCGCCGCGTATTCGCGGCCGTGCTCGTCCCAGCGCTTCGGAATGTGCGTCGCGCCGAGACACGACACGCTTTTCACTTCTCCCCAGAGATTGTCGAGTACGTAGCGCCAGTGGCAGAGCATGTCGATGATGATTCCGCCGTCGTCTTCCTTGCGATAGTTCCATGACGGGCGCTGCGCGGGCTGCCAGTCGCCCTCGAAGACCCAGTATCCGAATTCGCCGCGCACCGACAGGATGCGACCGAAGAATCCGGAGTCGACCAGCATCTTCATCTTGAGCAAGCCCGGCAGCCAGAGCTTGTCCTGCACCACGCCGTGCTTGATGCCGGCGGCCTTCGCCGCCCGATAGAGATCGAGCGCTTCGCTGCACGGTCGGCGCGACCGGCTTTTCGGTGTAGATGTGCTTGCCCGCGGCGATGGCCTTGTGGATGAGCCTGCGGTCGCAGGCCTGTCGACGCCGAATCGAAATAAAGCGCGTCGTCCTTGTTGGCCAACGCCGCATCGAGATCCGTCGTCCAGCGAGTCACGCCGTTGGCTGCGGCAAGCTGCGACAACTTGTCGGCGTTGCGGCCGACGAGGATCGGGTCGGGCATCACCCTGCGTCCGTCGGAGAGACGCACTCCTCCCTCGTTTCGAATCGCGCAGATCGAGCGAATGAGATGCTGGTTGGTGCCCATGCGTCCGGTGACGCCGTTCATGATGATGCCGAGCCGTTCTGTGACCATGACTACCGAGTCCTGAAGTGGGAGCGTTGTTGAGGCGATGAGAAGTGCGCGCGAGAGTTGCACGACTGCTGGCGCGTCATTGCAGCATTCCTTCTCTCCGGGCGGGCGCCGGAAGAGGCATGGGGTCGAGCGAAGTCCAATCCGGATCCGCGCCGGACGCGAAGCCAGCACCCCCGAGCGAGCGCAGATCGATCCATCCACCGTGGATTGCCAGTGCGCACCGAGCCGTGGCTCGCTTCGTAGAGGCCCGGGTGCGCGGAAAGAAAGCGCTGTTGCTCGGCGCCATCCGCGCCTTGGCCGGCGAACCCATCGACGTAGTGATGGCCGTTGCGCTCGACGTGGGAGAGTCCGAGCATCGCAGGCCAGCGCGAGATCTTGCTGGACTGCGAGGCCGGCCTGCATCGTCAGGTCTTCGCCAGACAGGAAATGGCCATCGGCGCCGGAACTGTTCCAGAGATTGCATCGCGCCGCATTGAGGAGCGATTTGTAGAGGCCCTTGCAGCTCTTGCTCGACACGCCTGAATAACCGAGGGAGCGCGCCGCAGGAAATGCGGCGAGCGTTGCGTCGGACTCGTCGATAAGGAGGGGTTTCGACTTGGCGACCTCGGAGACATTCGTTTCCAGCGCGAGCGAACGCGGCAACGGTTGCTCCAAGTACAGTGTCGCTGGCGCAAGCCGGTTGAGTGATGGCGTCGCCGCGACTCCGCGCCAGAATTCGCCTATCGATGCGACGTCGGCGAACTGCTCGTTGCCGTCGAGCGTGACGGCATAATCCGGCAATCGGTCGAGCACGCTCGCGATCGCGGACTAGCCGTCGCAGGTCCGATTCGATGTCCCCGCCGAGCTTGAGCTTGAAGTAACGGTTGCCGTAGACGGCGATCACTTCCTCGAGCGTCTTGGGCAGCCCGTCGCCATCGCCGTTGCGCACGTCGTGCGCGCGGATCGGATCGAGCATTCCGACCGTGTGGCGTGCGGCGATACGCGATCGAGGCTCGCGGCGCGGACAGAAAGGCATCGAGATCGAATCGCGCCAGATCAGGAGTCAGCGACGCGTCGATCCCGGGAACATTGGCGCGGATCGCGGCGCCGAAGGACACGCCGAGACCGCGGCACAGCGCGTCGAGAATCGCGCGGTCGATGAGCGACGGGCCGTAGTTGGCGGCTAGCGCGGTTATTCCCGTGCGCTTCGCCGGCAGCGAGAAGTTCGCGGTAGTGCGCGGCGGCTGTGGCCAAACGCCGTGCGCGCCACGGTTTCAGAAACGTAGGCTTCGGCGGCGTTGCAGAGCGAGCGCCGCAAATCTGAAATGTTCTCGCCGTTCGATTTCGCGGGCGACTTGTCGAACCATTTCGGAATCATCAGCTCCGCCGAGGCGCCGTCACTCTCCGTACGACCCGACGCAGCGTTGCCGAGATTGGATGCGGGCGCGAACGAACGCCTGCGGAGCATGCGTCACGGTCGCGGCACCGAAGCGAAAGGGTATGCGAAACCTGACCGGCCTCTCGTAGAGCTCGATCGACGTGACGCGGAAAGTCGGTGCATTCACGGAGGTGATCGCCACGCCTGTCCTCTACGCGTCCAGCGAGCCTTGCGCGTAGAAATGCGCGCGGATCTTCTGCGCAAGCGCGGCGAAGTCCGGATTTCCCATCATCGCCATCGTGCGGGGCCTTGGCAGCGGCACGGAGTAGATCGCGGCGATCGAGCCCGGACGCTCGGTCATCACGAGCACGCGGTCAGACAGGAAAATGGATTCCGGGATGCTGTGCGTGATCAGCAGAACGGTCTTTTTTGCCTCCGCCCAGATGCGTTGCAATTCCAGATTCATTTTTTCGCGCGTCATCGCATCGAGCGCGCCGAAAGGCTCATCCATCAGCAGAATGGCGGGATCGTGCACCAACGCGCGGCAGATCGATGCGCGTTGTTGCATGCCCCCGGAAAGCTGCCACGGATATTTGTTCTCGAAGCCCTTGAGTCCGACCATGTCCACGAGCGCCCGGGCACGCTCCAGGCCGCGCTCGCGCGGAAGCTTGCGGACCTCGATCTGCAACATGATGTTCTCGAGAACGGTGCGCCACGCGAGCAGCACGTGGCTTTGAAAAACAATGCCGATGCTCCCGGCCGGACCGTCGACGCGCTTACCCGCGATCTCGATCGACCCGCCCGTCGCGGGCAGCAGCCCGCCGACGAGCTTCAGGAGCGTGCTCTTGCCGCAGCCGCTGGGCCCGACGACCGAGAGGAATTCTCCTTCCAGGATGTCGAACTCCAGGGGCTTGAGCGACTCGACCTCGCCGTCCTTGCTGCGATACGACTTCGCGACGCCCCGCACGCGAATAAGCGGTTGCGGGGACGCATCGTCCACGGCGGGCATGGCCAGGCTCGTGGCGAGACTCAGGGCAGGTAGTCGAGCACGACCCAGTCTTCGGGCTTGCCCCGGGTCGCGGGATCCATGCCACCGTATTGCGCGAGCAGATCGAGCGACTCGTTCACATCAGCCGCCGACACACGCAGCGGACGGAGCTTCGCGGTTTCCTTGGTGTGATAGAGCGCGGTCGTCTGCTTGAGGCCGATGATCAGGGTTTCGCGCACGCCGGCCTTCGGGTTGGCCTTGAGCATTGCATCGACCGCGGCCTCCGGATTTTTTTCCGCCTCTTCGAGCGCTCGCGTCGTCGCGCGGAGAAAGCGCCTGACCATGTCGGGCTTGGATTTGAGCGTTTCCGTATTGACGATAATGCCAGAGCTGATCATGTTCACGCCGTAGTCGGCGAATCGAATCGGGTAGACCGGCTTCTTGGTCGCGTCCTGGAGCTTGATGGCCTGGTCCATGACATAGCCGAGGAGCAGGTCGGCCTGGCCGGTCATGACGGCGTTGAGCTTGGTCTGGGCGTCGCCGGATACAGTCTTGAAATCGGTCTCCTTCAGGCCCGTCTTCTTGAGGAACAGAGGCCAGACCTGCGACATCGAGTCGCCAGGTGTCACGGCGACGGTCTTGCCGACGATGTCCTTGGGCTCGCGAATGTTCTTGTCGGTGAATCCCATCACTGACATCGGCGAGAGCTGAAGTGCCACGCCGACACTTTTGACCGGGGCGCCCTTCGCGGCAGCTTTGATCATCGTCGGAACGTCGACGTAGCCGAAGGTCGCCGTGTTGGCGGCGACAGCCTGCACTGTCACGCCTGAGCCGCGGCCTTCCTGAATGTCGAGCTCGATACCTTCCTGGTCGTAGAATCCGCGCTCCTTGCCAAGAAAGAAGGGCGCGTGCTCGCTGTACAGATACCAGTTGAGCAGCAGTACGACCTTGTCCTTGGGTTGCGCGCGAGCGACGCCGGTGGCCAACATCATTGCTGCGGCGACGAGAACAACGAGACGCAAAACGGACTTCATGAACTCCTCCTTTGATGGGCTGTGACCAGAATCTTCTAGGCAGTGCCGGTCATCACGTCGGCACGGCGAGACTGATGCCATGGAATCATGATCTTCTCCACGAGGTCGACGACGGCGAACAGGATGACGCCCATCATCGACAGCACGAACAACGCGGCGAACATCAGCGGCAGATCGAAGTTGCCGTTCGCGATCTGCAATACGTATCCGATACCCGAGTTCGATCCAACGAATTCACCGACGACCGCTCCGACGACGGCGAGCGTCGCCGAGACCTTCATTCCGCTGAAAATGCTCGGCAGCGCTTGCGGAAGGCTGAATCGGATAAACGTCTGGAGGCGCGAGGCGCGCATCGACCGGGCGAGATCGATCATGTCGGGCTCCATTGATTTGAATCCCATCACGGTCGCGACGACGACCGGGAAGAAGCCCAGCAGGAAAGCCGAGATCACCTTGGGAAAAATGCCGAATCCGAACCACACGACGAACAGAGGCGCGATCGCGATCTTGGGCACGCTTTGGGAGAAGACGAGAAGCGGATAGACATAGCTTTCCACGAGTCTCGAATAGGCGATCAGCATCGCAGCCGGAATGCCGAAGAGGATCGACAATCCGAATCCGCCCAGTGTCGCGTATCCCGTGAACAGGCTTTCGCGCCAGAGACGCGGCCATTCGGCGACGAGCATCTTGGCGACGTCCCATGGCGCCGGAATCAGGTACGGCGGAATTCGGAAGATCCTGATGACGAGATCCCACAGTACGAATATCAGGGCGATCAGAATCAATGGGCGTCCGAGCTGCGATTCGACGATGCGCCTCGGCCATGAAAGTAGGGTGGACATCCCGCAACTCCTCGCATCCTGCCGGCTAAGCAGGCTTGGCCAGAAAGCCCAGCACCAGCGCGGTCATGTGCTCGAGGCGAGCCTTGCGCTGCGTCGGCGAGAAAAGATCACGCCCGAACACCGCCGACAGCGTGTGGCTGTTGGACAGAAAAAAATAGCTGAGGCCCGCTATCGAAATGTAGAGCTGCAGCGGGTCGACCTTCGACCGGAAAGCGCCCGACCTCTGACCGCGGCGCAAGAGCACGGTGAGCGTATCGATGAGCGGAGAATTCATTCCGCGAATCTGCGGCGAGTGCTTGAGATGCGCCGCCTCGTGCAGATTCTCGCTGTTGAGCAACGCGAGGAATTCGGGATGATCCGTGAAATATCGCCATGTGAATTCGACCAGTCTGCGGACGCCGTCGACCGGATCGGTGTTGAGAAGATCGAGACCGGCCTCCGCCTGGCGAATTCCGGCGTAGGCGTTTTCAAGCACGGCCAGAAACAAAGCGTCCTTGCCGCCGAAGTAGTAGTAGAGCATCCGCTTGTTGGACCCGGCGCGAGCGGCGATGCGGTCGACACGTGCGCCGCCCAGGCCGTGGCGCGCGAACTCCGCGGTTGCCGCGGCCAGAATGCTCGCCTCGGTGCGCTTGGCGTCGCGGGTTGCGCGGGCACGGGCGGGCGATTTACCACGCCGCACGGACACTGCTCCCGTCTGGATTTCGGACATCCGAGGATGGTAACTAACTACTTAGATAATTGCAACGCGGGCACGGATGCCGGGTTGTTGCCTCAAGCTAGCGATGATCGCCGACGCGCACGATTTTCATCGCGTTGGTGCCGCCGGACTTGCCCATGGGCTCGCCGATCGTGAGAACGATCAGATCGCCGTGCTGGACTTGGCCGCGCGCGACCAGCAGGTCTTCGGCCGCCCGAAGCACCGCCTCGCGATCGTCTCCCTGCTCGAGAAAGAGCGGCTGCACGTTCCGGTACAGCGCCATCTTCCGCTGCGATGAAATCTCCGGCGTGAGCGCGAAGATGGGGCAGCCGCAATTGTGTCGCGACATCCAAAGTGCGGTCGAGCCGGACTGCGTCAGCGAGGCGATGGCCTTGACCTGCAGATGGAAAGCGGTGAAGAGGGCGGCCATGGCGATCGACTGATCGATGCGCGTAAAGGTGCGGTTGAGGAAGTCCCGGTCGAGCTCGACCTCTCGGGATTTTTCCGCCTCGGCGCAGATCTGGCTCATGGCCTCGATGGTTTCGACCGGGAAGCGACCTGCGGCGGTCTCGGCCGACAGCATGACGGCGTCCGTTCCGTCGAGGACGGCGTTGGCGACGTCTGACACTTCCGCGCGCGTCGGCACCGGGTTGTAGATCATCGATTCCATCATCTGCGTGGCGGTGATGGTCAGCTTGTTGCGCTCGCGCGCGAGCTTGATCATGCGTTTCTGCAGACCGGGAACGGTGGCATTGCCGACCTCCACCGCCAGGTCTCCGCGCGCGACCATGATGCCGTCGGAGGCATCGATGATTTCCTCGAGCGCGGTGATAGCTTCGGCGCGCTCGATCTTGGCGATCAGCAATGCCTTCCCGCCGGCGGCGCGCAAAAGCTGCCGCGCCATGTACATGTCCTCCTTGTTCTTCGGAAACGAGACGGCCAGATAATCTGCCTCGATCGCCACCGCAGTCTTCATGTCCTCCATGTCCTTGGTGGTCAGCGCCGGAGCCGTAAGCCCTCCGCCCTGTCGATTGATGCCCTTGTTGTTCGACAACACGCCGCCGACCTCGACCATGGTCATGATTTCGCTGCCGAGCACGGAATCCACGCGCAGCCGGATCAGGCCGTCGTCAAGAAGGAGGATCGCGCCGGGCGATACGTCGCGCGGCAGCTCCTTGTAGTCGAGGCCGACGCCGGTGTCGTCGCCGAGCTCGCGGTCTGCGTCGAGCACGAAGGTCTGTCCGCTTTTGAGCGTGACCTTGCCCTGGGCGAATTTACCGACACGGATCTTGGGTCCCTGCAGGTCGGCCATGATCGCGACCTCGCGTCCGATCGAGCGCGCGGCATCGCGCACAAGCTGCGCGCGCTGCTGGTGGTCGGCCGCCGTGCCATGCGAGAAGTTGAGCCGCATGACGTCGACTCCGGCGGCGAGCATGCGCGTGAGCACGTCCAGGCTGCTGCTCGCCGGACCCAGCGTCGCGACGATCTTGGTTGTTCGTTGCATGGTGCTCCTGGTTTGTCGAAGCGGGCGCAGCGTCCGCCTAGCCGGCGCCGCGCTTTTCGAGTATCGCCACCGCGGGCAGCGTTTTTCCTTCGAGGAACTCGAGAAAAGCACCGCCGCCGGTGGAAATGTAACCGATGCGATCCGCAACGCCATACTTGGCGATGGCGGCCAGAGTATCGCCACCGCCCGCAATGGTGAAAGCCGGCGATTCCGCGATTGCCCCTGCGAGCGCCCTGGTGCCTCCCCCGAAAGCGTCGATCTCGAACACGCCGACGGGACCATTCCAGACGATCGTGCCGGCCTTGGCGATGATTTCCTTCAATGCGAGAACGCTCTGCGGCCCGATGTCTAGAATCCTGTCATCGACGCCGATGTCCGAGATCGCCTTCAGCGTTGCTTCGGACGTGGCCGAGACCTCCTTGGCCACGACGGCATCGACCGGCATCGGAACCTTGCCAGGATACGTTTCGAGGATCGCCCTGCGCCTCGCCGACGAGGCCCGGCTCGGCGAGAGAAATCCCGATGCGGGCGCCGGCCGCGAGCAGAAAGGTGTTGGCTATGCCTCCGCCGACAATCAGCGTGTCGACCATGGTCACGAGATGGGTCAGCACCGACAGCTTGCTCGATACCTTGGAGCCGGCCACGATGGCCACCAGCGGGCGTGCCGGATGCGCGAGCGCCTTGCCCAGCGCGTCGAGCTCGGCCGCCATCAGCGGGCCGGCGCAGGCAAGCGGCGCGTACTTGGCGATGCCGTGCGTCGATGCTTCGGCGCGGTGAGCCGTGCCGAACGCGTCGTTGACATAGATGTCGCACAGGTCCGCCATCTTGCCGGCGAGCTCATCGCTGTCTTCCTTCTCACCGATGTTGAAGCGGCAATTTTCGAGCAGAACGATCTGCCCTGAACCGAGTGTGCCGAGCCACGCACCGCCGTCGACCCAGTCGCGGATCAGCGGCACATCGGTGTGCAGCAGCTGTGAACAGACGCGCGGCAATCGGGGCGAGCGAATCCTCCTCGGTCCATCGTCCTTCCTTCGGCCTGCCCAGATGCGACGTCACCATGACGCGCGCGCCTGCGTCCAGCGCTTGCCTGAGGCAGGGCACGGACGCGCGGATGCGTGTGTCGTCGGTGATGCGGCGCCGATCATCCTGCGGCACGTTCAGGTCGGCGCGGACGAAGACCCGTTGTCCTGCCAGCGCCGTGTCGGAGAATCGTATGAAGGCCATGGTTGAACGGTTCGAAGCGCGCTTCAGCATTTCCCGAAAGGGCGCGTTGGCACCGTACTTGCCGTCGCCCGTGTCGAGGTCAAGCAGTCAAGGGTCCGGCGCGTTCCACGGCGACCGATGTCAGCGCTCCGGCACCGCGGGAGGGCGTGCGCCTCCGGCGAGCAGCCCGTTCAGCGTCGCAAGCGCGCGGCTCGCCGTGGTGACGAAGAGAAACGGGAAAAGCGCGTGCACCATCGCGGCGAGGCCGCCGAGCGCCATACGTGCGCCGAATCGAAACGCGAAGCGGCAATGTTGAGAGTAGGTTTGGCCCGCCGCCGCCGGGTGTGCGGTAAAGATGTTGGTCATTGCTCCTGAGCCTCCGGCGTTCGGCCTACCGCGCCGCGATGAACGCCATGGTCGTGTCCAGCATGCGATTGGAAAAACCCCATTCGTTGTCGTACCAGGACGACACCTTGACCAGCCTGCCTGACACCTTGGTGAGTGTCGCATCGAACACGGACGAGCGCGCATCGTGGTTGAAATCGACCGACACCAGCGGTGCGGTGTTGTAGCCAAGGATTCCCGCCAGGGGCCCCGATTCGGACGCTGCTTTCATCGTGGCGTTGACTTCGTCGACACTCGTATCGCGCGCGGCGACAAAAGACAGGTCGACGATGGAAACGTTGATGGTCGGCACGCGAATCGCATAACCATCGAGCTTGCCATTGAGCTCGGGAAGGACGAGGCCGACCGCGGCGGCGGCGCCGGTCTTGGTCGGAATCATGCTCATCGTCGCCGAGCGCGCCCGGCGGAGGTCTTCATGGTAGACATCCGTCAGGACTTGGTCGTTGGTATACGAATGTACCGTCGTCATCAGGCCATTGACGACGCCGATCTTGTCGTGCAGCGGCTTCACCAGCGGCGCCAGGCAATTCGTCGTGCACGAGGCGTTCGAGATGACGGAGTGCGCGGCCTTGAGCGTTTGGTGGTTCACTCCGTAAACGATCGTCGCGTCGACATCCTTTCCTCCAGGTGCCGAGATGATGACTTTCTTGGCGCCGGCCTTGATGTGCGCCGATGCCTTTTCCTTGGTCGTGAAGAGGCCGGTGCATTCGAGGACCACGTCGACGCCGAGCGATGTCCATGGAAGCTCGGCGGGATTCCGGTGCGCCAGTACCCTGACCCGGTCTCCATTGACGACCATGGAGTCGCCATCGACATGGACCTCACCTGGAAATTTTCCGTGGGTCGTGTCATAGCGCGTCAGATGCGCGTTCGTCTCGGGGCTCCCCAGGTCGTTGATCGCGACGATCGCGAGATCGTGGCTGCGCTTCGCGCCCACGCCCTCGTAGTGGGCGCGCATGATGTTGCGGCCGATGCGCCCGTAACCGTTGATCGCGACTTTGATGCTCATTGCTGTTCTCCTAAATGCGTGCGCTGCACGGCCGCGACAGTCGCGTCCGCGCGTCATTCATCGTTCAATGACTTCCTTCACCGCCGCGACGACGTGCTCGACCGTGAATCCAAAATGCTTGAACAGGACACCTGCCGGGGCGGACTCGCCGAAGCGATCGATGCCGACGATGGCCGCGCGCGGATCATCCTCCGCGCCGACGTACTTGTGCCAGAAGCCGCTGACCCCCGCCTCCACCGCAACGCGCGGTACGCCCGGTAAAAGTACGCCTGAACGATAGGCGGCGTCCTGGCGGTCGAACACTTCGGTGCAAGGCATCGACACGACACGAACCGCGATCCCGGACTTGGCGAGCTCCTGCTGCGCGCCGATGGCAAGCGCCACCTCGGACCCGGTGGCTATGATGACGGCGCGAGCAGCTTCGGTGTCGCGCAGGACATAGCCGCCGCGGCGGATCGCCGCCGTTTGCTCGTCGTCGCGAGCGTTGAAGGGGACCGCCTGTCGCGTGAATAGCAGGCATGCCGGGCCGTCGTTTCGTGCGATCGCTTCGCTCCACGCCACCGCGGACTCCACGGTGTCGCAGGGACGCCACACGTCGAGATTCGGGATCAGGCGGAGGCTCGATGCGTGCTCGATCGACTGGTGTGTCGGGCCGTCCTCGCCCAATCCTATCGAATCGTGGGTGTAGACGAAAATGGAGCGCAGCTTCATCAACGCCGCCATTCGAAGGGCGTTGCGGGCGTAGTCCGAAAAGGTCAGAAACGTCCCGACGTAGGGTATGAAACCGCCGTGCAGGGCGAGCCCGTTGGCGATCGCGCTCATCGCGAATTCGCGCACACCGAAATTCACGTAGTTGCCCGCGTCGCTCGCAGTCACGGCACGGCTGCCCGACCAATTCGTGAACACCGAGCCGGTCAGGTCCGCGGATCCGCCGATCAGCTCGGGGAGGGCGGGGGCGAGTGCCTCGATGGCTTGTTGCGAAGCCTTGCGCGTGGCGATCGACTCGCCTTTGGACGCTTGCTGCGCGACCAGCGCGGCGGCGCGCCGGCGATAATCCGCCGGAAGAGCGTCCTTCATTCGCCGCACGAACTCCGCCGCGAGATCGGGATAGCGAGCGCGGTACGACGCAAAACGGCCGTTCCAGTCTTGCTCCATCCGTGCTCCGGATTCGCGCGCGTCCCAGCCTTCGTAAGCGATCTGCGGAATCTCGAACGGAGGGTGCGTCCAGCGCAGCGCTTCGCGCGTCAGGGCAACTTCCTTTTCTCCCAGGGCTTGCCCGTGCGCAAGATCGGTCCCGGCGCGGTTGGGCGAGCCCTTGCCGATCGTCGTCTTGCAGCAGATGAGTGTCGGGCGGTCGCCACACTCCTGCGCTTTCGCGATCGCGCGATCGACGGCATCGACGTCGTGACCGTCAACGCTCGGAATGACATTCCAGCCGTAGGCCTCGAAGCGCCGCGGCGTATCGTCGGTAAACCAGCCGGCGACGGCGCCGTCGATGGAGATGCCGTTGTCGTCGTAAAAACAGGTCAGCTTCGACAGGCCCAGCGTTCCGGCGAGCGAGCAAGCTTCGTGCGAGATGCCTTCCATGAGACAGCCATCTCCGACGAAAACGTAGGTCCGGTGGTCGACGATTGCATGGCCGGGTCGGTTGAACTCCGCGGCGAGCAATCGCTCCGCGAGCGCCATCCCGACGGCATTGGCGAGTCCCTGGCCGAGGGGCCCGGTCGTCGTTTCGACACCGGGCGTCAAACCTGTTTCCGGATGGCCCGGCGTCATCGAATGCAGTTGCCGAAAGCGCTTGATCTCGTCGATCGGCAACGCGTATCCGGTCAGGTGAAGCAACGCGTACTGCAGCATCGAGCCGTGGCCGTTGGACAGCACGAAGCGGTCGCGGTCGGCCCAGTGCGGGTCTGCGGGATTGTGACGAAGATGCCGCTTCCACAGCGCGACGGCGATTTCGGCCATCCCCATGGGCATGCCCGGATGGCCGGAATTCGCGGCCTGCACCGCATCCATCGCGAGGGCGCGGATGCTGTTCGCCAGCAAGGTGTCGTGAACAGCCGATGTGTCGGGCGAAGAATGTTCTCGCGTTGCGGATGACGCGAGCGCTGCATCGGATGCCGGGATGGTCATGGAGTTTCGAGCGTGGAGCGCACGGCGCGGATGCGCGCGGCGGACAAACAGTGATGCAAAGAGCTAAAATTATCGCCCAGACGTCGGATTTGGGCAATAATAGCGAGTTTAGCCGGATCGGCTTGCCGGCTCACCCGTGAGGTGAGCCATTGTGCAAAAATAATTGCGCAACGACGGCGGACGACCGCGCGGGAGAACGCGAAAATGGACGGCATCCACCTGCTCGGAGAATGGTACGGCTGCGCGGCGGACAGCCCGGAGATGACGCGCGTCCCTCCCCTTGCGGACGCTGTGCCTGAATGCTGCCGAATCCTCGGGGATGACCATCGTCGGGGACAGCTTTCATCAATTCGAGCCCGCGGGCGTCACCGGCACGGTGCTGCTCGCCGAATCGCATCTCGCGATTCATACGTGGCCCGAGCATGGTTTCGTCACCATCGACGTTTACGTCTGCAACTACACGACCGACAATTCCGCCAAGGCGGAGCGCCTGCTGCGCCAGATGCAGGAAGCGATGAGGCCGCAGCGGGTCAAGTTCCAGGCTATCCATCGCGGGGGGCTCGATGCCCGATGACGCGCCGCGCGGAGACCTTCAGCCGGGCGTCCTGACCGAGTACCTTACCGAGGACAGCGGCTTCTTCGTCCGCTCCTCGCGCGAGTTCGAGCGTTTCCGCACGCCATACCAGACCGTAGAGGTTCACGACACCCAGTCGTTCGGGCGGCTCTTCCGCCTCGACGGCCATCTCATGACGTCGGAGAAGGACGAGTTTTTCTATCACGAAAATCTGGTCCACGTAGCGGCCATCACGCATCCTGCTCCCGAAACGGCGCTCATCATCGGCGGCGGCGACGGCGGCTCGGCCGAGGAGCTGCTGAAGTACCAGACGATCAAGTCGGTTACCTTGGTGGAGATCGATCTCGGCGTGCTCGATATCGCTCGCAAGTACTTCGCCGAGGTTCACCGGGGAGCCCTGTCGGATCCCAGACTCACGATCAAGGTTGAGGACGGCCTCGCGTTCGTTCGTTCGGCTACCGACAATTACGATCTGATCGTGCTCGATCTCACCGATCCGGGTGGGGCTTCGGAGCCTCTTTACAGCGTCGACTTCTACCGGGCGTGCGCGGCGCGGCTCAATCCTACGGGCGCCATGACCATGCATGTCGCGTCCCCGGTTGCTCACCCGGAGCGGATACGGGCGGCCATGGCCGACTTGCGCGCCGTTTTCTCGGTCGTGACGCCGTATCTCGTCTCGATCCCGCTGTACGGGGGCATGTGGATGATGGCGTGCGCGTCGCCGACGCTGAATGCCGCCTACATGACTCCGCTGGAGGTCAATCGCCGGGTGGCGACGCGTGGCATCCGCGATTTGCGGTACTACAACGGCGAGGTGCACCGCGCGGCGATGGCGCTGCCCAACTTCGTTCGTGACCTCGTCGCCTGAGGCGAGGTGCCCCGCCGACCGCACGGCTCGCCATCGGTTGCGAAAGCGCTGGTAGTGTCTCCCGGACCTCTTGAAGCGGCGGGATCCGGCCGCATTTAAGCCTTGCGGCGGCTCAAGAGGCCGCCCACAAGGCCCATGAAAACTTACGCAAAGTCACTTGCCCAAGCGATGCACGATGCCGATTTCGTGCAGCTGAACGGCGTCGTCTTCGCGACCGAGTACCTGCGCGTTCCCGACGAGTCCACCGTGGCCGAGGACGTGGTTATGGAGCTCAAGCTGGGAGAGACCGAGCTCGCGTTCACGCGCGAGGATCTCGACGGCGCAGAGCTTGTCGGTGACGGCCTGTACCGGTTGACGTCCGGCGCACTGCTTCGATTCCTCACGACCGCGACGATCCACTGATCAGTCGCCGGCGTCCAAGCGCCGCCTCACGACGGGCTACGATTGTCCGGCGAGCTGACCGGAACGTTACGGCCGGCGAAATCCCCTTGCCAGTGCCGCCGGCATTCGTCGGCGCCGCCAGCGGTCGGTCCGTCCCCAAGCCTCAAGTCCCGATGACCGTCAACTCGTCGGAGCGACGGGGTAAAATGCGGGCTCGAGCTTCGGAGAACAATCGATGAATAGACGACGCAGATCCCTCTTGAAAACCGGCGGCGGCGTGACGTTTCTGTCGCTCCTCGGCGGAGCGGGCCTGCTTTCGCCGCAGATCGTGCGCGCGCAGACGCCTGGCTGGAACAAGGCGCTGTTCGACACGCACAGCCTGCCCGACACGATGAAGACGCTCGGCGGCGGCGAGCCGGTTCCGAGCAAGGACATCGTTTTCTTCCAGACGCCGGACATTGCGGAGAATGGCGCCGTGGTCCCGGTCGGGATCAGCAGCAACATTCCGAAGACCGAGTCGATCGCGATCCTGGTCGAGAAGAACCCCAACATGGTGGCCGCCGTTTTCGACATACCCTCCGGGACCGAGCCCTCGATCTCGACGCGGGTCAAGATGGGGCAAAGCTCCAACATCGTCGCGCTGGTCAAGGCCGACGGCAAATACTATGTCGCGTCGAAGGAAGTGAAGGTGACGCTCGGCGGATGCGGAGGCTGACATGGCCGATCCGATGAAAATCCGCGCCAGCCTGGTCGGAGATTCAACCGAGGTCAAGGTGTTGATGAGCCACGAGATGGAGACCGGCCAGCGCAAGGATGCACAGGGCGCGGTCATCCCGGCGTGGTTCATCCAGAGCGTGACCGTTACGCACGGCGACAAGACCGTGCTTTCGGCGCAGTGGGGAACGGCGATCGCCAAGAATCCGTTCCTTGCGTTCAAGTTCAAGGGCGGCGCGAAGGGCGACAAGATTACCGTCAGCTGGGTCGACAACCGCGGCGACAAGCGAACCGACGAAACGACGATCGGCTGAGAACCGTCCGAGAGCCGTCCGCGCGCTGCGTGCGCCACGCCTTCAACCGTTGAGGACAGACATGACTGAGTTCCCGCGCCGCGCTTCCCTGCTCGCCGCGCTCTTGATTGTCTTCGCGACGCGTTTCGCATTCGCCCAGGGCTCGGCGGTCGACGAGATCGCCAAGTACCGTGCCGCACTCCAGGCCGGCAATCCCGCCGAGCTGTGGGAGGCGCGTGGCGAGGATCTCTGGAAGCAGAGACGCGGACCGAAGCAGGTTTCGTTGCAACAATGCGACCTGGGGCTCGGCGCCGGCGTCGTCAAGGGCGCGTACGCGCGGCTGCCGCGGTATTTCGCGGACGCCGACCGTGTCATGGATCTGGAGACGCGTCTGGTGTGGTGCATGGTCACGCAGCAGGGCTATACCGAGGCCGACGCAAAAAAGTCTCCCTTCGGCAACGGCAACGCGAAGAAATCCGACATCGAGGCCCTCGTTGCCTATATCACGTCGGAATCTCGCGGCGTCGCGATGAACGTCTCGATCGCGCATCCGAAGGAAGCCGAAATGTATCGCATCGGTGAAAAGATGTTCTACTTCCGCGGAGGACCGCACGATTTCGGATGCGTCACCTGCCACGGCGAGGACGGAAAGCGCATACGCCTGCAGGACCTGCCGAACCTGACCAAGCTCGAGGGGGCGCAAAAGGCGTACACGACATGGCCTGCGTATCGCGTCTCACAGGGCGAGCTGCGCACCTTTCAGTGGCGCCTCTACGACTGCTTCCGCCAGCAACGCTTTCCCGAGCTGATTTTCGGCTCGGATGCATCCATTGCGCTGACGATGTTTCTGGCGCACAACGCCAACGGCGCCGCGTTCGATGCGCCGGCAATCAAGCGTTAGCGAGGCCGCGATGAATCGCATTGGCATCGGTCTTGTGGTCGGTCTCGCGCTTGTTCCGATCGGATGCGCCGTGGCGCCCTCCAATGACGAGATTGCCGCGCAGTCGGTCGCGATGCTGCGCGCATCTTTCAAGGCGACGGGCCAGGCGGGGCTGGACCGTCTGAACCAGGACGAGACGCAGCGCGCGTGTAGTGAGCTTGCGGGAAAGGCACCGTCGAAGGAAACGGCCCAGAGGATCGAGAAGCTCAATCTCGCGACGATCCGCTATCCGTCGGACGGCAAGCTTCTGGGCGACTGGAAGAATGGCGAGAAGATCGCGCAGGAAGGTCGTGGCAAGCAATTCTCCGACGACCCGACCGGTCCCGTGGGTGGGAACTGCTACGCGTGTCACCAGCTGACGCCCCAGGAGCTGGCCTACGGAACGATAGGGCCGAGCCTCTATCAGTTCGGCAAGCTGCGCGGCTTTGGCGTCGACACCCAGCGATACGCCTACGGCAAGATATTCAACGCAGATGCATTCGCTGCATGCTCGAACATGCCGCGCTTCGGACACAACGGAATTCTGACCGAGCAGCAGATCAAAGACGTGACCGCGCTGCTCATGGACCCCGAGTCGCCCGTCAACAAGTGACGCGGATGTCCAAGAGCAAGACGCGAAGCGTCGCAGCGATTGGAAACAGCCGCGTCATCCCCGCGAAAGCGGGGATCCAGCGTGTTGCCGGCGAACGCCACTGGATTCCCGCCTGGCCGGTCCTCGAAACTTTGCCCTTCGGGCTCGTTTTCGCGGGAATGACGGGAGTCAGTGGATCCGCGAACTCGCGCCGGGCCAGTTTCCAATGAACCGTCGAGAATTTCTCCAGGTTCTCGCGGCCGCATCAGCGGCGGGCTTCCCCCTCTCGGGCCGTAGCGCCACCGCGCGCAAAGCCGCAAGCGTCTACGACGTTCCGCGTTACGGCAACGTCCACGTCCTGCATTTCACCGATTGTCATGCCCAATTGCTGCCAATGGTCTTTCGCGAGCCGAGCGTCAACCTCGGCTTGGGCGATGCCGCAGGAAGGCCTCCACACCTGGTTGCGGACGCCTTCCTGCGCTACTTCGGCATTGCGGCGGGAACGCGTGACGCCTACGCGTTCACCTCGCTCGATTTCGTGTCCGCCGCGCACACTTACGGAAAGCTCGGCGGCTTCGCGCATCTCGCCACGCTGATCGATCGTCTGAAGGCGAGCCGCCCGGGGGCATTGCTCCTCGACGGGGGCGACAGCTGGCAAGGCTCGGCGACTTCGCTCTGGACACAAGGCCAGGACATGATCGACGCGTCGAAGCTGCTCGGCGTGGACGCGATGACCGCGCACTGGGAATTCACCTACGGCGCCGACAGGGTCAGGGAGGTCGTCGAAGGCGATCTCAAAGGTCGCATCGCATTTCTGGCGCAGAACGTCAGGACCGCGGACTTCGGCGATCCTGTGTTCGCACCGTACGTGATTCGCGAGCAGAACGGCGTGCCGGTCGCGATCGTGGGCCAGGCGTTTCCATATACCCCGATCGCGCACCCGCGCTATTTCACGCCGGACTGGACCTTCGGCATACGCGAGCAGGAGTTGCAGGGGGTTGTGGACGATGCGCGTGCGAAGGGTGCGCAGGCGGTGATTCTTCTGTCACACAACGGCATGGACGTGGATCTCAAGCTCGCTTCGCGGGTTCGCGGGATCGATGTGATTCTCGGCGGACACACTCACGACGGCGTCCCCAAGCCTTCGATCGTCGCTAACGGCGGCGGCAGGACGATCGTGACCAATGCCGGCTGCAACGGGAAGTTTCTTGCCGTGCTCGACCTGGACGTGAAGAGTCGCGTCGTCACGGGCTTCCGCTACAAGCTCCTCCCGGTATTCTCGAACCTGCTTCCGGCGCGAGCGGACATGGCTGCGCACATTGCCAAGGCGCGCGCGCCGTTTCAGCAACGTCTCGACGAACGACTCGCGGTCAGCGAAGGGCTGCTCTACCGCCGCGGTAATTTCAACGGCACCTTCGACCAGCTGATCATCGATGGCCTGATGGCCGAGAAAAACGCGGAGATCGCGTTTTCGCCGGGATTTCGGTGGGGCACTTCGCTGTTGCCGGGGCAGGCGATCACGCTCGAGCAGCTGATGAACCTCACGGCGATTACGTATCCTGCGGTGACCATCAACGAGCTCAGTGGCGAGACGATCAAGATCATTCTCGAGGACGTCGCGGACAATCTCTTCAACCCGGACCCGTACTATCAGCAGGGCGGCGACATGGTCCGTGTCGGTGGCTTGCAATACACCTGCGATCCCGCGGCAACGATCGGACATCGCATTTCCGCAATGACCCTGAACGGCGTACCGCTGGAAGCGGACAAGCGCTACAAGGTCGCCGGCTGGGCGGCCGTGTCGGAAGCAGCGAGAGACGCGGGTGGCGAGCCCATCTGGGAGCTCATGGCGCGCTATCTACGCGCTCAAAAAACGATCGGACCCCGCGCCGTAAATGTTCCAGGCCTTGTCGGCGTCGCTGGCAATCCGGGTCTGGCATAGAACTCGCGGGACGGTTCGACCCGTCCGCTGGTTCAGCCGGTGAGCGTCACCCGGGCGAACTTTCGCTTGCCTGCCTGAACGACCACGGTGCGCCCCGCGGGAATCGCCAGCGACTTGTCAGTGACGATGTCGCCATCGACTTTCAATCCGCGCTGCTGGATGAGGCGCAAGGCTTCGGAGGTCGATTCGACCACGTCGACCGCCTTGGCCAGCTGCGCGATGGGAAAGCCACCGGGAAATGCCGCGGGTACCGTCAACCTATATTCCGGCATGTGCTCCGGCATCGCGCCATGCTTGAAGCGCGACTCGAACTCCGCGAGCGCCGCATCGGCCGCGGCCCCGGAATGAAATCGCGCGACGATTTCCTGCGCCAGCATCACCTTGGCGTCACGAGGGTTACGGCCGCCTGAGCATTCGCGACGCAGACTCGCGATCTCGTTCATCGGCTTGAACGACAAGAGCTCGAAATAGCGCCACATCAGCTCGTCGGAGATCGACATGAGCTTGCCGAACATGTCGTTCGGCGCCTCGGTGATGCCGATATAGTTGTCGAGCGACTTCGACATCTTGTTAACGCCGTCGAGGCCCTCGAGCAGCGGCAGCGTCAGGATGCACTGCGGCTCCTGGCCGTAGTGCCGTTGCAGCTCGCGCCCCACCAGTAGGTTGAATTTCTGGTCGGTGCCTCCCAGCTCGACGTCGGCCTTGAGCGCCACCGAGTCGTAGCCCTGGGCGAGCGGGTACAGGAACTCGTGGATCGCGATCGGTTGCCCGCCCTGATAGCGCTTGGCGAAGTCGTCGCGCTCGAGCATGCGCGCGACCGTGTAGTGGGCCGCGAGCCGGATCATGCCATCCGCGCCGAGCGCCGACAGCCATTTCGAATTGAACGCGACCTCGGTTTTTTCCCGATCGAGGATGAGGAAGACCTGGTCGGTATAGGTCTTGGCATTCGCGGCGAGCTCGTCCACTGAAAGCGGCGGTCGCGTGATGTTGCGCCCGGTCGGATCGCCGATCATTCCGGTGAAGTCTCCGATCAGGAAAATGATGTGATGTCCGAGCTCTTGAAGCTGGCGCAACTTGTTGAACTGCACAGTATGTCCGAGGTGCAGGTCGGGTCGGGTCGGGTCGAACCCTTCCTTGATTCGCAACGGCTTGCCGCGCTTGAGCTTGGTTTCGAGCTCGCTTTCGACGATCAGCTCATCCGCGCCTCGCTTGAAAACGGCCAATTGGTGGGCAAGGTCGATGGACATGGCTGCGGGAGTGGGGAAAGGTGCCTCTGCTACAATCCGGCGGTCCTCGGCTGACGCCGGGGTCAGGACCTCGATGGTCCGCGTGCATCCATCCACTGGAGCCGTTTTGAGCGAACGCCGAATTCTAGCGCAAAGCACAACGCCCGCCCGACATCTCGTCGCGGGGCGCGCCGCCGCCATCGTGCTCCTGACGTGCGCGGGAGTGGTTGCGGCATTTGCGTTCGCACCGGACTCGTTCGCGCCGATAGAGCCCGCGAGACGCATCGTGCGCGAGCTGGCAACCCCCGTCCTGAAGCCCCTGTCGCAGGCGGGAGGATACTGGCGCGAGGAGCGCATCCAGCGCGGCGATACCCTGGGCAGCGTGCTCTCGCGTCTCGCGATCGACGATGTCGCCGCGCAGAACTTCCTGCGCAACGACGCGCGGGCGCGACCCTTGTATCAGCTCAAGCCCGGCAAGGCTGTCCGCGTTCAGGCCGACGACAGCGGACATCTGCTCGCGCTTTCGTATCTGGCGCAAGGCGGCGAGCTTCTCAGTGTCGCGCGCACCGGCGACGGCTTTTCAGCGCAAAGCGTTCCACCGGTGCTGGGGTCCCGGCTCGAGCTTCGGTCCGGCGAGATCCGCACCTCGCTCTTCGCCGCGTCGGATGCGGTGGGGCTGCCGGACGCGGTCACCATGCAGCTCGCGGAAATATTTTCCGGCGAGGTCGATTTTCTCCACGACTTGCGGCGCGGCGACCGGTTCACCGTGGTCTACGAAATGCGGGAGCTCGACGGACAGCCCGTCGGCGCGGGGAGGATCGTTGCGGCGGAATTCGTCAACAAGGGCAACGTCTATCGCGCGTTTTCGTGGCAGGCGCCCGACGGCACCGACGGCTACTACGCGCAGGACGGGAAGAGCCTGCGCAAGGCCTTCATGCGTTCGCCGCTGTCGTTCACACGCATCACGTCGGGTTTCTCCCTGGCGCGCTTTCATCCGTTCCTGCAGACGTGGCGTGCTCACAAGGGCGTCGACTTCGCGGCACCGACCGGTACGCCCGTTCACGCGACCGGCGACGGCAAGGTCGCGACGGTGGGCCGCCAGAATGGGTACGGCAACGTCGTGATCCTGCAGCACAGCGGCGCCTTCTCGACCGCGTATGCCCACCTGTCGCGCTTCGCCGCAGGGCTGAAGCCCGGCTCGCGCGTGATGCAAGGCGACGTCATCGGTTATGTCGGACAGACAGGCTGGGCGACCGGGCCGCACCTGCATTACGAGTTTCGCGTGAACAATGAAGCGCGCAATCCGATGACAATCGCGCTCCCCACAGCCCAGCCGCTGCCTGTTGCTGCGCTCGCACCCTATCTCGAGCGCGTGTCGGCGCTGGCGGCCCAGCTCGCGCTGGGGCACGAAGTCACCGTCGCGGGCGCCGAATAATCGACCCATCGCGCGCGGCGGGCGCGGTGCGCTCCGAGCTTTTCCTGGGCCTCATGTCGGGCACCAGCGTCGACGGCGTCGACGCTGTCCTCGCCGATTTCGGCGCCGCGCCGTGCCGCGCGCTGGCGCGCGCACATGTTGCCTTCGCCCCCGAGCTGCGGAGCGAGCTGAACGGCCTGCAACGAAGCGGTGAAGACGAAGTGCATCGTGGCGCGCTCGCTGCCAACGCGCTCATGGATCAATGCGCGACGGCCGTGGCGGCGGTGCTGTCGGCGGCGCGTTGCCAGGCGAGCGACGTTGCCGCCATCGGCCTGCACGGGCAGACCATTCGCCATCGCCCCGAATTGGCGTACACGACCCAGCTCGCCAATCCCGCGCGGCTGGCCGAAGCAACGGGCATTACGGTGGTCGCGGATTTTCGCAGCCGCGACCTCGCCGCAGGCGGCCAAGGTGCGCCCCTGGTGCCGGCGTTCCACGCCGCGGTGTTCGCGTCGCCGGACAAGCATCGGGTGGTGATCAATATCGGCGGCATCGCCAATATCACCGATTTGCCGCCCGGCGGTCCCATACGGGGCTTCGACACGGGGCCGGGCAACACGCTGATGGACGCCTGGTGCGAGCGCCACACCGGGCAACCGTACGACCGCAATGGCGTGTGGGCGGGCGGAGGCAGGGCGATTCCGGAACTGCTGCGAGCGATGCGGGGAGACCTGTATTTCGCGATGCCGCCTCCGAAGAGCACCGGTCGCGACCGGTTTCACGCTCGATGGCTCGGTAAATACCTGAAGGTGTCATACGCGGCTCAGGATGTGCAACGCGCCCTCGTTGCCCTGACGGCGCAAACGATCGCGGCTGCGATCGTCGGGTATTGTGCCGACGCCAGTGAAGCGCTTGTCTGCGGGGGCGGGGCGCAAAACGCTGTTCTCATGAGCGAGCTTACGGAAGCGCTCGCGCCGAGGCGGGTTGCGACCACCGATAGCTTGGGAATCGCCACGAACGAGGTCGAATCACTTGCATTCGCGTGGCTGGCCCGCGAGGCGCTCGCCGGCCGTCCGGGCAACGTTGCGACAGTCACTGGAGCGCGGGGGCCCCGCATTCTCGGCGCGATCTACCGCGCCTGACAATGCAAACGGGGGCCAGCGGCCCCCGTTTCCGGTCGTACTGGCGGAAGGTTCGTTATCAGGGCGAGAAAGAGGATCCGCAACCGCAGGTGCTCGTCGCGCCCGGGTTCTTGATCACGAACTGCGCGCCTTCCAGCCCCTCCTGATAGTCGATTTCGGCACCGACCAGGTATTGGTAGCTCATCGGGTCGATGAGCAGGGTGACACCGTTCTTCTCCATCGACGTGTCGTCTTCGTTGACGGTCTCGTCGAAGGTAAAGCCGTACTGGAAGCCCGAGCAGCCGCCACCGGTGACGAAGACGCGCAGCTTGAGGTCGGCATTGCCTTCCTCCTCGATCAGCGTCTTTACCTTCGTCGCAGCCGCGTCGGTAAACACCAGCGGTGCGGGCATATCGGTCATGGCATTCATTTGCGTACTCCTTGAACAGCGTCCTCGATTATCGACCCGGCCGCCAGGGGCGTCAATTCGGCACGCGGGTGGTCAATCACCACTGGCGCGCTTGAGTTCTACAACCGAGGCGGTCCCGGCTTCCGAGTGCATCAGCTTTCCGTCCACGATGGCGCCGACGTGCATCTCCAGCGTGCGATAGACGACGTCTCCATTGACCCGCGCCTTCGCCTGCAGTTCCAGGTAGTCCGTTGCGGTCACCGGGCCGCTGACGGCGCCGTTGATCACGACATGGGAGACATTGACCTCACCGGAAATTTTCGCAAGCTCGCTGATGACCAGCGTTCCCTGAGCATCGTCAGCCGTCGCCACCTTGCCGTTGACGGAGCCATCAATGCGCAAGCCTCCGGAGAACGTCACATTGCCTTGCACGACGGTTCCGGCGCCGATGAGGCTGTCGATTCGCTTCTGCGGACGTGCCTTTCTACGTTGAAACATGGGGGCCTCCTACGAGATGTTCAAGCTGCGGGTTGCTTTTGGCAATGGTTGACCAAGCTCCATGACCCTGGCTTGGAGGGTCTTGAGCTGGCTCCCGGGCGGGACTCGTATGGTCCCCTCGATGCGTTGATAATACTTGAACTTGAGCTTCAGAGCCGACGAAGCGTCTGGCTGGTCATCGGGCAGCGCGACCGTCGACAGATGTCCGCCGGAGACAAGGCCCGCCAGCAGCGTCAACTGCCCCGCGAACTCGTCGGTCGGGTTACCCCCGCGCACGACCATGAGGCTGTAATGGTAGGCGTCGTCGCGCTCGCGCTCGGCCGCAAGGTGTTGAATGGAAATCGCTCCCTGCTTGCCGGTGTCGCTGAAGAGCTTCTGCATGAAAGCGAGCTCCTCCTTGAGCTGGGTGTTTTCTGCCTGAAGATCCAGTGATTGCTTGGATAGGGTTGCCTGTGCGCCCCGCATGATATTGAGATCGCTCTCGAGCTGCGCGGCCTTCGCGCGCAGCTTTCCGTTCTCGTCCTTGAATTCGGCTACCTCGCCCTCGAGCTTGCCCTGTTTCTCGGCGATTTCACCGCGGTTGAAACCGCTCAGCAACTGCCCGAAGTCGAATCCCCACCACCACATGCCGGCGATCAGCACGAACAAACCGAGCAGCGCCGGAATCCTCCAGCGCCACGACAGGTGTGTGCGCACCGCCATGCGCGGGGCACTGATACCGAAAGTTTGGCGCAGCCTGCGCCCGATTCCCCGCATGCGAAATCGGTCAGGGAACGACCGGCGGCGCCATGAGCCCGGTCGTCTCCGGCAACCCGAACATCAGGTTCATGTTCTGAACCGCCTGCCCCGCGGCTCCCTTGACCAGGTTGTCGATGACCGACAGGACGACCACGGTATCGCCTTGCTGCGGCCGGTGCACCGCGATGCGGCACACATTCGACGCGCGGACGGATCGCGTCTCGGGGTGGCTGCCCGCGGGCATGACGTCCACGAAGGCCTCGCCGACAAACCGCTTCTCGAACAACGCCTGGAGATCGACGCTGGCATCCTGCAGGCGCGCGTACAGCGTCGCATGGATGCCGCGGATCATCGGAGTCAGGTGCGGCGTGAAAACCACGCTGACCGGGTGCTCGCTGAAGCCATTCAGACCCTGGACGATTTCAGGATGGTGGCGATGCCCTCCGACGTTGTAAGCCTTGAAGTTGTCCGTTGCTTCGCTGAAAAGGAGCCCGACCTCTGCCTTGCGGCCGGCGCCGGACACGCCCGATTTCGAATCGGCAATGAGGTGCGCGGGATCCACGATGCCGGCCTCGACCAGCGGCAGGAATCCCAACTGGACGGCGGTGGGATAGCAGCCGGGATTGCCGACGATGCGCGCCTTGGCAATCGCGGCTCTGTGCATTTCCGGCAGTCCATACACCGACTCCGCCAGCAGGTCGGGGCAGGCGTGCGGCATTTTGTACCAGCGCTCGAAAACGGCGGGATCCTTGAGACGAAAGTCCGCCGCGAGGTCGATAATCTTGACTCCGGCGCCGACCAGTTCCCGCGCCTGGCTCATCGCGACACCATGGGGCGTCGCGAAAAAGACGACATGGCAGGTCTTCAGGTCGCTCGCCGCCGGGTCGCTGAAGGCCAGGGCGCTTAAAGGTCCCCGGCCCCGCAGGCTGGGGAACATCGCATCGACCCGCGTTCCTGCCTCGGTACGGGACGTTATCAGCTTCACGTTCGCCTGCGGATGCTGCGCCAGCAAGCGCAGCAACTCAACGCCCGTGTAACCGGTCCCGCCGACGATCCCGATCTCGATCATGGTCCTTACCGCCTTTTGGCTTGCCAGGTGGAGTTTAGCATTGCTGCGTGGTCCTATGACATTGGAATATCACGCACTCGGCACGGCGGCGTGATTGGCCTTCCGCCGCAACCAGAAAAAGGCCGCCTCGCGGCGGCCTTTCCAGTGTCGGTAGAGACCCCGTCAGCGCTTGGAGAATTGCTTGCGGCGTCGCGCCTTGTGCAGGCCGACTTTCTTACGCTCGACTTCGCGCGCGTCGCGCGTGACCAACCCCGCCTTCGACAACGTTGGCTTCAATTGCCCGTCGTAGTCCATCAGCGCGCGGGTGATGCCGTGGCGGACCGCGCCCGCCTGGCCGGATTCGCCGCCGCCGCTGACGTTGACCATGATGTCAAACGTCGATTCATGGTTGGTGAGCTTCAAGGGCTGGCGCACGACCATGCGGCCAGTCTCGCGAGTGAAGAATTCGTCGACGGGTTTCTCGTTCACGACAAATTTGCCCGAGCCCTGCTTGATGAACACGCGGGCGACCGCGCTTTTGCGTCGTCCGGTGCCGTAGTAATAGTTGCCAATCATTGGGCTGCCTTAGAAATCGAGTGTTTTCGGCTGCTGCGCGGCGTGCGGGTGCTCGGCGCCGGCATAGCACTTCAGCTTCTTCAGCATGGCATAGCCGAGCGGGCCCTTGGGAAGCATGCCCTTGACGGCTTTTTGCAACGCACGGCCTGGAAAGCGCTGCTGCATCTTCGAGAAGGACGTCGTGCGCACCCCGCCCGGATACCCGCTATGGCGATGATAGAGCTTGTCGTCCAGCTTGTTGCCGGTGACCTTGATCTTGTCGACATTGGTCACGACGATGAAGTCGCCGGTGTCGATGTGCGGCGTGTAGATCGGCTTGTGCTTGCCGCGCAGACGGTGCGCGATCCCGCTGGCCAACCGCCCCAGCACCTTGTCGTTCGCGTCGATGACGTACCAGTCCCGCGTGATGTCCTGCGGCTTGGCGGAATAGGTTTTCATGGAAAAGTGACCCGACCGGTTAAATTTTGCAAAGCCGTGGATTTTAATGCCTTGTGGCCAGTTCTGTCAATGAAACGCCACGTGTCCACCTGCGCGAAAGCGAACCGGCCGAGAAGCGCTTCGGCGCAAAAAAAGCGCGGCCTTGGGGGCCGCGCAGGATTCCTGCCATAGGAGGAGAATGGAGGAATTGTGTCCCCGCTGGGAAGGAGGAAGATCCCGGATCGTTGACGCAAAAATAATCGCATACCGCAGTGCACAAGGCAAGGGGTTTTTGCGTTGCACCATTATGGTGGAATATCGATATAACCTAAGCGTTAGAGATAGCGAACGCTTACATACTATCTGGAGCAGCCGATCTTGAAGGCAACCGTGAAGTGGATCGACGGCGTGAGCTTCGTTGCCGAAACCGGCAGCGGGCACGCGGTCGTCGTGGATGGGGCGCCCGAAGCCGGCGGGCGAAATGTCGGCCCGCGTCCCATGGAGCTGCTGCTGGCCGGGACCGCGGCTTGCACAGCGTTCGACGTCGTGTGGATATTGAAAAAAGCGCGGCAGCCGGTTAGCGCCTGCGTCGTTGATGCGGACGCCGAGCGTGCACCCGAGGAACCGAAGGTATTCACCCGCATCCACCTGCGCTACCGCGTTCGCGGCAACGGTCTGAATCAGGCTCAGGTCGAGCGCGCGGTCAAGCTGTCGAAGGAAAAATATTGCTCCGCGACCTTGATGCTGGCCAAGACCGCGGAGATCACTTTCGAGGTGGCGATCGAAGACGCAAGTTCGGATAAGGCGTCAGCGTAACAGGCGAATAAGGCTGGAAGTGTCCCACCGCGCGCCACCGAGCGCCTGCACGCGCGCATAGAACTGGTCGACGATTGCCGTGACGGGCAGCGCCGCGCCGTTGGAGCGCGCTTCCGCCATGCAGATCGAGAGGTCCTTGCGCATCCAGTCGACGGCGAAGCCGAAGTCGAACTTGTCCACCGCCATGGTCTTCCCGCGATTGTCCATTTGCCACGACTGCGCGGCTCCCTTGCCGATGACGTCGAGCACTCGCTCGACGTCGAGCCCGGCCCGCGCCGCAAAGTTGATCCCTTCGGACAGCGCCTGCACCAGCCCTGCAATACAGATCTGATTGACCATCTTCGTCAGCTGGCCGGCGCCGGGTCCGCCCATGAGGGTCACGGCCTTGGCGTAGGTGGCGAGCACCGGCTCGGCGGTCGCGAACGTCTTCGCATCGCCTCCCACCATAATCGTCAGCTTGCCGTTTTCGGCTCCCGCCTGCCCCCCCGAGACAGGCGCATCAAGAAAGCCGACGCCACGCGCCGCCGCTGCAGCGTGGACTTCGCGCGCGACGGTTGCCGACGCCGTGGTGTGATCGACCAGAATGCTGCCGGGCTGCATCGCCGCAACGGCGCCGTCCGGCCCCAGAGCCACGGCGCGCACGTCGTCATCGTTGCCGACGCACATCATCACGACCGAAGCTCCGGCAGCCGCAGCGGCCGGACTCGGCGCCGAGACGCTTTTTGACGCGGGCGGTGCGCCCTCGAGCCACTTCTGGGCGCGGGCCGCGCTGCGGTTGTAGACGGTGACCGAATGTCCGACACGGGCGAGATGTCCCGCCATGGGAAATCCCATCACACCCAAACCGAGGAACGCAAGCTTGCGCGTTTCCATTGTGGCTCCTTGTTTGTCGCTCACTTGTCACTCGCGATCGCCGCAGCAACGCGATGATCCGCCGCCCACGAAGATTATCAGCGAGCGTCGAGCGCCGCGCGCGCGGCGCTGATCGCGCTCCTGACCTGTTCCGGTGCGGTGCCGCCGGCGCCTCTGCGGCTCGCCACCGATCCATCGAGCGTGAGGACGCCATACACGTCGTCGCCGATTTGCGGTGAGAAGCGCTGCAGGACGTCCAGCGGCAGTTGCGCAAGATCAACGTGGCTCGACTCCGCGTGCCGGACCGCCCGCGCGACCACCTCGTGCGCGTCACGGAACGCGACGCCTTTCCTGACCAGATAGTCGGCGAGGTCGGTCGCCGTCGCGAAACCCGCCCCGGCGGCGGCGCGCATGCGTGCAGCGTCGACCTCGATTCCGCCCCCGACCAGGTCGGCGAGTATCGCGAGCGTCGGGAGCAGCGTATCGACGATGTCGAACACCGGTTCCTTGTCTTCCTGGTTGTCCTTGTTGTACGCCAGCGGCTGGCCCTTCATGATGGTCAGAAGCGCGACGAGATCGCCGAAGACGCGTCCGCTCTTTCCACGCATCAGCTCGGGCACATCGGGATTTTTCTTCTGCGGCATGATCGAGCTGCCGGTGCAGAAGCGGTCTGCCAGGCGCACGAAACCGAAGCCAGGGCTCGACCATAGAACGAGCTCTTCGGCGAACCGCGACAGGTGCATCATGGTCATCGCCGCTGCCGAGGCGAATTCGATCGCGAAGTCGCGGTCGGACACCGCGTCGAGCGAGTTTTCGCATACGCCGTCGAAGCCCAACTCTCGCGCGACTCGATCGCGGTCGATCGGAAAGCTCGTTCCGGCCAGAGCCGCGCTGCCGAGCGGAAGCCGGTTGGTTCGGCGGCGGCAATCGGCAAACCGCGCGGCGTCGCGCGTGAGCATCGCGTCATAAGCCATCAGGTGGTGGCCGAACGTCACCGGCTGCGCGACCTGAAGGTGTGTGAACCCCGGCATCACTGTAGCGGCGTGCGCGTCGGCGAGGTCGAGGAACGCGCGCCGCAGCGCGACGATTCCGGCCGCGATGTCGTCCGTCGCGGAACGGACGTAGAGCCGCATGTCGGTCGCGACCTGATCGTTGCGCGAGCGTCCGGTATGCAGTCGCTTGCCCGCGTCGCCGATCAATGCGATCAGGCGCTTTTCGATATTGAAATGAACGTCCTCGAAGTCGCGCGACCAAGCGAACTCCGAACGCTCGATCTCGCCGGTGATCGCGCTCAGTCCGCGCTCGATGTCGGCGAGGTCCCCGGCGCTCAAGACGCCGACCGCGGCGAGCATGCGCGCGTGCGCGAGCGACCCGGCGATATCGGCATGTGCGAGGCGTCGATCGAAATCGACGGACGCGGTGTATTGCTTCACGAGTTCGGCGACCGGCTCGCTGAAGCGGCCGGACCATCCGCGCAACGCGTTATCGGGGGAGTCTGATCTGTCTGCGGACATGGCTTGCCTCACCCCGACCTCTTGCCCACAATAGTAAGGAGAACTTGACTTCGCCTTGCGGAAAACGGTCCGGACCTGCATTCGCGCGGGCGACGAAGTCTCGTATGCGCGCGGGCAGGCAATGAATGATGCGCACGAGTATAAATCAAAACAGGATCCCGCTCTCGCTCCCTGATCTGCGCAACCTGGGCACGATCCTCCGGATCCTGCTCCTGGTGAACGCGATCGTCATGATCGCCGCGTTCGTGCGCGAAGAGCGCGGTCCGGCGATCTCGGAAGCCTGGCTGCAGATGAGCGCTTCAGTCGAGCCGCAGTTGCTGCTCGAGCTGCTGGTCCTGTACCTGCGTCGCGCCGTGGCTTGCAGCGCGCACCCTACGCGGTAGGGGCGACATCGGTGCTGGCGCTGACGGCTGCGGTCGCGCTCGCATTCAATACCGTGCTCGCGACGCTCATGCCGGACCTCACCACCCGCGCCATGCTGCGCGACGTCGTGTTCTCGCTCCTGATCGCCGGCGTGCTGCTGATCTACTTTCAGCTGCGGGCGAAGGCGCTCTCGCCGGCGATCACCGAGGCGCGGCTGCAGGCGCTGCAGGCCCGCATCCGGCCGCATTTCCTGTTCAACAGCATCACAGCGGTCCTGTCGCTGATGCGCAGCGAGCCGCGGCGCGCGGAAGCGGCGCTCGAAGACCTTGCGGACCTGTTCCGCGTGCTCATGCGCGATAACCGCCAGCTTGCGCCGCTGACCGACGAGGTCGAGCTTTGCCGTCAGTACCTCGAGCTGGAGAAGCTGCGCCTGGGAGAGCGCCTGACGATCGAGTGGCACATCGACAACATGCCCGGAGATGCGCAGGTCCCGCCGCTGGTCCTGCAGCCGCTCCTGGAGAACGCGGTCTATCACGGGATCGAGCCGTCTAGCGCTCCGGGGGTAATCGCGATTAATATCTTTCTGCGCCGGGGAGAGGTGCACGCGATCCTGCGCAACCCCTACAAGATGAGCAACCGCAATCACGACGGAAACAAGATGGCGCTCGCCAACATCCGCGAGCGGCTCGCGCTGCATTTCGACGCGGAGGCGCACCTGGAGAGTAAGGCTACACGCGACATCTACGAAGTGCATATCCGCATGCCTTATCGCACGTACGTCGAGGAAGGCGGACGCGCGTGAGTGAAGCGCCGCTGAGAATCGTGCTGGTCGACGACGAGGCGCCCGCTCGGAGACGCCTTCGCGAGCTGCTCGACGACTGCACGGGCGCGCTGCCGCTCCTTGTCGTCGGCGAAGCCGGCAGCGGCCGCGAAGCGCTTCACCTGCTCGGCACGACCCCCGCGGACCTCGTGCTCACCGACATCCATATGCCCGACATGGACGGCATCGAGCTCGCCCGTCACCTGCTCAAGCTCCCGGTGCCGCCGGTGCTGATCTTCACCACCGCCTATCACGAGCACGCCATCGCGGCGTTCGAGGTTCACGCGATCGACTACCTGGTGAAGCCGGTGCGTGTGCAGCGCCTCCTCACCGCCCTTCAAAAGGTGCCGCGGCTCAAGCCGCTGTCGGATACCAAGCTCAACCGCCTGCCCGCTGCCGCTCGCCGCTTCCTGTCGGTGACCGAGCGCTCGCGCGTGGTGCTGGTGCCCGATCGACGAAATCATCTATCTCAAGGCAGAGCTCAAGTACATCACCATCCGCACCGCCGACCGGGAATTTCTCCTCGAGGAGTCGCTTACGCGGCTGGAGGAGGAGTTCGGCCCGCGATTCGTCCGCGTCCACCGCAATTGCCTGGTCGCGCGCGAGGCGATTCGCGGATTCGAGCGGCGCGTCAGCGCCGATGGCGACGCGCACTGGGAGGTGATGCTGCGCGGCGTGACCGAGGCGCTGCCGGTGTCGCGCCGCCAGCAGTTCATCGTCCGCGAGATCGGCCGCGATTCCTCGGCGTGAGCGCGGCCTCAAGCGCGCACACCATCGTCTTCGCCGGCCGGCCGCACGGACGCCCGCTGCCGGGTTAAACTTCGCGCTTTTCCCGTTTCGACCCACGCGCTATGACTCCACGCACGCTGATCTGCGGCTCGCTCGCGGTCGACACCATCACGGTTTTTCCCGACCGCTTCGCGCGGCACATCCTCCCCGAGCAGACGCATGTGCTTTCGGTGTCTTTCCAGATCACCGAAATGCGCCGTGAATGGGGCGGTTGCGCGGGCAACATCGCTTATACGCTGAAGGGACTCGGCGGCGATCCCGTGGTGATGGCGACAATCGGTGACGATGGCGCCGACTACATCGACCGGATGGCTTCGCTCGGTCTCACGACGGAAGGCGTGCGCACGGTCCCCGGCACCTTCACCGCGCAGGCGTACATCATCACCGACCTCGACGACAATCAGATTACGGCGTTTCATCCGGGCGCGATGAACCAGGCGCACCTGAATCATGTCGCCGACGTCGGGCACGTCGCGCTGGGCATCGTCGCTCCGGATGGCCGCGACGGCATGGCCGTGCACGTGCGCGAGTTCGCCGCCGCGCGCATCCCGTTCATATTCGACCCCGGGCAGGGCATGCCGCTCTTTTCCGGGCCGGAGCTCGTCGAGATGATCGATTGCGCCGACTACGTCGCGATGAACGATTATGAGGCTCGCATGCTCACCGAGCGCACGGGCCTTTCGGAAAGCGAAATCGCCGCGCGAGTCGACGCGTTGATCGTCACCCTTGGCGCCGACGGCTCACGCATTCATGCCGATGGAAGGTTGTTGGATATACCGACCTGCGCGCCGGCGGCCTTGGTCGATCCCACGGGTTGCGGCGACGCTTATCGCGCTGGCCTGCTCTACGGCATAGGACAGCGCTGGGACTGGGAGCGCACCGGCAGACTCGCGTCGTTGCTGGGATCGCTCAAGATCGCATCGCGCGGCGGGCAGAATCACGTTGTCGATCGCGACGCGCTGGCGGCCACGTATCACAAGCACTTCGGCCAGCACCTGTGGTGAAATGCCGCTGATTCATTGCTCCGGCCGTCCGTGCCAAGGAGCGCTCCCCGCCCGCTCGCAAGCGCATGGCCGACCTTCCGTCACGCAGCCCCGCTGACCGCACACCGCTATTTCTGCGCGTGTACCGACATGCGCGGGTGAGCCTGCACGTGTTCCAGGGCATTGCGACGACTGCGTTCGTATTCCCCCTGGTCGGCCTCAAGCGGCGGCAAGCCCTGATCCGGAGCTGGAGCGAGCATCTTCTCAGGATCATGCGCATCGAGGCGCGAGTGAAGGGGCTGCCTGGCGACGGGCTGCCCGGGAACATGCTCATCGTCGCCAACCACATTTCATGGCTCGATATTTTCGTGCTCAACACGGTTCAGCCCGCGAGGTTCATTGCCAAGGCCGAGCTCAGGCGGTGGCCGCTTGTCGGCCTCATGATCGCGGGATGCGGCACGCTTTTCATCGAGCGCGAGCGCAGACGTGACGCCCACCGCGTCAACGACCGCGCGCGCGATGTCCTCGCCGCCGGCGACACCATCGCGATCTTTCCCGAGGGAACCACGACTGACGGGACCGAGCTGCTGCCGTTCCACGGCTCGCTGCTGCAGCCGGTGATCGATGCGCATGGGCATCTGCAGCCAATCGCCATCCGCTACCTGCACCGTGACGGTTCATACAATGACGCGCCGGCGTACGTCGGCGACACGAGCTTCATGAGCTCGTTCTGGCGCGTGCTCGGCGAGCGTGCGATGGTGGTGGAAATGACGCTGACGCCCGCGCTGGTGGCGCAGGATCGGCATCGGCGCGAGCTGTCGCGCGAGGCCGAGAAGGCTATTCGTGCGGCTTTATGCCTGAACGACCCGGCACCTGGAACAGCCGCCGGTCGTCCAGCCTGAGAGCGGTCAATGTGCCGCCCCAGAGACACCCGGAATCGAGCATGAGCACGTTCGGCGTGAGCATCAGGTCGATCGTCGACCAGTGCCCGCAGAGGATGGTGGCGTCAGCGGACTTGCGCTCCTCGTGCGAGAACCACGGCGCATAGCCTTCGGGCGTGTGCTCGAGCCCGCGCTTTTCGGAGAACTCCATGGTGTCGTCGGCGGCGCAGAATCGCAGCCGCGTGCAGGCGTTGACGATGACGCGAAGGCGGTCGTAGCCGGTCAATGAAGGCTCCCAGCGCGCGGGCGCGTCGCCGTACAAGCGACTCAGGAATTCGTCATGCCCGGGCGACGTGAGCACGGCGGCGACTTCCCGTGACAGCATCTCGGCGGTCGCCGGGGTCCACGATGGCAGAAGTCCCGCATGAACGAGCAGCAGCTCGCCGTCGCGCACCACCAGGGGGCGCGCGCGCAGCCACGCGAGCAGCTCGTCACGGTCCGGCGCCGTCATGATGTCGCCGAGCGTGTCGTGGCGGTGAGCGGTCCGGTGTCCCGCGGCGACGGTCAGCAGATGGAAATCGTGGTTGCCGAGCACGGTGACTGCCGCCGGACCGAGACGCTTGACCGCGCGCAGGACGGCGAGCGACTCGGGGCCGCGATTGACGAGATCTCCCACGAGCCAGAGGCGGTCCGTCGCCGGATCGAACGCGATCACGTCGAGCAGCTGCTGGAACTCGGCGTGACAACCCTGGATGTCGCCGATGACGTAGTGGCTCATGCCCGGACGGGAACTTGGCGCGCTGTCAAGCGGCACGCAATCGTTAGAATCGGCATCATTCTAGCCTGACCGCTCTCGCCGCATGAAATTCCCGCTCAACGAGCCGCAGCGCGCCGCAGTGCGCTATCTGGAGGGTCCCCTGCTGGTGCTCGCGGGCGCGGGCAGCGGCAAGACGCGTGTCATCACAGCCAAGATCGCGCACCTGATCGAGCGTGGCTTCGAGCCGGCGCGAATCGCGGCGATTACCTTCACCAACAAGGCCGCGCGCGAAATGCGCGAGCGCACTTCGCGCCTCGTGGCGAAACGTGACGGCGCGGAAGCGCCGCTCGTGTGCACCTTCCACTCGCTTGGCCTCAAGATCCTCCGCAGCGAGGCCGCATCGCTCGGGCTACTCGACGCGTTTCTCGATTCTCGATCCGGGCGATATCGAAGGCATCGTCGCGGAGCTGATGGCGACGACAGACCGGGCGCGCGCGCGCGCCGCCCAGTGGCGCATCAGCGCGTGGAAAAACGCGCTTGTCGCGCCCGCCCAAGCATTGACCGCCGCTTCGAGCGACGCGGACATTGCTGCCGCAAAAGCGTACGAGCGCTACGATTCCTCCCTGCGATCGTATCAGGCCGTCGACTTCGACGATCTGATCGCGATGCCGCTCGCCGCGCTCGAGCGCGACTGCGGCGCAGCGGACCGCTGGAGGGATCGACTTTCATACCTTCTCATCGACGAGTACCAGGACACCAATCCGGCGCAATATCGCCTGTTGAAAGTGCTGGCGGGCTCGCGCGCGGCGTTCACCGCGGTCGGCGACGACGATCAGGCGATCTATGGCTGGCGCGGTGCCACGATCGAAAACCTGGAGCAGCTGCCCCGCGATTTCGAGAATCTCAAGGTCATCAAGCTCGAGCAGAACTATCGCTCCGACGTGCGTATCCTGCGCTCGGCGAATGCGCTCATCGCCAACAATACGAAGCTCTACGAGAAGAAGCTGTGGAGCGAGCGCGGATTGGGGGACACGATACGTGTGGTGCCCATGGCCGACGACGAGTCCGAAGCGGAAGGCGTCGCGCGGCGCATCCTCGCGCAAAAGTTCGAACAGCGCGGAAACTTCTCGGACTTTGCGATTCTCTACCGCGGCAACCATCAGGCACGCGCGTTCGAGCGCGCGCTGTCGGCGCAGAACGTGCCCTACGTCATCAGCGGCGGACAGTCATGGTTCGAACGCACCGAGATCAAGGACCTCGTCGCGTATCTGCGATTGATCGCGAACGACGACGACAACCCCGCATTCGTACGCGCCGTCACGACTCCCCGCCGTGGAATTGGCGCACAGACGCTCGACAGGCTCGAAGCCGCGGCAAAAGCACGAGGCGCGAGCCTGTTCGCTTCGATCTACGACGATGCACTGGCAGGCGAGATGGCGCCGCGGCCGCACGGCGCGCTGGTGGAGTTCGGCGCGCTGATCAACGGATTGCGCTACCGCGCCGAGCGCGAAAGCGCGGGCGTTCTGTTGCGCGAGCTCGTCTCCGCGATCGGTTACGAGGATTACTTGTTCGACACCTTCGACAAGGCCCAGGCGCAGACGCGCTCGGAGAGCGTTCGCGATTTCGTGGGCTGGCTTTCGACCAAGGGCGAGGCGGATGACAAGAATCTGCTCGAGCTCACCCAGATGATCGCCCTGATCACCATGCTCGAAGGTCAGGAAGACGTCACGCCGGACGCAGTGCGCTTGTCCACACTGCATGCTGCCAAGGGGCTCGAATTTCCGCACGTATTCATGGTCGGCGTCGAGGAAGGCATACTGCCGCATCGCGAATCGATTGCGTCGGGCAGTGTCGACGAGGAACGGCGACTGATGTACGTCGGCATGACCCGGGCGCAACAAAGCCTGCAGCTATCGTGGTGCCGCCGGCGCAAGCGCGGCGGCGAATGGCACGATGCGGCGCCGTCGCGATTCATTGGTGAGTTGATCCAGGAGGACTTGCGGCACGCCGACGTGCCCCTCGGGCCGGAAGATGCAGCTCGCGAGAAAGCCGCGGGAAACGCGCGCCTGAAGAGCCTGCGCGCGATGCTCACACGCTAGCGCGTGAGCGCTATTTCTTGAGCGAGAGTATCCAGGTGACGAGGGCCGTGATATCGCTGTCGGAGACCCAGGAATTCGGAGGCATCGGGACCGCGCCCCAGACGCCCGTGCCACCGGCCTTGACCTTTTGAGTCAGCTTCGCCAGCGCTCCCGCATCGCCCTTGTATTTCGCGGCGACATCCTGATACGCGGGTCCGACGACCTTCTTGTCGATGGCGTGGCACGCGATGCAACCGTCCTTTTGCATCATCGCCTGACCCGAGGCCAAGTCGAGCGGGGCGCCGGGTTTCGCTGCCGGAGCCGGCGACGTTGTGGCGGACGTCGCCGCGGCGGCGCCGGGTGTTGCCGCGCCCGGTGCAGGGGCCGTTGCCGCCACGGATGCAGTGGCGGTCGCGGCAGCAGTCGCTGCCGGCGCGGCGGGCTCCTTGAAGCTTGCGCCGGACTGGTTCGCCATATAGACCACCGCGCGTTGGACTTCGACGTCGGCGAGGTCCGGGTTACCGCCCTTCGGCGGCATGACCTTACCCGCCTCCTGGAATCCGTTGATGGCGTGCTGCACCAGCGTTTCGTAGCCTTTCTTGATCGACGGCGCCCACGCTGCCTTATCGCCGACCTTCGGCGCGCCCGCGATCCCCGGCTCGTGGCATGTTTTGCATACCGACTGGAAGACCTGCTCGCCGGTGAGGTTGCCTTTCGGGGCGCTGGCGTCCGCCATAACGATTTCGCCGAACGGTTTGATGCGCGATAGAAGCTGAGTGTCGGCCTCGGCGCTTCCGGGCGGCTTCATGCCCGTGACGAGCTGCGACAGCAAGCCGACGAGCGTGATCGGAATCGCGAATGCGAGCACAACGACGATTGCGAGTTGCTTGGGCGTCTTGATGAAGCTGGAATGTTCGTCGCTCATCACGAATTCCGGATGCGAGGCCGAGGGGCCGTTTCGCGAAGCGCGCATTATAGCCCGGGCTCATTGGCACCGGAAAGGAACCGTGCGCCCAATGGACGAAGTGCCAAGCGGTGTAAAATGCGCGGCAGGCGCCCGTAGCTCAGCTGGATAGAGTGTTGGTTTCCGAAGCCAAAGGTCACAGGTTCGACTCCTGTCGGGCGCGCCAGACATTTACGTCTATTGCGGTTGCATAGGTAACGATTCCGGAGACACCAAGGGCACTTTCGCGTAAGCCGCGCTGAACGAACAATGTAGGGAGACACTTTCGCACTTACGGCTGGGGATTGGACAACACCCGTGTCGCGCATTTGGGGGCATTGAACGTCATTCGACCCGAAAGGGCGAAACGACGAGAACAATCAACTGAAGGGGGCGCTATGAACGAGGGTCGCCGTGCAATCGTCGTCGGTCTTATCGGGAGCGCTTTGCTCTTCGTCGCACCCGCATACGCGCAAACGGGTGGGCAGCTTTTCGTCACCCTCTGCGCCGTTTGCCACAACGGTTCGAATGCTCCGTCAAACGTTGTCAATAACGCTGCAGGCAACGCGGCGTTGATTACTGCGGTCAATGACTTGGGCATGGGTGCCAGCGGGTCTGCTGCAGACTTTGCGAGCGTTGCTGCCTACCTGGACAGCGCCAAGCCGGCCATCAACTTGGCACCCGTGGCGCATAATTCTGCTGGAACGGATATTAACCTCGGCGACGTTATTGTGTCGGCGTCCGACGCCAACCCCCTGCTGCGAGTAATTACCAATATCGTTACCGTCACCCCACCCACCAAGGGAACGGTTAGTTACTCCTTTGGCAGCGGGGGTCCCTCTGTGGTTACCTACACGCCTTTCCTCGCGCAGTCCGGCACCGACACCTGGACTTATCAGGGCGTGGGGGCTAACGGAAACACAACGGTTCGCACCGCGAGCGTCAACATCGCCCAAGGCGCGGGGCAACCAACCACCCTTCCTGACCTCGATCAGCACGGCTTCACCGGGTCGTGGTGGGAGCCGGCGACCGGCGGGCAAGGAATCGAAGTCGAGGTGTTCCCCAATCCATCGTCGGGAACGGCCTTTGTGAGCTGGTTCACCTACGACACGGTCGTGGGTGGCGCGGAGCGTCAGCGTTGGTACACCGCCCAAGGGCAAGTGGCGCCCGGCGCGTCGGGCGTGGCGCTGAAGATTTATCAAAACGTCGGTGGCAACTTCAATGCTCCGCCGATAACCAATGCGCAGGTGATCGGAGGCGCCACCCTGAGCTTTGACACCTGCAGCAGCGGTCAGCTGACCTACCAGTTGATCGACGGCACGTTTCGCAGCGGAGTCATACCTCTGAGCCGTTTGCTGCCGAATACGACCTGCGCGACCACGGCCCCGGCTGCGACCAACGCGGACTTCGAATTTTCGGGGAACTGGTTCAATGCGGCCACCTCGGGGCAGGGGTTGACCATCGAGGTCAACTCCAATGCCAGCGCGCTGTTCGCTGCCTGGTATACGTATGTGCCCAGCGGTACTACCGCGGGGCCGGCGGGACAACGCTGGTACACGGCGCAGGCGGCATTTACGCCGGGCATGCGCTCGATTCCGGTGACGATCTACGAAACCACCGGCGGAATGTTCGATACGCCGACGCCACCGGGCCAGAAGACCACGCCGGTGGGCAACGGAACGCTGGCATTCCAGAGCTGCTCGGCGGCGACGTTTGCCTACAATTTCACGGGCGGAAGCAGCAGCGGCTTGTCTGGAAGCATTGCGTTAAGCCGCGTCGGGCCGGTGCCCTCAGGCTGTACGTCTTGAAATCCATTCGCAAGCCAGCGCGCTGACTGCGCGTTGGCGGTCCAGTCTGGATCGCGGCGCAATCGAGACGCGCTGCGCGTTCGGTGCTGGCAACCTTCGTTCGTCACTGTCCGCTTTCGAGAGACGCGGCTGACCGGAACGGTCCGTTGCCGGACATCGATAGACTCGGTGTGCGTGTTTGTTAGTCGTCGACGCCGACGTGACTAAAATCTGACAAACTCGGCAGTCATCTGCGACGCGCTAGTCGTACGAACGCGAATAGTAGATTCCGACGCCGCTGATCAGTCCGGCTTCGGCGCGCAGCGTGATCGTACGCGACAGCGAGTATTCAATGCGCAGCGAATTGTTGGCGGCGGACAGCCCCTGCTCGTAGATAATTGAAAGGTTGTCGGTCAGGCGCTTGCTGACCGCGACCACCTGCGCCGCCGTCGTGCCGGGCCGGGCGGTGGACGAGCCTCGAACGCTGATGTCGTCGACGCCGAAGGTGTGAGCGAAGCGCTGGCCGATCGGCTCGCCACCGGATCCGGCAAGCGCCGCGAGCGCGGCCTGCAGCGCGAGGGCGTCGCCGCCCGATGCACTATCGAGACCGTGTCCCAGAACCAGCCACGCAAGCTTTTCATTATCGGGAACCGGCGGCGTCGAGGTGAGCCGCACCAGCGGCACTTGCACCGTGCCGGTCACTTCCACACCGGCCTCCACCGCGAGATTCTTGCGCAATGCAAGGACATCGAGGCCGGGATTGTCCAACGGGCCGTTGAAATACAACCTGCCGCGCTCGATCGCGAGTCGCTGTCCAAACGCGGTATAGGTCCCGCGAACGGCATTGATCGTGCCATCGGCGACGAGCTGGTTGCCGGCTGTTGTCTTGACATGAAGCTTGCCCGCAAGACCGCTATTGAACCCTTGGCCGACGAAGACGAACTGATCGCCGAAATCGAGATCGACATCGACGGCGAAAGGGACACGCTGCGTTCCGACGTCCGGCCGTACACGCTCCCGTCCGCGCACGACTACATCGTCGCCCAGAGCGTCGGGACGATTAGGCGGCAACTCGAAGTATCCGCGTTCGGCCTTGATCGAGCCCGCGAGCTTGACGGTTTTGTTCTCGAGTGCGAGCGTACCGGCGCCGGAAAGGACAAGCTGCGAATCCGGTCGATTGAAGAGCGCGAACTTCTCCGCCTTCCAGGTCACCGTTCCGGTGGCGGCGCTGGATTTCATGACCGCCGGCATCGTGCCGCTGGCCACGAAGTGGCCGTCGCCGCCGGTCAGCGAAAGCTCGCTGATGGTGACTTCGTCGTCGCTCAACTGAGCGCGAAAGCGGCCGTCCTTGAGGTAGACCCCGTGTTGCGGCATTTCGATCTTGATCGCGTCGCCCTCGACGTTGCCCGAGAGCTGCACGCGCGCCAGGGTTCCATGTCCGGTGACGTTGAGCGCCAATCTGCCGTCGAGCACGGCGCTGGTGCGCGCAAGCGACTGCAGCGCGCGCAACGATGCGACGTCGACGCGCGCTTTGAGCGACAACGGGGCGGTGCCGTCGAAGCGGCCCGCGCCTTGCGGTGAGGCTCCCAGGTCGGCCTCCACGTCCGCATCGCCGAGCCGTGAGCGCGCGGCCAGTGTCGCGTGGACACGATCATCGGTGCTGACCGCGGCCACATCGAGCCGCGTGAGCCCCAACGCGAGCCCGGGAGCGTCGATCGGCGCGAGGTCTCCGTCGTCGCGCGACATCGACAGCGTACCGCTCAGCCGCGGATTGGCCGCGAAATCCCAGCGGCCGGAAAACGCAAGCGTCGTGGAGATCATCGATTCAGGAAGAGCCACGGCCAGCAACGGCTTCGCGGGCAGATGGGTGAAATCGCCGCGGCTCGACAGGCGACCGTCCTCCCACTTGAACTCTTCGATCGCGAAGGCGCCGCCTTCGAGCGTGCCCCGAGTGTGGGCAAGATGCACGCGTGCTGCGCTTGCCTCGAGCGTTGCAGGCTCCGCGAGGGAGAGCCGATACGGACCGCGGCTGTCGAGCGCAACGATGCTTCCGGACCACATTCCGCTTGCCGCATCGCCGGACCATCCGCCGGATAGTCGGGTGTCAATCTCCGTCACACCGGGTGACCCGTCCGTGCCGCTGGAGGTTTCAGCCGCGATTGATATCGACTGCATCGTGATGGCCAACCGTTCCGGTCGCATCGGCCGACGCGTGTGCGCACGATCATCGCATCGATGCGCGCGCGCGTGAAATCGAGGTGCAGCTTGAGCGGCCGATCGGGCGAGGTGCTTGTCGCGGCTGTGCCTATGTCCGCGGTGCCCCTGAGGGTCGCGGCGCTGAAGCGCGAGCCAAAGCGCAGTGACTCGCCGCTCGCAGAGAGCTCGATCGCAGGCCGCGTCCACGAGCCGCGCACGTGCCCTGTCGCGCTGAGGCGGCCACCAAGGCGCGGGTCCGCGGTTGCAAGGTCGCGTGCATCCAAGCTGAAAGCCAGCGCGTCGCCTTCCTTGCCGAAGCTGCCCGCGACCTTCAAGCGGTTGCCTCCGGCGGCGATATCGACGTTCGCGTCGTGGACGCGTTCACGCTCGACAGTCACGTCGCCTCCGCCGCTCAAGGCCAAGCCGCGCAAGCGGCTGCCATCTGCGATCTTGAGCTTCAGCGCCGCGCGCCACGATGGCTTGATATCGCCGTGCGCCTCGATCGTCCCCGAAATGGATGCCTGCGGAAAGTTTCCGAAGGCCGCAGGATCGAGCGAACTCGCGCTCGCGTTCACGGTGAACGCCTGCGTGCCGCGAGGGTCAAGCCTTGCGGAGCCGGTCAAGCTGCCGCCGTGAGCCGCGGCGCGAAATCGTCGCACGTCGATGATGTTTCGGCTCAGCGCCGCGTCGAACGACAGCGCGACCGCCGCTTCCTTGACCTCGCCCGAAACAGTCCCCTCGGGGGATTCGGATCCGAGACGCAACTGGCCATTGATTGCGCCCGCGAGTCGGGTTGCGTTGAGGCTGGAGACGACGCTTTTGAGATCGAGCTCGCGAACGGACAGGTTCCAGCGCGCGTCGCCACTGCCGACGCGAAGGGCGCCCGCGACGCGCCCGGCTCTGCCGACGGACGCATCGAGGGCGTTCAGAGTTGCGCCGTCGGCAGCGATGTCGAAAGAAGAGGTAAGCGAGACAAGCGGCAAGCGATTGCCGTCGAGCGGACCCGATTCGGTATTGCGGACGGCGAGCGTGCCCTGCACGTGTCCGCGCTCGCCGCCGGCGCCCTCGGCCGTTATCGCGAGGCCGGTTCTGGGGATGCGTGGATCGAAAAGCGCGAGGTCGACGCCGTCGGCCGACAGTGCGAAGCTTCGCAACCAGCGCTCGTCGAACGGCGAAAGAGTTGCCTTGCCGCTGCCCTGCGCGCCCTCCGCGGATACATCTGCCGAGAACGCCAGCGAGGCAATATCACCGGCGATGGCGACAGTCGCCTTGGCGCGCTTGAGCGCCTCCGAGGCTTGAAACGACAGGCTCCCGGTCGTCGCGAACGGACGAGACGCCTCGATCGCAAGATGCCGCTCAAGTCGCCCCACTCGCTGTGCAGCACGAGCTCATCGAGCGCATGACGCGTCTCGCCACCCGTGTAGTGGAAGGCAAGCTTCGCGACGCGCGTGCGATTGTCGCCGCTGGCCACCACGAGTTCACCGATGGAAGCGTGCCGCACGTCGATTGCCCACGGGAGAACCAGCGACGCCGGCGGCGAGCTGACGCCGTCACTCGATTTTAGAGTGAGGGAGGCGCGGGACGCGATCAGCGAGTCGATCACCACGCTGCGCGAAAAGAGCGCGCGCGGAGACCAGGTGAATTCGACGTTCTCGGCAATGAATTGCAAGTCCCGGTCGCCGTAGCTCAGTCGCGCAATATGGGTCGTGCCAGCGAGCGAGCCGGTGGTCCCCTCGAGACTCAGCTTTCCTTCGGTGAGCGCGTGCGCCTTGTTCAACGGCCCATCGCAGGCCCGGCTCGCTCGACAGGAACCAAATCGCACCGCCGATCAGCACGCCTGTCAAAAGCGCCAGCACGGCCAGGCCGGCGATGATCGCGAGCATGCCGCGGCGCGTGATCATTAGAACGAAACGCCCACAGACAAATGGACGTGCACGCTTTTGTCTTGCTGGCCATAGGCCACGTCGAAGCGAAACGGACCGATCGGAGTTCGGATTCTGGCGCCTACACCGTAACCGTATGCGGGCTTGAGGTCGCTCAGGTTTTCCGCCGCGTTTCCGGCGTCGGTGAACACCGCGATGCCCCACGATTGCTCGATCCAGCGCACGACTTCGACGCTTGCAACGGCGTAGTAACGGCCGCCGACGACGGCATCGCCGACATGCGGGCCGAGGCTGAGAAAGGAATAACCGCGGACGGTCGTGTCGCCGCCGGTGCGGAAGAGCAGCGGCTGCGGAATGCCATCGGACGTCGACGCGAAAACCGCACCGGCTTCCGCGCGCACGGCGATCTGCGTCTTGAGGTCGACGGGAATCCATCCTTCGAACCGCGCGATCCCGCGGCCGAATGCGCGTGTCGAAACGCCCGGCGGTCCGCCGCCCAGCTGGGCACCGAATGCGAAGCCCTTGGTCGGCGAGAGGAGGTCATCGACGCGCCGCCACACGTGTCCCGACTTCGCCGTAAAGCGCGTGCGAGACGCTCGATCACGCCCTGCGGCGGAGACTGCTGCGAGAGATAGTAATAGAGGGAGTAGCTGGTCTGATTGCGAGGATCCGAGTCTGGCGGCCCATCCGGCATTGACGTCACGGGTGGTGAGGTTCTCGATATCGGTGTGACCCAGCGTGGCGATGAACGAGTCGGTGTATGCCGGCGTCCGGGGAGCCAGCGTGAATCTCATGGTCGCATCCTGCTCTTTCGAATCGACACGCAGGTCACTGCGAAACTGCAGGCCGTGGCCGTCGAGGTTGACGTTGTCGAAGCTCACCTGCCCGATGTAGAGTACGTCGGTGGCGAAGCCGATCCCGCCGCTGAATCTTCTTTGTCGGGGCTTCGATCAACATCACCTTGACTGGAGCGCTATCGGCGTATTCAGGGTCCGGCGCGACCGTGGCCTGGACGCTGGCAAAGTAACCGGTCGCGTTCAGACGGCGAACGAACTCCTTGAGCGTCTCGCTGCTGTACCGAGTCGCCCGCGCGAACGTCGCCAGGTTGCGGACGGTCGCTGTCGGCATATTTCTCGAGCCCCGATATCTCGAGCGGGCCAAAACGAAAAGGCGGTCCGCTGTCGATGGTGACGCTAAGGCGGGCGGCGTGAGTGTCCGGGTCGATGTCGGCTTTGCTGCTGACGAGCTTGGCCGCGGCATAGCGGCTGGCGGCGAGTGTTCGCACGGCGGCGGTTTTCGCGGCGAGCCCAGTCGGCCTGCCGGAAGACGGCACCGCGCGGCAACAGCCACCCTGCGCGCATTGCCGCGACGGTGCCGCTTCGCCGGCCGCCTCGGTCGCCGCACCTGTCGCTTCGATCGACACCTCCGCGACCCGCGTCGGCTCACCCGGCTCGACCTGGATGCGAACCGTCGGCGGCTCGTCGCTCTATCGAGTACGGCGCTCACGTCTGCCGCTGAAGTAGCCTTGCGACTCGGCGGCCGCGCGGGCCTGCGCCTTGGCGTCGGTGATCAGAAGCTCGAGCAGCTCCGGGCTGAATCCGCCATAATTTTGCCACCGCACCAGATCGATGCTGCGCTCCACCGCGCCTTGACCGACGAGGGCGCGTCGATTTCCACCCGGTATCGCGCCACGTCCTCGGCGTCCGCGAACGCGGGCAGCGCGGCGAAAAAGATCGAGGACGCGAGGGCGAGGCCAGCCAAGGGACCGCACAGTCCGCGACTGACGACGGGGACGCGCAAAACTGCCCAAAAGACCCGGCAAGACCACTATGCTCGGCGAATCCGCTCGCAGCCATGCCGAGCGAGTTCCGCGCGAAACACCGATGCCTGCTCGGAATGCTGGAAAGATCATGTGCGATCCGCAAATAGGTCTTCATATCGCCAGGTCCGTTTTAGATCGAATGGGATTATCGTTTCGCAGGGAAGCGCGCATGGCGCTTCCCGGTGCTCATGGGCCGGCGGTCTCTCGACGGCATGCGCCGCCGCGTGAACGCAGCGGTCGTCCTGCCGGACAGCGCCACCCTTATGCCACTACACCGCTACCAATGATATAACGTGCGGGCGGCTAAAGCCGTGGTCGCGGGAGCAAAGGGCCCGGTCAACGTTCCATCACCGGCGATCGCGAGATATCGTACACCCTGTGCCTCGAGGAATGCTTCTCCGGCGTCCTCGAGCAGCATCGCGATCGTCGAGCAGCTTCCCGCGACTACGCAAAGGGGAGCGGCGACGCTTATCGATTGCCAATGACGGACCGGCCAGCCGCTGCGCGCGTTGAGAACATGACAGTACCGGACACCGTCAATCTCGAAGAAGCGCTCGTAGTCGCCGCTGGTTGCAAGGCCGCCGCTGGTCATCTCCACCGTGGCGATGACTTCGGCATCCCGACGCGGATGCCGGATGCCGACCCGCCAGGGTGCGCCGTCCTGCTGCGCACCTGCTACGCGGACATCGCCGCCGAGGTTGACGAGGGCGTGCTCGAGACCGTGCTCCAGGCACAGCGTCGCCATGCGATCGGCGGCGTATTCCTTGCCGATGCCGCCCAGGTCGATCTCCATGCCGGCGCGGGGCAGGCGAATCGCATGCTCGTTCCATTCAACGTCGCACCAGCCTATGGCTGCGACGGCGCCTTGCAATTCGGCCTCGCTCGGAAGCCGGGGAGGAGTGCGCCGAAAATTCCAGGCGCGCCTCAATGCGCCGGACGTGATATCGAAGAGGCTCCCGCTCAAGCGATAACACTGATCCGCATAGCGCAGTAGCGCGGCGGTCTCGGCATCGATTGCGACTTCTGCGTTGCCGGCTTCGCGATTGATCGATGTGATAACGCTATCGTCGCGGTAGCGCGAGTACTTGGCCTCGATCCGCTGCACGTCCGCGATCGCGGCATCCGCGCCGCGGCGGGCTTGCGCCTCGGTGTCGGCCCAGATCTGCAGCTCGTTGATCGAAGCCATGGCGGAAAATCCGAACTGGAACAAAGGCATGATCGGTCTTATTCTGCCCTGTTCCGGAGGCGGAGCAAATCAGAAGGTCTTGTCGATTCCCACCACAATCCATCGCGCGAAAAACGGTTCGAGACCGGGGCTGCCTCCTCCGCCGAGACGCCAATCCGAACGCTGCTGATAGAAATCCACCGCCGCATTCACGCTCCATCCGTTCGCCAGTTGCTTCGTCACGGTCAATCCCGCGGTCAGGGCGCCGAAGGCCGAGAGGCGCGTGTCCGCGGTGTAGAGGCCTCCGGGAACGAACCCCTGAGAGAAAGGCGGATCGTAGTAGAAGTAGGCCGCGCTCTGCGTGTAATAGCGAGCGTTGGGCGCCAGGGTCCAGCCGTTTGCGATCGGCTGATTCCAGGTCAGGTCGATGGCCTGCGAGCTGCTGCCGAAGGAATCGTGAAGATAGCGATACGAGGCATTGATCGTCGCGTCGAATCGTGGAAGGTACTGGTTGTAACGGGTGAGCCACGCCAGTATCTGACGGTGATCGGGCCTCGCGTCGAGCGTCTTGTACGGATACGAGTAGAAACCGTGCCCGTCTGTATAGGTGAGCGTCGACTGCACGATCGCGTCCGGTGACAAGGCCTGCGTGATCCCCGCGAGGAGGTCCACCGTCTGTTTTTTCTTGTTCTCGGCGAGCCCGTTCGTCAAATTGATGCGGTCGCTTGCACCGCCGACGCCGAAATCGAAAGTGCGGTTGCGATCGTCGCTTGCCACGCGCACGTCGAGTGAAAGGGCGCGCGAGAAATAATCTCGCTCCGTCGATACCGTCGCACCGACGCCAACCGAGAAGTTGTTGAAGTACTTGGTAAGCTTGGCGTCACCCGCCCTCCGGTAGTCGGTTACTCCGAGATGCGAGGCGCCGGACAAGGTGTTGTGATAGAGCGGCGATGCCCCGGAAATGCTGTCGTAGACGATCGCGCCCTCAGCCTGGAGCGAGTCCGACAGGGGTGTTCGCCCGTAAAGGGACGGCGACGACACCCTCATTCGGTCGGCGCCAGGTTGTGAGTCGCGGTAGTCGAGGTACTTCAGCTGGATCAGCCCCGGATCCGGAGTCAACTGAGCGATCGCTGTCGCCGGGAGGATGCCCGGCAGGGCCAGCGCCGCGGCGAGCAGCGCGCTGCCGGAGCCGGTTTTTTTAGGCGCGGTCGGACAATCCGGAGTGGCCGCGTCCCCCTCAGTTGCAGCCACAGCCGCCACCGCCTACGCCGTTGCCGCCGCTCGCGCCCTCTTTGCTCTGATAGATGTGCTCGGTTTGCTTCACCTGCAGCGGGTCGGCACCGAATTGCATGTCAGGCTGCGCGAGCCGATCCTTCTCCCATGGCTTCGGAGGCTGCATCGTGGCGCAGCCTGCGAGCGCGACTGCCAGTGCGAGCGCCAGTCCGAACAGCAGGTTACGCGGGCATCGGCGCATGTCGGCAGGACGAGACCGCTCAGTGGCTCGGAAGCAGGGAACGAATCTGATCTTCGAGCGCGGCTTTGTGATCGTCGCGGAAACCTTCTTCGACGTTGACCACCGTCCCGCGCGAATCGATCAGGTACGAGCTCGGCATTCCCTTCACCGAATATGCCAGTGGCGTCACGCCATCGCTGTCGTAGACCACGGCAAAGCGCGCGACGTTGGCTTGGAGGAACTGGTCCGCGTCAGCGCGGCGGCGATCGACGTTGATCGCGACGATCGTGAGTCCGCGATCTCCGTAGCGTTGCTGCATCTCGTTCATCCACGGGAACGATCGCCGGCACGGCGCGCACCACGAGGCCCAGAAGTCGACGTATACGACTCGGCCGCGGAGTTGTGGAAGCGCTATCGTGTCGCCGTGTGCCGTCGCGAGGGAAAACGGGGGCGCCGGGTCGCCCACATTCGCCGCGCTGGCAATTCCCGCGAGAAGCATGGACGCGAGCAGTCCGACAAGCGCTGCAAGGGTGATCCGATCCCGCAAAGTGGTGCTCTTCGAAAAGCGATACAGCGGTAAACCGGTTTCGGCGCACCTTATTCCGTGCGATCGCAATGTGCGCGCGGATCGGGACGGATACGTGCGTCCGAAGTCACACAGCGGAGACGACGTGACCTGCCACGATGCGCCAAGCGCCCATCGCAGCGTAGAAAGCGTTCAGTGCCTGCGACGACTCCGCGAACAGATACTGATGCCACGCGCAGGTCCGCCTCGATTGAACTAGCGATTCAGCGGTGTGTTATGCACCTGCCGCGGCTCACCGTGCCTTGATGGCGAAAGTTCGGTCCGCGAGCACAGTGCTCACGCGAGGGCGACAGCGCGAGCGCGGCTTTTGCGCGGTCGATGCGCGGCTGGTGTCTGCCCTCCCGTCAAGCGTTCGTCGCGCGCCCGACGTCCTCGCTGCGACAGGCTCGCTCGCCGACGTCGCCCCGAGGTCAGCGTCGACCTGCGACCTGGCTCTTGCGCATCGACATGCGCGACGCCGAATCTTGCAAATTGATGCCGTTGGCATGAAAGCGGTCCGTGCTCCCGCAACGTCGGCTTCGCGCTGGCAATGCGCCCTCCAATCCGTTTCAGCGGTTCCGGACGTATGTTATTAATTTAGCCGCGATAGTGACGCTAAGTAACTATTTCAATTAGTATTTTGTCGCACATACAACAAAGGAGCTAAGTCTTTGTAAGCAAACCGAAAGTGTGTTGACGTCCCAGTTCCGATTCCTTATAGTGGCGATGGTGGTAAAAAGTGGGTCAAAGTGGGCGCTTGCTCCATGACCACTTTTCAGGGAGGAGTCGTGTTTCGTGGCGTCACCCATTTAGCGCTCGACAACAAGGGCCGCTTGGCTATCCCCGCCAAGCATCGCGAGGCGTTGCTGACACGTGCCGACGGTCACATGGTTCTTACTGCCGATCCGAGCCGCTGTCTGCTGCTGTATCCGTTCCCCGAGTGGGAGCCGATTCAGAAGCGCTTGATGGCACTCTCCAGCTTCGACGAAAAAATTCGCGCGCTCCAGCGTCTGCTCGTGGGTCACGCCGACGATGTGGACCTGGATGGTGCGGGTCGGATCCTCGTCCCGCCATCGCTGCGTCAGTTCGCAACGCTCGATAAGCGCGTAGTGCTGGTCGGGCAGGGCAACAAGTTCGAGCTTTGGGACGAGGAGCAATGGCACGGGCGCACCGCGCAAGCGGTCGCGTTCCCGGCCGGCGGACTCCCGCCCGAGCTCGACGGTTTTTCTCTCTGATGCCGCATGGCGATCACGTCCCGGTTCTGCTCGAGGAAGCCGTGGCGGCACTGGCGGTCAAGCGCGATGGAATCTACCTCGACGGCACGTTCGGCCGCGGTGGACACGCGCTGCGCATTCTCGAAGCGCTGGGACCTCGCGGCCGGCTCATCGCCCTCGACAGGGATGCATCCGCGGAAGCGACTGCACGCGCCTGGACCGATCCGCGCTTTCATTTTCATCGTGCGTGGTTCTCGCATCTGCGAGACGTGCTCGACGAAGAGCGCATCGACGGCATCGACGGCGCCCTGTTCGACATCGGCATCGCATCTCCGCAGATCGACGATCCGGAGCGCGGGTTTTCCTTCCGCGCCGACGGACCTCTCGACATGCGCATGGACACATCGCGCGGCGACAGCGCGGCACAGTGGCTTGCTTCAACCAGCGAAGCTGAACTGAAGGGAGTGATAGGGGACTATGGCGAAGAACGGTTTGCTCAACAGATTGCAAGAGCGATTGTTGCGGCTCGCGCGCACGAGCCCATCACACGCACGGGGCAATTGGCCGCGATCGTGGCAAAAGCCCTCGGCGCGCGGGCACGGGGTGATCGGAGTCAGGATCCGGCTACGCGGACCTTCCAGGCTATACGGATTCACGTCAATGAGGAGCTCCAGGAATTGCCGCTAGCGCTCGAAGCCGTTCTTCCGTGCCTGGTGCGGGGAGGGCGTATCGCTGTGATCAGCTTTCATTCGCTCGAGGATCGGCTGGTGAAGCAATTCTTCCGCCGCCATAGCGAGCCCTTCGAGGGCGACTCGCGGCTCGCGAGATTGGCGATTCGCAGCGATGCCTTGCCTCTACCGCCCCTCAAGCTCGTTGGTCGCGCCATTCGCGCCGGCGACGCCGAGGTCGCGGCCAATCCGCGCGCGCGCAGCGCCACGCTGCGCGTCGCCGAGCGCACCGGAGCGGACCTGGCGTGATATCGCGCATCAACCTGCTGCTGCTGGCGGTGCTCGTTGCCTGCGCTTTGTCCCTGGTTACTTCGCGGCACCAGGCGCGGAAGCTCTTCGTCGATCTCGAGCGCGAGCAGGCGCAGAGCCGGGCCTATGAAGTCGAATTCGGTCAGCTTCAGATCGAGCAGTCGACATGGGCGATGCCGGCGAGAGTCGAAAAGATCGGACGCGAGCAATTGCACATGCAGCTGCCGTCGACGGCGCGCACCGAGATTCTGAAGCGGGGCGGCCGATGAGCGCCACACGCACCACACGCACCGCGCGAGCAAGACACGTGGCAGTGCCCGCGACGCCGCCATTGCCGCGCCTGCGCTCGACGGTCGTCTTCGGCGGCTTGCTTCTGCTGTTGCTGGGGTTGCTCGGCCGCTCGTTGTATCTGCAACGCATCGACAATGCGTTCTTGCAGGAGCAGGGAAGCGCGCGCTACAGCCGCGAAATCGACGTCCCCGCGCACCGCGGCCGCATTCTCGACCGGTTCGGCGACCCGCTTGCGGTCAGCACGCCGGTCAAGGCGATCTGGGCTTGGCCCGATCAAGTCGAGGCGACGCCCGAGCAACGACGCGCGCTTGCGGCCGTGCTTGACATGGCGCCCGCGGCGCTCAATCAGAAGCTCGCCCAGGGTGGCGACTTCGTCTACGTCAAAAAGCCGGTCGCGCCTGAGGTTGCCGATCGCGCCGCCGCGCTCAAGATCAAGGGCGTGCACGACGAGAACGAGTACTGGCGCTACTACCCCGGCGGGGACGTGATGAGTCAAATCGTCGGTTTCACCGGCGACCACGATATCGGGCAGGAAGGGCTCGAGCTGGCACAGCAGTCGTGGCTCGGTGGAAAGCCGGGCAGCCGCCGCGTGATCATCAATCGCCGCGGCGAGATCGTCGAGGACGTGCAAAGCATACGGGCGCCGCAGGAGGGACGCGATCTGGCGCTGTCGATCGACAGCCGTCTTCAATATCTGGCGTATCGCGAGCTCAAGGCGGCAGTCGATGCCAACAAGGCGCATGCCGGTGCCGCGGTGATTCTCGATATCAAGAGCGGCGAGATCCTGGCCCTCGCCAATCTGCCGAGCTACAACCCCAACAATCGTGTTCGCGTAGCGCGCGACAAGATGCGCAATCGCGCGCTCATCGATACCTTCGAGCCGGGATCGACGCTGAAGCCGTTTACCATTGCCGCCGCGCTAGATGCCGGCAAGGTTCGTCCGAGCTCGATCATCGACACCGCACCGGGCACGCTGACCATCGGCCGCGCTATCATTCACGACGCGCACCGCGAGGGCGCGTTGACCGTCGAGCAGGTCATCCAGAAGTCGTCGAACGTCGGCGCCGCGAAAATCGCACTTTCGCTTCCGCCCGAGACCATGTGGCAGACCCTGTCGGGCAGCGGCTTCGGTGCGGCGCCGATGACGGGATTTCCCGGCGAGGTGTCGGGTCGCCTGCGTCCGGCGAAGACATGGCGGCCGATCGAACAGGCAACGATGGCCTACGGACACGGCATTTCCGTCAACCTCGTGCAGCTGGCGCGCGCCTACACGATATTCGCGACCGACGGCGAGTTGAAGCCCGTCTCGCTGCTCAAAGTCGACGGAGCGATCGCCGGCCGGCCGGTGATCAGCCCCGACACGGCGCGCGCCGTCCGTCACATGCTGGAAATGGTCGTCTCTCCTGGCGGTACGGCTCCGAAGGCGCAGGTTGCGGCCTATCGCGTTGCCGGGAAGACCGGAACGGCGCACAAGATCGAGGATCACGTCTATGTCGACAAGTACGTATCCTCGTTCGTCGGTTTCGCGCCGGTCTCGAATCCGCGCCTGGTGATCGCGGTCATGATCGACGAGCCCGGCGGCGGAGAGTACTACGGAGGCACTGTCGCGGCTCCGGTGTTCAGCACCATCATGGGCGCGGCGTTGCGGCTCCTGGGCGTGCCCGCGGACGCGCCGCTCGACAACGTGGTGTTGCCGCCCGACGGCGGCGACGTGCGCGAAGAGACATGAGCAGCGCTGTTGCGCCTGACCTGGATGTTGCCGCGTTGCTCGCGAGGCTCGGGACCGCGGTGCGGCGCATCACGTCGGACAGCCGTGATCTTCATGCCGGCGACGCATTCGCGGCGTACCCCGGGGCGCATCACGACGGGCGAACGTTCATCGGCGATGCGATCACGCGCGGCGCGGGCGCGATTCTGTGGGAACCCCACGGCTTCAACTGGAATCACGTCTGGAAGATTCCGCACCTGCCGCTGGAAGATCTCAAGGCCAGGCTTGGAACGATCGCCGACTTCATCTTCGGCCATCCGTCGCGCGACCTGTGGATGGTCGGCGTCACCGGCACAAACGGCAAGACCTCGTGCGCGCATTGGATTGCGACGGGTCTCCAGGCCGCGGGCAGAAAGACCGCAGTCCTGGGCACGCTGGGCAACGGCATGCTGGGCGCGCTTTCTCCCGCAGCCCACACGACGCCCGACGCCGCACGGCTGCATGAGATGCTCGCCGCGCTCAAGGCCGCGGGCGCCGAGGCGGTCGTGATGGAGGTTTCGTCTCACGGGCTCGACCAGGGTCGCGTCAACGGCGTCGCGTTCGATGTCGCGCTTTTCACCAACCTCTCGCGAGACCATCTCGACTACCACGCCACCATGGGCGCGTACGGTGCGGCGAAGGCGAGGCTTTTTTCGTGGCCGGGTTTGCGCGTCACCGTCATCAACGCCGACGATCCCTTCGGTCAAAGCCTGATCGAGGCCGCGCGCGCAAAGGGACGCAAGGTGTTGACCTACGGCTTCTCGGCGGCAGACATCGGAGGCTCGCGCCTGATGCCGACCTCCTCGGGACTTTCCTTCCAGGTCGAAACACCTTGGGGAAAGGGCGAGATCGAGACCGGTCTCCTCGGCGCATTCAATGCCTCCAACCTACTCGGCGTGCTCGGAGTACTCCTCGTAAGCGGCGTCGAATTCGATCAGGCGCTCGCACCTCCTCGCCGAACTCAAGGCTCCTCCAGGACGCATGCAACGCAGCGACGGCGGCTATGCACCGCTGGTCGTCGTCGATTACGCGCATACCCCCGATGCACTCGACAAAGCGCTGACCGCACTGCGCCCCGCGGTCGCCAGCGGCGGCGAGCTGGTCTGCGTTTTCGGCTGCGGCGGCGAGCGCGATCGCGGCAAGCGGCCGGAAATGGGCCGCGTCGCCGCGCAGCTCGCCGACCGCGTGATCGTCACCAGCGACAATCCTCGCGGCGAGAATCCTGAAACGATCGCCAGCGAGATCGTTCACGGCATTCGCGAAACAGGAAATCGCCGCTACGCAGTCCAGCTCGATCGTGCCGCTGCGATCGCCGAGGCGATCGGGCGTGCGCATGTCGGCGACGTGGTGCTGCTCGCCGGCAAGGGCCACGAGCCGTATCAGGAGACGGCAGGCCAGCGAGTGCCATTTCTAGACTGGGATCACGCAACGCGCGCACTGGCCGAGTGGGGCGGCAAATGATGGATTCGGCGACAGCCGCTCAGGCAATCAACGCCACCCTGCGCGGTCCGAATGTGTGGTTCAGCGGTGTCTCGATCGATTCGCGGTCGATCACTCCTGGAGATCTGTTCGTCGCGATCAAGGGCGCGAGGTTCGACGGCCACGATTTCGTGGCGCAGGCCTTCAACCGCGGGGCGGTTGCGGCGATGGTCGCCGTCGATCGCGTGGCCGGGCTCGGCGCAGCCTTGCGCAGCGGCGCAGCCGACACGATGCTTTGCGTCGCCGATCCGATCAAGTCGCTTGGAACGCTTGCGGCGTTTTGGCGGCGTCGATTCTCCATTCCCATCGTGGCCATCGTCGGCAGCAACGGCAAGACCACCGTCAAGGAAATGACCGCGGCGATCATGCGCGCTCAGTTCGGAGACGCTGGCGTGCTGGCGACGGCGGGCAACCTGAACAACGAGATCGGCCTTCCGCTGACCATTCTCCGATTGCGCACCACTCACAAAGCGGCGGCGATCGAGATCGGCATGAATCACCCCGGCGAGACCGCGGCGCTGTCCGCCATCGCCGCCCCTCCCATTGGCGTGATCAACAACGCGCAGCGCGAGCATCAGGAATTCATGCACAGCGTGGCCGACGTCGCCGCCGAGCACGCGTCACTGCTGGGCGCGCTTCCGCAGCGCGGGCATGCGGTGATCAATGCGGACGACGACTACGCGGCATTCTGGCGCGATGTGATCGCGCGCCGCAACGCCGACGGAGCGTCGCTGGTCGTGCGTGATTTCGGATTGCGCGCGCCGGCGGCAATCAGCGCGCGCTGCGAGCCTCGGCTGTGGGGCAGCAAGGTCGACGTGACCGGCCCCGAAGGGGGCACCGCATTCGAGCTGAAGGCTCCCGGCCGGCACAACGTCTCCAATGCGCTCGCAGCGATCGCGGGGGCGACCGCTGCCGGTGCGAGCATGGACGCCGCGGCTGCCGCGCTCAGTGCTTTCCGGCCGATTCGCGGGCGCCTGAATCCCCGCGCCGGCGTGAACGGCGCCACGATTCTCGACGACACCTACAACGCCAACCCCGATTCGGTGAAAGCGGCGATCGCGGTCCTTGCGAACGCGGCGGGCGCGAAGTGGCTGGTCCTGGGTGACATGGGCGAGGTTGGAAACCAGGGCCCGGCGTTTCATCGCGAGATCGGCGAGTACGCCCGCGCCGCCGGCGTCGATCGTCTGTTGACGGTCGGTACCCTTGCGACGTACGCCGTCGAGGCATTCGGCGAGGGCGGCGAGCACTTCCCGGGCCAGGATGCGCTCGTGCATGAGCTGAACGTGGCGCTGCGGCCGGGAACGACCGTGCTCGTCAAGGGCTCGCGCTTCATGGCCATGGAGCGTGTCATCGCGCGCCTCGGCGAATCGAGCGAGCTTGCCGAAGGTGGCCGCTGATGTTGCTCGCGCTCGCCAACTGGGTCGCGTCGGATGTTCGGACCTTCAATGTCTTCGGCTACATCACCTTGCGCGCCGTGCTGGCGACGATGACGGCTCTGATGATTTCGTTCCTGGTCGGACCGAAGATGATTCGCAAGCTCGCTCAGTACAAGATCGGGCAAGCGGTTCGCGACGACGGACCGCAGACGCACCTGACCAAGGCGGGCACGCCGACCATGGGTGGCGCGCTGATCCTGGTGTCGATCGTCATCACGACGCTGCTTTGGGCGGACCTTCGCAATCGTTTCGTGTGGGTCGTCCTGCTGGTGACGCTCGGCTTCGGCGCGATCGGATGGATCGACGACTATCGCAAGGTCGTGCACCGCAACCCGAAGGGACTCTCCGCCCGCGGGAAATTGTTCTGGCAATCGCTCATCGGATTGATCGCGGCTGTCTACCTGGCGTTCTCGGTCTCCTCGCCGTCGACGACGCAGTTCCTTCAGCTCTTCTACGCGTGGCTTTCGAGCGGATTCAATCTGGATCTGCCGCCGAAGGCCGACTTGATCGTGCCGTTCTTCAAGACCGTGTCGTATCCGCTCGGAGTCTGGGGCTTCATCGTGCTGTCCTACTGCGTCATTGTAGGCGCGAGCAACGCTGTCAATCTGACCGACGGGCTCGATGGACTCGCGATCATGCCGACGGTCATGGTAGGCGCTGCGCTGGGCATCTTCGCCTACGTCACGGGCCGCGCCGATTTTTCGTCGTACCTCTTTCTGCCGCACATTCCCGGGGCGGGCGAGCTCACTGTCTTTTGCGCAGCCATCGCCGGCGCGGGACTCGGCTTCCTGTGGTTCAACGCGTACCCGGCGGAAGTGTTCATGGGCGACGTCGGCGCGCTGGGACTCGGCGCGGCATTGGGCGCAATTGCCGTGATCGTCCGCCAGGAAATCGTCCTCGCGATCATGGGCGGAGTCTTTGTAGTCGAGACGTTGTCGGTGGTGATCCAGGTCGTGTCCTTCAAGCTCACCGGCCGCCGCGTTTTTCGCATGGCGCCGCTTCACCACCACTACGAGCTCAAGGGGTGGAAGGAGAACCAGGTCGTGGTGAGGTTCTGGATCATCACCATGCTGCTGGTGCTCTTCGGCTTGTCGACGCTGAAGCTCCGATGACAGTCACCTTTCGCAACCGTAACGTAGTCGTGCTCGGTCTCGGGGTGACGGGACTGTCTGCGGCGCGATGGGCGGCGCGCAGAGGCGCTCATGTGACCGTCGCCGACACACGCGACGATCCGCCGCAGGCGGCCCAGCTCGCGGCCGAGCTGCCTGATGTGCCGTTCCTCAAGGGGCCGTTTTCGGACGAAACGTTCGGTGACGCCGATTTGATCGTGATCAGTCCCGGCATCAGCAAGGCGCTCCAACCGATCGCGTCAGCACTTGCAATCGGCGTCGAGCTGGTCGGTGACGTCGAACTCTTTGCCCGCGCGCTGCCGCCGGGTCAGCGCGTGCTCGCCGTCACCGGCTCGAACGGAAAGACGACCGTTGCGACGCTGACAGGCGAGCTCCTCAGGGCCGCGGGCTTGAGCGTCGCGGTCGTGGGCAACATCGGCGAGCCGGTGCTCGACGCGCTCGCCGCACACGAAGACGGCGGCGCGTGGCCGGACGTCTTCATCGTCGAGCTGTCGAGCTTCCAGCTGGAGACCACCGCGAGCTTGCGAACGACCGCAGCGACGGTGCTCAACGTTACCGAAAATCATCTCGATCGCTACCCGGGCCTCGACGCCTACGCGGCGGCGAAGGCGCGCATTTTCATCGCTGGCGGCCTGCAGATTCTCAACCGTGACGATGCGCGGTCGCTGGCGATGCGCATTCCCGGCCGTGTGGTGCAGACCTTCGGCGCAGGCGCGCCCGCGACGGCGAGCGAATGGGGTTTGGCCGACCGGAGCGATTCCGATGGGCTCTGGCTGGCGCATGGCGACACGACGTTGCTTGCGGCCGATGAGCTCGCGCTGGTCGGCCGACACAACGTGCTCAATGCGCTCGCTGCTTTGGCGCTCGCTTCCACCGTCTGCAAGATCGACGCCGCGGTGCTGGCCGCGCTTGCGGCGTTTCAGGGGCTTCCGCACCGGATGGAGCGCGTGGCCGACATCGGTGGCGTCCTGTTCATCAATGATTCCAAGGGAACGACCGTTGCCGCGACGCTGGCAGCGCTCGAGGGAATCGGCCGCCCCTCGGTGCTGATCGCCGGTGGCGACGGAAAGGGACAGGATTTTCTTCCGTTGCGACCGAGTGTCGAGCGTCACTGCCGGGCCGTCGTCTTGCTGGGGCGCGACGCGCCGACGATCGCGGCGGCCTTGTCGGGGGTGAGTCCGGCGATCGAATTCGCGCCGGTGCTCGAAGTCGCAGTCGCGCGCGCGATCGCTCATGCCCGACCTGGCGACGCCGTGCTCCTCTCGCCGGCATGCGCGAGCCTCGACATGTTCCGCGACTATCGGGATCGCGGCGATCGCTTCAAGGCCGCCGTGTCGGCGCACGCCACGGAGGTCGCGCATGCCTAGAGACGGCGGCTTCATGTCGACCTTGCCGCGGTTCTCCAGCTTAAGCGCGCTTCCGCGCGAGGGCCGCGCCATGATTGACTACGACGTGACGCTGGCGTGGGCATCGCTCATGCTGCTCGCGATAGGGCTGGTCATGGTGTACTCGGCGTCGATCGCGATGGCCGAGGCGTCGGTCCACACCGGATATCGGCCGTGGTACTTCCTCGTCCGGCACGCGGTGTTCGTGCTTATCGGCCTCGCGTCCGCGGCGGTCGCGTTTCAGGTTCCGCTCAAGGTCTGGCAACGCGCGGCACCGTATCTGTTCGTACTAGGCGCGATACTGCTGGTCGCCGTGCTCGTTCCCGTGCTCGGCAAGCAGGTCAACGGCAGCAAGCGCTGGCTGTCGCTCTACGTGGTCAATCTTCAGCCGTCGGAGCTGATGAAGCTCTTCGCGGTGCTCTACGCCGCAAGTTACGCCGTGCGCAAGGCGTCCTTCCTGCACGCCGAGCAGCCGCTTCGGCAGACGCTGCTCAAGGGCTTCCTGCCGCTCCTCGCGGTGATGGTCGGCATCGGCGCGCTGCTGCTGCATGAGCCGGACTTCGGTGCGTGCGTCGTGATCGTCGCCATCGCCTTCGGCATCCTGTTTCTCGGCGGCCTCGACTGGCGCCTGCTCATCGGACTCGGGTTCCTGCTGCCGGTCGCGTTGTGGCTCATGATCCGCTTCGCGCCGTATCGCCTGCAGCGCTTCGCGGTTTTCCTCGATCCCTGGTCCGATCCGCTCGGCAAGGGCTATCAACTGACACACTCGCTGATCGCCTTCGGACGCGGAGAGTGGCTCGGCGTCGGTCTGGGTGCGAGCGTTGAAAAACTTCTCTATTTGCCGGAAGCACATACGGACTTCCTGCTTGCCGTGGTGGCGGAGGAGCTTGGCTTCGCCGGTGTGCTGCTCGTCATCGCGCTTTTCGCGTGGGTGCTGGTTCGCGCCTACGCCATAGGGCGACAAGCGGCGCGACTCGATCGCCCGTTTTCGGCGCTTGTTGCGCACGGCATCGGCATCTGGCTCGGCGTACAGACCTTCATCAATATCGGCGTCAACATGGGCGTGCTGCCGACCAAGGGGCTGACCCTGCCTCTGCTGTCCTTCGGCGGAAGCGGCATCGTCGCCAACTGCCTCGCGCTCGCGATTCTCATGCGCGTCGATTTCGAGAATCGGCGCCTGCTGCGTGGGTTCACGGTATGACCGCCACCGTCATGATCACCACCGGCGGAACCGGAGGACACATCTTTCCCGGCCTCGCGGTCGCGGCGCGGCTCGTGGCCAGAGGATGCAAGGTGTTCTGGCTGGGCACGCGCGATGGGATGGAGTCTCGGCTCGTGCCGCAGCACGGTGTCGACTTCGAGGGCATTCGCTTCGCGGGCGTTCGCGGCAAAGGCATCCGCAGATTGCTCTTGGGACCGTTTTCGCTCCTGCTCGCGCTCGGTGAAAGCCTTCGCGTGATTCGCCGACGCGCGCCCGACGTCGTGCTCGGATTCGGCGGCTTCGCATCGTTTCCGGGTGCGTTGATGGCCGTCGCGCGCGGGCTTCCGCTCGCGATCCACGACTCAAACGCCGTCGCTGGCCTTGCCAATCGCACATTGGCGTACGGAGCCGATCGCATCCTTCTTGGATTTCCCGACGCGATGCGCGGCAAGCACGCATCGAAAGTCGAGTGGATCGGCAATCCGTTGCGCGACGAGATCGTCGCGGTCGCTCCTCCGGAGCAGCGTTTCGCCGGCCGCAGCGGAGCACTCAAGGTTCTGGTGTTGGGTGGAAGCCTTGGCGCGACGGCGCTCAACGAGCGCGTTCCAGCTGCCCTGGCTTTGCTCTCTCGGGAACAGCGTCCGATGGTCACGCACCAGGCGGGTGAGGCGCACATCGATGCGTTGCGGCGTGCCTACGCGGGAGCCGGTGCCTCGGCTGAGTGCGTGCCGTTCGTTCCCGACATGGCGCGCCGTTACGCCGAAGCCGATCTGGTGATCTGTCGCGGCGGCGCACTGACTGTCGCCGAGATCGCCGCGGTCGGCGTGGCCAGCCTGATCGTGCCTCTGCCGGGTGCGATCGCCGACGAGCAGACGCACAATGCGCGGCTGCTCGTCGACGCCGGTGCCGCGTGGCTGGTTCCGCAAGCCGAGCTGACGGCGCGGCGCCTTGCGGACATGCTCGCCGCCTGCAGGCGCGAGAGCCTGCTCGCGATGGCGATCGCCGCGCGAAGCGTCGCCCGCACCGATGCGACCGAGCGCGTCGCCGATGCATGCATCGAGTTGGCGCGATCGAGATGAAGCACAAGGTCAAGCGCGTTCACTTTGTCGGCATCGGCGGTGCCGGCATGAGCGGCATCGCGGAAGTTCTGCTCACGCAGGGCTATCAAATCAGCGGTTCCGATCTCGCGACGACAGCGGTGACGCGGCGCCTGACTGCGTTGGGCGCGCGCATTGCCGCGGGCCACAGTGCGGGGAATGTGGCGGAAGCCGACGTCGTTGTCGTCTCCACTGCCGTGGCGGCCGACAACGCAGAAATCGCCGCCGCGCGCGAGCGCGGCATTCCGGTCGTCCCGCGGGCCTTGATGCTTGCCGAGCTGATGCGGCTCAAGCAGGGCATCGCGGTGGCCGGAACGCACGGCAAGACGACGACGACGAGCCTGATCGCCAGCGTCCTGGCCGAGGGCGGCCTCGATCCGACCTTCGTCATCGGCGGCCGACTCGTTTCGGCGGACGCGAACGCTAGGCTCGGCACGGGCGAGTTTCTGGTCGCCGAAGCCGACGAGTCGGACGCGTCGTTTCTGGTCCTGCAGCCCGTCCTCGCGGTGATCACGAACATCGATGCTGATCACATGGAGACCTACGGACACGATTTCGCGAAGCTGAAAGAGGCTTTCATCAATTTTGCGCAGCGGCTGCCGTTCTACGGAACCGCGGTGCTGTGCATCGACGACGCGAACGTTCGCGACATCGTTCCCGCGATCACCAAGTCCATCGTCACCTACGGATTCGGCGACGACGCGCAGCTCAAGGCGACCGCCGTCGACCACGATGGCGGCCGGATGCGCTTCGTCGCCACGCGGGCCGGCACGCCCGCGCTGCAGGTCGAGCTCAACCTCGCCGGCGTGCACAACGTCCAGAATGCCCTGGCCGCCATTGCCGTGGGACGCGAGGCGGGCGTCGCGGACGCGGCCATCGCGAAGGCGCTATCGGAATTCAAAGGCGTCGGGCGGCGCTTCCAGCGATTCGGCGAGGTCGCGATCGCGCGAGGCGGATCGTTCACGCTGATCGACGACTACGGCCACCACCCGACGGAAATGGCGGCGACGCTCGATGCGGCGCGGCGGAGTTTTCCCGGACGACGGCTGGTCCTCGCCTTCCAGCCGCATCGCTACACCCGCACGCGCGACCTGTTCGAGGATTTCGTCAAGGTGCTGTCGACCGCGGACGCGCTGCTCGTCGCCGACGTCTACCCGGCCGGAGAGGTGCCCATCGTCGCTGCGGATGGACGCGCGCTGACGCGGGCGTTGCGCATCGGCGGCCGCATCGAGCCGGTGTTCGTCGAGGATGTGTCCGACATGCCGGGGGCGATTCGCGCCATCGCGCGCGATGGCGACGTGGTCGTGACGATGGGAGCGGGATCGATCGGGCAGGTCTCGCCTTTGCTGGCGGCCGGCACATGATGATGATCGAGCCTCTTCAATTCACCGGCATGCGCGGCAAGTTGAGCCGGGACGAGCCTCTGGCGAGGCACATCTCGTGGCGCTGCGGCGGCAAGGCCGATGTCGCTTATGTGCCAGCGGACCGCGATGACCTGGCGGCGTTTCTGCGCCAGCTCCCGCCGCGCGAGCCCCTGACGGTGATAGGCCTCGGCAGCAACCTGCTGGTTCGCGACGGAGGCGTACGCGGCGCAGTGGCGCTGATGCATGCGCCGGGCGGAGTGCTGGCGATCGCGGACGGCCTCGTGTACGCGGAGGCGGGCGTGGCAAGTCCCAAGCTCGCACGCTTCGCCGCGATGCACGACTGTGCGGAAGCCGAATTCCTTGCCGGCGTGCCGGGCACCGTGGGCGGCGCGCTGGCGATGAACGCTGGCTGTTACGGCGGTGAGACCTGGCGGCACGTGGCGAAAGTCGAGATCGCCACCCGCGACGGCGGCTTCGTCATTCTAGGACCGAAGGACTTTTCCATCGGCTACCGAAGCGTCCTGCGCGCAGACGGGAACGTCGTCGAGGGTGTATTCACCGCGGCGTGGTTCCGGTTTCCGCACGGCGATTCGACCCGTGCTCGTGCGCAGATCAAGGCATTGCTGTCGAAGCGCATCGCGACGCAACCGCTCAACCTGCCCAACGCCGGCTCCGTGTTCCGCAATCCCGACGGCGATCACGCCGCGCGCTTGATCGAATCCTGTGGACTCAAGGGATACGCCATCGGCGGCGCTGCGGTGTCCGTGAAACACGCCAACTTCATCGTCAATCCGGACGGCAACGCGAATGCGTCCGAGATCGAAGCCTTGATCGGTCATGTCCGGGATGTCGTTGCCCGCGAGACCGGAGTCGTGCTCGAGCCCGAAGTGCGCATCATCGGAGTGGCAGCATGAGCGAGTTCGGAAAGGTTGCGGTGTTGATGGGGCGAGCCCGACTCGGTACCGCGAAGCGGCTGGTGCGGGAAGGCGAAGCTGCCGCCCATCAACGTCGCACGTGGTTGCGGAGCGCGGGAATCGCATGAGCGAGTTCGGAAAGGTTGCGGTGTTGATGGGGCGAGCCCGACTCGGTACCGCGAAGCGGCTGGTGCGGGAGGGCGAAGCTGCCGCCCATCAACGTCGCACGTGGTTGCGGAGCGCGGGAATCCCATGAGCGAGTTCGGAAAGGTTGCGGTGTTGATGGGCGGCCCCTCTTCCGAGCGGGAGGTTTCGCTCATGTCCGGCAACGCGGTGCTGACCGCGCTCCGGAGCCGAGGCGTCGACGCACACGCCTTCGATCCGGCGGAGCGCGCGCTGTGCGACCTCAAGCCGGATGGCTTCGAGCGAGTCTTCATCGCCCTGCACGGCCGTTTCGGCGAGGACGGCACGATCCAGGGAGCGCTCGAAGTTCTGGGTGTGCCCTACACGGGCAGCGGCGTGATGGCGTCGGCGCTGGCGATGGACAAGTGGCGCACCAAACTGGTCTGGCTCGCGTGCGGCATTCCCACACCGCGCTATCGCGTCGTCGACGAGGGCTCGGATTGGTGGGCGATCGTCGCCGAGCTGGGTCTGCCCCTGATCGTCAAACCCGCGCGCGAAGGTTCGACCATCGGAATCACTCGGGTGGAAGGCGTCGATCACGACGAGCTTGCCATCGCCTATCGCGAGGCGGCGAAGCACGACGACCTCGTACTGGTGGAAGAGTTCGTCGCTGGCATCGAGTTGACGGCCTCGATCGTCGACGATCGGGCGTTGCCACTGATCCGGATCAATGCGCCGAACGGCAATTACGACTATCACCACAAGTATTTCTCCAATGACACGCGGTACGTGTGCCCATCGGGCATCGGCGCCGGCGTCGAGCGCGCGATCCTGGAGCAATCGATGGAGGCGTTTCGGCTGATCGGGTGCACTGGCTGGGGCAGGCTCGATCTGATCCTCGAGGACAGCGGAAGCTGGACGTTTCTCGAAGTGAACACCTCTCCCGGTATGACGGGGCACAGCCTGGTCCCGATCGCTGCGCGCAGCGTGGGCGTGGAATTCCCCGACCTCTGCGTGCAGATTCTGCGAGGCGCGCATGTGGGATAGCCCGCGCCAACTGACCGCGATGGCGCTCGGATTCGCGCTGCTCGCGCTTGCCCTGTTCGCCTGGGGCGCCGTCGCCTGGGCCGTTCGGCAGCCGGCATTTGCGCTGCGCCAGATCGTGATCACGGGCGGTCTGTCGCAGGTCAATCCGGCGAACCTCGAGGCGGTCGTGCGCGAGGAGCTGCGCGGCAACTTCTTCACCATGAAACTTGCCGATGCGCGCACGTCGCTGCAACGCGTGCCGTGGGTGCGAAGCGTAGCCCTGCGGCGGCAGTGGCCAAACCGCCTGGAGATATCCGTCGTCGAGCACGCGCCGCTCGCGCGATGGAACGACAACGCGCTCGTCAACACCGAAGGCGAAGTGTTCGTTGCCGACTACGACGGAGACCTGCCGCAATTCACCGGGCCCGACGGCACTGCGGCGGAAATGAGCGCGCGCTTCGCGGAATTCGGCGCCGACTTGAGCCGTGCCGGCCTCGCAGTCGGCGAGATGCATCTGTCCGCGCGGGGCGGCTGGGAGCTCAAGACCGCCGCGGCGCCCGAGCTGACCATCGCTCTGGGCCGCACTGAGCCGGGCGAGCGCCTTGCCCGCTTCGTCGACTACTACGCGAAATCCATCGGGGCGCTCACTCGCGCCGGCACTCGCGTCGAATACGCCGATCTGCGTTATCGCAATGGGTTCGCCGCCCGCGTTCCGGGCTTCAAGGAACGCGCCGTGAAGAAGGCGGCATGAAATGGCTTCGGGAGAAGACAGGGTGAAAGACGCATGGTGAAAGACGCGAAGAATCTGATTGTCGGACTCGACATCGGCACGTCGAAGATCGTTGCCATCGTCGCTGAGATCACTCCGGACAAGAAGCTCAACATCATCGGGCTGGGAACGCAGCCTTCGCGCGGCCTGAAAAAAGGCGTGGTCGTCAACATCGAGGCGACGATGGCTTCGATTCAGCGCGTTCTGGAGGAGGCCGAGCTGATGGCCGATTGCGCGATCACCGAGGTGTTCACCGGCATCGCGGGCAGTCACATCCGAAGCCTCAATTCGAGCGGCATGGTGGCGATCAAGGAGAAGGAAGTCACCCAGGCCGATATCGATCGCGTGGTGGAGACAGCAAAGGCGATCGCGATTCCAAACGACCAGCAGGTGCTGCACATCCTGCCGCAGGAATTCATCGTCGATGGCCAGGAGGATGTGCGCGAGCCGCTCGGCATGAGCGGCGTGCGCCTCGAGGTAAAAGTGCACATCGTGACCGGAGCGGTCTCGGCCGTCGAGAACATCACCAAGTGCGTGCGCCGCTGCGGCCTGGTGGTCAAGGACGTCATGCTGCAGCCGCTCGCGTCTGCGCTCGCGGTGCTGAACGATGACGAAAAAGATCTCGGCGTCTGCGTGATGGACATCGGCGGCGGGACGACCGACCTGGCGGTGTTCACCGGCGGAGCGATCCGGCACACCGCGGTGATTCCCATCGCCGGCGACCAGGTCACCAACGACATCGCGATGACGCTGCGCACGCCGACCAAGGAAGCGGAGGAGCTGAAGCTGCGGCACGGCTGCGCGTTGCGCCAGCTCGCCGATCCCAACGACGTCATCGAGGTGCCGGGCGTCGGCGAGCGGGGTCCGCGCAAGCTCTCGCGGCAGATGCTGGCCGAGGTGATCGAGCCGCGCATCGAGGAGCTCTACACGCTCGCGCAGGCCGAGTTGCGCCGCAGCGGTCTCGAGGAGTTGCTCTCGTCGGGCATCGTCCTCACGGGCGGCTCGGCGCTGCTGCAAGGAATGGTCGAGCTGGGCGAGGAGGTGTTTCACCTGCCGGTGCGCGTCGGCGTCCCGGCGTACGTCGGCGGCCTCGCGGACGTGGTGCGGAGCCCGCGTTATGCGACCGCAGTAGGCCTTCTGCTCGATGGGCGAGAACAGTATTTGCGCGCCGAACTGGCGCGCGCGCAGGGCAAAGGATTGGGGAACGTCGGGGAACGGATGAAGCAATGGTTCAAGGCAAATTTTTGAAATCGCGCCGGCTCGCGAAAGGCAGGGCATCGCTGCAGATGGCAGATGTCCTGCGTCGCGAACAACAAGGCGCTTGCATTTTTGTGGACACGGTTGGAAGTCGGAAACTCATTTGACAGCTTATTCGGCATTACAGACAGGAGAAGGAGCACACCATGTTTGAAATCATCGACCAGAACCCGCAGGAAGCAGTCATCAAAGTCATCGGCGTGGGCGGTTGCGGTGGAAACGCCGTGGAGCACATGATCGGAAAGGGTCTCGAGGGCGTCGAGTTCATCGCCGCCAATACGGATGCGCAAGCGCTCAAGCGATCGACGGCGCGCATCCAGTTGCAGCTTGGCAGCAGTCTCACTCGGGGGCTGGGCGCGGGCGCGCGTCCGGAGATCGGGCGCGATGCCGCGATGGAAGACAAGGATCGCATCGCCGAGATGATCGAGGGCGCCGACATGCTATTCATCACGGCAGGCATGGGCGGCGGCACAGGAACCGGCGCCGCGCCGATCGTCGCGCAGGTGGCGAAGGATCGCGGCATCCTCACCGTTGCCGTGGTGACGCGGCCGTTCCAGTTCGAAGGCAAGCGGCAGAAGGTCGCCGACGCCGGCATCGAGGAGCTGAAGAAGAGCGTCGACTCGCTGATCATCATCCCCAACGACAAGCTCATGCAGGTCCTGGGAGAGGATGTCTCGGTCTTGGACGCCTACGCCGCCGCGAACGATGTTCTGCGCAGCGCCGTCTCCGGCATCGCCGAGGTCATCAACAACCCCGGGCTGGTGAATGTCGACTTCGCCGACGTGCGCACTGTCATGTCCGAGGTAGGAATGGCGATGATGGGTTCGGCCACGGCCGCGGGAGCGGACAGGGCGCGGATCGCGGCCGAGCGAGCGGTGGCGAGTCCGCTGCTGGAAGAGGTCAATCTATCCGGGGCACGCGGCGTGCTCGTCAACATCACCGCCTCCTCGGGTCTCAAGATGAAGGAATATCACCAGGTGATGGAAACCATCAAGGAGTTCACCGCAAACGAGGCGCTGGTAATTGTCGGCACCGTCATCGACGATTCGCTCGGCGACGAATTGCGCGTGACCATGATCGCGACGGGTCTGGGCGGCGCAGTGGTCAAGTCGCGGCAGCCGAAGCTCGAGGTCGTCGACCAGGTGATCGAGCGAACGGGCACCGATGGAATCGGCGTGCACATCGAGACCATCGACTACGAGACTTTGGACAGGACGCCCGCGGTCATGCGGCGAGGAAGAGCGACGGCTCCGGCCAGCGGCGGCACAGCGTTCGATCCGGCGGACATTCCCGCCTTCCTGCGCAAACAGGCAGACTGAGTGCGGCCTAACGAAAGCGGCTTGCAGCCGGTCTGCACCGTCGCCCGGGCGGTGAACACGCACTGTTACGAGTTCGCTCTAGGGGTCGTCGCGAGGTTGTGCTAATATGACGTAAACCCTTGAACCATTGCGCTTTCGGGCATTTTACCCGGACGCGCCGAGGGCTATTCACGATGCTCAGACAACGTACGCTCAAGAACAAGATCAAGTCGACCGGGGTAGGGTTGCACACGGGCTCGCGCGTCGAGTTGATGCTGCGCCCGGCGCCGCGCGATACAGGCATTGTCTTCCATCGCACCGATCTGCCCAAGCCGGTGACGATCGTGGCCGATGCGCGCAATGTCGGCGACACGCGTCTTTCTTCGTCGCTGGAAAAGGACGGAGTGCGCATCTCGACGGTGGAGCACCTCATGTCGGCGCTCGCGGGACTGGGCATCGATAATCTGCACGTCGATGTCGCGGGCCCGGAGATCCCGATCATGGACGGGAGCGCCGGTCCATTCGTATTCCTGCTGCAGTCGGCCGGTATTGTCGAGCAGTCCGCCCCCAAGCGCTATTTGCGCGTGAAGTCGACGATCGAGGCGCGGCAGGACGACAAGTGGGCGCGCTTCGAGCCGCATCACGGCTTCATCCTCGATTTTACGATCGACTTTCCGCACCCCGTGTTCGGGTCGGAAAACCGCCACGTGGCGATCGATTTCGCCGAGGATTCGTACATCAAGGAGGTCAGCCGCGCGCGGACTTTCGGATTCATGCAGGATGTCGAGGCGCTGCGTGCTGCCGGCCTCATCCTCGGCGGCAATCTCCAGAACGCCATCGTCCTCGATGAAACGCGGATCCTGAATACCGAGGGCCTGCGTTACGACAACGAATTTGCCAAACACAAGGTGCTCGACGCAATCGGCGACCTGTATCTGCTCGGACACCCGCTGATCGGCAAGTACACTGCGTACAAATCGGGCCACGGTCTGAACAACGCACTATCGCGCGCTTTGCTTTCGGCCGAGGGCGCATGGGAGCTCGTCACCTTTGATGCCCCGGCCGATGTGCCGAGCGCATTCCAGTCGTGGCAGGTGCAGGGAGCCTGAGTCCAGCGGGCGCGCATCCGCGTCGGCACTAAAAGAGGCGTCCCGTGGTACTGGTTCGATTGCTGCTCTTCCTGGCGCTGGCGACCATCGCCGGCGCGTTCGGCTTCTATCTTTTCAAGCGCGACCGGCGCTACCTGCGTTTTATCTGGCAGGTGATCAAGTACACGATCTTCCTACTGCTCGCGATCCTGGTCTTCTACGCGTTCGAACGTCTGGTCGCGACTGCCTGAGGCCGGAAACAATGAGCTCTTGCCCGGCGCGGACGCCGCGTCGTGAGCCGACGCCAAGCCGCGCTCTTTGCCCGCGAGCCTTCGAAGTGCTGTCGCCAGGGGCGAGTCTCCGAGGCTCTCCGCAAGCGCCCCAATCGTAACGGCTGCTTCATTATCTAATTGTTTCATAATGGATTTTGGCGCGGCCTCGATTGTCGGACGGGCTTGCACGCGGACCCGTATTCCAGTAAATTCGAAGCCCTCGCGCGCAAGCGCGGCCTGCAGTTCCGGGGCTCGCTGGCGCAGTAGTGCCGCGGCCGCGCCGCTTGCAGCGATCAGCTCAAGCTCCGCGGACCTCGCGTCTATGACGGCAACATGTTTAGCCAGCGCCGGAGGCAGGGCCCGATGAATGCGATCCTGCACCGTGGATTCGCGCCGCTGGCGCCGCAACAGATCGTCGAAGGTGGATTCGCCTTTGAGTATCAGATGGAGTCGGCGCATGGGACGATATCCGCAAAGCGTTCCGCGACCGGAGTCCGGGGTCGAACACCGCGGGAGATCTTGATTTGAACATAATTCTAGTATCGGACGCCACCGCCCGCGCACGCACCCTCACCGTCGATTGGCGGCATTTCGCGTTCGCCAGCTTTGCGATTCTCGTCCTGTTCCTGTCTTTCACGCTCATCTTCAACTACGTCACGCTGCGCTATGCGGCATCCATCAATCACCCGCTGTTGCAGGCCATCATGCTGGCCGACCAGCGGCAAGAGGCACAGAAGACTCAGGAGGCGGTGGAAGGGCACTTGAGCGCGATGGCGATGAAGCTGGGCGAGTTGCAGGCGCAGATGCTGCGCCTCGACAGCCTTGGCGAACGGCTGGCGCGTCTCGCCGGATTGAAGCCGCAGGACCTTCCCGCGCAGGAGGCTGGATCTACGCCTGGGCGCGGCGGGGCTGACCCCACGTTGCACCGCGATTTCACGGTCGATGAGTTCACGACCATGCTTGGCCAGCTGTCGCGGCAGGTTGACGAGCGTTCGGACCAGCTGGGAGTCCTCGAGGCGCTGGTCGTGACGGATTCGGTCAAGAAAAAATTCCTGCCGACGCTAAGACCGATCGAGGACGGCTGGTTCTCGTCCAACTTCGGCTGGCGCATCGACCCCTTCAATGGACAGAAGACATTTCACGAAGGCATCGACTTTCCGGCCGAAGTCGGAACCCCGATCGAAGCGGCTGCCAGCGGCAAGGTCATCTACGCGGAGGTCCACCCCGCCTATGGTAAAATGATCGAAATCGACCACGGCAATGGGTTGATCAGCCGCTACGCTCATTGTTCGTTGTTGCTGGTCAAGGAGGGCGATCTGGTGATGCGCGGCCAGCGCGTCGCGGAAGTCGGATCGACCGGCCGATCGACCGGCCCGCACCTGCACTTCGAGGTGCGCTTGAATGGTGTCCCGCAGAATCCGGCGCGTTTCCTGCAACCCATCGGCTAGCGGCGGCGGATCGTCCACGGCCGGCGCGTCGCACGGAAATCATCGACCCGCGGCGGCCGACCCGAGGCCGTTGACCCACGCAGTCGAGATAGGTAGGGGTGAGGTGGTCCTCACCCCTTGTTTTTTGCCCCTGCGGCTCGAGATACCGACTTTATGATTCCCAATATCCTCACCAAGATCTTCGGCAGCCGCAACGAGCGTCTATTGAAGCAGTACGCTCAGGTCGTCGAGGAGATCAACGCGCTCGAGCCTGCGTTTGCTGCGTTGTCCGATGAAGAGCTCCGCGCGAAAACGCCGATGCTCAAGGAGCGCGTCGCGAACGGCGAAACGCTCGACGCGGTGATGCCCGAGGCGTTCGCAGTCGTGCGCGAGGCGGGCAAGCGCACGCTGCAGATGCGGCATTTCGACATGCAACTGATCGGCGGCATGGGTCTCCACTATGGGAAAATCGCCGAAATGCGAACCGGCGAAGGCAAGACGCTGGTCGCGACGCTCCCCGCCTACCTGAATGCCTTGACCGGCCGTGGTGTGCACATCGTCACGGTCAACGACTACCTGGCGCAGCGCGATGCCGACTGGATGGGGCGAATCTACCGCTTCCTGGGCCTTACCGTCGGCGTGAATCTCTCGCAGATGAGTCACGACCTCAAGCAGGCGGCGTACGCGGCGGACATCACTTATGGCACCAACAACGAATTCGGCTTCGACTACCTGCGCGACAACATGGTCTTCCACGCGTCGGAAAAAGTGCAGCGTGGCCTGGTCTATGCCATCGTCGACGAGGTCGACTCGATCCTGATTGACGAGGCGCGGACGCCGCTGATCATCTCCGGCCAGGCCGACGACAATGTCGATCTGTACTACCGTCTTAACGAGCTCGCTCCAAAGCTTACGCGGCAGGCCGAGGAGACCGGCAAGGGCGACTACTGGGTCGACGAGAAGGCGCACACCGTACTGCTGTCGGAAGAAGGCCACGAGCACGCAGAAGGCATTCTGCTCAACGCGGGACTCCTTCCTGCGGGCAGCAGCCTGTACGACGCGCACAACATCTCGCTGATGCACCACCTGTACGCTGCTCTTCGTGCGCACGCGCTTTTCCACCGCGATCAGCACTACGTGGTTCAGGACGGTGAAGTCATCATCGTCGACGAGTTCACCGGGCGCCTGATGTCCGGGCGGCGTTGGTCGGACGGTCTGCATCAGGCTGTCGAGGCCAAGGAAGGCGTCGCGATTCAGCGCGAGAACCAGACGCTGGCTTCGATCACCTTCCAGAACTATTTCCGCATGTACTCCAAGCTTGCCGGGATGACCGGTACGGCAGACACCGAGGCGTTCGAGTTCCAGCAGATCTATCACCTCGAGACGATGGTGATCCCCACCAATTTGCCGATGATCCGGAAAGACGAGAACGATCTGGTCTTCCGGACCTTCCAGGAAAAAGCCGACGCGATCGTCGCCGACATCAAGGATTGCTACGAGCGCAGCCAGCCCGTGCTGGTGGGAACCACGTCGATCGAGAACTCGGAGCTGCTGTCGACGATCCTGCAAAAGGAGAAGCTTCCCCACGAAGTCCTCAACGCCAAGCAGCATGCGCGCGAAGCGCAAATCGTCGCCCAGGCCGGTCGCCCCAAGGCGATCACGATCGCGACCAACATGGCCGGCCGCGGAACCGACATCGTCCTCGGAGGAGCGGTCGAGCCGCAGATCCTGCTGCTTCGCGAGGACGAAACCATCCCGCAGGCAGAGCGCGATCTGCAGGTCAGCAAAATGCGCGGCGACTGGAAGGTCCTTCATGATCAGGTCATCGCTTCCGGCGGCCTCCATATCGTAGGCACCGAGCGCCATGAGTCGCGGCGGATCGACAATCAGCTTCGAGGTCGTTCTGGACGGCAGGGCGATCCGGGTTCCTCGCGGTTTTACTTGTCGCTCGAAGATCCCCTCCTGCGAATTTTCGGCGGTGAGCGCCTGTCGGGCATCATGCAGCGCCTGAAGATGCCCGAGGGTGAGCCGATCGAGCACGCGATCGTCAACCGTTCGATCGCCAAAGCCCAGAATCGAGTCGAGTCGCGCAACTTCGACATCCGCAAGCAGCTGCTGGAATACGACGATGTCGCCAACGATCAGCGCCGCGTGATCTATCAGCAGCGCAACGAGTTGCTGGAGACCGAGGACGTTTCGGAAACCATCCGCAACATGATCGACGGGCAGATCGAGGACACCGTGCGCCTGTCGATCCCGCCCGAGTCGGTCGAGGAGCAGTGGGACATTCCGGCGTTGACGACGTCGCTTGCCGCCGACTACCAGGTGGTAGCCCCTGTCGACGAATGGCTCAGGACCGAGCCCGAGCTTTCGGATGAGAACGTCCGCGACCGCGTGCGCGAAGTCGCAAAGAAGCAATACGAGGCCAAGCTCGAGCTCGTAGGCCCCGAGATGTTCCACAAGTTCGAGCGCAACCTGATGCTGCAGACGGTCGACCAGCATTGGCGCGAGCACCTGGCCGCGCTCGATCACCTTCGCCAGGGCATTCACCTGCGCGGATATGCGCAGAAGAACCCCAAGCAGGAATACAAGCGCGAAGCTTTCGAGCTGTTTTCGGACATGCTCGACCGCATCAAGCAGGACGTCGTCAAGATCGTGTTGACGGTGCAGGTTCGATCCGAGCAGGACGTGCAGGCTGTCGAGGAGCCGCCCCCGGTGTCGAACGTCCGCTACCAGCATGCCGACTACGAGCAGGCGCTCGCGCCGGCGCCCGACGATCCACCGCCGGCGACCTCGCCGCCGCCGTTCACGCGCGCCGGGCAGAAAGTCGGACGCAACGACATGTGTCCCTGCGGATCGGGCAAGAAGTACAAGCATTGCCACGGCCGCCTCGCCTGACCCCGATGTGCCTGCGCCTGTCGCAGGCTTCGCCCGAAAGCCCGGGATAGCGTCCGGCTTGCGTGTCCGTGCCGACCGTCACTGTGCGGTAGAATTCCCGCAGACCTCGTCGCTGCGCTCCGATGCCCGTCAATTACACTCCGCCGACGCCCGAGCAATTGCTCCCGGTTCGCGGCGTCACGCTCGGAGCGGCGGCCGCCGGCATCAAGCGCTGGACGCGTGACGATGTTCTCCTGATCGCCATCCTGGCCGGCGGGCGCGCATCCGGTGTATTCACCCGGAATCGTTTCGCTGCGGCACCTGTCATTGTCAGCCGCGAGCATCTCGCGCTCGACGGGGAGACGAGGGCACTCCTCATCAACGCCGGTAACGCCAATGCCGGCACCGGTGATGCGGGACTCGACGCCGCGCGGCGCACCTGCGCGGCGGTCGGAAAGGAGCTCGATTGCTCCGCGGGCGAGGTCCTGCCGTTCTCGACGGGTGTCATTATGGAGCCGCTGCCGGTCGACCGGATCGTCGACGCGCTGCCGCGCTGCGCTGCCGCCCTGAGGCCGGACGGCTGGTACACGGCTGCGCGAGCGATCATGACCACGGACACTGTCCCCAAGGGTGCGTCGCGCCGTATCGAAGTCGATGCCACCACCGTCACTGTCACGGGCATTGCCAAGGGCGCGGGCATGATGGCGCCGAACATGGCGACGATGCTCGCTTTTGTGGCGACCGATGCGCCCATCGCCGCGGACTTGCTTCGCGGCCTCGCCGCATCGATTGCCGATGCCTCCTTCAACCGAGTGACCGTCGACGGCGACACGTCAACGAACGACAGTTTTGTCGTCATTGCGTCCGGAGCGGCTTCGATGCGGCCGATCGACCAAGCCGACGATCCGCGCCTCGCGCCGGTCCGCGCCGCGCTGACCGAGGTCGCTGTCGAGCTTTCGCAGGCGATCGTTCGCGACGGCGAAGGCGCGACCAAGTTCATTGCCATTACCGTCGAGGGTGGCCGCAACATCGCGGAATGCGACGAAGTGGCGAGAAGGATCGCGCACTCGCCATTGGTAAAGACCGCATTCTTCGCGTCCGACCCGAACCTGGGGAGGATAGTCTGCGCGATCGGAAACGCGGGCATCCCCGATCTCGATCCGGCACGAGTCTCGTTCTGGCTCGACGATGTTCTCGTCGTCAAGGACGGGGGACGGGCAGCCTCGTATCGGGAGGAGGACGGAAAGCGGATCATGGCCCAGGCCGAAATAGGCGTACGCGTGTTGCTTGGTCGCGGCAGTGCTGCTACGACAGTGTGGACATGCGATTTCTCGCATGACTACGTCAGCATCAACGCGGATTATCGAAGTTGAAGGGTCCCCGATCCGGCGTCGATTCGCTGTCGGCGCTTCTGATTCGAGCCGAGACCGTGCTGGCGCGGCTGGAATCGCTGCTGCCCGTGCCGCCGCCGGAGCCGAATTGGAAGGCGCGCGCGTTTCGATGGCGCAAGCACAGGGAACGCGGATATCTGCAAGAGGTCCTGCGCCCCCACGCGATCCGGCTCGAGAACCTGGTCGCGATCGACGAGCAGAAACAGATGATCGATGCCAACACGCGGCAGTTTCTCGCGGGTCTTCCAGCCAACAACGTGCTGCTGACGGGCTCGCGCGGCACCGGCAAGTCGTCTCTCGTGAAAGCCATGCTCGCGAAGTACGGCAGCAAAGGCTTGCGTCTGATCGAGGTCGACAAGTCAGACCTGGTCGACCTGCCGGACATCGTCGACCCGATCGCCGGGCGCAGCGAGCGGTTCGTGGTGTTCTGCGACGACCTCTCCTTCGACGCGAACGAGCCTGGGTACAAGGCGCTCAAGGTGATGCTTGATGGCACGATCGCCGGATCGTCGTCGAACGTGCTCATCTATGCGACCTCCAACCGCAGGCACTTGCTGCCCGAGTACTTCAGCGAAAACCTCGAGACGCGGCACATCGGCGAAGAAGTGCACCCGGGCGAGTCCGTCGAGGAGAAGATCTCGCTCTCGGAGCGCTTCGGCCTGTGGATCTCCTTCTATCCATTCAGCCAGGACGACTACCTCGCCGCGGTGAACGCATGGCTCGATTACCACGGTGTCGCGCGTCCGCGCGAGGCGAGGGCGGTCGAAGCGCTCCATCACGACGCGGTCCAGTTTGCCTTGCAGCGCGGATCGCGCAGCGGCCGGGTTGCATGGCAGTTCGCGCGCGATCGTGCAGGCGCGCGCGCGCTCAGGGCTCTGCACGGCCGGGCGCCGGCGACTAAGCGAGCCTCGCGCACGAGTGACTGAGCCGAGCGAGCGCCGCGTCCTGCGCGTCGCGGCGGCGGTTCTCGTCCGCGACGACGGCTGCGTGCTCCTCGCGCAGCGTCTACCCGGGACACCGTATCCGGGTTACTGGGAGTTCCCCGGCGGCAAACTCGAATCCGGCGAATCCCCTCTCGATGCGTTGCGACGCGAGCTAGACGAAGAGCTCGGCATCGTCGTGACGCGCGCGATGCCTTGGCTGGTGCAACGCTACGACTATCCGCATGCCCACGTGGAGCTGAATTTCTTTCGCGTGCTCGGCTGGCGCGGCGATCCTCGGGGATGCGACGGCCAGGCCATCGCCTGGCAGGCGCCGGGCGCGATCGAAGTTACGCCGCTTCTTCCAGCGAATACCGCCGTGCTGCGCTCGCTGCAATTGCCGTCTGTCTACGCCATTTCCATGGCCGAGGATTTCGGCGTGGCTGCTTTTTTGGCGCGCGCGAAAGTCGCCATCGAACGAGGCGTGAGGCTTATCCAGCTGCGGGAAAAATCGTTCACGCAAGAAGCAATCTCCCGCTTGAGCAAGGAGCTTCTCGTTCTGGCGGCGCCGAGCGGCGCGCGAATTCTTCTTAACGGCGATGCCGATGCCGCCCGCAGCCTGGGTTGCGCGGGCGTTCACTGGACCGCGGCGCGGCTGATGGCCGCGCGGCAAAGGCCCGATCAAATGCTTTGCGCCGCATCGTGTCACAACGCCGCGGAGCTAGCGCGCGCGGTCGAGCTCGGCGTCGACTTCGTGGTGCTGGGGCCGGTCCTGGCGACCCCGTCGCATGCGAATGCGCGGCCGCTCGGGTGGGAGCGTTTCGCGGAACTTGCGCGCGGAATGCCCATTCCTGTGTATGCCCTCGGCGGCCTGGCGCGCGCTGATCTCGATCGTGCCATGCAGCACGGTGCGCACGGCGTCGCGCTTCGGCGCGGCGCGTGGAGCGACGATCAGGACGCGCCGCCTCCCGGCTCCGCATCGTCCGGATCGGTCGGGTCCTCCGCAACGGGGGCGCGGTAGGACTCGGAGGCCCAGGCGCCCAGGTCGATCAGCTTGCATCGTTCGCTGCAAAACGGCCGGAAGGGGCTCTCGGCGGTCCATACGACAGCCTTCCCGCAGGTCGGGCAGGCAACACTTCTTGGACGCGCCGTCACCGCGACCTCGCCTTGCCTCGCTCAAGCGCAAGCTCGATCACCCGCGCGACGTGCAGCGCGTCGCGCCCGGTCCCATCGGCGATCTGATGCCGACAGCTGAATCCATCGGCGATGACCAGGGTTTCCGCAGGCGCGCCGCGTATCGCCGGCAACAGGCTGAGCTCCGCCATTTGCATTGAAACATCGTAGTGCTTCGCTTCGTATCCGAATGCACCGGCCATGCCGCAACAGCTCGATTCGACGACGCGTGTCTTCAGTCCCGGAACCCAGCTCAGCACCGCCGTCACGGCATCGAGCGCCGCAAATGCCTTCTGGTGGCAGTGTCCGTGCAGCAGCGCTTCGGCATTGGGCAACGAGGCGAGCTCGAGCGAGAACCGGCCGGCGGCTTTCTCGCGCACGAGAAATTCCTCGAACAGCAGCGCGTTGTCGGCCACGCATTGCGCGTCCTCGCCGAAGCGATAGGTAAGGAACTCGTCGCGCAAGCTCAGCAGGCATGAAGGCTCGAGGCCCACGATGGCGATACCGCAGCGCGCGTAAGGGAGGAGCGCATCGAGCGTACGGCGTGCTTCGTGCCGCGCCTCGGCGACCATTCCCGCTGAGAGAAACGTGCGGCCGCAGCACAGCGGTCTCGTTCCGCCGGCAGCGGAAACAGGGATGTGCACCTCGTACCCGGCAGCTTCGAGCACGCGGACGGCTGCTTCTGCGTTCGCGCGCGCGAAGTAGTTGTTGAACGTGTCGACGAAGAGCACGACTTGGCGATTCGCGTCGGCCGACGCGGACGCGCGCATGGATTGGCTGGATGACCCGGCGCGCAAAAACGGCTGGCCCCACCGTGGAAGCGAGCGACGCCGCGACAACCCGAGCCAGCGCTCGGACAGTCGCGCCGCGCCGGGAAGCCGGTCGCGCAGATTGGCGAGCCATGGCACGCGGCTCATGCGCGGCGCGTAGCGCGGCAGGTACGCGATCAGCTTTTGCCTGAAGCCCACGCCGTCGCGAGCGTTGCGGGAGGCAAGGACCTCGATCTTCAGCTTCGCCATGTCGACGCCGGTCGGACATTCGCGCCGGCATCCCTTGCATGACACGCAGAGATCGAGGGCGTCGAGCGCGGCGTCTCCCGCGAAGTCTTCGTGCCCGAGTTGCCCGGCCAGCGCCAGGCGAAGCGTATTCGCACGTCCTCGCGTCGTATGCTGTTCGTCCCGCGTTACGCGAAAGCTCGGGCACATCGTTCCGGCATCGAATTTCCGGCAATGGCCATTGTTGTTGCACATCTCGATCGCGTTGATGAGACCGTGCGACGGATCTCCACCCGAACCCGGCTCGCTTTCTTGGCCCGTCAGCGGGTCGCGCTGGACATCCCAGGCGGACCAGTCGAGCGCCGGCTCGAACGCGCCGCGTCGATAGCGCGGACCGAAACGGAAGACAGACGCGTCGTCCATTCTCGGCGGCGCGACAATCTTGCCGGGATTCATGCGGTTGTCCGGGTCGAACAGCGCCTTGATCTCCGCGAATGCTGCATTGAGCCGGGGTCCGAACTGCCACGCCACCCATTCGCCGCGACACAAGCCATCTCCGTGCTCGCCCGAGTACGCTCCTTTGTACTGGCGGACCATGGCAGAGGCCTCTTCGGCGATGGCACGCATCTGCGCGGCCCCGCCGCGGCGCATGTCGAGGATGGGACGCACGTGCAAAGTGCCGACGCTCGCATGCGCATACCACGTCCCGTCGGTGCCGTGCTTTCGGAAGACCTCGGTCAATCGCTCCGTGTATTCCTCGAGATGCTCGAGAGGGACTGCGCAGTCCTCGATGAACGACACCGGCTTGCCGTCACCTTTCATCGACATCATGATGTTGAGTCCGGCCTTGCGCACGTCCCACAATGCCTTCTGCGCCTGCGGCGCCACGATGCGTACGACCGAGTTGGCAAGGCCCAGGTCGCCCATGAGTTCGCCGAGGCGCTCGAGACGCTCGATTTGCGCGGCGCCGTCTTCTCCCGAGAACTCGACCAGAAGAATGGCTTCGGGACTGCCGATCAGGGCACCCTCGATGACCGGACGAAACGCAGCATTGGCGCGCGCCAGCTCGATCATGGTCCGATCGACCAGCTCGACGGCGGTCGGCTGCAGCTTGACGATGTGCTGGGCCGACGCCATCGCTGCCCGAAACGACACGAAATTGACGACACCGAGCGCCTTGTGCGCGGGTAACCGGTCGAGCTGCAGCGTCAACCTCGAGAAATAGGCGAGCGTGCCTTCCGATCCGACGAGCAGGTGGGCAAAATTGACCGAGCCATCGGCCGTATACGGTCGCACGCTCTGCGGGTTGAACACGTCGATGTTGTAGCCGCCGACGCGTCTGAGAACGTGCGGCACCATGCGCGCGATCTCGTCATGCTCACGCGCACCGATCGCCGTCAGTAACTGGGTCAGCGTGCGCGCCGAGGTGCTGTCCATTCTCGCGGCCGGTCCGAAGGCGATTTCCCTTCCATCGGCCAGGATCGCATCGATGCCGAGCACGTTATGCACCATATTGCCGTACTCGATCGAGCGGGAGCCGCAGGAATTGTTGCCGGCCATGCCGCCGATCGTCGCTTGCGCCGAAGTGCTTACGTCGACTGGAAACCAGAGGCCGTGCGGGCGCAGGAACGCATTGAGCTGATCGAGGACAACCCCGGGCTGCACCGTGACCGTCATCGCGGTCGGGTCGAAGTCGGTGATCCCGTTCAGCGATTTGCTGTGATCGATGATCAGCGCTTCGCCGACGGTCTGCCCGCATTGCGATGACCCGGCGCCGCGCGGCAACACTGGGACGCCGAGATCGCGCGCGATCGACAGCGCTGTCCGCGCATCGGCTTCGTCTCGTGGCACGACGATGCCCATGGGGAAGATCTGGTAGATGGAAGCGTCGGTCGCGTACCGGCCGCGCGAAGCGATGTCGAACAGGACGTCACCGCGGCATTCGGCCGAGAGGCGGCGCATAAGCGGGGAATCGACTGCAGCGCGGGCGGCACCGCTGGTAGTGGGACGCAGCAACCGCGAATGGATCTTGACCGGATGTTCGACCGGTGCGTTCATGGACGGATGCGTGGATAAGGCTCGGAGGCCGGCGGAATGAACTCTCTTGTACAATAGATCGCGCCGCCACCGCAAGAGAACCGCGTGGAACGGCCTGAAAGCTGCTGAGACTGCAAGGAAACTTTATGTTGCGACTCGACGATCATCCCAGCGGGCGGCATTTTCTGCAGATACCCGGTCCGACGAATGTTCCGGACCGTGTCTTGCGGGCGATCGACCAGCCGACGATAGATCATCGCGGCCCCGAGTTCGCGCGCATGACGCTGACGATCCTCGATGGGCTGAAAAAGATCTTTGCGAGCGACGGCCCGGTGGTGATCTACGCCGCCTCGGGCACGGGCGCGTGGGAGGCGGCGCTGGTGAATACGCTTTCTCCCGGTGACCACGTTCTCATGTTCGAGACCGGCCACTTCGCGGCGCAGTGGCGCAAGATGGCCGAGAGGCTTGGGCTTGCCGTCGAGATGGTGCCTGGCGACTGGAGAAGCGGCGTCGACGCGTCGGCCGTCCAATCGCGTTTGAGCGAGGATCGCGACCACTCGATCAAGGCGGTCCTCGTCGTGCACAACGAGACGTCGACGGGCGTAACCACCCGGATTGCGCCCATTCGTCAGGCGATCGACCGCTCCTCCCATCCCGCGCTGCTTATGGTCGATGCCATTTCGTCGCTTGGCTCGATCGACTATCGCCATGCGGAATGGGGCGTCGACGTGACTGTCGCGGGCTCGCAAAAGGGAATGATGCTGCCGCCTGGACTGTCGTTCAACGCGGTCAGCGACAAGGCGCTGGCGGCGAGCAAGCAGGCTCGCATGCCAAGGTCGTATTGGAGCTGGGACGAGATGATCGCCTCGAATCGCAACGGCTACTTTCCCTTCACGCCGGCGACCAACCTCCTCTACGGATTGCATGAGGCGATCGCAATGCTCATGGAGGAGGGCCTCGAAAATGTCTTTGCGCGTCACGATCGCCACGCCGAGGCGACGCGGCGCGCGGTGCGTGCCTGGGGACTCGAGCTGCTATCCCGCAATCCGGCGGAACACAGCAGCGCGCTGACCGCGGTGATGATGCCGGAGGGACACGATGCAGACGCATTCCGCCGCGAAGTGCTGGCACGATACGACATGTCGCTCGGGATGGGGTTGGGGAAGCTCCAGGGCCGCGTGTTTCGCATCGGGCATCTCGGATATTTCAACGATCTGACCTTGTGTGCGACCCTTTGCGGTGTCGAAATGGGGCTAGCAGTGGCCGCCGTGCCGCATCGCAGGGGTGGCGTCGATGCGGCGTTGGAATACTTGCAAGGCAACACGGTGGCCGCAGCCGGCACCGTCATCAAGCGACGCGTCGCCTAGACGTCGCGCGCTCCAGAGTCGACTCAATCGGAGGAATCATCATGCAGGCAAGATCCCGAATCGCGCAGGGCCTACTGCTCGCGCTCGTTGCATTCGCGTTGCCGGCGCTCGCCTGGGAACCGACGCGCCCGGTCGAGATCACCGTGCCCGCGGGAGCAGGTGGCGCGACGGACCAGATGGCGCGCGTCATACAAAGCATCATCAGCAAATACAAGCTGATGAAGCAATCGATCATCATTCAGCTCAAGGGCGGCGCGAGTGGGGCGGAAGGCATCATGGACGTGAAGGCGAGCGCCGGCGATCCACACAAATTTCTCATCGCCTCGTCTGCGATCTACACCATCCCGCTGGCAACCGACCTCCCGTTCAATTGGCGCGATTTGACGCCGGTCGCGCTGATCGCGATGGACGAATTCATCCTCTGGGTCAACGCCGACACGCCATACAAGACGCCCAAGGAGTATCTCGCCGTCGTGAAAACCGCGCCCGAGAAGTTCAAGATGGGCGGCACAGGGTCGAAGCGCGAGGATCACATCATCACTGCCGCGATCGAGAAGTCCCAGGGCGTCAAGTTCACGTACATACCATACAAGAGCGGTGGCGAGATTTCGACCCAGCTTGTCGGCAACCACATCGACTCCGACGTCAACAATCCCTCCGAGAGCGTCGCGCAATGGCGGGCAGGCCAAGTCCGAACCTTGTGCGTTTTCGACGCTCAGCGCCTGCCGTTCAAGGCCAAGGTGACGAAGGACCAGAGTTGGGGAGATATTCCGACTTGCAAGGAATCCGGCGTCGACGTGGAGTACCTGATGCTGCGCGGGATCTTCATGCCCAGTGGCGTTTCGGCCGATCAGATCGCCTTCTACGTCGATCTATTCAAGAAAGTGCTTGCGACACCGGAATGGCGAGAATACGTCGAAACCAACGCGCTCAAGGACACCTTTCTCACCGGTAACGACTTTCGCAAGTTCCTCGATGACGATGAAAAGCGTCATCGCGATCTGATGACGGCCGCCGGCTTCATGGCGACGAAGTAGAGGATGGACGCAGCGCCTGACGTGCGGCCTCCCGCCCGGGGGCCTTCGACGCGGTCGGTCGGCCTGATTGTGGGTCTGGTGCTCCTTGGCTTCGGCGTGCTCATCATTGCGGACACGTATCGGCTTGGCGCGGGATGGGCATCGGACGGCCCGCAGGCGGGCTACTTTCCGTTTCGTATCGGCGTGTTGATCGCGGTTTGTAGCGTCATCGTCGTCATTCAGGCACTGCGCAACAAGGCTGATGATTCGCTGTTCGTGGAGTGGGTCAAACTCGTTCCCGTCAGCCGGATCCTGTTCCCGCTGGTCGCGTACATCGCGGTCATGCAATACCTCGGCTTGTACGTCGCGTCGGCGCTGTTCGTCGGAGGCCTGATGCGCTGGCTGGGAAAATACTCGTGGCTGAAGAGCTTTGCGGTTGCGGTCATCATGAGCCTTGTGATCTTCTGGTTGTTCGAATTTGAATTTTCGGTTCCATTGCCCAAGGGACCGCTTGAGCAGTGGCTCGGCTATTGATCGTGCAAAGGAGAATGCGAGCAAAAGCCGGGCGCACCGCGAGAGCGTGCCGCCTTGGATGAGCTTAACTCGCTGTTCAATGGCTTCGCCGTAGCGCTGACCTGGTACAACGTCGGCCTGATGGCCGTGGGCATTGTGATCGGCGTCATTGTCGGAGTGCTCCCCGGCCTTGGGGGCCCGAACGGCGTCGCCATCCTCCTTCCGCTCACGTTTTCGATGGCGCCGACGTCGGCGATCATCCTCCTCTCCTGCATCTACTGGGGGGCGTTGTTCGGCGGCGCAATTACGTCCATCCTCTTCAATATTCCGGGCGAAGCGTGGTCCGTCGCGACGACCTTCGACGGTTATCCGATGGCGCAGCAGGGACGCGCCGGAGCGGCGCTGACCAGCGCCTTCACCGGCTCATTCGTCGGAGCGTTGTCAGGTGTGCTGTTGATCACGTTCGTCGCACCGCTCGTTGCCCGATTCGCGCTTCGATTCGGTCCACCCGAGTTCTTCTCAGTCTACCTCCTGACTTTCTGTAGCTTCATCGGTACCGGCAAGGAGGCCAAGGCCAAGATCGTAATTTCGATTTGTATCGGCCTGGCACTGGCGGCCGTGGGAATGGACACCGTGTCTGGCCAGCTGCGCATGACTTTCGGCCAGACGATCCTCCTGCGCGGCTTCGACTTTCTGGTCGTCGTCATCGGCCTGTTCGGCATCAGCGAGATCCTGATCACCATGGAGGAGGGGCTCGCCTTCAAGGGGAAGAACCCTGATATGGACCTCAGGGTGGTGCTGAAGACGTGGTCGGAGTTGCCGCGCTATTGGCTGACCTTGCTTCGAAGCTCGGCGGTTGGCTGCTGGCTGGGCATCACCCCCGGCGGGGCTATCGCCGCGTCATTCATGGGCTACGGACTCGCGAAAAAATTCTCCCGCGACCCGGAGCGCTTCGGCAAAGGCGCGATCGAAGGAGTCATCGCTCCCGAAACGGCCGCGCATGCAGCGGGCACCAGCGCTCTGTTGCCGATGCTGACGCTCGGGATTCCCGGCTCCGGGACCGCGGCGGTGTTGCTGGGCGGCCTGATGATCTGGGGCCTTCAGCCGGGGCCTTTGTTGTTCGTCGAGCACAAGGAATTTGTCTGGGGCCTGATCGCGAGCATGTATCTTGGAAATATCGCGGGCCTCATCATCGTCCTGTCCACCGTTCCGCTATTTGCCGCAATCCTGCGCATACCGTTTTCGATCATCGCGCCCATGATTCTCGTGGCGTGCGCGGTGGGCGCCTACACGGTCCACGGCACGATGTTCGACGTATGGATGATGTTGGTTTTCGGGGTCGTCGGCTATTTCTTCAAGAAGCTCGAGTACCCGCTCGCGCCGATGGTTCTTGCGCTAGTGCTCGGCGATCGCGCCGAGGACGCGTTTCGGCAGACGATGCTCGGATCGCGGGGTGACCTCGCGGTGTTCTGGTCGAACGGATTGGTCGGCTCCATCACCACGCTGGCGCTGGCGATGCTGATGTGGCCGCTCATCTCGCACGGGCTCGCCTGGCTTCGCAATCCGGGCGCCGCGAGATCGAGCTAACCCTCGCGCTAGAGATTGCAGAACATCAGGTCGAACTCCACGTCGCCGTCATAGATCGCGCCGCGATCCATGCCGGCGATGCCCAGGAACCGGATATTCAACGCGTACTTGTTGGCGCTGATCTCGGGCACGCACGACAGGTCGGTCGCCATGGACAAGCGCAGCAGTTGCGCCACCTTCGCTGTCGTGAGCATGAGCTGAAAGACGCCGCGGACGGCAGTGTGCCTCCCTGACTTGCCATTTTCGCGCAGGATGCGCAGCACGATCGACAAGCCATCGTGGATCGGCAGCAGCGGCGCGAGCCATGCTTGCAGGTCGCGCTGGCGCGCGGCGGGATCGAGATGCAGCCAGTAGTGAAACGCGGGCAGATCGAATTCGGACACGCCGCCCGGCAGGGCGGTTCGTTGCTTGATCGCCATCAGCCACTCGTTGTCGCGCAGATGCGCTCCCACCTTGCCGCTCTGTGCCAGCAGCCGCGTGCTGACATCGTCGACCTCGGCGAGCAGCGAGTCGAGCGCTTCGTGCTCGATCGCGGGATTGTCCTTCAGCGGCGTCAGCACCTGCCGCTGGCGCTCGAGCTCCTGCAGGATGTCGGTCTTGAGGTCGGCGCGCGACGACACGTCGGCGATTTCGAACAACGCCAGCAGAGCGGCATGGTGATCCGCGGGCGCCGTCGCGGCATTGAAGAATAGCGCGCGCTGATACAAATCCTCGAGCCGCATCATGGTGCGTATGCGCTCGTTCAGCGGATGTTCGTATCGGATCACGTCAGGTCCGGCGTCGGAGACTGCGACATTCTGCCCCAAGTGCGGGCGATCTCCGTGGGAATTTCACGGCCGATGGTCGCTCACGTCGCGTGGCGCTGCTCCGCCGCGAGCTGTCTGTACCGCCGATCGAGCGCGGCGACTTGCGGCGCAATCGCTGCGGGCGGGCCGCTGTTGTCGAGGACGTCGTCCGCGCCTCGAAGGCGGGCGGCGCGATCGAGCTGCGTCGCCATGATGGCTCGGACCTCTTCCGCTGAGAGGCCGCTGCGGGCGACCACCCGCCGAACCTGCTCGTCTTCGGGACAATCGACCACCAGGACCCTGTTCACCCACTTGGCGACCGGGCCGCGCTCCATCAGCAGCGGTACGACGGCCACTCCATAGGCGCCACGCCATCGCGGCCATTTCGCGCTGCATCTCGCCTCGGATCAGGGGGTGCAGCGCGGCCTCCAGCCGCGCCCGCGCCGCGGGGTCGGAAAATGCGCGGCGGCGAAGCTCCGCGCGGTCCAGCTCGCCCGACGGCAGCAGCACTCCGGAATCGAATGCAGCAGCGATGGCAGCGTGTCCCGCCTGCGTCGGCATCGAAAGGCGGTGCGCGATGGCATCGGCATCGGCAACCTCGATCCCCAGTGAGCTGAAGGCCTTCGCGACCTCCGATTTGCCGCTGCCAATGCCGCCCGTCATGCCGACGACGTAGGCCACGAACGTCAGCCGGGAAGGTAGAGCGCGACGAGCGGCTTGCCGAAAAATAGCGCAATCACGCCCGCTATCGCGAGATAGGGGCCGAATGCGAGTGGAATCTGGTGGTCGCGTCCCTTGAAAGCGACGAGGCTGATGCCGATCGCCGCACCGACGACGGACGACAGCAGAACGATCAGCGGCAGCATCTGCCAGCCGAGCCAGGCGCCGAGCGCGGCGAGCAGCTTGAAATCACCATAGCCCATGCCCTCCTTGCCGCGGATCAGCTTGAACGCCCAGTAGATGACCCACAGCACGAGATATCCGGCGATGGCGCCGATCACGGCGTCACGAAGCGTGACCGTGGGAACCGCACCATAGATGTTGGCAAGCAGCCCCGCCCAGAGCAGGGGCAGGGTGAGATTATCGGGAAGGAGCTGCGTGTCGAAGTCGATGAACGTCAGCGCCACCAGCGTCCACAGGAGCACGCTCGCCGCGATGCCGGCGGGCGTCAATCCGAAGCGAACGATCGCCGCGACCGTCAGCGCGGCCGTCAGCATCTCGACGATCGGATAGCGCGCCGAGATCGGCGCATTGCAGGCGCGGCAATGTCCGCGCAGCGACGAGATAGCTGACGACGGGAATATTTTCGATCGCACCGATCGGGTGGCCGCACGCCGGGACACTGCGATCGAGGCACGAGAAGGTTGTAGCGCGCCTGCGGTGCGCGAATCCTCTCCGGAAAGCTCGGCGCACTGGGCCCGCCAGCCTCGCTCCAGCATTCGGGGAAGGCGGTGTATCACCACGTTCAGAAAGCTGCCGACGCATAGCCCGACGAGGGCAACGAAGATCAGCATGGTTATGAATGGGACGGGCATGGCTTAGCGAAACGAGGAAGGATCTCGACGCAGGCGAAACGCGCGGTGCGCGTGCGCACTCGCGCATTGCTGGCGCAGCGAGGCATTGCGAAGGACGCGGCGCCGCGCGGCAGGCACGGCGCCAGGTCCGTGGCCTTCGCGAAATCTCAGACGACGGCGCCGAGCTTGAAGATCGGCAGGTACATGGCGACCACCAGCCCGCCGATCACCACGCCCAGGAAGACGATGATGATAGGCTCGAGCAGGCTCGAAAGCGCCGCGACCGCATCATCGACCTCGCGCTCGAAGAAGTCGGCGACCTTGGAAAGCATGCCGTCGAGCGAACCGGATTCCTCGCCGATCTGGGTCATCTGCAGCACCATCGTCGGGAACAGGCCGGTGTTGTGCATCGAATTGGTCAGGCTCTGTCCGGTGCTGACTTCGGTCTGGATCTTGCGGGTGCCCGCGATGTAGACGGCATTGCCGGATGCGCCGGCGACCGCATCGAGCGATTCGACCAGCGGCACACCCGCGGCGAACATCGTCGCCAGCGTTCGCGTCCAGCGGGCGATGGTCGCCTTTTCCAGAATCGGGCCGATAATCGGAATCTTCAGCGAGATGCGATCGACGGTGTATCGAAAGGTCTGCGACCGGCGAAGCATGAAGAAGAATCCGAAGATGGTCCCACCGATGATTACCGCGATCAGCCACCAATAGGAGACGAAGAAGTCTGAAATGCCCATGACGATCAAGGTGGGCGCCGGCAGGTTCGCGCCGAAGCTCGTGAAGACCTGCTTGAACGCCGGAATGACCCAGATCATGATGACCCAGACGACGACGATCGCCACGACGATGACCGAGATCGGGTAGAACAGCGCCGACTTGATCTTGGCCTTGATCGCGAGGATCTTTTCCTTGTAGGTCGCCAGCCGTTCCAGGATGCCGTCGAGCATGCCCGCCGTTTCTCCGGCGTTGACCAGATTGCAGTACAGCGAGTCGAATTGCGCCGGATGCTCGCGGAAGGCCTGCGACAGGCTGGAGCCGGCTTCGACGCGGCCCTTGATGTCCATCATCAGGCGCGCGAAGCGCGCATTGCTGTTGCCGCGGGCGACGATTTCGAACGCCTGGAGCAGGGGCACGCCCGCCTTGAGCATGGTCGCGAGCTGGCGGGTGAAGAAAGTGATGTCCTTTTCGTTGACCTTGCGGCCGCCGCGGAACGACTGCTTGCGCAGCTTGGTGATGCGGATGCCCTGGCGCCGCAGGTTGCTGGTGACGACCGTCTCGGACGCGGCCTTCATTTCGCCGCGCACGTTGCGATTGTTGCGGTCGAAGCCTTCCCAGAGGAACGTGAATTCCTTCACCTCTTTGCGCTGCGGTGCGCGTGTCCTGCGTTGTACGGTTGCGGTGGCCATGTCGATTCCTGTCGCGATGACTGTTGTTACTCGTTGGTGACGGCCTCGATTTCCTCGAGGGACGTCAAACCCTGTTTGACCTTCAGCAGACCCGACTGGCGCAGGTTGCGGACGCCTTCGCTCTTCGCCTGCTCGCGATATGTCCAGAACGCGTGCCGTTGCGCATGATGACCTGCCGCATCTCGTCGGTGATCGGCATCACTTCGTAGATGCCGATGCGGCCTTTGTATCCGGTGCCGAGACAATGGTCGCAGCCCACCGGGCCGTACGCCTGCCACGAGCCGTCGAGGTCCTGCTCGGTGAATCCGGCCTGCAGCAGCGCTTCCGGCGGGATGTCTTCCGGCACGCTTGCATTGGGTGCACAGCTTGCGCGCGAGGCGCTGGGCGGTGATCAGGATCACGCTCGAGGCGATGTTGAACGCGGGGACGCCCATGTTGGCCAGGCGCATCAGCGTCGCGGCCGCGTCGTTGGTGTGCAGGGTCGAGAGCACGAGGTGGCCGGTTTGCGCCGCCTTGATCGAGATGTCGGCCGTTTCGAGGTCGCGGATTTCGCCGACCATGATGATGTCCGGGTCCTGGCGAAGGAACGCGCGCAGCGCGTTGGCGAAATTGAGCCCCGCCTTTTCGTTCACGTTGACCTGATTGACGCCCGCCAGCTGGATTTCCGCGGGATCCTCGGCCGTCGAGATGTTGATGCCCGGCTGATTCAGGATATTGAGGCAGGTGTAGAGCGAGACCGTCTTGCCGCTGCCCGTCGGGCCGGTGACCAGGATCATTCCATACGGGCGGCCGATGGCGTTGAGCAGCATCGCCTGCTGGTCGGGCTCGTAGCCGAGCGCTTCGATGCCGAGCTTGACGCCGGCCGCGTCGAGAATACGCAGCACGATCTTTTCGCCGTAGAGCGTGGGCAGCGTGCTGACCCGAAAATCGATGGAGCGCGTCTTGTTCAGGACGAGCTTCATGCGCCCGTCCTGCGGCACGCGCTTCTCCGAGATGTCGAGCTTGGAGATCACCTTGATGCGCGACGCCATCTTGTCCTTGATCACCAGCGGCGGCTGGGCGACTTCCTTGAGGACGCCGTCGAGCCGGTAGCGGATCCGGTAGAACTTTTCGTAGGGCTCGAAGTGGATGTCGGAAACGCCGGTCGCGATGGCGTCGAGGAGAATTTTCTGGATGTATCGGACGACCGGCGCGTCGTCGACGTCGGGGTTGCGTCGTCGTCGTCGGACTGCGGCGTGGTGGCCGCTTCGGTGAGATCGACTTCGAGATCGTCGACGCCGGCCAGGTCCTTCAAGGTCTGACCCAGGGTCTCGACCACCTTGGCGATGGCGTTCCCGAGCTTGTCGTCCTCGACGACGACGGGATCGATCACGAGGTTGGTCTTGAACCTCACCTCGTCGAGCGCCTGCATGTTCGCCGGGTCCGAAACCGCGACGAACAGCCGGTTGCCGCGCTTTTGCAGCGGCAGGATGCGCCGCGTCGCGACCATCCTTGCGTCGACGAAATCCTTGTTGATCTGGTCGAGGTCGAAGCCGTTCAGATCGAACAGCGGGGCGCCGAAGGCACGCGATGCGAACACGGCGACCTGCGCGGAATTCATGCGCTTGGACAGGACCATCTGCTCGACGAAGCCGATGTTCGCGGTCTGCGCCTGTCCCGACAGCGTCTCCGCGTCATATTCCGACAATAGGCCCTGCTGCACCATCGCCCGTGCCAGACCGCTGAGGTTCTGAGTTGCCGCCTTGGTCGCCATCGTGGTCAGTTCGATTCGCACCCGATCTCGAAGGATGCCGAGCGCTTATTCCAGACGCATAAAAGTTAGCTTATCGATGATGCCTGCTCGCCCGTGGTTTGTAAAGGCGGCGCCGCACTGCGGCCCACGGGCGGCGCGAGCTTGACGACCCTCACCGCATGGTCCTGCACCTGCAATACTTCGATCGTCTGTCCGGCCAGGCGGAAGCTCACGCCCGAGTCCGGGATGTCGCCCAAATGCTCGACGATGAGGCCACTGAGCGTTTTCGGGCCCTGAAGCGGAAAAGATGTACCCAACTTCCGGTTGAGCACACGCAGTGGTGCCATTCCGTCCACTACAACACTGCCGTCGGCTTCGCGCTGGAAGATCTCCGGGCCGCCCGGCGCCGAGGTCGTGAACTCGCCGACGATCTCCTCGAGGATGTCCTCGAGCGAGACCAATCCGAGCAACTCGCCGTATTCGTCGACGACCAGCCCCAGGCGCTGACGGTCGGCCTGAAACTGCTGGAGCTGCGCCAGAAGCGGCGTTCCCGCCGGAATGAAATACGCGGGCCGCAGGATGCCGCGCAGATTTTCGGCATCGATCTCGCCGGACTGCTGCAGCCCCAGAACCTGCTTCAGGTGCAGCACGCCGATGATGTTATCCAGCGCGTGCTCGAAGACCGGCACGCGCGTGTGATAGCTGGTCGCGAGCTGCTGCGCGAGCAACGCCGGCTTTTCGGCAAGATCGAGCGCCTCGATGTGATTGCGCGGGGTCATGACGTCGTCGACGCTGACCGAATCGAGATCGAGAAGGTTGGCGAGCATCGCGCGATGCTTGCCGCGGAAGTAGTGGCCCTCGAGCACCAGGCTGCGCACTTCTTCCTGCGAGAGCGGGGCCTCGGGCTCGTGGCCGGGCTGAAGACGGAGGAGCTTCAACAGGCCCTGCACGAACAGATTGACGAACCACACGACCGGCGTCGCCGCCTTGAGCATCGGGGGCGAGAATGTAGCTCACCAGCGGCGCGAGCCTGTCGGCGTGCGCCGCGCCCACGACCTTGGGCGTAATTTCCGAAAACACCAGCAGCGCGAAGGAGATCGCGACCGTCCCCGCTGGCCAGCGCGAATTCGCCTTCGCCGAAAAGCCGCTTGGTGATCACCGCGGTGAGCGTGGCGGCGCCCGCGGCGACCAGGGTGTTGCCAAGCAGAATCACGCCGAGGAGCTTGTCGGTCCGCGCCAGCAGGCCGAGGGCGAGCTTCGCCCCGCGAGCGCCGCGTTGCGCGCGCAGACGCAGGCGATGGCGGTTGACGGCCATCATCGCGGTCTCGGCGATCGAGAAGAAGCCCGAGACGAAGAGCAGCAGGACCAGCCAGAGCAGAAGCGCGGAAACCGATATTTCGCTCAAATCGCGCGACGCCGGAGAAGGGGCGGACCGAGTATTTGGCCGCGCCGCGACACTGTCAAGGCGACAGGCTCCGTCGGGCGCATCAGCGCCGCAAGATGACTTCGAGCACGAATTTGCTGCCGATGTAGGCAAGCAGAAGCATCGAGCCGCCGAACAGGATCCAGTTGAGCGCTGTGCGGCCGCGCCAGCCGAAGCGATGACGCCCGACGAGCAGAGCGCCGTACGCGAACCAGGCGAGCACCGAAAAAACCGTCTTGTGGTTGAAGGTCAGCGGTTTCCCGAAGAGCTCCTCCGAGAAGAAAATGCCCGTCACGAGCGTCAGCGTGAGAAGGACGAATCCGGCAGCGACGGTGCGAAAGAGGAACCGCTCGAGGGTCAGGAGCGGCGGCAGCTCTCCCGCGTTGGGCTCGGGAAGGCCGCGATGAAGGCGCTTGTCGAGGCTCATCAGGATCAGCGCTTCCATCGTCGCGACGATCAACAGCCCGTAGGCGATCAGCGCGACGGCGATGTGCAGCGCCGCCCACGGCTCGTCGGTGAAGGAATACCGGTGAGGATTGGCGAGAAGCAGCGGAAGCCACACCGCGGCCGCGGCCATCGGCAGTGCCACGACCGCAACGCCGGGCAGCGAGCGCGTAATCGATCCGAGCCACGCGAACAGTGCGGTGAGGCCGACGACCGCGGACAAGGCGTTGGCGAGGCTCAAGTCCAGTCCGGACGTCGTGACGATGGCGCGCGTCACCAGGAATGCGTGGCCGATCAGCGCGCAAGCCGTCAGCCACGGGGCGATCGCGACGCGCCGCTGCACTGCGTCCGTTGCCGGCTGCACCAGACGCTGCCATTCGAGCCACGCTGCCGCAAGGTACGCGGCCGATACCGGCAGGTAGAGTAAAATCATGCGTGTTAGTGCCTCGCGGCTGAATGAGTTTACACCAGCGCGCCGATCCGGCTGCTGCACTTGAGTACGCTTCCCCATGCTCGATAATCTGACCGCACGGCTCGGCCGTGTGATGAAGCAACTGCGCGGCGAAGCGCGGTTGACCGATGCCAATATGCAGGACGCCTTGCGCGAGGTGCGCATGGCGCTGCTCGAGGCCGATGTCGCGTTGCCCGTGGTCCGCGATTTCGTGGCGTCGGTGCGCGAAAAGGCGATCGGCCAGGAGGTTGTCAGCTCGCTCACGCCGGGACAGGCGCTGGTCGGCGTCGTGCAGCGAGAGTTGGCGATGCTCATGGGCGGCAGCGCGACGCCGCTCAATCTCGCGGCGGCGCCGCCGGCGGTGATTCTGCTGGCGGGACTGCAAGGCGCCGGCAAGACCACGACCGCGGGCAAGCTCGCGCGCCTTCTGCGCGCCGACATGCGCAAGAAGGTGCTGCTCGTCAGCTGCGACGTCTATCGGCCGGCCGCGATCGAGCAGCTCAAGACGCTTGGCGGCGCAGGTCGGCGTCGATTTCTTTCCCTCCTCCGCCGGCGAAGCCCCGGTCGCGATCGCGCGAGCGGCGCTCGATTGGGCGCGCCGCCACTATCACGATGTGGTGGTAGTCGATACCGCGGGGCGTCTCGCGATCGACGAGGCGATGATGAAGGAGATCGCGGCGCTGCACGCCGAGGTGTCGCCGGTGGAGACGCTGTTCGTCGTCGACGCGATGCAGGGACAGGACGCGGTGAATACCGCGAGGGCATTCGGCGCGACGCTGCCGCTCACCGGCATCGTCCTCACCAAGCTCGATGGCGACGCGCGCGGCGGCGCCGCGCTTTCGGTGCGGCAGATCACCGGCGCGCCGATCAAATTCGTCGGCGTGGGCGAGAAGCTTTCCGGGCTCGAGGTTTTTCATCCTGACCGGATGGCGTCGCGGATCCTCGGCATGGGCGATGTCCTGACCCTGATCGAGGACGCGCACAAGCAGGTGGACGAGCAGGTCGCGCGTACCCTGGCGAAGAAGGTCAAATCCGGCAAGGGCTTCGACCTCGACGATTTCAAGGCGCAGATCGGCCAGATGAAAAAGATGGGCGGCATCGAGGGCCTCCTCGACAAGCTGCCCGGCGATCTCGCGCGCGCCGCGCAGAGCAGCAAGGTCGACGAGCGCGCCATCCGCAGGCTGGTGGGGATCATCGATTCCATGACGCCCGCTCGAGCGGGCGAAGCCGGAGTTGCTCAAGGCATCGCGAAAGCGGCGCATCGCCACCGGCGCGGGCGTGTCGGTGCAGGAGGTCAATCGCCTGCTGACGCAGTTCGAGCAGACGCAGAAAATGATGAAAATGGTGGCCAAGGGCGGCATGAAGAACATGCTGCGCGGGCTCAAAGGCGCCTTTCCGGGCTTGCGCTAGCCCGAAGCCTGGCGCGAGCCGTGGCTCCGGATTGCCATCGGAGACGTTTTCGTCGTATAATCAACGTCTTTTTTCCGTTCGGCCGGAATAGCTTATCGGGGGTATTGGCATGGTTGTCATCAGACTGGCTCGGGGCGGCGCCAAGAAGCGGCCTTTTTTCAACGTCGTCGTGGCCGACTCGCGCAATCGTCGCGATGGCCGTTTCATCGAGCGTGTCGGTTTCTATAACCCGATCGCCGGAGACAGCGAAGAGGGCTTGAGGCTTTCGCTCGACCGCATCGATCATTGGAAGCACCGTGGCGCGCTGCTCTCGGACACCGTGGCGGGTCTGGTGAAGAAGGCCGCGGCGGCGAAGGTCGCTCCGGCGCCCGCGACGACTGCCTCGTAGGGCGGCGGCAGCAATTCCGACGACCAAGGCACGCGTCACGGCGCGCGACGCCGGAGCCGGGCCGGCCCGACGCTCCGATGGTCGTCATGGCGCGCGTGCTCGCTCCTTACGGCATTCAGGGATGGATCAAGGCGCGGCCGTACACGGAGTCGATCGAGGCGCTTCTGAACTACAAGGCGTGGTGGCTTGGCGCCGGCGCGTGACGAAGCGAGCGTGGCGCAGGTTCACCGTGCTCGCGGCGCGGCAGCAAGGCGACACGCTGGTCGCGTCTCTTGAGGGCGTCGACGACCGCGACGCTGCGCTCGAGTGGCGGGGTGCATGGGTGGCGGTGCCGCGCTCGGAGTTGCCGGCGCCGGCGGCGGGAGAGTTTTACTGGTCCGACCTTGTCGGGCTGAGTGTGGTGAATCGCGCAGAGCAAACGCTCGGACGCGTGGGCAAAGTGCTCGAGACGGGCGCCCACCCGGTGCTGCAGGTGGAGGCCGAGGATGGCGCCGAGCGGTTGATTCCGGTCGTCTCCGCGTACATCGACGCGATCGATACCGCGGCGGGACGGATTGTGGTGGATTGGCCTGCGGATTTTTGAGAGGCGCCCGCTGGCGCGGGCGAGAGCGATGCGGATCGAGATCGTTACGCTTTTCCCGGAGATGGTGGAAGCAGCGGCGTGCTACGGCGTAACGGGACGGGCGCTCTGGAAAGGGCATTTGGACGTTGAGCTGCCGCAATCCCCGGGATTTTGCGACCGACAGCTACCGGACGATCGACGACCGACCCTACGGCGGCGGCCCGGGCATGGTGATGACCGCGGAGCCGCTGGACAAGGCGCTGCGCGCGGCCCGCGAGGGCCTGCGCGCAGCGGGAATCGACGACGCGCCGGTCGTGCATCTGTCGGCGCAGGGCGAGCCTCTGACCCATCGGCGGGTCGTCGCAGCTCGCCGCAGGGCGCGGGATGGTGTTGCTCGCGGGACGCTACGAAGGCGTCGACGAGCGGCTCCTCGAGCGCGAGGTGGACCTGGAATTTGCAGTCGGCGACTTCGTCGTTTCCGGCGGCGAGCTTCCGGCGCTGTTGTTGATCGACGCCGTGGTGCGGCAGCTGCCGGGCGTGTTGAATGATGAGCAATCGAAGGTCGAGGAGTCGTTCGTCGACGGATTGCTCGATTGTCCGCACTACACGCGGCCCGAGACCTACGAAGGCCGCGCGGTACCGGCGGTCTTGCTGGGCGGCGACCACGCGGCGATCGCGCGCTGGCGGCGCAAGCAGGGGCTGGGGCGAACCTGGCTGCGGCGCCCCGACCTGCTGTCGGCGCGCGGCATGAGCGACGAGGAAACCGGCCTGCTCAAGGAATACCTGAGCGACCTGATAGAGGTACCGGACGAAGGAAAGCGGCAAGCAGTAGCATTCGAAGCGAGAGCGGCACGACTTGAGGCACGACCAAGACCAAGCGTGCGCAACAGATGGCGATCTGCGCTGCGCACAAGGCCACCGGCCATCACTTTCATGGAGCATACGCAAATGAATATCATCGATACGCTGGAGAAGGAAGAAATCGCCCGGCTGGGCAAGACGGTGCCGGACTTCTCGCCCGGGGACACGGTCATCGTCAACGTCAACGTGGTCGAGGGTGAGCGCAAGCGCGTCCAGGCGTACGAGGGCGTGGTCATCGGCAAGCGAAACCGGGGACTCAATTCGTCGTTCGTCGTGCGCAAGATTTCGAGCGGAGAAGGCGTCGAGCGTACGTTTCAAACGTACTCGCCCCTCATTGCCAGCATCGAGGTGAAGCGCAAGGGCGACGTGAGGCGAGCGAAGCTCTACTACCTGCGCGACCGCTCGGGCAAATCGGCCCGAATCCGCGAAAAGCTGGCGCACCGCGAGGGCACCAAGCAAGGCGAGTAAGCGTCTGCCTTAGGCGCGGTCTTCGGAAAAAGCGGCCCAAGCGGCCGCTTTTTTCATGGTCACGGCCAGCCGGAACGGGGCCGTTTTCGGGTGCAAGGCCGCACAAAATACTGACGTAGCGCGGCAGCGACTGCCGCGCTACGCCACTATGACAGCGCGTTCCGAGCCGTTCACCGGGCTCGGCTTGCATTGCGAACCTTATTTCCCGGAATATTCCAATGTCAGAATCCGTCCCTTTTCAATCCACATAACTGATGAAAGCGACGCTGTACGAAGCGCTCGGCATCAAGCAGCTCGCCTCGGAAGAGGAAGTGCGGGCCGCGCTGCGTCGCATTATCCGAAAGTATTACGCGAAAACGCGTGACGGGCAGGGCAACGTCGAAGAAGCGTTGCGCTTTATAAATCATGCCAGCCGCATACTCAGCGACCCGAACCACAGGCTCCATTACGACAAGGAGCTCGCCGTCACGACGGAGGCCACGACCGAGCAGCGAATCGCGCATTTCGTGAGCAACGTCGCGGGGACGGCCGGCGGCACGGCGTCGCACGATGAAGTCATCGATATCGCCGACGAGAAAGCGCTGACCGTTCCTTCGGAATCGCCGGAAAAGAACTCTCACCACCCGGGCTTGACCGAGCGCGTCGCGTCGATCGGCCGCTCGACCGTCGGACAGCTCGCGTTGTGCGTCTTCTTCGGAGCGTTCATCGCCGCAGCGATCGTCTTCGTGACGCCTGTCGACGCGGTGCTGGTGGCGAAGCAGGTTCTGGTCTGGCTCACGTTGACCCTGCTCGCACTCGCGCTGGTCTATGGCGTCGTGCACGGCCTGGCGTGGTTCAGGCAGCGCAAGATCGCGCCGGTGCCGTCGCTGATCCCGCAAACGGACCTGGCGATCCTGAACTGGCGGCGGGAGAAGAGCGTCTTCCTGGGCGCGGAAAATCCGCCCGAGGACGCGAGCTGGATTTTCCAGTTGCGCATGGCGGAGCTGGAGCGCGCCAAGGCCGGCAGGACGAGCGAGCCCCGCCCGTGGAATCGTCTCGCCGCGCGACTGTTCGACTACTCGATCTGGGGCCTCGTGCTCGCGCTTCTGCTCTCGGCGCTTCACGGCGCCGGGCTGGTAAGCGACGACACCGCCTTCTGGATCGGGCACCCCTTGTTCGCTCCCATCCTGATCACGCTTGAGCTGGATGCCGATCGAGGCGCTACTGATCGCGGCGCTGCAGCTCACTCCGGGCAAGTGGCTCTTCGGCATCTATCTCCAGTTTTCCATCAGCGACGCGTACGCCAAGCGCGACATTCACACGCAGCTTCGCCGCGCGCTCAGACGCTCGTTCCGGGTCTGGTGGGAGGGCATCGCATGCGGCTTCCCGCTGCTGACGCCGATACTGGTCGCGGTCGCGTACGAGAAAATCGCGCAGCACGGCGAGACCGATTGGGATTTCGCGGAGGACTGCCTGGTCACCCACAGCCCGCCCGGAGTGCTCAACACCATCACCGGCGTCGTGGGCCTGGCGGCGATGTTGTGGCTCTACGGCGTCGCATGGCATGAGCCGATGGCCGAGTCGATCACGACCGCCAAGAACGCCGTGGTCGCCTGGGTGCCTTCGCCGCCGTCGCTGCTGCCGCGGGGGTTCCAGGGCGACGTCGGCAAGATCAGCGCCATCGCGAAAGGCATCGGCGCGTCGCTGCAGGGTCCTTCGGTATCGACGACCGGTTCGGTCAACGACGTCGACACGACCGCGCTGTTCGCCGAGCGTCAGGCGCGACTATCGCTTTTGCGCGGAGAGGGACCGCGCATGCTGCAAGCCGGCAATTGGCGGCGCGCGACCGAGCTTTGCCGCGCCTGGTCCGACCTGGAATTCTGGAACGCCGAGCCGTGGCGCTGCCTCGGCTACTCGCTGCAGGCGCAGGGATTTCATCAGGAAGCCATCAACGCCTTCCGCAAGGCCGAGCAGTACGATCCGAACGATCGCTCGCTCGACTCCGCGATCGAGAAGAGCCAGCGCGGCATCGTCGCCGACTTCCTGAACCGCTACCGGCGATAGAAGCGCTCAGGCTGCCGGGTTCGCGGCACCGGACTCGCCGGATTCCTGCGCCTCGATGCTTCGGCGCACGGCATCCATGTCGAGCGCTTTCGCGGCCGTCAGCACCTGCTCCAGCGCACCCGCGTTGAGCGCTCCGGCTTCCGAGAACACGATGATGTTGTCGCGAAAGATCATCAGGGTCGGGATCGAGCGGATGCCGAACTGAGCGGCGATTCGCTGCTGATCCTCCGTGTTCACCTTGGCGAACAGCGCGTCGGGATGCTTGGCCGCGGCAGCTGCGAAAACGGGCGCGAACGCGCGGCAGGGCGCGCACCACGGCGCCCAGAAGTCCACGATCGCCAACGGATGATCGTCGATCGCCTGCGAGAAGTTGTCGGACGTCAGTTCAAGCATTGCGCCCGCGCCGTCGGTCGGTGCGTTGCTGCTGTCGGTCATCGTGATTTCCTGGTTTACCGCGTTGACGCGCGCGACCGATGGGTGAGTCGGCCGAGGTCGCTACTTGCGCTTGAGCAGAAAGAAAAACGCTCCGTCCTGCTCGCCGTGCTGCAATAGATGGTTGCCTGTCTGCTTCGCGAACGCCTGAAAATCACGGACCGCGGCCGGATCCGTCGCCAGGATCCGCAGAACCTGGCCGCTGCTCATGTCGTTCAGGGCTTTCTTGGTGCGCAGAACCGGCAGCGGACAGTTCAGTCCGCGCGCATCGACTTCGCGATCGAAAGGAGCCGTCGCATCCATCAGCGATCTTCCAGCCTCAGGTCGACGTCGGCAGCCCCGCGCGCATCCAGCCGCTGATGCCGCCGCCAAGGTTGTACACGCACTGGAATCCGCGCTGGTCGAGCAGCGCGCAGGCCTGAGACGACCGTCCGCCTGACTGGCACACCAGTACCACCGGCGCGCGCGGATCGAGCGAGTCGACATGCGCGGGCAGCGTCGCCAACTCGATATGCTGCGCGCCCGCGATCGTCCCGCGCGCGAACTCGCCCGCGGTCCGCACATCGATCAGGCGTGGACGATCGTCGCTCTCGAGAAGCGTTTTCAACTGTGCGGCATCGAGCGTCTGATACATGAGGGTGTCCTGAAACGCGCGCCGATTATAGCAAAGCCGACGGTCCTCTTTCGGGTGGCGACGCTAGCTGCGGATCTTGGTCAGCAAGGCGCTCGTCGAGCGGCCCGCAAGCAGCGGGATCGCCTCGAAACGGCCGCCCCAAGCGATCACTTCCGCGGCGCCGACGGTCGTTGCGGCGTCGTAGTCGCCGCCCTTGACGATGATGTCGGGATGGCATTGCAGCACGAGATCGAGCGGCGTTTCTTCCTCGAAGGCGACGACCAGCGTCACCGACTCGAGCGCCGCCAGGACTGCCATGCGCTCCTCGAGCGGATTGAGCGGGACGGTCGGCGCCCTTGTTCAACGCGCGAGCCGACGCGTCGGTATTGACGCCGACCACCAGCGATGCGCCGAGGCGGCGGGCGCGATCGAGATAGGTGACGTGGCCTCGATGCAGAATGTCGAACACGCCGTTGGTGAAGACCAGGGGGCGCTGAGAGCGCCGCGACGCGCGCCGCGAGATCCTCCCGGGCGGTCATCTTGGCGGCGAAGGCGGGCGCCGCAGTGCTCGTCAATTGATGTACTCGAACACCTTGACGACGCGCTGCACGCCGCTGGTCGTGCGCGCGATCTCCGCCGCGGCGTCGCCTTCCTCGGGGCGGACGATGCCCATGAGATAGACGATGCCGCGCTCGGTGACGACCTTGACATAGTTGATCTGGAATTTGTTGGCTTCGACGAACCGGGCCTTGACCTTCGACGTGATGAACGTGTCGTTGCTGCGCGAGCCGAAATCGGCGACTGCTCCGACGCGCATCTCGTTCTGAACGTAGCGAACTTTCGGCATCCTGCGCGCGACACCTTCGATCTCGGACTTCACCTGCTCGGTCGGAGCCTCGCCGGTCAGGAGCACGATGCCGTTGTAGCTGGTGACATTGACGTGAACGTCGTTGCCCTTGAAGCGCTCGAGGAGCGCCGCGGTGGTCTTGTCCTCGATCAGCTCGTCATCGAGCTGGGCGCCGGTCGTGCGGCGATCCGTCGCCACGGCCGCGGTTCCTGCGATACCGCCGATTACCAGCGGAACGCAGCCGGAGAGCGCGACTGCAAGCGCGCAGCAGCGCTGCTGCGGAAGTCGAACATGGACGCGACGCGGCGCGTCGTAGCGGATCTCATGCTTCGTCTCCGAGCAAGCTCGCATCGATGGCGTCGCACAGGCAATGAATGGTAAGGATATGGACCTCCTGAATTCGCGCAGTGCTGGAGTGCGGAACGCACAGGTGGACATCGGCCGGCGCCAGGAGTTCACCGATGCGGCCGCCTCCTTTGCCGGTCAGCGCAACGACCCGCATCTCGCGCTCGTGCGCCGCGGCGATGGCGTTGGCCACGTTGACCGAATTACCCGACGTTGAGATGGCGAGCAGGACGTCGCCCGCGCGTCCGAGCGCTCGAACCTGCTTGGCGAACACGTGACTGAAATCGTAGTCGTTGGAGACCGCGGTCAGCAGCGACGTGTCGGTTGTCAAAGAGATCGCCGGCAGCTCGGGACGCTCGCGCTCGAAGCGGCCGACCATCTCCGCCGAGAAATGCTGCGCGTCCGCTGCCGAGCCGCCGTTGCCGCAGGCCAGCAGCTTGCCGTCGGCGAGCAGGCAATCGGTCATCAGCGTCGCGGCGCGGACGATTTGCGGGGCCAGTGCTTCCGCCGCCGTGGCCTTGAGCTCAGCGCTTTCGGCGAAATGCGCTTTGATACGCGAAGTAATGTCCATTGAACGGCGTGCGGCTGCCAAAAGTTGATTGTAACAACAACGCTTCGCCGGGGCCCGTGTCCCAGCCGGTGGGCACGCCGGCCGTTCCGCGCCAGCGGGAACCTCAGCCGATATCGATGTCGACCAGCCATTCGATCCTCGAGATGTCGAGTCCGTCGAGCAATATGGCGTCGAATCGACACGGCGGTTCCGGTTGCAGACCCGACAGGAACAGGCCGGCGGCGAACTTGAGACGGCGGCGCTTGGCCGCGGTGATGCTGGCGCGCGCGCCGCCGAACGCGTCGCTGCGTGCGCAAGCGCACTTCGACGAACACGAGCGTGGCGCCGTCGCGTGCGATGAGATCGATCTCGCCGCCGCGGCAGCGATAGTTGCGCTCGACGACAACGAGGCCGCGGGCCTCCAGAAACTCGGCCGCGAGGGACTCGGCCGCGGCACCCGCGCTCACGCGGGCTCACCGGCGCGCGGGTCGGGCATCGCATGTCCTTCGCGGATCACCATCACGGTGCCCTGTCGCGCGAAAGTGCGCCGCCGGGGTCAGCGACAAGTGCCCGGTTGCGCCGTCCAGCTCGACGCGATCCGGCGGCACCGGCTCGGCGAGCATCTGCGACAGCGCCAGCGCGTCCAGGCCGAGCGCGTACAGCCGCTCCTGTAGTGAGACTCTCGTACGGCGTCCGGGCTGGGCCTGCGGACGCGACCCGCTCCGGCTCGGCGATCCAGGGAATCTCGATGTAGCGAACGCCCTCGAGGTCCCTCAGCATCGTCGGCGCGAGGTCATCGGCGATGTGACTCACGGCATACACCCTGGACTGCGGCAGAAACGACTTCGCGAGAGCGGTGTCGTCGCTGTCGATCGCCAGCAGCACCGCGTCGGGAGGATGCGCCGAGAGCTCGCGGCGGAGCTGTCCCAGCAGCTCCGGATTCGGGTCGAAGGCATACTGGCTCGGGTGGAAGCCCGCCGCTCGCCTGCCACTCCGCGGCGAACGCCGCTGCGAATCGACGCTGCAGCGCGCCTCTGCTCGCGACGATGGCGACGCTGCGCGCGCCGTCCGCGCGCGCGAGATCGGCGAGCTGAACGGCGTCGCTGTCGAATGAGAGCGTCAACGCATAGGTGTTGTCGGGCAACGGCGAGCCGTCGTCGGGCTGGTTGAGCGCAAGCATCCGCGGATGCGACGGCGCCGTGGCCAACACGGTCTTCAGGTCGTCGCGGGTCAACGGCCCGACGACCAGCGCGACGCCTGCCATTCGATGCCGACTCGATGGCGGGCAGGACGCCGTCGTCGCCGTGACCGATCACGCGGATCCGCGGACTGATGCCGGCGCGCTTGGCGGCGGCCAGGAATCCTGCCCTGACGGCATCGGCGGCCGGGCCGTACGCGGTGGATTCCAGCGGCAGTACCAGCGCGATCGCATCGCTCGTGACCGTCGGCGGACTCGCGATCGGCGGCAACGGACGGGTGATCACCGTGCCCGGTGACGCCGGCGGCGCGCGCGGGGCTCCGGTGGCGCGAGCGACGCCGCAGGCGGCGGCGCCGGACGCGCGGCGGAGCCCGACGGCGCGGCGGTTGCCGCGCCGGGCCTGCCACCGGACAATGGGGCAGTCGTGCATGCGACGATGGCGAGCAGCAACGCCATCGTCGCGGCAGCGCGCACGCATCTCGAGTCGAACGAAAACGCCGTCGAAAATGGGAACATCGCAATGACCAGAGGAGAACCTTCCCCCGTGCTGGCGCGAACATTATATGTGGTCGCCACGCCGATCGGTAATCTGCGTGACATCACGCTTCGCGCGCTCGACGTCCTCGACGCAGTCGGACATCATCGCCGCGGAGGATACGAGGGTCACGTCGACACTGGCGTCGCACTACGGCATCACTGCGCGACTCGCATCCTTGCACGCAGCACAATGAGCGGCAGCGCGCGGACGAGATCATCGCCTGGCTCGCGCGAGGGTAAACGAGTCGCGCTGGTGACCGACGCGGGAACGCCGGCGATCAGCGATCCGGGTGCGGTGCTGGTCCGCGCCGTGGCCGACGCCGGGTTTTCGGTCGTGCCGGTGCCGGGACCGAGCGCCGTCGCCGCCGCGTTGTCGGCGTCGGGAATCGCGTCACCGCAGTGGATGTTTTGCGGCTTTCTTCCGGCGAGCGCAGGCGCGAGGTCGAAGGAGCTCGATCGCCTGCGCGCCTTCGGATGCGCGCTGGTGTTCTACGAAGCGCCGCACCGCATCGCCGCCACGCTGGACGCGCTCATTGCAGCCTCGTTCGGACGCGAGCGCTGGATCGTGATCGCGCGCGAGCTCACCAAGCGTTTTGAGACGATCCATCGTTGCGCGCTCGGCGACGCCGCCGACTGGCTGGCGGCGGACCCCAACAGGCAGCGCGGCGAGTTCGTGCTCATCGTCGACGCGGATCGCGACCGCCCGCGCCCGCGATCGAGAGCAGCGATGTGCTGCTGTCGGCGCTGCTGGCGGAATTGCCTCTCGCGCAATCGGTGAGGATTGCGGTCGCCGCCACGGCGCTGCCGAAGAACAAGATCTATGAACGCGCGCTCGCGCTGAAAAAGCCGGACTAGCGCCGCGAGCGAGACGCTCGCAACGCGAACCGCGGCTTTGCGGCGAACGATCGAGACGGTCTCCGCTTCAGCGACCCGAAGCGTCGAGATGAAATCCGTGATCGCGGTCAGCGTGGCCTCGGGCTGGTCGCGATGCGGCGAGTGCCCGCAGTCGTCGAGCTCCACTCGTTCGACCGGACCGGAAACGCCACGCTCGATCGCGTCGAGCTGCGCGAGCGTTCCGTACTCGTCGTCGCGACCCTGGATCAGCAGCAGCGGACAAGCGATGCCCGGCAGAACGCCTTCGATGTTCCAGTCGCGGAACGCCGGTGAGAGCCAGATGTCGTTCCACCCGCGGAAGGCGGAATCGACGTCGGCGTGATAGCGGCCGAGCTTCGCGCGCAGGTCGCCGCGGTCGTAGGCGAGCCTCGCCTGCTCGATACCGGCGATCGACAGGTCTTCGACGAAGACGTGAGGCGCCAACGCGATCAGCGCGCGCACCGGGCGAACGCCCGAGCCGGCGTGAATGAGCGCGATCGACGCGCCATCGCTGTGGCCGATGAGAATCGGACGATCGATGCCGAGCGCGTCGAGCAGGGCGGGCAGCGTCGCAAGCGCTTCGTCATGCATGTAACGCGGCGTGCGCGGCGCTTCGAGGGCTGTCGGAGCGTCCATAGCCGGCGCGCGAGTAGACGAGAGCCGGGAGTGCCGTCGCCTCGGCAACGCGCTGCGGAAAGTCCCTCCACAGCGCCACCGAGCCCAGGCCTTCATGCAGAAAGACGAGGGTCGGGCCCGGAAGTTCGGCGCCGATGCGCACGCACTCCAGCTGCTGCCCCGCGATGTCGACGTTTGGATGGCGGACACTTCGGGCGGTGCGCTAGACGCCCAGCAATTGCGCGCGCAAGCCCGGCTGCGGCGGCGAGCTCTGCGGGCGGCGCGTCGAACACCTTGCGTCCCTTCACCAGGATAGCGCAGCGATGCGCGAGCTCGGAAAGCACGGCGAAGTTCTTGTCGACGATCACGATGGCCATGCCTTCGTCGCGGAGCAGACGTATCGTGTGCCAGATCTGGCGCGCGACCAGCGGTGCGAGACCTTCCGTCGCCTCGTCCAGGATCAACAGTCGCGGCTGCGTCATCAGCGCGCGGCCGATGGTCAGCATCTGCTGCTCGCCTCCGGAGAGCTGTGCTCCGAGGTGCGAGATCCGCTCCGCCAGTCGCGGGAACGCCTGGAGGACGCGAGGAAGTGTCCAGCTTTCGCGCGCGTCCTGACGCTCGCGCGCTGCCAGGACGAGGTTCTCGCGCACCGAGAGGTTCGGAAAGACACCGCGGCCCTCGGGGATGTACGCGACGCCGAGCCGCGCAATGCGAAACGGCGGCCATCCGGTGATCGGCGTACCTTCCATATGCACGCTCCCCGAGCGCGGAGGCACGAGTCCGAGCATGGAGCGGATGAGGGTTGTCTTGCCCATGCCGTTCCGGCCCATCAGCGCGACGACCTCGCCTTTGGCGACGGAGAAATCGACGCCGTGCAGGATGTGACTGCTGCCGTAGTAGGCGTGGAGACCGCGCGTGTCCAGCATGTCAGGCAGCCGCGAGCGTCGGATCCGCGCCGAGATATGCGCGCTGCACGTCGGCGTTGGCGCGAATAGCCGCCGGCTCTCCCGTAGCAAGCACAGCGCCATTGACCATCACCGTGAGGCAGTCGGCGAGCGCGAAGACAGCATCCATGTCGTGCTCTACCAGAAGGATCGCGTGATCCGCCGACAATTGCTTGAGAAGCGCGACGATCCTCGCCGATTCGTCGGCGCCCATGCCTGCAAGCGGCTCGTCGAGGAGAAGAACCGAAGGCGACATTGCGAGTGACATGGCGATCTCGAGCGCCCGCTGCTCGCCATGCGCGAGCGCGCCGGCGGGAAGGCGGTGACGCCCGGAGAGTCCGACCGTCGCGAGCGCACGATCGGCGACGTCATTCCATTCGCCGTACGCGTCTGCGGGTTTCGCGCAACGCGTCATACGGCTGCCACGCGACTGCGCGGCAAGGCGGCAATTTTCGAACGCGCTGAAGGCGGGAAACAGATTCGAATGCTGAAACGTTCGGGCCACGCCAAGGCGGGCAACGCGATCTGCGCTCCAGGAAGTGATGTCCTCGCCGCGCAGGTTCACGGTGCCGGACGTCGCCGCGAGCTCACCCGACAGCACGTTGACCAGCGTCGATTTGCCGGCCCCGTTGGGACCGATGACGGCGTGGATGCCGTTGCGGGAGAGTGCCAGCGACACTCGATCGACGGCGGTCAGCCCGCCAAAGCGTCGCGTCAGCTCGAATGTCGAAAGGATGGGCTCAGCTATCGCCATTCTCCGTCCGATCCGCAGAAGACGTTCTGGAATGCCACCGAGTCGCCCATGCCCGCGGCAATCCGGCGAGCCCTTCGGGAAAGAGAAGAACCGTGACGATGATGAAGCCGCCCATGAGCAGTGGCCAGTGCTTGGTCAGGGTCGAGAACCACTCCTGCAACAGGACGTACGAGAACGTCCCGATCACGGCTCCGAAGAGCGTTCCCATGCCGCCGAGGATCAACATCATGAGCACCACACCCGACTGATGCCAGGCGATCAGCTCCGGATTGACGTAGCCCTCCTTGGCCGCGGCGAGATATCCCGCGAGCCCTGCCAGCGTGCCGGCGAGGACGAACGCCGCGAGCTTGTAGCGCTGCGTCGCGTAACCGAGCGCGCGCATGCGTTGCTCGTTCGCCTTGATACCCTGCAGGGCGCGGCCGAATGGCGAGCGCAGGATCACCGCCAGCAGCACGAAGACCCCGACGAGCAATGCCAGCACGACATAGAAGAACTGCGAATCGTCGGCGAGGTTGAGCGCAGCGATGCCGATGGCCGGCCGCGCGTCGATGTACATGCCATCCGATCCACCCGCGACGCGAGTGTCGTGAAAGAAGTAATAGACCATCTGCGCGAAGGCCAGCGTGACCATGATGAAATAGACGCCGGCGGTTCGGACCACGAGCGCGCCGATGACCAACGCGGCGAGCGCGCTGGCGCCGAGCGAAAGCGGCAGCGTGATCCAGAAATTCGCCGGGTCACCGTGTGGTGCGATCAGCGCCAGCGTGTACGCGGCGACGCCGAAATAGGCAGCATGGCCGAGGCTCACCAACCCGGTGTAGCCCACCAGCAGATCCAGCGACAACGCAAAGATCGACAGGATCATGATCTTGGTCACGAGCTGCACATAGAATTTCTCGGCAAGCGCCGGCACGAGCGCCAGCACCGCGACGCCGATCAGCACGGCGATAACCACGACGCGCGGTCGCATCGTCAGCCGCGCCCGAAGAGGCCCGCCGGGCGAAAGAGCAGCACGACCGCCATCAGCAGGTAGACGGCGACGCCCGCAAAATCAGGGACGAGCACCTTGCCGAAGGTGTCGGCAAATCCGATCAGGAGCGATGCGACCAGGGCACCCTTGAGCGACCCGATTCCGCCGATGACCACCACGACGAAGCAGACAATCAGCACCTGGTTGCCCATGCCCGGGAAAACCGAGGAAACGGGCGCCGCGATCATTCCCGCGAGCGCCGCCAGCGCGACGCCCGCGGCAAAGACGAGCGCGTGGACCCAGCGGATGTTGATCCCGAGCGACTGCGCCATTTCAGGATTTGACGCTCCGGCGCGGATGGTCATGCCGAGACGCGTTCTCTGGATCGTCCAATACATCAATGCCGCGAGTGCGATGCACACCATGGAGATGAACACGCGGTACACGGGATAGGACAGCGTGTCGGTGAGCCGCAGCGATGCGTCGAGCAGCGCTGGAATGGCGACACTGTGAACGTCATCGCCCACGATAATGCTGCGCAGCTCCTCGAACACGAGAATGAGCCCGAACGTGAGCAGCACCTGGTGAAGGTGATCCCGGCGGTAGAGGCGCGCGATGAGCAGCCACTCGAGCGCGAGCCCCAGCAGCGCGGCCAGTACGATACCCAGCGGCAACGCGGTCCAGAGGCTGCCGGTCAGCTGCGTAAGGGAAAAAGCGAGATACGCGCCGATCATGTAGAAGCTTCCGTGCGCGAGATTGATCACGCCCATGATCCCGAAGATCAGCGTCAGTCCGCTCGCGACCAGAAAGAGCAGAAGGCCGTACTGGACGCTATTGAGAACTTGAATCAGCCATTCCATGGCGGAATCGGGTCGAGAGGGAGCGCCGGCGCTGTGCAAAAAAGAAGCGGGGCACACGCCCCGCCCTGACAATAGAACAACTCCCGTCTTGGGTCACGCTTGCATCTTGCAGCCGCGAGCCGGATCTTCGAGTGCTTTCCACGCGACTCCGATGACCTGATTGGCGTTTCCTTCGACGCGGCGCAAATAAATGTCCTGGATCGGATTGTGTGCCCGGGACATCGTCCAAGGTCCGCGAGGGCTGTCGACCTTGACCTTCTCCAGCGCGCTGTACAGGGCGGCCTTGTCGCCAAAGCTTCCCTTGACGGCAGTGAGTCCGCCGCCGAGCAGCAGGGCAGCGTCATAGCCCTGGACGGCGTAGACGTCTGCCTGTACACCGTACTTTTTTCCGTACGCGTAGCGAAACTGCTTGTTCCTCGGATTGTCGATCCCATCGCCATAGTGCAGGGTCGTCAGCAGTCCCTGCGCGGAAGCGCCCTGGGCCTCGAGCGTGCCATCGGTCAGAAAGCCGCTGCCGTAGAGCGGTATCTTGTCCTTGAGGCCCGCCGCGGCGTAGTCCTTGGTGAATTTGACCGCGCCGCCGCCGGCGAAAAACACGAACACGGCATCGGGCTTGAGCGACGCAATCTCGGTGATGAAGGGCTGGAACTCTACATTGGGGAAGGGGAGATACATTTCCTTGACGATCGAGCCGCCGAGCTTGGTAAACGCCTCCTTGAAGCTCTCGATGGACTCCTCGCCCGCGCCGTACTTCCAGGTCAGGGTTACGACCTTGCGGTGGCCGCGATCGTACATCACCTTGCCCATCGGATGCGCCGGCTGCCAATTGGAAAAAGAGGTGCGGAAAATATTCGGCGCGCACTGGCTGCCGGTCGCCGCGTTTGCGCCTGCGTTGGGAATAAGCAGCAGGGTTCCCGTGTCCCGCGCGATTTTCACCATGGCCATGACGACGCCGGAGTGAACGGTTCCAACCAGCACGTCGACCTTGTCGCGCTGAACCAAGCGATTCGCGTTGTCTGTCGCCTTGGCGGGTTCGGATTCATCGTCGACCGTGAAGAACTCGACCTCGCGTCCGCCGAGCTTGCCGCCGCCCTCGTCGATCGCGATGTTGAATCCCTGCGTGATGGCCGTGCCGAGCGCGGCGAAGGTACCCGTGTAGGGGAGCATCAGCCCGATGCGCAATTTCGCGGTCTGCGCCCTCGCGAGCGTCGGCGCGAGCACGCCGGCCGCCGACACCGACGCAAGCGCGCCAAGCTGTTGCACGAACCGGCGCCGCATGGGGGCGGTCACCCCGTGGGTCAAGCGGTTGGTCATTAAATGCTCCTCCGTTGGACAGCGTCTTATAGGCGGCAGATGTTAGCAGCGGCGGAGCGTTCCGTCATTACACGGGTGGAACTCGCCGCGACGCCCACGGCGAGCCCCGCTCGTGGATCGCTGAGCGCGCTCGCGAATCGTTTATGCGCGCTCGCGCAGCTTGAATCGCTGGATCTTGCCGGTCGCCGTCTTCGGAAGCTCAGGGACGAATTCGATCCAGCGGGGATATTTGAACGGGGCCAGCCGGGACTTCACGTGGTCCTGAAGCTCGACCGGGAGCGCCGGTGTGCTCGCGTGTCCAGGTTTGAGCACGACGAAGGCTTTGGGCTTGATCAACTCGTTCTCGTCGGGAAGGCCGACGACCGCGGCTTCGAGCACCGCGTGGTGGGTTGCGAGGGCCGCTTCCACCTCGAATGGCGATACGTATACGCCCCCCACCTTGAGCATGTCGTCAGAGCGGCCGCAGTAGGTGTAATAGCCATCCGCATCGACGGTGTATTTGTCTCCGCTGCGAGTCCACGGGCCGAGGAACGTCGCGAGGCTTCTCGCGCGGTTGTTCCAGTAATAGGGCGAGCTCGTGGGTCCGCTCACTTGCAGCTCACCGATCTCGCCCGGCGCGGCATCGTTGCCCGCCTCGTCGACGATGCGAAGGGCGTAGCCCGGCACCGCCTTGCCGGTCGTGCCGTAGCGGACTTCGCCCTGGCGATTCGATAGAAAGATGTGCAGCATCTCGGTCGAGCCGAGCCCGTCCAGAATGTCTACACCGGTGCGCTCGAGCCATCGCTTGCCGAGGTCCGCCGGCAACGCTTCACCCGCTGACACGCAGCGAGTCAGCGCAAGCGAGCCGCGCTCCGGGAATTCCGCGCTGGCGAGCATGGCGGCGTAGAGCGTCGGAACGCCGCAGAATATCGTCGGCGCGTGCCCGGTGAGACGCTTGAATACCGCCGCGGGCGTCGGCCGTTCCGCCATCAGCAGCGAGGTCGCTCCCGCGGCGAGCGGAAAAGTGAGCGCGTTGCCGAGGCCGTACGCGAAAAAGAGCTTCGCCGCAGAGAAGATAGTGTCGCCTGGACCGATACCCAGGATCGGCTTGGCGTAGAGCTCGGCGGTGTGGATCAGGTCCGAATGGAGGTGCACGGCGCCTTTGGGGCGTCCGGTCGAGCCCGACGAGTAGAGCCAGAAGCAGACGTCGTCGGCGTTGGTTGGCGCGGCGGGCGCGTCCGCCGATTCACGATCGATCCAGGTATTGAAATCCGATTGCGCTCCGGGAGAAATATTCGGGCTACCCGATACGATCAAATGCTCGAGTCGCGGGAGGCTTGGCTTCAGCGGCTCGACCGTCGCCAGCAGTGGTACGGAAACGACGATCGCGCGCGCGCGGCTGTCCGCCAGGACGTATTCGTAGTCCGAGGCAGTGAGAAGCGTGTTGCACGGGATCGGCACGAGGCCGGCCCGTATCGCTCCAAGGAACGCCACGGGGAAATCGATGCCGTCGTGCAGCAGGAGAACGACACGATCCTCCATGCGCATGCCGAGCCTGCGCCATGCATTGGCGCAGCGGTTGACGCGCTCCGACAGCTCGCGATAAGTGTAACTGCCCGCATCGTCGATGAAAGCCACCTGCTCGGCGCGTCCCGCGACGAGGTTGCGCTCGACCAGATCGACGGCGGCGTTGTATTCGCGCGGGATGTGGATCTTCGGCGGCGAGGCGGCGTGATCGGCGCTCGTCAGCGACGGATGTTCAACGCTCATGGCGATCCTTCGGGCCTGCGCCCTCGATGGCGGGCTCCAGGCCGCGGATGAGTGCGGTCATTCGCGCCATCGGCATCATGGCTTCGAGGCCTGCAGCGTGGCGCCGCGGGCGAGCGCGCTTTCCTCGTCGAGCGACCTGCGGACCTCGCTTATCCACTCCGGGAACCACTCCAGCGCGACGTCCTCGGGCAGCGTGCCTCCGAACGCGTTGTGCTGGAAGACGGAGCCGTACCGCCTTGCTCCCAGCGCGGTCAGGATCTCGTCGAAATGCTTTCCGCCGAAGCAGAATGTTCCGACGTGCGAGCTGTCTCCCAGGGCGAAGACGCCGTAGCGCACATGGGCCAGGTCCGGCCGCCTATCCCGCAGGTCCGCGTACAGCGCCTTGGCATTGTCCGGAACGTCGCCGTGCCCGTAGGTCGACGTGCAGATCAGAAACACGCGCGGCTGATCGAACACGCGGTGGTCAAGCTTGTCCATCAACGAGATCTCGATCTCGACATCCTCGTCGCCAAAGGCGAGCTCGAGCTCCTGAGCAACGAGCTCTGCGGTGCCGGTCATCGTGCCGACGAGAATGTGGAGCTTGATCGTCAAGGGACGCTTGGTGAGAGGCGGCGCCGTGCACTATACGACATTCGCCGGTACCATGATGGCCGCGGGCTTTACCGGGCTTTCCGCCGCGGCGATGCGGGCGATTCGCCCACCAGGACTGGATGGCTCGGCGAGGACGCGGCGATTTCCTCGGAGAGCCAAGCGAGACGACAAATGGTGACTTTCGACACGCATCCGGACCATTACGCCCACTGGCGGCTCAACGTCGAAGGACCGATTGCGACCTTGACGCTCGACGTCGACGAGGACCGTGGACTGAAGCCCGGCTACAAGCTCAAGCTCAATTCCTACGATCTCGGCGTCGACATCGAGCTCGCCGACGCGCTCGCGCGCGTGCGCTTCGAGCATCCGGGCGTGCGCTGTCTGATCATCACGAGCGGCAAGGAGCGCATGTTCTGCTCCGGCGCGAATATCTACATGCTTGGCCAGTCCTCACATGCGTGGAAGGTCAACTTCTGCAAGTTCACCAACGAGACGCGGAACAGCATCGAGGATGCGAGCCGGTACTCCGGTTTGAAGTCGATCGCGGCACTGAACGGAACGACCGCGGGAGGCGGCTACGAGCTGGCGCTGGCCTGTGACGATATCCTGATGGTCGACGATCATTCTTCGACCGTCAGCCTGCCCGAAGTGCCTTTGCTGGGCGTCCTTCCGGGCACCGGCGGACTCACCAGGCTCATCGACAAGCGCCGTGTGCGCCGCGATCTCGCCGACGTCTTCTGCACGACCATCGAGGGTGTTCGAGCCGAGCGCGCCCTCGAATGGGGCCTGGTCGACGCGGTCGCCAAGCCCAAGGCGTTCGCAGACATGCTGGCGCAACGAGCGCAGGAGGCGATTGGCGATGGCGGCGATCGGACCGGCGACAAGGGGATCAGGCTCAATCCCTTGCATCGCCGCGTCGACGCCAGCGGTCTCCACTATGCGAATCTCGAGGTCGTATTCGATCGCTCGGCCCGCAACGCGACTCTCACTCTGCGCGCCCCGCCGGCGGCGGGTCCGGACGCGATCGACGACATCGTCAGCGCAGGCGACCAGTGGTGGCCGCTTGCGGCGGCTCGCGAGCTCGACGATGCGATGCTGCTGCTTCGAACCAACGAAGGCGAGCTCGGTACGTGGGTCTTGCGCACGGAGGGGAATCCTGCAGTCGTGCTGGCGATCGACGCAATCCTCGATGCACATCGCGTGCATTGGCTCGTCCGCGAAACCATTGGCTTATGGCGGCGAACCTTGTCACGGCTCGATGTCTCGTCGCGAAGCATCTTTGCGCTGATCGATCGCGGCTCGTGCTTCGCCGGCACCCTCTTCGAGCTGGCGCTCGCCGCCGATCGCAGCTACATGCTCGCGCTCCCGGACGTCGAAGACTCCTCGCCCGCAGCACCGGTGGTGGCGCTGTCGTCGATGAATGGCGGCGCGTATCCCATGGCGCACGGACGGACTCGCCTCGCCAATCGGTTCGGCATCGACTCGGCGCTCCCGATACCGGTCGGTCGAATGCTGTCCGCGAGCGACGCGCTGAATGCAGGATTGGTAACCGCGACGCCGGATGACATCGATTGGGACGATGAGATCCGCCTCGCCCTCGAGGAGCGCGCGAGCCTCTCGCCGGATGCGCTTACCGCCATGGAAGCGAGCCTCCGCTTTGCCGGCACCGAAAGCATGGAGACGCGCATTTTCGGAAGGCTTGCCGCGTGGCAGAACTGGGTCTTCCAGCGCCCGAACGCCGTCGGTGAATCCGGAGCGCTCAAGGTGTTCGGCAGCGGCTCGCGCGCCAAATTCGATTGGGAGCGCGTCTAAAGGCGCTTCGGGGCGGGCATCGCCATGACCATCGATTACAGCCAGAAGATTCCGAACAACGTCGAGCTCGCCGGCGACCGCGCGTTGCAGCGCGCGCTCGAGCATTGGCAGCCGCGCTTCGTGCAGTGGTGGGAGACGATGGGCCCCTCCGACTTCGCGGCGGCCGACGTGTACTTGCGCACCGCCGTCGGCGTCGATGCCGCGGGCTGGGCGTCGTACGGCGAGGTTCGGATGCCCGATTATCGCTGGGGGATTTTCCTGGCCGACGCCAAGGCCGAACGCACCATCGGCTTCGGTGATGACTACGGTCTTCCGGTATGGCAGCAGGTGCCCGGCGAATACCGTTCGCAGCTGCGCCGCCTGATCGTGACGCAGGGCGACACCGAGCCGGCATCGGTGGAGCAGCAGCGCCTGCTGGGCCACACGTGTCCGTCGTTATACGACTTGCGCAACCTCTTTCAGATCAACGTCGAGGAAGGCCGCCATCTGTGGGCTATGGTGTACTTGCTCCATGCGTATTTCGGACGTGACGGCCGCGAGGAAGCCGAGGCACTGCTCGAGCGTCACTCGGGTGATGCCGACAAGCCGCGCATACTCGGCACGTTCAACGAGCCCATCACCGATTGGCTGTCGTTTTTCATGTTTACCTATTTCACGGACCGCGACGGCAAGTATCAATTGAAGAGCCTCGCCGAGTCGGCGTTCGATCCGCTCGCGCGAACCACTCAGTTCATGCTGACCGAGGAAGCGCACCACATGTTCGTCGGCGAGACCGGACTGTCACGGGTCATCAAGCGCACGCTCGAGGTCATGGCCGAGCTCGGGACAGACGACGCATCGGCCGTGCGCAACGCCGGCGCGGTCGACTTGCCGACCTTCCAGCGCTATCTCAACTTCTGGTTCTCGTCGTCCCTCGATCTGTTCGGCTCCGAAATCTCGTCCAACGCCGCGTCGAGCTTCGCGACGGGTCTGAAGGGTCGTCCCGACGAGTCGCAGTATGACGAGCACCGCTGCGTCGACTCGCTGTTCGCACTGGCGACGCCGGCCGGGGATGGCGGTCAAGAACGAAGACGTGCCGATGCGCAATGCAATGAACGAGGTCTTGCGCGTCTCCTACATTCGCGACTGCGAGCTGGGACTGAAGCGCTGGAACCGTCAGCTCGAGCGCAGCGGCATAGCGTTCCGGCTGTCGCTTCCATCGTCGCGCTTCAATCGCGCCATCGGAGTCTGGTCCGGCGTGGCGAGCGACCTGGCGGGCAACATGATCGCCGCGCAGGCGTTCGAGAGCCGCCGGGACGAATGGCTGCCTTCCGCGGGCGATCGCGCGTTCGTGACCAGCCTGATGCAGCGCGTGGTGAACCCCGCGCGGATGGCGGGCTGGATCGCCCCGCCCGAGCGCGGTATCAACAGCCTGCCCGTCGACTATCAATACGTGCGCCTGAGCTAGCCCGTTCGCGCGTGCACGATCCGTGCGCACCGTTTGTGGGCATGGCTCGGTCCCTTGCGGTGCGGCCGATCCCGGCGTCGCGCTGCGCTACACTCGTCCGATGAGACGCTTGGCGGATCCGTCGCTCGACCCCGGCGCGCAGGCAGATGGCTGGCGCGCAGCGCTCGCTCTTGGCTATCGGCGCGTCGGTGAGCGCACGGTGCTCAGCATCCCGCGCTCACCACGGCCCGCTGGTCGTGCAGAAACCGCTTTACCCCGAGGGCGACGCAGTCTGCCAGAGCATCGTCATCCATCCGCCGGGCGGCATCGTGGGCGGCGACAGGCTGGCGCTCAACGTCGATGCCGGGCGCACGCACGCATGTGCAGCTGACGACTCCGGGCGCCGCCAAGTGTTACCGCTCGGCCGGAACGTTCGCCCAACAGCGAATTCACCTGGGCGCAGCGGGCGGCGCGACCCTCGAATGGCTGCCTCAGGAGACCATCGTTTTCGACGGCGCGAAAGTCGATCTGGAGATCGCGGTCGAGCTTGGCGGACGACGCGTGCTTCATTGGGCTGGGATGTGATTTGCCTCGGGCGCACGGCGGCGGGAGAGCGCTTCGATCGCGGCACCTTGCGTCAGCGCCTCACGCTTGCGCGCGACGGCCGAGCTGTTTTCGCCGAGCGGGCGGTGCTGCATGGCGGAGCGCCGATGCTGCGCGTCGCCGGTCGGCTTGCACGGGTGATCCGGTATTTGGCACATTCCTTGCGGCTGCGCCCGCGATCACCGACGCGATGCTCGAATCGTGCCGGCAGGTGAGCGCGATGGCCGGCGACGGGCACCGTGACGCGATTGCCCGGAGTGCTCATCGGCCGCTATCGCGGAGCATCCGCCGCCGCGGCCAGGCATTATTTCGTCGAGCTGTGGCGACGGCTTCGGCCCGCGCTGCTCGTTGCGCGAAGCGGTGACGCCGCGTATCTGGACCACCTGACGAAGACTTCGACGCGATGGAACTCACACCGAGAGAGAAGGACAAGCTCCTGCTTTTCACTGCCGCGCTGTTGGCGGAGCGGCGTCTTGCGCGCGGCGTTCGACTCAACTATCCGGAGGCCATCGCCTACATCAGTGCGGCGATCCTGGAAGGCGCGCGCGACGGGCGATCGGTGGCCGAGATGATGAGCTACGGCGCGACGCTCCTCAGCCGCGCGCAGGTCATGGACGGCGTCGCGGAAATGATTCCCGAGATCCAGGTCGAAGCGACCTTTCCCGATGGCACGAAGCTCGTCACCGTGCACCACCCGATCCCATGATTCCCGGGGAACTCTTCGTGCAGGACGGAGCGATCGAGCTCAATGCCGGTCGACCCACGATCTCGCTCACGGTCGCCAACACGGGCGATCGCCCGATCCAGGTCGGCTCGCACTATCACTTCGCGGAGACCAACGCGGCGCTGGCGTTCGATCGTGCGGCGGCGCGCGGCTTTCGTCTCAACATCGCCGCCGGAACCGCGGTGCGATTCGAGCCGGGGCAGGAGCGCAGCGGTCGAGCTCGTCGCGCTGTCCGGCGAGCGCATCGTCTACGGATTCACCGGCGCGGTGATGGGACCGCTCGAAGGCGCCCAACGATCCGCAAGCTGCGATCGAGGATCGCGATGAAGATCGATCGCCGCGCCTACGCCGAGATGTTCGGGCCGACGACCGGCGACCGCGTCCGTCTTGCCGACACCGAGCTTGATCGTCGAGGTCGAGAAGGATTTCACGATCTACGGCGAGGAAGTCAAGTTCGGCGGCGGCAAGGTCATTCGCGACGGCATGGGCCAGAGCCAGCGCATGTCGAAAGACTGCGCCGACACGGTCATCACCAATGCGCTCGTGATCGACTGGTGGGGCATCGTCAAGTGCGACATCGCGATCAAGGACGGCAGGATCGCCGCGCTCGGCAAGGCCGGCAATCCGGACATCCAGCCCGGTGTCGACATCGTCATCGGCGCGGGAACCGAGATCATCGCCGGCGAGGGCATGATCGTCACCGCCGGCGGCATCGACACGCACATCCACTTCATCTGCCCGCAGCAGATCGACGAGGCGCTGATGTCGGGCGTCACCACCATGATCGGCGGCGGCACGGGACCCGCGACGGGCACCTTCGCGACGACGTGCACGCCGGGCCCCTGGCACATGCACCGCATGCTCGAGGCCGCCGACGCGTTTCCGATGAACCTCGGCTTCCTCGGCAAAGGCAACGCGAGCCTCACGCCGCCGCTGGTCGAGCAGGTCGAGGCCGGCGCGATCGGCCTCAAGCTGCACGAGGACTGGGGCACGACGCCGGCGGCGATCGACGCCGCGCTCAAGGTCGCCGACGCGATGGACGTGCAGGTGTCGATCCACACCGACACGCTCAACGAATCCGGGCTTCGTCGAGACGACCTTGCGCGCGATCGGCGGCCGCACCATCCACACCTACCACACCGAGGGCGCGGGCGGCGGCCACGCGCCGGACATCATCAAGGCATGCGGCGAGCCGAACGTGCTGCCCTCGTCGACCAACCCGACGCGGCCCTACACGGTCAACACCATCGACGAGCATCTCGACATGCTCATGGTCTGCCACCACCTCGATCCGGCGATCGCCGAGGACATCGCGTTCGCCGAATCGCGCATTCGGCGCGAGACGATCGCGGCCGAGGACATCCTGCACGACCTGGGCGCGTTTTCGATGATCTCGTCGGACTCGCAGGCGATGGGACGCGTGGGCGAAGTGATCATCCGCACCTGGCAGACCGCGCACAAGATGAAGGTGCAGCGGGCATGGCTCGCGCCCGTCGCGGGGACGTCGGCGCACGCCGTGCAGGAAAATTCGCGCAACGACAATTTCCGCGTCAAGCGCTACATCGCCAAGTACACCATCAATCCCGCGATCGCGCACGGCATCGGGCACGTCGTGGGCTCGGTCGAAGCCGGCAAGATGGCCGACCTGGTGCTGTGGAAGCCGGCGTTCTTCGGCGTCAAGCCGTCGCTGATCATCAAGGGCGGCATGATCGCCGCCGCCGCGATGGGCGACCCGAACGCGTCGATCCCGACGCCGCAGCCCGTGCACTACCGGCCCATGTTCGGCGCGTTCGGCAGGGCGCTGCGCACATCGGTGACGTTCGTGTCGCAGGCGGCGCTGAACGGCAAGCGCGGTCGCCGAAGCTCGGACTCACCAAGCCGCTGATCGCCGTTTCCGACACGCGCAAGCTCGGCAAGCGCGACATGAAGCTCAACGACGCGCTGCCGCGCGATCGAGGTCGATCCCGAGACCTATGCGGTGCGCGCCGACGGCGTGCTGCTGACGTGCGAGCCGGCGAAGGTGCTGCCGATGGCGCAGCGCTATTTCCTGTTCTGACATGATGATCGTTCGCAAGCTGTGCTGCCGTCCAGCGTCGAAGAGTCGACGACACGCTGACGCTGCCGTTCGAGCTCCGCTGCAAGAGCCGCCTGCGCACGACGCTCGTCAGCGGCGAGGAGATCGGCCTCTTTCTCGAGCGCGGCACCGTCCTGCGCGGCGGCGATTGCCTCGCGGCCGACGACGGACGCGTCGTCCGCGTGCAGAGCGCCGCGGAAAAGCTGATGGAAGTGCGCGCGCGCGACGCGGAGTCGCTTGCGCGCGCGGCCTACCACCTCGGCAACCGCCACACGCCGATCCAGGTCGGCGACGGATGGCTGCGCTTGCGCGGCCGATCATGTGCTGGCGGAGATGCTCGCCGGCCTCGGCGTCGACGACATCCGCGCTGGCCGCGCCCTTCGAGCCCGAGCCCGGCGCGTACGCCGCGGGCCATCATGAGCACTCCGGCGAAGCCAAGCATGCCGGCGTGATCCACGACTTCGCCCATGCGATCGGCGAAAGCGCTCATGAGCGAGCTCGCGAAGGCAGACAACGCGCCGTCGAGCCGGGCATGGCGCTGGTGCGCCTGCTGCAGCTCGCGAGCCCGGCGCTGCCGATCGGCGCCTACAGCTATTCGCAGGGCACTGGAGTGGGCCGTCGATGCGGGCACCGTGCGCGATGCGGCGACGGCGGAGACCTGGATCGGCGACCTGCTCGACCTGGTCGTGGCATCCGGCGAGGCGGCGGTGGCGTGGAGGCTGCTGGTCGCGATCGACGAGCGCGACTGGCCGACGTTCGAGCGCTGGAACACGTGGTTCTGCGCTTCGCGCGAGACGTCGGAGCTTCGCGCCGAGACCGACGCAGATGGGCGCGTCGCTGATCAAGCTCGCGATCGCGCTGGAGCTGCTCGACGCTGCGACGATCGAGCAACTCGGGCGATGGCCTGACGTTTCGCTGCCCGCGGCCTTCGCGCTCGCTGCACGCGGCTTCGGCGTCGGCAGCGAGCACGCGCTCGTCGCCTACGTCTGGTCCTGGCTCGAGGCGCAGGTGCGCGGCGGCGATCAAGTGCGTTCCGCTCGGGCAGGTCGCCGGACAGCGCCTGCTCAAAGCCCTGGGCGCCCGCATTCCCGGCGGTCGCCGCACGCGCGCGTGCAACCGTCGACGACGACGTGACGCAGCTTCGCGCCCGGGCTCGCCCTGGCAAGCGCGCGCCACGAGTCTCAGTACACGCGGCTTGTTCCGCTCCTAAGGGCCGCCTTCGTGACGATCACGCAACCGCTGCGCGTCGGCATCGGCGGCCCGGTAGGTTCGGGCAAGACCGCGTTGACGCTCGCGCTTTGCCTCGCGCTTCGCGACCGCTGCGAGATCGCCGTGGTCACCAACGACATCTACACCGAGGAGGACGCGCGTTTCCTGGTCGACAACCAGGCGCTTCCGCCGGAGCGCATCATCGGCGTGGAAACCGGCGGCTGCCCGCACACGGCGATCCGCGAGGACGCGTCGATCAACCTCGAGGCGGTCGACCGCCTGGCGCGGCGCTTCGGCAATCTCGACATCGTGTTCGTCGAAAGCGGCGGCGACAATCTCGCCGCGACATTCTCGCCCGAGCTGTCCGACCTGACGCTCTACGTGATCGACGTCGCGGCCGGCGACAAGATTCCGCGCAAGGGCGGCCCCGGCATCACCAAGTCCGACCTGCTCGTGATCAACAAGATCGACCTCGCGCCGATGGTCGGCGCGTCGCTGGAAGTCATGGATCGCGACGCGAGGCGGATGCGCGGCGAGCGGCCGTTCGTGTTCACCAATCTCAAGACCGGGCATGGGCGCCGACGCGGTCGTGCGCTTCGTCGATCGAGCGCGGCATGATCGCGGTCGTCGCTAGCCGGGATCGCCAAGACCTTGCGCCCGGCGACGTCGCGACGACGTCGTCGACGCGCGTCAATGCGTGCGCGCTCCAAATCAGTGCGGCGCCGTTCACGACGCACCGCTTTGGAACGCGCGATCTTCCCCGGCACAAGCCGCGCGGCATGCGCACCGGCGTGAACGCCGCGACATCTCCGACATGAAAACAAAGGCGTTAGCGATCGTTTCGGGCGCGTGGCATGGATTGTGCGAAGCAGCAACGTGACGGCGTGCCGGCGCACCGTGGTGCGCTAACACAAGAGCGCGGCCGATCAGACGTGCGTTCGTCAACTCATTCGATACGGGGTCAACCATGCAACGACAGAAACTTTCTCAAACGATTGGCGATTTCTGCGTCGCTCGCGGCCGCCGGCATGGCCGGCTCGCCTGCCGGCGTTCGCCGCCGACACGATCAAGGTCGGCGTGCTGCATTCGCTGTCGGGCACGATGGCGATCAGCGAGACGGTGTTGAAGGACGTCGACGCTGATGACGATCGACGAGATCAACGCCAAGGGCGGCGTGCTGGGCAAGAAGCTCGAGGCCGTCGTCGTCGATCCCGGCGTCGAACTGGCCGCTGTTCGCCGAAAAGGCGCGCCAGCTGTCTGACCCAGGACAAGGTCGCCGTCGTCTTCGGCTGCTGGACCTCGGTGTCGCGCAAGTCGGTGCTGCCGGTGTTCGAGGAGCTGAACGGCCTGCTGTTCTACCCGGTGCAGTACGAAGGCGAGGAGCTGTCGCAAGAACGTGTTCTACACGGGCGCCGCGCCGAACCAGCAGGCGATTCCCGCGGTCGAGTACCTGATGAGCAAGGAAGGCGGCGGCGCCAAGCGCTGGGTGCTGCTGGGCACCGACTACGTCTATCCGCGCACGACCAACAAGATCCTGCGCGCGTTCCTGCACAGCAAGGGCGTCGACGACAAGGACATCATGGAGAAGTACACGCCGTTCGGCCACAGCGACTACCAGACCATCGTCGCCGACATCAAGAAGTTCGCGGCCGGCGGCAAGACGGCGGTCGTCTCGACGATCAACGGCGACTCCAACGTGCCGTTCTACAAGGAGCTCGGCAACCCGGGCCTGAAGGCGACCGACGTGCCGGTCGTCGCGTTCTCGGTGGGCGAAGAAGAGCTGCGCGGCGTCGACACCAAGCCGCTGGTCGGCCACCTCGCGGCGTGGAACTACTTCATGTCGCTCAAGAACCCGGCCAACGACGCGTTCAAGAAGGAGTGGGCCGCCTACGCCAAGGCCAAGAACCTCCCGGGCGCCGACAAGCCGCTGACCAACGACCCGATGGAAGCCACCTACATCGGCATCCACATGTGGACGCAGGCGGTGACGAAGGCCAAGTCCACCGACACCGACAAGGTGATCGCGGCGATGGCCGGCCAGACGTTCAAGGCGCCGGACGGCTTCACGATCAAGATGGACGAGAAGAACCACCATCTGCAGAAGCCGGTGTTCATCGGCGAGGTGCAGGCCGACGGCCAGTTCAACGTCGTGTGGAAGACGCCAGGGCCCGATCAGCGCCACAGCCGTGGAGCCCGTACATCCGAAGGCAACGACAAGAAGAAGGACGAGCCGGAGAAGAAGTAAGCAGCGAGTCACCGTCAGCTCGACGCGACGGCGGGCGGCGGCTTCGTGATCACCCGCTGCCGCCGTGTCACGTTCGACGGATTCTCGAAGCCGCGAGCCATGGTGATCCTGCGATGCGTCTCGCTGCTTCGTCGCGGTTCCTCGCTCGTGCTGCGATGGCGCGGCTCGGCGCTGCGCGCATGCGCGCCCGAGATCGTCCGCGATCTGGCGCTGGGCGACAACGATGCGAAGGTCGAAGGCCGATCGGCATCGCGGCCGCGAGCGGCGACGATCGCCGCGCTGCCCATGCTGCAGGCGCTGCTCGACGGCGAGGTGCAGACCGCCGGCGACGCAGGTGCTGCTCGTCAAGGACGGCACAGCGCGATCGATCTCGTGACCGGCAAGCGACGTCGACGCCGCTGCCCGAGAACCGCGACGACGTCGTCATCAACAACCGCATGCGCGAGCGAGCTCGCGCACGCGCGATCGCCGCGCTGAAGCTCACCTCGACCGGATCGCGCGACGTGCGCCTGGCCGCGGCGAAGGAGCTGCAGAGCGGCGCCGACGAGGCGATGCTGCCGGTGATCGAGCGCCGCGCTCGCCAAGGAACCGGATGCCGAGATCAAGGAGCTGCTCGACGCTGACGCAGGCGACGATCCAGCTCGCGAGCAGCGACAAGACCACGCGCCTCGCGCGCGATACGCGCGCTCGCCGGAAGCAGCGATCCGAGCACCAAGACGCTGCTGCTGGCCGCTCTCGAGCAGAAGGGCGGCGAATTCGCCGAGCCCGACGCCGACGTGCGCGCCGAGGCGGAAACATCGCTGCACGCCGATCGAGGGCCGGCTGGCGGCGGGCGAGATGGTCGGGCGCGTCTTCAGCGGCATCAGCCTCGGCAGCATCCTGCTGCTCGCCGCGCTCGGGCTCGCGATCACCTACGGCCTGATGGGCGTCATCAACATGGCGCACGGCGAGCTGATCATGATCGGCGCCTACACGACCTACGTCGTGCAGAACCTGTTCCGCGCCCACCTGCCCGGCGCGTTCGATGCCTACCTGATCGCGGCGGTGCCGGCGGCGTTCGTCGTCTCGGCGCTGGTCGGCATGGTGCTCGAGCGCAGCGTGATCCGCTTCCTCTACGGCCGGCCGCTCGAGACGCTGCTCGCGACCTGGGGCATCAGCCTGATCCTGATGCAGGCGGTGCGCACGATCTTCGGCGCGCAGAACGTGCAGGTCGAGAATCCGTCGTGGATGTCGGGCGGCATCGAGGCGATCTCGCAACGTCGTGCTGCCGTGGAGCCGCATCGCGATCATCGCCTTCGCGACGCTGGTGCTGGCGCTGATGTGGCTGCTGCTGACGCGCACGCGGCTCGGCCTGTTCGTGCGCGGCGTGACGCAGAACCGGCCGATGGCGAGCTGCGCTCGGCGTGCCGACGCGCGCGCGTCGACACCTGGGCGTTCGGGCTGGGCTCGGGCATCGCGGGGCTGGCCGGCTGCGCGCTGTCGCAGATCGGCAACGTCGGCCCCGATCTCGGCCAGAGCTACATCGTCGACTCGTTCATGGTCGTCGTGCTGGGCGGCGTCGGCCAGCTCGCCGGCACGGTGTACGCGGCGCTGGGCCTGGGCGTCGTCAACAAGTTCCTCGAAGGCGTGGTCGGGCGCGGTGCTCGCGAAGATCGCGGTGCTGGTCTTCATCATCGTCTTCATCCAGAAGCGGCCGCAGGGCCTGTTCGCGCTGAAGGGCCGGAGGGCCGAGGCGTGATGCGATCGTCAGCGGCGCTGCGACGACGGCATGCTGAGCGCCGCTCGGCGGCCGCTGCGCCGGTGATCATCGACGCGGACCGCGCTTCGCGCGCCTGCTGCCGGCCAAGGGCTGGGCGTGCTACGTCGGCGTCGCGCTGATCGTCGTCTCGTGCTCGTTGCCGGTGCTGCAACCTGCGTCGTGCCCGCCGGACAGCGCGCTCCACCTGTCGCGACTACGCCGTCACGCTGGTCGGCAAGATCATGTGCTACGCCATCGTCGCGCTGGCGATGGACCTGATCTGGGGCTACACCGGCATCCTGTCGCTCGGCCACGGCGTGTTCTTCGCGCTCGGCGGCTACGCGATGGGCATGTACCTGATGCGCTCGATCGGCCACGACGGCGTGTACCAGAGCGACCTGCCGGACTTCATGGTGTTCCTCGACTGGAAGGCCTATCCCTGGTACTGGAGCTTCACCGACCACTTCTGGTTCGCCGCGCTGCTCGTGGTCCTGGTGCCCGGCCTGCTCGCCTTCGTGTTCGGCTTCTTCGCCTTCCGCTCGCGCATCAAGGGCGTGTATTTCTCGATCATCACGCAGGCGATGACCTACGCGTTCATGCTGCTGTTCTTCCGCAACGACACCGGCTTCGGCGGCAACAACGGCTTCACCGACTTCAAGCGCATCCTCGGCATTTCCGATCGCCGCGCCGCAGACGCGCATGGTGCTGTTCGTGCATCACCGGCGCGGCGCTGCTCGGCGTTCTTCCTGCTGGCGCGCTGCGATCGTCGACATCGCAAGCTCGGCCGCGTGCTGACCGGCGATCCGCGACGCCGAGAGCGCGCGTCATGTTCTCCGGCTACAACCCGCTCTACTTCAAGCTCTTCGATCTGGACGCTGTCGGCGGTGATGTGCGGCATCGCCGGCGCGCTGTACGTGCCGCAGGTCGGCATCATCAACCCGAGCGAGATGTCGCCGGCCAACTCGATCGAGATCGCGATCTGGACCGCGGTCGGCGGCCGCGGCACGCTGTTCGGCCCGATCGCTCGGCGCGTTCGCTCGTCAATCTGGCGCAAGAGCTGGTTCACGCAGGCGTTGCCCGAGTACTGGCTGTTCCTCCTCGGCGCTGCTGTTCATCCTCGTCACGCTGTTCCTGCCCAAGGGCATCGCCGGTCTTCTCGCGGCGCGGACGAGCGGAGGCCGGATGAGCGGCGCATGAACGTGGCGCGCTGCGCGACAGAACTGGGACGATGCCGGCGCCGGCATCGGGCGTGCGGGTCGCTGACGACGGGCGTCGACACCACGCACGGCCGGCATCCTCTACCTCGACGCGATCACGGTCAGCTTCGACGGCTTCAAGGCGCTCAACGAGCTGTCGCTGCTGATCGACGCCGGCGAGCTGCGCTGCATCATCGGCCCGAACGGCGCCGGCAAGACGACGATGATGGACGTCATCACCGGCAAGACGCGGCCGGACACGGGCACCGCGTTCTTCGGCCAGACGATCGACCTGACGCGCCTGACCGAGGCCGAGATCGCGCACGCCGGCATCGGCCGCAAGTTCCAGAAGCCCACGGTGTTCGAGCACCACACGGTGTTCGAGAACCTCGAGCTCGCGCATGAAGTGCGACAAGCGGCGTGCTGGCCGACGCTGCTCGCGCGGCTCGATTCGCGCGCGCAGCGCGACCGCATCGTCGAGACGCTGGACGCGATCCAGCTGCTGCCGGAGCGCGTCAGCGCTCGGCGGGCCTGCTGTCGCACGGCCAGAAGCAATGGCTGGAGATCGGCATGCTGCTGATGCAGGAGCCGCAGCTGCTGCTGCTCGACGAGCCGGTCGCCGGCATGACCGACGACGAGATCGATGCGCAGCGCCGAGCTGTTCCTCTCGCTGGCCGGCAAGTACTCGCTGATCGTCGTCGAGCACGACATGGATTTCGTCGCGGCGCATCGCGCAAAAGGTGACCGTGCTGCACGAAGGCAGCGTGCTCGCCGAAGGATCGATGGACCAGATCCAGCAGGACGAGCAGGTCATCGAAGTCTTTCTCGGGCGCTGACGATGCTCGCCGTGCACGGACTCAACCAGTACTACGGCGGCAGCCACATCCTGCGCGACGTCGCCTTCGAGGTCCCCGCCGGGCGCGTGCACGGCGCTGCTCGGCCGCAACGGCGTCGGCAAGACGACGCTGCTGAAATGCCTGATGGGCGTCGTGCCGATGCGCTCGGGCAAGATCGCCTTCGACGGCAAAGACATCGCCGGCGCTGCCGCCGTACGCGCGCGCGGCGCTGGGCATCGGCTACGTGCCGCAGGGGCGCGAGATCTTTCCGCGCCTGACGGTGCAGGAAAACCTGCAGATGGGCCTGGCCACCAAGCGCGGCGGCAGCGAAGCTTCCCGACTGCATCTTCGAGCATGTTCCCGGTGCTGAAGCAGATGCTGCACCGGCGCGGCGGCGACCTCTCGGGCGGCCAGCAGCAGCAGCTCGCGATCGGCCGCGCGCTCGCCATGCGGCCGCGCTTGCTGATCCTCGACGAGCCGACCGAAGGCATCCAGCCGTCGATCATCAAGGACATCGAGCGCGCCATCCGCAGCCTCGTCGCCGCGGGCGACATGGCGATCCTGCTGGTCGAGCAATACTACGATTTCGCCAAGTCGCTCGCCGACCACTACGTCGTCCTGTCGCGCGGCGAAGTCGTGGCGAGAGGCTTGGGCGCGAACATGGATCGCGACAACGTGCGCGCGCATCTCGCGGTGTAGCGATCGAGCGTCGCTCGGCGTCAGGATCTGACTTGGGAATGCGGCGCGCGCCGACCATGGCGCGAACGGAGAACGTATGTGAGGTCCCGGAGCGGAACGGCACGAAGGGCGAGGAGTAAACCAAGGGAGCGCCGCCCCGTCCGGGCACCGGAGACATGAGCAAGGCTTGTGCCAAAGTCGCGCGCGCGCAAACCCCTTGCTTACACAAGGAAAATGAGGCGAAATGCGGCAGACTGCGGACTGCGCGCGCTGCCGCGTGCGGTCGCTCGAGCGCCGCGATGCGTCACCGCGGCGCCGAAGCGAGGCAGCTCGAGCGGATCGTCAGGCCTTCGCCGGCACGGCGCTTCCGATGCTGTCGGCGAGTCGGGTTGCGTGTGATGGTCGGCGCCCAACAACATGTACACCGCAGGCACGACGAACAGCGTGAACAGCGTGCCGATCGACAGACCGCTGAAGATCACCAGGCCCATCGCGTGTCGTCCCGCGGCGCCGGCGCCGGCGGCGATCACCAGCGGAACGACGCCGAGCACCATCGCGGCGGTGGTCATCAGGATCGGACGCAGGCGCACCGCCGCGGCTTCCTCGATGGCGTCGCGCTTGGTCCTGCCGGCGCGCTGCAGCTGATTGGCGAACTGCACGATCAGGATGCCGTGCTTGCTGATCAGCCCCATCAGCGTGACCAGCCCGACCTGCGTGTAGATGTTGAGGCGTCGAGAATCCGAGATTGATGAAGATCAGCGCGCCGAACAGCGCCATCGGCACCGACACCAGGATCACGATCGGATCGCGGAAGCTTTCGAACTGCGCGGCCAGCGCCAGGAACACGATGATCATCGCGAACAGCGAGCGTCACCGCGAAGCCGCCCGACTCCTGCACGAACTGGCGCGACACGCCGGAGTAGTCGGCCGAATAGCCGGTCGGCGCGACCTCGGCCAGCGCCTGCCGCATGAAATCGAGCACCTGATCCTGCGAGACCGCCGGCGAATAGACGCCGAAGATGCTCGCCGAGTTGAGCTGCTGGAAGTGCGCGATGCCTTCCGGCACGACCTCGGTCTTCTGGTGCGCGACGGTGGACGCGGGGATCAGCGTGCCGTCCGCGGTGCGGATGTGGTAGTCGAGGATCTGGTCGGCGTTCAGCCGGTCCGTCTGCAGCACCTGCGGGATCACCTTGTAGGAGCGGCCGGCGATGGAGAAGTAGTTGACGTATCCTCCGCCCAGCGCGGCGCCGAGCGCGGCGCCGACATCCTGCTGCGTCATGCCCAGCGTGGCGACGAGATCGCGATCGACCTCGACGGTGGTCTGCGGCTTGTCCAGCTTGAGGTCGGTGTCGACGTAGAAGAACATGCCGCTGGCCTGCGCCTTTTGCAGGACCGCCTGCGCGACCTCGTTCAGGTTCGGATACGGCTCGGTGGTCTTGATGACGAACTGCATCGGCAGGCCCGACGAGCCGGGCAGCGGCGGGAACTGGAACGCGGCGACGCGCGCGCCGGCGATGCTGTTCCACTTCGGTCTGCAGCTCCTGCTGCAGTTGCGCTGCGCTCTTCGAGCGCTGGTCCCAGGGCTTGAACAGCACGCCGCCGATGCCCTGGTTGATCGTCGGCACGCCGGTGATCTGGAACATCTGGTCGTATTCCGGAAGCTCGTGCGCGATGTCGAACACCTGCTTGGCGTAGACGTTCATCTGCTGCGAGGTCGCGTTCGGCGGGCCGAGGATCTGCGCCAGCACGACGCCCTGGTCCTCCTGCGGCGCGAGCTCGGACTTCGAGGTCTTGAACAGATAGACCACGCCGCCGAGCAGGATCACGCCCATCACCACCGGCACCTGCCAGGTGTCGAGCGTGCCGTGCAGCCGCCGCTTGTAGCCGTCGTGCAGCCGCTCGAACTGGCGATCGATGAAGCTGCACGAAGCGGCCGCTTTCCTGCTCGGAGCGGAAGATGCGCGAGGTCATCATCGGCGACAGCGTCAGCGCGACGATGCCCGAGACCGTCACCGCGCCGGCAAGCGTGAACGCGAACTCGGTGAAGAGCGCGCCGGTGAGGCCGCCCTGGAAGCCGATCGGCACGTAGACCGCGACCAGCACGACGGTCATCGCGATGATCGGGCCGCCGAGCTCGCGCGCCGCGATGAGCGACGCCTCCAGCGGCGACTTGCCTTCCTCCTTCATGTGCCGGTCGACGTTCTCGACCACGATGATCGCGTCGTCGACGACCAGGCCGATCGCCAGCACCAGCGCGAGCAGCGTCAGCAGGTTGATCGAATAGCCCAGCATCAGCATGACGAAGAACGTGCCGATCAGCGACAGCGGCATCGCGATCAGCGGAATCGCCACCGCGCGCAGGCTGCCCAGGAACAGGAAAATCACGATGGAGACGATCAGCAGCGACTCGACGAGGGTCTTGATCACCTCGGTGATCGAGCTGGTGATGAATTTGGTGCCGTCGTAGACGATTTCGCCGGTCACGCCGTTGGGCATCTCCGCCTGGATCTCGGGGAAGACCGCGCGCACGCGCTTGGCGACGTCGAGCACGTTGGCATCGGGAGCGACCTTGATGCCGATGAACACGGCGTTGCGGCCGCCGAACGCGGTCGTGAAGTCGTAGTTCTCGGCGCCGAGCGAGACCGTGGCGACGTCCTCGAGGCGCACGATCGCGCCGTCCTTCTGCTTGACGACGAGCTTCTTGAACTCGTCGACCGAATGCAGGCTCGTCCCCGCGGTCAGGTCGACGCTCACCATCTGGCCCTTGGTCGTGCCCAGCGCGGCGAGGTAGTTGTTGTTGCCGAGCGCGGTGCGCACGTCGGTGGCGGTCACCCCGTGCGCCGCCATCCGCGTCGGGTCGAGCCACGCGCGCAGCGCGAACGTCCGCGCGCCGAGAATTTCGGCCGTTTGCACGCCTTCGATCGAATCGAGCTTGGGCTTGACGACGCGCACCAGGTAGTCGGTGACGTTGTTGTTGGCCAGCACGTCGCTGAAGAAGCCCATGTACATCGCATCGATGGTCTGCCCGACCTGCACCGTCAGCACCGGCTGCTGGGCCTCCGGCGGCAAGCTGGTTGCGCACCGAATTGACCTGGGTGTTGATCTCGGTCAGCGCGCGGTTGGCGTCGTAGTTGAGGCGCAAGGTCGCGGTGATCGCCGAGACGCCCGAGACGCTCGTCGACGACAGGTAGTCGATGCCCTGCGCCTGCGCGATCGCGCCCTCGAGCGGCTGCGTGATGAACCCGGCGACGGTCTGCGCGTCGGCGCCGTAGTAGGTGGTGCTGACCGTGACGACCGCGTTCTGGGTCTTCGGGTACTGGCGAACGGTCAGGCTCGTCAGCGAGCGCACGCCCAGCACCAGGATCAGCAGGCTGATGGTCATCGCAAGCACGGGCTTGCGAATGAATAGGTCGGTGAAGTTCATGGGTGCCGGCTTCTAGTGTTCCTGCGGCTTTGGATTGGGGCTGTTCGCCGGCAGCGACCTTGTTGTCGATGATCAGCGGCGTGCCGTTCTTGAGCTTGACCTGGCCGCTGGTCACCACCTGCGTGCCCGGCTCGATGCCCTTCAGGATCGCGACCTGATCGCCGCGCGTCGGGCCGGTCGTGACGAACACCTGCTGCGCGATGAGCTTGGGATTGCCTTTTTCATCCTTGTCTTCCGCCTTGTCCGACGGCCTTCGCGACGAACACCGTGCTCGCCGTAGGGATTGAAGGTGATCGCGGTCTGCGGAAGCGTGAGGTAGCGGTTCTCCTCGCCCGAGTTCACGCGGACATTGGCGAACATGCCCGGAACGAGCTGTCGCTTGGGATTGGGCACCGTGGCCTCGACCTGCACGTTGCGCGTATTGGTGTCGACCTTGGAGTTGATCGCATTGATCTTCGCGGGGAAGGCGACGCCCGGGTAGGCGTCGGTCGTCAGCGTCACCGTCTGGCCGATCGCAACCTGCGGCAGCTGCTGCTGCGGCAGGAAGAAGTCGATGTAGATGGGATCGATCGTCTGCAAGGTGACCAGCTTGTCGGCCGGGTTCATGTATTGGCCGGGATTGACGGTGCTGATGCCGAGCTTGCCGGCGAACGGCGCGCGCAGGGTTTTCTTGGCCACCACCGCCTGCTTGCTGCGCGACCTGCGCCTGCTTGCTCTTCAGATCGCCGGCGTCGGTGTCGACCTGCGCCTTGCTGATCACTTCCGCGGCGAGCTGCGCCTTGTCGCGCTCGTAGATCGTGGCCGCGAGCTCGGCCGCGGCTTGCAGGGAATGCAGCTGCGCGATGTCCGAGTCGGCGTTCAGTTGCGCGAGCACCTGGCCGGCCTTGACCTCGTCGCCCGACTTGAATTCGATGGTGCGCACGAGACCGGCGACCTCGGTCGTGACGTCCACGCCGCGTACCGCGCGCAGGGTGCCGACCGCGGTCAGCTGCGGCTGCCAGACCTGATAGTCGGCCTTCATGGCGGTGACCGTCGCCGGCGGCAGCCCACCCTTGCCCATGTACTTCTGCATCATCATGCCCTTGAAGACATTGAAGCCGACGAGGCCCCCGACCAGAAGGCCAACGGCGATCAGCATGATCGTCATGCGCTTTTTCATGGGTGATTTCCTGTTCGTGATCGATTTGACGCGCGCCACGCGATCGACCGTGGCTAGTTGTTCTGCGAGGCGGCGCTCGCGGCCGCTTGCGGCTCGCGATTCCACCAGCCGCCGCCGAGCGCCTGGAACAGCGCCGCGGTGTCGGCATAGCGCGCCGACTGCGCGCTGACCAGCAGGAGGCGCTGCTGCTGATACTGCTGCTGCGCGATCAGCAGCGCGAGAATGCGTCGTGCCGCCGAGCTGATATTGGCGCTGCACGAGATCCAGCGTTTCGCGCGCGTACCGCGGTCGCCTCGGACTGGGCCTTGCAAAGCGCGGGCGTCGGTCTCCAGCGAGCGCAACGCGTCGGCGACGTTTTGAAACGCCAGCAGCACCGTTTGCCGATATTGCGCCTCGGCCTGATCGTATCCCGCGACCGCGGCGCGGCGGCGCGCCTCGAGCTCGCCGCCGTGGAAGAGCGGCTGCAGCAGGCCGGCGCCGATGCTCCAGACCGCGGGTCCCGCGAACAGGCTGTGCGCCTGCAACGCGACGTCGCCGAAGCTCCCGGTCAGATTGATCTTCGGATATTCGTTCGCGGTCGCGACGCCGATCTCCGCGCTCGCCTGATGCAGCAGCGCTTCCGCGGCCTGAATGTCGGGGCGCTGCCGGACGAGCGCGGAGGGAATGCTGACCGGCAGGTCCTGCGGCAAGGTCAAGGCGTCGAGCTCGAATGCGGGAATCATCGCTTCGCTCGGCAGTCCTGCCCGACAGCACCGCGAGCTGGTGGCGCGTATTTGCGAGCTCGCGCTCCAGGGGAGGCAGCAGCGCGCGCGTCTGCTCGACCTGGCTGCGCTGCGTCGTCAGCGCCACGCGCGCCACCGCGCCCAGCTGGAACTGCTTGTCGATCAACTCGACCTGCTTTTCCTCCGCCGCGAGGATGTCCTGCGTGGCCTTGATCTGCGCGCGCAGCTGCGCCTCGCGAATGGCGGTGGTCACGACGTTCGCGGTGAGGGACAGCCTCGCGCCCTCGAGCTGGTAGGCCTGATAGTCGACGAGTGCCTGCAAGCCTTCGAGCTCGCGGCGGTTGCCGCCGAAAACGTCCAGCGCGTAGGAGACGTTCACCGAGGCATTGAAGAGATTGAATATCTCGGAGCCGACGTTCGGCTGGCCGAGGGACGCGCCGGTGATCTTCTGGCGCGTCGCTCCCAGGCTTCCGTCGACTTGCGGATACAACAGCGCGCCGCGTTCCGCGGTGAGGTTTTCCCGCGCCTGACGCAGCGTCGCGAGCGCGGCCGCAAGCGTCGGGCTGTTGGCCAGCGAATCGCGAACGAGGCTGTCCAGAGGATCCGACTGGAAGATCGTCCACCATTGGGCCGGAATATCCGCACCCGCGACGAAGCGCTGCGCGTTGCCGCCCGTGCCCGGCGACGCAGCGGTCTGCTCGGGCAGCGCGGACTCGGTATAGGTCTTGGTCGTGGGCGCATCCGGCTGGCGGAAATTCGGCCCGACCATGCATCCGGTCAGTGAAATGCCGATGCCCAGTGCCAGGATCGCACTGCGAAAGATAGTCACTTAAGTCATGCTCCCACTTTGTGCGCCCAAAAACGCCACGCGGCCTTGCCCCCTGGCCGCTTCGGTCTTGCTCGCTAGCTACTTCGGCCGTTGGCTCGCGGAGCAGGGCGAATTCGAGCACCGATATCGAAATCCGGTTACGTGATGTTGCCGGACCGACACCCGAATTTTACACGAGCCTTCGCGTTTTCGCCGCCTATGCCGCCTCGGCCATGGCTTGTTTCGATGCGTCGGACGTGATCGCGCGCACGATGTCATCGGCCCTGGCTTTGGCGGATGTCACAGCGTTGCGCACGGCGGACTCGCCGAGCCCGACGCCTTCGATGCGAACGGTCTCGATGTCGGTCATGCCGATGAAGCCCAGCACCGTCCGCAAGTAGGGCTCCTGGAAGTCGAACGCCTTCATCGGGCCCTCGCTGTAGGCGCCGCCGCTGGCAAGCGCGAGGACGACTTTCTTGCCGGTGACGAGTCCCACGGGTCGGCCTTCGGAATACGAGAAAGTCACTCCCGGGCGCACGATCTGATCGATCCAGGTTTTTACCGCCGCGGAAACGCCGAAGTTGTGCATCGGTGTCGCGAGAACGAGTATGTCGGCCGCCATCAGCTCCCCGACCAGGATGTCCGACTGCGCCAAGGCCTGGCTCTCGGCGGGGCTGCGCTGCTCGGCGCCAAGCATCCGACCGCTGACGAACGACTCACTGACTTGGGGCAGCGGTTCCTTCCCCAAGTTCCGCACGACGACCTTGGCTGCGGGATATCGCGCCTTCAAATCGTCGACGATACGGCGCCCGATCTGGCTCGAAAACGAAGCGCTGCCGCGCGGACTGCCCAGAATCAACAGGATATTGTTCAAATGTTTACCCCTTCATGAAATGAGAGTTGCGGCAAATTCGCGCAAACCCCGACACGCGACGAAAGACGCATATCCAATCGTGCGATTGCATTTCATTACTGAATAATTCATATCTGTAACAATTGGTCAAAAAAAAGCTCACTTGATGGCGGCTGAGCGCGCGCACGCAGCTCGCTGCGATCGACGCCCGACAGCGTCTTGGCAAACTGGCTCTTGACCTCGTCGACCAGCTTCGCGCCCGCCGCCTGGCGCTCGATCCCAAGCGGAGTCGCCGCAGCCATCACGCCGCGGCGGTCGGATGGATTGTCGACGCGACGAACGAGACCGTCGGCCTCGAGCCGGTCGACCAGCTGCGTGATGTTCGATCGCACGCAAGTCATCTTGGCGGCGCATTCCGAAAGGCTCAGCGGCTCGCCGGCGCGAACGAGAAAGCTCAACGCGCCGAATTTCGCCAGCGACAGCCCGACGCTCGCCCAGCGCTTCCTCGAGGCGCTTCTCGACGGTTCCCGCCGCGTGCATGAGCATGAAGATGGTTTCGTCGGCAGTTGCCGGTCGCCTCACGGGCGCGGGAGGCTCGTTTGTTCATACATGAATAATATAGTGGTGATCGATCGAAAAGTCAAGGCTCCGGGCGGCAGCGCGATGCCTACTTGCCGGGATCGTGGACATCGGGAAACTTGTCGAACTCGATGTTGTAGAGAAGCCCGTTGAGCTTTTCCACGCGGCGGATGTACACCGTCTGCACGATGTCGCGCGTCTCGGGATCGATCATGATCGGGCCGCGCGGGCTCATGAGCTTCATGCCCTTGAACGCCGCAAGCAGCTTGTCAGGATCGGTCGAGCCCTGCGTCTTCTTCAGCGCCTCGGCGATCGCCGCCATGCCGTCGTAGCCGGCGCAGGCCATGAAGTTGGGCCGCAGCCGCGTGCCGTTGGTGTCCGTGTACGCCTTGAGGAAAGTCTTGTTCTCGGGAGAATCGTGCGCCGCCGAATAGTGGAAGCTGGTGACGATGCCGATCGTGCCGTCGCCCATGGCCTGCAGCACGCCGTCGTCGGTCAGGTCGCCGGTGGCGATGATCTTGATGCCCGCGGCCTTGAGCCCGCGTTCTTCGTAGCCCTTGATGAAGGCGATGGTCTGGCTGCCCGGCGGAAGAAAGACGAACACCGCCTCGGGCTTGGCATCCTTCACGCGCTGGATGAACGGCGCGAAATCCGGATTCGCGAGCGGCGTTCTCACGCTCTCGACGATCTCGCCGCCGGCCGCCTTGAACGCCTTGATGAACGCGGCCTCGGCGTCCTGTCCCGGGCCGTAGTCGGACACCAGGGTGAAGACGCGCTTGATGCCGTTCTTCGCCGCCCATTGCGCCATGGGCTGCGTGTCCTGCGGCAGCGTGTGCGAGAGACGCACGATGTAAGGCGAGCGCGTGGTGATGATCGACGTGGCGGCGTTCATGATCACCATCGGCTTCTTGGCCTCGGTGGCGACCGGCGCGACGGCGAGCGCGTTCGGCGTCAGCCCGAAGCCCGCGAGGATGTCGACGTTGTCGCGCGTCACCGTTTCCTGCGCGAGGCGCTTGGCGATGTCGGGGGCGGCGCCGGTCGTGTCCTTGATCACGAGCTCGATCTTCTTGCCGCCGAAGACGTCGCCGTTGAGCGCCATGTAGGTTTTCATTCCGGCGAGGATCTGCGAGCCGTAGTCGGCGAAGGGCCCCGAGAATTCGGCGATGACGCCGATCTTCACCGTGCCCTGTCCCCACGCCGCGCCGCTCGCGAAAAGCAGCGCGATCGCCGCACTCGACCCACGAGCCCCATCCGCGTTGTTGCGATCGCTGCTTCATCGCGTAACTCCTCCAGAGGGACCTACTTTTTCTAGTTGCGCTTGGCCGACGGCACTTCCTCGCGCCACAAGCCCAGGGCCTTTTGCACCGGGCGGTCGGAGAAGCTGAACAATACCGCGTCTTCGCGCGCCTCGTGCGAGACTTCGCACCACGACGGCACGACGAACACGTCGTGCGCCGTCCACTCGAAGGTCTTGCCGCCGACGACGCTGCGGCCGCTGCCTTCGACGGCGCAATACACCGTTCCGTCGGTCGCGCGATAAGAAGCACCGGCGAAGCCGGCCGGCAATAACTGGATGAACGTGCCGATGGTCGGCATCGGATATCCGCCCGTGGCGGGATTCGCGTATTGCATCTTCAGCCCATGGCACGGGTGCGGGTCGCCATGGCGGCGCAATTGCTCCAGCGCTTCGCGGCTGCGCGCGTACGGGTAATTGAACACGGGCGTCGTGCGCGAGCCCGCGATGTTGTCGACCGGCAGCAGGTTGGCGCCGTAGCGCGCGAGCGCGTCGCCCTCGGGCCGGGTGACGGGCTGCACTTCCTCGGGATAGCGCTCGGCGAAGCCCGCGTCGAAAAACGACACCATCGGAATGTCGAGGCCGTCGAGCCAGACGACGGGATCCTTGCCTGGATTGCCGTGATCGTGAAAGGTCCACGACGGCGTGATGATGAAGTCGCCCGGATGCATGGTGGTGCGCTCGCCGTCGACGGCGGTGTACGCGCCTTCGCCTTCGATGACGAAGCGCAGCGCCGATTGCGTGTGGCGATGGCTCGGAGCGACCTCGCCGGGGAGGATGAGCTGCAGGCCCGCGTACAGGCTGTGCGTGATCGACGACGCGCCGCGCAGCCCCGGATTCTCCATGACCAGCACGCGCCGCTCGGCTTCGCGCGCGGTGATGAGGCGTCCCGGCTTCCATGAGGTACGGGCGCATCTGCGCGTAGCGCCAGATCGCCGGCACGCACGGCGTCACCGGACGCGGCGGAACCAGATTGCCGAGCGCTTCCCAGAGGGGAGTCAGGCTGTCCTGGTCGATGCGCTCATAGAATGCCTTGCGCGCGTCGGTTGCTTCGGTTGGTGTGAATAGCATGATGCTCCTCCACCGCTAATCTTATCCGAAACGCCGCGCGCTTCTCGGTACTGTCCGCGCCTTCGCTTTCGCGTCGGCCGCGGCTTCCGTCAATCGGCGAGGCAGCGCTCCGGCTTCCAGGCGTAGAGCCATTCGAGCGCGTCGTAGAAGCGCTCCGGCGTGCGGCCCTTCCACAGAGTCGTTGCGCACCAGCCGCTCGACGCCCTTGGCGTGGTAGATGCGCCCCATCTCGCGCGTCATCAGCAGCACCCGCGCGGTCCTCGCCACGCGCGAGCGCTGGTAGCGCGCCAGGGCCGCGTCGAGATCGCCGTTGCTGGCGCCCACTGCGCGCCCGAGCGTCACGCCGTCCTCGAGCGCCATGCACGCTCCCTGCGCGAGATATTGCAGCATCGGATGCGCGGCGTCGCCGAGGAGCGTCGCGCGGCCGAAGGTCCATTGCGCGATCGGCTCGCGATCGGCGGTCGCCCATCGCCGCCAGCTCTTGGGCAGCGACAGCAGCCGCCGCGCCTGCGGCACGATGTCGGTGAAATAGGTCAGCACTTCCTCCTGGCTGCCGTCGGTGACGCTCCAGGTCTCGGTTTCGCGGCTGTGAAAGGTGACCACCACATTGTATTGCTTGCCGCCGCGCAGCGGGTAATGCACGAGATGGCAGTTGGGGCCGCACCAGACGGTCGGCGCGTTGCGCTTCAGCTCCTCCGGAAATTCCGATTCGTCGACGACCGCGCGGTAGACGACGTGGCCGGAAACGCGCGCGTTGTCGCCGACGTACTGCTGGCGCACCACCGATTTTCCGCCGTCGCATCCGATCAAGGCATCGGCCTCGAAAACGCGTCCGCGCTGATCGGTGACGGACACGCGATTGCCTGACTGCTCGATGCGCTCGACGCGCGTGGATGTCTCGAGCTCGATCCGTCCGTTCTCCTTGACGCCTTCGAGCAGCGATCCGTGAATGTCGGCGCGATGAATGACGGCGTACGGATTGCCGAAGCGCGCGCGGAATGGCTCGCCGAGCGGCACGTTGGCGATCTCGCTGCCGTCGAGCGCGTCGAGCAGCATGAGCCTCTCGGTGTACACCGCAAGAGCGCGGGCGCGCTCGCCGATGCCGAGCGCGTCGAAAGCGGAAAACGCGTTGGGCCCGAGCTGCACGCCGGCGCCGATTTCGCCCATCTCCTGCGCCTGCTCGAGCACTGTCACGCGCAATCCCTGCTGCGCCAGCGCGAGCGCCGCGGCCAGGCCGCCGATGCCGCCGCCGCACACCAGCACGGACGGCGATGTCGAAGGGCCTCGTTTTGTAGCGTTCAAGAACGGATTCCTGCGAGGACGGTTCAGCGCTTGAGAGTAAAGCTGATTCCGCGGCAGCATCTCACAATCGCGGAGCGTAGCAAAGACGCTGTCCTTGCGCGCGCGGCATCCGGGCGAGCGCGACCGAAACTGGTTGGTATCCGACAACACTTCGGTACGTCTCAACGGTTGGCGCGTCCGCGTGGTTCGCCGCGGCCGATCTATCATGGCGACAGCGGTCGATGAAACGTGTCGTTACCGGCTACGAGTATGCGGGTATGTAGTCATGGCGGCCAAGCGGGACTAAACTCGTCGCGGTCTTCCGGGGGGATGCGATCGGAGTCTGCGATTGCGCTACGGGTGACTGAACTGGGAGACGGTGCCATGGCGAATTGCGGAGCATGCCGGCGTACGTGTGCCGCCGGCGCGGAGTCGAGTCGGATAAACGCAAACGCTCGCGCGCGCTCGGGATTGATTCGAGCCGCCGCGTCGATCGCGACATTAGCATTCGCGTGCGCGACGACTCCGGCGCAGGCGGGCACCAACACCTGGACCACCAACGGCCCCTACGGCGGCCTGGTGACCGTCGTGGCGATCGATCCGCAAACACCCGCCAATCTCTACGCCGCCGGCATAAGCGGCGTCTTCAAGAGCTCGAACGGCGGCGCGTCCTGGGCGCGCGCGAGCAACGGCATCAACGCTCCGTCGGTCGATGCGATCGCCATCGATCCGGTGACGCCCACCACGCTCTACGCGGGCGCGATTCAGGGCGTCGTCACCAAGAGCGTCGACGGCGGCGCAACGTGGACCGAGCTCAGCGGCGTTGGCGCGCCTTCGCTTGTCGTTGCGCTCGCCATCGATCCGAAAACGCCGGCGACCATTTATGCCTCGACCTCGCAAGGCGGCATCAGCAAGAGCACCGACAGTGGCGCGACGTGGGCAACCGTCGGCGTGGCCACGCTGCCGAGCTTTCCGACATTCAACTCTCTGGTGATCGATCCGGTAACTCCGTCTACGATTTACGCCGGTGACAATTCCAACGGCGTCTACAAGAGCGTCGACGGTGGCGCGACCTGGAACCCGTCGAACACCGGCTTGACGGGACCGGCCCTTCAGATTCTCACAGCTGGCGATCGATCCGCAGACGCCAGTCCACGTTGTACGCGGTGGCGAATACGAGCGGAGGATCGGGCCTCTTCAAGAGCACCGACAGCGGCGGCCACTGGGCGCTGATTGCAAACGGCAACGTCGCCCCCTTCAACTTCATTCTCACGGTAGCGGTCGACCCGCAGACGCCTTCGACCGTCTACATCGGCGACTTGAACGGCACCTTCAAGAGCATCAACGGTGGCACGAGCTTCGCGCCGATCCATTCGGGGATGCCGACCCGGTTCGTCGAGGTCATCGCCATCAATCCCGCGAACTCGGCGACGCTCTATGCCGGCACCATTGATGGCATCTTTGCGACCACCAACGGCGGCACGCTGTGGGCCGCGGCGAACAACGGACTGGCACTGACGACGGTCACCGCGGTGGCGGTGGATCCTGCGACACCGACGACGATCTATGCCGGGACCATCGACTCTCGGGATCGTTCAAGAGCATCGGACAGCGGCCACACTCGTGGGCCGTCGATCAACACGGGCATCGGCAGCACGGGCAACGGGTGCCTCGTCCCCATCTATATCGGCACTTGCGATCGACCCGGTGACGCCGACGACGATCTATGCCGTCGAACGCAATGCACGGAATGCAGCGGCGTCTTGAAGAGCATCGATGGCGGCGCGCACTGGACGGCTGCGGCGACTGGGCTGCCGGTGTTTGGCGACGATCATCGCGCTGGCAATCGATCCGACTGCGACGTCGAACGTCTATGCGGCTCTCGGTAGACTCCGGCCTGTATCAAAGCACCGACGGCGGCGCGACTTGGAGCAGCAATGCCGGCCTGCCTGCCGGGGACTTTGTCTCGAGCGTGTCGGTGAGCCTGATACCGGGACTACCGTCGCCGGGCGTTGTTGCCAAGAGCGCAGCGCTTGTCCGCGTCAAAAGCAGCCAGGGTATCGGCCACCTTTGCGGGCCGGCTTCCGCGTAATTGCGGTGATCAGTTCATCGGTGCACCTGCAGTGTAGATCTCAACAGACGGCGGCAGACACTTCCAACTGATTCCTATCGAGACTGTCGACTTCGCGCCGATTGCATCAAGAACTGATTACGGCTTTATTTTGATCGTGACGGCGGGCGACAGAGCATGGAATATTGCTGATCGCCTGCCTAGAGCGCGGTCCAAATCGGGCCCGAGGCCGCCGTCGATCAACGGCTATACTGTGCTGGTTCCGTTGCCGCAGTCCGCTACACTCGCACGGCGCCAATCAGCGCCAGGAGAACCTGGCGAAAGTGGCAGCGCGCACGCGAGCGTCGATCCGGTCGACCAACGGCATTCACGCTCACTGCAGCGACCGTGCCGTGGGGACAACCCGATGGCAGCAATGCCGAAGCAGCTGCGTGTGTTCCCCGGTCAACCCCACCGTCGTCAATCCGCTCGACGCTACAGGCGCATCGTTTTATGGCGGCGGCGCCTGCGGCGTGGTGCACGCGATCAACTATGGCCAGCAAATCGTCACGATGAACGCCGGCCTGCCGTCCAGCCTGCAGATCGATTCGATTGGCCATCACGCCGGCGGGCGATACGCTCTATGCCGGCGCCGCGAGCGGCGGCGTCTACCAATTCACTCTCGGCGCCGCAGACGCCGACGCAGTTGGCCTTCGCGGACGTCAACGGCGGCTTTAGCCCAACGGCCGGCGTCGCATTCGATGTCGTCGTGCAGGCGGTGGCAGCGGACTTGTCCGCGCAGAACGTCGCAAGCAATACGACGGTTGCACTTTCCGTTGGCCTCGGGCGTCGGCGTGCTCGGCGGCACATTGAGTTGCCAGATCCCCGCCGGATCCAGTAGCTGCACCATCGCCGGCGTCATCTATAGCGCGGTCGACAGCAACGTCGTGCTCGACCGCGACACGCACCGTGGGCGATACGCTAAGCGCGCCAACAGCCCGCCGTTCAACGTCGCTCGCCGCGCAGGCGCCGACGCAATTGACGATCACCAGCGTCAACGGCGGTGCGGACCCGCTTCCCGACGCGGCGTTCGACGTCGTGGTTCTCGCGCTGGCGGACGACCTCTCTCCGCAGAACGTCGCGACCGACCACCACGGTGCAACTATCGGTCGGCAACGGCGCCGGCACGCTCGGCGGCGCGACCACGTGTCAGATACCTGCCGGGTCGAGCAGTTGCACCGTGGTCAGGCGTGACCTACAGCCAGGCGGACACGAACGTGGTGCTCGTCGCGACAGCGACTGCCGGCGATACGCTGGCACCGGGCAACAGCGTGCCGTTCAACGTAGACTCGGTCGCTTCGCCGCCGAGCCTGGTCAGCGCCGTCTCGCGCAGGGTGCACGGCAGCGCAGGCACGTTCGATCTGCCGCTGTCATTGGTCGTGCCGCCGGCCATCAATCACAATCCGACGACCGAGCCGCGGCAGGGTCCGGCGCAGACGATCGTGTTCACCTTCGACAAGGCGATCTCGGGCGCAACCGCGACGATCACCGAAGGCACCGCGACGGCGGGGACGCCGACGTTCAGCGGCAACAGCGTGATCGTTCCTCTGACCGGTGTCACCAACAAGCAGTACGTGACCGTGACGCTGAGCGCGGTTTCGTCGACCGACGGCGGCAGCGGCGGCACCGGAGTTGCGCGCGTCGGCTACCTAGTGGCCGACGTGAACGAGAATCGTGTCGTCACGGTGTCCGACATCCTCCTGGTGAATCAGCAGATCGCGCACGTGGTGACGTCGGCGAATTTCCTGAGGGATGTGAATGCGAACGGCTTTCTGACGGTGTCCGACAAGCTGATTGTCAACAACAACGTGACCAAGGCCCTGCCAGCACCGTGAGCGGGAATGTAGTTGGACAGCATCCAACGGAAATTGATTCGGAGCAACGAATGCGATCAGGCCTGCCGCGTTGTCGTCTGCATGGTGCTTGGCCTGCTCGGGACGTTTTCGGGGCTCGCGCTAGCCGGGGGAACGCCAACAACTACGTCCTCGATCAGCTCTCGCGTCCGAGGTCATTCCCGGCAGCCCTTATTCCCTTTACATTTGGACCACCACTTACATCGGCCCGCAGACGATTCGGGTCGGAGAGCCAGACCGGCTGCACCGCAACCGTACCGCTTCCCCCGGCCGGATGCACACCCAGCGGAGGAACCGGGACGCCGACCAATCCGCTTATCTTTTACGGTTGCGCGGTTCCACTCACGGGGTGCACAGGCGGAGTGACTTCTTCCGATTGTTGCTGGTGGTGCAGGATATCGACACCTTCCTTTTCTCCGTGACCCCTTTCCCGCCGCCGACGATTGCGAAGTCGTTCGGTGCGGTGAGCATTCCGCTGGGCGGGTCGACCTCACTCAGCTTCACCATCACCAATCCCAACACTGTCGACTTCGTTGACCGGTGTCGGCGTCACCGACACGCTGCCGGCAGGCCTCGTCGTCTCGACGCCGAACGGACTGACCGGTAGCTGCAGCGGCGGCACGATCACCGCGACCGCAGGATCGGGCAGTGTCAGCCTGTCCGGCGCGACTCTGGCCGAGAGCGCCTCGTGCACCTTCGGCGTCAACGTCACCGGCAGTACTTCCGGAACAAAGAACAACGTTACGGACGCAGTGACTTCGGTCGAAGGCGGAGGCGGCCTGACTGCCTCGGCAAGCCTGGCAGTGACCACGGCTAACGATGCCAACCTGAGCGCACTGACGATATCGAGCGGCAGCCTGTCTCCGGACTTCGCGTCGGGCACACTCGGCTACACCGACACGGTCACGGATTGTGTGGGGTCGATCAAGGTCACGCCGACGCTGGAGGACCCTGCGGCATCGGTCAAGGTGAATGGCATCACTGTTGCCAGCGGTAGCCATTCCGCGCCGATCAGCCTCGCCGTAGGCGCCAATGCGATCAACGTGGTGGTCACCGCACATGATGGCACCACGACGCAGAGCTATGCCCTGGCGGTGACGCGGGAGGCTCCCGGGACCAACCCTCCGATCCTGCAAAGCGCAGTGTCGCGCAGGGTGCATGGTAGTGCGGGTACCTTCGATCTGCCGCTATCGCTAGTCTCGACGACTCCCACTGTCGAGCCGCGAAGGGGTCCGGCACAGACCCTTGTGTTCACCTTCGACAAGGCGATCAATAGTGCGGTAGCGACGCTGAGCGAGGGGAACACGACGGTGGCAGCGCCGAGCTTCATCGGCAACGATGTGATCGTAAACCTGCCGAGCGTGGCCGACCGGCAATATGTGACCGTGAGCCTCGACAGTGTGGCATCGACCGATGGCGGCAGTGGTGGCTGCGGCGTGGTGCGGGTCGGGTTCCTGCTGGGTGCCGTGAACCAGAACCGTGTCGTCACGGTGTCCGATATCATCTTGGTGGATAAGCAGATCGCGCACGTGGTGACGTCGGCGAACTTTCTGGACGATGTCAATGCGAACGGCTTCCTGACGGTATCCGACAAGCTGCTCATCGACACCAACGTGACCAAGGCCCTGCCGGCTCCGTGAGCGGAGATATGAATTGACAGCAGATCCATCGACTCACGATTTGGAGCATCAAATGCGCTCGGCCTGCCGCGTAGTCGTCTGCGTACTGCTTAGCCTGATCGGGGCGTTTTCGGGACTCGCGCTCGCCGGGGGAAGCGTCAACACTACTTCGACGAGCGTCGCCAACGTAGTCATTCCCGGCCACCCGCCGTCGGTTTCCGTTAGTGTCGGGACTTACATCGGTCCACAAACCATTCGGATCGGACAGCTGACTGGCTGCCCTCCCGGGGTCTGTCCGAGCCCGGGAGGGCAGGAGTGCACAGGCGGGACACTTTTGTCCATCGTGCCCGGTGGCCAGGACATCAACACCTTAGTTTGCGCTGCGACGCCTTTTGCGCCGCCTACGATCGCGAAGTCGTTTGGTGCCGCGAGCATCCCGCTGAACGGGACGACCTCGCTCAGCTTCACACTGACCAATCCCAATGCTGCCGAGACACTGACCGGTGTCGGCGTCAGCGACACCCTTCCGGCAGGCCTCGTCGTCTCGACCCCGAACGGGCTCACCGGCAGCTGCAGTGGCGGCACCATCACTGCCACTGCGGGATCGGGCAGCGTCAGCCTGTCGGGCGCGACGCTCGCTTCGACTGCCTCATGCACCTTCAGCGTCAACGTCACTGCGAACACTGTCGGCGCGAAGAACAATGTCACCGATGCAGTGACTTCGGACGAAGGGAGCGGCCTTCCTGCTTCTGCCAGCCTGGCGGTGACCACGCCCAATGACGCCAACCTGAGCGCACTGACGGTATCGAGCGGCAGCCTGGCTCCGGCGTTCGCATCGGGCACACTCTCCTACAGCGAGACGGTCAGCGACTGCGTAGCCTCGATCAAGGTCAAAGCGACGCTGGAAGATCCTGCGGCATCGCTCAAGGTGAACGGCGTCACGGTCAGCAGCGGTGCTAACTCGGCGCCGATCAGTCTCGCTGTTGGCGCCAATGCGATCAACGTGGTCGTGACCGCAGAGGATGGCACTACCACGCAGACCTATGCCCTGGCGCTGACGCGCGAGGCTCCGGGGTCCAACCCTCCGATCCTGCAAAGCGCAGTGTCACGCAGGGTGCATGGTAGTGCGGGCACCTTCGATCTGCCGCTATCGCTAGTCTCGACGACTCCCACTGTCGAGCCGCGAAGGGGTCCGGCACAGACCCTTGTGTTCACCTTCGACAAGGCGATCAATAGTGCGGTAGCGACGCTGAGCGAGGGGAACACGACGGTGGCAGCGCCGAGCTTCATCGGCAACGATGTGATCGTAAACCTGCCGAGCGTGGCCGACCGGCAATATGTGACCGTGAGCCTCGACAGTGTGGCATCGACCGATGGCGGCAGTGGTGGCTGCGGCGTGGTGCGGGTCGGGTTCCTGCTGGGTGCCGTGAACCAGAACCGTGTCGTCACGGTGTCCGATATCATCCTGGTGGATAAGCAGATCGCGCACGTGGTGACGTCGGCGAACTTTCTGGACGATGTCAATGCGAATGGCTTCCTGACGGTATCCGACAAGCTGCTCATCGACACCAACGTGACCAAGGCCCTGCCGGCTCCGTGACGCCGGGTACGCGTCGTAGCCTGCGTCGAGGCCGCCCATCGCGCACAGACGCAGGGCGGCGTGCCCGTCGACCTTGGCATGGCATGACTGAGTCCGAACTGACGAACCGGGCGCCATTGCGCAGAGCCGGTCTCGGGCTGTTGCTCACCGCGTTGGTTGTCGTCATCGGAATACGTTACGCCGAGCCGATTCTCGATAGCGATCTGTTCTGGCACCTAGCTTACGCGCAGCAAATGCTTGATCGCCATACGCTGGTCCCCGACCCCACGCTGTACTCCTGGACGCCAGCGAACCACGGAACCATCTACTGCGCCTGGCTGGCCGAATTGGCGCTCTATGGTCTCTGGCACACATTCGGATTGCCGGGCCTGTTCGCGTTGCGCTATCTGGTCATTGCCGCGGTCGCCGGATTGTTCTGGTCGACCATAAGGCGCGCACGATTTCGTGCCGGTGTGTGGACCTTGCTCGCGACGCTGCTGTTGGTAGTGACGGCCTATCCGGGTTCGATGGTTAAGCCGGAGTTGTTTTCCCTGCTGTTTTTTCACGCTGTCCTGTGGTGTTACTTTCGCGCCAAGATCGCGGCGCGAGAGGATGGCGATCCCAGACGGTGGTTCTACGCGGTGCCGCTGCTGACGCTGGTATGGGCCAACACGCACGGCGCGCACGTGCTGCTCGCCCCGCTTTTGGCCGCGACCGCGGCGGGCGAAATGCTCAGCTGGCGATGGTCGCCAGGCATGGGGTTCTCAGGACCGCAGCTGGCACATCTGCTCGCGGCCTGGGCGTTGTGCGCTGTTGCGGTATGCGCGACGCCTTATGGCATTGCGTATCCGCTGCAAACCCTGACCGAACTTGCGGCCGGGAAGAACGCACGGCCGGATACGGTGTGGAACAACGCCTACGTGACGATTTACGCGCAAGACGCGACCGACGTATTGTCGCAGCCGCAGGTTTTTGCGGGGCTCGTCGCCGCCGTCATCGTGCTGTTCATGATCGTGGCGCGGCGCCGCAACCGCGGCGCGCGAGTCGATTTCGCTCTGGCGCTCGGCTTGATCGCTTATCTGCCCCTGTCGGTACAGCTTATCCGCGCAAGTTATCTCTGGCCGGCATTCGCATGCTATGCGCTGGTCTACCTCGCGTACCTCGCTCGGAATGTACCCGATTCCAGTGAGCCGTCTTTGCATTCGCCGTCACGGAAGTACGGGCCGGTCCTGGCCGCGATAGGCTTTGCCGCCGTCACGCTATCGACCGTGTGCTACGCCTATGCGAAGCCTGAGACGGGGGCCTGGGTCGGATTTGGCGTGGGCTATGTCAATCCGCTGCCGGAGGCAGAATACCTGGCGCGCGCGAAACTCGGCTCGCGCTTTTACAACACCTTCGACTCCGGCGGCTATCTGCTGTGGCGGCTGTATCCGCAGTACCGCGTCATGGTCGATCCGCGGTCGTTTCCCTATCTCGATTGGTTCGACGATCTATACCGCTTCACGAAGGGGACCGAGTTCGAGGAGTTCCTCGCCCGGTACCCGGCCGATGTGGCCATCATCGACCTGCAGAAGGTCGGAACCTGGCGCAATTTTGTGGGAGCGTCTGACTGGCATCTTCTCTTCTATGGTCCGACCGCAGCGATATTCGCGCGTGGGCGTGTGACGTCGCAACGCGTCGAGGAGGCCGCGGAGTTGCTGCATTTACGAAGCGCGAGTACGGCTTTAACCGCATTCGATTTCGCCGTCGGCATCGGCGATTACGCGATGGCCTGGAACCTGCTCGACCAGCTCGAAACCTCGCTCGCGGCGCAGGCTGACGGCAGCCGATTGCAGCGCGCGCAAAGCTATCGAGCGGCGCAGGCGGCCCTGGCGCGAAACTCGTTCGACCAGGCCGAGCCGCTGTTCGAGTCTGTCGTGCACAACGGCGTCATCGCGGAGCGCGATCTGATGATCCTGACGCTGCTCCGCAAGCGCCGGAGTTTGCTCGATCAAGGCGACAAGGTCGCCGCGGAGGATGTCGCGCCGGGCTGGCAAGGCTCGCTGCGCATCCGGCGCCTGCACGATAGGCGCGCATCTGTTCCTCACAACCCATGCCCCCCCTCGAACGTCATCCCCGCGAACGCGGGGATCCATTTTACGAGGCAAGCCGTGACGCTCGCATGACTCGCGTACCGCCACACTCGGAATTGTTCGGATTTTGCTGCGGTCTGCTGATGCATCGCGCTGACGCGCGTTCCGCGTGCCGCTACGGTTGCCTTGCCCGTATTTTTCTTCCGCACTCGCCGTAAGCTAGGTAAGCTTTGGTGTGGATGCGAACGCGCCGGCAGGTGTGGCGCACGATTCGGAGCATCGAATGAAATCAGCCTGCCGCGTTGCCGTTTGGATGGTGCTTGGACTGATCGGGGCCTTTTCCGGAGTCGACGCTCGCAGGGAGCCCCAACAACACTACGTCGGAGAGCATTGCGTCCGAGGTCATTCCCGGCAGCCCCTATTCCCTTTACTTCTCGGCCACCACGTACATTGGTCCGCAAACTATTCGGATCGGGCAGCAGACCGGCTGCGTGGCAACGCTTCCGCTTCCTCCCGCCGGTGCACGTCCAGCGCCGGCACCGGGACGTCGACCAATCCGCTTTTCTACAGTTGTGCGCGCCTCCGCTCACTGGGTGCACGGGCGGGTAACTTTTCTCCATTGTTCCCGGCGGCGAAGACATCGACACCTTCGTTTTCTCGGTGACGCCTTTTGCGCCGCCGACGCTTGCGATGTCGTTCGGTGCGGCAAGCATCCCGCTCGGCGGTTCGACGTCGCTCAGCTTCACCCTCACCAATCCCAACACTGCCAGTACGCTGACCGGTGTCGGCGTCACCGACACCTTGCCCGCGGGCCTTGTCGTCTCGACCCCGAACGGACTGACGGGTAGCTGCGGCGGCGGCACGCTCACCGCGACTGCGGGATCGGGCAGCGTCAGCCTCTCGGGTGCAACGCTGGCCGAGAGCGCCTCGTGCACCTTCGGCGTCAACGTCACCGGCAATACTTCCGGAACGAAGAACAACGTTACGGACGCAGTGACTTCGGTCGAAGGCGGAGGCGGCCTGACTGCCTCGGCAAGTCTGGCGGTGACCACGCCCAACGATGCCAACCTGAGCGCATTGACGGTATCGAGCGGCAGCCTGTCTCCGGATTTCGCGCCGGGCACGCTTCCCTATACCGACACGGTCACCGATTGCGTGGCCTCGATCAAGATCACGCCGACGCTGGAGGACCCAGCGGCGTCGGTCAAAGTGAATGGCGTCACTGTTGCCAGCGGCACGCATTCCGCACCGATCAGCTTAGCGGTCGGCCCCAATGCGATCAACGTGGTCGTGACCGCACACGATGGCACGACGACGCAGACCTATGCCCTGGCGGTGACGCGGGAGGCTCCCGGGACCAACCCTCCGATCCTGCAGAGTGCAGTCTCACGCAGGGTGCATGGGACTGCCGGCACTTTCGACCTGCCGCTATCGCTGGTCTCGACCGCTCCCACCGTCGAGCCGCGCAAGGGTCCCGGACAGACCCTCGTGTTCACCTTCGACAAGGCGATCAACGAGTGCCGTAGCGACGCTGAGCGAAGGCAACACGACGGTGGCGGCGCCGAGCTTCAGCGGCAACGATGTGATCGTCGCTTGCCCGGTGTCACCGACAAGCAATATGTGACCGTTGAGCTCGACAGTGTGGCGTCGACCGATGGTGGCAGTGGTGGCTGCGGCGTGGTGCGGCGTCGGGTTCCTGGTGGGTGACGTGAACCAGAACCGGGTGGTCACGGTGTCCGATATTGCTCCTGGTGAACCCGCAGATCGCGCACGTGGTGACGTCGGCGAATTTCCTGAAGGATGTGAATGCGAACGGCATTCTGACGGTGTCCGACAAGCTGATTATCAACAATAACGTGACCAAGGCCCTGCCGGCACCGTGAGGATGAAGCGGGGCGCCATGCGCGCGAGTCTCGGAGCGATTGGCGAATCGACGCATGCGGTGGGTGGGCCCGGCTGGACTCGAACCAGCGACCAAAGGATTATGAGTCCTCTGCTCTAACCAACTGAGCTACAGGCCCGCACGCGTACCGGCGCCGATTATAGCGGACGTGAAGCGCTGCCCGTGACGCGCGTAGACCTCGATCGGAGCTGCTGTCAAGCACGCGTACGATGTTACGCCGACGCGCTGACTCGCAGTATTCTCGGACGATGGCGACCGGCCGCGACCCCTCCAAGCTCGAAACGACGCTGACGCTGCGCGACGGAGGGCGTCGTTCGCGTGCGATCCATCCGCCCCAGCGACGCGAGCCTGGACCGCGCCTTTTTCGCGGGCCTGTCGAAGGAGAGCCGCTATCTGCGCTTCATGCAGCATTTGGCCGACCTGTCGCCGGACCTGCTTGCAGCAGTTCACGCAGATCGATAAGTCGAGGGAGATGGCGCTGGCCGCGCTGGACGATTCATCGGGAGACGAGATGATCGTCGGGGTCGCGCGCTATGTTGCCGCAAGCGGAGACGAAGGCGAGAGCGGCGAATTCGCCATCGTCATCGCCGACGCGTGGCAGCGGCGCGGGTTGGGCCGCGCGTTGATGGATCTCCTGATCGAAGGCGCGCGACAGCACGGCCTGCGCCAGCTCGTCGGAAGCATTCTGGCGGTGAACACACCCATGCGGGCGCTCGCCGCGGCAACGGGCTTCGTCATGCATGTCGATCCCGACGATCGCGAGACACTTGATCGCGATGCTCGACCTCGCGCCGGGCTGATCCGCGATTCGAGATCGACGCGCTTTTCGCGGAGCGCAAAAGAAAAACGCCGCGATTCGCGGCGCTTTTCGTCTTGCGTTCGAGAATCGACTGATCAGCCCTCGCCGTCGATGAAGCTGCGCAGCTTCTCCGACCGCGACGGGTGCCGCAGCTTGCGCAGCGCCTTCGCTTCGATCTGGCGGATCCGCTCGCGCGTGACGTCGAACTGCTTGCCGACTTCCTCCAGCGTGTGGTCGGTGTTCATCTCGATGCCGAAGCGCATGCGCAGCACCTTCGCCTCGCGCGGCGTCAGCGTGTCCAGCACGTCCTTGCACACGTCGCGCAGGGACGCGTTGACCGCGGCGTCGATCGGCGCGACCGTGCTCGCGTCCTCGATGAAGTCGCCCAGGTGCGAATCGTCGTCGTCGCCGATCGGCGTCTCCATCGAGATCGGCTCCTTGCTGATCTTCAGGATCTTCCGGATCTTCTCTTCCGGCATCTCCATCTTCTCGGCGAGCAGCGCCGGATCGGGCTCCTGACCCGTCTCCTGCAGGATCTGGCGCGAGATCCGGTTCATCTTGTTGATCGTCTCGATCATGTGCACCGGGATGCGGATGGTGCGCGCCTGGTCGGCGATCGAGCGCGTGATCGCCTGGCGGATCCACCACGTCGCGTAGGTCGAGAACTTGTAACCGCGGCGGTATTCGAACTTGTCCACGGCCTTCATCAGGCCGATGTTGCCTTCCTGGATCAGGTCGAGGAACTGCAGGCCGCGGTTGGTGTACTTCTTGGCGATCGAGATCACCAGGCGCAGGTTCGCCTCGGTCATCTCGCGCTTGGCCTTGCGCGCCTTCGCTTCGCCCGGTCGACATCTGCTTGTTGATCTCCTTCAGGTCCTTCAAGGGGATCATCACGCGCTTCTGCAGATCGAGGAGCTTGTGCTGCTGCTCGACGATCGCCTGGCGGAAGCGCGTCAGCGGCTCGCTGTACGGATGGTGTCCGGCGATCTCGCGATCGATCCAGCGCAGGCTCGTCTCGTGCTCGGGGAATTTCTTGATGAACTCGGGACGCGGCATGCCGCCCTTGTTCACGACGAGGTCCTGGATCTTGCGCTCGGTCTGGCGGATGTTGTCGACTTCGCATGCGCACGCTGTCGCAAAGACGCTCGACCTGGCGCGCGCCGAAGCGGATCTGCATCAGCTCGGCGGAGATCTTCTTCTGCAGCTCGAGGTACTTCGGCGCCTTGTGGCCTTCCTTCTGCAGGACGACCAGCATGCGCGTGTACAGGCGGCGGATCACCGCGAAGCGCTCGAGCCCCGCAACCTTGAGGCGCTCGAGATTTTCCGCGGCGATGGCGCCGCTGTCGTCTTCGCCTTCCTCGCCGTCTTCGTCGTCCTCGTCGATCGTCGCCAGGGTCTCGGTGAAGTCCATCAGCCCGTCGACGACGTCGTCGATCTTGAGCTCGTCGCGCTCGATCTTCGAGGCGAGATCGAGGATCTGCGCCACGGTCATCGGGCACGCGGAGATCGCCATGATCATGTACTTGAGGCCTTCCTCGATGCGCTTGGCGATTTCGATCTCGCCTTCGCGCGTGAGGAGCTCGACCGAGCCCATTTCGCGCATGTACATGCGCACCGGGTCGGTCGTGCGGCCGAATTCGGAGTCGAGCGTCGAGGCTGCGGCTTCCGCGGCTTCTTCGTCGACATCGTCGGCAGCCGCCGTCGGCGCCGCCTCGGACATCAGCAGCGTTTCCGCGTCCGGGGCCTCGTCGTAAACCTGGATCCCCATGTCGTTGATCATGGAGATGATGCCTTCGATCTGCTCGGCGTCGAGAATGTCGTCGGGCAGGTGATCGTTGATTTCCGCGTAGGTGAGGTAGCTGCGCTCCTTGCCCAGCACGATCAGGTTCTTCAGCCGCGTCTTGCGCGCCTCGGCCTCGGCCGGCGAGAGCTCGAGCTTGCGCAGCTCGACGCTTCCGTTCTTGCCGCTGCGCACCTTGCCTTCGGCGAGCGCTTTTTCGGTCCGCTTGGCGGACAGGCGCGCCGCGATTTCACCCGGCGACGGCTTGGCGGCCGGGGCGGGCGCTGACCGCCGGCTTGCCTCCCTTGCCGTTCAGCTTTGCCGCGACCTTGGTCGTTGCAGCGACGGGCTTGACCGGAGGCTTCTTGCCGGACTGCGCCGGGACCTTGGCCGGCGTCTTGCCCGCGGCCTTTTTCGCGAGCTTCGGCAGCGGCTTCTTCTTGGCAACGGGCTTCGCCGCGCGCTTGGATGGCGAGTGCTTCGGCGAGCGGGTCGACTTGGCGACCGGCTTCTTCTTCGCCGGCTTCTTCGGAGCAGACTTCGCCTTCGACGGCTTGGCGGAGCGCTTCGGCGTGCGCGACTTCGGCGCGGGGCGCTTCGCCGCGGCGGCTTCGCGCGCGGCTTCGCCTTCGCCTTGGATTTGGGGCTGGATTTCTTCACGGGCTTGGATGCTTTTCTGGCCATGATCGTCCTACTGTTTGAGGTGCGCTCAAGGTCGATCGCACCGCTGCTTTTGCGGATATCTCCCGAGATGGGGGCGGCTCGGGAAAACTTCAAATTATAACATGCGCTTAAGGTCTTTCGGTTCCGACCGACGCGTGGCGCCTCTAAGTCCCGCCCGCGATGCGGTCGCGGGCCAGTTGCCGCTGGCGGGCGCGCTCGGTTTCCTCGGCAGACAGGTCGACCGGCGGCGCGCGGCGCGATTCCGCGTCGTCGCCGCGTCTTTGCGCATTCAACCAATACCGCTTCACTCCTTCGACCAGTTCGGTTTCCAGCAATTCACCGGTGAGCCCTTCGCTTTCGGCGGCTGTGAGGGCGGCCACGAGGATCTCCTCGTGCATGCCTCCAGCGAAGTGCTGCATCACGCCAGCGGTCGTGAGGGGCGCGGTGCTCGCTTCGCAATAGGTGACCAGCGCAGCCAACGCGGCGCTCTCGGGCTCTGTTCCGAGGGGTTTGGGCACCGCGATCCGTCGCGCCAGCTCCGGCTCGAGCAGCACGCATTGAACAAGTCCGCGGATAAGCGATGGCGCGCGACGCGACGCGCCCTCTACGTACCGGAGGCGCGGCGAGCGGCGGGACTTTGAAACGGCAGCAACGCGGCCATTTCGCGCTCGGGCAGCCCGGCAAGCGCCGCAAGCCTCTGCCGAAGCAGGGCGCCGAACACCGGCGCGGACACCTGCGCCAGAGAGCGGCTTGGCGGCGTTGACGAGTGCGGCGCGGCCCTCGGCCGAGCGTGGTGGATGCCGCACCGTCAGCTCGTTGACCAGAAAATCGGACAACGGCGTCGCCTGGTCGAGAAGGCCTTCGAACGCGTCCTTGCCGCGCTTGCGGATGAAGTCGTCCGGATCCTCGCCGTCGGGAAGGAACAGGAATCTCGCGTCCTTGCCGTCGGCCAGCACCGAGAGCGTATTCTCGAGCGCGCGCCACGCCGCTCGCCGGCCGGCCTCGTCGCCGTCGAAGCAGAAGATGACCGTTTCGGTAACCCGGAAGAGCTTTTGCGCGTGGGTCGGCGTGGTGGCGGTGCCCAGCGTCGCCACCGCGAATTCCACGCCGTGCTGGGCGAGGGCTACCACGTCCATGTAGCCTTCGACGACGACGACTTTGCCTGCGGCGCGGATCGCGGGTCGTGCCTGGAACAGGCCGTAGAGCTCGCGACCCTTTGAAAAGACAGGCGTTTCCGGCGAATTGAGGTACTTGGGCTCGCCTTTGTCCAGGACACGCCCGCCGAAGCCGATCACCCGTCCGCTGCTGTCGTGGATGGGAAACATGATGCGGTCGCGGAAGCGGTCGTAGCGCTTTCCGGCGTCGCCCGCGATCACCAGGCCCGCGGTCTCCAGCACCTTGCTCTGGTAGTCCGGAAAGGCGCCGGCGAGCGGTTGCCAGTCGTCCGGCGCGTAGCCGATCCCGAAGCGGGCGGCGACCGGTCCGCTCAAGCCCCGGCCCTTGAGATAGGCGATCGCCGCGGTCCGATTCCTTGAGCTTGGCCCGATAGAATTTCGCCGCCTGGAGCAGCACGCCGGACAGGTCGAGCGCCTCGTCGCGGGCTCCGGGCGTCGCAGCGGCCTGGGTACGCGGCACCTCGAGGCCGGCATCGCGAGCCAGTTCCTCGACCGCGTCGGGAAACGGCTTGCCGCCGAACTCCATCAGGAAGCTGATGGCGGTGCCGTGGGCTCCGCAGCCGAAGCAGTGGTAGAACTGCTTGGTCGGGCTGACCGTAAAGGAGGGCGTCTTCTCGCTGTGGAAGGGGCAGCAGGCAGCGAAGTTAGTGCCCGCTTTCTTGAGCGGCACGTAGCGGTCGATGACCCCGACGATGTCGACCCGGCTCAACAGCGTCTGAATAAAATCGTTCGGAATCATGGTCTTAACCCCGTCGGACCATGGCGCGGGAAACGTACACCACGGGGCCCATGTAATACATTATAGGCGACGATTCGGGCTCTGCCTGAAAAGCCGCAGGCCCTCATGACTCAGGCCGCAACCGTCAGCCGTTGAGCTTGGCCTTGACCTTGGCGGAAACGGCGCCCATGTCGGCCCGGCCGGCGAGCTGCGGCCCGTATCGCGGCCATGACCTTGCCCATCGCCGCCATCCCGGCGGCGCCGGATTTCGCGGCGTCGGCCACGGCGGCCGAGATCAATGCGTCGATTTCCGCGTCGGAGAGCGGTTGCGGCATGTAGGCCTGCAGCTGTTCGATCTCGGCGCGCTCCGCCGACGCCAGGTCGGGCCGGTTCCCGGCGTCGAACTGGACCACCGATTCCCTGCGCTGCTTGATCATCTTGTCGATGATCGCAACGACGTCCGCGTCGGAGAGCTCGATGCGCTCGTCGACTTCGCGCTGCTTCATCGCGGCGAGCAGCATGCGGATGGTCGACAGGCGCGCGGTTTCCTTCGCGCGCATCGCGTTCTTCATGTCCTCGGTGATGCGTGCCTTGAGCGTCATGGCGCTGCCTTTCGTGGTGAATCCGACCGGTCGATGGGTCTCGCTGCCGTCCAGAAATGCAAAAGGGGCGAATCGCTTCGCCCCCATGGACCCGACTCTGCGCGCTCGCCTAGTAGAGCTTGGGCGGCAGCTGCTGGCTGCGCAGGCGCTTGTAATGGCGCTTCACGGCCGCGGCGAGCTTGCGCTTGCGCTCGGCGGTGGGCTTTTCGTAGAACTCGCGGGCGCGCAGCTCGGTGAGCAGACCCGTTTTTTCGATCGTGCGCTTGAAGCGGCGCAGGGCCACTTCGAAGGGCTCGTTTTCGCGGACGCGAACGCTGGGCATGTGTCTCTGATCCTTTGGGCAATAACAAGCTTGAGAACCGACAATTATAACAAGTGGCCCGTCGACGCGCAAGGCTCGGGGTGGGGCGAAACTTTGCGGTCGAGACCGGCCGGGCGGACGGTGCCACCGGTGCCGGCATCATTGGGCTGACAACGCTCGATCAAGGGCGGCCGTCGGAGTCTGCGGCCCACGCGAGCCGGATGCGCAAGGTGCGCACGCTATACTCGACCGATGCTTGTCCTGGGCGTGGAGACTTCCTGCGACGAAACGGGCGTGGCTCTCTACGACAGCACGCGCGGCCTGCTCGGGCACGCGCTGCACTCCCAGATGGCGATGCACGAGGCGTATGGCGGGGTCGTGCCGGAGCTCGCCTCGCGTGACCATATACGTCGGGTGGTGCCGCTGATCGAAGGCTTGCTGCTCGAAACGGGAACGCGCATCGGCGACCTCGACGGCATCGCCTACACGCAGGGTCCGGGACTTGCGGGAGCCCTGCTGGTCGGCGCGAGCGTCGCCACCGCGCTCGGATTCGCGCTGGGCAAGCCTGCGATTCGCCGTCCATCATCTCGAAGCGCATCTGCTGTCGCCGCTGCTCGGCGAGCCCGAAGCCGGCGTTCCCGTTCGTCGCGCTGCTGGTATCGGGCGGACACACCCAGCTCTATGCCGTGGCGAACATCGGCGACTACGCTCTGCTGGGCGACACCCTCGACGACGCGGCCGGCGAGGCATTCGACAAGACCGCGACGCTGCTCGGCCTCGGCTATCCGGGCGGTCCGGCGCTGGCGAAGCTCGCCGAGAGTGGCCGACCGGGGGCCGTTACCTTGCCGCGGCCGATGAAGGACAGCGGCGATCTGAATATGAGTTTTTCCGGGTTGAAGACCGCGGTGCTGACGCTGGTCCGCGGTCAAAGCGTGCCCGACTCGAACAAGGCGGACATCGCGCGCGGGTTCGAGGACGCCGTTGTCGATGTTCTGGTGGCCAAGACGCTTGGCGGCGCTCGATCGCACCGGCTTTTCTCGCGTGGTCGTCGGTGGCGGCGTGGGCGCGAACCGCGAGCTGCGCCGTCGCTTGAGCGAAGGCGCACGTGCGCGCGGCGCGGAAGTCTTCTATCCCGACATGCAGTTCTGCACCGACAACGGCGCGATGATCGCGCTCGTCGGCGCGCTGCGCTTGCGCGGCGACGCAGACGACAGCTACGCCTTCAGCGTCCGGCCGCGATGGGAGCTGGCCGATCTCGGCGCACCGCGATAGATCCCCGACCAGGCGGCACTCAGGCACCGATCTTGGTCTCGGTGCCGGCCAGAAGCTTTCGGATGTTTGCCCGGTGCCGCCACAACAGCAGCAGCGCGATGGGGATCAGCACCCACGCTTCGGGCCAGTTGCCGAGAAAATAGAACCCCAGCGGTGGTGCGGCGATGGCGGTGACCATGGACGCGAGCGATGAATAGCGAAAGAGGATCGCCATGACCAGCCAGACGATCAGAAGGCCGATGCCGAGCTGCCACGACAATCCGAAGGCGATGCCTGCGGCCGTCGCAACGCCCTTGCCGCCCTTGAAGCGATGAAACACCGGGTAGAGATGGCCGACGAAAACCGCCAGCGCGGCGCCGGCGGTCGCAAGCGACGCATCGCCCCAGCTTACGCCGAGGTGATACGCGGCGATGACGGTGGCGAAACCCTTGAGCCCGTCGCCGACGAGCGTCAGCAGCGCGGCGGTCTTGTTGCCGGTGCGCAGCACATTGGTGGCGCCCGGATTGCCCGAGCCGTAGCTGTGCGGGTCGGGCAGGCCGAAGAGCTTGCTCACGACGACCGCAAACGAAATGGAGCCGATCAGATACGCCGCGGCGATGACGGTGAGAGTGGCGAGCGAGGGATTCATCTACAATGCGGAGGCGATGCGGCGCGACGAATTGTAGCAAAGCGCTTCGGTTTGCACGCGAGATGAACACCGTTGATGCAACTGCCTCCCAACTCGACTCCTTTTCGACTGACGTGAACCGGATATTCATCAACGATCTGCGCATCGAGACGCGCATCGGCGTCTACGAATGGGAGCAGCATCTGGCGCAGCCGCTGCTGGTCAATCTCGAGTTCGAGCTTCCCTCGGCGCGCGTTTTCAGCAGCGATCGTTTCGAGGATGCCCTCGACTACACGGCTGTCGTCAAGCGGCTGCAGGAGCTTGCCGCGGTCCACACGCACAAGCTGATGGAGCGCTTTGCCGAAGCGATCGCGGACATTCTCTGCAACGAGTTCAAAGCGCCGTGGGCGAGCGTCCGCGTGGCAAAGCTCGCCCCGCTTGCGGGAGTCAAGCAGATCGGCATCGCGATCGAGCGTGGTACGCGTCGATAATTCGGTGGGTCGAACAGCCGACGTGCACATCCCGGGTATCGCGCTCTCCGGCGCGAGCTGAAACGCATGAATTTTCGGGATTATGCGAGGCGGCTGCGAAAGATCGCGACGCGTCAACCGCTGCTGCGGCCCATGATCGTAGCCTCGACCGCGTACGCCGACCGGGTCCGCGCCGAAACGACATTCTTCGGCGGATGCCGGGACGTTCATGAGCTTCCCGCGATCTATCACTATTGGTCGGACAAGTTCCTGCGACCGAAATTGGAGCGCTTCGGGTTTTCTCACCCTGAGGCCGTGTTTTCGCATTACCTGAGCGAGGGCTACGTTGCGAGCAAGCATGCGCAACGCGTGTTCCTGAGCGTCGGCTCGGGGCTTGGTGACACCGAGGTTCGCTTGGCTGAGGAGCTCGTCAGGCGCGGGCATCGCGATTTTACGATCGAGTGTCTCGAGCTCAACGACGAGTTGCTCGAGCGCGGACAAGCGCTCGCGGCGAGCGCGGGCGTCGCTGCGCACATCGTTGCGCTGCGCGAGGACTTCAACGAGTGGACCCCTCGGCGCGTGTACGACGGGATCCTCGCGAACAGCTCGCTTCACCATGTGCTGAATCTCGAGGGGCTGATCGCGGGCATCCGGTCGGGCCTTTCACCGACGGGCCATTTCATCACTTGCGACACAATCGGCCGCAACGGGCACATGCGCTGGCCCGAGGCGCTTTCCATCGTTCATGAATATTGGCGCGAGCTGCCTCGAGACTACACATACAATCATTTGCTGAAGCGCTACGAGAATCCCTACGACAACTGGGACTGCTCCGCCGAGGCCTTCGAGGGAATCCGCGCCCAGGACATACTGCCGCTCCTGGTCGACAACTTCCACTTCGATTTTTTCGTTCCCTTCGGCAACGTGATCGATCCGTTCATCGATCGGGCTTTCGGGCACAATTTCAATCCCACGAATTCGTGGGACGTGGCGTTCATCGATCGCGTGCATGCACGCGACGAAGCGGAGATGGTGCGCGGCGCGATCAAGCCCACGCATATCGTGGCCGCGATGTCGAACGTGCGCAGGTCCGCGAGCCTGATGGACGAAAGGTTCACGCCGGAGTTCTGCGTCCGCTCGCCGACGGAGGCTCCAATGGCGGACGGTGGGCGACGGGGCGGCTAGATGACGGCTTGCGTAAATGCCGCCCGCGCACCGGAGGATTGCCTGCGCGACAGCGTCTAGGCGTAGGCGACGATCGGGACCGACCACGGTTCCGGCCAGGCGATGCCGTATTCGAGAAACGGCTCATCGGCGATGCGCATGCGAGAGAATCCCGCCGCGGCGAATTCGCGTTCCAGGCCCGAGCGCGAAAACACCCGCATTTCCAGCGTCGTTCCGGCACCCCCGTGGAACACGAGGTCGTTGAACGTCTGCGTGCGGCCATCGGCCGTTCGGTTCTCGAGGCGCCAGCCGGCCGGCGATTTGATCAGCCGGTAGTCATGAAGCTCGGGAAAGTGTTCGACCGTGTCGGCATCGAGCGAAAATGGCACGGAGAAGACGAAAACGCCGCCGGGCTTGAGCAGACGTCTGGCGTTTGAGAATGCGCGCGCGACAGGCGGCGCGACATGCTCGAAAACATCGCTTGAAATCACAAAGTCGCAGCTTGCATCGCGATCGGACGCGACGTTGGTGATGTCGAGTCTGGGTCTCGCGTGGAAATGCGTGTTGGTGTATGCGAATTTGCGTTTCAATGGTCGCGCGTAGGTTGCGGAATCGGATAGACCGAGCCCGCGAAGATCTCGCCGGCGCGGAAGGTCGGGCAGTGCAACACTGCGGCCGGTCAATGCACTGGTCAGCAGGTGCACGATTGCGCGGTCGCGAACCGTCGAATGGCATCGCGCGCACGTTTTTCGTTCCCGCTGCAATGCCGCGAGCGCCACATCGTTCGAAGCCCCGCAGACATTGCATCGGAATTCGATTCTCGGTCCGTCGGTGGGTGCCGGGTCCGACTCGTCCGCTGGCGGCAGCGGCCTCCCCAAAAGGCGCGCGAGCCTCGTGCGAGGACGAAGCAAGGATCGGATGGATGATGCAGTGGGGCTCAAGCGCTCTCCAGGTGCCTCATGTCGCCAGATGTTAGCCGCGTGTCAACCGCGGGGATGATGGCGCTGATGCAGCTGCTTCAATCGCTCGCGCGCCACGTGCGTATAGATGGTCGTGGTCGTGATGTCCGCGTGACCGAGGAGCAGCTGCACGACCCGCAAATCGGCGCCGTGATTCAGAAGGTGGGTCGCGAATGCGTGCCTCAGCGTATGCGGCGACAACGCCGCGCGGGCGATGCCTGCCTTGGTTCCGTAGCGCTTGATCAGCTGCCAGAATGCCTGGCGGCTCAAGGGTCCCGCTGCGTCCGGTGAGAAACAGCGCGTCGCTCCGGCCCGTGCCGGCCAGCTCGCCGCGCGCCGTCGCCAGGTAACGCTTGATCCAGCCGATGGCTTCTTCGCCCATGGGCACCAGCCGCTCCTTGTTGCCCTTGCCGACGACGCGGACGACGCCCATGTCGAGGCTGACTTGCGCCAAGGTGAGTCCGACCAGCTCGGACACGCGCAGCCCGGTCGCGTACAGGGTCTCCAGCATCGCCCGGTCGCGCAGCCCGAGCGTCGTTTCCGTATCGGGGGCGTCGAGCAGCGCGACGATCTGCGCTTCCGACAAATTCTTCGGCAGATGCCGCGGCAGTTTCGGCGCCTGAACGCGCGACGTGGGATCGTCTTTCAGCGCTCCGAGCAAGACCTGCAGGCGGTAGAAGCGGCGCAAGGACGAAAGGCGCCGATTGATCGACGACGATTTGGCGCGAGTCTTGAATTGCGCGGCGAGAAACGCCTCGATGTCGCCCCGCTTCGCCGCAAGCAGGCTCTTGCCGGGTTTGGGTCCCTCGTTCTCCAGCCAGCGCGCCCATGCCACCAGGTCACGGCGATAGCTCGCGAGGCTCGACGCCGCCAGCCCATCCTGCAGCCACACCTGGTCGCAGAACGCATCGATCAGCGCTGAGGAGGTTTGCATAGATTGACGGCTGGTGAATGCGGGCGCACCCGCCGACGCTCGCGTCATCCCCGCGAAAGCGGGGATCCAGTGGCGTTCGTGCGCAAGACGCTGGATTCCCGCTTTCGCGGGAATGACGGATTCAACGGCCCCGGCGTCACGCATTCTTTGAGTGCTCGAAAATGCGGCATTGACAACGGATCGCAAATGATCACCGCCCAAAGCGATAGCCCTCGTGGGTCAACAGCCAGCGCTTGATGTCGATGGGATTGCCCTCGGTCACGCCCATGAATCCACCCAGCGAGCCCTGACTGCCGACGACACGATGGCAGGGGATGATCAGGGCGATGGGATTGGCCCCGCACGCGCCGCCGATCGCTCGCGGCGCGCTGCCGAGCTGTCGCGCGATCTCGCCGTAGGTGCGCGACTCGCCGACGGGAATCTTCGGCAGCGCATCCCAGACGCGATGCCGGAAAGGCGTGCCCGTGGGCGCCAGCGGAAGCGTGAAACGGAACTCGGGATCGTCGAGGTAGCGCTCGATCTGCCGGCACGTCCGTTCCGCGAGCGCGCGTGACGGGCGCGATCGCTCTTTCGCTCAGAGGCAGATACTCGACGCCGGTCACGGCGGAGCCCGAGACGCGGATGCCGAGCACCGCAAAGGGCGTTCGCAGCTTGGCCGCGAACGGTCCGGGCGCTCTGGTGCCTGCGGTGGGATTCTCGTTCTCGATGCGCATCGCCTTCATCCGAGTTTCATCTGGTGCGGCAAGGAACGTGACCAGCGCCGGGAAAAAGTAGAGGAGCAGCGTGGCGACGATCATGAGATAGAACATCGGCAGCGCGTTGCGCGCGATCCAGGTGATCTGGCGTCCGGTCATGCCCTGCAGCACGAAGAGGTTGAAGCCGACCGGCGGCGTGATCTGCGCCATTTCCACGACCAGCACGATGAAGATGCCGAACCACACCAGATCGATGCCGGCCTTTTCCACGGTGGGAAGGATGACGCCCATCGTCAGCACGACCATCGAAATGCCGTCGAGAAAGCAGCCGAGGATGATGTAGAAGACCATCAGCGCGACGATGAGCGCAAGCTTGCGAAAGCCCGAGCCCGCCGATCCACTCGGCCAGGTGGCGCGGCAATCCGATGTAGCCCATCGCCAGCGTGAGAAACGACGCGCCGGCGAGGATCAGCGCGATCATGCAATAAAGGCGCGTCGCGCCGAGGAGGCTGTCGTGAAAGGTCTTGCGCGTGAGCGAGCCCTGCACTCCCGAGATCGCCAGCGCGCCGACGACGCCGAAGGCCGCTGCCTCGGTCGCGGTGGCGATGCCGGCGTAGATCGATCCGAGCACGAGGCAGATCAGCAACACGACGGGAATGAGGTGCCGCGACGCGTGGACCTTCTGGGCGATGGACGTGCGACTCCGCGATGACGCGGAATCTTGTCCGGATGCAGCAGCGCCCAGACCACGATGTACCCGGAAAAGAGCGACGCGAGCAGCAGGCCCGGGATGACGCCGGCGATGAACAGATGCGAGATCGAAACGTTCGCCGAAACGCCGTAGACGATCATGATGATCGACGGCGGGATCAGCAAGCCCAGCGTGCCCGCGCCCGCCAGCGTGCCGATGGTGATGTCATCGGGATAGCCGCGGCGCTTGAGCTCCGGCAGCGTCATCTTGCCGATGGTGGCGCAGGTCGCCGCGGACGAGCCCGACACGGCGGCGAAAATCGTGCAGCCGATGATGTTGGTGTGCAGCAGGCGCCCGGGCACGCGCTCGAGCCAGGGCGCGAGGCCCTTGAACATGTCCTCGGACAGCCGGGTGCGGAAAAGGATCTCGCCCATCCACACGAAGAGCGGCAGCGCGGTCAGCGTCCACGACGACGCGGAGCCCCAGATCGTCACGGCCATCGCGTCGCCCGCCGGCCGCGACGGAGAACAGCTCCATGCCGATCCATGCGACGCCGGCAAGCGCGACGCCGATCCAGACGCCGCTGCCGAGCAGGACGAACAGCGCGACGATCAACAGAGCGGTGATGAATAGGTCCATGCGCCGCTACTCGACGTGCGCCGGCTCCGCGTCCGGGCTTCGCGATCACGCGCGTTCCGCGTCAGGTCGCCGACGAACTGATCGATGAACGCGATCGCCAGCACGATGTTGCCGACGCCATCGAAAGCTGCGGGATCCACAGCGGCGTCGCATCGTTGCCGGTCGAGATGTCGTTGAAACGCATGGGACTGCCACGCGAGGCGCACGCTGTACCAGGCGAACGCGACAGTCAGAATCGACGCGACGGCGAGCGACCAGCGCTCGAGCCAGCGCTTGCGCGCGCGCCCGCGTGCTCGAGGATCAGCGTCACGCGGATGTGCTCGCCCCGCGCGAGCGTGTGCGCGAGCGCGAGAAAACCCGAGCCGGCCATGAAGTAGCCGGCATAGGCGTCGGTGCCGCGCACCTGAAAGTCGAGCAGGCGGCCGAAGATGCCGAGCAGCACCATCACCAGCGTCCCGATCATGAACAACGCCGCCAGATAGGCGGCGGCGTTGTAAAGCGAGTCGAGGGCGCGGCGCATGACGTCAGCGAATCACCGCGAGGCTGTCATCGCTCGCGCTCGCGTGCGACCAAGGGGACGATGCGGTCATCACATCTTGCGATAGGCGTCGACCGCGGCCTGGCCTTCGGGCCCGGCCTTCTTGAGCCAGTCCTGGCAGCATCACGTCGCCCACTTTCTTCAGATCCGACGTGAGCTGCGGCGCAGGCTTGACGATGGTCATGCCTTTTTGCTTCAGCTGGTCGAGGTACCAGCCGTTCTTTTCCTCCGACGCTTTCCAGCCGCGAGTCTCCGCATCGGCGCGCCGCCTTCAGCACCGCATCCTGGGTCGCCTTGTCGAGCGCGTCGAACGCCTGCTGGTTGACGATGACCGCGTTCTTCGGCAGCCACGCCTGCGTGTCGTAGAAGTTCTTGATGCTCTCGTAGGTCTTGGTGTCGTAGCCGGTCGAGCCGGATGACATGTACGAGTCGACCACGCCCGTGGCCAGCGCCTGCGTCAGCTCGGACGCCTGCACGGTCACCGGCTGCGCGCCGACGAGCTCGGCGATACGCGACGTCGCCGGGCTGTACGCGCGCCACTTGAGGCCCTTCATGTCGGCGACGCTGTTCAGCGTCCGATTGGCGTAGATGCCCTGCGGCGGCCATGCCACGGTGTAGAGGAGCTTGATGCCCTGCTTGGCGAGCTTGCTTTCGAGCGTCTGCTTCGAGGCCTTGTAGAGCTTCATCGCATCGGCGTAGCTCGTGGCGAGAAAGGGAACGCCGTCCAGACCGAAAAACGGATCCTCGTTCTCGAAATTCACCAGCAGGATCTCGCCGGCCTGCGCCTGATTGCCCTGGACGGCGCGCTTGATCTCGTTGGCCTTGAACAGCGATGCGTTGGCGTGAACCGTGATCTTGAGCTTGCCGCCGGACGCGCGATCGACGTCGGCGACGAACTGGGTGATGTTCTCGGTGTGGAAGTTGGTCGCAGGATACGCGGTCGGCATGTCCCATTTGGTTTGCGCGGTCGCGGCCATGGCGACCGAAGCTCGCGAGCAGGGCTGCCAGGGTTCGAATGCTGTTTCATCGGATCTCCTGCGGTTCGGAAATGAGCGGCGCGTGCGGGTCGCACGCCGCCTGTTCGCACGTGCGGCGCGTCCACGCGTTTGTACCATATTTGCCGGTTGATCGGCGAGTGACGCATCCGGTCGCGCGGACGCTCGAACGCGAGCAGCGCGATCGCGGCGGATGAGGGCGCGTCACCGATATAATGCGTTCGCGCGCCGCCGGTTCGGATCGGCTAGCATTGCGCGCGTCGAGAGCCCGATGACCGACTCCACGCATCCCGCCTGGCAATTCTGGATCGACCGCGGCGGCACGTTCACCGACATCGTCGCGCGCCGCCCCGACGGAACGCTCGCGACGCACAAGCTCCTCTCCGAGAATCCGGAGCGCTATCGCGACGCGGCGGTGCACGGCATTCGCGAGCTGCTGGGGCTGCCCCGAGGCGCGCCGATCGCGTAAGGACTCGATCGAGGCGGTCAAGATGGGAACGACGGTCGCGACCAACGCGCTGCTGGAGCGCAAGGGCGAGCGCACGGTGCTGGCGATCACGCGCGGCTTCGGCGACGCGCTGCGCATCGCCTACCAGAACCGGCCCAAGCTCTTCGTGCGCAGGATCGAGCTTGCCGACGATGCTCTACGAGCGCGTGATCGAGATCGATGAGCGCATCGGCGCGCACGGCGACGTGGTGCGGGCGCTCGATGTCTCGGCCGCGGAGAAATCCCTGCGAGCCGCTTTCACCGACGGAATCCGCGCCTGCGCGATCGTGCTGATGCACGGCTATCGCTACCCCGCGCACGAAGCGGCAGCTCGCCGAGCTCGCGCGCGGCGCATCGGCTTCACCCAGGTTTCGGTGAGCCACGAGGTCAGCCCGCTGATGAAGCTCGTGTCGCGCGGCGACACCACCGTCGTCGATGCCTACCTCTCGCCGATCCTGCGCCGCTATGTCGCGCAGGTCGAAGCCGATCTGCCCGGGCGTGACCTTGCAGTTCATGCAGTCCTCGGGCGGGCTGACCGACGCGCATCGCTTCCAGGGCAAGGACGCGATCCTCTCGGGGCCCGCGGGCGGCATCGTCGGCGCGGTCGAGGTTTCGCGCCTTGCCGGCTTCGACAAGATCATCGGCTTCGACATGGGCGGCACGTCCACCGACGTCACCCACTACGCCGGCGAGTACGAGCGCGCTTTCGTGACCGAGGTCGCGGGCGTGCGCCTGCGCGCGCCGATGATGAAGATACACACCGTCGCGGCGGGCGGTGGGTCGATCTGCAGCTTCGACGGCGCGCGTTTCCGCGTCGGGCCGGCTTCCGCGGGCGCCAATCCCGGACCGGCGTGCTATCGCCGCGGCGGGCCGCTGACGGTCACCGACTGCAACGTGATGCTGGGCAAGATCGACCCGGCGCTGTTTCCCAGCGTCTTCGGCCCGGACGGCAATCTGCCGCTCGACGCGCGAAATCGTGCGCGCGAAGTTCGCCGAGCTCGCGGCGCGGGTCGCGGCCGAGACGGGGCACTCGCGCACGCCGCAGCAGATCGCCGAAGGCTTCCTGCGGATCGCGGTGGAAAACATGGCCAATGCGATCAAGCACATCTCGGTCGAGCGCGGCTACGACGTCACCGAATACACGCTGTGCTGCTTCGGCGGCGCGGGCGGCCAGCACGCGTGCCTGGTTGCCGACGCGCTGGGCATGACGCGCGTCTTCATTCATCCGCTGGCCGGCGTCCTCTCCGCCTACGGCATGGGGCTCGCGGACGTGCGCGCGATGCGCCAGAAAGCGGTCGAGGCGCGAGCTTTCCATCGCGACGCTTGATCGCGGCGCAGCCGGTCTTCGCGGAGCTTGGCAGCCTCGCGCGCGCCGAGGTCGAGGCGCAGGGCATCGGCTCGGATCGCATCCGCATCAGGCGCACGCTGCACCTCAAGTACGACGGCACCGACACGACGCTCGAGATTCCCCTCGATCTCCTGTCGCCGAAGCAGCCGCGGGACGTCGAGACGCTCGCGATCGGCGCGAATCTCGTTCGTGCGATCGTCGCCGATTTCGAGCAGCGCTATCGCGTGCAGTACGGCTTCCTGATGCCGAACAAGGCGCTGGTGATCGAGGCCGCCGCGGTCGAGGCGATCGGCGTCACGTCCACCGCGGACGAAGCGATTCCGTCCTTCGCGCCGCGCGCGGGCTCGCTCGCGGCGTCGCGGAACGGTCGCGTCTACATGGCCGGCGCATGGCACGACGCGCCGGTGTTCACGCGTGAGCACCTGCGTCCCGGCGACGTGATCGCCGGCCCGGCGGTGATCGCCGAGAAGAATGCCACCACGGTGATCGAGCCGGGCTGGCAGGCGACGCTTACCGCGCGCGACCATCTGACGCTGCAGCGCGTAGTGCCGATGGAGCGCAGGCACGCGATCGGCACCACGGCCGATCCGGTGCTGCTCGAGGTTTTCAACAACCTCTTCATGGCGATCGCCGAGCAGATGGGCGTGACGCTCGCCAACACGGCGTACTCGGTCAATATCAAGGAGCGGCTGGACTTCTCGTGCGCGCTGTTCGACGCCGAGGGCAACCTCATCGCCAATGCGCCGCACATGCCGGTCCACCTCGGGTCGATGGGCGAAAGCGTCAAGACCATCATCGATCGCCGCGCGCGGCACGATGCGGGAAGGCGACGTGTTCGTGCTCAACGCGCCGTACAACGGCGGAACGCACCTGCCCGATGTGACGGTGATCGCGCCGGTGTTCCTGCCGTCGCTCGCAAGTTCGTCGTTCCCGCGAAAGCGGGAACCCACTGTCGTTGGTCAAAAGACGCTGGATCCCCGCTTTCGCGGGGATGACGACATGAGGCATGACGACTTGAGGCACTGCGACTTGGGTGATGACGCGCAGAAAGAGCGGCCTAGCATCGGCGACAGTGCCGTGCTTCGACCCGAGTTCTATGTCGCCTCGCGCGGCCATCACGCCGACATCGGCGGCACGACGCCTGGGTCGATGCCGCCCGACTCGACGCACGTGGACGAGGAGGGCGTGCTGCTCGACAACGTCAAGCTGGTCGACCGCGGGCGTTTCCTCGACGACGAGATGCGCGCGATCCTTGGCTCGGGACGATATCCCTCGCGCAACATCGACCAGAACCTCGCCGACCTGCGCGCGCAGGTGGCCGCCTGCGCCAAAGGCATCGAGGAGCTCAGGAAGATGGTCGCGCATTTCGGACTCGACGTCGTGCGCGCCTACATGACGCACGTGCAGAACAACGCCGAGGAAGCGGTGCGGCGCGTGCTCGACGTGCTCAAGGACGGACATTTCGAGTACGAGATGGACAGCGGCGCGAGGATCGTCGTGACCATCCGCATCGACAAGGCGAGGCGCGAGGCGACGATCGACTTCACCGGGACCAGCGCGCAGCAGGACAGCAACTTCAATGCTCCGTCGGCGGTGTGCAAGGCGGCGGTGCTGTATGTCTTCCGCACGCTGGTCGACGACGAGATTCCGATGAACGCGGGATGCCTCAAGCCGCTCAAGATCGTGATTCCCGAGGGCTCGATGCTCGCGCCGCGCTATCCGGCCGCGGTGGTCGCGGGCAACGTCGAGACGTCGCAGGCGGTGACCGATACGCTTTACGGCGCGCTGGGCGCGCTGGCCGCGTCGCAGGGCACGATGAACAACTTCACGTTCGGCAACGAAACCTATCAGTACTACGAGACGATCTCGGGCGGCGCGGGCGCCGGCCCCGATTTCGACGGCGCCAGCGTCGTGCAGACGCACATGACCAACTCGCGCCTTACCGATCCCGAGGTGCTCGAGTGGCGCTTTCCCGTGCGCCTCGAGCAGTTCCGCATCCGGCGCGGCAGCGGCGGCGCCGGCCGGCATCGCGGCGGAGATGGCGGCGAGCGGCGCGTTCGCTTCCTCGAGCCCATGACCGCGGTCATGCTCGCCAACCATCGTCGCGTCGCGCCGTTCGGCGTCGACGGCGGCGCGCCCGGCGAAGTCGGCCGCAACTGGGTCGAGCGCGTCGGCGGCGACGCGCGAGACTTTCGGCGCGACCTTCAAGGTCGAGATGGGCGAAGGCGACGTATTCGTCATCGAGACGCCCAGCGGCGGCGGGTTCGGACCGGCGTGAGCTTTCGCTCGCGCGAGCCCGAAGACCTGGCCGCCGCTGATGACGCCGCCCTGTGCCGGCGCATAATATCCGCCTACGCATTCCGGAGAGAGCCATGAGCAAATCAGCAAGCGTGAGTGCCAAGTCCATCTACGACATCCCCGTGACCGATATCCACGGCAAACAGCAGAAGCTCGATCAGTACAAGGACAAGGTGCTGCTGATCGTGAACACCGCCAGCAAGTGCGGTTTCACGCCGCAGTACAAGGGACTCGAGGCGGTCTACAAGAAGATGCACGCGCGCGGGCTCGACGTGCTCGGCTTCCCGTGCAACCAGTTCGGTGCGCAGGAGCCTGGCACCGAGGACGAGATCGAGTCGTTCTGCGAAATCAACTATGGCGTGACCTTTCCCCTGTTCGCCAAGATCGACGTCAACGGCAACGATGCGGCGCCGCTCTTCCAGTATCTGAAGAAGGCGAAGCCGGGGGTCCTCGGCTCCGAGGCGATCAAGTGGAACTTCACCAAGTTCCTCGTCGATCGCCAGGGCAACGTCATCGAGCGCTACGCGCCCAACGTCGAGCCCGAAGCGATCGCCGGCGATATCGAAAAGCTGTTGTGATGAGCTGGGCGCGTGGCCTCGCGGGCCGCGGTTCTGCGCGTTCGGCGGTCGCGTTCGGCGCCGCCGCGACGCGCCGCGGATCTCAACAAGACATTGCACGTGGCGTTCCTCACCGCGGAGACCGGCTTCGATCCGCAGGCGGCGAACGACCTTTATTCGCAGTACGTCAACCGGGAAATCTTCGACCCGCTCTACCGCTACGACTATCTGGCGCGCCCTTACAAGGTCGTTCCCAATACCGCGGCGGCCCTTCCTGAGATTTCCGCGGACGGTCTTACCTGGACGATCAAGGTGAAGCCGGGGATCTATTTCTCCGATGACCCCGCCTTCAAGGGTGCGCGGCGCGAGCTCACCGCCGCCGACTATGTCTACTCCATGAAACGGTTGATCGATCCGAAGCTGCGCTCGATCAATGCTCAGATTCTCGACGATCGGCTGGCCGGCGCAAAGGAAGCCATCGCGAGCGCGACAAAAACCGGGAAATTCGACTACGACGCTCCGTTCGAAGGGGCCCAGGCGATCGATCGCTACACGATCCGGCTGAAGCTCAAATTTCCGGCATACGATCTGCTGTCGGATCTGGCGGGAGTGTCGACCGCCGCTGTCGCGAGGGAAGTGGTCACCGCGTACGGCGATGACAACGGCTGGGCGATGGAGCACCCGGTCGGAACGGGGCCATACCTGCTCAAGTCGTGGCGAAGGGGCCAGCAGATCATCCTCGAAGCCAGCCCGAATTTTCGCGATGTGCGCTTTCCGGAGAGCGCGCAGCCCGAGGACCGCGCGGTGCTGGCGACGATGCGCGGCAAGAAGCTGCCGGTGATCGGAAGGGTCGAGATCAACATCATCGAGGAATCGAACCCGCGTCTGCTTGCGTTCGAAAAGAACCAGCTCGACTACATCACCGTGCCGACCGACCTGGTGCCGAAAGTGCTGCAGGACGACAAGCTCAAGCCGGAATATGCCGCGCGCGGAATCGTGCTCGGTCGCGGTGTGCAGCCGGCGCTCGTGTACACCTACTTCAACATGGAAGACCCGGTCGTCGGCGGATATTCAAATGAAAAAATCGCGCTGCGCCGCGCGATCAGCATGGCGTACAACATCGACGCGGAGATTCACGTCGTGCGCCTCGATCAGGCAGCCGTGGCGACGCAGCCCATTCCGCCCAACGTCATCGGCTACGATCCGAAGTTCAATAGCAGCGCCGCCTATGACGTCGCGGGCGCGAAGGCGCTTCTCGACAAGTTCGGCTATGTCGATCGCGACGGCGACGGCTGGCGCGACCTGCCGGACGGCAAGCCGCTGAAGCTCGTTCTCGCGTCGGACACTACCGCAATCTATCGCCAGTTCGACGAGCTGTGGCAGCGGAGCATGAATGCGGTGGGAATCCGCATCGAATTTCAGAAGCAGAAGTTCTCCGAGGCGTTGAAAATGAGTACCGCGGGCCAGTTGCAGATGTGGGGACTGGGGACCACGGCGACAAACGATGAAGCCATGACTTTTTTCGACCAGCTCTACGGGCCTCACAAGGGTGTAGCCAACCTGGCGCGCTTCGATTTGCCCGAATTCAATGCGCTGTACGACAAGGCCAAGCGCCTTCCGAACGGACCCGAGCGCACGCAATTGTTCCAGCAAATGTCCTCGGTGGTGACCGCGTACGCGCCGTGGAAACTGCACACGTACCGGATCGAGAACATCGTCGTGCATCCGTGGGTGCTGGGCTACAAGTACAACACGTTCGATCCGCATCCGTGGATGTACTACGACATCGACACCGCGAAGCGGAAGTGAGACGCGAGGGGAACCGTCGATGAGATGCGCGTTTCGAAATGCGGCGATATCCGCCCTGGCGTCGATCGTCGTGCTCGGCAGCGCTTTCGCCGCCGATCTCAACAAGACTCTGCACGTAGCGTTCCCGATCGCCGAGACCGGCTTCGACCCGCAGGCCGCGGGCGACGTCTACTCGTCCTACGTCGATCGCGTGCTCTTCGATCCGCTCTACCACTACGACTATCTCGCGCGGCCGTACAAGATCGTTCCCAACACCGCGACGGCGATGCCGGAAATATCGCCGGACGGCAAGACGTGGACGATCCACGTCAGGCCGGGCATCTACTTCTCCGACGATCCGGTCTTCAACGGCAAGAAACGCGAGCTGACCGCCGCCGACTACGTCTACTCGTGGAAGCGGATCATCGATCCGAAGATACGCTCCAACAATCTCGCCGTATTCGACGGCAAGCTCGTCGGCGCCGACAAGGTCGTCGCGGCCGCGAAAGCGTCGGGCAAGTTCGACTACGACGCGCCCATTGAAGGCCTGCGCGCCATCGATCGCTACACCATCCGCATGCAGCTCAACTACCCGACGTACGAGCTGATGTCGAACCTGACCACATCGCCGACGTCCGCGGTGGCGCGCGAGGTGATCGAGAAATACGGCGATGAGAACCACTGGACGATGGCCAATCCGGTCGGCACCGGGTCCGTATCGGCTCAAGGAGTGGCGTCGCGGACAGCGCATCGTGCTCGAAGCGAGCCCGACTTTTCGCGACGAGCTTTTCCCGCAAAGCACGAAACCCGAGGACCGTTTTGTCGTGGCCCAGATGCGCGGCAAGAAGCTGCCTGCCATCGGACGCATCGAGATCTCCATCGTCGAGGAATCGAATCCGCGCCTGCTCTCGTTCGAAAAAGGCGAGCTCGACTACGTGACGGTGCCGACCGACCTCGTCTCCAACGTTCTTACGCCGCAGAACACGCTCAAACCCGAGCTCGCGAGCCAGGGGATGCTTCTCGCCCGCGGCATTCAGCCGGCGGTGACATACACCTATTTCAATATGGAAGACCCGGTTGTCGGCGGCTACACCAAGGACAAGATCGCGCTGCGGCGGGCGATCAGCATGGCGTACAACGTCGACGAGGAGATCCGGATCATCCGTCAGGGTCAGGGCGAGCGTCGCCACGCAGCCGATCCCTCCCAACACGTCGGGCTACGACCCGAATCTCAAGAGCAGCACCAACTACGACCCCGCGGGCGCCAAGGCGCTTCTCGACAAGTTTGGCTACATCGATCGCGATCACGACGGCTGGCGCGACCTTCCCGACGGCAAGCCGCTCAAGATATCGATGGGCGCCGACCCATCGGCGCTCACGCGCCAGTATTCGGAGCTTTGGCAGACGCAACATGAACGCGATCGGCGTGCGTGTCGAATTCGTCGTCCAGAAGTGGCCCGATCTGTTGAAGATGGCGCGCTACGGACAGCTCCAGATGTGGTTCCTCGGCAACATCAACCCGACGCCCGAAGGGTTCGGCTTCATGTCGCTGCTTTACGGACCCCACTCCGGATTCTCCAACCTTGTCGCGCTTCAACCTGCCGGAATTCAACAAGCTCTACGAGCAGGCGCAGCAGATGCCCGAGAGCCCGGAGCGCGCAGGTCGTGTTCCACCGCATGTCGGAGCTCGTCAATGCGTACGCTCCCTGGATGTACAACGCCTACCGCTACGAGAACATCCTCGTGCAGCCGTGGATGCAGGGATTCAAGCACACGGTATACGAGCAGCATCCGTGGCTGTACTACGACATCGACGTCGGGCGGCGCAACGCCGCCGGCAAATAGACGAGAACGCGGACGATGACTCGCGCGTAGCAGACGCATCTGCCGCGGCGTGCTCGTCGCGGCACTCGGCGTCGCCGCATGGACAGGGATCTTCCCGGCGGACTTTGCTGCGATGCCGGCTCGCGCGGCGGACATGTCGAAGACGCTGCGCACCGCGTTCATCGTCGCCGAAACCGGCTTCGATCCCGCCGCCTCGAGCGACATCTATTCCGACGCGGTGCAACGGGCCATCTTCGACACGCTCTATGGCTTCGACTACCTCGCACGCCCCTACCGGCGGACGACGCGCACCGCGGCGGCGATGCCCGAGGTCACCGACGAAGGCCGCACCTGGACCATGCGCGTCAAGCCCGGCATTTATTTCGCCGACGACCCGGTATTCAAGGGCAAGAAGCGCGAGCTCGTCGCCGCCGACTACGTCTATTCATGGAAGCGCCTGCTCGACCCGCGCGTGCGCTCGCCCTTCGCCTGGTACCTTGAAGGCAAGGTCGTCGGCGCGGACGCGGTGATCGACGCCGCGAAGAAGACGCGGCCGCTTCGACTACGACGCGCCGATGGAGGGCTTGCAGGCCATCGACCGCTACACGCTTGCGGCTCAAGCTCAAGGATCCCGACTACATCATGGCGGGCTACATGACGCAGTCGCCGATGGTCGCGGTCGCGCGCGAAGTGATCGAAGCGTACGCGGATGCGAGTGGCTGGGCGATGGCGCATCCGGTCGGCACCGGACCGTACATGCTCAAGTCCTGGCGCCGCGGCGCGCAGATCGTGCTCGAGGCCAATCCAAACTATCGCGACGAAGTCTTTCCCGACAGCGACGATCCGGCGGACAAGGCGCTGGTGTCGAAGATGCGCGGCAAGAAGCTGCCGATCGTCGGTCGCATCGAGATTTCGATCATGGAGGAATCGAATCCGCGGCTCCTCGCGTTCAACAGCGGTGCGCTCGACTACGTGAACGTTCCGTCCGATCTCTCGGACCACGTGCTCGATGCGTCGGGCAGGTTGAGGCCCGAGTACGCCGATCGCGGCGTGATGCTCGGACGCATCACGCAGCCGGCGCTGCAGTATGCGTACTTCAACATGGAAGACCCGGTCGTCGGCGGCTACACCAAGGACCGCATCGCGCTGCGCCGCGCGATCGCGATCGGCTTCAACACGCCGGCGCTGATCAGCGTGGTGTATCAGGGACAGGCGATCCCGGCGACGCAGCCGATTCCACCGAACCTTCCCGGCCATGACGACGCGTGGAACGTCGGCGTCCAGTACGATCCGCAGGCGGCGAACGCGCTTCTGGACAAGTTCGGATATGCCGAGCGCGACAGCGAAGGCTATCGCAAGCAGCCCAACGGCGCGCCGCTAACGCTGACCATGGCTTCCGCCACGTCGGCGCGCGATCGCGAATTCGACGAGCTGTGGCAGAAGAGCATGAAAGGCATCGGCATCCGGCTCGAGTTCCTGAAGCAGAAGTGGCCGGACCTGATCCAGATGGGCAAGCACGGCAAGCTGCAGATGTGGCGCGTCGGCTGGATCACGGCCTACGGCGAGGGTGACGCATTCGCGCAATTGCTCTACGGCAAGAACATCGAGCAGACCAACTACGCGCGCTTCGCGCTGCCCGAGTACGACGATCTGTATCGCGCGTCGCGCCGTCTGCCGGACGGCCCCGAGCGCAACAAGATCTATCGCCGCATGTCCGAGCTCGTCGCCGCGTACAACCCGTGGTGGCTCGGCATCTACACCATCGAGAACACGCTGCTGCAGCCTTGGGTGCGCGGCTACAAGAAGCACGCGTACTGGGAGCACCCGTGGAAGTATCTCGACATCGATGCGGACGCGCGCGCGGCGAAGTGATCTGCGCCGCCGCGGCGGCGTCGAGTGGCGAAAATACGACAGGCGGATCGCTGAGACACACCGATGGCTGCGGTGTGCCTTGCGCGATCATGCCGTGCTCGCGTAAGATCCAATCATCCATCAACACACTCCAGGGAACCTGCCTGCCATGACCAGAACGCCGACCACCACCGTCACCGCGAATGCATTCGCGGCGCGCGCGTTCGCATGGGGCATTTTCCACGGCGCGCATTTCTCCGGCCTCGAGCTGGGGATGCCGCCGCTGTTGCGCTAGCTGCCCGAGCGGTTTCCCGCCGGGTATGGCGGGAACCGAAGTCAGGGAGCACTTTCCCGAGCAACGTTTCCCGCCGGTGTGGCTAACCGGCGGCCGGGCGCTATGCGCTCCGGCTGGAGGAAACGAACAATGACCTCGACAGATCGATTACAAACTTTTTTCCGCCGCACGTTTCGCGGCCTGTGGCGGTCCGCGGACTTCCGCAAGCTGTGGATCTCGCTGACGATCACGTCGTTCGGCGCGCAGATCACCAATCTCGCGCTGCCGCTGACGGCCGCGCTGCTGCTCAATGCGACGCCCATGCAGATGGGAATTCTCGTCGCGCTGGAGACGCTGCCGTTCGCGCTCGTCAGCCTTCACGCCGGCGTGCTGCTCGACCGCGTGCGCAAGCTGCCGGTGATCATCGTCGCGGACATCGGGCGCGGCGTCGCCTTGCTGGCGATTCCCGTCACAGCCTGGTTCGGAGTGCTGTCGATCGAAATCCTGTTTGCGCGTCGGGTTTCCTTTGCGGCGTCCAGAACGTCGTCGGCGGTGCGGCCTATCAGGTGCTGCTGGCGCAAATGGCCGGGCGCAAGCGGCTGGTCGAGGCGAACGCCAAGATCGCGCTCGGTGAGACCTCGGCGGCGCTGATCGGTCCCGGCCTTGCCGGTGGCTTGATCCATGTGCTGACGGCGCCGTTCGCCATCGCGCTCGATGCGATCTCGTTCTTCGTCTCGGCGATGATGCTGCGCCGGATCGTCGCGCGGAACGACGTGCCGAGCCCATCGTCGGGCGCCGGCGTCTGGAGCGAGATTGCGGAAGGGCTCAAGCTCGTCTGGGAGAACCGGACCTTGTGGGGCCTGGCCTGGCTCGCCGGCACGTGGCAGTTTCTCCATCACATGCAGATCGCGGTGCTCATCCTGTTCGCGACGCGCGAGCTCGGACTGTCGGCGGGCGCGATCGGCGTGGCTTACGCGTGCGGCGGCCTGGGCTGCGTGCTCGCGTCCGCGTCGGCGCAGCGCTTGTCGGCGCGGCTCGGCATCGGACCGGTGATCGTCCACGGGCTGATCATCGCCGCGTTCGGGTGGCAGGCCTTCGGATTGATCGGCGGCCCGCCGTGGTTTGCGACCATCGCGCTCGGCGCCGCGATGCTGGTGTTCGACTTCGGCGCCGTGCTCTGGGGCATCAACTATCTGTCGCTGCGCCAGGCCATCACGCCGGACCGGCTGCTCGGACGGATGACGGCAACGATGCGCTTTTTCACGGTCGCGTCGGCGCCGCTGGGCTCGCTCGTCGGCGGCGCGCTGGCGACGGGCATCGGCCTGCGCGGCACGCTGCTGACGGTCGGGCATCCTGGGCTTGCTGCTGTCGGCGGCCGCCGTGGTGTGGTCGCCGGTGCGCGGCCACCGCACGTTGCCGGTGACGGCGCCGGAATAGTCTCCGGACCGAGAGAGACCCTTGATGCGAGCGACAAGCTCACGCTTGCGTCGGAAGTCTCAACGCCGCGTTGGGATCGTAAACGGTCACCGGACGAGTCCCGATAATCGCCGTGGGAGACATCACCGCGCTCGTCATCCCCGCGAAAGCGGGGATCCATTTTGACCTTTAAAGCCAATGGATTCCCGCTTTCGCGGGAATGACGTCATAGCGGAGGCGGCGCCGAAGCGACTAGCGCACGTTGCATTGTGCACTCGACCGACGGCCTCGAGGCGTCGCGGACACGCGCGGGACCGTACCTCAAACGCGCTGGAACGGATACACAGCTGCCGATGCGAAGCAGGCGGCTCAGCTCGTCCAGCGCGCGCCGGCCCTCGTCGAGCAGCGCAGGGTCGGCCAGATCGTCGGGCGACAGCCGATCGCGGTAGTGGCGCTTCACCCATTCGACCAGCGCAGCATGCAGCGCGTCGTCGAGCCAGACGTTGGCGCCGATCGCCGCACGCTCCGCGTCCGACAGCGGCACGCGCAAGCGCAGGCACGCCGGGCCGCCGCCGTTTCTCATGCTTTGCCGCAGGTCGAACACGCGCAACTCGCGTATCGGCCCCTCGCCCGCGATGAGCCCTTGCAGATACGCGGCGACGGCCTCGTCCTCGATGCATTCCGCGGGAGCGACCAGGAGCATGTTGCCGTCGGCGCGCGTGATGAGCTGGCTGTTGAACACGTAGGTCGCGATCGCCCGCTCCAGGCTCACCTCCCGCTCGCGGACCACGATCGGCGTAAATGCGGCGCCCACGCTCGACCGCAGCGAGGCAAGCGTCGCCTCGGGCGAGAGAAACGCGCGCTCGTGGCAGAAGAGCACCGAGCCGTTGGCGACCGCGACGACATCGTTGTGAAACGCCCCCGCGTCGATGGCAGCCGGATCCTGCTGCACGAACAGGACGCGGCGCGGCATCGAGCCCGTGACGCCGGGCGACGGCCTCGGAGGCTTCGCGAGTCTGCCGCGCCGGAAAGCGCGACGGGCGCCGTCGGCCGTCGTATCGAGGCGCGCGCGTCCGTAGACGAATAGCTCGATCCCGAGCTGCCGATCGCGCCGCCCGCGAAGCGCATCTGGTTCGCCGCGCCCTCGTCGCCGAACTGCGGCGCGGCCGGCAGCGGCTCGTGCACCACGAATTTCTGCGGGATCGCTGAAGATCGCGCGCAGGACGCGCGTGGTCGTCGGCGCCTCGAGCGAGCGGTGGAAGTTCGATGCCAGGTTCGCGGGCGTGAAATGCACGCGGCCGTCTTCGGTGTCGCCGGACGGGCTGACCGTCGCGGCGTTGGCGACCCACATGGCCGCAGCCGATGAGCACGCCGACGAGTATCTGCGGTGCTTCGCGACCTGCGCGCGCGACGACGTCGCCGTCGCTGCCGCCGGAGAATCCGAGCGCGCGCAGCGCCTCCACCGCGGGACGCTCGTGCGGCGGCAGCACGGCCTGCATGTAGCCGGCGTCGGCCAGCGCCTTCATTTTCGCGAGACCCTGCAGCGCCGCCTCGCGCGGATTGGCGACCAGATTCCTGTTCCGCTCGGACGCGAGATTGCCCGCCGCGAGGCCGCTGTAATTGTGCGTCGGGCCGGGCAGGCCGTCGAAGTTGACTTCCAGGGCGCCCATGAGCTCAGGCGCGATCGCGCGGAGCGAGCGGAACGGCGCGCACGGTGTCGCCCTCCGACACGCCCAGCGCGAGCGCCGCGTACGGCAACAGCGGGAACTGCGCGACGCGCGCCGGAGCGGGACAGAGCACCGCGCGAAACGCTGCGAGCATCGCGATTCGCGACCAGCCACAGCACGTCGTCGGTCAGGCTGTCGGGGACAGGATCCTCTTCGCCGATGGTGACCGGGAACACCTGCGACTGGCGCACCGCGCGGACGTTGTCGCGAAAGCATTCGAGCGTCGGGCCGGCGTCGAAGATGTCGACATAGCCCTCGTAGCGAAAGCCCTCGGACTCGAGCATCGCTCTCGCCGGCAGCGTGTCGGCGTGGACCTCGCCGATCGCCGCGCGCGCGTCGGCGGGCAGCAGGGCGGTGTACACGGGATGCCGCGGCATCAGCTCGGCGATGAAGGCTTTCTGGCCGATGCCCGTGAGGTAGTCGGCGCGCGAATAGTCCATCGCGAAAAAATGGCGGCCGAGGCCTTCCCAGAACGGGCTCTTGCCGTCCGCATCGAGCTTGCCGCGAAGCTCGGCGATGATCTTGGGCGCGAATCGCTGCGCGAACTCGGCGATGAAAAGCAGGCGCGCCTTCGACAGGAGCGGTCCGTTGCGGCCGTGGCGATAGCGCGCGTCGAGGAAGAGCGAGCAGAGCTCGCTGTGTCCGGTGTGGTCGTTGGTCAGAAAGAGCGTCGGCGCCGCGGTATACAAATCGAGCTCGCGCGAGGCGTGCACCTGGGTGCCGACGTGGTAGTTGTACCAGGGCTCGGCGAGGCCCACGGCAGCCTCGATGGCGCTGATGCCCACGACGTGGCTCGTGGTGCCGTCGACCAGCACGAACACGAAGCACTCGTCCGATTTGCTCGGCGGTGCCGGCGAACGACGCGAGCGAGCGCCCGATCCGCGCGTCGAGGCGTTCGGCGTTGGCCGGCAGGGTTGTCAGGCCCGTGCCGGTGCGCTCCGACAGCGCGAGCAGCGCCGCCAGATCGTCGCGCGCGACCGGCCTTACGTAGAACATGGTGAGCGCTGACCCGTATCAGGCAGGCACGCGGTTCAGCGGAGGGAGCGCGGGCACGGCGTCAGGGTTGCCGCCCCGCGCGCGTCAGACGAGCGCTTTGCCGAGCGCGATCTCGAGCCGCGCCAGGCCTTCGAGAATTTCGTCGAGGCTGATGATGAGCGAGGGCGCGATGCGCATCACGTCGGGACCGGCCATCAGCACGACCAGCCCTGCGTCGCCGGCCGCGCGCATCACGTCCGCCGCCTTGCCCTGCCAGGGCGCCTTGAGCTCGCAGCCGAGCCACACGCCTTCGCCGCGGATGTCGGCGAACACCTCGCGCCGCTCGTTGATCGTGCGCAGGCCTTCCATGAACAGCGCGTGGCGCGCCTGCACGCCGTCGAGGACCTCGGTCGTGTTGATGACGTCGAACACCGCGCACGGCGACCGCGCACGCAAGCGGATTGCCGCCGTAGGTCGTGCCGTGAACGCCGACCGAGAACGCGCTCGCGATCTCCGTCGTCGTCAGCATCGCGCCGACCGGGAAGCCGCCGCCCAGCCCCTTGGCGCTCGTCAGGATGTCCGGGACGACGCCTTTCTGCATGTACGAGAACAGCGTGCCGGTGCGGCCCATGCCGCTCTGGATCTCGTCGAAGATCAGCAGCGCGTCGTGCTCGTCGCAGAGCCTGCGCGCCGCGGCCAGGAATTCCGGCGTGCCCGGAATCATGCCGCCTTCGCCCTGCATCGGCTCGAGGATCACGGCGCAGACGTCGTCGCCGCCTTCCTCGGCGAACGCCGCTTCGAGGCCGGCGATGTCGTTGTAGCGGATGTGGGTGAATCCCGTGGGACTCGGGCCGAATCCGTTGGCGTACTTGGCCTGGCCGCCCGCGGTGACGGTGAAGAGCGTCCGGCCGTGGAAGGAGTTGAGCGTCGAGATGACGCGAAATTTCTCCGCGCCGAAATGATCGTTCGCGTAGCGGCGCGCGAGCTTGAGCGCCGCTTCGTTCGCCTCGGCGCCGGAGTTGCAGAAGAACACGCGCTCCGCGAACGTCGCATCGATCAGTTTTTTCGCCAGCCGCAACGCCGGCTCGTTGGTCATCCAGTTGGAGACGTGCCAGATGGTCTGCGCCTGATCGTTCAGCGCCTTGACCATCGCAGGGTGGCAGTGACCGAGCGCGGTGACCGCGACGCCGCCGGCGAAGTCGATGTACATGCGGCCTTGCTGGTCCCACATGCGCGATCCGACGCCGCGCACGGGGATGAAAGGCGCCGGCGCGTAACACGGCACCATGAGCTCGTCGAACATCGCGCGCGTCACCGGCAGCGGAGCGTGCTTTTCCGCCGCCGCCTGAGGTTTTGCGGCGACAGCCGTGGACGAAACGGCGGGCGAAGTGGAAGGAGGGACGGACATGGCGGCGTGGCTGGGTGGAGTCATCGGGTCGTTGTGTCGATCGACTATCTCAGATTCATTGCGGTCTACGTGTACAGGGCATCAGTGCATCAGGCCGCGGCGATCACCTGAATCTCGATCTTGTATCCCGACGCGGCGAGCTTCGCCTGCACGGTCGCGCGCGCCGGCGTCTGCCCTGCGGGCACCCACGCTTCCCACACTGCGTTCATCGCGGCGAAGTCGTTCATGTCCGGAAGGTAGATCGTCGCCGACAGGATTTTCGTCTTGTCGCTGCCGACCTCGCCCAGCAGGCGGTCGACGTTCGCCAGGACCTGCTTTGCCTGCGTGGTGACGTCCGCGCTCAGGTCGTCGGCGACCTGGCCGGCCAGATAGATCGTGCCATTGTGCACGACCATGTCGGCGAGCCTCTTGCCCACGTGGTAACGCTGCAGCGTCATGGTGCTATCCTTGCCCGACGGCACGTGCGCGCGGGTAGCGGCGCTGACCTCGGATGCTCATTGTAGACGAACGGCGGCTGGCTTCGTAGCCGCGACTGTCCAGGCGGCGCTCGGACCCGGTCCCCGCGCGATCGATGTTCTCCAGATTCCCGTGAATGCCCGATCCTGCCTGATCATCGCCGCGCTCGCGCTTGCCGCCGCAGTCGCGCTCGGCGCTTTCGGCGCCCACGCGCTCAAGGGCCGGCTCGCCGTCGAGTCGCTGGCTGTCTACCAGACAGCGGTCCAGTACCACTTCTGGCATGCGCTGGGCCTGCTGGGCGTCGCGCTGCTCATGCGGCAATCGCCCGGTGACAAGCCGCTGACGTGGATCGCGTGGCTGCTGATCGCCGGCCTGCTCCTTTTCTCGGGCAGCCTCTATCTGCTCGCGCTGAGCGGCGTCGCCTGGCTTGGCGCGCTGACGCCGCTCGGCGGCGCGGCGTTTATCGCGGCGTGGCTCGGGCTGGCGTGGCGGGCTTGGCGCCTCTAGAGTGGCGGCGCCCCTCTTGTGGCACCGGACCCCGCTCGTCATTCGTAGCGGCGCCCCTCTTGTGGTCCGTTCGTCATTCCCGCGAAAGCAGGAATCCATGTTGCGACCGTCAAGGTCAAAATGGGTCCCCGCGTTCGCGGGGACGACGAATGTAGCGCGGCTGCTCTTGTAGCACCCCTTTCGTCATTCCCGCGAAAGCGGGAATCCATGTTGCGACCGTCAAGGCCAAAATGGGTCCCCGCTTTCGCGGGGAAGACGATTTGAAGGCCTGCGGGACCACGGCTTGCCAGTGCTTAATCTCCGCAAGACCGAAGCTTATCGTCGAACAATCAATCCACCTTCGCGCCCGACGCCTTGACCACCTTCGCCCACTTGTCGGTTTCGCTGCGGATGAACGCCGCGAACTTCTCCGGCGAGCCGCCGGCGGCTTCGGCGCCCTGGGCGAGCAGCTTTTCGCGCGCGTCGGCGCTCTGCAGCCACTTGTTGACCTCGCCGTTGATCTTGGCGACGACCGCGGGCGGGCGTGCCGGCAGGCGCAAGCACGCCGAACCACGCGCTCGCCTCGAAGCCGGGAAGACCGCTTTCGCTGATGGTCGGCACGTTCGGCAGCGCCGGCGCGCGCGTGAGCGAGGTCACGGCGATCGCGCGCAACTTGCCCGCCTTGATCTGCTGAAGCGAGGACGGCAGATTGTCGAACATGATCTGCACCTGACCACCCATCAGGTCCGTGATCGCGGGCGCGCTGCCCTTGTACGGAACGTGCGTCATGTCCACGCCGGCCATCGTCTTGAACAGCTCGCCCGAGAGGTGGATCGATGTCCCGCTTCCCGGACGAGGCGAAGTTGATGCTGCCGGGCTTCTCCTTGGCAAGCTTGATCAGGTCGGCCACCGAATTCACCGGCAGCGCCGGATTGACGACCAGGACGTTGGGAACGCCGGCGACCAGCACGATAGGCACGAAGTCCTTGATGTGGTCGTACGGCATTTTCGAGTACAAGCTCGGATTGATGGCGTGCGTGCCCACCGTTCCCATGAGCAGCGTGTACCCGTCGGGAGGGCTCTTGGCGACGAGGTCGGAACCGATGTTGCCGCCGGCGCCGGGCCGGTTGTCGACGACGACCGATTGGCCGAGCGACTCGGTGAGCCTTTGCGCGGCGGCGCGGGCGAGTATGTCGGTCGTGCCCGCGGGCCGGAAAAGGAACGACCAGCTTGATCGGCCGATTCGGATAGTCTTGCGCGAAGGCGCCGAGCGCAAGGCAGGCGAACAGGGCGCCAAGCGCCCATCGAGACAGGCTACGCATCATTTTTCTCCTCTGTCGTTGGCTGTCGCGTTATCGATATGTGTTGCGATACGGTTTCCTGGGCGATGCCAATCGGAAATCCAACCAGCCGTCATTCCCGCGAAAGCGGGAATCCAGCGTCGTTGGGCCGTCGAGTCGTGCGACGAACGCCACTGGGATCCCCGCTTTCGCGGGGACGACGGGGTGGACGGACATCGCTGACGTCGGTCGATCGGAACACACGCGCTCAATCGACCTTCGCGCCCGACTGCTTGACGATCTTGGCGTACTTGGCGATCTCGCTTTTGATCATCGCCGCGAATTGCTCCGGCGAGTCGGCCGCCGGCTCCGCGCCCTGTTGCGCGAAGAACGCCTTCATTTCCGGCGTGGCGAGAATCCGCCTGACCTCGGCGTTCCACTTGGCGATGATCTCCGGCGGCGTGCCCGCGGGCGCCATGAATCCCCACCACGTGTAGATGTCGAACCCCGGCAGGCCCGTCTCGGAAAGCGTCGGCAGCTGCGGCGCGAGCGACGAGCGCTTCGCGGTCGTCACGGCGAGCGCCTTGAGCTTGCCGGCCTTGAGCTGCGCTTCCGAGTTGGCGAGGTTGTCGAACATCAGCTGCGTATCTCCGGCCAGCAGTGCCTGCAGCGCCGGCGCGCCGCCCTTGTAGGGAATGTGAACCATGTCTACGCCGGCTTCGGTCTTGAACAGCTCGCCGGCGAGGTGGCCGGCGCTGCCGTTGCTGCCCGACCCGAACGAAAGCTTGCCCGGATGGGATCGCGCGTACGCGAGGAGCTCGGGCACCGAGTTGACCGGGAACGAGGCGTTCAATACCAGAACATTGGGTGTCACCGCGACCAGCGTGATCGGCGCGAAGTCCTTGACGGGGTCGTACGGCATCTTCGCGTACAGACTCACATTCACGGCGTGCGTCGACAGCGCACCCTCCAGAATGGTGTAGCCGTCCGGGGCGCTCTTGGCGACGACATCGGCGCCGATGTTGCCACCCGCGCCGGGGCGATTGTCGATGACAACGGGCTGGCCCCACGCCTCGGTGAGCTTTTGGCCGATGGCGCGCGCAACGACATCCAGCGAACCGCCGGCAGGAAAGGGCACGACCAGGCGGATGGGCTTGGTCGGATACGATTGCGCGACCGCGCGCAATCGGAGCAGCCGTAGCGACGGCAACCAGCAAGAAAAGCAGCGGGCGGAGCACGGAATTGGCGGGCGGCACGGGATTTTCGGGAGGATTGGAAGCCGCGATTCTAGCAGCAAGGATGGCCGGAACCCGCCTTGCCGCCGCCTGTGAAACCAGGCGGCGCGGTGCACGCACTGCGCGGACTTTGCAATAGAATAGTCACGCTTTGAAGTTAACGTCCAAATAATCGCACAACGAGGAGAGAAAATGCTCAAGTCGAAACGTGGCCTGTTGCGCGCAGCACTTGCCACGGCGCTACTGGGTTTAGCCACGCAGGCATCCGCCGTTACCGAAATTCAATGGTGGCATTCGATGACGGGCGCGTTGACCGATCGCGTCAACGACATCGCCGCGAAATTCAATGCCAGCCAATCCGAGTACAAGGTCACCGCGGTGTTCAAGGGCCAGTACGACGAGTCGATGGCCGCGGCGATCGCCGCCTATCGCGCCGGCAATCCGCCGCAGATCGTCCAGGTGTTCGAGGTGGGTACCGCGACGATGATGGCGGCGAAGGGCGCGATCAAGCCTGTGTATCAGCTGATGGCGGAGTCGGGCGAGAAATTCGATCCCAAGGCATTCCTGCCCGCCGTCTCGGGCTACTACTCCGATACGCAGGGCCATCTGCTGTCGATGCCGTTCAACAGCTCGACGCAGGTGATGTACATCAACAAGGACGCGTTCAAGAAGGCGGGACTCGACCCGAACAATCCGCCCAAGACATGGCCCGAGGTCGGCGTCGCGGCGGAAAAGCTCAAGGCGTCGGGCTCGGCCTGCGGGTTCACGACCGGCTGGCAGTCGTGGGTGCAGCTGGAGAGCTTCAGCGCATGGCACAACGTTCCGTTCGGCACCAAGGAGAACGGCTTCGGCGGGCTCGATACGCGGCTCACGTTCAACGGCCCGGTGCAGGTGCGGCACATCCAGAATCTCGGCGACTGGCAGAAGAAGGGCACGTTCACCTACGCCGGACGCAAGGATGAGCCGCTTGCCAAGTTCACCAGCGGCGAATGCGCCATCATCACGACGTCCAGCGGCTCGTACGCCAACATCAAGGCCAACGCGAAGTTCGACTGGGGCGTCGCGACGCTGCCCTACTACGCCGACGTCAAGGGCGCGCCGCAGAACACGATCATCGGTGGCGCGACGCTGTGGGTGCTGACGCAGAAGAACAAGGACGTCTACAAGGGAATCGCGAAGTTCTTCACCTTCCTTTCGTCGCCTGAGGTCCAGTCGGAGTGGCACCAGAAGACGGGCTATGTTCCGATCACGCTGGCGGCCTACGAGCTGACGAAGTCGCAGGGCTTCTACGAAAAGAATCCCGGCACCGACATCGCCATCAAGGAGCTGACCAACAAACCTCCGACCGCCAATTCCAAGGGCGTGCGCTTCGGCAACTTCGTGCAGATCCGCAACATCATCGACGAGGAGCTCGAGACCGTCTGGAGCGGACAGAAGACGGCGAAACAGGCGCTCGATGACGCGGTCAAGCGCAGCGACGAGCAGGTCGAGAAGTTCGAGAAGGCCAACAAGTAAAATCCCCGGCCAGCGCACTCCGCCGCGGTCGGTCGCGGCGGAGACGCGGCCAACCGACCACGCGATAATCGAAGCCCGCCGCGGCCATGGAAGATCGCGCCGTCTTTCGCTCGCGCTGGCTGCCGTACGCGCTGGTCGCGCCGCAAATCGTCGTCACGCTGGTGTTTTTCTTCTGGCCCGCGGCGCAGGCCCTGTATCAGTCCGTGTTGCAGCAGGACCCGTTCGGTACGCGGACGGAGTTCATCTGGTTCGACAATTTCAAGACGCTTTTCGCGGATCCGCTCTACCTCGCCTCGTTCAGGGTCACCGCCGTCTTCTCGGTTCTGGTCGCGGTCATCGGACTGTCGCTGGCGCTGCTGCTCGCGGTTTTCGCGGACCGCATCGTGCGCGCGGCGAACGTCTACAAGACGATGCTGATAGCCCCGTACGCGGTGGCTGCCGCCGTCGCCGGCGTGCTGTGGCTGTTTCTTCTTTCGCCGTCGATCGGGGTGCTGGCCCTGGTGCTGCGCCGGCTTGGCGTCGACTGGAACTACTACCTCAATGGCAACCAGGCACTGCTGATGGTCGTCATCGCCGCGGTGTGGAAGCAGATCAGCTACAACTTCCTGTTCTTTCTGGCCGGGCTCCAGTCGATACCTAAATCGCTCATCGAGGCTGCGGCGATCGACGGCGCCGGACCGTTCCGCCGCTTCTGGACCATCGTATTTCCGATGCTGTCGCCGACAACCTTTTTCCTGTTGGTCGTCAACGTCGTCTATGCATTCTTCGATACGTTCGCGATCATTGACGCAACGACGCAAGGTGGCCCATCACAGGCGACGGAGATCCTCGTGTTCAAGGTGTACCAGGACGGTGTCCAGAGCCTGGATCTCGGAGGATCCGCGGCGCAATCGGTGATACTGATGGCCATTGTCATCGTGCTGACGGTCGTTCAATTCCGCTACGTCGAGCGCAAGGTTCAGTACTGATGGTTGCGCTGATGAATGCGGTAATCAATGCGACGATGAGTTCACGGGTAACTCCGCGCACAGGTTCGTTCAGCGAACGGTTGGCGCAGCGTCGCGCGGCCAAGAGGCAGTCTGCGATGATCGAGCGCCGACCGGCCCTGGTGGTCCTGCGCCACGTCGTGCTGATCGCGGGCGTGGGCATCGTCATGTTTCCGATCTATATCGCGTTTGTCGCGTCGACGCTGTCGCTCGACCAGGTCCTGACGGTACCGATGCAGCTATGGCCCAGCGACCACCTGATCGAGAATTATTCGAAGGTGATCGCGCACGGCAGCGAGCGGGGATCGAGCGCTCCCGTCGGGCGGATGATGTTCAACAGCCTGGTGATGGCGCTCGTCATCGCGATCGGGAAGATTTCCATCTCCATGATCTCCGCTTTCGCCATCGTCTATTTCAGGTTTCCGCTGCGAAAGACGTTTTTCTGGATGATCTTCGTGACCCTCATGCTGCCGGTCGAGGTGCGGATCTTTCCAACCTACAAGGTCGCATCCGACTTAGGGCTCATCGACACGTACGCGGGCCTGACGCTGCCGCTGATCGCCTCCGCGACGGCGACGTTCCTCTTCCGTCAGTTCTTCATGACGATTCCGGGTGAGCTGGCCGAGGCCGCGCGCATCGACGGCGCCGGCCCGTTGCGCTTCTTCTGGGACGTGGTGCTGCCGCTTTCGCGCACCAATATCGCCGCGCTTTTCGTCATCATGTTCATCTACGGCTGGAATCAGTATCTTTGGCCGCTCCTGGTCACGACACAGGAAAGCATGTACACGACGGTAATCGGCATCAAGCGGATGATCACCGGCGGAGACGCGGCGACCGAATGGAACCTGGTGATGGCGACCGCGATATTGGCGATGCTGCCGCCGGTGGCGGTCGTGATCTTCATGCAGCGGTGGTTCGTCAAGGGTTTGGTGGACGCGGAGAAATGATGCGTACCTCGGAACCGCGCGCAAAGTACGTCATCCCCGCGAAAGCGGGGATCCGATTTTGACCCTGACCGCCGCAACACGGATTCCGCTCGCGAGAATGAGGAGTTTTGAATTTGGCGGTCGCAACATGGATTTCCGCTTTCGCGGGAATAACGGATAGGAAGGGCTACCACGCGTGCTCGTCATCCCCGCGAAAGCGGGGATTCCATGTTGACGCGGATACAAATGGATTCCCGCTTTCGCGGGAATGACGATATTGTGGCTTGAGCGGGATTCATGGAAGGCGTCGCACGTCGAGCAGTTGCCGGGCGAATAGCAACGACAGGCGTGACAGACAGATAAGCAGCAACGATAGGGGCGACCGACGGATAAGCAGCAACGACAGGCGTAACACACACTTAAGAGGTAGCGGCAGGCCTAACAGACAGGACCATGGCTAAAGTCCAGCTTCGAGACATTCGCAAGAGCTACGGCGGCACCGAGGTCATCCACGGCGTGTCGATCGACGTTGCCGACGGCGAATTCATCGTCATCGTCGGGCCTTCCGGCTGCGGCAAATCGACCCTGTTGCGCATGGTCGCCGGGCTCGAGGAAATCACGTCGGGCGAGATCGTGATCGGCGACCGCGTTGTGAACACCCTCGAGCCGAAAGACCGGGACATCGCCATGGTGTTCCAGAACTACGCGCTTTATCCGCACATGAGCGTGTACGAAAACATGGCGTACGGATTGAGAATTCGCGGCCTGACCAAATCCGACATCGATGCCAAGGTGAAGCGAGCGGCGGGGATACTCGAGCTCGCGCCGCTCCTCGAGCGCAAGCCCAAGCAACTCTCCGGCGGCCAGCGCCAGCGGGTCGCCATGGGACGCGCGATCGTACGCGAGCCGGCGGTGTTCCTTTTCGATGAGCCTTTGTCGAACCTCGACGCGAAGCTTCGCGTGCAAATGCGATTCGAGATCCAGAAGCTCCACCGCAACCTCGGCACGACCAGCATGTACGTGACTCACGACCAGGTCGAGGCGATGACGCTGGCGCAGCGGATGATCGTGATGAACGCAGGGCGCGCCGAGCAGATCGGCTCGCCGTTGGAGGTTTATGCGAACCCCGCCAGCGTATTCGTGGCCGGATTCATCGGGTCGCCGGCGATGAATTTCCTCGAAGGCAAGAGCGACGGCAACGGACGCGTCGCGCTCGACGGCGGGGGCAGTGTCCCCGTCGCCGCGAAGCTTGCGGCGGGACGCGCGGTCACGGTCGGCATCCGGCCAGAACATCTGACGCCCGCCAAGCCGAGCGACGCCAACCTGGTGGGCAGCGTCGAGATGGTCGAAGCGCTCGGTGCGGATACGCTCGTTCACGTTTCAGTCGCCGGTCGCACGACGATCGCCCGGCTTGCCCAGCGGCGCACCGGTTGCGATCGGCGAACCCATCGCGCTGGCGGCAACGCGCGATCGGGTCTACGTTTTCGACGCGGAGAGCGGCGCGCGAGTGTTCAAGTGAGTCTGGCAAGCCCGGTGATCCCGAGCGGGCTTGCATGGCCCTATCCACGTTTCATCGCGCATCGAGGCGCGGGCAAGCTCGCGCCGGAGAATACGCTTGCGGCCATGCGCGCGGGCCATGCGCGTGGATACCGCATGGTCGAATTCGACGTGAAGCTGTCGGCGGACGGCGTGCCGTTTCTCCTTCACGACGACACCCTCGACCGGACGACGACCGGCCAAGGGCCCGCGGATGCGCTGACGTGGGCGGAGCTTTCGAGGCTCGATGCCGGAGCGCTGGCACTCGCCGGCATTCGCCGGCGAGCGCTTGCCTACGTTCAAGCAGGTCGCGCAGTGGGCGATCGACAACGATGTCGCATGCAACGTCGAGATCAAGCCGATGCCAGGCCGCGAGGTAGCCACCGGCAACGCGGTCGCGCTCGAAGCGCTGGCGCTGTGGAAGGGCGCGCGCATCCAACCGCTTCTGTCGTCGTTTTCCCAGCAGGCGCTCGATGCGGCGCGGTCCGTCGCGCCGGATCTGCTGCGGGCGATGCTCTTCGAAAAAATTCCGGCGGATTGGAAGGACCAGCTCGCACGGCTCGAGTGTGCCGCAATCGACACCGACTACCGCAAGCTGGATGCGGCCCTCGTTGCCGCCGCCCATCAGGCGGGCTACAAGGTCCTCGCCTACACGCCCAACGATCCCGCTTCCGTGAACCGGCTTGTCGCGTGGGATGTCGATTGCATCATCACCGACGCGATCGACGTGGTGCGGCCGGATTAGCCGGCGTGTCGTCCCGACAGCGAGTTATGGCGCTAGCGTAGCGCCCGAGCCTTGCGCTGCTCCGCCATGATGCGAAAACCATCCTCCAGGCTGCGCGTGAAGCCGCGCGCGTCCATCAATGACGATTGAAGCTAACCGCGAGCGCAGCGACTCTCGAAGCGTTTGCCGCGAACCAGCGTTCCAAGGCGAGCGCGACATTCCGCGCGATCAGCTCCGCGGGCGAGGTCGCGATCAACTCCGGTGCGCGCAGAGAGCTCATGATGCTGAAGCTGCTTCGCGCGACGGCCGTGGCGCCGGGCAGCGCGACGATGGGGACGCCCATCCATAGCGTGTCGAGCGTTGTCGTCGCGCCGTTATAGGGGAACGTATCCAGCGCGACGTCGACGCTGCCAATGGCGTCAAAATATTCGCGGATGCCCATCCGGCCTCGAACCTCGATCCTCCGCGGATCGACTCCGTAGGACGCTACGTCGTCTCGCGAAAGCTCTCCTCCGCGGTTTTGCCCGGTACACCCAGGACTAACAGCCGGGATGCTCGGCAACCGCTCTTCAGAATTTCGCACCACAAAGCCAGGCACGAGTCGCTGATCTTCGCGAACTGATTGAAACAGCCGAACACGACGGGTGCATCCAGCATCGTTGCTCGCGACAGAAAGAGGCAGCTCATATACCGGCTGGTAGCACCACTGGCTGTGAGGCAGTCGATAGAGCTTTTCACTGTATAGCGCCTCGCTGCCCAGAGGATCGGCAAAGCGATCCGTGATGCGATAGTCGATCGATTTGAGGCCGGTTGTGTTCAGGTAGCCCATCCACGAGGCCTGAACGGGTGCTGGGCGCCGTGTAAAGATCGCCAGCCGCGACCCGGATGTGTAGCCGGACAAATCGACCAGGATGTCGATCTGATCAGACCGGATCAGGGACGCTGCCTGATCGTCGCTGAGCAACGTTATCTCGCGCCAATGGTCCGACGAAGCTTTGAGATGTCGGGTGAGATCGACGTCCTGTTCATTGTTGCTGTAACAATAAACCTCGAAACCGTCTCTATCGTGGTTTGCCAACACCGGGCGCATGAACAAACCGATCGGGTGGTGGCCAAAATCTCCTGACACGTATCCGATCCTCAGTTTGCGAATGCGGCCAATGGGCGTGGAATCGCGGGATTGTGGGCCGGGGCCTTCCAGTGTTTTGGCCACCCTCAGATGTTCATCATGGATCTGTGATGGAGCGAGGTCGTCGCGAACATTGAGCGAGAAGAGAAACGTACTCGATACGTCCCAGCGGCCGACCTCGAGCGACAATGCTCTTCGAAACATCGGCTCGGCGCCACGTGCCCGGCGGGTCTGCAGCCACAAACTCCCCATGCCCGCGAGTGCCGGCGCGAAGTCAGGATCGATCGCGAGTGCCTGCGCAAAAGCATGCTCGGCTTCGTCGACGCGGCCCTGAGCCCTGAAGTAGAACGCCGAGGTTGACTGCGGCTCCCGCCGATCCGGAGCCGGACGTTGCCGCGTCGCGCAGCATGACCTCCGCTTGATCGTGCTTCCCTTCCGACTCCAAAACCTCGGCGAGAACGATCGCCGCATTGACGAATGTGGGATCGAGGCGCAGCGCTTCTCGAAGCGCGCGCTCGGCGTCGTCGTAATTCCGCTTTGAAGCGTGAAACTTGCCCAGGTTGAAATAGGCTGGTACGTATGATGGGTCCAATGTCAACGCCCGTTGCAACGCGTCGATCGCATCGTCGGAACGTCCAACGAGTTCGAATCCGGAAGCCAGGTTGAGATGCGCGCGTGGATAGTTCGGCGCGGTCTTGATCGCGTCGAGATAGCAGGACAGCGCATCCTCGAACGCCCCGCGGTCTTCGTGCTGATTGCCGAGTTGGATGTGCGCGTCGGCAGCGCTTTTTTCCTCAGGCGACATCGTCACGCGCGTCCCTGCGTCTCGACTCCGCCGAGTGACATCCGTGACGCGTCGCCTTGCCGGATTCCACGCGGCTCACGCCCAATGCTTCGCCCGCTCGACCGCCTTGCTCCACTGCGCCATGCAGCGCGGCTGCCTGATCGCGCGACATCGCGGGCTCGAATCGCCGATCGACCTGCCAGTTCGCGCCGATGTCGCCCTCGTCCTGCCAATAGCCGACCGCGAGTCCGGCCAGGTACGCCGCGCCCAGCGCAGTCGTCTCCAGCACCTTCGGGCGAACGACGGCTACGCCGAGCAGGTCGGCCTGAAACTGCATGAGCAGATTGTTGGCCGCGGCGCCGCCGTCGACGCGCAGCTCCGCGAGCCGGAGACGCGCGTCGTCTTCCATCGCCGACAGGACTTCGGCGCTTTGAAATGCGATCGACTCCAGCGCGGCGCGCGCGATGTGCGCCGCTGACGAGCCTCGCGTCAGTCCGAAGACGGCCCCGCGCGCATAGGGGTCCCAATGCGGCGCGCCGAGGCCCGCGAACGCGGGCACGAGGTACACGCCGCCGCTGTCCGGGACGCTGGCCGCGAGCGCTTCGATGTCCACTGCCGTGCGGATGATCTTGCAGTCCGTCGCGCAGCCACTGCACGACGGCGCCGCCGATGAACACGCTGCCTTCGAGCGCGTAGTCGGTGCCACCGGCGCGCTTCCAGGCCACGGTGGAAATCAGCTTGTTCTTCGACTCGACGACTTCGCGTCCGGTGTTGAGCAGCAGGAAGCAACCCGTTCCGTAGGTGTTCTTGGCCATTCCGGGCGACAGGCACGCCTGTCCGAAAAGCGCCGCCTGCTGGTCGCCTGCGATGCCCGAGATGGGCACGGTCGCATCGCCGATGCTGCATTCCGCGCATACGCCCGACGATGCGACCACCGACGGCAGCACCGCGCGCGGAATGTCGAGCAGCGCGAGGAGCTCATCGTCCCACTCGCCGGTGTGGATGTTGAACAGCAGCGTGCGGCTCGCGTTCGATGCATCGGTGACGTGGGTCGCGCCGCGCGACAGATTCCAGATCAGCCACGAGTCGACCGTGCCGAACGCGAGCTCTCCGCGCTTTGCGCGCGCTCTCGCGCCATCGACGTGGTCGAGCAGCCACTTGAGCTTGGTGCCGGAAAAATAGGCGTCGAGAACCAGCCCCGTCTTTTGCGCGAACAAGCGCTTCGTGCCCCGCTGCGCGCAGCGCGTCGCAGGTGTCGGCGGTGCGCCGGTCCTGCCAGACGATCGCCGCGAGCAACCGGCTTGCCGGTTGCGCGCTCCCACAGCACGGTCGTCTCGCGCTGGTTGGTGATGCCGATCGCGGCCACGTCGGCGCCCGAGATGGCAGCCTTCGCCAGCGCCTCGCTCATCACGCCCGACTGCGTCGCCCAGATTTCGTTTGCGTCGTGCTCGACCCAGCCCGGTTGCGGGAAATGCTGCGCGAATTCGCGCTGCGCGAGCGCCCTGATGCCTCCCGAGGCGATCGAACACGATCGCGCGGGAGCTGGTGGTGCCCTGGTCCAAGGCGAGCACGAATGACATTTACGAGTCTTTCCGAAAAGATCAGCGATATGCGTGAGACGATGGTCGACGTCAGACATCGTCATCGCCAGACTTGGGCGTGCACGTCGTCATCCCGCGAAGTGGCGACCATTCACTGATACGTCATCCCCGCGAAAGCGGGGATCCATCTTGACTTTGACAGAGTCGCAACATGGATTCCCGCTTTCGCGGGAATGACGAGACTGTACGCGCGAGAATGACGAGACAGCGCCTTGGTCATAGCGTCCTCCAGGGCGACAAACGCGCGCCAAATCGTTGTCGGCGGCGTTCCACCGCGTAAAATGACTCTGGCTGGATCGTCGTATTCTATCCGGCGTGCCTCAAACCGCCCACCTGCCGCTCTCGATCATCCATGCCGCTCGCGATTTCGCCCGTCGTTCGCACCCGTCTGCACACGCGGCGGGTCAGCTACGAGGGATTTCAGCGCGACGACGGCCTGTTCGACATGGAAGGGCATCTGACCGACGTCAAGGATCACGACTACGCGCTGCTGACCGGCATCCGCGCCGCGGGCGACGCCAGTCCACGACATGTGGGTGCGCTTGACCATCGGACGCGACTGCGTGATTCGCGCGATCGAAGTCAAGACGGACGAGATGCCATATCCCGGCGCGTGCGATCAGATCACGCCGGCGTATTCGGCGCTCGTCGGCATGAGCCTCCTGCACGGTTTTCGCAAGGCGCTTCACGCTGCGATGGGCGGCGTGCGCGGATGCAGCCACCTCACCGAGCTGCTCGCGCAGGCGCCGACCGCGGCGATACAGATGTTCGCCGGACTGACGCGCGAGATCGACGGCGACGCCAAGCCGTTCCAGCTCGACCGTTGTCATGCGCTCGAAACCAGCACCGACACCGTGCGGCGATACTACGCGCGCTGGTACCGCGGCACGGCATCGCGCGACGAAGCCACCGAAGGGATCGCATGAAAATCCACGAGTATCAGGGCAAGGAAATCTTTCGCCGTTTCGGGATGGCGACGCCGCGCGGCATTCCTGCGTTCTCCGTCGACGAAGCCGTCAAGGCGGCGGAAACGCTGGGCGGCCCGGTCTGGGTCGTCAAGGCGCAAATTCATGCCGGCGGACGAGGCAAGGGCGGCGGCGTCAAGGTCGCGAAATCGCTTGCCGAGGTTCGCGATCTCGCCGGCAAGATTCTCGGCATGCAGCTCGTCACGCATCAAACGGGGCCGAAGGGACAAAAGGTGCGGCGCCTGTTGATCGAGGAGGGCGCCGACATCCGCAAGGAGCTCTACGTCGCCATGATCGTCGACCGCGCGACGCAGCGCGTGGCGTTGATGGCGAGCTCCGAAGGCGGCATGGACATCGAGGAAGTGGCGGCGCACACGCCGGAGAAAATCCATCGCGTGTCCATCGATCCGCAAGCGGGCCTGACCGATGCCGACGCCGACAGCGTCGCGCGCAAGATCGGCGTGCCGGATGCGAGCGTCCCCCAGGCGCGCAAGATGCTGCAGGGACTCTATCGCGCTTTCGACGAAACCGACGCGTCGCTCGCCGAGATCAATCCGCTGATCGTCAGCGGCGACGGCAAGGTCATCGCGCTCGACGCCAAGCTCAACTTCGACGCCAATGCATTGTTCCGCCATCCCGATATCGTCGAGATGCGCGATCTCGACGAGGAGGATCCGGCCGAGATCGAGGCGTCCAAGTTCGACCTCTCCTACATTTCGCTCGACGGCGACATCGGCTGCCTGGTCAACGGCGCGGGACTGGCGATGGCGACCATGGACACGATCAAGCTCTATGGCGGCTCGCCGGCCAACTTCCTCGACGTCGGCGGCGGCGCGACCGCGGAAAAGGTGACCGAAGCGTTCAAGATCATGCTGAAGAATCCGGATCTCAAGGCGATCCTCGTGAACATCTTCGGCGGCATCATGAAGTGCGACACCATCGCCACCGGCGTCGTCGCCGCGGCGCGCGAAGTCAAGCTCGAAGTGCCGCTGGTCGTGCGCATGAAAGGCACCAACGAGGAGCTCGGCAGAAAGATACTGGCCGAATCGGGCCTGCCGATCATCAGCGCCAACAACATGGGAGAAGCCGCGGAGAAGGTCGTGGCCGCGGCGAAAGGCAGGTAGGGAGGTAACTCGCGAGCGCGCACGTCGGGCTAGATCGCGAGCGGCATTGGCCGACCTGGGCGTATTCAGGCACCCGACCGCATGAGACGCCCCAATCGTATCGAGACACCCATCGATCGTCATTCCCGCGAAAGCGGGAATCCATTTTGGTGACAAAGCAATTTTGCGTCTACATACTAAGCAACCAGCCTCGAGGCACGCTTTACGTTGGCGTGACGTCGAATCTTCCTCAACGCGTGGCGCAGCATCGCGAGAAGCTCGTCGCAGGGTTCACGGCCAAATATGGGCTCAGTCTCCTGGTGTGGTACGAGCAACATGAGAACGCGGAATCTGCAATCGTTCGCGAGAAGCAAATCAAGAAGTGGAGTCGTCTCTGGAAGGTCGAGCTCATTGAACAAGCCAACCCTGAATGGCGCGATCTGTACAGTGAAATTCTCTAAAATGGATTCCCGCTTTCGCGGGAATGACGTCCAAGCATGCGGCCACGAGCCGGATGGCTTTCGCTGTTGAATGAACGACGGTACAAGGAATCTGCATGAGCATTCTGGTCGACAAGAACACCAAGGTGATCACGCAGGGAATCACCGGCAAGACGGGCCAGTTCCATACGCGGATGTGCCGCGACTACGCGAACGGCAAGCAATGCTTCGTGGCCGGCGTCAACCCGAAAAAGCCGGGCGAGGACTTCGAGGGAATTCCGATCTACGCGACGGTGCGCGAGGCGAAGGCGGCGACCGGCGCGACGGTCAGCGTCATTTATGTGCCGCCCGCCGTTCGCCGCGGCGGCGATCGACGAGGCCGTCGACGCCGACCTGGACCTCGTGATCTGCATCACCGAGGGCATCCCCGTCCGCGACATGATTCGCACCCGCTACCGCATGCAAGGGCGGAAGACGCTGCTGCTCGGGCCCAACTGCCCGGGCGTCATCACGCCGGACGAAATCAAGATCGGCATCATGCCCGGCCACATCCATCGCAAGGGGCGCATCGGCGTGATATCGCGATCCGGGACACTGACCTATGAGGCCGTCGCGCAACTGACCGAGCTTGGCTTGGGCCAGTCGACGGCCGTGGGCATCGGCGGCGATCCGGTCAACGGACTCAAGCACATCGACGTCCTCAAGCTCTTCAACGACGATCCGGAAACCGACGCGGTCATCATGATCGGCGAAATCGGCGGCACCGACGAGGAGGTTGCGGCGGCGTGGGTCAAGGACAACATGAAGAAGCCGGTCGTGGGATTCATCGCCGGCGTCACCGCGCCGCCGGGCAAGCGCATGGGACACGCCGGCGCGATCATTTCCGGCGGCAAGGGGACCGCGCAGGAAAAACTGGCGGTGATGGAAGCGTCCGGCATCAAGGTGACGCGCAATCCGGCGGAGATGGGCAAGCTCCTCAAGTCGGTCCTGTCCTGACATGATCGAGCTGGGCACGCCGCAATTCTGGGTTGCGGCGCTGGAGATCATCTTGATCAACATCCTGCTGTCGGGCGACAACGCGGTGGTGATCGCGCTCGCCTGCCGCAACCTTTCGCCGCGTCAGCGAAAGCACGGCATCTTCTGGGGCGTGCTCGCGGCGATCGTCCTGCGCATCGTTCTGACTTTTTTCGCCGTGCGCCTGCTGGCCAACCCGTATCTCAAGCTGATCGGCGGCGTCGCTGCTGCTCTGGATCGGCGTCAGGCTGATCGCGGAGGAGAGTGACGACAGGCACAAGGTCGAAGGCAGCGACCGCTTGCTGACCGCCGTGTGGACGATACTCGTCGCCGACGTGGTCATGAGCCTCGACAACGTCATGGGCGTCGCAGCCGCGGCCAAGGGCAACGTGGCGCTGATCGTCTTCGGGTTGGTCGTCAGCATTCCCATCGTCGTGCTCGGAAGCCAGGTGATCACCGGCCTGATCACGCGCTTTCCCATACTTGTCATGGCCGGAGGCGGCCTGCTCGGATACGTTGCCGGCGGAATGGCGATCGAGGATCCGGCGATCGCGCCGTGGATCGAAGCGAACGCCGCGCACGCATCGGTATGGGCGCCGTTGGCGGGCTTCGCTCTCGTTGCTGCGTTGGTGCGGCGATGGTGTGGCGTCGCGGGGCGCGCAAAGCTGATCGAATCGACCGCGCGGCACACGACGTGACGCAGGTCCGATGTCGGCAGCCGTTGCGCACGCGGAGCGACATGTTTCCGGCGGCCGCAGCGCGCCGCCAACTTAATGACCACGTCATGGCCGTCGCGCGCGTCCGCTCTCGCCTTGCCGCCCGGCGCAGCGTAAACTCGCCGCCGATGGATGTCTTCAACCCCATCCTTTCCTCGCTTACCAAGCGTTTTACCGGGAACTGCGCAACATGAGCACACACGCGCCGCTGGATGTCTCGAGCCTGTCCCATCCCGGGATGGTGCGCACCCACAACGAGGACTCGGTCTTCGTCGACGGCGACGCCGGGCTCGCGGTCCTCGCCGATGGCATGGGCGGCTACAGCGCCGGCGAAGTCGCCAGCGGCATCGCGGTCAACGTCATCAGCAGCGGCATGCTCGCGGAGCTCAAGTCGGGCCGCGAGCTTTCGAAGGTCGATATCGGCAGCGGGCTCACGCACGCGGCGCTGCTCCTGCAGCAGCAGATCGCGCTGGCCAACAAGGGCATCTACGAGGCGGCGCAGGCGCGCCCCGAGTGCGCGGGCATGGGCACGACGCTGGTCGCAACCGTGTTCGTCCAGAACCGCGTCAGCATCGGCCACATCGGCGACTCGCGCTGCTATCGCCTGCGCGTCGACCGCTTCGAGCAGCTCACGCACGACCATTCGCTGCTGCAGGAGCAGATCGACAGCGGCATGCTCACGCAGGAGCAGGCCAAATACTCGCTCAACAAGAACCTGGTCACGCGCGCGCTGGGCATCGAGGCCGTCGTTCCGCCCGACATCGCCGAATACCGCATCGAAGCCGAAGACATCTACGTGCTGTGCTCCGACGGCCTGACCGACATGGTCGATGCCGAAGCCGTGCGCGAGATCGTCGCCACCAAGCGCAGCGACCTCGCCGAGGCCGCGGCCGAGCTGATCGATGTCGCCAACCAGAACGGCGGCCGCGACAACGTGTCGGTCGTCCTGGTGCGCGTGCCCGAAGATTTTTTGCCGACCGGCGGCTGGCTGCAGCGCTGGATGGCCAGGAAGCCTACGTAGGGTGGATGAGGCTGCGACTCCATGGCGTGATAGGATTGCCGTTCGAATCACCGCTGGTCGCATCGGCGTCCAACAAACAGACGTCATCCCCGCGAAAGCGGGGATCCATTTTGACCTTGACGCGTCGCAAGCGATGGATTCCCGCTTTCGCGGGAATGACGATATGGGGATCCGCGATAGTGACGACACAGTGGCTCGCCGGAATAGCTCTATCGAAGAGTCGCTCGCCCGCCTCCGATTCCATCGGCCGCAATCCCATGAGCAAGCTCGTCCTCCACCTCGAAGACGGCTCGACGATCGACATCCCGCTCGATCACGAGCGCATCACCATCGGCCGCCGCGCCGACAACGACGTCTGCCTGCCCAATCTTGCCGTCAGCGGCGAGCACGCGGCCGTGGTCACCATACTCGACGACTCGTTTCTGGAAGACCTCGGCAGCACCAACGGCACCCTCGTCAACGGCAACCCTATCGTCAAGCATTTCCTGCGCGACCGCGACGAGATCGACGTCGGGCGGCACAAGTTCGTCTATTACGCCGACGACGACGAGGAGGCGCAGGTCCACGTACAGCGCGCGAGGCATGCAGGCGACCGCCGGCGATCTGGGCGAGAAGGTGCCGCTGGCCAAGCCCATCGTGCGGGCCAGGCGCGGAGGCGGCGCCGACCGTTCACAGGTCAGCACGACCTCGAAAGGGGCCACGGCGTCGGCCAAACCGCGCGCCGGCAAGAGCGCCAAGACAGCCGAGCCGCGTCCGGCCGCCGACGTTGCGCCCGTAGCGCCGGCTCCGCCGCCGCCCAAGCCGTCGGTCAAGGTCCTGGCCGGGCCGCAGGCGGGCCGCGATATCCCGCTGACCAAGGATGAGACGATCGTCGGCCGCGCCGGCGTCCAGGTTGCCGTCATCAGCCGAACGGGCGACAGATTCCGCCTGCGATCGATCGAAGGCGACAGCGCCCCCCTCGTCAACGGCAAGTCGGCCACCGATGTCGGCGTGGACCTCGTGCCGGGCGACGTGATCGAGATCGCCGGGTCCAAGCTCGAGTTCGTCTTTCGCGCCTGATTCTGCCCTTCGCGGGCAGCCCGTGACGCACCCGCGCCAATGCCATTGTCATGGCGGGCACGAGTGTTGCTTCCTCCCTGTGGCGTACACCGCTCGAAATCGAAGCCTGAAGGCGCCTTTTCTACGCTACAAGGCACTCGTTTTCAAACGCGCGGCACGGCGTCTGCGGGACGAAAACCTGGGGATTGGATGCCCGGATGGGTGTCGAAGTCGTCACTTTGTGACGTGCGACGTCACGTGCATCCCGTTTTGCCAGGGGATTGAAGCTGAACGATGCAGTGAAGAGACCCGCTTTACGCCGAAGCGACGATGGTTTTGCGGAGAACTGGAAAGTGGTTCAGGCGGCGGGAGAGGCAGGCAGCCAGGGCAAAGCGCAGTGGTGCGAAGAATCGTGGCACACCAATTGCGTTAGGTTGACCAGCATCCCCCGATGCCAAGGGTTTGGGAGTCCTACTCACTCTACGGAGACTGCAATGAAACGTGTACAACAAGGTTTTACGTTGATCGAACTGATGATCGTGGTTGCGATCATCGGGATTTTGGCGGCCATCGCGCTGCCGGCTTATCAGGACTATGCCACTCGGTCGAAGATGAGCGAAGTGATCGTGATGATGGAGCCGGCGAAGCTTGCGGTGTCTGAGACGGCGTCGTCGCTCGGAGATTTGGCGCTCGTCACTGTGGCCAACAGCGGTTACGTTTTCCCGGGCGCGACGCAATTCGTCTCGGGCGTCGCCATTACTGACGCGACGGGCGTGGTTACCGCCACCTCGACCGTGCCTAATGCGACGGGTGCCGTTGTTCTGACGCCGACTCAGATCGCCGGAAGCGCGCAGCTGACTTGGGTTTGCTCGTCGGCGATCCCGGCGAAATACCTGCCCTCGTCTTGCCGTTAGGTAAGGATCGATCGGCAACATTGTTACCCAGTCGATCGTGCTTGACGAAGGGGCCGCCGCGAGGCGGCCTTTTCTGTTGCGCGCCCGGCAAGGCGCACATACTTGGAAGTGAAAGTCCTCTACATACTCGGCAAGGAGAATTGTTAGCCGAACGGCACCGGGTGTCGCGAGCGACTGCGGCGCGTTAACGCCATCGCTCTCGCGACCACCATTAAGACCTCGCACCGCCCCAACCGTCGCGCAACTCAGATAGACAGCACATCAGCCGCGCGCGGCACCGATAACCACGGAGCGGCCTCAAGGAAGTACATAGCTACTATCGGTTGATCAAAAACAGTTGACGATTCCTTGTGATACCGCACGACCGGCACTCGAACTCACGATTCTTATGCCGTGCCTGAATGAAGCGGAAACCGTTGTTGCCTGTGTCAATAAGGCGCGCGCTTTCCTGCTTCGAGCCGGCATCAACGGCGAAGTTATCGTTGCCGACAACGGATCGATTGACGGCTCGCAGCAAATTGCGGCTGCGGCCGGCGCCCGCGTTGTGCATGTTTCCGAAAAGGGCTACGGCAGCGCGCTCCGCGGCGGCATCCTAGCTGCCGGCGGTCGATACATCATTATCGGTGATTCCGACGATAGCTACGATTTTTCGAGCTTGGACGACTTCGTGTCACGATTACGGAGCGGAGACGAGCTAGTGATGGGCAATCGATTTTCCGGTGCCATTATGTCCGGCGCAATGCCGCCGCTGCACAGATATCTGGGTAATCCCGTACTTGAGCTTCATTGGCAGACTCTTCTTCCGTTCAGACGTCGGTGACTTCCATTGCGGATTACGCGGGTTCGATCGCTCCGCTATTCTAAGGTCTGGAACTGCACGCGCCCGGAATGGAGTTCGCGAGTGAAATGATTGTGAAAGCGATATTGGCTGGTTTGCGGATGTCCGAAATCCCCACAACGCTGGCCCCCGATGGACGCAATCGGCCACCGCACATCCGGAGTTGGCGCGATGGATGGCGGCACTTGCGCTTTTTGCTGATGATGAGCCCGCGTTGGCTGCTCCTCTACCCGGGTCTAGCATGCATCGCGCTGGGTGTCGGAGCCGAACTCGCCATCTTGCACGGCCCAATCGTCATTGGCGGGGTTGGATTCGACATACATACGATGCTCTATGCCTCTGGTGCGACTATTCTCGGGATTCAACTCGTCGTGTTTTCGCTGTTGGCGCGCGCGATTGGATGCGCGCAGAGTGTGTTGCCCATGACCCAGCCGTTTCGCAGATTTCTCCAAGCTCTTCACGTTCGAGCGCGGGAATCCTTTGCGGATTTTCGATTGGATTGGCGGGGCTATTCCTTGGCATTTATTCCGTCAGATTGTGGGCTTTCGCCGGACTTGCTGCACTTGATCCGGCCGCGATCATGCGGATAGTCATTCCCTCCGTAACGCTCATGCTTGCTGGAGCGGAGATTGTTTTCGCGTCGTTTGTCCTGAGTTTCATTGATGTAACAAAACCGCAAGCATGAAGCATTGCCGGCCGATGGCTTTGTCAGGCTTTCCCCAGCAGCGACAATCGCATTGATTGAGCGATGGTCTGCTGACCTCACAACTACCCGGGGCATGGCGCCTTGCAGTCTATGTCTCAACCGCGCTTGTGGCGATCGCCTGGTCGCTTTTCGCTCGGCAAGGACCTAAACTGGGACGCGTTGAATTATCACCTCTATGCGGGTTTCAGTGCCCTCAACGACAGGTTCGCACAAGATTTTTTCGCTGCAGGGCCACCTTCGTATTTCAATCCTTACGCGCACGTTCCGCTCTATCTGATGATCAGGGCAAACCTACCGTCGGTCGTCATCGGTACGCGTGCTTGCATTTGTTCACTGCACAATTCTCTGGCTTACGTTCGAGCTAGCTGTCGCACTAAATCGCAGAGCGGACGGTTCGATCGGACCATCGATCGCGGTGCTTTCGATTCTTTTCGCCCTGCTTAATCCCGTATTGCTCCAACAGATCGGGTCATCGTTCAACGATATCACGACTGGTATTCTTGTTCTTGGCGGGTGGGTTGCCCTTGCAAATGCATTTCGCTCACGACCACAACGATTGGTTGCTGTCGCCGGCGTGTTGATGGGTGCGGCCGCCGCTCTCAAGCTCTCCAATGCGATCTTTGTTGTTGCTTCCTTGCCGGTCGTCATCTTCGTTTGCCAAACGATGAGCTGAGCGTATCCGGTTGGTCGCCAGTTTTGCTGCCGCGTGACCTGCCTCGCATTCTCGATTGTTGGCGGACCATGGGCGTGGCGCCTCTGGGAGACGTTCGGCAATCCGTTCTTTCCGATGCTGAATCAGGTGTTTCGCTCCCCTGATTTTATTTCTGACCCGCTCAAGCATTATCGATTTGTGCCGGACTCGGTGACGGCAGCGCTTCTACGACCATTCGAAATGGCTCTTCCGTTGCGGGCGAATCCATACGGAAGTCGAGAGCGCCGGATATTCGTTACGCCGTTCTTTTTAGCTTGCCGTTGGTTTTTGCGGTGACCTTCATCATAAGGGGGTGGCGAGGGGAAACGTTTGCCCGTCGCCCATTCCTGACAAGCATCTTCCCGGCGCGTATCCCGATCGCGCACTGTGGGCCAGCGCTCTCGGCTTCGTCACGGCGTGGGTGCTTTGGCTTTACTCATCCGGCAATAGCCGGCTATTTCTTACCTATGGCGTGTCTGGCAGGTGTACTCCTTGGCCTCATTTCTTACCCGCATCTTTGTTGGAATGAGGCGCGTCTTCGTCTATGTCGTGGCAATCGTGATCGCAGCACAGTCCCTTCAGTTGGTGCTTTGCGGGCGAACATCGCTGGGACAAATCGGCGTGGGCAGGGCCTTGGATATCCGTTTCGATTCCCGAGCCCTCGCTGACCACGCCATACTTCTACCTGTCGCTAGGCGCGCAATCGAATTCCTTCCTGGCGCTGTTTCTCCCCCAAGCGCTCAGGTTTCATGAACATTTCCGGCGTATACGCGCTTGGACCTGGTGCCCCCGGCGGCGACAGAGCCAGCAAGCTGATAGCCGAAAATCTTGAACGGTTACGAGTGATTAAGCGCGATCGACATACATAGGCAGCGACGGCACGCCCTTGCCGATGAAAGCCGCAGCAATGGACGGGGCCCTGGCGCGCTTCGGATTGCATGTTATTCCGTCGGACTGTGAGTACTTTCGAGCTTAACGTCGGCTGGAACGTGATCGAGATTACCAAGCCGGGCGACGTGAGGTCTGGCCCAAGGGGTCTCGGATATCTATACACTTGTCGCGTGGTGCCCGGAGTCGATGTAGCCGCTTATGAAGAGCAAGCAAGTCAGAAGGACCTGGTATTTACTCGGAGTTGAGAATGCATGCCCAAATCTGTTTCAGCCGCGCGGACTGTTGCCGGAGCAAAGCGGATCGCTCTGGCTGAAGGTTTACATGAATACGGACATCAAACTCTGGATCAATAATGGTTTGATCAAATTTGCCGACTCCGCTTCGCGGGGGCGATCCTGCCGTTATTGGACTGGAAAGCGACTGGTTCAGAGCCCCGCAACAGCTTCAATTGCGGAAAGAGGCGGTGTCGCTTTCGCAACTGACGTAAAAGCGAATTAGCCGAGCAAATCAGCCCACTCTGCGTGACCCAAGTCCTTGGCTTGAGCTATGAATTTCGATACCCCTGTTCCGGCATACTTGCCACTTGGAGCGGTTGCGTGTCCCGCGACCGGTTGATCGAATTTCGTTCATCAAGGAGCAGTGCGTAGGCAAGATCGTAATCGATCTGGGCGCGATGGACGAAACCGCATACGACGCCAAAATGGGTCGCGGCACGTGGCTCCACGGGGAGCTTGCGAATGTTGCATCGCAAGTCGTTGGCATCGATAGTTCCGCATTGGTTCCGCCAGGAGGTTTGCGCACGGCCGATAACGCTGTGATTTATCCTGGCAACATCATGGAGTTCGACGAATGGTTTCGCCAGCAAAGATCTGAATCCTGACATCGTGGTTGCCGGCGAACTTATCGAGCATCTAGAGAACCCGCTCATGTTTCTGAAAGCGATCAAGGCGATTGATCGCCTGAAGGGCAAGACACTCATCCTCACCACACCGAACGCCACCGCAATTCACAATGTCATTGTCGGGATGTGCAGTCGGGAATCGACCCACCACGACCATCTTTGCATTCTGTCGTATAAGACGCTTTGTACGCTCTGCGTTCGCGCCGGATTCCAAAACTGGATCGTCACGCCGTATTATTCTTGCTTTGCTGAAATGAAAGAGCGAAATTCGGGGCTGCGCCGTCTCCTCGTCGAAACAGGTCAATGGGGCATCAATTGCCTGGAGAGGATGTTTCCACTGCTTAGCTTTGGGTACATATTGACAGTTGAAATCTGAGGCGGACACGTGAATCGTCACAGGCGATTGCGGACGCCTCCCGCGATTACGCAGGTGCCTGTCCAATCCTTTTCGCCCGATATTTGTCCAGAAAGAGATCGGTCGTTGCCAGGAGTGCACGCGTCCGTTGCATGTCGATCGAACCGAGGAATGGCGGTAGGAAGGTTCATTCGCGGCATTCTTGGAAACCGACTGTCCCGGTTTGCCGGACACTACTATCGTTGGGTTTTTGTAGATTTACGAAAGGTTGCGCAGTCGCTTTCAAGTGCCATTCCGCCTGACGCGAGGATTCTGGACATTGGCGGCGGAGACGGTGTCCCGCTGAACTATCTGCTTGCTTTGCGTCCGGATGGTGTCTGTTACGTCGATCGACCTGGCCCCCTTGGTCGGCCACTGGATAGAGGAACAATATGCCGATCGGGTCACGCGTTTGCCGCAAACGAGTGTAGCGTCAGTACGTGGACGCTAAGCGCGTGTCTTCCTGACGTGCTTTTGATCAGCGACGTTATTCATCATGTTCCCATTTCTGAGCGAGAACGGTTCTTTGCCGATATCCTGGAGCTTCTTGAGGGCAACCCGAGCATGATCATTTTGATCAAGGACGTCGAGCCAGGATACGTGAAGTCCGTGTTGGGTTACTGGTCGGATCGGTATGTCACGGGCGACAAGGCAGTAAGCCTCGTATCGCGCGACCAACTCACGCGTATGGTGAACAACACCCTCGGCCCCATGCGCTACCGGGAGACGCCGTTGTTTGAAGTAGACAAACCCAATTACGCAATAACGTTTTTCCGGTGATTCAATGCTGATCAAACTGCTGATCGTCGTTGTTAGTTTCAATACTGTTTTGAGTCAATTGCTGCTGAAGCGAGCGGTTACCGATATCGGCGGCCCGACTTCGCTCGGCGGAGTTCTGAATTTTCTCAACGCTGCCGCGGCGTCGCCATGGGTCTACGCTTCGTTAGTGCTGCAGGTGATCGGCTACGTGCTTTGGATGATTGTCATCGCCCACGAGAAGCTTGGGGTTGCTATCGCACTTGTGGGCGGGGGGTTCTATATCTTGATGGCCTTCGCGGCGTGGATGTTCTATGGGGAGGAACTGTCCGCGATCCAATGGGTAGGGATCGGCTTGGTTACGTTTGGGGTAGGGTGCCTAACGGTGCAACATGCGTAACGCCAGACAAGGGCCTAGAGACGGTTGCCGATGTAGCCGAGTTTGTAAACGCTTGTGAGAATCGAGGCTATCGGCTTGGGCCAGAATCGTTCGAACATATATTGATCTTCGTCTCGACGGTGTTTGCCTGCAATGAGAGCTGAGGTCTCGCTATGAACATGAATGCGCTTTGATACGAGCGGTTTGCGAACATAGACAAATTCTCCCGGACTGTCAGCCATGCGCGTCCAGGCTTCCCAGTCAAGATTGCTTTTCAATCCATGGGCAAAACAAAAGTCGGGAACCTGCGGTCCGGTTTATCACGACGCTCGGACAGCACACCGGGTTGCCCAACGACAACAATCGTCGCTTGCTGTCCCTGCTGTCGAGCGCGTCAAGGTCGCCAAAGGCGCGACTACACAATATGCGCTTGATGCGAACATTCAAATTGACGGGGCGTGGACCTGCGGGCGTTAGTTCTTGAAAATCGCTGAAGGCCAAAATCGCACGAGGGTGATTTCGGATTGCTTCCTGCATTAGTTGCGCGTACCGCGCCTCGTACACGTCATCTTGATGCGCTAAGGTAATCAAATCCGCATCGCTGACATTCAACGCGAAATTCCAGTCTGCCGCGATGCCCGCGGAGGCTGGATTTACCTCTAGTGGAATGTGATAGCGGTTTGCGATCCTGTCCAAGAATTGGCACGGCGTAGAGGTCGCAATCGTCAGCAAACTGTCTCGCCGTGTCTGATTCAGAAGCGATTCGACACAGGAATTGAGAAATGGCGACTCCCCGTACGCGAGGACCACAAACGCGTGTTTCATCTCTTCGTCGATGGCCGTTCGTCCAAAGTCATTTCGGTGGCTTAATGAAGAGCCCCTGTCCGGTAGGCAATGAACAGATGGCCACCCGTTTTTCAGCGGCAAACCTATCCATGGCGAGCTTTTGAAGGTGAAAGCCGCGATAGGCGTAATCATCAAGTAAAACAAAGGCCCCGGGAACAAGACGATCCCAAAAGAAGGTAGCTGCCGCTACCTCAGGTGCCGCCGAATTCATGTCGAGATGAAGATATGCTATCGGCCCCGAACCCGCGGCGCTGAGTGTGCCGGGAATTTCGCCTTGGATTATGTGCGTATTCCTCCACTCTGAGAAATTGGACACCACGCTCGCGATGTCCGAGACATAGAAGCCAGCTCTTGAGTCTTGCATCATTCTTTTGACGTGCCCCAGCTTTTAATTCGTCGGCCGAAACTTGCTGATCGCTTATTCCCGAAAAGGTGTCGAGCAGGTAAAAGTGCTTTCCTGTCTCATTCCAGTTGAGGAATTCCATGATCGCACTGCTCAAAAAGCCTTTATTTACGCCGCACTCGACAAAGTCTCCACCGAGCTTCACTGCCGATGCAGCAGCCCACAACCCCAAATGGATGCGCCAGTGCCACCGGTAGGTATCTACCCCTCCGATCGCCTGAACGCCCCGAGCGTACGCGCGCTCAAACGCGGGCGCTGTCATGAATTCATGACAGTGGACACTCACCAAGCCATCTTGCGCATACGCGCCAGGGACTAGTTTGTGCGCAGCGTAATAGCACGCATCTGCGACTGTGCGGAGCAGATTTTCCTTTAAGCTCACGATGTCTCTTGCCAGAAAGTTTCGATGTCTGTGACGGCTGTGCGGAATTTCATTCGAGACGATCTACCTAGGCACCCATTGCCATGGGTCGATCGGAAGAATGTCTACGATTCACCCGCTCTGCAACCCTCGACGACCGACATGCTCTTGTTTCTCAGACCCCTCGGCAGGAACCTGAAATCATCTCATATCAGCGAACCGATGATTACAACTGTCGCCCTCAGGGCCCTCGACGCGCGCATCCGGCACCACGTTCCGGCGTCTGCCGTGACACTCGGGGAGTGCACAACTGGCTCGGCTTCAGCAATGCCGCGGGCGCGGTCACATCGATTTCATACCTGTTGCGATTGGCCTCAAGCGCCCGATCCATCGCGAGCAAGCGCGCTTCCATTGGGCGATGGCCTACAGGTGTGCCATTAGATAGAATGCCAGTATCCATCTCGTGAACTCGTGATCGCTGCATCCGTAGTTTTGTCGCGGCACTGTCGCGTCAGCATATGAAGGTCGCGCGTGTTCTATGCGGACCGGGCAGAGGGTTCGTGGTGATATAGGAGTCCACAACTAAACTAGACGGGCCGGAAGTCCCATCGGTGACTATTGGACGACAGGCGACACGATGAACGGAACGCAACTCGCTGGGACCGTCTGCCGGGTCCGCAGGAGGATAGTGGAATCATGGGCTCGAATGAATATCTGATCGGGTTTGCAGGACTGGGTCGCATGCTCGAATCCGGGATCGATCTGCCGGAGCTAGGGCCGCGACTGGAACAGCGAGTCAAGAGCGCGCCGCAGGACGCAGCCGCGCTGATGGATCTGGCGACCCTGCTCTTCGTGACCATGGATCCGGACCATCGCAAGATCGCGTTCGAGAAGCAGGCGCAAGCGCTGCAGATGAGCCAGGTCTATCGCCTCCGATCACGAGTCGATGTCCCGGCGCTTAGACTGCTGGTGATCATGGCGCCCGGCGACATGACGGCCAATAATCCCGTGGACTGCTTGCTCGAAGAGAGCGACGTCGAGATAACGCTGCTCTACGTCGCGCCGGGCCGTCCTTTGCCAAAAACACTTCCCGACCATGACCTGATTTTCGTTGCGATGGGCGAATCGGACGCCAGCAGTATCCTGCTGGATCAACTCGCGGGTCTTTCGGGTCTCTCGAGCAGTTCCAGCAAACCGGTGATCAACTCCCCCGAGAAGATCAGATCGCTTACTCGGCATCGCGTGGCAACACTTTTGAAGTCCGTCCCGGGCGTACTCATGCCTGCTACCGCGCGAGTACGGCGCGAGACACTGCTAAAAGCCAGTGAAGCGGACGTTCTACCTGGCCACGTTCTGGACCATGGCCGCTACCCGATCATTGTGCGGCCGGTTTCTTCACACGGCGGCAAGAATCTTTCCAAGATCGACAATGCAGCAGGCTTGGCGGAGTATGTGGCTGGCTTGCAAGATGCCGAGTTCTACATATCGAATTTCATCGACTATCGCTCGGCAGACGGTCAATACAGGAAAGTGAGAATCGTAATGTTCGAAGGCCGTCCATTCGCGTGCCACATGGCGATTTCGTCGAATTGGATGGTGCATTACTTCAACGCGGACATGGCGACCAGTTCGTCGAAGCGGGACGAGGAAGCACAATTCATGAAGGAATTCCACACGGGCTTTGCTGAGAAGCACAAAGCCGGCCTTCGATCCATCTATCGCTTGCTGGGCCTCGACTTCATCGTCTTCGACTGCGCGGAGACGCCGGACGGGAGTCTGCTCATCTTCGAGGTCGACACCGCGGCGATTGTCCATGCGCTGGATGATCCCGAGCTATTTCCTTACAAGAAGCCGGAAATGCTGAAGGTCTTCTCGGCATTTCGCCAGATGTTGGTTACACGTGCAGATCAAGCACGCAGCTTGGCGAATTGAAACGTTTCGCCATGCTTCCCGACGAGGATAGAGCACATGCTGCTCGGATTGGTTTGATGCACGCGAGGCGAGACGACTTTGGCGTGTCTCTCGCCGAAACTCTGGCGAAGAATCTCGCGGCGAGCGAAAGAAAACGCCAGTCCGCTGCCAAGCGGGCCCAATTGCTCGAGAAGCTATTCGTGCAGGTGAGGCAATTCAAGCAAACACACAGCCTCAACATCTACAAGAAGGCGAAGATCGGGACTTCATTCAAGTTCCAACTGCTGGAGCTGGGATTCGAACCGGCGCTGGTCGATGAGCTGACGCACGAGCTGATGTTGCATATATCTGCCTGAGGGGTTTAGTGGCGCCGTGCAACCGCTCGCAGTTCGCTCAATTCGCCTAAGCGCTACCAGGGGCTTGCGTCGACGATGGCGCGGATCCGCCCCGAGTCCTTTTCCAGGATTACCGACATGCTCTTGTTGCGGGCTCTCAAGGGCAAGTAGCCAGCAGCTGTTCTCGTCAAGTCCCGCGCTGCGCAAGAGCTCATCAACGCGAGCGCGCACGCCAGCGTTTCGGGCGATCAGACGACTTATGGGTTGCGCGCGGCTCCCGGCTTCCTTCGCGACGCTATCGTAGGGAACGTACAGTCGCGGCAAGTTCTGGATGTCGTCGCCTCCCGCTAGCGATTCCGTCATGATTCGGGAGCGCTCCTGAGGATCGCTGGGTAGCCGGGCGGCAACCACGCGCGGGCCCGTGAGGGAGAGTGTTGAGAACGCGGGGCTGGTTCCTTTGGCAAGCTCCTCACTTTTGATTCCATTGGCGGCTACGACCTCGAAACGGTCGACCGCGAAAACCGTAAACACAGGTCTCGCGATGAAAATCGTGTAAGTCCCGTAAGCGAGCGCTGCGAGTTGTACGCAGCCGATGATGGCCAGATCCGTCTTCAGACCCTTTTTCCCGGACTTGAAAATGATAAGCGTTATCAGCGGGCCGATGGCGACATCGCAGCCGACGATCAGCGCGATCAACATGCCTCCGCCCATGGCTTCGAAATAAGGGGGCGGGTACCAGAGCATCAACATGACGCCAACCATGACGGCGGCGATTGCGGCGCTGATGCACACGTGAATTGCTGACGCTTTCCAGCGACTCATATGCATCCCTCCGTACGTTTCATGCTTGTCCCGTGCTGCCGAATCCTCCGTCCGCGCGGACGCTGTTTGTGAAGTCGGTGACGACTGTGAACGCCGCGTGCGCGACCGGCACTATGACCAACTGCGCAAGTCGCTCCATCGGCTTCAGCGCGAACGGACCCCCACCCCGGTTCCAGCAGCTCACCATCAATTGCCCCTGATAGTCCGAGTCGATCAACCCGACCAGATTGCCGAGCACGATCCCGTGCTTGTGACCCAGACCTGACCGCGGCAGGATCAGCGCCGCCAGGCCGGGATCCTCGATGTGGATCGCGACGCCGGTCGGGATCAGCTCGGTCTGGCCGGGGAGCAGGGTGATCGGCGCATCGATGCAGGCGCGCAAGTCCATTCCCGCCGATCCGGGCGTGGCATAGGCGGGCAGATACGGCCGAATACGCTCGTCGAGAACCTTGAGCGCGACCGTGACCTGCGCGCGCGTCACGGCGCGACGGAGCGGATGCGAGCCGCGGGCGCGCCCATGCGCTGAGCGATTTCCGCCACCAACCTGCGCGCGAGCGCGAGCTTGTTCATCCGGGGCAGCGGATGCGCCCCGCATCGTCGAGAAGCGTGACTTCGTTGTCGTCCTGGCCGAAGGCGTCCTGGGCGCGATTGGCGATCAGCAGCGGCACGTTCTTGCGTCGCCGCTTGGCCTCGCCATTGGCGGCGACATCGTTGGTTTCTGCCGCAAAACCGACGCAAAACGGCGGCTTTGCACGCGCCGCGACAGTGGCGAGGATATCGACCGTCGGCGTCAGCGTCAGCGTCAGCGGCTGCTTGGTCTTCTTCAATTTGACTGTGCCGGCCGCGGACGGCGCATAGTCCGCAACGGCCGCGACGGCGATAAAAATGTCGCACGCCGCAACCCTGGAGTCGACCTCTGCGGCCATGTCGGCCGCGCTCGTGACATTGACGCGCACCACACCGCGCGGCGTCGCGAGCGCCGAAGGACCGGCGACCAGCGTCACCTCTGCGCCGGCCTCGGCGCACGCCTGCGCCAGCGCAAAGCCCATCTTGCCCGAGCTCGAATTGGTGATGCCGCGCACCGGATCGATCGCCTCGAAGGTCGGACCCGCGGTAAGCAGCACACGTTTGCGCGCAAATAGCTTCGGCTGCACCGACGCAAGCAACGCGGCGAGAATCTCGGCGGCTTCGAGCATTCGCCCATCACCGAATTCGCCGCAGGCCTGATCGCCGCTCGCCGGGCCCGAGAATTTCGATCCCGTCCTGACGGAGCTGCGCGACATTGCGTTGCGTAGCCGCGTTGCCCCACATCTGAACATTCATTGCGGGCGCGATCAGAAGCGGACAGTCGCGCGCGAGACAGAGCGCAGACAGCAAGTCGTCGGCGAGGCCATGAGCGAGCTTGGCGATGAAATCCGCGGATGCCGGCGCGACCACGATCGCGTCCGCGTGCCGCGACAGGTCGATGTGCCCCATCGCGTTGGCCGAGCCCGACTCCCACAGATCCGTCAGGACCGGATTGCCCGACAGCGCCTGCAGGGTCATCGGCGCAATGAACCGCGTCGCTGCTTCGGTCATCACAACGTCGACCGCGATGCCCTCCTTGACGAGCAGCCGCGTGAGCTCGGCCGCCTTGTAAGCGGCGATGCCGCCGGTCAGGCCAAGCACAACGCGTTGCAAAGGTTTTGCGGAATCCTTCATTGCGCCACTATCGTCCATCCGGTCGAGCGATGCGCTCGTAGCGCAGTTTAATATGACCCGCCACCATGGTACAGAGCCAGTCGAACACGAGCGATCGCAGCCTTTACCGGCGGTCGCGCCGAGAACTTTCGCCAGCCAGACGAGTGCGCCAAGTATATCGACGGTCGGTGCGCGACTCCAGCTAAGCACGCCCGACTGCGCGCCTGACAGCGCATATGTCACAATCGCGTCTCGATAGTCTTGTTCGGCTGATTCCTGCGTTTGATTCGAGGATTAATTGTTGAGCCGGGCCTGCAAATCGGTCGCTATTTGCGCTAGAGGAAAGTTCACGAATGGCGTTGCTTCGCAGATTTTTCACAACATCGAAGAAATCCAAGTCGAGTAGTGAATTCGCGTCTGACGATAGCGACACGCGGCTGGATGCGGCGGCCTCCGTATTGGATAGTCGCCAGCGCCTCCTCGCCACTGCTACCGCCCGTGCGGCCGAAGGACGACACGGTGAGTCGCTGGCGCTGGTCGCAGGCGCGCTGAGAAACGATCCAGACGACCCGGAGCTGCTGTTTGCCCGCGCATCGACACTATTTGCATCGGGCAGGTTCCGGGAAGCTCGCGAGAGCTTCCTGAAGGCAAATGGGGTTGGGGCGACGCATGCATCGATTTACCGCATGCTCGGCTGGTCGTGTCACCTTGCCGGCAACCCTGTCGAAGCCGAAGTGTGGATGCGCAAAGCGACGAGTGCCGAACCGGATGACTTCGAGCCACTTTACGGCTTGGCAATTGTGCTTCAGGACCGGGGGCGATTGGCCGAAGCGGAAGCGGCCTACGTACGTGCCCTGGAGCTGCAACCCGACGACCTGGGCTGCTGGCTCAATTTGGTGGTCTGCAGTCTCCACCAAGGCGATCTTGCGGCTGCGGAATCCTACAGCCGCCGCGCGATTGCGATCGACGACGGGAAAGCAATGGCGTGGTCGAATCTCGGTCAGACGCTGTCCCGCCAAGACCGGCGTCAGGAAGCGCTCGAAGCCTTCGAGCACGCCTTGCGCTTGGAGTCGAATCCCGGCGAGGACTGCGATGGCTTCGTCAACGCGGCAAACTTTCTGCGCGAGTCCGGCGACCTGCGACGCGCGTTGGATTTGTACGAGGGGAATCTTGCAACACATCCAAATCACTACGTTTATGGCGACTTCGCAGTCAGTCTGCTCACTGGCGGGCGTTTGCTGGAAGGCTGGACCTACTATGAGTTCCGCTGGGTTCAAGAACCGCTTCTGTCGCAACGGCCCCCTTTCCAACAGCCGGCCTGGGACGGTCAGGATCTTCGGGGGAAAACGATTCTCGTCCGCGGCGAACAGGGTATCGGCGATGCGATTCAGTTCATTCGCTACGCGCCGCTGCTCAAGTCAATGGGGGCGACGGTCCTGTTGCAGGTCAGGGAGGAGCTCGAACCGCTATCGCCCGGGTTCTCGGGGGTCGATAGGGTTTTGCATCGCGGTGTCGAGCTGCCAGCCTTCGACTTTTACGTTCATCTGATGAGCTTGCCGCGGGTATTTGGCACTGACCTCTGCTCGGTTCCGGAAAACGTCCCGTACTTGCGCGTCGACCCGTCCTATGTCGCCCGGTGGGCGGGCCGGTTCGGTAGTCGAGGGGGCGCTGAAAGTCGGCATCGCATGGGCAGGAAACCCTGCGCACAAACGAGATAAATATCGCTCCATACCATTGCCAGCGCTCCTGACGCTCGCGGAGCTCGAGGGCGTGAAATTTTTCTCCTTGCAGAAGAGTGTGGAATCCGAAACGACGGAAACGCTCTCTTCGCCCCAACTCGATTACACGGACCTCGGTCGCGAGCTCGGGAATCTTTGCGACACGGCAGCCGCTATTAGCGAATTGGACCTGGTCATATGTGTCGACACCGCGATCGCGCATCTCGCGGGCGCTCTTGGAAGCCGGTCTGGCTCATGCTTCCGCAGGCCGCGGACTTTCGATGGATGCTCGAGCGCGAAGACAGCCCGTGGTATCCAAGCATGCGCATTTTCCGGCAAAGCCGATGGGGCGACTGGAGCGAAGTGGTCGCGAGGGTCAAGTCCGCTCTGCAAGACAGGGTTCAAGCAAGCGCTGGTGCGATGTCGAGCTGCCGAGCCATCCGCCACGAGGCTACCTGCGCCGATGCTCTCATCGGTTCCTGCTACGACGTCTCGTTCGTGGGTTCGGGCCGGATTTTGCGCGGTGAGCGATGTGCGCGGTGTCCTTTTGCAATACGTGCTCGACGAGCCACTGGTGGGCGAATCGATCAGCTGGTACGGAGAATATCTTCAGGCACAGCTCGAGCTGATGCTGCAGTTTGTTCAATCGGGCGCGGTCGTCCTGGAGATGGGCGCTGGGATCGGCGCGCATTCGATCTACCTCGGCCGAGCCGTCGGTGCATCGGGACATCTTCTTTTGTGCGAGGCGCGACCCGTAATGCAGCGAATACTGCTGCAGAATCTGTCGTTCAATAGAATGGTTAATGTGACTGTTCTGCGAGGGACGGCTGGGCGGCCCCGGACGCCGCGTCCCGAGGACGGTGATGCGGAGCAAGTTTCAACCAAGTCCTCTCGCTCTGAGGCGACTGGAGCGTTTACCGAATCGGTGGATGATTTGCAGCTCGACCGCCTGGACTGGCTCAAGATAAATGACGGCGTTCCTGCTTTGGAAGCACTTGACCGCGCCGTAGATGCGTTGTGGCGCTTGCGTCCGAAGCTTTTCATCGCCGCGCCTAACGCAGAAGCCCTTGAGATGTTGGCAGCGCGGCTTGCAGGTTTCAGCTACCGGTGCTGGCGAAATGAAACCTCGCTATTTCGGGAAAACAACTTCAATCAACGCGAGGCAGATATTTTTTCCGGTCGTCGCGCCCTGGCGCTGGTGGCAATTCCCGAGGAGGTTCAAGTCGACGTGGATCTAAAAGGCTGCGTTGAGTTATCATAGACAGAAATGGAATTTCTCGCTTGGCTGATCCGCGCAGATCTCGCTTCAAGGGTTGACACCCGATGGGCATGCTGAAAATCTTTGATACGGCCGAGCTGGAAAAATTTGCCGCCGGTTTGGCCGAGGATCTGGGGCGCCGGTTTCCTCCTGCATCCGAGGCCCGAACGGACCGGGGGCTGCGCATCAAATCAAAGTGATTATCGAAGGTTTGGCGGTGCGCGCAATTCGCTACCGCCAGCAGAATAAGCTGGGAATTTATAAGAAAGCGAAGCTCGGCAACGTGTTTCAATGGAAGTTGAGGGAGCTTGGCTTCAGCGTCGAGTTTGCGGAGCGCGCGACCAAGGAGCTTGTGACGCGACTCGCTGCCAAGTGATGCAATTGCGCCGGTTCGATCCGCGCGCGCGTCACGTGAAACAACAAGCACGGTATTGTGGCCCGTGGCATTCGCGGAAACAACGTCCACACATCTGCGCAGGCCGATGTGCCAAGACAAGACAGTAGCGATGCATCTGGATCCCGACGGGTTCAACGAAATGCGTCTATGTCGCTCTGGGCCGATGATTTATATCAAGTTCGATGTATACGTTGGTGGATCACTCCAAAAATACGGTGAATTTTCGATCGGCGAGCAGCGTCTGTTCGAACAAATCGTTCAAAACGGCTCCATTGTCGTCGAAGGTGGTGCCAATATCGGGGCGCATACGGTTGAACTGTCGCGTCTGGTAGGACCGTATGGCGAGGTCCATGCGATCGAACCGCAGCGAATCGCATTTCAGACGCTCTGTGCCAATTTGGCGCTCAATCAATGTGCCAATGTTTTCGCCAGGCAGGCCGCGCTGGGCGCCGAAAGCGGTACGATCTTGGTGCCGGCGCTCAATCCTTCCATTCGTGAGAACTTCGGACGCCTGTCGCTCCGCAATGTATCCATTGGCGAGCCGGTTCCTCTCATTACGCTCGACAGCCTTGACCTTCCCGCATGCCACGTGCTGAAGGTCGACGTGGAGGGCATGGAAGTGGAAGTCGTCAAGGGTGCGGCGAAGACGATAGATGCCTACCGCCCGATCATGTATCTGGAAAACGATCGCCGCGAGCGGTCGCGTGAGCTGCTGGCGCTGATATTCGGCCTCGACTACACCGTGTACTGGCACCTGCCCCGGCTCTACAACGCTTCCAACTTTGCCGGTGACGAAGAAGATATTTTTCCCGGCATCGTCTCAAGCAATATTCTTTGCGTGCCCAAAGAAAAGCAAGCGCGATGTTCAAGGCTTGCGGCGGTCGAGGCAGCCGACGATTGGTGGCTGCGTTGAAAGGAATCTCATGGGCAAGTTCTTTGGCGTGGCGCGACGCGGCGATCATAACCGCCGCGCACCCTGACGTGATGCAAGACATATCGCGCCTTCGTTGCCCAATATGCGAAGGAACATGCGATCTTCTGGACGTAGTCGACTTCAATAAATCCTGCGAGGAGCTGCGCGGCGCGTTTCTCGCGCTCGCTGGCGTGCCGGTTTATTACGTTCTATGTGGACAATGCGGATTCTGCTTTGCACCCGAATTTGCCGATTGGACGTTGGAGGATTTCTCGACAAGGATCTATAACAGCGAGTATATCCAGGTCGACCCTGACTACGTTTCGGCGCGCCCCGAAGCCAACGCCGATTCGCTGATCGAGCTGTTCGGAGCCGGCGGCAACGGCGTTCGACATCTCGACTATGGAGGCGGCAGCGGTTTGCTGAGCGATCTGCTGCGAGACTCCGGTTGGCAGTCAAAATCCTTCGATCCTTTCGTCGATCGCGGGTACGCATCGAGGACCTGGGGAAATTCGACCTCGTGACCGCCTACGAAGTATTCGAACACGTCCCGGATGTGAAGCAACTAGTGTCCGATATCTCTTCCTTGCTTGACGCAGATGGCGTTCTTCTCTTTAGCACCCTGCTCTCGGATGACAATATTCGCCCGCGACAACGATTGACGTGGTGGTACGCGTCGCCGCGCAACGGGCATATCAGCTTATTCTCCAGGAAGAGCCTTTCGACCATTGCCGCCACGAAAGGGCTTCAGTTCACCAGTTTTTCGTCTGGCTTCCACGCGTTCTGGACAAATGTCCCCGCGTGGGCGGCGCACATCACGGCGTTGTCGCAAGGGGCAGCTCGCACCTGACGTCGACTTTGTGGTTGCTTCCGGCCACTTTGCGACTCGTTTCAGATCGCGCTGCGATGAACCGAGTCGCCGCTTCGGTCATCACCACGTCGACCGCGATGCCCTCCTTGACCAGCAGCCGCGTGAGCTCGGCCGCCTTGTACGCGGCTATGCCGCCGGTCAGGCCAAGCACAACGCGCTGCAAAGGCTTTGCGGAATCCTTCATTGCGCCACTATCGTCCATCCGGTCGAGCGATGCGCTCGTAGCGCAGTTTAATATGACCCGGCACCACGGTACAGAGGAGCCGCCATGCGCATTGCCGATTGGCCCGAGGAAGAACGTCCGCGCGAGCGCCTGCTCACTCTGGGGCCGGCTGCGCTGTCGGAGGCCGAGCTCCTGGCGATCTTTCTGCGCACGGGGATCGCCGGCAAGAGCGCGGTCGAGCTGGGGAGGGAATTGCTAGGCCGTTTCGGGAGCCTATACCGCCTGTTTGCGGCGCCGCTGGATGACGTCGCCTCGGTTCGCGGCCTTGGGCCGGCCAAATACGCACAACTCCAGGCGGTCGTGGAAATGGCTCGTCGCGCATTGGCCGAGCAGATGCGCGAGCGCGATGCGATGAGCTCGCCGCAGGCGGTGAAAGAGTACCTTCGCCTATCGCTGAGCTCACGGCAGCACGAGGTTTTCGTGGTCATGTTTCTGGACGCGCAGAACCGCTTGCTGGGTTGCGAGGAACTGTTTCGCGGCACGCTTGACGCAAACCAGCGTATATCCGCGGGAGGTCGTGAAGACGGCGCTGCGCTACAACGCCGCAGGCGTCATCTTCGCGCACAATCATCCGTCCGGCGTTGCGGAGCCAAGCCGCGCTGACGAGCTTCTCACGCAGACGCTCAAGCAAGCGCTTTCGCTGGTCGAGATCAAGACGCTCGACCACTTCATCGTCGCCGGCTCGAAGACCATCTCGTTCGCGGAGCGTGGGCTGCTGTGATACATTTTGCGCGACGACGTTAGAATCCGTCGGCACCCCCACCATGGCGTTCCTTTGCACCTTCAGCGGCATGCTGGCTGCCGGAGCGATCTGGATGCTGCTCTTCGTCGAGCTCGGAGATGCCACGGCACCTCCCGCGTGGAACGCCGTTGCCGAATGGATTTCGCCCCTGGCAGTCGGCGGCTGGTGTTTCTTCGTGGTCCTTTCGGTCCTGTGCTCCTGGCTCGCATACCGCCTCCTGCGATCCAGGCTCGGCGGCCACACGGGCCCTGACGGGTAGCTGTCGGTCGGGCGGCGATCTGGGTTACATTCCGGGATCCTCGACAACGTATCGAGAGTCTTTCCCAACAAATCATCTAGAAGTACGGCGCGGGCTGCCGCGCACGGTTCAGGAGGAAGGCCGTGAAGAGGTGGATCAACAATTCCAATCGGGACTATTACGCCGGAGCGCTCATGTTCGCGCTGGGCATCGGCGCGATACTCGAAGGCCGGAAATACTCGATGGGCACGCTCAGCCGGATGGGGCCCGGATATTTCCCGGTATCCCTGGGCGTGATTCTGGCGCTGGTCGGCGCTGCAATCGCCATCACCAACCGATTCGCCCAGCACGACACCGATGACAAGGTGCTTCCTCCGGAATGGCGCGGCTGGATCTGCATCTGTCTCAGCATCGTGGCCTTCGTCGTGTTCGGGAAATACGGCGGTCTTGTGCCGGCGACATTTGCGATCGTCTTCATCTCGGCCCTCGGCGATCGCGAGAACACCATCAAGAGCGCCCTCGTGCTTGCCGCCGCGATCGTTGCTGTCTGCATGATCGTGTTCTGGTGGGCGCTGCAGATGCAATTCCCGTTGTTCGGTTGGGGCTGATCCATGCAGCAATCCCTGATCGACCTGTGGGGCGGCTTCGGCGTCGCGCTCCAGCCGCACAACCTGATGTGGTCGTTTTTCGGCGTGCTGATCGGCAACCTGATCGGCGTGCTGCCCGGCATGGGCGCGCTCTCGGCGATCTCCATGCTGCTGCCGCTGACCTACACGATGCATCCGGTGCCGGCGATCCTGATGCTCGCCGGCATCTTCTACGGCTCGCAGTACGGCGGCGCGATCGGCGCCATCCTGCTGAACATGCCGTCGCATCCGCCGCACGCGGTGACCTGCCTCGACGGCTATCCCATGACCAAGCAGGGCAAGGGCGGCACGGCGCTGGGCATCACCATGATCGCCTCGTTCTTCGCCGCGTCGTTCGGGATCATGGTGATGATGTTCGCGTCGCCGCTGCTGGTGCAGATCGCGTTCAAGTTCGGGCCGACCGAAATCTTCTCGATCATGCTGCTGGGCTTGCTGGCGGGCGCCACGATGGCGCGAGGGTCGCCGCTCAAGGGCGTGGCGATGACGGTCGTCGGCCTCTTGATCGGCGTGGTCGGCACCGACGTCAACAGCGGCGCGGCGCGCTTCTCCTTCGGCATTCCCGAGCTGACGGACAAGGTCGAGCTGGTCGCGTTGGCGCTGGGCCTGTTCGGCGTCGCGGATTTCCTCAAAAGCGTCAATCGCATGCAATTTGTCGGCAGCACGACAAAAGTGCGCTTTCGAGACATGCGCCCTTCCAAGGCGGAATTGAAGCAGGCGTTTTTCCCCATGGTGCGCGGAACGCTGATCGGCACCTTGTTCGGCGCGATGCCGGGTACCGGCCCGACGATCACCACGTTCATCGCCTACGCGTTCGAACGCAAGATCTCGAAGACGCCCGAGCGATTCGGTCACGGCGCATTGGAGGGCGTGGCCAGCCCCGAAGCCGCGTCGCACTCCAAGACCCAGGTCGACTTCATTCCGACGATGAGCCTCGGCATTCCGGGCGACGCGGTGATGGCGCTGATCCTCGGCGCGCTGCTGATCCAGGGCATCCAGCCCGGACCGCAGCTCATCAGCGAGCACGCGGACCTCTTCTGGGGCCTGATCGCCAGCTTCTGGGTCGGCAATATCATTCTCGTGGTACTCAACGTGCCGATGATCGGCGTCTGGGTCAAGGTGCTGCAGGTGCCCTACCGATACATGTTTCCGTGTGCGCTCTTCTTCATCGCCATCGGCGTCTACAGCACCAACAACAGCCTGTTCGAGGTCAACGAGGTGCTGTTCTTCGGCATCGTCGGCGCGATCTTCATGGCGCTGGATTTTCCGCCCGCGCCGATCCTGCTCGGCTACGTGCTGGGGCCGCTGGTGGAGGAGAACTTCCGCCGCGCGCTGCTGCTGTCGCGCGGCGATCTGCTGGTGTTCTTCGAGAAGCCCATCAGCGCGGGCTTCATGTCGATCTGCATCCTGCTGATCCTCGGCCAATTGTTCTTCGCGCTGCGGGCGGCGATCCGCAAGCGAAAGACGGACATAGCGGGGCTGACCTTGCCCTCGGCGGGTGGCGCGCGGCATGCACAATGAATAGCTGCGGAAGCGATTGCTTCGATCCGTAGACTGCGCGTGATCACTTTTTCCGGAGCAGATAGAGTCGACCCGCGATCGGTTTGCCCATCTCCATGCGGATGGTGGCGGGCTCGGCAACGACAATCTCGAACACCGATTCCGCCAGCCGACGGATGTATGCCGCGGATTGGCGTAGCGCCCGGTCCGTTGCAACGTGTACTCCGCGGATTCGCACTCTTCGGTCGTGAATGCGAACCAGCCGTCAGCTCGCAGCACGCGCGCCGCTTGATCAAACAAGTCTCCGAGCGCCCCCACGTAGATGAACACGTCTGTTGCGATGACCAGGTCGAAACGCGCCGCGGCGGATTGGCGCAGCCAGGCATGTACTTCCGCAAGGTGCAGCTCGTCGTAGATGCCAAGGGCCCGAGCCTGGGCAAGCATCTTTTCCGACAGATCGACTCCGATCAGTGACCGCTTGATTTTCGCGAGGGAGCGCCCGCATTGGCCCGTTCCGCAGCCCAAATCCAGCACATCCATTGGGCCGCTGTTGTGGTCTAACACGATTTTCACCAGCACCCGAGGAGCGTTGTAGCCCAGCGCCTCCAGGTGCGCATCGAATGTCGGTGCGAAATTGTCAAACGTAGCGCTTACCCAGCGATCGGGAGCGCGGTCGGTGACTTGCGCGGACGCAGCGGCGACGTAGTGACCAAATAGCTCCGGATCGAGGCCGCGCGCGATGGCGCGTCGATACAGGTCCACCGCCTCTCGCAAATTGCCGCGTTCCTCGAGCAGATGGCCGAGATTGATATAGGGCTGCTGCAGCGACGGATCGAGATCGAGCGCGCGCTGGAATGCCTTCTCGGCCTCGGGAACGCGGCCAAGCAGCTGGAGCGCCGAGCCGCGATTGTTGTGGCTGCGCGGGTTGTCCGGGTCGAGCAGGACGGCAGTATCCAACGCCGCGAGCGCCTCGACGTGCCGTCCTGTATCGCTGTACAAGAGACCTAAACGATAGTGAACGAGCGGGTTGGTCGGCGCCAGCACACGCGCGCGTGACAGAGCGTCGTGCGCCTCCTCGAATCGACCCGCCTCCAGGAGCGCGTAGCCTTCGTCGGATAGGCGGTCGGCGTCTTGGGATGGATTCATGGCGTTCATGGGTCGAGATTGGGGAGCACCGGGTTCAGTCGGACTCGCTACGCAGCCACACGGGGCCAGGTCTCCCGCCAAGACACTGGACGTGCTCACTTCTATGACTGCTGGCCTTGCTGGTGGTTGTTTCATGCCACTTGAATAGTCAATCGACTTAGCAGTAAAATCGAGGGCTGTTCAAATTTTAACTCCAGGAGCGAGCCATGGCTCGAGTCTGTCAAGTCACGGGCAAAGCCCCGATGGTCGGGAACAACGTTTCCCACGCCAACAACAAGACCAAGCGCCGGTTCCTGCCGAACCTGCAGCGTCGCCGCTTTTGGGTCGAAAGCGAGAACCGCTGGGTCAGCTTGCGGCTGACCAACGCGGCGCTTCGCACGATCGACAAGAACGGCATAGACGCCGTGCTGGCGGACATTCGCTCGCGCGGCGAGCACGTCTGACGCGCTGCCAATTTAACGGAGCAAATGATGCGCGAGAAAATCAAGCTGGAATCGTCGGCCGGAACGGGCCACTTCTATACCACCAGCAAGAACAAGAAGCTGATGCCCGAGAAGATGGAGATCAAGAAGTTCGATCCCGTCGCCCGCAAGCACGTCATGTACAAGGAAACGAAGCTGAAGTGACGCGGATGTCCAAGAGCAAGACCCGAAGGGTCGCAGCGATTGGAAACAGCCGCGTCATCCCCGCGAAAGCGGGGATCCAGTGACTTTGCAGCTCCGCGGTAGATTATGAACGACACTGGATTCCCGCTTTCGCGGGAATGACGATCTAAGACAGGTTGCCGGGACATTTCGCCGCTGAAGCTTTTGGGAAGTCTTGCGAGGGGTGACAACGACCAAGTTCGCACGAACAAAAAAAGCCCGCCATCCGGCGGGCTTTTTGTTTGCACGCTTCGATCGCAAAACGCTAAGCGTAGCTCCGCAGCCGCCGCGAGAAATTCTGCAACGGCACGATGCCGCTCGCTTCCGCGCGGTGACACCAGTCCTGCAGGCGCACCAGCAGCTGCTCGCGCGATTCGTTGGACCTCTCCCACAGCGCCGCCAGCTCCTGGCGCATCGCGTAGATCGTGTGGAGCGCCCTGCTGCTTTCCAGCGTCGACGCGAGGTTCACGCGATCGGTCTCGGGCAGCGTGTGCTCCGACGCCAGGAACCACTGGCGCACGCGCCGGAAGCTCGGAATTTCGGGCGTAAGCTCGCCGCGCCGCGCGCGCTCGCGCAGGTGCGCGACTTCGTGGGCATAGGTTTCCTTGAGCGAGCGGGCGTAGCTCGCGAGCACCGCATAACGATGGGTGATCACAGCCTGCAGCGTCTCGAAGTCGGCATGCAGCTTGGCGCTGTCGAATCTCAGCCGCGGCGCGACCTTGCGCACCGTCGCGAGGCCGGCCATCTCCAGCATCCGGATGTACATCCAGCCGATGTCGAACTCGTACCAGCGCGATGAGAGCTTGGCCGATGTGCCGTACGCATGATGATTGTTGTGCAGCTCTTCGCCGCCGATCAGAATGCCCCACGGCACGACATTGCGGCTCGCGTCTTCGCATGAGAAGTTGCGATAGCCCCAGTAGTGTCCGATGCCGTTGATGATGCCGGCGGCGGTGACGGGAATCCATGCCATCTGAATGGCCCAGATGGTCGCGCCGATCGGTCCGAACAGCGCCAGGTTGACGACCAGCATCAACCCGCAGCCCTGCCACGAGAACGGCGTGTAGACGTTGCGCTCGATCCAGTCGTCGGGCGTGCCGAGACCGTACTTCTCGATCGTTTCCTTGTTCTTCGATTCGTCGCGATAGAGCTCCGCGCCTTCCCAGAACACCTTGTCGATGCCGCGCGTCTGCGGGCTATGCGGGTCTTCGTCGGTTTCGACCTTGGCGTGGTGCTTGCGGTGGATCGCGACCCACTCCTTGGTCAGCATCCCGGTCGTGAGCCAGAGCCAGAAGCGGAAGAAATGACTGATCGCGGGGTGGAGGTCGAGGCCGCGATGCGCCTGCGAGCGGTGCAAATAGATCGTGACCGACGCAATGGTCACGTGCGTCAGCACGAGCGTGACGACGATGTAGCCCCACCAGGGCAAAGGCGTCAAACCGTTGGCGAGAAAAGAAAGAAGGTCAAAACTCATCGAATGGGGATCCTTGCGGTCGGGGATGTCGGTCGACAGCCCTGGTCAGAGATGCGCGATGGGAGATTCTACACGGTCCGGCTTGGTCACAGCGTGCGCGTAGCCAATACTAATCATGCACTTACATCGCTGATGTTGGGCCGTGATCCCGCATCCGGAGGGTTCTCCGGCGTTTCGACCCGGAGGACAACAAGCGCACGTCGCGCTGGGGATAGGGAATCGTGACGCCGTTGGCCTGAAACGCCTTCCAGATGGCGACATTCAGGGCCGATCTCAAATTGCCCTGGCCGTTTTCGGGATCGTTGATCCACACCGCAAGCTCGAGGTTGATGCCGTTGTCGGCGAAGCCCAACACCGTACACCGCCGGCGCGATGGCCGCGGTGCGCAGCGTGCGCGGCTCGGAAAGCGCCGCTTCCGTCATCAAGCGCATGGCCAGATCGAGATCGCTGTCGTAGCTGATTTGAATCGGCACGCCGACCTTGATCTCCCTGCTGCTGTAGGAGTGATTGAGCACTGTCGTGGTCACCAGCGTCTCGTTGGGCACGATCGCTTCGACGCCGTCGAGGCTCTTCACGACGACGTAGCGGGCGGTCACCTTGCTGACCACGCCGAAGCGATTGTCGACCGTGATCATGTCGCCGACGCGGATCGAGCGATCGAGAAGGATCGTGAAGCCGGCGATGTAGTTGCTGGCGAGCTTCTGAAGGCCCAAGCCGATTCCCACGCCGAGCGCGCCGCCGAAAACCGAGAGCACCGTAAGGTCGATGCCGACGGTCGAAAGCGCGACCAGCACGCCGATCAGGATCAGGACGGCGCGGACAATCTTGGCCAGCACCACGCGCACGTTGTTGTCGAGGTGCGACATGCGCATGAGGCGCTGCTCGATGAACGCCGACGCCCACATCGCCAGTACGATCGCGACGACCATGACGACGAAATCGCGCCCCAGGTCCACCAGGCTGATGGTGGTCTTCCCGATGGGCAGGTTCGCATCCTGCCAGCGATTCCTCGATCTGCTGCAGCACTCCGAGGTAGTAGAGCAGCAGGGCGCCCCAGATCGTGAAGCTGACCGCGAGCTCCGAGGTCCCCGCGGTGCTCGTCACGCCGAACACGTTGCGAAGCGCGTAGACGCACAGGCGGATCAGTGCCAGCGCGATGACCAGCGGTATCGCGATCGGAAAAAAGGTCTGCAGGTGCCAGCGGGCGAGAACTGCCCGAGCCACGAGCAGCAGAACCAGGCTCGTCAGCGGAAAGATCAGCCGGTTGACGCTGCCCGCGCCGATCTGCGCGGCGCGGGACTCGCGCTTGCCGCCGATGCGCAAATGGCGGTCGACGGCCCAGCCGATCACGAAGCAGCCCAGGATCGCGGCGAGCTCGAGTAGCCCCGCGCGCGTGCCGAGCGCGTCCTGGATCAGGTCGAGATTGAGCGGCGTCAGCATGGCGCAATTCTACTGAGGATCGGACGCCGCGGAACAACTTGCGTCGAATCGGCGAAGGCGCGACTGGCGGCGGGACGGTCTTCGACGCGTCGCGGAATATGGGAGCATCGAATGGAGGCGCGTCCTCTACCGGCTCGTCATCCCCGCGAAAGCGGGGATCCATTTTGATCATGACCGTCGCAACATGGATTCCCGCTTTCGCGGGAATGACGTATTAGGTCACGCTGTCGCCGGGAATCGCGCGCTCTGAACGCGCACGTCTCGGCCGCCTTCGCGGAAACACCGCCAGCTACGCCGACCCGCTCCAGTATCGCCGCGAAGAATCCATCGCAGCCGTGCACGTGCGGATAGAGCTTGAGCATGGGGCCGGTGTCGAGATCGACGTTGGCGCGCTTCAATTCCGCGGATGCGTCACCCAGTGTGAATTGCGGATGCGCGGCGAGGAAAGCGTCGACGATCGCTTCGTTTTCATCGCGCAGCACGCTGCAGGTCGCGTAGACGAGTCGGCCACCGGGCTTCACGAGCGTCGCCGCCGAGTTGAGTATGCGCGATTGCTTGGCGGTGAGCTCGCCGATCGCCGCTGCTGACTGCCGCCACTTGAGGTCCGGATTGCGGCGCAGCGTTCCGAAGCCGCTGCACGGCGCGTCGACCAGCACGCGGTCGATCTTGCCGGCGAGGCGCTTGACCTTGGTATCGCGCTCGTCGTTGAGCAGAAAAGGCTGCACGTTCGACAATCCCGATCGCGCGAGCCGCGGCTTGAGCCTGGCGAGCCTTCCGGCGGAGACGTCGAAGGCATAGAGGCGCCCCTGCGAGCGCATGATCGCGCCGAGCAGCAGCGTCTTGCCGCCGGCGCCGGCGCAGAAATCGACCACCATTTCGCTGCGCTTGGGCGCGACGATGAGTCCGAGGAGCTGACTACCCTCGTCCTGGACCTCGACCTCGCCCGACAGGAACAGCGGGTGATGCCGGATCGCGGGCTTTCCCTCGGCGCGCAGGCCCCACGGCGAATACGGCGTCGGCTCCGATGCGATGCCGGCGTCGGCGAGCGCAGCTCGCGCCTCGTCGCGCGTGATCTTGAGCACGTTGACGCGCAAGTCGAGCGGCGCAGGCGACAGCCACGAGCGGACGATGGCATCGCGCTCGCCGGCGTCGAAGTCCGCATCGAGCTTCGTCCACAGCCAGTCGGGCAGCTCCGCGCTTTCGGCGGCGCTCAACTCGGGTTTGTACGCCTTGAAAGCCTGAGCCCAACCGCGCTCGTCGCTCGTGAGGACGGGCTCCAGATCGCGCAGGCTGATGCCAAGCTCGCGCAGCGTAACCGCGATGGCGAGCGAGCGCGGCGCCGCGCTTCGGGCCTGCGCCGTCAGCGAGCGCAGCCTTCGCAGCGTCGCAAAGGTGCCTTCCGCGACGAACGCGCGATCACGCTGGCCGAGACCTGGATGGCGGCGGAAGAAATTGCGCAGCGTCGCATCCGCGGGCTCGGCGAGCGGCAGCACCGAAGCGAGCGCGTCGGTGAGCGCGCCGAGCTGGCCCGCGCGGATCATTGCTGCGCGATCGCTTCGTCGACGCGGATGCTGTCGAGGAGTGCTTCGACCGTCACGCGGTCGTTGGATACGCGGATCTTGACCGCGACGTTGTGCAGCGACGGCGCCAGCCATATCTGCGCCTCGATCCCGCCGTCGCCGCTCTGCCGCCGCCACACCTGCGCCTCGACGTCGCCGAAGGGCAGCTTCACCGTCTCGGTTCCGACGCGGTGAAAGACGTAGTGGTAGATCTTGCGCGTGGTGGCGATGTTGAATTCCTCGCTGTCCGTTCCGGGCGGCGAAAAGTAGAACTGCCACATCACGGCGAGCGGATCGAAAGTCGGGATCTCGAGCGGCAGGGACTTGTCGTCCTTCAAAAGCACCATGCCCGTTTCCCAATCGAACGTCGCGGACTCGCGGCGATTGTCGTTGGTCCGCTCGACGCTGTAGAGGTTGGGTTGCAGGCCGGTGGCGGTGATCGCGCCCTCGCTCGTCGCCTTGCCCTCCCCGCGAAACAGGAGAGCGGCGAGCCCGCGGGCTTGTCCGACGGTCGAGATCTTGTACTGGTTGGCCGAATGCTCGAGGCGATACACGGCGTCGGCGACGAAAAATCCGTGGGTGCCGAGGAAAGCGCGGTAGGCGAGATCGATGCGCGGCGGCAGTTGCTTGGGCATCGGCGGAAGGTCTTGAGCCGGAGCCGCGGCGACAGGCTCGTCGAGGGCGGGCGGCGCGGGCGGTGCTTCGGGAGCGACGTTCTGCGATGTGGTGCCGGCCGCCTCGATGGCGGGCTCCTCGGTCTGATCGGCGACGACCGGGGGCGGGGCAACCGCAACATGGACGCTGCGCTTCGGCTTCGGCTTAGGCGCGCGGCGCCGGAACCGGAGCGGGCGGTGGCGGCAATTCCGTCAGCGACACGGCCAGCGGGGCCGGATCCTCGACCGGATCCGGGAAGCGCACGTCCCACTGCGTCACTGCGACATGCAGCAACAGCGAGGCCATGAACGCCAGCATCAGCACGTTGCGCGGGCGATATCGGGAGTTGCGGATCCTCTTGAGCATTGCCTGTGTTCGCGAAAGTCCGGGATGCGGAGAGGCGGGGGAACCCATGATGTTCCTAGGACAAGTCCGGCGCCGGAACGATCAGTGCCGGCGGCTCGCCGCCCTCGCTCTTAACGCGCACCCGGGGCCCCGTCGATGACCAGGCGGCCGGCGCAGAACCAGGCCACGGCGGCGACCAGCGTCGGGTGCTCCGCTCGCAGCACCCGGGCGGCGAGCGCCTTGGCATCGTCGCCATCGCGCACCGGCACGGCCGCCTGCGCGATGATCGGCCCATGATCCACGTCCGCGGTCACGAAGTGCGCCGTGCAACCGTGAATCCTGACGCCATCGGCCAGCGCGCGCTGATGCGTGTCGAGGCCCGGATACAACGGCAGTAGCGAGGGATGGATGTTGATCATCCGTCCGGCGTATCGCCCGACGAAGGCCGCCGAAAAAATCCGCATGAATCCCGCGAGAACGATCAGGTCGGGCCTGTGCGAATCGATGGCGGCGGCGAGCGCGCGCTCGAATGCGTCGCGGCTCTCGTGCAGGCGATGATCGATCGCGACGGTCGCGACCCCTCGATCGGACGCCACCGCCAGGCCCGCCGCGTCGGGCCGATTGCTGATCACGGCCTTCACTTCGGCGTCGATCTTGCCTGCGCTGACCGCGTCGAGTATCGCGGTCATGTTCGAGCCGCGGCCGGATATCAGGATTACCAGCCGTTTCATTGTCGCGGCGCTAGACCACTGTCGTGCCCGGCGCGCCGGATTTGCGATGCTCGACGCTGCCGATGAGATACGCGGGCTCGCCCAGCGCCGCGAGACGATCGATCGCCGCTTGCGCCGCGCTTCGATCGACCACCAGCACCAGGCCGATGCCGCAATTGAACACGCGATGCATTTCCGCGCTCGTGATGTTGCCGGTGCGCTGCAGCCAGTCGAAGATCGCGGGGCGCGGCCAGCTCGAGGCATCCAGGCGCGCGGCGAGTGTCGATGGGAACATGCGATGCGTGTTTTCGGTCAAGCCTCCGCCGGTGATGTGCGCCATTCCCTTGATCGGGATTTGCGTCATCAGCGCGAGCACGGGCTTGACGTAGATGCGCGTCGGCTCGAGCAGCGCTTCGCCGAGCGTCGCGCTCGCGACGCCGTCAACCGCACGCTTCAGGTCCGCGCCCGACGATTCGACGATGCTGCGGATGAGCGAGAATCCGTTCGAATGCGGGCCGCTCGAAGGCAGTCCGATGAGGGCGTCGCCCGCGGCGATGGCTGGTGCCGTCGATCGCTTTCGATTTCTCGACCACTCCGACAGCGAATCCGGCGAGGTCGTACTCTCCGGGAATGAAGGCCCGCGGATGCTCGGCGGTTTCGCCGCCGATCAACGCGCATCCGGCGATTTCGCAGCCACGCGCGATGCCCTTGATCACTTCGGTTGCCACGTCGACGTCGAGCCGCTCGCAGACGTAGTAGTCGAGAAAGAAAAGCGGCTCGGCCCCCTGGACCAGGATGTCGTTGACGCTCATTGCGACCAGGTCGATGCCGATCGTGTCGTGCTTGTTCAATGCGAACGCGAGCTTGAGCTTGGTGCCGACGCCGTCCGTTCCCGAGACCAGCACCGGTTCGCGAAAGCGCTTCGGCAGCTCGATCAGCGCGCCGAAGCCGCCGATGCCGGCCAGTACCTCGGGCCGCAACGTACGCTTCGCATACGGCTTGATGTTCTCGACCAGACGGTCGCCGGCGTCGATGTCGACGCCCGCCTCGAGGTAGGAGAGGGGATGGCCTGGGGATGGCATGGGACGGGTCCGATTGAGTCGCCGCGCCAAAGCGCGGTAAAGTGAGCGACTTTTCCAGGCAAGCTTGGGGCACGCGTGTTCGCCGATTTTACCGTAAATGACTTCTAGCAGCCCGCCGCCGGGCGATACCACGATCTCGGTATCGGAGACAGTCGTGGTCGTGCCGCCGCGGCGTCTCGGTCCGAAGCATTATGTGTGGGTCGTCGGCGCGGTGCTCGTCGTCGTGGCGGCGCTCCACTGGCTCGGGGCGATCCTGACGCCGTTTCTCATCGGCGCGATGCTCGCCTACGTCGGCAATCCCGCGGTGAACTGGCTGCAAAAAAGACGCGTGCCTCGAACCCTCGCCGTCCTTCTGGTGATGCTGGTTGCCTTCATTCTCGTGCTGGCGTTGATTCTGGTTCTCATACCGCTCGTTCATAGCGAATTTTCGCAGCTTGCCAAGCGGCTGCCCGCGCTCGCCGCCGACCTGTACGCTCAGGTCGCGCCGTGGCTGGACGAGAAACTGGGGATCCAGCTCCAGTTCGATCTCGATACCGTCAAGCAACTCGTCAGCGAAAACCTGAACAGCGCGCAAGCGGTGTCGCTCAAGGTGCTGACCGGCCTCAAGGCGGGCGGACTGCTCGTGATCAGCCTGCTCATCAATCTGATCCTGATTCCGGTCGTGATGTTCTACCTTCTTCGAGACTGGCCGGTCCTGGTGAGTCGCCTGGACGAGCTCACGCCGCGGCGCTGGCTCGTCAAGATCCGCACGCTGGCGCGCGAGATCGACAACGTGCTCGGGGAGTTCATTCGCGGCCAGCTTTCGGTGATGGCGGTATTGGCGACCTACTATGCCGTCGGGCTGACGATCGCGGGACTGCAGTTCGCGTTGCCCATCGGCATACTCACGGGCCTGCTGGTGTTCATTCCCTACGTCGGCTTCGGGCTCGGACTCGTCCTGGGTGTCCTCGCCGCGGTGTTGCAGTGGCACGGGCTGCCCGGATTCGTCGCCGTGCTCGCGGTCTACGGCGTCGGCCAGATACTGGAAGGCTATGTGCTGATCCCGTGGCTGGTCGGCGATCGCATCGGCTTGCATCCGCTGGCGGTGATCTTCGCGCTCCTTGCCTTCGGGCAACTCTTCGGCTTCGCCGGCGTCCTGCTGGCGCTGCCGGTGAGCGCGGCGCTGCTGGTAGGTCTGCGGCACTTGCGCGCGGAGTATCACGAGTCTCCGCTGTATCGCTGAATCCGCTCCGTGGAACAGCTCGTCTTCGAACTCGCGGCGCCCGAGCCGCCGAGTTTTGCCAATTTCCTCGCGGGCCGCAATGCCGAGGTCGTCGATGCGCTGTCCGCGTTCGTCCGGGGAGGGCAGGAAACCGGAATACTGATCTGGGGCGCTCCGGGCGTCGGCAAGACGCACCTGGCGCACGCCGCGATCGCATTGGCGCATGAGCTTCGGCTCGGCGGCCGGATGTTCGCCCATCCACGCGACATCGACGACGACGCGCTGGCATCGCTCTCCACGTCGGGAGATCAAGTCGTCGCGATCGACGGCATCGATCTCGCCGACGAGGCGTGCCGCAGCACGCCTGTTCACGCTCTACAACCTGATCAAGGAACGGCGGGCGCGGCTGATCGCCACCAGCCGCGCTCCGCTCGCCACGCTTCCGCTGCGCGAAGACGTGCGCACGCGGCTGGGATGGGGGCTCGTCTACGAACTTCTGTCCCTCGAGGACGATGCCAAGCCCGCGGCGCTGGCGGTGTATGCGAAGAGCCGGGGAATCGCGCTTTCCCAGGAAGTGATCGACTATCTTCTGCGGCATGGACGGCGTGACATGCCATCGCTGCTTGCCACGCTCGCCGCTCTGGACAGGGTGTCGCTGGCGACCAAACGGCCGATCACCGTGCCGCTTCTGAAGGGATGGCTGCAACGGGAGCTTGAATGGAAACCGGCCGCGCCCGACGCCTCGCGCAGCGCCTGAGCCTGTTCGATCTGGACAACACCCTGATCGCTGGCGACAGCGACTACGGATGGGCGCAATTTCTGATCGAAGCCGGTGTGCTCGATGCTGACCTTTACGAGCGCCGCAACGCAGGCTTCTTCGCCGACTACAAGGCGGGCTCGCTCGACATTCACGCCTTTCTCGACTTCCAGTTGCGTCCGCTCGCGGAGCACGAGCCCGCCCAGCTTCTCGCATGGCGAGAGCGTTTCATGGCCGAGAAGATCGAACCCATGTTTCTGCCGGCGGCGAAAGTGCTGGTCGATGCGCGGCTCGCCAAGGGCGATCTGGTCGCGGTCGTCACGGCGACCAACAGCTTCATCACGCGTCCGATTGCGCAGCGCTACGGCATCTCGCATCTGGTCGCGACCGAGCCGGAAATGGTCGATGGCCGCTTTACCGGCGGGACGGTTGGCGAGCCGTGCTTCCGCGAGGGAAAGGTACTCCGCGTCCGGCAGTGGCTGGCGTCGATGGGTATCGGTCTGGAAGAGTTCGCCGAGTCATGGTTCTACAGCGACTCCCACAACGATTTACCGCTGCTCTCCGCGGTGACCGAGCCCGTGGCGGTGGACCCCGACCCGGTGCTCCGGGAGCACGCCGTTGCTCGGGGGTGGCCGGTCGAGACATGGCGCGAAGGCGTGACATGAGCCGAATAGGGGGCAAAAGTGCCTGCGTGGCGAGGCAGGACGGCGGAGTTGTCAACCATTCGAGAAAGGGTCGCGTTAATGGCGGCGGCACGCATTTGCGTGTTTGACCAACCATTCAGACTGAGGACAGATAATGAATAAGCTGTTGATCGCGCTGAGCGCCAGCGCCCTTGTTGTTTCGCTGACGGCCGTTGCGCAGACGACCACCACGGCCGCACCGGCCGCTGCCGCCCCCGCGACAGCCGCCACGCCGGCCGTCGCGCCGACGCCCGCAGCGAAGGCCGCGCCGGCCAAGAGCGCCGACCAGGCAGCGCCTGTGTCGAAGAAGACCAAGGCGAAGAAGAGCAAGACGAAGAAGACGAACACGACGGCCAAGACGGATACGACGACCAACAGCGCCACGGCGCCCAAGGCCGTTCCTACGTCGACGACCGCGCCCGCGGCCAAGGTTGACGCGCCCAAGGCCGACGCTGCACCGAAGGCTGCCGCGACGAAGTAATGCGCAATTCGTCGGTTGCGATGGGACCCGGGGAACCTCCGGAGTCTCATTGCAATCTACAGCAAAACCTAATATAATCATCGGCGTTTGTAATTGGCGATACCGGCGCGCCGACTCATTGCAGCAGAGGCGCAAAGCAATCAAAGCCTGGCGATGCCGGCTCGAGCACTAAAGAATGCGCCTGACGCAGAGAAGGCGATGCAGAAGGGCAACAGGCCTGATCTGGTGGTGGGGTCCGCGTCGCATCCCGCCTTTTGACTCTTTAACCGAAGTCGCGAAGCCACAAAAAGGTCAGACACCGTCATTCGCAGTCGAAGCCCGAACAGCCTCGCGTACGCATTAACTTTTCTCTGAGGAAACGATGAACAAGAAACTGATTGCTGCTCTGTTTGCCGGCGTGTTTGCGTTCGCTTCCGTGTCGGCTTTCGCCGACGACAAGACGCCCCCGCAGCCCGTCGACTATGCGAAGTTGAAGGCCGAGCGTGATGCGGCCAAGGCCAAGTGGGCCGCCATGACGCCGGAACAACAAGCCGCCACCCGCAAGGCGATGCAAGCCAAGCGCGTGTCGGAACTGTCGGCTCTCGAGCTGGTCGCGCAAGACGACAGCATGACCCGGACGACCGGGGCCGAGTCGGCGCAACTGAAGTCCGAGCGTGCTGCCGCCAAGGCCAAGTATGACGCGATGACGCCGGAGCAAAAGGCCGCGATGAAGAAGGCCGCGCAGCAGAAGAAGCTGTCCGAGCTGACCGAGCTCGAGAAGTATTCCGTCGGCCAGTAAGAACCGTCGAACGCCGGGATTCGTACCTCCCGGCGAGCTTGCAGAAAGGCAGGGGCCGTCGGTCTCTGCCTTTTTTGTTGCTCAGATACGGCCCGCACGCTGGCCGAGATCGTTCGAGGCTCTCGTCTACTGCCATTGCATTTCTGTTCCAGCGCACGCGCCATGAACACCAAGCATCGCATCGTCGTGGGTCTTTCCGGAGGCGTCGACTCGTCGGTCGCTGCGTGGCTCCTGAAAAAAGCCGGTCATGAAGTCGTCGGCATCTTCATGAAGAACTGGGAAGACGACGACAGCGACGAATACTGCTCGTCGAGACAGGATCTGGTCGACGCGGCGTCGGTCGCGGATGTCATCGGCATCGAGCTCGAGGCGGTGAATTTCGCGGCCGAATACCGCGATCGCGTCTTTGCGAGCTTCCTGCGCGAGTACGCTGCCGGCCGCACGCCCAATCCCGACGTGCTGTGCAACAGCGAGATCAAGTTCCGCTCGTTTCTCGACCACGCGCGGACACTGGGCGCCGACCGCATCGCGACGGGGCACTACGCGCGTCTCCGGCACTCGGCCGACGGAGTCGCCTTGCTGAAGGCGCGTGATGCGTCAAAGGACCAGACGTACTTCCTGCATCAGCTCTCGCAGGAGCAGCTCGCGAGCGCCCTGTTTCCCGTCGGCGACATGACCAAGCGGGAGGTCCGCGCTTTGGCGCGCGAGCAGGGAATCCCGACCTACGCCAAGAAGGACTCGACCGGGATCTGCTTTATCGGCGAGCGCCCGTTCCGCGAATTTCTCGCACGCTACCTGCCGAAGGAGTCGGGGCCGATTCGGACGCCGGAGGGCGCTGTCGTCGGACGACACCAAGGGCTCGCTTATTACACGCTGGGCCAGCGACAGGGTCTGGGCATCGGCGGGACGCATGGCGGCAACAGCGAGCCATGGTTTGTCGCCGGCAAGGATCGCGACAACAATGCCTTGCTGGTCGTTCAGGGACACGGCGACCGGCGGCTGTATTCGACGACCGTGCAAACCGGGCCGATGCACTGGATCGCAGGCGCGCCGCCACTTGCATCGCGTCTGGCGGCGAAGACACGCTACCGGATGCCGGACGCGGCGTGCGTGATCGAGGCTTTGCAATCAGAAGGCGACGCCGATGCCTTGCCCCAGCGCTGGCGCGCACGGTTCGACGCGCCGCAGTGGGCGCCGACGCCTGGGCAATACCTGGTGGTCTATGACGGCGATGTGTGCCTGGGCGGGGCCAGTCATCGAATCCGCCGTTGACGAAAGTGCGGTCGGTGTGCCGGCCGCTGCCGAGCGTCGCGGTTTAGGTTCGTCATTCCCGCGGAAGTCTTACTCCGTCATTCCCGCGAAAGCGGGAATCCATGTCGCGAACCGTCAAAGTCAAAATGGGTCCCCGCTTTCGCGGGGACGACGAAGATCACTGCGGGCAACTGATGATCTCAGAACGGAATGTCGTCGTCCAGGTCGTCGACGTTTTTCTTCGATGACGCGCCGCCGCTCTTGCCACCGGAAGGCGCCGGCGCTCCGCCGCCTGTAGCGCGCTCGCGATCGGGCGGCTCGTCCGCGGTGTGCACCGCGCCGCCCCCTTCGCGATTGCCGAGCATCTGCATGCGGTCGGCGACGATTTCGGTCGTGTAGCGGTCCTGTCCTTCCTTGTCCTGCCATTTGCGCGTCTGCAGGCGCCCCTCGACGTAGATCTGGCGTCCCTTCTTGAGGTATTCGCCGGCGATCTCGGCCTGACGCCCGAAAAAGACGACGCTGTGCCACTCCGTCTTTTCCTGCTTCTCGCCGGCCTTGTCCTTCCACGTGTCGGTGGTCGCGATACGGATATTGGTGACCGCGTCGCCGCCGGTCGTGTACCGGGTTTCCGGGATCGCGGCCCAGGTTGCCGATCAAAATCACCTTGTTGACTGATGCCATTGCGGATCCCCTAATGTTCGATGCGACCCATTGGGTCACGTATTGAGTCAATTCTATGCCGGAACGAACGGGACGGAATCAGCCGGGCGGACGATCCGACCGCTCGATCGCGCCGGGTGTGCCGCAGGGCTCTCGGCCGCGAAAAGCGGCGCCAGATCGTCGCGAGCGCGGCTCGGCTTAGAAAGAGCGAGCGAAAGGGAGTATATTAGCAGGTTGCCCACGGCTATCGCACCCGCATGGAATACATCCGCATTCGCGGCGCACGCACGCACAATCTCAAGAACGTAAACCTCGATCTGCCGCGTCACCGGCTGATCGTCATCACCGGCCTCTCCGGCTCGGGCAAAAGCTCGCTCGCGTTCGACACGCTCTATGCCGAGGGGCAGCGGCGCTACGTCGAGTCGCTGTCGGCCTACGCGCGCCAATTCCTGCAGCTGATGGAGAAGCCCGACGTCGACCTGATCGAAGGCCTGTCGCCGGCGATCTCGATCGAGCAGAAGGCGACATCGCACAATCCGCGCTCGACCGTCGGCACCGTCACCGAGATCCACGACTATCTGCGCCTGCTCTACGCGCGCGTCGGCGAGCCGTATTGCCCCGACCATCCTGAGCAGAAGCTGATGGCGATGACCATTTCGCAGATGGTCGATGCCGTGCTGACGATGCCTGAAGAGACCCGGCTGATGATCCTCTCGCCGGTGATCGTCAACCGCAAGGGCGAGCAGGCCGAGCTCTTCGTCGAGCTGCGCGCCAAGGGATTCGTGCGCGTGCGCGTCGACGGCAAGGTGTACGAGATCGACGAAACGCCGCGCCTGACCAAGAACCAGAAGCACACGATCGAGGTCGTCGTCGATCGGCTGCGCGTGCGCCAGGAGTTGAAGCAGCGCATCGCCGAGTCGTTCGAGACAGCGCTGCGCAACGGCGACGGCCGCGCGATCGCCGTCGAGATGGACTCGGGTGTCGAGCACCTGTACTCGGCCAAGTTCGCGTGCCCGATCTGCAGCTACTCGCTGCAGGAGCTCGAGCCGCGCCTGTTCTCGTTCAACAACCCGATGGGCGCGTGCCCGCGCTGCGATGGCCTCGGCTCGATCAGCTTCTTCGATCCCAAGCGCGTCGTCGCATTTCCGCAGCTGTCGCTCGCGTCCGGCGCGATCAAGGGCTGGGACCGGCGCAACCAGTTCTACTTCCAGATGCTGCAGAACCTGGCCAAGCACTACGGATTCGATCTCGAGAAGCCGTTCAACAAGCTGCCCGAGCGCATCCAGCAGATGATCCTGTACGGCAGCGAAAAGGAGAAGATCGCCTTCCAGTACCTCTCCGATCGCGGCAAGACCGTCACCCGCGAGCACGCCTTCGAGGGCATCATCCCCAATCTCGAGCGCCGCTACCGCGAGACCGATTCGATCATGGTCCGCGAGGAGCTCGCGAAATATCTCAACTCCAAGCCGTGCCCGGAATGCGACGGCACCCGCCTGCGGCGCGAGGCGCGTCACGTGAAGGTCGGTCCGCCGGGCAACGAGCGCGCGATTTTCGAGGTCAGCAGCTGGCCGCTGAAGCAGACCGGCGAATTCTTCCGCGGGCTGAAGCTCGAGGGACAGCGGCAGGCGATCGCCGACAAGATCGTCAAGGAGATCATCAGCCGCCTGCAGTTCCTCAACAACGTCGGGCTCGACTACCTTTCGCTCGACCGCTCGGCGGAAACGCTCTCCGGCGGCGAGGCGCAGCGCATCCGGCTTGCATCGCAGATCGGATCGGGGCTTACCGGCGTGATGTACGTGCTCGACGAGCCATCGATCGGCCTGCATCAGCGTGACAACGAGCGCCTCCTGACGACGCTCAAGCACCTTCGGGATCTCGGCAACAGCGTGATCGTGGTCGAGCACGATCAGGAGGCGATCCTCTCCGCCGACCACGTGGTCGACATGGGTCCCGGCGCGGGCGAGCACGGCGGCTACATCGTCGCCCAGGGCACGCCCGACGACATACTGAGCGCCGAGCATTCGTTGACCGGCCAGTATCTCGCCGGGCGTCGCGAGATACCGATCCCCGCGCAGCGGCACAAGGCGGACTTGAAGCGGGCACTGACCATCACCGGCGCGACCGGCAACAATCTGAAGGAAGTCACGCTCAAGCTACCGGTAGGGCTATTCGTCTGCGTGACCGGTGTCTCGGGTTCCGGCAAGTCGACACTGATCAACGACACGCTGTATCACGCGGTAGCGCGCCACCTGTACGGCAGCAGCGCCGAGCCCGCTCCGTATGTCGAAATGGAAGGGATCGAGCACTACGACAAGGTGATCAGCGTCGATCAGAGTCCGATCGGCCGCACGCCGCGCTCGAATCCGGCAACCTACACGGGCTTGTTCACGCCGATACGCGAGCTGTTCGCGCAGGTGAAGGAGGCGCGCGAGCGTGGCTATGGCCCCGGCCGTTTCTCGTTCAACGTCAAGGGAGGCCGCTGCGAGGCGTGCCAGGGCGACGGCCTGATCAAGGTCGAGATGCACTTCCTTCCCGACGTCTACGTGCCGTGCGACGTGTGCCACGGGCAGCGCTACAACCGCGAGACGCTGGAGATCCAGTACAAGGGACGCAACATCCACGACGTGCTGTCGATGACCGTCGAGCAGGCGCACGCGTTCTTCGAGCCGGTGCCGGTGGTCGCGCGCAAGCTGCACACGCTGCTCGACGTGGGCCTCGGCTACATCACGCTGGGGCAGTCGGCGACGACGCTTTCCGGCGGCGAGGCGCAGCGGGTCAAGCTCGCGCTGGAGTTGTCCAAGCGCGACACGGGCCGCACGCTGTACATCCTCGACGAGCCGACCACGGGTCTGCATTTCCACGACATCGAGCTGCTGCTGACCGTGCTGCACCGCCTGCGCGACCACGGCAACACGGTGGTCGTGATCGAGCACAACCTCGACGTGATCAAGACCGCCGACTGGGTCATCGACCTGGGGCCGGAGGGCGGAGCCGGAGGCGGGAAGATCATTGCCCAGGGAACGCCGGAGCACGTCGCCGGTGTTGCGGAGAGCTATACCGGGCGCTATCTGAAGCCGGCGCTGAACCGGCGCGCGGCCAAGCGCGCGCCAGTGCCGGGCGCCGAGCGTGCGCGAAACGGCCGCGAAAAGAAGCAGCCGGTCGACCTGCTCGGCGAGTAGTCGCGAGAGCGGCAAATAAAGCTATCGTCGTCCCCGCGAAAGCGGGGACCCAGTGGCGTTCGTACCAAAGACGCTGGATTCCCGCTTTCGCGGGAATGACGAAAATGGGATGCCGGCGTCCATGGCCGCGTCGTACTTGAACGCAGACACAAAAAAAGCGCGGCAGAGCCGCGCTTTTTTATTGCACTGGTATTACTGAATCGTGATCTGCTTCGCGTTTGCCTTGGCGATCTTCGGCAGCGTCAGTTGCAGCACGCCATCGACATGCCTGGCTTGGGTCGCGTTGGCATCGACCGCTTCCGGCAGGCGGATCGAACGGCTCGACTTGCTGAAGGTCCGCTCTTTCCACAGGGTCTTGCCGGTTGCTTCGACTTCATCGACGAACTCGGCGCCGATGGTGACGCTGCGGTCTTCGACGTTGACTTCGATCTTGTCCTTGGCGATCCCGGGAAGCTCGGCCCTGACGACATAGGCTTCCGGCGTTTCGACCACGTCGAGCGCAATGGCGCGGCTACCCGCAACACCGTCGGCGTTGGCCGAGGGAAGGAACACGCCAAAAGTGCGATCGAACACCCGGTCGAGCGGGTTGTAATAACGAATCAGGCTGCTCATATCTCTCTTCTCCATTTAGGTCTGCGGCGAATCGGTTGCCGCGCACGGAGAGAAGATGGAGATACCGCTGGACATTTCAAGGGGTCGATCTCAGGTCCGAGGGCCGCCTTCGCGGTCCGCGGCGTTCGGGACCTGTGCGCCCGATTCGAGGCGGGGCTCGACCCGAGTGTCGTTCTCCGGCTCAGCGAGTGCTTCAGCCGGCACTTCGATCGACGCCCGGCTCGCGGGCGCGGCGACCGATATGGCGGCGAGGATCCCGGAAAGCAAGTCGACCGGCGTCGGGGGACAGCCTGGAATCGCGACGTCGACCGGAATCACGTTCGCGACCCGGCCGAGGCTGGCATAGCTTTCACCGAAGATGCCGCCGCTGCAGCCGCAGTCGCCGACGGCCACCACGAGCTTCGGATCGGGCGTCGCATCGTAAGTTCGCTTGAGCGCGATCGCCATGTGCTTCGACACGGGCCCCGTCACCAACAGCATGTCGGCATGGCGCGGACTCGCGACGAAGCGGATGCCGAGCCCCTCGATGTTGTAATACGGATTGTTCAGCGCGTGAATTTCCAGCTCGCAGCCGTTGCACGATCCGGCGTCGACCTGACGTATGGTCAGCGCGCGGCCCAACGTTCGCAGGATCTTTTTCTGCAGACGCACGACCTGCACCATCTCGTCCGCAGGCGCGGGCGGCGCCTCGGTCTTGATGCCGCACTTGGCGATCTGGCGCAGGATATGAAGCATGGCCTAAAGATCGTGACCCGAGTAGGTGAGGTTGAACGACTTGTTGATCAGCGGAAAGTCCGGAACGATGTTGCCGATCACGGCGTGTTCGAGCACGGGCCAGTTCTGCCAGGACGGGTCGTGCGGATGACAACGCCGTATCGAGCCGGACGCTCCGCTTTCGAGCGCCAGCCATACCGGTCCGCGCCAGCCTTCGACGCAGCCGACCGCGGGCCTGAACTCGCGCAGTGGCGGCAGCGCCGTCATGATCTCGCCCTGTGGAAGCGCATCGAGAATGACGTCGATCAGGCGCAGCGATTCCAACGCTTCGTCGAAGCGCACGGCAACGCGCGCGGCGACGTCGCCATCGCGATGTGCCCGCGCGGCGGACCGTGAGCGCATCGTAGGGCGCGAGTGGAAAGTCGCAGCGCAGATCGTCGGCAATACCGCTCGCGCGCGCCGCGAATCCGCAGAGCCCGAGCTTGGCGGCGAGCTCCGTGGCGACGATTCCGCAGTTGCGGAACCGGTCCTGCAGCCCCGCGTGATCGTCGTAAATGTCGCGAAGCAGCCGTATCTCCCGATCGAGCGTGACGCATTGCTTGCGCATTTCGCCGGCCGCGTCGCCTGAAAGATCGTGCGTGACGCCGCCCGGAACGATCGCGTCCATCAGCAGACGGTGCCCGAACACTTGCCGGTTGAGGCGGAGCACATCCTCTTTCAAGCGCGAGAACTGGGAGAGCCCGAACGCGAAGCCGCCGTCGTTGCCGAGATAACCGAGATCGCCCAGATGGTTGGCGACGCGCTCGCGCTCGAGCAGCAGGGCGCGCAGCCACGTTGCGCGATCGTTGATTTCCAGGCCCGCGATCGCCTCGACGGCCTGCGCGTACGCCCAGCCGTATGCGACCGTGCTGTCGCCTGAAATACGCCCCGCGAGGCGCGCCGCCTCGGCGACCGACAGCGCCTCGAAGCGCTTTTCGATGCCCTTGTGCGTGTAGCCCAGACGCTCCTCCAGCCGCAACACTTTCTCGCCGACGACCTGGAAGCGAAAGTGTCCGGGCTCGATGATCCCTGCGTGCACAGGGCCGACGGCAATTTCATGCACACCTTCGCCGGATACGCGCACGAAGGGATAGTCTTCCTCGCCGGGCTCCCATTTCGGCAGTGCCTCGAAGTCGCGCCGCAGCGGAAACTGATCGATTGGCCATGCCGCCTGCCAAGTCCATGGCCTCGTGTCGTCGGCGTCGCACTGGGTGCCGAGCAGATCAAAGGCCGCACGCTGCATCCGATTCGCCGCCGGAAAGATGGTCGACAGATCGGGATAGCTCGCACCCGCCATCCGGGAGCGTGTGCTCGAGCAGGGTCACGCCGTCGCGATCACGCAGCAGCACGTGCACGCAAAAACCCCGCTCGCGATCCCGCTCGTCGCTCGCCCACAGCGCCGCCAGTTGCCCGCCTTGCTCCCATGCGAGGCGGCACGCCGTCAGCAGTTGACCCGAGCTCACGGGGCAGCGCTGTGCGGGAATCGCGCAGGCCAGGCTCGCGGAGGAAACGCCCAGAGGCGAAACGTTCATCGATTGCGTCACCCGATAAGCTTCGCGGCCTGCCGGTACCAATCGGCAAGGAAGGGCGGGATCCAGAGGCCCAGCATCAGCACGATGGCCAGATGCACGAACACCGGCGTCATCGCCGGGCCGATGCGGCAGTCGCGTCGCGGTGGTTTCGCCGAACACCATCGGTTGAACTTTGGAAAATACGGCGGCAAAGGCGACACCAAGCGAAAGCAGCAGCAGAGGCGTGGCCCACGGCTGATCATGGATTGCGGTGGTCAGGATGAGGAACTCGCTGGCGAAGACGCCGAACGGCGGCATGCCGAGGATCGCGAGCGCTCCCAGCATCAATCCCCAGCCGATGGGCGGGCTGATGGTAACGAGGCCGCGGATGCCATCCATGAGCTGGGTACCGGTCTTCTGCGCCGCGTGGCCCGCGGCGAAGAAGATCGCCGACTTGGTCAGCGAGTGCACCGTCATGTGCAGGAGTCCGGCAAAGTTGGCGATCGGTCCACCCATGCCGAAGGCGAAGGTGATGATGCCCATGTGCTCGATCGACGAGTAGGCAAACAGCCGCTTGATGTCCCTCTGACGCGAGAGGAGGAACGCCGCGACGACCACGGAGAGCATGCCGAAGCCCATCATGAGCCCCTTGGCGAAGGACGTATGCAGCGAGCCGTCGACCAGCACCTTGCAGCGGACGACGGCGTAAAGCGCGACGTTGAGCAGCAATCCCGAGAGCACCGCCGACACCGGCGTGGGGCCTTCGGCGTGGGCGTCGGGAAGCCAGTTGTGCAGGGGAACCAGGCCGACCTTGGTGCCGTAGCCGACGAGGAGGAAAACGAACGCGAGCGAGAGCACGGTCGGCTCGAGCTGGCTTTTGATGGCATTGAGCTCGGTCCATAGCAGCGCGCCTCGCCCCGCACCGAGAAGCTTCTCCGCGGCGAAATAGAGCAGGATGGTGCCGAACAGCGCCTGCGCGATGCCGACGCCGCACAGGATGAAATACTTCCACGCCGCCTCGAGACTTGCCGGAGTGCGATAGAGCGAGACCAACAGCACGGTCGCCAGCGTCGCCGCTTCCAGCGCCACCCACAGGATGCCCATGTTGTTGGTCAGCAGCGCGAGCAGCATCGTGAAATTGAACACCTGGTACATGCTGTGGTACAGGCGCAACCGCGCTGGCGTCAGACGTCCGCGCTCGCGCTCGATTCGCATGTAAGGGCGGGAGAAGATCGAGGTGGTGAAACCGACAAACGCGGTCAGGGCCACCAGGAACACGTTGAACGAATCGACGAAAAACATGCGATCGAGCACCAAAAGGGGACCGTCGGAAATCACCCGCACGGTCAGCGCGACGGCTGAAAGAAACGTCGCCAGGCAAATGGATACATTGACTGTCGACGCACGGCCGCGATGCCCCATGACCGCGAGAACCAGCGCGCCAGCGATCGGGAATCCGAGAACGGCCAGGATTTCGATCACTCCTCTTCCTTCAGGTGCTCGAGATGCTTGAGGTCGAGGCTATCGAACTGTTCCCGGATCTGGAAGAAGAAGACGCCGAGGATGAGCATGCCGACGAGAACGTCGAGCGCGATGCCGAGCTCGACCACCATCGGCATGCCGTAGGTCGCGCTGGTCGCCGCGAAGAATAATCCGTTTTCCATCGACAGGAATCCGATCACCTGCGGGATCGCCTTGCGCCGCGTGATCATCATAAGAAAGGACAGCATCACGCTTGCCATGGCGATCCCCAGCGTCGCGCGAGTCACCGTGTTGGCGAGTTGCGAGATCGGCACGGCGAGATTGAAGGCGAAGACGACCAGGACGATGCCGATGAGCATGGTCATGGGAATGTTGATCAATCCCTCGACGTCCCAACGGACATCCAGCTTGCGGATCAGCCGGTGCAGCAGCCACGGCAGCAGCGCGACCTTGAGGATGAGCGTCAGCCCCGCCGACCAGTAGAGATGGCCCTGACCTGTCGCGAAGGCGACGATGGCAGTCGAGCTCGCCAGCGCAAGCCCCTGCGCCGCGAACAGGTTGATCAGCGTCAGCACTCGCCGCTGGGCAAGCATCGCGAACGCGAGCAGCAGCAGGATCGCGGCGAGCAGATTGATGAGCTGCGCCCAAAGCGGTGTGGCGCTCATAGTGTGACGGGCCCTAGCTTCCCAGCAGCAGGTTGACCAGCATCGCCAGGACAGCGAGCAGGAACGCCGTGCCCAGGAACTCGGGCGCGCGAAAGATGCGCAGCTTCGCCGACAGGGTTTCGATCAGCGCAAGGGCAAAGCCGCCGAGCTCCCAGCTTGGCGATGAGCACTGGCGTCGCGCCGAGTATGGCAAACCAGTCGGAGCTGCCCTGGGCGATGCCGAAAGGCAGGAACAGCGCGATGCCGATGCACGAATAGTTGAACAGCTTCAGCGCAGAAGCCCATTCGATCAGCGCCAGGTGCCGCGCGGAATACTCGAGCGTCATTGCCTCGTGGATCATGGTGAGCTCGAGGTGCGTTGCCGGATTGTCGATTGGAATGCGCGCATTCTCGGCCAGGGAGATCATCGTGAACGCCACGCCCGCGAAGGCAAGGCTCGGGTAGATCGCGATCTCGCGATGAGCGAGCGTCTCGACGATCGTCGGCAACGAGGTCGAGCCTGAAAGGAGTGAAGCGGTGAAGAGCACCATCAGCAACGCGGGCTCGGCCAGGAATCCGACGAACATCTCACGCCGCGCCCCCATGGATCCGAACGCGGTGCCGGTGTCCATGGCCGCAAGCGCAATAAAGACGCGCGCCAGCGCGAACAGTCCGACCAGAGCGATGGCGTCAGCGGCGCGCGCGAATGGCAGGTCGGTTGCGAGCGACGGAACGATCGCCGCCGCGAGCGCCATGGCCGCGAACACGATATAGGGCGTCGCGCGGAAAATCGGCGACGCATTTTCGGCGACCACCGCGTTCTTGTGGAACAGCTTGCGGATCATGCGGTACGGCAGGATCAGCGATGGCGCTGTCCTGTTGGCGAGCCATGCGCGGCACTTGTTAACCCAGCCGACGAGCAGCGGCGCGAGCAGCAGCGCGATGGCGAGCTGCAGAAGTTGCGAGAGGAATCCGGTTACGGTCATCGCTCAGCGCTCGCGGCGTGTCACCGCACGAAGAACAGCAGGGCGAGGAGCGTGCAGAAGCTGTAGGTCAGATACACCGAAATACGACCGTGCTGGATGCGCCCGATGAGCTTGGCCGTGGTGTCGGCGGCGCGCGCCACCGGCACGTAGAGCCAGTGCCAGAAATGATCCTCGAGCACGACCTTGTATTGCGGGTTGAGGTCGAACGGCGAGGGCAGCGTGCGCTGAACGCGAAAAAACGGCTCGAACACCTGCCGGATCGGCTGGCCGAATCCTTCCGCCGTGTCCTGCATGCGTGAGGTCTGCAAGGGAAAGCCGCAGTCCCACGCCGGGCCAGTGCGCGTTTGGCCACGATAGTGCCGGTGCACGACCTGGGCGGTCAGTATCACGACCGCCGCGATGACGATGAGGAAGATTATCGGGCTGTAGCTCGACCGATCGGCGTTCACCGGCGCGAGCAGCATCCAGCTTCCGCCGCGCCCTCCGACGGTCGATCCGACCAGCATCGCATCGACCGGATCGATGAGCGCGATGATGTTGACGGGAAAGAGTCCGAGGACGACGCAGCCGAGCGCGAACCAGACCAGCGCCGCGCGCTCGAGCGGGCCGGGATCCCTGGCGTAGACAAGATTGGGCTCACGCGGGCGGCCGAGGAAGACCACGCCGTAGAACTTCACCATCACGTACGCCGCCAAGGCAACCGACAGCACCAGCGCGGCAGCGGCTAGGGGCACCAGCATGTTGACGAAGGACTGCGGCAGGCTGGGCGTGAACAGGAACGCTTGCAGCAGCAGCCACTCCGAGACAAAGCCATTCAAGGGCGGAAGTCCCGCCATGGCCAGCGTTCCGACCAGCGCGAGCCATGCCACCCACGGCATGCGGTGGATCAGGCCGCCCAGCTTGCCGAGACTGCGCTCCTTGGTTGCGTGCAGCACCGCGCCGGTGGCGAGGAAGAGCAGGGTCTTGAAAAAAGCGTGATTGATCGCGTGGTAGAGCGTCGCAGTGAGGGTCAGCGCGGCAAGGAGTGTCTTGTCGTAGGACTTGAACAGAATGGCGAGGCCGATGCCGGCGACAATGATGCCGATGTTCTCGATCGACGAATAGGCGAGAAGGCGCTTCATGTCGGTCTGCACCGTCGCGAAAATGACGCCGAAGAGAGCGCTCGAGAGCCCGAGCACGAGCGCGATCACGCCCCACCACCACAACTGCGTATGGAGGAGATCGAAGCTCACGCGCAGCATGCCGTAGATGGCGGTCTTGAGCATGACGCCGCTCATCAGCGCCGAGACGGGTGAGGGCGCGGCGGGATGCGCTTCGGGCAGCCAGATGTGCAGCGGCAGCAGCCCGGCCTTGGCGCCGAAACCGAACAGCGCGAGCAGAAACGCGATGGATCCCCATGAGCCCGAGAGCGCTACCGAGCGCATCGAGCCGAAAGTGTAGTCGTCGCTTCCGCCCTGAAGCACGCCGAAGCAAAGCAGGATAGCGATGGCTCCGATGTGCGCGATGAGGAGGTAAAGGAAGCCCGCGCGCCGGACCTCGGCAATGTGGTGATCGGTGGTCACCAGAAAGTACGACGCGAGCGCCATCGTCTCCCAAGCGACCATGAACACATAAGCGTCGTCTGCGATGAGCACCATCGCCATGGCGGCGAGGAAGGCGTGATACTGGAAACAGAGCAATCCGGGCGAGCTGCCCTCGCTGTCGCGAAAGTAGCCGGCCGAAAAAAGCGAAATGCCAGACGCCGTGGCTCCGAGCAGCAGCAGAAAAAACGCCGACAGCGAATCGAGCCGCAGGTGAAACGGAAGGTTGGGAAGGCCCAGCGGCAACACGGCGATCTGCGCCGTCTTGCCGAGCGCCATGATCCCGACCACGGCGAGCACGAGGCCGACACCGGCCCCGACGATGAACAACGCTCGGCTTACGCGCGCCCTGCCGCGACCCACCGACCGTGCCCAGGACTCCTATCGTCAGCCACGCGGCGATGGCTGCGACGGTGAGCTGGAGGGCGCCGGACATTGGCGCTAGTTCCGCGGCAGCGGGTTGCGCGCCGGGCGCGTTGGCCCTGCGGGTCATTTGACCCGCATGCCGGGCTGCGCACCGGAATCGGGCGCGAGCAGGAAGATGCCGGGACCATCGCCCGACGCGGCGAGCACCATGCCCTCGGACAGTCCGAACTTCATCTTGCGCGGCGCCAGATTCGGCGACCATCGGCGTAAGGCGCCCGACGAGGTCCTCCGGCTTGTACGCCGATTTGATGCCCGCGAAAACCGTGCGATGACGGCCCTCGCCGACGTCGAGCGTCAGGCGGAGAAGTTTGTCGGCGCCCTCGACGTGCTCCGCGTTGACGATTTTCGCGACGCGAAGGTCGACTTTGGTGAAGTCATCGATGGAGATGTGCGCGCCCGCTGACGGCGGCCCAATGGATGGCGCGACAATTGATTGTGATGACGATGGCTGCTGCACCAGCGAGGCAGCGGCCTCGGGTCCGTCGATCAGAATGTCGATCTGCTTCGGATCGATCCGTGCCATAAGGTGCGAGAAAGCGCCGACATTATTTTCAATCTCCGGGCTGTAAGTCTCAAGGTCTGTCCACTTGAACGCCCCCGGCAGCTTGAAGAGCCTAGCAACTTGGGCGGTCAGGGCTGGCAGTATTGGCTGTGAGATAGATTGATACAATTCGACAAAGGCCGTTATCATTCGCTGCAGACCTGCTGAAGCTCAGAATGACGCGCCGGATCCGTCAGCCAGCGTCCCAAGGCTTCGCTTGTCGTCGAATCTCTCGTTGATTAGATCGGCGAATCCGCATAATTTCTCGAATGGCCTTCCCGTATTCGCGGCTCTCGTAGAGCGACGCAATCGTGTCGTCGATCCCGCCGGCTAGCAGCGAACAAACATGCGTGTTCTTGTCGTCGAGATCCGTGCGGCGATGCACCTTGCCCGTCGAAATGCTTGGTCAGAAATGGAACTCGCCCGACTCGCGATGTTCACGAACTTCCCGATGAGATCGCTGTTGATGCGCGCGACGAAATCGTCCGGGTTGAAGTCGATGTCCTCGACCTTGTCGTTGAGCTTGGCGGCGATGTAGTAGCGCAGCCACTCTGCGTTGAGGCCGAGGTCGAGGTAGAAGGTGGGGCTGATGCCCGTTCCGCGCGACTTCGACATCTTTTCGCCGAGGGCGGTCAGGAATCCGTGCACGTAGATGCTGTCGGGCACCTTGTACGGCGCAGCCCGCGAACTTGAGCATCGCCGGCCAGAACAACGTGTGGAAGTAAACGATGTCCTTGCCGATGAAATGGACCTGACGCGTATCCGGGTCCGCGAGAATCTGCTCGAAGCTGCGCGTCTCGCCGGCCTTCTTGGCATCGCCCGACTGGATGTATTCCTTCAAGCTGGCCAGGTAGCCGACCGGCGCGTCGAGCCAGACATAGAAATACTTACCCGGTGCGTCCGGAATCGGGATGCCGAAATACGGTGCGTCGCGCGAAATGTCCCAGTCCGCGAGTCCCTTGCCGTCCTCGCCCAGCCACTCCTGCGCCTTGTTGAACACTTCGGGCTGAAGTCGAGCGCCTCCGTCCGTGCCGCTGCGCGTCCATTCCTGCAGGAACGCGAGACACTTGGGATCGGATAGCCGGAAGAAGAAATGCTCCGACGTCTTGAGAACGGGCGTCGCGCCCGACAGCGTCGAATACGGGTCGATGAGATCGGTCGGCGAGTAGACCGAGCTGCAGTTCTCGCATGCGTCGCCGTACTGGTCCTTGGTGCCGCACTTCGGGCACGTGCCCTTGATGTACCGGTCGGGCAGGAACATCGCCTTGACGGGATCGAAGAACTGCTCGACTGGCTTGGTATAGATCAACCCCGCCTGCTTGAGCTTGCGGTAGATGTCCTGAGACAACTCGACATTGACGTCCGAGTCGGTGCTGCCCCAGTGGTCGAAGGAAATGTGGAAGCCCTGGAGCTGCGCGGGGCGCGTGGCGGCAACCTTGGCCACGAGCTCACGCGGCGTGATGCCTTCGGCCTCGGCCCTGAGCATGATTGCCGCGCCGTGGGCGTCGTCCGCGCAGACGAAATGCACCGTGTGCCCTTGCATCCGCTGGAAGCGCACCCAGATGTCGGCCTGGATGTATTCCATGATATGCCCGATGTGAAACGGCCCGTTGGCGTACGGCAGAGCGGTGGTGACGAAGAGCGTGCGGCGCGACATGCGCGAAGACCTTTGATGCGACAGGGGAATTATCCATTCTAGCAAAGCACCCTGACGCTGAGTACCGAGCGCTGGGGTTTTTCGCTAAACTCAGGCTCTGTTTCGAACCACGAGCGAACGATTCCCAAATGGCAATCTCCGAGGCCGACGTTCAGGCCAGCCTGCGTGCATTGAACGATCCCAACACCGGCCGCGATTTCGTCTCCGGCAAATCGGTGCGCAAGGTGCAGATCGACGGCAGCGACATCGCGGTCGACCTGATGCTCGCCTATCCCGCGCGCAGCCAGCACGAGATCCTGCGCAAGCTTGTCCAGGAGAAGCTCGCGTCGCTTCCCGGCGTGGGCAAGGTGTCGGTGAGCATCGGCCACAAGGTCGCGCCGCACTCCGTCCAGCGCGGCGTGAAGCTCATTCCCGGCGTCAAGAACGTAATCGCGGTCGCGAGCGGCAAAGGCGGCGTCGGCAAGTCGACCACGGCGGTGAACCTGGCGCTCGCGCTCGCGGCCGAAGGCGCCAGCGTCGGTGTTCTCGACGCGGACATTTACGGTCCCTCGCAACCGACCATGCTCGGCATTACCGGCCGGCCCGAATCCAAGGACGGCAAGACGCTCGAGCCGCTCGAGGCCCACGGTGTGCAGGCGATGTCGATCGGCTTCCTGATCGACGCCGACACGCCGATGGTCTGGCGCGGGCCGATGGTCACGCAGGCGCTCGAGCAGCTCCTGCGCGACACCAACTGGCGCGACGTCGACTACCTGATCGTCGACTTTGCCGCCGGGCACCGGCGACATCCAGCTCACGCTGGCGCAGAAGGTTCCGGTAACCGGCGCCATCATCGTCACGACCCCGCAGGACATCGCGCTGATCGATGCGCGCAAGGGCCTCAAGATGTTCGAGAAGGTGAACGTTCCCATCGTCGGCGTGGTCGAGAACATGGCCATCCACATCTGCTCGCAATGCGGCCACGCCGAGCACATTTTCGGCGAGGGTGGCGGCGAGCGCATGTGCCGCGATTACAACGTTCCTTTCCTGGGAAGCCTTCCGCTCGACATTCGCATCCGCGAGAACGCCGACTCGGGACGCCCGACGGTCGTCGCCGACCCCGACGGCCCGGTCGCGCAGATCTACAAGGAGATCGCGCGCAAGACCGCGGTGTTCGTGGCGCAAAAGGCCGAGGACTTCTCCGTCCAAGTTTCCGAACATTGTCGTTCAGAACACGTGATCAAGTCCGACAAGTGGATCCGGCGGATGGCGCGCGATCACCGGATGATCGATCCCTTCGAGCCGGGCCAGGTGCGCGAGGTCGACGGACACAAGATCGTGTCCTACGGCACGTCGAGCTACGGCTACGATATCCGCTGCTCGAACGAGTTCAAGATGTTCACCAACCTCAATTCCACGATCGTCGATCCCAAGAATTTCGACGATAAGTCCTTTGTCGATTTCACAGGGCGACGCGTGCATCATCCCGCCGAACTCGTTCGCGCTCGCGCGCACGGTCGAGTATTTCCGCATCCCGAGAAACGTGCTCACGATCTGCCTCGGCAAGAGCACGTACGCGCGTTGCGGCATCATCGTCAATGTGACGCCGTTCGAGCCCGAGTGGGAGGGCTTCGTCACGCTCGAGTTCTCCAACACCACGCCGCTGCCCGCGAAAATCTACGCCAACGAGGGTATCGCGCAGGTCATCTTCTTCGAGTCCGACGAGGTCTGTGAGACCTCGTACAAGGATCGCGGCGGCAAGTACCAGGGGCAGCAGGGCGTGACGCTGCCCAAGATCTAAGCGGCCGGCGCGTCCCCGCTGGGCGCTGGAGCGGGCTGTTACAAGCAGGTAATAGCCATCCCCCCCGAATCGCCGCATAATTCGCGCCTTTCCACCTCCCGGCGCGGCCGTGTGCCGGCCGCGACGATTACCCGCAACCGCCGGCACGAGTCCGGCATTGGACAGCACCCATGAAATTCCGCTTCCCCATCGTCATCATCGATGAAGACTTTCGCTCGGAGAACACGTCGGGGCTGGGCATCCGCGCGCTGGCGGCGGCGATCGAGAAAGAAGGCATGGAGATCCTCGGTGTAACGAGTTACGGCGACCTGTCGCAGTTCGCCCAGCAGCAGTCGCGCGCGTCCGCGTTCATCCTGTCGATCGACGACGAGGAATTCACGCCGGGCCCCGAGCTCGACCCGGCGGTGGTGAACCTGCGCGCGTTCATCGAGGAGATCCGTTTCCGCAACGCCGAGATTCCGATCTATCTCTACGGCGAGACGCGCACCTCGCGCCACATTCCGAACGACGTTCTGCGCGAGCTCCACGGCTTCATCCACATGTTCGAGGACACGCCGGAGTTCGTGGCTCGGCATATCATTCGCGAGGCGAAGTCGTACATGGACTCGCTGTCGCCGCCGTTTTTCAGGGCGCTGGTGCACTACGCGCAGGATGGATCGTATTCGTGGCATTGCCCGGGACACTCGGGCGGCGTCGCGTTCCTGAAAAGCCCTGTCGGACAGATGTTCCACCAGTTCTTCGGCGAGAACATGCTGCGCGCGGACGTGTGCAACGCCGTCGATGAGCTGGGTCAGCTGTTGGACCACACGGGTCCCGTGGCCGCGTCCGAGCGGAACGCGGCGCGCATCTTCAACGCGGACCATTGTTTTTTCGTCACCAACGGAACGTCGACGTCGAACAAGATGGTGTGGCACGCCACCGTCGCCCCGGACGACATCGTCGTGGTCGATCGCAATTGCCACGTGTCGATCCTCCACGCGATCACCATGACCGGCGCCATCCCGGTCTTTCTGACGCCGAAGCGCAACCATCTGGGCATCATCGGCCCGATCGCGCTCGATGAATTCAAGCCCGAGAACATCCTCAAGAAAATCGAGGCCAACCCCTTCGCGCGCGCAGCCAAGAACAAGAAGCCGCGCATTCTCACCATCACGCAGAGCACCTACGACGGCATCGCCTACAACGTCGAGATGCTCAAGCAGACGCTCAACGACAGCATCGATACGCTGCATTTCGACGAGGCGTGGCTGCCGCACGCGGCATTCCACGACTTCTACAAGGACATGCACGCCATCGGCAAGGACCGGCCGCGGAGCAAGGAAGCGCTCATTTTCGCGACGCACTCGACGCACAAGCTGCTTGCCGGCATCTCGCAGGCTTCGCAGATCATCGTGCAGGAATCCGAGACGCGGAAGCTCGACCGCCACATCTTCAACGAGGCGTACCTGATGCACACGTCGACCTCGCCGCAATACGCGATCATCGCCTCGTGCGACGTGTCGGCGGCGATGATGGAGGCGCCGGGAGGCACAGCGCTGGTCGAGGAATCGATCATGGAGGCGCTCGACTTCCGGCGGGCGATGCGCAAGGTCGACGACGAATGGGGCAAGGACTGGTGGTTCAAGGTCTGGGGCCCGGAGAAGCTCGCCGCGGAAGGGATCGGCAAGCGCGACGACTGGATTCTCAAGGCCAACGAGAAATGGCACGGCTTCGGCGAGCTCGCGCCGGGGTTCAACATCCTCGATCCGATCAAGGCGACGGTCATCACGCCGGGTCTCGACGTGTCGGGTAAGTTCGCCAAGACGGGCATTCCCGCGTCGATCGTGACCAAGTACCTGGCCGAGCACGGCGTCATCGTCGAGAAGACCGGCCTCTATTCGTTCTTCATCATGTTCACCATCGGCATCACCAAGGGCCGCTGGAACACGCTGGTGACGGCGCTGCAGCAGTTCAAGGACGACTACGACAAGAACCAGCCGCTGTGGAAAATCCTGCCCGAGTTCGTCGCGCAGCAGCCGAAGTACGAGCGCGTGGGCTTGCGCGACCTGTGCCAGCAGATCCATGACATGTACAAGGCGCACGACGTTGCGCGCGTGACGACCGAGATGTACCTGTCGGACATGCAGCCGTCGATGAAGCCCTCGGACGCGTTCGCCTGCATGGCGCACCGGGAAATCGACCGCGTCGAGATCGATCAGCTCGAAGGCCGCGTGACCAGCGTTCTGCTGACGCCTTATCCGCCGGGCATCCCGCTGCTGATTCCGGGTGAGCGCTTCAACCGCACCATCGTCCAGTTCCTGCAGTTCGCGCGCAATTTCAACCAGCAGTTTCCCGGATTCGATACCGACATCCACGGCCTGGTCGAGACCAGCGACGACGGAAAGCTGCGCTACTACGTGGACTGCGTAAGGCCGAAGTAGCGACGCGAGCCTCCGGACGAGGGGCCCCACGCGTTAGCGTGGGGATCGGCGGGAATTGCGAGTCGGCGCTGGCGGCCGACAACTCGACCATTGAATTCTGCTGATGGTTAAGGAGGCCGCGACGCGAGCCTCCGACGAGGGGCCCCACGCGTAGCGTGGGGATCGGCGGGAATTGCGAGTAGCGGCGCGAGCCTCCGGCGAGGGGCCCCACGCGCAGCGTGGGGATCGACGGGGAATTGCGAGTCGACGCTGGCGGCCGACACTCGACGATAACGCGCTCGGTGGCGCGTCAAAGAGGCCGCGGCGCGATCCGCGCGAGCGTAACTAAGCGAACAGCGGCGAATCAGGCCACGACGCTGACGCTGCGCTCGACGGCCGCAGCGGGCTTCGTATCCTGGCCCTGCTTGGTCGCGTGCGCGACCAGGGACGCCAATACGCACGAGGCCATGCGAACTTCCATGGTGTCGCCGCGGCCCGAAAGAACGATGGGAACCTTGGCGCCCAGCACGAGGCCCGCGGCAAGCGCGCCGAACATCGCGGTCAGCATCTGCAGCATCATCGCGCCCGACTCGAGGCTGGGGACGATCAGGACGTCGGCGAGGCCGGCCATCTTGGAGTCGATGCCGTTGGCGCGCGCGGCGGTCGCGGACAATGCCGCGTCTACTGTGAGAGGCCCCTCGACGACGGCGCCGTTGATCAGACCCTGGCCCGCCATCTTGGCCAGTGACGCGGCATCCGCCGTCGCGGGCAGCGCCGCGGTGACGCCTTCGACTGCCGCCAGCACGGCCACCTGCGGCGAGACCATGCCGACCGCCTGCGCCAGCGTAATGGCGTTCTGGACGATGTCGCGCTTTGCCGCCAGCGTCGGTGCGATGTTGAGGACCGCGTCGGAGAGGACGAAGGGACGCGCGAAATTCGGCACGTCCACATAGAAGGCATGAGTCAGGCGGCGCTCACCGCGCAGCCCCGAATCGGGAGCGGCCACGGCGCGCATCAGGTCATCCGGATACAGGCTGCCCTTGATCAGGGCGCTGACAGCTGCCGTTGCGCGCCAGCGCAACCGCTTGCTGTGCGGCGACGAAGGGGTCGTCCGGCGTGTCGACTCGCTGGATGCGGGACAGGTCCAGGCCCGCCGACGCGGCCGCGTCGGCGATGCGTGCTTCGGGACCGACCAGCACAGGGTCGAGATAACCCGCGAACTGTCCCGAGAGCGCGATCTGCAGCGAATCGCGGTCGCACGGATACACAATCGCCGTCTTCAACGGCGGCAGATTGCGCACCTGCTCGACCAGCTTCTGGAAGTGCGAACGGACGGTCATCCGTCGAGGGTGGCAAAGGGCAGGGTCGCTGTCAACCCTGCGCCGATGGCCGGCTGTCGGGGGCGTCCAGCCGTCCGTCCTCCTGTGTCCCGACGGGTCTCACGCCTTACCTTTCCACGGCACCACCTTGTGCTCGACATAGCGCATGAGCAAGTCGAACACATAGGCGATCGTGCCGATCACGATGATGCCCATGATGACGATGTCGGTGCGCAGGAAGTTCGAGGCGTTGAGCACCATCTGGCCCAGGCCGTGCGTTGCGGCGACCATTTCCGCGGCGACCAGCGTAGTCCAGCCGAAGCCGATCGAAATGCGCATCGCCGTGAGGATTTCGGGCATCGCCGCGGGAATGATCACATGCCGGATCACCTGCCATTTCGACGCACCCATCGAGTAGGCGGCGTGGATCTGCTCCTGCGAAACGGAGCGGACTCCGGCGCGCGAGCTCATGGCGAGCGGCGCGAAGCAGGCGAGATAGATCAGCAGCACCTTGGAGAGCTCGTCGATGCCGAACCAGATGATGATGAGCGGCAGATACGCGAGCGGAGGCAAGGGACGGTAGAACTCGATCGGCGGATCGAAAATGCCGCGCGCAATGCGCGAGACGCCCATGGCGATGCCGACCGGTATCGCGGTCACGCAGGCCAGCAGGAACGCCGTGAACACGCGGAACATCGACCATCCGAAATGTGTCGCGAGCGGCGCGTCGGTCAATTCGCCCGCGCGCCGACTCCCACAGTCGCGTGAGCACGATCTCCGGCGTCGGCAGGAAGAGCGGGGGCATCCAGCGCAAGTGGCTCGCGAGCCACCACAGCGCGAAAATGGCCGTCATCGTGACCACTGAAATGACGGTGCTCGATCCTTCGCCCGGGCGTCGAGTAGCCCGACGTCTTCGGGCGCGACCGTTCCTTGTCCCGGCGACGCTGTCTCCCGCGACGATCGGCCGATCTTCTGGAGCCCGCTTCACTCGTGATCCTCCCGAAGCGGGCGTGTGCGCGTCGCGATGCAGGATGACCGCGAGGACTTCCTCGCGCACGCGTATGAATTCAGGATCGGACTTGATCGCGCGCGCGTCGCGCGTTTGAAGAAATCGGCGTCCGAAGTCGAGATCGAATTCGTGCGAGATGCGCCCCGGGCTCGGCGTCATCACCACCAGATGCGTCGCCAGGAACAGCGCCTCCTCCACGCTGTGGGTGATGAAGAAGCACATCTTGCGCGTGTCGTGCCAGACGTCGAGTATCAGCTCCTGGATGGATTCGCGCGTGAACGCGTCGAGTGCGCCGAGCGGCTCGTCCATCAGCATCAGCCGCGGACCCGAGGCGAGCGCGCGGGCGATGCCGACGCGTTGCTGCATGCCTCCGGACAGCTCGTAGATCGGCCGGTCGGCGAAGGCGTCGAGGCCGACCAGGCGCAACTGCTCCATCGCCGCGCTGCGGCGCTCGGCCGCGGCGACGCCACGCATCCGAAGGCCGAATTCGACGTTCTCGGCCACGTCGAGCCACGGCATCAAGGCGTGTTTCTGGAACACCACGCCGCGATCGGCGCCCGGTCCGATCACCGGTTTGCCGTCGAGCTCGATCGTTCCGTGCGTCGGCGGCAGAAAGCCCGCGATGCAGGAAAGAAGCGTCGTCTTGCCGCAGCCGGACGCTCCGATCGCGACAACGAAATCGCCGTCGGACATCGCAAGATTGATGTTGGAAAGCGCCTCGACCGTGCCGGTCTTCGTGGCGTAGCGAACGCCCAGGTTTCGAATGTCGAGCGAGGGCAACGTGATTCCGTCATTCTTATTGAACGCTCAGGTCCGTGGAGCGTTGCACAGTGAACGCGGCCCTCTGTATGCGTCATTCCCGCGGCCTTTAGTCCCCGCGAAGCGGGAGTCCATTTGTACAAGTCACTGGATCCCCGCTTTCGCGGGGATGACATGTGTGTGCCGTATGTCGGCGTCTTCGCGGACGCTGGCGCCGCCAGGTTCTCGGTGCACTAAATAAGACGGCGGCGCATCGCGCGCCGCCGTTTTCAATGCGAATCTGCAACTCGACCCGCGGGCTACTTCATCGCCTTCGTGACCCACTCGACCGTTACGTTCTTGCTGTAATCCGGCTCGACGGAGGTCAGGCGTCCCTGCTCCTTGAGGAAGTTGGCCTGCTGGGCGAGCGCCTTCGACGCCGCGCCGTTCGCGCCGCCGCCGAGCCATTCGGGCGATGCCTGTTGCGCGAGGCTGGGGAAGCTGTAGAGCGCCATCGCGTCGGCGACATCCTCGGGCTTGCCTCCGGACCACTTGGCGACCGCCGCCGCCTTGGCCGGATCGCCGGTCCACGCCTTGGGATTGCTGCGATAGTCGGCATCGGCCTTGGCCAGCGCCTTGACCAGCGCAACCATGAACTGCGGGTTCTCGTTGGCGAACTTGCGCGTGACGATCAGGCCGTCGAAGGTGCAGGCGCCCTGTTTGCAGATATCGCCCGAAGTCATCAGCACCTTGCCGGTCTTCTTGACGGTGGTGAGCACCGGGTCCCAGATGAAGGTCGCGTCGATGTCGCCGCGGCCCCACGCCGCCGCGATCTCCGGCGGACGCATGTTGAGCACCTGCACGTCGGAAGGCTTCAGTCCGGCCTTCTGCATCGCGTACAGGAGCTGGAAGTGCGACGTCGACACGAACGGCGTGCCGACCTTCTTGCCCTTGAGATCGGCGATGCTGTTGACGCCGCTGCCGTTGCGCGCGACCAGAGCTTCGGCCGCGGCGATGTCCTCGAGAATCCAGAAGAGCTCGACGTCCATGCCCTGGCTGATCGCGGTCGCGGCGCCGGTCGAGCCGACTTCGCCCAATTGCACGTCGCCCGAAGCCATGGCGCGAATCACGTCGCCGCCGCCGCCGAATTGCCGCCAGTTGATCTTGAAGCCGGTCGCTTTTTCGATCTCCTGGCTCTGCTGCACCCAGCGCCACGGATTCATCATGTCCTGGTAGGCGAAGGTGACCGTCTTCTGCGCGCTCGCGGGCAGAGCCGCGATCGCTGCCACGGCGAACAACAGTGCTGTCAAAAAGCGTTTCATGCTCTCTCCCTCAAATGTCTCAATGAATCCAACTCCGGCGCCGCCGGTCGAACGGGCCGGCGTGCGCCGCCGCAAGCGCTAGATCACCGCCAGCGTCTTGCGAAGGCAATCGACGATGACGTCGACGTGCTGCCGCTCCGCGATCAGCGGCGGCGCGATGATCACGCAGTCTCCGGTCGCCTTGACGTGCAGGCCGTTGTCGAAGAGCTTCTTTTGCAGTGTGTGGCCGCGCTTGCCCGGCGTTCCGTCCGCAGGCATGTCGATCGCCCCGAACAGGCCGTAGCCGCGAATGTCGGAGACGACGGGGACATCCTTGAGCGACCAGAGCGCATCGAGGAAATACGGCGACAGCGCCGCGCCGCGCTCGAACAAGCCCTCGTTCTTGTAGATGTCGAGCGTCGCGATCCCCGCCGCGCAGGGTGCCGGATGCCCGGAGTAGGTGTAGCCATGGAAGAACTCGACCGCGCCCTCGGCGGCGGCGCCCATGATGGTGTCGTGAATGCGCTCGCTGATCGCGACCGCACCCATCGGCTGGGCGCCGTTGGTGATGCCCTTGGCCATGGTCATGAGATCCGGCGTGACGCCGAAGCTTTGCGCCGCGAACGGCGCCCCGGTGCGGCCGAAGCCGCAGATCACTTCGTCGAAGACGAGAAGGATGCCGTTCGCGTCGCAGATATCGCGCAGGCGCTTCAGATAGCCCTTCGGAGGAACGAGGCAGCCGGTCGATCCCGCGATCGGCTCGACGAAGCACGCGGCGATGTTCTCCGCGCCGTAGAGAGCGATGAAGCGCGCCAGGTCCTCGGCCAGCTCCACGCCCTGACTTCCTTCACCGCGGGCGAAAAAGTTTTCCTTGATGTGCGTGTGACGCATGTGCGCGATCCCGGGCAGCGTCGGACCGAACTTGCGCCGATTGTTGACCAGGCCGGAGAGCGAGACGCCGCCGAAATTGACGCCGTGATAGGCGCGCTCGCGCGAGACGAACATGTTTCGTCCACCCTGGCCGCGCGCCTGGTGATAGGCGAGCGCCACCTTCATGGCCGTGTCGACCGCCTCGGAGCCGGAGTTGACGAAGAAAATCCGGTTCAGGTCGCCGGGCGTGAGCTCGGCAACGCGCGTGGCGAGCTCGAACTGCTTGGGGTGGCCGCGGGTGAAAGGCGCGATGAAATCCAGCTCGCGCAATTGCGCCCCGACGGCGTCGGCGATTTCCCTGCGCCCATGGCCGGCGTTGACGCAAAAAAGGCCCGACGATCCGTCGAGAATTTTCGCGCCGCGGTCGCTCCACAGGTACATTCCCTCGGCGCGCACGACCATCTTCGGATCGTGCTTGAAGTCGCGATTCGGCGTGAACGGCATCCAGAGCTCGTCCATCGAGATCCGAGGCGCCGCGGCCTGTTCGCGTAGCGTGGTTTCGGCGTGGCCCATGCGATATTCTCCTAGGGTGTTGCGACGCAAGCGAGAGGAGCGTCGGCGACCGTCAGGGGCTTAGCCCGCGGCGACGCCTCGCTATGCTACGATTCTACGCTACTCGGTAGCCGAATTGAGTTGTCCGGACGTCGGCTGCATCGGGTCCGAGACCGGCGGCGTACGGGGAAGTTCTTCGCGCCGCATCGGTCAGCCTGCATAACCAATCAAATCACGCAAAGGCACGAATCGCATGCGCATCGGCGTTCCCAAGGAGACGAAGGTCCTCGAGCATCGCGTCGGCCTGACGCCGGCCAGCGTGCGGGAATTGCGCGCTCACGGCCACGAGGTGATCGTCGAGGCGTCCGCCGGGCAGGGCATCGGCATGGACGACGACGCGTATCGCAACGCCGGCGCTTCCGTCGTCGCGACCGCCGCGGAGGTTTTTCGCGACGCGGAGATGATCGTCAAGGTCAAGGAGCCCCAGGCTTTCGAGCGCAAGATGCTCAAGCCTGGCCAGATCCTCTTCACCTACCTGCACCTTGCGCCCGATCCCGAGCAGACGCGCGATCTCATCGCGAGCGGCGCGGTTTGCATCGCCTATGAAACCGTCACCTCGCCGTCGGGAGGGCTGCCGCTCCTCGCGCCGATGTCGGAAGTTGCCGGTCGCATGGCCATCCAGGCGGGAGCGCATTTTCTGGAGAAGGCGCACGGAGGACTCGGGCGTTCTGCTCGGAGGCGTGCCCGGCGTCGATCCGGCCAAGGTCGTGATCCTCGGCGGCGGGGTCGTCGGCGCTCATGCCTGCCATATCGCGCTGGGAATGGGCGCCGACGTGTGGGTGCTCGATCGCAGCACGGAGGTATTGCGCGCGCTCTGGCGCCAGTTCGGACGCCCGCTCAACACCGTGTTCTCGACCCATGACGCGATCGAGCATCACGTGACCCATGCGGATCTCGTCGTCGGAGGCGTGCTGATTCCGGGCGCGTCGGCGCCGAGGCTCGTTTCCGCCGCGCTGGTGAAGAAGATGAAAAAGGGATCTGTCATCGTCGATGTGGCGATCGACCAGGGCGGCTGCTTCGAGACGTCGCGTCCGACGACGCACGCCGATCCCACGTACGTCGTCGACGGCGTGATCCACTACTGCGTCGCCAACATGCCGGGCGGAGTGCCGCGGACATCGACGTTCGCGCTCAACAATGCCACCTTGCCCTTCGTCCTCGCGCTCGCCGACAAGGGCTGGAAGAAAGCGCTTTCGGACGACGCGCACTTGAGGAATGGCTTGAACGTCGCGTTCGGCAAGATCACGTGCAAGCCGGTCGCCGACGCGTTGGGGCTCGCCTACGTCGACCCCGCGTCGGTGCTGCACCAGACCTGATCGAGAACAACGTAAACAACCATACGGTAACCTGAGGCGCGAGCCTCGATACCGACTTCGCGCCGCGCCTGAACTCCCGGAGCTGACATGAACACGATGAGCGATAGCAAGACCCTGGCCGCCAAAGGCGCCGCGCGCGCAGTGGTTACCGGCCGCCAGACCATGACGCCTTCCGAGGCCTTCGTCGAAACGCTGGTCGCGCAAGGCGTGACGGAGGTCTTCGGCATCGTCGGCTCCGCGTACATGGATGCGCTGGATCTGTTTCCGCTCGCGGGCATCCGCTTCATTTCCGTCGCGCACGAGCAGGGCGGCGGACACATGGCCGACGGCTACTCGCGCGTGTCGGGACGGCACGGCGTCTGCATCGCGCAGAACGGGCCGGGCATCACCAATTTCGTGACCTCGGTCGCGGCGGCGTACTGGGCGCATTCGCCCGTGGTCGTGATCACACCCGAAACCGGCACGATGACCCTCGGCCTCGGCGGCTTCCAGGAGACCGAGCAGCTTCCGATCTTCTCGAAGATCACCAAGTACCAGGCGCACGTCAACAACAAGGCGCGGATGGCGGAGCTGACCTCGCGCTCCTTCGATCGCGCCATGCTGGAGATGGGCCCGACGCAGCTCAATATTCCGCGCGATTTCTTCTACGGAGACATCGAATGCGAAATACCGCGGCCGATGTCGATCGAGCGCGGCGCCGGCGGAGAGCAGAGCCTTAACGCCGCCGCCGAGTTGCTCGCGGCGGCGAAATTTCCCGGTCATCCTCTGCGGCGGCGGCGTGGTCATGGCGGACGGGCAGGCGCGAAGCCATCGAGCTCGCGGACTTGCTGCAGGCGCCGGTCGCCAACAGCTATCTTGCACAACGACTCGTTTCCTGCGCTGCATCCGCTGTGGTGCGGCCCGCTCGGATATCAGGGCTCCAAGGCGGCGATGAAATTGATCGCCAAGGCCGACGTGGTGCTCGCGCTCGGCACGCGCCTGGGCCCGTTCGGGACGCTGCCGCAGCACGGATTGGACTACTGGCCCAAGAACGCCAAGATCATCCAGATCGACGCGGACGCGAAGATGCTGGGCCTGGTGAAAACGGCGACGATCGGCATCTGCGGAGACGCCAAAGCGGCGGCACGGGCGCTGATCTCGCGCCTTAAGGGAAAGTCGCTCGCCTGTCACGCGAACAAGGACGCGCGCCTCGCCGACATCCGCTCCGAGCAGGCCGCGTGGAAGACCGAGCTCGATGGCTGGTCGCATGAAAAGGACGCATGGTCGATCGAAGTCTCCAAGGGATCGAGCAACATGCATCCGCGCCAGATGCTGCGCGAGCTCGAGCGGGCGATGCCGCAGCACGCCATGGTCTCCACCGACATCGGCAACATCTGCTCGATCTCGAATTCGTACCTGCGCTTCGATCATCCGCGAAGCATGTTCGCGGCGATGAGCTTCGGCAATTGCGGCTACGCGTTTCCGACCATCATCGGCGCCAAGGTCGCGGCGCCGGACCGGCCGGCGATCGCCTATGTCGGCGACGGCGCCTGGGGCATGAGCTTCGGCGAGATCCAGACCTGCGTGCGCGAGAACATTCCCGTCACGGCGGTGGTGTTCAACAACGGCCAGTGGGGCGCGGAGAAGAAGAACCACGTCGACTTCTACGACAATCGCTTTGTCGGCGTGAATCTCGACAAGCAGCCGTCGTGGGCGGCGGTGGCCAAGGCGATGGGCGCCGAGGGCGTGCGCGTCGAGACCTTGAGCGATGTCGGCCCGGCGCTTGCCGCCGCCGCCAAGGCTCAGTCCGAAGGCAAGACCACGGTGCTGGAAATGATGGTCACGCGCGAGCTCGGAGACCCGTTCCGGCGCGATGCGCTCGCATTGCCGGTGCGCCACCTGGAAAAATACAAATCGACCGCGGCGAAGCGCTGACCGATTTTCACGGGAGTCGATGCGCGCGGCGCGAGGCGACGCGGCGACTCCCGACAGGCGCGCGTTCCCGATCGCAGGAGCAGACATCGATGGTTTTGATTGCGCTCGAATCCCGGCCGCTGCGGGCCGTGCTCGCGGGACTCCCGCTGCTGCTCGCGGCAGCTGCTGTGCGCATCGCCGCTGCACGCGCAGGACTATCCCACGCGGCCCATCCGCATGATCGTGCCCTATCCGCCCGCGGGCGGCACCGACATCGTCGCGCGCATCATTTCGGAGCCGCTGGGAGCGGTGCTCGGCCAGCCGATCATCATCGAGAATCGAGGCGGAGCCGCGGGCAACCTCGGGACTGACGTCGCCGCCAAATCCGCGCCCGATGGCTACACCATTCTTTTCACGCTCTCGTCGCACACGATCAATCCGAAGCTCTACGACAAGCTTCCGTTCGACGTCGAAAAGGACTTCATCCCGATCTCGCTCGCCGCTTACATTCCGCAGATCCTGGTCGCCAATCCCTCGGTGCCCGCGAACAACGTCAAGGAATTGATCGCGCTCGCCAAGGCGGAGCCGGGCAAGCTCAACTTCGCGTCGGTGGGCACGGGATCGCCGGGCCACATCGCGGGAGAGTTGTTCAAGCTCAAGACGGGCACGAACATGGTCCACGTTCCTTACAAGGGAGGCGGCCCGGCGGTGACCGACACGCTCGGCGGCCAGGTCCAGCTGCTGTTCGTGTCGATGCCGGCGGCGCTGCAATACGTCAAGGCAGGAAAATTGAAGGCGATCGCCGTGACCAGCGACAAGCGCAGCGCCGCGGCGCCGGACATCCCGACCATCGCCGAGTCGGGCGTTCCCGATTGCGTCGTCAATTCGTGGTACGGCGCGCTGGTGCCGGCCAGGACGCCGCCGGCGATCGTCGCCAAGCTGCAGGCGGCTTTCGCGAAGGTATTGCAGATGCCCCAGGTCAAGGAGCGCCTCTTCGCGCAGGGTGCGGAAGCGACGTATCTCGACGTCCGCCGAATTCGAGCGACTGATCCACGACGAGCTCAAGCAGTGGGAGTTCGTCATTCGCGAAGCCAAGATCAAGCCCGAATGAGCCGGACTGAGGACATAGCGTGGGCGCCAAGGACCGGCTCGATCTGCAGGACGGGACCGCGCGTCGGGTCGGCGCGCTGATCGAGCGCGCCCGCGCGGCACAGCGCGTCGCCGACGGCTGGAGCCAGGAGCAGACCGACGAGGCTGTTACCGCAGCGGGATGGGCCATCGTCAATCCGGACCACAATCGCGCGCTCGCGGAATTGGCGGTGCGCGATACGGGCCTCGGCAAGGTCGCCGACAAAATCGCGAAGAATCGTCGCAAGACCATCGGTCTGCTCGATGATCTGCGCGGCGCGAAATCGGTCGGCGTGATCGCCGAATGGCCGGAGCTGGGCTTGACCGAAATCGCGCGGCCGGTCGGCGTCGTCGCTGCCGTGACGCCGTCGACCAACCCCGGCGCGACGCCCGCCAACAACATCATCAATGCGCTCAAGGGCCGCAACGCGATCATCCTCGCGCCTTCGCCCAAGGGCCACTCGACCGGCGCGCTCCTGCTCGAATACATGCACGCCGAGCTCGATCGCATCGGCGCGCCGCGCGACCTGATCCAGCAGCTGCCGGCGCCGGTGACGCGCGAGGCGACGCTCGAGCTCATGCGCCAGGCCGATCTCGTGGTCGCAACGGGATCGCAGACCAACGTAAAGGCCGCGTACTCCAGCGGAACGCCGGCGGTCGGCGTCGGCGCGGGCAACGTCGTCGTCATCGTCGACGAAACCGCCGACATCGCCGACGCGGCGCGCAAGATTGCCGCCTCGAAGACCTTCGATCACGCCACGAGCTGCTCGTCGGAGAACAGCATCGTCGTCGTGGAGGATGTCTACGCACCGACGATCGCCGCGCTGGTCGCCGAAGGCGGCGTCATGCTCGACGCCGGCGAATCGGCGCGGCTTTCCGCGGCGATGTTCGCGCAAGGGCGGCTGTCGCCGCGTTTCACCGCGCGCTCCGCACCGGAGGTCGCGGAGACCGCCGGTCTGACGCGTGCGGCGCTCAAGCACGCAGACTTTTCTGATGGTCGAGGAAACGGGAGTGGGTGCCCGCGCATCCGTTTTCCGGGGAAAAGCTGTCGCCCGTGCTGGCGGTTTATCGCGCGCGGAACTTCGCGCACGCGGCGTCCATCGCCGGCGACATCCTGAAGTATCAGGGCGCGGGCCACTCGATCGGATTGCACAGCGCGAGCGAGGAGCGTGCGCTCGCGCTTGGTCTCGATCTGCCGGTGTGCAGGGTCATCGTCAATCAGGCGCACTGTTTTGCCACCGGCGGCAGCTTCGACAACGGCCTTCCGTTTTCCCTGTCGATGGGGTGTGGCAGCTGGGGCGGCAACAGCATTTCCGACAACCTCAACTACCGCCATTTCCTCAACATCACCCGCGTAGTGCGTCCGCTTCGCGTTCCGCGGCCGGAGCCGACCGACGCTGAGCTCTTCGGAGCCTACCGCCGGAAATTCGGCGCCTGACGGCGCTCGAAGCCGAGCGTGGGCACGCCCGTCCTGCGCACCTTGCGCGACGTGATCGAGCATCACGCCGAAACGCAACCCGACGCTCCGTTCCTGTTCGCGCCCGAACCCGGCGTCTGCGCTGTCCTATCGAGATCTTCGCGAGTCGGCACGTGCGCTCTCGAGATTTCTCGCGGCGTGCCGGCGTCGCTCCCGGCGACGTGGTCTCGTTCATGCTGCCCAATGGCGTGTCGGCCGCGACGCTCCTTGTCGGTGCCATGGCGTCGGGATATGTCGTCTCGCCGCTCAATCTTCTGTCCCAGGATGCGCATCTCGGGCACACGCTCGCGCATTCAGGAACGCGCTTCGTCTTCGCCGCACCGGAGTTCATCGAGCGAATCACTCGGCTGCTGAGCGCGAGCGGGCGCAGCGGTCACGGTGCGCGCAACCGATCCCGATTCGCTCGAGCTCGACGCCGGTGACGGCGGCACGAGCGTGCAACGGCGTCATCGACGCGAGCACGCCGGCATTGCTGATGTACACCTCGGGCACGACGGGGCTGCCCAAGGGCGCGCTGCTGTCGCACGGCAACCTGGTCAGCGCGGCGTCGGCGGTTGTCGATGCGCATCGATTGACCGCCGCGGACCGGGTCCTGTCGTCGCTGCCGCTCTATCACGTCAACGGTCAGTGCATCGCCACCCTCAGTCCCGTGTTCGCCGGCGGCAGCATCGTGCTGCCGCATCGCTTCAGCGTGTCCCAGTGGTGGCAACTGGTCGAGCGCTATCGTCCGACCTGGCTCAACATGGTTCCGACGATTATTTCGTATCTGCTCAATGGGCCGGACCTGACTCCCGCGCAGGTCGAGGCGTGCCGCGGCATTCGCTTCGGACGCTCGGCCTCGTCGCCTTTGCCGCCGGAGCAGCACAAGGCTTTCGAGCGGCGCTTCGGCGTGTCGGTCATCGAGGCGATGGGATTGACCGAGTGCGCGTCGGTCGCATTCGCCAACCCGCTCGATCCCGCGCTTCGCAAATACGGCTCACCGGGAATGCCGCTGGGCGTCGAGGCGCGCGTGGTCGCGCCCGATGGAAGCGCGCTGGCAGCAGGGAAGCGGCAGGCGAAATCGAGCTCCGTGGCGCCAACGTGATGCTCGGCTACTACAGGGCGCCGGATCTCACCGCTGCGACGCTGAAGCCGGATGGCTGGCTCGCCACCGGCGACCTCGGCTATCGCGACGGCGACGGATTCTATTTCATCACCGGCAGACTCAAGGAGCTGATCATCAAGGGCGGCGAGAACATCGCGCCGCGGGAGATCGACGAGGCGCTTGCTGAGGCATCCCGCCGTGCTGGAGGCGGCGGCGGTCGGCATCCCGGACGTGCACTACGGACAGGAGATCCTCGCCTGCGTCGTGCTCAAGACGGGCGCGGAATGCTCGGAAGAAGCGTTGCGGGCGCACTGTGTGCGCGAGCTCGGACCCTACAAGACGCCCAAGGTCTTGCGCTTCGTCGGACGACCTTCCCAAGGGCGCATCGGGCAAGGTCCAGCGCCTGAAGTTGCTGGACCTCTCGACCCAAGCGCCACTGCACTCGTGAATCGCATCGAACCGTCGCAAGGCAGTTTGCTGCAGCGAAAAGTCCGCGCCAGCGCGCAGTCGATCCAGAACGAGGTCATCGGGCGCCGCATGAGTCGGCCGCCGGCTGCGAGCGTCCTTCGCGATGATCGCATCGCTTCTTCCGGGGCCGCTGCCCGTCGTCGTCTATGCCATCCTGGTCGCGATATTCGCCGGAATCGGTGCGCGGCTTCGGCGGCTTCGGCCTGTCGGCATTTCTGGTCGCCGGCATGTCGCTCTGGCTGTCGCCGCAGAGCATCGTGCCCGCGGCCATGATGCTCGAGATTCTCGCCAGCGTATCGCTGTTGCGCTCGGTATGGCCGCGATGTGTCATGGCATTGGGTTCGGCCGTTGATCGCGGGCTACGCCGTGTCGGTGCCGTTCGGCGTCTGGTGCCTCTCGATCCTGCCGGAACAGCCGTTGCGCCTGGCGGTATCGAGCATCATTCTCGCCATGGCGTTGACGCTGCTCTCGGGGTTCCACCCGAAATGGGGCGACGGAATCGGCGTCCGATTCGGGACGGGGATCGCCTCCGGATTCATGTCGGGCCTCTCGTCGGTCGGCGGAATGGTCGCCGCCGCGATGCTGTTCACGACGTCGTTGCCGGCGGCGCGGCTGCGCGCAACGCTGATCGCATTGTTTTTCATGAGCTCGTCGTACGGATTGGCGTGGGCGGCGGAGCGCGGACTCGTTCACCGCGTCACGCTGCTGTGGGCGATCTGGCTGGTGCTTCCGATGCTGCTCGGCATCGCGATCGGTCGCCGCGGATTCGCGCGCGCAGGAGAGACGCACTTTCGGCGCGTGATGCTTGGCGTCCTCGCAGTCGTCGCCGGGATGGGGTTGCTGCGCGCGCTGTGGGTGAGTCTCGCGTGACGCCGCGCGGGGCGCAGGCGGCGCCGATCGCCGCACGAGTTGCCGATCGCAACGCGGGGCCCCGTCTCATGCGCTTCGGAGTCCAGGTGCCGGGGCCACGCGATTGCCGGGCATGGCGTTCCTCTATATTATCGGCACGCCTTTCCCTCTCATCGCGATCCGCCGGCCATGGCGGGTTCCGCACATGACCCGCACCATCACTTTCGACAATCGCGCGCGGCAGCAGACGCATTTCACGACGTGCTACATGTGCGCGTGCCGCTGCGGCATCAAGGTCACGGTCGAAAGCAACAAGGTCCGCTTCATCCAGGGAAATCTGAATCACCCGGTGAACAAGGGCGTGTTATGCGCCAAGGGCTCGGCGGGGATCATGAAGCAGTACTCCGCCGCGAAGCTCAAGAAGCCGCTGAAGCGCAGGCCCGGCAGCGAGCGCGGCGCGGGAGATTTCGTCGAGATCGAGTGGGAAGAAGCGCTGGAGACGCTCACGGCGCGTCTGGCGAAAATCCGCTCGACGAATCCGACAGAGCTCGCCTTCTTTACCGGGCGCGACCAGATGCAGGCGCTGTCAGGCCTGTGGGCGCAGCAATTCGGAACACCCAACTGGTCGGCGCACGGAGGCTTCTGCTCGGTGAACATGGCCGTGGCTGGCCTGTACACCATAGGCTATTCCTTCTGGGAGTTCGGAGCGCCCGACTGGGAGCACGCGAAATATTTCGTGCTCTGGGGTGTCGCTGAAGACCACTCCTCGAATCCGATCAAGATCGGTCTCGACAAGCTCAAGCGCCGCGGCGCGAAGATCGTATCGATCAACCCGGTGCGCACGGGCTATTCGGCCATCGCCGACGAGTGGCTCCCCATTCGACCGGGCACCGATGGCTTGCTGGCGCTGGCGATCGTGCACGTGTTGCTCAAGCGCGGACTGATCGACTGGGAGTTCCTGATCCGCTACACCAACGCACCGTGGCTGGTCGTGCAGACGCCGGGCATCGCCGGCGATGGATTGTTCGCGCGCGACAAGGACGACAATCCGCTCGTATGGGACCAGTCGGCGCAGCGCGTGGTCAACGGCTCTGCTGCCGGACATCGCGCCGGCGCTGTTCGCGACGGTCACGCTCGACGACGGGCGCGTCGCGAAGAGCGTTTTTTCGCTCGCCACCGAGCGCTATCTCGACGATCGTTATGCTCCCGAGCGGGCCGCTGCGGCGTGCGGTGTTCCCGCGGAGACCATCACCCGCATCGCGCATGAGATGGCTCACGTCGCATTCAACGAAGCGGTCGAGCTCCCTATTGCCTGGACCGACATGCATGGCCGCAAGCACGACAAGGTCGTCGGCAGGCCGGTGGCGATGTACGCCATGCGCGGCATTTCGGCGCACTCCAACGGATTTCATACCTGCCGCGCGCTGCACCTGATCCAGATGCTGCTCGGCGCGCTCGACGGTCCCGGGAACTTCCGCGCCCGCGCGCCGTATCCGCGGCGCATTCCGATGCGCACGCCTGCCGGAGAACGATCCGGCGGTCATCTTCGCGCCCGACACGCCGCTGAAGCGCATGCCCAACGGCAATCCCGCGCGGCCCGAGGATCTGGTGATCGACAAGGACGGCAAGCCGCTGCGCATCGACAAGGCCTATTCCTGGGAGACGCCGCTGTCGCCGCACGGGCTGATGCACATGGTGATCACCAATGCGGTGAATCGCGATCCGTACCCGATCGATACGCTGCTGCTGTTCATGGCCAACATGGCGTGGAATTCGACCATGAACACGAGCGAAGTGCGCGAGATGCTGGCGCGCAAGGATGAGCGCGGCGAGTACGCGATTCCATTCCTGGTGGTGGTCGACGCGTTTCAATCCGAGACGGTCAATTTTGCCGACCTGGTGCTGCCCGACACGACCTACCTCGAGCGCTACGACGCGATCTCGCTCCTCGATCGCCCGATCTCCGAGCCCGATGCGGCGGGCGACGCGATCCGCCATCCGGTCATCGAGCTCGACCGCGACGTGCGGCCCTGGCAGGACGTCCTGGTCGAGCTCGCGTCGCGGCTCAAGTTTCCGGTGTTCACCGCCGCCGACGGCGCGCGCAAGTTCCGCGACTACAAGGATTTCATCGTCAACTACGAGAAGTTTCCCGGCATCGGCTTTCTCGCCGGCTGGCGCGGAGTCGACGGCGAATCGCATCTGCGCGGCGCGCCCAATCCGAAGCAATGGGAGAAGTACGTCGAGAACCAGTCGTTCTTCTCCTATCCGTGGCCGGATAACATGCGCTATTACCGCTTCGCCAACAAGGATTACCTCGAGTTCGCGGAAAAGCACGCGCTCTTCGGCACGCCGCCCGTGGCGGTGATCATGCAGATGTATTCGGAGCCCCTGCAGAAATTCCGACTCGCCGGTCAGTGTCTCTACGACGGACCGCAGCCATCGTCGCCGACCGACCGCGAGCGGCTCGCCAAGTACTTCGATCCTCTGCCGTTCTGGTACGAGCCCCTGGAGAGCGCACGCCTGCCGCGCGGCGAATACCCGCTGCACGCGATCACCCAGCGTCCGATGATGATGTACCACTCGTGGGATTCGCAGAACGCGTGGCTGCGGCAGATCATCTCCGAGAATTTCCTTTACATGAACCGGGGCACGGCGGCGCGTCTCGGGCTCGCGGATTTCGATTGGGTCTGGGTCGAATCGCACCATGGGCGGCTCCGCTGTCAGCTCAAGACGATGGAGGGTGTCGAGGCGAACACGGTGTGGACCTGGAACGCCGTCGGCAGGCAGGCCGGAACCGCGGGCCTGGACAAGGACGCGTCCGAGGCGACGGCGGGATTTCTGCTCAATCACCTGATTTCGGAGCTCCTGCCGAGAGGGCAGGACGATGATCGCCGGCTCACCAACTCCGACCCGGTGACCGGTCAGGCTGCCTGGTTCGACCTGCGCGTGAAGGTCACGCAAGTGCGCCGCCGGCGAAACCGGCCTGTGGCCGCAGTTTCCCGCGGCAAAGCGGATTCCCGGCGACGATGGACGCCGTCCCTCAACCTGGCGCTATCACGCCTAGCCGGCATCGTGAGACTCGGCCTCGTCATCGACCTCGACACTTGCGTGGGCTGCCACGCGTGCGCGACGGCGTGCAAGGAATGGAACGCATCCTCGCCGGTCAGCGGTCCGTTGTCGGACTACGAGCCGTTCGGCGCGGAGCCGTCCGGGGTGTGGTTCAACCGCGTGCGCCACTACGAGGTCGGCGAATATCCGGCGAACAAGACCATCAATTTCCCGATGTCGTGCATGCATTGCGCCGATGCCGACTGCGTGACGGTGTGCCCGACAGGTGCATCGTACAAGCGCCCCGACGGCATCGTACTCGTCGACCAGGACAAGTGCATGGGGTGCAATCTCTGCGCGTGGGCGTGCCCGTATGGCGCGCGCGAGCTCGACACGGCGTCGGGTACGATGAAGAAATGCACGCTTTGCGTCGATCGCATCAACGACGAGTTGTTGCCGCCGGACGAGCGCCAGCCGGCGTGCGTTCTCGCGTGCCCGACGCATGCGCGGTTCTTCGGCGACTTCGATGATCCCGAGTCGGTCGTGTCACGCCTGACGGCTGAGCGTGGCGGTTTCGGGCTGATGCCCGAGCTCGGATACGCTCCCGTCAACCAGTATCTGCCGCCGAGGGAGCCGAAGGCTGTCGTCGGACCCGACGAGGTCAAAGCGCTTCTGGAGCGCGGACTTGCGAGCCTGGCGAGCCCCTTGATCCGGCGTTGAGCGCGTACGCGTCTTTATGAAGCCATCGCTGAGCATCATCTTCTTCACGGTCAGCTCGGGTGCGGGCCTCGGACTCCTAGCGCTCCTCGGTCTCGTTGACCTGATGACGCATGTGCTGCCTTCGACCGCACTCGTGGAAGGCATCGTCATCTCGCTGGCTTTAGTCGCTGCGGGGCTCACATCGTCGGCGCTGCACCTCGCCAAGCCGGCCAACGCGTGGCGCGCGTTCTCGCGATTTCGCACGTCGTGGCTGTCGCGCGAGGCCGTCTTCGCGGCGTGCCTGTTCCCGGTCGCAATTGTCTATGGTGGAATGACATGGAGCGAGGAACATGGTGCAGTGGGCGCAGCGCTTGCCATGGGCGTCGTCGTGCTTTCATGGGCCGTCCTCGTATCGACGGCGATGATCTATGCCAGCCTGAAACCCATTCGCCAGTGGCACAGCGTGTGGACGCCGATCAATTATGTGCTCCTCGGCCATTGGTCAGGCTCGCTGATACTGTTAGGACTCGCGCGCACCTACGCCACACAGGGGCGCGCGTTCGCATGGCTCGCGGGAGCGCTCGGTCGTCGTGGCGCTGATCGCGAAAATAGCGCAATGGCGAGCGATCCAGGCAGGGGCGGTTGATGCGCCCACGCTCGAGCGCGCGATCGGCGTGCGCGAAGGCGTGCATCCGCCCGGCGTGACTGTGGCACGGGCAAGGCTATTCGACGTCGGGCACTCGCACGGCACATTCCTGACCAACGAGTTTGGCTTCGTTCTGGCACGCCGCAACGCGCTCGCGCTGCGCATCGTTGCGCTTTGCGCGGGCTTCGTCCTGCCGGCGCTCTGGATCGCATCGGGGCTGGCGGGCGCAGCGATGGCGGCGCTGGCAGCGATCGTCTGTCTCTCGGGTCTGCTTTCGGAGCGGTGGCTTTTCTTCGCCGAGGCGCAGCATACGGTCCGGCTCTATCACGGTGCTCCGCGAACTTAGGACATGACGCAGGATCCCGATCTCGAGGTAGACGTGTGGCGCGGGAGAGCGCAAGGCGAGTATCGGCGCTATCGAGTGCCGCGCCACGACTCGCAGACCGTGCTCGATGTCATCACATGGATTCAGCGTCGCCAGGACGCGACCCTCGCGTACCGGTTCGCCTGCCGCGTCGGCATGTGCGGCTCCTGTGCCATGACGGTCAACGGCAAGGCGCGCTGGACGTGCCGCACGCACGTCGCCAAAGTCGTCAAGGACAATCGGATCACCATCGGACCTCTCGCCAACCTGCCTGTCATCCGCGACCTGGTGACCGACATGCGGGAGTTCTTCGACAAGTGGGCCCGTGCCAAGGGCCAGTTCTCGCCGACGGCGACCCGCCGCGATGACTTCGCGCGAATCGCGCCGGCGTCGCCGGCGCGCAGGGAAGTCGATGCCGCCATCGAGTGCATCGGCTGCGGCATCTGCTATGCATCCTGCGACGTCGTAGCGTGGAATCCCGCATACCTCGGTCCTGCGGCCCTCAACCGTGCGTGGACGCTGGTCAACGACGCCCGCGACGGCGGAGGATCTGCCCGGCTCGCGGCCGTGGCCGGCGACGCAGGGTGCCATGCCTGTCACACGCAGTCGACGTGCACCGAGCGCTGCCCAAAGGTCTTGTCTCCGACGGCATCGATCGCCGGCCTCAAGCGGACGACAGCGCTCGCCGCGCTCAAGGGCGATCTGTGAGCGCGCGATCGGAGACGTGGATGTGGATCGCGCAGCGGGCGACCGCCGCGGTGCTCGCGCTGTGCGTTGTCGTGCACCTGGCCACCATGATCGCGGCGGTGCGTGGGGGCTTGAGCGCCACGGACATCCTCGGGCGCACACGGGGCAGTGTGGCCTGGGCGGCGTTTTATGGCGCGTTCGTGCTCGCGGTCGCTATTCATGCGCCGATCGGGCTTCGAACCGTCGCAGGGGAATGGCTGCAGTGGCGCGGTCGCGCCGCGGATGTGTGCTGCGTCGCGATTGGCGTATTGTTGCTTCTGCTGGGGTGGCGCGCGGTCGCCGCGGTCACGCTATGAAGCCACGTCGGATTCAGGGGCACGATCATCCCGCGTACTGGGCGTCGATCGTGCACCGCGTCTCGGGTATCCTGTTGGCGGTCTTTCTGCCTTTGCATTTCGCGGCGCTGGGAATGGCGCTATCCGGCGATGCGTCGCTCGACGGTTTCCTCGCGTGGACGGATCGACCGTGGGTCAAGGCATCCGAGGTCGCGCTGGTCGCGCTGCTCGCCGCGCATCTCACCGGGGGCTTGAGGTTGCTGCTGATCGAATTCGTTGGATGGAAGCGTCAATCGCAGGGATGGTTGCTGGCTCTTGCCGGTGGCGCCGCCACCTGCTGCGCGCTGGCGTTCGCGCTGAACCTGTTTTGAGCAGCCTAAAAGTGTTCTGAGGCCAGGGCGAAATCATGCGCATCGACCCGAAAACCATCGAGGACGTCGCCAAGGAGCTCTACATCCGCGCGCTGAAGATCCTGCCGCCGGACGTCAAGCGCGGCTTCGACGTGCTGGCGGCGAGAGAGACTTCGTCGACGGCGAAGAATATCCTGGGGACGATGATCGCGAACATCGCGGTCGCGGAATCGACCGACAACCTGCTGTGCCAGGATACCGGCATACCGATCTACAACGTGACCGTGGGCCGCGGCGTCGAATTCGCGGGTGGCGATGGCGCGTTGCTCAAGGCCGCCATTCGCAGGGGATGCGAGCGCGCGACGCGTGAGCATCCCTTGCGCTCGTCGATCGTCCACCCGCTGACGCGCAAGAACGAGCACACCTCGTGCGGCATCGGCGTCCCGGTGATCCACGTCGATCACGGCGACGCGATCGAGGGTGTCCGGGTGGAGATGATCCCCAAGGGCAGCGGGTCCGAGAACAACTCCTGGCTCAAGATGGCGCTTCCCTCCGAGGGCGTCGATGCGATCAGGATCTTCGTCGTCGACTGCGTGCTCGACGCCGGCGGCAAGACTTGTCCGCCGACGATCATTGGCGTGGGTGTCGGAGGCACTGCGGACTTGTGCGTGCACCTGGCCAAGGTCGCGGCGACGCGCCCGCTCGGTACGCATTGCGCAGACCCCGAAGGCGCGAAGCTCGAGACCGAGCTTTCCGACGCGGTGAACCTCCTCGGTGTCGGCCCGCAGGGACTCGGCGGAGACGCGACCGCGTTCGCGGTGCACGTCGAGCTTGCAGCGACGCACATCACCATGAATCCGGTCGCGGTCAACATGCAGTGCCACTCCGCGCGGCGCGCGAGCGCGAACATCACCGATTCGGGCGTGACCTATGGCTTCTAGGCGCAGTTTTGACGCTCGTGTCCGGCGCCGGGGGAGGCCGATGGCGCATCATGAGCTGACGACGCCGATCGCGGAGGCAGACGTGCGCTCGCTTCGCGTCGATGACACGGTGACGCTGCAACGGACCCTGTATGGCATCCGCGACGCGACGCAGATCGCGATGTTCGACCGTGGACGGAGGACCCGATTCGATCTCGCTGGGCATGCCGTCATTCATACCGCGCCCAACGTGAAGAAGGTCGCGCCGTCGCCGCAGAACCCGACCGGCTACGCCCCGGTGTGCATCGGGCACGACGACCTCGGCGCGCATGGAGCGCTTTACGCGGCCGCTGATGGCGGACTACGGCGTGCGGCTCATCATTGGCAAGGGAGGCATGGGCGCTGCGTCGCTTGCCGCGTTCGGCGAGCTCGGCGGTGCGTATCTGGCCGTCATCGGCGGCACCGCGGCGCTCGAGACGACATGGATCGAGGCCATCGAAGACGTCGATCTCGACGACCTCAACCCGGAAAGCCTCTGGCGTTTTCGCATTCGCGATTTCGGGCCGTTGCGCGTGGCGATGGACAGCCACGGCGGCAGCCTGTACGACGCGGTCGACGCGAAGGCGCGCGACAGGAGAGCCGCGGTGCTCGCGACACTCGGCGTCAGCTCGCGGCGCTAGACATTCGCATCGCGCGCCGGCGTCAATCACTTGCGTAGAACGTCGCACCGACATCCTCATTCTCGGCTCGGGCGGGGCGGGGCTTTTCGCGGCCTTGCACGCCAAGGCCGCCGACCCCTCGCTGTCGATCACCATCGCGGTCAAGGGCCTGCTCGGCAAATGCGGGTGCACGCGCATGGTTCAGGGCGGTTACAACGTGGCGCTCGCCCCGGGCGATTCGGTCGAGCGCCACTTCATGGATACCATCGAAGGCGGCAAATGGCTGCCCGGACCAGGACCTCGCCTGGACACTCGTCACCGGCGCGATCGAGCGCATTCGCGAGCTCGAAAACGAGATCGGCTGTTTTTTCGACCGCAATCCCGACGGCACGGTCCATCAAAAAGCGTTCGCCGGGCAGACGTTCGACCGCACGGTGCACAAGGGCGATCTGACCGGGATCGAGATCATCAATCGCCTGGCCGAGCAGGTGTGGGCTCGCGACATCGATCGCCTCGAAGAGCATCGCGCGCTCGAATTCATCCTGACGCCCGACCGCAGCGCGATCGCCGGTGTGCTGCTGGTCGACATGCGCGACGGCGAATACGTGCTGGTCGAGGCGAGGGCGGTGCTGCTTGCGACCGGCGGCGGCCCGACCATGTACCGGTTCCACACGCCGTCCGGAGACAAGACCTGCGACGGCATGGCGATGGCCCTGTCGGCTGGCCTTCCGTTGCGCGACATGGAAATGGTCCAGTTTCATCCGACGGGTCTGCTGGCCGGTGCGCACACGCGCATGACCGGCACGGTGCTAGAGGAGGGGCTGCGCGGCGCCGGCGGTTACCTTCTCGATGGCGCGGGCGAGCGCTTCATGCAGAACTACGATCCACGGGGCGAGCGCGCGACGCGCGACATCGTCTCGCGCGCTATCTATGCGGAGATGCGCGCCGGACGTACCACGCCTCACGGCGGAGTCTGGCTGTCGATGGCGCACCTCGGCGCCGACAATGTGCGGCGCCAGTTCAAGGGCATGGTCGAGCGCTGCGCGGATTGCGGCTTCGATCTCGCCGGAGGCCGTGTCGAGGTCGTGCCGACCGCGCATTACATGATGGGCGGTGTCGAGTTCGCCGCCGATTGCACGACCGCGCTCACGGGACTGTTCGTGGCCGGCGAGGACTCGGGCGGCGTGCACGGCGCCAACCGGCTGGGCGGCAACGGCGTCGCCAATTCCACGGTTTTCGGCGGCATCGCCGGGGACGCGATGGCGGCGTGGGTCGGCCGCGAGGGCGATTTTCGCGCCGCCGATCCGCTCGCCGTCGACGCCGCGATCGCCCGCGCCGAGCGTCCCTTCCGCTCGGGAGAAGGCGGCGACCTCGAGGCGATGCGCGAGCAGCTGCAGACGACCATGTGGGACGACGCGGGCATCGTGCGCGACGCCGCCAGTCTTGCGCGGGCGGCCGGTGCGCTGGACGTCCTCGGGCGCGCAGCTCTCCAACTACGCGATCCCGAGCGCTGCCCGCGACCGCGCCTTCAACCTCACCTGGCACGATTGGCTCAATCTGACCAATCTGGTCGCGGTCAGCAGGGCGATCGTTCGCGCGGCGGTCGCGCGCGAGGATTCCCGCGGCGCGCATTTCCGTGCGGATTTCCCGGAGACCGGATCGCTCGCCGAGTCCGCCTTCATACGCGTCCGGGAGCGCGACGGCACGCTCGGCGTCGAAAGCGTTCCGGTGCGGTTCACGCGCGTCCGGCCAGGAGCGACGCTGCTCGCCGATTGAGGGCTCGCCACCGCCTGTCATCGCACTGTCACAGTCGGCCCCGACAATGGCGGCAACCCACTGAAGACAGGATTCGCGAGATGACCATGAAGCGTTGCATGACAGCATTCCTCGGGGCGGCGATCGTCGCTTTCGGGCTCGAGGCACAAGCCGTCGATATCACCGGCGCGGGCGCTACGTTTCCCTATCCGATCTACGCCAAGTGGGCCGACGCCTACAAGACGAAAACGGGCATCGGCATGAACTACCAGTCGATCGGCTCCGGCGGCGGCATCGCCCAGATCAAGGCCAAGACGGTCGACTTCGGCGCGTCCGACATGCCCTTGAAGCCCGAGGATCTCCAGTCCGTCGGGCCTGATGCAGTTCCCGGCGATCATCGGCGGCATCGTGCCCGTGGTGAATATCGAAGGCGTCGCGCCCGGAGCCATGAAGCTTACCGGCCCGGTCCTCGCCGACATCTATCTCGGCAAGATCAAGAGCTGGAACGACAAGGCGATCACGGACCTCAATCCCGGTCTCAAGCCGAGCAGCGAGTTGATCACCGTGGTCCGCCGCTCCGACGGATCCGGCACGACATTCAACTTCACCGATTACCTGTCGAAGGTCAGCGACGAGTGGAAAGACCAAGGTCGGCTCGAGCACCGCCGTCGCGTGGCCCGAGGGCGTGGGCGGCAAGGGCAACGAGGGCGTCGCCGCGTACGTGCAGCGGATCAAGGGATCGATCGGCTACGTGGAATACGCCTACGCCAAGAAGAACAATCTCGCGCTACACCCTGGTGCAGAACAAGGACGGCCAATATCCGCAGCCGGACAACGCGACGTTCCAGGCGGCAGCCGCGTACGCGGACTGGTCGCATGCGCCAGCGGCTTCTACCAGATCATCACCAATTCGCCGGGGAAGGACTCCTGGCCCATCGCCGCGACCAGCTTCATCCTGCTGCACACCACGCAGGACAAGCCGCAGAACGCGATGGCAGTGATGCAGTTCTTCGACTGGTCGTTCAAGAACGGCAACAAGATGGCCGAGGAGCTCGACTACGTTCCCTTGCCGGACAGCCTCACCAAGCTGATCGCAACGGCGTGGAAATCGCAGATCAAGGATGCCTCCGGCAAGCCGGTGTGGAATTAGCATTGGCGCGAGCCCGCAAGTCGCGCCAAGACGGCATTACGGGCAGCAGGTAAGCTTCAGCATGCCCGGCCGCGTGTCCGCGGCCGGCCCATTTCCACCTTAGGGCAGTATCATGACGGCCACTTCCGTTTCGATGACATTGCCTGCCCCGATGGATCTACGCGCCGAATCGCGCGGACAGCGAGAGCCGAATCCGCCCGCCCGGCGAAGCGCGGCGGCGCCCTGGCAGGACTGGGTGTTCGAGCACGCCACCATGCTGTTCGCGGTGCTCGTGCTGGCGATGCTGCTGGGCATCATCGGCGCGCTGAGCTACGCGGCGCTGCCCGCGCTGCAAAAATTCGGCTTCGGATTCTTCTTCACCAACGTCTGGAACCCGGTCACGAGCCAGTTCGGGGCGCTCGCGCCGATTTACGGGACGCTGGTGACATCGGCCATCGCCCTGCTGATCGGCGTGCCGGTCAGCTTCGGCATCGCGCTGTTCCTCACCGAAATGTGTCCGCCGTTGCTGAAGCGGCCTCTGGGCACGGCGGTCGAGCTCCTGGCGGCGATTCCGTCGATCATCTACGGCATGTGGGGTCTGTTCGTCTTCGCGCCGATGTTCGGCGACTACGTGCAGCCGGCGCTGCAAACGATCTTCGGCAACCTCTGGATTCTCGGGCCGCTGTTCAAGGGCGCGCCCAACGGCATCGGCATGCTCTCCGCGGGGATCATTCTTTCGGTGATGGTGATACCGTTCATCTCGTCGGTGATGCGCGACGTGTTCGAGATCGTTCCCCCGGTGCTGAAGGAATCCGCGTATGGCATCGGCTGCACGACCTGGGAGGTCGTGCGCAATGTGGTGCTGCCCTACACCAAGGTCGGCGTCATCGGCGGCATCATGCTTGGATTGGGACGCGCTCTGGGCGAGACCATGGCGGTAACCTTCATCATCGGCAATGCCTACAGGATCAGCAGCTCGCTGTTCGAGCCCGGCAATTCCATCGCCTCCGCGCTCGCGAACGAATTCAACGAGGCGGCCGACCCGGTCCATCGCGCGTCGCTGATCACGCTGGGACTGGTCCTGTTCGTGCTGACGCTGATCGTGCTGGCATTGTCGCGCCTGCTCATCGCGCAGCTGGCCAAGGGCGAAGGAAAGCGGACATGACGACCGCCAGCGCTGATCAGGCGAGCTCGGGCCGCTATCGCCGGCGCCTGTTCGTCAACCGCTTCAATCTCGCCATGTCGCTCGGCACCATGGCCTTCGGCATGGCGTTCCTGCTGTGGATCCTGACGGTGCTGTTTGTCAACGGATTCGCGGCGCTCAAGCCGACGCTCTTCACCGAGATGACGCCGCCGCCAGGCTCCGCGGGCGGGCTTGCTCAACGCGATCTACGGCAGCATTGTCATCGTCGGCGTTGCGACGTTCGTGAGCACGCCGATCGGCGTCCTGGCCGGCATCTATCTCGCCGAATTCGGCAAGGATGGCTGGCTCGCGCGCGCGACGCGCTTCATCAACGACATCCTGCTGTCCGCGCCGTCGATCGTGATTGGCCTGTTCATTTATACCGTCTACGTCGCGCGGGTCGAGCACTTCTCCGGCTGGGCCGGCTCCGCGGCGCTGGCGCTGATCGCGATTCCCGTCGTCGTGCGAACGACGGAAAACATGCTGCACCTGGTCCCGAGCAGCCTGCGCGAGGCGGCCATCGCGCTGGGCGCGCCGATGTGGAAGGTGATCCTGATGGTCACGCTCAAGGCGGTGCGCGGCGGCGTCATCACCGGCGTCCTGCTGGCCGTGGCCAGGATGTCGGGCGAGACCGCGCCGCTTCTATTCACCGCGCTCAACAATCAGTTCTGGAGCTCGAACATGGATCAGCCGATGGCCAATCTTCCGGTCGTGATCTTCCAGTTCGCGATGAGCCCGTTCGAGGATTGGAAGACGCTCGCCTGGGCCGGCGCGCTGCTGATCACGCTGGCGGTGCTGACCATCAACATCCTGGCGCGGACGTTCTTCCGCCAGTCGGCCGTTCGATAACCGGATACCTGCGGTGGAGAGCACAATGAATTTCGAAGCAGTCGCGCACGCGCCCGGACAACGTCCAAGCGCCGGTGCCCACCGCGCTCGCCCAAGATGGCGGTCAGGCATCTCGATTTCTTCTACGGCAAGTTCCAGGGCCTGAAGGACATCAACCTCGATATCGCCGAGCGGCGCGTGACCGCGTTCATCGGCCCATCGGGGTGCGGCAAGTCGACGCTGCTGCGAACGCTTGAACCGGATGTACTCGCTCTATCCCGGACATCGCGCGGTAGGCGAGATCCTCTTCAACGGCACCAACATCCTCGACCCGGGGACCGACCTCAATCTGCTGCGGGCCAGGGTCGGGATGGTATTCCAGAAGCCGACGCCGTTTCCGATGTCGATCTATGACAACATCGCGTTTGGCGTGAGGCTGTACGAGTCCCTGAGCACTCGTCAGATGGACGAGCGCGTCGAATGGGCGCTGAGCAAGGCGGCGATGTGGCAGGAAGCGAAGGACAAGCTGAAGCAAAGCGGCATGGCGCTGTCCGGCGGCCAGCAGCAGCGGCTGTGCATCGCGCGCGCAGTGGCCGTGAAGCCCGAAGTGCTTCTGCTCGACGAGCCGACCTCGGCGCTGGACCCGATCTCGACGGCGAAGATCGAGGAGCTGATCAGCGAGCTCAAGGCCGACTACACCATCGCGATCGTCACCCATAACATGCAGCAGGCGGCGCGCGTGTCCGATTTCACGGCGTACATGTATCTGGGAGAATTGATCGAGTTCAGCGCCACCGACGAGATTTTCATCAAGCCCAAGCGCAAGGAAACCGAGGACTACATCACCGGCCGCTTCGGCTGAGCCGGTACCTCGAGCACTCCAACGGAGCACCAGCGTGAACGAACATACTTCGAAGCAGTTCGACGTCGAGATGGAGGGTATCCGCTCCGGCGTGCTGTTGATGGGCGGCCTGGTCGAGACGCAGATCGCGCGCGCCATCGCGGCCCTCGAAGCCGCCCGACGTCGACCTGATCGATGCGGTCGCCACCGACGAGCTGGCGATCAACCAGATGCAGGTCGACCTCGACCACCAGTGCAGCCAGATCATCGCCAAGAGGCAGCCCGCGGCCATCGACCTGCGCATGGTGCTGACGGTGGTGAAGGTGGTCAACGAGCTCGAGCGCATCGGCGACGAAATCAAGAAAATCGCCTACAAGGCGCAGCAGATGCAGCGGCCGGATGGCCTCTCCAACGTGCGCTTCCACGAAATCGCGCGCGCGGCCAAGCTCGCCGAGGACAATCTGCAGCTCGCGCTCGATGCGTTTGCGCGCCTGGACGTCAAATCGGCGGCACAGGTCATCAGCGACGACGAGGCGATCGACGCCGCTTTCCTCGGGATCATGCGCCAGCTGATCAGCTACATGATGGAAGATCCGCGGACGATCACCGCGGCGCTCGAGATCGTGTTCATCGCCAAATCGATCGAGCGCGTCGGCGATCACGCCAAGAACATCGCGGAGAATGTCGTGCACGTGGTCAAGGGCAAGGACGTGCGTCACGCGACGGCCGAGCAGATTCGCGCCGAGGTCGCCGAGTGAAGCAGGCCGATGAGCGCGCGCGGTGAGGGACGTGTGACGTTGCGAGACACGTCCCATGGGCTGCGCGATTGGGACGCTGCTCGTGACGACGTCCATCCTGGTGGTCGAGGACGAGCCCGCGATCCAGGAGCTCTTGCGGCTGAATCTCGAGGACGCTGGCTTTGCGGTGAGCACCGTGGCGGACGCGGAGAGCGCGCAAGCGCAGATCCGCAGCGCGCTTCCCGACCTGATTCTTCTCGACTGGATGCTGCCCGGGCAATCCGGACTGGCCTTCGCCCGGATCCTGCGCGGCGATGCCCGGACCCGCGAGCTGCCCATCATCATGGTCACCGCGCGCGGAGACGAAGCCGATCGCGTTTCGGGCCTCGAGGCGTGGGTCGACGACTACGTGACCAAGCCTTTTTCGCCGCGCGAGCTCAGGGCGCGCATCAAGACCGTGTTGCGGCGCCGCGCGCCCGAATCGGCGCAGGAAGTGCTGAGCGTCGGCCCGCTGACGCTCGACCCCATCACACATCGCGTCACGGCCGGCGATGCTCCTGTCGAGCTCGGGCCGACCGAGTTCCGCCTGCTCAAATTCTTCCTGGCGCGCCCGGAGCGCGTGCACAGCCGCACGCACCTGCTCGATCAGGTCTGGGGGGACCATGTCTACATCGAGGAGCGGACGATCGACGTGCACATACGCCGCCTGAGACGCGCGCTCGAGCCCCACGGCAAGGACGGCATGATCGAGACCGTGCGCGGCAGCGGATACCGACTCGCGGCGCCGAAATAGGGTCGCCGATCCCACGCCTTGCATGCACGCGAGTCGCGCGTAAACGAGTCGTAACCGAGCGCTGAGTGAACCCCATCTGGCTGCGCGGCTTGCTGGCCCTGTCCCTTCTCGCGGTGCTCGCGTTGGTCGTGGGATGGGTCGCGGGCCCTGTTGCCGGCCTCGTCGTGCTCGCGGTCGGCGCGTTGGCGATGGTCGCTTGGCACCTTTCGCAACTCGCCGAGCTCGCGCGCTGGGCATCCGGCCCGATCGAGGCGCCGGTGCCCGAGGGCCGCGGAACCTGGGCGGTTGCCTACGCGGCGCTCTATCACCGCGTGCGCCTGCGCTCGGCGCGGCAGCGCGATCTGCGGCTCGCCCTGGACCGGTTCGTCAGCGGTGCGAAAGCGCTGCCCGAAGGCGTGGTCGTGCTCGATGCCAACGACCGCATCGAGTGGGCCAACCCTCGCGCCGAAGCGCACCTGGGCCTCGATCTGAAGCAGGACATCGGCGCGCCGGTCGTCAATCTCGTGCGCCATCCGGCATTCGTGCAATACCTGTCCGCAGGCGATTTCAGCGAACCCGTGATCATCCAGTCGGCGCGCGAAAGCGCCTTGACGCTGTCGATGCAGGTCGTGCCTTTCGGCGTCGAGGAAAAGCTGCTGATGAGCCGCGACATCACGCGCCTCGAGGTCGTGGCGCGAGTCCGGCGCGACTTCATCGCCAATGTCTCGCACGAGCTCAAGACGCCGCTGACGGTGCTCGCGGGCTTCATCGAGACGTTGACCGACGTGGAGATGGACGAGCGTCAGCGGCAGCGTTGCCTTGCGCTGATGGGCGAGCAATCGAACAGCATGCAGCGCCTGGTCGAGGATCTGCTCACGCTTTCGGCGCTCGAGAGCGAGCAGAGCCCGGTGAACGAGAGCGAGTTCGCGGTCGTCCCCCTGCTGCTCGCGGTGTCGGCGGACGCCAAAGCGCTCTCGGGTGGTCGACACGAGGTAACGCTGACCATCCGCGATGCCGCGAACGTGCTCGGGAGCCGCGAAGAGCTCACGAGCGCATTCGGCAACCTGGTCAGCAATGCGGTCCGCTACACCCCGCCGGGGGGGCGCATCGCGCTCGAGTGGCGGGTCACCGCGGATGGCGGCGAGTTCACGGTTGCTGACACAGGCATCGGCATTTCACCGGAGCACATCCCGAGGCTTACTGAGCGCTTCTACCGCGTCGATCGCAGCCGCTCGCGAGCCACCGGCGGAACCGGCCTAGGACTCGCGATCGTCAAGCACGTACTGATCCGCCACCAGGGCGAGCTCGTCGTGGACAGCGCTGTCGATCAGGGCAGCCGGTTCACCGTTCGCCTGCCGCCGCGACGGATCAGGCCTGTGACCGAAGGCACTTCGCCCAGCGGCGCGGACGGGAGGGCGGAACCGAGATCCACGACTTCGTAACCGTCGTGCGATTCCCGCCGCGTGCGCGGAGCGCCGTTACCAGTAGCGCATCGCGGCCCTGAAAAGACTCCTCAGGTCTTCACGCGACACGTCCTTGGGCGCGTTGCGGATCACGCGGTATTGCGGCTCCGATCCGATCGCGAGCGCGTCGGCATCGGCGTCGCCGAACCCCAGCTCGGAAAGCCCGTTCGGCATGCCCGCCGCGCGCATCATCTCGATGACGCGGCCTGCCAGAGCTTCGCCCGCGTCCTCCGGCGATGCGCCGCGCGTTTCGGCACCCAGACATGCTGCGCCGCGCAGATGGCGCTCGCGGAGAGCAAGGCGCGGTGTAGCGCCAAACCGACGGGTTGTTGAGCACCACCGCCATGCCGTGCGGCACCAGTGACTTGCCCGCCGGATATCCGTCGACGTGAAATGACGCGCGTCAATCCCGACACCGAATAAGACAGTCCGTGCGGCAGGTGACAGCCTGCCGCGTTGAATGCGATGCCGGCCTGGGTCGCGGCATACATCATCTCGGTTCGTGCCTCGACGTCGCTCGCATCGTTGACCGCGCGCACGAGGAACTTGCCGACGGATTTCAGCGCCTCTCCGGCGAGCGCGTCGGAGAACGGATTGGCGCCTTGTGAAACCGGCCGGCTCGCGCCGCGCGCCGGATTCAGCCGCCGCGGCCACGGCCGCGCCGTGAGCGACTCGAGCGCATGACTCATGCAATCGAAGCCGCTCGCGGCCACGACCTTGCCTGGCAGCGTCGACGTGACGGTCGGATCGATCAAGGCAATCGTCGGGATCATGCGTCTCGAAATGATCCCGGTCTTGGCGTTGATCTCGGTCATGTTGAAGATCGCGATGCCCGTCGTCTCCGAGCCTGTCCCGGCTGTCGTCGGGCAGGCGATGTGCGGCTTCAGCGCACCGGGGACGCGTCTGGCCGCCTCCGATCGGCGCATTGACGTAGGACATGAAGTCCGCGGGATACGTCGCGTAGAGGTTTGCGGCCTTGCAGGTGTCCATCACCGAGCCGCCGCCGACCGACACGTAGCCGTCGAACTTTCCTTCGGACGCAAAGCGGGACGCCGCCTGGAACGATGCGGTCGTCGGCTCGACCGATATCTCGTCGTAGATGACGGCATCGATGCCTGCCGCGCGCAAGGCGTCGCTGACGGTCGCGACGTGGACGGATGCTGCGGAGGTTCTTGTCGGTGAAGAGCGCGACGCGCTTCAGCCGAGTTCCCGAGCGCTGCTCGCCTGCCTCGGCGAGGCAGCCCGCGCCGAAAGTGAAGGTCGGCATGCCGATCGAGAAGGCTCTGTCGCTCGAATCGGTGAACGCAAAATCGGCGTGGCAGCAGGACATGAATGACCTCTATGGAAATCTTCGGCGTGGCGGCGATCAGTGCGCTGAGTGACGCGGCCGCCGCAAGAATCAGGTCGGCCGCTTTTTCGGCGATCATGACGACCGGGACGTTGGTGTTGCCCGAAACAAGCGTCGGCATTACGCTGCAGTCGACCACGCGCAGGGCAGATACGCCGTGAACCCTGAGCTCGCTGTCGACGACCGCAGTCGGATCGCGCTTCACGTCGCCCATTTTGCACGTGCCGCTGGGGTGGAAGATCGTCCCGCCGGTATTTTTCGCGAACTCGAGAATTTCTGCGTCGTCCTGGGCCGCGGTGCCGGGCCGGTATTCTCCTTTCACATAGGGAGCGAGGGCTCGTGTCGCGGCGAGCCTGCGCGCGAGCCTGATGCCGGCGACCAGAGTGTCGCGGTCGTTTTGCGTCGACAGATAGTTCGGCTGCATCGCCGGCGCGTCGAGCGGATCGGCCGAGCGGATGCGCACGTGCCCGCGCGACTCGGGGCGCAGCTGGCAGACCGACATGGTGAAGCCGGAAAAGGTGTGCGTCGGCGAGCCTGCCATGTCCGAGGACAGCGTCGCGACGTGGAACTGTACGTCCGGCGTCTCCGCGCTCGCGAGAGCACGGGCGAAAATGCCTCCCTGATTGATGCCGATGGCCATCGGTCCGCCGCGTGTCAGTGCATACTCCAATCCCATTTTTACGACCCGTGACCAGCTCTTGAGATCGTCGTTGGTGGTGATCGGTCGTGTGCACTCGAAAATCACCCGCGCCTGCAAATGGTCCTGCAAGTTTTCGCCGACAGCCGCGGAGCTCGTGCACCATCGGGATGCCGAACCTCTGCAGACAGCGGCGCTGCGCCGACGCCGGATAACTGCAGCAACTGCGGGCTCTGCAACGAGCCGGCGCAGAGGAGGATCTCGCGCCGCGCGCGGACGGTGACCTCGACGCCGCGGTGGCGGTAGACGACCGCGTCGGCGCGCTTGCCATCGAAGGTGAGGCGCACGGCGCGCGCCAGCGTTTCGACCTGGAGGTTGGCGCGACCCCGGGCAGGCTTGAGGTACGCAACGGCGGTGCTGCAGCGCCAGCCGCGCCGCGTCGACAAATGGTAGTAGCCCGCGCCTTCCTGCCTCGCGCCGTTGAAATCGTCATTGCGGGCAATGCCGAGCTCCCCCGCCCCGGCGATGACCGCCTCGATTAGCTCGTGCTTGCGCCCGTATCGGGGAGCACCAGAGCGGCCCGTCGACACCGTGGTACGCGGGATCGCCAAAGGCGGCGTGCTCGAGCCGCTTGAAATACGGCAATACGTCCTCGTAGCTCCATCCCGCGTTGCCGGCGTCGGCCCAGCGGTCGTAGTCCTGGCGCTGGCCGCGAATCGAAATGAGACCGTTGATGGAGCTCGATCCACCGAGGGTCTTGCCTCTGGGCCAATAGATGCGGCGGCCGTTCATTCCGGGCTCGGGCTCAGTGTTGAAACACCAGTTGACCCGCGGATTGAACATGGTTTTCGCGTAGCCGATGGGAATGTGGATCCAGGGATAGGAATCCGCCGGCCCTGCCTCGAGCAGCAGCACGCTATGCCGACCGCTGGCGGAGAGCCGGTTGGCCAGGACGCATCCCGCCGAGCCGGCTCCGACGACGACGTAGTCGAATGTCGTTGCCGCCGTCATGGCAGGGCGAAGCCGGTTCGAGCGATCGTCGCCGCGATCGGGATGGAAATGATCGTTTCCGGGCAATTTGCGCTGCGGCGGTCTCGAAAACCCATATTTTGTCGTTGGCCAGGCATTTAAATTGACGGGATTAGCCTTCGCGACACGGGGAAGGAGGCTTTTCCCGGAGGGGCATCCCTGACCCGAAGGCGAAGATTCAGAGGCCACCGGCACGATCATAGCCAACTGTTCGGAAACCGTACGCTGTTTGACACTTGGGAACGAAAATTGCTAGAATGTGCGGTTTCGTCGGAGGGGTACCCAAGTGGCCAACGGGAGCAGACTGTAAATCTGCCGGCTCTGCCTTCGAAGGTTCGAATCCTTCCCCCTCCACCATTTGGGGACCACTCAAAACGATGAACCAGCGCGGGCCGTGCTTCCAGATGCTGATCCCTGACTTCTGATACCTGAAAAGCGGGTGTAGCTCAATGGTAGAGCAGAAGCCTTCCAAGCTTACGACGAGGGTTCGATTCCCTTCACCCGCTCCATGCATTCGGCGGCTGCTGGGACTGAAAGACGGTAAGTGCGGCGGATGGACGCGAAGACGCGTTTCCGCCCGCGAGCAGGAGCGGAGTCAAAACGGAGCAACGGCGCGAGCGACCGAGCATCGCAGCAAGGCGAAGTTTGCGCCCATGTAGCTCAGTGGTAGAGCACTCCCTTGGTAAGGGAGAGGTCGAGCGTTCGATCCGCTCCATGGGCACCACGAGGCGCAGCGGACAAAAGTAAAAACCTACTTTTGTCCGGTCTAGAGTTAGACCCGAATCGCTGGCAGAGCCAGACGATTCGAGTGAGAACGATCAACGAAAACGCCGGAGAGCACCATGGCTAAAGGAAAGTTTGAGCGGACGAAGCCGCACGTGAATGTGGGGACGATTGGGCACGTGGACCACGGTAAGACGACTTTGACGGCGGCGTTGACGCTGGTGTTGAGCAAGAAGTTTGGTGGCGAGGCGAAGGCCTACGACCAGATTGATAACGCGCCGGAAGAGAAGGCACGGGGGATCACGATCAACACTGCGCACGTGGAATACGAGACGAAGAACCGGCACTACGCGCACGTGGACTGTCCTGGGCACGCGGACTATGTGAAGAACATGATCACGGGTGCGGCGCAGATGGACGGGGCGATCCTGGTGGTCAGTGCCGCCGACGGTCCGATGCCGCAGACGCGGGAGCACATTCTGCTGGCGCGGCAGGTCGGGGTGCCCTACATCGTGGTGTTTCTGAACAAGGCCGACATGGTCGACGACAAGGAGCTGTTGGAGCTCGTCGAGCTGGAGGTGCGGGAGCTGTTGACCAAGTACGAGTTTCCCGGGGACAAGATTCCGATCGTGATTGGCAGTGCGAAGCTCGCGCTGGAAGGGGACAAGAGCGACTTGGGCGAGGCGTGCATCGACCGCCTGGCCGATGCCCTGGACAGCTACATTCCGCAACCGAAGCGCTTGATCGATGGTCCATTCCTGATGCCGGTGGAAGACGTGTTCTCGATCAGTGGTCGGGGTACGGTGGTGACGGGCCGAGTGGATCGCGGGATTGTGAAGGTGGGCGAGGAGCTGGAGATTGTGGGCTTGAAGCCGACCTTGAAGACGGTGTGCACGGGTGTGGAGATGTTCCGCAAGCTCCTGGACCAGGGGCAGGCGGGGGACAACGTGGGTGTTCTCCTGCGCGGCACCAAGCGGGAAGAGGTGGAGCGTGGTCAGGTGCTGGCCAAGCCTGGCAGCATCACGCCGCACACCAAGTTCACCTGTGAGGTGTATGTGCTCTCCAAGGAAGAAGGTGGTCGGCATACGCCGTTCTTCCCGGGGTACCGGCCGCAGTTTTACTTCCGCACGACGGATGTGACGGGTGCGGTGGAGTTGCCTGCGGGGACGGAGATGGTGATGCCTGGGGACAACATCCAGATGACGGTGACGTTGATTGCGCCGATTGCGATGGAAGAAGGCTTGCGCTTTGCCATTCGCGAAGGCGGACGCACCGTCGGCGCAGGCGTCGTGGCAAAAGTCATCGAGTAGGTTAAGGGAAAAGGCCAGTAGCTCAATTGGCAGAGCGGCGGTCTCCAAAACCGCAGGTTGGGGGTTCGATTCCCTCCTGGCCTGCCACCGTTTGAGTGGTGACAGGAAGCAACGGCGGGCAACCGGTCGGCAGACGTTGGCAACTGAACGGCAACTCAAGGAAAAGCAGCGGCGATGTTGGACAAGATCAAGATGGGAATAGCGGTTGCGCTGGTGATCGCGGGCGTCTGGGGTTACTACCACTTCAGCGAAACCGCGCAGGTGCTGCGCGTGCTGATGGTGCTGGGTGGCCTGATCGCGGCGGGCGTGGTCGCGTGGCTGACCGTGCCGGGGAAGGAGCTCTTCGCTTTCTCGCAGGAGGCATGGCAGGAAGCGAGCAAGGTATCGTGGCCCACGCGCAAGGAGACGATTCAGACGACGGCCGTTGTGTTCGCGTTCGTATTCGTCATGTCGCTCTTCCTGTTTACGGTCGATACGTCGCTCGCGTGGCTGGTCAAACTCTTTACCGGTCGGGCGGACGGATGATCGACAAAAAGTGGTTTGTCGTTCACGCCTACTCGGGATTCGAGAAGAGCGTGATGCGGGCGCTGACCGAGCGGATCAAGCGGTCGGGCATGGAGGAGCGCTTCGGCAAGATCCTCGTCCCGGTCGAAGAAGTCGTGGAAATGAAGAAGGGCGCGAAGGCGATTTCCGAGCGCAAGTTCTTCCCCGGCTACGTGCTGGTCGAGATGGAGATGACCGACGACACATGGCATCTGGTCAAGAGCACGCCCAAGGTGACCGGATTCGTGGGTGGAACGGCCAACAAGCCGACCCCCATCACGCAGAAGGAAGTCGACGGCATTCTGAAGCAGGTGCAGGAAGGCGTGGAGAAGCCGCGTCCCAAGGTGCTGTTCGAGCTCGGCGAGGCGGTGCGCGTCAAGGAAGGCCCGTTCACCGACTTTCACGGCAACGTGGAAGACGTCAACTACGAGAAGAGCAAGTTGAGGGTGTCGGTCACGATTTTTGGGCGGTCGACGCCGGTGGAATTGGATTTTTCGCAGGTCGAGAAAGCTTGATATCCGTCGCGCGCAGCGCGACGGATATCTGTCCGAGTTGAAGCTGCGCCGCTGCCGCGTCGCCGCTTGACTCGGACAAGGGCAGGAAGGTGAAGTATGTTTTCTAACCGGGGAGGGCGCGAATCGCGTCCGCTTGGACCCACCAGGAGCTGAAGAATGGCAAAGAAAATTGTCGGTTTCATCAAATTGCAGGTGCCCGCGGGCAAGGCGAATCCCAGCCCACCGATCGGGCCGGCGCTGGGCCAGCGCGGCCTGAACATCATGGAGTTCTGCAAGGCGTTCAACGCCCAGACGCAGAAGCTCGAGCCGGGTTTGCCGATCCCGGTCGTGATCACGGCGTTCGCGGACAAGAGCTTCACGTTCGTGATGAAGACACCGCCTGCGACGGTGCTCATCAAAAAGGCGGCCAAGGTCGAAAAGGGCAGTCCCAAGCCCCACACCGACAAGATCGGCAAGCTGACCCGCGCTCAGGCCGAGGAAATCGCGAAGATGAAAACGCCGGACCTGACAGCGGCGGATCTCGACGCAGCGGTGCGCACCATCGCCGGCAGCGCCCGCAGCATGGGCATCACCGTCGAAGGAGTGAAGTAATCATGGCCGACGCACACAGCAAGGATATTCCCCGGCTTTCCAAGCGCATGAAAACCGTGCGCGGCAAAGTCGACCACGTCAAGTCGTATCCGGTCGACGATGCTCTCAAGCTGGTCAAGGACACCGCGACCGCCAAGTTCGACGAGTCGATCGATGTCGCGGTCAATCTTGGCGTCGATGCCAAGAAGTCGGACCAGACGGTCCGCGGCTCGGTCGTGCTCCCGGCCGGCACAGGGAAGAAAGTGCGCGTGGCGGTGTTCGCTCAGGGAGACAAGGCCAAAGCAGCCACCGAGGCGGGCGCGGACATCGTCGGTTTCGACGACCTGGCGGCAAAGGTCAAGGAAGGCTTCATGGATTTCGACGTCGTGATCGCCACACCCGACGCCATGAAGGTGGTGGGTCAGCTCGGCCAGATACTGGGCCCGCGCGGCCTGATGCCCAATCCCAAGGTAGGGACGGTATCGGCCGACGTGACCACCGCAGTCAAGAACGCCAAGGCCGGCCAGGTCCAGTACCGCACCGACAAGGCCGGCATCATCCAATGCACCATCGGGCGTGCCTCCTTTACGTCCGACCAGCTCAAGACGAACCTGGTCGCGCTGATGGACGCGCTGAACAAATCGAAGCCGGCGGGGACCAAGGGCATCTACGTCAAGAAGATCAGCGTCTCCAGCACGATGGGGGCGGGTGTGCGAATCGATTCGTCGACGCTTGTGCAGCAGGCGCCGGCTTAAGGCATCGGAATACAAGCATTGAAGCATTTGGGGGAACGTCGCGCGGCTCATCGCGCGGCGAGCCGTCCAAGACCGTAGGAGCAAGGCAAGCGCTTAATCGCCCGCAGTTCTTGGGCGTCCTACGCAGATGGTGTCCCTGCAGACAGGATTCACTCCTGGCTCGAGGTCACCGCAGTCGCTGGAAGCCGGCATCCGCCGGCTCGAAGCAAGAAGCAATGGATCGTGGAGGTGACTTTTGGGTCTTAACTTGGAACAGAAGCAGGCGGTAGTCGCGGAAATCGCGAAACAGGTCGCCGGTGCTCAGGCCATCGTCATGGTCGAGAACCGCGGCATGGCGGTCGCCGCAATGACGCAGCTTCGCGCAAAGGCACGAGCTTCCGGGGTGTATTTCCGCGTGGTCAAGAACACGCTGGTACGCCGCGCGGTGGCCGAAACGCCGTTCGCTTCGATGGCCGACAAGATGGTCGGTCCGCTGGCGTACGGTATCGGCCCCGATCCCGTTGCCGTGGCGAAAGTCCTCAACGACTTCGCCAAGAGCAACGAGAAGTTCGTCATCACGGGCGGCGGCATGCCCGGGCAGCTCCTGTCGGCGAAGGAAATCTCCGCTCTGGCAGCCCTGCCGTCGCGCGAAGAGCTCATTGCCAAGCTGCTCGGCACGATGCAGGCGCCGATCGTCAAGCTCGTTCGAACGCTCAATGAAGTTCCGAGCAGGTTCGTGCGGACCTTGGCAGCCGTGCGCGATGCGAAGCCAGCGGCATAGGCGACGGACGCGAATACCGACACCGAAATCAATCGTTTGCAAACTTTAGAATCAGGAGTGAATCATGGCTGTTGCACAAACTGAAATCCTCGACAAGATCTCGTCGATGACCGTCCTCGAGCTCTCCGAGCTCATCAAGGCGATGGAAGAGAAGTTCGGCGTTTCCGCCGCGGCTGCCGTTGCCGTCGCGGGTCCCGCCGCAGCGGGCACGGCCGCACCGGCCGCCGAAGAGCAGACCGAGTTCACGGTCATGCTGACCAGCTTTGGCGACAACAAGGTCAACGTGATCAAGGCCGTGCGCGAAATCACGGGTCTGGGCCTCAAGGAAGCGAAGGACCTGGTCGACGGAGCCCCGAAGGCGGTCAAGGAAGGCATCAACAAGGCCGACTCCGAAGCGGCGAAGAAGAAGCTGGAAGACGCCGGCGCCAAGGCCGAGATCAAGTAGTCGCGTTACGAGTGACGCGCCCGCGGGAGACCGCGGGTGCGGTTCCAAGCTTCGGGAGAGCGGTTCTCCTAGAGGCCGAAGACAAGCGAGTCACTGGGCCCTTGAAAAGCGCGCGCTCAGGACGCAAATAAGCTTGCTTGTCTTTGTCTTCTGAATCGACTGCAGAAGGCAGGTTTGGTCGGACGGTGCACACCGGGGCTTTTAAGTTGGAAGGTGAGCGTGCCGTCGTCCGCCAGCGGTTGGTAGTGGCCAACCACCATCCTTAAGGGAGCGCAACGCTTCCGCCCAGCCGACGCATCACGGGTGTCGCACCGGCCTCAATTCTTGGCCGGCGCGCGTTCGCAAGCTACTCGAAAGAGGTCAAGGCCCATGGCTCAGTACTCGTTTACCGAAAAGAAACGCATCCGCAAGAGTTTCGCCAAGCGTGCGAGCGTCCTGCCGGTGCCGTTCCTGCTGGAAACCCAGCTCTCGTCTTATCGCGCCTTTCTGCAGGAGTTCACGGCTCCCGAATCGCGCAAGAACGAAGGCCTGCAGGCCGCGTTCACGTCGATATTTCCGATCTCCAGCCACTCCGGCAACGCCCGGCTGGAATTCGTCGGCTATTCGCTCCTGCCGCCCGCGTTCGACGTGACCGAGTGCCAGCAGCGCGGCCTGACCTACTGCTCGGCGCTGCGCGCCAAGGTGCGCCTGATCCTGATGGACAAGGAAGCGCCGAAGGAAACGGTCAAGGAAGTGAAGGAGCAGGAGGTCTACATGGGCGAGATTCCGCTCATGACCGGCAACGGCTCGTTCGTCATCAACGGCACCGAGCGCGTCATCGTTTCGCAGCTGCACCGCAGCCCCGGCGTGTTCTTCGAGCACGATCGCGGCAAGACGCACAGCTCCGGCAAGCTCCTGTTCTCGGCACGCGTGATTCCCTACCGTGGCTCGTGGCTCGACTTCGAATTCGATCCCAAGGACTACCTCTATTTCCGCGTCGACCGCCGTCGCAAGATGCCGGTGACGACGCTGCTGAAGGCGATCGGCCTCACCAACGAGGACATCCTCAAGCAGTTCTTTGCCTTCGATTCCTTCCAGCTGGCGAAGAAGGGCTCGCACATGGACCTGGTGCCCGAGCGCCTGCGCGGCGAGGTCGCGCGTTTCGACCTCGTGGGCAAGGACGGCAAGGTCCTGGTGCAGAAGGACAAGCGCATCACGGCGCGGCACATTCGCGAAATCGCCGAGGGCGGCGTCAAGAAGATCGCCGTTCCGAACGACTACATCGTCGGCCGCACGCTGGCCGAGAACATCATCAACAAGGACACGGGCGAAGTGATCGCATCGGCGAACGATGAGATCACCGACGAGCTGCTCGAGAAGCTGCTCGAAGCCGGCGTTCCCAAGATCCATACGATCTACACCAACGATCTCGATCAGGGTCCGTACATCGCGCAGACGCTGAAGACCGACGACACGCCGGATCAGCTCGCCGCGCGCGTCGCGATCTACCGCATGATGCGGCCCGGCGAGCCGCCGACCGAGGAAGCGGTCGAGTCGCTGTTCCACGGCCTGTTCTTCAACGAGGACCGATACGACTTGTCACCCGTCGGCCGGATGAAGTTCAACCGCCGCGTCGGGCCGCAGCGAGCTTCTCGGCTCGGGAACACTCAACAACGAAGACATCATCGCGGTGATCAAGATCCTGGTCGAGCTGCGCAACGGGCGCGGCGAAATCGACGACATCGATCACCTCGGCAATCGCCGGGTTCGCTCGGTGGGCGAGCTCTCCGAGAACCAGTTCCGCTCGGGCCTCGTGCGCGTCGAGCGCGCGGTCAAGGAGCGCCTCGGCCAGGCCGAGAGCGACAACCTGCTGCCGCACGATCTGATCAACGCCAAGCCAATCTCGGCCGCGATCAAGGAGTTCTTCGGGTCATCGCAGCTCTCGCAGTTCATGGACCAGACCAACCCGCTGTCGGAAATCACCCATAAGCGCCGCGTGTCGGCTCTCGGGCCCGGCGGTCTCACCCGCGAGCGCGCCGGCTTCGAAGTGCGCGACGTGCACCCGACGCACTATGGCCGCGTCTGCCCGATCGAGACGCCTGAAGGTCCGAACATCGGCCTCATCAACTCGCTCGCGCTCTACGCACGTACCAACGAATACGGCTTCCTCGAGACGCCGTACCGCAAGGTGATCAACGGCAAGGTGACCGACGAGATCCATTACCTGTCGGCGATCGAAGAGGGCGCGTTCGTGATCGCGCAAGCCAATGCGCAGCTCGACAAGGGCGGAAAGCTCAAGGACGAGCTGGTTTCGTGCCGCTGCAAGAACGAGTTCATGCTGTCCACCGCGGACAAGGTCCAGTTCATGGATGTGGCACCGGCGCAGATCGTCTCGGTGGCTGCATCGCTGATTCCGTTCCTGGAGCACGACGACGCCAACCGCGCCTTGATGGGCTCGAACATGCAGCGTCAGGCGGTTCCGTGCCTGCGCGCCGAGAAGCCGCTCGTCGGCACCGGCGTCGAGCGCACTGCGGCCGTCGATTCGGGCACCGCGGTGCTCGCTCGCCGGGGCGGAAAGGTCGATTACGTCGACGCCAACCGGATGGTCGTGCGCGTGCACGACACCGAGACAGCGGCCGGCGAAGTCGGCGTCGACATCTACAACCTGACCAAGTACACGCGCAGCAATCAGAACACCAACATCAACCAGCGTCCGCTGGTGAAGATCGGTGACATCATCGCCAAGGGTGACGTGATCGCCGACGGCGCGTCGACCGACATGGGCGAGCTGGCGCTCGGGCAGAACATGCTCGTCGCGTTCATGCCGTGGAACGGGTACAACTACGAAGACTCGATCCTCATTTCCGAGCGCGTGGTCGGCAACGACCGCTACACCTCGATCCACATCGAGGAGCTGTCGGTGGTCGCGCGCGACACCAAGCTCGGTCCCGAGGAAATCACCCGCGACATCTCGAGCCTTGGCGAGGCGCAGCTCAATCGTCTCGACGAGTCGGGCATCGTCTTCATCGGCGCCGAAGTCGAGGCCGGTGACGTGCTGGTCGGGAAGGTGACGCCGAAGGGCGAGACTCAGCTCACGCCGGAAGAGAAGCTACTTCGTGCGATCTTCGGCGAGAAAGCCTCCGACGTGAAGGACACGTCCCTGCGCGTTCCCTCGGGCATATCGGGAACGGTCATCGACGTGCAGGTATTCACGCGCGAGGGTATCGAGCGCGACAAGCGCGCCGCGCAGATCATCGACGACGAGCTCAAGGGTTATCGCAAGGACCTGAACGACCAGCTCCGCATCGTCGAGAACGATGCGTTCGCGCGCCTGGAGAGGCTCTTGCTCGGCAAGACCGCGAACGGCGGTCCGAAGCGCCTGGCCAAAGGCACGCGCCTGACCAAGGAATATCTCGAGGGCACCAACCGGCACGACTGGTTCGACATCCGTCTCGCCAACGAAGACTCGGCGAGCCAGATGGAAGCGATGAAGGAATCGATCGCGCAGAGCCGCGTGCAGTTCGACCAGATGTTCGAGCAGAAGAAGAAAAAGCTGACGCAGGGAGACGAGTTGCCGCCCGGCGTGCAGAAGATGGTCAAGGTCTACGTTGCGGTCAAGCGTCGCCTGCAGCCCGGCGACAAGATGGCGGGTCGTCACGGCAACAAGGGCGTCGTATCCAAGATCGTTCCGGTCGAGGACATGCCGTACATGGCCGACGGTACGCCGGTCGACATCGTGCTTAACCCGCTGGGCGTGCCGTCACGGATGAACGTCGGCCAGATCCTCGAAATCCATCTGGGATGGGCGGCGAAAGGACTCGGAAACCGCATCGCCGAGATGCTCAAGGTCGAGAAGAACACGACTGAGGTCCGCAAGTTCCTGACCAAGATTTATAACGGCACCGGCAAGCCCGAGGACATTGAGTCGCTCGACGACCACGAAATCGGCGTGCTGGCGGAGAACCTGAAGGACGGCGTTCCGTTCGCGACGCCCGTGTTCGACGGCGCGACGGAGGCCGAGATCAAGGACATGCTGGAGCTCGCCGGTCTTCCGAGGTCGGGACAGATCACGCTGCACGACGGACGCACCGGCGAGGCATTCGATCGTCAGGTCACCGTGGGCTTCATGCATGTGCTCAAGCTGCATCACCTGGTCGACGACAAGATGCACGCGCGCTCCACCGGGCCGTACAGCCTGGTGACGCAGCAGCCTCTGGGCGGCAAGGCGCAGTTCGGCGGCCAGCGCTTCGGCGAGATGGAAGTGTGGGCGCTGGAAGCCTACGGCGCGGCGTACACGCTGCAGGAAATGCTCACGGTCAAGTCCGACGACGTCAATGGACGGACCAAGGTCTACGAGAACATCGTCAAGGGCGAGCACAAGATCGAGGCCGGGATGCCGGAATCGTTCAACGTGCTGGTTAAGGAAATCCGCTCGCTGGCGATCGACATCGACCTGGAGCGGTTCTGATGGACAACGCGACAATTCGTAAGGAATATCGTCGTCCCCGCGAAAGCGGGGACCCAGTGGCGTTCGTCAAAAGACACTGGATTCCCGCTTTCGCGGGAATGACAGTCCTGGTTGCAGGAACTCGGAGAGTTCAACGATGAAAGCATTGCTCGATCTGTTCAAGCAAGTCACACAGGAAGAAGAGTTCGACGCGATCAAGACCGGCCTCGCTTCGCCGGAGAAGATCCGCTCGTGGTCGTATGGCGAAGTGAAAAAGCCGGAGACGATCAACTACCGTACCTTCAAGCCCGAGCGCGACGGATTGTTCTGCGCCAAGATTTTCGGGCCGGTCAAGGACTACGAATGCCTGTGCGGCAAGTACAAGCGGCTCAAGCATCGCGGCGTCATCTGCGAAAAATGCGGCGTCGAAGTCACGCTGGCGAAGGTGCGCCGTGAGCGCATGGGCCATATCGAGCTCGCGAGCCCGGTCGCGCATATCTGGTTTCTGAAGAGCCTGCCCTCGCGCATGGGCATGGTGCTCGACATGACGCTGCGCGACATCGAGCGCGTCCTGTACTTCGAAGCCTACGTCGTGACCGAGCCCGGCCTGACGCCGCTCAACCGGGCGCAGCTCCTGACCGAGGACGATTACCTCGCCAAGGTCGAGCAGCACGGCGACGATTTCTCCGCGGCGATGGGCGCCGAGGGCATCCGCGAGCTGCTTGAAAGCGCTCGAGGTCAACACCGAGATCGAGAAGCTTCGCAAGGAGCTCGAGACCACGGGCTCGGACACCAAGATCAAGAAGATCGCCAAGCGCCTCAAGGTGCTCGAGGCGTTCCACAAGTCCGGGATCAAGCCCGAGTGGATGATCCTCGAAGTGCTGCCGGTGCTGCCGCCTGAGCTTGCGCCCGCTCGTCCCGCTGGATGGCGGCCGCTTCGCGACCTCGGACCTGAACGACCTGTACCGCCGCGTCATCAACCGCAACAACCGCTTGAAGCGTCTGCTCGAGCTCAAGGCGCCCGACATCATCGTGCGCAACGAAAAGCGGATGCTGCAGGAAGCGGTCGATTCGCTGCTCGACAACGGCCGCCGCGGCAAGGCGATGACCGGTGCCAACAAGAGGCCGCTGAAGTCGCTGGCCGACATGATCAAGGGCAAGGGTGGCCGTTTCCGCCAGAACCTGCTGGGCAAGCGCGTCGACTACTCGGGCCGCTCGGTGATCGTGGTCGGACCGCAACTCAAGCTGCACCAGTGCGGCCTGCCGAAGCTGATGGCGCTGGAGCTCTTCAAGCCTTTCATCTTCAACAAGCTGGAGACGATGGGGCTCGCCACGACCATCAAGGCCGCGAAGAAGATGGTGGAAAGCCAGGAACCCGTGGTCTGGGACATCCTGGAAGAGGTCATCCGCGAGCATCCGGTGATGCTGAACCGCGCGCCGACGCTGCATCGCCTGGGCATCCAGGCGTTCGAGCCGGTGCTGATCGAAGGCAAGGCCATCCAGCTGCATCCGCTGGTGTGCACGGCGTTCAATGCCGACTTCGACGGCGACCAGATGGCCGTCCACGTTCCGCTGTCGCTGGAAGCGCAGATGGAAGCGCGCACGCTGATGCTCGCATCCAACAACGTGCTTCTTCCTTCCAACGGCGAGCCGTGCATCGTGCCCTCGCAGGACATCGTGCTGGGCCTCTACTACGCCACGCGCGAGCTGATCGCCGCCAAGGGCGAAGGCATGCTCTTCGCGGACATCGCCGAAGTGGCGCGTGCCTACGAGTCGAGGCAGGTCGCGCTGCACGCCAAGATCAGCGTCCGCATCAAGGAAGTGCTGGTCGGCGCGGACGGCGAGCGGACCGACAAGATCACCCGCTATCAGACGACGGTCGGCCGCTCGCTGCTGTCCGAAATTCTGCCGGCCGGGCTTCCGTTCGAGACCATCAACCGGCCGCTCAAGAAGAAGGAAATCTCCAAGATCATCAACGCGAGCTTCCGCCGTTGCGGTCTGCGCGAGACGGTGATCTTCGCTGACAAGCTGATGCAGGCGGGTTACTCGCTCGCGACGCGTGCCGGTATCTCCTTCGCCGCCGATGACATGCTGATCCCCTCGGAAAAGCACACCATCATCGAGAAGTCGGAAAAGGAAGTGAAGGAAATCGAGGCGCAATACACCTCGGGCCTGGTGACGCAGGGCGAGCGTTACAACAAGGTGGTCGACATCTGGGGCCGTGCCGGCGACGACATCGCGAAGGCGATGATGAAGCAGCTCGGCACCGTGAACGTCCAGGATCGCGACGGAAACACGGTCGAGCAGGAGTCGTTCAATTCCATCTACATGATGGCGGACTCCGGCGCGCGCGGCTCCGCGGCGCAGATCCGGCAGCTCGCCGGCATGCGCGGACTGATGGCCAAGCCGGACGGCTCGATCATCGAGACGCCGATCACGGCCAACTTCCGCGAAGGCCTGAACGTTCTGCAGTACTTCATCTCGACGCACGGCGCGCGCAAGGGTCTTGCCGACACCGCGTTGAAGACGGCGAACTCGGGTTACCTGACGCGCCGCCTGGTCGATGTGACGCAGGACCTGGTGGTCACCGAAGACGATTGCGGCACCAGCAACGGTGTGGCGATGAAGGCGCTGGTCGAGGGTGGCGAAGTGATCGAGGCGCTGCGCGAGCGGATCCTCGGGCGCTCGGTCGCCGCGGACGTCGTCAATCCGGAAACGCAGGCGACGCTGTTCCATGCCGGCACCTTGCTCAGCGAAGACGAAGTCGAGCAGATCGAGGCGCTGGGCATCGACGAAGTGAAGGTGCGCACTCCTCTCACCTGCGACACGCGCTACGGTCTTTGCGCCACCTGCTACGGCCGCGACCTGGGCCGTGGGCATCTGGTCAACGTGGGCGAGGCGGTTGGTGTGATCGCCGCTCAGTCCATCGGTGAGCCCGGCACGCAGCTGACGATGCGGACCTTCCACATCGGCGGCGCCGCGTCGCGTACCGCCGCGGCATCGCAGCTGGAAAGCAAGTCCGCGGGTGTGGTGCGCTTCTCGGCGGCAATGCGCTATGTCACCAACGCCAAGGGCGAGCTGATCGTCATCGCGCGTTCCGGCGAAGTCATGATCCATGACGACAACGGCCGCGAGCGCGAGCGCCACAAGGTGCCCTATGGCGCCACGATGCTGGTCAAGGATGGCGATGCGGTGAAGGCGGGCAAAGTGCTGGCGACGTGGGATGCCACCTCGCGTCCGATCATCACCGAGTACGCAGGACGGGTGAAGTTCGAGAACGTCGAGGAAGGCGTGACCGTGGCGAAGCAGGTCGACGAAGTAACGGGCCTGTCGACGCTGGTGGTCATCGATCCGAAGCGTCGCGCCGGCGCGGCAGCGAAGGGCGTGCGGCCGCAGGTGAAGCTGCAGAACGAGCGTGGCGACGAAGTGAAGCTGGCGGGTTCAGACCTGCCGGTCAACATCACTTTCCAGCTGGGCTCGATCATCACCGTCAAGGACGGCCAGGACGTTGCCGTCGGCGAGGTGCTGGCGCGCATCCCGCAGGAGACTTCCAAGACGCGCGACATCACCGGCGGTCTGCCGCGGGTGGCGGAGCTGTTCGAGGCACGCGCGCCCAAGGATGCGGGCACGCTGGCGGAAGTCACCGGCACGGTGTCGTTCGGCAAGGATACGAAGGGCAAGCAGCGCCTGGTCATCACTGACCTGGACGGTATGGCGCACGAGTATCTGATCCCGAAGGACAAGCACGTCACGGCGCACGACGGGCAGGTGGTGAACAAGGGCGAATCGATCGTCGACGGCCCCGCGGATCCGCACGATATTCTGCGGTTACTCGGCGTCGAAGCCCTTGCGCGCTACATCACCGACGAGGTGCAGGACGTGTATCGCCTGCAGGGCGTGAAGATAAACGACAAGCACATCGAAGTGATCGTGCGGCAGATGCTGCGCCGGGTGCAGGTCCAGGATGCGGGCGATACGCGCTTCATCGTGGGCGAGCAGGTCGAGCGCTCGGACCTGCTGGACGAGAACGACAAGGTGTTCGAGCACGGCGGGGTAAAGGGTGGCGCGGACGCCAAGAGGCCGGCGACGTACGAGCACATGCTGCTGGGCATCACCAAGGCGTCGCTGTCGACCGATTCGTTCATCTCGGCCGCGTCGTTCCAGGAGACCACGCGCGTTCTGACCGAAGCCGCGATCATGGGCAAGAAGGACGAGCTGCGGGGTCTGAAAGAGAACGTTATCGTCGGCCGCCTGATCCCTGCTGGGACCGGGCTTGCATACCATAACGCGCGAAAGAAGCAGAAAGCGGGCGTTGCCCCCGAATTGGCGCCGGAAGGCGTTGCTTTGGAAGCGCCGCCCGCCGAAATCAGCGCCGACGCAGCGTAAGCGTCAGTGCTGGCTTCGGCCAGTGTCATGACGGGGGCCTCGAAGCAGGGGGCCCCCGTTCCGTTTTGTGCGGAGCAATACGTTGACACGGCACGCCTAGTGCCCTAAAATCGAACGTCTTTTCGCCTCAAAACCGGTCGGTCGGGTCCAAACGGGCTTTTGACTGCCATCCGGTGGGGTGTGCGTACCCGGTCGCCGTCGCTTGTTGGCGCTTTTTGGATCAGTCAGCGATGAGTCAACCGAGGCGCAACGAGAGTGGCCTCAAGCAGACGATGCTTAGGCCACTTTGATTTCTGTGCGTCGCAAGCCATTGGCAACAGTTAGTGGCCGCGATACAACAAGGCAACAGCGAGCGAGCGGAACTAGAGCATGCCAACGATCAATCAGCTAGTGCGCAAGGGCCGCGTGGCTCCTGTGTCGAAGAGCAAGGTGCCGGCGCTGAAGCGCAGCCCGCAAAAGCGCGGCGTGTGCACCCGGGTGTATACGACGACGCCGAAGAAGCCGAACTCGGCGCTGCGCAAGGTTGCGAAAGTGCGCTTGACCAATGGATTCGAGGTCATCAGCTACATCGGTGGCGAAGGCCACAACCTGCAGGAGCACTCGGTCGTCCTGATCCGCGGTGGCCGCGTCAAGGATCTGCCAGGTGTGCGGTACCACATGGTGCGCGGCGCGCTCGACACCGCAGGCGTCAAGGATCGCAAGCAGTCGCGTTCGAAGTACGGCGCCAAGAAGCCAAAGGCCGCCTAGTAGTTTCGTTGAATTTTGATGCGTTGAATTCGCCGGCTTTGCCGACGAATTCAACGGTAAACATAGACCGGGCGAAAAGTAGGTTTGTACTTTTGCGCCGCTACGGAGTATCGATGCCCCGACGCAGAGAAATTTCAAAGCGCGAGATCCTGCCGGATCCGAAGTATTCGAACAGCGACGTCGCGAAGTTCGTCAACGTGCTGATGAGCCAGGGCAAGAAGTCGGTTGCCGAGCGCATCGTGTACGGCGCCTTCGAGTCCATCGCCAAGAAGGGCGGCAAGGATCCGCTGGAAGTCTTCAACCAGGCGCTTTCCAACGCGAAGCCGATGGTCGAGGTCAAGAGCCGCCGCGTGGGTGGCGCGAACTTCCAGGTCCCGGTCGAAGTTCGCCCTGTGCGCCGCGTGGCGCTGGCGATGCGCTGGCTGCGTGAAGCGGCGCGCAAGCGCGGTGAGAAGTCGATGGGGCAGCGGCTCGCAGCGGAATTGATCGAGGCAGCGGAAGGACGCGGTGGTGCGGTGAAGAGACGCGAGGAAGTGCACCGCATGGCCGAGGCGAACAAGGCCTTCTCGCACTTCCGCTTCTAGCACCAAACCAAGCAGCAACCAGCGGACAACGTGAACCAGCAGCGCAGGACTCCATTGGCAATAACCTGCAACGCGATTTTGGACAGTGAAATAAAGTGGCAAGAACGACACCTATCGAGCGCTATCGGAATATCGGCATCAGTGCCCACATTGATGCCGGTAAGACCACGACCACCGAGCGCATACTTTTCTACACGGGTGTCTCGCACAAGATAGGCGAAGTGCATGACGGCGCGACCGTCATGGACTGGATGGAGCAGGAGCGCGAGCGTGGCATCACCATCACGTCCGCCGCAACGACCTGCTTCTGGAAAGGGATGCAGAACAACCATCCCGAGCATCACATCAACATCATCGATACGCCGGGGCACGTCGACTTTACCATCGAAGTCGAGCGCTCGATGCGCGTGCTCGACGGCGCGTGCATGGTCTACGACGCGGTTGCCGGCGTGCAGCCGCAATCCGAGACGGTTTGGCGGCAAGCCAACAAGTACAAGGTTCCGCGCCTCGCGTTCATCAACAAGATGGACCGCCAGGGCGCCGAGTTCTTCAAGTCCTACGATCACATCAAGACCCGCCTGAAGGGCAACCCTGTTCCCATCCAGATTCCGATCGGCGCCGAGGACAAGTTCGAAGGCGTTGTCGATCTCGTCCTGATGAAGGCGATCTACTGGGACGAGGCGACGCAGGGCATGAAATACGAGTTGCGCGAGATCCCCGCGGAGCTGGTCGAGGAAGCCAAGAAGTGGCGCGAAAAGATGGTCGAGGCGGCCGCGGAGGCCGACGACGATCTGACGCACAAATATCTCGAAGGCCACGATCTCTCGGTCGAGGACATCAAGCGTGGCCTGCGCCTCCGCACGATCAAGAATGAGATCGTGCCGATGCTTTGCGGCAGCGCGTTCAAAAACAAGGGCGTGCAGGCGATGCTGGATGCCGTCATCGACTACATGCCGTCGCCGATCGACATCAAGCCGGTCGAAGGCGAGGACGAGAGCGGCAAGCCCGAGTCGCGCAAGGCGTCGGACTCCGAGCCTTTTTCGGCGCTCGCGTTCAAGATCATGACCGACCCGTACGTCGGCCAGCTGACGTTCATTCGCGTCTATTCGGGCGTGCTCAACTCCGGCGACACGGTGTACAACGCCAACCGCGGACGCAAGGAGCGCATCGGCCGGCTGCTGCAGATGCACGCCAACCAGCGCGAGGAAATCAAGGAAGTTCGCGCCGGCGATATCGCCGCGGCGGTGGGGCTCAAGGAAGCATCGACGGGCGAAACGCTCTGCGATCCGGGCAAGGAAATCATGCTCGAGCGCATGGTGTTCCCGGAGCCCGTGATCTCGCAGGCGGTCGAGCCGAAGACCAAGGCCGACCAGGAAAAGATGGGCCTGGCGCTCAATCGCCTGGCGCAGGAAGACCCTTCATTCCGCGTGCACACAGACGAGGAATCGAGCCAGACGATCATCTCGGGGATGGGCGAGCTGCATCTCGAGATCATCGTCGACCGGATGAAGCGCGAGTTCGGCGTCGAAGCCAACGTCGGCAAGCCTCAGGTGGCGTACCGCGAAGCGATCAAGAAGCCGGTGCAGGTCGAGGGCAAATTCATCAAGCAATCCGGCGGGCGCGGCCAGTACGGTCACGTGTGGCTGAAGATGGAGCCGCAGGAAGCGGGCAAGGGCTTCGAGTTCGTCGATGCGATCAAGGGCGGCACGGTGCCGCGCGAATACATTCCGGCGGTCGAAAAGGGTCTGCGCGAGACACTGCCCAACGGCGTGCTCGCGGGTTTTCCGGTGGTCGACGTGAAGGTAACCTTGTTCGACGGCAGCTATCACGACGTCGACTCGAACGAGAACGCGTTCAAGATGGCGGCGTCGATGGCGTTCAAGGACGGCATGCGCCAGGCGACCCCGGTGTTGCTCGAGCCGATGATGGCGGTCGAAGTCGAGACGCCTGAGGATTTCATGGGCAATGTCGTCGGCGACCTGTCAGGACGGCGCGGCATGATCCAGGGCATGGAAGACGTCGTCGGCGTCAAGGTCATCAAGGCCGAGGTGCCGCTGTCGGAGATGTTCGGCTACTCGACGACGCTGCGCTCGCTGTCGCAGGGGCGCGCGACGTACACGATGGAATTCAAGCATTACACCGAGGCGCCGAAGACGGTCGCCGAAGCGGTGATTAATAAGAAGACGTAGCAGGGTTTTTCGTAGTTTTTTCTGCTTTGAATCGTGCAGCTTTGCTGTCGATTCAAAGGAAACCTAAATCGGACAAAAGTAGGGTTTTACTTTTGTCCGCGGAGATTGCGATGGCCAAGGGCAAATTTGAGCGGACGAAGCCGCACGTGAATGTGGGGACGATTGGGCACGTGGACCACGGTAAGACGACGTTGACGGCGGCGTTGACGCTGGTGTTGAGCAAGAAGTTTGGTGGCGAGGCGAAGGCCTACGACCAGATTGATAACGCGCCGGAGGAGAAGGCGCGGGGGATCACGATCAACACTGCGCACGTGGAATACGAGACGAAGAACCGGCACTACGCGCACGTGGACTGTCCTGGGCACGCGGACTATGTGAAGAACATGATCACGGGTGCGGCGCAGATGGACGGGGCGATCCTGGTGGTGAGTGCGGCCGACGGTCCGATGCCGCAGACGCGGGAGCACATTCTGCTGGCGCGGCAGGTGGGGGTGCCCTACATCGTGGTGTTTCTGAACAAGGCCGACATGGTCGACGACAAGGAGCTGTTGGAGCTGGTCGAGCTGGAAGTGCGGGAGCTGTTGACCAAGTACGAGTTTCCCGGGGACAAGATTCCGATCGTGATTGGCAGTGCGAAGCTGGCGCTGGAAGGGGACAAGAGCGACTTGGGCGAGGCGTGCATCGACCGCCTGGCCGATGCCCTGGACAGCTACATTCCGCAACCGAAGCGCTTGATCGATGGTCCATTCCTGATGCCGGTGGAAGACGTGTTCTCGATCAGTGGTCGGGGTACGGTGGTGACGGGCCGGGTGGATCGCGGGATTGTGAAGGTGGGCGAGGAGCTGGAGATTGTGGGCTTGAAGCCGACCTTGAAGACGGTGTGCACGGGGGTGGAGATGTTCCGGAAGCTCCTGGACCAGGGGCAGGCGGGGGACAACGTGGGTGTTCTCCTGCGCGGCACCAAGCGGGAAGAGGTGGAGCGTGGTCAGGTGCTGGCCAAGCCTGGCAGCATCACGCCGCACACCAAGTTCACCTGTGAGGTGTATGTGCTCTCCAAGGAAGAAGGTGGTCGGCATACGCCGTTCTTCCCGGGGTACCGGCCGCAGTTTTACTTCCGGACGACGGATGTGACGGGTGCGGTGGAGTTGCCGGCGGGGACGGAGATGGTGATGCCTGGGGACAACATCCAGATGACGGTGACGTTGATTGCGCCGATTGCGATGGAAGAAGGCTTGCGCTTTGCCATTCGCGAAGGCGGACGCACCGTCGGCGCAGGCGTCGTGGCAAAAGTTATTGAGTAACAGCAGTTTGCGCTGTGAATAGTCAGAGCTCTGCCTGCGATTCGCAGGAAAGCAAATTAACGCGAGACGCGAAAGTAGGGTTTCACTTTCGGACGAAGAATTTAAGACCAACGAAGACCCGAGCAAGTGTTTGATCGGTCTTCCAAAGGTGAAGCGATGCAAAACCAGAGAATCCGTATCCGCCTCAAGGCGTTCGATTACAAGCTGATCGACCAGTCGGCGCAGGAAATCGTCGAGACGGCAAAGCGCTCGGGCGCGGTCGTGAAGGGCCCGGTTCCGCTGCCGACCAAGATCGAGCGGTTCGATGTTCTGCGCTCGCCGCACGTCAACAAGACGTCGCGCGATCAGTTGGAGATTCGCACGCACCTGAGGCTGATGGACATCATCGACCCGACCGACAAGACGGTCGACCAGTTGATGAAGCTCGATCTGCCCGCGGGTGTCGACGTGGAGATCAAGCTTCAGTAAGGCGGCTCCGACGTTGGAGTCGTGAAGAAGTTGCGTTGTGAAGCAGCAGTGCAAGTGAGAATGCCGCCGGTCAATCGAAATCGGCGGTGAAGAATCAGGCAACCGGGTTAGAGCGATCGAGTCCGGTAAACCAAGGAAACGAACATGAGTCTAGGACTAGTCGGCCGCAAGATCGGCATGACACGGATTTTCTCCGACGACGGCGCCGCCGTGCCGGTGACCGTGCTCGATGTCGCCAACAATCGCGTCACCCAGATCAAGACCGAGGAAACGGACGGCTATTCCGCGGTGCAGGTCGCCTATGGGAAGCGGCGCGCCAATCGCGTGACCAAGCCGCAGGCGGGTCATCTGGCCAAGGCAGGCGTGGAAGCGGGAACGATGATGAAGGAATTTCACGTTCCCGCGACGGAGCTCGCCAACCTGAAGCTCGGCGAAGTCGTCAGCGTCGAGACCTTCGCGGTCGGACAGCTGGTCGATGTCAGCGGAACCACCAAGGGCCGCGGCTTTTCGGGCGTGATCCAGCGCCACAATTTCAGCTCCAACCGCGCCTCGCACGGCAATTCGCGCTCGCACAACAGTCCGGGTTCGATCGGCATGGCGCAGGACCCGGGCCGCGTGTTTCCGGGCAAGCGCATGGCGGGCCAATACGGCAACGTCAAGCGCACGGTGCAGACGCTGAAGGTCGTGCGCGTCGACGCCGAGCGCGGGCTGCTGCTCGTCAAGGGTGCGGTTCCCGGCGCCGATGGCGGCCATATCGTGGTCAGGCCCTCGGTCAAGACCCCGCTGAAGAAGGGGGCCTGAAGCATGGACCTGAAGCTCATCAACGACAGCGGCAAACCCGCTGCGACGCTCGCCGCGTCGGATTCGCTGTTCGGACGCGAATACAACGAAGCGCTGATCCATCAGCTGGTGACGGCGTATCAGGCCAACGCGCGCAGCGGCAACCGCGCGCAAAAGGGCCGCGCCGACATCAACAAGTCGCACAAGAAGCCGTGGGCGCAGAAGGGCACGGGACGCGCTCGCGCGGGCCAGGCCAACAGCCCGCTGTGGCGCGGCGGCGGAAAGATTTTCCCCAGCTCGCCCGACGAGAATTTCTCGCAGAAGGTGAACCGGAAGATGTTTCGCGCCGGCATCGCGTCGATCCTGTCGCAGCTCGTGCGCGAGAACAGGCTGTCGGTCGTCGACCAGCTTGCGATCGACGCGCCGAAGACGAAGCTGCTCGCGCAGAAGATCAAGTCGCTGGGCCTCACCGGCTCGCTGCTGGTCGTCATTGACACGCTGAACGACAACATTCACCTGTCGTCGCGCAATCTGCACGGCGTGCTGGTGCTCGAGACGCGCGAGGTCGATCCCGTCAGCCTGGTCCGCTTCGATCACGTGCTGCTGACCGCGCGCCGCCGTGACGCAGTTCGAGGAGATGCTGGCATGAGCGCCCAAAAAACCGCGGCGCCTTCGAGCGCGACAACCAAGTTCAATCCGGAGCGCCTGATGACGGTGCTGCTCGCGCCGGCCATCTCCGAAAAGGCGACGCACATCGCCGACAAGAATGAGCAGATTGTGTTCAAGGTCGCGCCCAACGCGACCAAGCCTGAAGTGAAGGCCGCCGTCGAGCTCATGTTCAAGGTGCAGGTCGAGAGCGTCCAGATCGCGAACGTCAAGGGCAAGGTCAAGCGCTTCGGCGCGTACAACGGCCGCCGCCGCAACTGGAAGAAGGCGTACGTGAGCCTGAAGCCCGGCCAGGAAATCAACTTCGCGCAGGAAGCCTGATCATGGCACTCATCAAAGTCAAACCGACATCGCCCGGCCGTCGCTCGCTGGTCAAGGTCGTCACGCCGGACCTGCACAAGGGTCGACCGGTCGAGGCGCTGATCGAAGCCAAGAAGCGCGGCTCGGGGCGCAACAACAACGGCCACATCACGATGCGCCACCAGGGTGGCGGCCACAAGCAGCACTACCGCATCGTCGATTTCCGCCGCAACAAGGATGGCGTTCCGGCGAAGGTCGAGCGGCTCGAATACGATCCGAACCGCAGCGCGCATCTGGCGCTTCTGCTCTACACCGATGGCGAGCGCCGCTACATCGTCGCGCCGCGCGGCGTAAGCGCGGGCACGCAGCTGATGAGCGGAGCCGAGGCGCCGATCAAGCCGGGCAACTGCCTGCCGCTGCGGAACATCCCGGTCGGCACGACCATTCATTGCGTCGAGATGCTGCCCGGCAAGGGCGCGCAGATGGCGCGCTCGGCCGGAGCGTCGGTGCAGCTCCTCGCGCGCGAAGGCGTGTACGCGCAGTTGCGCATGCACTCGGGCGAGATCCGCAAGGTGCACGTCGATTGCCGCGCGACCATCGGCACGGTCGGCAACGAAGAGCACAACCTGCGCTCGATCGGCAAGGCCGGTGCTCAGCGCTGGCGCGGTATCCGGCCGACCGTTCGCGGCATCGCCATGAATCCGGTCGATCACCCGCACGGCGGGCGGTCCAACGGCGGCGGTCACCCGGTATCGCCGTGGGGCACGCCGACCAAGGGTTATCAGACGCGTCGCAACAAGCGCACCGACGGCATGATCGTCCGCCGTCGCCACGCCGCGAAGAAGGGTTAGAGGGAACCACGATGGCTCGTTCAATCAAGAAAGGCCCGTTCGTCGACCACCACCTGCAAGCCAAGGTGGAGGCGGCGCGCGCGACCTCCGACAAGCGCCCGATCAAGACCTGGTCGCGCCGCTCGACGATCACGCCCGATTTCGTGGGTCTGACCATCGCGGTCCACAACGGCAAGCAGCACATTCCGGTGTACGTGTCGGAAAACATGGTCGGCCACAAGCTCGGCGAATTCGCGCTGACGCGCACCTTCAAGGCGCACTCCGCCGACAAGAAGGTCGCGGCGCCGCTGCCGCCGCGGAAGTAAGGAGAAGCCATGGAAACCACAGCAATCCTGCGCGGCGTACGCCTGTCGGCCCAGAAGGGCCGGCTCGTCGCCGATCAGATCCGCGGCTTGAGCGTCGACAAGGCGCTCAACGTGCTGACCTTCAGCCCGAAGAAGGGCGCCAAGATCATCAAGAAGGTGCTCGAGTCGGCGATCGCCAACGCCGAGCACAACGAGGGCGCCGACGTCGACGAGCTCAAGGTCAAGACGATCTACCTCGACAAGGCGACCAACCTGCGCCGCTTCACCGCGCGCGCCAAGGGCCGCGGCAACGTGATCCTCAAGCAGACTTGCCATATCCACGTCACCGTCGGTGACGGGAAAAAGGAATAGGTCATGGGACAGAAAATACATCCGACCGGCTTCCGCCTGGCCGTCAATCGCGACTGGACGTCGAAGTGGTTCGCGAACAGCAAGCACTTCCCGACGATACTGAACGAGGACATCAAGGTCCGCGCGTATCTGAAGAAGAAGCTCGCGCACGCCTCGGTCGGCAAGATCACCATCGAGCGCCCGGCCAAGAACGCGCGCATCACGATCCACAGCGCGCGTCCGGGCGTGGTCATCGGCAAGAAGGGTGAGGACATCGAGACGCTTGCGCGCCAACCTGCGCAAGATGATGGGCGACCGAAGTCGGCCTCAACATCGAGGAGATCCGCAAGCCCGAGATCGATGCGCAGCTTGTCGCCGACTCGATCGCGCAGCAGCTCGAGAAGCGGATCATGTTCCGCCGCGCGATGAAGCGCGCGATGCAGAACGCGATGCGCCTCGGCGCGCAGGGCATCAAGATCATGAGCTCGGGCCGCCTGAACGGCATCGAAATCGCGCGCTGCGAGTGGTATCGCGAGGGACGCGTGCCACTCCACACGCTGCGCGCGGACATCGACTACGGCTTTGCGGAAGCGAAGACCTCGTACGGCGTCATCGGCATCAAGGTCTGGGTATTCAAGGGCGAAGTGATGCCGCACAACGCGGAGCCGGTCGCGGCGCCGGCGCCTGTGGCACCCGAAGCGCCGAAGCGAGTACGCAAGCCTGCGGGAGTGAAAAATGCTGCAGCCAGCTAGACGGAAGTACCGCAAGGAGCAGAAGGGCCGCAACAAGGGCGTTGCGACCGTCGGCGCCAAGGTCAGCTTCGGCGAATACGGCCTGAAGGCGATCGGACGCGGCCGTCTTACGGCGCGCCAGATCGAGGCGGCGCGGCGCGCGATGACGCGGCACATCAAGCGCGGAGGGCGGATCTGGATCCGCATCTTCCCGGACAAGCCGGTGTCGCAAAAGCCGGCCGAAGTGCGGATGGGCAACGGCAAGGGCAATCCGGAGTACTACGTCGCCGAAATCCAGCCCGGCAAGGTCCTGTACGAAATGGACGGCGTCGACGAGGCGCTGGCGCGCGAGGCGTTCGCGCTTGCCGCGGCAAAACTGCCGATCAGGACGACGTTCGTCCACCGGCTGCTCGGATAAAGGATCGTCGACCATGAAATCTTCCGAACGCAAGAAGGACTTGCTGGGCAAGTCCCCCGAGGAGCTGACGACCGAGCTGCATGCGCTGTTGCGGGAGCAATTCGGCCTGCGCATGCAAAAGGCTACGCAGCAGCTCACGAATCACACCAAGCTGCCGGCGGTCCGCCGCGACATCGCTCGGGTGCGAACGCTGCTTACCCAAAAATCGAAGACGGCTCAGACATGAACCAAACCACAGCACAACCCGCGCAAGGCACAGCGGCCGATGGCGCCGCCGCGCCCGCGACCAAGGGCAGCCTGATTCAGACCCAGATCGGCCGCGTCGTCAGCGACAAGATGGACAAGACGGTCACGGTGCTGGTCGAGCGCCGCGTCAAGCACCCGCTCTACGGCAAGGTCGTGACCCGCTCGAACAAGTATCACGCGCACGACGAGAACAACGAGTACAAGGCAGGCGATCTGGTCGAGATCGAGGCCTGCCGCAAGCTTGCCAAGACCAAGGCCTGGCGGGTCAAGCGGCTGATCGAAAAAGCCAAGGATATCTAAGGACTTGGGGCATGGCGGCACTTGCCAAAGCCGCCGCAAACTGTCATACTTATTAGCTTCGCCTGCCGCAGCCACAGGGCGCAGCTTTTTCAGGACCCTGAAGAAGCAGCCCGAGGCCGCGGCAGCTTCACCCGGACGGGTTCCAAAACTGGTCGCCGCTAGCCGTAGCGTTCCGCGGCGGTTCAAGTTGGAGATTTTAAGCATGATCCAGATGCAGACGATGCTGGAGGTCGCCGATAACACCGGCGCCCGGCGAGTAATGTGCATTAAGGTGCTCGGCGGCTCCAAGCGCCGCTACGCGCACATCGGCGACGTGATCAAGGTCAGCGTCAAGGACGCCGCGCCGCGCGGCCGCGTCAAGAAGGGCGAGATCTACAGCGCGGTGGTCGTTCGCACGCGCCACGGCGTCCGCCGCGACGACGGCGCGAAGATCAAGTTCGACACCAACGCCGCAGTGCTGCTCACCCCCAAGCTCGAGCCGATCGGCACGCGCATTTTCGGGCCGGTCACGCGCGAGCTCCGCACCGAGCGCTTCATGAAGATCGTCTCGCTCGCGCCGGAGGTCCTATGACCATGCGCAAGATCAAGAAGGGCGACAACGTCATCGTCATCGCCGGCCGCGACAAAGGCAAGCGCGGCGACGTCACGCAGATCGTCGATGCCGAGCACGTGGTCGTCGCCGGCATCAATCAGGTGAAGCGGCACACGCGGCCCAATCCGATGAAGAACGAGCAGGGTGGCATCCTCACCAAGGACACGCCGATCCACGTCTCCAACGTCGCGATCTGGAATCCCGTCACCTTGAAGCCGGACCGCATCGGTTTTCGCACGCTCGAGGATGGCCGCAAGGTTCGCTTCTACAAGTCGAACAAGGAAGTGATCGGAGTTTGACCATGGCCCGCCTCAAGGAAATCTACAACAAGGAAGTCGTCCCGGCGCTGGTGAAGCAGTTCGGCTACAAGTCGACCATGCAGGTGCCGCGGATCTCGAAGATCGTCCTCAACATGGGCGTCGGCGAAGCGATCGCCGACAAGAAGATCCTCGAGAACGCCGTCGCGCGACATGCAGAAGATCTCCGGCCAGAAGCCCGTGATCACCAAGGCGAAGAAGTCGATCGCGGTATGGAAGATCCGCACCGGCTATCCGATCGGCTGCATGGTGACGCTGCGCCAGGAGCGGATGTACGAATTTTTCGACCGGCTGGTGTCGATCGCGCTGCCGCGCGTGCGCGACTTCCGCGGCGTGTCCGGCCGCTCCTTCGACGGCCGCGGCAACTTCAACATGGGCGTCAAGGAACAGATCATTTTCCCGGAGATCGAGTACGACAAGATCGATTCGCTCCGTGGCATGAATATCACGATCGCGACCACGGCGAAGACCGACGCCGAAGCGAAGGCGCTGCTGGCCGCGTTCAAATTTCCGTTCAAGAACTAGGGACCGAGGACGTCATGGCCAAAAAGGCTGTCATCAACCGCGATCTGAAGCGCCGCGTGGCGGTGAAAAAGTACGCCAAGAAGCGTGCGGAGCTGCAGTCGGCCATCGCCAACACGAAGCTTTCCGACGAGGACCGCATGGCCGCGCGGCACAAGCTGCAGCAGCTGCCGCGCGATGCGAGCCCTACGCGTCTTCGCAACCGCTGCAAGCTGACCGGACGTCCGCGCGGCGTCTACAGCAAGTTCGGACTGGGCCGCAACAAGCTGCGCGAGATCGCGATGCGCGGCGAGATTCCCGGCGTGGTCAAGGCCAGCTGGTAGGCGTACGAACAAGCGCAGACAAGCGCGCCGTTTCGACCGGCGCACGTTGATTGAAGTCCAGAAGTGACAACTGAGCGGCGCGACAACTTGAGCGACGCAGCAAAAGAGTTGAGGTGAACACATGAGCATGACTGATCCGATCGCCGACATGCTGACGCGCATCCGCAATGCGCAGATGGCGGAAAAGGCCACGGCGCAGATGCCGACATCCAAGGTCAAACTGGCGATCGCCAAGGTGCTCAAGGACGAGGGCTACATCGAGGGATTCGCGGTCGTTGGCGACGAAGCCAAGCCGTTGCTCGAGATCGCGCTGAAGTACTACGCCGGCCGCCCGGTGATCGAGAAGATCGAGCGCGTGTCGAAGCCCGGCCTGCGCATCTACAAGGGCAAGGACGACATCCCGCGAGTGATGAACGGACTGGGCATCGCCATCGTCTCGACTTCGCACGGTGTCATGACCGATCGCAAGGCGCGCGCCACCGGCGTCGGCGGCGAAGTGCTCTGCATCGTCGCCTGACGGAGCAGAGAACATGTCCCGCATAGGCAACAACCCGATCAAGCTGCCGCCGAAGGTCGAGGTGAACCTCGACCCCGGCGAAATCTCGGTCAAGGGCCCGCTCGGAACGCTGTCGCGCCAGTTCGGCTCCGCGATCACGGTCGAGAAGGACGGCGACACGCTGGTGTTCAAGGCGGAGAACGCCGAAGCGGGCGCCATGCACGGAACCCTGCGCGCGCTGGTCGCGAACATGGTCAAGGGCGTCACCGACGGCTACGAAAAGAAGCTCGCCCTGGTCGGCGTCGGATATCGCGCACAGGCGGCCGGGCGACAAGCTCAACCTGTCGCTGGGCTTTTCGCATCCGATCGTGCACAAGATGCCCAAGGGCGTGAAGGTCGAAACGCCGGTGCAGACGGAAATCGTCGTCAAGGGCATCGACAAGCAGCAGGTCGGGCAGGTCGCCGCCGAGATTCGCGCGTACCGTCCGCCGGAGCCGTACAAGGGCAAGGGCGTGCGCTATGTCGGCGAGCGGGTCGTGATCAAGGAGACGAAGAAGAAATAACGCGACGGCCAAAAGTAGAAACCTACTTTTGGCCGGCTAATTTTCTCTTGAATCGCCGGCAGAGCCGGACGATTCAAGATAGTAAAAGCTGGAAAGAACAGGGGTCTGGAATATGAACAAGAAAGACGCTCGTGTCCGCCGCGCCCGCAAAACCCGGGCGCGCATTGCCGAGCAGCGCGCGAACCGGCTGGTCGTCAGCCGCTCGAACTGCCACATCTACGCGCAGATCGTCGCGCCGTCGGGCGACAAGGTTCTGACCAGCGCGTCGACGCTCGAGGCGGACGTCCGCAAGGACTTGAAGAACGGCGGCAACAAGGCTGCCGCGGCCGTCGTCGGCAAGCGCATCGCCGAAAAGGCGAAGAAGCTGGGCATCGAGGCGGTTGCATTCGACCGCTCCGGATTCAAGTATCACGGCCGCGTGCAGGCGCTGGCCGACGCCGCCCGCGAGGGCGGCCTGAAGTTCTAGCGCCAGCGGAATCAAGCGACAGCTACGTAAGAGACAACGGGAACGAACATGGCAAAGCCGATGGGCAGGCAGCAGGGCAGGCAACAGCAGGACGATCGCGGCGACGGCCTGCGGGAAAAGATGATCGCCATCAACCGCGTCACCAAAGTGGTGAAGGGCGGACGCATTCTCGCCTTCGCGGCGCTGACGGTCGTCGGCGACGGCGACGGGCGCGTCGGCATCGGCAAGGGCAAGGCCAAGGAAGTCCCGGTCGCCGTGCAGAAGGCGATGGAAGAGGCGCGGCGCCGCATGATCAAGGTGCGCCTGAAGAACGGCTCGCTGCACCACGCGGTCATCGGCCGTCACGGCGCGACCAAGGTCTTCATGCAGCCGGCGTCCGAAGGAACGGGCATCATCGCCGGCGGTCCGATGCGCGCGGTGTTCGACGTGGTCGGCGTGACCAACATCCTCGCCAAGTGCCACGGCTCGACCAACCCGTACAACATCGTGCGCGCGACGCTCAACGCGCTCGAGCACTGCAATGCGCCGGCCGAGATCGCCGCCAAGCGCGGGCTGACGGTCGAGCAGCTGACGGAGGCATGAGCATGGCCGACCAAAAGCAAGGCGGAACCGTCAAGGTCACCCTTATTCGCGGGTTGATGGGCAAGAAGCCTGATCACCGCGACACCGTGCGCGGCCTTGGGCTCAAGTGGCGCATGCACACGGTCGAAGTGCAGGACACGCCGCAGACGCGCGGCATGATCAACAAGATCAGCTACATGCTTCGAGTCACCGAAGCCAAGGGCTGAAGGACACGACGATGCGATTGAACACGATCAAGCCGGCCGCCGGCAGCAAGAAGGCCAAGCGCCGTGTCGGGCGAGGCATCGGCTCGGGGCTGGGGAAGACGGCCGGCCGCGGCCACAAAGGGCAGAAATCGCGCTCGGGCGGCTTTCACAAGGTCGGCTTCGAGGGCGGTCAGATGCCGCTTCAGCGCCGCCTGCCCAAGCGCGGTTTCAAGTCGCTGACGCGCGCGGATGCCGCCGAGGTTCGCCTTTCCGACCTCGCCAAGGTTCCGGTCGCGGACATCGATCTCCTCGCGCTCAAGGCGGCGGGCCTCGTGCACCCACGGCGCCAAGACGGTCAAGGTGATCAAGACCGGCGAGATCAAGAAGGCCGTGAAGCTGACGGGCGTGCTGGCGACCAAGGGCGCGCGCGCGGCAATCGAAGCGGCGGGCGGCAGCATCGCCTAAGCAAACAGGACAATATTTTGGCCACCACCAACCCGGCGCAAAAGAGCGGCAACCGCTACGCAGACCTGAAAAAGCGTCTGCTGTTTCTGCTCGGCGCGATGGTCGTCTATCGCATCGGAACGCACATCCCCGTGCCGGGGATCAACGCGTCGGTGCTCGACGAACTGTTCAAGTCGCAGCAGGGCGGGATTCTCGGCCTGTTCAACGTCTTTTCGGGTGGTGCGCTTTCGCGCTTTTCGATCTTCGCGCTGGGGATCATGCCCTACATCTCGGCATCGATCATCATGCAGCTGTGCACGGTGGTCGTGCCCTCGCTGGAGGCGCTCAAGAAAGAGGGCGAGGCCGGCCGTCGCAAGATCACGCAGTACACCCGCTACGCGACGCTGGGCCTGGCGTTCTTCCAGGGACTGGGGATCTCGATCGCGCTCGAAGCGCAGGCCGGACTGGTCGTCGACCCCGGTATCGCATTCCGCTTCCTGTCGGCGATCACCCTGGTGACCGGGACGATGTTCCTGATGTGGCTCGGCGAGCAGATCACCGAGCGCGGCCTGGGCAACGGCATCTCGCTCATCATCTTCGCCGGTATCGCCGCGGGGCTGCCGCGCGCCATCGGGCAGACGCTGGAGCAGCTCAACACGGGCGCCTATTCGATTCCGCTGGTGCTGGGCATCGTCGCCCTGGTCGTCGCGGTGACCGCCTTCGTGGTGTACGTGGAGCGGGCGCTGCGCAAGATCCAGGTGAACTACGCCAAGCGACAGGTCGGCAACAAGGTCTACGCGGGACAGCAGTCCTTCCTGCCGCTCAAGCTCAACATGGCGGGCGTGATTCCGCCGATCTTCGCCTCGTCGATCATCCTGTTCCCGGCGACGCTGGCGCAGTGGTTCGGCTCGGGTGAGAACACGATCTGGCTGCGCGACCTGGCGGCGACGCTGGCGCCGGGCCAGCCGGTGCACGAGATCCTGTACGCGGCCGCCATCATCTTCTTCTGCTTCTTCTACACGGCGCTGCAGTACAACCCGAAGGAGACGGCCGAGAACCTGAAGAAGAGCGGCGCCTTCATTCCGGGCTACCGTCCGGGCGACCAGACCGCGAAGTACATCGAGAAGATAACCTTGCGATTGACGCTGCTCGGCTCGATATATCTGGTGGTGGTCTGCTTCATCCCGAACTTCCTCATCGCCTGGAAGAACGTGCCGTTCTACTTCGGCGGCACGTCGCTCCTGATCATCGTGGTCGTGACCATGGACTTCATGACCCAGGTGCAGGCGTACGTGATGTCGCAGCAGTACGAGAGTCTGCTCAAGAAGGCGAACTTCAAGGGCGGATTACCGACGCGCTGATGGCGAAAGAAGAGACGATACAGATGCAGGGAGAGGTCCTGGAAACGTTGCCCAACGCGACGTTCCGGGTAAAGCTGGAGAACGGGCACGTCGTTCTCGGCCACATCTCCGGAAAGATGAGAATGCACTACATCAAGATTCTGCCGGGCGACAAGGTGACGGTGGACCTGACGCCGTACGACCTCTCCCGGGCGCGGATCATTTTCCGCGCGAAGTAGGTGGAGGACGACGTGAGCCCGCAGCGAAAGGAACAGCGATGAAAGTACTGGCTTCAGTAAAGAAGATCTGCCGCAACTGCAAGATCATCCGGCGCAACGGCGTCGTGCGAGTGATTTGCACGGACCCGCGCCACAAGCAGCGGCAAGGCTAACGGAAACGAACGGATAGGGTAAGCATATGGCCCGTATTGCAGGCGTCAACATTCCGAATCACCAGCATGCCGAGATCGCGCTGACGGCGATCTACGGCATCGGCCGTCCTCGCGCGCGCATGATCTGCAAGGCCGCGGGCGTGAGCCCCTCGGCCAAGATCAAGGATCTGACCGACGCGCAGATGGACAAGCTGCGCGAGCTGGTCGGCCGCTACACGGTCGAAGGCGACCTTCGCCGCGAGGTGACGATGAGCATCAAGCGCCTGATGGACCTCGGCTGCTACCGCGGCGTGCGTCACCGCAAGGGATTGCCGGTGCGCGGCCAGCGCACGCGCACCAATGCGCGCACCCGCAAGGGACCGAAGAAGGCGCGTCAGGCGACGGCGTCGCGCGGTGCGAAGCCCGCGGCCGCGCCCAAGCCGGCAGCTGCCAAGTAGGCAACTGCGAGTCAACCGCAAGGCATCGACAGCGCCGGCATCAGCCGCCGATCGAGGATTGAGGACATAGGGAACTAGCGAATGGCACAAGCACCGACAAAGACGGTCACGCGGACGCGCAAGAAGGTCAAGAAGAACGTCTCCGAGGGGATCGCGCACATCCACGCGTCGTTCAACAACACGATCATCACGATCACCGATCGTCAGGGCAATGCGCTGTCGTGGGCGACGTCGGGCGGCGCCGGCTTCAAGGGCTCGCGCAAGTCGACGCCGTTCGCGGCGCAGGTCGCCGCCGAGTCGGCCGGCAAGGCGGCGCAGGAATGCGGCGTCAAGAACCTCGAGGTGCGCATCAAGGGCCCGGGCCCCGGCCGCGAGTCGGCGGTGCGCGCGCTGAATGCGCTCGGACTCAAGATCACCAGCATTTCGGACGTGACGCCGGTGCCGCACAACGGCTGCCGTCCGCCGAAGCGCCGGAGAATCTAACGCTCGGATTTTCGTAAAGTTTTTTCCGCTGAAAATCGTCGGGCTCCGCCTGCGATTTTCAGGTAACCAAATCGGTCGAAAGTAGGTTTTCACTTTCGACCGGGAGAATAAGATGGCTCGATATACCGGACCCAAATGCAAGCTCGCGCGACGGGAAGGGACCGACCTTTTCCTGAAGAGCGCGCGTCGCTCGCTCGACTCCAAGTGCAAGCTCGATTCCAAGCCGGGACAGCACGGCGTGAAATCCGGCATGCGCCAGTCGGACTACGGCAATCAGCTGCGCGAGAAGCAGAAGCTGCGCCGCACCTACGGCATCCTCGAGCGCCAGTTCCGCCGCTACTTCACGATGGCCGCGCAGCACAAGGGCTCGACCGGCTCGAACCTGCTGCAGCTGCTGGAATCGCGGCTGGATAACGTCGTCTATCGCATGGGCTTCGGCTCGACGCGTGCCGAGGCGCGCCAGCTCGTCTCGCATCGCGCGGTGACGATCAACGGCAAGGTCGTCAACATTCCGTCCGCGCTGGTGAAGGCGGGCGACGTGATCGCGGTCAGAGATGGCGCCAAGACCCAGCTTCGCATCGTCGACTCGCTGCAGCTCGCGGACAAGATCGGCTTTCCGTCGTGGGTCCAGGTCGACATCGCCAAGATGACGGGCATGTTCAAGGGTGCGCCGGATCGCTCCGAATTCGGCCAGGACATCAACGAGAGCCTCGTCGTCGAGCTGTACTCGAAGTAACTGGCGCGCTTTTTCCCAGGGCTGCGCCAGAGTTTTGACCGGGTTTCGCTTTAAGGACTCCGTATGCAGAGCAACGCTTTCTTGAAACCGCGCATCATCGATGTGCAAAGCACGTCGCCGTTCCACGCCAAGGTGGTGATGGAGCCGTTCGAGCGGGGCTACGGCCACACGCTCGGCAACGCGCTTCGCCGCGTCCTCCTGTCGTCGATGCCGGGATACGCGCCGACCGAAGTCAAGATCACGGGCGTGCTGCACGAGTATTCCGCGCTCGACGGCGTGCAGGAAGACGTCGTCGATGTGCTGCTCAATCTCAAGGGCGTGGTGCTCAAGCTGCACAATCGCGACCACGTCACGCTGAAGCTCGCCAAGACCGGCGAGGGCCCCGTGACGGCCGCCGACATCGAGCCCAATCACGACGTCGAGATCATCAATCCCGAGCACGTGATCGCGCACCTCACCGCGGGCGGCAAGATCGAGATGGAAATCAAGGTCGAGAAGGGCCGCGGCTACCAGCCGGCGACCGTTCGCATCAAGCCCGACGGCGGCCGCAGCATCGGCAACATCCTGCTCGATGCATCGTTCTCGCCGGTGCGCCGCGTCAGCTACTCGGTCGAGAGCGCGCGCGTCGAGCAGCGCACCGACCTCGACAAGCTGGTGATGGACATCGAGACCAACGGCGTGATCGAGCCCGAGCAGGCGATTCGCTACGCGGCCAGCATCCTGGTCGAGCAGCTCGGCGTGTTCGCCGACCTGAAGGGCACCGAAGCGCCGATCGAGCAGCGCTCGATGCCGCAGGTCGATCCGATCCTGCTGCGCCCGGTCGACGACCTCGAGCTGACGGTGCGCTCGGCCAACTGCCTCAAGGCGGAGAACATCTATTACATCGGCGACCTGATCCAGCGCACCGAGACCGAGCTGCTGAAGACGCCCAATCTCGGCCGCAAGTCGCTCAACGAGATCAAGGAAGTGCTCGCCACGCGCGGGCTGTCGCTGGGCATGAAGCTGGAGAACTGGCCTCCGGCCAATCTCGATCGGCCGTAAGGAAAATAATATGCGTCACCGCCACGGACTACGAAAGCTCAACCGCACCAGCAGCCATCGCCTGGCGATGCTGCGGAACATGACCAACTCGCTGCTGACGCACGAGGTCATCAAGACCACGCTGCCGAAGGCGAAGGAGCTGCGCCGCGTCGCCGAGCCGATGATCACGCTCGGCAAGACGCCGACGCTGGCCAATCGCCGCCTCGCGTTCGATCGCCTGCGCGATCGCGATGTCGTCACCAAGCTGTTCGACGAGCTCGGCCCGCGCTATAGCGCGCGCCCGGGCGGCTACCTGCGCATCCTGAAGTTCGGGTTCCGCATCGGCGACAACGCGCCGATGGCGCTCGTCGAGCTGATGGACCGCCCGGAGCCCGGCGCGCCGACCGAAGGCGAAGGCGCGGCAGGCAAGGGGGAGAAGCCGGCGAAGGCTGCCAAGCCCGCGAAGGCGCCGAAGGTTGCCAAGGCCGCGAAGACGCCCAAGGCGCCGAAGGCCGCCAAGACCCCCAAGGCCGGCAAGACTCGAAAGGCCGGCGCCAAGAAGGCAAAGGCAGCGAAAGATTCCAAGGGCGCCAAGGCTGCAGCCTAGCGCCACGTCGTTCCGAGCACCGAACCGGGCCCGCGAGGCCCGGTTTTTTTTCGACGGTGCCGGACGCTCGCGTAACATGACGCCATGGCAGAGACGATTCTGGTCACCGGCGGCGCAGGATACATCGGCTCGCATATCGTCGCCGAGCTCGCTGCAGCCGGTTACGCACCGATGATCGTGGACAGCTTCGCGACCAGCTCGCCGACGGTATTGCCGCGGCTGCGGCATCTCACTGCGCCAGGCGGTGCCCTGCGTGACGGGCGACGTCCGCGATCGCGCGCTGATGACGCGACTGTTTGCCGAGCACGCGGTCTCGGCGGTCATTCACTGCGCGGGACTGAAAGCCGTCGGCGAAAGCGAGCAGCAGCCGATCGCGTACTACGACAACAATGTCGGCGGCGCGATCGTGCTCGCCGAAGCGATGGCGGGAGCGGGCGTGAAGACGCTCGTATTCAGCTCATCGGCCACGGTCTACGGACAACCGGACCGCAATCCGGTCGCCGAGGACGCGCCGTTGCGCAGCGCGAGCGTCTACGGCCGCACCAAGCGGATCGTCGAGCAGATTTTCGAAGACGTGGCGTCGGCAGATGCGCAATGGCGCGTCGGACTTCTTCGCTACTTCAATCCCGCAGGCGCTCATCCCTCGGGAGAGATCGGCGAGGCGCCGTCCGCGGCACCCAACAATCTGGTGCCGATACTTGCGCAAGTCGCGGCGCTCGGATCGAGCGGAGGTTTCGATCTTCGGCGACGATTGGGATACGCCGGACGGGACCGGAGTCCGGGATTACGTGCACGTAATGGATCTGGCCGCGGGACACGTCGCCGTGATGGCGCACCTGCGGCGCGCAAGCGGCGTGACAACGCTCAACCTCGGCGCCGGCAGAGGCCATTCCGTGCTGGAGGTCGTCGCGGCGTTCGAGCGCGCCTGCGGGCGGCCGATCGCGCGCCGCATCGCGCCGCGCCGCGCGGGCGATATCGCGAGCTGCTACGCCGACCCGGCCCGCGCTCGCAGCGCTTCTCGGATGGCGCGCGACTCGCGACCTCGACGCGATCTGTGCCGACGCGTGGCGCTGGCAGCTCAGTCGACATTAGGTCGACACCAAGTCGCGACCACGCAGCCTCATTCTTCATCCATGGAACGCTTCTACACCGCGCACAACCGCTTCGACGCCTACCTCGTCCTGCACCGGCTGCAGCAGGCGGGCATCGCCGCGCACATTTTCAACGAGCACATGTCGAGCATCGTCGGCGAGGTTCCTCCCGACGTGGCGCAGCCGCAGGTGTGGATCGAGCATGAGCGCGACCGTCCGCGCGCCAACGCGGCGCTGGCGGCGCTGCGATTGGATCGGGCTCAGACCGGAAGTGTCTTCTGCCGCGCGTGCAAGGAGGAGAATCCTGCCAGCTTCGACTTGTGCTGGCATTGCGGAAGCGACCTCGCGCAGCGCTGAGGACGCGCTGCGACATCGGTCCCGCCGCCACGTGGGATTCCCGGCGGCTAGCTCGCGGCGTTCGCTTCGTCGCCGTCGTCGAGAAGCTCGCGGCCCCGGGCTTCCGCGATCGGGATCCGCGACCGGTGCGCCGTATCAGAAACGAGCCTCGCGCCGCCGCAGTATGGTCCACCACAGCGCGCCGCCGCCCAGGAGCAGTGCGAAGGGGCCGAGCCACAACAGCCATGTGGTGCGCTTCAGCGGCGGATCGTAAAGGACGAAATCGCCGTAGCGCGCGACCAGGTAGGCGCGGATCTCGTCATCGCTCTTGCCGGCGCGGGCGAGCTCGCGAACTTCGGCGCGCAAATCCTCCGCCAGCGAAGCGTTGGAGTCGGCGAGCGTCTGGTTCTGGCAGACCAGGCAGCGAAGCTCGCTCTCGAGCTTCTTGAGGCGGCCGTCGAAGCGCCGCATCGGGCGGCGCGTCCATCTTGGTCGCGCCTGACGACCGGTGAGAATGCGGCGGCCGCGACGAGCGCGACGCTGCATGCCAGACTCGCAAGGCGCATCACTTCTGCAGCTCGCGCACCAGCGGCAGGATCTTCTCCTGCAGCGCCTCGACGCTCAAGGGGCCGATCTGCTTGTAGCGGACGATGCCCGCTCGATCGATGACGAACGTTTCCGGCACGCCGTAGACACCGTAGTCGATGCCGACGCGGCCGTCCTGGTCGACGATCGATGACGTGTAGGGATCGCCGTTCTGCGACGAGCCATGCTCGAGCGTCGTCGGGCTTGTCCTTGTAGTCGAGCCCGTAGACCGGAACGAGGTTCCGGCCTTCGCAAGCTGCAGCAGCAGCGGATGCTCGACGCGGCATGAAACGCACCACGACGCCCACACGTTGAGCAGCCAGACGCTTGCCCCTTGAGGTCGGCGCTCGACAAGCGGCTTGTCGCCCTGAATCTGTGGCAGCGTGAAAGGGGGCGCCGGCTTGTCGATCAGCGGCGAGGGCACCTCGCGCGGATCCTTGCCCAGCCCGACCCAGAGAAATGCGACCAGCACCACGAAGAGGGCGAGCGGGATCGACCAGCGCACTGTTTTCATCATCGCTCTTCCGCTCGTTAGTCCGCACCGGCGTGACCGGCGGCGCCGAACATCCTGGCCGCACGGGTTCTCGAGCGCGAGGCGGTAACGGCGATCCGACACCGCGAGGAAACCGCCGAGCGCCATCAGGAACGCACCCATCCAGATCCAGTCCACGAACGGCTTGAGATAGATGCGCATGCCCCACGGCCCATTGATGTCTGCTCGCGTCGGCGCTCACCGGCTCGCCGAGCGAGACGTAGCGGTCGCCCAGAAACCCGGTGTCGATCGCGGCGATGGTCATCGCCTGTCCCGAAGCATTGTAGATGCGCTTCTCCGGCGTCAGCGTCTCGATGAGCCGCCCGTCCTTGCGCACCTCGACGGCTCCGGTGAGCGCACGGTAGTTGGGCCCGGCGTGCGGTGTCACTCCGAGGAACTTGAAATCGTAGCCGGCGAGCGCCACGCTTTCGCCGACATCGAGGCGCACGTCTTTCTCGACTTCGTAACCCTTGACCAGCGTGACGCCGACGATGAAAACGCCCACGCCCAGATGCGCGAGGATCATTCCGTAGTACGACGGAGAGTTGCCTCGGAGCTTCGCCAACAGGCCTTGCCGTGGCGAGGCTGACAGCCTCTGACGCAGGTTCACGAAAGTACTGGTGAAGATCCAGAACGCGAGAAAGAGACCGAAGGCGACCAGCAGCGACCAGCGTCCGAGCAGCAACGGCGCGACGAGCGCGGTGACGACCGCGACGCCGAGCGCCCAGCGCAAGCGCGTGGCGAGGTCGGGCAGCGGCGCCCGCGTCCAGCGGGCCATCGGGCCGACGCCCATCAGGAACGCCGCCGGCGCCATGAGCGGATAGAACACCGTGTCGAAATACGGAGGGCCGACGGAGATCTTGCCCAGGTTCAGCGCATCGAGAAACAGCGGATACAGGGTTCCGAGCAACACGCTCGCGAGCGCCACGATGAGCAGGATGTTATTGGCAAGCAGCATGGACTCGCGCGAGACCGGCGTCGAATGCGCCACCCATTCCGACCTTGCCCGCGCGATAGGCAAACAGCGCCAGCGAGCCGCCGATCACGATCGCCAGGAAAGCGAGGATGAAGACACCGCGCGCGGGATCGGTCGCGAACGCGTGCACCGAAGTGAGCACGCCCGACCGAACCAGAAAAGTGCCGAGCAGCGACAGCGAAAACGCGACGATCGCCAGCAGCACGGTCCAGCTCTTGAACGCGCCGCGCTTTTCCGTCACCGCCAGCGAATGAATGAGTGCCGTGCCCGTAAGCCAGGGCATGAAGGACGCGTTCTCGACCGGATCCCAGAACCACCAGCCGCCCCAGCCGAGCGTGTAATAGGCCCAGCCGCTGCCCAGGGCGATGCCGACGGTGAGGAACGACCATGCGACCGTCGTCCACGGACGCGACCAGCGCGCCCATGTCGCATCGAGACGGCCACCGAGCAAGGCGGCGATCGCGAACGAAAACGCAACCGAGAACCCGACGTAGCCCATGTAGAGCAGTGGCGGGTGGAACACCATGCCCGGATCCTGCAACAGCGGATTCAGGTCGCGCCCCTCGGCCGCGGGCGGCATCAGCCGCTCGAAAGGATTCGACGTGAACAGCAGGAACAGCAGGAAGCCGGCGCTGACCAATCCCATCACCGATATCACCCGCGCGAGCATCGGCGCCGGCAGGTTGCGCGAGAACACGCGTTACCGCGAAGCTCCATCCGCCGAGCATCAGCGTCCACAGCAGCAGCGAGCCTTCGTGCGAGCCCCAGGTCGCGGCCACGCGATAGTGCAGCGGCAGCTCGGAATTCGAGTTGCTCGCGACGTTCTGCACCGAGAAATCGTTGGCCACGAACGACCACGCGAGACAGCCGAAGGCGAGCGCGACCAGCAGGAATTGCGCGCGTGCCGCGGGACGCGCCAGCGCCATCAAGCCGAGGCTCGCGCATCGCGGCGCCGAGCATCGGCAGCGTGCCCTGGATGATGGCGGTGAGCAGCGCGAGGATCAGCGCGAAGTGGCCGAGTTCCGGAATCATGGCGCGCCTTTCGCGTCCTGGTGCAGGCTTTTCATGGTCATTCCCTTGCGCGCCGTAGTCGATCGCGTCCTTCGCTTGCGGCGGCATGTAGTTTTCATCGTGCTTGGCGAGCACTTCGCTGGCGTGAAAGACACCGTCGGGCCCGAGCGTACCCTGCGCGACCACGCCTTTGCCTTCCTTGAACAAGTCGGGAAGAAGGCCGGTGTAGGACACCGGTATGGTTTGCGCGGTGTCGGTCACGCGAAAGCGCACCGTCAGGCTGTTGGGCTCGCGCGCCAGACTTCCGGCCTCGACCATGCCCGCCGACGCGAAAAGGTCGTCCCTGCGGCGCCTCGTGGCCGCGATCTGGCTCGGCGTGAAAAAGAACACCAGGTTCGACTGGAAGGCGGAAAGCACCAGCGCCGCCGCGACGCCCAGCACGCACAAGTCCGGCCACGATCCAGGCGAAGCGGCGGGTGCGTGGCTTCATTGGGTGTCATCGTGCAGCACGGTCGTGCGCTCCGACGCCGACGCGGCCTTCATCGCCGTGCGCAGGCGGGCGCGGACCGCGACGATCTCGATGATGATTGCGACTGCGACAACGGCGTATGACGTCCACACGTAGAAGCCATAGCCGCCCATCGACAGGAACTCGCCAATCCGCCAGCCTTCATCGCATTCCGGACCGCATTCCACCGATCCAGCCGGCGTGCTTTTCACGCTCGGCGATGATCGCCCGCACCCGTGACCAGGGTGATCGCAATGGCATAGAACCACGCGGCGAATGCCATGACCAGCATGCCGGTCAGCATCGTCACCGCCATGGTCGGAGCCGAGGTGAGGCTCACCGAGGCGCCCTGATGCAGCGTGTTCCACCATTCGACCGAAAAATAGATGATCGGCACGTTGACGACGCCGACGAGCGCGAGCACCGCGCTCGCACGATCGGCGCGACGCGGATCATCGATCGCGTTGCGCAGCGCCATGTACCCGAAATACAGGAACAGCAGGATGAGCTCGGATGTCATGCGCGCATCCCACGCCCAGTACGTCCCCCATGCAGGCCTGCCCCACATCGCGCCGGTGACGAGCGCGAGGAAGGTGAACATCGCGCCGGTGGGTGCGAGCGCCTGCGCCAGCATCGCCGCCAGGCGCGTGTTGAAGGTCAGCGACACCGCGCACCAGAACGCCATGACCACGTAGATGAACATCGACATCCACGCCGCGGGAACGTGTATGAAGATGATGCGGTACGCGTCGCCCTGTTGGGCGTCCGTCGGCGCGACGAGCAGTCCCAGCCACAAGCCGGCCGCAGCCAGCATCGCCGCACTTGCGCCGAACCACGGCACGAGACGTCGCGCGAGCGGAAAGAACGACGCCGGCGACGCGAGCTTGAACCAGGCGATCGATCTCATGGGTTCAGCAGCCGGTCAGTCAAGCGCGATCCGTACGGCTGCGGCAGCCGCCAGCGGTGCGCCGACCAGCGCTGCCAGCAGGGCGGCCACGAGCAGCGAGAGTTGAGGCTGCGCGCCAAGGCCCGCGCGCATCGACGTCGATCGAGCCTGCACCGAAGATCAGTATGGGAACGTAGAGGGGCAGGATCAGCAGCGCCAGCAGGCCGCCGCCGGCACGCAGGCCCAGCGTCAGCGCGGCGCCGATCGCGCCCAGCAGCGACAGCGTGGGCGTGCCGATCAGCAATCCGAGCGCCAGCAGCCAACGCTCGTCGACGGTGAGCCCGAACTGCGCGCCGAGGAGCGGTGAGGCGAGCGCGAGCGGGAGTCCGGTGGAAATCCAATGCGCCGCTATTTTACCTCCTATCAGCGCCGGCAGCGGATGCGGCGAAAGCGCGAGCTGCTCCAGGCTTCCATCCGCGAAGTCGGTCGCGAAAATGCGCGGACAGCGACAACATCGATGCGAGCAGCGCCGCGACCCAGAGCACGCCGGGCCCGAGTGCCCGCAGCAGCGTCGCGTCGGCGCCCACGGCGAGGGGGAAAAGCGTCACGACGATGACATAGAACAGAAGCTGCACGCCGAGTTCCGCGCGCGATCGCATGGCCAGGCGGAGGTCGCGAGTCATTGCCCAGGCGAAGCCGCGCAAGACACCGGATTCGCTGCGCTCGTCGATCATCGTCGAATGGGCCGTCATCGAGGCGCCGCTCACAGGTCCAGCCTGCATGTCACGCCTGTTGCAAGATCGAGCGCTTGATGCGTCGCGATCACGGCGCTGCCCTTCGCTGCAAGGTGCGCGCCGACGCGCCGTTCCAGCGTCGCGATGCCGGGTGCATCGAGCGCGGTTGCCGGCTCATCGAGCACCCAAAGGCGACGGCGGCCGATGGAGAGTCGTGCGAGCGAGATGCGGCGCCGTTGCCCTTGTGAAAGCACCCGGGCAGGAACGTCGGCGTGCCGCCCGAGCGACCACTCGTCGAGAGCACGACGCACCTCGTCGCGTCCGGCACCGGTACCATGCAGGCCGGCGAGCGACACGAGGTTTTCCTCGGCGGTGAACTCGTCCTTGAGCGCGGCGGCGTGGCCGATGTAAAGCGTTGCGGCACGCAGCGCGTCGTCGAATGCGCTGACCGGCGTCGTGTCCCACGAAAGCTGCCCGGCGTGCGGCTGCGTCAATCCGGCGACGATGCGCAGGAGGGTCGTCTTACCGGTGCCGTTGGCGCCGGTCACGATCAGCGCTTCTCCGGGACCCAACGCAAATTCAACATTCGCGAACAAGGTGACGCCGCCGCGTTGCGCGGCGAGCCGTTCAGCTATCAACATGGGATGCGCCCGGAATGCGAACCGCCGATTATACGTCGGTGGGCTTGCGGCACAGATGCGCGCATTCGAACGGGACGCGTGTGCTAAGGTTGTGCCGCCCAGCTTGCGGAAAGCGCATCGGGCGTGGCCGTTCGCGCCGCACACTGCGCCACGAAACCGCGTGGTGCGAGGAAGATCCGCGCATCGACCCTTGCCACTCGCAGGACCCATGACCGCACGAAGCAAGCGCGCGCAAGGCTCGAAAGGAAAAAAGCGCATTTCGCTGGCGCTCCAGGGAGGAGGCTCGCACGGCGCGTTCACGTGGGGCGTGCTCGAGGCATTGCTGGAGGACGGTCGCTTCGAGTTTGCCGGCATTTCCGGCACCAGCGCCGGAGGCATGAACGCCGCCGCCGTCGTACACGGACTGATCACAGGGCGGAGACGCCGGCGCGATCCGATCGCTGGAGGACGTTCTGGCGTCGCACTCACGAGCTCGCCCGGCGAGACGGCGCCGATGTTCGCCGATCCCGCTGGGCAAGTTGCGCGGCGATCACAATCTTACCACTGCACCGGGGATGATCTTCGGGGCGTTCTTCGAGCAGATGGTCGGCAATGTTTCGCCCTACGCCGCGAATCCATTCAACTACAACCCCTTCCGTTCGCTTGTGGAGGACGTTTTTCGACTTCGACGCCATCCGGAAGTCGGACGGCTGCAAGCTCTTTCTCGCCGCGACCCATGTGCTCTCGGGAAAGATCCGCATCTTTCACAACCGCGAAATCACCGCGGATGCCCTGATGGCGACGAGCTGCGTGCCGACGATGTTTCAGGCGGTCGAGGTCGACGGCGAATACTATTGGGACGGCGGCTACGTCGCCAACCCGGCGATCTTTCCGCTTGATCGAGGAATGCGACGGCTCGGACATCGTGCTGGTTTCCAGCTGACCAACAGCCGTGTCGCCGGCTTCCGCGGCAGGCAGCGGAGATCAAGGAGCGCTTTCGAGAAATCACGCTCAACGCCTGCCTGATCCGGGAGATCCGCGCCATTCGGCTGATCACGCGCATGATCGACGACGGAAAAATCAAGGATCCCTCCGTTCGCCGCATCAACCTGCACGTGATCAAGGATGCTCAGGGCGTTTGCCGGTCTTGGCGCAGGCAGTGCGCTCAACACCGACTGGGATTTTCTCAATGCATTGAGGAACTCGGGGAAGCGCGCCGCGGAGCAGTGGATCGCGGCGGCATACGGGAAGCTCGGCACTCGCGTGGCGTTCGACGAAACGATACTCGACGATTACGTGTAGGCCTTGATTGGTCAGTCGTAGAAGCTGGGCGCGCCTCTGCCATCGAAGGGTGCGACAGAGCGGTTCACCTCGCGCCGGGCGAGTCGCTTAGGGCACGACTTGATCGATGGTGATGCGAACGCCGGTCGCGCCCGGCTTGAGCGGTGCGCTGCGGCCGAACAGATCGCCGGGTTGCGGCAGCGCGTTGCCGCTCTTGGAAATGCGCGCCTCGACGATGACGCTCGGCGCCGCCGAGAGCTTGACGCCGGGCGCCATGCCCATGCTGTCGTCGAGCGAGAAATCGCGTGGGCAGCTCCTTGCGCCGGGATGCGCAGCACGGCGAGCGGCATGCGCGGCCCCTCGGCGGCGCGCGCGAAAATGAAGACGGTGTCGCTGAGCGCGACTTTGGACGCCAGCGCGGGGTTCATGTCGACGCGCCCGGCGATCGTCGCGCCGCGGCGCTTGCAGCCGCCGCGCGCGGGCGTCGCAGGCGACGTGCGGCCTGCGCGGGCGCCTGCGCGCGTCGGCGCCTCCGCGGATGCACCCTTGCCTTCGCGCTTCGCGGACTCGACTTCGGCGATGACGTCGGCGACCTGCTGCGCTTCGTCGGAGCCCGGCTCGGCAGCTCGCGCGGCAAGCCGTCGCCAGTAGGCGATCGACGCGTCGAGATCGCGCGCTTCCAGCGCTGACCGTCGCCGCCAGCGCGAGCGCCTTTTTCTGCTTGGGATCGATGGCGAGCGCGCGCTGGATGAGCGCGGCGGGTGCGCCCGCGAGCCTGCGGCCCTGCGCCATCGCCAGCGCGTCCGCGTAGTCGGCGAGCAGGCTCGGCATTGTTCGGCATGAGCGCGTCGGCGTGCGCGTACGCGTCGGCGGCCTCCGGGAAGCGCTCGAGCGCCTGGTAGGAACGCGCCAGCAGCACCCAGCCGTCGGCATCGTCCGGATGCTGCTTGAGGCGCTGGGCGAGGCTGTCGACCATCGCCACGATCTGCCGCTCGGACATCTCGTGGCGTCGCCCGCCGTCCGCGGCCGTGGCGACGACCGCGGCCGCGGGGTTGCCGAGTCGCTGGTAGAGGATGAACGCCGCCGCGGGAACCAGCAGCAGCAGCGCGATCGCCGGCGCCCAGGCGCGCTTTCGGCGCGGACACGGCTTCGGTCGCGGGCGGCGGCGCGGCCAGACGTCCTCGGAGACCCGCTGCGCGAGCTCGGCCAGCGCCGCGTCGCGCTCCGACGCCGTGATCGACTCCGGCGGCGCACTCGGCGTCGAGCGCGCGCTTCTGGTCGCGGTACACGGCGATCGCCGCGGCTGTCGGTCGCCGGGCGCGACGGCGGCGTTGCGCGCGCGCAACAGCGGCCACAGCAGCGCGCCAGCGTCAGCGCGACGAGCAGGGCGGCGATGGACCAGAAAAGCAGCATAGGAGACGTCGGGAAGGGCGATCGCGGGAGCGCGCGGCGCGCAGCGCGTCGCGAATGAGCGCGCATTATACCGGCGCGCCGCCGGGCGTGACGCCGCGTCGCCGGACGGTGCGCGTAGCGCCTCCGGCGGGGGTTACAAAACGCGGCCCGGTCTATACACTCTGCGTTGACCGAACGCGCCGGAGGGCGCGACAAGCGTCAGATTCGCGCCAGGAGGCGCGCGTGGGAGCAGAGCTGCGCAGAGTCGCCGCGCGGCGCCCACCGCGGTGGACCGGGGAGGCTCTCGTTGGCGCACCAGTCGATCCTGGCCTACGCGCGTTACCGCTATCTCAAGCTCGCGACGGCTGCCGTCGTCGTCGCCGATCGCTGCCTACGCCTGGGACCGGCCGCCCAACGGACCGCTACGGCGGTACCTGGCTCGGCTACACGCTGGGCACCGTCGGCGCGCTGCTGATCCTGATGCTCCTGTATTTCGGCGTGCGCAAGCGCCGCTACGCGTCGAACGCCGGCATGGTGCAGGGCTGGCTCTCGGCGCACTGCTACTTCGGCACCGCGCTGATCGTCATCGCCACGCTGCACGCGGCGTTCAAGGTCGGCTGGAACGTGCACACGCTCGCGTACGTGCTGATGCTGATCGTGATCTTCAGCGGGTTCTACGGCGTCTACGCCTATCTGCGCTTTCCGCGCGTGATGACCGACAATCTCGGCGACGACACGCTGCAGATGCTGCTCATCAAGCATCGCCGATCTCGACCGCCAGACGCGGCAGCTCGCGCTGTCGCTGCCCGATACCATCAATCGAGCTCGTGCTCGCGTCGGCGCAGGGCACGCGCATCGGCGGCCCGTGGTGGCGGCAGCTGCGCGGGACGCGACCCGGATTGCCCGACCGCCGCCGCGTCGAACGGCGTGCAGATCATCGGCCGCAAGCTCGCCGGCGAGCAGGCGAAGACCAACCACCAGCTCTACACGCTGCTGCTCAAGAAGCAGGAGCTCGTCGCGCGGGCGCGGCGCGACGTCCAGCTCAAGTCGTGGCTCGACATCTGGCTGTACGTCCACGTGCCGCTGTCGATCGCGCTGCTGGTCACGCTGACCATCCACATCGTCTCGGTCTTCTTCTACTGGTAGGCCGATGCGCATTCTGGTCATCAGCGTCACGCGCAACCGCAAGGGCCAGCCGGTGCGCGCGGAGCGCATCGTCGAAGGCGAGATGATCCGCCTCGGCCGCGGCACGCAATGCGAGATCCATCTGCCCGATCCGCGCGTCGCGCTTTTTCACGCCGCGATCTATCGCCAGGGCGACAGCATTTTCATCCAGGCGCCGGAAGCGGAGCTGGCGGTCGACGGCGGCGCGGAGCGCGAGGCGCGGCTGACGCCGCGCGTGCACGTCGCGCTCGGTCCCTACGATATGACCGTCGAGCCGCCGCCTCCGGGCTACGATCTGGCGCTCGCGATCGAGCTGGTGCGGCCGCTGCCCGACGACCTCGCCGAAATCAGGGCCAAGTCGCGCACGTCGCTCGAGGAAAGCGGTGCTGTCGAAGCGCGGCCCGGCGTGGATACTGGCGATCGCTCTCGGGATCTGTCTTCCTCGCCGCGCCGGCCATCAACGCGCTGCTGCTCCGCTTCGCCAGCTGACGCGCCAAGCTGCCGGTCACGCCTGACCAGTCGTGGAATCCGGGCACGCTCTCCGCGGCGCATCAGGCATTCGGCCGCGATTGCGGCAACGTGCCACGAGACGCCGTTCGTGCACGTCCGCGATCACGTTTGCCTCGAGTGCCACGTCAAGACGCCGGGCCACGTGCAAACGGTGGCGCTGCAGGGCAAGCTCTTCGGCGGAACGCGCTGCGCGAATTGCCACGCCGATCACAAGGGGCCCGTCGCGCTGGTGCGGCGCGATCCGGACTTGTGCGTGACCTGCCACGGCGATCTGAAGCACTTCAAGGCGCGACACGACGCTCGCCAATGCGACCGACTTCGCCGACGAACCACCCGCCGTTCAAGCTGACGCTCTGGCAGGGCGCCGGATCGCACGACGTGATGCGCGTCTCGCAGACCGACAAGGCGCACCTGGTCGAGCGCTCGCATCTGAAGTTTCCGCACGACCTGCATCTGAAGACCAGCGTTCGCGGTCCCAAGGGACGCAAGACGCTCGAGTGCCGCAGCTGCCACGTTCCCGACGCGAGCGGCAAGGGCTTCGAGCCGATCGTCGATGAACAGCGTCGTGCATCGAGTGCCACACGCTCGAATTCGAACCCGCGGTGACGACGCGCCAGGTGCCGCACGGTTCGGTGGACGACGTCGATGTTGACCATGCAGGAGTTCTATGCAAACATCGCCTTGAACAATATTCCCGTCGATGTCGTCGACATCGGCGACATCCGGCGGGGCCTGCCGAGGCTTACCGGCGGGGTGATCAGCGAAGAACAGCGGCAGCGGCGCTCGCCTGGGCAAAATCCAAGGCGGAGCAGGTTTCAGCGGACCTGTTCGAAGCGCGCGTTTGCATCGTTTGTCACGAGGTCACCAAGGCCGTGATTCAGGGGAGATCTGGCAGGGAGATCGCTTGGGGCGTCGCGCCGGTCCGCGTTGCGTCCACGTGGATGCCCAAGGCGCGCTTCGACCATGCTCAAGCACCGCACGGCAACAAATGCGCCGACTGCCACGACGTCGAGAAGTCGCACTCGAGCGACGACATCTCGATTCCCGACATCGCCAACTGCCGGCGATTGCCACGCCGGCAACGAGCCCGCCGCGCGACAAGGTCGTCTCGACCTGCGTCGCGTGTCACGGATTTCCATCTCGCGGGTCACCCGCCTTTCGGCGCTCGCGCCGACGTCGCCGCTTCCGCGGCAGGCTCAATGAGCGATCGAGGGTCGCGGCGGAGCCACGGCGCTTCTCGCCGCGCTGCTTTGCCCGTGCTCGCGGCTGCGGCGGCGGCGCGAGCAACGGCAGCCTGCAGGTTCCCACGCCCAACGCGCTCACGACTGCCGACGTGAAGCAGATCATCGCGCAGGCCGTCTGCCGAGGCGCAGGCGCAGCAACGCCCAAGCGACGATCGGCGTCATCGATCGCGTCGGCAACGTGCTCGGCCATCTTCAAGATGAACGGCGCCGCACCCACGTTCACGATCAACGGCGGCAACGGGGCGGTCGGCGGCCTCGAAGGACGTCATCGATCCTGCCGCCGGAATACTGCGGTCGTTCCCAAAGCGCTTACCGCCGCCTACTTCTCGTCCGCGGGCAACGCGTTCAGCACCCGGACCGCCGGGCAGATCATCCAGGAGCATTTCAATCCGGGCGAATTCGAGCCAGCCGGCGGGCCCGCTCTTCGGCGTGCAGTTCAGCCAGCTCACCTGCTCGGATGTCAGCCAGAAGCAGATGCCGGAACGATGGTCGGACCGCATCGCTCGCCGCTCGGATTCGCCGCCGATCCGGGCGGCCTGCCGCTGTACAAGAACGGCATAGTCGTCGGCGCGGTCGGCGGTGCTCGCCGACGGACTCTATTCGATCGACCGCAACGTGATCGATTACGACTCTCCGGACACCGACGAACTCATCGCCGTTGCCGGCAACCTACGGCTTCGCCGCCCCCGACCGCCATTCGCGCCGACCACATCACCGTCGATGGGCGCACGCTGCGCTACACCGACTCCGAGGCGCTGCTGTCCAATCCGGCGCTCGCGCCGACATTCGTCCGCGATCGCTTCCTGTAGGCTCGCTTGTCAACCTGCCCGGTTACGGCGGCGACACGATCGTGGCGGGCACCGCGTACGGCACTTCGGCGTCCGGCGTGCGCGCCCGATACCAATCCGGCGTTTGCGGGTCTCAATGACTGGGTCGTGGTCGATGCCAACGACAACAATCGCTTTCCGCCGCATCGCGGGGACCGACGGACTGATGACTGCCGCCGAGGTCACGCAGATCTTGAAGAGCGCGCTTCAGGTCGCCAACCACACGCGCGCGCAGGTGCGACAGCCCGTCGGATCCACGGCGCAGGTGACCATCGCCGTGGTCGACACCAATGGCGCGATTGTCGGCATCGTCCGCCAGCCCGACGCGCTCGTGGACGCGATCGACGCGGTGCCGCAGAAGGCGCGCACCGCGCTGTTCTTTTCAAGCCCCGGCGCTGCGGCTCGTTGCTGGCGCGTGCCGCCGGCGATCTATCCGGACGGGTCGATTTCGTCGATCGCCGCGTACGTCACGGCGGCGCGCGCGTTCTTCAACGACCCGACCGCTTTCTCCAACGGCATCGCGTTCTCGTCGCGCTCGGTCGGCAATATCTCGGCCCCGTTCTTTCCGGACGGCATCGAGGGCACCGCCAACGGGCCGCTCTCGAAGCCCGATTCGAACTGGAGCATCTTCACCAACGGGCTCGAGCTCGATCTCGTCATCAACAAGGTGCTCGGGCCGCTGCTCGATCCAACGAACGATCAGCTCCGACTGCACGGGGATCAAGCAGATCCCGAACGGCATCACCTTTTCGGCGGCGGCTTTCCGATCTATCGCGGCAACAAGCTCGTCGGCGCGGTCGCGGCGTCCGGCGACGGGACCGATCAGAGCGACCTGATTGCGTTTCTCGGGCTCGCCAATGCGGGCGCAGCGCTCGGCACTGGCATCGGCAACGCGCCGCCTGCGATGCGCGCGGATCAACTCGTGCCGCAAGGCAAGGGAACGCGGCTGCGCTACGTGAACTGCCCGCAGGCCCCGTTCATCGACAGCACCGAGCAAGATGTGTGCACGGGCCTGTAGAGGCCTGAACCTCGTCGTTGCCGGCGCTCTGGCGCTGGCCGCCTCATCCGCCGGGCTTGCCCAAGGGACGCCGCCGACCGCTCCTTCCGCGGCGTCGCCTGCGCCCGCTCAGCCCGCGACACAAGCGAAACGAGCCGAGCCTGCGCCGCCGGCGATTTCACGCGACGGGCGCTACGGCATTCAGATTCTGTCGCCGACCGTGAACGTGCACGCTGAACCTGCTCCGAGCGCGCCGGTGTTGGTCGAGCTGCAGGAAGGCGCGCGCCTCGAGGCGGACCGACGCCGCGGCAACTGGTACCACGTTCATCTTCCCGACGGGCGCAGCGGGTGGATCGGCTACGTCGTCGGCAAGACCAATCCGAACTTTTCGGTCGACTCGAATCCCGGAATCGCGCGTGGACTGCCTGGCAGCGAATCCGGCGCCGCCGCAGCCATCGCCGCGCAGCCGCAGGCCGCCGCGCCCGCAACACCCGCCGAGGCGCTTCCCGACGACCGCATTCTGCTGCAGATACCGATGGGCCAGCCGCTCGAGGCGATCATTCCTCCGATCGACCCGAATCAGGTGCCACCTCCTTCGCCCGTGTTGCCGCGCGAAACGGTGCCGGTGCCGGATCGCTGGCGGCTCATCGACCAGCTGGGCATCGTCAACCAGCGCTGGTTCGACCCGTACAACCCGAACACCATCAAGGGCGACCGGCCGGTGTTCGGCGACGACTGGTTCTTCAATCTCGACGCTGATCTCCGACACGCTGTTCGAGGCGCGCCAGCTGCCGACGGCGATCGGCGCCCAATCCACGGAGGATGCGCAGTCGAACGATCAGTTCGGCCGCGGCAAGCAGTCGACGTTCGCCGAGAATCTCATCGTCAGCCTCTCGCTGCTCAAGGGCGACACGACTTTCAAGCCGCCGGAGCTGGAAGTTCCGCTTCGTCCCGGTCATCAACTACAACGCGACCCGAGGTGGAGGAAGTGCGCGCGCTCAACATCGATCCGCGCCAGGGCACGCGCCGCAACGACCAGTTCGTCGGGATCCAGGAAGGCTTCGTCGACTACGAATATCACATCGCGTCGGACGCTACGACTTCGACGACATCCGGGTCGGCATCCAGCCGTTCATCTCGGATTTCCGCGGCTTCCTGTTCCAGGACCAGCCGGTGGGCGTGCGCTTCTTCGGCAATCGCGACAACAACCGCTGGCAGTACAACCTGGCGTGGTTTCGCAGGATCGAGAAGGACACCAACAGCGGCCTGAACGACCTCGGCAAGCCGCTGCGCAAGGATGACATCTTCGTCGCCAATCTCTACCGCCAGGATTTCATCGTGCCGGGCTTCACCTCGCAGGGCACGGTGATCTACAACGCGAATCGGGAGAACGCCGACGCATTTCTCGACAACAACGGCTTCCAGATCCGGCCGCCGATCTTCGGCGACGCGCGGCCGCACAAGTACAACGTCACCTATTTCGGGCCTCGCGGCGACGGCCATTTCGGCCGCGTGGAACACGACCGCTTCGCTCTACTACGCGATCGGCCACGACCAGCACAATCAGTTCTCGCAACAGCCGGCGAGATATCAGCGCGTTCTACGCCGTGGCAGAGCTGTCGCGCGATTTCGACTGGATCCGCGTCCGCGCCACGGGGCTCTTCGCGAGCGGCGACACGCAATCCCTACGACGGCAAGGAAAACGGCTTCGACGCGATTCTCGAGAATCCGCAGATCGCCGGTGCCGACACGAGCTTCTGGATCCGCCAGGCGGTGCCGCTGATCGGTGGCGGCGGCGTCGCCCTCTCGGGACGCAACGGCGTCCTGGCTGACCTGCGCTCGTCGAAGGACCAGGGCCAGTCGAATTTCACCAACCCGGGTGTGGCGCTCATCGGACTCGGCGCCGACTTCGACATATCGCCGCGCTGGCGCGCCATCGGCAACATCAATCAGCTCTGGTTCGCCGACACCGCAGTGCTCTCGGCGCTTCGCAACCAGGGCAACATCGATCGCAGCCTCGGCACCGACATTTCGGCCGCGGTGCAGTACCGGCCGCTGTTCACGCAGAACATCGTGCTCAATGCCTCGGCCGCGGTGCTGTTTCCCGGCGAGGGACTGAAGCAGCTCTACGACGTCGGCAGCGGCGGCAAGACGCAATACTCGATCCTGTTCAACGTTCTGTTAACGTACTGACCGTGCCGGTTCCAATGCCCATGAACGCACGCAACGACATGCCGATGCACTCGATGCTCGCGATGATGGGGGTGTTCCTCGCGATTGCCGCGCCGGGAGCCGCGGCGCTGGACAGCGAGCGCGCCGTGGCGCGAACCTATGCCGTGACCGCGCCCGCGCCGGAGCGGCAGACCGCGCAGGATGCGCAGGCCAAATCGCATGGGCTGCGTCAGCTGCCACACCGCGACCGACCACACCACCATGCACGTCAACACCGGCGTGATCCTCGGCTGCACCGACTGTCACGGCGGCGACGCGAATGTGGTCGTGCCACAAGGCGCGACGGCGAAGGACGCGGGCTATCGCGCGGCGATCGACAGGCGCACGTGCTGCCGCGCTTTCCCAAGGCGTGGAACTTTCCGTCGAGCGCCAACCCCGAGCGCAGCTACACGCTGCTCAACCGCGAGGCGCCCGAGTTCGTTCGCTTCGTCAATCCGGGCGACTACCGCGTCGCGCGCGAAGCCTGCGGCGCGTGCCACCTGGCCATCATCCAGGCGACCGAGCGCAGCCTGATGGCGACGTCCGCGATGCTCTGGGGCGGCGCCTCGTACAACAACGGCATCCTGCCGTACAAGCGCTACCTGCTCGGCGAGGCGTACACGGCGAAGGGCGAGCCGGCGACGATGGTCAATCCCGTGCCGCCGACGCCGTTCATGACCGAGAAGGGCATCCTGGCGCAAGCTGTTCCCGCTGCCGGCGTGGGAGACCGTTCCGGTCGCGGACATCTTCCGCGTGTTCGAGCGCGGCGGCCGCATGATCCAGAGCCAGTTTCCTGAAATCGGACTGCCGAACAATCAGCGGTGCGATCCAGAAGCTCGACGAGCCCGGCCGGCCCGACATCCGGCAGTCCAATCGCGGCCCCGGCACGGGACTGCGCATCGCGGTGCCGGTGATCAACATCACCAAGACGCGGCTCAACGATCCGCACATGTGGTTCCTGGGCACCAACGACCAGCCCGGCGACTATCGCTCGTCGGGCTGCTCGGGATGCCACGTGGTCTACGCCAACGATCGCGACCCTGCGCATTCGGGACCGTTACGCGGCCTTCGGCAACACGGGCAAATCGCAGACCGTCGACCCGACGATTCCGCACGACGAGTCGGGCCATCCGCTCACGTCACGCATTCACGCGCGCGATTCCGTCGTCGCAATGCATGGTCTGCCACATGCACCAGCCGAACGTGTTCGTGAACAGCTACTACGGCTACATCATGTGGGACTACGAGTCCGACGCGCCGTTCATGTGGCCGGAAAAGCAGCGCTATCCGACCGGCGCCGAGATCCGCAAGATCCTCGATCGCAACCCCGAAGAAGCGGCGATCCGCGGCAAATGGGGCGACCCGGAGTTCCTGCAAGGAAGTGAGCTCGCTCAATCCGCAAGCTCAAGGACACGCAGTTCGCCGACTACCACGGCCACGGCTGGAACTTCCGCGCGGTGTTCAAGCGCGACCGCACGGGACGCTGCTCGACAAGGACGGCAAGGCGGTCGCCGACGACGATCCCGACAAGTTCAAGAAGGCGGTGCACCTCACGTCGATCCACGTGGACCTGGGCTTCCAGTGCGTCGACTGCCACTTCGCGCAGGACGCGCACGGCAACGGCCACATCTACGGCGAGGTCGCGGCGGCGATCGAGATCGATTGCGCCGACTGCCACGGCACGGCGACCAAGCTATCCGACGCTGTTCACCAGCGGGCCCGGCGTCGCAGCCTGCCGGCACCGACATGTCGCTGCTGCGCACCCAGGACGGCCGCAAGCGCTTCGAATGGCGCGAGGGCAAGCTCTACCAGCGCTCCGCGCTGGACCCGGACAAGGAATGGGAAGTCAAGCTCGTCAAGGACACGGTCAATCCCGCGCAGCCCCAACTACAACGCCAAGGCGGCGCGCGCCAAGCTCATGCCGAGCGGCGACTCGATGCAGTGGGGGCCCGGCGTCGACCCGGCCAAATACGCGCACGGCGACGACAAGATGACCTGCTACACCTGCCACCTGTCGTGGACGACGACCTGCGCCGGCTGCCACCTGCCGATCCAGGCCAACGGGAAGACCGAGCGCCATCACTACGAAGGCGGCGAGACGCGCAACTTCGCGACCTACAACCCGCAGGTCGCGCGCGACGACATGTTCCAGCTCGGCCACCACGGTCCGGTCAAGGGTGGCAAGATCGCGCCCGTGCGCTCGAGCTCGGCGCTGGTGCTTTCGTCGACCAACATCAATCGCGAGCGCATCTACATCCAGCAGCCGCCGATCTCCGCGTCCGGCTTCTCGTCGCAGGCGTTCGCGCCGCACTATCCGCACACCGAGCGCAAGACCGAGACCAAGACCTGCAGCGACTGCCACCTTCGCAGCAGAACGACAACAACGCGATCATGGCGCAGCTGCTGCTGCAGGGGACGAACTTCGTCAACTTCGTCGGCTACAACGCCTGGGTCGGCGAGGAGAAGCAGATCGCCGCGGTGCAGGTCACCGAATGGGACGAGCCGCAGGCCGTGATCGGCAGCTACCTGCACCACTACGCCTATCCCGACTGGTTCGCGCAGCATCAGGAGCGCGACCTGCGGCTGCCGTCGCATCCAGACGCACGGCACCAAGGATGCGGCGCGCTGCCTGCAGCTGCGCGGCGAATACCTGTACGTTGCCGAAGGGCGCGCCGGCATGCGCGTCTACGACGTCGCCAGCATCGCCAACAAGGGCTTCTCGCAGAAGATCATCACCGCGCCGTTCTCGCCGCTGGGGCCAGGACACGCACATCGCCTCGACGAACGCGACCTGCGTCGCGCTGCCGACCAACCAGTCGATCAATCCGCTGCGCAACGAAGGCGAGCTGATGCGGGTCACCAACCAGGAGCAGCCGTTCCATCCGATCTACAGCTATGCCGCGATCACCGACTCCGTCGAAGGGCCTGATCCTGGTCAACGTCAACACGCTCGCCGACCGCGACCCGCAGAACAACTTCCTCACGCGCGCGCTCACCTGGAACGAGAACGGCATCCTGAACGGCGCGCGTCACGTCGTGCTCGGCGGACACTTCGCCTACGTCTCGGCCGACGCGGGACTGGTGATCGTCGACCTGGACGACCCGCTGCAGCCGAAGCTCGCCGCGGTCGTGCCGCTGAAGGGCGCGCGCGCGGCGGCGCTGCAGTTCCGCTATCTGTTCGCGCTCGACGACGAAGGGCTGACGACGATCGACGTCACCGATCCGGCCAAGGCCGCGCCAGGTCGGCGCGCGCGCGTGCCGCTCGCCGACGCGCACCGCATCTACGTCGCGCGCACCTACGCCTATGTCGCGGCCGGCGCGGAGGGGCTCGCGATCGTCGACGTCGAGCGCCCGGAGAAGCCGAAGCTGCTACACGAAGTTCACCGCGGACGGCAAGCTCAACGACGCGCGCGACGTCGTCGTCGGCTCGACCAATGCGTCGCTGTTCGCCTATGTCGCCGACGGCGCGAACGGACTGAAGGTGCTCCAGCTCACTTCGCCGGACAGCCAGCCCAAGTTCTACGGCTTCTCGCCCGAACCCAGGCCGAAGCTGATCGCGTGGCGCGACACCGCGAGCCCGGCGCTCGCGCTTGTCCAAGGGCCTCGATCGCGACCGCGCCGTCGACGAGACCGGCGGCCAGATCGCCGTGTTCGGCCGCATCGGCTCGCGGCCGTTCACGTGGGACGAGATGAAGAGGTTCTATCAGCGGCCCGACGGCAGCGTCTGGACCGTGAGCGACGACGTTCGCACCCAGGATTTTCTGCCCGCGAGGACGGTCGCGGGCAACGCCAGCGCTGCCCCGCCGCCGAACAAGCCGTGAGGAACACCATGGAAAAGACAGCGATCGCGTTCGCGCGCAGCGGTGGACTCCGATGCGGCGAGCATCCAGGCTTGATCGTGCGGCTGGCGCTGATGGCGGCGATGGCCGCCGTCGCGGGTATGGCCGCGGCGCAGCCCGCAATGCAACCCTCAACGCAGCCTGCTCCGGCTGCCCCGGCGCCGACGGCGCGCGCCTCGCATCCGCCGCTGCCCTACCAGGTCACCGACAAGAGCCTGGGCGTGGTCAACTGCGCCAACAGCCTCTGTCACGGCTCGGTCCAGCCGTTCAAGGATTCAGCAACGTTCTGCAGAACGAATACGTGACCTGGTCGCGGGTCGACAAGCACGCGCGCGCCTACAAGGTTCTTTTCAACGAGCAATCGGCTGCGCATCGCACGCAATCTCGGTCTCGGCGCCGCCTCGCGAGGCTAAGATCTGTCTCGACTGCCACGCACACAACGTCGCCAAGGTGCAGCGCGGCGAGCGTTTCAAGTTCGACGACGGAGTGTCGTGCGAGGCCTGTCACGGGCCGTCGGAGCGCTGGCTGCCCAAGCACGTCCAGGATGGCGCTAAGCATGCGGGCAATCTCGAGGCCGGGCTGTTCCCGACCGACGATCCCTCCGAGCGAGCGAGGCTTTGCCTGTCGTGCCACTTCGGCAACGCCGATCGCTTCGTGACCCATCGCATCATGGGCGCCGGCCATCCGCGGCTGGCGTTCGAGCTCGAGACATTCACCGCCGTCGAGCCGGCGCACTTCAAGATCGACTGCGGACTGGGAGAAGCGCAAGCGCATGTGGGACGGCGTCAAGGTCTGGGCAATCGGGCAGACGCTCGCGGTTTCGGAGATGATGGACCTGCTCACCGATCCGAAGCGCGGGCACGACGGGCTCTTTCCCGAGCTCGTGCTGTTCGATTGTCATGCCTGCCACCATCCGATGAGCGATAAGCGCTGGGCTCCCCGCGTTCCCGGCCTCGGGCCTGGCGTGGTGCGGCTCAATGATTCGTCGATGCTGATGGTGCGCGCCATTGCGCGCGTGGTCGATCCCGAGCTTGGCAACCGCATCACTTCGCGAATGAATCAGCTGCAGCAGACCGTCACCGGTGGCGGAGACGCGGTCGGAACCGCGCGTGCGCTCAAGGCCGACGTTGCCCAGCTCACTTCGGAGCTCGATCAGAGAACCTTTACGCCGGCCGACATGCGCGGCGTACTCGCGGCGCTGGTTGACGAAGGACTGAGCGGCCAGTTCCGCGACTATGCGGGCGCGGAGCAGGCGACGATGGCGATCGGCAGCGTCACCAACTTCATGTACCAGAAGGGCATACTCAAGTCCGCTCGCGACATCAACGGCGGGCTGGCGACCTTGCAGGCAGCCGTGGCCAACGACGAGCACTACAGTCCGGGCCAGTTCGAGACCGCGCTGCGTGATTTCCGAGGCACGGCGGGCCTCTAGGAACCTCGCAACGAGAGGTGCGCGATGGGCTCCTCGCCGCGTCGCGTAAGCGACTCGGCTCTTAGCCGCTGATCCCGTGCCGGCGTACAATAAATCGCCTCGCGCGCAACAAGACGCTTAAAGCCCCCATGTTCAAGATCGCGATCATCGGCTCCGGACCGTCCGGATTGTCGGCCGCGGCACACGCCGCCGAACTGGGTGTGTCGCATGTCCTGCTCGAAGCGGAACAGCACCCCGCCGACACGATCTACAAGTATCAAAAGGGCAAGTACGTCATGGCCGAGCCGAGCGTGCTGCCCTTGCGCAGCCCGATGTCGTTCGCCGCCGGCACCCGCGAGACGATTCTGGGCAAGTGGAACGAAGAGCTCTCGAAGTATGCCGTCAATATTCGGCACGGCGCCGCGGTCACGGGTATCGCCGGCGAACGGGGTGCATTCGCTCTGACGCTGGCCGGCGGTGGGACGGTGAATGCGGAGGCCGTCGTGCTGGCCATCGGGCTCCAGGGCAACCTGCGCAAGCTTGGCGCTCCCGGCGAGGATCTTCCGATCGTTCAGTACCAGCTCGACGATCCGAAGGAATACGAAGACGAGACCATCGTCGTGGTCGGCGCGGGAGACGCCGCGATCGAAAACGCGATTGCGCTCGCCGCGCAGAACAGGGTCATCCTCATCAACCGCAACGACGAATTCGCGCGTTGCAAGGAAGGCAACCTGTCTCTCGTGCTCGCCGCGATCAAGGATGGCAAGATCGAGTGCCGCTACGGGACTTCGGTTGCCAACGTCGAGATGGTCGAAACCAACGGCTGCCCCGCGCGATTCGATGCCAAGACGCCGAACGGCCTGGAGCACATCGGTTGTCATCGCGTCATCGCGCGGCTGGGCGCCATTCCGCCGCGCAAGCTCGTCGAGGGATTCGGCGTCAATTTCCCGAACAAGGATCCCGCCGCGGTTCCGCAGCTGTCAGAGACCTACGAGTCCAATGTCAAGGGGCTCTACATTGTCGGCGCGCTCGGGGGCTATCCGCTGATCAAGCAGGCTATGAATCAGGGTTACGAAGTGGTCGAGTCGATTCTCGGCAACTATATCGAGCCGGCCGATGAGCCCCTGCTGAAATCGAAGTTCGCGAACTGGGCTGCTGCCACCAGCGTCGCGGAGGCGCTCGCCGTCATCCAGCGCAACGTGCCGCTGCTCGCGGGGATCACGACGCTTGCAGCTGCGGGAATTTCTTCTCGACAGCGATATTCGTACTCCCGCGCCGGAGCAAGTGCTTTTCCGGCGCAATGACTACACGAATACCTTTTTCACCGTCGTCGAAGGCGAGGTGTTCGTCGAGATCAGCGACGAAGGCGAGAAGAGTAAATGGATCCGCCTCGGCGCCGGAATGTTTTTCGGCGAGCTCGGCTTGATTTCGGGGCGGCGGCGCGCGGCAACGGTCAGGGCCGGAGAAGGATGCGTCCTGATCGAGACACCGCGGCGATCGATCCTCAAGCTGATCGCCTCGGTCGATTCGGTGCGCAAGGGCATCGACGCTGTTTTCCTGCGGCGGGCGATCCGGGCATACCTGTCGCAGGACCTGGCCGAGGAAGACTTCGATGCGCTCGTGGCAAGCGCTGACTTGAAGACCTTTGCCTCGGGCGCGACCTTGTTCGAGGAAGGGACGGCCGCTGACGGGCTATACCTGCTTCGCCGCGGCTCCGTCACTGTCTCGCGAAAAATCGGAGGCCACGAGGTCGTTCTGTCCTATGTGGCCGCAGGCAACTACATCGGCGAAATGGGGCTCCTCACGGACGCGCCCCGGATGGCGACTGCGCGAGCCGCTGTCGCGACCGAGGCCATCGTGCTCGAGAGCGAGGCGTTCAAGCGCGTGATCTTGCGCCACCCAGCGCTGCGTGAGGACCTGGAGGCCCAGTTCCTGTCGCGGCTGAAGGCCAACGCGGCCATGGAGGGGCAAGCCGACTCGGGCAACATCACGACCTACCTGATGAAGCAGGGCATCGGCGAGGCTACCGACGTGCTGCTGATCGACGAGAGCTTGTGCATACGCTGCAATAATTGCGAGAAGGCTTGCGCCGACGTGCACGAGGGCACGTCGCGCCTCGACCGCGAGGCGGGTCCGACCTACGCGCAGATACACGTGCCGACTTCGTGCCGGCATTGCGAGCATCCCCATTGCATGAAGGATTGCCCGCCCGACGCGATCAACCGCGCGCCCAACGGAGAGGTCTACATTCGCGACACGTGCATCGGCTGCGGCAACTGCGAGCGCAACTGTCCGTACGGCGTGATTCAGATGGCGCCACTCGATCCGGGCCGGGAACGTCCCAGCCTCTGGCAGTGGCTGCTCTGGGGTCTGGGCGACGAACCCGGCATGGAAACCAAGGTCTACGACAAATCGATGGTGAAGAAAGCGGTCAAGTGCGACATGTGCAAGGATGTCAGCGGCGGCGCCGCGTGCGTGCGCGCTTGCCCGACCGGCGCCGCGCTTCGCGTCTCGCCGGAGAAGTTTCTCGACTACACCAATGCGGTCGAGCACTGAGCGCCGAAATCAAGCCGACCGACAAGGAAAGGCCAGAATCCATGGCGGACAAGGATATTCGCGAAGCGTCGCTTGAATACCACCGGGCGTTTCCGCCGGGCAAGATCTCGCTGCTGCCGACCAAGCAGCTCACCAACCAGCGCGATCTCGCGCTCGCGTACACGCCGGGTGTCGCCGCGGCCTGCGACGAAATCGTCCGCGACCCCGGTGAAGCGCGCAATCTCACCGCGCGCGGAAACCTGATCGGCGTCATCACCAATGGCACCGCCGTGCTGGGATTGGGCGCGATCGGCCCTCTAGCCAGCAAGCCCGTGATGGAAGGCAAATCGGTGCTGTTCAAGAAATTCGCCGGCATCGACTGTTTCGACATCGAGATCGACGAGCGCGACCCGGAGAAGCTGGTCGACATCATCTGCGCGCTCGAGCCGACGTTCGGCGGCATCAATCTCGAGGACATCAAGGCGCCGGAGTGTTTCTACGTCGAGCGAAAATGCCGCGAGCGGATGAAGATCCCCGTGTTCCACGACGATCAGCATGGCACCGCGATCATCGTTGGCGCGGCGGTCGTCAACGGACTGCGCGTGGTCGGCAAGAATCTCTCGGCCGTGAAGCTCGTATGCTCGGGCGCCGGTGCCGCGGCGCTGGCCTGTCTCGATCTGCTGGTCGGCCTCGGCATCCGCCGGGAGAACATCTGGGTGTCCGATATCGCCGGTGTCGTCTGGCAGGGACGCAAGGAGGAGATGGACGAAAACAAGGCGCGGTACGCGCAAAAAACCGACTCGCGGACCCTCGGCGATATCGTGGCCGGCGCCGACATCTTTCTTGGCCTGTCCGCCGGTCGCGTGCTGAAGCCCGAGATGCTCAAGCAGATGGCGAAGCAGCCCCTGATACTCGCGCTCGCGAACCCAGAGCCCGAGATCATGCCCGATCTCGCCAAAGCGGCGCGACCCGACGCGGTGATCGCTACCGGCCGCTCGGATTTTCCCAACCAGGTGAATAACGTCCTTTGCTTTCCATTCATCTTTCGCGGCGCACTGGATGTCGGAGCGACCACGATCAACGAGGCGATGAAGCTCGCCGCGGTGCGCGCGATCGCGGACCTCGCGATGGCCGAACAGTCCGATATCGTCGCCGCGGCGTATGGCGGAAGCCAGGACCTGAAATTCGGCCCCGAATACCTGATTCCCAGACCGTTCGATCCACGGTTGATCGTGATGATCGCACCCGCGGTCGCAAAGGCCGCGATGGACTCCGGCGTGGCAACGCGTCCCATCACCGACTTCGACGTCTACCACGAGCGCCTTCAGCAGTACGTCTATCATTCCGGCCTGCTGATGAAGCCGATCTTCCAGGCGGCCAAGAAGTCGCCGAAGCGGATCGTGTATGCCGAAGGAGAAGAAGAACGCGTTCTGCGCGCCGTTCAGGTCGTAGTGGATGAAGGACTGGCCAAGCCGATCCTTGTCGGACGTCCCTCGGTCGTCGAACGTCGCTTGGCACAGTTCGGCCTGCGCCTGAAGCCCGGTGTCGATCTCGAGATCATCAATCCCGAGTCCGATCCACGATATCGCGACTACTGGACGGAGTACTACCGGCTAACGGAGCGTCGTGGAGTGTCTCAGCAGTTCGCCAAGATCGAGATGCGCCGGCGCCTGACTCTGATCGGCGCGATGATGATCCACATGGGTGACGCCGACGGAATGTTGTGCGGCACGTTCGGCACCCACGACTCGCACCGGAACTATGTCGATCAGGTCATCGGTCTGCGCTCCGGCGTGAAGACCTGGGCCGCCATGAATGCGGTACTGCTTCCGGATCGCACCGTGTTCATCGCCGACACCTACGTCAATCGTGATCCGACAGCGGAGCAGATCGCCGAAATCGCGCGACTGGCCGCGGAAGAGGTGCGCAGATTCGGCATCGTGCCCAAGGTCGCGCTGGTGTCGCATTCGAGTTTCGGGACGAGCCACGATCCGCAAGCGCGGAAAATGCAGCACGCGCTGGCGCTCATCAGCGCCCAGGAGCCCGAGCTCGAGGTCGAGGGCGAAATGCAGGGTGACGCGGCCTTGTCGGCGGAAGTGAGGCGCGCGGTGTTTCCGAACTCGCGCCTCAAGGGCGACGCCAACCTGCTGATCATGCCGACGCTCGACGCGGCGAACATCTCGTTCAATCTGCTCAAGGTCGCGGCCGGCAGCGGGCTCACGCTCGGACCCATCCTGCTCGGCGTCGCCAAGCCCGTGCACATACTCACCGCGTCGGCGACGGTGCGGCGCATCGTCAACATGAGCGCGCTGGCGGTCGTCGACGCCAGCGTCGACCGGCAAAAGCCGCTCCTCTAGCTAGCGGCTTTCGACGCCCGGCGTGAGCTGCGGGTAGGCGTTGCCGGGAGCCGGCATCAGCGGGTCCGGCGATGCAGCTGGCTGCGCCGCGTCTGGTCCTGGCGCAATGTCCATGGCCGGCGAGGACCACCAGCCGACTCCGGTGGTGTCGTGTGCTTCGATCAATGCGCGCTGCGCCGAGCTCGGGGCTGGCGGGTCGGCGGCTGCTCCACGGTTCATCGAAGGGCTGTTCATCGAGGTCGCGGGCAGTGCGACCGTCATGATCAGCAGCGCCAGCAGCGACATTCGCCGCAGATTGCTTCTACTCGGATTCGTCCCCTTGTCCATCGAATTCTCCCAAATTCTTGCGCCATTCGGCGGCGACGCATCCTAGCTGAGCACGGAGCGTACCAGCGACAAATCAGGATTTCGGCTTGCCCGGCGGAGGCCCCGATTCAGGCGTGTCCGGCTCCTTGACCGGCACCGGGTTTGCAGGCTCGGGGTCCGGATCCTCGATCGGCTGTTGCGGCTTGTGGGCGCCGATGTCAACGCGTGCCGCCTCGCCATCGATGCGCGAAGGCGCCGCGCCTCTATGCCGCGAGTCGAGTCGCTCGCGGGTGAGGTCCGTCGGGAGCGAACCTGCTGATCTGTCTGAGTTCTCAAGAAGGGTCACGGCACCCTCCGATCTGCGCGTCGGTCACAACGAAATGCGACTGAACGCTCGTCCGTCGCCGCCGTCTCTCTGGCCGCCGAAGACGCCGTACTGTTGCGCACTTGCATCGCCGACGTGGTCCCGGTACGCATGGGCTGGACGACGGAGGTGAGTGTCGGCCAACGGTGGCTGCGGATGGGCAAGAGCGATGAACAGGAGTTGGACAAGATCGGAGACCAGACAAGGTCGGCAAGAATTGCCGCACGGCGGTAAGGCTTACCGGCATGTTCTTCCGCAGCGTTGGACCGCACGACCAAACCACAGTTGCATGCCGACGACCGGATCTGCGCGGAACGCGTGATCGTACCGGCCACGATTCACTCGGATCCGACGGTGTTCAGCGGGTGGAGTTCGTATCGGGTCGACGATGGCACGCCGATTGCACAGGTTGCGGGCGCTGGCTAAAGCGTGCCGGAAGCAGCTCCGGCATTCAGACCTAATCGCAGCGCCGCGAATACGGGCCTTGCGAATGGTTCATCACAACAAGGAGCCATAACAATGTCCATCGGAACCATTCTCCTCATCATCCTGATCCTCGCGCTCGTCGGCGCGCTGCCCACGTGGGGTTACAGCAGCGGCTGGGGATACGGGCCGAGCGGCATCGCCGGTGTCGTCGTCATCATCCTCATCATCCTCTTGCTGACAGGCAGGCTATAAGTCCGGCTCGGCCGCGTGCCCGTGAGCAACAGAGCGACTCATCGATTGCGCGCCCGAGGCCAACTGCTTCGCCTGACGGGCGCATTCCGGGAAGCCTGGGGCCGGGTCATCAACGATCAGACCATGCGCATCCGGGGAGAGAGGGAGCAACTCCTCGGCCGCATGCAGATGAACGACGGAGAGCCACTCGGCGTCCTCCATTCCCGGCGGCTCGAGTAGGGCCGTCCCGCGTTTCGGCGGCGCCCTTCGCGTCGCTCCGGATGCAAGCGCGCAGCTGTCCCGCGCTCCTTTGCAAGCGTCGCGATCTGTGCAAGAATTGAGCCAACGCGCAGAACTACAGGTGTCGCGATGCTGGACCGTGACGGTTATCGCCCGAACGTCGCCATTGTCGTTGCCAACTCGAAGGATCGGGTTTTCTGGGGTAAGCGGATCCGTGAGCACTCGTGGCAGTTTCCTCAAGGCGGCATCAACGCCGGCGAGGCGCCCGAGGAGGCGATGTACCGGGAGTTGAAGGAAGAAGTCGGACTGGATCCATCGCACGTCAAGATACTGGGACGTACCCGGGATTGGCTGCGCTACGAGGTGCCGCAGCACTGGATCAAACGCGAGTGGCGAGGCAGCTACCGCGGCCAGAAGCAGATCTGGTATCTGCTGAGGTTGACGGGCCGGGACACCGACGTCTCGCTCCGGGCGACGGACCATCCGGAGTTCGACGCCTGGCGCTGGCATGACTACTGGATCCCGCTCGAGAACGTTATCGACTTCAAGCGCGACGTCTACCGTCGCGGCCTGACTGAGCTCGAGCGCTATCTCCACCACCGTCCGCAAACACGGCGCGAGCGCCTGTACGGATGGGCGCACGCCGTCGTTCCGTCTCCGTACACGAATCCGCCGGGCAAGGCTATAACGCCGGGCGCCTGGCTGCGAACGCGCTGGTTTCGAATCCGAGGAATTAGGGTCGCTGCCGCCGCTCGCGGCATAGCAGCCGGCTATTTCGTCGCGCAATCCCCGACGCGGCTGCCGGCGAACGAGAATTTGACCGTGCGCTCGGGCTTGCCAGGCTCGACCTTCATCGTCATCAGCACCGTGCCCTCGTACGCATTCGCCGTGTACTTGATGTCGGCATGGCCACGCATCGCGTTGGGGGCGGGACAGACAAGATCGTAGGACGTGCTGTTGTTACCGGTCTTCGGTGCCACGACGCCGCAGTTCGCGTATGGCTTCGGCAGATTCTTGGAGCTGTCGTCGATTTGCTGTTGCGACAGGCACATCCGCGACGGCGGCGTCGCCACGGTCCCCAGATCCGTTTGCACCAGCACTTCCCACAGTCCGGGGCGCATCGGCGAGGCCGCGAAGGCGAGCGGCGTGGCACCGATGAGCATTGCGAAACCGCCGAGGAATTTCCAGCACATCTTCATCTGCACATCTCCGTTGCGTTCATCATACTATGCCTCGCGATCCGATCGACGAGCGCAGCCGGCTGTCGGTTCCGACCAACCGCACGCGCTCCCAAGCGCTAGATCAGGACCAGGTTGTCGCGATGGATCAACTCGCGCTCGTCGACGTAGCCGAGCGTCGATTCAATTTCGGATGAGGGCTTTCCGAGGATCCGCAGCGTCTCCGACATGCTGTAGTTGATCAGGCCGCGGGCTATCTCGCGCCCACGCTCGTCGAAGCAACCGACGATCTCGCCGCGCTCGAACCGGCCCGCGCACGCCGAGACGCCGATCGGCAACAAGCTTTTGCCTTCGAGCGTCAGGGCACGCACCGCCCCGTGATCGAGTGTCAGCCGTCCCTCGACGCGGACGTGATCGGCCAGCCACTGCTTGCGCGCCGCGAGCGTCATCGTTTCGGCGACGAGCTCGGTGCCGATGGATTCACCGGCGGCGAGGCGGGTCAGCACGTCCGGCTCACGGCCGTCCGCGATCACGGTCGAGGCGCCGCTTCGCGCCGCGCGCTTTGCCGCAAGGACCTTGGTGAGCATGCCGCCGCGCCCGTGCTGCGAGCCGGCGCCGCCGGCGATCGTCTCCAGCGCGGGATCGCCTGCTCGTTCCCGGCGCAGGAGCACCGCCGCCGGCGTCCTTTCGAGGATCGCCGCTGTAGAGCCCTTGCTGGTCCGTGAGCAGCACGAGGACGTCGGCGTCGATCAGATTGGTGACGAGCGCACCGAGAGTATCGTTGTCGCCCACCTTGATTTCGTCGGTGGTCACCGTATCGTTTTCGTTGATGATCGGTATCACCGACAGTCCCGAGCAGGGTAACGAGCGTCGAGCGCGCGTTGAGATAGCGGCGCCGATCGGCGAGGTCTTCGTGGGTGAGCAGGATTTGCGCGGTATGCAGCCCGAAACGCGAAAACGCGGTCTCGTAGGCTTGAACGAGGCCCATCTGTCCGACCGCGGCCGCGGCCTGCAGCTCGTGTATGGCCGACGGGCGCGACGACCAGCCGAGACGCTGCATGCCCTCGACGATCGCGCCGGACGAGACCAGCACGACCTGACGCCCCGATTTGCTCAACGCCGCGATTTGCTCCGCCCATCGTGCCACGGCAGCGTGGTCGATACCGCGGCCTTCGTTGGTGACCAGGCTCGATCCGACCTTGATCACGAGCCGGCGCGCGCCAGATGCGACCGAGCCGCCCGAAGTCGCGGAGGGATTGCTCATCGCTTCACTCGGAGGGTTCGGACGCAGCCTGCGCCGGATGCTTTTCCAGCCAGCCCTGGATCGCGTAGACCATCTCCCGGCACCCTTCGCCGTCGATCGCGGCGACCGCGAACACGGGACCGCTCCAACGATACGACTCGACGAACGCACGGACGCGCTCCTCGCGATCGTCTGCATCGACCAGATCGAGCTTGTTCAGTACCAACCATCTCGGTTTGTCAAAAAGCGCCTGGTCGTACCGCTTGAGCTCCTTGACGATGGCGCGCGCATCCGCGACCGGATCGCTGGTGCCGTCGAGCGGCGCGATGTCAACGATGTGCAGCAAAAGGCGCGTGCGCTGAAGATGGCGCAGGAACTGGTGACCGAGCCCGGCGCCGTCGGCAGCGCCGTCGATCAGGCCGGGAATGTCGGCGACGACGAAGCTGCGGTTCTCATCGACGCGAACGACACCGAGATTCGGCGCCAGTGTCGTGAACGGGTAGTCGGCCACCTTGGGCCTGGCGGCGGAAATCGCGCGAATCAGCGTCGACTTGCCGGCGTTGGGCATGCCGAGGAGTCCGACGTCCGCGAGCACCTTGAGCTCGAGGTGCAGCATGCGCTGCACGCCATCTTCGCCCGGCGTCGATTGGCGCGGCGCGCGATTGGTGCTCGACTTGAAATGCAGGTTCCCCAGGCCGCCCTTGCCGCCTTGGGCGAGCAGCGCCCTCTGGCCATCTGCCGCGAGATCGGCGACGAACTCGCCGGTATCCGCGACCGTGATCACAGTACCGACCGGCATGCGCAGGACGACGTCCTCGGCTCCGCGGCCGTACTGATCGGCGCCGCGGCCGCGCTCGCCTGACTTGGCGCGATGAATTCGAGCGTAGCGATAGTCGATGAGGGTGTTGATGTTGCGATCCGCAATCGCCCAGATGCTTCCGCCGCGGCCGCCGTCGCCTCCATCTGGCCCGCCGCGGGGAACGTATTTCTCGCGACGAAAAGAGATCGACCCGGTGCCGCCGTCGCCGGCAATCACCTCGATGTTCGCTTCGTCGATAAACTTCATCGCGACGGAACGGCAGCAGGCCGGCGGAACAGCACGAAGCGTTCGGTATCGTCGCCGCGGCGGTGTCCGTCCCAGACTTTTTCCCACGACGAATCGGGCGGCTCATCCGATTCATCGCGGGCCGCCTGCACCAGCAGCACGTCACAACGGTCCGACGCCTGCGAGTCGTCGCGCACGGTCACCACGTCCAGAAAATACTCCAACAACGCGCGCTGCGGCTCGCCGAGATTGTGGCCGGCCACGCACGTTCCCGCCGGAAGATGGGTGGCGAGCGCTGCCATGACCGCGCGATAGCTTCGCCTCGAGTCGAGGTAAGGCAGCCAGATGGTCATGTACATGCCCCACACCAGTGTCATCCCGGCTGCCCAATTGAGCATCGCGCGGCGATTCGAGCGGCGCGCCGGCCTGACCAGAGCCAGCCACAGCAACGTGAGCACCGCGGACAACACCACGGGAACCCATTGCCACGGAATCCGGTAGCCGGGCTGGATATCCCTGAAAACGCGCGCGAAGCTCTCGGGCAATCCGTGAAGCGAGGACTCAAGCCAGAGGCCCCAGAGCAAAAGCCCAAGGAGCCCGAAGGTGAGGATGCCGAACCAGTCGAGTGCACCTGAGTATCCACGCTTCAGCGTATCGATTTCGGCTGCCGCGAGAAGCGACATGGGCAGCAGCAATGGCATTGCGAGCGTCGCGCGCGGATCCGATGCGAGTGAAATCCCGCAGAGGATCACGACCATCATGGTCAGTGGCAGCGCCACGCCGGCGCCCGCGAGTCCTCCGCCATAGCCAGTCGCGCGAACCCGCAGCGTCCACACTGCCAGCGGAAGTGCCGGCCAGGCGATCCACGGAAGGTTCTTGAGGTAGTAGGACGGCTCGGGTGGCGCCGAATCCCAGGTCGTCCCGAAATAGCGGGCGAGGTCCTGGGTTTCCTGCCACTGTGCGAACAGACCCGGGTCGCGTTGGTACAGAGCCAGCGGCCATGCGAGGATCATCGGGGCTGCGACCAGGAATGCGATGGCGAGCGTCAAAACGTAGCGCCGCGTTCGCCACGGCGGCATGGCCGCGAGAAGCACTGCGGTCAGGGCGATCAGCGTCGCCGAGGATGTGCCCTTGCACAGGAACGCGATGCCGATTGCAGCTCCGAGAAACGCTCCGCCGAGGAGCTCGCGCCGTGGCGCGAGCGCAAGGCCGTAGAGCGCCAGCGCGAAAGCGGTTAGCGCGCCAAGGTCGGGCGAGAGCTGATGCGACGGTCCCAGAGACCCACGCAGCCGATGAAGATCAGCACCGGCAACCAGCGAAAGTCTCGCCCATAGAGCTCGCGTCCGGTCGCCGCGAGCAGCCACAGTGTCAGAGCCAGGCAGACAGCAATTGCGATGCGTGCCGCATCGTGCAATGGCAGGACGCTCCCGAACATCGCCGCCGTCGCGGCCGACATGGCGTAGAAGAGCGGCGGCCGGTCGGGAAGGGCGACGCCGGCGAGATGCGGGACGATCCAGTCGCCGTGCTTGAGCATCTCGAGCGTGATGCCGAAGCTGGTGGCGTCGTCGGGCTTCCAGGGATCGTGGCCGAAGAGGCCCATCCCGATCCACGCCACGCAAAGCAGCACCAGGCCGCTTTGCTTGAGTGTGCGATAGGGCATCGACGGCGAAAGGCGCGGAGGATTGCGCGAGTCGGCGAGGGTTTCGGCAATGGGCATCGATATCGCCGTCGTGAGGCCGCAATGAAAAAGGCAGCCGAAGCTGCCTTTAGGCAAACGTGGTGTAACCGCCCGTCACGCCGAAGGCGCAGTGGTCTTGGACGCGTAGCGTTGGCGGAACTTTTCGACGCGGCCTGCGGTGTCGACGATCTTCTGCTTGCCCGTATAGAACGGATGGCATGCCGAGCAAACCTCGACGTGAAGCGGCTTGTTGACGGTCGAGCGCGTGGCAAACGTGTTGCCGCAGCTGCACGTGACCTGTATTTCGCTGTATTGCGGATGCACGTTTGCTTTCATTGGGGACCTCACTGACCGGCGCGCACTTGGCGACGCCGGAGAATTCGACGGCACTGTCCCGTTGTCGGGGGTCTTTCTGGCCGCGTGACGTAAACCGCAAGATTATGGGGCTTTTTGCGTTGCAATGCAACATGCCACCACACCGCGCAAATGGGGTCCCGTGGGGCCATTTTCAAGACCGGCGCGCCCACGGATTCGAAACCCGGGACAAACGCGCCGCCGGCGTCTCCGTACGCGAACCCTACCCTCGACGCATCGAGTCGAAGAACTCGGCGTTGTTCTTCGTCTGCTTGACCTTGTCGACCAGGAATTCCGTGGCCTCCAGGTCGTCCATCGGATACAGGAGCTTGCGCAGCACCCAGACCTTTTGCAGCACGTCCTGCTTGAGCAGGAGCTCTTCCTTGCGCGTGCCGGAGCGGTTGACGTTGATCGCGGGGTAGGTGCGCTTCTCGGCCATTCTCCGGTCGAGGTGGATTTCCATGTTGCCGGTGCCCTTGAACTCCTCGTAGATCACGTCATCCATGCGCGACCCGGTGTCGATCAGCGCGGTCGCGATGATGGTCAGCGAGCCGCCTTCCTCGATGTTGCGCGCCGCGCCGAAGAATCGCTTCGGCCGCTGCAGCGCGTTGGCATCGACGCCGCCGGTGAGAACCTTGCCCGACGCCGGAACGACGGTGTTGTAGGCCCGCGCAAGACGCGTGATCGAGTCGAGCAGGATGACGACGTCTTTTTTGTGCTCGACCAGCCGTTTCGCCTTTTCGATCACCATTTCGGCGACCTGCACGTGGCGCGTCGCCGGCTCGTCGAACGTCGATGAGACGACTTCGCCGCGCACGGAACGCTGCATCTCGGTCACTTCCTCGGGTCGCTCGTCGATCAGGAGCACGATCAGCACGACATCCGGATAGTTGGCGGCGATCGAGTGCGCGACGTGCTGCAGCATGACGGTCTTGCCGGACTTCGGGCTCGAGACCAGCAATCCTCGCTGACCCTTGCCGATCGGCGCCACGATGTCGATGATCCGGCCGGTGATGTTCTCCTCGGCCTTGATGTCGCGTTCGAGGATCAGCGGCTCGTCCGGAAAAAGCGGCGTGAGATTCTCGAAGAGGATCTTGCTCTTGGCGTTCTCGGGGGGCTCGCCGTTGACCTTGTCGACCTTGACCAGCGCGAAGTAGCGCTCGCCGTCCTTGGGCGTGCGAATCTCGCCTTCGATCGTATCCCCGGTGTGCAGATTGAAGCGACGGATCTGGGAGGGCGAGATGTAGATATCGTCGGTGCCCGCGAGGTAGCTGGTGTCCGGCGATCGCAGGAAGCCAAAGCCGTCGGGTAGCACTTCGAGCGTTCCGTCGCCGAAGATGCTTTCGCCTTTCTTCGCCTGGTTCTTGAGCAGCGCGAAGATCAGGTCGTGCTTGCGCAGTCGGTTTGCGCCGTCGATCTCGTTGGTATTGGCGATCTCGACGAGTTCGGTGACGGGCTTGGACTTCAGGTCGGACAGATGCATAGGTGGACGGGTCGCAGGGGACGGGTGACGGAAGAACTGGGCGCGGCACTCTTGGCCGCTGGAATCAATCTGGGAGGTTGGCGCCGGGAACCGCTGGATCGGCGCTGGTGAGACGTCACGCGAGCGGTAGCCGTCGCGTGACGCAATTCATTCTGCTAGGAGCCTAGCCGGTTCAAAGGTGGCTGTCAATAAAGGCCGTCAACTGCGATTTCGAGAGGGCGCCGACCTTTTGTGCCGCGACCTGCCCCCCCTTGAACAGGATCAGGGTCGGAATACCTCGGATCCCATACTTGGCCGGGGCGTCGGGGTTCGAGTCGATGTCGATCTTGGCGACGGTGAGCCGGCCGACATAGTCCTTGGCCACATCCTCGAGGATCGGCGCGATCATCTTGCAGGGGCCGCACCACTCCGCCCAATAGTCGACGAGAACCGGCGTTCCGGCTTTCAATACGTCGCTGTCAAAGGTGGCGTCCGTGACGTGCTTGATGGTTTCGCTCATGGATCCTCGCTGGAAGGCCGGCTCCGGCGCCTGGGCGTCTGGAACGGGTGTTGAACTACGTTATCGGAAAGGCCAGCGCGGTGCAAGCGTCGCCGGCCGAAGCACTCTGGCCACGCGACCCGACCAACTGATCGATAGGTTGGATCGCGATTTGCTAAAATCAACACCCTTACCGGCCGGGGATTCGCGGCAATGACCTACGTCGTCACAGAGAGCTGCATCCGCTGCAAGTATACCGATTGCGTCGACGTCTGCCCGGTCGACTGCTTTCGCGAGGGACCTAATTTCCTGGTGATCGATCCGGACGAATGCATCGACTGCACGCTCTGCGTCGCCGAGTGCCCGGTGGAGGCGATCTACGCGGAGGACGACGTTCCCGACGACCAGAAGCCGTTCACTGCTCTCAACGCGGAGCTGGCCAAGCTGTGGAAGCCGATCATCGAGCGCAAGCCCGCGCCGCCTGATGCCGACGATTGGAAGACGGTCAAGGCGAAACGCGACCTGCTCGAGCGATAGAGCGCTACGTGCGTTTGACCGCGCGCGCGGCGAACCCGTAAAATGCTCGAGTTTGCTTGCCGTCGCGCCGGGTGCGCTGCGGAAGCGCCACGAAAGTCCCGGAAGATGATTCCTGCGATATTCTCAAGGCTCGCCGCCGTCGCGCTGCTGTTCCCGGCGCTTGCCATGGCGCAGGGAGCCCCGCCCGCCGGCGACGCGGCAGCAGGCGCCCAGAAGAACGCGATGTGCATCGGCTGTCACGGCATCGTCGGATGGCGTACCGCGTTTCCCGAGGTCTACAAGGTGCCCAAGCTCGGGGGGCAACACGAGGCATACATCGTCAGGGCGCTCCAGGAATATCGCAACGGCGACCGCGTGCATCCTTCCATGCGCGCAATCGCAAGCTCACTGTCCGACAAGGACATCGCGGATCTCGCGGCGTACTACTCCTCCGCGCCCGCGGCAACGGCTAGCAAATAATGCGCGCGAAGATGAAGGCCTTCCTTTCGCTCTTCGCCGCGTTGGCTGCGTTCGGGTTGTCGGCCGCCTGCACGGCCGCCGATCCCAAGGCGGCGCTGCCGACTGTGCAGCAGGTCTGCCAGGCGTGTCATGGCCTCGACGGCAACAGCCCGATCGCCGATAACCCCAAGATAGGCGGTCAATATCCGGATTACCTGGCCAAGGCGCTGCGCGACTATCACTCCGGGGTGCGCAAGCATCCTGTCATGAACGCGATGGCGCAGAATCTGACCCCAAAGCAGATCGAAGACCTCGCCGCATACTACGCTTCACAGCCGGCCGTTCTCGTCACCAAGCATTGATCGAGCTCCGCGCTCGACAAAAAGGGCGCCGCGCGGCGCCCTTTTTTTATTTTGTCGTCGCCGGGCGAGCTCCCCGCGAAGGCTTCAATGCCTTGGGTGAAGGCGGCGCGAGAATCTTGTGACGGTACTCGCACAGGTCCTCGATGACGCATTCCCAGCAACGGGGCAGGCGCGCCTGGCAGACATAGCGTCCATGCAGGATCAGCCAGTGGTGCGCGTTGTGGCGAAATTCGTCCGGCGTGAACTTGACGAGCTTGCGCTCGACTTCTTCCGGATCCTTCCCCGGCGCCAGTCCGGTGCGGTTGGCGACGCGGAAAATATGGGTGTCGACCGCGATGGTGGGGTGACCGAAGGCGACGTTCAGCACTACGTTGGCCGTCTTCCGGCCGACGCCGGGCAGCCGCGTGAGCGCGTCATGATCGTCGGGCACCTCGCCTGCGTGCTCGGCGATTAATTGCTTCGACAAGGCGACAACGTTTTTCGCCTTGGTGCGAAACAAGCCGATGGTCTGGATGAACGGAATGAGGCGCGCTTCGCCGAGCGCGACCATCGCTTTGGGTGTGTTCGCTTTCGCAAAGAGCTTGGTGGTCGCGAAATTGACGCTCTTGTCCGTGGCCTGCGCGGAAAGGACCACTGCGACCAGGAGCTCGTACGGACTCCGGTATTCGAGCTCGCTGCGCGGATTCGGATTCTGCCGGCGCAGACGGGTAAAGATCTCGATGCGTTTGGCTGCGTTCACCGGCGCTTATCCTCCATGGGCTGAGCTCGCCGCCCGCCGCGAGCGCGCGCGCGCCAGCGCGGCATCGACCGCGGCGCGTCGCCGCTCGCGTGCCGAGTCGGGTGCGACGCGCTGTTCGCTCTTTCCCGACCCTCTTGCAAGACGCGTGGCGCGAGCCAGGAAGTGCTCGCGCGCGCGCTCCGCATCGGAGCGAGTCCACTCGCGCGCCGCAGGAATCATGGCGATGCAGTCGACAGGACAGGGAGGCAGGCACAGCTCACATCCCGTGCAACGATCGGCGATGACGGTATGCATCAGTTTCGCCGCCCCCAGGATGGCGTCGGTCGGACACGCGTGGATGCACAGCGTGCAGCCGATGCACGCCGCTTCGTCGATGCGGGCCATGGCGAGCGGAGTCGTAGCGCCGCAGGTTTCGTCGATGGCCAGTACCGGCGTTCCCAATAGCCGCGCGAGCGCCGCGATCGTCGCGTCGCCTCCCGGCGGACAGCGGTTGATTGCGGCGTCGCCCGCGGCAACCGCTTCGGCGTAGGCGCGGCAGCTGTCGTAGCGGCAACGGCGGCATTGCGTCTGTGGCAGCAGCAGGTCGATTGCGGCCGCGCTGACGCCAGGCAGAATGGAAGGCATGACGTCATTCTACCGTCGGCCGCCGTGCCCGTTTGCTACACTCGAAACCGTCAGGTCTCTCGCGGCTCGCCCGTCGCGTCGCCTCCACATGCCGCCTTCTCGCATGCCCGCCGATGAGGCACACGCTCCACGCGCCGGACGGCCTGCACGCCTGTCGTCGAGGGCGCTGGGCTCGTGGGGATGGCGCACGGTGCTGGCGCGGCCGATACCCGAGAAAGCCGTCATTATTTTCTACCCGCATACGTCGAACTGGGACTTCGTGATCGGACTGATGGCGAAGTGGGCGCTGGAATTCGACGTGCACTGGGTCGGCAAGGACTCCCTGTTCCGCGGTCCGTTCGGACGCGTTTTCAGTAGCTGGGGCGGCATTCCTGTGATCCGCGGTACCCGGACGGGATTCATCGCGCGCCTGACCGAGGAGTTCTCCACGAGGACGCGGTTTCTGCTCGCGGTGGCGCCTGAAGGTACGCGCCAGCGCGCTCCGTATTGGCGGTCCGGGTTCTACCACCTTGCTCTCGCCGCAAAGGTTCCTCTCGCGCTCGCATTTATCGATTATCCGAGCCGGCGAGTGGGCGTCGGGGCGTACCTGGACCCGAGCGGCGATCCGCGCCGGGACATGGCGGTCATCGCCGGGTTCTACGCCAGTCACACCGGACGGCGGCCCGCTCTGCAAGGCCCCGTCCGGCTTCATACCGCTCCACACACCCACGAAGGCTGATCGCAGTCCACGACCTCCGCCACTTCCGGCCGGGCGCCCGGGACAGCAGCACGAGGGCGCTTCGCCCGCCCGCGGATTGGAAAGGTGCAGCGGATGGTTTAATCTGAGGCGATGTGCGCGACGCCGCTGCGGGGTGATGGAGGCCGGGATCGGAGCCCGCTGCTGAGCTCATTTCACGTCCTCCACTCGCTCCCGTAATCGTGCGTGAACGACACGTGAGCGCACATCGTCACGCTGGGCACGGCCCGCATCGGCACGACACCGCCGCGAACTCGGGCGAGCGCCGCGCGCTCTGGATGGCATTGTCGCTGACGATTGGCTTCGCCGTCATCGAAACCGCGGCGGGATGGCTTTCCGGCTCGCTTGCACTGATGTCCGATGCGGGCCACATGATCACCGATAGCGCCGCGCTGGGGATCGCGATTCTGGCTCAGCATGTCTCGCAGCGGCCCCCTTCCCGGCGGGCGAGTTACGGCTACGCGCGTGCCGAAGTGCTCGCGGCGTTCATCAACGCGCTGATCATGCTCGCCGTCATCGTCTGGATTTCGGTGGAAGCGGTGCGCAGGCTGCTAGCGCCCAGCCCGGTCGTCGGAGGAATCGTCGTCGCGGTCGCTGCCGCAGGGCTTCTCGTCAATCTGGCCTCGGCGTGGCTGCTTTCGCGGCACGATAGCCTGAACAGCAGGGCAGCGCTGCTGCACGTGCTCGGAGACATGCTGGGCTCGGTCGCGGCGGTGGTGGCCGGCGCAGTCATCGTCGCCACGGGGTGGCTGCCGATCGATCCGATTCTCTCTCTGTTCGTTTCCGCGCTCATCCTGCGCTCGACCTGGATGCTGCTGCGCACGTCCACGCAGGTGCTGATGGAGGGTGTCCCTGCGCATCTTTCCTACGACGACATCGGGACGGAGCTGACGCGTCTGCCGGGTGTCTCGGCGGTCCACGATTTGCACGTCTGGTACATGACGAGCAATCGCGCGGCGCTGTCGGCGCATCTTCGCATTCGCGACGCCGCGGCGTGGCCGCAAACGCTGGTCGCGGCGCAGCGCCTGTTGGCGGACCGCTACGGCATCGACCATGTGACGCTTCAGCCGACGTGGCACCAGGCGCCGGCCGGCAAGCGCGTGATACCGCTCAACCCCGTCACGGACGACGACAAGCCGATCGTGCATTGAAGCGGGCTGCCGCTTACTTCAAAGCCACTTTGTCTTCTTGAACTGGAAATAAAGCCAGATATCGATCGCCACCATGACGGCCACCGACACCGGATATCCCCAGGGCCAGTCGAGCTCCGGCATGTTCTTGAAGTTCATGCCATAGATGCCCGCGATCATCGTGGGTACGCCGATGATGGCAGCCCACGCGGCGAGTTTCTTGGTGACCTCGGTTTCGTTCAGGCTGATCATGCCGAGATTGACCTGGATGGCGGTGGTCTGCATGTCGCGGATGCCTTCGAGCGTCGCGTGCAGTCGCTGCAAATGGTCGAACACGTCGCGAAAATATTCCCCCATGCCCAGGCATATCTGCGGCACCCTGCCGCCGTAGAGCTTGCTCACCGCTTCCATCAGCGGGTCGACGGCGTGCTTCAGGGTCATGAGGCCGCCCTTGAGGTCATATAGCGCCTCGATGTTGGAGCGTGCGGTGTTGCGCTTGAAGATCTGCTCCTCGATCATTTCGAGCTTGGACTCCAGCGCGTCGAGGATCGGAAAGTAGCGATCGACGACGGTGTCCATGAGCGCGTAGAAAACGTACGCCGCGCCGTGCTTCAGCAACTCGGGCTCGCTCTCACAACGGTCGCGAACGTTCTGGAAGCCACGCTCGGTGTTGAGCCGAACGGAGAGGATATAGTTCGGACCGACAAAGACATCGACTTCGCCGACGCTCAGCTCGTCGTCCCTGAATTCGAGCGTCTGCAGGACGGCGAACAGCGATTTTCCGTACTCCTCGATTTTCGGCCGCTGATGGCCGTGCCGCGCATCCTCGACGGCGAGTTCATGCAGGCCGAATTCCTCCTGCATTTCCCCGAGCTCTTCCGGCGTCGGATCCTTGAGTGCGACCCAGACGAAGCAATCGGGGCGCTTGACGTACTCGCTGATGTCCTCCTTGGGAATGTCGGCGAGCTTCGCGCCATCCTGGTATGCGACGCAGTTCACTAGCATTGCCGCCTCCTTGTCGTTGGGCCGATGTTACCCGGACGCGCCAGGTGATTGCTATCGTTCCACGGCGCGGTCCACGTCGAAGCGTTTCGGTGGCCCGAGGCGGCCCTGTCCGGGTAACATGGGTGTCCTTCCGGCCGACGGCGCACGCCGCCCGTGAACGCCCATGATCATTGAGTCGCTGCTCGACACGGACCTGTACAAGTTCACGATGATGCAGGTCGTTCTGCATCATTTCCCCACGGCGCAGGTGGAATACCGGTTCAAGTGCCGCACGCCGGATGTCGACCTGACGCCCTATATCGCTGAAATCGAGCGCGAGATATCGGGTCTGTGCGGGCTTCGCTTCGTCCGCCGCGAGCTCGAATACCTGCGCGGCTGGCGTTTTCTCAAGAGCGACTTCGTCGATCTGCTGGGGCTTTTCCATCTGCAGGAGCGGTTCGTCAGCATCAAGCCTTCCGCGACGGCGTCCAACGAAATCGAGATCACGATCATCGGGCCCTGGCTGCATACGATCCTGTTCGAGGTTCCGGTGCTGGCGATCGTGAGCGAGGTCTACTTTCGCAACACGCAGCCGCGGCCCGACTTTGCCGAAGGGCGTCGGCGGCTCGCGGCGAAGATCGAGCAGATCAATGCGGTCCCCGATCCGGAGTTTCGCGTCGCCGACTACGGCACGCGGCGCCGCTTTTCCGTGGGATGGCAGGAGGAAGTCATTCTCGCGCTGAAGCAGGGCATCGGCTCGAAGTTCGTCGGCACAAGCAATGTCTACTTTGCGCTGGAGCATGGATTGACCCCGCTGGGAACGATGGCGCACGAATACCTGCAGGCCTGTCAGGCGGTGGGACCGAGGCTGCGCGATTCGCAGGTGTTCGCATTCAACACCTGGGCGCGTGAGTATCGGGGCGACCTCGGGATCGCGCTTTCCGACGTATGCGGAATGGAGGCGTTCCTGCGCGACTTCGATCTCTTCTTCTGCAAGCTGTTCGACGGCGTGCGCCACGACTCCGGCGACCCGTTCGAGTGGGGCGAAAAGCTCATCACGCATTACGCGAGGATGCGAATCGACCCGCGAACCAAGACCATGGTGTTCTCGGACTCGCTCAACGTGCCGCTCGCGGTCCGGCTGTTCGAATACTTCAAGGGCCGGAGCCAGACCGCTTTCGGCATCGGCACCAATCTGACCAACGATCTCGGCTACCAGGCCTTGCAGATCGTCATCAAGATGACTCGTTGCAACGGCCAGCCCGTGGCCAAGATCAGCGACGAGCCATCGAAGGCGATGGACTATGATCCCTCCTACGTCGCCTACTTGCGCGAAGTGTTCGAGGTTCCCGAGCCGCCACCCGAGGCGCGTGAGGAAAGCATCGACGCCGCGTAGGGACCTAGGGCGGCTCTTCCAGCGCTGCCTGGTACGCCCGATGCATGTCAGCACTGACGCACGCGAACAGCACGCGATCGAGCGCGTCGAGGTCGCCGAATGAACGAACCGATCGGACCGCGATCGGCACCGCCAGCGAGAGCGGATAGCCGTAGGCACCGCAGCTGATCGCCGGAAACGCGATCGACGCCAATCGGTGCGCAACGGCGATCTCTAGGCAGCGCCGGTAACAGCGGGCGAGAAGTTCCGCCTCTCCGTGGACACCGTGATGCCAGACGGGCCCGACGGTGTGTATGACATGCGCCGCCGGGAGGCGGTAGCCGCCCGTGATTTTCGCGTCACCGGTCTCGCATCCACCGAGTTCGCGGCATTCAGCCAGGAGATCGGGTCCTGCGGCACGGTGGATCGCGCCATCGACTCCACCGCCGCCGAGGAGGGTACGGTTGGCCGCGTTGACGATCGCGTCGACCTCGAGGGTCGTGATGTCGGCAAGCACGGCGTGAAGCGTGGTCATTGCGGATTTTCGAGCAGATTGTCCTGCGCGGCGACTGCGCGTGGAGCGCATGGCAGTATAGCAACGCTGTCCCGGGGTTCCGCTTCGGTTTATAGTAGCGAGATGGCCTCGAACCCCGTCAATACGCCGAAAGCGGCGCCCGCCGCGGCGGCGCGGGCGGCCGACCGCCGGCTACGCCTGGAGGACATCCTCAAGTTAATGGTCGCGGACGGTCTTGTGCCGGCGGCGGATGCGGAAAAGCTTGCCCGGTCGCGCACGCAGCGCTTCGAGACGCCGCTCGAGCTGATCGCCGACCAGAAGTGGCATTCGCTCTCGTCGCCACGCAAGATGCTGACACTCGATGCGCTGGTCGAATGGCTCGCGGGCAAGCTCGGTGTCCCGTATTTTCACATCGACCCCCTGAAGATCGACCTCGTTGCCGTTACCGCGACCATGTCGAACGCGTACGCCGAGCGCTACCGCATTCTGCCGGTGAGCGTCGGCGCGGGCATTCTCACCGTGGCGACCAGCGAGCCGTTTGTGCGCTCCTGGGCCGACGAGCTCGAGCAGATCCTGCGCCTGCGAATCAAGTTCGTCTTCGCCAATCCGCAGGACATCCGGCGCTTCCTCGGCGAGTTCTTCAATCTCGCGCGGTCGATGAAAAAGGCGCAGGAGACGTCGAAGGGCGACATCTCTCTCGCGCGCAACTTCGAGCAACTGGTCGAGCTGGGCAAGCACGGCCAGCTCGATGCCAACGATCAGCACGTCGTCCATATCGTCGACTGGCTGTGGCAGTACGCGTTCGAGCAGCGCGCGTCCGACATACACATCGAGCCGCGGCGCGAAGCCGGCGTAGTGCGCTTTCGCATCGACGGCGTGCTGCATCAGGTGTACGCGATCCCCAATCCGGTCCTCATCGCCATGACCAGCCGCATCAAGCTGCTGGCGAGAATGGAGATCGTCGAAAAGCGCCGTCCACAGGACGGCCGCATCAAGACCGTTTCCCCGGACGGCCAGGAAATCGAGCTTCGCATCTCGACCATGCCGACAGCGTTCGGCGAAAAGGTGGTCATGCGCATCTTCACGCCCGACGTGCTGGTGCGCGACCTGCAGGAGCTCGGGTTCGCGGGGGAGGATCGCGAGCGCTGGGAAAAGATGATCCAGGAGCCCTACGGCATCATCCTCGTCACGGGTCCGACCGGATCGGGCAAGACGACGACGCTCTACTCGACGATGAAGACGCTCGCGACGCCTGAGGTCAACGTCTGCTCGATCGAGGATCCAATCGAAATGATCGCGCCCGAGTTCAACCAGATGCAGGTGCAGCCCGGCCTCGGCGTCGATTTCGCGAGCGGCGTGCGGACGCTCCTGCGACAGGACCCCGACATCATCATGGTGGGCGAAATCCGCGACCGCGACACCGCCGACATGGCGGTGCAGGCCGCGCTGACAGGACACCTGGTGCTCTCGTCGCTGCACACCAACGATGCCCCGACGGCGATCACGCGCCTGCTCGACCTCGGCGTTCCACCCTACCTCATCAATTCGACGGTGATCGGCGTTATGGCCCAGCGCCTCGTGCGTACGCTATGTCCGCATTGCAAGAAGCCCGGTGAGGCACCGGACGACGACACCTGGCGGATGCTGACCGCACCCTTCGTCGCCGACCTTCCGCAGCAGGTGCAGGTGGCGGCCGGTTGCCTGGAATGCCGCATGACGGGCTACTACGGGCGGCTCGGGCTGTACGAAATCATGACCATGACCGCGCCGCTGCGCCGCCTGATCCATTCGGAATCCGACGACGCCAAGATCCGCGATCTTGCGTACAAGGAAGGCATGAAGCCGCTGCGCGTATCGGGGGCCATGAAAATCGCCCAGGGATTCACGACGCCCGAGGAAGTAGTCAAGGTCGTTCCGCTTCTCTGACACGCGCGCGTTCGGATTCTCTTCCGCGACGGCGCAGTCCAAGCATGTCCATTCGACGTTTGTGCGTCCTTCTGCTGATGCTTGGCAGCCTGCCGGCGTTCGCACAGGCGCAATCTCCAGGGAGGACCGACGCGATGAGCGCGCTCGAGCAGGAGCTGGTGGCGAGGTACGGAGAAGCGGAGCGCGCGGGGATCTCGCGCGGAATCGGCCAGGTCGCACGATTCTGGCGGAAGGACGACCCGGATGGAGCCGGCAAGGGAGACGGCGATGCCGAGGCGTTCGCATCCTTCGTTCGGGATAACTACGCGGGCGACACTGCGGCGCGTGACGCGCTTTTCTCGCGCATGGAGTTCGTGTTCGAGTCCCTCGACGGACATCTGCATGAGATCGACCGCGACCTGCGCCGCCAATCGGACCTCGACATCGGACCGATACGATCCTTCGATGAGACGCTGGCGGCATACGATCCGAGCGCCCACTTGAGCGACGACCTTTTCGCCAATAAGCTCGCGTTCGTCGTTCTGCTCAACTTTCCCGTGACCTCGCTCGACGAACGCCTCAGCCAGGGCGCGGCCTGGCCACGGCGGCAATGGGCTGAAGCGCGTCTCGCGGAACGATTCTCGAAGCGCATTCCGGCGGCGGTGAACGTTGCGACCGCCAAGGCCTATTCCGACGCTGCGCAGTACGTCGCCGGATACAACATCTGGATGCATCACATCGTCGACTCGAACGGGACGCGCCTGTTCCCCCCGCGACTTCGCCTGCTGTCTCACTGGAACCTCCGCGACGAGATCAAGGCCGACTACGGCGACGCCAAAGATGGTCTCGTCAAGCAGCGGACCGTCGTCAAGATCATGGAGCGAATCGTGACGCAGACGATTCCGGACGCCGTCGTCGACAATCCTCAGCTCGACTGGGACCCGGCGAGCAACGAGGTCCGTGCCACGACCGACAGGGATTCCGACGCCGCGCCCCCTCCGGGCAAGAAACCGCCCAATCAACCCGAGCCCGACACGCGCTACGCCAAGCTTCTCGCCGTCTTTCGGGCTCAGACGCAGGTCGACGCGTGGTCACCGACGGCGCCGACGCTCATGGCGCGACGCTTCGACGAGGACCGGCAGATTCCGGAGGCGCGCGTGAAGCAGATGCTCGAAGATGTGCTCGCCTCGCCGGAAGCGGCGCGCGTGGCGAAAGTCGTGCAAACGCGGCTCGGCCGGAAGCTCGAGCCGTTCGACATCTGGTACGACGGTTTCCGCGCGCGCGGCGAATATACGGAAGCAGATCTTGACGCGATCGTGCGCAAGCGATATCCGACAGCGCAGGCCTATCAGGACGACATTCCGCGGATGTTGAGGGAGCTCGGATTTTCGCCGGAACGAGCTGCGACGATTGCCGCGAACATCGTCGTCGATCCCGCTCGCGGATCAGGACACGCCATGGGTGCGGCACGGCGCGGGGACAAGGCGCATCTGCGCACGCGGATCGAGAAGGATGGGATGAACTACAAGGGATTCAACATCGCCGTCCACGAAATGGGCCACAACGTCGAGCAGACGCTTTCGCTGAACATGATCGACCATACGCTGCTCCAGGGCGTGCCGAACACGGCGTTCACCGAGGCGCTGGCGTTCGTCTTCCAGGGCCACGATCTCGAGCTCCTGGGACTCGCCAAGCCGACCGCCGAGTCGAGAGCAATGAAGACGCTGAGCGACTTCTGGTCCTGCTACGAGATTTCCGGCGTCGCGCTGGTCGACATGGGCGTCTGGCACTGGATGTACGCGCATCCCGACGCGACGCCCTCCGAGCTGAAGGTCGCGACCATCGCGATCGCGAAGGATGTGTGGAACCGGTATTACGCGAGCGTATTCGGGATAAAGGACGTTGTCCTGCTCGGCGTCTACTCGCACATGATCGACTCGATGCTCTATCTGCCCGACTATCCGGTCGGCTACATGATCGCTTTCCAGATCGAGCAGCAGATGGAAAAGGCCGGCGCGATCGGTCCCGAGTTCGAGCGCATGGCCACCGCGGGCAACATCGCTCCGGACTTATGGATGGAGAAGGCGACGGGCGCTCCCGTCGGGGCCGGGGCCTTGCTCGCGGCAACGCGCAAGGCGCTGCAGGCGCACTGACGGTCAAGGCGGGCGCAACTACTAGCGTCGCTCGACGTTCGCTGTCGAGTTTCTTTACGCTTCACCGCTTGGCGGCGAATGCGTCCGATATAACTCTTTGAGCGGTACGGAGATTCGCTCGTGGCGCAAATATTGCATATCAGCGTCGCCAAGTACCGGGGCCGCGTTCTCCTGTTGCGCCGGCTGCTTGAAAAGTCGAAACGTGTTGCCTGCCTTCTCGAGGCGGGTTCTGGGGAGATTACTTCGTGAATAGACAATTTTTCCGGCTTGCCGGCGTAGCCATTTGTGCGCTGTTCGCATCCGTCGGCGTGTGGGCCCAGAATCTCGGGTCGGTAGCTGCGGGGTCCAACAACCACATGAACGAAGCGGTGTCGCAGCAAATTGCCGCGATCGGCGCGATCAAGCAGAGTTTCAGTCCCGCCGAGCAAAAGCTGGACTCGCATCTCGCGTTCGCGATTCTGGCGGCCGGAAAGGATCCGCGAGTGGCCACCTTCGCGAGTGCCATCGCACCTGTTGGCGCGTCCACCCCGAGCGCTGGTCCCGGGCCCGGCGCGCGGCCTGGATTGACGAAGCCCGTGCTGGTCAATATTTTCGGCACCATCACGACGGACACGATCGACGCTGTCACGGCGGTCAAGGGCGTCGTCGAGAGCGTGTCGCCGACAGGGAGGCAGATGACCGCAGCCGTGCCGCTTAGCGGGCTGGCAACGATTGCCGCGCGTCCCGACGTGACGAGGATCGGTCTGCCCGCACACATGCACACCAATCTGAGTTCCCGCAACGGCAGCGGCAATGGGAACAATCACACCGTCGGTGGTGAGCGCACCAACGGCCCGAACGCGAATACGGGTCTCGTCACCAGCCAGGGCTATGTCAGCCATCGGGCCAAGGTGGTGGTCGAGAGCATGGGTATCACCGGCGCGGGCGTCACTGTCGGCGTGCTCTCCGACAGCGCCACGCAGGCGCGCATCGATGCCCTGAAAGCCAGCGGAGATTTGCCTCCAACAGCCCGCTTCCTCCCTGGCCAGGAGGGTCCGAGCATCGCCGACGGCGGCACCGATGAAGGCGCCGCCATCATGGAGATCATCCACGACATGGCGCCCGGCGCAGACATCATTTTCGCGACGGCATTCACCAGCGAGGAAAGCTTCGCGGACAACATCAGGGCTCTCGCGGCGGCAGGCTGCAAGGTTATCGTCGACGATGTCTCGTACTCCGATGAAGGCGTGTTTCAGGACGGAATCATCGCGAAGGCGGTGAACGACGTGACCGCCCTCGGCGTGATCTACTTCTCGTCCGCGGCCAACAGCGGAAGCAAGACGTTCGGCACCAGCGGCACCTGGGAAGGCGACTTCCTGGATGGTGGCGATGTCACTGCCCCTATCACCAGCCACGACGCGACCGGCAGGGTTCACAACTTCGGCACGGCAGCCACCCCGCAGAATTTCGACAGGCTGGGTGCGGTCACGGTGGACGTCACCGTAAGCTGGTCCGATCCGCTCGATACGGCCAGCAACGACTACGACTTGTTCATTCTGAACGCCGCCGGAACCAGCATTCTTGACTTTTCGGTCAACAGACAGAATGGCGGGCCCAATTCCGAACCGATCGAGGAAGTGTTCAACGACGTCACCGGGTATCCCACCAATGCTCGAGTGGTGGTGGTCAAGTTCAGTGGCGATGCGCGCGCATTGCACGTCGATACGTTCGGGAACTTGCTGTCCATCAACACACAGGGCTCCACGCACGGCCATAACGCTGCCGCGAATGCCGTCTCGATGGCTGCCGTCTATTGGGGCAGCGCGGGCCAGGGCACTGTACCCTTTGTCGGTGGCGCGGCGAACCCGGATGAGCCCTTCAGCTCCGACGGGCCGCGCAAGATCTTCTACAACCCCGACGGAAGCGCCATCACACCAGGCAATTTCCTGTTCGCGACGAACGGCGGCACAACGTTGCAAAAGCCAGATTTCGCCGCTGCCGACGGCGGCAGCACCGTCACTCCAGGCTTCAGCCCGTTCTTTGGGACTTCCGCAGCGGGTCCGCACGCGGCGGCGATCGCGGCGCTGATACTCCAGGCCCGACCGACCTATACCGTGAATCAAATCCTGACCGCCATGCGAGCAAGTGCGCTCGATACGATGGCGGCGGGACCTGACCGGGATTCGGGTTACGGGATACCGATGGCCAACACAGCCGTTCAGTACGCGCTGACGCATTGATTATGCAAAGGGAGAATGGGACCATGAAGATGATCAGCGCGCTTGCGCGAGTATTGATCCTGGGGACATCGCTCGCCGCGGCGGTCGCACATGCAGACATCCTGCTTGATACGACGGGCGCGGTCATGGCGGGCGATCCCACGCAATTGGGACGCATCAGCCGCCAAGGGATCGCACAGAATTGGGCCGGCGGCGAGGCTTTCGGGGGAATCGCCAACCCGGGAGTTACGTACCACTACACGACGTACTTCGTGAACGTCGGTATCACGCCGTTCATTCAGATCGACTTCAACGGGTCGGCGAACACCTTCGTGTCGGCTTATCTGGGATCGTACGACCCGACGTCGAAGACGACGAACTGGCTCGGTGACCCAGGTAATTCAGGGCTTATCTTCGGCACCGATGTGCCGTTCTTCGACGTCAAGGTCGCACCGAACAGCGTGATTGAGATCGTTGTGAATAACACCGCGGCCGGCAACGGTGGTGTGGGCGATCCGTTCCAACTGATCGTCGAGGGGTATATCGACGCCGAGTTCACCCCGTCGGCGGTCCGAGTGCCCGAGCCTTCAACACTCCTGCTCTGCTTCCTTCCGCTGGTGGCATTGCTGGGCCGCGAGGCATGGAAACGCCGCCGCGACGTGGGTGGTCGGATTGCAATGTAAGGGGAGCGTCGCTCGATCAGCCACGGACGATTGCTAGCCAACGGCTGATCCAGGCAACACAAAAGCCCGGCCAATCGCGCCGGGTTTTTGCTTTTCCTCGCGCGCTTGCTGCGCTGAATCCTTTGGCGTAGCCTCGACGCTCCAGCAGCGCGTCGGAGCGGTGTCGTGGGGATATTTCGGGCGGCGACTACCGTTGGTTCGCGCGATCGCGCACAGCGCACAACGATTCGAATCGCGATCGACCCGCGCGCCCGCGCCGCAGTCGCGGCCATGATCGTCGCGTCCTAGAGCCTTGCGCAGAACGCACCCAATCGTTTTCCTGTTCCTGATCGTTCCGTTCGGGGCGATGGGCGGATACCTCTCGGTTGCGATCGGCTATCAGCTTACGCAGGCCGGGGTCAGTGTCGAGGACGTGGCGGCGCTTGTCGCATTCAGCTATCTCCCGCAAACCTGGAAATTCCTGTGGGCGCCGATCGCGGACACCACGCTGTCGCGCAAGACCTGGTATCTCCTGGCAAGCGCGATCAGCGCGCTCGGCATTTTCGTAACGGGAGCGATTCCCGCGGACGAGAAGTCGCTGCCATTGCTCTACGCCGCGGTCCTCGTATCGAACGTCGCGGTCACGTTTCTGGCGATGGCGTCGGAAAGCCTGATGATCTACAACGCTCCTCCGGAGCTGCATGGCCGTGCCGGTGGGTGGTTCCAGGCAGGTAACCTCGGCGGCAACGGCATCGGCGGCGGAGCAGGGCTGTGGCTGGCACAGACGCTGCCCGCGCCCTGGATGGCGGCTGCCATCGTCGCAATTGCGTGCGCGCTGTGTGCGGCGGCGTTGTGGTTCGTGCCCGAGCCGGCGCGGGCGGCGCGATCCGGGCACTTCGGCCGCAGCCTGATCGCCGTGGTAAAGGATCTCTGGCAGGTGGCGCGGACGCGCGCGGGAATTCTCGCGCTCCTGATCTGTTTCCTTCCCATAGGCGCCGGCGCGGCGTCCAATCTCTGGGCCGCGGTGGCCGATGACTGGAGCGCGACTGCGAACACCGTGGCGATTGCAACCGGGGTCATTAGCGGCATCGTGTCCGCGCTCGGCTGCATCGTCGGGGGCTATGCCTGCGACCGCATGGACCGCAAGACGGCATATGTGGTCTACGGCGCGCTCCTGGCGCTGTGCGCGGTCGCGATGGCGCTCGCGCCGCGGACCGAGGCCATGTACATCGTATTCACGCTCGCATACGCATTCATCCAGGGGCTGACCTATGCCGGCTTTACGGCGGTCGTGCTCGAAACGATCGGCCTCGGTGCCGCGGCGACGAAGTTCAACGTCTACGCTTCGCTATCGAACATGCCGATCGCGTACATGACGGTCATCGACGGTTGGGCGCATGGACAATGGGGCGCGGCCGGGCTGCTCAACATGGATGCGGCGCTCGGCGTCGCCGGCATCATCGTGTTCATCGGCATCGCGATGGCGTTGCCGCGACGAGCCTTGGCCACGTCGTGAAGCGCAACGCCGCGCGTACCAGGCTGTCCGAGTTCAGAGCCTTGCAATGCGCGTGCAGTTGTTTGTATCTGACCATCGATTCTTCCTCGAGAAGGAGGCACCATGACCATTTTCTACCGCTTGATCGTCTTCGGCGCCGCGGCAATCCTGTTGGCTGCCTGCCAGACCACTTCGATCAAATCGGCATGGTACGACCCGGGTTACACCGGCGGCCCCATGAAGAAGATCGTGGTGGTTGGCGTGAGCGGCAACGTTGCCAGCCGCCGCGTGTTCGAGGACATATTCGCGCAGAAGCTTCGCGCCGCCGGAGTGGACGGGGTCGCGGGATACACCGTAGTTCCTGACGACGCGCGCGCAGCGGAGGCGCCGTTTGCCGCGGCAATCGAGCGATCGGGCGCGCAGGGGGCCTTGATGGTCCGCCTGCTCGGCGTCGACACTAAAACCCAGGTCTATACGACGATGGTCGCGGGCGGTGCCGGCTGGGGGCCGTACGGCAGGATGTATGGGCCGGCCTGGTATCCGGTGACCGAGGTGAACCAGTACGACGTCGCGACGGTGGAGGCAAGCCTTTATGACGTCCGAACTCAAAATCTCGTTTGGGCGGCAACGACGGAAACCTTCAATCCGAATTCCGTCGCGCAGGAAACGCCCGGATACGCCGATCTCGTCATCAAGCAGCTTGCTGCGCGCGGAGTGATTGCGGTCGCGGCGAAGTAGACGCGGAGGTGTTTGGCCGGCGCGTTCCTGGCGGAGGCGAGCGAGTGGTGCGTAAGCAGCGAGTCAGCGCGCCGTGCCGCGCCTCATGCCGCGCGGCCTGAACTGAGCGGCCGATGGCTGTCTAGTGGCGATAGCCCTTCACACGAACTTTGAAGTCCATCGCCGGCCCGGGTGTTGGCGCGGTCTTCGTCTTCAGCACGTAGTTGGGCGATTCCAATTCCAGATCGAGCTTGTGGAAGACACGCGCCAACGACAGTGCCATCTGAACCTCGGCCAGGCTCTTGCCCAAGCAGGTGTGCGGGCCGCGGCCGTAAGGTGAGTACACGCCAGGCTGCAGGTGCTCGGCGCGCGGCTTCTGATAACGGTCGATGTCGAAGGTCTTGGCCCTAGGCCAGTATTCGTCCATGAAGTGCGGCACGCTGGTGCCGACGTAGATCATCTCGCCCTCATAAATCTGATGGCCGTCGAACACAAAGTCTTTGTTGGCGGTGCGCATCTGCGCGACGGCAATCGGATAGAGACGCATCGTTTCCATGATTGCGCCGTTGAGTGCGGGCAGCTTCTTGAGCAGACCGTCTTCATCCACTTCGCCGACTGCGAACAGCTCATCGACTTCACTTAGTACGCGTGCTTTGATTTCGGGATGCTTGAGCACGGAGTAAACGGCTGCGGACGTGGTGTTGGCGACGGTGTCGAGACCCGCAACGTATGGGCCTGTCAGAGACACGATCAGATCGCTCTCAGGCATCTTCTCGGGCGTTTCGATGTGTGCGGCCATGATGTCGTCGATCAGGTTCCGATCTTCCGGCCTGATCGTGGCGTAACGCGCTTTGGCGTCCCGGATCATCTTGCGGCCCAGCTCCATGACCTTGGCCTTGGCTCTCTTGTATGCGGGGCGCATTAACAAAATCCTGGGGCGTTGACGGGTGACCAACACGTTGAGGATGTAGATGATCGCGGTGCGGATGTCCTTCACGTATTCCAGCGGCGCAGCGCCGGTGAGAATGGTGCCGAGCTGATCGACGACCATATACTGCATGGCTTCGACAACAGGCACTTTTTTGCCGACGGGCCAGTCGCGCGTGAGCGAACCATCGGTGATCGCGACTAGCTCGTTGTAGCGGCCCTTGATCGATTCCCTGGAATAGCCGTTGCGCAGGATGTCGCGCAGTTCCTTGTGGCTGTCGCCATCTTCGCCCGTGAGCATGCGCTTGGCGCCGAACTCGCTCGTCAGGCCTTCCCAGAATTCTTTTGAGCGCAGGCAGTCTTTGCCAGCGCGCGTGCCCATGAAGTTGGCTGCCTCGACACCGGAGATCAGGACGTACTTGTTCCCGAGAACGCTCAGGCGACACACTGGACCGTAGGTGCGGTAGCAGTGAACGAAAAAGTCCGCAGGCCCTTTGACCATGCCGAACAGGCTGCCCAGCAACGGCAATCCGGGTACTTCCGGCGTCCTTTTCAGTGCAATGGTTTCTGCAGTGGCACTCACTGCGCTCCCCCAAAATGATCAACGATCTGTACCGTGGCCGATCAGGGCGGCGAGATCCTGCTATCCTGGTTCAGTCGAAATTGTAATAGGCGATCGGCGAAGCGGGCGGCGCACTCGTCGGGCCGTATGCACGAAAGGTACGAAACCGGTCATGCGAGGTGCGGCGCTGCTAACCTCAGTCCCGCAGTCGTCTCGCGGCGCTTCTGGCGGAAGGTGTGAGATTCGAACTCACGGCGCCGTTGCCGGCACGCCGGTTTTCAAGACCGGTGCATTAGACCACTCTGCCAACCTTCCTATTCACCGCGTGTGCAGGGCCATTCCGCGCCCATGGGGCTGGAAAATGATAACACCGCCCCCATGTAGCCTTCGTCCGGCGACCGACCTTGCCGGCCTAGGCAGCGGTTGAAACCAGGCGGATTTCTGCTAGTCTAAGCTCCACGCGACGTTTTTCGTCGCCTTGAAGAGGAAACATATGGAACCGCAACTGAAACCTGTTCCTACCGGCAATCAGTCGTTCGGCGGCTGGCCCCAGAGTGCGGAAACGACGGCCGCAGTCGACCAGAACAAGGTTTTGCGAAACACCTATTGGCTGCTCGCACTGTCGATGCTACCGACGATCGCGGGTGCGTATTTCGGCATGTCGCTGAATTTTGCCGGCATCTTCAAGACGTCCCCGATCATGGCGCCGCTCCTGATGTTCGGCGCGATGTTCGGAATGCTATTTGTCGTCTCGGCGCTGCGCAACAGCAGCTGGGGTGTGCTGGGCGTCTTCGGCTTTACCTTTGTCTCGGGCGTAATGCTCGCGCCGATGCTTCAGTACGCCGCCGGCCTCAAGAACGGCGGACAACTGGTCGCGATCGCCGGAGGCATGACCGCGGCGGTGTTCCTGGTGATGGCGACAATCGCGACGGTGTCGAAGCGCGACTTCAGCTTCATGGGCAAATTCCTGTTCATCGGGCTCATCCTTTTGATCATCGCATCGGTGGCCAACCTGTTCTTCCAGGTGCCGGCGGTCCAGATTGCCGTCTCGGCTATCGCCGTGTTCATCTTTTCGCTCTACCTTCTCTACGACGTGAGCGCGATTGTTCGCGGAGGCCAGAACAACTACATCATGGCCACGCTGGCGCTGTTTCTCGATATCTTCAACATCTTCGTCAACCTGCTCAATCTGTTGCTGATCTTCTCGGGCCAGCGCGACTAGCGGGAACCGGAAAATAGCATCGAGGGCGGCGCAAGCCGCCCTTTTTTTGTCCGCTCATCGCTCGAAGAGCGCAATCGACTCGACGTGTGCCGTGTGCGGGAACATGTTGGCGATCCCTGCGGCGCGGAGCACAAAGCCTTGTGCACCGACCAGCACCGCGGCGTCGCGCGCAAGCGTCGCAGCATTGCACGAGACGTACACAATGCGCGAAACGCCGGTCGGCAAGGCCTTCATCAACTCGATGGCGCCTTCCCTCGGTGGATCGACCAGGATCTTGTCGAGTGGTCCGAGCTTGGCGATGCTTTCTGAAGTGGCGTCGAACAGATTGCCGACACTGAAGCGCGCTCGATCTGACAGGCCGTTCAGTGCGGCGTTCGCTTCCGCCCGCCGCACCAGAGCGGCGCTTCCTTCGATGCCGATGACCTCAGCCCCGCGGCGTGCGATCGGTAGCGTGAAGTTGCCGAGCCCGCAGAAGAAGTCCGCGATTCGCTCGCCGGGAAGCGGATCAAGGAGGCCGATTGCGCGTCGGACCAAGACGCGATTGATCGCGCCGTTGACCTGCGTGAAATCGCTGGGCTCGAACTCGAACCTCACATCGAAGTCGGGCAGGCTGTACGAGAGCGTCGACTGCGGAGGATGAAAAGGCCGGATGCTGGCCGGTCCCGACGACTGCAGGTAGATGCGCACGCTATGGCGCTCGGCGAATGCGCGGACTTCAGCCTCGTCTGTATCGCTCAAGGGTGCCAGGTGACGCAGGATCAGCGCTTCACTGTCGGTCCCGTCGCCGATGGCCAGTTCGATCTGAGGCAACCGGTCGCGAATCGATAGAGCCTCGACGAGCGCGCGCAGTTTCGGAAGCAGGGCCGAGACTTTCGGCGGCAGCACCGGACACACCTTCATGTCCGCGACGAAGCTGGACTTTTTCTCGTGAAAGCCGACCAGCACGCCGCCTTTCTTGGGCACGTCGCGCACGGAGAGACGCGCTCGCTGCCGATATCCCCAGGCGGGACCGTGGATCGGCGAAAGCAATTGCTGTGGCCGGACGCGCGCGATGTGCCAGAACGCGTCCTCGAGAACGCGTTGCTTGACGGCAACCTGCGCCAGCGGCTCCAGGTGCTGGAGGCTGCAACCACCGCACACGCCGAAGTGCGGACAGAGCGGAACGGTTCTCTCGTGGCTCGCCTCGAACAATTCCGTCATGCGCGCCAGCGCGTAGGTCGGCTTGTCGCGAAGGATCTCGATGGCGACGCGTTCGCCGATCAGCGCGCCCTCGACGAACACGGCCTTGCCGTCGACACGCGAGACGCCACGGCCTTCCTGATCCAGCGCGGAGATGACGACGGTATCGATGATGAGAGCGACGAAGGGAGGGGCCGTGCGCGAGGGACCGCCCGGCAAGCGCTGGATTGTACCGAATCACGCGCGACGCATCGCGTCACGTCCCTCGCGCAGGTCGGGTAGAATTCGAGCGATGCAAATTCTTGCCCTCGATGCCTCGACCGACGTGTGCTCCGTAGCGCTCGGTGATGGCGTGGATTGGCACGAACGCAGCGAAATCGCAGGGCAGCGCCACTCCGAATTGCTGATCCCGATGATACAGGCGCTACTCGCCGAGTTCGGTGCGACCCTTGCGCGGGTCGACGGCGTTGCATTTGGTGCCGGTCCCGGCTCATTCACGGGGTTGCGCATCGCGTGCGGTGTCGCGCAGGGCCTCGCATTGGGCGCCGACCTGCCGATCGTGGGAGTCTCGACGCTCGAGGCGATCGCGCAGACGCGGCGCGACCAGTCCGGGGAGATCGCGTCATTGCCGCGATCGATGCGCGGATGCGGGAAATCTACGTCGGCGCGTACGAGCGCGACCTGGGCGGCTGGCGCGAGGTCATCGCGCCCGCTGTCGTTTCGCCCGACTGCCGCGCCAGTGCCGGAAGGCGGCAACTGGATCGCAGCCGGCAGCGGATTTGCGGCGTATCCGTCGCTCCTCAAGCACTACGGCGCGACCGTTTCCGAGAATCGATCCTTCGATCGCCCCCGGCGCGACTGCGGTCGGCAAGCTCGCGCTGCCCCGTTTTGCCGCGGGCGAGGGAGCATCGGCACGCGACGCGTCACCGATCTACATTCGCCATCGCGTGGCGCTGACCGTTGCCGAACGCGCGGCCGGAATGCGCCAATGACGATCCTGACCCCGACGGTCCGAAGACCGCGTTCGCGGACGAAGTGTTGTGGAGGCCGATGAGCGAATCCGACCTCGAAGCGGTTTCGCGACTGGAGGCGCAGTGCCATCCGGCGCCGTGGACGGTGGGCAATTTTCGCGATGCGCTTGCTGCCGGATACAGTACGGTCGTGGGTGAAGCAGGAGGCGAGATCGTCGTCTACGGCGTACTGATGATGGGACCTGGCGAAGCGCAGGTTCTCAACCTCACCGTCTCGCCAGCAGCGCGGAGGCGCGGGCTTGGCGCGCGCTTTGCTGCGCCGTTTTCTCGACGATGCGCTGCGCCTTGGCGCCGAGCAATGCTTTCTGGAAGTGCGTTTCTCGAACGCCGCAGCGATCGCGCTTTACCGCGCCGAAGGATTCGTGCCCGTCGCGCGTCGGACGGGCTACTACCCGCCGGCGGATGGGCTAGGCGCGCGCGAGGATGCGCTGGTGCTGCGGCGTCGCGTGCGCTTGAAGGCGCGCATGGACCCTTAGACGAGTCGGCATCGTGACTGAGCGCATCGACATCCTTCACGAGCTTGGGCTTACGCCCGTCTGGCGCCTGCGCGCCCGATATCGCAGCGAGTCGGTCGCCAGTCCCTCAGTCGCCAACCAGCCCGCATACGGCAAGTGAGCCGAGCCATCCCGTGCGCGAGACGCGCATCGTGTACGAGTCGACGCCGAGCGTCGCCGATGCGACGGAAGCCGATATCGGCCAGCGAACGACGCGGATTGCCAATCTCGACTGGGCGCATTTCGCTGCGGATGTCTCCGCGTGCACCGCCTGCGGGCTTGCCCGCACGCGGAATATGGCAGTGCCCGGCGTCGGCGATGTGCGCGCCGACTGGCTTTTCGTCGGTGAGGCGCCCGGCGCGGATGAAGACGCCAAGGGCGAGCCCTTCGTCGGACAGGCGGGCCGCCTGCTCGACAGCATGCTTGCGGCGCTCGGCATGAATCGCGCCAAGGCCGTCTATATCGCCAACGTGCTCAAGTGCCGGCCGCCCGGCAACCGCGCCCCGACGCCGCTCGAAGTGGACGCATGCCTGCCTTATCTCGACCGTCAGATCGCGCTGATCCAGCCCAAGCTCATCGTTGCGCTGGGCAAGAGCGCCGCGACGTCACTATTGCGCGCGGAAGCCACGATCGCAAGCCTTCGCGGGCGCGTCCATCGCTACCGCGGCATTCCCATGATCGTGACCTATCACCCGGCATACCTGCTTCGCACCTTGCCCGACAAAGCGAAGGCGTGGGAAGATCTGTGCCTCGCGCGGGCAACCCTGCGCGGCATACTGAGCGCAGGCGCCTTGTAAGCCGCGGTACAAAGCCCAACCTGTCGCCTGCGGTACTTCGTCCGACAGCGCTGCCTTTTACGGGGAGAAGAACATCATGCGCAAGCTATTCAGACCTCTCGCAGCAGTTCTTGCCGCAGCGTTCGTGGCTATTTTTGTATCGGGCTGCGGCTACAACGACCTTCAGCGCCAGGACGAGCAGATCAAGGCCGCCTGGTCCGAGGTCATCAACCAGTATCAGAGGCGTTCCGACCTGGTGCCCAACCTCGTCAATACCGTCAAGGGCTACGCCGCGCAGGAGCAAACCATTTTCATCCAGGTCGCCGAGGCCCGCGCCAACGTCGGCTCGATCAAGGTCACCCCGGAGCTGATCAACGACCCGGCGGCCTTCGCCAAGTTTCAGGCGGCGCAGGGCCAGTTGCAGTCCGCGCTGTCGCGCCTCTTGGCGGTGTCGGAGAACTATCCGCAGCTCAAGTCGGACGCGGTGTTCCGCGACCTGACGGCGCAGCTCGAGGGTACCGAGAACCGGATCACCGTCGCGCGCAACCGCTACATCAAGGCGGTCCAGGACTTCAACGTGACGGTGCGCTCGTTCCCGACCAATCTCACGGCGATGCTGTTCAAGATGGACGTGAAGCCCAACTTCACCGTCGATAACGAGAAGTCGATCAGCGTGCCGCCGACCGTCGATTTCGGCAAGCCTGCCCCGGCGCCGGCCCCGGCACCCGCACCCGCGCCAGCACCCAAGAACTGATCGTCATCGAATCGCTCGCGCCCGGCGCAGTCGGCCCCGCAGTCGTCCAATGACCCTTCGGGCGATGGATCGGCGCGATGGTCGCGGCGAGTGCGCTCGTCCTCACCCTCGCCGGCAGTCGCGGGCGCTGCGGATCCGCCGGCGACGGGGGTGCGGCCTGTACCGCCTCTGACCAGCCGCGTCACGGACCTGACGGGGACCTTGTCTGCGGCCGAGCGCCAGGCCCTCGAGGCGAAGCTCGCCGATTGGGAGGCGCGGACAAGCAACCAGCTCGTCGTCGTGATCGTGCCCAGCACCGAGCCGGAACCGATCGAACAGTATTCGCTGCGCGATCGCGGAGGCGTGGAAGATCGGCCAGAAAGGCAAGGATAACGGTGCGATCTTCCTCATCGCCAAGGACGACAGGCGCATGCGCATCGAGGTCGCCTATGGTTTCGAGGGCGTGCTCACCGACGTGACCGCGCGCAGAATCATCGGCGAAACGGTCGCACCCTACTTCAAGCAGGGCCAGTTCGCGCAAGGCATCAACGCCGGCGTGGACCGCATCATCGAGGTCATCGGCACCGGCGAGCCCCTCCCGGTGGAGACCACCGGCGGGCGCCCGACGCGGCATTCGTTCGACTTTGGAAATCTGTTCATCATCCTGCTGGTCGCGGTGCCCATTGTCGGGACGATCTTGCGCTCGATGTTCGGCAACGTCGGAGGCTCCGTCATCGGCGGCGGATTGGCGGGAGCCGTCGCCTGGTTCGTTGCCGGGTCCCTGCTGATTGCCGCGGGCGCGGGCGTCGTTGCGTTCATCATCATCATCTTCTCGATGTTCAGCGGCGGGCGGGGAGGGGGCTGGTTTCCCGGAGGCGGAGGCGGCGGGATTTGGCGGAGGTGGCGGAGGCGGGGGGAGGATTCTCCGGCGGTGGTGGAAGCTTCGGCGGCGGTGGCGCCAGCGGGAGTTGGTGACATGCCCGACATCAAGCCGGAGCACGGTTCGATGGAAGCGCGATCCCCGCGTCTGAAGCGCATCGCGCGTCACTTCGCAACCGATCATCGCAGCGTGCGGCGGGCGTTTCCGCCGGAAGCCCTGGCGCGGATCGAGGCCGCGACCGCAAGGGGCGAACAAGCTCACGCCGGCCAGGTCCGTTTCGTGGTCGAGTCCGCGTTGCCGCTGGGCGCTGGTCGCTCACCCGGCACTCCGCGCATGATCGCGCGCTGGAAGTTTTCGGCCGGCTTCGCATCTGGGACACCGAAGACAACAGCGGCGTGCTGATTTATGTGTTGCTGGCCGATCGAAGGGTCGAGATCGTCGCCGACCGCGGCATCAATCGCCGGGTCTCGCAGGGCGAATGGCAATCGATCTGCCGGACCATGGAATCGGCGTTCCGCGAAGGTCGCTTCGCCGATGGCGCTGTCGCAGGCGTCGAGGCGGTCAGCGCGCTCCTGTCGCGGCACTTCCCGCGAACCGGCGCCGCCAACAACGAGTTGCCGGACCGGCCCCTCGTTCTCTAGCCGGCTAGCGGTTCGGCGCGGGCTCGGCCCTGTCGGGCGTGACCAGATGCATCAGATCGCCCTTGGCGAGATTGATGCGATGCCGCCACATCACCAGCACCATCATGCCGGCGACGAACAATCCGAACAGCACGATGACTTGGTTGGTCGAGGCGCCGAGAAAGACCAGCAGCGCGTAGAAGGCGAGCATCACCAGCACGCCGATGTTCTCGTTGAAATTCTGAACCGCGATCGAATGGCCCGCGCCCATCAGGACGTGTCCGCGGTGTTGAAGCATCGCGTTCATCGGCACGACGAAAAACCCGGCGAGCGCGCCGATGAGTGTCATCAGCACCACCGAAGTCTCGAGGAACTGCACGTAGATCATGCCGATGATGGCCAGCCCCATCAGGACACCGAGCGGCAGCACCTTGACCGCATTGCGCAAGGAGACGAATCGCGCGGCGGCGACGGCACCGAGCGCAATGCCGATCGCGACGACGCCCTGCAGGTAGGAAGCGCGCGACAGGTTGTAGCAAAGATGCGACGCGGCCCAGTCGATGACGATGAATTGCAGCGTCGCGCCGGCGCCCCAGAACAGCGTCGTCGTCGCCAGCGAGATCTGGCCCAGCTTGTCGCGCCAGAGAAGCGCGCAGCAGTGGCCGAACTCGCGAATCAGGAAGAGCGGGTTCTTGCTCGGTGTGCGGTGATCGACGCCGGTGTTAGGGATGTAGAGATTGAACAGCGCCGGCAATGGCGTAGGCGCCCATGATCACGCAGATGGCAGCCTGCGGCGGAGTTTCGATCCCGGTGTCGATGCGCGGAATGTCGATCGCGAGCAGCACGCTCGATATCGGCCCGCTGATCAGGACGCCGCCCAGGAGCACGCCGAGTATGATCGACGCGACGGTGGTTCCCTCGATCCATCCGTTGGCCACGACGAGTTGCCGCGCGGGCAGCAGTTCGGTCAGGATCCCGTACTTCGCCGGCGAATAGGCCGCGGCGCCGAGTCCGACGACGGCGTACGCGAGGAGCGGATGCAAGGTAAACAACATCAGCGAGCAGCCCGCGACCTTGATGCCGTTGGTCAGGAGCATCACGCGTCCCTTGGGCATCGAATCCGCGAACGCGCCGACCACCGGCGCCAGCAATACATAGGAGATGACGAAGCACTGCTTGAGCGCCGGCGTCATCCACGCTGGCGAATCGAGATCGCGCAGCATCTGGATTGCTGCAACAAGCAGAGCGTTGTCGGCGAGCGACGAGAAAAACTGCGCCGCCATGATGATGTAGAACCCGGCCTTCATTGTCCTCATTTTGCGGACGCCCGCGGTGCGCGACACCCGCAGCAGGGAGCCGGGGAACGTACGCTGCGCTTGTGTATAATTTAGTGCTTGTCGGCGCATGCGGCTCGCGCCTTATACCACGTTTCTCTCTCAGACAAAACCGGCAGGCCTTGGTTCGTTCCCGCCTTAGCCCCGACCTGTCATGAGCCGACCCGTCCTGGCCCAGATCAACCTCGCGGCACTGCGCAAAAACCTGCGCATTGCGCGTGAAAAATCCGCAGGCGCGCAATTGCTCGCTGTGGTCAAGGCCAACGCCTACGGCCACGGCTTGCTTCGCGTTCTTCCCGCGCTGAGCGATGCCGATGGACTTGCATTGCTCGAGCTCGATGCCGCCGTATCGCTGCGCGAGCAACACTATGCCCGCCGCATCCTGTTACTGGAAGGATTTTTTGGTGCTGACGAGCTCCCGGAAATAGCGCTGCGACGTCTAGCGGTAGTTGTGCACCACACGGAGCAGGTGCGCATGTTGGAGACGACGCAGCTCACGCGCCCGCTGGAAGTGTTCGTCAAGATCAATACCGGAATGAATCGCCTCGGCTTCAAGCCATCCGAAGTGCGCGAAATGGCCGATCGCCTCGCCGCCTCGCCCAGCGTTGCTGCGCTGCGATTGATGACCCATCTTGCCCGCGCCGACGAAGAAGAGGGCTTGCGCGAGCAGATGCAAGTGCTCGAGGAAGCGTGCAAGGGCCTGCCGTATCCGCGCTCAATCGCAAATTCCGCGGGAGTCGTGCGCTTCAGCGAGGTCGGCGGCGACTATGTAAGGCCCGGTATCATGCTCTATGGCTCGTCGCCCTTTCCATACGACACCGCGCAAATGCTCGGGCTCTCACCGGTGATGACGCTGCGCAGCCAGTTGAGTTGCGGTTCAGGAGCTGAAGGCCAACGCCAGCGTGGGTTATGGTGGCGGATATACCGCCGCGCGCGCGCATCGCATCGGCGTGATCGCCTGCGGCTACGCCGACGGCTATCCGCGACACGCGCCCAACGGGACGCCGGTACTCGTGTCCGGGAAAAAAGTGCGCACCGCGGGGCGGGTCTCGATGGATCTGATGACCGTCGATCTGTCGGAAGTGCCCGAGGCGGGCGTCGGCAGCCCCGCCGTGCTCTGGGGTGACGATCTCTCGGTCGACGACGTCGCCGCCGCCGCGAGCACGGTCGGATACGAACTGCTATGCGCTGTCTCGCCGCGCGTGCCGTTCGTGACGACCGAGATCGGGAAAGTCGACATCGAGCTGTAACTTACCGACGCGGGGAAAACACTTGTACATCGTCGTCACCGGCGCCGCCGGCTTCATCGGGTCGAGTCTCATCCGCGCGTTGAACGCGCGCGGCGAAACGCGGATCGTCGCGGTCGACAGCCTCACGCGTGTCGATAGCTATCGCAATCTGGCCGACTGCGACATTGCCGATTACCTGGACAAGGACGAGTTCCTGCCGAGGCTCGGCGACGGCGATTTCGACGACGACATCGCCGCTGTCCTGCACCAGGGCGCGTGCACCGACACCATGGAGACGGACGGCAGGTTGATGCTGGCGAACAATTACCGCTACTCCGTGGAGCTGCTGCAATATTGTCAGGACAACGACGTTCCGTTTCTGTATGCGTCTTCGGCCGCGGTCTATGGCGCAGGAACGGTTTTTCGCGAAGAGAAGTCATGCGAGGCGCCGCTGAACGTCTACGGCTACTCGAAGTGGCTATTCGATCAATACGTCCGCCGGATGCTCCCGGATCGGACTTCGCAGGTTGCGGGCTTTCGCTATTTCAACGTCTATGGACCGCGCGAAGCGTACAAGGGAAGGATGGCGTCGGTGGTGTGGCACTTTTGCGAGCAGTATCGCGCCGCAGGAAAAGTGCAGCTGTTCGAGGGGTCGGGCGGATACGCTGCGGGCGAGCAGCGTCGCGACTTCGTGAGCGTCGACGATGTCGTGCGGGTGAACCTCGATTTTCTGGACAACCCCGAGCGCTCGGGCATTTTCAATCTGGGCTCCGGCAGCGCGGCGACGTTCAATGCGATTGCGGCCGAGACCATCAACGCCTGCCGGGCCGCCGAGGGCCTTGCGCACATGCCGCTTCGAAGCGTTGCACCGGGCCGGGGCGATCGAATATATCGCCTTTCCCGGCGCCCTCGCGGGCAAGTACCAAAGCTTCACCCAAGCCGACCTGTCCAGGCTGAGAGGCGCCGGCTACACCGCGCCGATGCGCACCATCGAGTCGGGTGTCGCGACCTGCGTGCAGGCCATGCTTGCCCAATCCCCGGTCAACCCGTAATATCGCGCCCGCGTTAATGGCGTCCGGCCAAGATCGGACATGCTTGGCGCATCCGGACGTCCACTTTTCCAGGGAGAGATAATGAGAAGGCTTCTGCTGTTACTCGTGACGCTGTTGTTCTCGGCGCTCGCGCTCGCCGCGGTCAACATCAACACCGCGACCAAGGAAGAGCTCGAGGCGTTGCCCGAAATCGGCCCCGTCAAGGCTCAGGCGATCATCGATTACCGTAACGCCAACGGCCCGTTCAAGACCCCGGAAGACATCATGAAGGTCAGCGGGATCAAGGAAGGCACCTTCGGCAAGGTCAACGGGATGATCTCGGTGAGCGGCCCCACAACGCCGGTCGCCGCCTCCAAGTCCGAAGCCAAGTCGGCAGCGCCGTCCGGCACGGCTTCGACCCCCGCGATGCAGCCCGCACCGGCAGCCAAGTCCGCACCGGCTGCCGCGCCCGCCGCTGCTCCGGCAACCGCCGCCGCAGGTGCCGCCGCAACGAGCTCTCCACCGGCAAAGGACGCCAAGGCGACCAAGGCTGACAAGGCGACCAAGGCTGACAAGGCCGCCGCGGACAAGGCTGACAAGGCCGCCGCCGACAAGGCCGACAAGGCCAAAGTGAAGGCGGACAAGGACAAGGCCAAGGCAGACAAGAATGCCGCCAAGGCGGACAAGAAGACCAAAGCCAAGACGGATGCTGCCGGGGCGGACAAGAACAAGGATGATGCCAACGCCGCCGGCGCGAAGACCAAGAAGGATGCCAGCGACGCCAAGGCCGCGGACGCCAAGACCAAGCAGGATGCCAGCGACGCGAAAGCGGCGGCCACCAAGGCCAAGAAGGATGCGAGCGACGCGAAGGCGGCGGACGCCAAGGCCAAGAAGGACGCCGACGCCCAGGCGAAGAAGGAAGCCAAGGCGAAGAAGGATGCCGATGCCAAGGCGAAGAAGGATGCCAAGGCCAAGGCGAAGGCCGACAAGGCTGCCGCCAAGGACGCGAGCGACGACGCGGCGAAAAAGTAAAACCGTCTGCCTTCGGCGGGACCGCGACGTCTAGTCCGCTGTCCCGCGCCGGGTAGCCAATTTCGCCCGGCTTGGTTTGAGTTTCGAGGAGCCCCGCAATTCACGCGGGGCTTTCTTTTGCTCTCGGGTAAAATGCTCACGGAGTGAGTGCGCGTCACGTCATGTCCCAGGTTCCCAAGTACAAAACCATCGAAGATACCGTCGGCAACACGCCGCTGGTGCAGCTTCGGCAGACTGGTCGGCAACCCGAGCAACGTGCTGCTCGCCAAGCTCGAGGGCAACAATCCCGCGGGCTCGGTCAAGGACCGGCCCGCCTTGTCGATGATCGTCGAGGCCGAGAAGCGCGGAGACATCAAGCGCGGCGACACTCTGATCGAGGCGACCAGCGGCAACACCGGCATCGCGCTCGCGATGGCGGCCACGCTGCGCGGGTACAAGATGATTCTCGTCATGCCCGAGCACCTGTCGCTGGAGCGGCGGCAGACGATGGCCGCGTTCGGCGCCGAAATCATTCTCACGCCCAAGGCCGGCGGGATGGAGACGGCGCGCGACATCGCCGAGCGGATGCGCGACGAGGGACGCGGCATCATCCTCGATCAGTTCGGCAATCCGGACAATCCGCTTGCGCACTATCGAGGCACCGGGCCCGAGATCTGGAACGAGACCGGCGGACGCATCACGCATTTCGTGTCGAGCATGGGCACGACCGGAACGATCATGGGCGCGGGGAGGTTCTTCAAGGAGAAGAATCCCGCCCTGGTCGATTGTCGGCTGCCAGCCCGAGGAAGGCTCGCAGATTCCGGGCATCCGCAAGTGGCCCGTGGAATATCTCCCGAGGATCTACGATGCGAAAGGCGTCGACCGGATCGAATCGGTGTCGCAGGCGGATGCCGAGGAAACGGCGCGCAAGCTTGCGCGCATCGAGGGAATTTTCGCCGGCATCTCCTCGGGCGGTGCGTGCGCGGTCGCGCTGCGCATCGCGCGCGAAGTCGAGAACGCGACCATCGTCTTCATCGTCTGCGACCGCGGCGACCGCTATCTGTCGACCGGCGTTTTCCCGGGCTGAAGCCCGGATCGGTACCTGCCAGCCGCGGACGCTCTACACCGCATTCCGCATGACGCCGACGCTGGTTTTCGACATCGAAACGGTTCCCGATATCGCGGGGCTGCGCCGACTGCACGGCCTGCCGGCGGCGTTGTCCGACGCCGATGTGCTGAGCTGGGCGAGTCAACAGCGGCGCGCCGCGACCGGCGGCGATTTCTTCCCCTTGCATTTGCAGCGCGTGATCGCCATCGCCTGCGCGCTACGCGAAGGCGACGCGTTCCGGGTCTGGTCGCTGGGCGAGCCTGCCGATCCCGAGGCGGAGCTGATCCGCCGCTTCTTCGACGGGATCGATCGCTATACGCCGCAACTCGTGTCGTGGAACGGCGGTGGCTTCGACCTTCCGGTGCTGATTCAGCGCGCGCTGATCCATGGCGTGGCCGCGGCCAAATTCTGGGACCAGGGCGACGACGACCGTGACTTCAGGTTCAACAACTATCTCGGCCGATATCACACCCGGCATCTGGATCTGATGGACGTCCTGGCGATGTATCAATCGCGCGCCAATGCCGGTCTCGATGCGATCGCGCGCCTCTCGGGATTTCCGGGCAAGATCGGCATGGACGGCAGCGAAGTGAGCGCCGCCTATCGCGACGGGAAGATCGACCGGATCCGCAGCTATTGCGAGACCGACGTCATGAACACGTACCTGGTCTATCTCAGGTTCCAGCAGCTGCGCGGCGCGCTCGTCGCCGAGACGTACGCGGCGGAAGTGTCGCTGGCGCGCGAGAGGATCGCGTCCTACCCGCAGGCGCATTGGCGCGAGTTCATGGCCGCGTGGGACGCCAACGTCTTGCCGGGCGCCTGAACGGCAAGACGCCAGCGTCTAGGCGCGCAGGATCGGCAGCGGCGCGAAGCTGCCACCCAGCGGGCCGCTCGACGGGACGCCCCACCAGCGGTCGAGCGCGGTGGCGTACACGCTGCGAAAATCGATGGCGTAGCCCGGGTTGCCGTCACCGGAGAGCCGGTCGAGCGAAGGCTGTTCGCCGTACATTCCGCCCGCTACGCGCCCACCGAGCGCAAAGTGCACGCTCGCGGTGCCGTGATCGGTGCCGTTCGACAAATTCTCCTTGGGCCTGCGGCCGAATTCGGCATACGTCAGCACCAGCGTGTCGTTCCACTTGCCGAGCTCCTGCAGCGCGCTCTTGAGCGCGACCACGCCGGCGGCGAAGTCCCCCAGCAGCCGCGCCTGCGTCGCCTGCTGTGCGCTGTGCGTGTCGAAGCCGCTGAGCGTTACGCGCACCACGGCGACGCCCGACTCGTTGGCGACGATTTGGCATGCGGTCTTGATCGCGTTGCCGAAGCCGCCCTGCGGGAATTCCGTCTTGAAGGCGTAGTTGGCATTGAGGTGCGACGCGGCCTGCATGATGTCCGCTTCAACCTTCAGGATGTGCGACAGCGCCTTGTTGTGCGATTGCCCCTCGGGCGCAGCGAGCCGAGCCTGCCGCAGGAACTGCTCGGTATTGGCGAGCGCGATGGCGCGCGTCCCGCCTCCGGCGAGAGGACCCAGATCGGGCGAACCGATGATCACGCCGTCGGCGGCGAAACTCCTGGGCGTGGGCGCTGCGCCAAAGGTGCGCGTCAGCCATCCGTCCTGCAGATATTGCTCGCTGTTCGACGCGGTATCCCAGATCTCGATCGATCGGAAATGCGAAAGGTTAGGCTCGGGATAGCCTACGCCCTGCAGTAGCGCCAGCTCGCGCGCTTTCCAAAGCGGCAGCAAGGGCTCGAGCGCCGGATGAAGCCCCACGCTGTCGGTCATCTGCACGACCTTGTCGCGCGGGATGGCGATCTTGGGCCGCAGAGAGTAATAGGTCGGGTTCGCGTACGGGACCAGCGTATTGAGTCCGTCGTTGCCGCCTTTGAGCTCGATCAGGAAAAGCAGCTTGCGATAGTCGGCGCCGGCGGGCGTCGCTCCCCACGCAACTCCGTTCACCAGCTCCGGCGCCAGGCCCGCCAGCGAAACCGATCCCGCGAGCTTGAGAAAATGTCGGCGATCCATGGATGCCTCCGCGATTACTTGAGCTGGTAGGCGGCGTCGAGCACGAGCGCGCGGACCAACGCCAGCGGTTCGCTGTTCGCGTCCGGCGCTGCCTGCGGCGCGGTTGCGAGCAGCATCCGCGATGCAGCGCCGTTGCGTCCCGTCGTTCCGCGTGCGGTGTCGAACTGCGCCAGCCACACGCCGCTCTCGAACGTGACTCCGCTCATCCCGCGCTCCATCTCGCGCATGAACCGGGCCTGGCGCGCCTTGTCCGGGTCGATCGCGCCCTGCGGTATGAACCGCCTGTCTGGGTACCGCGCCCGTCATCGCTGCATCTCCTGTGACTGTGCGTTGCGCGTAGATGCCGGGCGACATGCGCGCCGGTTGTTTCGTCGCCCCTGAACAGCCGCTCGAGAAATTGCTTGCGGGCGAGCAGGCTGCTGGCATTGATCCACGTTTCCTGTCCGGGCCAGCCTTTGACGTTCGGAGGCGCGAAAAGGTTCTGTCCCATGCCGGCTGCCGCGACCGCGAATGGCATCGCAAAAGGCGGCTTGATGTCGAATTGGTGCAGGGTGCCGACGACGAGGTCGATCGGCGATTTGATCAGCACGGCGCGATTCTCATGCGCATAAAACGCGTCGGAAGTGAATATGTCGTGCAACACCACCTTGATGTCGTAGCGGGAGTCGCGAAAGCGCCGCGCCATCTGCCGTACCGAGTTCTCGTCCGGATCGGGCGAGATGAACTCGCGCCAGAGCTTCGTGTGCAATGAACTCGGCGGTGGCGGGTTGGGCGAGCAGGATGTCCAGCACCTGATCGCCGTCGAGGTTGCCGGTGCGGCCGAGCACGGTCTTGATGCCGTCGTCGTGGATGAATCGGCGGAAGACGAACTCGCCGCTGCCGCGATCGAGGCTCCAGCCGGTAAAGGCGCGCGCAGCCTCCTTGATGTCGTGCTCGCTGTAGTTGCCCTCTCCCAGCGTGAAAAGCTCCATCACCTCGCGCGCGAAATTCTCGTTTGGCGTGCCCTTGCGGTTTTGCGCGCTGTCGAGATAGATGACCATGGCGGGGTCACGCGCGATCGCGTGGAGGAGGCTGCCGAAATTGCCAAGCGCATTGGCACGCAGCGTGACGTTCTGCCGGTACATCAGCTCGGAGAACCGGACCTTCTGCTGGCTTGAAACGAAATGGTTGTGCCAGAAGAGCGTCATGCGCTCAGTCAAGGGCGACGGTGTCGCGAGCATTTCGCCGACCCACCACGCGCGCAACTCGAGGCCTTCGCGGATCTGTTCCTGCTGGAACATCTTTCGCTCGGCATCGCTTGCGTCGGGTCCGCGGCTCGGATAGCGCAGCGGGCCTGTTTCGGCGGTCCAGGCCGGAGCTGTGGTGATCGCCGTCGTTCGCGCACCATCGATCAGCTTTCGCGCTGCCTGCTCGCGCGTCAGGCCGACCGTGTGTTGGATCTCCGCTTCCGTAGCGCCGAAGCCCGCGCGGTTCAGCAAATGCCGCGCGTCGTCGTAGCTCAGAACCGCGGAAGGCGATGCAGTCGCACTGGTTGCGAGTGCACAGCAGAGTGAGAACCCGAGCGCCGACAACAGGGGGACAAGGGCCGCTACGCAGAGGACGCATGAAGAGCTTCATCGGGTCGAGGGAACGATGAGAAGCACGTCCGGCAACAACGCACCAGTGTAGCGGTGTGTTGACGCCCTCGTCCGCGTTCGGTTGTAACAGCGTGTTGCCGGGAACGCGTCTAAAGACGGATGCTGCCTCGCCCCAACTCGATGACGCGTCCCGAGACGAAGATCCGTCCGCTCGAATCAACCGCCAGGCCAAGTTTGCAGGGACGGCCGACAGCGTCGCCCTGAGCGATCGACCATTGCTGTGGAAGGGTCGCCTGAGTCGCAACCAGCCAGCCTCCGAGATTCGCGCACGCCGAGCCTGTGCCCGGATCCTCGACGATGGCGCCGTGCTTGGGAAAGAAAAACCGCGCAACAATCGACTTCGGGCCATCGAACGCCCACACGTACGCCATCGCGCGCGTCGCGCCGCCGGCGAGTTGCACGCTTCCGTGCCGCGCCATCAGGCGAGCGTCCGGCGCGCAGCGGCGCACGGCATCGGCGCTGGCGAGCGGGATCACCAATTGCTCGCTGCCGGTGTTGACCCAAAGCGCGTTCGCTCCCAGGTCGGCCGATGTCAGCCCGAGCATCGCCGCCAGGTCTTCGCGCGACGCGGCAACCTCGCGCGTCGTCGGTGCGTTCGCCTCGAGCGTCCACACGTCGCCTTGTGCGATGACGGGTATGGTTCCGGCGCGCATCTCCAGGGCCAGCGCGTCACCGGCCCGGGTCAAATCACGAACGACGTGTGCGCTGCCGAGCGTCGGATGGCCCGCGAACGCCATCTCGAACGTCGGAGTGAAAATGCGCACGCGAGCATCGGCGACGCCGGAAGGCAGGATGAACGTCGTCTCCGAAAGGTTGAATTGCAGCGCGAGCGCCTGCATGTCGGCGTCGGAGAGGCCTTCTGCGCTTTCGAAGACCGCCAATGGGTTTCCGGCGAGCGGCGCTTCGGCAAATACGTTCACGATTCGAAACGCAAAGTTTCGCTCGTCGTTACGATCGTTCATGGGTTCTCCATTTGCGGCAGCGACCGGGTGGCAATCATGTCCGTGACATCGTCTGCCAAGGCGGCAAATGCTTGCGACGACGTGCCGGCGACTTCGATCGCTTCGCGCTCCGAGCCGCCGTCAGCCGCGAAGTGCCGTTTCAGGGAGCGCGCGTAAAGCGGGTCGTAGTGGCGCTCGAGCAACTCGCCGATGAGCGCGTCCCATTGCTTTGCGTGCGCGAGCTCGTCCCAGCGCTTCAGCGTGTCCTTGCCGAGAACAGGCGTCAAGGGCAGAAGCCGTTGCGTCAGCGGGGCCGCATCGTTAAGGTAGAAATCGTACTCTTCCTTGATCAGGCGCACTCGCTGCTCCAGCCCGGCGACGAGCGTGATGCTGCGGGATCGACGGATCCGTTCGAGGAGCGTCTCGGGAACCTGCAACCTGCCGATGCGCTTGCTTTCCGATTCCACAAATACGACGCGTGCCGCGTCGAAGGACGAAAGCGCCGCGACAATCCCGGTTTCGAAAGCCTTCTGCGATGGCTGCACGGCGCCGGGAAATTCTCCGAGCAGGGATCCGCGATGGCGCGCCAGGCCTTCGAGGTCGAGCGTTTGCGACCCTTTTGAGGCGAGCGCGGCCAGGAGCCGGCTCTTGCCCGATCCCGTAAGGCCGCAGAGAACGACGAATTGAAAGCGCGATGGCAGCGTTTCAGTCTGCATGACGACGTGCCTGCGGTAGGCGCGGTAGCCGCCGTCGAGCTGCATTGCGCGCCAACCGACCTCGTTCAGGATGTGCGCGAGCGCGCGGCTGCGCTGTCCGCCGCGCCAGCAATACACGAGCGGCTGCCACTCGCGCGGCCTGTCGGCGAGAGCGCCGTCAAGCATCGACGCGATGTTCCGCGCGACGAGCGCAGCACCGAGCCTTCGAGCCTCGAATGCGTTGGCGCTGTACAAAGTCCCGATGCAGGCGCGCTGGTCGTCGTCGAGAACGGGAAGGTTCAGCGCGCCCGGAAGATGATCGTGCGCAAACTCCGCAGGACTTCGCACGTCGATGCGGTCGGGGAAGGCGGCAAGCGCGTCGACGCCCACTCTCAACGCGACGGCGTGGCGCTCGCTCACCGCGATTTCCCCGCGTCAACGAGCAACGGCTTGAGGTAGGGCCAGACATTGTCGAGCATCTTCGCCTGTGCGGCGACGACCGGATGGATGCGATCGGCCTGGAACATGTCGTTGTCTTCGGCGAAGCCCTCGAACAGAAACGGGACAAGCGCGACCTTGCGTGCGCGTGCGACGTCGGCGAAAGTCGCATTGAACCGATTCACGTACGACGGCCCGTAGTTCGGCGGAAGGCGCACGGCGATGATCAGCACGCGCGAGCCGCTCTTCTGAGCCGTGGCTGTCATCGCGTCGAGGTTTGCGCGCATCGCGTCGAGGCTGCCACCGCGCAGTCCGTCGTTGCCACCCATCTCGATCACGGTGACGGCAGGGTGGTTCTTGGCGAGCAGCGCATCGAGGCGCGCCCTGCCCCCGGCGGTCGTGTCGCCGCTGATGCTGGCGTTGACGACGCGAAACGGATAGTGCTCGGCGTCGAGGCGCTGCTGCAGCAGCGTCGTCCAACCTCTTTCCGCGGGCAGTCCATAGCCTGCAGAAATGCTGTCGCCGAGCACCAGGACGACCGGCGCCGCGCATGCCGCAGGTGCTTGCGGCGGCGACGCAAAGCGCGAACAGGCATCGGGCGATGAGGCGATGCGGCACGAAAGGCTCCCATGGTGGATCCGCCATTCTATCGCGGTGCTTGAATCCGGACCCCGCGTCGCACGGACTACCGCGTCATCGAAGCTCCGGCGTCATGCTTCGAGACGCCCATTCGCCGGGAACGGGTGCACCCGGGTTTTTCGAGTGGTTCCGGCAGCCCGGTACAATGCGTTCCGCCGCGGCGCTGTTAAGGTCTCGAGTGCTCGGTTCGAGTGCGAGCTTGCCAATGTCCGTCCCTGGCCCCACGTTGCGCTTATCGCCCCGGAACTTCTATCCCATGCCCGCCACCGTCATTCAAGCCGTCAATCTGAGCAAGCAGGTCCAGAGCGGCTCGTCCCCGTTGATGATTCTCGACGACGTCAGCTTCAGCGTAGACGCAGGCGAGACCGTGGCGATCGTCGGACCCTCGGGCTCGGGCAAGACAACGCTTCTCGGACTTCTCGCAGGGCTCGATCGCCCGACATCGGGGAAAGTATCCTTCGGCGATACTGCGCTCGACGAGTTGTCCGAGGACGGGCTCGCCGCATTGCGGCAGCGTTGGCTCGGGTTCGTCTTCCAATCGTTTCAGCTCCTGCCCGCGCTGACCGCGCTCGAAAACGTCATGCTCCCGCTCGAGCTTTCCGGCTCGCTCGATGCCGCGCCCCGGGCGCGTGAGTGGCTCTCGCGCGTCGGTCTCGCCGCGCGCGTAGGTCATTATCCGAAGCAGCTCTCCGGCGGCGAGCAGCAGCGCGTCGCGATCGCGCGCGCTTTCTCCGGTGAGCCTCAGGTGTTGATGGCGGACGAACCGACTGGCAACCTCGACGGCGCGACCGGCGCCGAAGTCGCCGATCTGATGTTTCACCTCAACCGCGAGCGCGGCACGACGCTGCTGCTGGTTACGCATGACGCGTCTCTTGCGTCGCGGTGTGGTCGCAAGCTCTCGCTCGCGGGCGGTCGCCTGGTCGACGATGCGGCGCTGCCCGCTGGCGGGGCGTCGAAGTCCGCGGCGGGTGGTACATGAACACGCTGCGCCTGGCTCTGCGCATGCTCCGCCGCGACTGGCACGCGGGCGAGCTACGCGTACTCATCGCCGCGCTGGTCCTCGCTGTTGCCAGCGTCGGCACCGTTGGCTTTTTCACCGACCGGGTCAAGGGCGCCCTGACGCGACAGGCGAACCTGCTGCTCGGCGGTGACTTGCTCCTGTCCGCCGATCGGCCGTTGCCGGACGACTACGCAGACGAGGCGCGGCGTCGCGGCCTGGCGGTTGTCCCGGCGATCAAGTTCAACAGCATGGTGCAGGCGGCGACCGGTGCTGCGCCCGGAGCAACGTCCGAAGGCGCGGCAGCGGCCAACGACGCCGTGCTCGCGGACGTCAAGGCAGTTGCGTCGGGCTATCCGTTGCGAGGCGCGATCACGCTCGCCGATCCCGCATCGCCGGAGGGAGCGACCGCCACCGGCATTCCAGCACCGGGCGAGGCGTGGATCGATGGCCGACTGGCGGCGCGGCTCAACGTCGGCAAGGGCGCGAAGCTCGCCGTCGGCGAGGCGACGTTGACCGTCGGCGCGATCGTGCTTCAGGAACCGGAAGTCGCGGGCGGATTGCTGTCGATGGGCCCGAAGCTGCTCATGAATCTCGAGGACGTGCCGGCGACAAAGTTGCTGCAGCCCGGGAATCGCGCATCGTATCAGGCTGCTCGTGGCAGGACCCGCGACAGATGCGTTTCGCGATTGGGCGAAGGCCCGTCTGGATCGCGGTCAGCGGCTGGAATCGATCCGCGATCTGCGACCCGAGGTGCGGCAGACGCTCGATCGCGCGGAAAAATTCCTCGCGCTGGCGGCGCTTGTCGCGGTGATGCTCGCGGCCGTCGCGGTCGCGCTTGCCGCGTCGCGTTATCTTCGCCGGCACCTCGACGCTGCCGCGATGATGCGCTGCCTCGGCGCGCCGCAACGCCAGATGCTGGGTCTGTTTGCATTGCAGTTTCTCGCGCTCGGATTGGCCGCGAGCGTCGTCGGATGCGTCGTCGCCCTCGGAGGCCAGCAGCTGCTGGTCGGATTGCTTGGCGCGAGGGTCGCCACCGATCTGCCGCCGCCAGGCTGGTTGCCGGCGCTTGCAGCGATGGCCACGGGCTTGCTGATGCTGTTTGGGTTTGCATTGCCGCCGTTGTTCGCGCTGTCGCGGGTGCCTCCCCTGCGCGTACTGCGACGCGACATCGGCATGCCACGCGCGGGCGGCTCGCTCGCCTATATCCTGGGCGCTGCGACCGTGGCATTGCTGATCGGCTGGCAGGCGCAGGACATCAAGACGGGAGCGATCATGGTCGGCGGCATCGCCGCGATGCTCGTCGTCGCGGCAGTGCTCGCGTGGTGCATGATCGCGTTGCTGCGCCTGCTCCCGCAGCGCGGATACAGTTGGCGATATGGACTCGCGAACCTGCGCCGCCGGCCGCTTGGATCGAGCCTGCAGATCGGAGCGCTCGGCCTTGGCCTGATGGCGCTACTGTTGCTCACACTGGTGCGCGGCGACCTGATGAGGAGCTGGCGTGCGAGCATTCCCGCCGACGCGCCCAACGCATTCCTGATCAATGTGCTGCCGGAACAGGTCGACGGCATGCGCGCGATGCTGAAACGCGAGCTGGGCATCGACGCCCAGCTTTCGCCGATGGTGCGCGGCCGCCTGGTCGCAATCAACGACAAACCGCTCGATACCGAGAGCCTCGCCGACGAGGGCGCGCGACGCCTCGGCGAACGTGAGTTCAACCTTTCGTGGGCCGACACCCTCCCGCACGGCAATCGCGTGGTCGCAGGGGAATGGTGGAAAGCGGGCAGCGGCGAAGGTGTCTCGCTCGAGGATGGCATCGCGAAGACGCTGGGGATCAAGCTTGGCGACACCTTGACCTATGACATCGTCGGCACGCGCATCAGCGCAAAGGTGACCAGCCTGCGCAAAGTCGACTGGGACAGCTTCCGAGTCAACTTCTTCGCGCTCTTTTCACCAGGCGTGCTCGAGCGGATGCCGGTTACCTACATCTCCGCGGTGCGCGCAGGCACCGACAGCCGCTGGTTGACCCCGCTCCTGCGCGATTATCCGAACGTCCTGGTGATCGATGTCGGAGCGCTGCTCCAGCAGGTTCAGACGATCATCGAGGAGGTGGCGCGGGCGGTCGAATTTGTGTTCCTGTTCACGCTGCTCGGCGGCTTGCTGGTGCTCGAAGCGGCGATTGCGGCAACGCAGGACGAACGACGCCTCGACGCGGCAATTCTGCGCACGCTCGGCGCGAGCCGGAGACAGCTTTCCGCGGCACAGGTTGCGGAATTCGTCGCCCTTGGTGGCTTGGCGGGCCTTGTCGCTGCCGCTGGCGCGACGGCGATCGGATACGTGCTCGCGGAGCGGACATTTCTGATTCCGTTCAGCTGGAACCCCTGGGTGTGGCTGTTGGGTTCCGCAGGCGGGGCGATCGGCGTCGCGCTCGCCGGCTGGCTCGGCACTCGCGCAACGCTGAGGCAGCCGCCGCTCGCGGTGCTGCGGCAATTGAACTGATCCGATCCCTACGAGCGCGCGCCGAGTACCGTCTCCTGCCGGAGCAAGCGCGCTACGAGGAAAAGCGCGAGCGCCGTCAGCAGCGCGGGCGCGAGCGCGCTCTGAAGCCAATCGATGGCTGATATTGCGTCGCCGCGCAAAGCGCGCGAAAGCAGCGTGTACTGCGCCGAAATGGGTGCCCACAGCAACCATGGAGGCTCGCGTTTCTGCGCCATGAGCTGAACGAACGGCAGCATCGTGAAAAGGAACAGCAACACACCGACGTTCGCCTGTGCCTCCTTCAGCGAGCGCCCGCGCATGCCCACGTAGAGCAGCAGGGCGGACAGGAGCGCGATCAGCGGCGCCAGAATCCACAGGAACCGCGCGAGCTCGGTCGCGCCGAACAGAAATGGCACTCCGATCGCGGGCAGCGGCACGAAGTTGAGCGTGAGATAGAAACCCAGCAGCGTCAGTAAGCACGACCGCAACATCGAACACCCCGATCGCCGCCCACTTGCCCAGCGCGAGCTGCATCGGCGTCAGCGGCGTAGCCAGGAGAGGCTCGAGCGAGCCCCGCTCGCGCTCGCCGGCGGTCGCGTCGAGCGCCGGCGCCATGCCGCCCATCATCGATCGCGAACAGACCGTAGAAGGCAACCAGGAAGAGAATCAGCGAGCCGGATTGCTGCGGTGTGGCGAGGTCGATGTCCTCGATCTTGAGCGGACGCGCCACTTCCGGGGCGATGCCCCGCAACAGCAGGCGCTGCGTGCCCCACAACCGGCTGTATGAGCCGAGCAGCGATTCCGCGGAATTGATCGCTGCCCGCGCGCGATCGCGTGAGCGGTCGTAAATCAATCGGACAGTTCCGGGCTTGCCGGCGGCGACGTCGGTCTCGAACGCAGGGTCGACCCATAGGGCGACGTCGAGATCGCCGGCGCGTATCTTCGCTTCGTAGTCCACCGGCGCGGTCTGGATCACGACCTGCTCGCGCTCCAGAAACGCCATCAGCGCCGGCGCGTATTCGCGGCCTGCAACCGGCAGCTTGAGCTCGCGGGCCGTGTCCGCCTGATTCGCCGTCATGTTGAAGATGATCACGAGGAAAACGGGCCCCGCGGCGATCGCGGTAAGAAGCGTGACCAGTATCGTGCGGCGATCGCGAGCCGTATCGATGATCTCCTTGCCCGCAACGGTCAGGACACGCGCGAGCTTGCTCATGCGGCGAGCCCGTCACCCGATCCAAGGAGGCTCACGAATGCTTCCTCCAACGAAGCGCGGCCGGTGCTGCGCATCAGATCCGCGCCGCTGCCGCTGGCAATGACGCGACCGTGACCGAGGATGACGACCGTGTCGCAGAGCGCCGCGACTTCCTGCATCACGTGGCTCGAAAACAGGATGCACTTGCCGCTCTGGCGCAGCCCTCGCAGCAGGTCGCGCAGGCTTCGAATGCTCATGATGTCGAGTCCGTTGGTGGGCTCGTCGAGCAGGATCGTTGCCGGATCGTGAACGAGCGCGCGCGCAATCGCGACCTTCATGCGCTCTCCCTGCGAGAAGCCGTGCGCGCGCCGGTCGGCTATGTCGGCCAGGCCAAATTGCGCCAACAAGCGTTTCGACGCGCGCGTCGAGCGCCGGGCCGCGAAGACCGTGGAGACGCCCGTAGTAGCGCACGTTCTCGCGCGCCGTGAGGCGGGCATAGAGGCCGCGTGCGTCCGACAGCACGCCGATACGCTCGCGCACCGCGTAGCGGTCCCGCGACGACGTCGAGGCCGTCGATGGTGGCGCGGCCGGCATCCGGGGAAATCAGCGTGGCGAGTGTTCGCAGCAGCGTGGTCTTGCCGGCGCCGTTGGGTCCCAGGAGGCCGGTGATCCGGCCGTTATCGGCGCGAAACGTGGCGCCCGCGACGGCCTTGATCTCGTGATGCCTGCCGAAGCTCTTCTCGAGCGCGTCGACCTCGATCACTTCGCCTCCAGCAGCGACGAGAAGATCGGCGGCCGCTTGCTTGTCGCCAGGTAGTCGAGGCAGGACTGAGGCAACGTGGCAAACCCTGCGGCATCGACGAATTTCTCCACCAGGCGGGGCGCGCACGCGTGCGGGGTGACGATATGTCCGTAGCCTGCCGCGACGACGTGCCGGACGTTGCTCAGCGACGCCGCAACGATCGCGCCATCCGCCGGAGGCGTCACGGGATCGAGCGAGCCGGAGAGGATGAGCGTCGGAACGGTGCTGTTGAGCGGAGCGTAGAAATCGTCGGGCACAGTCGCGTGCGGCCAATCGGCGCAGGCCGCGGCACTGCGCTCCGCAAGCGATGGCGCGCGCATGGTCGCCAGAAGCTTGCTCATGTCGGCGGGCGTTACGCGCGGCGCGTCCTCGGCGCAGGTCACTGCGTAGTGCAGCGCCGGATTCAGGTTCTGGTCCAGATCGCCCGTGGAGATGGTGGCGGCCGCGATCAACGGCGCGAAGTCGCCGGCCTCCGCGCGCTCGAGAAGCGGTGGAATCAGGCTCGCCAGCTCGGGTGCGTAGACGAGGCTTTGCAACGCGCCGATCACCACGTCGAACGTTATCGGCAACTCGCGCAACGCGCCGCTCTTCGGGTCCGCGATGGTGACTGTTTGCGACTCGTCGAGCGCTGTCTTGATCCGCGCCAATGTCGCGTTCAGATTCGGGTATGCCTGACTGCACGCCGTGTCTTCCGCGCACGCGGCCAGGACGTCTCCCAGCGCGGCCTCGCGCGCGGGCCAGATGTCGAGCGTGATTCTCATCGCGGGCGGAGCCGCGCCGTCGAGCACCATGCTGCGCACGCGCGCAGGGTAGCGGCGTGCGTATTCCTGCGCGACACGGGTGCCGTAGGAGCCGCCCCAAAGGTTGATGCGCTCATAACCCAGCGCCGCGCGGACCGCGTCGACGTCGGCTGCCGTTTCCATCGTGTTGTAGCGGGAAACATCGATCGCCCGACGACCGCAGCTCCGCGAGACATCGCGGCGCCGCAGCCGCACCGAGGTCAGCGGCGACCAAGTCGTCGAGCGCGTCGCGCGGCGCCAGCGCAGCGCACTTGAGCGGACCCGACTTGCCGCCCCCGCGCGGATCGATCAGCACGATGTCGCGTGTCCGACGCACGCCATCGAGCGCAGTCGCGACGGGAACAAGCGCTTCACCCGATTGCCCGGGGCCACCGGGCAGCATGAAGAGAGGATCCGCATCCGGGTTGAGCGTGTTCGCGGGGAGCACCGCGACCGATAGCGCAATCGTGCGGCCGCCCGGCTTTGACCGATCCTCGGGCACATCGACGGTGGCGCACTGCGCCGCCGAAATGAGCTTGGGCAAACGGCACTCGTGGAGTGTCACATGCCGTGTCAGAGACTTTTCGCCGCAGCCGCCGAGGAACGCCACGATCAGCGACGCGGCGCATGCAGCGCGACCCGCCACGGACGGCACCCGGAAGCACGATTTCGCCATGCGCGGAATGGTAGCAGAGGGTGGAACGGCCTCGCAGCACGTCGAACGCGACGCGGGATGCGTGGTGGACACGCCGGGGTGCGGTTCCTATACTCCGTGACTCGAGTCCTTCCTCTCATGTCCACGCATCCACTCGAGCCCGGCATCGTCGTCGATTTCAAGGATCGGCTGACCTACGCGGGCTATCTGCATCTCGATTCGCTGCTGTCGTCGCAACACCCGCTTTCGGGAACGGCGTCGGCGCCGCCACGGCACGACGAAATGCTCTTCATCATTCAGCATCAAGTGTCGGAGCTGTGGATGAAGCTGATGCTGCACGAGCTCAAGGCGGCGATCCGATTTGTTCGCGCCGACAAGCTCGATGCCTGCTTCAAGATCCTGTCGCGGGTGAAGCTGATCCAGAAGCAGCTCTTCGAGCAATGGGCCGTGCTGGAAACACTGACGCCATCCGAGTACGAGGGGTTCCGCTCGACGCTTGGCAGCTCGTCGGGATTCCAGTCAGCGCAGTACCGGGCGATCGAATTCCTTCTCGGCAACAAACAGCGTGCACTGCTCGACGTCTTCCGCTACGATCCGGTCGCCCACGCCGAGCTGACGGCGCTGCTCGACGCACCGTCCCTGTATGACGAATTCCTGCGTCACCTGTCGCGACGGGGACTGAACGTGCCGGTGGCTTGCGTCGAGCGAGACTGGTCGGAGCCGCATTCGAGCCAACGCCGAGGTCGTACAGGTGTTCAAGCTCATCTACGACCATCCGGAAAAATACTGGGACGCGTACGAAATGGCGGAGAAGCTTGTCGATGTCGAGGAAAGCTTCCAGCTCTGGAGATTCCGCCATCTCAAGACGGTCGAGCGCATCATCGGTCACAAACCCGGAACGGGAGGATCGTCGGGCGTGAACTTCCTCAGGCAAGTCCTTGCGCACTCGTTTTTCCCCGAGCTGATCGACGTGCGCACCGTGATCGGCGCCCGATGAACGCAAACTTGGATACCGCCGCTGCCATAGCGCATGCGGTTGCCGCGCTGGGGCCGGGCAAGCTGACGGAAGACGGCGTGAAGACGCACATCGCGCCGCTCTTTTCGCGCGTGCTCGATGCCAATCGCAACGTCGTCTACCTCGCCAATCATTCGCTGGGCCGCCCTCTCGACGCCACCGCGGCCGATCTCGCGCAGGCCGTTGGCCTGTGGCAATCGAAGCTTGGCGATGCGTGGGACGAATGGCTTGCCGAGATCAACGCCTACCGCGCGCGCCTTTCGCGTCTGCTCGGTGCGCCCCGCGCGGATTGCGTCGTGCCGAAAATAAGCGCGGGGCAGGGGCTGCGAGCGATCCTCAATACCTACGACGGTGTTCCGCGCGTGGTCGCCACGCGGGGCGAGTTCGATTCGATCGACCTGATTCTTCGCCAGTACGCGAGTCGCGGCCGCATCGCGCTCCACTTCGTCGAGGCACGCGATTCGGGATTGTTCGACGCGGCGGATCTCCACGAAGCGATGCGCAACGTCGACCTGGTGGTCATTTCGCAGGTCACGTTTCACACCGGGCAGGTGCTGCCGGAGCTCGCCGGTTTGATCGCCACGGCGCATGCCAACGGCGGCCGCGTGCTTGTCGACACCTACCATTCGCTGGGCGTGTTTCCGGTCGATGTCGTGGCGATGGACGCAGACTTTGCGATCGGTGGCTCCTACAAATATTTGCGCGGTGGCCCGGGCGCGGGTTACCTGTACCTGCATCCGCGGCATCTCGATGGGAGCCTGTCGACGCTCGATGTAGGCTGGTTCGCGAAAAAGGATCATTTTGCCTACGAGCGTCCCGACCCGCCGCTCTTTGGCGAGGGCGGCGACGCCTTCCTGGAATCGACCCCGCCGGTAATGACGTGCTATCAGGCGCGTGCGGGGCAGATTTTCACTCAGGCGATCGGGGTTCAGCGCCTGCGTGACTATTCGCTCGAGCAGCAGCGGCGGTTCGTAGCCGCCCTTGCGGCGCGCGGCATGCGCGCGACCGGCGGCACTGCCGACTACGGGGCCTTTATCGTGGTCGACTATCGCGGCGACGGAAATCCGGGTGCCGCGCGTCGCGTCGTCGAAGCACTGGCGGCCCGCGGGGTCATCGCCGACTCGCGGGCGCATCGGATTCGGCTCTGTCCGGACATCCTTACGACCGCGGACGAGATCGACGTTGCCGTGCGCGCCCTCGGGGACGTGATGCTGCCGTAGCTTAAGTCTGCCGCCCTCAGCCGTGCACGCCCGCCGCACGGACGATGAAATGCACCAGCGTCAGCACCAGCGCCACCAGGATCGCGGCGCCGAGGATGCCCGCAATGATCACGTGCAGCGGCTTGATCGATACGACATCGCGCTCGCCCGCGGCCTTCTTGCGAATCCCGAAGAAACTCCAGAACACCGCGCCGGCGACCTGCAAGAAACCCGCGTGCGGACGTGTTTCCGGATCCGGCGGGGTATGAGAATCCTGCTGCGACATGGCCCAAATGATGCCCGAATTTTCGCTGCCGCGATTTCTTGACCGTCAAAGGGCAGCGGTTGACGGAGGATTGCACTGGCGTGAGATGAACTTGGCGCCTGCCGGCATGGGCGTCGCCGACGCCGGTTCGACGCCTTGTCGAATGCTTGCTCATTGCTCGATCGCGTCACGGCCGGAGAAGGGACGAGACGAGTGCCTGGCCATTCCGGGCCGAGGCGCCGATTGTCGGCCGGGACGGGAAGCCGCGCGGGAAGCGCTCTGGCCGTGGCGCGCCGGCAGTGTTTTTACCCAGCCGCTCCGGAATCAGCCACTTAGGCGCCATTTCGCCCTGAAATCGCCTTGAAATCACGTCCTCGTCCCCCATTTGCGAAGTACAGTCCGAGCGAGGGGGCGCGAGCATGCGTTTCGACAAGATCACGACCAAGTTTCAGCAGGCCATCGCCGATGCCCAGAGCATGGCGCTTAGCCAGGACAACGGCTTCATCGAGCCGCAGCATCTGCTTGTCAGCCTGCTGAACCAGGAGGACAGCGGCACCGCGTCGCTGCTGTCGCGCGCCGGCGTCAACGTTGCGCCGCTCAAGGCCGCGCTTACCAAGGCGATCGAGCGCTTTCCCAAGGTCGAGGGCCAGGGCGGCGAGATCAGCGCTTCGCGCGAGCTCACCAACCTGCTCAACCTTACCGACAAGATCGCGACCAAGCGCGGCGACCAGTTCATCGCCAGCGAGATATTTCTGCTCGCCCTGGCCGAGGACAAGGGCGACACGGGCAGGCTGCTGAAGGAATTCGGGCTGACCAAAAAAGCGCTCGAGTCCGCCATCGACGCGGTGCGCGGTGGCGCAGCGGTCGACTCCGCCGATGCCGAAGGGCAGCGCGAGGCGCTCAAGAAGTACACCGTCGATCTCACCGAGCGGGCGCGCCACGGCAAGCTCGACCCGGTCATCGGCCGCGACGACGAGATCCGCCGCACCATCCAGATCCTTCAGCGGAGAACCAAGAACAATCCGGTGCTGATCGGCGAGCCAGGCGTCGGCAAGACCGCGATCGTCGAAGGCCTCGCGCAACGCATCGTCAACGGCGAGGTGCCGGAGACGCTGAAGAACAAGCGCGTGCTGTCGCTCGACATGGCGATGCTGCTCGCGGGCGCCAAGTATCGCGGCGAATTCGAGGAGCGGCTCAAGGCGGTGCTGAAGGACATCGCCGCCGACGAGGGCCGCACCATCGTCTTCATCGACGAGCTGCACACCATGGTCGGCGCCGGCAAGGCCGAAGGCGCGATCGATGCCGGCAACATGCTCAAGCCCGCGCTCGCCCGCGGCGAGCTGCATTGCGTCGGCGCGACCACGCTCGACGAATACCGCAAGTACATCGAAAAGGACGCGGCGCTCGAGCGGCGTTTCCAGAAAGTGCTGGTCGACGAGCCCTCGGTCGAGTCGACCATCGCCATCCTGCGCGGATTGCAGGAGCGCTACGAGATCCACCACGGCGTCGAGATCACCGACCCGGCGATCGTCGCCGCGGCCGAGCTTTCGCATCGCTACATCACCGACCGCTTCCTTCCCGACAAGGCGATCGACCTGATCGACGAAGCGGCGGCGCGCATCAAGATGGAGATCGACTCCAAGCCGGAGGCGATGGACCGGCTCGACCGCAGGATGATCCAGCTCAAGATCGAGCGCGAGGCGGTGAAGAAGGAAAAGGATGCGGCGTCGAAAAAGCGCCTGGAGCTGATCGAGCAGGAGATCGCGAAGCTCGAGCGCGAGTACGCCGACCTCGACGAGGTGTGGCGCGCGGAAAAGGCCCAGGTCGCGGGCACGCAGCACATCAAGGAGGAGATCGACAAGGTCAAGCTCGCGATGGAAGAGGCCAAGCGCAAGGGCGACTGGCAGGCGATGTCCGAGCTCCAGTACGGCAAGCTTCCCCAGCTCGAGGCGCAGCTCAAGAAGGCCGACACCAAGCTCGCCTCCGAGCAAAAGAAAAAGCCGCAACTGCTGCGCACGCAGGTCGGCGCCGAGGAAATCGCCGAGGTCGTTTCGCGAGCCACCGGCATTCCCGTGTCGCGGATGATGCAGGGCGAGCGCGAGAAGCTGCTGCACATGGAAGACGCGCTGCACAAGCGCGTCGTCGGCCAGGACGAGGCCGTGCGCCTGGTGTCCGACGCGATCCGGCGCTCGCGCTCGGGACTTTCCGATCCCAACCGGCCCTATGGCTCGTTCCTCTTTCTCGGTCCCACGGGGGTCGGCAAGACCGAGCTTTGCAAGGCGCTCGCCGAGTTCCTGTTCGACAGCGAGTCGCACCTGATCCGTATCGACATGTCCGAGTTCATGGAGAAGCATTCGGTCGCGCGGCTGATCGGCGCGCCGCCGGGCTACGTGGGATACGAAGAAGGCGGCTACCTGACCGAGGCCGTGCGTCGCAAGCCGTACAGCGTGATCCTGCTGGACGAAGTGGAAAAGGCGCATCCCGACGTCTTCAACGTCCTGCTGCAGGTGCTCGACGACGGGCGCATGACCGACGGTCAGGGACGCACGGTCGACTTCAAGAACACGGTGATCGTGATGACCTCGAACCTCGGATCGCAGATGATCCAGCAGATGTCTGGCGACGATTACGGCGTGATCAAGCTGGCCGTCATGGCGGAGGTCAAGACGCAGTTCCGTCCGGAGTTCGTCAATCGGATCGACGAGATCGTGGTGTTCCACTCGCTATCGGAAAAGAACATCGAGGCCATCGCGAAGATCCAGATGCAGGGACTCGAGGCGCGTCTCGCCAAGCTCGACATCTCGATGGACGTTACGCACGAGGCGTTGGCGGCGATCGCCAACGTCGGCTTCGATCCGGTCTATGGGGCGCGTCCGCTCAAGCGCGCGATCCAGCAGGAGATCGAGAATCCGCTGGCCAAGGAAATCCTGAGCGGCAAGTTCGTTGCCGGCGACAAGGTGCACGTCGCCTACAAGAACGGCAAGGCGGTCTTCAGCAAGCGCTGAGCGCGGGAGCGACGCGCGTCGGACTGCAGGCGCGGCCCCCGCGTCGCGCGCGGCCGCAGTCGCGACCACGAGCGGATTCGTCCTAGTAGTAGGGCGCGCACCGCCACATCTTGCGCTGGGCACTCGGAGCTAGCATCGACGGACAGCTTGCGCGCGACCCATGCCGCAAGCCCTCGGGACAATCGCCCGGCGCCAGCAGGCCGAAGCGTGAGTCTTCCTCGGCGGAAATCATCGTCCTGCCGCTGCGGTCGATCTCGAAGCGCATTCCCGGCAGAAGGACGACATCGCGCGGATCGTTTTCCATGGTGACCCAGAGGCAGCCGCTTTCCACCGCAATGACCGAGCCTTCGGCGTCATCGAGCTGAAGCGTCGTCCGGCGGGACAGGAATTGCCGTTGCGACAACTTGGGCGCGAAATCGAATGGCATGATCGACTCCTTCATGTATGCGTATAATGCATGCGTCGACCGCCGCTGCCTTGGGCCTCTGCACGCAGGCGCAGTATCGGCTGCCGCTCAGGGCACGGACAAACGAAATGTGCGCATGCCATGCATGCGCATTAGGAATGCCAAAACCAAACCTCCCGACACGGCGTCTCCCTGCCCTCGACCTGCTCAAGGGCTTCGAGGCGGCGGCGCGTCACTTGAGCTTCACGCGCGCCGGCGAGGAGTTGTTCCTGACGCAATCGGCGCTGTCGCGCCAGATGCAGACGCTCGAGGAGCAGCTCGGCGCGCCGCTTTTCGAGCGCAGGCATCGCTCGCTCCGATTGACCGAGGCGGGACAGGTCCTTCAGGTCGCGGCGCGGTCCGTTCTCGACGAGCTCGGTCTCGCGGTGGCGCGGATACGCCGCGAGCAATCGGTCGCAGCCGCTGACCATTTCGACCGCGATTCCGTTTGCCGCCCTGTGGCTGCTTCCTCGCCTGCCGCGGTTCCGCGAACGGCATCCGGACGTCGACGTGTTCATCTCCGCCGACAACCGGATTCTCGACCTCGATCGTGAGCACATCGACCTCGCCGTTCGCTATTGCCCGGAGTCGATGGCGCCGCGCCACGCAGAGCGGCTTTTCGGCGAGCGCCTGCAGCCCGTGTGCAGTCCGGCGCTCGCATCCGATCCGTCGCGTCCGCTGAAGGAGCCTCAGGATCTCGCTCGGCACGTGCTCCTCAAGCTCGACGACGACCGTGGCCGATATCCCTGGCTCAATTGGGCGCAATGGTTTGCGGCGATCGGCATACCCGAGCCAAGGCCGGCGGGGCTCGTGCGCTTCAATCAGTACGACCTCCTGGTGCGCGCGGCGATCGACGGGCAGGGCGTTGCGCTCGGGCGCAGTCCGCTCGTCGATCAGCTCGTTGCGCAGGGTCAGCTGGTCGCGCTTTTCGGCGGCAGGCATGTTACCAGCCGCGCCTATTTCGTCGTCCGCGGCGCGCAAGCCGCGCAGCGCCCGGAAGCGCAGGCGTTCATCGACTGGCTGCGTGCGGAGGCGCACGAGGAAAGTAGCGGAATCCCGCTGTCGCGCCTTCCGAGCTGCAACCGCGCCGTCGGCGCGCACCGCGGGCGCGGAAGAAAAAGTGAGCGAGCAGCGCGCATCGCAGTCGCCTTCACGACTGGATCGTGCGTTTTTCCGGCGTTGGTCGCGCACGGCGGAAGGGTTCTCGACCTCGCGTGCGGCCGGGGCCGCCACAGCCGCTGGTTCGCGCGCGCGGACTGCGACGTCGTGGCCGTCGACCGCGACGCCGCCGCACTCGACGAGCTCGCCGGTCTTGCCGGGGTCGCCGTACGGCAGCGCCGATCTGGAAGCGGATCCCTGGCCTTTCGCGCAAGGATACGTTCGACGCCATCGTGGTCACGCAGTACCTGCATCGCCCGCTGTTTCCCCACTCTGCTGCATGCGCTCACCGGCGACGGCGTGCTGCTCTATGAGACGTTCGCGCGCGGCAACGAGGCCTACGGCAAACCATCGAATCCGGACTTTCTTCTCGACGAGGGCGAGCTCCTCTCGCGGGTCGCAGGTGCGATGACGGTCGTAGCTTTCGAGCAGGGTCGAATCGACGCGGATCGGCCGGCGGTAGTGCAGCGGCTGGCGGCGGTCGGACGGCGCCGTACATGGCCCCCGCAGCTTCCGCTGAGCGTGTTCCGCGTACGAGCATGATCGCGAGCAGCGCGCGTCGCGTCGCACCCGCTGAATGGGGTAAAATATCCGATTTTCTACGGATACGAATCGATGTTGAGTGGAAGTCTCGTCGCGATCGCGACGCCGATGCACGCGGGAGGTGCGCTCGACCTGCCGGGATTGCGCAAGCTGATCGACTTCCATGTCGCCAACGGCACTTCAGGTATCGTCGTCGTCGGCACGACGGGTGAATCGCCTACCGTCGATTTCGAAGAGCATTGCCTGCTGGTCAAGACCGCGGTCGAGCACGCCAAGGGCCGCATCCCGGTCATCGCAGGTACGGGCTCGAATTCGACCGCCGAGGCGATTGCGCAGACCGAGTACGCAAAAAAGGTCGGCGCGTCCTACGGCCTTTCGGTGGTCCCGTACTACAACAAACCCACCCAGGAAGGTCTTTATCTTCACTTCAAGACCATTTCCGAAAAAGTCGGCTTGCCGCTCATCGTCTACAATGTTCCGCTACGCACCATGGCCGACTTGTCGAACGACACGGTGCTGCGGCTGGCCGAGCTTCCCGGCATCGTCGGCATCAAGGACGCGACGTCGGATCTCGTGCGCCACGTCGACCTGATGACGGCGCATGCCAAAGGCCAAGTCGTTTTCATTCCTGTCAGGCAATGACGACACCGCGCTTGCCTATATGCTTCTCGGCGGCAACGGCGTCATTTCAGTCACGGCCAACGTCGCGCCGCGCGCAATGTCCACGATGTGCGACGCTGCGCTGAGCGGAAGGCTGGAGGAGGCGAGGTCGCTCAACGCCAAGCTGATGCCCTTGCACGCCAAATTGTTTGTCGAGGCCAATCCGATTCCCGTCAAATGGGCACTTGCCGAGATGGGCCTTGTCGAAGGAGCGTTGCGTCTGCCGCTGACGCCGCTGGCCGCGTCGTACCATGACGTGGTCCGGACAGCGCTGCGTGAGGCGGGCTGCCTTTGAAGAATTCGCGGAGAAATCGAATGTCACGCTTAGAGTTGCTGCGCCGCGCGTCGCTGGCGGCGGTGTCCGCAGGGGTCCTCGTCGCCTTGCTGGCCGGGTGCGAGACCAGCCTTTCGCTGGGCAAGAAGATCGATTACAAGTCGTCCGGAAGCGCCCCGATGCTCGAGGTGCCTCCCGATCTCACCACGCCGACGTACGACGACCGGTATCAGGTCACCACTGCGTCAGGCGTCGCGGCGGCGCGTGCGGCCGGCAAACCGACCGAGCTCCTGCCCGTGACTGCCGACGCGCGAGTCGCGCGATCGGGCAGCGAGCGCTGGCTGGTCGTGAAGACGACGCAGGAGGCGGCGTGGACGACGCTGCGCGACTTCTGGACCAAGAACGGCTTCGTGATCGCCGTCGAGCAGCCAGGCCTCGGCATCATGGAAACCGACTGGGCCGAGAATCGCGCCGATCTGCCGAAGGATATGCTGCAGCAGTTTTCCAGCAAGTACATCAGCTTTGCCAATGATAGCTACAAGCGCGACAAGTTCCGCAGCCGCATCGAGCGTGGCTCGGAGCCGGGCACGGTCGAGATTTTCATCAGTCATCGCGGCGCCGCGCAACTGCCGTCGAAGATTTCTGAGGGAGCAGGCGAGGACTATAACTGGGCGACGACGCCTCCGAACCCGGAGCTCGAGGCCGAGTTTCTGGAGCGCCTGATGCTCGCCTTCGGCACGCCCGCGCCCGCAGGCAGCGCAGGCGGTCGCGGCGATGACCAACGCTCCAGATCGCGCGCGTATCGAGAAGGGCAACGATGGCTCGTCGAAATTGGTCGTCGATGACGCATTCGACCGTGCGTGGCGCAGGGTCGGCCTTGCGCTCGATCGCACCGGCTTCACGGTCGTCGATCGCGACCGGTCGAAGGGACTCTATTTCGTCCGTTATTCGAATCCCGACCTCGAAAACAAGAAGAGGAATGACGAGGGCTGGTTCAAGGAAGCGATCAACAAGCTGCAGTTCTGGAAGACCGACACGCCCGAGAAGCCCGAGCAATACAGGGTCGTGGTAACGCAGGCCGATCCGAGCAGCCTGGTGACGGTACAGGATCCCGCGGGCGATCGCGGATCATTCGCCGAACGGCGAAAAGATCCTCGCCCTACTCAAGGATCAGTTGAAGTAAGCGTGCGCTTCGCCTGTCTCGGCAGCGGCAGCGAAGGCAACGGTCTGCTGGTCGAGGCGGGCGCGACGCGCCTGCTGATCGACTGCGGATTCGGTGTTCGCGACGCTGTCGCGAGGCTTGCGCGCATCGGCGTGCAGCCTGAATCCATCGACGCCATCATCGTGACCCACGAGCACAACGACCACGTGGGCGGGGTCGCGGCATTTGCAGCGCGCTATCAGACCGCCGTGTGGCTCACCTTCGGTACGCTCTCGGCGGTGTCCGAGCGCTTTTCCGGCTTGCCCAAGGTGTACGGTTTCGATACCCATGACGCGTTCGCGATCGACGCCATCGAGGTTCGTCCGTTCCCGGTGCCGCATGACGCCCGCGAGCCGGTACAGTTCGTCTGCAGCGACGGTCGTTGGCGCCTCGGGGTCCTGACCGACCTCGGTGTCAGCACGGTGCATGTCGAGGCGAGTCTTTCGGGCTGCGACGCGCTGGTGCTCGAGTGCAACCACGACGCGGAGATGCTTGCCAGGGGAGACTATCCGTATGCGCTCAAGCAGCGCATTGCGGGTCGTTTCGGCCATCTCGACAACGAAGCGGCGGGAGGCCTCCTCGTCGCGGCTCGACAACTCGAAGCTCAAGCACGTTTTCGCGGCGCACCTTTCGCAGCACAACAACATGCCGGATCTCGCGCGCGCGGCGCTCGCGACGGCGCTGGGCTGCTCACTCGCCTGGATCGGCATTGCCGACCAGCACGACGGATTCGGCTGGCGGGAATTCATTTAGGCACGCAGGACACTTCGGGGGGAACGAATGGAAAAACGGCAGGAACTCTATCGCGGCAAGGCAAAGACGGTTTATACGACGGACGATCCGGGTTTGCTGGTGATGCACTATCGGGACGACACCAGCGCGTTCGATGGCGCCAAGGTGTCCCAGCTCACGCAAAAGGGCGAGACCAACAACCGCATCAACGCTTACATCATGGGCAAGCTCGCCGCCGCCGGCGTTGCGACCCATTTCATACGACTGCTCAACGAGCGCGATTCGCTCGTCGACTGCGCTCAAGATGATTCCGATCGAGTGCGTCGTGAGAAACATCTGTGCCGGGTCGATGGCCAAGCGCTACGGCATTGCCGAAGGCACGCGGCTGCCGGAGCCGATTTTCGAGTTCTTCTACAAGAGCGACGCGTTGCACGATCCGCTGGTCAACGACGACCACATCCGGGTTCTTGGCTGGGCAAGCGTGGCGGATATCGCCGAGATGAAAACCCTTACCCATCAGGTGAACGCGGTGTTGAAGCCGCTGTTCGCAAATGCCGGCATGGATCTCGTCGACTACAAGCTCGAATTCGGCCACGCGATCAGCAATCCCAACGGTCCGCTGCTTCTCGGCGACGAGTTCACGCCGGACGGGTGCCGTCTGTGGGACAGCGAGACCCACGAGAAGCTCGACAAGGACCGCTTCCGCAGGGATCTTGGGCAGCGTCATCGAAAAGTACCGCGAGGTCGCGCAAGCGGATCGGCGTGCCGCTGTAGCGTTCGGCGACGCGCGGGCTCGCGAGGCTGTGCGAAAAAAAGCCGGCCCGCGGGCCGGCTTTTTCTTCGCGTCGGACTGAACTACTTCTTCATCGTGTCGGTGCTCTTCATCGACGAATCTTTTGCCGAGTCAGCGGACATCTTCGCCGAATCCATCGCGGCCGTTCCCGCAGCCTTCGCCGCTTCGTTGGCGGCAGCGCCGGATTGCATCGCGGCCGTGCCGGCATCCTTTGCGGCAATCGCAGCCTTGTCGGCAGCGTCCTTCGCGGCCACGGCAGCCTTGTCAGCCGCAGCCTTGGCCGCGTCCGCAGCGGCCTTTCCATTGTCGCCGCATGCAGTCAGCGCAAGCGCCAACGCCGCAGCGACGAAAACAGACTCTGTTCATTTCGTTTCCCCTGCTCGACTACGTGTCAGATGAAACCGCACCGTGGCTGTAACGCTATCGCGGCCTGCCACTCCATCGCGTCCGCAGCCTGACGGAGCAGCGACCGATGCGTCAAGTACGTTTTATTTCTTCGCGTCCTTGGCGGCATCCTTGGCGTCCATCGCGGAGCCTTTCGCGTCCATGGCGGAGTTCTTGGCGTCCGCGGCGGCATCCTTTGCCTTGTCCGCAGACTTCATGGCGTCCGGGGCAGGTGCGGGTGGCGGAGTGACTACCACGGCCGGCGGCGGCGGTGCCGGCGCGGGTGCGGGCTTGTCGCACGCAGCCAGAAGTGCAACTACCGCGACAGCGGCGAAAATGGATTTGTTCATCGTGTTCCCCTTACTCGAGTTGGATCGGCACATTGCTGGAAAATCGGCTGGGCGCTCTGTGCTGACCAAGAATGCTGCGAAAATAGCAACCACCGATGCAGGAAATTTTAGCATAAAGGCCGTGAGATTCAATTGCAAACAGAACCCGCACGCGACGTAAGACGCGAACCTACAAACCGAGGACGCTCGCATTGACTCCCGACTCGCCCGTCGCCCAGATTTCGTCGAATCGCGCCGCCAGCGGCTGCGTCTGCTCCGGCTGACCGATTCCGAGAGCGGCGCGAGGCTGCTCGAAGTGAAAACGGTGCAGATAGTGCCGGCCGTCGACGATCAGCAGGGGGTCGGTCGCGACTTTGCCCTCGGGGCCGGTCTGGAGAATCGTCATGGCGTGACCGTAGGCGCCAGCACTTCGAGCATCCGAGGGCAAGCCGTCTCCAGGTAGCGCGTGTCGTGCACGATGATGTCGAGCCGGCGACCGCGTACTTCGCGCAGGAAAGCCGACGAGACGCTCGCTGCGCCCGGCATCGTTCCACCCGGTCTGCGACAGGTCCTGATCGAACACCTGAATCCGATGACGCGCGAGCGAGATCAACTCGTCGATCGCAGCGGCCTGCTCGCCGATGCTCGACAGCTCTGCAACGCGCGCGGAGGCAGACTCAGGCGAGGTGGAGGAATCCATCCCGATACCATCGGTGCAGCAGCGCCACGGCCTGGGGACGCGGTGCGCTCGAGCCCGCGAGCTGAGCCGCGGCTCAAGTGACGTCCATTCGCGAGTCGCTTGATCATGCCGGCGTCGCTGGCGGCACAGGCGTTGCACCGTGCCGTTGAGAAACACATGGCTGGCATCGTATAGCAACTGCGTGCGCGGGTCCAAGCGAACGCCTCGCCGTGCCGCCGCCGAGCGGAACCGCGCAGCCCCGAGCGGACGCGATGGCGGCTCGAAGAAGACGCTCGGCTTGGGTTCCGACAGATAGCAGCCCAGAAAGCGGACGGCGACGGCGTCGCTCCAGCGAATGCCGGCGAGCATCGCGAAACATCGCTCGTTGCATGCGCGGCGCCGATGCGCGCGGGCTCCGCCGAGGTCGCGAGCGACGGGTCCGCGTAGCGCCCCTCGAGCGCGATCGAGTCGCGCAACCAGTCGAGAAACGCGGTCCCGAGCTCCTGCGCGGACGGCGCGCGGAATCCTATCGAGTACGTCGTGCATGCGTCCACCGCGACTCCGTCGTGGGCGTATGCCGGCGGGAGGTAGAGCATGTCCCCGGCGTCGACCGTGTATTCCGCCTGCGGCTCGAAACCGCGTCAGTATCTTGACTTGCAGCGAAGGGTCGATGGCGCGGTCGCGCGCCGTTCTTCGTACCGGCTTATCTGCCAGCGGCGGCGCCCCTCTCCCTGCAGCAGGAAGACGTCGTAGGAGTCGACGTGCGGCCCGACGCCGCCGCCGGGAGCGGCATAGCTCACCATGACGTCGTCGAGGCGTGCGAAGGGATGAACGCGAAGCGGCGCAGCAGCGCGTCGGCCGCGGCGACGTGCAGATTGACGCCCTGAACCAGCAGGGTCCAGCCGCGAGCCGGAAGACGCGTCGAGCCTGCCGGCGCGGAAAGGTCCCGCGCTCGAGCGTCCATCGTCCGCGCGCACGCCTGACCAGCCGCGATTCGACATCGTCGCGGCCGGCGAGCGCAAAGAGATCGGCCCGGCTCAGCAGGCCTCTGAAAGCCGCCGTACGGCCTGCGCGCACGAGCAACGGCTTTTTTTGCCAATGCCGTGCGCAGGAAAGCCGACGCGCTCAGTCCGCCGAGAAGCTCTTCGACCGCGGGATCGACCATGCGCGCGATTATAGCGGCGTGCTCTCGGACCACTGACGAACGACGAGTGACGTGTCGAAGCTGCTTAAGCCCGCGGAATCGATGTTGTAAAATGCGTGCCGGCATTCTTCCGTCGCAGGCGTTGCCGCTGCGGCCCCTCCGGCACCCAATTTTCTAAGGCCGCGGCTTGAATATCTTCTCGAACACCGTTGTCACCTTGTCGTACAAGCTTTTTTCTCCCGACGGCACGCTGATCGAGGAATCCTCGCAGCCGATCACCTATCTGCACGGCGGCCATCACGGGATCTTTCCCAAGATCGAGGCGGCCTTGGCGCAAAAAAAGGTCGGCGAGAGCTGCTCGGTCTTGCTCGAGCCGGATGATGCTTTCGGCGAATACGACGCCGACCTGGTGCGCGTCGAGCCCCAGGATCGATTTCCCGCCGACATCAAGGTCGGGATGCAGTTCGAAGGTCATGCGGGCCCGGACGGCGCGGAGCGACGGCGAAGACGACGAGATGCAGGTGTACACGGTCACCGACATCGCCGACGGCAAGGTGGTCGTCGACGGCAACCATCCGCTCGCCGGGCAGCGTCTGCGCTTCGATTGCACGGTGCTGGACATTCGTCCGGCGACGGCCGAAGAGATGGCTCACGGGCACGTGCACGGCCCGGACGGCCACCACCACTACTGAGCGCGGTCGCGGGCGGTGCGGCCGCTGATCTAATTGCCCGCGAGGCGCTTCAGCTCGTAGAGCGCCGCGTGCGCGTCGCGTGGCGAAAGCGCGTCGGGCTCCAGCGCGGCCAGGCGATCGAGAACGGGTGAATCGGCCCGCGCCGGCTCCGCCGGACGGCGGGCTCGCCGAAAACAGATCGCCATGATCGTCGCGTCGCGCGCTGAAATGGTCGAGCCGCGATAGAAACGCGCGCGCCTGTCTCACGGCTTCCGCGGGAACGCCGGCGAGCTTGGCCACCTGCAGCCCATAACTCTGGTTGGCGGGGCCATCCTCGACCGCATGCAGAAAGACGATCCGGTCCTTGTGCAGGACCGCGTCGAAATGAACGTTGGCGCAGCCTTCGAGCTCGGACGGCAGAGCCGTGAGCTCGAAATAGTGCGTGGCGAACAGAGTCATGCTGCGGTTGTTGCTCGCCAGCTCGCGCGCGATGGCCCAGGCCAACGCGAGGCCGTCGAACGTGGATGTGCCGCGGCCGATCTCGTCGATCAGAACCAGGCTCGAGGGCGTCGCCCGATTCAGGATGTACGCCGCTTCGGTCATCTCGACCATGAAAGTCGACCTTCCGCCCGCCAGGTCGTCGGCGGCGCCGATGCGCGTGTAGATCGCATCCATCGGGCCGATGATGGCCTCGCTCGCCGGAACGAAGAGTCCGCAGTGCGCCAGGAGCGCGATCACCGCGGTCTGCCGCATGTAGGTCGATTTGCCGCCCATGTTCGGCCCGGTAACGATCAAAAGGCGCCGATCGGGGCCGAGCGCGACATCGTTCGGAATGAAATGCTCGACCTGCGCCGCGACGACCGGATGCTGGCCGCCTCGAATCGACAGGCCCGGCGCGTCGCTGAACACGGGTTGCGTCCAGCGCAGCGTCGCCGACTGGACAGCATGCGTTGCCAGAACATCGATCGCCGCGAGCGCCGACGCAGCGCGTTGCAAGGAGGGCACCGCGGCCGCAAGCTCGGTGAGCAGGAGTCGAAGAGAACGCGCTCGCGCGCCAGCGCACGCTCCTGCGCGGAGAGAGCCTTGTCCTCGAATGCCTTGAGCTCGGGAGTGATGTAACGCTCGGCGTTCTTCAGCGTTTGGCGGCGGCGGAAATCCGCGGGAATTCTGGCGACGTTCGCATTCGAGACCTCGATATAGAAGCCGTGGACGCGGTTGTACTCGACTTTGAGCGTCGAGATACCGGTTCGCTCGCGCTCGCGCGCCTCGAGCTGCACAAGGAACGCGCCGCAGTCGGTGTCGATTGAGCGAAGCTCGTCGAGGTCCGCGTCGCAGCCGGCCGCGATGACGTTGCCGTCGCGAAGCATGGCCGAAGGCTCGGCGGCGATCGTGCGCCGGAGGAGCGACGCCCACGCTTCCGTCGACCGACAAGGCCGCAAGCGATGTCACTGATCAGCGGCGCATGGAACGGGGAGACTATTTCCGCGATCGAAGGCAGGAAGCCGAGCGTGTCGCGCAAACCGGACAGATCGCGCGGACGGGCGCTGCGAAGCGCGATTCGGGCGGCGATGCGCTCGATGTCGACGGTCTGCTTCAGCGCGGCGCCCAGATCCCGGCAACGAGGGAGCGCGTCGTGGAGCTCGGCGATCGCGCCGATGGCGCTCGCGTGAGGTCTGACGGTCGCGTTCCGGATTCGACAGCCAGTGTCGCAACGCCCTGCTGCCGGCGTTTGTGACACAGGTGTCGAGCAGCGATAGCAGCGTCGCACCGTTTTCGCCGCGCAGCGTCTCGGTGATCTCGAGGTTGCGCCGTGTCGCTGCATCGAGCGCCAGGTTGTCTCCCTCGCGCTCGACCGCAAGGGCGCGAACGTGCGGAAGCCCGGATTGATGCGCGGCCTGGGCGTACCCGATCAAGGCGCCGGCGGCACAGACGCCGAGCGGTGCATCGGCGACGCCGAACGCGGCCAGGTCGAGTGTCCCAAGCTGATCGCGCAAGCGGCGCTGCGCGGCGTCGGCTTCGAACTGCCATAGCGGGAGCGCGCGCGCTGGAACCGACGGGCGAACGCGCAAACCGAATGGTGTTGCCATCGGCATGCAGCAACTCGCTCACGTCGAGTCGATCGAGGTAGGCGCCGACGTCGGTCAGTGCGAGGTCGCGCAGCGAGAGCTTCCCGCCAGCGAGGTCCAGCGTCGCGACACCTGCTCGGGCGGCGGCGACGTGTACCGCGACGAGCAGGCTGTCCCGCTTTCCTTCGAGCAGTCCGGCGTCGGTAACCGTGCCCGGCGTCACGATGCGGGTAACGCGGCGGTCGACCGGTCCTTTCGATGTCGCCGGATCGCCGACTTGCTCGCAGATCGCGACCGACTCGCCGTGACGGATCAGCTTCGCCAGGTACTGGTCGACTGCGTGATAGGGCACGCCCGCCATCGGAATCGGATTGCCGGCCGACTGGCCGCGCGCGGTGAGCGTGATATCGAGAAGCGGCGCCGCCCGCTGCGCGTCGCCGTAGAACATCTCGTAGAAGTCGCCCATGCGGTAGAACACGAGCTTGTCGGGATGCTCGGCCTTCACCCGCAGGTACTGCTGCATCATCGGCGTGTGCGCCGACAGCGGCGCCTCGGACGGCAGCGTGCGATCATTCATTGCCGGCATTATATGCGCCGGCGCATGGCGCATCGCCGGTTGCCGCTGACGTTCCTGGGCGCTCAACGCGCGCGCCGGCGCGCCCAGTGTCGGACGCGACGCGACTCGTGCCTCGAGGCGGCGCCCGCGCCGCTGTCCGGATCAGTTGTCCTGCGTGACGATGCCTGAGAGGGCCGCCTGGGTGCCGACGACATAGATCGTGTAGACCCTGCCGCCGAAGAGCGTGACGGCATTCAATTGAAGGCTGGGCTGGCTCGTCCCGGCGACGTTGAAGTCGATTTGGTAGTTGGTGCCCGCGTCCGGATCCGCCGCGAATTCGATACCCGCTGAGGCCGAGTTCATCGCCAGCCCTCGCAACCTGCTTGCTGAAGTTGACGAAGACGTCGAGCGCCTGCACGTCGGTCGTCCCGTTGACGAATCGCACCCGGGCGCGGTCTGATACCGGCTGCAAATTGTTGTCGCTCAAGACCAGTGCCTTCAGTGCTCCCGCGGTACCGGTGAAAAGAATCGACGAGTCGGTTCCCGGACCCAAATTCGGCGTGATCGTAAGGAGCGGCGCCCCGGGCGTGGCGGTGGCCTCGACGGAAAGCGACGGCGAGCCGGCGAGCGTTTCAAGATAGCTCGACGCTCCGCCGATCGGGATGTTCGACAGCAGCAGGTTCTGATTGACGAATACGTTCAGCGGCGACGGCACCGAGGATCCGTTGATGACCTTGAACTGCGCCATCAAATTCGGATTGGTGATGCTCGTGCTGAACGAGTCGACGTTGAGCATCGTCACGCCCACGAGCCTGCTGCTCGTTTTCGTGTACACGACGGCTTCGAACGCCGAGTGCTCCGCGAACGACTGTGGCGTCGTGTCGTAGATGACTTCCTTGGTGCCGCTGGACGTTACGCGGATCTCGTAATTCCCGACAGGGAGGATGATCGCGAGGCTTGCCGTGCCCAGCCCGACGCCGGCAAGGTTCGGCGCCGCGATGTTCAGATCCGCGCCAGGCGGCGTGACGTAGACATCGACCGACTTGACGCCCGTGGCCGCGTTGACGGCACGTATGCTGAACATTCCGGCGCCCGGATCGACATAAACGTCGGTGATCGCCAGAAAGGCCGGTTCTTCCGCGGACCCGTACGTCAAGAACGAGTAGTTCGTCGCTCCGACGAACGTCGGTGTGGTGCTGATGATGTTACCGGCGGTTCCCGCGACGCTCACCTCGACCGACTGCGCGCCGCTGTTGATCTGCTGGTACGGCGTCACCATCTCGAAGCCGACCCCGGAGACGAGGTTCTGTCCCGTCCACGGTCACGTTGACCGGGCCGCTCGCGTCCGGAATGAAATTGGCGACGCGGAGGTCCGAGAATTGCGTCGCCGGGTCGGTCACGCCCTCGCCCGTGTTGCAGCCGGTCAGACCCGCCGCCAGCAGAGCAGACCAAAACGTGCCGAGCAGGACTCGGTACATGCGCATGATTTCTCCGCGTTGAAAGCCGATTTCGGAGCGCACCCGCGCCGAAGGGCCGCGCGGGTGAGCCATGATTTTACATCGCAAGCGAATGCGCTCCGCGGCGACGATGCTGCCGTAGGCGCCAAATGCGCCGCCCGGCTGCCGCGCTCGCGGCGGCACCGTGCGGGCACCGACGCGGCGCCGGCGCACGACGGTAGGTCAGAGATCCTGGGTGACGATGCCCTGAAGAGCGGTGCTCGGACCGGCCAGATAGATCGTGTACTTGTGACCCGACGCCAGCGCTACGTTGGTTAGCTTGAGGACCGCCGTCGTCGTTCCGGTGACGTTGAAATCGAACTCGTAGGTCGTGCCGACATTGGCCGCGGCGTTGAAATTCAGGTACGGCGACGCGGCGCCCACGGCGAGCCCGGACACCTGCTTGCTGAAATTGACGAACACATCGTAGGCGTTGCTGGTGGCCGATGCATTGACGATCCTGACTCCCGCGGTTCCCGTCGGCGGCGGCAGATTGTCGTCGTTCAGCACCAGTCGGCACCAATGCCCCGGCTGTACCCGTCAGCACGATCGAGGTGTCGGTTGCAGACGCCAGCGTAGGCGAGAGCGTCAACAGCGATGCGCCCGGAGTCGAGGTCGCCTCGATGTCGAAGGTGTGCGCTCCCGATGACGTCTTCTGATAGTTGGAAACGCCGGTAAACGGGATATTCGACAGCTGCAGACTGCCGTCGACGAAAACGTTCAGCGCCGACGGAACCAGCGAAGCGTTGATCACCTTGTATTGCGCGAGGAGGTTGTCGACGAGCGTGCTCGTGCCGGCGGTGTCGTGGGTCGAGGATCTCCGCGTTGACGAGCTTGCCGCTTCCCTTGCCGAAGACGACGAGGTCGCTCGCCGAATGCTCGGCAAAGGTTTTCGGCGTCGAATCGAAGATGACTTCCTTGGTGCCGTTCGGCGTGACGCGTATTTCGAAGGCTCGCGCCGATGGCAATCGAGGCGTAAGCGCTGACCGTCCCATAGGCGACGTTGGTGAAGGTCGGTGCGCTCGCGCTGATGTCGGCGCCGGGCGCCGTGATGTAGACGTCGATCCCGGTCTGGCCGGGAGCGGCGTTGTCGACGCGCAGCGAGGAACAATCCGCTGCCCGGGTCATTGAACTGGTCGTTGTTGAGCAACGCTCCGACGCCGTTACTCGTGCCGAAGAGGACGTAGCTGTAGTTGGTGCCGGAATTAAGGGTATAGGTCGTGTTGATCAAGGTCGTCGACGCACCGGACACAGCGACGACGGCGGTCTGACTGCCGCTGGGGACGCTCACGTACTGAGTCGCGCTTTCGAACGGCAGCCCGACTCGCGGCGGCGGTCGTCCCGATGGTGACGTTGACCGCGGGCGCCTCCGAAAAAGCATTGAGGGTCCGCATGTTGCGCGTTGCTGCTTCCGCCTGATTTGCCGCAGCCGGCGAGCGCAAGAGAAACCATGCATAGAGCTGCAAGGCAAAGGCGATAGATGGGCATCATTGACTCCGGAAAAGACAGCGCCAAACGGCGCCGTGGCGGATGAAGCTGTGAGGCCGCGATTCTAGCGCGCGAGGACGTTGCATGTCGACGTGGACGCGGTGCGTCGCGCACTGCAACAACCGGTTACAAACACGGTGCTCGAGTGCGCCGCGATCGAAGATTTGCGTGTCCGGTGATCCGGCGCCGCGTCTCCGGCGTCCCGTCGTTGCCGTGCGCCTCCGCGCCTGCATGCAAAGTCGATTCGACCAGCGGATCTGGTCGGGGTGAGAGGATTTGAACCTCCGGCCTCTACGTCCCGAACGTAGCGCTCTACCAGGCTAAGCTACACCCCGAGGATTGCACGACTGCTGAAAGCTGCGAGCGAGCGCCAAAACTAGAACGTGCGCGCCACCGCAAAAGCGGATAATTCTAGCAGAACTTCGCGGTAACTCGTAGGAGGGAGCTCCGCCAGACACTCGGCCGCGAGGCGGCTCTCCGTTTCGGCGCAAGCGCGGGCGTAGTCGAGCGCGCCCGTTCGATGGAGCGCTTCGAGCACGGCGGGGAATTCGCCGAGATTGCGTTGCTCGAGCGCGGCACGGATGAGCGCGGCGTCCTCCGGACGCGCGGTTCTGAGCGCGTGGATCAGGGGCAGTGTCGGCTTGCCCTCCGCAAGGTCGTCGCCGGGGTTCTTGCCCATGGCGGCGTGGTCGCCGGTGTAGTCGAGCACGTCGTCGATGAGCTGGAACGCGGTGCCCAGGTGCATGCCGTATCGCGCCAGCGAATCCTCGATCTGCGGCCCGGCATTACCCAGAACCGCCCCGAGCCGCGCCGAGGCTTCGAACAGCTTCGCCGTCTTGCGCCGGATCACCGCGAGGTAGCTCTGCTCGTCTACATCGGGGTCGCTCGTATTGAGGAGCTGCAGGACTTCACCTTCGGCGATGACGTTGGTTGCGTCGGCGAGGATTTTCAGGACCGCGATGCTGTCCGCCGTGACCATCAGCTGGAACGCGCGCGAATAGAGAAAGTCGCCGACCAGCACGCTGGCGGCGTTGCCGAAGGTGGCGTTGGCTGTGGCGTGCCCGCGGCGAAGCGACGATTCGTCGACGACGTCGTCGTGAAGCAGCGTCGCGGTATGGATCATCTCGACGACCGCGGCCAGCTTGTGATGATGCTCGCCCGCGTAGCCGCAGGCGTGGGCGGCGAGAAGCAGGATCGCCGGCCGAAGCCTCTTTCCGCCGCTGCCGATGATGTAGTCGGCGACCTTGCGTATCAGCGCGACGTCGGAGTGCGAGCGCTTCGCGCAGCACGCGATCGACCGATTCCATGTCGTCGCGCAGGACGGGCTGCAGCAGGGGAATGATCACGGGCTTTTAGCGAACCGGTCGACTTGGAACGCTGCCGCAGGGCGAGAGCTCGGCCCGCGTGACGTGACAGGGGAAGGCGCTCATTTTACCCGATGCCGGGACGCCGTCCTCGCGGGAGCGGGCTCGCTTTGACATGTTCGCCGTAAGGCCTTAAAATAGCGGTCTTTTTTGGCGAAGCCTCTTTTGGAGTTCCTATGTACGCGGTCATAAAGACCGGCGGCAAGCAATACAAGGTTGCCCCCGGCGAAAAGCTCAAGATCGAACAGATACCCGCGGATGTGGGCGCGGAAGTCGTGCTCGATCAGGTATTGATGGTCGGCGACGGTGCAAGCGTCCGCCTCGGGCAGCCGGTTGTCGCCGGCGCGAGCGTGAAGGCAACCGTCCTCGCGCACGGTCGCGGCGACAAGGTGACGATTTTCAAGATGCGCCGTCGCAAGCACTACCAGAAGCATCAGGGCCATCGGCAAGGCTACACCGAGCTGAAGATCGACGGCATCGTCGGCTAGACTCGATAGCGCTAAACGCGGAGTAACGATTCATGGCACACAAAAAAGCAGGCGGCAGCTCACGCAACGGCCGCGATTCCCATTCCAAGCGCCTCGGCGTGAAATCCTACGGCGGCGAGACGATCACGGCGGGCGCGATCATCGTCCGCCAGCGCGGCACCAAGGTGCATCCAGGCACCAACGTCGGCATCGGCAAGGACCACACGCTGTTCGCGTTGGTCGACGGCAAGGTAGCGTTCACCGTCAAGGGTTCAGAGAAGCGGACCTTTGTGAGCATTCTCCCGCCGGCGTAAACGCCGCGCTGACGAAGTCCGCTCGGGACTTCATTGCTCGACCGGATCCCCGCCCTTCTAGGCGGGGATTTTGTTTTTGTGCATCCGCGCGCTCCCCTATGAAGGGCACTGCACGTTGCCGTACGCGGTCTTAGCGCCGCTCCAGCCACCACAGCATGCCGCCGGCGAACACGACGAATGCCGCCACCGGGAACGCGGCGGAAAAGAAGGGTGGCCAGTCGTTGATGACGCCAAGATAGGAGAAGAGGCGGCTCAGCAGGAAGTAAACGAGCCCGATCATCGTGCCTGCGAATATGCGTGAGCCGGCCCCGCCCGCGCGGCGCTGAAAATAAGCGAAGGGCAGCGCCAGGATCATCATCACCAGGACGGCGGCCGGGTAGAAAATCTTGTTCCACAGCGCGATTTCGAAGCGCGAGGTTTTCTGCTGGTTGCTCCCGAGCACGCGTATGTTGTCGTAGAGCGACGTCATCTCCAGTTTCTCCGGTGCCACCTGATACACCGTGAGCAGCGAGGGCTTGAGCACCGTCTCCCAGGTGAATTCGTCGGCCTTGATCAACTTTGCGCCTTCCTGCGAGATCTCGGTCGTCTGCACGTTTTTCAGAAGCCATCGTCCGTCGCTGACGAAGCTTCCGGTGTCGGCGACGCGAAGCGCCTTGAGCCGCAGATCCGAGTCGAACTCGTAGACCCGAATGCCGACGAGCTTGGTTCCGCCGGAGTCGTCGACGACGCTCTTGATATTGACGAAGGTCGACTGGGGCAGCTGCTGCCGGAACCAGAATCCGGATTGGAATTGCTGGGCGACGATGCGTGTCTCCTGGTCCTGGGCCTGCATGCGTACCTGTTGCGCCAGCCGCTCCGCGGGCGGGGCGAAGTATTCGCCTGCGAGGAAAGTGAAAATCGCCAGCGGGACGCCGACACGCAGGATCGCGAACGTAATCTGCGTGAGCGACGCTCCCGACGTGCGCATCACGGTGTATTCCGAATTGCCGACGAGTTGCGCGATGGCAAAAAGGGTCCCGATGAGGGCCGCGGTCGGCATGAGCTCGTAGACATGTCCGGGAAGGCTCAAGCGCGACGAAGAAAAGCGCCCGGCCCAGCGTGTAACCCTCCTTGCCGACGTTCCCGAGCTCGTGGATCAGGTCGAACAGCGCAAAGAGCGCGAGCAGTGCGATAAAGATCAGCAAGGTCGCATAGAAGACCTCGCGCCCGATGTAGCGATTGAGCGTCTTCATGCGGCGCGGAGACGGGAAAACCAGCCGAAAACCGATAGCCGCCGATGAAACATGGCGATGACGACGGCCGCCGCAATGGTGTGGATCACGACGAGACCGGCGAGAAGAGAGAATCGACCCTGGGCGATGAAGCTCTGGACGATATTCGAGCAGTTGAAGTAGAGCATGTAGGCGAAGAGCGCCGTGAACAGGTTGAGGGATCGCCCCATTCGCGGATTGACGTAGGAAAGCGGAATCGCGAGCAGCACGAGTAGAAATGCGCTGATGGGTACGGAGATCCGCCGGAAAAGCTCGGCGCGTTCCGTCGCGCCGGGAGTGATCAGCAGCGCAATGGTGGGAACCGCCCGCAGCGATTCGGGGAGCGCCCGGGCTTCCGCGGGTTCGATCCTTCGTCCGAGATGGCCGAACTCCGCCGCGCGGAAATCGGCGGTGCCGGGTTTGCCCTCGTAGCGGCGGCCGTCCTCGAGCACGATGAAGCGATCGCCGTTGGGCAGGTCTTCGAGCCGCCCCGATCGCGCGACCGTCGTCGAATCCTTCTCGCTGTCGATCGAATGCAGGAAGATATTGCGGATGTTTCCATCGAAGGAATTGATGCTTTCGATGAACACGACCAGCTTCGCCTGCTTGAACTCCTTGAACAGGCCCGGCGCGAGCATCGACAATTCCTCCCGCGATTCGAGCTGGCGCTCGTATTCGAGGCGTCGCTGCTCTGCCCATGGCGACAGCCAGAGCGAGAGCACGACGATGGCCACCAGGAACGGGCTCGCGAACCAGAGTATGGGCTTCAGCCACGCCGTGAGCCCCTGGCCGGACGTGAACCAGACGATCATCTCGCTGTCCCGATACCAGCGTGACAATGTGAGCAGTACAGTAAGAAACAGCGCGACCGAGAGCAGGATGTTGAAGTAGAACAGGGCATTGAAACCCAAAAGGGCCAGAATGCCCTCCGGAGCGACTGTTCCGCCAGCCGCCCTGCCCAGCAGACGCAGCGTCAAGTTGGTGAACAGAATGCCCAGCAGAACCAGAAACAACGCGATTGCAGTCGCGGTCAGCTCTCGCACCAGGCTACGGCGGAACACCATGACGACGGAAATATTTTGACTTTTTCGGGCTGATTTGCCGATAATGCGGATCGTACCGCCAAAAGGCAAATTTTACGTTCGGGGAAACGGCGATGGAATTTACCATAAAAAGCGGCAGCCCAGAGAAGCAGCGCAGTGCCTGCGTGGTCGTCGGCGTCTTCGACAACCGCAAGCCGAGTCTTTCGGCCGATTTGATCGACCGCGCATCCGGCGGCTATATCAGCGAAATCATCCGCCGCGGCGACATGGAAGGGAAGCTCGGAAGCACATTGCTGCTTCACAACGTCAAAGGGACGCTGGCTGACCGCGTTTTGCTCGTCGGACTGGGCAAGGAGCGCGATTTTCGCGAGCGCGAGTTCCGCAGCGCCATCCGCGCTGCGGTTCGGCTTCTCAACGAGACAGGGTCGTACGAGGCAGTCGTCTACCTGACAGAGGAGAAGGTCAAGCGCCGTGAGGTTGCCTGGCGGGTCGAGCACGCGGTTGTCGTCGCGATGGAAGCCGTCTACCGCTTCGATCAGATGAAAAGTCAGCCAGCGGAGGTGCGCCGTCCCCTGCGCAAGCTGACCTTGTCGGTGCCACAGCGCAGCGACCTCACGTCGGGCGAGGCAGCCGCGGCACGCGGCCTCGCGATTTCGCACGGCATGGATCTGGCGCGCGACCTCGGCAACCTGCCCGGCAACATTTGCACCCCGAGCCACCTCGCGGAGCGCGCACAGTCGCTGGCGCAGGATCTGGGCATGAAGTGCGAAGTCCTGGATCGCGAGAAAATCGAGGAGCTCAAAATGGGCTCTTTCCTGTCGGTGACCAACGGCAGCGATCAGCCGCCCAGGTTCATCGTGCTCGAGTACTGGGGGGCTGGAAAGAAGCAAAAGCCCTTCATTCTCGTCGGCAAGGGCATTACGTTCGATTCCGGTGGGATCTCGCTCAAGCCCGGGCTCGACATGGATCACATGAAATTCGACATGTGTGGCGCGGCGAGCGTCCTTGGCGCGCTTTGCGCGATTGGCGAGCTCAAGGCCAAGATCAACGTCATCGGCCTCGTGGCCGCGTGCGAGAACATGCCCAGCGGGCGCGCCACCAAGCCGGGCGACATCGTCAAGAGCATGTCCGGGCAGACGATCGAAGTCCTGAATACCGACGCCGAGGGCCGCCTGATTCTGTGCGACGCCCTGACCTACGCCGAGCGTTACGAGCCGGCGGCCGTCGTCGATATCGCGACCCTGACCGGGGCGATGGTGGTGGCGCTGGGTCATATCGCGAGTGGCATGTTCAGCAACAGCGACAGTCTGGCGCGCGCGCTGCTCAACGCCGGCGAGGAATCCTTCGATCGCAGCTGGCAGATGCCTCTCTGGGACGACTACCACGAGGGTCTCGCCAGCAACTTCGCCGACTTCGCGAACATTGGCGGGCGCGCGGGTGGAAGCATCACGGCGGCGTGCTTTCTGTCGAAGTTCGCCAAGAAGTACGATTGGGCGCATCTCGACATCGCCGGCGTGGCGTGGAACGAAGGGAAGGAAAAGGGTGCTACGGGCCGTCCGGTGCCATTGCTGACAACGTGGCTGCTGGCGCAGGAGTCCCCGGGCTGACCGAGGGCGAGAGAGCCGTCCGGGACGAGGGATATGACCTCGATCGATTTCTACACACACGTTGCCGATCGGCTCGCGGTTGCCGGGAAGCTCGTTGTCAAAGCGCTCGCGCAGCACAGCCATGTGCGCGTGCTGACGCAGGATGCGGCGGCCACTGAAGCGCTCGACCGCCTCCTCTGGCTGAATCCCGCCACCGGATTTCTGCCCCATTGCCGGCTATCGAGCCCGCTCGCTGCCGAAACTCCCGTCTGGATCGACCATCTGCTGGAACACCAGGGACCGGCGTCGGTGCTCATCAACCTGCATGCGTCGCCCCCACCGTTCTTCTCCCGTTTCGAGCGTCTCGCCGAGATCGTGAGCGTCGACGACCCGGCGGCCGCGCGGGAGCGATTCCGCTTCTACCGCGAGCGCGGCTACGAACTGCGTACACACAACATGGCGGAGCGCGGCTGATGGCGAGCGCACGCGAACTGCTCGAACAAGCTGACGCGCTGATGCGCAAGAACCGGACCCGGGGCGATGGTGACATTCCGCTGCTCACCGATGCCGTCGCCCTGGTTCCCGTCTCGGTTGCTGTGACCATGTCCTCTCCGGGCGTGGCGCCAACGACGGCGATGGCAATGGCGCCCGCGGCAGCCGCGCCGACGGCGGAGATACCGCTGCTGACCGAGGTGGTGGACGACTCCGTGATCGACTTCGGGCCATCGGTGGAGCCACCCGCGGCGCTAGTCGCGATCATGGAGGGCGATCCGTCGGATTGGCTGGTGATGGACACGGTCGACCCGGCATCGCACAGCATTACCGGTCGCGCGCCGGACACGCTGTCGGTGGTGCCGCCAGTGACACTCAAGGCGGCGGGATCGCAGCCGACACCGCCTCCCTTGGGCTCTCAGCCGCGCGCGCAGGTCGAGACGTCGGAACTGATGGAGCCGGATTGGGCAAGTCTTTCCGTGCCCTTGGCCGACGCCGCCGCAGACCTTCCTCCCGTTGCGAACGTGCCTGGCAACGCGAACCGCATCACGCAGGCCGTGCCCGGGGACGTCGAGAGCGGCCCGGCGGCCGCGGGCGATGAGCTGGAACGTCATGCCGCCACTGCGTTCGACGAGGAGACCCTCGGGGTCGTCACGGAAATGAACGAGCCCGCCGAGAGCGACGCCGCGGCTATCGCCGAGACTTCGCGGAACCGGGCCGCAGCAGACGACGAACGCTGGCGCGCGCTGGCCGAGCAGGTGTCCATGCAGGTGCTGCAGCGCCTCGATCTGTTCACGGACACCGGCCTTAAGGACCAGCTGGCGCGGCGTCTCGAGCCGATCGTGGAACGCGCGAGCGCGGAGCTCGTCGGCGAAATCACGGAACACGTAGGGCGCCTGGTGCGCACCTATGTGTCGGAAGCGATCGAGCGCGAGATCGCGGATTGGAAGCGTGATCAGCATTGAAGCGATCCGCGCCTCCGCACTCAGCCGCGGCCCGTGATAGACTGGGTTCAATGAACACGCTTGCGCAACGCGTTTCGCATGGCGCGCGGTCATCGCCGCGGTCCGGCTATGCCTTTGCCTTTTATTACGGCTTCACTGCCGAGGGCCGCGCTCACCGATAGTCAAGCAACACGAGTTTCAGCAACGATCGGGCGGCTCAAAAGGCCGCCCGATTTTTTTAGGAGACGCATCATGATCATCGTAATGCAACCCGACGCAGGCGCGGAACAGATCGAGGCGGTCGAGGCGAAGATCAGGTCGCACGGCCTCGAGGTGCACGTTTCGCGCGGGACCGAGCGCACCTTGATCGGCGCGGTGGGCGACGAGCGCGCGCTCGAGCCCGAAATGTTCGACCCGATGCCGGGCGTCGAGAAATCGATGCACATCGTCAAGCAATACAAGATGGTCGCCCGCGAGTGGCACAAGGCGAACACCGTGATCGATGTGAGCGGCATCCCGATCGGAGGAAATACCGTCCAGGTCATCGCCGGCCCGTGCTCCGTCGAGACGGTCCCCCAGATGACAGCCGCGGCCGCAGGCGCCAAGGCCGGCGGCGCCCGGCTGATGCGCGGGGGCGCGTTCAAGCCGCGAACGAGCCCCTATGCGTTCCAGGGCAAAGGCGTCGAAGGCCTCGAGATGCTGCGGACCGCAGCCGACGCGCACGGGCTGCCGATCGTCACCGAGCTGATGGACGTGCGCATGCTCGATGCCTTTCTTCAATACGACGTCGATGTGATCCAGATCGGCACGCGCAACATGCAGAATTTCGACCTGCTGAAAGAAGTGGGGAGGATCCGGAAGCCGGTCATCCTCAAGCGGGGCATGTCGGCGACGATCAACGAGTGGCTGATGGCGGCCGAGTACATCGCCGCGGGCGGCAATCACGACATCATCTTCTGCGAGCGCGGCATACGCACGTTCGAGACCGCATATCGCAACGTGCTCGACGTCACCGCGATTCCGGTGCTTGAAGCGCGAGACGCACCTTCCCGTCATCGTCGATCCCTCGCATGCCGGCGGCAAGGCGTGGATGGTTCCCGCGCTCAGCTCCGCCGCGATAGCCGCCGGCGCCGACGGTCTCCTCATCGAGATTCACCCCAATCCCTGCGAAGCGCTGTGCGACGCGGACCAGGCATTGACGCCCGCGGAGTTTGCGACGTTGATGGGACAGCTCGGTGCGATCGCTCGCGCCATCGGGCGCGAAATCTGAGCGGACGAAGTTCGAGGAGACGTTGCGAAGGGATCGGCGCGCGACGCGGCCGGCGAAGGCTGCGCACTCGTTCCGCTATAATCACGCCTGATCACGCCCTCACACTCGCTGAATCACGACGCGCCGATGGAGCTCGACAAGAGTTTTGAACCTGCCGCCATCGAGGCGAAGTGGTATCCGTTCTGGGAGTCGCGCGGCCTTTTCAAGGCATCGATGAAAGGCGGCGTACCGGCGTTCTGCATTCAGCTCCCGCCGCCGAACGTCACCGGAACGCTGCACATGGGGCACGCGTTTCAGCACACGCTCATCGACGTGCTGATCCGCTACCACCGCATGCGAGGCGACAACACTCTGTGGCAGGTGGGCACCGACCACGCCGGGATCGCGACCCAGATCGTCGTCGAAAATCAGCTCAAGGCCGAAGGCAAATCGCGGGTCGAGCTGGGGCGCGAAAAATTCGTCGAGCGGGTCTGGGCGTGGAAGGAGGAATCGGGCTCGACGATCACGGGTCAGATGCGCAGGCTGGGCTCGTCGTGCGACTGGTCGCGCGAGCGATTCACGATGGATCCCGCACTTTCGAATGCGGTCATCGAGACCTTCGTACGCTTGCATGAAGACGGGCTGATCTATCGAGGCTCGCGCCTGGTCAACTGGGATCCGACGCTCGGTACCGCCGTGTCCGACCTCGAAGTCGAAAACGAGGAGGAGACCGGCACGCTCTGGGAGATTCGATACCCGCTCGCGGACGGCAGCGGCGAGATCTCCGTCGCGACGACGCGGCCCGAGACCATGCTGGGCGACGTCGCGGTCGCCGTGAATCCGGACGACCCGCGATACACGCATCTGATTGGCAAGGAGATCCTCGCTGCCGCTCGCCGGACGTCGCATTCCGGTGATCGCCGACGCGTATGTCGACATGGCCTTCGGCACCGGCGCGGTGAAAATAACGCCCGCGCACGACGTCAACGACTGGGAGATCGGCCAGCGTCACGGACTCGTGCCCATCACCATTTTCACGCTCGACGCCAAGCTCAACGCCAACGCGCCGGAGAAATACCGCGGCCTGGATCGCTACGTCGCACGCAAGGCAGTCCTCGAAGACCTGCGAAACGCGGGACTCATACAAAGCGAAAAACCCCACAAGATGGTGGTGCCGCGCTGCGGCCGCACCGGCGAGGTGATCGAGCCCATGCTCACGGACCAGTGGTTCGTGGCGATGAACAAGCCAGCACCGGCGTCGCACGCGTTCCTCGCCGGAAAGTCGTTCAAGGACATCTGCCTGCAGGCGGTCAATGGCGGCCTCGCGGCGAGCGGCGCCAAGGCGTTCGAGCCGATCCGCTTCGTTCCCGAGCACTGGACGTCGACCTATAACCACTGGCTCGAAAACGTGCACGACTGGTGCATCTCGCGCCAGCTCTGGTGGGGTCATCGGATTCCCGCGTGGTACGACGACGAGGGCAACGTCGTCGTCGCGCGCGACGTCGAGGAAGCATCGCGCAAGTCGGGCAAGCCGGCGTCAGCATTGCGCCAGGATCCGGATGTCCTTGACACCTGGTTCTCGTCCGCCCTGTGGTGTCATTCGACGCTCGGCTGGCCGGCAAAGACGCCGGAGCTCGAGACGTTCCTGCCAAGCTCGGTCCTCGTGACCGGCTTCGACATCATCTTCTTCTGGGTCGTGCGCATGATCATGATGACGACCTACTTCACGGGCAAGTTGCCTTTCCGCGACGTGTACATCAATTCGATTGTGCGCGACGAGGAGGGCCAGAAGATGTCGAAGTCCAAGGGCAACGTGCTCGACCCCCTGGATCTGATCGGCGGCGCGACGCTCGATGCGCTTCTCGAAAAACAGACGCAGGGCCTCATGCTGGAGAAGCAGCGCGCGGCGATCGAGAAGCGGACACGAAAGCAGTTTCCTGCAGGCATTCCGGGCTTCGGCGCCGATGCGGTGCGCTTCACCTTTGCCAGCCTCGCGACTTTCGGCCGCACCCTCAACTTCGATCTGTCGCGTTGCGAGGGCTATCGCAACTTCTGCAACAAGCTTTGGAATGCGACGCGGTTCGTGCTCATGAACGTCGAAGGCAAGGATGTCGGACTCGACGCTTCGCAAGCCGCTGCAGTTCTCCGTCGCGGATCGATGGATCGGCGGCCGCGTGCGGCGCGCGCAGGTCGAGATGGAGGAGCATCTGGCCGCGTATCGCTTCGACCTGGCCGCGAAAGCGATCTACGAGCTGGTCTGGGACGAGTACTGCGACTGGTATGTCGAGCTCGCAAAGGTCCAGTTGCAAGCGTCCAACACGGAAACGAAGCCCAGCAGCGGGCGACGCGCCGGACCCTGGTTCGCACGCTGGAAACGATACTGCGGCTCGCTCATCCGTTCATCCCGTTCATCACCGAAGAGCTCTGGCAGCGCGTTGCGCCGCTCGCGGGGATCAGCGGCGAGTCGATTTCCTTGCAGCCCTATCCCGCAATCGGCCGTCTCCGCGCCCGACGCGGCACTGGATGACGAGGCCGATCTCGAGGTTGCGCGCGTCAAGGACCGAACCGTCGCCTTGCGCACCTTGCGCAGCAAGATGGGCGTGTCGCCGGCGCAGCGGATCGCCGCGTTCGCCTCGGGAGACAAGGCATCGCTCGCCGCTACGGCGGCGTACGTGGTTGCGCTCGCCAAGCTGTCGGGTCTTGAGATCGTCGATGAGCTTCCGGCGCACGAAGCGCCGGTCGAGGTTGTCGGCAGCGAAAGACTCATGCTGCATATCGAGGTCGACCTTGCCGCGGAACGCGCGCGGCTCACCAAGGAGCTCGCAAGGCTGCAGGGCGACGTCGCGAGGGCCTCACAGAAGCTCGACAACGCGTCCTTTGTGGGCCGTGCGCCGGCCACGGTGGTCGCCGAGGAGCGTGCGCGGCTGCTCGCCAACGAGGAGACGCTGAAGAAGGTCAGGGCGCAGATCGATCGCCTTTCGGGAATCGCCTAGCGGCAACGCCGGCACCCGCGAGGGCGTCGACCGCGCAAGTGCTCTCGCCATCCATGCCGAATTTCCCGCTCTTCCGCTCCCTCGGCCACCGCAACTTTCGTCTGTTCTTTTTCGGACAGGGGTTGTCGCTGATCGGAACGTGGCTGCAGCAGGTCGCGATGTCCTGGCTGACCTATCGCCTCTCCGGTTCTCCGCTGCTCCTGGGCTTCGTGACGTTCTGTCAGTACATTGCGGTGCTCGTGCTGGCGCCGATCGCGGGCGTCCTTGCCGATCGGGTCGATCGGCGCAAAGCGCTGCTGATCACCCAATCGATGATGCTCGCGCAGGCGCTGACGCTGACGGTGCTCACGGCCACGGGAGTGATCGCGGTATGGCAGATCGCGGCGCTGGCGGTAGTGCTCGGCTGCGCATCGGGGTTCGACATTCCGCTGCGCCACGCCATGATCGCCCGATTGGTCAGTGATCGGGCGCACCTGCCCAATGCGATCGCGCTCAACTCGCTCTTGATCAATTGCGCGCGCGTCGTCGGGCCCGCGGTCGCAGGGATCCTGATCGCCTGGGTCGGCGAATCGGTCTGCTTCGGGCTCAATACCTTGTCCTTCGGCGCCGTGCTCTATGCGCTGACCCGGATGCGCTGGCCGGCGGCGCATGCGTCGCCGCCGCCCGCTGGATGGTTCGCAAGTTGGCTGGAAGGCGCGAAGTCGGCGTTTGGATTTCGTCCGATCCGTGCGGCGCTGCTGCTCATCGCGCTGATCAGCGGAACGGTCGGAACCTATTCGACCCTCATGCCCGTCTTCGCCAAGGATGTCTTCGGTGGCGACGCGCACACACTCGGGACGCTGCTTTCCGCCGCGGGCAGCGGCGCGCTTCTCGCGGCGCTTTATCTAGCGAGCCGGCACACGACTCGCGGGCTGGAGCGCGTCATCCTTGTCGCCGGAACGACCGCTTCGCTCGCCATGCTCCTGTTTGCGCACACGACGGTCTTCGCGCTTGCGCTTCCCGTTGCTCATCGCGCTGGGCGCCGGATTGATCGCCGCCCAGGCGTCGATTCAAACGCTGGTGCAGACGCTTGTCGACGACGACAAGCGCGGTCGCGTCATGAGCCTTTACACCATGGCGTTCCTGGGGATGCTTCCGTTCGGCAATCTCGCCGCCGGCGCGATAGCGCGCTACGCGGGCGAGGCAACCGCGTACAGTCTCAACGGCTGCTTGTGCCTTGCCGGTCTGTTCGTCTTCTGGAGAGCGCTGCCGGGGCTGCGTCTGGACTCACGCCTCGGCCCGAGCAAGAAGCTCGAGCCGGAGACGTGACTTTAAGGCGGTCGGCCGATGGGATTTGCCGCGGCCGGTGAATCGACGCTTTAGACCTTTTCAGGCTCGGGCGTGGAGCGCTTCATCAGGAGCGCGGGGATCGGATGCTTGCGACGCGACGGGTGTCCCTGCGGTGCCCAGCGCCGACGGACCGCGGTTCTGATCCGCCTCGCGAACGATCCGCGGCTGGTCGGGATTGCGATCATCAGCGTCGTCTGCGCGACCGCGCCGAGGCGCGTGTGAGTCTGTGTGAGTCGGGTGCGGCCTCGCGGGCTGCGCGGCTTTGGCGGTGGGCGGCGCCCTCTTCGCGCCGCGGGGCTCGCGAGCTTCACGGGTTTCGCGCGGGGCGGACGATGTTTCGCTGCGTGCGACAAAGCCATCCGCAGTCGCCACCGGAATCGTTCGCTTGAGCATGCGCTCGATCTCCGTCAGTAGCTTCTCCTCGTCGGGCGAGCACAGCGAGATGGCCTCGCCGCTGGCGCCCGCGCGGCCCGTACGGCCGATGCGATGGATGTAGTCCTCGGGAACGTAGGGCAATTCGTAGTTGATCACCAGCGGCAGGTCATCGATGTCGAGGCCGCGCGCGGCGACATCGGTCGCGACCATGACCTGCACCTTCGCAGCCTTGAAGTCGTCGAGCGCCTCGAGTCGCGCCACCTGGCTCTTGTCGCCGTGGATCGCCGTCGTCTTGAGGCCATCCTTCTCGAGCTGCCGCGCCAAGCGCGACGCGCCGTGCTTGGTGCGCACGAAGCAGAGGACCTGCCATAGGTTGCGCGAGGTCACGATATGCGTCAAAAGCGCGCGTTTCTGATCCGATCCAAGTTTGTAGACGCTTTGGGCAACCGTCTCGGCCGCCGTGTTGCGGCGCGCGACTTCGATCAGCGTTGGTGCGTTGAGCAGTTGGTCCGCGAGCTTCTTGATCTCGTTCGAGAACGTCGCCGAGAAGAGCAGGTTCTGGCGCTTGGCGGTTACCGGCAGCAGCGCCATGATCCGCTTGATATCCGGAATGAAGCCCATGTCGAGCATGCGATCGGCCTCGTCGAGAACGAAGATCTCGACCTGGCTCAGGTTCAGCGATTTCTGCTCGATGTGGTCGAGCAGGCGTCCGGGCGTCGCCACCAGGATCTCGATGCCGGCGCGCACGATGGGCAGTTGCTGCCGGATGTCGACGCCGCCGAAGACGACGGTCGATCGCAATCCCGTGTATTTGCCATAGCTCTTGACAGCTTCCTCGACCTGGATCGCCAGCTCGCGCGTCGGGGTGAGAATCAGTGCGCGTACCGGGTGGCGGGCGGGCGAGGGGCTGCTGTTGGCCATCGGCAACAGCTTTTGCAGGATCGGAAGGGCAAATCCCGCCGTCTTGCCAGTGCCGGTTTGGGCGCCGCCCATGACGTCGAGACCGCGGAGAATCGTTGGAATGGCCTGCGCCTGGATCGGCGTGGGCGTGGTGTAACCGGCTTCGGCGACGGCGCGGAGCAACTCCGGCCGCAAGCCGAGCTCGTCAAAGCTCGGGGTACTACTCATCTGTAGGCATGCTCCTGGCGCGGCCCACTCGATATCTTCGAGTTCCGGTCCAGGCAGCGGACATTCTGATTGATCGACGGGGATGGGCCGCCGAAGCGGCGCTCCCCGAGGGGAGGTCGGCGGTGACCGGAGCGGCCGCCGATTGCTCTGCATTATAGAGCTAAATACCGGATTTTGCAAATTATTTCGGGATTCACAGCCCCGGGTTTGATACAATCACTGGTTTTGGTCTTGCAACGCACCATGACTGCCGCCCGCCAGCTCCGCAACATCGCGATCATCGCCCACGTCGACCATGGGAAGACCACCCTAGTCGACAAGCTCCTGCGCCAGGCAGGGACCTTTGCCGCGCATCAGCACATCGCCGAGCGGGTCATGGACAGCAACGACATCGAGCGCGAGCGCGGCATCACCATCGTTGCCAAGAACTGCGCGATCGAGTACGGCGACACCCATATCAACATCGTCGATACGCCCGGACACGCCGATTTCGGCGGAGAGGTCGAGCGCGTGCTGTCGATGGTCGACGGCGTCCTGCTCCTGGTCGACGCGGTCGAGGGCCCCATGCCGCAGACCCGTTTCGTTACCCGCAAGGCGCTGGCACAAGGCCTCAAGCCGATCGTCGTCGTCAACAAGGTCGATCGCGACGGCGCGCGATCGCAGTGGGTCGTCAACCAGACGTTCGAGCTGTTCGACAAGCTCGGGGCAAACGAGGATCAGCTCGATTTTCCCGTCGTGTACGCGTCCGCATTGAACGGCTACGCGTCGCTCGATCCCGATAAGCCAGGCACCGACATGCGCCCGCTGTTCGAGACGATCCTGTCGCGGGTGCCGGCTCCCGCAGGCGATCCCGAGGCGCCTCTGCAGCTTCAGATCAGCGCGCTGGACTACTCCAGCTACGTTGGCCGTCTCGGCATCGGCCGCATCCGCCGCGGCCGTCTCGCGCCTGGGCAGGAAGTCATGGTTCTCCACGGTAGCGAAGCCGGGACGCGGTCCAAGATCGGCCAGGTCCTTGGATTTTCGGGCTTGGAGCGCGTGCCCGTCGAGACAGCATCAGCCGGCGACATCGTTCTGGTCACCGGCATCGACGATTTGAGCATCGGCACCACGATCACGTCGGTCGAAGTACCCGAGGCGCTGCCGATGATCTCGGTCGACGAGCCGACCCTGTCGATGCAGTTCCAGGTCAATACCTCGCCGCTCGCCGGGCAGGGAAGGCAAGTACGTCACCAGCCGCAACCTGCGCGAGCGTCTCGGCAAGGAGCTCTTGACCAACGTGGCGCTTCGCGTCGAGGACACCGCCGACACCGACGTATTCGTCGTCTTCGGCCGCGGCGAGCTGCACCTGACCATCCTGCTCGAGAACATGCGCCGCGAGGGTTACGAGATGGCCGTATCGCGCCCGCGCGTGGTCGTGCGCCAGATCGACGGCGTCTCCTGCGAGCCCTTCGAGCAGCTCTCGGTCGACGTCGAGGACGCGCACCAGGGCGCGGTGATGGAGTCGCTCGGCCTGCGTCGCGGCGATCTCGTGCACATGGAATCCGACAGCCGCGGGCGCACGCGCCTCGAATATCGCGTTCCGGCGCGCGGCCTCATCGGCTTTCAGGGTGAGTTCATGAACCTGACGCGCGGAACCGGTCTGGCGAGCCACGTGTTCGACGGCTTCTCGCCCGTTTCCGGCGACATTCCCGAGCGTCGCAACGGCGTGCTGATCTCCGCCGAGGGCGGCGAAGCCGTGGCCTATGCCCTGTGGAAGCTGCAGGAGCGCGGGCGCATGTTCGTGTCGCCCGGCGACAAGCTCTACGAAGGCATGGTCATCGGCATCCACAGCCGCGACAACGACCTGGTCGTCAATCCGATCAAGGGCAAGCAGCTCACCAACGTGCGGGCCTCCGGCAAGGACGAGGCGATCGCGCTCACGCCGCCGATTCAGCTCACGCTCGAATATGCGGTCGAGTTCATCGCCGATGATGAGCTGGTGGAGATCACGCCCAAGTCGATTCGAATCCGCAAGCGCCACCTGATCGCCCACGAGCGGAAGCGCGCGAGCCGCGAGGCGGCCTGAGCCCGGCTGACCGCCGAGCGGCGCGATTCGCGCGCGAGCAACGCGCTTCAGGTCGCGCGAATGGCCGCGAGCGTGTTCAGGATGGGCGCCGAGGCATCGTTCGTTCGCGCCGCGACATCTCCTGACGTCCGATGAACGCCGAGCTCACCTCCGCCGATGCAAGCCGCTTCGCACGCCTTGCGCTGTCGAATATCGCGCGCGAGTTTCCGGCGAAGCTCGATCACGTCATTGCCGATGGCGCGGAGACGGCGTCGCCGCGTGCGCTGCACCCCGCATTCTTCGGCAGCTTCGATTGGCATTCGTGCGTGCACGCGCACTGGTTGCTGGCGCGCGTCCTCAAGCTCCATCCGACGTCTGCCCGAAGCGGCCGCCATCCGGCGCGCTTTTCGATGCGCGGCTCGCTCCGGAGAACATCGAGGCCGAGCGCGCTTATCTCGCGCGCCCGGAAAGCCGCTCATTCGAGCGGACCTACGGCTGGGCGTGGATGCTTAAGCTGGCCGAGGAGCTTGCGTCGTGGAGCGACGGCGATGCGCACCGCTGGTCGAGCGATCTCGCGCCGCTTGCATCCGATTTCGTGCAGCGCTACCTCAGCCTATCTTCCGTATGCGACCTATCCGATCCGCCATGGCGTGCATTCGAACAGCGCGTTCGGGCTGGCGTTCGCGCTCGACTATGCGCGCACCTGCGACGTGGGGTCGCTGCCTGGAGGCGTGCGTGGCGACGGCGCGGCGATGGTATCTCACCGATCGCGACGCGCCCGCGCAATGGGAGCCCTCCGGCGCGGATTTCCTGTCTCCGTGCCTGATGGAGGCCGTTCTGATGCGACGCGTGCTGGACGCCGACGCCTTCTCGTCGTGGCTGGACTGCGTTTCTTCCGGGTGTCGGCCACCGCGAGCCTGCGGCCTTGTTCACGCCGGCGCGTCGTCAGCGACCGCAGCGACCCGCACATCGTGCATCTCGATGGCCTCAATCTTTCGCGTGCGTGGTGCTGGCGCGCGATCGGCGCGGCGTTGCCGGAAGGCGACCCGCGTGCGACCGCCGCGGATGCGGCGGCGGACGACGCATCTGGCCGCCGGCCTCGAAGGCGTTGCGAGCGGCGACTACGCGGGCGATCACTGGCTCGCGACTTTTGCAGTCCTTGCACTGACAACGTAAACTTCCGCGGTGGAATTCACCTGGATTTTGGCGGCGCTTGCGCTGGTCGTGGTCGTGCTCGCGGTCCTGGTCGCGGTCGTCCTGTTTCGCCTCGCGGCGCTCGCGCGCGGGACGCGGCGACGGCGCTGAAACGAGAAGCCAGCTCGAGACGATACGGCGTCCAGAACGAGCGGCTCGAGCGCGAGCTTCGAAGCGAGCTCGCTAACGCTCGCGCGGAGGCGACCCGGAATGCCAAGAGCGCGCGCGACGAGCTCGCAAGCGCCCTCGCGCAGTTCACCCAGACGCTGCAGAATCAGCTTGCGAGCAGCGCGAGCATGCAGAACGACCGGCTTGCCACGCTGACTCAGAGCAACGAGCAGCGCATGGAAGCGGTGCGCTCGACCGTCGAGAGCAGGCTCGAGCTGTTGCGAACCGACAATGCGCAGAAGCTCGACCAGATGCGCAACACCGTCGACGAGAAGCTGCACGAGACGCTCGAGCTGCGCCTCGGTGAGCGATTCAAGATGGTGTCCGACCGCCTCGAGCAGGTGCACAAGGGCCTGGGAGAGATGCAGTCGCTCGCGACGGGCGTGGGCGACCTGAAGAGAGTCCTGACCAACGTCAAGTCGCGGGGAGGCTGGGGCGAGGTGCAGCTTGGCGCGCTCCTCGACGAGATGCTTGCGCCCGGCCAGTACGCGAAGAACGTCGCGACCGTGCCGGGCCGGCGGGAGATCGTCGAATACGCAATCAAGTTTCCCGGACACAGCGACGACGGCACGCCGTGCTGGCTGCCGATCGATTCCAAGTTTCCGCTCGAGGACTACAGACGCCTGCAGGAGGCGATCGACCGCGCCGACGTCGGCATGGTCGAGCAAAGCCGCAAGGCGCTCGAGGACTTCTTCAAGTTCGAGGCGCGCAAGATCCGGGAGAAGTACATCGAGCCGCCGCATACGCTCGATTTCGCGATCCTGTTCATCCCGACCGAGAGCCTGTACGCGGAGGCCGTGTCCAGGCCCGGACTGGCGGAAACCCTGCAGCGCGACCACAGGGTGATGCTGGCGGGTCCGATGAACCTCGGCGCAATGCTCAACAGCCTGCAGCTGGGATTTCGCACGCTGGCGATCGAGAAGAGCTCGACCGAGGTGTGGCGCGTGCTCGGCGCCGTGAAGACCGAGTTCGGAAAGTTCGGAGAGTTGCTGGCCAAGGCCAAGCAAAAGCTGGACGCCGTCGGAACGACGCTCGATGACGCCAGCCGCAAGAGCACGACCATCGCCCGCAAGCTGCGCGACGTCGAGACACTGCCGCAGCCGGAGGCGGATCGTCTCCTCCTCGAGGGCGATGGCGCGATCTTCGACGCGGAACCCGAGTTCCCCGAGTTCGATCGCGAAACGGCGTCACCCGCGCCTTCGGATTGATGGCGTCGACCAGACGGCGCCGATGAGCGTCCTCGACAGCCTTCCGGAAATGGAAACGAAGGCGCGTGCTCGCGTCGGCGGCGATTCCCGAGCCCTTGTGGCGCGAGGCGCTGGAATCGCTTTCCTTCGTCGCGATCTACACCGACGCCGAGCTCGAGCGCCTGCGCGAGCTCGCGGTGATGTTCCTCACCGAAAAGAGCATCGTCGGCGGCGGCACATTCGAAGTGACCCCCGTCATGCGGGTCGCTATCGCGATCCAGGCTTGCGTGCTCATCCTCAATCTCGACCCGCGCTACTTCGATGGCTGGGAGAACGTCATCGTCTACCCCGACGAATTCGTGAACGACCTGGAGTTCGAAGACGAGGCGGGCGTGGTGCACCGCCGCAAGGAACTGCTTTCCGGCGAGGCCATTCCCGGAGGCCCTGTGGTCCTGTCGTGGCCTGATGTCGAGGCCGGCGCCGATTGGGTCACCGCCGGCATGAACCTGGTCATCCACGAGTTCGCGCACAAGCTCGACATGCGCAGCGGCGATGCCAACGGCTGCCCTCCGCTTCCCGGCGGAGATGCCGCCACGCTCGTGGCAGAAGGCGATGAATGCCGCGTTCGAGCACTTCAGGTCGCGTCTCGAGCAAGGCGAGGAAACCGCGATCGACCCTTACGCGGGCGAGAGCCCCGCCGAGTTCTTCGCCGTTCTTTCCGAAGTCTTCTTTGCCGACCCGACGCTGCTGCTGCACGAGTACCCGAAGATCTACGAGCTTTTCTCCTGGTTCTACAAGCAGGATCCCGCGAGCCGAACGGAGTTGCTGCTCGAGGAGTGATCGAGCCGGGCGTCGGCGCCTCTCAAGCAGACGCGCTGCTGACGATCTCCGCGCATCGGACTCCGGCCGGCAGGGTTCCCAGCGCACCGCTGCCGAAGCGATCGAGGCGCGACGCGCAATACGCGTCGGCAATCGCCGCTGACGCGTGACGGACGAGTGAGCGCGCCGGCCAGCGCCACCGCGACGCCGCCCGCCAGCCGGCGCGCATCGCCTTCGCCCGTATCGGGATTCGCCAACGCGGCCATCAGTGCCGCGACGTGGGCATCCAGCAAGTCATTCCCGCCTCGCGCAAGCACGAGCTCGGCCTGCAGCGCGTCGATGACCGATGGCTCGCGCCGCGCCGCACGCAGCACGTCGAGGCACATCACGTTGCCCGATCCTTCCCAGATTGAATTGAGCGGCGCTTCGCGATACAGGCGGGGGAGAGGGCTCTCCTCGACATAACCGTTGCCTCCGAGGACTTCCATTGCCTCAGCGACAATCGCGGGCGCGCGCTTGCAAAGCCAGTATTTCAGCGCCGGCGTGGCTACGCGCGCCAGTGCCCGGTCCGATTCGCTTGCGTCGGCTTCGAAAGTCCTGGCGAGACGGAGCGTCAGCATGATCGCCGCCTCGGTCTCGATCGCCAGGTCTGCCAGGACGTTTTGCATGAGCGCCTGCTCGGCCAGCCGCTTTCCGAACGCCGATCGATGCCTCGCGTGATGCAGCGCCTGCGTCGCGGCGCTGCGCATCAGGCCGCTGCTGCCGATGATGCAGTCCAGGCGCGTGTGCTGCACCATTTCGATGATCACCGGCACGCCGCGCCCCTCGTCGCCGAGGAGCCAGGCCGATGCGCCGTCGAATTCGACCTCCGATGATGCGTTCGATCGGTTGCCGAGCTTGTCCTTCAACCGGTTGATGCGCACGGAATTGCGCGCGCCGTCGGGAAGGATGCGCGGGAGGAGGAAGCACGAGAGGCCGCCCGGCGCCTGGGCGAGCACCAGATGCGCGTCGCACATCGGCGCGGAGAAAAACCACTTGTGGCCGGTGAGCCGGTATTCGCCATCGCCGGCTGGAATGGCGCGCGTGGTATTGGCGCGCACGTCGGATCCGCCCTGGCGCTCGGTCATGCCCATGCCGATCAGCGCGGAGGTCTTGTCGGCCAGCGGCAGCGAGCGCGGATCGTAGTCCCGCGCCAGTATCTTCGGCACCCAGGATTGCCCGAGCCAAGGGCAGCGTCGCCTCGTGACGGCGCAGCACCGGCAGCGAGGCGTAGGTCATCGTCAAGGGGCACTGCGTGCCGTTCTCGACCTCCGCATGCATGAAGTACTCCGCCGCGCGCGCCACCTGCGCACCCGCGCGCGGATCGGTCCAAGGCGAGCAATGCTCGCCCGCGCGCATGGCTGCCGCCATCAGCAGATGCCATGCCGGATCGAACACGACCTCGTCGATGCGGTTGCCGAAGCGGTCGTGCGTCCTGAGCTCCGGTCCGAGGCGGTTGGCGCGAGCGGCGAGCGCGAAGGTCTCGGCGCTGCCCATCGTGGCGCCCCAGGCTTCCAGTCGCTCGTGCGCCCAGTGAGCGCCTTCGCGCGCTACTGCGCTTCGCAGCGCATGATCGGCGAGGTAGAGATTGCGTCCTTCGAACGCCGGCGGCTGATTGGCATCCAGCGTCGTTCACTGGTGCGACCCTCGGGCGTGGAGCGGCGTTACCCAACGCGCCGGTCTCGATCGTCTTCATCGTGGCCGCGAAGTCTCGCTCGTGCGGCACCCGCGCTAGGCCGGGCCTTTGTTTCTTGCCGCGAGCGCCGACTTCGGCCGGAAGACTTTGCACACATCGTCGTGCGTTTCGATATACGGGCCGCCGATGAGGTCGATGCAATATGGCACCGCCGGAAAGATGCCGTCGAGCGTTTCCTTGATGGCTTTCGGCTGCCCGGGCAGATTCAGTATCAGCGCGCGGCCCCGGACCGCGCCGACCTGGCGCGAGAGGATCGCGGTCGGCACATATTGGAGGCTGAGCTGGCGCATCTGCTCGCCGAAGCCCGGCAGGACCTTGTGCGCGACGGCGATCGTCGCCTCGGGAGTCACGTCGCGCGGCGCGGGCCCTGTTCCACCGGTGGTCAGCACGAGATTGCAGCCGACAGTGTCGATCAGATCGATCAGCGTGCGCTCGATGATCGGCTGCTCGTCCGGGATCAGGCGCGTCTCCATGCGCCACGGCGATTTGAGTGCGGCGGTAAACCAATCCACCAGGCCGGGAATGCCCTTGTCCTCGTAGACGCCCGCCGACGCGCGGTCGCTGATCGACACCAGGCCGATCGTGAGCGACGTCCGAGTCCATCGCAGCGGAAGGAGACGGTGGCGATGAGGAGGACACTTACGCCGCCAGCAACGCATTGAGCGTTCGGAACAACTCGCGATACGCATGCGGCGGCTGCGCATGCGCGCGCTCGTCGCGCACGCGCGCCACCAGCGCGGCGATGCGCGCTCGGTCCGCAGCGCTTTTCTCGGCGCAAAGCAGGTCGAGCGCACCGTCATCGTTGAGCAGACGCGTGCGCCAGCGCTCGACATGTGCCAATCGTGTTTTTTCGGCAGTCGGAGCACCCGCCCACTCGTCGAGGCTCGGCTTGAATCGGTTGCGGATCGACATCGCGCATCAGGCGGCCGATGAACTGCATTTGCCGGCGGCGCGCACCCCACTTCGTGATGCTTCGAGCTTCGGCGACGGCATCGGCGAGTTTTTCCGGCAGCGCGAGGGCGTCGAGGCGCGCAGGCGTCAGGCGCACGAGCGCCTCGCCCAGATCCTGCAGTGCGTGCATCTCCGCCTTGCGCCGCGTCTTGGAGGCGATGCGTGCCCGCCGTCGGAGGGCTCATCGCCCGGCTTGGCCTGCTTGCTGGTGCAGCGCCGCGTGTTGGAGCGGATGGGTTGGCGAGCTTGCGCACGGGATGGCATTCCTCCTGTCCGTGTTGCCGGGGTGCTTCGTCGGCTGGGCGCGCGGGGCGTGCGCGCCCGGCGGACGGGGTTTGTTATCATAACCGATTCGAGCTGCGCCCTCTTTGCCAGAGTCCGTCGATGACCGTCCCCGCAACCCGATTTCCGCTTGCCAGCGACGCACTTGCAGCCGTCGCCGACGAGCTGTTGCGCGAGGCCAAAGCCGCAGGCGCCACCGCGGCGGAAGCCGAGGTGTCGCAGGGCTTCGGTCAGAGCGTCACGGTGCGCAAGGGAGACGTCGAGACCATCGCCTATAACCGCGACAAGGGCATCGGCATCACGGTCTACGTCGGCGCGCGGCGCGGGCACGCAAGCACCGCCGACTTCGCGCGCGGCGCGCTCAAGGATACCGTCACCAAGGCGCTCACGATCGCGCGCTACACCGCCGATGACGCGTGCGCGGGATTGGCCGATCCCGCGCTGCTCGCCCGTGCCTGGGCCGACCTCGACCTCTATCACCCTTGGGACCTGAGCGTCGAGGACGCCATCGAGCTCGGCCGCGAGTGCGAGGCGGCGGCGCTCGCCGTCGATCCGCGCCTGGTCAACTCCGAAGGCGCGACCGTCTCGCTGCACGAAGCGCAGTTCGTCTACGCCAACAGCCATGGGTTCACCGGCGGCTACGCGAGCTCCCGCCATGGCATCTACTGCGCAGTGATCGGCGAAGAGGACGGCGCGATGCAGCGCGACGACTGGTATGCGACCGCGCGCTCGCCGGCGGACCTCGAGGCGGCGAGCGAAGTCGGACGTCAGGCCGGACTGCGCACCGTGAAGAGGCTCGGCGCGCGCCAGATGGCGACCCTGGAATGCCCGGTGCTGTACGAAGCGCCTGATGCCACCGACCTGATCGGACATTTCGTCGGCGCGGTCAGCGGCGGAAGCCTGTACCGGAAATCGTCGTTCCTGCTCGACTGCCTCGGTACCCAGGTGTTCGCTCCGCGATCACGATTCGCGAGGAGCCGCACCTGAAGCGCGGCCAGGCGTCCGCGCCGTTCGACGATGAAGGCGTCGCGACGCAGCCGCGCGACGTCGTGCGCGACGGCGTCGTGCAGGGCTATTTCCTCGGCAGCTACTCGGCGCGCAAGCTCGGGCTCGCATCCACGGCGAATGCCGGCGGGCAATCACAATCTGGTCGTCAGCCATGGCGACGACGATCTGTCCGGGATGCTCAAGCGCATGGGCAAGGGTCTGATGGTGACCGAGTTGCTCGGACAGGGCGTCAATCTCGGTGACCGGCGACTATTCTCGCGGCGCGGCGGGCTACTGGATCGAGGACGGCGAGATCGCCTATCCGGTCGAGGAAATCACCATTGCGGGCAACCTATCGCACATGTACCGCGATATCGTCGCCATCGGCAATGACGTCGACCGGCGCGGCTCGCGCCATTGCGGATCGATACTGGTCGGCGCGATGACGGTCGCAGGGAACTAGGCGCGTGGCGGAGCGCAGATTGCGGGATCGGCTGTTGTCCTGGCGCCGTTCGCTCGCCGATCCGCTGCGCAACGTCAACGCCGCCAATCGGTGGATCGCAAGCCTGCCGACGGTGGAGGCGCTGCAGCTCCAGCGCGAGGCGCTCGATCTGGTCGTCGTCGTTTCCCGGGAGCCGGCGCACGATCACGCCGGCGCAGGCCGAGGCGCTGATGCGCATCGATGCGCGGTTCGAGCCGGTCATCGCCCAGTTGACCGCGCAGTACGCGGCCAACTACCAGCGCTCCAGCGGCGTCGAGACGCGCCTGTGGCACGGCGTGTTCGATCTGGTGAAGGCATTTACCGCGGCGTACCAGGCGACGCTCAAGACCGGCTACGCGGGCGAGCAAAGACGCTGGAAGTCGCTGCTGCCGAAACTGCTGGTTCGGCTCGCGCTACTACAAGGGGCTCGACGGCAAGTTCCGGCTGTTCCGCTACGGCCACTGGATACCGGCGCAGTGGCGCGAATTCCACGAGCTGTACGAATTCGCGCGCATGCGCGGGTGGCAGCTCGAGCACGCTCGCGCTCGACGCCGATGGCTTCAGCCGTTCGTCGACATCGATCGAGCAGGAATACATCCGATCGCTGCTGCTGATGCGCCTCGACAGCGGCAATTTCACGCCGGACCAGGTCGAGTGGGTGGCGCGCTCGCTCGAGAAATGGGTCGCGCCGCTGACGCTGACTCCGCCGCCGGGCAGCAGCGCAAACTTCTACGTCGACCTTTCCGGAACGCAGGGACTGAACAGGCAGGATAAGCCGCGCGCCGGCGGCCGACTGATGTTCCTCGACGCGACCGCCGTTTACGCGCGCGTCGTCGAGCGGATGCGCTGGCTGCCCGACCGCGACGAAGACACGCCGCACGCCCGGGCGATCTGCCGCCGCGCGAGCAGAAGCTGCTGCTGATGCGGCTCGCCGCGCTTTACGGTCCCGATGCGCTCGCGTTCTCGCCGCGCGCGCCGCGCAAGGTCGCGCGAAACGGAAGTTCGCGTCGTCGTCGGTCTGCAGGCGCTCACGCGCGCGGTCGCCGAAGTCGAGCGGCTTGTCGACCGAAGCGAAATCGATCGGCGCGCGGCACAGCTACGACGAAATCACGCAAATGGTGAACCCGACGGCCAATCCGGACTCCGTCGCGCGGCGCGTCAAGGGAACGCACTGGCGCATGGTCGAGCGCAGCGAGACGGGCTGCCGGATGGTTGCGCCGGCCAAGGACGCGCCGACGCGGCTCGGCGAGATGATCGCGTTCCGCGACGGCGAGCCTGGTCGCTCGCGGTCGTTCGCCGCATGCAGCGCCAGCAGGTCGACGAGGTCATCTGCGGCGTCGAGGTGATCGCCAAGCGCATCGTCCGCGTGCTGCTGCGCAGCTGGTCGGCGCCGCTCGATATCAGCGCACAACGCCGCGGTCGAGCGACCGTTCTTCGGCATCTACCTGCCGGCGCATCCGGAGAATCGGCAGGCATCGCAGCGCAGCCTCATCGGACCCGACGAGCGGTTTCTCACCGGCGGCATGGTCGAGCTCGACACCGGCAATGCGCGCTATCTGGTCCGCTTCACCGAGACCATCGAGCGCCAGGCCGGCTGGGCCTGGGCGCTGTTCAACGCGGTGCGCAAGCTCTCGGCGTAGCGGCGGCAAGACGTCCGCGCGAAATGGGTTAGAATCGCGCTCGGCAACAGACCGGCAGTGCGCCAGGACCAAGCTCGCTCGAGCGACTGCGTTTGCCGGATCGATACGTCGCGGTCACACCGCAGCCGATCAAGGCGGGTTGATACGCCGCTATTCTCAATTTTGGAGGGATCCATGGAACGTCGTTCATTTCTCAAGAAAGCCGGGGCCGGACTCGCGGTCGGCGCCGTCGCGGCGCCGGCGATCGGGCAGGGCACCCAGCCCGAAGTCAAGTGGCGGCTCGCGTCGAGCTTCCCGAAGAGCCTCGACACGATCTACGGTGGCGCGGAGACGATCTCCAAGCGCGTGCGCGGCGGCGACCAACGGCAAGTTCCAGATCCAGGTCTTCGCGGCCGGCGAAATCGTGCCGGCCTTCCAGGTGGTCGACGCGGTGCAGAACGCCACGGTCCAGTGCTGCCACACCGCACCGTACTACTTCTTCGGCAAGGATCCGACGTTCGCCTTTGCCTGCGCGATTCCGTTCGGCATGAACGCCCGGCAGCAGAATGCCTGGATGTACCACGGCGGCGGCCTGGAGCTGATGCGCGAGTTCTTCAAGGACTACAACATCTTCAACTTCCCGGCGGGCAACACCGGCGCGCAGATGGGCGGCTTCTTCCGCAAGGAGATCAAGACCGTCGCCGACATGAAGGGCCTCAAGATGCGCATCGGCGGCTCCGCGGGCGTCGTGCTGCAGAAGCTCGGCCTGGTGCCGCAGCAGATCGCCGGCGGCGACATCTATCCGGCGCTCGAGAAAGGAACCATCGACGCGGCCGAGTGGGTGGGCCCGTACGACGACGAGAAGCTCGGCCTGTACAAGATCGCCAAGTATTACTACTACCCGGGCTGGTGGGAGGGCGGTCCCGAGCTCGACCTGTTCGTCAACAACAAGGCGTGGGACGAGCTGCCGAAGGACTACCAGGCGATTCTCGAGGCCGCGTGCTACGAAGCGAACGTCGACATGATGGCGAAGTACGACGCTGTCAATCCGGCGGCGCTGCGCCGGCTGGTTGCCGCCGGCGTGCAGCTGCGGCCGTTCCCGCGCGAAATCATGCTCGCGTCGTGGAAGGCCGCCAACGAGGTCTACGACGAGATCGTCAGCCACGAATCCAAGTTCAAGAAGGTCTACGAGCCGTGGAAGTCAAGTTCCGCGACGAGGACATTCTCTGGTTCCGCGTCGCCGAGGAGAACTTCGACCAGTTCATGGCGACCGCGAGCCAGCAGAGCGCGGCCGGCAAAAAAATAGCCGTCCGTTGTGCCGGAGCACAGCGAAAGGCCCCGCGCGCGGGGCCTTTTTCTTTGCGGCGTCGCCTTCACTTTTGCGTTGCGGAGCGGCGACTGGCAGGGCGCCTTGAACTGCGTCCTCCAGCGACTTGCGATTCCTTGTCCTCGCTCTTTCTGCTCCTGCTGCTTCCGTCGCCGGAGCGCCAGGCGGCGAGCGACGTCCGCGGGAGCGTTCTCGCTCGGGGGCAGCTGGATCTGGATCTTGTTCGGATCGACGATCGCTCTCCTTCGCCTTGTAGACCATCACCATCTGCGGGAACGCGATGACCAGCGCGATCATGACGATCTGGATCAGCACGAACGGCACCGCGCCCCAGTAGATCTGGCCGGTGGTCACGCGCGCGGTCAGCCTGCCGGTGACCTTGTCGAGATAGTCCTTCGCCGGCGCGACGCTGCGCAGATAGAAAAGCGCGAATCCGAACGGCGGATGCATGAACGAGGTCTGCATGTTGACGCCGAGCAGCACGCCGAACCAGATCAGGTCGATGCCGAGCTTGTCCGCGACCGGGCCCGACCAGCGGAATGACGATGAAGGACAGCTCGAAGAAATCGAGGAAGAACGCGAGCACGAAGATCAGGATATTGACGACGATCAGGAAGCCGAGCTGGCCGCCTGGAAGGTTCAGCAGCAGGTGCTCGACCCAGACGTGGCCGTTGACGCCGTAGAAAGTGAGGCTGAACACGCGCGCGCCGACCAGGATGAACACGACGAAGGTCGACAGCTTGGCGGTCGTGTCCATCGCCTGCTTGAGCAGCTTGAGCGACAGCCGTCTGCGCGCCAGCGCCATGATCAGCGCGCCGCGTCGCGCCCATCGCGCCGCCCTCGGTCGGCGTCGCGACGCCGAGGAAGATCGTGCCGAGCACCAGGAAGATCAGCGCCAGCGGCGGAATCATCACGAAGACGACGCGCTCGGCGAGCCGCGACAGCAGCCCGAACTTGAAGACACGGTTGATGACCGCGGCAAAGAACGCGACGCCGGTGCCGACGCTCGTCGCGACGACGATCATCTCGTCGGTGGGATCGTCGGGGCCGTACTTCCAGTGCGCGAAGGCCACCGCGGCAATCGCGGCGACGACGGTCAGGACGAGCAGCGATCGCGTGCCGCCGGAGCCGTCCGGCTCGCGCAGCGTGCGCGCTTCGAGCGGCAGCGCCGGCGCCCATGCGGCTTCACCGCACAGACGCCGATCGTGTACGCGGCGTAGAGGCAGGCCAGCGTGATCCCGGGAATGAACGCGCCGGCGTACATGTCGCCGACCGACTTGCCGAGCTGGTCGGCCATGATGATCAGCACCAGCGACGGCGGAATGATCTGCGCCAGCGTGCCCGATGCCGCGATCACGCCGGAGGCGAAGCGGCGGTCGTAGCCGTAGCGCAGCATGATCGGCAGCGAGATCAGGCCCATCGAGATCACGGAGGCGGCCACCACGCCGGTCGTGGCCGCGAGCAAGGCGCCGACGAAGATCACCGCGTAGGCGAGGCCGCCGCGCACCGGTCCGAACACCTGGCCGATGGTGTCGAGCAGATCCTCGGCCATGCCGCTTCGCTCGAGGATCAGTCCCATGAAGGTGAAGAACGGCACCGCCAGCAGCGTGTCGTTCGACATCACGCCCCAGACGCGCTGCGGCAGCGCCTGGAGCAGCGATGTCGTGAAGCAGCCCGAGATTGATGCCGAGAAGCGCGTAGCCGATGCCGACGGCGGCGAGGGAAAACGCGACCGGATAGCCGAGCAACAGGACGATCACCAGCGTGCCGAACATCAGCGGCCCGATGTTGGCGATCAGGAACGCGGTCATGGCCTGTCCTCCGCGTGCCTGCGCGGCGATCTCCTCGGCGACGGCCCTTTCACCGCGGGCTCTGCAGGATGTCTTCGGCGAGCTCCTCCTCGGCGGTCTTGTCGACATGCTTCTCCGACGGATCCGGAATCAGGCCTCGCAGAAAAGCGATGCGCTTGATCAGCTCCGAGACGCCCTGCAGCACCAGGAGCGCGAAGCCGATCGGCACCAGCAGCCGCGCCGGCCAGATGATCAGGCCGCCGGCGTTGGTCGATACTTCGTTGCCGCGCATAGGCGTCGACGAACAGCGGCCACGACAGCCACATCAGCAGAATCGCCATCGGCAACAGAAAGAACAGCGTGCCGAGATATGTCGATCCAGGCCTGCGCGCGCTTCGAAAGCCGGCCGGCGATGACGTCGATGCGCACGTGCTCGTTGCGCAGCAACGTGTAGCCGGCGAGGAAGAGAAAAATCGCCGAGAACAGGTACCACTGGATCTCGAGCAGGCCGTTGGAGCTGTAGTTGAACGCTTTGCGGACGACGGCGTTGGCCGCGCTGATCAGGACCGTGACCAGAATCAGCCAGTAGAAGAGCTGGCCGATGCGCTCGTTCATCCGGTCGATCATGCGCGACAGCGACAGGAGCGACGACACGGAATTCCTCCCGGGAACGTTGGCGGGGTCTGATGCCCCAGCGGTGCGCGTTGAAGCGCTCGCACGACGCAACGACGCCCTCGGCGCTCGGCACGCACCGGCGCGAAGAGTAACCCGGCATCAGGGCCTTGGCAATCGACCTCTCGGCGATCGAGGACTGCGGCGACAGGCGCGCCGAATGGTAAGATATTCGTTTACCGTCCGACATCTGCTCTCATGCACGATCCGCACTCAGAAATTGGCCGATGCCGACCCCGAGATCGCCGCGGCGATCAGCGGCGAGAACCGCCGCCAGGAGGACCACATCGAGCTGATCGCCTCCGAGAACTACACCAGCCGCGCGGTGATGGAGGCGCAGGGCTCGCGCCTCACCAACAAGTACGCCGAGGGATATCCGGGCAAGCGATACTACGGCGGCTGCGAGTTCGTCGACGTCGCCGAGCAGCTCGCCATCGACCGGGTCAAGAAGCTTTTCAATGCCGAGTTCGCCAACGTGCAGCCGCATTCGGGGGCGCAGGCGAATCAGGCCGTGTTCTTCGCCACGCTGAAGCCCGGCGACACCGTCCTCGGAATGTCGCTGCCGCATGGCGGCCACCTGAGCCACGGATCTCCGGTGAACATGTCCGGGAAGTGGTTCAACGTCGTTTCCTACGGCCTCGACCCGGAGAGCGAGCTGATCGACTACAAGAGCGTCGAGCGGCTCGCCAAAGAGCACAAGCCGAAGCTCATCGTCGCCGGCGCGTCGGCGTATTCCCGCGTCATCGACTGGGCGCAGTTTCGCGAGATCGCGGATTCGGTCGGCGCCTATCTGATGGCGGACATGGCGCACTACGCGGGCCTGATCGCCGCCGACCTCTACCCCACGCCCGTCGGAGTCGCGCACTTCGTCACCAGCACGACGCACAAGACGCTGCGCGGACCGCGCGGCGGCTTCATCCTCGCGGGGCAGGAGCACGAGAAGCTCATCAATTCGGCGGTGTTTCCCGGGCTCCAGGGCGGTCCGCTGATGCACGTGATCGCGGCCAAGGCCGTGGCCTTCAAGGAAGCGCTGTCGCACGAGTTCAAGGTGTACCAGGAGCGCGTGCTCGAGAATGCGCGCGTGCTGGCCACGGTTCTGCAGGCACGCGGGCTTCGCATCGTTTCCGGGGGCACCGACTCGCACATGATGCTGGTCGACCTGCGAGCCAAGAAGATTACGGGCAAGGACGCCGAGGCTGCGCTGAGCCGCGCCAACATCACGGTGAACAAGAACGCGATTCCCAACGATCCGGAAAAGCCGTTCGTCACCAGCGGCATCCGCATCGGCAGCCCCGCGATCACGACGCGCGGCTTCAGCGAGATCGAATGCGAGGAGCTCGCGCATCTGATCGCCGACGTCCTCGACGCGCCGACCGACGCCAAGGTGCAGGCACGCGTCAAGGCGGGTGTGAAGACGTTGACGTCGAAGCTGCCCGTGTACAAGTGATCCATCATCGACATGCCCGGCCGCCGGCGCGCGGGCAGCGAGGACGCGGGAATCGATCGTCCCGATTGCCGGAGACCGATCGCGGGCCGCGGACGATGAAATGCCCGTTTTGCGGGAGCGCCGAGACCCAGGTCGTCGACTCGCGGGTTTCCGATGCCGGCGATTCGATTCGCCGCCGCCGGCGCTGCCTGGCTTGCCAGAAGCGATTCACGACCTACGAGACCGCGGAGCTGCGGCTGCCGCAGATCGTCAAGCAGAATGGCACGCGTGCCGACTTCGACGTCGAGCGCATCCGCAACGGATTTCAGCGCGCGCTGCACAAGCGTCCCGTGCCGACCGAGTACGTCGACCAGGCGGTGGAGCGCATCGTGCAGCAGGTCCTCGGCCTCGGCGAGCGCGAGATTCCGTCGCGCCAGCTCGGCGAGATGGTCATGCAGGAGCTCTACAAGCTCGACAAGGTTGCCTACATCCGCTTTGCCTCCGTGTATCGAAGCTTTCAGGATGTCGCCGATTTCAGGGACGCGCTGCAGGAAGTCGAGCCTGCGCCGCCGCGGCGCAAGCCGCGCTAGCGCCGCCGCGCAAGTCGAGCCCGAGCTTGCTCCGGGATGATCGCAACGACGGATCGCGACATGATGACGCGCGCGCTCGCGCTGGCCGAGCGCGGCCTGTTCACGACGACGCCCAATCCCCGCGTCGGTTGCGTCATCGCCCGCGGCGAGCGTGGTGCTGGGCGAGGGCTGGCACGAGCGCGCCGGCGAAGCGCATGCCGAAGTTCGCGCGATCGAGGATGCGCGATCGCGCGGAAACGATCCGCGCGGCGCGACCGCGTACGTCACGCTCGAGCCGTGCAACCACCATGGAAGGACGCCTCCTTGCAGCGACGCGTTGCTTGCCGCCGGCATAGCGCGCGTCGTGGCGGCGATGCACGATCCGTCTACCGAGGCGGCCGGAGGCGCCGAGCGCCTGAGGGCTGCCGGAGTGACGGTCGACGTCGGGCTCCTCGAGGATGCGGCGCGGGAGCTCAACATCGGATGGCTGCATCGGCTGCGGCACGGCCGTCCGTGGATACGCGTCAAGATCGCGGCAAGTCTCGACGGAAGGACCGCGCTGGAGAACGGCGCCAGTCAATGGATCACCGGCGAGGCGGCGCGCGCCGACGGTCATCGCTGGCGAGCGCGCGCATGCGCGATTCTCACGGGCATCGGCACGGTGCGTCACGATGATCCGCAGCTCAACGTGCGCGCGATCGCGACGTCGCGGCAGCCGGTCAAGGTCGTCGTCGATCGTCACGGCGAGCTGCCGCCGCGGCGCGCGCTGCTGCAGAGCGGTGAAGTGATCCTGGTCACGGCTGATGCGCCGAAGACCGCGCTGCCCGGCAACGTGCAGGTGATCATCGTTCCGGACCGCGACGGCGCGGATCGACCTGCGCGCGATGACGACGGCGCTGGGCGAGCGCGAAATCAACGAGCTGCACGTCGAGGCCGGCGCCAAGCTCAACGGCGCCTTGCTCGCCGCGGGGATCGTCGACGAGATCCTGCTCTATGTTGCGCCGTGCCTGCTGGGCGACCCCGCGCGAGGAATGTTCGCGCTGCCGGCGCCGCTGGCCACGCTCGACGAGCGCATATCGCTCGACGTGCGCAGCATCGACGCCGTCGGCGAGGATTGGCGCATCGTCGCGCGCGTCAGGCGGAGAGGCGGCTGATGTTCACGGGTATCGTGCAGGCTGTCGGCCGCATCGTCGACGGTCGAGCCGCGCGCCGAAGGCGTGCAGCTCGCGGTCGACGCGGGAGCGTTCGCGGAACAAGAGCTTGCAGTGGGCGACAGCGTCGCGGTCAACGGGTGTTGTCTCACCGCCGTTTCGATCGACGCTGGAACGATTCGCTTCGACGTATCCGCCGAAACGCTGCGCTGCACGGCCGGTCTCGATGCGCCGGCCGCGGTCAATCTCGAAAAGGCGCTGCGCCTTTCCGACCGGCTCGGAGGCCACCTGATGAGCGGCCACGTCGACGGCGTGGGCGTGATCGAGCGCATTGCGCCGGTGGCCGATCAGGGCAGCGTCGCTGCTCGAGGTGTCGGCACCGCGCGAGATCGCGCGCTTTGTCGCGCCCAAGGGATCGATTGCCATCGACGGCGTGAGCCTGACGGTGAATGCCGTGGACGGGCACCGCTTTTCGGTGAACCTGATCCCGCATACACTGGCGGTGACGACGCTGGGCGCGCGCCGCGAGGGCGATCGCGTCAATCTCGAAGTCGACCTCATCGCGCGATATCTGGAGCGGCTGCGCCAGGCAGACTCCAGTGCATGAGACGAACGCAACGGCATTGCCGCAAAAGGAGGAGACGCCATGGATCGGATGACACTGGAGCGGTTGCCGTTGTGGATCGGCGGCCGGGCGATCGCGGCGCACACGACGCGCTATGGAGAAGTCACCAATCCCGCGACGGGCGAAGTCATCCGCCATGTTCCGCTCGCTGACGCCGTCGACGTGGACGTCGCCGTCGAGGCGGCCAAGGCGGCGCTCCCCGCGTGGCGCGCTGCGCCGGCGCTTCGCCGGGCGCGCATCCTGATGCGCTTTCGCGACCTGATGCAGACGCACAAGTCCGACCTGGCGCGGCTGGTTTCGCAGGAGCATGGCAAGACCGTCGTCGACGCGGAGGGCTCGATCACGCGCGGCATCGAAGTGATCGAGTTCGCGACCGGCATTCCGCACCTTCTCAAGGGAGACTTCAGCGACAACGTCGGTACCGACGTCGACAGTTTTTCGCTTCGCCAGCCGATGGGAGTGTGCGCGGGCATCACGCCGTTCAACTTTCCTGCCATGGTTCCGCTGTGGATGTTTCCGGTCGCGCTCGCGTGCGGCAATACCTTCATCCTCAAGCCCTCGGAGCGCGATCCGAGCATGAGCATGCGCATGGCCGAATTGCTCGACGAAGCTGGATTGCCCGACGGCGTCTTCAACGTCGTGCACGGCGACAAGGAAGCGGTCGATGCGATCCTCGAGCATCCGGACATCAAGGCGGTGTCCTTTGTCGGCTCGACGCCGATCGCGAAATACATCTACGAGACCGGCGCGCGGCACGGCAAGCGCGTGCAGGCGCTCGGTGGCGCAAAGAACCACGCCGTCGTCATGCCCGATGCGGACCTTGCGTTCGCCGCGGAGGCGCTGATCGGAGCCGGATACGGCTCCGCGGGCGAGCGCTGCATGGCGGTGTCGGTCGTGGTTGCCGTCGGCGATGCCGCGGAGCCCTTGTGCGCGCGACTGGCGGATCGCGCGCGCCGTGTCGCCGTCGGTCCGGGGGACCGGGCCGAATCGGAGATGGGGCCGGTGATCACCTGCGCGGCTCGCGATCGGATCATGGGATTGATCGATCGCGGGGTCGCGGAAGGAGCGACGCTGGTGGTCGACGGCCGCAAGCCCGTCGTCCCCGGGCACGAGCGCGGCTTCTTCGTGGGGCCGACGCTGTTCGATCACGCGACGGACCAGATGTCGATCTATCGCGAGGAGATCTTCGGCCCGGTGCTGACGATCGTGCGCGTCGAGTCTCTCGATGCTGCGATCGCGCTGATCAACGCCAATCCGTACGCCAACGGCGCCGCGCTGTTCACGCGTTCCGGATTCGCGTCACGCCGCTTTCAGCAGGACGTCGAGGTCGGGATGATCGGGATCAACGTGCCGATACCGGTGCCGATGGCGTTCTATTCCTTCGGCGGCTGGCGCAACTCGTTGTTCGGGGATTTGCACGTGCACGGCATGGACGGCGTGCGCTTCTACACACGCGGCAAGGCGGTTACGACGCGCTGGCCCGACGACGGCAGCGCTGCTCCGGGATTTCATCTGCCTACACTCGGCTGAGCTCGCGCCTGCGATCTGCGAGCTGCCGGTCGCTAACGGATCATTCCTTCGCGCGTTGTTTCACCGCGGGGTGGCCCATGTTGAAAACGAACTCCAGGATCACCCAATAGGGAATCGGCTTCGCGTCGGCCTCCGCCGGCACGAAGTGGGCGCCGCCGAGCGCGTCGAGGATCGTGGGTCCGAAGAGCGGCTCGTCCGGGAAAAGCGTCGTCTGCACCACTTTTCCGCTCGCATCGAGCAGCAACAGCGCGGCGATGTGCGCTTCGGCATGCGCGCGGGCGGCGTTCGGCGGGTAGGGAACGATGAGCGGATCGCGCAGCTTCGGCGTTTTGGCGGCGACCTGAGGGTAGCGCTGCAGCAGGCGCGACGCTTGCGCGTGACCGAGGCGTTCGCTGTCGGCGATCGGGCTGACCGAGGTGTTCCCGGGCGGCGGCGGCATGTCCGCGCTGACGACGGTTGGACCTGACGTCGGCCTGCACCGAGACACCGAGCGGAGGCACGTTGACGTCGATCGCGCGTTGCGCGGGAGAAGGCGGCGGCGTCGCGGAAACCGTCGCGGCGGCGTTCATCGGCTGCGGCGGAGTCGCCGGTTCCGTTGCCGTCGGCGGGGTTTCGGGCGGAGGCTGAAACGCGATCGGACGCACCCCGACGAGCGCGACCTCGATCGGAATCGCCTGTCCGACCTGTCCTGGAACGGCGCTCAGCAGCGGCTTGAGCAAGCCCGCAAAGATCGCGATCACGATGCCGTGCGCGATGAGGGACAACGCAAATGAAACGCTGAGCCGATGGCCCGTGTCGCGCGCCGGACGCGGGCCGGGCATGAAGGCCGTGACAGAGCTCATGGCCTCGAAGTTTACATTCCCGAATGCAAACGGCCGCCCCGGGGAATGGGGCGGCCGCCTGTCACGCAAGGTGCTCCTGGCTACTGGCCCAGCAATCGCCACGACATGCGGTGCTGGAAGAACGCCTGCGGCAGCTTCGGCTTGAAGTAGCGCACCGTGCCGTCAGGCATCGTGATCGCCAGTCTCACGTCAGGCGCGCTCGCATTGTCCGGCGTCTGGAAGGAGACGATCTGCAGGCCGACACCGCCCGTTGCGACGTCGATGCCCGCGACAAGGGCGCCGGTGCCGTCGTCATTTGCCGTGAGCACCGACTGGCCGGTCCCGTACTGTCGTGCATAGATCGTCACCGGCAAGCCGGTCAGGCATGGATCGGTCTGCGGCTTGGTCGCGATATAGGCGATGATGCCGAACGCTGCCTGCCGGCGGGACGACGATGCGCGAGCCCGCGGGCAAGTCGTGATACCAGCCCTTGTCGGGTACGTTGGGCAATCCGAACTCATTGGTCGAATCGAGCGCCGGCAACGAAAGCATGCCCGCAGTGGCCCGGTTGACCGGAGTCGCGGGCAGCGCCCACGGAGCCGACGCCGTCCCGTCGCGTATGGCATAGAAGGTCTCCAGCTGCGTACTGGCGAGATCGGTGTCGTCGTACAACTTGCCGGTTCCCACGAAGACCCAGCGGTCGATGCCGTTGTTGACGTCGATCTTGATCTCGGGCGGCGTCGTCACCGGCTGCGCGGAGCCGTCGTCGGGAGCCGTCAGCGAGGCGTAGCTGACCCGCCGCCGGCCAGTTGCCGTCGCTGGTCGGGTCCGAGACGTCGAAGCGCCAGAAGTTGCCCAGCAGGTCGCCCGCGTAAATCTGCTCGGCGAGCTGGTTGTGGAAGTCCTGGGTGTAGCCGGCCGGGTGCGTCAGACCGGACGGCGTTCCCGGATTGCCCACGCCCGTCGACATCACCTTCTCAACGGCACCGGTGCTGGCCTTGAGGAAATACAGCTTGCCCGACGCCGCTCGGATTGTTGTAGCCCGAGCCCACTATCACCAGCCATTCGCCGTTGAACACGCGTGTCTTGGCGATGATCGGCTTGCCGTAGGTGTATCCCATGTCGGTGACCGCGTCACCGACGGGCGGGAACTCCCACAGGACCTGATTCCCGGCTGTGGCCTCGTCGATCACCGCGGTCGGATTCGTAGCGTTGAGCGCGAAGTAGCGATTGCCGCCCTTGCCCATGCCGCCGACCAGCAGCGTCGTCCATTGGCTGCCGTCCGGCGGCACGCTGAGGTCGGCGTCGACGATCTTCGGCGTCAGGTCGACGTAGAAGTGGTGGCGGAAGGCCGGCAGCGCGCCGTCCTGATACGCAAGGGCGCCAAGACCCGTTCTCGGATCGTTGGTCGCGGGCGGCAAGGCAGTTCCCGCTGTCGCGCCACGGTACAACGGCGTCGGGACGTAGGCCCAGGTTTCGTTGCCGGTCGCATCATCGAAGACGTGCAGCATGCCGTCGTTGGCGCCGACATAGAGTCGCGGCGGCCGTGCCGATTGCGCGCTCGTGAAGCCCGAATAGCCCGGGTCCATCGCGTCGAGATACGGCGCGTTCGGCGGGCCGATGTAGACCGGCGACGAATCGACGATGTCTCCCAGCGGACTGCCTGCGCACGCGGAGCTGGTTCACTTTATCGCCTTCCTTTTGCCGGCTGCCGCGCAGGAAGTCCAACACCAGCTGGCCCTTCGCGGGCTTGCCGGGTGCGAGCGAGTCCTGCTGGTTGGCGCTCAGGTTCGCCCAGCAGGAACGGGACGGTGACTCCCGCCTCATTCTTCGTGACGATCCGGCGCGACGTGTTCCACGGCGTGCGATTGGCTCCGGTCGGCGTCATCAGAGTTGATCAGCTGTTGCGACGCGTCCCAGATCGGCGGTTCGCACGGGAGCGGCCGGGACGCCCGTCGTCGGGTCGATCTGGATCTTGGCCAGGCTGCCCGCCCAGGATTGCTCGAAGCAGCACGCGATAGATGAAGTTGGCCGAGGCGCCGAACGTGTTGCTCACGAATCCGACGCTGGTGCGCGTGCCGGGAAGGTTGGTCACGCCGGCGAGAATCTTGCCGATGCCGAGCTTCACCTCGTCGATCGAATCCGCGTTGACGAAGTCGCCGTGCCCGTTCACCGCAGCGTGCCACAGGTCGTCGACGCCGGAATTGTCGGGCTTGGTTCACCGTCGGATACGGCTGCGGCCACTGCAGCGTGCCGGCAGGATCACTGAGAGCCGTTTCCGTCGCCACCTGATCGGAGGTCGGAAGCTTGCCCGCGGTGCCCAGCGACAGCGCGGCAAAATTCAGGTGCTGCCACTTGGCCGAGTACCGGTCGGAGGCCAGCGGCGGATTGCTGGTCGTCGGGACGTTGCCGATGTGGTTCGCGGGCCCGCATAGCGGGCACGCCGCAGTCGGATTGGGGCGAAGGTCCGTGACCCAGTAGTACAGGCTGTAGTCCGACAGGGCATTGAGCGCCGGGTTGGCAGGGTCCTCGCGGTACGGACGCGGCCAGGGCGAGCCGGGAATCAGTCCGACGACCGGATTTGCCGTCAGGTTCGACGGGGCCGGGGACGTTAGTCGCCGTCGACATTGCCCACCACGGTCGTCGGAAGCCCGGTCTGGTTGGTGAACCCGTCGGTGAACAGCATGTGGAAGTTCTGCTGGCACGCGAGAATGATCGGATCGGTCGACCCGCTGAGTTCGCGGATGGGTGCCGTTCTTGAAGTAATCGCCGATGCGGGCGAGCGCGGTCAGCGTCGGCGTCTCCTGGCCGAGCGGAATGGTGACGCCGAAGAGCTTCGCGAACCACGCCGGCTTCTGCACCGTGCTGTCGAAATCCGCGATGTTCAGGAACGACGACAGCTGAGAACATCGCGTGGAAGCCGACGCGGTACTTGACGTCGATATCCGAGAACGACGCCGAGGTCACCGTCTTCACCGCCTGGATGCGCGTCCGGTAGTAGGCGAACCAGTTGGCGTAGTTGGTCATCTCCGACACGTCCGGCGTGGCGCCATCGAAGGTGCGGACGATTTCCTCGGGTCCGTTGTCGTCGGTCCAGTCGTGCGTGTACGTCGTGCCGGGAATCAGGTCGGTGCGCGCGAAAGCGGGCGTCGCCGTAGTTGTCGGTGCCACCGGGCTGTCCGAACTGGAAGAAGCGCGGGTAGATAGTGCGTGCTGTCCTGCGAGTCCTGGCAGCTGCCCGTGCCGTAGCCCAGCCACTTGTCGCCCGGGGTCGTGATGCTGCTGTCGCACCATTCCAATCCCGTCTTGTAGTAGTGGCGCGGCACCGACGCGTAGCGCGGCGAGACCGTGCAGGCGTTCACGCCCGTTCCGGCAGTGACCGGCGTCTTGTAGACCGCGTTCGGATAGTCATAGGCGCCGGAGCTGTAGGCGCCCGAGTTGTTGTTGTGGCGGCAGACCACGCCGGCGCCATTCGCATCGGCGAGCAGCGACACTGCCGTTGCGTCAGCATGTCGCTGCATACGGCGCTGGCGGAAGGTCGAGCGCGGCCGGGCGGACAGCGTGCCAGGGCCGCCGTGCAGACCGACCTGTCGATCGAGCAGTGCCCGTCGACACGACGACTGCAGTTGCACAAGCCGAGGTCGTAGGCGAAGAACGGCTCCGAAGTTGACATAGAAGTCCGGTGCACGGCAGGATGCCGTCGACCGAGCACGTGCCGCCCTGGATCGGGCAGAACGATGGCTCGCGACGCAGGGTCGGACGACCGTGCCGATTCCGGCAGTACGGGAAATACGGTGTCGACGTGCACGCCTCGCCGGTGACCGAGCAGTTTTGCCCGGTGTTGGGACAGTTGGCGTCCGCGGTGCACGACGCGCCGGACGTGCTGCAGTGCCCGGCGATCGTCGCGCAGTTGCCGTCGACGGTGCAGGCAGTCGTGGTCGAGATCGAGCATGTTCCGGGCACGACCGGGCACTCGGCCGGGTCGGAGCCGGCGACATGGCACACGGTCGCGGTATTGACGCTGCAGTGGCCGGCGTTGCCGCAGTTGGCGTCCACCGTGCATGCCTTGCCGTCGATCGTGCAGGTCGCGCCGACGACGGTGCAATTGGCATCCGTCGTGCAGGCGCCTCCGCTCAGGCTGCACGTTCCGCTTCGAACGCAGGCCGCATCGTTGAAGCAGGCGCCATGATCGATGTTGCATTGACCGGGCTGCGTCGGGCATTCGCCCGGATCGGAGCCCGCGGTGTGGCAGACGGCGCTCGTCAAGGTGCAGTGGCCTTCGTCCGGGCACTGCGGTGTCGAGCCGGGAGTCGTGCAGGAATTGTTGTCGACGCTGCAATGTCCCGGGAGCGTCGGGCAGTTGGCGTCGATCGTGCAGGTCGCCACGGGGTTCGCGCTGCAGTGTCCTTCCTGCGGGCAGTCGCTCGCGACCATGCACGAGGAAGGCACCACCGAGCAGGTGCCGGCGAGCGTCGGACATTCGGCGGGGTCGACACCCGCGACCGTGCAGGCATTGCCCGCGATGCTGCAGGTTCCGGTGCTCGGACAGTCGCTCGCGGTTCCGCAACTGGCGCCGTTGCTGCTGCACTTTCCGGGCGGACACGTCGTCACCAGGGTACATATCGGGCACTCGTCGCCGCTGCACGGGCACACGTCCGGCGGACTCCAGGTCGTCGTGCAAAGCGCTGGATTGGGCGGAATGCAGGTCGGCGCGACCAAATTGCAGACCTGGGTTCTGACGTTGTTGCACGCCTGGCCGGTGATGCCGGCGCATGTTTGCGGCGTCACGCCGTTGCAGGTCTGCGGCGCGAATCCGTCGCAGGTCTGGTTGCCGATGTTGATGCAGGTTTGCGGTGTCGGGGGCACGCAGGTCTGGGCCGCGCCGCCGCCGCAAGTCTGCGGAAGCAGGTTCTGACAGGTCTGCGGCTGCGCGCCATTGCAGGTCTGTGGCTGCGCGCCGACGCAGGTCTGCGGCGTTCCGGCGCTGCAAGTCTGATCGACGCGGCCGATACAGGTCTGAGGCGTGGTCGAGCCGCCGACGCAGGTCTGCGGCAGCGAGGGTCCGCCGTGCGGCCACAGCGGATTGGTGGCGTCGCACCAGAGAACGTTGTCGTTCTCGTAGAAGTACTTCGGATCCTGCGCGGTGGCCCACGCCGGCTTGAGCGCGTAGGTGGTGCTGTCGACCTTGGAGAACGCGATCGACTTGGCGATCGTCGGGCCGAGCGTCGGATCGATGCCCGGGGGCGCCCAGGGGTAGTTGTAGTCGCCGTCCGCGCTCGACGCGGACGAGCTCGTCGCGGTCGGGCCGGTGCCGTTAGTGCGGCAGTACGTAGGATCGTTCTCGTGCCCGACGCTCCAGTCGGAGTTGCACCACTGGCCGACGGTGACCGTCGCGGTCAGATCGACGTACACGACCGGGGTCGCCCACGGATCGGCAGGAACGCGCGTCCAGCTGGACGTGTTGCCGGCGTTCATCTGCGGATACGGCGTGCCGTCCGCGGCAATCGGCGGATCGTATTGCGTCCGCGGGTTGTAATAGACGTGGTTGAGCTCGCTGTTGTGAGCCGGCGCCGGCCACAGCGTCCAGTATTCGTAGAGCTGTCCGGCCTTGGGCGATTTGGCCGGCGGCGGCCCGGCGGGATTCGGATAAACGTCGATCCCGGGCAGCGCACCGGGGGGAATGCCGCCGGAGCAGGTCGTGCTCCCAGCGGGACGAAAAGGCAGCCCGCTCCCGGGCCGCTGGCGTCGAACGCCGCGTTGTACGCGGGATAGGGCATGCCGTACTGCTCGAAAACAAACCCGGGCGTGACGTACTTGCCGCGGCTCTGCGCCGTCAGATCGGTGTTCTGGCCCGAAATGCCGCAGTTCGCGTTCATGCTGCCGCTCCAATCGCGGCAATATTTGCCGACCACGGTGTCGGGCAGGAAGTCGAACAGCATCGAGGTCGAGTCGTCGACCGTCAGCATGATGTCCGGCTTCGCTTGGCTCTGCGCGTTGAGCGGCTGGTCCGACAGCGCGGTCACGGCTGCGTAGGCCGGCGTGGCCAGGGGCCCGAGCCCGAGGAGGACCGCGAGAACGCCCGCGATCAGGCGGCGGTATTGCGGGATGCGGGCGGCTTGGGTCATTTTGTTTATCCCTGGGGGCATTGCTTACTTCAGCATCGCCTGAACGAACGACGCGGTGTTCTTGGGCCCGTCGACGCGGACGGTGACACGGTAGAAGGGGACGCTGATGGGACCCGCTCCGGCGTCGCCGAGCGTGTCTCCGGGGTTTCCCTTGGGCGGGACGAGGTCGCAGTTGCCGGTGGTCGGAGGTCCGGCGGCGAGGCACATGCGCTCGATGACGTAGGTGACCTGCGTATCGGTCGATGCTGCGCACGCCGCCGACTGTGTCACACGCATCGAATTGCTTGGTCAGCGCGGAAGCGGTCGATTTCTTCTGCAGCACCGCGGGAACGCCGCGTGCGTCCTCGGCCGATCCGCCGCAACCGGCCAGCCCCTGCCGGCAGGCGAAATAGTTCTCCGCGGGGACGCTCGACGTTCTTGTCGGGGATGTGCACGATGCTCGGCGATGTCGGCGTCGGAAAAGAGCGCCCCGGCGGCCTGCTCGATGCTCGCGTTGGCGGGCAGGATCGACGCAAGGCGGAAGGCGAGATTTCCGACGATGGCGTTGGTCGTGTCGACCGAGCGGATCAGCGCGATGGCGGCAAGGCTCATCGCGACCATGACGATCAGCGCCACGAACAGCACGACGCCGCGCTGGCGCCGCGACGGCGCGGGGCACGAAACAGGAACCTTGGTCCGGGTTGCTTTCATGTCAGAGAGAGTTCCACATCGCGTTGCGAATCGGAATGATGGTTTCGTACGTCCGGTAGCGGTAGTTGCCACCTGCAGCAACAAACGTGCCGCTGTAGGGTCCCGCCGAAAAGCGACCAATGCCGTCAGGCAGCCTCCTTGTCCCATTGCTCTCCGCGCACCACGATGCCGATGCGAATCGCCTTGAGGGTCTTGAGCTGGGTAATCAGGTTGTTCGAGGCGTCGCCGACAGGAGCTCGGGCGTCGTCCATGGCGATGTGTTCCCGTCGACCCACACGATCGTGCCGCTCCCCGTCGCTGTCCACGCCATATTGAAGCTTCATGTTGACCACGTTCGACGCCATCGGATTCGGGACGGCGGGCTCGTGTCGTCGTTGGGTGTGCCATCCGTCTTCAGAAGGGAGGTGCTGCGCAAGGTGCCCGACGCCGGGTCCACGTCGTAGCGTACCTTTTGCGAGCCGGTCAGCGGCCCCATGTTGAACAGCGAGGACGCGTTCCCGAAGGTCGCGGCGACGCCGGGGTCGGTGTGCGACACGGTGACCACGCCGTTGACGTCGGGGCACGGTGACCGCGGTGACCTTCGATGCCGCGCAGCCGGCCGATGCCGGGGCGCCCCCGACCGCCACGATCATGTCGTTGACCTGGAAGCCGGTGGGGCTCTGGACCAGGTAAGCCGCGTTCGCGGCGGCCGTTTGCGGTAAATGGCGCGGGAGCGATCACCGAGTTCGACACGCTGTAGTTGACCATGAACGTATCGGGGTGGCTGGCATCGCCGCCAGGCTGGATCATCACGGGGATCGGCCGCCACGTTGTCGCGAAGCTCGCCGCCGCCCGGACAAGCGCCGAGGTCGCGCGCCGCGCTCGCCACGCCGTTGCCCGCGTTGGCGAGCTCGATGCCCAGTATGAACGACGACAGCAAGCCGTTCTGCTGCGCGTCGCCGACGCTGGTCGTATTGCGCTTGATGCCTTCGGCCGCCGCGAACACCTGGTAGATCACCAGCACGGCAATCAGGCCGATCACCACGCCGACCATGATTTCGATCAGGCTGAATCCGCTCTGCGCGGCTAGCGGTCGGAATCGATCGAGGTCATTGCATCGGGGTCATCGCTAGTTCTGTCCTATGACGCCGGTCGTGGTGTAGTTGTGAACGGTCGTGTCGCCGGGCATTGTCCAGGAGATCTGCACCGAGACGACGCTGCTGGTCTTGGTCGACGGCTGCGGGCAGCGGCTGGCGGTCCATCGACCATGCACGACAGGGGCTGGCATCAGCATGGCGCCCGGCATCCCGTGTTCGACATCGAGCACGAACTGCGTGTATCCGGCGCCGCCGACCGTGCTGTCGTATTTGGCTTTGAGCGTGCTCTGCTTGTCCGCCCACATTTGCGAGATCAGCGAGTTGGCGAGGTAGACCGCCTCCGCGCGATACTCGGCGTCATTGGTGAACCGCATCGCCTGCGCCTGCAAGCCGACGATGCCGAGGATGCCGAGCGAAAAAATGAGTATCCCGATCAGCGCTTCGAGCAGGAAGGCGCCTTGCTGGGCATGGCGAGATGCGATGAGTCATTCTCATGGCGTTAGTTGCGTGCTGCGCTCAGGTACACGCGCGGGGTCTCCGCGCACGCACGCGCCGGATCGCAAAGCTTGGTCCCGGCAGTGCCGCCGATAGCGCTGATCTGGACCCGCAGAGGGCGGGGCGGCTGGTAACGCTAGCGGATTGGTGACATCGACTTCGGTCAACGACGACGTACCGTCCGCCACGTCCGGATAACCGTTGGGCGCGACTCGGCCAAGGCCGTCGAAAGTGACGCCGACGCGCCAGCGGGCTGCGGCGTAACGGTGCGTCATCGAGGCACCTTCGGTCCATTTGTAGGACTGCAGTCGGCACCAGCTGCGTAAGCGGCGGTCTCGTCGTTGTAAAGCGTACACAGCCCAGCCGCCCGCGGCCGACGCGTCGATCACGAACTTCGCCGCCCGGTTGCTCTGGACCGCGCTCGCTTGCGCGAGACGGACGCCCGTCAGCGTGTTTTCCGCAGCGTTGCGAATCTGTGAATTACCCATGAATTCCGCGTACATCGGTCCGGCGATGAGGATCAGTAACACGAAGATCGCCATCGCGATCAGCAGCTCGATCAGGGTGAATCCGGTTGGGTGCGCTTTTCATCATTGACGCTGCAGGTTAGCCGCAGGAGCCGTCCTTGCGCGTGACCCAGCCACAACTGCTGGTTGCCCCAGCCGGGAGCGGTGATCGTGCTCGTCTTGGTGTTGTTCTGGTCGATCGTGTAGACGAATCCGCTCCATTCCCTGGGCCGCGTTGCCGGTCGCGGTTGACTGTGTATGTCGTATCCGTTTCGCCGACGGTGCAAGTCAGACGTAAATGCTTTGGCCTCGTGCCGCCAGTCACCGAGTTCTGCGGCGGTCGGCGCAGCCGCCGGCGTAATTCCGATTGTCCAGGAACCATTGCTCCTAGCTGCGTGCGCGCGTCCGAGAGCGCTGGTCGTCGCCTCGATGATCTTCCCGCGCTTGACGTAGTCGGCGTAATTCGGCAACGCGATGGCGGCAAGGATCGCGACGATCGCGACGACGATCATCATTTCGATCAACGTGAAGCCGCGCGCGCCGCGCGGTGCGGCGATCGACCTGCTGCTCACTTCGAAAACAGCCATGGTGTCCCCTTTTCCAGCCAAGGCATGGTAAGTCGCCCTCGCGCCACAATCAATGTAAGCCGATTAGAGGTATCGCTAACGGAACAGACGGTTACGGCTGTCCAAAGTCCTGCCGAAACCGTCCGGACAGGCGGGATTTCCGGACGGATGACCGGGAAATATTTGCCCGCCGCCTGACGAACGGTCCGCGAATCCCTACGAACAGCGGTCAGTGGTCTTGTCGATTCGCGCTCGGCCGCTGTTGGCCAGCACGACATTGAGCGCGTTCTGACCGGGCTTGCAGAGGACGAAAGTGCCCATCTGCAAGGCTCCGCTGCGGAGGCGCGCGTGTCCGAGACTGGTAAAGGAGACATAGTCCTCGACCGGGCGGTTGCCGCGCATGGTGATTTCGTTGCCCGCGGGGCCTTCCCTGCGCAGGACGGATTCGTCGTCGTCAACTTGTCCGGAATCGTTCTCATCGACGAAAAGTAGCCAGCCCTGCTCCCAGCCGCCATCGTCGGTGCAGACCCGCCGATCGCGGGACTTGCAGAGGTTGACGCGGTATCCGTGCTTGATCGACTCGCTTCGCGCAAGATCGAGCGTATCGGCGATGTAGTGGGCGTGGTTCGCGAGCTGCTGGGAGGCGATCCAGTCGCGATACGTGGGAAGGCCCAGGCGCAACAGGACGCCGAATATCGCCAGCGCGATCAGGATCTCGATGAGCGTGAAACCGCGCGCTGCGATCCCATTGTGCATGCGCGCGAAACGCCCCGCCGCCATGCCGCTCACCGCGCGTTTCGCGATGCGGCTTGCCACGCGTCTTGCCACGGTTTCGCCATGCCCGGCTCCGATTCGCATCGCGCGAAGCCATCCTTCGCGCCCGTTGCAAATCGTAGGTGGCGGAATGCGCGGCACGCTTCTACCTACGGACTAGTCGGCCGGGACGATTGACAGGCGGGACTGTGTTCGTCGGCGTGAGATAATTCGAACCTCACCCGCCTGGTGCCGGGCGGGATGCGTTCGAAACCAAAATCGCACCGTGGCGCACTCCATGTCCGAATCCAGATTCGCCTGGGAAGATCCACTTAGGCTCAACGATCAGCTCGCGGAAGACGAGCGGATCGTGCGCGACTCCGCGCACCGCTACGCGCAGGAGAAGCTTCTGCCGCGCGTTACCGCCGCATTTCGCGACGAGATCTCCGATCCCGCGATATTCCGCGAAATGGGAGCGCTCGGCCTGCTCGGGTCGACGCTGCCCGCCGAATACGGCGGCGCCGCGCTCAACTACGTCTGTTATGGCCTCATCGCGCGTGAAATCGAGCGCGTCGACTCGGGCTATCGCTCGATGATGAGCGTGCAGTCATCGCTGGTGATCCATCCCATTTATGCGTACGGATCGGAGGCGCAGCGAAGGAAATATCTGCCGAAGCTGGTCACCGGTGCCTCGATCGGATGCTTCGGCCTCACCGAGCCCGACCACGGCTCCGATCCCGGTTCGATGACGACGCGCGCGCGCGCCGTCGAAGGCGGCTACAGCGTCTCGGGCAACAAGATGTGGATCTCCAACTCGCCCATCGCCGACGTCTTCGTGGTGTGGGCCAAGACCGACGACGGCGTCATTCGCGGCTTCATTCTCGAGAAAGGCATGCGCGGACTTTCGGCGCCGAAAATAGAGGGCAAATTCAGCCTGCGCACGTCCATTACCGGCGAAATCGTCATGGACGAGGTGTTCGTGCCCGAGGAGAATCGCCTGCCGAACGTCGAGGGCCTCAAGGGACCGTTCGGATGCCTGAACAACGCGCGCTACGGCATCGCATGGGGTGCGCTGGGGGCCGCTGAGTTCTGCTGGCACGCGGCGCGGCAATATGTGCTCGATCGCAAGCAATTCGGCCGGCCGCTGGCGGCGAATCAATTGATCCAGAAAAAGCTGGCCGACATGCAGACCGACATCACGCTCGGATTGCAGGGCTGCCTGCGTCTCGGCCGCCTGAAGGACGAGGGACGCGCGGCGCCGGAGATCACCTCGATCATGAAGCGCAACTCGTGCGGCAAGGCGCTCGATATCGCGCGCATGGCGCGCGATATGCACGGGGCGAACGGGGTCGTCGACGAATTCCATGTCATACGGCACATGCTCAACCTCGAGACCGTGAACACCTACGAAGGAACGCACGACGTGCATGCGCTCATTCTCGGTCGCGCGCAGACCGGCATTGCCGCGTTCGACTAGACCCGACAACCATGCTCAAGCTGCACAACTACTTCCGATCATCGGCGGCCTACCGGGTCCGGATCGCGCTCAACCTGAAGGGCCTGTCCTACGAATATCTACCCGTGCACCTCGTCAAAGGCGAGCAGCGGGCGGAGACGCTATCGCGCCATCAATCCACAGGCGCTCGTGCCACTGCTGATCGACGACGGCGAGAAGATCAGCCAATCGATGGCGATCATCGAGTATCTCGACGAAAAAGTGCCGCATCCGCCGCTTCTGCCGGCCACGCCCGAAGGTCGCGCGAGAGTTCGCAGCATCGCACAGGCCATCGCATGCGACATTCACCCGCTGAACAACCTGCGCGTGCTGAAGTATCTGGTCGGACCGCTCGGCGTCAGCGAGGACGCGAAGAATGCCTGGTACCGGCACTGGGTCGAGGTCGGATTGTCGGCCCTCGAGACCGAGATCGCAGCCGACAAGCGTACGGGAGCCTTCTGTCACGGAGACGCGCCGACGCTCGCCGACATCTGTCTCGTGCCACAGCTCGCCAATGCGCGCCGCAGCTCGATCGCCATCGATCCCTACCCGACGCTGGCGCGCATCGAGGCGCATTGCCTTGCGCTGGACGCGTTCGCCCGTGCCGCGCCGGATCGCCAGCCCGACGCCGCATGATCGATGCGCGCGTCCGCGGCGCTGAGAGACGCATGATCGCCCATTGATAAAGCATGTCCACCCCACCGACGATTGCAAGGGAGCCTCGATGAAATCCGTTATTCCTGCCTGGGATTGCCCGTCGGTCCCGGTTGCCGGCAACGCCGGGTCCTATCCGGTTCGCCACATTTATTGCGTCGGCCGAAATTACGCCGAGCACGCCAAGGAGATGGGCGGCGACGCGACCAAAGAGCCGCCGTTTTTCTTCACCAAGCCGGCGGATGCCGTCGTCCCGGTCGTGCCGCCCGATGTCGGCCACGTGCGCTACCCGCTGGCGACCAAGAACTACCACCACGAAATCGAGCTCGTCGTCGCGATCGGCGTCGGCAGGCGTGCGTGTCACGCCCGAGCGCGCCAATGACTTGATCTACGGCTACGCGGTCGGGCTCGACATGACACGGCGCGACTTGCAGGCGGCGCTGCGCGAGATCAAGCGCCCCTGGGATCTGGGCAAATCGTTTGCGCAAGCGGCGCCGATCGGTCCGATCCATCCGGTGAGCGAAGTCGGCTATCTGAAGCGCGGCCGCATCGCCCTCGAAGTCAACGGCGCGGTCAGACAGCAGGGCGACCTCGCCGACATGATCTGGGACGTCCCGCACATGCTGCATTTTCTGTCGCAGTACTACGAGCTCCTTCCCGGTGACCTGATCTTCACGGGCACGCCGTCAGGCGTCGGCGCCGTTGTAGCCGGCGATGCGCTGGTCGGACGCATCGAATCGCTGGGCGAGCTCAGAATCACTATCGACGCGCCGCTGGCGTGATCGACGTCGCGGCGTGATCCGCCGGCCGGACGTGGCTGCAGCCGCGAGCTCCGCCGAGCGAGAGTACAACCTGCGGGCGGCCTTTCCCGACCATCCGGAGTGGATCGCGCGCTGGGCGGCTGACAGTGAGCGTGCGCGTTCGACGTTGCACTCGGTTCGCGACATTCGTTACGGCACCGGTCCCAAGCAAACGATCGACCTGTTCCCCGCGGAGAACGCGCGCGGCGCGATGCTTTTCATCCACGGCGGCTACTGGCGTGGCCTGGACAAGGATGAGCACTCCTTCATCGCGCCGCCCTTTGTGGCCGCGGGCATCGGCGTCGCGGTCGTCAACTACGATCTCTGCCCCGCGGTGCGCATCGGAGACATCGTCGAGCAGTGTCGCGAAGCGGTCGACTGGCTGGTGCGCGAAGGCGAGAACTATGGCGTTCCGGCCGCGCGGGTGGTTGTCGCGGGTCACTCCGCGGGCGGGCATCTGACGGCGATGATGTTCGCGACCGATTGGAAAGCGCGAGGCCACGACACGCGCGGATCGTCGTCGGGGCCGATCGCCGGCGGCATATCGGTCAGCGGCGTTTTCGACCTGGCGCCTCTGATTGACGTGTCATTCAACACCGATCTCGGGCTCGACCCGGAAAGCGCGCGCGATCTGAGCCCGCTCCATGCCGAGCCGCGGGTGCGACGCGCCGCTGCTGCTCGCGGCGGGCGCGAACGAGACCGCAGCCTTCGTCCGCCAAAGCGGCGAGCTCTGGGCAGCGTTGGCCGCGATGTCGCCCGAATGGCAGCAGCGGGGGCGCTTGTCGTTCCAGGCAAGCACCACTTCGCCGTGCTCGGCGAGCTTGCGGATCCGCGCAGCGAGCTATTCGCAAGGTCGCTGGACATTTTCGCGCCGGTCTGACTTCTTGATGCCGTCGGGAGCAAGCAGGGCGTACGCCAGCGTTCCACGATGGGTCCGTCCTCGCGTCGACGAATCGCGCGACGTCGCGGGCCGATGCGAACGCGAGAGACGCATGCCATGCCGGCGTATAATGGAGCGGTAGCTCGCGCCATTCCGCATCGAGCCAAGATGACTGCTCCAAAACTGCATTCCGTCGATAGCCCGCGCTCGTCAGCAGACGATGCGCTGCCGGTGCGCGCCATCAGCTCGATCCCGGAGATCATCGCCGAGCTCAATGCGGGGCGGATGGCGATCCTGGTCGACGAGGAAGGGCGCGAGAACGAAGGCGATCTCGTGGCCGCCGCCGACGCGATCACGCCTGACATAGTCAATTTCATGGCCAGGTTCGGACGCGGGCTGGTCTGCATGTCGATCACCGAGGAGCGCGCGCGTCAGCTGGACCTGGCGCCGATGACGCCGAACAACCGGTCGCTGCACGGGACGAATTTCACGGTCTCGATCGAGGCTGCCGAGGGCGTCACGACCGGCATCTCCGCGGCCGATCGCGCGCACACCGTCCGTGTGGCGTGCGCGCCGGGGGCCAGGCCTCAGGATCTGGTGCAGCCCGGTCATATATTTCCCCTCGTCGCGCATCCTGGCGGCGTTCTCGCACGCGCGGGGCACACCGAAGCGTGCTGTGATCTGGCACGGCTCGCGGGGTTTTCGCCCGCCGCTGTCCTGTGCGAGATCATGAACGACGACGGCTCGATGGCACGCCTGCCCGATCTCGTCGCATTCGCGCGCACACATGGCCTGAAAATCGGCGCGATCGCGGACTTGATTCACTATCGCAGCCAGCACGAGCGCCTGGTGGAGCGAATCGGCGAGCGGCCGATTCGAACGGCTGCGGGCGATTTCCGACTGGTTACGTTCCGCGACAAGTTGAGTGATGCGACGCACCTCGCGCTCGTTCGCGGCGAGATCGATGCCGAACGCGAGACGGTCGTGCGCGTTCACGAGCCGGTGTCGATCGTCGACCTGCTCGACTACGGCAGCCGCGCGCACTCCTGGACGATCCCCGCTGCGCTCGACCGGCTGGCGCGGGCCGAGCGGGGCGTCCTGATCCTGCTGCACCGTCCCGAGTCGGCGCAGGAGCTGAGGCAGCGTGCGGTCGGCGAGCAGGTGGCGGCCGACAACAAGATGGATCTGCGCAACTACGGCATCGGCGCACAGATTCTCCGCGATCTGAACGTCGGCAAGATGCGCCTGCTTGCGCGTCGCCGCAAAATGCCGAGCATGGCTGGATTCGATCTCGAAGTCACTGCGCACGAGGAAGCTCCTCCGCGCTCGTCGGCCGAGACGCCGCGCGCCTAGCGTCGTGAGCGCGCGTCTGGATTACGCAAGGTCTTCGCGTCCGCCGCGCGCAGGCCACTGACCAACGGACACGTCGATTCTTCCATGGGTCCCCGCAGGATAGCGCCCGACAAACGCGCCGCGCACATGCGCGTCGGCGTCGTTCTCTCGCGCTTCAATCCGTCGATCGGTGAGCCCTTGCTCGAGGGGGCCTTGCGCGCCCTGAGCGAGGCCGGCGCGGCCGAGACAAAGATCACGGTTGTCACGGTGCCGGGCGCGCTCGAGGCGCCCCTCGCCCTTCAACGGATGGCCCAAAGCGGAGACTACGACGCGCTCGTCGCCCTTGGGGCGGTCGTGCGCGGAGAGACATTCCACTTCGAGATCGTCGCCACGGAATCGGCATCGGGGCTCGCAAGCGTGCAGCTCGAATTCGGCATTCCGATCGGCAACGGCATTCTCACCACGGATACCGAGGAGCAGGCGCTCGCGCGAGGCGCGACCAAGGGATACGAGGCCGCGATGGCGGCGGTGGAGATGGCCAATCTCCTGGATGCAATCGATGAGGACTAACCCGCGCCGGCGCTCGCGCGAGTTCGCGATGCAGGGCGTCTACCAGTGGCTGCTCTCCGGAAGCGATCCCGCTCTGATCCGGACGCAGCTCGCCGAGGGTTCCACTTTCGCGAAGTGCGATACCGTGTACTTCGACGGCATCTGGCGCGGCGTGACGGGCGAATTCGACAAGCTCGTGGCCGCGTTCACGCCCTACCTCGACCGGAAGGCATCCGAGCTTTCTCCGGTTGAAAAAAGCATCCTCACCATCGGCGCGTGGGAACTGCTGCGTGAGCCGGACGTTCCGTACCGCGTCGCGATCAACGAGGCGGTGGAGCTCGCGAAGTCGTACGGAGGCACCGACGGACACAAATACGTAAACGGCGTGCTCGACAAGCTCGCCGCGAAGGCACGCGCGCCGGAAGTGCGTAACGCACGCACCGCGTCCTGACCGGCGTGCGCGACCGCCCGCCAGTTTTCCTCAGGTCTCCTCAGTTTCCTCAGAATCAGGCCCGCCGCCCATCATGACGGCGCCGAACGAATTTGAATTGATCGACCGTTTCTTCCGCCGCGCGCCGGCAGAAGGTGGCCGAAGCGCGTGTGGCACGGGCACAGCGTTGGGCATCGGCGACGATGCGGCGCTGCTCTCTCCGACACCCGGCACCGAGCTCGCGGCGTCGGTCGACATGCTCGTCGCGGGGCGCCACTTCTTCGCCGACGTCGATCCAGAAGCGCTCGGACACAAGACGCTCGCCGTCAATCTCTCCGACATGGCGGCCATGGGAGCGACGCCGCGCTGGGCGCTGCTTGCAGGTGCGCTACCCGACGCGGATCCGCAATGGCTCGGCGCTTTTGCGCGCGGGTTGTTCGCACTGGCAGCAACGTTCGGCGTCGATCTGGTCGGAGGCGACACGACACGCGGGCCGCTCAACCTTTGCCTCACCATCCTGGGTGAAGTGCCCCGGGGACAAGCACTGTTGCGCAGCGGCGCGCACGGCGGCGATTCGATCTGGATTTCCGGTGTGCTCGGCGACGCAGCGCTCGCGCTCGCGCATCGCGCCGGGCGCATTAAGTTGACCGGCGCTGAACTCGCCGTGTGCGACAAGGCCCTGCTGCGGCCTCAACCGCGGGTGGGTCTCGGCACGCGTCTCCGAGGCCTTGCGTCGGCGGCGATCGACGTGTCCGACGGTCTCGTTGGGGACCTGGGCCACATCCTCGACGCGTCCGGCGCCGGCGCGACCATCGATCTGGCGGCGATTCCGCGCTCGACGGCTCTCGATCGGCAGCTCGCGATCGGCGAAGCCCGGGACGTCGCGTTCGAGTGCCTGCTCGCGGGCGGCGACGATTACGAGCTGTGCTTTACCGCCGGGCCGTCGCACGACAGTCGCATCGCCGCGCTCGGCGGTGAGCTCGGCTTGCCATTGCACCGCATCGGGGTCATAGGCGGCGCGCCGGGCTTGATCGTTCGCGATGCGTCCGGCAACGCGATGGCGACGCTGCCGCGCGCGTACGATCATTTCGCGGCATGAAAAAAACGCCCACGCTGGCGTTTCTGTTCGCGCACCCGGCGCATTTTCTGGCGCTGGGCTTCGGAGCCGGCTTGTCGCCGATCGCCCCGGGAACGGTCGGCACGCTCATCGCGCTGCCGCTGGCTGCGCTCCTGCACGCGACCACCGAAGATGTCGGGTACATGGTTGTCGTCGCGATCACCTTCGCGGCGGGCGTCTGGGCGGCGGACCGTACCGGGCGCGACCTCGGTGTCGCGGACTCGGGTGCCATCGTTTGGGACGAGGTTGTCGCCTTCCTGCTGGTGCTGTTTTTCGTCGGTGCCGACCCGCTCCGGCAGGTTCTCGCATTCCTCCTCTTTCGCCTCTTCGACATCGTCAAGCCGCCGCCGGCGCGCTTCATCGATAATGAGTGGCACCACGGTTTTGGAGTGATGGCAGACGACATCGTGGCGGCGTTCTATACCGTGCTTGTCTTCGCGCTATGGCAGCGCGTGTCCGCATGAGTCTCGATGATGTCGATCACGAAGCGCGGCGCATCGAGGAGCTCTCCCTCAACGCATCGGGCGCTTTTCAATCGCTGATGTACGACGGCTGGCTGCTCGGGTTCCGGCCGGGCCCGACCAAGCGGCTGCGCTGCGTGAACGCTTTCTATTCGACTTCGTTGCCGTTGGCCGCGAAGGTCGGCTACTGCGTCGATTTCTATCGCTCCGTAAGCTTGCCGGCGATCTTCCGCATGCTGCCTTTCTCGCAACCGCCGGATCTCGACGGATATCTCGAGCATCTTGGTTGGACGAAGTTCGAGCGCACGCTTGTCATGCGCGCCAGCATGTCCGCGCTGCCCGAGCCTGCGGCACGGGGCGAGGTCGAAATCGTGGACGTGCCGCGCTGGGTGCAGGCGACCGCGGGACTCCTCGGTCTTGCCGAAGACGCCCGTTCAGCGGCCGTCGAGCGGGCAAAAGTCTATCCTTTGCCGCACGCCGGCGCGATCGTTCGCCAGGGTGACGAGGTGGTAGCCTGCGGACTCGTGAAGATGGAAGGCGACTATGCCGGTTTGTTCGCCCTGAACACTGCGTCAGCGTGGCGGGGTCGTGGGCTGGGCGGCGCCATCGTGCGCGCACTGCTCGCCGAGGCGTCGCGAAGGGGATCGCGCATGGCATACCTTCAGGTCACCGCCGACAACGCGCCTGCGCTGGCGCTTTATCGACGGTTCGGCTTCGAGACCGTCTACGATTACTGGTATCGCGGAGCCGCGCCCGAGCATCCATGAGCACGACCGACAAGAGCCTGCTGGAGATGGCGCGAAGCCTGGGTACGGCAGCACTCGCCCGCGGTGCGATGATCGCGACGGCGGAGTCCTGCACCGGCGGACTCGTCGCGGGCGCGATCACCGCGGTCGCGGGCAGCTCGGCGTGGTTCGATCGCGGACTGGTCACGTATTCCAACCGCGCCAAGGAACAGGAGCTTGGCGTCACGCGGTCGGCGATTGAGCGCTTCGGCGCCGTCAGCGAGCAGACAGCGCGCGCGATGGCCGAAGGCGTCATCCGCGCCTCATCGGCCGATTGGGCGGTGGCAGTGACCGGCATCGCCGGTCCCGACGGCGGCTCGGCCGAAAAGCCGGTGGGAACGGTGTGGTTCGCCTGGGCCGGACCGGGGCATCTGCAGTCGCTCCGGAGGCAGTTCGACGGGGATCGGAGCGCCGTTCGCGAAGCCTCGGTCCGGGTGGCTCTGGAGGGCCTGATCGACCGCTTGGCCTAGGACAAAAGGGGTGGCGTCGAACGTTCGTTCTATGCAATAATGGGCCGTCGTGACCACCCAAAACGAACCCACAACGAGCCCAATATGAGCCTAACCCTCGCAAAATCCAACGGAATGAATGCTATGGACGACAACAAGAGCAAGGCGCTGGTCGCCGCGCTGGCGCAGATCGAAAAGCAATTCGGCAAGGGCTCGATCATGAAGATGGGCGAGGCGCAGGTGCAAAACGACCTGCAGGTGGTGTCGACCGGCTCGCTCGGTCTGGATATCGCCCTCGGAGTCGGCGGCTTGCCGCGCGGGCGGGTGGTGGAAGTTTACGGACCCGAGTCCTCCGGCAAGACGACGCTGTGCCTCCAGGTCGTGGCACAGGTGCAAAAGGCCGGCGGAGTGGCTGCCTACATCGACGCCGAGAACGCGCTTGACCCCGTTTATGCCGGCAAACTCGGCGTCAATGTCGGCGAGATGCTGATCTCGCAACCCGACACGGGCGAGCAGGGGCTGGAGATCGCCGACATGCTGGTTCGTTCCGGAGGCGTCGACGTCATCGTCATCGACTCGGTCGCGGCGCTTGTGCCGAAAGCCGAAATCGAAGGCGAGATGGGCGATCAGCTCCCGGGTCTGCAGGCGCGGCTGATGAGCCAGGCGCTGCGCAAGCTCACCTCGAACATCAAGCGCGCCAACGTGCTGGTCATCTTCATCAATCAGATCCGGATGAAGATCGGCGTGATGTTCGGCAATCCCGAGACGACCACCGGCGGTAACGCGCTCAAGTTCTACGCGTCCGTCCGCCTCGACATCCGTCGCATCGGCGCGATCAAGCGCGGCGAGGAGGTCGTCGGCAACGAGACGCGCGTCAAGGTGGTCAAGAACAAGATCGCGCCGCCGTTCCGCGAGGCGCTGTTCGACATTCTCTATGGCGAGGGCATCTCCCGCGAGGGCGAGATCGTCGAGCTCGGCGTGATCCACAACATCATCGAAAAGTCGGGGGCCTGGTACGCCTACAACGGCGACAAGATCGGGCAAGGCAAGGACAACACGCGCGAGTGGCTGAGAGAACACGCGGACGTGGCGGCCGAGATCGAGGCCAAGATCCGCGCTGTGGTGGGGGTCCCCGTCGCCACCGGCCGCAGCCTGGCTCCGGTCGACGAGTAACTTCGCCCGGCGCGTGGTCGCGCGCACGCTCAGGGCGCAAGCGATCCGGCTGCTGGCGCGGCGCGAATACGCGCGCGCTGAGCTGGAGGCGCGCTTGATATCGGCGGGTGGCAACCGCGATGAGGTGCGCAGCACCCTGGATGATCTCGCGGCGCAAGGCCTTCTTTCCGATCAGCGTTTCGCGCGCGCGGTTGTCGGACAAAAGGCCGGGCGCTTAAGTCGCCGCAGTATCGCCGGAGGCCTGAAGGCAAAAGGGGTCGCCCCGAGCGACATTGAAGATGCGCTGCGCGACGCGAATCTCGACGACGATGCTGCGCTCAAGTCGTTGTGGGAGCGCCGTTTCGGAGAGCCGCCCGCGAACGACAAAGAAAAGGCGCGGCAAGTGCGCTACCTGCAGGCGCGCGGGTTTTCGGTGTCGGCCATTCTGAAGCTTTTGCGCGACCCGAGGCAATAGGGCAGAGAAGCAAGCGGTCGATGTGCTAACATATTGAATTCAAAGACGGTCGGAACCTTTGTCTGACCTTCGGACACCGATGGCCACGACTTTACCGAGCTTCGCGCCCCTCGTATGAAAGCCGCCGACATCCGCAGCAAGTTTCTCGCGTACTTTGCCGCAAACGGGCACACCATCGTTCCGTCGGCGCCTCTTGTTCCCGCCAACGATCCGACGCTGTTGTTCACCAACAGCGGCATGGTTCAGTTCAAGGACGTTTTTCTCGGCACCGACAAGCGGAGCTACGTGCGCGCGGCAGACGTGCAACGCTGCCTCCGAGCGGGCGGGAAGCACAACGATCTCGAGAACGTCGGATACACCGCGCGGCATCACACGTTCTTCGAGATGCTCGGTAACTGGTCTTTCGGCGACTACTTCAAGCGCGATGCCATCAAGTACGCTTGGGAGTTGCTCACCGGGGTCTACGGCCTGCCGGGGGACAAGCTCTGGGTTACGGTCTATCAGACCGATGATGAGGCGTACGACGTCTGGCGCAACGAGATCGGTGTGCCGGCAGAGCGCATCGTGCGCATCGGCGATAACAAGGGAGCACCGTACGCGTCGGATAATTTCTGGCAAATGGCCGATACCGGCCCGTGCGGGCCCTGCAGCGAAATCTTCTACGACCACGGTCCGGAAATAGCGGGTGGGCCGCCGGGTTCGGCTGACGCCGACGGCGATCGCTACATCGAGATCTGGAATCTCGTGTTCATGCAGTTCGACCGCGACGCGCAGGGCACGCTGACCCCGCTGCCGAAGCCGTGTGTGGACACCGGTATGGGGCTCGAGCGCCTTGCGGCGGTTCTGCAGCACGTCCACAGCAACTACGAGATCGATCTCTTCCAGTCGCTCATCCGCGCCGCCGCAGCGGCGACCGGGACGAAGGATCTCGAGTCGCCTTCGCTGCGCGTCATCGCAGATCACATCCGCGCTTGCGCGTTCCTGATCGTGGACGGCGTCATTCCGAGCAACGAGGGCCGTGGATACGTGCTGCGCCGTATCATCCGCCGCGCCATTCGTCACGGCTATCAGCTCGGCCAGACGGAGCCGTTCTTTCACCAGATCGTTCCCGAGCTCTCGCGGCTGATGGGGGACGCCTACCCGGACCTTCCGCTGAAGCAGGATTACGTCATTCGCGTTCTCAAGGTGGAGGAGGAGCGATTCGCGGAAACGCTCGAGCATGGGATGAAGGTGCTCGAAGGCGCGCTCGAAGAAGCCGATGCGGCGCGAACCAAGGTGCTGCCCGGCGAGACAGCGTTCCTACTCTATGACACTTTTGGATTTCCGCTCGACCTGACCGCGGACGTCTGCCGCGAGCGCGGCTTTACCGTCGATCAGGCGGGATTCGATGCGGCCATGGCGAAGCAGCGCGAGCGCGCGCGTGCGGCATCCTCGTTCAAGAGCGGAACGGCGCTGCAGTACTCCGGCGCGAAGACGGTATTCGACGGCTACAAGACGCTGTCAGCCGAGGGCCGCGTCACCGCGCTCTTTGTCGATGGAACGTCCGTCGACTCCATGAGCGCCGGACAGGATGGGATTGTCGTGCTCGACCGGACGCCCTTCTACGCCGAGTCGGGCGGCCAGGTCGGAGACCGGGGCGAGCTCAGCAAGAGCGGCGTATGCCTGACGCTCTTCGCTGTCCACGATGCGCAGAAGGTGCAGCCCGACGTCGTCGGCCACCACGGAACGATGAAAACCGGCGAGCTTCGCGTAGGCGACATCGTCGTCGCGCAGGTCGACGCTTACACGCGCGAGCGCACCGCGCTCAACCATTCCGCGACGCACCTGATGCACGCGGCGTTGCGCAAGGTGCTGGGCGAGCACGTGCAGCAGAAGGGCTCCCTGGTCGACGCCGAGCGCACGCGATTCGACTTCTCACACACGCAACCGATGGCGGAGGAGGAGATTCGCACCGTCGAGGCACTGGTCAACCGCGCGATTCGCGCCAATTACCCGGTCGAGACGCGCCTCATGCCGTACGACGACGCGATTGAGGCCGGCGCGATGGCGCTCTTCGGTGAAAAGTACGGCGACGAGGTACGCGTTCTAAGCATGGGCGACTTTTCGACCGAGCTCTGCGGCGGAACGCATGTCCAGCGGACCGGCGACATCGGCAGCTTCAAGATCGTTTCCGAGTCGGGGGTCGCCGCCGGCATTCGCCGCGTCGAAGCAGTGACGGGCGAGGCCGCGCTCGCCTATACGCATCAGCTAGAAGCGCGTCTGGCTGAAGCTGCTCAGGCGCTCAGGGCCCCGCCCGCCGAAGTCACGGCGAGAATTCAACAGCTTCAGGAGGGCGCGAAGGCGCTCGAGCGCGAGCTCGCGCGCCTTAAGGGCAAGCTCGCCTCGAGCCAGGGTGGCGATCTCGCGTCGCAGGCGGTCGAGGTCAACGGCGCGCAGGTTCTCGCGGCAACGCTCGACGGCGCGGACGCCAAGGTCCTGCGCGACACCATCGACCAGCTCAAGGGAAAGTTGAAGAGCGCTGCCATCGTGCTGGGCTCGACCGACGGAACCAAGGTCACCCTGATTGCCGGCGTGACCTCGGACCTCATCGGAAAGATCAAGGCGGGCGATCTGGTGAATCACGTCGCGACGCAGGTCGGAGGCAAGGGCGGCGGCAGGCCCGACATGGCGCAGGCAGGTGGAACCGATCCGGCGGGCCTTCCGGCGGCTCTCGCAAGCGTCAGGGGCTGGGTCGAAAAGCGCCTCTAGATTCAGACTGCAATTCCTCACGCGAGAGAACAACCATTCATGGCATTGCGCCCGGAAGCGACGCTGGACAAATTTCTCACCCGGGGCGAGGGCCGGCTACCGGGCCTGATCGGCGTCCGATTCACCGAGATCGCCGAGGGCCGCATCAGCGGCGAGCTCGCGATTCGTGACGAGCTCCTGGCGCCGAATGGCTACCTGCATGCCGCCACCGTCATCGCGCTAGCCGATACCGCGTGCGGCTACGGCTGCATCGCGCATCTCCCCGAAGGTGCTGAAAATTTCACGACCATCGAGCTGAAGAGCAATTTTCTTGGGACCGCGCGAAGCGGCACCATCGCGTGCGTTGCGACTCCCGCCCATCTCGGCAGGGCGACGCAGATTTGGGATGCCGTGGTCACCGACCAGGGCAGTGGGCGGCGAATCGCGCTCTTTCGTTGCACGCAGATGATCCTGTGGCCTCGGCCGGCGTGAGTCCGACGCCCAAGGTTCAACAGGCGTTCGGCGACACATTCAGCTCGAAATACGCCTGCGGACCCGAACGTCACCGCCGCGATCGCGTCTAACCGTTTGTTCCTTCTCAATTACCTCTAATCGGTCCGCGGTATCGACGTCACGCTGAAGCCCTATGATGCTGTCCAATCTCTGCGTATCCGGCGCGACTGCCTCGCCTGGAGCCGTGGACCCGGGATTTTTCAAACTTACAGGATTGATCGACCATGCATACCAGATTGTTTCGTTTCCTGACCGCCGCGACCATCGCCGCGGGGCTGCTTGGCGGCGCGACGCTCGCGCGAGCCGACGGGATGACCTCCGAGCAGGCGCAGCAGATCCTCGACGAGCTCAAGGCTATTCACAAATCGCTCGATGCGCGTCCGGTCGCCGCTCCCCAACCCGCGGCGCCCGCTCCCCAGGACGACAAGGTCAGCATGACGTTCCCGCCGGGCGGTTTCTCGGTCGGCAAGGAAAACGCACCGCTGGTGCTGGTCGAATACACCGACTACCAGTGCCCGTTCTGCCAGCGCTATCACAACGACTCGTTCGCGCAGATCAAAGCGAACTTCATCGATACGGGCAAGATCCGCTACATCAGCCGCGATTTCCCGCTTCCGTTCCACGAAAACGCGCGCCGCAGCGCGACGGCGGCGCGCTGCGCGGCCGAGCAGGGCAAGTTCTGGGAGCTGCGCGATACGCTGATCATCAATGCCAGCCAGCTGCAGGCCGACAAGCTGCCCGGATACGCACAGTCGGTGTCGATGGACGTGCCGAAGTTCCAGGCGTGTGTCGACTCGGACAAGTATCGTGCGGCGATCGACAAGGATATCGCCGAAGGCACGGCCGCGGGCGTCAACGGGACGCCCTCATTCGTGCTCGGGCGCATCGAGAATGGCAAGCTGCAGGGCGTGCGCATGGTCGGTGCGATGCCTTACGCGCAGTTCGAGGCCAAGATCCAGGAAATGCTCAAGACCGCAAAGAACTGATCGCCGCGTTCACCGCGGCACAGGAAAACGGGCCACGCGTGCTTTCGCGCGCGTGGCCCGTAGCTTTTGTCGGCGAGCTTCGCATCGGCGCACGCGTCGCGCGAGCGTCGATGATTCGTTGATTGCGCCGTGCGCCTCCTACTGCTCGCGTTTTCGCTCGGCGTGGTCGCGCTACAGCAGCAGGCAAGCCTGCCGCTGCTGTACGCCGGGGCGTACGCGCTGTTGCCCGCGATGGCGGCGGCGGCGTGCGCGTTCTATTCAATGCGCAGGATTGCCCGCCATCGCAATACGGCGCGTTTTATTGCCTTGCTCCTTGCAGCGCTCGCTGCGGGCATGGGCGGATTCTTTTACGCCGCCTGGCGCGCCGACGTGCGCCTCGCGGACGCCCTGCCGCGTGCCTGGGAAAATCGTGACGTCAGCCTGGTCGGCGTCGTCGACGATCTGCCGCAGCTGACGGATCGCGGCGTCCGATTCGCCTTCGCTGTCGAAACGATCGTCACACCCGGTGCTGTCGTGCCATCGCGACTGTCGCTCGCGTGGTACACCGGCTGGCCTCGCGATGGCGAGGCAGTGTCCATTCCCGAGATTCACGCGGGCGAGCGTTGGGCGCTCACCGTGCGCCTCAAGCGGCCACATGGCACCGTCAACCCGCATGGCTTCGACGTCGAGGCGTGGCTGTTGCAGAACGAGCTCCGCGCGACCGGGTATGTGCGCGCGGATGACGACAGCCATCGCGTCGATGCATTCGCCGCGCGCGCCACGGATTACGTCGCTCGCGCTCGGGAGTCGATACGCGCGAACATCCTGCGTGCGCTCGACGGGCGTCCTTACGCCGGAGTCATCGCTGCGCTCGCGATCGGCGATGAGCGCGCAATTCCCGACGAGCAGTGGCGATTGTTCAATCGTACCGGCATCGGCCACCTGATCTCGATATCAGGGTTGCACATCACATTCTTCGCAGCGCTGATCGGCGGCCTGGCGTACGCGTTGTGGAGACTGAGCCACGCGCTGACCCTGCGACTACCGGCGCGCAAGGCCGCCGCGGTTGCCGGCGTGATCGCTGCTTTCGCGTATGTGCTGCTCGCCGGTTTCGAGGTTCCGGCGCAGCGCACGCTCTACATGCTGGCGGTTGCCGCGATCGGACTCTGGCTTGGCCGCCCGGGCACCGCGTCAACAGTCTGGCTGTGGGCGTTGGCGGTGGTCCTCGCGTGGGATCCGTGGGCAGCGCTGACTCCCGGCTTCTGGTTGTCCTTCGGCGCGGTTGGGCTGTTGCTCTACATAGGCGTCGGACGCATCGGCGAGGTGCCCAGGTGGCGTGACGCGTTGCGGGCGCAGGCGGCGATCACGCTCGGGCTTATTCCGTTGATGCTGGTTCTGTTTCAGCAGATTTCCATCGTCGCGCCTCTCGCGAACGCCGTGGCGATTCCCGTTGTGACTTTCATCGTCGTCCCGCTGACGCTGGCATCGATCGTCGTGCCGTGGGACCTTCTCCTGATACTCGCGCACCAGACCTTCGCCGCGATCGCGTTGCTGCTCGACGGCTTAAGCGCGACGCCGGCCGCTGTTTGGCAGCAGCATGCTCCGGGCCTCTTCGCCGCGATCGCGGGTGTGCTGGGTGTGCTCTGGCTGCTCGCCCCGCGCGGTGTTCCGGGCCGGTGGCTCGGGTTCGCCTGGCTTGCGCCGCTGTTCGTCGTCGTTCCGATCGCGCCGGCGCTGGGGGCATTTCAGGTCACCGTGCTCGACGTCGGTCAGGGCCTCTCTGTCCTGGTGCAGACACATAGTCATTCGCTGTTGTACGACACGGGCCCGCGCTACACGGAGAGCGCGGACGCCGGCAATCGCATCATCGCGCCGATGCTCCGCGCCAACGGCGTCGCGCGCCTCGACGGGCTGATCGTGAGTCATCAGGACAGCGATCATAGCGGCGGTGCCTTGTCTCTTCTGCAGACGGTTCCGGTCGATTGGGTCGCGTCGTCGCTCGGAAGCGATCACGCGATCGTGCGCAGACGCGTCGACGCCGGCGAAGCAGCGTGGCCTTGTCTCGCGGGGCAGCGGTGGACCTGGGACAGCGTCGAGTTCGTGATCCTGCATCCTGTCGAAGCAAGCTACGCGAACGCCAAGGTCAAATCCAACGATCTTTCGTGCGTGCTGAGGGTGAGCAACAGCGCTGGAAGCGCACTGCTGACCGGCGACATCGAGGCACGCACCGAAGCCGAGCTCGTGCGGCGCGAGCCGATGCGGCTGCGCTCCGACCTGCTGGTCGTGCCGCACCACGGGAGCAAAACGTCGTCCACGTCGGCCTTCATCGCCTCCGTGCGGCCCGAAGTCGCTGCCTTTACGCCGGGTTACCTCAACCGCTTCAATCATCCTCGCCCCGAGATCGTCGAGCGCTATGCCGCGGCGGGTGCGCGCAGCTACCGCACCGACTACGATGGCGCGTTGACGTTCATGTTTGCGGACGGCTCATCGCACTGGCCTCGCCGCGAGCGCGTCGAAGACGCGCGCTATTGGCGCGACGCGCCGCGCGCGTATGAACGAGCGGTGTTGGAATAGCGCGGAGCCTGTTTCGTGCGCGCGATTGTTTTTCACCGAGTCCTGCTGGCGATGCTGGCGTCGTCGCTCTTCGCTTCCGTTTTGGCGGAGGAGCGCGCAGGCACGACTGCCGATCCGCTCAAGCTCTCCACGGCACAAGGCCCCGCATACCCCTTGGGCAAGGCCGGCGAGGTCTGGGCGACGCTGATTCGCGAGCGCTCGGGCGGGCGCATCGCGGTGACCTACTATCCGGGCGCGACGCTGACGTCGCGCGACCCGGCGCGGGAGTTCGGTGCTTTGCACGATCGGGCGATCGACCTCGCCGTCGGCTCGACACTGGCCTGGTCGGCGCAAGTGCCGCAGCTCAACGTGCTTGCGTTGCCCTGGCTCGTTCCCGACACGAGCGCAATGCAGGCGCTCCTCGAGGGGGACGTCGGCAAGAGGCTCGCTGCGACGCTGGAGTCGCGCGGCGTCGTCGCCCTCGCTTGGGGCGAGAACGGATTCATCGACCTGGCGAGCGCGACGCCGGTGCACAAACCCGCCGATCTCGCCGGGTTGCGCCTTCGCGCACAGTCCTCGCCCTTGATCGCGGAGACGCTCGCGGCGCTTGGCGCGAGTCCTTCGGCAATGAGCGCAGTGGACGCGCGCAAGCTGCTCGACAGGGGAGAGCTCGACGGCGAGGAGACGAGCATCGCCGCGTATTCGGCGGCACGCCTGTACGCGGGGCCACTTTCGCATCTGCTGCTGTGGCAGGCGCACGCCGATGCCATGGTCTTCGCCGTCAACCCGTCGGTCTGGAAATCGTGGAGCGAGGCCGATCGCGCGCTGGTGCGCGACGCAGCCGAGGAAGCCTCACGTCAGGCGCGCTCGATGGCGCAGCATCTCAACGACGAGAGCGCATTGGCGAGGCTGGGGGCGCAAGGCGCCGCGGTGAATCGACTGACTCCGGCGGGCAAGGACGCGTTCCGCGACGCCGACGCATGTCGTTTATGATCGATGGACGCCGGTGATCGGTGTCGAGCTGGTCGATGCAGCGAGGAACGCAGTCGCGGGCGTGCCTCAGCGCTGAGCGGCGACCGTTGGCTAGGAAACGAAGCGACCGAGGCGCACAGCGGTTTCGCCGCGCTTGGGTTTGCGCGTGGGCATGATCAAAACGCAATCGTCGTGGGGAGTGCGGATTTCGGTCCCCGCGTCCACGGCATACAGCGTCCCGGCGCTGCGGATTACCTGGAGTCCGTGCACCGGCTGGGTGAATCGAAATGCGTCGCTTGTGATGGTCACCGTCGACGTCACCTCGACGATGTGTTGCGGCGGCGGCGCGGCACCCCCCAGGTGCTTCGCGGCGGCGCCAGGCTCCAGGAGGCCGAAGTGATCGAGAAAGCGCAGAACGGACTGTCGTGCGACCAGTGGCGCGCCCGCCTCCCAGTGCTGGCCGCACTCGACGAGCAGCGCGCTTCGCGGGTCCGCCGGATCGTCGAAAAATGCATAGTCGCGCAAGCGCCGCCCGGCAACATGGCCGCTGTCGATCACGATGTGTTCCGGCACCGCGATCGCCCGCGCGAGATCGACGCCCTTTTTTTGCATGCCTGCCATCGACAGCGGCGCACAGGGCTCGGACATGGAATGCAAGTCGAGCAAATGATCGGCACGGTCGATGATCGGCCTCAACTCGCGCGCGCGGGCCAGCTCGGCGCTTTGCCGCGGCCCCTCCAGCACTTCGCGGGTCCAGAGCCGGTTAAAGTCCTCGTCGACGCAACGTGACGCGAACGGATCCGCACGATCGAAGCGCACGTACGCTGCGACGTTGGCGAAGACCAGCGTCAACGTCCCGCGCGCCGGGCGGATTTTCTTGCGCAGCACCCAATCCAGCGCAATGGCGCCACAGACTTCGTTGCCGTGAGTCAGCGCTTGGATGAGGACGTGCGGTCCAGGGCGTCCACTGGCGAAGCTCCAGACATACGGTGTGCCGGCGTTCCCCGGGGCGTACGGACTGAGATCGGGAAATGCGATCTCAATCGGAGGAGCTTGCTTGCGTGCGCGCCCCGATGAGTCGTGAACCGTCTCCGTCACGAGGCGCAGACCTGGTCGGCCAGGCGGCGCATGAAGGATTCGCACAGGGCGAGCTGATCGAGCGTGACCCATTCGTTGGGCTGATGCGCCTGCTCGATATGCCCGGGTCCGCAGATAATCGTGGCGATGCCTGCATCGTGAAACAGCGATGCTTCGGTGCCGAATGAAACCTTGCCGTAGTCGTCGGTGCCGCTGCACGACCGGCCGAGCTCGGCAATCTCGTTGCCTCCGTGGGTGTCGAAACCGGGCATCGCCGAAAGAACGTCGAATTCGATGTGAGTCTTCGGATCTACCGCATGCATTTCCGGCAGAAGCGTGACCGCATAGCGCTTGATTTCGGCCAGCAATTCCTCGGGATCGTCGAACGGAAGATGGCGAAATTCGAAGTCGAATACGCAGTCACGAGGCACGATGTTCAGCGCGGTGCCGCCGCGGATCACGCCGGTGTGCACGGTGGTGAAAGGAACGTCGTACGCCGAATCGAACCCGCCGCGCTCGCTGAACCGCCGCGCCATTTGTGTCAGGCGCGTCACGATTTCGCAGGCAACCTGTACGGCGTTGACGCCGCGCGGCGTCAGCGACGAGTGCGCCTCGTGCCCGCGCACGCGGCATCGGTAGCTTCGTTTTCCTTTGTGGGCGACCACGAGCTGCATACCCGTGGGCTCGCCGACGACACATCCGGCAGGACGCACCCCGCGCGCGCCGATGTCGGCGATCAGGCGCCGCACGCCGATGCATCCGACTTCCTCGTCGTACGAAAGAGCGAAGTGCAACGGGCGCTTGAGGCCGCGACGCAGAAACTCCGGCACCATCGCGAGTCCCGTTGCCGAGAAGCTCTTCATGTCGGTGACTCCGCGGCCATACAGGCGGTCACCCTTGATCGTCGCCGAGAAGGGATTGGTTTCCCAGGGCTGACCGTCAACCGGAACGACGTCGGTATGCCCGGACAGGACGATGCCGTTGTCTTTGACGTTTCCGTCGCGGGCCGGCAGCGTCGCGAACAGGTTGGCCTTGCCTTTGTCGTCGTTGAAAGTCAGCTGCGAATCGATGCCGTGCCCCGCGAGGTAGTCGCGGACCCAGTCGATGAGCGCCATGTTCGACTCTCGGCTGGTCGTGTCGAATGCGACCAGCGTGCGGATGAGGTCGATGGCGACGAGCTGGGGAAGAATGGCGGATGAGGTCGCGGGCGCGTTCATGACGGAAGCTCGAGAACGTTCAACGGACAGGATAGGAAGCGAGGCTGCGCCTGTCAATGCCACGATATCACCACTGCAATGTCAGGACGATCAGTATTCCAACGTCGCCAGCATGTCAACGCATGATGACGCGCGCTCTACGGTGCCATTGTCCGCGTCATATGTCTGCTCGCGCATCGCATGAAGGTGCAGTAACGCGATCGCGCCGCATCAGGAAGTCTGATCGGGAAGCTGATGCAACAACCCGCCGGTCAGCCACGTGTCCGGCGGGTTGCGGGTGGAAGATGGCGGACAACGAACATTTTCAACGTTCATCGTCCGATGCGGGGCTACCCGTTTGCGGCGCCGCTGTCGTACGCCGCAACTCCGCTCAGTAGTGCCGGTAGTAGCCGCGATAGTAGGGGCGATAGTACGGGTGCCCGTAGACCACGCGCGGTCCGTACACGACGGGCGCGGCTGCATAGACAACCGGAGCACCGTAGTAGCTCACCGGCGGGGCGTACGCTACCGGCGGAGGAGCGTAATAGCCGGGCGCATAGCCGACGGCAAACCCGGGCAGGCCGATCGACACGCTGACAGATCCATGCGCTGAGGCGCTCGAGGCCATGGTGACGCCGCCGGCCAGAAGCAGGGTGGCGGCGGCGATGGTTGCAATGCGATGTTTCATAGAACCTCCTGCAAAGTCGCTTAAGGGAGCGACATCCATCCAACGCTGTATAGACCTCCGACGTTGACAGCAAGTTTCTTAATCAGAACAGTCAGTTACAATCGGTTACGTTTCGGCTATCCTTGGGATTCGGCTGCGCTTTTCTTTCATCGACGGAGATTCCCATGAGCTTGCGCCGCATCCTTTTTTCCTCGCTCGCGGTCCTGCTTGCCGCTTGCGGCGCGGTTGCTCCGGCTGTCGCCGCGGACTTGACCATCGGCATCGGAGCGGACGTCACATCCATCGATCCGCACTATCACAACGTGACCCCCAACAATAACGTGGCAGCGCATATCTTCGACTACCTGGTGCTTCGCGACGAGCGCCAGAAGCCGATCCCCGGACTGGCCGAGTCGTGGAAGACGATCGACCCTCTTACCTGGGAATTCAAGCTTCGGCGCGGCGTGAAATTTCACGATGGAAGCGATTTCACGGCCGCTGATGTGGTCGCCTCGATCGAGCGTGTCCCGCAGGTGCCAAACAGCCCGTCGCCGTTCACCGCGTTCACCAAGCAGATCAAGGAAGTGGTCGTAGTCGATCCGTACACGATCCGTTTTCGGACGGCCACGCCCTATCCCTTGATGCCCACGGACATGACCCAGGTCGCGATCATCTCGAAGTCGGCGGCGAAAGCGTCGACCGAAGACTTCAACAGCGGCAAAGCGGCCATTGGCACGGGTCCGTACAAGCTGGTCCGGTTCTACAAGGGCGATCGCATCGAGCTCGCGCGCCACGACGCCTACTGGGGCGGCAGGACGCCATGGGAAAAAGTGACGCTGCGCCTGCTTCCCAACGATGCGTCACGCGTTGCTGCGCTTCTGGCGGGCGACGTCCAGGCGATTGAATATGTTCCGACCTCCGACGTGGCAAAGATCCGCGCAGACAAGCGCCTGAATGTCTACAAGATCATTGCCGACCGGCTGATCTATCTGCACCTGGACAGCGACCGCGATCACACACCGTTCGTTACCGCCAAGGACGGAGCGCCGCTGGCCAAGAACCCTCTCAAGGATCCGCGCGTACGCAAAGCTCTATCCAAGGCGATCAACAGGAACGCGATTGTCGAGAAGGTGATGGAGGGCGAAGCCGTCGCGGCGGGCCAACTGCTGGCCGACGGAATGTTCGGAGCAACCAAGAACCTGAAAGTCGAGCCGTACGATCCAGAAGGCGCGAAGAAGCTGCTCGCCGAGGCCGGCTATCCCGACGGATTCGCGCTGACGATTCATTCCCCCAACAATCGCTACGTCAACGATGCCAAGATCGCGCAGGCCGTCGCACAAATGCTGACGCGTGTCGGCATCGCGACCCGCGTCGAGGCGATGCCCTCGGCTACGTTCTTTCCGCAGGCGACCGACCTCAAGTTCAGTTTCATGGTGGTCGGCTGGAGCTCGGGAACGGGCGAAGCGTCGAGCCCGCTCAAGGCGCTGCTCGCGACGTACAACAAGGACAAGGGGTTCGGCACGGCTAACCGCGGCCGCTATTCGAACCCAAGAGTCGATGCGCTGCTCGAAGAGGCGCTCGCGACCGTCGACGATCCCAAGCGAGAAGCGCTGCTGCAAAAGGCCACCGAGCTCGCTATCAACGACACCGGCATCATCCCCCTGCATTTCCAGGTGAACCTGTGGGCGACGCGCGACGGCATTACCTATCTTCCACGCACCGATGAGAACACGCTGGCGCACAAATTCCGGCCGGCGGGCAAGTGAAGGGCGCCGAGCGACGGCGCCTCCTGGCGATGTCTAGCCGCGAACGATCAGCTGCTCAAGGTCGCTGACGATCGGCGTTGCCGCTTCCATACCGATGCGCTTGACGATTGCTTTGGCGAAATCCGGCAACATATCGCGCAGATCGCGCAGATTGCCGGCGCGTTGCAGCCGCATCATCAGCATGTATCCCCGAAACCCCAGGTGCTCGTTGATGGCGTCGCTCATTTTTTGTTGCGCGGAGAGAAATCGCTCGACCTCGCTTTCGCTCCGCACGGCGGGCGCGTCCGCGGTCGATTCGGTCGACGAAGGCGCGCTGAAGCGCTTCGCGATCAGTCCGGCGCGCTCGAGCGTGACCAGCGCGCTGACGTCTACTCGCAATACCCGCGCGCGCTCCAACACCTCCGCGACCGTGCGATTCCCGTCGACCATGATCAACAGGCTTCGCAAGGCGACCGGAAGGTTGAGCTTGCGCTCCTTGAGCTCGAGCGCCCCCTCCTCGGTCTTGGCGTATATTTCGCCCTGGTTCATGAGCCGATCCCCCGCTGGTGCCGCTCGGCGCCTGCCATTAGTCCGATGACGTACAGTATAGTCGATAGACCACCCTCATTTGGGCTCCGAGGGGGCATTCCAGCTCGATGGGACAACCGGTCGGTTGCGTAGTGTGGGGCGAACCTTTGTGGAATAATCGACCGGCAACTCGCGGTCTTCGCCATGCTCAATGAATCCCTGCTCGCCGCGCTCGGCGAAATTCTCCCGGCATCCTCACTTCTTACCGCCGGGGAGGATACGCGGCCCTATGAATGCGATGGGCTGACGCTCTTCCGCACGCAGCCGCTGGCGGTCCTGCTGCCCGAGAACGAGGATCAGGTCGTCGCGATCCTGAAGCTCTGCCACGCGGCGCGACTGCCCGTGGTGGCCCGCGGCGCAGGCACCGGGCTGTCGGGAGGCGCGACACCCGATGCGGGCGGCGTGGTGCTGTCGCTGGCCAAGTTCCGGCGCATCCTCTCCATCGATCCCCTCGCGCGCTCGGCGGTGGTTCAGCCCGGCGTCCGCAATCTCGCCATCTCCGAGGCCGCGGCCGTATACGGCCTCTACTACGCCCCTGACCCCTCGTCGCAGATTGCCTGCACGATCGGTGGCAATGTCGCGGAGAATTCCGGTGGCCTGCACTGCCTCAAGTACGGGCTCACGGTGCACAACGTCCGTCGCGTGCGCGCGGTACTCGTCACCGGGGAGATCGTGGAATTCGGCGGCGATGCGCTCGACAGCGCCGGCTACGATCTGCTGGCCCTGATCCACGGGTCCGAAGGGTTGCTTGCCATCACGACCGAGGTGACCGTGCGCCTCACGCCGAAGCCGCGCGACGCGAAATGCATCCTCGCCGCGTTCGACAACATGGAGAAGGCGGGAGACGCGGTCGCGGGCATCATCGCCGCGGGCATCATTCCGGCAGGGCTCGAAATGATGGACCGGCTTACGATCAGTGCGGTCGAGCCGTTCATGCACGCGGGCTATCCGCTCGATGCCGAGGCGATCCTTCTGTGTGAATCCGACGGGACACCCGAGGAAGTGGAGGCCGAGATCGAAGAGATGCTGGCGTTGCTCGAGAGCAAGGGCGCCACGCAGGTCGAGGTGTCGCAAAACGAGGCGCAGCGATTGCGCTTCTGGTCCGGACGCAAGGCCGCATTCCCAGCCGCAGGCAGGATTTCACCGGACTACTATTGCATCGACGGGACCATTCCGCGCCGCTCGATCGCGCCGGTGCTGACGCGGATCGCCGAGCTTGGAGGCGAATTCGGCATGCGCTGCATGAATGTCTTCCACGCGGGTGACGGCAACCTGCACCCACTGATCCTGTTCGACGCCAATTGTCCTGGCGACGTGGAGAAGACCGAGGCGTTCGGCGCGAAGATTCTCGAGCTTTGCATCGAAGTCGGCGGCACTATTACGGGTGAGCACGGCGTCGGCGTCGAGAAGCTCGGCGGCATGTGCGTTCAGTTTGCTTCGGCAGAGCTCGAGTGCTTTCACGCGATCAAGCGCGCGTTCGATGAGGCGGGGCTGCTCAATCCTGGAAAGGCCGTGCCGAGCTTGCACCGCTGCGCCGAAATGGGCCGCATGCACGTCCACGGCGGCGAGCTTCCGCATCCCGAACTACCACGCTTCTGAATCGCAAACACGAAAGCGACATGAAGACCGAGACCAGACAGGATCCCACAGTCGTCGCCGAGCTCGTGACGCGACTGTCGGGCGACTTCGGCGATCGCGCCGTGACCTCGCAGGCCGTGCGCGAACATCACAGCCACGGCGAAGGGCTGGCCGACGCCGCGCTTCCCGATGTCGTAGTGTTTCCTCACTCGAGCGAAGAGGTCGCCTCGATCGTGCGGCTGTGCCATCTCGCGCGCGTGCCGGTGATCCCGTTCGGCGTCGGGACTTCGCTCGAGGGACACGTCGCCGCGCTCTACGGCGGCGTCTGCGTCGATCTCTCGCAGATGAATCGCGTGATCGAAGTCAATGCCGAGGACCTCGACTGCCGCGTGCAGGCGGGTGTCACGCGCGAGCAATTGAATGTCGAGCTCAAGGGCACGGGACTGTTCTTCCCGATCGACCCCGGCGCCAATGCCACCATTGGAGGCATGGCCGCGACGCGCGCATCGGGCACCAACGCAGTCCGCTACGGCACGATGCGCGAGAACGTGCTCGGCCTGACCGTCGTGACGGCCGACGGGCGCATCGTCAGGACCGGCGGGCGCGCTCGCAAATCCAGCGCTGGCTACGATCTGACGCGCCTCTTCGTGGGCGCCGAAGGGACGCTCGGCGTCATCACCGAGATCCAGCTACGCCTGTACGGCGTTCCGGAGGCGGTGCAATCCGCGGTATGCCAGTTTCCCGATCTCGCGAGTGCGGTCAATACCGTGATCCTCGCCATGCAGACGGGGATCAGCGTCGCGCGGATCGAGCTTCTCGACGAAGTGCAGATGGAGGCGAGCATCAGGTTCTCGAAGCTCGAGGGCTTCGCGCTCAAACCGACGCTCTTTTTTGAATTCCACGGCTCGGAGGCGGGCGTGCGCGAGCAATCGGTGGCCATGCAGGCGGCGAGCGACGAATTCGGCGGCAGCGCCTATCAATGGGCGACCAAGACCGAGGACCGCACGCGTCTCTGGAAGGCGCGCCATGATGCGTACTATGCAGCTCTCGCGTTCAAGCCCGGCACGACGGCCTTTGCAACGGACGCCTGCGTTCCGATCTCGAAGCTGGCTGATTGCATCCTGGAAACCAAGGCAGATGTCGAGAAGAGCGGCCTGACCGCGCCGATTCTGGGCCATGTCGGCGACGGCAATTTCCATCTTGTCATTCTGTTCGAGGCCGCCGATCCGGCCCAGCGCGAGCGCGCGGAGGCGCTTGCCAGGGGCGTGAGCGTGCGCGCCATCTCGATGGGCGGCACGTGCACCGGCGAACACGGCATCGGCTGGCACAAGCTGGACGTACTCGCGCAGGAGCACGGAGAGGCAGTCGACTTGATGCGCATGATCAAGCGTGCGCTTGATCCGCGCGACATCATGAACCCGGGCAAGACAGTGCCGTTATGACGGGTGACGGTGTAGAGGCAGAGCCTTCGCGATCCGGAGCCGCACGCGATTACGCACGGACAACCGGTGGGTGACCCGCATATGTACACGCTCTACATCGGCAACAAGAATTACTCGACCTGGTCGTTGCGCTCGTGGGTGCTGATGAAGGCGGCGGGCATCCCGTTTCGCGAGCAACGACTGCTTCTGGACCGGCCGGACACGACCGCGCGGATCCGCGCGCACTCTCCGTCGGCCAGGGTTCCGTGCCTGCACGATGGTGCCGTCGTGGTGTGGGACACGATGGCGATCGCCGAATACCTGGCCGAGCGCCATCCGGGTCTGTGGCCGGCCGACGCCGAGGCGCGTGCCTGGGCACGATCCGCTTCGGCGGAAATGCACTCCGGATTCGCCAACCTGCGCAACGAGTTCGGCATGAATCTGCGCGTGCGCGAGCCGCGTGTCGCGTCCCCCACTGTCGCTGCGGAGATCGAGCGCATCCGCGAGATCTGGAGCGAAGGACGCCGGCGCTTCGGCGGGAGTGGCGATTTTCTTTGTGGCCCTTTCGGAATCGTGGATTCGTTCTATTGCCCGGTCGCCTTCCGCTTTCAAAGCTATGGCGTTGCGCTCACAGGGCCCTGCGCCGCGTACCAGGAGCAACTGATCGCGCTGCCGGCCATGCGGCAATGGATGACCGAGGCGCTGCAGGAGACCGAGCGCATCGAAAGCTACGAATCGCCCGCGGCACAGGGATCGAAGCCATGAGTGGATTTCACCGCGAATGAGTGAGCTCATCGGCGCCTGGCGCGATCGCGTCCGCGCCGCCGCCGCCGGGAAGGAGTCGCTGCGCATCGTCGGCGGGGGCAGCAAGGATTTTTACGGCCAGGCGCTCGAGGGCACCGAATTTTCGACAATGGCGTATTCGGGTATCGACGACTACGATCCAACGGAGCTCGTCATCACGGCGCGCTGCGGGACGCGCCTCACCGAGATCGAGGACACGCTCGCCGGATGCGGTCAGATGCTGGCCTTCGAGCCGCCGCATTTCGCGGCGACCGCGACCCTTGGCGGCTGCATCGCGGCGGGATTGTCCGGACCGCGGCGTCCGCACAGCGGTGCGCTCCGGGATCACATGCTCGGCGTCAGGTTGCTCGATGGACGCGGCGACGATCTCACCTTTGGCGGACAAGTGATGAAGAACGTCGCCGGCTTCGATGTTTCACGCCTCATCGCCGGGTCGCTGGGCACGCTCGGCATCATCCTCGAAGCGTCCCTGAAGTGCCTGCCCTCGCCACGCTCCGAGGCGACAGTCGCCTTCGAGCTCCCCGTGGATGAGGCGCTGCAAAAGATCAATGAATGGGGCGCTCTGCCGCTGCCCTTGTCGGCGAGCTGCTGGACTGGCGGCCGACTGTACGTGCGTCTGTCGGGCGCTGCCAGCGCGGTGAGTGCTACGCAGCGCCGGCTCGGCGGCGAGGAAGTGGCCGAGCCCGCGGCCTTCTGGAGCGCGATACGCGAGCAGAAGCACGCGTTCTTTCGTGACACGCACGAGCTGGCGCTGTGGCGCTTGTCCGTGCGCTCTACGGCGCCATACGCGGATCTCGGAGGGAATCAGCTCGTCGAGTGGGGCGGCGCACTGCGTTGGATGGGGTCCGCGGCGGACGAAGGCGGAACGCGCCTTCGCGCGTGGGCGCGCGATCACGGCGGTCACGCGACTCTATTTCGATCATCGGACAAATCCGCGGGCGTGTTCCATGCGCTGACGCCGCCGCTGCTTGCGCTGCACCAGCGGCTCAAGTCGGCGCTCGATCCGGCGGGAATCTTCAACCCTCGCCGCATGTACCCGGAACTCTGATGGAAACCCGTCTCGCCGACTTCATCAGGGAAACCGCCGATGGACGCGACGCGGATGCGATTCTCCGAGCCTGCGTCCACTGCGGATTCTGCACGGCGACCTGCCCGACGTACCAGTTGCTTGGCGACGAGCTCGACGGTCCGCGCGGACGCATCTACCTGATGAAGCAGCTTCTCGAGGGCAGTGACGTGACTGCCAAGACGCAGTTGCACCTCGATCGCTGCCTCACCTGCCGTAGTTGCGAAACGGTGTGCCCATCAGGCGTGCAATACGGCCGGCTCGTCGATATCGGGCGTCGCGTGATCGAGCAGAAAGTAGGGCGCCCCGCCGGGCAGCGCCTGCGCCGCTGGGTCCTGCGCAAGGGGCTCAGCAATCGACCGTTGTTCGCGTTCGCGCTCGGTGCCGGCAGGCTCGCGCGTCCGATTCTTCCGCCGTCGCTCGCGGCGAAGATTCCTCCGGCGCGTGCAGCCAAGCCTTGGCCGGAAGCGCGGCACGCCCGAAAAATGCTGGTGCTCGCCGGATGCGTCCAACCCGCGCTTGCTCCGAGCATCGATGCTGCCTTGGCGCGCGCCCTCGATCGCATCGGCGTCGCACTCATACGCGCCACCGGGGGCGGCTGCTGCGGCGCGATAAGCGAGCATCTTGGCGCGCGCGATGAAGCAGCCGCCTTCGCGCGACGCAACATTGACTCCTGGTGGCCGCACATCGAGCAGGGCGCCGAGGCGATTGTCGTCACCGCAAGCGGCTGCGGTGTGAGCGTCAAGGACTACGGACATCTGCTGCGCGACGATCCCGCTTATGCCGACAAGGCGACCCGCGTGGCCGCCCTCACGCGCGACCCAGTCGAAATCATCGCCGAGGAATGGAAGCGCTTCGCACCCCTGGTGGCGATGGACCACGGCCCGGCGCGTGTTGCATTCCACTCGCCGTGCACGTTGCAGCACGGCCAGCGACTCGACGGACGGGTCGAGGAGATTCTCGAGGCGATCGGCCTGGAGCTGGCGCCGGTCAAGGATGCGCACCTGTGCTGCGGCTCCGCGGGGACATATTCGCTGCTGCAGCCCGAGCTGTCGCAGCAACTGAGGACGAACAAGCTTGCCGCGCTCGAAGCGTTGCAGCCCGACGTGATCGCCACCGCGAACATCGGCTGCCTCACCCATCTCGCGAGCGGCACGCAGCGGCCGGTGCGTCACTGGGTCGAGATTTTTGACGCGCGACTGCGCACACGCTGATGGCCGAGGCAGCGCGAGCCACGCCGCGCGGACTATCCACGCTTTCTGGCGATACCCACACGCTGGCTGGACAACGACGCGTATGGCCACGTCAACAACGTGATCTACTATTCGTATTTCGACACCGCGGTGAACGAGCATCTGATCGCCGAGGGTGGCCTGGACATTCGCAACAGCCCGCAGATCGGGCTGGTCGTCGAGACGCGCTGCCTGTTTCACCGGCCGCTGACGTTTCCGCACATCGTCGACGCCGGGTTGCGCGTCACCCGGCTCGGAACTTCCTCGGTGGCCTACGATATAGGGTTGTTCGAGCGTGGGCAGGAAGAGCCCGCGGCGACCGGCTACTTCGTCCACGTATGGGTCGACCGCGCGACACGGCGACCGACGGCAGTGCCCTCGGCCATTCGGTCCGCGCTGGCGCCCTTGCTCGAGCCGCGCAGCGCATGATGCCGTACTCGAGGACGCCGTTGCCGCGATTGCGAGCGCCGTCGTCGTGGAGGGATCGCTAGTGGAGATGCGCATTGGCAATGGCTTCGACGTTCATACGCTCATCCCGCGTCGGAAGCTGGTTCTCGGAGGCGTGACGATTCCATTCGAGCGCGGCCTGCAGGGGCACTCCGACGCCGACGCCTTGCTGCACGCGATCTGCGACGCGGTGCTCGGCGCGCTCGGCGCGGGCGACATCGGTACGCACTTTCCGGATTCTGATCCGCGCTACAAGGACGCGGACAGCCGCGCGCTGTTGCGCACGGTCTGGCAGCGCGCCTCGGCGGCCGGCTATGCGCTCGGCAACGCCGACGCGACCGTCATTGCCCAGGCGCCGAAGCTGGCACCGTACATCGCGCAGATGACTGCCAACATCGCAGCCGACCTCGGCGCTGGAATCGATCGGGTCAACGTCAAGGCGACGACCACCGATCGCCTCGGGTTTGCGGGGCGCGGCGAAGGCATCGCGGCGCTCGCTACCGTCCTGCTGATCAAGAACCTGTAGGCGCCTTTCGGACGGGAAACGTGACGCGCGCGCACGTGCCGCCCCCTTCGCGCGGCAGCAACTCGAAGCTTGCGCCGTGCATTCTCGCGATGCGCTCGACGATCGCGAGCCCAAGTCCCGCGCCGGCGGCGCCGGTGCGCGCGGGCTCGCCGCGCGTGAAGGGTCGCTTCAGTCGCTCGACCTGATCCGGTGCGATGCCCGGTCCGCGGTCCGCGACATCGACCACGGCCGACCGCGCATCGGCGTGCGTCGTAACGTCCACAGGCTGACCGCCATAGCGCAACGCATTGTCGATCAGATTGGCGATCAGACGGGACATCGCCGTCGAGCGCAGCAGCAGCGCCGGAAGCTCGCCGCGCGCGAAGCGGACGTCGTCGCCCGCCCTCCGGTATCGATCGACGGCGGATGCCACGATGTCGTTCAGCTGGCCGGGCTCCAGCGAGACCTCGGTGTTGTCGCGCGCGAATTCGAGGAACTGGCCGATGATCTTGTCCATCTCGGCGATGTCCGAAATCATGCCTTCCTGCGCCGACGCGTCGTACGCGCCGACCTCGATGCCGAGACGCAGCCGTGCGAGCGGGGTCCGCAGATCGTGAGACACGCCCGCGAGCAGCAACGCCCGATCTTCGTCGGCGCGACGGAGATTGGCGAGCATCTGGTTGAAGCCGCGATTCAGACTTGCGATTTCTGACGGGCCCGTCTCCGGCAAGGGCGGCGGAAGCCTTCCGTCGCCGACGTTGGACACCGCAGTGTTGAGCTCCCGCAGAGGCCGGGCGAGATAACGCGCGAAGACGTAGGCGCTGGCCAGAAGGACAACGAGTGCGATGAGGCTCCATTCGAGCGCGCGTGACGGCGTATCTTCCCCGGGACGCGGCGGCAGTTGAAAGCCGGCCCAATATGCGTGGTCGCCCGCCTGCAGCTTGATCCACAGAAGCTGCAGGCGCGGCTGGATGCGCAGATCCGTCTCCGGCCCCAGCTCAGCCTTGAGCCTTTCGAGCAACTCGACGAGGACCGGATTTTGCGGCGGCCCACCGACGAAGCGGCGGCGATCTTCGTCCGGCACGATCCGCGCCTGGTACGCCTCGCCGAACCGGGCAAGCGCGCCTGTGGTCCAGGTCGGGTCGGCGTTCGCGAGGCCCGCGCGCAGCGCCTTGAGCTGAACGATCTTGGTATCGCCGAACTGGCGCGAAAGCAATGCCGCACGATCCTGGCGAAAGAGAAAGATGGCGGTCGCCTGGCTGATCAGGGTAACCAGCAGAAGAAGCAATACCAGGCGGCCAAACAGCGACCGCGGCCAGAGCGTCAAGTGCCGACCTCGTTGCCGGCGGCCTCTGCGCGGGGAGCCTCGTCAGGCACGAATACATAGCCGAATCCCCACACCGTCTGGATGTAGCGCGGCGAGGAGGGATCGACTTCGATCAGCTTGCGCAGGCGCGAGACCTGGACGTCGATGGCGCGATCGAACACGTCGTGGTCGCGGCCACGTGCGAGCAGCATCAACTTCTCGCGCGCGAGCGGCTGGCGGGGATGGCTCACCAGCACCTTGAGCAGACCGAACTCGCCGGTCGTCAGCGCAACAGACTCGTCGCCGCGCATCAGCTGCCGCGTGCTCATGTCCAGGCGATACGGACCGAAGCTGATCTTTCCCTCCACCGCGGGCGCGCCCGGTGCGAGGCGCTCGGTGTGGCGGCGAAGCACGGCATGAATCCGTGCCACGAGCTCGCGCGGATTGAAAGGCTTGGGCAGATAGTCATCCGCTCCCGTTTCAAGGCCGACGATCCGATCGACGTCTTCCCCCTTGGCCGTGAGCATGATGACCGGCACCGATTCGCCCGCCGCACGCAGCCGGCGGCAGACCGCGAGGCCATCTTCACCGGGGAGCATCAGGTCCAGCACCAAAAGGTGCGGTGGGTCGCGCTGCAGCTTCTTGTCGAGATCCCTGGCATCGGCGAGAGCCTGAACCTGGAAGCCCTGTTCGGTGAGATACCGCACCAGAAGGTCGCGCAGGCGCGGATCGTCGTCGATCACCAGAATCTTCGGCTGGGTCTGTTTCATCGCGTTCCATCGTAGCCGCGCAGCGCTGTCGAATCGCAGCGTGCGTTGTCTCGAATTGTAACGCTCGCTGCCCCGGGCAACGATTGGTTACACAACGTCGTCACGATGCTGCAGAGGAGTGGTCATAATCGCAGCAGGAAGTCCACAGGCATCAGGCGCGCAGTATCGCCGTCGTCCGCCTGCGGCTTCGCCGGCAGCAATGCAGGCGGCAACGACTTGGAAACACACCGCGCTACTCGCGGCGCGGCATTCAATCTGCGATCTTTGAACGAAAGGTTCGACCGATGAAACGCATTATCTATCCGCTCATTCTCGCTGCAGGCGTTGCCGGCATTGCGCTGCAGGCTTGGGCACAGGGCCCCGGGCACGGCCGAGGTATGCACGACCCGGTGGAGATGCTGCAGCGCCTACAGGCGAAGCTCAATCTGAATACGTCGCAACAGCAGCAGTTCGACGCCGCGGTCGCGCAAAGCAAGGCCGCGCACCAGGCGATGCGCGCCAACTTCTCACAGATCAAGACCGCGATGCAGACGGAGCTTGCGAAGTCCGATCCGGACCTCGTCGGCGCTGGCTGGCGTTTCCGATCAGGTGCAGGCGCAGAACATGGCGCTGCGCAAACAGGCCCGCGCCGCGTGGCTTGCGCTCTATGCCACGTTCAGCACGGACCAGAAAACGATCGTGCGAGATGCGATCAACGCGCGGATCGCACGCATGCAAGCGTTTCGCCAGCGCATGCAGGGCAACGCACCAGGCACGACCACGCCCAGCACGAGCGCGCCCAGCGGCCAGTAAACGCGCGACGCTTTCGACCACTGTCCTCTGCCGGTCCCCCTGACCGGCGCCTCAAGCCCAACCCCTTCGGTCTGGGGGTTGGGTTTTTTTTGGTGTTCGTGCGGCGAATGTTCGCGCTGGGCCGTGACCCTGGGTCCGGCCGACGAACGGCAGTTGCAGCCTGGCGTCGATCGGGGATAATGCTGTTGTCATAACACGTAACATGTCTGGGAATGCATTGCCGGATGCGCTCGGTCCAACGTCTCCTCCGGCAGCCGCGTTGCAAAAACGGACCGGGTTTAACCCCCCGACCTTAACCGGTCATCCCGAACCCGGTCTGTCCTCCAGCGCCTCTCCCCGAGGCGCTTTTTTTACGCCGGATGGGGAACGCGGGCCTCGAGCCCCGTGCCCGCGCGATCTCCGTGCAGAAGTCGCTCGACCAGCACGTGCAATTCCTTCGGAAGACCGGCTTCAACAGCACATGCATCGATGATGCGCGCATCGCCGAAATGGCCTCTGCCGAAGAGTCGCCGCTGATGAGCATGGCCGGAATCTCCAGCCCGAGCTCGTGACGCAGCAGCGCGATGGCATCGGTGCCGAGCGCGCCGCCGCCGAGACGATAGTCGGCAACGATCAGATCGGGATAGCGGCCGCACTCTCCCAGTGCCGAGAGCATCGCGTCGCCCGATGACGCGCCAACGACGGCCGCGCCCGATTGCGCGAGCCACGCACGCATGCCCTCGACGACCGCGGGCTCGTCGTCGATGACGGCGACCAACGCTCCGGCAAGGGTCGCCTTCGGTGAAGCCGCTTTTGGCGCGACCGGGTGCATTGCGTCCGGCGCCGCCCGGGGCACGAGCACGCAGAATCGCGATCCGCGGCCCGGCGCCGAGTGGACTTCCACCGGATGACGGAGCAGCGCGGCGAGGCGGCGGATGATCGCGAGACCCAGTCCCATGCCCTGGCTATCGTGGCGACCCGCGGTGTCGATCTGGTAGAACTCGTCGAATATGCGCTCGCGCTCGCTTGCGGCAATGCCGATCCCTGAATCGCAGACCTCGATCGCCAGCAAGCCGGCGCGCCGGCGCACGCCGAGCACCGCTCCCCCGCGCTCGGTATATCGCATCGCGTTGGACATGAGATTGAAGAGAATCCGCTCGAGCAGCAGCGGATCGCTGTCGACCCACGCGCGCGTGGAGACGACCGAGAGACGCAAGTGCTTCGCGGACGCGACCGGCGCAAACCCGGCCTCGACCCGCTGCAGCAGCGGCGCAAGCGGAAATGCGCGGCGTGCCGGCTCGATCGCGCCGGCGTCGAGCTTGGAGATGTCCATCATCGCGCTGAACAGGCGCTCGAGCGCATCGACTGACGCATTGATGCTGCCGACCACGCTCATCTGTTCGGGCTCGCGCACCTTGTCGGCGAGCGCCGACGCGAAAAGCCCGAGCGCGTGCAAGGGTTGCCGAAGGTCGTGACTCGCCGCGGCGAGAAACTGCGTTTTGCTGCGGTTGGCGGCCTCGGCGGCAGCGCGGGCACTGTCCGCCGCAGCGGTCTGCGACTTGAGCTCGGCGATCAGGTCGACGTTTTCATATCGGATCGCCAGCGACTGCGTCAGGACGTTGTTGAGGTTGTGGCCGAATCCCAGAATGAATGCGAGCACCACCGTCATCACCGCGGCGATGAAAGCGTGAACCTGATCGCCTTCCATCGCGACGCGCACGATGAGCGGAACGAGCGCCGGCAGCACGAACCCGTAGAGCGAGGGCCTGTACACCGCCGTCAGGTTGATGCCGCCGAGAATCACGCCGAAGAGACAGACGATCAGCAGCGCCTGATGCCCTGGATCGCCCGAGACGAACAGGCCGATGCCGGCGATTCCCCATAACGCTCCGGCAAGCGCGGAGCCGACGGCCCAGGCGCGACCCCATGGCAGCCGCTCCGCGGGGGGACGGGCGCGGCGGCGCGATAACGGCGCACCAGCCAGAGGCGCCAGGCCTGGTTGACGATGATCGCGCCCATCCACGCGGCGAAGACGCCCGGCGCAACCGTTCCCCACATCACCGTCGTCAGTATCGCCGCGCCGAGGACCATCGACGCGGTCGCGACCGGCCATTGCGTGAACAGCGTCTCGATCTGGTCCGCTCGCGCGCGACGAAGGAGCCGCGGCGCGAGCGCGGTGAGGAAAGGCACGCGAATGCCTTGGGCGGCGGGCGCGCCGCGCGTCAGCGCGCGCGGGCGACCGTCGTGTCGAGACGCACGCCGCGGCGCGCGAGCTCGATCACGACCTGGGTGCGATTGTGAACGTTGAGTGCGCGCAGTATCGCGCTGACATGAACCTTGATCGTCCCTTCCGAGAGGCTCAAGTCGCGGCAGATGAGCTTGTTGGGCTTGCCCTGCACCAGCAGCTTGAGCACGTCCGATTGCCGCGGCGTGAGGCCCAGGTCCTGCGACCGGCTCATGCGCGGGCGTATCGATGCAACGCCGGGCCCGGAGCATTCGACCGGCACGAAAACGCCGCCGGACAGAACCAGGCGCAGCGCATCGATGAGAACGTGGGCGTTGGCGGTCTTGGGGATGAACCCCATCGCGCCGAGGTCCAGCGCCATTTCAACGGTCGCCCTGTCGTAAGTCGCGGACAGCACGAGCACCGGGATGTCGGGCCAGTCGCGGCGCAAGTCACCGAGCAGGTCGAAACCGTCGCAACCTGGGAGCGCAAGATCGAGAACGAGAAGATCGACGTCCGACGTTCGCGAAAGCGCCGCGTGCGCGGACGACGCATCGTGCGCCTGAATGAGCTGCAGCGATGCATCGAGCTCGGTCAATACGTGCTTGAGTGCTTCCTGGATCAGTGGATGGTCGTCGATCACCAGAATCTTCATCGCTTCCCCTTGAGTCGTGAAGATATTTATGCGGCAGACTGCGGTGGTGTCGAGCAACTCTAAGCCCACGCCGTGGAGCGTCAACTGTAGGAAACGACAGGTCTCCGACAGGTTTCTTTCGCGCTTCTCTGCCGAGCACGTTCACCGTAGTACACAGACGGCGCCGCGCGACGTTGTGCGCAAACTCTCGCTGCGTGCTTTCCGCTCGCGCCACTCGCTCAAACGTAGCCGTGGTTCAGCGATGAGTACCCACGATTCGCCATCGGCGCGATCAGCGCGAGCATCTCATCCGTACTGAAGTGGACAAGCGGACGGCGCGGCTCGCGCGAATTCCGGCGCTTGAGGTACTCTGTCGCTTGCCCTCGTTTACAGTGGAATCGCGGTCGAACCATGTTCGCCTATGCCATCCGCCGCAGTCTTCAGGCCGCACTGGTGATGTTCGCGATGTCGCTGCTGGTCTTCGCCGGCGTGTACGCGATCGGCAATCCGATCGACATCCTCATCAACCCGCAGGCGGACCAGATGGAGCGCGAGCACGCCATCGCCGCCCTGGGGCTCGACCAGCCGCTGTGGACCCAGTACGGCAAATTCCTGCTCGGCGCGATGCACGGCGACTTGGGAAGGTCGTTCGTTCACAGCACGTCCGCGCTGGGTCTCATTCTGGAGCGCATGCCGGCGACGCTCGAGTTGGCGATAGTGGCGATGATGATCGCGATCCTGCTCGGGATTCCGCTCGGCCTCTGGGCGGGACTGAAGCCAAACTCCATCGCGGGGCGATCGATCATGGCAGGCTCCATCCTGGGATTTTCGCTGCCGACGTTTTGGGTTGGCCTGATGCTGATCATGGTTTTCTCGGTGATGCTGGGCTGGCTTCCCTCGAACGGCAGGGGTCCAACCACACTGCTCTTCGGTGTCCCGGTGAGCTTTACCTCGGTCGAGGGATGGCGCCACCTTATTCTGCCGGCGACCAATCTGGCGCTGTTCAAGCTCGCACTGCTGATCCGCCTCACTCGCGCCGGAACGCGCGAGGCGCTCTTGCAGGACTACGTCAAGTTCGCGCGCGCCAAGGGTTTGAGCAATGCGCGCGTCATCGGCGTGCACGTTCTTCGCAACATCCTGATCCCGATCGTGACCGTGATCGGGCTGGAATTCGGTTCGGTGATCGCCTTCGCCATCGTCACCGAGAGCGTCTTCGCATGGCCGGGCATGGGGAAGCTCCTCATCGATTCGATCAACCTGCTCGACCGGCCGATCATCGTCGCGTACCTGCTGGTCATCGTGGCCATGTTCATCGTCATCAATCTCGTCGTCGATGTGTTGTACTCGGCGCTCGACCCGCGCGTGCGGCTGACCGAGCGGCAAGGTTGATGGCCGAGGAGCAGACACCGTTGCGCCGCATCGCGGCCGACTTCGCGGACAATCCTGTCGCCGTGTTCGGACTCGCTCTGCTGGCGGCGCTGATGCTGGTTGCGATCTTCGCGCCGCTGATTTCGCCGCAGAACCCCTACGATCTCGCGCAGCTCGACATCATGGACAGCCGCCTGCCGCCGGGCTCGCCGACACCTTCCGGCGGCACGTTCTGGCTCGGCACCGACGACCAGGGTCGCGACATGTTGTCGGCAATTTTCTACGGGCTGCGCATCAGCCTCTCGGTCGGCGTCATCGCGACGGCCATCGCCCTGGCGATCGGCCTCGCGATGGGCCTCGTCGCCGCGTATTTCGGCGGCTGGATCGAAGGCCTCATCATGCGCGTTGCCGACATACAGCTTTCGTTTCCGGCGATCCTCATTGCATTGATCCTGCTTGCGGTGCTCGGGCAGGGCATGTTCAAGATCATCGCCGCGCTGGTGACGGTGCAATGGGCGTACTACGCACGGACGGTGCGCAGCGCCGCGCTCGTCGAGAAGCGCAAGGAATATATCGAGGCCGCGCGCTGCCTCGCGCTGGCCCCGTCGCGTATCGTATTCCGCCATCTGCTGCCGAACTGCCTTCCGCCCCTGATGGTGGTCGCAACGGTCCAGGTCGCTGCCGCCATCGCGCTCGAAGCAACCTTGTCGTTCCTGGGCCTCGGTCTTCCCATCACCGAGCCTTCGCTGGGACTCCTGATCGCAAACGGCTACCAGTACCTTCTGTCGGGCAAATACTGGATCAGCTTTTTCCCGGGAGTCGCGCTGCTCCTGACCATCGTCAGCATCAACCTCGTCGCCGACCAGTTGCGCGATGTGCTCAACCCGAGGCTTCAACGATGAGCCTGCGGAGCGGCTGCTCGACGTCGACGGACTGTGCACGCGTTTCTTCACCAAGGCCGGCGTCGTGCATGCAGTGGAGGACGTGAGCTTCAGTGTCCGTCGCGGCGAAATACTTGGATTGGTCGGAGAGTCCGGTGCCGGAAAATCCATGACCGGGCATTCGATCCTGGGTCTGATCGATTCTCCCGGGAAAGTCGTTGCCGGAAGCATCCTGTTCGAGGGGCGCGAGCTTCGCTCGCTGCCGCCGGAAGCGATGCGGCAGCTGCGCGGCAACCGCATCGCGATGATCTTTCAGGACCCGATGATGACGCTCAACCCGGTGCTGCGCATCGACACGCAGATGATCGAGGCGATTCGAGCGCACAGCGCGGTTTCGCACTCGGCTGCGCGCGAGCGCTCGCGCGATGCGCTGATCAGGGTCGGCATCGCGGCGCCGGACGAGCGGCTCGAAGCGTACCCACACCAGTTCTCGGGAGGCATGCGGCAGCGCGTCGCGATCGCCATTGCGCTACTGAACGGTCCGGCGCTGATCATCGCCGACGAGCCGACCACCGCGCTCGACGTGACGATCCAGGGGCAGATCCTGTTCGAGATGCAAAAGCTGTCGCGTGAAACCGGCGCCGCGCTGATCTGGATCACGCACGATCTGTCGGTGGTTGCCGGCCTCGCCGATCGAATATGCGTCATGTACGCAGGGCGCATCGTCGAGGAGGGCGCGGCCGCCGACGTGCTGCGCGCGCCGCGGCACCCGTATACGCGCGGGCTTTTGGACTCGGTGCCTGCGAATGCCCCGCCGCACCAGACGACTGCACTCCATCCCCGGGACGACGCCATCGCTCCTCGATCCTGGTTCCGGATGCGCATTTCGGTCGCGCTGCGCGCGCGCGCAACTCGATTGCGAGTACGATCCGGAAATGCGCGCACACGGCGCCGCCGGCCAGGCAGTTCGTTGCTTCCATCCTTTGGAGGCGCGATGAGCGCCATTCAGGGCGAGCCTCGGCGCGCATCGCGGCGCCTACCCGATGCGCCGCCGCCTCTTGTCGAGTTGCGCAAGGTCTCGCGGCGATTCGTCAGGCCGCTGGACACTTCGATGCGCATCGCGAATGCATTTGGTGCTGGTATGCGCGAGCAGGTTGTCAGCGCCGTCGACCGCGTCGACCTGGCCATCGAAGCGCGCGAGATTGTCGGACTCGTGGGCGAGTCCGGCTGCGGCAAGTCGACGCTGGGCAGGCTTGTCGTAGGGCTGCTTCCTTCGTCCGAAGGGGAGCGCTTGTGGCAGGGGAGGTCCGTGGACGGTCTCGGACCCGCCGCCGCTCGCGCGCAGCAACTGAAGATGCAGATGATCTTTCAGGATCCGTACGCGTCGCTGAATCCGCGCATGCGCGTGGTGGACATCGTCGGCGAGGCTCCGGTCGTGCACGGCCTCGTCGCGCCGCGGCAGAAGGTCGAGTACGTCGGATTGCAGCTCAATCGCGTCGGTCTCGATCCGACGCTGATGCGGCGCTTTCCGCATCAGTTCTCCGGCGGCCAGCGAGCGCGCATCGGCATCGCGCGGGCGATCGCCGTGAATCCGGAGTTCCTGGTGTGCGACGAATCGGTGGCCGCGCTCGATGTGTCCATCCGGGCGCAAGTGCTTAACCTGTTCATGGATCTGCAGTCGGCGCTGGGGCTGACCTACCTGTTCATCAGCCATGACCTCGGTGTCGTGCGCCACATCAGCGACCGCGTGGCCATCATGTATCTCGGGCGCATTGTCGAATCGGGATCCGCAGCCGAGGTCTTCGCGGCGCCCAATCATCCGTACACCAAGGCGCTGCTGGCGGAGGTCGGGAACGATCGAGCCCGGAAAAAAGCGCTACGCGCCGATCAAGGGGGAGATCGCCTCGCCGCTCGCACCTCCGCCCGGATGTCACTTCCATCCCCGTTGCCCTTACGCGATGGCGCGTTGCAGGGAAGCTGCGCCGCCGCTCGAGGAAATCGCGCCGGGACACCAGTCGGCTTGCTATCTCAACGACGCCCGATCATGAGCAAGGCCTTCGCACGCCACGACCCCAAAGGGCGCACCGATCGCGCTGGTGCTCGATTCGCCGCACAGCGGCACGGTGTATCCGGATGACTTCGATCACCTGCCGCCGCGTGCCGTCGTCCGCCAGGCGGAGGACACGCACGTCGAGGCCCTCTACGCCACGGCGCCGGATGTCGGCGCGACATTGATCGAGGCGCTCTTTCCCCGCGCCTACATCGATCCCAACAGGCACCACGCCGACATCGACGCGGCGCTGCTCGCCGAGCCATGGACCGGGCCGATGACGCCGTCGCGCAAGACCGAGCTCGGCATCGGGCTCGTGTGGCGGCTCGCGCACGGCGGGGTGCCCATGTACGCGCGCAAGCTGTCGGCGGCCGAGGTGCGGCGGCGGATCACCGATTTCTACGAGCCGTATCATGCGAGCGTCACGGGCGCGCTCGACGAGCGGCATGCCGCGTTCGGCTCGGTGTGGCATATCAACTGCCATTCAATGCCCGCGGTCGGCGACGTGATGTCCGAAGACCCCGGCCGCGCGCGCGCGGATTTCGTGCTCGGTGACCGCGACGGAACGACCTGCGCGCCCGAATTCACCGCCTTCGTCGCGAGCACGCTCACCGGTTTCGGCTACGATGTCGCGATCAACGATCCCTACAAGGGCGTCGAGCTCGTGCGCATGCACGGCCGGCCACGAGAGCAGCGTCACAGTCTCCAGGTCGAAATCAATCGCAGGCTGTACATGGACGAGTCGACGCTCGAGCGGCATTCCGGATTCGGGCGCCTGCAGGCGAATCTTCACCGCCTTCTCGAAGCGCTGCGCGGATTTGTCGTCGAACGCACCTGAGGCTCGCGGGCGCTCGTCGAGCATCCGAGCGACGCTCGACGACCGCGCGCTTGATCGGCCGCGGAACGCATACGGTCGCAGCGTTCGCCGTATTGACGCTTCTGCATAGGGGGCGGACGCCCGTTGCTGCACCGCAGCGCGTTGACCCAACCCCCCCGGCGGGTTAAAATCATAAGGTTTCGACGGGTCCCGCCGGGGTCCTTCGTAGATTGATCGCCCATGCTTGGCAAGCTCGTCGTCGGCAACTGGAAAATGAACGGCGATTTGCGCCACAACGACGGCTGCTTTCGGGTCTGCGCGCCGGATGGGCAGCCCAGGCAACGCGAGAAGTCGCGGTGTGCGTCCCGTTTCCGTATCTGTGGCAGGCCCAGGCGGCGTTGTCGGGTTCGACCATCTCCTGGGGCGCGCAAAACGTGAGCGAGCATGCGCACGGCGCGTATACCGGCGAAGTCGGCGCGGGCATGCTCGCCGAATTTGGTTGCAAGTACGCGATCGTCGGGCATTCAGAGCGGCGAACGCTGTTTGGTGAGACTGACGAGGTGGTGGCGGCGAAAGCGGACGCGACCCTCAAGGCCGGAATGACACCGATCATTTGCGTCGGAGAATCGTGGGCCGAGCGCGAGTCGGGCGCAGGGGAGTCCGTCGTAGTCCGCCAACTCGACGCGGTCGTTTCGCGTATCGGGGTCCGGACGTCGGAAACGGTGATTGCATACGAGCCGGTCTGGGCGATCGGAACGGGGCGATCGGCGACGCCGGAGATGGCGCAGGCCGTGCACCAGGTTTTGCGAAAGCGGTTGCGCAAGCACGACGCGTCCGCTGGGGATGTGCCTCTGCTCTATGGAGGTAGCGTCAAGGCGGGGAATGCGAAAGCGCTTTTTGCGTGCGCCGATATCGATGGCGGCCTGATCGGCGGCGCTTCACTGAATGTCGATGAATTTTTGGCAATTGCCGGTGCCTAATGTTCGCTTGAGCGGCGAGAGGGCTTTCTCTCGCCGCAGCTAGGATGAAAGCATGATCTGGGAAAGCTTATTGTTGGGGCTGCACGTAGTCGTTGCGGCGGCGTTGATTGGATTCGTTCTGCTGCAGCACGGCAAGGGCGCGGACATGGGCGCGGCGTTCGGAAGCGGCTCCTCGGGGAGTCTCTTCGGCGCGGCGGGATCGGCCAACTTCCTGTCGCGGTCGACGGCAGTACTGGCAACGGTATTTTTTCTCTCGAGCCTGGGCTTGACGTATCTGGCGAGCAATCGCGCGGCAGCAGGATCGGGAGACGTGATGAAGCAGGGCGTGATGCAAACCGCGCCCAGCGCGCCGGCGACGCCGAGCACGTCCAAGGCCGCGGAACCCGCGTCGAAGCCGGCGGAGCCCGCGTCGAAGGCCGCGGAAGTGCCGGTAGGCGCGACGCCAGCGGCGCAACCTTCGGCTGCTGCTCCGGCTACGCCGGCGCCGCCCAAGGACGCATCCTCCAAGGCCGCAGACGTACCGAAATGACAGGAGCGGTGACCGGAATTCCGCGATCTGATCCATGATCCTTGACGCGCCGACGTGGTGAAATTGGTAGACACGCTGTCTTGAGGGGGCAGTGGCGTAAGCCGTGGGAGTTCGAGTCTCCCCGTCGGCACCAGCAACACGAGGATGCGAAGGATGCGTGTCCGAGCGCAGTGAGTGGCAGCAGAAGAGGACAGGAAAGCGGACAGGAAAGCGTAGAGGCGGCCGCGTGAAGCGCGTGGCCCGGCGACGATAGACGAGGATTGGTTTCATCCGATCATGCTGCAACTGTACTTTCCCGTCCTGCTCTTCATCCTCGTCGGCATCGCGGTCGGGCTGGTCCTGCTCACAGTCGGCTCCATCGTCTCCCCGAACCGGCCTGACGCCGAGAAGCTGTCTCCCTACGAATGCGGCTTCGAGGCCTTCGAAGACGCGCGGATGAAGTTCGACGTCCGCTACTACCTGATCGCGATCCTGTTCATCCTTTTCGATCTCGAGATCGCGTTCCTCTTTCCCTGGGCGGTCGTGCTGCCGCAGATCGGCCTCTTCGGTTTCTGGTCGATGATGATTTTCCTTGCGATCCTGATCGTCGGCTTCATCTACGAATGGAAGAAAGGGGCTTTAGAGTGGGAATAGCGACGCGAGCCTCCCGGCGAGGGGCCCCGCGCGCAGCGTGGGGATCGACGGGGAATTGCGAGTCGGCGCTCGCGGCCGACGCGCGACATAGCGATTTTGAATCCGCGACCCTGAGGCCGCCGATGCGCATAGACCGTCGAGTCGGCTGCGGAGCATCCAGTGGCCATTGAAGGCATTCTCGAAAAAGGATTCGCGACGACGACGCTCGACGCGCTGATCAACTGGTCGCGCAACGGCTCGATGTGGCCCATGACTTTCGGCCTGGCGTGTTGCGCAGTGGAGATGATGCATGCCGGCGCGGCGCGCTACGATCTGGACAGGTTCGGCGTCGTCTTCCGGCCGAGCCCGCGCCAGTCGGACGTGATGATCGTCGCCGGGACGCTGTGCAACAAGATGGCGCCGGCGCTGCGCAAGGTCTACGACCAGATGGCCGAGCCGCGCTGGGTGATTTCGATGGGCTCGTGCGCCAACGGCGGCGGCTATTATCACTATTCGTATTCGGTCGTGCGCGGCTGCGATCGCATCGTCCCCGTCGATATCTACGTTCCCGGCTGCCCGCCGACGGCGGAGGCGCTGCTCTACGGCATCATGCAGCTTCAGAACAAGATCTGGCGCACCAACACCATCGCGCGCTGATGAAAACGGAGACCCTCGCGGCGTCTCTCAGCCGCCGCGTTCGGCGAGCGGCTTGGCAGCGTCACGATCGCGCTCGACGAGCTCACGGTCGTGGTGGGCGTCGAGAACCTCATCGAAACCATGCGCGCATTGCGCGATCGCGCGGAATTTCGTTTCGAGACCATGATCGACCTTTGCGGCGTCGACTACTCCGCGTACGGAGGCGAGTCGCGGGGTATCGAGGATTTCGGGTCTGATGCCACGCCCGCGGAGGCGCTCGACCTCTCGCGCCCGCACCGTTTCGCCGCCGTCTACCATCTCCTGTCGCTGACGCACAACGCGCGTCTGCGTGTTCGCTGCTTCGCGACGGACAACGATTTTCCGGTCCTGCCGTCGGTGATCGACGTGTGGCCCGGCGCCAACTGGTATGAGCGCGAGGCGTTCGACTTCTACGGCATCATGTTCGCGGGCCATCCCGACTTGAGACGGATCCTCACCGACTACGGCTTCGTCGGCCATCCATTCCGCAAGGATTTCCCCCTGTCGGGTCACGTCGAAATGCGCTATGACCCCGACCAGGGCCGGGTGATCTATCAGCCGGTGACCATCGAGCCGCGTGAGATCACGCCCGCGCATCATCCGTGAAGAGAACTTCGCCGAGAGCGAAGGCTTCCGCAAAGGGGTGAACTGATCCGCGCGCCGATGAATGCTACGCAATTACACGATGAATTTTCGGCCCGCAGCACCCGGCGGCGCACGGCGTGCTGCGCCTGGTGCTGGAGCTCGACGGCGAGGTGATCCAGCGCGCGGACCCGCATATCGGCCTGCTGCATCGGGCGACCGAGAAGCTCGCCGAGTACAAGACCTATATCCAGTCGCTGCCCTACATGGACCGCCTCGACTACGTGTCGATGATGTCCAACGAGCACGCCTACTGCCTGGCGATCGAGAAGCTCCTCGGCATCGACGTTCCGATCCGCGCGCAATACATCCGCGTGATGTTCGACGAGATCACTCGCATCCTCAACCACCTGCTGTGGCTCGGCGCGCATTCGCTCGACGTCGGCGCGATGACCACGTTCCTGTACTGCTTCCGCGAGCGCGAAGACCTCATGGACGTCTACGAGGCGGTGTCCGGCGCGCGACTGCACGCGGCCTACTACCGTCCCGGGCGGCGTCTACCGCGATCTGCCGGAGCGGATGCCGCAATACCAGGTGTCCAAGATCCACAACGCGAAAGCGATCGCGCGGATGAACGAGAATCGCCGCGGCAGCGTGCTCGACTTCATCGAGGATTTCGCGCGGCGCTTCCCGGGATACGTCGACGAGTACGAGACGCTGCTCACCGACAACCGGATCTGGAAGCAGCGCACCGTCGGCATCGGCGTCGTCACGCCGGAGCGGGCGAAGGCGCTCGGCTTCACCGGCCCGATGCTGCGCGGATCGGGCGTCGCCTGGGACCTGCGCAAGAAGCAGCCCTACGCGGTCTACGACAAGATGCAGTTCGACATCCCGCTGGGAACGACGGGCGACTGCTACGACCGCTACCTCGTGCGCGTGCAGGAGATGCGCGAGTCGACCAAGATCATCAACCAGTGCATCGCGTGGCTGCGCGCGAACCCGGGGCCCGTGATCACCGCCAGCCACAAGGTTGCGCCGCCCTCGCGCGAGGAAATGAAGACCAACATGGAAGAGCTGATCCATCACTTCAAGCTCTTCACCGAAGGCATCCACGTTCCCGCGGGCGAAGCCTACGCCGCGGTCGAGCATCCGAAGGGCGAGTTCGGCATCTATCTCATCTCGGACGGAGCCAACAAGCCATACAGGGTCAAGATCCGGGCCGCGGGATTTCCGCATCTCGCGGCGCTCGATGAAATGTCGCGCGGTCACATGATCGCCGACGTCGTCGCGATCATCGGCACGCAGGACATCGTGTTCGGGGAGATCGATCGATGAGCGTTATCGATTCCAGGGTCATCAATATCGACGAATTGAAGCTGGAGCCCTTTTCCAAGGGCGATCAGTACCAGGCGGATTCCGTGCGCATCGGCCCGCAGATCGGCGCGAAGGACCTCGGGTATTCGTACGACGTCGTTCCGCCCGGGAAGACGCTCGTGCCCCTTCCACAGTCATCGGGGCGAGGAGGAGATGTTCTTCATCGTCAAGGGGACCGGCACCCTTCGCTACGGCAAGGAGACGCGAAAAATCCGCGCCGGCGACTTCATCTGCTGTCCCGTCGGCGGCCCGGACACCGCGCATCAGATCATCAATGACTCCGACGCGGACCTCGGCTACATCTCGGTCAGCACCATGATGCCCGCGGAGGTCTGCGAGTATCCCGATTCCAACAAGGTCGGCGCGTTCGGCGGCGGCATGCGACACATGACGCGCACCGGCGACCACGTCGATTACTGGACGGACGAAATATGAGCCGAGCCTTCCGCGCCGCGGGGCTTCTTCAGGCTGCGCTGGCGCTCGCTCCTGACCGGCCATGCTGAGCCCCGACGCCCTGAAGCGGATCGATCGCGAGATCGCGAAGTATCCGCCCGAGCATCGCCAATCGGCGGTCATCGCTGCGCTCGCGGTCGCACAGGACGAATTCGGCTGGCTGTCGAGCGAGACGATGGATTTCGTGGCGCATTACCTCGGCATGCCGCGCGGTCGCCGTGTACGAGGTCGCCACCTTCTACGAGATGTTCAACACCGAGCCGACGGGCAAGTACAAGCTGACGATCTGCACCAATCTTCCCTGCGCGCTGTCGAGCGCCACCGAGGCAGCCGCGCATCTGAAGCAGAAGCTCGGCATCGGCTTTGGCGAAACGACGTCCGACGGCCTCTTCACGCTCAAGGAAGGCGAGTGCTTCGGCGCCTGCGGCGACGCGCCGGTGTTGCTGGTCAACAACAAGCGCATGTGCAGCTGGATGAAGCCGGACAAGCTCGACGGACTGATCGCCGAGCTCTCGTCGGAGGCCAAGCGGTGAACGCGCCGTCCGAATTTCTGGACTACGGCCCCGATGCCCTCATCCTCGCGGGGCTCAACGGCCGCAACTGGGGGCTGGACGACTACGTCAAGCGCGGCGGCTATGACGCGCTGAAGAAGATCCTTGCGCAGAAAATCACGCCCGCCGACGTGATCGCGGAAATGAAAAAGTCCGGGTTGCGCGGACGCGGCGGCGCGGGATTTCCCGACGGGACTCAAGTGGAGCTTCATGCCGCAGCAATACAGCGGCGACAAATACCTCGTCTGCAATTCGGACGAAGGCGAGCCGGGCACGTTCAAGGATCGCGACATCCTGCGCTACAACCCGCACATCCTGATCGAAGGCATGGCGATCGCTGCGTACGCGATGGGCTGCACGCGCGGGTACAACTATGTTCACGGCGAAATCTGGGACGCCTACGAGCGCATGCGAAGAGGCGCTGGAGCAGGCATACAAGGCGGGCATGCTCGGCGACAATATTCTCGGCAGCGGCTTCAACTTCCATCTCTACAACTGCCACGGCTACGGCGCGTACATCTGCGGCGAGGAGACGGCGCTGCTGGAGTCGCTCGAAGGCAAGAAGGGCATGCCGCGCTTCAAGCCGCCGTTTCCGGCGAGCGTCGGCATGTACGGCAAGCCGACGACGATCAACAACACCGAGACCTTCGCCGCGGTGCCGTGGATCATCCGCAACGGCGGCGAAGCGTTTCTGAATCTGGGCAGGCCCAACAACGGCGGGACCAAGATTTTTTCGGTCACGGGCGATGTCGAGCGGCCGGCCAATTTCGAGGTCAAGCTCGGCCTTCCGTTCGCCAAGCTGCTCCAGATGGCGGGCGGCATGCGCGGCGGACGCAAGCTCAAGGCGTGCATTCCCGGAGGCTCGTCGATGCCGGTGCTGCCCGCCGACGTGATGATGGCGACCGACATGGACTACGACTCGATCGCCAAGGCGGGATCGATGCTCGGATCGGGCGCGGTGATCATCATGGACGAGACGCGCTGCATGGTGCGTTCGCTGCTGCGGCTGTCTTATTTCTACTTCGAGGAATCCTGCGGGCAGTGCACGCCGTGCCGCGAGGGAACCGGCTGGCTGTGGCGCGTCGTGAACCGCATCGAGCACGGGCAAGGCAAGAACGAGGACCTCGATCTCCTCCTGAACGTCTCCGACAACATCGCCGGCCGCACCATCTGCGCGCTGGGCGACGCCGCGGCGCTACCGGTCAAGAGCTTCATCAAGCATTTTCGCGACGAGTTTCAATACCACATCGACCACAAGCGTTGCCTGGTCCCCGACTATGTCTGAGATCAAGATGCTGAATCTGGAAGTCGACGGCAAGCCGGTCGCGGTGGCGAGCGGCAGCACGGTGATGGATGCCGCGCACAAGCTCGACGTGTACGTCCCGCATTTCTGCTGGCACAAGAAGCTGACCATCGCCGCCAATTGCCGGATGTGCCTGGTGCAGGTCGAGAAGGCGCCCAAGCCCTTGCCGGCCTGCCAGACGCCCGCCGCGGAGGGAATGAAAGTCTGGACCCATTCGGACGCGGCGATCACGGCGCAAAAGGGCGTGATGGAATTCCTGCTGATCAACCATCCGCTCGACTGCCCGATCTGCGACCAGGGCGGCGAGTGTCAGCTGCAGGATCTGGCGGTCGGTTACGGCGCGTCGAGCTCGCGCTATACCGAGGCGAAGCGCGTGGTGTTCAACAAGAACCTCGGGCCGCTGATCGCAACCGACATGACGCGCTGCATCCACTGCACGCGCTGTGTGCGCTTCGGGCAGGAAATCGCGGGCATCATGGAGCTCGGTCTCGCCAACCGCGGCGAGCACGTCGAGATCCTGACCTTCGTGGGCAAAACGGTCGACTCCGAGCTTTCCGGCAACATGATCGACTTGTGTCCCGTCGGCGCGCTGACGTCGAAGCCCTTCCGCTACACCGCGCGGACCTGGGAGCTTGCGCGCCGCCGGTCGATCGCGCCGCACGACGGGCTGGGCAGCAATCTGGTCGTGCAGGTCAAGAACGATCGCGTGATGCGCGTCGTCCCGCAGGAAAACGAGGCGATCAACGATTGCTGGCTTTCCGACCGCGACCGGTTTTCCTACGAAGGCTTGAACGCGGACAGCCGCTTGCAGGACGCCGATGGTGAAGCGTGACGGCGTTTGGCGCGAGACCGACTGGCAGACGGCGCTCGAATTCGTGGTGACGGGATTGGAGCGCGTGCGCGAGGTCCACGGCGGCAACGCCATCGCCACGCTGGCATCGCCGCACTCGACGCTCGAGGAGCTCTATCTCGCGCAAAAGCTGACGCGGGGCCTGGGCAGCGAGAACGTCGACTTCCGCCTGCGGCAGTCCGACTTCAGCGCGGACGCGCCCGCCACGCAGCAAAAGCGCCGCCGTGCCGTGGCTCGGCATGTCGATCGCCGATTTCGCGGCGCTCGACCGGGTGCTGGTCGTCGGCAGCTTCCTGCGCAAGGATCATCCGCTGCTCGCGCAGCGCCTGCGCCAATCGGTGAAGCACAGCGCAGAGGTCTCCATCCTGCATTCGGCCGGCGACGAGCTTTTGATCACGCTGCGAACCAGTGCGTGGTCGCGCCGTCGCGTCTGCCGCGCGCGCTGGCCGAGATCGTCGTTGCCGCGGCCGCCGGCCGCGGGCCGTCCGGCGCCGGCGGCGCTCGCCGGCATCGAGCCATCCGAGGTCGCGAAAGCGATCGCCGCGAGCCTCGCCGGTGGCAAGGCCAAGGGCATTTTCCTCGGCAACTTCGCCCAGCAGCATCCGCGAGGCGACGCAGCTGCATGCGCTGGCGCAATCGCTGGCCGAGCTGACCGGCGCGCGCATGGGCTTCCTCACCGAAGCCGCGAATTCGGTCGGCGGCATCGTTGCGTCGGCGCTTGCCGGGCGCAGGCGGCCTGAATGCGGCGGCGATGCTGAGCGGAGAGGGCGCGACTCCCAAGGCATTCCTGCTTCTGCATACTGAGCCGGAATTGGACACCGCCGATCCGGTGCGCACGCGCGCGGCCCTCGCGGCCGCCGAGTTCATCGTTGCATTGTCGCCGTTCAAGCACGGCGCGATGGACTACGCCAACGTGCTGCTGCCCGTCGCGCCTTTCACCGAGACGCCGGGAACCTTCGTCAATTGCGAGGGGCGCGCGCAGAGCTTCAATGCGGTCGTGCCGGCGCTTGGCCGAGACCCGGCCGGCGTGGAAAGTACTGCGCGTCATCGGATCGATGCTTGGACTCAGCCGACTTCGGCTACGACAACATCGACGCGGTGCGCCGCGAGCTTCCGTCGCAGGACGAGATCAACGGCCGGCTGTCCAACGCGACGAGCATCGCCGATCGATGCGCGCGTCGCGGGAGCGGCGGGCCGCGGACCGCGGATGCGCGCGCGGAGCGCGTCGCCGACGTTCCGATCTATTTCACCGATCCGCTCGTTCGCCGCGCGCCGTCGTTGCAGAAGACTCGCGACGCCAGGGCTCCGCTCGCGCGTGTCAACGCGGCGACACTCGCGGCGCTCAAGCTGACCGATGGAGGCGCCGCGCGCGTACGGCAGGCGGGCGGCGAGGCGATGATGAAGGTCGAGGTCGATGCGACTGTTCCCGACGGATGCATTCGCGTCGCCGCGGGTCACCCGGCTACCAGCACGCTCGGTCCGATGTTCGGCCCGATCGGCGTGGAGCCCGTGTAATGGATGAAATGCTCCTGCCGGTGCAGCACCTGTTCGGCCCGGCGTGGACGGTGGTCTGGACGCTGGCCAAGATCGTCGCCATCACCATTCCGCTGATATTGGGCGTCGCCTATCTGACCCTCGCCGAACGCAAGGTCATCGGCTGGATGCAGGTGCGCATCGGCCCCAATCGTGTCGGGCCGATGGGCCTGCTGCAGCCTTTTGCCGACGTCTTCAAGCTCATCTTCAAGGAAATCGTGGTGCCGACCGGCGCAAGCCGGACGCTGTTCTTCATCGCGCCGGTCCTGTCGATCGGCCCCGCGCTCGCGGCCTGGGCGGTCATTCCGTTCGACGACGGCATCGTCCTCGCCAACGTCAATGCCGGACTCCTCTACATTCTCGCCATGACCTCGGTCGGGGTGTACGGCGTGATCCTCGCCGGCTGGGCGTCGAACTCCAAATACGCGTTCCTCGGCTGCCTGCGCTCGGCGGCGCAGATCGTATCCTACGAGATCGCGATGGGCTTCGCGCTGGTGGGCGTGCTCATGGCGGCGTCGAGCCTCAACATCAGCGACATCGTGCGCAACCAGTCGGGCGGATTCTGGCACTGGTACATCCTGCCGCTGTTTCCGCTGTTCGTGGTCTATCTCGTGTCGGGCATCGCAGAGACCAACCGCCATCCCTTCGACGTCGCGGAGGGCGAGTCCGAGATCGTCGCCGGCTTCCACGTCGAGTACTCCGGCGTGACGTTCGCGGTGTTCTTCCTCGCCGAATACATGAACATGATCCTGATCTCGGCGCTGACCTCGATCATGTTCCTCGGCGGCTGGCTGTCGCCCGTGCCCGGCGATTCCCGACGGCATGCCGTGGCTGCTGATCAAGATGTGCAGCGTGCTGTTCGTCTTCCTCTGGATACGTGCGACGTTTCCACGCTATCGCTATGACCAGATCATGCGTCTGGGTTGGAAGGTCTTCATTCCGATTACGCTGGTGTGGATCATATTCCTGGGCGCGATGATGCAGACGCGCTGGGCCTATCTCTTTCACTGAACTTTTGCACTGAGCTCGCTACCGGGAAAACGATCATGTTTCAACGCGTGCGCGACTTTTTCAACACTTATTTGCTGGTGGAACTATGGAAGGGCCTCTGGCTCACCGGCGGGAACATGTTCGCCCGCAAGGTCACCGTGCATTTCCCGGAGGAAAAGACGCCTCAGAGCGGGCGCTTTCGCGGACTGCACGCGCTGCGCCGCTATCCGAACGGCGAGGAGCGCTGCATCGCCTGCAAGCTATGCGAAGCGGTCTGCCCGGCGCTGGCAATCACCATCGAATCGGAGCAGCGAGAGGACGGAACGCGGCGCACGACGCGCTATGACATCGACCTGACCAAGTGCATCTTCTGCGGATTCTGCGAGGAGAGCTGCCCCGTGGATTCGATCGTCGAGACTCGCATCCTGGAGTATCACGGCGAGAAGCGCGGCGACCTGATCTACACCAAGGAAATGCTGCTCGCAGTCGGCGACCGCTACGAGGCCCAGATCGCCGCCGATCGCACCGACGACGCACGGTTCAGATAGCGCGGAGTGACTGAATGACCGCCCAGACCGTCATTTTCTACGCCTTCGCCGCGATCCTCGTGTTCGCGGCGCTGCGCGTGGTCACCAGCCGCAACCCGGTCCATTCGGCGCTGTGGCTGGTGTTGTCGTTCTTCAGCGCCGCGGGCATCTGGATGCTGCTGCAGGCCGAGTTCCTGGCGATCGCGCTGGTGCTGGTCTATGTCGGCGCGGTGATGGTTCTGTTCCTGTTCGTCGTGATGATGCTGGACGTGAACTTCGACAAGATGCGCGAGGGATTCAGGAGCTACATTCCCGTCGCCGCAACCGTCGGCGTGCTGATTCTCGTCGAGATGGCGATCGTAGTCGTAGGCGGCTATCTCGACCCGGGCTCGACACCGGTGGCTGTCCAGGCGCCTCCGGGTTACAGCAACACCAGCGCGTTGGGACGGCAGATTTATACCGACTACGCCTTCCCGTTCGAGATTGCGGCGGTGATTCTCCTGGTCGCGATCATCGCCGCCATCGGCCTCACGCATCGCACGCGTCGCGAGACGAAATATCAGAATCCGAACGATCAGGTGAAGGTCCGTCGTGCGGACCGGCTGCGGATCATCGACATGCCGGTCGAGAACAAGGAAGCATGAGCTCTTAAGAATCGACGCAGTACCGGACCGACGTGCCGTCGGGCCTTTTGGGGAGATTGAGTTGCAGCTGCTTTCGGAACCGACGCTGTCGCACTACCTTGTCCTGGGGGCGATCCTGTTCGCCATCAGCGTCATCGGTATCTTTCTCAATCGCCGCAACGTCATCATCATGCTCATGGCGATCGAGCTGATGCTGCTCGCGGTGAACCTCAACTTCATTGCCTTCTCGCACTATCTCAACGATACGGCGGGACAGATATTCGTCTTTTTCATCCTCACCGTCGCAGCAGCGGAGTCGGCGATCGGTCTCGCCATCCTGGTGCTCCTGTTCCGCAACGTGGGCTCGATCGACGTCGAAGACCTTAGGACCTTGCGTGGGTAAGCGCGTGACCGATCCTTTAGACTTCGCGGCGATTAGCCTCGGGACGCGCGTCATGAGCATGCAGCAGCTCTATCTGCTGGTAGCGCTCGCCCCGCTCGCGGGCGCGATCATCGTCGGCCTCTGGGGCTCGAAGCTGGGGCGCACCGCCTCGCATTCGCTTTGCATACTCGGCGTTGCGGCTCGTTCGTCGGTTCGTGCTACGTGCTGAGCGACGTGCTCGCCGGCCACCTGTTCAACGGCGACCTCTACGTCTGGATGACGTCGGGCAACGTCAAGTTCGCGATTGGCTTCCTGATCGATCCCCTGACCGCGCTGATGATGGTCGTCGTCACGTTCGTGTCGCTGATGGTGCACATCTACACCATCGGCTACATGTCCGACGATCCCGGCTACACGCGCTTCTTCGCCTATATTTCGCTGTTCACGTTCAGCATGCTGATGCTGGTGATGGCCAACAATTTCCTGCAGCTTTTCTTCGGCTGGGAGGCGGTGGGCCTGGTGTCGTACCTGCTGATCGGTTTCTGGTTCACCCGCCCGACGGCGATCTACGCCAACCTCAAGGCCTTCCTCGCCAACCGCGTCGGAGACTTCGGTTTCGTCCTCGGCATCGGGCTCATCGTCGCGTTTTTCGGATCGCTGGACTACGCGACGGTGTTCGGCGCGGCGCCGAAGCTCGCGACCACCGTGCTCGATTTCGGCCATGGAGCGCCGTGGCCGCTAATGACTGCGATCTGCATCGCGCTCTTCGTCGGGCGCCATGGGCAAGAGCGCGCAGGTGCCTCTGCATGTGTGGCTGCCGGACTCGATGGAAGGCCCGACGCCGATCTCGGCGCTGATCCACGCCGCAACCATGGTGACCGCCGGCATTTTCATGGTCGCGCGTATGAGCCCGCTGTTCGAGCTTTCCGATACCGCGCTCTCCTTCGTGACGATCATCGGAGCGACGACCGCGCTCTTCATGGCGTTGCTCGGCATCGTCCAGAACGACATCAAGCGGGTCATCGCCTACTCGACGCTCTCGCAACTGGGCTATATGACCGTTGCGCTGGGCGTCTCGGCCTATCCAGCGGCGATCTTCCACCTGATGACCCACGCGTTCTTCAAGGCGCTGCTGTTCCTCGGCGCGGGTTCGGTGATCATCGCGCTTCATCACGAGCAGGACCTGCGCAAGATGGGCGGCTTGCGCCGCTACATGCCGGTGACCTATGTCACGATGTGGATCGGATCTCTGGCGCTCGCAGGCATACCGCCGTTCGCCGGATTCTTCTCCAAGGACGCCATCATCGACGCGGTGCAGCTTTCGTCGGTCGGCGGGCATGCGTATGCGGAGTTCGCAGTGACGGCGGGCGTCTTCCTCACCGCGTTCTACAGCTTCCGTCTGCTCTTCCTCGCCTTCCACGGCGAGGAACGTTTCCGCCACGTCGAGCCTGCGCACGATGACCACGCCACCGGGCACGAGCCTGCGGAGCACGATGGGCACGCGCACGACGTGAATCCGCACGAAAGCCCGTGGGTGATCACGGTCCCGCTGGTTCTCCTCGCGATTCCGTCGGTCTATTCGGGTTGGGCATACATCGGGCGCGTATTGTTCGGCGACTACTTCGGAAGCTCGATCGCGATCGCGGCAGAGCACGGCGGCCTCGCAACGATGCGCGAGGAGTGGCACGGCGCGGTGCCATTCATCGAGCATGGCCTGATGGGCCTTCCGTTCTGGCTCGCCATCGCCGGCATCGCGACCGCGTGGCTGCTCTACATCAAGCGCACCGATCTTCCCGCAAAAATCCAGTCGAAGACCCAGGGACTCTACGCCCTGCTGATCAACAACTACTACATCGACCGCTTCAACGACTGGTTTTTCGCGGGCGGATTCCGCCGCATCGGTGACCTGTTTTCATCGATCGGCGACCGGATGATCATCGACGGCTTCTTCGTCAACGGCAGCGCACGGCTCGTGGGAGCGACGTCGGCATTGCTGCGCAAGGTTCAATCGGGCTATGTCTACCATTACGCATTCACCATGATCATCGGCGTGTTCGCGCTGTTGACGTGGTGGGTCGCGCGGTAGCCGGATCGGGCCGAGGCATGCTGCCCTATCTCAGTCTTTCGATCTGGGTGCCGATTGTCTCCGGCTTGCTGGTGCTGGCCGTCCATCGCGACCGCGATGCCGCGGCTGCGCGATGGCTGGCGCTGGTCGGATCGATCGCGGGCTTTGCCGTCACGATTCCGCTGTATACGCATTTCTCGCTAGGCACGCCCGAGATGCAGTTCATCGAGGTCAAGGAGTGGATCCCGCGCTTCAGCGTGAATTACCTGCTCGGCGTCGACGGCATCTCGGTGTTGCTCGTGCTGCTGAACAGCTTCATCACCGTGCTGGTCGTCTGGGCAGGCTGGGTCGTCATCGAAAAGAAGGTCGCCCAGTACATGGCGGCCTTTTTGATCATGTCCGGGCTCATCAACGGCGTCTTCTCGGCGCTCGACGGCGTGCTCTTTTACGTCTTCTTCGAGGCGATGCTGATCCCGATGTACCTGATCATCGGCGTCTGGGGCGGCCCGAACCGGGTCTACGCCGCGATCAAGTTCTTCCTCTACACCTTCCTGGGCTCGGTGCTGATGCTGGTGGCGCTGATCTATCTGTACTCGGTCAGCGGCGGAAGCTTCTCCATCCTCGAGTGGTACCAGCTGCCGCTGTCGCTCAAGACGCAGGTGCTGCTCTTCGTCGCATTCTTCGCCGCTTTCGCGGTCAAGGTCCCGATGTGGCCGGTGCATACCTGGCTGCCCGATGCGCACGTCGAGGCGCCGACCGGAGGCTCGGTGGTGCTGGCGGCGATCACGCTCAAGGTGGGAGGCTACGGCTTCGTGCGCTTCATCCTGCCCATCGTCCCGGACGCGAGCCGCTATCTCGCCGGATTCGTGATCACGCTGTCGCTGATCGCGATCGTCTACATCGGATTCGTCGCGCTGGTGCAGGCCGACATGAAAAAACTGATCGCCTATTCGTCCATTTCGCACATGGGTTTCGTCACGCTCGGGTTTTTCCTGTTCAGCGAGATGGGCATCGAGGGCGGACTCACGCAGATGATCTCGCACGGGTTCGTCTCCGCGGCGATGTTTCTCTGCGTCGGCGTGCTGTACGACCGCATGCATAGCCGCCTGATCTCCGACTACGGAGGGGTGGCGAACACCATGCCCACGTTCGCGGCGCTGGCGCTGTTCTTCGCCATGGCCAACTCGGGCCTTCCGGGCACCAGCGGCTTCGTCGGCGAGTTCATGGTCATCCTCGCCTCGATCAAGGTCAATTTCTGGCTGGGCTTCCTCGCCGCGACGATCATGATCCTCGGTGCGGCGTACACGCTCTGGATGTACAAGCGCGTCTGGTTCGGCGCGGTCGCCAATGACCGTGTTGCCGCGTTACGGGACGTTTCGCGCCGCGAGTTCTGGATGCTCGCAACGCTGGTCGTCGCCGTTTTCGCGCTCGGCCTGTACCCGAAGCCGTTTACCGATGTGATGCACGCGTCGGTCACCGAGCTCGTCTCCCACGTCGCCAAGAGCAAGCTGTGATGCCGACCGTCCCGACCGCCGCCTTCGACTATCTCCCGGCGCTGCCTGAGATCGTGCTCCTGATCGCGGCGTGCGCCGTGCTGCTCGTCGATCTCTTCGTCCCGGCGCCGCGGCGCCACGTCTCGTACTGGCTGTCGCAGATCTCCATCGCGGCAACCGCGCTGGCGACGTTCTACGTGTTCCACAAGACGCCGGTACGCACGTTCGGCAACATGCTCGTGGCCGATGCCTTCGGCGATCTTCTCAATTTCCTATCGTGTCTCACCGTGATGCTGATGCTCGCGTATTCGCGCACCTATCTCGCGGCGCGCGGACTGTTCCGCGGCGAGACCTTCGTGCTGGCGATGTTCGCGCTGCTCGGCATGATGGTGATGATCTCGGCGAACCACTTCCTGACGATCTATCTCGGGCTCGAGCTCATGTCGCTGTCGCTGTATGCGATGGTGGCGCTGCATCGCGAGTCCAGCGCCGCGGTCGAAGCCGCGATGAAGTACTTCGTGCTGGGCGCGCTCGCGTCGGGGCTGCTGCTCTACGGCATCTCGATGATCTACGGCGCCACCGGCACGCTGGAGATCGACCGCGTCACGGCGATCATCTTCAGCGGCAAGGCCAATCACACGATCCTCATTTTCGGCGTTGTCTTCGTCGTCTCGGCGATCGCTTTCAAGCTCGGCGCGGTCCCATACCACATGTGGGTGCCCGATGTGTACCAGGGAGCGCCGACGGCGATCACCCTGTTCATCGGCACCGCGCCCGAGTACGCCGCGTTCGCGTTCATGACCCGCATTCTGGTCGGCTCGCTGGCCGCGGTTGCCTTCGACTGGCAGGGCATGCTGCTCGTCCTGTCGCTGCTGTCGATGATCGTCGGCAACGTGATCGCGATCTCGCAATCGAACATCAAGCGCATGCTCGCGTACTCCGCCATCGCCAACATGGGCTTCATGCTCATGGGCTTTCTCGCGGCCAACGTCAACGGCTACAGCGCGGCGATGTTCTACATCGTCACCTATGTCATGACCAGCCTGGTGGCGCTCGGCATGGTGATGCTGTTGTCGCGCGCCGGCTTCGAGGCGGATACGCTCGACGACTTCAAGGGCCTGAATCAGCGCAGCCCGTGGTACGCATTCCTCATGCTGCTGACGATGTTCTCGCTCGCCGGCGTGCCGCCGACCATCGGCTTCTACGCCAAGTTCTCGGTCATCGAGGCTGCCGTCGACGTCGGCCTTGTGTGGCTTGCGGTGGTGGCGGTGATGGCATCGCTGATCGGCGCGTTCTACTACCTGCGCATCGTCAAGCTCATGTATTTCGACGAGCCCGTCGACAAGGCGCCGCTCGAGGCGCGCGCCGACACCCGCGTGCTGCTGTCGCTCAATGGACTTGTCGCTGCTGCTGTTCGGAATCTTTCCGCAGCAGATCATGGGCATGTGCGTGCTCGCGCTGACGCGCTCGTACTGACCCTCCCCGACTGACGGTCATGCGCGTCGGCTTCTTCGTCACTTGCCTGGTCGACCTGATGCGTCCGTCGATCGGCTTTGCCGCGATCAAGCTGCTCGAGGCGGGCGGCGCGGAAGTCCTCGTTCCCGAAAGCCAGACGTGCTGCGGCCAGCCCGGCTACAACTCGGGGGACCGAAAGGGCGCGATCGCGCTTGCGAGCAAGCTTGTCGTGGAATTCGAAGCTTGCGACTACCTGGTCGCGCCATCGGGCTCGTGCTCGGGCATGATCAAGACGCACTACGCGGACCTTTTCCGCGACGACCCCGTGATGCTCGCGCGCTCGAACGCGCTTGGCGCCAAGACGCGCGAGTTGACCGATTTCCTGGTCAACGTCCTCAAGCTCCAGTCGGTGCCCGGACAGTTCAAGGGCACCGTCACCTATCACGATTCCTGCGCCGGACTGCGGGAAATGGACGTCAAGGCTCAGCCCCGCAAGCTGCTCGCAGGCATGCCCGGCGTGACGCTTAGAGGAGATGGCCGAATGCGAGACCTGCTGCGGCTTCGGCGGAACGTTCTCGATCAAGTACGGCGAGATCTCCTCGAGGCTCGCGGACAACAAGTGTGAGTTCATCGCGCAGTCGAAGGCGGACGCGGTGGTGATGGGCGATCTCGGCTGCATGCTCAATATCGAAGGCAGGCTGCGCCGGCGGGGCGACATGACGACGCGGGTGCTGCACGTCGCCGAGATCCTGGCCGGCGACTCGCCTTAACGCGCACAAGGACGGCAATGCAAATCGCGTCGATGCACTTCAAGGAGCGCGCCCATGACAACATGGGCAACGCCCAGCTTCAGGGCAACCTGCAGAAGATCAAGGGCAAGTTCGTCGCCAAGCGTCGCGAATCCCTGGTCGAGCTCGACGACGTCGAGGCAACGCGCGAGGCGGCGCGCGTCATTCGCCAGCGCGCGCTGGAGCGACTCGACGTCTGGCTCGAGCTCTTCGAGCAAAACGCGACCGCGCGCGGCGCGACCGTGCTCTGGGCGGAAACGCCGGACGACGTCAATCGCCACGTGCTCGACATCGCCAAGCGCCACGGAGTGCGCAAGACGATCAAATCGAAGTCGATGGTCAGCGAGGAGTCGGCGCTGGATCGGGCCATCGAGGCGGCCGGCGGCGAGGTCGTCGAGACGGACCTGGGCGAGTACATCCTCCAGATCAACGACTACGAGCCGCCGTCGCACATCATCGGACCGGCGCTGCACAAGAGCAAGGAAGAAGTATCCGACCTGTTCGCGAAGGTGCACGGCACCGGGCGCAAGAGCGACATCGCCGAGCTTTGCCTCGAGGCGCGCGGCGTGCTGCGGACGCACTACCTGACTGCGGACATGGGCATCTCGGGCGGCAATTTCTTCGTCGCCGAGACGGGTTCGGTCGTGCTGGTGACCAACGAGGGCAACGCGACCCTGACGACGACTTTACCGAAGGTGCATGTCGCGATCTCGGGCATCGAGAAGATCGTTCCGACGCTCGAAGACGTCGCAACCCTGATGCGTCTGCTGCCGCGGTCGGCGACGGGCCAGTCGATTTCCAACTACATGGACATTCTCACCGGCGTCAAAGGCGAGGGCGAGTTCAACGGCGCGGAGCACATGTACTTCATCCTGGTCGACGCGGGGCGCAGCGGTGTGCTCGCCGGTGAGCTGCGCGATGCGCTGCGCTGCATCCGTTGCGGCGCCTGCATGAATCACTGCCCGGTCTATCAGAATATCGGCGGCCACTCGTATGGGTGGGTCTACCCGGGCCCGATCGGATCGATCCTGACGCCCGCGTACATCGGCATCGAGAACGCGCTCGATCTGCCACAGGCGTCGACGCTGTGCAATCAGTGCGGCGTCGTCTGCCCGGTCAAGATTCCGCTTGCCCGACCTCCTGCGCAAGCTGCGCGAGCAGCAGTTCGAAGGCGGCATGCGCCCGTGGCACGAGCGGGCAGGGCTGCGCGCGTGGTCGTGGCTCGCCTCGCGGCCCGTCGTTGTTCGCATTGACGACGCGCATCGGCGTGCGGATGCTGAAATGGATGGGAGGAAGCGAGCGCCTGATTCACCGCCTCCCATTGGGGCGCGGCTGGACCGATGCCCGCGACATGCCGGCGCCGACCGGAAGAACATTTCGTGAGCTTGCCGCTGAGCGAAAGAAACAGGGAGGCGAGCGATGAACGCGCCACTCGATCCGCCGAACACCGCGCTCAAGCTGAGCCGCCGCGGCGAGAGCCTCGGAACGGAGAACGCCTTTGTGGTCCTCGCCGAGGTCAACGCTCTCGTGCGGAAGGGGAAGGACATCGTCTCGTTCTGCATCGGGCAGCCGGATTTTCCGACGCCTCCCAACATCCAGGATGCGGGCGTTGCGGCGATACGCGGCGGCAAGCACGGCTACACGCCCTCGGCCGGCATCGACGAGCTTCGATCCGCCGCCGCGCGCGACATGGGAGCGCGCCGCGGACTAGACATCGCCCCCGATGACGTCGTCGTCGGCGCGGGCGCGAAGCCTTTCATCGCCTATACGATCGCCTCGGTCACCGATTTCGGCGCCAACGACGAAGTGATCTACCCGGTGCCCGGATTCCCCATCTACGAATCGCAGATCGTCGCCAACGGCGCGGTTCCGGTGCCGATCTATCTCAAGGAATCGCGCGATTTCGCGTTCGATCCGAACGAGCTCGAGGCGTCGATCACGCCGCAAACGAAGCTCCTGATCCTCAACACGCCGCACAATCCGACCGGCGGGATTCTCAAGCGCGCCGACCTGGAGGCGATCGCCGAGATCCTGCGGCGGCACCCGCAGATCTGGGTCTTCGCCGACGAGATCTATTCACGCCTGACCTATGACGGCGAATTCGCGTCGCTCGCGCAGCTTCCCGGGATGCTCGCGCGCACGATCATTTCCGACGGCGCGTCCAAGACCTGGGCGATGACAGGATGGCGCATCGGGTTCGTCGCCAACCGCGCGCTTGCACCGGTGTTCACGCGCTGGATCACCAATACCGACTCGTGCGCGTCCCAGATCAGCCAGTGGGCCGCCGTGGAAGCAATCAATGGCCCGCAAGACGCGGCCGATGCCATGCGCGCATCGTTTCTCGAGCGCCGCGACCTGATCGTGGGACTGTTGAACCGCCTGCCCGGCTTTACCTGCAAGACTCCCGGCGGCGCGTTCTATGCGTGGCCCAACGTCACCGAAGCTTGCAAGCAAAGCGGATGCGCGGACTCGGAGGAGTTGCGCAAGCGTCTCCTGAACGAGGCGGGCGTGGCGGTCCTTGCCGACATCCATTTCGGGCGGCGCGTTCCAGGCGACGGCCAGCACATCCGTTTCTCGTACGCCGCATCGCCTGCGATGATCCGCGCCGGCGTCGAGCGCATCGACGCATTCATGCGCGCCAACGCACGGTGACGAGCGCGCGCGACAGGGTGCTGGGCCGCGTGCGCCAGGCGCTCGGCAAGGCGCGCGCCGACCCGGTCGACGTGCGCGAGGCGCAAGACTACATCGACGCGCACGCCCGCGGACCCGCGCCGGCGTTCGGCACGGATCGCGTCGCGCGTTTCATCAAGCGCGCGGGCGACATGGAAAGCACCGTCGCTCGAATCGCTGATCGCAGCGACATTCCAGGCGCTGTCGCGACATATCTCGACGCGCTCGAGCTCGTTCCGCCGCGCACCGGCGCAGCGTTGCATCGTGGCGTGTGCTGGCCGGCATTCGCCGACCTCGATTGGGCGACGCCGGACTGTCGATTGAGGTCGCGGCCGACCGTCGGCGACGACCTGCTCGGCATCACCGGCGTATTTTGCGCGATCGCCGAGACGGGGACGCTGGTCATCGCGACGGGCGCCGATGCACCCACCGCGACGACACTGCTGCCGGAAACGCATGTCGCGATCGTGCCGGCGAATCGCATCGTCGACACCATGGAAGACGCCTTCGCGCTGATCCGCGAGGAGCGTGGCCGGGTACCGCGCGCGATCAATCTGATCTCGGGGCCGTCGCGCACCGGCGACATCGAGCAGACCATTGTGCTCGGCGCGCACGGACCGTTTCGAGTGCACATCCTGGTGGTGGCTTAGACCGCCACAATCGCCTCGCGCGCGTTCAGCGCGCGTCCGTCGAAGCACGCTCGTTGGATTGTCGTCGACAATTTCAAAGGGCGCATATCGGGTCTTGTCGGAACCATTCCTACAAGTCATTTCGCATTCGTGCCGCCGCAGAACTATCGCGGTACGCAAGCCTGTCAACAGTCGCGTGATCTCGCACGTTAGTGGATTGTCGGCGCCGCAAATCGGCGGCCACCCTAACAACAGACTTGGGAGAATCGACATGTCATTGCGCAATCGAATTGTTGTTGCAGCACTCGGTCTTGGAGCGATCTCGATACCGCTCGCAAGCGATGCGGCCGTCTATGTGGACATCGGTGTCGCGCCTCCGCCACCTCGAGTCGAAGTCATTCCGGCCGCGCGGGTCGGATACGTCTGGGCACCTGGATACTGGCGATGGAATGGCCATCATCATGTCTGGGTAAATGGACGTTACGTGCACGCGCGCCACGGCTATCACTACGCGCCGGCGTCATGGGCGCAGGTGAACGGGCGCTGGCACTTCGACGAAGGCGGCTGGAGGCACTAAGCGCACGTTCTCGCGGCGCTCCGCAGCATAGCGTCTCGCGGCGCCCGCAGCGGTCTCGTGGCAGGCATTTCGCCTGCCACTTTTTTTGGTCGCTGTCCGCTTTGCGCACGCGGGCGCCGGCAACTGGGCAGCAAGGATGGTGAGCCCGAAATGCCCGAGATCCGGGTCTTCGAGGCTGCGCGGGCGCGTCCAGAGGCCCGCACATTCCAGGGTCGGTAAGGATGCTGCGCGGACCGTGCGGACAGATCGGTGGCCGGACACCTCAGTGTGCCGCCCGGGGTGATTTTGTGACGGAATTGTAGTGCTGCACAGCGTCGAAGCCCCCGAAAAGCGCGCCGAAAGGCCCGCGGCCACGGGCGTGGCGGCTACTATGGCCGATGGCAGGTTCTTTGCTTGTAACTCCCCGTTTAGACACATAGACTGCGATTGCCGGCTGTTTTCCCTGCCCTAAGAGGCCAAAAAGGGAGACGCCGGCGCGACCGTTCCATGGCGCTTACACGATCATTGACCAGGCTCGATCACCCGACGCTGCAGACGGTGGGTGAGGGGATCGAACGGGAATCCCTGCTGGCGCTGTCCCAGCGCAAGCTGAACGCCCTCGGCCTGCCGGTCTGCTACATCGACGCCTATCAGCGCTATCGCTTCGTAAATCGCGCATTCCTGGACTGGAGCGGCCGCAACCAGGCCGACGTCATCGGCCGCGAGGTCGTCGAAGTCGACGGCCGCGAGCTCTACCAGCTTTATCACGCGTATCTCGAAGCCGCGCTGGCCGGCGAGCGCGTCAGCTTCGAGCGCCAGCTTTCCTCGGTCAAGCGCAATGCCTTCTGGATCCGCGTCGACTATTACCCAGACCGCGGTCAACGCGGCGACGTGCGTGGCGTGCTCGCCACCTATACCGACGTCGACACGATCAAGCGCCTCGAGCTCGAGGCCGGAGAGCGCGAGCACCGCCTGCGCATCGTCACCGACAGCGTCGGCCTGCCGATCTTCTATTTCGATCGCGCGCTGAGGCTGCGCTTCGCCAACAAGCCCTACGGCAAGTACATCGGCGGTCCGGTCGACGATCTCCTTGGCCAGCCGCTCAAGAACTTCGTCGCGCCCGACGCGCTGGCGGAGATGCAGGGCTACATGGAGCGCGCGTTCGCCGGAGCGACGGTGAGCTACGACCGGCGCGAGCGCTCGTCGTCCGGCGAGCTTCGCTGGGTGCGAATCACGCTGTTCCCCGATCGCGAGCCCGGCGGCAAGACCGGCGGCGCCTTCGTGGTCATCAACGACATCGAGGACGACGTCCGCATCCGCGAGGCGCTGAAGGCGCAGGAGGCGCAGCTGCGCCTGTTCGCGGACAACATACCGGGGCCGATCGCCTATCTCGACAAGCGACTGAAGTACACCTTCGTCAACCAGGCTTTCGCGAACTGGGTGTGCAAGCCTCAGGATCAGATCTACGGCAAGACGCCGTATGAGGTCATGCCGCACGACGTCAACTCCTTCCTGCGGCCCATCATCAAGCGTGCCCTGGACGGCGAGAACGTCGAATACGAGCGCGTCGGCGCGAGCGCAGAGGGGCACCGCCGCTGGATGCACGGCCGCATTGCGCCCGACCTCGACGCGACCGGCAAGGTCCGCGGACTGTATTGCACCGAATACGACATTCACGACCTGAAGCTCACCGAGCAGGCTCTCGCGACGCGCGAGGAGCAGCTGCGCCTGTTCACGGACAACATTCCGGAGCCGGTCGTCTATGTCGACATGGAGGGCAACTACACCTTCGTCAACGACGCGTTCCTGCGCATCGTCGGCATCCCGCGCGAGGAAGTGATCGGCAAGTCGGTCAAGCAGGTGCTGGGCCCCGAGGTCTTCGAGCTGCAGCAGCCTTATGTCGAGCGCGCCGCGAAGGGCGAGAGCGTCACCTACGAGCGCGAGAACGTCGACGTGCACGGCCGCCAGCGGTGGCTGCGCAACAGCATCGTCCCCGACATGAATTTCGACGGGACCATCAAGGGCTACTACATCGTCGGCCACGACATCACCGACCTGCAGCAGGCGCAGAACGCACTCGCCGCGCGGGAGTCGCAGCTGCGGGCGATCATGGACGGCGTCCCCGCGCCGGTGGCGTATCTCGATCGCGACGAGCGCTGCCAGTACGTCAACAAGCCATTTCTCCAGTACTTCGGCCTTTCCGCCGAGCAAGTCGGAACGCTGCGCCTGCGCGACGTGGTCGGCCACGGCATCTACGCCAGCGCGCAGGCGATGCTGTCGCGCGCGCTGCACGGCGAGTCGACTTCGTTCGATCGCCTCGTTCCAGGTGCGGGCGGCGCCAAACGATGGATGACCATCCGCGTGGTGCCGGACGCGACGCCCGCGGGCGAAGTGCACGGCGCGTTCGTGCTGATGAACGACATCCATGGGCTGAAGCAGGCGCAGGAAGCGTTGCGCGCCAGCGAAGCCGAGCTGCGCCTGATCATGGACAACGTCCCGGCGCGAGTCGCCTACATCGATCGCGAATACCGCTATCGTTTCCTCAACCGCCACAACGAGGAGTGGCTGTCGGAAAACCGCAAGGACCTCACGGGCCGGCCGGTGGCGGAAGTGCTGGGCGACGCGCGGGCGCGCCAGTTGCAACCGCTTCTGGCGCAAGTGCTCGCCGGCGAGACCATCTCCACCGAGCAGCTCCTGGTGCAGCCCAACGGCGAGCAGCGATGGGAATCGATGCACCTCGCACCGAACCGCGACGCCGAGGGCAACGTCATCGGCATCTACGCGGCGCACACCGACATCCACGACCAGAAGCGCAACGAGGAAGCGCTGAACCGCGCCAATTGGATGCTTTCCTCGCACATCAACAACACGCCGCTGGCGGTGCTGGAATGGGACCCCGACTTTCGTCTCATCCGCTGGTCGCCGCAGGCGGAGAACATCTTCGGCTGGCGTGCCGACGAGGTGCACGGCCTTTCCATCAGTGGCAGCCAGCTCACGCACGAGACCGACCGCGAGCAGGTCGTCGAGCTGATGAACAAGCTGATGGCGGGCGACCAGCCGCGCGCGACCGTCCTCAATCGCAACTATCGCAAGGACGGCGAGACGATCTGGTGCGAGTGGTATCACTCGTGCCTGCTCGACGAGCAGGGACGCATCGTGTCCATCCTGTCCTTCGTGCAGGACGTTTCCTCGCGCATCCAGGCGGAAGAGCGCCTCCAATACCTGGCGACGCGCGACGCGCTGACCGGTCTGCCGAATCGACTGCTGCTGCAGGAGAGGCTGACGCAAGCGATCGCGCTGGCCAAGCGCAGCAACCGTCGCGTCGGTGTGCTGTTCATCGACCTCGACCGATTCAAGAACGTCAACGACACGCTCGGCCATCGCATCGGCGACGAGCTCCTGAAGCACGTCACGCGCGCGCTCTCGAGCGCCTTGCGCGAGACCGATCTGCTGGCGCGCCTCGGCGGCGACGAGTTCATGGTCATCGTCGAGGATTTCGAGGATCCGGCCGTGCTCAACCGCGTCGCGCAAAAGCTCCAGGAAGCGATCGCGCAGCCGTTCGAGATCGAGGAGCACGATATCTATGTGACCTCCTCGATCGGCATCGCGGTCTACCCGGACGACAGCGACGATCCGGAAGGGCTGCTCAAGCACGCCGACGTCGCGATGTACCGATCGAAGGAGCTCGGCCGCAACACCTATCAGTTCTTCGATGCCGACCTCGCCGAGCTGCGGCTCAATCAGCACACGCTCGAAAAGGCCCTGCGCGTTGCGGTCAAGGACAATGCCCTCACGTTGAATTATCAGCCGGTCATCCGCATCACCGACCGCACCATCATCGGCGCCGAGGCGCTGCTGCGCTGGAACGATCCGGAGCACGGCCAGGTCGCTCCGACGGTGTTCATTCCGCTTGCCGAGGAGTCGGGGCTGATCCACGTGCTCGGCGACTGGGTTTTGAAGACTGCGGCCGAGCAATGCGTGGAGTGGCGCAAGGCAGGCCTGCAGCTCATGGTGTCGGTGAATCTTTCGGGGCGCCAGTTCTACCGTGACGACCTCGCGCAGCGGATTCTGGAGATCGTGCGCACGGCGGGCTGCGAGCCGTCGTGGATCGAGCTCGAGGTGACCGAGTCGAGCCTTCTGCACGATCTCGACTCGATTCGCAAAGTGCTCGAGCAATTGCGCCAGGAAGGCTTCTCGGTCGCGATCGATGACTTCGGCACCGGCTATTCGAGCCTGACTCACCTCAAGCACTTCCCGATCGACACGCTCAAGGTCGACATCTCGTTCATCGCCGACCTCGAGACCGACCCCGGCGACGCGGCCATCACCGAGGCGATCATCGCGCTCGCGCGCGGACTGGGCTTGCGCGTCGTCGCCGAAGGCGTGGGCACGCGCGCCCAGCTCGATTTTCTGGATGTCCGGGGCTGCGACTGCTACCAGGGATACTGGGCGAGCCCCGCGCTGCCGCCGTCGGAATTCGTGGAATACACCAAGAAGCGCGACTAGCGCTCGCGCAATGCGCCTAACGGGCGACTGATCTCGATCCTGAAGCGCGCTAAGCCCGCGAGGCGGAGCGGCTCCCGCGCGCGGCGGTAGCCGGAGCGACGACGTCGCGCTCGAGCCACTCGAGAATAGGCCGCGCTGCGGCTTCCCACTCGCGCTCGAGCATCATCATGTGCGCAAGCCCGCGCACGATAGTCGGCGTGACGCCATAGAGCGATGCGGTCGCGTTGACGTCGTTGGGCGTGGAAATCCTGTCCTCATGCGACCCGAGCACGAACAGCCGCGCCGGCGCAACGGGCCTTCCTCCGTGCAGCCGCACCATCAGGTCGAGCAGGGCGCGCGGCGATTCCACCGTGAAATGCGCAGTGGCCTCGAGCATGATCCGCGGATCGGTGCTGTCGCTGAAGTACATCGGACGCAGCGCCGCCATCACGTCGCCGGACAGGTGCGGCGCGTCGAGCCGTTGCATGTTGACCAGATACTCGGGCTGCCACGCCATCAGCCGGCTCGCGACCGGGCCGATTCCGCCGGGTGGCACGGGCGCCATGAGTGCGGCGGCGCGAATAGGCCGCGTGGTCAGCAGCCGCTCGACGACGGCCGCTCCCATCGAATGACCGATGAGCACCGGCGGCGACGGCAGCGTCGCGGCGACGTGCTCGACGTCGGCGACATAGTCGTCGAGGCCCGCGACGAAAAGCGACTCCCGGCCGCCGCTCTCGCCGTGACCGCGCAGGCTCAGCGCGTACGAGGGGAAGCCCTGCGCGGCGAACCACGGCAGGAAATAGGGCTCCCAGCACCACGCGTCGCAGTAGCCCCCGTGAACGAAAAGGAGCGGCGGCTTGGTCGAGCTCGCGCGCGGCAGGCGCGATCGAACTTCGAGTCGGGATTCGGGTGGAAGCATCGATGGGAGGGAAAATGCGCCGCGGATCGCGTGCTAAAATTCATTGTTATTGGATGCGGGCCAGCGCGAAGGATGGCGTTTCGAAGCCGCGTTCGATCGCAAACGAACTCAAGTGCGACGTCTCACGCAACGGCGTGAGCTGCATGCAACCGCGCGCGACCAGACAGCGCGCCATTCTACATGAGTCCACTGTCTCGACGCGATGCTTCCGCCGCAACGGCGGCCCGGTCCCGGTACGACATCGACTGCCGGCGCTGCCCGCGGCTGGCGGCTTTTCTCGACCAGGTTCATGAAGAGTATCCGGGATACTTCTGCAAGCCGGTACCGCCGTTCGGAGATCCGCTCGCGCGCCTGGTCATCGTCGGCCTGGCACCCGGCATGCACGGCGCGAACGCGAGCGGCCGGCCGTTCACCGGCGACTACGCGGGCATCCTGCTCTATGCGACGCTATTCAAATTCGGATTCTCGACCCGCGCCACATCGTCGGGCGCCGACGACGGGTTGAAGCTGATCGGCGCGCGGATAACCAATGCGGTCAAATGCCTTCCTCCGGGCAACAAGCCTCTGCCGGAGGAGATCCGCAACTGCAACGCTTATCTCGCGGCGGAGTTGGCTTCTCTCCCCGACGGCGCCGCCGTCCTTGCTCTGGGACGCATCGCGCACGACGCCACGCTGCGCGCGCTCGACCTGGCGGGACGCGATCGTCCGTTTACGCATGGCGGCAACCATGAGCTCAAGCGGGGAGCGCGCCTGTTCGACAGCTATCATTGCAGCCGCTACAACACCAATACGCGGCGATTGACGACAGAAATGTTCGAAAGCGTGTTCGCGTCGATCTCGCGTCACCTCGGCGGCGCGCCGGCCGCGCAGGCAGCGGCCCGCGCGTAGATGCCATGAGCTCGAAGTCCGAATCCAATAAGGAAGAAGCGTTCGACGCGCGCGAGCTCCTGAAGTCGCTGCCCAACCGCGCCGGCGTCTATCGCATGCTCGACAAGGACGGCGCGCACGCTCTACGTCGGCAAGGCGCGCGATCTCAAGAAGCGCGTGTCGAGCTACTTCCAGAAGACGGAGCATCATCCGCGCACCGCGATGATGGTGGCGCAGGTGGCGCACGTGGAAACGACGGTCACGCGCTCCGAGGGCGAGGCGCTTCTGCTCGAGAACAACCTCATCAAGGCGCACCAGCCGCGCTACAACGTCCTCTTCCGCGACGACAAGAGCTATCCCGTACATCTGTCTGACGCGGCGATCCGTTTCCGCAATTGCGGTTCCACCGCGGACGCCTCGACAAGCCGCATCGCTATTTCGGACCGTTCCCCAGCGCGGGCGCGGTGCGCGAGGGCATGGCCCTGCTGCAGAAAGTGTTTCAGCTGCGCACCTGCGAGAACAGCGTCTTCGCCAACCGGTCGCGCCCGTGCATGCTCTATCAGATCCAGCGCTGCACGGGCCCGTGCGTCGGACTGATTTCCGAGGCCGACTATCAGGACGACGTCCGCAACGCGACGCTCTTCCTGCAGGGCAAGACCAACGAAGTGCTGGAAACGCTGCAAAGGCAGATGGAGGCCGCGGCGGCGCGCGCTCGCGTTCGAGCGCGCTGCGCCGATCCGCGACAAGATCACGCGCCTGCAGCAGCTGCAGTCGCGGCAGTTCGTGGAGAGCGCGACGGCGGGCGACCTCGACGTCGTCGCCGGCGTCGCCGACCAGGGACTGACGGCGGTCAACCTGGTGATGATCCGCGGTGGCCGCCACGTGGGCGACCGCACGTTCTTTCCGCAGCACGCCGAAGGCGCGACGCTGGACGAGGTGGTGCCCGCCTTCCTCGTGCAGCACTACCTCGATCGGCCCGCGCCTCCGACCATCATTACCGCCGAGGGTGGCGAGGATCCGGTGCTGGCCGAGGTGCTCTCCGAGCAGTCGGGCCACAAGGTTGCGCTGATCGCCAACCCCGGCGGCGAGCGCCGCGTGTGGGTGGCGATGGCGGTGCAGAACGCGGGTCTTGCGATCGGCCAGAAGCTCGCGCAAAAAGCGACGCAGGACGAGCGGCTTGACGAGTCTGCAGGAGACGCTCGGCCTGCCGTCGTCGGCGCAAAGGATCGAGTGCTTCGACGTCAGCCACACCATGGGCGAGGCGGCGGTGGCGAGCTGTGTCATCTTCGATCGGCTGGCGATGCAGACGAGCGAATACCGCCGCTTCAACGTCAAGCCCGAAGTCGCGGGCGACGACTACGCGGCCATGCGCGAGGCGCTTTCGCGGCGCGTGGCGCGCATCGTGGCCGGCGAATATCCGGTACCCGACCTGCTGGTCATCGACGGCGGCAAGGGGCAGGTGGGCATCGCCTTCGAGGTGCTTGCCGAGCAAGGGTCTGCACAGCACCAAGCTGATCGGGATCGCCAAGGGTCCCGAGCGCAAGCCCGGCCTCGAGGAGATCGTCTTTCCCGATCGCGAGGCGCCGCTGCATCTGCCATCCGACAATCCGGGCCTGCACCTTCTGCAGCAGATCCGCGACGAGGCACACCGCTTCGCCATCCAGGGACATCGCGCGCGGCGCGGGCAAGGCGCGCACCACGTCGTCGCTGCAGGACATCGGCGGCATCGGCGCCACGCGGCGCAAGGCGCTGCTCGCGCACTTCGGCGGATTGCGCGGCGTGCAGGCGGCGAGCGTCGACGACCTGGCGCGCGTTCCGGGCATCAGCCGCGCACTCGCCGAGCGCATCTTCGCGCAGCTGCACTAAGCTGCAACGCGGACCTTCGAGGTCGCATTGCCGCGAGGACCGGGGCACGCGGACTTCAGGTCGCATTGCCGTCGAGGACCGGGCGACTCCACCAGCCCCAAGCCGTCATTCCCGCGAAAGCGGGAATCCAGTGTCGTTGATTCTCAGCGGCAGCATTTGAAGCATCCACGACCACCAGTCCGCGAGAGCCGAAGTTCCGCGCAGGGTAGAATATCGCTTGCGGCGACGCGTCTTCATGAACTTCAATCTCCCCACCGCGCTGACATGGCTGCGGATCGTGCTGATCCCGGTTTTCGTGGGCGTCTACTACCTGCCCGCCACCGCCTTGTCGATGCCGGCGAAGAACTGGCTCGCGATGACGGTGTTCGCGCTCGCGGCGATCACCGACTGGGCCGACGGATACCTCGCGCGGAAGTGGGGACAGACGTCGGCGTTCGGCGCGTTCCTGGATCCGGTCGCCGACAAGCTGATGGTGATCAGCGCGTTGATCGTCCTTGTCTGGCTCGATCGCGCGGATGCGTCGCTCGCCATTATCATCATCGGTCGCGAAATCGCCATCTCCGCGCTGCGCGAGTGGATGGCGCAGCTCGGCAAGAGCAAGAGCGTCGCGGTGGCGTTCATCGGCAAGGTGAAGACGGTCGCGCAAATCACCGCGATCATCGCCTTGCTGCTGTATCAGCCCGTGATTCCGGGCATCAATACGGTCTTGCTCGGAACGATTGCGCTCTGGGTCGCGGCGATTTTGACGCTGTGGTCGATGCTTCACTACCTGCGCCTCGCCGCGCCCGCACGTCGCGGCGACCGACGCTCCGCAGCCCGCCACCCGAGTGATTTCGCGGCCGCCGCGGGTTTGACCCGCATCACCCCAAAACGCTATAATTTGCGGCTGTTCCCTGATAGCTCAGTTGGTAGAGCGACGGACTGTTAATCCGCAGGTCCCTGGTTCGAGCCCAGGTCGGGGAGCCAATTCCACATTGATTCATCTCGATAGTAGAGACTAACTCATCGCGATTTCTGGGTTCTATTCCGCTCCGCCGCTCGCCGCAGCTCTATTTGTCAATGATGTCAACGGTTTCGCGCAATAGCGTGCGCCACTCGGGATCTATCTAGGGTAAGACCCGTCACTCAACTGCGCCCATTTTTTGCGTGTCGCGAATTGCCGTCTTGGCCGCGCGCAACGGCGCCGCGTGCGAGAGTTAGAACAAGCGCTTTCGCTTTCTGTGAGTCGCAACAGCAAATGCGGTCCGCATCGATTGAGACCGTTTCGCTGCCGCACGCTAACGCAGATCCCGTTCGCCAATTCGATCTGCACCGCCGCGAAATTCTTGGTGAACGTCGGCTAACCGGTTCGCGACATCAAGCCACTGGAGCAAATTCGGTGAGCAGTTGCCCCGCAAGCGGCGCTTCTTGCAATAGACCTCGGCGGTCGGCGACCTGAGTGCCGTTGCGCCTGGCAAGTGTTGTTCGGTGCCGCCGGTTTCCGGCAAAGCATTGAGTGCTTCTTGTGAAATAGTCATAGCGATACCTCTTGGTGCAAACGGCCTCTCAGCCTTGCATCAGCCAACGACCGCTTGCCAATCCCATACCGCGCTTAAATCGCGGCGGGTGCCGGCGAATTTCCGCGAGGAGGTTCCCCCGGTATCAACCCGACGATTTAAATCGCGCCTAGGGTCGATCTGTGCGGTTACGCTCCGGAATGTTTCGGATTGTGATTCCGTTGTGAGTGCATTTCGCTGCAAGGGGCCAGTCAAACAACGCCGATATCGACGCCGCGAGCGGCGGGAAACACGGTATCGATCTGCGCATCGCTGAGTCCGTACATACGGACAAACAGACCGGCTAGCAATGCACGGTATTCGTTTAGCACTTGGTAGTCACGATTCTGAAACAAGGTCGCCTGCTCAACCCGCGCCTGCCGGCCGGAGATTCGCCCACCGCGAACACTGCCTCCAAGGATCCAATACACAGTGCCGTGGCCGTGGTCTGCACCGCGATTCCCGTTCTCGCGAAACGTGCGACCAAATTCACTGATGACTACCACGACCGCATCGCGCCACGCGCCGCCGAGTTCGTCTGCATATGCCGCCAGCCCACGGCCGAGTTCTTCCAGACGTCCCGCGAGGTAACCTGCGGACGCACCTTCGCCGACGTGCGTGTCCCAGCCTCCCACGTCAACGAAGCCTAGGTTAAACTTGTCGCGCATTAAGCGTGCAATTCGCCGCGCTTCCAGTTCGAATCCCTTGGCCGTAACCGCACTCCGGCTAGCCGCGTCCATTTCGCTCGACATTTCACGAATCACTTCCTCGCGGACGCCGAAGCCTTCGCTCACAGTGGCTGCTAGCGGAATCTCGCGATACATCGCCGTGATAATTCCGCTTTGGCGAGCGTCTACCGCCGGCTTGCCCAGCGACTTGAGCGCCATATTCGGGATTATTCACGCCACCTTGGAATATGAGCGGCAGCTGATCGGTCCACGCAATAGGTTTAGCGCCCTGGAGCGTCGTCGCCAAGCGTCCAAGAAAACCCGAGCCGAAAAGTCGCGAGCACTTTGCGCCTGTCCCATTTCGATACTGTCCTGTGTCTGAAAATGACTGCGGGAAACATCCTCGGTACCGGCGAAGGGGACGAAGGTCGCCTGGCCTTGCTGATAGAGTGGATAGATCGTATTGCGTAACGCGGGATGGAGTCCCCAGTCGGCGTCCAGCGGAAGCGCGCTGCTCTAGCTCTGTGCTGGGACGCGGGATCGCGATATTGGGTCGCGATGCGTAGTAGAACGGACTCGAGATTGGAACGAGTAGATTCGCGGCATCGTAACCGCCGCGAAGGATACGATCAACAACCTGGCTTGCGTCGCGGGCGCCGCAAAAAGTTTGCCGGCAGTCGCTGCAAACGGAGCGGCCACTAGCGCTTTGCAATACATTGCGACGATTCATGACTATTTCCTTGTTCAACGGTTCATGAATTCCGGCGATGCGAGCAGAAACGTGTTCCATTCCTGCGGAGACGTCGCCTGATCGAGCGCTTGCTTTGTCGTCGTGCTCAGAGCTGGTTGGATTGATGGTAATACAGCGCATTCATAGCTGCGGAAAGGCTGGCCGCTCAGTGGGATCGGGACCTTCGGTCCTGAAAAGCCCTGCACTGCCGCTGCCGATGGCCTTGGCGATCTCGAAGCGTGTGGTCATCTGTCCTGCGCTTGTCCATCCTGTGGACATCATCGTGTAACCGTCTGGCGTTTGCCGGCCGTACAAGGGTTCGCCCATGCGATTGAGCCAGCCAAGCATCGGCGCAGCGTTGAGAATCGGTTTGTCCGGGTAGGCGAGGCGCACCGCAGAGACTACGTAGTGCACGGGGTCCTTAAATTTCTTGCCGAACGATGCGACAAATTCCGGCGACTCGATCATCGTGCGCAAAACTACGGCAATGTTGCCTTCACTTTGCAGGAACGCAACGGTCATCCGGTCCACCAGTGCCTTGGGTGGGTCATCCGAGACAAAGTACAGCGCTAACTTACGGCTGATGAACCGCGCCGTTGCCGGCTGCCGACTCAGTCGATCGACGACCTCGTCGACCTCACCAAGCCGCGGCCTTTGACGGTTTGCCCCAGGAATTGCTTTCGCCATAGTCGTGGCGGTTGGGATTGGATTCGGACAGGCCAATATGCACGTATTGCGACTGCATCTCGCGGCGAACGTTTGGAGGCTTGCCGGAAACGTTGACACCCAATCCGGTGAGAACGCGCGCCAGTTCCTGCACATCGGTCTGCGTGTAGCCACCACCGATTCCCAGCGTATGCAACTCCATGAGTTCGCGCGCGTAGTTCTCGTTGATGTGACCTGTCGGCATTCTGCTCGTTGTCGAGATAGCGCAGCATAGCGGGATGATGCACAGTGGCAGAAAGAAG